>CAVPHR010000006.1:0-988385 GCA_963704775.1 uncultured Chloroflexia bacterium | reverse complement strand
TGACCTAGGCGGGCGGCCGGAGCTGGATCCAGACGGTCTTCGTCTCGGTGTACTGGTCGTGGGCGTGGAGCGACTTGTCGTGGCCGCCGAAGCCGGACTGCTTGTAGCCGCCGAACGGCGTCGTCATGTCGCCTTCGGAGTAGGCGTTGACCCCGACGACGCCGGCTCGCAGCTCGCGGGCGACGCGGTGGGCGGTGTCGAGATCGTGGGTGTACAGCGACGCGGCCAGGCCGTAGGGCGTGTCGTTCGCGATGGCCACGGCCTCGGCTTCGGTGTCGAATTCGATGACGGAGAGGACCGGCCCGAAGATCTCCTCGCGGGCGATCCGCATGTCGTTCGTCACCCCGTCGAAGACGGTCGGCGGGACGAACCAGCCGCCCGATCTCCTCGAGGATCCGCGAGCCACCGGTGACGAGGCGGGCGCCCTCCTGGCGGCCGATGTCGATGTAGCCGAGGACCTTCTCCATCTGGCCGCGCGAGATGAGCGCGCCGATCTTGGTCGCCGGATCGAGCGGGTCGCCGACCGGCCATGCCGCGAGCTCCGCCTCGATCGCCTCGAGCAGGGCCGCCTTCTTCGAGCGGTGGACGATGAGCCGCGAGCCCGCGCTGCAGTTCTCGCCCATGTTCCAGAAGATCGCGACCGCGACGTTCGCCGCCACGGCGGCGAGGTCGGTCGTGTCGCCGAAGACGATCTGCGGGCTCTTGCCGCCGAGCTCGAGGAGGACGCGCTTGAGGTTCGTATCGGCGGCGTAGTGGAGGAAGCGGCGCCCCACCTCGGTCGAACCGGTGAACGCGACGCAGTCGATGTCGGGGTGTCGGCCGATCGCCTCGCCGACCGTGTCGCCCGGCCCGGTCACGACGTTGACGACCCCGTCCGGGAGGCCGGCCTGGCTCCCGAGCTCGACGATCCGCAGGAGGCTGAGCGACGTCGTCGATGCGGGCTTGATGACCACGGTGTTGCCGGTCGCGAGCGCGGGGCCGAGCTTCCAGGCCGCCATCTGCGCGGGATAGTTCCAGGGGATGACCGCCCCGACGACGCCACACGGCTCGCGGGTGATCGTGGCGATGGTCCCCTCCGGCGAGGGCGCGACCTGGCCGTACAGCTTGTCGGCCGCCTCGGCGTGCCAGCGGATGCAGGCGGCCGTCTCCGGCATGTCCAGCCCGACCGTGTCGGTGATGGGCTTGCCCGCGTCGATGGTCTCGATCAGGCCCAGCTCGCGGGCGTGCGACTCGATGAGGTTCGCCCAGTCGATGAGGATCCGCTTCCGGGCGCCCGGGTCCAGGCGCGACCAGCGGCCGTCATCGGCCGCCTTGCGGGCGACGGCGACCGCGATGTCGACGTCGGCCGGGCCGCCCTGGGCGACCTCGGTGATCGGCTGACCGGTGGCCGGGTTCTCGGTCACGTAGCGTCCGCCGCCCACGGCATCGCGGAACGCGCCGTCGACGAACATCCTCGTCCGAAGGTCCAGGCGGTCGAGTCGGCCCGTGATTCCTCGATCGGCGGGATGAGCGTCTCGGTCATGGCAGCCTCCGCACGACGACCCGTCGGGGTCGGGTCGTCAGGTCGGCATCGTAGGTCAGGGCTCGGTCGCCGTCATCGCCTGCCGCCGCTCCAGCCCGTCGAGGATCAGGTCCAGCCCGAACGCGAACTCGAAGTCGTCGTCGCAGGCGCCCAGGACGCCCTCGTGGCTGACCGACCCGGCCAGCTCGGCGACGCGCGGGTTCTGGGCCATCGCGCCGGCGAGCATCGCCGCCGTCTCCGGTGACGGCACCACCTTGCCCGAGTCGTCGAACAGGTCCTGGCTGAACCCGAAGATCCGGCTGCCCAGACGTGCAGCGTGTGGTGGGCGAGGTCCATCGTGAAGCCGCCCTCGAGGAGGATGGCCAGGATCCCCTCGACGTAGCCGATGATCGCGACGCCGATCGTGTCCTGCTCCTCGAGGACCAGCCGCATCCACGGGTGGCGCAGCATCACCTGCCGGGCCGCCATCACCTGCCCGCGCAGCGCGGGCTTCCAGGGCCCGTCCGGCTCGACCCGCTCGATCTCGCCGACGACCATCTCGACGATCGCGTCGAGCAGGTCGTCCTTGCTCTTGACGTGCCGGTAGAGCGCCATGGCATCGACGCCGAGCTCCTGGCCGAGCTTGCGCATGCTCAGGCCATCGATGCCGTCGCGATCGGCGAGCGCCACCGCGACCGTGAGCACGCGCTCCCTGGTCAGGGGCGTGCGGCCCTCGGTTCGAGTCGAGCCTGCGCGGGTCACCACGTGGTTGTGTCACCTCCGGCTTCGAAAGCATCTTGACGAGTCTACGGTGTAGGCGCTATGTTTACGGCGTAGTCTACACCGTAGACAGAACGAGAGCCCTGAGGAGGCCACCCGTGACCGACGAGACGCTCCACGAGAAGCCGACGATGCCGATCCCGCGCTGGTTCGTCCGCACCGCCTGGGTGGTCCATCGCGCCATGTACCGGTTCAGCGGCGGCCGGGTCGGCCTTCGCCCGGCGACCGACACGAAGTGGGGGATGCATGCGACTCCGGACGGTCGGGCGTCGGAGCGGCAAGGAACGGATCGCGATCCTCGGCTACATCGAGGACGGCCCCAACCTCGTCACGATGGCGATGAACGGCTGGGCCGACCCGGAGCCGGCGTGGTGGCTCAACCTCCAGGCACGGCCGCAGGCGACGGTCGAGCTGCCCGACGGGACCCGCGAGGTCACCGCGCGCGCGGCGACCGGCGAGGAGCAGGCGCGACTGTGGGCGGCGCTGATGGCCCATGGGAGCGTGGCCTACGCGGATGCGAGCTCGACACCACGTTCGCTCGACACAGCGGTCGTGGTCCTGGAGCCGCGGGTCGGGGAGGCCTCCCATGTCTGAAGCGACGCAGAAGGCGCCGCCCTCCGTGCCCCGCTGGCTGGTCCGCACGATCTGGGTCGCGCATCGCCGGGCCTACGCGATCACGCGCGGCCGGTTCGGCCTGCGCCCGGCGACCGAGAAGCAGTGGGGGACGCTCCGACTCAAGACCGTCGGGCGCAAGACCGGCAAGGAACGGATCGCGATCGTCGGGTTCATCGTCGATGGGGCGAACCTCGTCGTCCCGGCGATGAACGGCTGGGCCGAGCCGGATCCGGCGTGGTGGCTCAACCTCCAGGCGCGCCCGGAGGCGACGGTCGAGCTGCCCGGTGGGATCGCGCAAGGTGACCGCCCGCGCGGCGACGGGTGAGGAGCGGGCCCGCCTGTGGGCGGCATTGGTCGCCCTCGGGAGCTCGGCCTACACGGACGCGAGCGCCGCCCTTCGATCCCGGGAGACCGCGATCGTCGTCCTGGAGCCGCGCGTCGAGTAGCACTGGCCGCCGGTCCTCCCACGTACCGAGCGCGGGTGTCGGGTACCCTCGGGGAACGGACACCGAGCGTGGAGGAGGAGCGTTGGAGCACGACGACGCGATCAGGATGCTGAAGGCGGTCACCACGGCCTTCGATGAGCACGACCTCGATGGGATCCTTGCCCATTTCGCGAGCGATGCCGTCTTCGAGGGGCCGCGCGGGCCAGACCCGTGGGGCCAGCGGTTCGAGGGATCGAGGCGATCCGCGACGCGTTCGCCGCCCGGTTCGCCGGGATCCCCGACATCCGGTACCAGAATGATGGCGAGTTCGTCGATGGCGACCGCGGGGCGTCCGAATGGACCCTTTCCGGGACGACGACCGACGGCCAATCGATCGAAGTCCGCGGGTGCGACCTGTGGACCCTCCGCGATGGCCAGATCGTGAAGAAGGACTCGTTCTGGAAGATCCGAACGACGGGCTAGCGCGGCACGGGCGGGTCGTGCCCCGAGTGCGCCACCAGGTGACCTATTGACATCCGATGGAAAACCATCGACTCTCGATAGATGACCAAGCTCGCAAGTCGGCTTCTCCGCGTCGCACTCGTTGTCCTCCTGCTCGGCTCCGTGCTCGTGCAGGTCCTCGTGCCCGTGTACGCCTCCCAGGTGGGGACGAGATTCCCCGAAGTCGCGCACCTCGTCGTCCCATACTCGGTGGCCGCGATCCTCTTCATCGGATGCGGTCAGGTGGCGCTGCTCGGCGTCTGGCGGCTGCTGTCGCTTGTCGACAGTGGGGTCATCTTCACCCGCCGCGCCGTGCGCTGGGTCGACGTCATCACGGCCTGTGCGGCGGTCGCAACGGTTCTGAGCGCAGTCGTCCTGGTCCACATGCTCGGCTTCGTCCCAGGCGGCGGCGGACCGATGATCTACTACATGGCCGCCTGCACCATCGCTGGGCTGGCATTCGTGCTTCTCATGGTCGTCATGCGAGGCTTGCTCCTCTCGGCGATCGCCGACCGCACCGAGCTCGACGAGGTGATCTGATGGCCCTCGTCGTGGAACTCGACGTCATGCTCGCCCGACGCAAGATGTCCGTGGGCGACTTTGCCAACGCCGTCGGCATCACACCGGCGAACGTCGCCGTCTTGAAGAACGGGCGCGCCCGAGCCATCCGGTTCACCACCCTGGACGCGATCTGCCGAGTGCTCGATTGCCAGCCGGGTGACATCCTCCGGTGGACCGCCGACCCGCCCGGCGGATCCTGACCGATACTTGACAGTCGGTGGCATCTACATCGAGGACGATCAGCTCGATCATCCGGCGCGCCATAGGGAGGGAACGACGTGACCGTCGTGGACTGGCTGCTCGATTCGGACCCGGCGATCCGCTGGCAGGTGATGCGCGACCTGACCGACGAGCCGGCCGAGGTCGTCGCCGCGGAGCGCGCCAAGGTCGCCACCGAGGGCTGGGGCGCGCAGCTGCTCGCCCTCCAGGCGCCGGATGGCCTGTGGGCGGCAAGGCCTGGTCCCAGGACTGGACCGACACCTTCCATGTGCTGGAGCTCCTGCGGCGGTTCGGACTCGATCCCGAGAGCGAGCAGGCCCGGCGGGCCGTCGGCCTCGTCAGCGAGCGTGTCATCTGGCGGGATCCCGCGTTCGAGACCCCATGGGCGGACAACCGCTTCTTCGAAGGCGAGGTCGAGCCGTGCATCAACGGCAACGTCGTCTCGACCGGCGCGTACTTCGGCGTCGACATGACGCCGCTCGTCGAGCGGCTCCTCGGCGAGCAGCTCCCTGACGGCGGCTGGAACTGCGAGGTCGAGAACGGCGCGACGGTGTCGTCGTTCGGGACGACGATCAACGTCCTCGAGGGCCTTCTCGAGCACGAGCGCGCGATCGGCGGCTCGGCCGAGGTGCGCGCGGCTCGCCAGCGCGGCGAGGCGTACATGCTCGAACGCCGGCTGTTCCGTCGGAAGTCGACCGGCGAGGTCATCGACCCCGACTGGCTGCAGTTCTCGTTCCCGACCTGGTACTTCTACGACGTCCTGCGCGGGCTGGAGTACCTGCGCGACGCCGAGGTCGCGCCCGATGACCGTGTCGCCGAGGCGATCGAAGTCGTCGAGGGCAATCGCGGCCGGACGGCCGGTGGCCGCTCCAGAACGTCCACAAGGGCGACATGCCTCTCGCGCTCGACGAGGGCGAGGGCAAGCCCAGCCGCTGGAATACCCTTCGGGCCATGCGTGTCTTGCGATGGTGGGACGAGGGCCGCCGACCGGTGTCGTCGGGAGCCGGCAGGGCGAGTGCCGACTAAGGCCGGGGCCGGGGGCGGCGCACCTACCGCCCGGGCCCGATCGATCCGGCCGCCCTCACGATCGTCCCCGCGAACGAGGCGTCCCGCGAGGACCTGCGGGCCATCTTCGGCGTGCGCGGCTACCCGGCCGTACTGCCAGTGCCAGCGGTTCAAGATCGGGCCGAGCGGCTGGACCGAGCCGACCACCGCCGAGCGCATGGCGCGCCTGGAGCAGGAGACCCACTGCGGCTACCCGAGCGCGCCCAGGACGAGCGGCCTCGTCGCGTACCTCGTTCGGCGAGCCCGTCGGCTGGTGCGCGGTCGAGCCGCGCTCGAACTACCCGCGGCTGCCGCCGCAACGGGTCGTGTTCAAGCAGCGCGGCGAGGACCCGGCCGACGACGAGCGTCTGGGCCGTGACCTGCTTCGTCACCCGCGCCGGCTACCGGCGCCGCGGCATCACGCGCGTGCTCGCCGCGGCCACTGTCGGCTTCGCCCGCGAGCGCGGCGCCCGGGCGCTCGAGGCCTACCCGATGATCACCGAGCCCGGGCAGGAGGTCACCTGGGGCGAGACCCACGTCGGCACGCGCAGCATCTTCGAGGCCGCCGGGTTCACCGAGGTCGTACCACCCGACGCTCCGGCGGGTCGTGATGCGGATCGACTTCTACGAACCTCAGCGAACAGGGGAGGCACGCACATGAGCTGCTGCACCGATCATCCTGGTCCCCGGGTTCTGGCTTGGCGCATGGGCGTGGGACGAGGTCGCCGCCACGCTCAGTGCCGACGGCCACGACGTCACGGCGATCACGCTGCCCGGGCAGGCATCGACGGACGAGGACCGCTCCGGGATCACGTTCGGGGACCACGTCGACGCGATCATCGACGCCATCGAGGCCGCACGCCGCGCCCGCCGTGCTCGCCGTCCACAGCGCGTCCGGGTTCAGCGGGTACGCCGCGAGCGACCGCATCCCGGAGAAGATCGCGGCCATGGTCTACGTCGACACCGCGCCCGGGAAGCCGCCGCTCGACGCGTCGCAGGAGGGCGACAAGCCGATGGTCTGGGAGGACATCGTGGCCGAGGAGAACCTCGAAGGGCCTGACCGAGGAGCAGATGGCCACGTTCCGCGAGCGGGCCGTGCCGGTCCCGGGTGGCATCCTGCGCGGCCAGTACGAGTTCACGAACGACGCCCGCCGCGACATCCCGAGCGACGATCATCGCGACCGGCTACACGTCGAAGGCCTATCAGGCCTACGTGAAGGGGAACCCGGAGATCTCGTTCCTCGCCGGCATCCCGGAGCTGCACGACATCACCTGGATCGACCTGCCGACGAGCCACTGGCCGATGTGGTCGCGCCCGGACGACCTGGCGAAGATCATCGGCGACGTCGCCACGAAGGCGGGCCGGGAGTGAGGGCTCGACCGTGACCATCCGCGCCTTCTACGACCGCTGGCCGCAGTACAACCGCCGCCTGGTCGAGTCCGTCGCGGCGATGACCGATGAGCAGCTCGCGCTCCGAGCCGCGCCGGATCACTGGCCGGTCTGGGCGATCGTCGGGCATCTCGCCGGCACGCGCGTCTATTGGCTGTGCAAAGTCGCCGGCGAGGCGGGGTTCGAGTCGACGCCGTTCGCCGATCTGAGCGACGAGGGCTGGGAGGACGACCCCGCCCATCCGCGGAGCGCGACCGAGCTCGTCGGCGCGCTCGAGTCGACCTTCGCGATCATCGACCGCGCGCTCGACGAGTGGACGCCGGAGATGCTCACCCACGAGTTCGAGCGGTACTTCATGGAGGAGCGGCAGCTCCACTCGCGCGTGTCGATCCTGCAGCGGCTGCTCACGCATGAGGCCTACCACGACGGCGAGCTGGCGGTCGCCCAGGGGAGCCACGGCCTCGAGCCGGTCTACATCTGGCGGATGTACTGACCCAGCTCGAAGGATCCGCCACATTTTGAGACGCTGGCGAGACGGTCGCTGAGTAAGGTCTGGTCGATCGCGTCTCGGCCGTCCACGGTCGATGTGGATCCGGCGACGCGTCGCAGCGCATCAACCCGATGCGCAAGGAGTCGGAAATGTCCCACATCACTGGGACGATCCAGTCCGTCTCGCCGGCGCTCACGATCGGGCCAGCGTCGGGGCCACCGACGACCGGGACCACGTGGGTAGTCGACTTCGCTCCTGCGCCCGCGCCGGGTGGCACGAAGCTCGTGATCCTGCACTTCCAAAACGTGAACCTCGCGGCTGGTGAGCGGCTCGAGGTCGACCTGGGCTACGGCACGGACGTCTTCACCAATGCGGCAGGTCCCGCGTTCTGGACGCGCCCCGTCAATGTCTATGGACCCCCCGCCGGTCACGTGACCATCCGGTTCATCGGCGTAGCCGGATCGACGGGTGGCGCTCAACTCGACCGTTTCGCTCGCGGCGAGTCGCACGCCGGTGAGGCGGGTCATCCGAGCGTCTCGAATTCCGACCCGTTCCTCGGCACACCGACCTATGCCGAACCGACGTATGACCCGTACTGGTCGTGTGTCACGCCGCCCATCTTCGAGAACGCGAGCTGCGTCCCGGCCGGCGACGTTCGGGCTCGAGTGGCGCGGAGCGTCGGCATGATCATGTCGGTCGAGGGCTCCGACTTCAGTGGGACCGTTCAGCTGTCGACATGCTCGGTCACGCTCGTGGACGCGGACAAGGTCATCACGGCGGGCCATTGCCACACGCCCATGAGGCTCTGACCAGTTCGGTGACGTTCGACTACGCGGTCGACTGCGATGGATCCCGACCGAACGGGTACAACGCTCACTTCTACAAGGTCGTCGAGGTGCTCGCGCACCATAACGACTCCATTGGCGACTTCAGCCTCCTGCGTCTTGCCGACGCACCGCCCGGCATCCCGGCCATCCAGATGCGCCACGACCTGCCGGGCTTCGGCGAACAGATCTTCGGGGTCCACCATCCGAACGGCGCTGTGAAGAAGGTCTCCGTCCCGCACCCTGGGTTCGCCACGGTCACCGCGAGCAGCGCCAGCGCGATCAATGTGCCGGACACCTTCGATGTTTCGGGCGGCAGCTCTGGCTCGGGGCTCTTCGACAAGGCGGGTCGCATCGTCGGCGTCCTGAGCAATGGAGACCCGTGCGGACACGTTCTGGGCCCAGATCCCCTCACGTACTTCCCGACGTCATCGATCGTGAAGGCGATCGCGCCATCGCCGCCGCCAGCGGTCAGTCGAGATGTGATGGTGGTCTTCGACCGATCCGGGAGCATGTCCGAGCCGGATGGCACCGGTCGCACCAAGATCGAGGCCGCGCGCGACGCCGTTTCACTGTTCGTTCAGCTCGTGCGGGTCGGCACCGGCAATCGAGCCGGGCTCGTGTCATTCGAGTCCGATGCATCGAGTCCGATCGATGCGGCGATCGGGGTGACCGACGTTCCACACAAGCTCGCCCTCGTGGGCGGCGCGCCGTATTCGGGAGGCATCGTCGGCGGGCTGAATCCCGGCGGCGCGACGAGCATCGGGGACGGGCTCGAGGTGGCGCGGTTGCAGTTCCCGGGTCCCGGCGCCAACCCTCGGGCTATCCTGCTTCTCACCGACGGCATGCAGAACACGCCTCGCTGGGTGAGCGACGTCGATGCAGCGTTGAACGGCATCGACGTGCACGCCATCGGCTTTGGTACCGATGCCAACCTGGACGGGTCGCTGCTGGCCGGCCTGACGGCCGCCCACGGCGGCCTGTACACACGTGCGGAGAGCGGACTCGCCCTGGAGAAGTTCTTCGTCCACGCCTTCGGCAACATCTTCGAAGCTGGCACGATCAGCGACCCGGAGTTCGCGCTCCCCGCCAACGAACGGCGCGGACCTCCGCACCCATTCACGGTCTGTGGCGAAGAGGCCGTCACGGTCGTCGTCGGTTGGGACCGAGACGATGCCGACCTCCTCCTCCTGGTGACCACACCGGCGGGGGCCACGATCACGCAGTCGTCCCCCGGCATCGAGCATGACGAAGGACGAACCTGGGCGTTCTTCCGGATCCCCTTGCCCTGGACGGGTGAGCGTGACGGAACGTGGACGGTCACCGTGGTCCGGCCTGGGGGTGGCGGCGAGTTCCCGCCGCCAGGCGTCGCGCTTCGCTACTTCGTGAACGTGGTCGCGACCGGCGGCCCGACGCTCCGACCATGGCAGGACACCCGTCGCTACTACACGGGCGACGGGCTGAACCCGATGGTCTTGCTGCGATACCCCGACGGCGGTTGGCCGCGCGAAGGGGGCGTGCGCCTGACCGTGTCGCGTCCGAAGGCAGGGCTTGGGACGATCCTTGCTCGCGCGGGCCTCCAGGATGCGATCTCCATCGGGGGCGACACGATCCCCGCTCGGCAAGCGACGCTGCGGGCGATCGAGGCCTCGACAGGCGGCCCGGTCGTCTCATATGCCGACGACACCTTCGAGCTGGGTGCGGATTCGACTAGCACCCGCGGCAAGTTCGAGGAAGCGGCGGTATGGGGCCGACCGTTCCTGGATCTACTCACGACGGATGGCACGTACCTCCTCCACTACCGAGCGACGTACGGCGAATGCTCGGCGACCAGGGAGTTCATGCGGTCCCTGCACATCGATGTCGGTGTCGACCCGGATCACACGGACGTGACCGTTTCGACGACCGGCACGGACGCGGACGGGACCCACCACGGCACGGTGACGGTCATACCTGGTGACCGATACGGCAACCTAGTCGGACCCGGACGCGCGCCCGACCTGACGGTCTCCGGCGGCCCGGGAACGACGGTCACCGGTCCCATCGTGGACGGTGGCGACGGCTCCTATACGATCCCCGTGGACTGGCACGGGGACGCGCCGGGGGTGCCATCGATCGTGATCGGCCAGCCTGGTCGCCCGGTGGTCGTCGTCACGCCCCCGCCCGGCTCGACGCAGGGCGCGATCCCGATCTGGTGCCAGCGCCTGTGGCGCCTGGTGTGGCTGCTCCTCATCGCGTTGATCCTGTTGCTGATCATCCTGTTGTTGGTGGTGATCCTGAAATAGGAGACGTTCGAACCGACAGAGCGTGCCGGGTCCCGCTTCATCCTCAGCCTGCTGACTTGGGGCCCGACAAGTTGTCGCGCCCGCTATCCTTGCCCGACCCCCGGTAACCTTGGCCTGCCCCCAGGGCTCTGGGGTGTGGGAGGGACATGGACCACCGAGATCCTCGGTCGTCGATTCGCACCCGCGCCCGTGTCGCGTTCGCCACGGCCGCGGTGTTCGCGAGCCTGCTCTCCGGTCTCACGGCCCCGAACGCCTCGGCGGCGCCAGGCGAGGACGACACCCCGATCACCAATCCGGACCTGCACACGGCGTGCGGCATCGACATCCTGATGATCCTCGACGAGTCCGGGTCGATCGGTAACGCCGGCGCGACCGGTGCCGTCAGGGCGGCGTTCCGGGCCTTCACCCGCGCGCTCAACAACACCGGTTCGCGCCTCGCGGTGGCGGAGTTCTCGACCGTCGCCCGGCTGCCGCTCGCCGGTGCGGCGGCCCGGAACTACACGACCGTGACGGACGCGACGCTCGCATCGACCTTCGACCCGTACATCGATGGCTTCAACCCGAACGGCAGCACGAACTGGGAGGACGGCTTCCGGGTGGGCCGCTACTTCCTGCCGCGACCCTCGCCGAATACTCCGCACCTGACGGTCTTCATCACCGACGGCGACCCGAACGTGATCGTTCGCCACGACCGCGTGACCTTCGATCCGGGCAACCCGATCGAGGCTCAGAACCAGTACGAGCTGCAGGTGCCGTTCGTGACCACCCCGTCCTTCGCCAACCAGACGCAATCCGCGAGCGAGAACGCGGCCAAGAACCGCGCGGTGCCCAACGCCAATGCCCTCAAGGCCCAGGGCTCGCACATCCTCTCGATCGCTGTCGGCGCCGGGCTCCAGAATCAGCAGTCACTCAACAGGATCATCGCGGTCTCCGGCCCCAACGTGTTCCCTGACACCGGTCCCTTCAACATCGCCACCACGGACGTCTACCGCCAGCCCAACTTCGCGCTCCTGGAGGACGCGCTCAGGGAGGCCGCGTTCCAGCTCTGCGCCCCGTCGGTGAACGTCCGCAAGATGATCGATCACAACCCGAACCCCGCGGTGGATGACCTCCAGCCGGCCCAGGACTGGAGCATGACCGCCACCGCCGACCCGAGGCCGGCCACCTGGATCTCGCCGCCCGGCGCGACCGGCGATTCGGCGATCGGTTCGACGGGTCCCGACGGCTTCATCAACTTCCAGTGGACCACCCTGGCTCCGGTCAACTCGACGGTGACTGTGTCGGAGGTGGTGCAACCTGGCTATGACTATGACCGGTCGGCCACGACCTGCACCTACCGGACACCCGACTCGCCGACGGACAGACCGTTGCCTGGATTCGTGACCACTGCCACGGGGTTCCGCGGGACCGTGCCCGACGAGGCCATCGTCACCTGCACGATCGTCAACCGGATCCCGCCAGCACCGGCGGTCCACCTCGAGAAATCGACGAACGGCGACGACGCCGACACGCCGACTGGGCCGTTCGTCCCGATCGACTCTCCTGTGATCTGGTCCTATCTGGTGACGAATACGGGCAACGTGCCACTGACCGGCATCGTCGTCACCGACGACCAGGGCGAGGCGGTTTCCTGTCTTGGGACCATCCTGGCGCCCGGCGAGGACATGACCTGCACCGCGACCGGCACGAGCGTCGCCGGCCAGTATGCCAACCTCGGCACGGTCACCGCGACCGGCGCGGGTCCGTCCGGGCCGGTCACGGTCAGCGACACGGATCCATCCCATTACCTCGGCACCGCACCGGGGATCGACATCGAGAAGGCCACCAATGGCGCCGACGGCGATGTCGCCCCGGGCCCGTTCATCCCGGTCGGCGATCCCGTGACATGGACATACGTGGTCACGAATACGGGCAACGTGCCGCTGACGGGCGCCACCGTCACAGACGACATCATCGGGCCGATCAGCTGTCCGGCGGCGATCGATCCGCTCGACGTCGGTGAGATCGTCACCTGTACGGCGCCCACGAGCGTGGCCACCGCCGGGGAGTACGAGAACCTCGGCTCCGTGACCGCGGACAGCCCGACCGGGATCGTTCAGGACTCTGACGTGTCGCACTACTTCGGCGAAGTTCCCGCGATCGACATCGAGAAGTTCACCAACGGTCTGGATGCCGATGCGGCGCCTGGCCCGGTGATCCAGGTAGGTCACCCGGTCGCCTGGACATACGAGATCACGAACACCGGGAACGTGCCACTCAGCTGGTCGGTGACCGACGACCAGCTCCCGACCCTTGACTGTCCGGCCCTGTTGATCATCGTTCCCGGCCAGACGGTCGTCTGTTCCGGTCCCCTCGGGGCGACGGCCCAACCCGGACAGTACGCGAACATCGGGACGGTCGAGGGGATCAGCCCGTCCGGAGCCGTCGTCACGGACACGGACCCGTCTCACTACCTCGGGGCCGTCGGCGGGATCGACATCGAGAAGTTCACCAACGGCGTGGATGTCACACAGCCGCCCGGACCATTCGTGGTCCCGGGCTCGACGGTGACCTGGACGTACGAGGTGACCAACACCGGCAATGTCGCGCTGGTCAACGTCGCCGTGGAAGACCACGAGACCATCCTCCGCGGTATCTCCGCCAGTTGCCCGCAGACGACGCTCGCCGTTGGCGAGTCGATGACCTGCTCGGCCACCGCGGCCGCGGACCCGGACCAGTACACGAACCTCGCCACGGCGACCGCCATCACGACCACCGGCGAGCCCGTCCAGGATGTGGATCCGTCCGCCTATTTCGGGTCGGTGCCCGGGATCGACCTGCAGAAGCTGACCAACGGCGACGACGCCGATGAGGCGCCCGGGCCGTTCATCCCCGTCGGCGCACCCGTGAACTGGACCTATGTCGTCACGAACAGCGGCAACGCCCCGCTCAGCGGCATCGTCGTCAGCGACGACCAGGGCGTCGCGGTCAGCTGCCCGGCCACGACGCTCGCGGATGGCGAGGCGATGACCTGCACTGCGACCGGCACGAGCGTCATCGGCCAGTACGCCAACATCGGCTCGGTCACCGGCGTCGGACCGGCCGGCCAGGCGGTCGACGACACCGACCCATCGCACTACTTCGGAACGGTGTCGGCGGTCGACGTCGAGAAGTCGACGAACGGCCAGGATGCTGACGCAGCGCCTGGCGTCCTCATTCCGGTGGGAGACCCTGTGACCTGGACCTACACGGTCACGAATCCGGGCAACGTCCCGATCAAGACGCTGACGGTGACCGACGACCAGGGCGTCGTGCCTACCTTCGTGGGTGGTGACACCGACACTGACACCGAGCTCGACCCCGGCGAGACCTGGACCTATGAGGCCACTGCAACGGCCGTGGCCGGCCAGTACACCAACGTCGCGACCGTGGACGGGTTCGACGTTCTCGAGGAGCCCGTCACGGACACGGATCCTTCCAACTACTTCGGCTTCGCGGCCGAGATCACGATCGAGAAGACCCCGGATCAGGCGACGGTCACCATGGGTGACCCGCACACGTTCACGATCACGGTCACGAACACCGGAACGGCCGACCTCACCGACGTCACGGTCACCGACCCCGTGACGCCCTCCTGCGATCGGGTCATCGGCGACCTGATGGCAGGTGCGTCGACCAGCTACACATGCGATGTCGCCGAGGTGCTCGCGGCGATCGACAACGTGGCGACGGTCGTCGGGACTGCTCCCGGTGGCGGCACGGTCACCGACGACGACGACGCGCAGGTCACCCCGATCCCGTCGATCCTCGGCGATGTGGTCTGGCGGGACGACAACCGCAACGCTCGCCAGGACGCGGGCGAACCCGGCATCGCGGGGGCGCGCGTCGACGTGACGGACCTGGTCCGCGGCGGCACGGTGACGGCGTCCACGAACGGCAGCGGGCACTATCGCGTCGACTTGCGACCTGGCTCGTACCGCGCCGCCCTCGACATGACCTCGGTCGGGAGCACGCTGACGACACCGGGGTCATACGACATCACGCTCGTCGGTGGCGAGGTGAACCTCACGGCCGACTTCGGGGTCTTCGAGGAGAGCGCGACCGCGCCTGACACCGCGACGCTCGCGACGGTCCTCGGCGCTATCGTCGAGACCCCGGCCGGACTCGGATTGGTCGCCCTGGTCGTCTTGACGACGATCGGCCTCGTCGTTGTCGGCGTGGCCGCCTGGCGCCGTCGCCGCCAGACCCGGGCCGAAATCCTCAGGCTGAGACGGCGTCGCGCCTCGTCAGCTCGCGAGCTTCTTGTAGCGGATCCGATGCGGCTGGTCGGCCGCGGTGCCGAGCTCCCGGTGGCGGAACTCCTCGTACTCGGTGAAGTTGCCCTCGAACCAGCGGACGACGCTGTCGCCCTCGAAGGCCAGGACGTGGGTCGCGATCCGGTCGAGGAACCAGCGGTCGTGGCTGATGACCACGGCGCAGCCCGGGAATGACTCCAGGCCGGCTTCGAGCGCGCGGAGCGTGTCGACATCGAGGTCGTTCGTGGGCTCGTCGAGCAGCAGCACGTTGCCGCCGGACTTGAGCAGCTTCGCGAGGTGCACGCGGTTCCGCTCGCCGCCCGACAGCTTGCCCACGGCCTTCTGCTGGTCCGTGCCCTTGAAGTTGAAGCTCGACACGTACGCGCGGGCGGGCAGCTCCCGGTTGCCGACCTTGATGAACTCGTTGCCGCCGGAGATCTCCTCGTAGACGGTCTTGTCGCCCTGGAGGTCGTCGCGGCTCTGGTCGACATAGGCGAGTTGCACCGTGTCGCCGAGCGTGATGCTGCCGCGGTCGGGCTTCTCCTCGCCGACGATCATCCGGAAGAGGGTCGTCTTGCCGGCCCCGTTCGGGCCGATGATCCCGACGATGCCCGCCTTCGGCAGCGAGAACGACAGATCCTCGATGAGGACCTTGTCGCCGTACGCCTTGGCGAGACCCTTGACCTCGATGACTTGGTCGCCCAGGCGCGGGCCGGGCGGGATGGCGATCTCGAGCTCGCGCTCGCTGCGCTTGGCGTCGTTCGCCTCCGACAGGAGCTGCTCGTAGGCCGAGAGTCGGGCCTTGCCCTTCGCCTGTCGCGCTCGCGGGGCCAGGCGCACCCATTCGAGCTCGCGTGCGAGGGTGCGCTGGCGGGCTTCGCCGGCCTTCTCCTCGCGGCCCATGCGCTCGAGCTTCTGCTCGAGCCAGGACGAGTAGTTGCCCTCGAACGGGATGCCCCGTCCGCGATCGAGCTCCAGGATCCACTGGGCGACGTTGTCGAGGAAGTAGCGATCGTGGGTGATCGCGACGACCGTGCCCGAGTACTCCTGCAGGAACCGCTCCAGCCAGTAGACCGACTCGGCGTCGAGGTGGTTGGTGGGCTCGTCGAGCAGCAGCAGGTCGGGGTGGCTGAGGAGGAGGCGGGCGAGGGCGACGCGGCGCTTCTCGCCGCCGGAGAGCGTCGTGACGTCGGCGTCGTCGGGCGGGCAGCGGAGGGCGTCCATCGCGATGTCGACGTTGCGCTCGAGGCTCCAGGCGTCCGTCGCGGCGATCTTGTCCTCGAGGGCGCTTTGCTCAGCCCCGACCGCCTCGTAGTCGGCGTCCGGGTCGGACCACTTGGCCATGACGGCGTTGTAGGCGTCGATCAGGTCCTGGACCGGGCGGACGCCGTCGAGGACGTTGCCCTTGACGTCCTTGGTGGGGTCGAGCTCGGGCTCCTGGCTGAGGTAGCCGACGCTGAAGCCCGGGGTCAGGCGGGCCTCACCGACGAACCCGTCGTCGAGCCCGGCCATGATCCGCAGCAGGCTCGACTTGCCGGCGCCATTGGGGCCGATGACCCCGATCTTCGCGCCCGGGTAGAACGAGATCGAGATGTTCTCGAGCACCGTCCGGTCGGGCGGGTAGTGCCGGGCGAGCTTGTAGGTCGTGTAGATGAATTCGTGGGGCATGTGTCAAGGGTAGCGGCGTGCTGCCTGTCACGGCTCGCTGGCTACTTCGCGGGCTCGTACTCGTGCAGGACGCTTCCCGAGGCGAAGGTCCGGGTCCCGATCAGTCGTAGCCGCAGCGGCTCGCGAAGCGACCCGAACAGGGCCTTGCCCTTGCCGATCGCACTGGTCGTGATGAGGAACCGGTACGTGTCGATCAGGCCCGCCTCGCTCAGGGTCGCGAAGAGGTCGGCGCCGCAGCCGAGCGCCAGGTCAGCGCCGTCCTGTTCCTTCATACGGCGGACCGCCTCCACGACATCGCCCTCGAGGATCGTGGCGTTCTCCCGCAGGACGGGCGTCCCGCGCGTGACGACGTGCTTCGGGGTTTCCCGCCAGAACCGCGCGAATTCGCCTTCGACATCGGAGGTCGCTGGATCGTCGATGTCGACGTCATCCCAGTAGGTCATGACGTCGTACATGCCCCGACCCATGATTTCGCCGCCAGAGTCGCGAAGCAGCTCGTTCGCGTAGCGGTGCTCGTCCTCGGCCGGCTCGTAGTGGTCGAGGCCGCCCTCCGGATCGGCGTACATGCCGTCGGTCGTGAGGATGATGTAGAAGTCAAGTCGTCGCATCGCGACGAGCCTAGCGTCTTGGTGCGCTGCGCGCCTCGGCGTCGCCCGTCCGGCCGTGTCGCGCGGCGCAGCTTATGCACGAAAGGCATTGACAAGGCCCCGGGCCAAGCGCACTGTCGCGGTACATCAGCTCGCGAGGTAGTGCGGCACGTGGATCGGTCCCAGCTCCTGAAGGGCACGACACCGCTCCTCATCTTGGGCGTCCTGCGCGACGGCGAACTGTACGGCTACGAGATCCGCCAGAAGATTCGCGAGCGGAGCGCGGCCGTGATCGAGCCGGGCGAGGGCTGGCTGTATCCCGCGCTTCATCGCCTGGAGTCGCAGGGTGCGGTCGAGGCGTCGTGGCGGGCGAGCGATGTCGGCCCCCGCCGGCGCTACTACCGGATCACCAAGGGTGGGCTCGCGGCCCTCGCCGCCCTCGAGGCCGACTTCGAAACCTTCGCGCTGAGCGTCCGGCTTGTTACCGCGCCCGGAGCCGGCTGATGCGTGACCCGGAGGACTTCCTGTGCGAGGTGGCCGACGGGTTGCCGTTCGACGCGGCCGAGCGCGCCGACATCCTCGAGGAGCTGCGGACACATGTCGCCGACTCGACCGCCGCGCTCGAGGCAGAAGGGCGATCACCGGAAGACGCCCGCCGGACCGCGGTGGAGCGCCTCGGCCCGCCGGAGCGACTCGCGAAAGCCCTGACCGAGGCCCGCCGAAATCGTCGCCGCCTGCTGGCCGCGGCGGGTGCCGGCTCGTGGGCGGTGCTGACGAGCGGGTTCTACGGCTGGCTTGTGGGCATCCTCCTCGCGGCGCTTGCCTGGCTCGGCACGATGTTCGTCTTCCGGTTCATCGGGCCGCTAGATGCCTGGACCTTCGAGGCGAACTCGAATGGGCGCTTCGACACCGTGTCGTTCATCGGCATCGGCGTTGCCGCCTTCGTGGCAGGTAGTGCGATCACGCCGGCCATCGCGGCGCGGGCCGGCTATCCGGTGGAGCGCGTCCGACTGATCCTCGCCCCCGTCGGCGCCATCCTCTTGGGCGTCTATGCGGTGGCGGGATGGTCGGGTCGGCTGGACGCCGTGGGCGTCGTCGTCCTGTTGACGTTGCCGGCCTGGTGGGTCATCGGGACGTGGCGGCGATCGCGTGTCGGGCGAGGGGCGTTCCACACGTTCGCAGCGTTGTTCCTCGTGTCGGTCGCGATGATCGTGGGCACCCAGGCCGCGCAGATGCTCCTTAACGAGTCGGCTTTTGGGATCGGGATCAGCGGTGCGCCAAGCAGCGATTGGGGCTTGACCCGGATCGCGGAGCCTGCACCCGCGGCGGTCACCGATGTCGTCACGGGGCAGGGGAGCACATCGATCGAGGGAGACGCGGGTGTCGCCGCCGCGCGATACGTCGTCGACGTCGCAGACGTCGCCCCGCTCGCCGGCTGGACTGACTTGCGGGTCGAGGCGTGGCGCGCGACAGATGAAGGGGTCGGGTCGCCGACGCCGCTAAGCCCGACGGCAAACGCCCCGTTCGTGGTCGGGCCGGCGGTCTGGAGTCCCCCAGGCGAGATGCCCGGCGGCGACTTGACGTGGTCGGGCAGCGAGCCGTGGGGGCCGGATGCCATGACGCTGAGCGGCGCCGTCCAGCTGAACCGGACACCCGGAGTCACGGCCGCGTGGGTCGCTATCACGGGAGTCGCCCCGGACGGCACGCGGTACATGATCGCGGAGCCCGAGTACCTCTCGACCGCGTTCACGGGCACCGTCCTCGATTGGATCACGGGGGTCGTGGCCTCTCGATAGACTCGTCTCCCGGATCACGACGAGGAGGCGCGCCCGATGCTCACGGCCACCAAGGACCTGCTGCTCCCTGCGACCGTCACGGGTTCGTGGCCGCGGCCGCGCTGGTACTCCGGCGGCCTGTGGGGCCGGCCGCTCGACACGGCGCTTCTCGACGTCCACTACCGCGAGCAGTTCCTCGACGCGCACGCCACGGTGATCGCCGACCAGCAGCGCGCCGGGCTCGACATCTTCACCAACGGCGATTACCACCTCGATGAGGACTTCGCCGGGCGCTCGTGGCACCACTACCCGCTGCAGCGGTGGAAGGGGTTCGAGCACGAGGAGCTCCAGTACGAGGGCTCGCGTGACAGCCTCCTCGCGTTCCCTCCCGGAACGCTGATGAACGAGATCGAGACGACGTGGCGGTGGCCCCGCGTCGTCGGCAAGGTCGAGCACAACCCGAAGAACCCGCTCGAGTACGCCAAGCTCTGGCGCATCGCCCAGGCGCGCGCGGGCAAGCCAGTCAAGTTCGGGACCTGCTCCTCGCAGGTGCTCTCGATCTTCCTGGACAGCCACACGCCCGAGTACGAACGCGACGATAAGAAGGAGCTGATCTGGGACATGGCGACCGCCATGAACCTCGAGCTGCGTCAGCTCGCGGCCGCCGGGGCCAAGGTGATCCAGATCGAGGAGCCCACGATCCACTTCACGGCCGCATTCCACCCCGAGCAGACGGAGTTGCTCGACTTCATGGTCGAGGCCTTCAATCACGAGGTCGAAGGGCTCGACGATGTCGAGCTGTGGATCCACACCTGCTGGGGCAACCCGAACATGCAAAAGGTGTATTCGGGCGAGTCCTACAAGAACTCGATCGAGATCTATCTCGAGCGCCTCAAGGGCGATGTCTGGACCGTCGAGGCTACCGAGAACAACCTCGCCGAGATCGACCTGTTCAAGCCGTTCGCAGCGAATCTCAAGAAGAAGGTCGCCGTCGGCGTCGTCAACCACCGCACGCTTCAGGCCGACATGCCCCAGGTCGTTGCCGGGCGGATCCGGCGCGCGCTGGAGGTGATCCCTGCGGACAAGCTGATCCTGTCGACCGATTGCGGGTTCGGACGACAGGGGTTCACCCGGACGATCGCGTTCTACAAGACGACCGCGATCGCGCAGGCGCGCAATATCGTGCTGAAGGAGCTTGGGGTCGAGGAGCGCTACGTGCCGGCGGCCGACCCGAACCTTCAGGTCGACGTCCTCCCGGACCGGGAGCCGCTGACCCACCTGCCGTCGCCCTGGAAGTAGGGGAGTGAGCGCCGGGCGCTAGCGCTTGGCGGTTCCGATGCCGGCCTTGCGGTCGAGGGCCTGGAGCAGGTCGTGCGCGGCGAGCTCGATCGCCTTGTGACGCCACTCGGCAGCCCGGTAGTGGCAGGCGATGACGGCTGAGCGGTGGATCCGCTTGAAGTCGCCGAGGACGAAGGCGTAGGCGCCCTTGGTCTCCGGTGTCGCCCCCTCGCGCAATCCGAGGAACCACTCGCCGTACTCGTCCCAGTCATGGGTCTTGCGGTAGGCGTTTTCGTCCCTGGCGCGCGGCTGCACTTCGCCCCAATCGCTGCGAAGCACGTACTGGCGCGCCTCGATCAGTCGATGGGCGTGCTCGATGGCGTGCGGGTTCACCGTGTATCGGGCCACGGCGCCAAGTGTCGTCCATGACGGTTGAAGACGGTCGCCACGGCGGGACCGATGCGTTGCGGGGACATAGCGATAAGGGGTCTTGTACGCTGCTTCGAATGACGAGTGTGGCGACACCGGTACGGCGCGAGTGGCCGACGTCGGTCGCATGCGCGATCGGCGCCGCTCCTGCAGTCCTGTTCTCGGCCGCATGGGCGTTGACCCAATATGTCCCCACGGGGGCTGCGACCCCGTTCCTGCTGATCGGGGTCGCGTTGCTCATCCCTGGATGGGCGGCCTGGTTCGCGCTGCACGCCCCATCCGGTTACGCGGTCGTGGCCACTGCAGCCGCGGCGGCGATCAGTGGCCCGATGATCCAACTGATCTTTGTCGGTGGGAGTCGCCTCGTGCGAGCATTCCTTTTCGGCTGGATCGGTATCGCTTTTCTGGTGGGGATACTCGTTGCTTATTGGATCATGCGTCGAGCGTGGTCACTCGGGCCGGTCCTCGGGGCGATCCTGGGGGCCAACGCGATGATCCTCTTGATGTTGCCGATGATCCTGGCCTTGTTCGTACGCATGTGGTGACGGGTTAGTCGCGATCACCGTTTAGCACTCGAACGCCCCGCCGACGACGTCCATCGTGCCCTTCATATGCAGGATCTTGGCGTCGGAGCCGGTCAGGTCGTTATCGAGCGTGAACCCACACGGGATCTGATCCTTCATGTGGACTTGCGCGCCAGTGCCCTTGTACGGCGCGCCGGCGCTGATCGCGGGGTCCCCGGTCGAGAAGGTGATCGAGCCGTCGCTCAGGACTTCGATGTTGCCGAACGTGCCCTTGTCCGAGTTCACCGTGATCCCGCCGATGCCCGGCCCGACCGCGTTGCCTGCCACCCACGCCCAGGTCGCGTCGAGGATGCCCGAGCTCACGAGGCTGCCCGTGGCGGTCGCCTCGCCCGTGGCGCCGCCACCGGCTGCGTCGATGGACGCCCCGGCTGGCTGCGGCGTCGGCGCCTGGTCCGAGGAGAGTTCTTGGCCGCTGGTCGTGGACGTGCCGCAACCGCCAAGGACGAACGCGATGAGTAGGAGCCCCGCGGCCAGCCGCTTGACCGACCCGGTGATGACGACGTTCATGGGGGTGCCCTCCCCTCGGACGGCGTCGCCTCGGCGATCTGGGGAGGTTCGGTCGTCGCCGGGCATCCTATGCGCGGGCCGTCATGTCGCCGTCTCGGCCGTCACCCCGCTTGGACAGGCGAACCGCGGGCCGGTCGAGCCAGCCCGCGGTTCGATTTGTGGCTGAGCCAAAGCTCAGCCGGGTCGTTCCGAGCTAGCGGGGATCGAGGGTCCGCTCGTCCGTGCCTTCGAGATCCTCCTCGGCCTTGTCGCCGACGCCCGCGCCGGCTCCGGCACCAACGGCACCGCCGACGACCGCGCCGGGAGGCCCGGCAATGGCGCCACCGACGGCCGCGCCAGCCAGCCCGCCCGCGAGTGAGCCGGATCCGGCACCGGCCTCGTCATTGCCTTCGGTCGCCTCACCCGCGACGGCGCCGGCGACGCCGCCGATCGCCCCACCGACGACGGCACCTGGAGGCCCGCCGACGGCCATGCCGATCGCCGCGCCGCCCAGGACGCCGGCACCGGCGCCCAGGGCCTCGTTGCCGTGCTCGTCGGTGTCATCAAGGTCGTCGTCGCGAAGGTCACGGCCGGGGGGCGCGTAGACGACGTCGTCGGTCGGCTTGTAGCCCGGCGCCTGCTGGTCGAGCGGGGCGTCGAGCGGGCGATTCGGATCGCGCTGGAACTGCGGGTCGTTGCGGTCCATTTGGAACCTCCTGTATGTCGGTCGCCGGCACTCGCCGGACCGTCAGACGCCGGATGACGTCGGTGCGCGGCAACGTACGGACGAGCGACCCACGAGAACAACGCAACGGACCGATCGGGCCGTATCAGCGACGTGTCGATGTCGGGACGGGCGTGGCTAGGCGGTGTCGACGGCCTCCCGCGTCGTCATGAATGCCGTCACCCGGAGGAGCCGCATGAGCGGACGGGCATATCGCGGAATCAGCTGGCGCTTCGGGTCGACGACGACCTCGGGATCGGTGAGGCGCGTCGTCTGACGCCGGATGCGGATCTGGGCGCCGCCCGCCGACAGCACGTTCTTCACCCATTCGACGTTCGGCCCGTAGACGAGGCAGAGGACGTATCCCGAACCGCGACGGAAGCGCATGACCGGGATCCGGTAGGTCCGGCCACTCTTGCGACCGACGTACTCGAGGACGGCGAACCCGGGCACCCAGGCGGCAACGCGGCGGAAGATCGGATTGAAGATCTTCGTCGTGAAGGCCCGGAGCGGGCTCATCAGCGTCATCGCAACACACTACGCATGCGACCGGCCTCCAGATGTTCGCGTTGCCAGTAACCCAGCATGCTGGTATGCTGGGCCGATGAAAGTGACCATCGACCTCGACGCCGAGCTGTACCGCGCGGTCAAGGTCGAGGCCGCCCGGTCGGATCGAAGCATCCGTGACGTCGTGGACGAAGCGTTGGAGGCGTGGCTCGAGGCTGCGGAGTCGCGTGAGGACCGCGCATCCGCCGACGCCGCGCTGGCCGAATACCGGCGCGAGGGCGGCGAGTCCGCGGAGTCGGTGTTCGGGAGGCTGGCCGCCGAGACCCAGGCGACGTACGGCTCGGATGAGGGGTGACCGACCGCCGCCGAGTCGAGCTTGCGCCGGCCGCCCAACGCCAACTCCGTCGACTGCCGCCCGGCGACGCCGCGCGCCTGCGGGGCCCGATCCTCGGTCTGGCGATCGACCCGCGTCCGCCAGGCGCTTCGAAGGTGACCGACACGGACTATTGGCGGCTGCGCATCGGCGACCTCCGGATCGTGTACCTGATCGACGACGACGCTGGGTTGGTCGTGGTCCTCAGGGTCGCCCGGCGCTCCGAGAGCACATATCGCCAAGTCGAGCGGTGACGGCGCGGGTAGCCTGAGCGCTGACATGGATCCGATCCGGTTCGCGATCATCGGCGGTGGCTGGCGCACCCAGTGCTACCTGCGCGTGGCTCGCGCGCTGCCCGAGCGGTTCGAGGTCAGCGGCGTGCTCACGACGTCGTCGGCGACCCGCGTGGCGCTCGCGCACGACTTCGGCGTCGCGACGCCCGAGACCCTCGATGACCTCCTGGCGTCGGACCCGACCTTCGTCGTGCTGAGCGTCCCCTGGAAGTCGACGCCGGTCCTGCTCCTGGAGCTGACGTCCCGCGGCATCCCGTGCCTCGCGGAGACGCCACCCGCGCCCGACATCGACGGCCTGCGCGGCCTCAAGTCACTTGCCGACCGCGGCGCCCGGATCCAGGTCGCCGAGCAGTACCAGTTCCAGCCGCACCACGCGGCCCGGATCGCGGTCGCGCGCTCGGGACGCCTCGGCACGATCAGCCAGGCGCAAGTCTCGGCCGCCCACGGCTATCACGGCATCGACCTCCTGCGCCGCCTCCTCGACGATCGATTCGGGCCGGTCTCGATCCGCGCACGGCGCTTCGAATCGACGATCGTCGACGGTCCGGGCCGCGCGGGCCCGCCGCGCGACGAGAAGGTCGTGCCGTCCGAGCAGGTGATCGCCACACTCGAATTCGATGGTCAGCTGGGCGTCTTCGACTTCACCGAGGACCAGTACTTCTCCTACATCCGCTCGCACCGCCTCCTGGTCCGCGGCGAGCGCGGCGAGATCCACGACATGACGGTGCGCTACCTCGAGGACGCCACCACGCCGGTCACGATGGAGTTCCGGCGCCACGAGATGGGCCAGGACAGCAACCTCGAGGGATTGGGGTTCATCGGTATCACCCTCGGCCCCGAATGGGTCGTCCGCACCGACTTCCCCGGCGCCAGCCTCGCGGACGACGACCTCGCGATCGCGATCTGCCTGGTGCGCATGGCCGAGTACATCGATGGCGGGCCAGGCTTCTGTGACCTGGCCGAGGGCGTCCACGACCACCACCTCGGCTTGATGATCGGCGAAGCGGTCGCGTCCGGCCTCGCGGTCGAGGTCCCGGGCCACCTCTGGGACGAGGGGGCGTAAGCTCAATCTCGTGACCGTTCTCGACGCCCTTGGCGCGGGTCGCGAGGCGTACCGGACACGAGCCTGGGGCCAGGCCTACGCGCAGCTGTCGGCAGCCGACGCGCTCGACCCGCTCGGGTTCGACGACCTGGTGCTTCTGGCTCAGGCCGCGGAGCTGATCGGCCGCCACGAGGAGACCGACGTCGTGGCCGAGCGGGCCCACCGTGAAGCTCTCCGCGTCGGCAACGTACCCGGAGGGGCGCGCGCCGCATTCTGGCTCGGGTTCGGCCTCATCGCGCGCGGCGAGTACGCGCGGGGCGGGGGCTGGGTGGCACGTGCCGCTCGGCTCATCGAGGAGAATCGACTCGATACCGTCGAACGTGGTTATGTCCTACTGCCCGGCGCGGTGCAAGGCCTGGACGAGGGCCGCGCGACCGAATCCCTCGCCGCGTTCCAGGAGGCGGCCCGGATCGCCGAGCGCTTCGGCGACCGAGATCTGGCGACCCTGGGGCAACTCGGCCAAGGAAATGCGTACATCGACCTCGGCGAGGTCGACCGGGGGGTCGCTCTACTTGACGAGGCTATGGTCGCGGTCACTGCCGACGAGGTGTCGCCGATCGTTGTCGGGATCGTGTACTGCGCGACGATCGAAGCGTGCCACCGGATCTTCGACCTGCGCCGGGCGCAGGAATGGACGGCAGCACTCACCCGATGGTGTGAGGCGCAGCCCGAGTTGCAGCCGTTCCGTGGCAGGTGCCTGCTCTACCAGGCCGAGCTGATGCAGTTCCACGGGGCCTGGCAGGAGGCCGCGGACCAGACCCAGATCGCGTATGAGCGGTTGTCGCAGCCGCCTCCGGAACCGGCGGTGGCCGAGGCCATCTACCAACAGGGCGACCTCCACCGGTTGCGCGGCGAGTTCGAGGCGGCGGACGCCGCGTATCGCAAGGCGAACCAGCAGGGACGGCAGCCGGAGCCGGGCCGCGCGCTGCTTCGACTCGCGCAGGGCGACCCGAAGGCCGCGCTCGCGGCGATTCGGCGTGCCATCGACGAGACGCGGGATCGTCTGGCTCGCGCACGGCTCCTGGAGCCGTGCGTCGAGATCGCACTGGCCGCCGGTGACACGCGAGCGGCACGCGCAGCGGGCGAGGAGCTGGCCGAAGTGAGTGATTCGTCCCGGGCGCCGCTCCTTGATGCGATGTCGAGAAGGGCACGCGGGGCGATCGCGCTCAGCGATGGCGATGCCAACACCGCGATCGTGACCCTGCGACGGGCCTGGTCTCAATGGCGCGATCTCGAGGCCCCGTATGAAGTGGCACGCGTGCGGGTCCTCATCGCTCAGGCGTGTCGGGCACTTGGCGATGAGGACACCGCGTCGATGGAGTTCGAGACCGCGCACCAGGTCTTCCTCGAGCTCGGCGCTGCACCGGAGCTTGCGCGCGTCGATGCGATGACACGGGCCCGGCCGACGGCGGGCGGTCCGGACGGGCTCACGGCGCGCGAGGTCGAGGTGTTGCAGCTCGTGGCCGCAGGCCTGACCAATCGCGCGATCGCCGAGCGCCTGGTCATCAGCGAGAAGACCGTCGCCCGCCACGTCAGCAACATCTTCACGAAGCTCGACCTCTCGTCGCGCTCGGCCGCGACCGCCTACGCCTACGAGCACGGACTCCGTCCGACTACATAGTTCTACCCATGCCCCGGCGGGTGCGTTTGGACATTCCGGCCGATGCGGTGCCACCGCCCGATTCGTAGCGTGGTCCCTGGCACCCGTTCACTCGGGTGCCTCCGATCCCCGATACGAACAGAGGTGCGTCATGGCCAGCGAGCAAGGAGCCGAGCGGTTCGACACCGTGATCATCGGAGGGGGGCAGGCCGGCCTGGCTGCTGGACACGAACTCGCGCGACGGGGCGTGCCGTTCGTGATCCTCGAGGGGAACGCCCGGATCGGGGACAACTGGCGATCGCGCTGGGCGTCGTTGCGGCTGTACAGCCCGGCATACGCCGACAGCCTGCCAGGGGTGCCATTCCCGGCCGCGAAGTCCGCCTACCCGTCCGCGAGGCAGATGGCCGACTATCTGGAATCCTACGCCGATGATGGCCAGTTGCCGGTCCGGACCGGCGTCCGCGTCGATCGGTTGCGACCGCGGGAGGATGGCGCCGACGGGTACGTCATCGAGGCCGGTGATCAGCGCTTCGAGGCGGCTCAGGTCGTCGTAGCGACCGGCGCGTTCCGGCATCCGAAGGTCCCGGAGTTTGCCGACCAGCTCGATCCGGCGATCCGTCAACTGCACTCGAGCGAATACCACGGCCCGTGGCAGCTGCAGGACGGTCCGGTCCTGGTCGTCGGTGCCAGTCACTCAGGCGCCGATGTCGCCCTCGAGGCCGCTACCAACGGCCACCGGACCTACCTGTCGGGTCGGATCCACGGTCAGCTGCCCGTCCCACTCGAGAGCCGTCGAGGACGGATCGGCTTCCGGTTCATGGTGCTCGCCGCCAAGCATCTGCTGACGCTTCGGACCCCGATGGGCCGCGCGATGGCGCCGCACGTGCGGATGGGTGGGGGACCGCTGTTGCGGGTCCGGCGGCAGGACCTGGACAAGGCGGGCGTGGAGCGATCCGAGTCGCGCACCGATGGCGTCAAGGACGGCATGCCGGTGCTGGCCGATGGCCGAGTGCTCGACGTCGCGAACGTGGTCTGGTGCACGGGCTTCCGCCCCGATTTCAGCTGGATCGAGCTGCCGATCACGGGTGACGATGGCTGGCCGGTGCAGTGGCGGGGAGTCGTAGCCTCGGCGCCCGGGCTCTACTTCCTGGGCCTGCCGTTCCTGTACGCCTTCGCGTCGATGCTCGTGGCGGGAGCCGGCCGCGACGCCGCCTACGTGGCGGACCGCGTGGCCGAGCGCGCGAAGGCGACCAAGAACGCCCGCGGTCGGCGATCGGCCGAGGCCACGAGGCAGGTCGCCTGACGGTGGCCTAGACGACCGGGCACATACTTCGACGCTTGGGGGTCTTCGAGGAGCGTTGGAGGTGGCTGCGATGCGGTTCATCCAGGAGTTCGGCTATACGGTCAAGGTCGGGCAGGACGAAGCCCACCAGAAGTGGACTATCGCGAACGACGAGCGCCTACGGGCGGCCGCACCGGCAGGGTCGAAGTACATCGGGACGTTCGCTGTCGTGATCGGCTCCGAGAAGCAAGCCGGCAGTTACCGCTTCCTCATGGAGCTCGACAGCTACGGCGCCATGGACACCTCGGCAGCCGCGACGAAGGACCCCAAGAGCGAATGGGCGAAGCTCCTCGTCGAGTCGAGCAGATTCGTCGATCTCGACCTCAACGCCCCCTGGAGCACCACGCTGATGAAGGATGTCGTCGACGCGACGATCTGGGACCCGAAGACCTAGCCAGACCCTTCCCGCGCATACTCGTCGTTCGTCGGACCGCGGGCGGACGTCCCTGGTCCACGGGCTCGAAGAGGAGACCGACATGGCCGATCATCCGAATGCGGCCCTGGCACGCCAGGCGATGGACAACATGAACACCGGCGATTGGCAGGCGATGTCCGAGTTCCTCGACGACAACGTCGTCTGGCACGAGATCGGTCGTGCCGAGCCACGCCGCGGCAAGGCGGAGCTCATGGAAGCGACCGGGCCCACGTCCTACTACGACATCAAGGCCGAGGTCCACGATGTCGTCGCGAACGACGACCACACGATCGCGCTCGTCAACGCGACCGCCACGCGCGATGGCAAGACGTTCGAGTACCGGACCGCCGAGATCATGCATGTCCGGAACGGCAAGGTCGTGGAGCGCTGGGCTTTTTCCGACGACACGGCCGCGATCATCGAGTTCTTCTCCTAACACGATCGGTGCACCGCGGCACCTCGATGGTGTCGCGTGGCACCGGCGCGCCGAAACCCTGGTGGGGGAATCGGCGTCTCCGGGCCATCGGCGGCCGCATGTGTCGCCACCCTCGATGACACGGAGCCACCCATGCCTCCCACCACGATCACGCTCACCCTGCCGACCGCGCGCCTCCGCTGGCTCGGGGTCGGGCTCGCCGTCGGCCTGCTCGTCGCCGCCATCGCGAGTCCCGTCTTCGCGCCGCGCGCTGCACTCGCCGCGGACGACACGAAGCCCGACCACACGATCAGCGTCAGCGGCACGGGTCGGGTCGTGATCAGCCCCGACGTCGCCGACCTGCGCCTCGGCGTCTCGGTCACCAAGCCGACCGTGAAGGCCGCCCGGGCCGCCGCCGCCGAGTCGATGACGAAGGTCATCGCCGCGCTCAAGAAGCTCGGCATCGCCGACGCAGACCTGCAGACCAGCGGCCTCAGCCTCCAGCCCGTCTACGACTACCGGAACAACGTGAACCCGCCGAAGCTGACCGGCTACACGCTCTCGAACGGCGTCTCGGTCACGATCCGCGACCTCGACAAGATCGGCGACGCGATCGACGACGGCCTTGCGGCCGGCGCCACGACCCTCGACGGCGTCACGTTCCGGGTCGACGATCCGGCCAAGGCCCAGGAACAGGCGCGCAAGCAGGCGATGAGCCAGGCCAAGGCGATCGCTGACACGCTGTCCTCGAGCGCCGGCGTCTCGATCACGGGCGTGGCCTCGATCAGCGAGTCCAGCGGCCCGATGCCGTACCCGGTCTACTACGACAGCGCCCGCGCCGGCGCCCTCGCCGCCGACACGGCGACCCCCGTCAACGTCGGCACGAACGACGTGACCGTCACGGTTTCGGTGGTCTACCTCATCGGCTAGCGTCCCGCGCCGCCAACCGCGGCGCACTCCCTACGGGGCCGCGGCGACGACCCCGAACATCGTGAGGCTCATCGAGAACTGACCTCGCCGCGCGGCGTCGTGGATCGTCGACACGAACCGCCTTCGGTCGGCGGTCGCCAGCCGACCGGTGGCGACGAGGTCGTCGGCGAGGCTCTCCATCGAGAAGCACCCAAGCGGTGCCGGCGACTCGTCAGGGTCCCAGGTCGTCCAGGTCTGCGTCGCATCGGTCCGTGCGAGCGGGACGCAACCAGCGGCGGCGACGAGGTCGTGCAGTCGCCCGCCGACGTTGGAGGCTCGATTTCGCTCCGTTCGCATCCCCTCGCTGACGAGGGCAGCGAGTGCGTCGTCGCCGACATCGATCGTGAACGTCGACCAGTCCGTATCGATGAGGAGACGCGGCCGCCCGGCCGTACCACCCGCACCATCTCGGCGACCGCGGCTGCGGGGTCGGCGAGCCACTGGAGCGTGCGCTCGGCCCGCGCGGCGTCGAAGGAATCGTCGGGCTCGTCGAGGGAGCGCGCATCGCCGACGGTGAAACGCACGCGGCAACGCGCGGCTCTGGCGTTTGAACGGGCGACTTGCAGCATTCGCTCGGACGCGTCGACGCCGACGAGCTCCCCGCCGTCGCCGAGATCCTGGGCGAGCACGAGCCCTGCCTCCCCGAGGCCGCAGCCCACGTCGATCAGTCGTTCGCCCTGAGCCAGGCCGAGCTGCGCTCGCTCCCACGACCGCAGCCGGAGCGTCGCGTCCCATCGGGCAGTCCCGTCCATCGTGGCGATGAGCACGTCGACGTTCGGATCGTCATCGACCTGGTGGTACCCGAGCCCGTGCGTGTCCTCGGTCGCCATGTCGCAACGGTACGACGTGGTCGGCATCCTCGCCGCGGTCCGCATGCCACGCGCTCGCAGTGAATCGGCATTAGGTCGAGAGGGTGTCGATTTGGGTCGATGCCGTTCGTCGTTGAGTCAGAAGGGCAGCCGAGGCGACTGTGACCACGGTGCCGGATGAGGAGACCGACTGATGGCAGGACAAGTCATTCACTTCGAGGTCACGGGCAAGGACCAGAAGGCCCTCCAGACCTACTACGGGCAGCTCTTCGGGTGGTCGTTCAACACCGAGAACCCGGGCGGCTACGGCATGACCGAGCCGGGTTCGACCGGCCCGATCGTCGGCGTCGGCAGCGATCCGACCGGTGGCGGGGGCTGGGTGACCGGCTACGTGACGGTCTCGGACATCAACGCGACCCTCGCGAAGGCCCAGTCGCTCGGCGGCACGGTGATCATGCCCAAGTTCAGCCCCGACGGGAACGCGCAGCTGGCGATGGTCGCCGATCCGGAAGGCCACATCCTGGGCATCACCGAGATGTGATCCCGGTGCCGGGAATGGGGCTCGGCACCGTTTCGATCGATGAGCCGGTCACCTTCGGGTGGCCGGCTCTCGCGTTCTGGGCGGATCGACTCGGGCGACGGCGGGTGCTCAGCCCGGGCCGGCTGTGCCCACCGCGACGCGGTATTCGATGTCGTCGGCGCCAGTCGCGCTGGGTGAGATCGAGACGCCGATCCAGGCAGGGAGGTCCTTGCTGTCGAATTCGGTCACAGTCGGGGTGAGGTTCGTGCACTGGACCGTGACCGAGCCGGCGTCGACGCCGTCCGGATACTTCTTCTGGAGGTCGCCGCCGGCCGCACGGAGCGTGACGACCAGCTCGCCCTCACCGACGCAGACGACCGCGACGGCGTACTGCGGGCCCGATCGTCGCGAGGATCGCGGTCTGGGGCGCCTCGCCGGCATTGGTGTCCGTGGCGGCCAGCGTCCAGCCCGGTTCGAAGGCCGAGACGTCCAGCGGCGGCAGGCTGGGGCGCGGCGTCGGGACGGGGGTCGGCGTGGGGCTGGGCGACGGTGTCGGCACCGCGGTGGGCGAGGCGGTGGGGCTCTGGGCGTCGCTCGGGTTCGGTGTCGTGCTCGCGCACGCGGCGACCAGGCACAGGATCGCCAACAGCGGGATGCGTCGCATGTCCCCTCGCTCGATGCCACGGATCCACACGCCGTGCGGCCCGCAGTGTACGGCGCGCCGGTCGAGCTCGGGCTGGGCGGGTCGCGGGCGACGCGGCGCCCGCCGGTGCGACTAGCCGGCGTCGGCCTCGTCGATGACGACCGGCCACGAGTCGTCGAACGCGGCTTCGAACCACACGGGCTCGGCCGGGACGCCGGCGGCCTGCGCGGCCAGGCGTCGATCGACGTAGGCCTTGAGCTCGATCGGACCCGCCTCCCAGAGGCTGGTCGTGCCCTCGATCCGGGGCGGCGGCTTCTTCGCCATGGTGGTCATCCTCTCGTGGTCCCGCCCGGTCGGCGGGTGCGTGGCCTCGAACGTTGGCGCGACGCACCGCGCGACGGTACTGCCGGGAAGTACTGGGACCTTCAGGCGGGGCGCTCAGAGTCGTGGCTCGTGATCCTCGCGGGCTTCGTCGGGATCGCGGCCGCGTGCGTCGCGGCCCGGCCGCCAGCCGCGGATCGCCTCGGGCAACCCGAACAGCGACATCAGGGCGCACGCGAACCCGACGAGCACGAGGAGGACCCCGAGGAGCATCCAGGCCGGTGCCACATCACGTGTCGCGAGGATGAACACGGCGCCTGAACAGGCGAACAGGATGCCGACGCCCAGGATTTCGAACCGCCGCTGATCCACGTGCATATCGTGCACGCTCCGTGCTACGGTCGCGGCATGAGCGACCTCATCGAACAGACGATCAATGTGCTCCGTGTCGACGCCGGCCGCTGGCAGTCGCTGGCGATGCTCGATCGGGAGCTGCTCGAGCGTCAGCCGGGACCAGGGGAGTGGTCCGCGTTGGAGTGCCTCGGCCATGCCACGGACACCGAGGCCGCGGTCTTCGCCGAGCGCGTCCGCGCGATCATGACCGGGAAGCCGGAGCTCCGGAGCTACGAGCCCGACATCGAGGGAACCCCGATCACGCCCGACACCGATCCGTCCGCGCTCGCCGAGAAGCACCACGCCCTGCGCCTCCTGAGCCTCGAGCTCCTGGCCACCGCGACCGAGGCGGACCTGGACAAGATCTCGCGCCACCCCGACCTTGGCCCCGTCTCGCTCCGCGAACTGCTCAACGAGTGGTCCGCTCACGACCTGATGCACATCGTCCAGGCCGAGCGCGCCGTGATGCAGGCGTTCATCCCGGGATCCGGCCCGTGGCGCTTTTACTTCGCCGACCACGACGTCGAGGCGAAGCCCGCCGAGGCGGCGACAGCCGGCTGACCCGCCGCCGCAGCCGCGCCTCGCCCGCGCATTCTCAGAGCGTTCTCAGCGTTCCGCCACAAAGTCATCCCTGTCCTACCTCCCCGGCGAACGAAGCGCCGGCGAACCAACCGACCCCGCTGACGATCTCCTCCCGTCTCCCGCGGTCGACCGGCTCGCCGGCGATCGCCGTTTCAGCGGCCGACAGGAGCCTCCACGCTTGACCGACCGGGCGGCCGCGGCCACCCTTTCCCGATGACCCGACGACCGCGACGGATGGCGGTGCTCGCCGCAGCCGTCGCCATCGCCATCGTCGGCACGGTGGTCCTGGCGAATACGGTCCTCCGTCCCACCGATCCGACCGGCCTTCTGGGCGACCCCGATTCGAGCCCCGGCGCCTCCGCGTCCGGACCGAGCGCGACGCCGACGCCGGTCCCGACCCCGCATCCGATCCCGAAGCACGAGACGTACGGCTTCATCCCGTACTGGGAGATGGACGACGGGATCGCGGCCCACGTGCGCGACACGGCCCTGTCCACGGTGGCCCTGTTCTCGGTCACGAACAAGCGCAACGGCACGCTCGACACCGCGCAGAACGGCTACAAGAAGATCACCGGCCCGATCGGCCGCCAGCTGATCCACGACGCACACGAGCGCAAGGACCGCGTCGAGCTCGTCTACACGAGCTTCGGGTACGCGCGGAACAAGCGCTTCTTCGGCGGCAAGGTCGAGACCCAGGACAAGGTCATCCGGTCGCTCGTCGACTTCGCCGACGAGATCGGGGTCGATGGCATCAACGTCGACGTCGAGCTGCTCGATGCCGAGTTCGTGCCCGCCTATGGCGCCTTCGTCGGGCGGCTGCGCGAGGCTCTTCGGGAGAAGCACCCGAAGGCGGAGGTCTCTGTGGCCACGACCGCGAACATCGGCGGCGCATCGATGGCCGCCTCAGCCGCGACGGCCGGCGCCGATCGCATCTTCATGATGGCCTACGACTACCACTGGCCCGGATCGGCGCCGGGGGCGTCGTCGCCGCTCGATCGACGCGACGGTGACGAGCGCGACCTGCTCTGGTCCCTGGACCTGTACGACGCGATGGGCGTGCCGGTCGACCGGACGCTGCTCGGGCTGCCGCTGTACGGGATGACCTGGCCGGTGACCGGCCCCGAGCTCGGGGCGCCCGAGACCGGCAAGGGCGAGGCCTGGTTCCCGCGCAAGAACGTGTCGTACCTGCTCGATCCGAAGACCGTCCCGGAGCGCGATCCGATCGAGGTCGTCGAGCTCTACACCGAGAACACCGGGACCGCCGTTGACCCCGAGTGGCGGGCGATCTACCTCGATTCGCCAGCGACGCTGACCCCGAAGCTGACCCTCGCCGACGAGCGCGGCCTGGCCGGCGCCGGGTTCTGGGCCGTCGGCTACGAACGCGGGCTGCCCGACTACACGAAGCTCATCAAGCGATTCCACGCCGGCAAGGTGGCTGTCACCGGCGACTGAATCCCGCGCCGGTGGCTCGGCTATCCTCGGGGCCAGGGCTGGACCGGACGGCCGACACCGATGGAGGATCGATGGACGACCTGGGCTACTCGCTGATCAAGTACGTGCACGTCATCTGCGCGATCATCTGGCTCGGCGGCGCGTTCTTCGCGCAGCTCCTCGCGGTCCGGGCCCAGCGCTCGACCGACCCCACGGACCTGCCCAAGTACGGCCAGACGATCGGTGAGCTGGGGATGAAGGTCTTCCTGCCCGCGTCGATCCTGCTGTTCATCGCTGGGCTGATCCTCGTGATCCAGCGCTGGTCGTTCTCGTCGGTCTGGGTCTCGGTCTCGATCGTCCTGTGGCTCGCATCGGTGCTGGTCGGCGCGCTCTACCTCGGGCCCACGGGCGCCAAGCTCGGCAAGGTCTTCGCCGCCGAGGGACCGACATCGGTCGCGGGTCGCGCCGGCCTCGAGCGGATCCTCCTGATCTCGCGGATCGAGCTGGTGAGCTTCGCGATCATCGTTTTCATGATGGTGGTCAAGCCCGGCGCCTGACCGATCGTCGGTTACGCGCTCGAGGCCTTTGTCGGTGCCGGCGTGAGGTGCGTCATCACCCCGTAGGTCTCGCCGGTCTCGGGATCCTGTCGCGCGGCAACCACGAGGCGACGGACACCCCAGGTCGTCACGATCCGGCGGGCAAGCGGCTTGCCACCGCGATAGACCTCGTCCATGAGCTCGAACGCCTCGGTCGGCAGGCCGATCAGCGCCTCTCGCGCGGGCTGTCCGACGCAGCGCGACCCGAACAGCTCCACGAACGCCGCATTGCCGTGGACGATCATGTGCCCGGGCCCGACATGGAACGCGGCCGGGCTCGGGGATCGGGGCAGGCTCATGGCATGGACATCGCGTGCATCAGGCGACTCGATCGTACTCCGGCCCGTGCAGGACCCCTCGAAAACCCTGTGCTAGGCTGGATTCTCGCCACCTTTCGTGGCGAGCTCGCGTGGTCGACCTCCTCTCGAACGGGCCGTGCGTTTCGCAAATCCGCGTTCGGGAAACGTGGGAGGCCCTCATGGCCACCGGCACAATCAAGCGAGTCATCGCCGATCGCGGCTTTGGCTTCATCTCCGCCGATGACGAGAAGGAATACTTCTTCCATCGCGGCGCCCTCGACGCGTCGATGGAGTTCGAACGCCTGGTCGGCGGCGAGAAGGTCGAGTTCGACGTCGAATCCAGCCCGAAAGGCCCGCGCGCCGCGAACGTCCGTCCGGCCGCCTGACCGCGAACGCGTCCCGTCGCACTGACGGGACGCTTCATCTTCGGCCCCGAACCAGGGTGGGGTAGTCCACCGGGACCATCGGGGGATGCCCGCGAAGCGTGCCGACAAGCACCGTCGCGGCATGAAGATCCTTCTTCGCGTGGCTGTCGTCGCCCTCTTCCTCGTCGGCGGCCTCATCTTCCGCGATCGCCTCGGCGGCAGCCCGGCCGGGCTCCAGGTGGGCGACTGCTTCGACGTCCCCACGAAGGCCGGCGAGACCGTCAACGACGTGCAGCATCATCCGTGCACGGAGGCGCACACCGCCGAGGTCTTCCTGCTCACCGACCACCCGGCCGCCAAGGGTGCGAATGAGCCGACCGATGCCGAGTTGACGTCCTACCTCGTCGACACCTGCGGCGGGGCGCTCAGCGGCTACGCCGGTTCGGACCTGAGCAAGTTCGACCTCGGGGCGTTCTACCCGACCAGCGAGGACTGGAAGAACGGCGAACGCGGCATCACCTGCTATCTGACGATGCTCGACGAGTCCGCGATGCAGGTGTCCTACAAGTCGAAGTGACCGGGTCGGCTCGGTCCGAGCCGATCGTGGCCAGCACCAGCTAAGCGTCGACGAGCGGCGCGACCTCCCGGGCAAATCGCTCCGCCAGTGCGACGACCTTCGCGGGATCGGTCGTCGCGAACGACAGCGCGAGATGCGTCACGCCGTGCGCGGCGAACGCCTTCGCCTCGGCCGCGATCTCTTCTGGCGTGCCACGCATCGCGTAGGAGCGGTCGGTCGATGCGCCGAACTGGACCCGGACCCGTGCCGAGAGCCACGGTGCCGGCCGGCCGGCCGCCTCGGCCGCAGCCCTGATCGCAGGGACACGCTCCCCGTAGGCCGCCGGGCTCGACGCGCTCGAGTGATAGCCGTCGGCCAGCCCGCCGGCCCGCCGCAACGCCGCGTCGGCCCGCCCGCCGACGACGATCGGGAGTGCGGCGCCTCGCTCGGGGAGTGGCCCGAACACGAAGTCGTCGATCGTGTGAAAACGGCCGTGGAACGGCTCGCTCGAGCCGCCCCAGAGGTGACGCCACAGCGCGATCGTCTCGTCGAGATAGGCGCCGCGGACGTGGAAGCGGTCCTCGACCCCGAGGTTCGCGAACTCGTCACGGCTCCAGCCGACCCCGACGCCCGCGATCACCCGGCCACTGCTCAACGCGTCGAGCGTCGCGAGCTCCTTCGCGAGCAGGACAGCGTTCCGCTGCGGGACGACGATCACGCTCGTCCCGAGCCGCAGACCTGGATGCCGGGCACCCACCCAGGCGAGGGTCAGGATGGCCTCGTAGATCCGGCCGTACTCGGGTGCAGCGGCGTGGTCGACCAGGACATGGTCGGTGGTCCAGACCGTCGACCAGCCCAGCCGCGCGGCGACGTCGGCCGCCGCCTCGATGCCCTCGGACGATGCCCCGTCCGGGTAGTTCGGGAGTGCGAGGCCGTAGTCCACCGGCCGATGGTAGCGCACTTGAAGTTGCGGAAACAACGATTCTGGTACGCTCGACGCAGCGACCCACGCGACACCGTTTAGGAGGCACCGGAATGCCGGTCGAGCAGACAGAGATCGATTGGAACACCGCGATGATCACCGACTTCCGCGCTCACGGCGGGCAGATCACCCAGGGTCCGCTGGCCGGGTCGAATCTGCTGCTCCTGACGACGACGGGCGCGAAGACCGGGCAGACCCGGACCTCGCCGATCGGCTACACCCGCGACGATGATCGGTACGTCATCGTCGGGTCGAACAGCGGCAACCCGTCGAACTCGGCGTGGTGGTACAACCTGAAGACGAACCCAGTCGCCACGGTCGAGGTCGGCGAGGAGACGTTCCAGGTCCGAGCGACCACCACGGAGGGTGCGGAGCGGCGCCGGCTGCTTGACGCCCACATCGCCGCCATCCCGATCTTCGCCCGGTACGAGTCGATGGTGACCCGCGAGATCCCTGTGGTCGCGCTGGAGCGCATCGCCTAGGCCCGGACACAAAGATGCGAGGTAGGCCCGTCCCCGTGACGGGCCCCCTCGCCGGGTCGTGCCTCCGATGAAATGAGGGCGACGACAGGACGGCGCAGCGTGCCATCCACGCGTGACTGTGCCGCGTCTGCGTTCGCCTGTCATGACGCTTCGTCATGCACGAGGTCAAGTGGCGACCAACCTCAATCCGGTCGATCAGCGGGGTCCGAGGCGGCCCCCCAGCCGGCATTCGAGAACGTCGGGACGAACCGATAACCCTCGCCCGGGACGGTGGCGATGAAGCGCGGATGGCGGTAGTCGTTCTGGAGCTTGATCCGCAGGCTCCGAACGTGCCGGTCGACGATGTTGCTCTCGGCCACGAAGTCGGTGCCCCAGATGGCGTCGAGGATCTCCTCGCGTGTCACGGTGCGCCCGCTGTGGCTCGCGAGCAGGTAGAGGAGGCTCTGTTCGATGCCGCTCAGGTGCACGACCGACTGACCGGCCCGCACCTGGCGGTTGACGATGTCGATCTCCATCTCGCCGAGCCGGATCGTCGGGACGATCGGGAGCGCCGTCCCCGATGCGCGTCGGCTGATCACGATCGAGCGGGCGAGGAGCTCCTCGGGCGAGAAGGGCATCGTCAGGATGTCGTCGACGCCGAGGTCGAACGCCCGGAGCTTCGTCCGGAGGTCGCCGCGCCGGGTCAGGCCCAGCACCGGGATCGACGTCTGCCGGAGGGTGTTCGTGGCGCCCAGTCGCTGGAGCAGTGCGGCGCTGTCGTCGTGGTCCATGTCGAGCACAGTCATGTGCGGACGCCATTCGGCGAGGATCGCCTCGGCCTCGGCCAGGTCCGTCGCCGCGCGAACGACGAACAGCCCATGGTTCAGCGTCAGCTCGATCAGATCGACCACCAGCCGCCGATCGTGGAGCACGAGTGCGCGGCGTGCCTCGTCTGGGCGAGGCCCCACGTCATCGACCATCCTGGCTCACCCCGGTGTGGCGCAGTTCATATCCTGTTGACCGCCAGATGGCCTCCGGCGAGCGGAGCTTACACCGTGGTCCGGGCGCTGTCGGCCTACGCGTCGCGCTGACGGGCGTTACGCCCCCATGCCAAGGCCGCCACGCCGCGCGGTCCGATTGACACGCCACCGGATGGCGCGAAGAATCGGCGCCACCAGCGATCGATCGGAGCGGCATGAAGATCTCCCTGCGCCAGAAGGGCGGAGTGTTCGGCAGCGACCGCAACCTCGACCTCACCGACGACGACCTGAGCGTCACGGAACGGGGCGTGCCCGTCACGAAACGGACCCTCAGCTCCGGCGAGACCGCGAAGGTCGACGAGGTCGCGAAGCGGCTCATCTCGAAGAGCGTGTCGCAGGAGGCGGGCGAACTCGAGGGAGCGAGCGACTCGATGCTGACCGAGCTCGAGATCGGCGACGCCGACGAGCGTCGAACCTACCGGATCCGCTCGGGCGACACGGCCCCCGACGAGCTCTGGGAGCTGGTCGGCACGCTGGAGGAAGTCGCGTACCCGCCGTCGCAGGACTAGCGGCGCTTCTGGAACTCGGCCCGGATCGTCGACGCGTGGCTCTTGGCCATCTGGCCGCTCGACACCAGGAGCGCATCGGCTGACACGAGGGCTCGCAGGGCATCCTCGAACGTGCTCTGCTCCGAGAGCAGGAACAGGCTCTCGAAGACGATCCGGTCGGTGTCCTTCGCGCCTGCCTTCGCCCGGATCCCCCACAGGACGGCCGCCCAGACCGCCCCGGTGTCGTGCTCGGACCCGACGAAGCCCGGCGGGAACCGCAGCGTCGGATCGGAGGCGTCGCGTGCCCCGCCCGGGGCGACCCACACGGCGAAGTGCGGATCGTCGAGGACGGTGGCCGCGAAGTAGTCACTGAAGCCCTCGTTGAGGCCGCGCGTCTGGGAGTCCTGGAGGGAATTCCCGAGTCGAGCTGCGAAATGGCTGACCGCGTGGGTGAACTCGTGATAGAGCACGTCGGCCGATCGCGCGGTCGGCCGTCCCTGCACGTCGCCGAACGAGAGGTCGTTCTTGATCGGCCGGAAGAACGCGTTGCCGCTGCTCGCCGGGTCGCGCACGATCGCCCGGATGGGCCGGAACGGCGGCGAGGGGAACCGCCGACGACCTCGGAGTCCACCGAAGTAGCGCAACGCGCCCCGAAGGTGATAGAAGGCGTTCGCCTCGTCGAACCCGGCATCGGCATCGGTCAGGCGGAAGTCGCGATCGCCGCGGGCGAGCCCCGGCGGCCGCCCGGTCGTGACGATCAACCGGCCGCCGGCCAGCTGATCCGCCGGCGTCGGACCCAGGTCGGCGAGCGAGACGTCCACGAGCGCCGGCGACCGCTTCGGATCCACCGGGAAGATGCTCGCCCGGCCGCGCAACGCGGACGCGATGTTGAAGCTCAACAGCAGGTTGAGGTCCCGCGCGTCGATGTACGCCCGGACGTCCGCGCACGGGTCCTCGATCAGGAGGCTGACCCGGTAGGCCCACCGCGCGGATCCGTCAGCCGTCGGGAAGACCAGGAGCTTCGTCTCCCGCACGGCCGACGCCTCCACGTCGAACAACGCGGCGGCCGTCGCGCTTGCCTGCTCGGGCTTGGCCGATGCCGGTTGGAGCGGCGTGCGACCGGCGAGGTCGCCGATCGGCCGGCCGGTGACCACGAAAGCGCCGGACGGCGCGACGTTGACCTTCACGTTGGCGCCGACGACATCGTGGCCCTCGACCTGCTGCTGCAGGACGATGCTCGTGCCGGCACGCGATCCGGTGATGGATGCCGCTCGCACATTGGTCCGTCGCGTCGCGGACTCGGGGGCGACACCGAGCGCGGCGAAGAGCTGCCGCGCCGAGGCGGCCGTGCCCGCGCCCGCGGTCGTCTCGCCGGTCAGGAACAGCGCGTTGCGGTCGGTGTTCGCATTGAGCGACCGGACGTTGGCCGAGCGGCCGAAGGCGCCGGACGGCGCGGCGGCGATGCCTGGCGAGCCGGTGATGGCCTCGAGCGACACGTTGACCCGGGTCAGGTTCGTCCAGGCACTCGGCGATGAGATGGCCATCGGTCCTTCACCTCCCGCGGTCACTTCAGGAACTTGGCCGCGACCGGATGCTTGGCGATCTCCTGGTAGAACGCCTTGGAGTCGTAGTAGGAGCCGTGCGCCTCGGGGAAGCCGAGGTCGTTGGGGATCTCGCGATCGGTGACCTTGCCTGGCCAGATGCCCTCGGCGAGGAAGGACACGAAGTCGAACTTCGTCCAGATGTTCAGCCACGGCACGGTCGGCGTGACTTTGTCGAAGGCCTCGAGGGCCTCGAGCAGCGGCGACTGCGACCCGAACGTGATGAGCATGTCGACGTCGGGCTTGACCGCGTCCTTGCCGAAGAGCGTGTCGACGAGGATGATCCCGCCCAGGCTGTGGCCCATGACGAGGCGCGGCTTCGGCAGCTTCGCGATCTCGCCCCGGACGTGCGCGCGGATCGTGTCGCTGTGGCGCTGGTAGAAGAGGATGTCGGCGGCGACCAGGATGTGCGCCTGCATGATCGCCTGGCGGCGTGGTGCGAACTGCTCGCTCAGCCACTTCGCGATCGGCCCCGAGACAAGCCCGACCGTGCTGCCGATGATCCCGACGCCGCCCATCACGGCCTTCGCGACCAATTCCTTGACCGCGCCGATCGGGTCGAATCCGAAGGCTCCGGCGGCCATCGCCTTGGGGCCCTGGCGCTGGACGGCGCGGGCGACCGAGGCTGTCACCGCGGCATCGATGAGGGCAACGGGGTCGCCGCCGGCAGCTGCGAACTCGGGCGAGGCCGCCACCTCCGCGGCGGCAGCCGACAGCTGCTCACGCGACACGCCGCTGGCCTCGACGTCGGGCCCGCCGAGCTGGAGGAACGCGAGGATCGACCTGGCGTCGGCCTTCGCGGCCGCGGCCGCCTTGGCGGCCTTCTTGCTCGACGCCTTCTTGCCGCCCGCTGCGAACGCACCGGCCTGGCCCCCGCCGAGCGCTCGCAGCGGCGCGTACGGATCGGCGAGTGCGGCGGCGTTCCCGGCCGCGCCGGCGGCGAAGGCAGCAGCGACCGTCGGCATCGTCAGCGACAGGCGCGGGAAGTGCTGGTCCGGGCCGGCGGACACTCCCCACGTCGAGAGCAGGACGGGACGCTTGAGACCCTGCTCCAGCTTCGCGCCGTAACCCTTCGCCTCCGCCGCGCGATTGCCTGAGCCGTGGGCGTAGAACACGCTACCGGTCGCCATCGAGCTTCACCTCCGGATGGACGTGGCCCCACGGGCCGCTTGCTGGTCAGGGGAAGTGTCGCCCCACGGCGTCTCGCCCGTGTCAGGTCCTACAGGATCAGGAAGACGCCGAGGCCGATGAGCCAGACCGACCAGGCGATGTAGGCGATCGGCACGATCGTGCCGGCCAGCGGCCAGCCGTCGCGCTCGTTGGGACCCACGAACTCGAGGGTCCCGATGAGCAATGCGATGCCGATCGGCAGCCCGACCCAGCCGAGCCAGGCCGGCAGGACCGTCGTCGAGAGGATCGAAGCCGCCACGAGGAGCGTCCACAGGCCGGTCAGCAGGTAGCCGAGGTGCTCGCCGATGCCGACGCCGAGCAGGCGGTGGAGCGTCGCAAACACGACCTCGACGGTCTGCCGGGTGGCATGGCCGTCCGGGCCGTCGGGGGCCGCCACGTAGCGGCGCGCCAGCTCCGGGACGGCGAACGGCCAGCGCACGAGGCCGACACCCTGGACGAGTGCGGCCGCGGCTCCCACGACGATCGACAGGGCCGTGAGTGCTGGCGGCGCCCCCAGGACCACGGCCACCAGTGCGGCCAGCGGCAGCATGGCGAGCGCGCTGATGAGGAGCGCCTCCCAGCGGAGGATGAGCCCCGAACCGCCCGTCACGAAGCGCCGCAGGATCTCGTCGGGCTCCTTGCGCAGGATGTCCGGGTAGTCGAACGCCCGACTCAGCTCGAAGAAGGCCAGGTTGAACGTGATCGGCACGACGATCAGCAGGACGGCGGTGAGGAGTTCGATCGTCACGGCAGCAAGTCTGTCACAGCAAGGCCAGGCGAAAACGCCGGCGGTTCGGACGCGGCAAGGCGTCCTATGCTGGCGCCGTGACGGCCATCCCGCGACAGCTCCTCGATCCGGTCCCGATCGTCGGCGCGTTCGTCCTGATCGCGGTCATCCTGCTGCTCGTCTTCGAGATCGGGTTCCGGATCGGCCGGTGGTACCGAATTCGGACGCCGGAGGAGACCGAGGGCCCCAACGACATGTTCGTCGGGTCGCTCCTGGCCCTCCTGGCCTTCCTGCTGGCGGTCACGATGGGCATGGCGGCCGACCGATTCGACACCCGGCGAAGTCTCGTCGCTCGACGAGGCGAACGCAATCGGCACCACGTATCTCCGCGCGGGCTATCTGCCGGCCGCCGATGCCGACGCCACCCGCGAGCTGTTACGGGAGTACGCCCCGCTCCGCGTCAACGTCGACGATCCCGTCCAGTTGTTGGCGAACCTCAAGCGCTCGGAAGAGATCCACGATCAGCTCTGGGCCATCGCCGAGCCTCTGGCGCGCGAACAATCGTCGGACGTGCTCTCCGTCTATATCGAGTCCCTAAATGAGCTGATCGACCTGCATACGACGCGGATGACCGCGCTCGTTTACGGCCGCGTGCCCGAAACGATCATCCTGTTGTTGATCGGTGGCTCGGCCCTGACGTTGGGCATGGTCGGCTACAGCGCCGGCCTGACCGGTCGACGCAGTCCGCTGACGGCGTTCGTCCTCGTCATCGCGCTCTCGGCGGTCCTCGTGCTCGTGCTCGATCTCGACCGGCCGCGCAACGGCTTCCTGCAGGTCAGCCAGCAGCCGATCATCGATCTTTCGGACAGGATCGGTGCGCCGAGTCCCTGAGCCAGGCGTGGCACTGCGGAGGCCTTGCGCTCGCCATCGATACTCCACTGGGGTATTGACAAGGGGCTTGACAAATCGAGCCCAAAAGGGCATGATTCCATCAGCAGGGCTTGTCAAGACTTGACAGGCCCACAGGTGTGTCCGGGACCTGGCGGAGGGGCTCGGCGAGCGGATCGAACGGCGGCGTCTGGTCCGTATCGCGCGCAGGAGGCGCGATTTGTCGGTCGGCGTCACTGCCGAAGTCAAGAGCAAGCTGTCGGTCGTCGACGTCGTCGGCGAGACCGGTCACGCTCAAGAAGGCGGGCACCACCTACAAGGGCCTCTGCCCCTTCCACGGCGAGAAGACGCCGTCGTTCGTGGTCACCCCGGTGCGCGAGTGCTGGCACTGCTTCGGCTGCGGCCTGGGCGGCGACATCTTCAGCTTCGTCATGCAGCGCGACGGCGTGACGTTCCCGGAGGCGCTCCGCACGCTGGCCGCGAGGCCGGCGTCGAGATCGATGAGCGGACGAAGCGCGAGGACGCCCGCAAGGCCCGGCTCCGCCAGGTCCTCGACACGGCGATCGCCTTCTACCACGCCGTCCTGACCGGCTCGAAGGCCGGCGAGCCGGCGCTCGCCTACCTGCGCGGGTCGCGGCTTCACCGACGAGACGATCGAGACCCACCAGCTCGGCTGGGCGCCGGCCGGCTGGGACCAGATGGCCCGCCAGCTCCAGGCCAAGCGCGACATCCGCCCCGAGGAGCTCGTCGAGGTCGGGCTCGCCAGCCCGAGCCAGCGGCCGCGGCGGCGTCATCGACAAGTTCCGGGCCCGCGTCCTCTTCCCGATCCGCGACCAGAACGGCCACGCGGTCGGGCTCGGCGGCCGGCTGCTGGAAGGGGAGGGGCCCAAGTACCTCAACTCCCCGGCGACGCCGCTGTTCGACAAGAGCCGGACGCTCTACCTCATCGACAAGGCCAAGGGCCCGATCCGCAAGCCGGACCAGGCCGTCATCGTCGAGGGCTACACCGACGCGCTGATGGCCCACCAGGCCGGCTTCGAGAACGTCGTCGCCAGCCTCGGCACCGCGCTGACGCCCGGACCAGATCGCGCTGCTGACGCGCTACGCCAACCGGATCGCGCTCGCCTACGACGTCGATGCCGCCGGCGAGAAGGCGGGCACGCTCGGCGTGACCGCGCTGGCCGGCCTCATCGGCCAGCTCCAGGGCGATCGACTCGGGCGTCAAGCTCGAGGACGTCCGCGTCGTCGCGGCTGCCCGACGGCAAGGATCCCGACGAGGTCGTCCGCGAGACGCCGGACGCCTGGGAGACGGCGTCGGCGACGGCCAAGCCGCTCGTCGAATACCTCATCGGCCACCACGCCGCGCGCTTCGACCTCAAGACCTCGACCGGCCGGATCGGGCTTCGTCGATGCGGTCATGCCGGCCATCCGCGACATCGCCGATCCGCTCCGTCGCGACGAGGCGCTCCAGCAGGTCCGCCGCGTGTCGGGCGTCGAGGAGCGCGTCCTGCGCCAGGTGCTCGAGCGGCGCGCTGCGCGGCGATCGGGCCCGGGCCGGCGCGGCGGCGACCAGCAGTCGCGGATCACCGCGGACGCCGTGCTCGCCTCGCCGGACGCCCTGCCGGTCGGCGACATCCTGCGGGCGGTGACGCCGGTCGAGGCGGAGCTGCTGCGGCTCCTGCTGCTCGTCCCGGACCAGCAGCTGCGGGTCGCGGACGAGCTCGGGCCGGACCAGCTGCCGAGCACGCTCGCCCGCGAGCTGTACCGGGCGATCGTCCTCGCAGCGCGCGCCCGACGACCACGGCGTCCACCCGCCGTTCGACCGCGCCGCGCTGCTGCTCGGCCTCGACGACGAAACGGCGGTCGCTCGCCCAGGCGTTGTATGCCAGTCGGGTCCGGACCGCGACGCTCGACGCCCGCAGCTCGACTACGAGGTCGACCGCCTGCTCCTCGACACTCGAGGACGACCAGCTGCGCGAGCGCAGCGACTACAACGAAGCCGCCCTGGCGGAGGCCGAGCGCGCCGGCGACACCGAGGCGATCGACCGTCTGCAGCTCGAAGCGACGTCAGATCAACGAAACCCGCCGGTCGCTCGACCGACGTCGAGACACACGACTCCGGCTGCTCGCCGTGCAGCCGACCGGAGGAGACCCATGTCCGCTGATCCGCTCGACAAGCAACTCGTGGAGGCCGTGCTGTCGCGGCCGCGCCGTGCCAAGGCCGACCTCGAAGAGGCCAAGCTCGCCGGCCTGCGCCCGTCGCGGGCGAAGGCGGCCGCGGCCGTCGCCGACGACGACGACGACGACGACGACGACGACGATCTCGACCTCGGTCCGGAGGCCGCCGCCGACGAGGACGGCGAGGTCGACGTCGAGGTCGTCGCCGAGGACGACGCCTCGGCCGATCCCGCCGCCAAGCTGCCGGCCGAAGCGCCGGCCAAGCTCGACCCCAAGGAGGTCGAGGAGCCGACCGCCGAGGACCTCGAGGCCATCAGCGCCGACATGATCGGCATCGATGACCCGGTCCGGATGTACCTCAAGGAGATCGGCAAGGTCGCCCTGCTGACCGCCGAGGAAGAGGTCGTCCTGGCCAAGGCCATCGAGCTCGGCGAGCAGATGGTCGAGGAGCCGTGGAAGGGCATCGTCTCGCTCCACGAGTGGACCCTCCACGACACCGAGCGCAAGACCCGGACCGCAGAAGCCGCAGCACCGCCTGCCGTACGGGCGGAGGCGCACGCGATCGTCCGCGCAGGCGATCTCGGCCAAGGCCGACCAAGGACCTGCTCGTGCCAGACGCCCGACTTCCACCTCATCAAGGCCGGGCCGCGACGCGCAGTCCGAGGGCACCAAGGAGCTGCTCAAGGAGGCGAAGAAGCTCGTCCACGCCTACAACGAGGCGCCGACGCCGGACACGTTCCTGCCGCTGCTCGACTGGGCGTTCTTCGCCGTCCACAACGGCGACCTCGACTCGCGCGACAACGTCGGCCTGCGGGCGATCTACGACTGGACCCGCGACGGCGTCGCGTTCCCGGCGCTCGAGCGCTGGATCCTGGCCGGCAACGAGGCCGAGCTGCTCAAGCGGATGGGCTACGACCCGGAGGTGCCGCTCAACACGAAGCTGCGCGACCGCAAGGGCGTGATCGTCGGCATCGGCCGCGACGCGCGCGAGCAGCTGACGTCGGCCAACCTGCGGCTGGTCGTGTCGATCGCGAAGAAGTACATCGGGCGCGGGCATGTCGTTCCTGGACCTCATCCAGGAAGGCAACATCGGCCTGATCCGGGCGGTCGAGAAGTTCGACTACGAGAAGGGCTTCAAGTTCTCCACGTACGCGACGTGGTGGATCCGCCAGGCCATCACCCGGGCCATCGCCGACCAGGCGCGGACGATCCGCATCCCGGTCCACATGGTCGAGACGATCAACCGGCTGATCCGCGTCTCGCGCGGGCTCCTCCAGGAGCTCGGCCGCGAGCCGACGGTCGAGGAGATCGCCGAGGCGATGTCCAAGGGCCAGGAGGTCCAGGTCACGCCCGGAGAAGGTCCGCGAGATCATCAAGGTCTCGCAGGAGCCGGTCTCGCTCGAGACGCCGATCGGCGAGGAGGAGGACTCCCACCTCGGCGACTTCATCGAGGACCGCGGCGCGCTGGCCCCGGCCGAGGCGGCGTCGCACCAGCTGCTCAAGGAGCAGGTCGAGGCGGTGCTCGACTCGCTGACCGGCCGCGAGCGGCGCGTGCTCCAGCTCCGGTTCGGGCTGGAGGACGGCCGCGCCCGGACCCTCGAGGAGGTCGGCAAGGAGTTCAACGTCACCCGCGAGCGGATCCGCCAGATCGAGGCGAAGGCGCTGCGCAAGCTGCGCCACCCGTCCCGGAGCCGCAAGCTCAAGGACTACCTGGAGTAACCGCGTGGCGGGTGGTTCCCGCCCGCACCGCTTTTGGTCCTCCGCCGTTCCGCTACTTGCGGTCCGGTAGTACTTTTGACCCCTTCGCAGGGGTGTACCAATGGACCAATCCGAGCAGCACACCGACTCCGGGTCATCCGACTCGACCGTCGCCGTCGATCAGCAGCCAACCGCCGCGTCAGATGCCGCGTCCGAGGCGCCGACGACCAACGGCCACGGCCACACTGACGCCAGCGGCCGGCCCGATCCGGCGCGGGGGTTTCTGGGTGAACTCGCGCTCGCGATGCGCGGTGCTGCCGAGCGCGAGCGTGAGCGCATCACCGCCGAGGTCGATGCCGCCACCGAGGCGCACATCGAGAAGGTCCGCCTCCGCGCGGCCACCGAGGCCGCCGAGCTGCGTCGCCTCGCCGAGGAGGACATCGACGGCATCCACGCGTGGTCAAAGGAAGAGACGATCCGGATCCGCGAGGAGACCGACTTCAAGATCGGCACGCGTCGCGAGGAGCTCCAGAGCTACCTGATCCGGCACGCCGCGATCATCGACGGCGAGGTCGGACACGTCGAAGGCGCCGTGCGCGACTACCGTGGCGAGCTGGACCAGTTCTTCGCGCGCCTGGTCGCCGAGGAGGACCCCGCCGCGTTCGCCCAGCTGGCCGATGAGATGCCCGCTCCGCCCGATCTTTCCAAGGTCGGTGGGGCAGCCCGGGCCGAGGCCGTCGCCGCCCTGGCCGAAGAGCTCGATGCCTCGGATGCGGCTGTTGCCGACGCCGTGGCGAGCGCGGAGGTCAACGGCATGGCCGGTGGCGCGTCCGCCTTCGATCCCGCGCAGCCCGGACCGGAACTCGTGCCCGTCATGAGCACGGCGAATGGGACCGCGAACGGCACTCCGGTCATGGCGGATGTCGTCGCGAGTGGCGAGCCGGTCGCGGCCGAAGCCGACGCTGAACCGGTCACGGCCGAAGCCCCCGAGGCCGTCGAGGCGGCTGTGGCCACCGAGGAGGCTGTCGCCGACACCAGCGCCCAGCCGAACGCGGCGGTCCGCATCTGGCGCTCGCTTGCATCGTCGCTGTCCCCGTCGGAGCCCGCTGCCGAGGCGACGCCTGCGGCGGACGCCGTTGCGGTGACCCCGGCTGCCGAGGCGCCTGCCGCCGAAACGGACGAGCCCAAGGCCTGAAACCAGCGGCGCCGCGCGAGCGGTGCCGTCGCGGCCTTCGCGCCTTATCGCGTGCGCAGGGCCCAGCGTTCGGGGGTGAGCCCGATGGGTTCACGTGGCGAGCCGGCCTGACCGGCCGGGCGAAGACGGCCGGTCATCCAGTCCTGATACCACGGAGCCCAGGTGTGGGCCCCGGTTCGCCGGTCGCCCGGCACGCCGTCGTGATACTCGGCGTAGGTATGTCCGAACGGCGGCTCATCCTCCGGCCGCGTCGAGCCGAACGACCCGGCCTCGTGCAGGCCCGGGAGCTCGGCCTCGCCGAGCCCGAGCGCGCGATAGAACCCCTCGACCTGGTGGAGCCACTCGTGGACGTAGCCCTGCTCCGGCGTCGGGTCCGTGGCGAGGCTCCGCCAATGATCCGTCGAGATCGAGCTGAACCCGGCTCCGAACGTCGCGTCGGACGCCCCGATCGTGCAGCCCCAGCCGCATTGCGGCACATCGGGAGCGCACGGCCACAGCGCATATACGGAGTCGTACCGGTCGGGCGCGGCATGCATCTCGAGGGCGTCGCGGCACTCGCGCGGCCCCACCCACCAGCGCCCGCCACCGCTCGAGGAGAGCGACGGGATCGGCCGGCGGACCTCGATCACATCGAGCGGCTCCAGCTCGGCGAGTCCGTCGCTCCAGGCCCGGACCGTCGCGGGCAATCGCTCCACGACCCCCTCGACCGCCGCCCGCTCGTCGCGGGTCATCACCCGCTGCGCGCGGCGCCGCTTGAGGCCCGAGCCCCAGCGCGCGTCGAGCACGGGGTAGAGGAGCACCAGCGTTCGAAAGCGCTGCGGCGCGGAGGCGTTCATCGAGTGGAGCGTAGCGCCTGCTAGCATCTCGAACGTGACCCCGGAGTCGTTCTACACGACGGTCAGCACCGTCAGCTTCACCCTGCTCGGCCTGTGGTGGGTCGTCGTCCAGTCGAGGGCGACCCTTTGGCGCGACGAGGGTCATCGGCGCATGGCGTACGCCGTCTCCATGCACTTCCTGTTGCCGGGCGTCATGTCGATCCTGTCGCTCGTCGCGCCCGACGTCACGTGGCTGTGGCGGGTCACGTTCGCGACCGCGGGCGCCATCGGCCTGCTCGGGGCGATCTGGTTCGTCCGGACGCTTCGCGAGGAGCACGACTGTCCCCGCATCGTGCGCGTGATCGAGTGGATCGTCATCCCGATCTACGCCGTCATCACGGCCATCGCGCTGGCCCCCGAATTCGTCCGGAGCCTGGGATTCGAGCTCACGCCGATCCAGATCGAGGGGATCATCCTCGCGATCCTGCTGTTCCTCGGCGTGCAGGCGGCGTGGGTGCTGCTGGTCGAGCCGCCGACGCACCCGGAGTCGACCTGACGGTGGCGGCAGCCAAGGGCGCCAGGAAGCCGAGCGCCGGGAAGGCGTCGCGCGCCGACGCACCCGGCCCGCTCGTCGGCGTCGAGTGGCTGGCGGCGCACCTCGACGACCCGGACGCTCCGCATCGTCCATGTCGCGCCGGACCGGCGCGTCTACAACAAGCGCCACATCGCGGGCGCGACGTACAGCGACCTCCACAAGGAACTGGCCCTGCGCGGCACCGCGCCCGAGACCGGCGATGCCGAGCGGGAGTGGCTGGTTCCCACACGCGAGCAGGCCGAGGCGATCCTTCGACGCTGGCGGGTGGGGGAGGGCGACCGGGTCGTGCTCTACGACGACGTCGGCCTGAACCGCCAGGCGATCCGCGGCTACTGGCTGCTCCGCCTCTACGGCTTCCCGCGCGACCGCGTGCACATCCTCGACGGCGGCATCGAGGCCTGGCGACGCGCCGGCCAGCCGACGACCACCGACGTGCCCGAGGCCGACCTTGCCGACGCGCTGCGCGTCCCGGTCAAACTCGGCGAACGCGACGACACCCTCGTCGCGACGTATGACGAGGTCCTTGCCTGGAGCCGCGAGTCGAGCCGCGGAGCGGACGCCCCGACCCGCATCCTCGACGTCCGGACCGCCGGCGAGTACGTCGGCAGCGACCTTCGGGCGAAGCGTGGCGGCCACATCCCGGGCGCCCGCCTTCGCTACTTCGGCGACCTGCTGACCGACGAGGGCACGTTCCGGCCGGTCGACGAGATGGTCGCGCTGGTGCGCGCCTCCGGCGCCGATCCCGGCCGAGATCCGCGCGACGTACTGCCAGGGCGGCGTTCGCGCCGCGCTCGCGTGGTTCGTCCTCCACGAGCTGGCCGGCTTCGACGGCGTCCGCAGCTATGCCGGATCGTGGGAGGAGTGGGGGAACCGGGCGGACAGCCCCATCGAGAGCCCCTAGATTCCCGTCCGGCTCGCGGCTATGCTCGAAGGAGACGGCCACGGCACGTGGTCAGGACCTGACGAGCGCGCGCACGTCGGAGGAGATGAGATGGCGACCGCGAGTGGCACTGCGGATCAGGCCCAGGCGATGATGGCCGGGGTGGCCAAGCACTGGGGTCTGGTGCTCGTGATGGGCATCCTGAGCATCATCCTCGGGATCCTGGCGATTCGCCTGGCCCGGGGCGACGATCGTGACCGTCGCGATCTTCTTCGCCGTCTGGCTCTTCGTCAGCGGCATCTACTCGATCATCGGCGCCTTCACCGAGGATGCGAGCACCAGCATGAAGGTCCTCTCGGCGATCATCGGCGTGCTGTCGGTGATCGTTGGCTTCTCGCTGCTGCGGACGCCGTTCCAGTCGGTCGAGGTGGTGATCTTCGTGCTCGGCATCTTCTGGGTGTCGCAGGGGATCATCGGATTCGTCACCGCCTTCGAGGTCAAGGAGGGTCGCAACTGGCGGCTCTTCAGCGCGATCCTCGGCGTGGTGGCCGGCATCATCGTCCTGATGTACCCGATCAGCTCGGCGCTGACCCTCGCTCTCTTCGGCGGCATCTGGCTGGTCATCCTGGGCATCACCCAGATCGTGGCCGCCTTCCAGCTCCGGAGCGCCGCCAAGGCCATCGCGTAGCGTTCGCGCTGGCCGGTCGGCAGGCTGCGGGGCGGTCTGGCCGGGCACCGGCCCGCGAGGGGCCGCGTGCTATCCTGTCGCGCGGCGTCGACTCGACGCCCATCACGCGGGCCGGCCCCGGCATCGCGCCCGGTGCCCCGCGTCCTCGCTCCGGCGTAGCTCAGTGGTAGAGCGGGCGGCTGTTAACCGCCATGTCGTAGGTTCGAATCCTACCGCCGGAGCCACTCCACATCCCACCGGCGAGCTCGTCGTCCTCGCCTGCGTTCCGCGGCGTCGTCAGGAAGGTGCTGGCGTCGTCCCTGGATCCGACGGGACGGACGCCGGCTCGGCCTCGGTCTCCGTCGGTGGCCCGTCCTGTCCAGCCTGCCCCGTCTCCCGCGTCGGGTCGGCCTCGGCCGCGGCGATCGCCGCCTCCGACGTGCCGTCCGCGTCGGTGATCTGCAGAGCGGCATAGAGCTCCGAGGGTCGGTACGGACGCACCAGCACGGTCGCGCCGGCGGTGGCGAACGCCTCGCTCTGCGCGGCCAGCCGTTCGGGCAGGATCACGACGGCGGGCAGGTCGCTGTGGCCGAGGAGCCCGCGCGCCACCTCGAGCTCGTCGGCGGTCGCCTGGGCCAGGTCGAGGACGAGCGCCGAGACGACGGGATCGCCACTAGCAAGGCTGAGTGCTTCGCGCGCTGACCGACGCGAGACCGTGTCGGCGCCGCCGAGCCGGAGGGTCACCTCCAGGACGCGAAGCCAGCGCTCGTCCGCGGAGACGACCAGGATCTGTCCGGCAGCCACGGCGCCCACTGTACACTGGCGCGCGCCGTGGATGAACGAGTGGAGTACCTGCTGCAGGCCGTTGCCGACCGCAACGGATCGGACCTGTTGTTCGCCCCCGGAGCCCCGCCGACGGTCCGCATCAACGGCAACCTCGTCCGCCTCTCGGACGAGTCGATGACCAGCGAGGCCACGACCGAGATGGCCAGGTCGCTGGCCGGCACCCGCTGGGACGAACTCCAGGTCCGGCGCGAGCTCGACTTCAGCTTCTCGTTTGGCCAGAGCAATCGCGTGCGCGCCAACCTGTTCTTCCAGCGCGGGACGCTGGCGGGCGCGCTGCGCTTCGTGCCGTACAAGATCCCGACGCTCGAGGAGCTCGGCGTGCCGCTCGCCTGCCACGAGCTGATCCACCGGCCCAACGGGCTGATCCTCGTGACCGGCCCGACGGGGGCCGGCAAGTCGACCACGGTCGCCTCGATGATCGACCGGATCAACCGCGAGCGGCCGGTCCACATCATCACCATCGAGGACCCCATCGAATACGTGCACAGTCACCATCGGGCGATGGTCGTCCAGCGCGAGGTCGGCTCGGACACGCACGACTTCTCGGGCGCGCTGCGGTCCGCGTTGCGCGAGGACCCGGACGTCGTCCAGGTCGGGGAGATGCGCGACCTCGAGACGATCGCGGCCACGCTCACGATGGCCGAGACGGGTCACCTCGTGTTCGGCACCCTCCACACGAACGACACGGCCCAGGCGATCGACCGCATGGTGGACGTCTTCCCGCCGCAGCAGCAGCGCCAGATCCAGATCCAGCTGTCGCAGACCCTCGCCGCGGTCATCCACCAGCGATTGGTGCCGCGCGCGGACGGCGCAGGGCGCGTGGCGACCTTCGAGGTCATGCTCGGAACGCCGGCCATCCGCAACCTCATCAAGGAAGGCAAGACGAACCAGCTCCGCAACGTCATCGCGACCGGCTCGTCGTTCGGCATGTACACCCTCGAGACCGACCTGCGCCGGCTCGTTCGCGAGGGAGTCATCTCGATCGAGACAGCGACAGCGGAGACGATCCATCCGAGCGAGCTCGACTCGCGCGACTGACCGATCGTCGCGGACCACGACGCACAAGCGAAACGCCCCTCCCGAAGGAGGGGCGTTCTGCGTATCTGCGGTGCCGGGAGTGACCTCCCGACCTGACGACCGGCTCGGCCGGTTACGTGCACCCACCCGTGGCGGCGGCGGAGACGAGCCCCGCGGCGGTCCAGGTGTACGAGCCCTTCGTGGTGGCCTGACGGATGAAGAGCGGCGACAGAGGCTGGGTGCCCGCGCCGGCCGGCAGGGCCGTGAAGGTGTTCGTGGCCGCGGCCTGCGCCGTGACCGCGACGATGTTGTTCTTGGCAAGCATGGCGTCCATGGCCGTCTGCACCGTCCGAAGTTCCTCGGCGCAGGCGTTGATCTTCGCCGTCCCGGTCAGCCCGACGAGGCTCGAGGTGACGACGGCGGCGAGGATGCCCAGGATGGTCACGACGACGAGCAACTCCACCAACGTGAAGCCTCGCTCATCGCGGCCCGTCCGTCGCAGTGTTCCGATCATCTGTGCGTGCTCCTTGTGGCGGCGACTCCGTTGCCGGGGCCCCATCGACGTCGCCGATCGGCGAGATCAGTCCGTCTCGGCGCGTTCGATGACCGAATCGCGCTGTCGTTCCCTATCCTCGGGAGGTGGGGTCCTCGAAGAACCCGCCTGATGGTCCCGAGGGGTGTGGTACTTCGGATGGCGTCTGCTGGCGTGCAGGTCGGTCAAGTAGAGTTGGACCGGTGCGTCCGGGCACAGGCCCCGCCGAGGCAGGCGTACTGGGTCTGGCGGTCATTGGGTCGTCGACCAGCTCAGGAGCGTGGGCGCCGCGGCCCCGACGTCGCGGTACGTCGTCGTGACGGTCGAGCTGCCCGCGGTCGATGTGACCGTGACGATGCCCGGCACGCCCGTGCCCGTCGCGACCTCGAGCAGGACCGAATCCCAGTACGGGTTGGGCGTCACGTCGGCCGAATAGCCGACGCGGGCCTGGAGCCCATTCACGGCGCCGGTCGTCCACGTTCCGGCGGCTGGAGCGACGATCGCCGAGGCGTACTGGAGAGGGACCAGCGACAGGTCGCCACTGACGATGACGCGTTCCGTGGCGCCGTCGAAGATGCTCGCCTTGCCGTTGTTGGCGGGGGTCCCGGCCGAGTGGTACGCGACGATGCCGGAGACCCCGACGATGCACGACGCAGCGGTGTCGGCCATCGTGAGCTCCAGGTAGTCGCTCGCGCCGATGACCTGCTGGCGCACGTACTGGGTGACGCTGCTGAGCGGGTTGTCGGCCAATCGCGTGTAGCTGTTCGCGTCGATCGGCGTGGCGTCCTCATGGCTGAACGACGCCGGGTTGACGTTCGTCCCCATCCCGTTCGGTCGCAGCCCCACGACGCCGCCGCCACGGATCGGGAAGTCGCCGGACGTCGCCGAGATCAACACGTCGTCGAAATAGACCGTGTCGTCGTCGGCGTTAACCGTCGACCCGAGGCGGAGGGTGTTCACCGTAGAGGCGGCACCGGCCGACGACACGCTCGCCTGGGGCACGCCATCGAGCTCCCAGTCGGCGGTCCTGGGCGTGGTCCCCGCGGTGACGCGCACGTCAAGGCGGTACCAGGTGTCGGCGCTCACAGCGGTCTTGGCCAGGGTCACGGCGGCGTTGCCGAACCGGATCGTGAGCTTGTTGCTGCTGGTCTGGAAGCCGACGCGCAGATCATTGCCTGCCGCGATGTCCACCGACAGCAGCTCGGCGACGTCCGCGGGCGGCAGCGACGCGAGGCGCAGGTAGAGACGGACGACGGCGACAGTGCCCGCTGCCGCGAGCCGGGCGCTGTGATTGGTCCCGGCCGGGTCGACGATCTTGAGCGAGTAGGCACCGGTGCGGGCCACGGTTCCGTCGGCCGTCACGCCCGCGCCGTTGACGTTCGAGAAGAGACCGCCGCCCGTCGCGTCGACGGTGCCGTGCTCGAACCCGGTGATCCTGGTCGGGGATGGCGAGGAGCACGGCGCGGCGCCGCTGATCCCGACGTTCGTCGTCACGCTCAGGCCGTTGATCGTCGTGGCCGGCGGGCTGCCCGCGTTGCCGTTCCGCTGCCACCACATGCCGAGCTCGGCGCCCGCGTCGGCCGCGTACAGGTCGCCTGCCTGCTCCTCGTTGGCCACCGTCGCCCGCAGCGCGACCGATGCATGGACCGCGAGGGCGCTGCCCATCAGGAACAGCACGGTGACGAGCGTCAGGATGATCGCCAGCGACTGCCCCCTCTCGTCGCGATGGAGTCCGACGACGGCCCCGATGACCGGATGGCGGCGCCGGCCGCGCGGGGAGGTCACCACAGCTTCGGCGCGACGCGCATCGTCCGCGTCATCGTCTCGCCGCTGGCCCCGACGAGGGTGAAGGTCACGACGATCGTGGAGCGGCCCGCCCCGACCGGCACGGCCTGCCACGAGCAGCTCGACACGTTGCTGAGCATGGTCCGCGTCCCGGCGCCGCTCACGCGCTGGAACCAGAGCGGCCCGGACGGGCTGCCGGCCACGGTCGCATAGCGGACCGAGGCGCCACCCTCCTGGAACCCGAGGTCGATGGTGGTGGCGCACGAGACGGAGCTCGCCTGGCTCTTCGCCGGTGCCCCGCTGGTGGCCATCATGCCGTCGCGGTCGAAGCTCAGGGACGTGATCGACACGTCACCGGCGAACTGGCTCCGGTCGTCGGCCCGCTTGCGCAGGTCGTTGGTGGTGAAGATCGACGTCGCGACGACGCTCATCACCATCGCCCCGATGATCGTGCCCACGAGGAGCTCGGTCAGCGTCGCCCCGCGGGCATCGTCATGCAGCCGGCGCACGGCGCCCACCGACCAGGACCGCCGGATCATCTGGAGGCCTTCGAGAATTCGATCGTCGCGAGCGGCGACCCGGCCTGGTCGATGGTCATCGCCACCTTCTGGAGCCCGTTCGCGTTCTGGGACCCGGTCCAGGCGGACGTCCCGTCCCACCACTCGACGGTGATCGAGCGGGCGAAGCCGGTCGGGAGCGCGTCGTAGTAGGCGCTGTAGTCGCCGTCCGCGCGGTACGGGGCGGCAGTGATGCGAGCGGCCTGGGCCCGGGCGATGGTCTGACCGATCGCCCGGTCCTCGGCACTGCGGCTGGCGATCGCGAAGGTCGACAGGCTGGACATCAGCGCGACCAGCGCGATGCCAAGCAACGCCGACGACACCAGCGACTCGACCAGTCCGACGCCTCGCTGGTCCTGGTGGAGCCGTCGGAGCCAGCGCTTCATTTGATCTGGTGCAGGATGCTGTACATCGGCGTGACGACCGAGAGCGCGACGAATCCGACGACGAGCGCCACGCCCAGGACGAGCATCGGCTCGATGACCGTCACCATCTGCTTGGTCTTGTAGTCGAGCTCGTCGTCGAGGAAGTCGGCCGCCTGGTCGAGGTAGCGGTCGAGGGTCCCGGTCTCCTCGCCGACCTTGACCATCTGGATGAGCAGCGAGCCGAACAGCCCCGACGCCTTCAACGGGACCGTGATCCCCTCGCCGGCGAGGAGGCCGTCACGGACGGGACTCAGGCGTCGGACGTAGGTCTGGTTGCCGGTGCCCGTCGTCGCGATGTCGAAGGCCCGCGCGATCGGGACGCCGGCCCGCAGCAGGATCCCGAGCGTCCGCGCGAACCGGGACTCCATGCCGAGCTTGACCAGGTTGCCGACGTACGGGACGTGCAGGACCAGGCGCTGGCGGATGCGCCGAACGCGCGTCGTGTTGCGGACGATCGAGAAGAGCATCATCGCGACGACGACGATGCCGACGACCTGGACCCCGTAGGCGCCGCCGAACGCCCCGATGGCCAGCATGATCTGGGTCGTCAGCGGCAGCTCCGCCTCGAAGTCGGCGAAGAGTGTGACGAACGACGGCAGGACGACCGTGGTCAGGATCGCGATGACCACCGCGGCCATGATGAGCACGATGCTCGGATAGAGCATCGCCTGGCGGATGCGGCGCGACGTCGCCTCGGCACGCTCGAGGTACTTGGCGAGCTGGTCGAGGACCGCGTCGAGCTCGCCGGTGGCCTCGGCGGCGACGATCATGTCCACATAGAGTCGGGAGAAGACGCGCGGGTGGCGGGCGAGCGAGCTCGACAGCGGCTCACCGTTGCGCAGCTGGGCACCCAGGTCGTCGAGGGTCTCTCGGAACAGTTTCGAGACGGCCTGCTCGCGGACGACCTCGATGCCGTCGAGGATCGGGATGCCGGCCCGGATGAACGTGGCCATCATCCGGCTGAACAGCACCAGCTCGACGCGCTTGATCGAATTGAGTCCAGGGATGATCCGCTCGAGGATGTTCGGCTTGGCCGGCCCGACGGGCGTGACGCCACGGCGGCTGCGGATCCCGGTGAGTCCTGTCATCAGCTGGTCACCCCACGAAGCGCTTCGCTGACCGTCGTGATCCCGGCCGCAGCCTTGCGCAGGGCGTCGGTGCGCATCGGGACCATGCCGTCCTCGAGCGCCTGGTCGCGGACCTCGTCGTAGTGGGCGTTGGCCGCAACGAGGCGACGGACGTCCGGCGTGACGCGAAGCAGCTCGTACGCGCCGACGCGGTCGAGGTAGCCGGTGCCGGCACAGTACGTGCAGCCGCGGCCGAGGTACGCATGCGGCGGGGGAGCGAGGCGAGACGCCTCGAAGAGCGACTGCTCCTCGGCGGTCGGCTCGATCTCGATCCGGCAGTGCGAGCACACGCGGCGCATCAGGCGCTGACCGATGACGCCGGTCACGCTGGCCGACACGAGGAAGGGCTCGATGCCCATCTCGAGGAGGCGGAAGAGCGCGCTCACGGCATCCGTCGCGTGCATCGAGGACAGGACGAGGTGGCCGGTCATCGACGCCTGGACGGCGATCTCGGCGGTCTCACGGTCGCGCATCTCGCCGACCAGGATCACGTCGGGGTCCTGGCGCAGGATCGCCCGCAGGCCGAGGGCGAAGGTGAGCCCGGCGGCCGCGTTGACCTGGGTCTGGTTGACGTTCTCGAACGTGTACTCGACCGGGTCCTCGATGGTCGTCACGTTGAGCGCGGCGCGGTCGAGCTCGTTGATCGACGCGTAGAGGGTCGTCGTCTTGCCGCTGCCGGTGGGCCCGGCCACGATGATCATCCCGTAGCGCGACCCGAGCAGCCGCTGGTAGACGGGCTGGACGTCGGAGGGGACGCCGAGCTGGGTCAGGCGCAGGACCGACCGATCGCGGTCGAGCAGGCGCATGACGACCTTCTCGCCCCAGATCGTGCGCATCGTGGCGACCCGGATGTCGACCGAACGGCCGTCGACGTCGAGGGTGATCTGGCCGTCCTGGGCGCGCTGCTTCTCGACGATGTTGAGCTCGGCGAGGATCTTGATCCGGCTCACGAGGCCCGGCGCCAGGTCCGCGGGGAGTTCGGCGACCTCGCGGAGGATGCCGTCGACGCGGGCACGGATCCGCAGGCCCGTCGCGTGCGGCTCGAGGTGCAGGTCGCTCGCCCGGTCGCGCAGGGCCTGGGCCACGAGCAGGTTGACGATCTGGACGACCGGCGCGGTCTCGAGGGCCTGGAGCTGCGGGGCGGCGGTCCGTGTGACCACGGGTGCGGCAACCGGGCGGTTGCTGGTGAAGGCCGTGACCTGGGCGGCGAGGTCGCCGACGCGGTAGCGATGGCGGATCGCGTCGTCGATCTCGGAACGGAGCGAGAGCAGGGGGACCACCGGTCGCCCGACGATCGCGGCGACCTCGTCGAGCATCGACTGGTTGCCCGGGTCGTCGGTCGCGACGACGAGGTCCTCATCATCGCGGCCGGAGAAGGCGAGGGGCATGACCCACAGGCGGCGGGCGTCGGCCTCCGACAGGGTGCGCATCGCGGCGTCGTCGCTCGGGCGCTCGCGCAGGTCCACGAGCGGCGTGTCGAGCTGGACGGCGAGGACCGCGGCGAGGGCGACCTCATCGATCACGCCGTCCTCGCGGAGGATCTCGCCAAGGCGCTTGCGGCGCTCCCGCTGCGCACCGAGCGCGTCGAGGAGCTGGGCGTCGGTGACCAGCCCGGCGCGCAGCAGCAGGTCGCCCAAACGCGGCGAGGGCGGAGCCGGCGGCGCGGGCGGATCGACCGGCACGGCCACGCCGTCAAGAGCGAGCTGTGTCGCGGGGATCGTTTCGGACGTCATCGAGTCGACCATCAGGCCACCCCCGGCCAGAGCAGGCCGGCCAGCTGGCGCCCGGCGAGCGCGGCGGTCGCGGCGCCGACTGCGAGGGCCGGGGCGAACGGCAGCGGGTCGCGCCGGCCGAGCCGGCCGACCGCGATCAGAAGCACGCCCGCGACCGACCCGAGGGCGAATGCGACGAAGAGCGCGATGAGGACTGCCGGGAACCCGGCGACGAGCCCGATGAGGGCCGCGAGCTTGGCGTCACCGCCGCCCATCGAGCCGCCACCGAGCGAGCCGAGCAGGAGGAAGAACGCGGCGGCGCCCAACCCGGACAGCACGAACGACCACCACGGGCCGTCCGGCCGCACGAAGGCGACGACGAGCGCGACGAGGATGGCCGGATAGACCGCCACATTGGGGATGCGGTGTCGGCGCACGTCGTAGATGGAGATGCCGATCAGGAGGGCCGCGTAGCCCACCACGAGTGGGACGGTCCAGCCCGGCAAGGTCTCGAACACTCGTCTTGCACCTCGGTCGTCGTGGCGGCGCCATGGCCGGCGGCACGACTCGCGGCTCGCATGCTCGGTCGTACGGGTCGACCGGGCATGCTGGTCCGCATCCAGACGGTAGGAACGTCAGACGAGCGCGGCCATGGTACGAACGTCGCCCCACCCCACCGGACCGGCCCGCACGGCGGCGGACCACAACGGCGCCCGGCGCGTCAGCCTTCGAGGTGGCAGGCCTCGTTCCAGGTCTCGATGACCGGCTGGTCGCGATCCCAGCCCAGGATCGAGACCGTCGCCGTGCCGAGGGCGAACAGCCCGCCCGAGGCGGGCGCGAGCCGCAGCCAGCGGGCAGCGAGCACTCGCAGCAGGTGCCCGTGGCTGACCAGGAGCACATCGCCGGCCACGCCCGGGTCCAGGCAGCGCGCCAGCACCCGGTCCGCTCGCTGCGCCACGTCGTCGGCGGTCTCGCCGCCCGGCCACGGCCCGGCCCAGATCGACCAGCCAGGAAAGTCCGTCTGGATGTCGGCGGAGATGCGGCCCTCGAGATCGCCGTAGTCCCACTCGCGCAGGTCGGGGTCGAGCTCGGCGACCTCGCCGAAGCCCGCGATCCGTGCGGTGTCGGTGGCGCGCGAGAGCGGACTCGTCAGCACGAGGGCGAAGGTGTGACCGGCGAGCCGCCGCCCGAGCGCTACGGCCTGCTCCCGGCCGAGGGTCGTCAGGGGGATGTCGGTCCGACCGGTATGGCGGCCGAGTCGCGCCCACTCGGTCTCGCCGTGCCGGACCAGCCAGATCTGCCGCTCTGGCGCCGGCTCCGCCGTGCCCGGCCCGCCGGCGGCCGTGGTCGGGTCAGTCACGCGAGGCGGCCGCGTCCAGCGACGTGTCCGGGCGCGCGGCGTCGGCCGGATCGGCGCTGAAGAAGTCGCGCGGCCGCCAGCCGAACAGCGCCGCGAGGGCGTTCGTCGGGACCTGCGCGATGCGCGTGTTGTATCGGTAGACCTGGTCGTTGTAGAGCTCGCGCCGGTCCGCGATCATCTCCTCGAGCCGCTCGATCTCCGCCTGCAGGTCGGCCACGTTGCCCGCGGACTTGATGTCCGGGTAGCGCTCGATCGTCGCGAACAGCGTCCGCAGGGCCGTGCTCGTCTGCTCGGACACGCCGGCCTGGGCGGGGATCGGCGCCGTCGGGGCATACGCGGCGCGGGCGCGCGTGACCTCGATCAGGACGTCCTGCTCGAAGGCCATCAGCCCGCGGACTGCCGCGACGAGGGCCGGCAGCTGGTCGTGGCGCTGCTTGAGGATGACGTCGATGTTCGCCCACGCCTTGTCGATCCGCTGGCGCAGGGCCATCACCGCGTTGTAGCTCGAGACGACGACGAACCCGACGATGACGACGAGGAGCCCGACCGCGAAGGAAGCCGCGAACTCCGGCGCGTTCACGACCCGAAGCCGCCATTCAGCATGATCGCGAAGACCATCGCCGAGATCACCGACACCGCGGCACCGACCAGCCCCAACAGGAACCGGTCGCCGTGGCGCGCCGCGGCAGTCCCGGGCGCGCCGTGGGCGATGAGCAACGGGACCTCGTCCGAGGCGGCGACGACGAGCGTCTCGGGGTCGATCTCGAACGTCCGCTCGACGCGTTCGGCGAGTCCGGGGGCGCCGAGGGGGAGGGGATGCGCCGCGGGGTCGATCTCGGCCGCCCGGATCGGCTGCCCGATGCCGAAGCCCGGGATGCCGGCATTGCCCCAGGCGTCCTCCGGGTCGGCGACGAGCTTGCCGGCCGCGCGGGCCGCCGCGAGGTCCGCGGCCACCTCGGGATCGCCGGCGACGACGGCATCGGGCCCGCTTCCGATGTCAGCGCCGGCCGGGTCGGGCAGGTCGCCGAACGGCAGCGCGCGCCCGACGACCGTGATGACGTCGCCCGGCTCCAGGCGGGCCTCGCGGTAGTGACGTCCGCCGCGATGTCCGCCGTCGTCAGCGCCCAGTCGCCCGAAGCCGGCCGGTTCGGCCGGGTGGACGCGAAGGAGCTCGGCGATGGCGGCCTCCCGGTCGGGCTCACCGACCTGGACGCTGTCGCCGATGCGCATCACGAGCCCCGGCGGCTCGTCGCCGAGCGACCCGCTCGCCTCGTCGAACCGGACGGGCGCATCGACCCGGGCGTCGCGCGGGAAGACCCGGACGCTCCCGGTCGCGTCGCGGACCCGGAACCCGACCGATCGCTCCTCGGTGTCGCCGAGGTCGTCGTCGTCCTCGCGGATCGTCGCGCGGTAGTAGACGCAGGGCACGCTCTGGAGGAGCGACACGAGCACCAACTCGGCCGGTTCGATGACGCCCGTGAGACGGACCTCGCCGGCGGCGATCGAATCGATCCTCGAGGTCGACGTGTCGGCGATGCGGGACGCCGTCCTGTAGCCGCCCATGCCACGCACGAGCAAGGCGAGGCCGCCGATGAAGCCGCCGCCGGCGACCATCGCGACCCACGGGATGACCTCGACCTCCACGGCCCCATCGTACGGGACGGTCGGGGCGGTCGGGAGGGGTCAGCCCGACGTCCGGCGGGGACGCACCGAGAGGATGAGCAGCAGGACGCCGAACCCGATCGAGATCACCGGCCAGACCGTCGATAGGTCCACGGCCGGCATGAATTCGCGGACCAGGAATGCGCCACCGACGAGGATGAGGATCCCGCCGATGACCGCGGCGATGATCCGGCCGTCGCCCGATGCGCGTGGCGGTGGCGTCGCCCAGCCTTCTGGGGTCGACGGTTGCGTGGTCGCGGCGAGTGCCGGCACGCCGGCGGTCGCACCGCCCGACGCAGTCGTCTCGGCTCCCCACGTGCCTGGTGCCGCGCCCGCGTGCGGCACCACCGTGCCGTCGGGTCCGAGCCAGCCCCCGGGCGGGACGGGTTCGCGGGGCGTCGCAGCAGCCGCATCTGCGCTTCGCGCCGCGTCCCAGCCGTCGGGGGCCTCGGGCACCACGACGGCCATGACGATGTACACGAGCAGGCCGATGCCGCCACTCAGCACGGTGACGACGACCCACACGACCCGGATGATCGAGGGGTCGGCGTCCATGACCCGGGCGAGCCCACCGGCGACGCCGGCGAGCATGCGGTCGTCGCGCGACCGATACAGCCGATCAGCCACGACAGCCCTCCTCGGGGTTCAGCGTGAACGAGGCGGCATTGCCCTCGGTGACCAGGTCGATGCGCTGGGCCGCCGTGTCGAAGTCGGGCGACGACCACGTGTCGCCGTCCTGGATGAGGCCCTGGTCGCCGTAGTCGAACGAGCTGAGGACGCTGTCATCGGTTTCCAGCCGCACGGCCACGCCCTCCGGCACGCACACCTTGACCGCCCCGGCGTTGGCCGTGATCGAGCCGTGGGACGACGTCGCGGGCAGTGTCAGGCCGAGTGAGCCCGCATTCATCTCGATCGAGGATCTCGTCCACGACCCGCGCGCCGCTGAGATCCACGATCGTGCTGCCGGCGTTCGTCTCGAGGTCGACGACGTCGAGGCTCGCGCCGGCGAGGTCGAAGGTCGCCGACCCGGCGTTGACCTCGGCGTGGAGGCCGAGGCGGGGGTCCGTCGGCAGGGCGATCCGCCAGGTCGTATGTCGGCCGACGAAGTCGAGCGGCCCCCGCTCGCCGTCCGCCGAGCGCACGACCAGCAACCCCTCGTCGCTCCGGATCTCGGGACCACCGGGCGTGCGGTCCTCGCCCTCGACCGACCAGCCGGGGCCGGGTCGCGTCGTGACCGTCATGTCGCCGCAGTCGAGGTCGAGTTCGACCTCGGCGTCCTCGAAGAGCGCGCCCGACTGGGACAGGAATGGCACCGGTCGCTCGACCTGGCCGCAGAACTCGCCGGGGAAACCGGTCACGCCGGCCGCCAGCAGGCTGCCGACCATCAGTCCCGAGGCCGTGGCGATGAGCAGGCCGCCGAGGGCCTCGAACGGGGTCTTGCGGAGGATCAGGCCGAGACCGACGCCGATCAGGAGCAGCGGCCAGAACCGCCACCACTCGGCGACCTGGTCACGCGTCAGGGAGCCGCCGTTGACGGCCAGCGGGATCGCCCCGACCAGGATGAAGAAGAGGCCCCAGCCGACGAACGCGCGATCGATCCGCATCGCACCACCCTCAACGCTCAACGACCGATTCGCATCGGCCGATCGACCAGGTCCGAGTGCGACACCCGTATGCTAGCCTCGCCCGCAAACACGCATCGAGTGCGTCCTGAGCCTGGAGGATGTCCATGCGCTTGAGCGACTGGCGCGCCGCCGCGCCGCGCAAGGATTCGATGGCCCCCAAGGTCGTCGCGACCATCGAGGCGGCGTTGTCGATGCTGGGCGCGGACGCCGACCCGGAGTGCTGGGTGGTCTGGGGCGACGACCCGGCGATCCGCTACACGGTCTTCGTGCCGGGGCCGGCCGGCCTGGCCCAGATCAACGTCCGGGTCAACGTGCCGGGCGAGGGGCCGCGGGCGGCGGGCAAGCTCATCCGCTGGAACCGGATCCAGCTCGGGGAGCTGGCCATCGAGATCCAGGGCGGTCACCGGCTCATCAACTTCCAGGTCGAAGGCAACGTGCTGCGCGGCTCCGATGCCGACGCCGACGTCGTGGCCGAATTCGTCATGGGCCTCTACGACGCGATCGATGGGCGCAGCGCGCCTGTCGCGGTCGCGGCCGCGTCCGGTCCGGCCCCGGCCAAGGCCAAGCGCCGCGGCAAGCCCGTCCCGCTCCTACCGCCGCCGAAGGCCGACCGCTGATCGACGCGGTCATCTTCGATCTCGACGGCGTGCTCGTGGATTCGGAGATCTGGTGGGACGAGGTGCGCGCCCGGTTCGCATCAGACCACGGGCGTCGATGGACGAAGGACGACCAGGCGGCCGTCATGGGCGCGAACTCGCACGCCTGGGCGCGGATCATGCGCGAGCGGCTGGACCTGCCCCTGCCAGACGAGGAGATCGAGCGGGCCATCGTCGACGGGGTCGTGGCCCGGTACGCACGCGACGGGGCGCCCCGCATCGATGGCGCGGTCGAAGCCGTGCTCCGGATCGCGGCGCGTTGGCGGGTCGCGATCGCCTCGTCGGCGCACGCCGACGTCATCGCGGCCGCCCTCGAGTCCACCGGGCTGAAGGACACGTTCGAGGTCGTGGTCTCGTCCGATGAGGTGGCCCACGGCAAGCCGGCGCCGGACGTCTATCTCGAGGTGGCTCGACGGCTAGAGGTCGCACCGGCCTCCGCACTGGTCGTCGAGGATTCGCGCAACGGCGTCCGGGCGGCCAGGGCAGCCGGGATGACCGTCGTGCTGGTCCCCAACGCGAGCGTCCCGCCGGCGCCCGGCACGGCCGAGCTGGCGGACGTGGTCATCGAGCGGCTGTCCGACCTGGATCCGGCCGCGGTCCAGCCCGCGGCGCCGCGGTGACGACCGCCCGGTCGAGCACGCGTCCCATCCACCCTTGGCGGCGGACGCTCCGCTACTACCTGTCGCGGATCGTCGTCGCGGGGCTGACCCGCGGGTGGCTCCGCGTGCGGCTCGAGGGACGAGAGCGGCTGCCGGATGGCCCGGCGATCTACTGCTTCAACCACCTGAGCTGGTCGGACCCATTCATGCTCATGGCGATCCTGCCGTTCCGGCCCCGGCTCTTCTTCTTCGGACCGAAGGAGGAGGACATGCACGTCGGCGGCCGGAACCGGGTCATGCACTGGACCGGGACGGCCATCCCGTACAAGCCCGGCAAGAACGACCTGCTGGAGGTGACCCGACGCGTCGGCGGCGTGATCGGCGACGGTGGCATCGTCGCGATCGCGGGCGAAGGCCGGATCCACCCGGGCGAGCGTGACCTGCTGCCGCTTAGCGAAGGCGGCGCGTATTTCGCGCTGCGGTCGGGTGTGCCACTCGTGCCGGTCGCCATCAACGGCACGAGCTGGCTGCGCTTCGGCGGTCACGTCCGGGTCAGGGTGGGGGAGCCGCTGTCGACATCGGGGCGCCCGACCCGGGAGGCGGTCGGGCGCCTCACGGACGAGGTCTCGGTGGCGCTCCGCGCGATGGTCGCGGACGCCCCCGACGTGCCCGTGCCCGGACGCGTCGGGCGCTGGCTGACCGAGCAGTTCAACGACTGGCCGGAGGGCTCGAGAGCGGCAGCCGAGGCGGCCGCAGCCGTGACCGGGGCGGCAGCGGCCGACATCGCGCCGCCTCGCCTCGAGGACGCCGCGACCGGCAGCTGAGGCGCGCGATCGGGGTCCGGGGCCGGCGGCCGGGGCGCGCGCTCTGGCATACTTCGCGGCGTCGAGCGAGGACACAGGAGGGACCGTGGGAGCGACCGGGCTGTCGAGCGATCCGAAGGAATATCGGGCCCGTCTCGGCGAGCAGGCCGACGGCCAGATCGACGCCTGGGTCGCGGAGCTGCTGCGGGACGTCGTGATCCGGCGGGGCATCGTCAAGGTCGTCGACGACTTCCGGAAGATGACCGGACTCGACGAGGCTGGTTTCGAACGGGTGTTCGCTTCCGGCGGCGGGCCACCAGCGGCGGTCGGTCGCGACCGGGCGGGCAATCTCGTCGTCCCGGCCGTCACCCTGCACGCCCTGGTGCCGGGTCTGCGCTCACAGGTCGCCGACGCCCGTGTCCGTCTCATCGCCTATCTCGTGGCCAACTTCGGCGAGACCGTCTTCGTCTGAGTCGTCGGGTCCGCCGACGCCTCCCTCAGCCTTGATGCCTGATCCCGGACCGTCGATCGGCCGTCGTGTCGGCGGCTTCGTCCGCCTGGCCCATCCGTTCCCGTCGGTCCTCGACGGTCTCGCGACCGCGGCATTCGCCCTGCTGGCCGGCGGCGACGGGCCGACGGCCGTCCGCCTCGGCATCGCGATGATGAGCCTGCAGGCCTCGATCGGGATGCTGAACGACGTCATCGACGCGCCACACGACGCCGGTCACAAGCCCGGCAAGCCCATCCCGGCCGGACTCGTCACCCGGCCTGCGGCGAAGGTCGGCGTGGCGGTCGCCGCGACCGTCGGCCTGCTCCTCGCGGCGCCGTCGGGGTGGCCGACCGTGGCTCTGGCGGTCCTGATCCTGGCGATCGGCTACGGCTACGACCGGTTCGCGAAGGGCACGGCCTGGTCGTGGCTACCGTTCGCGCTCGGCGTGCCGCTGCTGCCGGTCTTCGGCTGGCTGGGAGCCGCCGGCAGCGTGCCGCCTGCGTTCGTGATCCTCCTGCCGACAGCCGTCGTCGCCGGCTCCGCCCTGGCGATCGCGAACGCCCGCGCGGACGTCGAGCGTGACGCCGCTGCCGGCGTCACATCGGTCGCCACGGCGCTAGGCCCGGACCGGGCGTGGGTCGTCGCGGCCTGTCTCTTCGGGTTCGTCGGCGGCGTGGCGCTGGGCTCACTGCTGGTGACGGGAGCCGGCCCACTCGGCCTCGCGGGCGCCGTCGTCGGTGTCGTCGTCATCAGCGCCGGGACGTGGCTCGGCCGTGACGACGACGCGGCGCGTCGCGAACGGGCCTGGGAGGCGCAGGCCGTCGGGATCGCCGTGCTCGCGGCGGCCTGGCTCGCAGGGATGATGGGGGAGGGCGGCCTCCGCTAGGGAGGGCTAGTCGTCGCTCCGGACCATCGCGATGGCGTTCTCCAGCTTGAGCTTGGTGATCGTCAGGTACTTCGCGAGGTTCGCCCGATCCGTCGATGGGATGGTCTGGCGGACGTCGGAGCTGCGCAGCACCTCGACGAGCTCCTCGACCGCCTCCGCGACGTGCTGCTTGGCGTTGACCAGCGAGTCCTCGGTCAGCTCGGCACGGGCGCTGCCCGCCTCCCAGGCGTCGGCCTCGTCGTCCGGCGCGACCTGCACGACTGCCGTCGACGATGGCGCGTCGTCGTCGACCTCGGCGGTGACGATCACGACATCGATGTCGTCGGCGTCGACCGCGGCCTTCGCGGTCCGCCGACCGTCGATCTTCTCGCGCAGCTTGATGAGCGTCAGCTCGCCGCGAGCGACCTGCTCGGCGAGTCGGCGACGCTTCTTGGGGTCGTCGACCTTCATCAGCTCGTAGGCATGCGACAGCGTGTCTTTGCGCAAGGACACCAGTTCGCGGACCTCGACGGGCGCATCGGCGAGGCGCAGCCGGTTCTCGAGATAGCCCTTGTCCTTGCCGAGCTTGTCGGCGAGCTTGCGAATGCTGTAGCCGTGCTCGCGGACCATGCGGTCGTACATGGCCGCCTCGTCGAGCGGCGACAGGTCCTCGCGTTGCAGGTTTTCGATGATGGAGATCTCGAGCGCCGTGTCGTCGTCGATCTCCTCGACGAGGGCCGGGATCGTGTCGAGACCGGCGATGCGCGAGGCGCGCCATCGTCGTTCGCCGGCGATCAGCTGGAAGCGCGTCGCGTCGAGCGGACGCACCAAGATCGGCTGGAGGACGCCGTGCTCCCGGATCGACGCCGCCAGTTCATTGAGGGTCGCCTCGTCCATGGCGAGGCGGGGCTGCTCGGGGTTCGGCTCGATGCGATCGATCGCGACGATGCGGACGCCGACCGAGCGGATCGGTCCGTCCGATGACAGCAGGCTGATGATGGCGGGGGAGAGCTCGCGGTCCTCCGAGAGGCGACGGGCCGCGGCCGCGCGGAAATCAGGCCGGGACAAGGTCGACTACCTCCTTGGCGAGCTCGCGATACGTTCGAGCTGCCTCACTGGCCCCCGCATAGGTCGTGATCGGTCGACCGACGAGCGGCGCCTCGCCGAGCTTCACCGTGTTGCGCACGATGCTGTTGAAGACGTGGTGGTCGCCCACGACGCGCAGCTCATCGAGCATGTCGCGCGCGAGGTTGGTCCGCCCATCGAAGAAGGTCGGCAACAGCCCGAGGATCCGCAGGTCCCGGTTGAGCTTCAAGCGGATCGCATTGATGACCTTGACGAGATTGTTCAAACCCTTCATGGCGTAGTACTGGGTCTGGACGGGGATGATGACGCCATTCGCCGCCACCAGGCCGTTCACCGTGAGGAGCCCGAGGTTCGGCGGACAATCGATGAGGACGTAGTCGTAGGCGGACACGTGGCCCTCGATGGCCTCGCGCAGGATCTGCTCGCGTCCGAGGGCGGTGAATAGCTCCCCCTCGGTCGACGCGAGATCGATGTGGGCGGGCGCGACGTCGATGCCGGCACTCTCGGTCGCGAGGATCACGTCCCCGAGTGACGACCGACCATCGGCGAGTACATCGGCCATGGAGCGATCAACCGTGTTGAGGTTGATCCCGAGACCGGCCGTGAGGTTCGCCTGGGGGTCCATGTCGATGCAGAGCACCCGATGGCCATCCTCGGCGAGGGCCCCTGCGAGGTTGATCGCCGTCGTCGTCTTGCCGACGCCGCCCTTTTGATTCGCGATCGCGATCACGTGTGTCACGGGGGCATCACCTCGAATCCGTTGTCGATGGCACTCCGCAGCCGACGGAGTCGGGGAACAGCCTCGCCCATGCTACCCCTTCCGCATCGTTGACGAACAACGGGGTTATCCACAGCATCGGCGACTTGTTCACCGAATCTGTGGATATCCGCGTATCGGTCCACAGGTCCCGCAGCCCGGTCGGACGGGTCGTTGGCGCGTTCTCCGCGGCTATGATGACGACCGTCCTTGCGCAAAGACGCCGATGATGGGAGCGGATGCCGTGCCCGACAATGCAGAGCGGATGCGCCGACTCGATGACATGCGCGCCGCGTCGCGACTCGGTGGGGGACCGGAACGCATCGAGCGACAGCACGCCGCCGGCAAGCTCACCGCGCGCGAGCGCCTCGCCCTCCTGCTGGACCCGGACTCGTTCGTCGAACTCGACGCCTTCGTGACGACGGCGAATGGCCGCGACGAGTCCTTCCTCGGCGACGGCGTCGTCACCGGCCATGGCGCCATCGACGGCCGACCGGTCTTCGTCTTCAGCCAGGACTTCACGGTCTTCGGTGGATCGCTGTCCGAGGCGTACGCGGGAAAGATCTGCAAGGTCATGGATCTCGCGATGAAGGTCGGCGCGCCCGTCATCGGACTGAACGACTCGGGCGGCGCGCGGATCCAGGAAGGCGTCGCGTCGCTGGGCGGCTACGCCGAGATCTTCCTGCGCAACGTCATGGCGTCGGGGGTCATCCCCCAGATCTCGGTGATCCTCGGCCCATGTGCCGGCGGCGCGGTGTATTCGCCGGCGATGACTGACTTCACGATCATGGTCGAGGGGACGAGCTACATGTTCGTCACAGGGCCGAACGTCGTGAAGACCGTGACCCATGAGGACGTCGACGCCGAATTCCTCGGCGGCGCGACGACCCATACGACCCGGAGCGGTGTCGCGCATCTGAATGCCGCCGACGAGGCAGCAGCTTTCGACGACGTCCGTCGACTCCTGGCCCACCTGCCACCGAACAATCTCGGTGAGGCGCCGCGACTCGCGGCGACCGACCCGGCTGATCGCATGGACCCGGAGCTCGACGCGATCATCCCCGACGACCCGCGCACGCCCTACGACATGCATCACGTGCTGCGACGCATCGTCGACGACGGAGAGATGCTCGAGATCCAGCCGGCCTGGGCCGCGAACATCATCGTCGGGTTCGCGCGGCTCGGTGGGCGAAGCGTCGGGATCGTCGCGCAGCAGCCGTCGGTCCTCGCCGGCGCACTCGACATCGACGCATCGATCAAGGCCGCGCGGTTCGTCCGGACCTGCGACGCCTTCAACGTGCCACTCGTCACCTTCGTCGACGTTCCGGGATTCCTGCCCGGCGTCGGGCAGGAGCACGGCGGCATCATCCGCCACGGGGCGAAACTGCTCTACGCCTACTGCGAGGCCACGGTCCCGAAGCTGACGGTCATCACGCGCAAGGCATACGGCGGCGCCTATGACGTCATGAGCAGCAAGCACATCCGCGGCGACATGAACCTGGCGTGGCCCAGCGCCGAGATCGCGGTGATGGGTGCGGACGGCGCGGTCAACATCATCTACCGCGATGAGCTGGCGGCCGCGGCGAACCCAAGTGCCGAGCGGGAGAGACTGGTCGAGGCGTATGAGTCCGAGTTTGCGAACCCGTACGTCGCCGCGGCGCGCGGCTACATCGACGATGTCATCCGACCGTCCGAGACCCGGCCGCGATTGATTCGATCGCTGGAGCTGCTGGCCGACAAGCGCGAGACGAATCCGCGGAAGAAGCATGGCAACATCCCGCTCTGACCAGGCCCGCCCGTCTTTGCGCAAAGACGGCCGGCCGAGGGGACGGTGAGGGACGGGGCGGGTCAGGCGAGTGGCCGGCCATTCACACGAGTCCTGATCGCCAACCGCGGCGAGATCGCGGTCCGGATCATCCGGGCCTGTCACGAAACAGGTCGGACCGCGGTCGCGGTCTACAGCGACGCCGACGCCGCGGCGATGCACGTCCGACTCGCCGATGCCGCAGTGCGGATCGGACCCCCGCCCGCGGCCGAGAGCTACCTCCGCATCGACGCGATCCTTGACGCCGCGCGGGCGACCGGTGCGGACGCGGTCCACCCGGGCTACGGGTTCCTCGCCGAGCGCGCGGCATTTGCCCGGGCGGTCACCGAGGCAGGGCTCGTGTTCGTCGGTCCGCGCGCGTCCGCGATCGAGGCCCTGGGCGACAAGCTCGGGGCGCGCCGGCTCGCGCGGACTGCCGGTGTCGAGACCGTGCCGGGAACACTCGACCCCGCGCCGCTCGACCGGGCAGACGCGTTGCCCGCGATCCTCGCGGACGCCGAACGCATCGGCTTCCCGCTCCTGGTCAAGGCGGCTGCCGGCGGCGGCGGCCGTGGCATGCGACGGGTCGAGCGCGCCGAGGACCTGCCGGCGGCCCTGGGCTCGGCCTCGGCCGAGGCGACCTCGGCCTTCGGCGACGGCGCGGTCTACCTCGAGCGGGAGATCCGCCCGGCCCGCCATATCGAAGTCCAGCTGCTGGGCGACGAGACGGGCCAGGTCGTGGCGGTCGGGGAGCGGGACTGCTCGATCCAGCGTCGCCACCAGAAGCTCGTCGAGGAGTCACCGGCGCCCGGACTGACGCTCGTCGAGCGCCAGAGCCTCCACGAGGCGGCGGTGCGGATCGGGTCGGCGGCCGGCCTGACCAATGCGGCAACGGCCGAGTTCCTGCGAGGGTCGGACGGCTCGACCTACTTCCTGGAGGTCAACACGCGGCTGCAGGTCGAGCACGGCGTCACGGAGCTGGTGACCGGGCTGGACCTGGTCCGGGAGCAGTTCGCCCTGGCCGAGGGGGAGCCCTTGTCCGAGGACGTCCGCGTCGCGGCGGCCCGGGCGACGGAGCCGACCCGCCACTCCATCGAGGCCCGTCTCACGGCCGAGGATCCCTCGCGGGCGTTCTCCCCGACGCCGGGTCGCATCCGGCACTGGGTCATGCCGTCGGGACCGGACGTGCGGGTCGACACCGGTCTCGGGGTGGGGGATCGTGTGGCCCCCGAGTACGACAACCTGATGGCCAAGATCATGGTCGTGGGCGAGGACCGAGGGGCGGCCATCGTCGCGCTTCGCCGGGCCCTGGACGAGACCGAGGTGGCCGGCCTCCAGACGACCCTGCCGTTCCATCGATATGTGGCAGACGACCCGGGGTTCGCCCGGGCCGAGCTGTCGACCGACTGGGTCGAGGAGAGCTGGGACGGACCGGCCGAGCGCGACCGCGTGGCGACCAGGGCCGCGCTGGCGGCTGCTGCCGCGACCGAGGCGGCGGCTGGCGGACGGGCGGGGGCCGCCGGATCGGGCAGCGCGGGAGCGACCCTGTCACGGACCGGCTGGCGCGATGCCGGCCGCGAGGAAGCCGTCGACCGATGGCCCGAATGAGACGACTCCGGGTCACGGACCGGGCGAGCGGCACGGTCCTCGCCGAGATCGACGCCGAGCCCGAAGAGGCGCCGGCGCCGATGGGAGACGCACCCGCACCTCGGACTCTGGTCCTGCCGCTCGAGGCGAGCCCGGGTGGCCCCTCCACGCGCGGTCGCCGACACACGGTCGAGGTCGTCGTCGACGGCTGGCGCTTCGAGCTCGAGGTCGAGGACGCCGACCGTGCGGACCTCCGGGCCCGGGCCACGCGCGGCCGGGACGCGGCCGCGCACGACGGCCCGACCGAGGTTCGTGCCATCATCCCCGGGCGCGTCGTCTCCGTGGCCGCGAACCCGGGCGACGCGGTGACCGCGGGCGACCGGCTGCTCGCGGTGGAGGCGATGAAGATGGAGAACGAGGTCCGAGCGCCACGCGACGGGATCGTCGACCGGGTCGCGGTCGGACCCGGCGATACCGTGGAGCTGGGCGACGTCCTGGTGGTCATCCGGTGACCAGGCCGGACCGTCCGGCCGGGCCCTCGCCCGACGCCGCCCGCGACCGCTGGCGGGCCACGCTCCGGGCCAAGGCCCTTGCCTCGGCGCCGGAACGGCGGGAGCGGTTCGAGACCTCCAGCGGCATCGAGGTCCGGGACCTGTACACCGCGGCCGACATCGCCGGGCTCGACGAGGACCGTGACCTCGGTCGTCCCGGGGAGTTCCCGTTCACCCGCGGCGTCCAGCCGACGATGTACCGCAGCCGGTTCTGGACGATGCGCCAGTACGCCGGGTTCGCGACGGCGGAGGAGACCAACCGTCGGTTCCGGTACCTCCTGGAGCAGGGCCAGACAGGTCTCTCGGTCGCCTTCGACCTGCCGACGCAGATGGGCTACGACTCGGACGCCCGGGAGGCGGCCGGCGAGGTCGGGCGGGTCGGCGTGCCGATCTCGAGCCTGGCCGACATGACCGTCCTGCTCGACGGCCTGCCGCTCGGCGAGGTCAGCACCTCGATGACCATCAACGCCACCGCGCCCATCCTGCTGGCCCTCTACGTCGCGGCGGCCGAGGCGCAGGGGGTTCCGCGGTCGGGCATCTCCGGCACGACCCAGAACGACATCCTCAAGGAGTACATCGCCCGCGGCACGTACATCTTCCCGCCCCGGCCGTCGATGCGCCTCGTCACCGACGTCTTCGAGTTCTGCGCGGCCGAGCTCCCCAAGTGGAACACCATCTCGATCAGCGGCTACCACATGCGCGAGGCGGGTGCCACGGCAGCCCAGGAGCTCGCCTTCACCCTGGCTGACGCGATCGCGTACGTCGAGGCTGCGGTCGAGCGGGGCCTCGACGTGGACGACTTCGCCGGTCGGCTGAGCTTCTTCTTCGCCGCCTGGTCGGAGCTGTTCGAGGAGGTCGCCAAGTTCCGGGTCGCCCGCCGGATGTGGGCGACGATCATGCAGGAGCGGTTCGGGGCATCGAACGCCCGTTCTCTTTTGTGCCGCTTCCACGTTCAGACGGCGGGTTCCAGCCTCACCGCCCAGTCGATCGACAACAACGTCGTGCGAACCACGATCCAGGCCCTCGCCGCGGTGCTCGGGGGTGCCCAGAGCCTGCACACGAACTCCCGCGACGAGGCCCTCGCGCTGCCGACCGAGGAGTCGGCACGGCTCGCGCTCCGGACCCAGCAGATCCTCGCCTATGAGGCAGGCGTGACCGAGACGCCGGACCCGCTCGCGGGCTCCTACTACGTCGAGAGCCTGTCCAACGAGCTCGAGGCCGCTGCCTGGGCGTACCTCGACCAGATCGAGTCGATGGGCGGGACGCTCGTCGCGATCGAGCGGGGCTTCCAGCAGCGCGAGATCCAGGAGGCCGCCTACCGGGTCCAGCAGGCGATCGAGTCGGGCGATCAGATCGTCGTCGGGGTCAACCGCTTCCGCGACGACGAGGTCCGCACGCCGCCGATCCAGAAGATCGACCCCGATGGCGAGCGCCGCCAGATCGAGGGCGTCCAGCGGGTCCGCGCCGAACGATCGGCCGAGTCCTGGTCGGCCGCGATGGACGAGCTCGGCCGGGTGGCGTCCGGCGAGGGCAACCTGATGCCGGCGATCCTCGCGGCCGTCCGCGCCCATGCGACCGTCGGTGAGATCAGCGACCGCCTGCGGGTGGCTTGGGGCGAGCACCGGGAGCTCATCACGGTCTGACCCCGAGCGGGGACGACCAGCACGGGCGCCACAGTCCTTTGTCGTCCTGGGTCCACAGCTCGAGGACCTCCGCCCGGGCCGTGAAGGGCACGGCTCGTGCGGCCTCGTCCGCGATGCTCGCGAGCGGGGCGGTTTCCGACTCCGCCACCGTGAGGTGCGGAATGACCGTGTCATGGACGCCGCCGTACGGCGGGTAGTCGGGCCAGCGTTCGACCACGGCCCGGGTGAGGCGGCGGAAGGGTTCGGGCGGATCGGGCTCGATCCAGACGACCCCTTCGAAGCGACGGACGTTGGCGAACCGGACGTCGAACGGGGCCACGAGGGCCGCGACCGCTCCCAGCTCGGCGCGAACGGCGTCGGTCAGCTCCACCTCCGGGAGGAAGGGGAAGAGGACCGTGACGTGCGGCTGGGCGCCCTGCGCCGCGGCAAAGTCCCACCGGTCGCGGATCGCCGCCAGGGCCGGCGGGATGGCGATCGGGATCGCAACGCCGCTGATCCGTGCCTGCATCTCCATGGCCTCGAGAAGCGTACGCTGCGCTCGTATGTCGGCGCCCGTCGGCGCCGCCCACGCGAGGAGGAGGGTCGATGCCGCCCGCGAGCCGTGCCGACGCCGTGCCGCCCTCGATCGGCCGCCTCGGCAAGATCCATCACGTTGCGCTCGTTGTCGCCTCGATCGAGACGACGCTCGGGTTCTGGCGGGACGCCCTGGGGCTCGAGCTGGAGACGGTGATGGACATCCCGCAGGACCGCGTGCGGATCGCGTTCCTCGGGGTGGGGGAGTCGAAGGTCGAGCTCGTCGAGCCGACCGACGACACGACCGGCGTCGCGCGGTTCCTCGCCAGTAAGGGCGAGGGATTCCACCACGTGTGCTTCGAGGTGCCGAACCTGGCAGAGACGCTGCTCCGCCTCGAGATCGACGGGCTCGAGCTCATCGACACCGCGCCGCGCCGGGGGGCGGAGGGGCCCGTGGCCTTCATCCACCCCCGCGCCTGTCACGGCGTGCTGGTCGAACTCATCGAGGCGCCGGGCGGGCCGGCCTGGGGGTCGCTCGGGTTCGAGTGATCGCGGCTCCGGCCGCGGATCTGGTCAGTCGCGGCGGCCGCGGGCTCGCGGGTCTTCCTTGGCCGGCTTCGGCTCGTGGCCGGGACGAGGCGGGTTCGGAAGCGTGCCGGGCGCCATGTCGGGTCGGCGGGGTTCTGGGCCGCGGGCTCGGGCGGCCTCGACGGAGAGCGTGAACGCCTTGACGGTCGCCGTGGGCACGCTGCCCATCCAGGCGGCCTCGATCTCGGCCACGCGAGCGCTCTGGGCGGTGCGCCGCTCCCGCTCGGCCTTGGAGTGCTTGGCCATGATCCTTCCTTCCGGAGTCGTGCCGCCGGACGGTGATGGACCCGTTCTCCGATGCGCGACGGGGCAAGTCTACCCCGCGCGGCCTAGCGCAGCGACCAGGCGAACAGGACGTCCGACGCCCGGTCCGCCCGACGGCAGAACCGAACGACCTGGCCAGCGAGGTCCCGGATCCATGGCTTCTCCTCGCGCGGCAGCACGCCGAGCTCCTCCTCGACGAGATCGATCCAGCGTCCAGCGATGGCATCGAGGGCGGCGTCGGGGACCCGGGCGACCGCGGTGATCCAGGCGGGGTCGATCCGTTCGATGGTCCGGTCGCTCATCGCGTCCCCGGGCCCGTCGAGCTCGAGACGCGCATCGAGCAGGTCGGTCGGCTCGCCGGAGTTCGTCACGGTCCGGGCGGCCTCGGCGAACAAGTCGAGCCACGTGGGGTCGAGCCCGCCGCCCAGCGAGAGGTGTGCATCGAAGCGCGCCTCGTCATCGAAGGCGTCGAGGTCGTCGAGCCCGATCACGAGCAGGATCGCCTGCGCGTCACCGGCGATCAGGTCCATCCGGGCGCCCATCAGCGGCCCGTCGTCGCGACGGCCAGGTCGGTGGTCGGCATGCGTCGTCTCGCCTAGCCGCGGTAGCCGGCGTCGCGCAGGAGCGCGGGGAGCTCGGTCGGGGAGCCGGCGACGCGGAAGCCGGCCGCCTCGAGTGCCGCGACCTTGGAGGCTGCCGTCCCGGCACCGCCCGAGATGATCGCCCCGGCGTGGCCCATCCGCTTGCCCTCGGGTGCGGTCCGCCCGGCGATGAACGCGACCTTGGGGACGTCGCGCAGGTGCTCGGCGGCCCAGGCCGCGGCGGTCTCCTCGGCCGCGCCGCCGATCTCGCCGATCAGGACGATCGCGTCGGTCTCGTCGTCGGCGGCGAACAGCTGGAGGACGTCGAGGAATGTCGTCCCGATGATCGGGTCGCCCCCGATCCCGACGCAGGTCGACTGGCCGAGGCCGGCGTCGGTCATCGCCTGGACGGCCTCGTAGGTGAGCGTGCCCGAGCGGCTCACGACCCCGACCCGCCCCTCGCGATGGACCGAGCCCGGGATGATCCCGACCTTGGCCCGACCCGGTGACGTGGCGCCGGGGCAGTTCGGGCCGATCAGCCGGGCGCCGCGCGCACGGACGACCTCGACCGCGGCGATCATGTCGAGCGCCGGGATGCCCTCGGTGATGCAGAAGATGGTCCCGATGCCGGCCGCCGCAGCCTCCATCACGGCATCGGGCGCGCCGCCGGCCGGCACGAAGATGCAGGAGGTGTTGGCGCCGGTCTCGTGGACGGCCTCGGCCACGGTGTCGAAGACCGGCACGCTGCCGTCGAGCGCGGTCTGCCCGCCCTTGCCCGGCGTGACGCCGGCCACGATCCGGGTGCCGTACGCCTGCATCGCCCGGGAGTGGAACTCGCCCTCGCGACCGGTGATGCCCTGGACGAGCAGGCGGGTCTCGCGCCCGACGAGGATGCTCACCGGGCCGCTCCCCGGGATGCCGCCACGGCCTTGGCCGCGGCCTCGTCGAGCGAGGTGGCCGTCTCGAACCGGGCCTCCTCGAGCAGGACGGCCGCCTCGGCGGCGTTCGTGCCGACGATGCGCACGACCATCGGGACGTCGCGGGTCTGCTGCGCGCGGGCCTCGATGAGCCCCCGGGCGACCTCGTCGCCGCGGGTGATGCCGCCGAAGATGTTGACGAGGATGGCGTCGACCTTCGGGTCCGCGAGGATCAGTCGCATCGCGGCGGTCGACCTTGTCCGCGCGGGCCCCGCCGCCGATGTCGAGGAAGTTGGCCGGCTCGCCGCCGGCCCGCTTGACGAGGTCCATCGTCGTCATCGCCAGGCCCGCGCCGTTGACCATGCAGCCGATCGTGCCGTCGAGCTTGATGAACGTCAGGCCGGCCTCGCGCGCCTCGCGGTCGGCCGGGTCCTCGTCGTCGGGGTCGCGCAGGTCCTCGAGACCGGGATGCCGGGCCAGCGCCGAGTCGTCGAGCGTGATCTTCGCGTCGAGGCAGACGAGCCGCTCGACGGGCGTGCCGTCGGGCACGCCCTCGAGGACGATCGCGAGCGGGATTGATCTCGACGAGGTCGGCGTCGTAGGCGCGCATCGTCGTGGACGAGGCCCTTGGCGATCGGCCACGGCCGCCTTGAGGTGGCCGCCGAGCCCCATCGCGAACGCCAGGTCGCGGGCCTGGTAGTCGAGCAGCCCGAGGAGCGGGTCGGCGTGGCGGCGGATGATCGCCTCGGGATGCGCCTCGGCGACCACCTCGATCTCGACGCCGCCCTCGGCCGAGCCCATCAGCAGGATCCCGCGGTCGGCGCGGTCGAGCACCGCCGCGAGGTAGAACTCCTTGACGATGTCCGCGGCCGGGCCGATGAGCACCTTGCGCACGGTCATCCCCTTGATGTCCATGCCGAGGATCGCCTCGGCGACCTGCGCCGCCTCGTCCGCCGAGCCCGCCAGCTTCACGCCGCCGGCCTTGCCCCGGCCGCCGACGAGGACCTGGGCCTTGATGACGACCTTGCCGCCGACCGGACCCGCCGCGAGGAACCGCTCGGCGGCGGCGCGAGCCTCGGTCGACGGTGTGGGCGACCTCCCAGGCGCGGGACCGGCAGCCCCTGGGCGACGAGCAGCGACTTGGCGTCGGCTTCCTGGATCTTCACGCGCGGCGGGCTCCGTGCCGGGGGACGGCGGGCGGGTGCGGGGAGCGCGATGGTACCGCGTCCGAGCCCGGTCGGACGGAGCCGCGAATTCGGAACGAATCGGCGACGCTCGCCTCGCCATACTCGTGAGCGTGGCCAGATCGGCCGCGCCACCGCCGAGGGGCGTGATGCAGCGAGACCTCGTGGAGCGAGCGCGGAAGGGCGATCATGACGCCTTCGCCGAGCTGGCAGGCGCCGCGATCTCCCGCCTGGACGCGGCCGCCTGGCTCATCCTCCGGGACCCCGAACAGGCCAAGGACGCCGTGCAGAACACGCTCGTCCGGGCCTGGCGTGACCTGCCCACGCTGCGCGACCCGGACCGCTTCGATGCCTGGCTCCACCGGCTGCTCGTCAGTGCCTGTATCGATGAGGCGCGGCGGCTCCGGCGCCACCGGGTCGACGTCGAACTGACCGAGATCGCACGCGCCCGCGATCGCCGGCGATCGAGTCGGCGGTCGCCGACCGCGACCAGCTCGAACGCGGCTTCCTCCGGCTCGAGCCGGAGGTGCGGGCCGCTGATCGTCCTGCATCACTACCTCGACCTGCCGTTGCCGGAGGTCGCCGCGACGCTCGGGATCCCGCTCGGGACGGCGAAATCGCGCCTGCATCGAGCGCTCCAGGTCATGCGGGCGGCGCTCGACGCCGATGCCCGACCTCGGCCGGAAGTCACGGAGGGCCGTCCGGCATGACGACCAACGACGCGCTTCGACCGGACCGTCTCCGACTGGCTCCACGAGGACGCCGAGCACCACGTGCCCGACCACCTCGCGGAGGTCCTCGCGGCGGACGAGCGGCGACCCGCCAGCGGCCGTGGTGGTCGAGCCTCGAAAGGTGGCTCCCCGTGGAGACGACGCTTCGCCTCGCGCCTGTCGCCCAGGCTGGCCTGGCTCGCTCGTGGTCGCTCGCTGCTCATCGTCGCCCTCGGCGCGTGGCGCTCTGGTCGTCGGCTCGGCGTCGCAGCCGACTGCCCGCCGCCGTTCGGCCTCGCCGCGCAACGGCGCGATCGTCGTACGCGGACGCGACGGCGACATCTACGCGCTCGATCCGGCGACGGGCACGACGACGCGATCGTCGATCGGCGGGACCGCGTGCGACTTCGGCGCCGATCGTTCTCGCGGGACGGGACCAAGTTCGCTGTTCCTGCGCGATCGCGACGACCCGATGCCGACGCTCGGCGGCTCAGCCGACGCTCATGGTCGCCGAACGCGGACGGCAGCGACGTCCGGGCCGCTGACCGGCGCCAGTCGCGAACTGGTCGACTGGTCGTCCGACGGCATCGCCGACCTGGTCGCATGACGGCACGACCGCGGCGGTCCTGTCGGTCGTCGACGTCGACGGCGCGACGCTCGCAGACGCTCGACCGTCGGCGGCTCGGCCACGTCGCGTCGTGGCATCGCCGCCCGACGGCGACGGAGATCGCTCGTTCCGGCCGGCGACCGGAGCTGACCGTCCGCGGCATCTTTGCGATCCGCCGCCGACGGCCGATCGCCGCGAGCGTCGACGGCCAGGCGTCCGGACGATCACCGATCGACGCCGACGCGACGGCGCGGCCTCTCGCCGGACGGCACGCAGGATCGCGTATCAGACCTCGGATGGCGACGCTCGGCCGTCGTCCACGTCGACTCGACGTGCAGACCGGCATGCGACCGATCGCCGGCTTCGATCCGCCGTCGGGGCCGCGTCGGCCGATGACGGCGACCGTCTTCTCGCCGGACGGGCAGCCGGTCGCTCTTCCGGCGCGTATGCCGTCGGCAGCGACCGTACCAGCTCGTCGTCGCGCCGGCGACGGGCAGGCCGCCGCGTCGACGATCGGCCCGACGGACGTCCGGACCACGCGACGAGCGCTCGACGCGGCCAACGTTCTCGCCGGACGGCACCGACGGTCGCGTCGTCCGGACTACGACGCCGGACGGATCGACCTGGCTGCTCGACCGCCGACCGGATCGACCGCGCGCACCGAGACTCTCGTCGACCGATCGACGGCATCGCCGCGACCTGGCAGCGCCTCGCGCCCTGACGCTCGACCCGTCGGCGCCGACGGCCGGCCGCCCGTCGCGGCGCGCCGGCCGTCGCCGTGCCCGCCGCGTCGCTACAATCGGGCCATGGCCCACCGAGTCACCCTGATCCCCGGCGACGGCATCGGTCCGGAGCTGGCGGAGGCGACCCGCCGCGTCCTCGATGCGTCCGGCGTCGCCTTCGAATGGGAGGTCGTCGACGCCGGCGAGGCGGTCATGGCCGAGTACGGGACGCCGCTCCCGGAGCACGTCCTCGAGTCGATCCGCCGCAACAAGGTCGCGCTCAAGGGCCCGATCACGACGCCGGTCGGCGAGGGGTTCCGCAGCGTCAACGTGACGCTGCGCCAGGCGCTCGGCCTGTACGCCAACCTCCGGCCGGCGCGGTCGATCAAGGGCCTCGAGATCGCGCTACGAGGACGTCGACCTCGTCATCGTCCGCGAGAACACCGAGGACCTGTACGCGGGCATCGAGCACATGGTCGGCCGCGACGCCGCGGAGAGCATCAAGATCATCACCCGCGAGGCGTCGGAGCGGATCGCCCGGTTCGCCTTCGACTACGCCGTCGCCAACGGCCGGCACAAGGTCACGGCCGTCCACAAGGCCAACATCATGAAGCTGTCCGACGGCCTGTTCCTCGAGAGCTGCCGGACGGTCGCCGCCGAGTACGACGGCCGGATCGAGTTCGAGGACCGCATCGTCGACAACATGTGCATGCAGCTCGTCCAGAAGCCCGACCTGTACGACGTGCTCGTGCTGCCGAACCTCTACGGCGACATCGTCAGCGACCTCGCGGCCGGGCTCGTCGGCGGGCTGGGCGTGGCGCCGGGCGCCAACATCGGGACCGAGGCGGCGGTCTTCGAGCCGGTCCACGGCTCGGCGCCCAAGTACGCCGGCCTCGAACAAGGCGAACCCGACCGCGCTGATCCTGTCGGGCGCGCTGATGCTCCGCCACCTCGGCTATCCCGACGACCGCCGAACGGGTCGAGGCGGCGGTGCGCGACGTCATCGCCGAGGGCACGGCCACCACCTACGACCTGGGCGGGACGGCCGGCACCAGCGCAGTTCGCCGACGCGATCATCGAGCGCCTGGCCGCCACGCCGGCCGCGGCCTCCGCCCGAACCGACTAGCGCATCAAGCGACACCCGACTGGAGGACTCGAAGCTCGATGACCACGCTTCCGACGCAGGCCCGGCCGCGGATCAAGGCGCCGCCTGCCAAGCCGGCAGGGACCGCCCCGCGCGGCTTCGGGGCCACGAGCCGCAAGGACGCGTGGTGGCTGGCGCCCGCGGTGCAGGGCACGCTGTTCACGGTCTGCGCCACGTACCTCTTCGTCAGCGGCATCCTGCTGTACGCCGCTCTTCGGGGACCAGTCCCGTACGAGGTCGACGGCTACCTCTCGCCGCTGTTCTCGCCGCTGATCGCACCCGACTGGCTGCCGACCTGGCTCAGTCCCGGGCTGCTCATCCTGTGGATCCCGCTCGGCTTCCGGGCCACCTGCTACTACTACCGCAAGGCGTACTACCGCTTCTACTTCGCCGACCCGCCGGGCTGCGCCGTGGGCGAGCCGACGATCCACCGGCGCTACCGGATGGAGGCGGCCCTGCCGTTCATCCTCCAGAACCTCCATCGGTTCTTCCTGTATCTCGCGTTCGTCCCGCTCTTCTTCCTGTGGGTCGACGCGGTCCGTCGCTGCGATTCGACGGGCCAGTGGCGGATCGGCCTCGGCGTCGTGGTCCTCGCCGTCAACGCCGCCCTGCTGACCGGCTACTCGCTGTCCTGCCACTCGCTGCGCCATCTCGTCGGCGGCCGGCTGGACTGCTTCTCCTGCACGCGTCGGGCGCAGGTCCGCTACGGCGCGTGGCAGCGCCTGACGTCGCTGAACCGCCATCACATGGCCTGGGCGTGGGCGAGCCTGATCTCGGTGACGCTCGCCGACGTGTACGTCCGCTGGTCGCGATCGGGCGTCATCGTCGACCCGGCGATCCACTTCTAGCGGCGCCCGAGCATGGCCGCGATCCGACGCCTCGGACCCACCCGTACGACGTCCTCGTCATCGGCGCCGGCGGCGCCGGGCTGCGGGCGGCGATCGGGGCGAGGCGGCCGGCGCGAGCGTCGGCGCTCGTCTGCAAGTCGCTGCTCGGCAAGGCCCACACGGTCATGGCCGAAGGCGGCGTCGCGGCGGCGCTCGGGAATGTCGCGGCGACCGACTCCTGGCAGATCCACTTCCGCGACACGATGGTCGGCGGCAAGCTGCTGAACCACCCGCGGATGGCCGAGCTCCACGCCAAGGAGGCGCCGGCCCGCGTCCGCGAGCTCGAGGCCTGGGGCGCGGTCTTCGACCGGACCGCGGACGGCCGGATCCTCCAGCGCCCGTTCGGCGGGCATTCGCACCCGCGCCTCGCCCACGTCGGCGACCGGACCGGGCTCGAGATGATCCGCACGCTCCAGGACCGCGCCGTCGCGGCCGGCATCGACGGTCTACATGGAGTGCACGATCACGCGGCTCATCAAGGCGGGCCGGGCGGGTCAGCGGGGCGTTCGGCTACTGGCGGACGACGGGCGTGCCGGTCGTCGTTCCCGGCGAAGGCGATCGTCCTCGCCACCGGCGGCATCGGCAAGGCCTACGAGATCACCTCGAACTCGTGGGAGTACAGCGGCGACGGCCAGGCGCTCGCCTACGACGCCGGCGCCGAGCTCATCGACATGGAGTTCGTCCAGTTCCACCCGACCGGGCATGGTCTGGCCGCCGGGCGTCCGCGGCCTGCTGGTGACCGAGGCCGTCCGCGGCGAGGGCGGGATCCTGCGCAACAAGGACGGCGAGCGGTTCATGTGGACGTACCTGCCCGAGGAGCGGCGGGCCGAGTACGCCGCGACCGACGAGGAGGCCTCGCGCTGGGTGACGGCGCTGTCCGAGGGCCGCGAGACCGACGCGCGGCGGCCGCCCGAGCTGTCGACCCGCGACAACGTCGCGCGGGCCATCTACACCGAGGTCCGCGAGGGCCGGGGCTCGCCGCATGGCGGCGTCTTCCTCGACATCAGCTACCTGCCGCCCGACCTGGTCCGCCGCAAGCTGCCCTCGATGTACGAGCAGTTCAAGGAGCTCGCCGACGTCGACATCACGACCGGCCCGATGGAGGTCGGACCGACCACCCACTACGTGATGGGCGGGATCCGGGTCGATGCCGGACACGGGCGCGACCACGGTGCCCGGGCCTGTACGCGGCGGGCGAGGTCGCCGGCGGCATGCACGGCGCGAACCGGCTCGGCGGCAACTCGCTGTCGGACCTGCTCGTGTTCGGCGCGCGGACGGGCGCGGCGGCTGCCGCGGCTGCGTCCGAGCTGGCGGACTCGCCCTATCTCGACCCGATCGCAGATCGTCGCCGCGGAGCGCGAGCTCGACGCGCCGCTCGAGCGGGCCGACGGCGAGGACCCGTACGCGCTCCAGCGCGACGCTGCAGGACACGATGCAGCGGCTCGTCGGGCATCTTCCGGGTCGAGGCCGACCTCGACGAGGCGCTCGATGGCCTCGCCGAGCTCCGGGCGCGCTGGGCGAACATCGCGGTCAAGCGGCGGTCGGGCCTACAACCCGGGCTGGAACCTCGTTTTCGAGCTCGGGCACCTGCTGATCGTCTCCGAGGCGATCACGCGCAGCGCGCGGCAGCGGACCGAGAGCCGCGGCGCCCACAGCCGGCTCGACCATCCCGACGCCGACGACAAACACTGGGGCCAGCGCAACAGCGTCGTCGCCCTCGCCGGCGACGGCACGATGGCGGTCACGGCCGCGAAGCTGCCGAAGATGCCCGCCTGAGCTCGCGCAGCCTTCTCGACGGCGCACACTGACGACGGAGCGATCGATGCCGCAAGCGCACCTCAGGGTCTTCCGCGGCACCCCCGGCACGCCCGGCCACTTCGACGAGTTCGACGTCCCGGTCGAGGAGGGGATGGTCGTCCTCGACGCCCTGCACTGGATCCAGGGCCACGAGGCGCCCGACCTCGCGGTCCGCTGGAACTGCAAGGCCGCGAAGTGCGGTTCGTGCAGCGCCGAGGTCGACGGCCGGCCGAGCCTGACCTGCAAGACGCGCCTGTCCGACTTCGACCTCGACGAGCCGATCACCGTCGAGCCGATGCGCGCCTTCCCGCTCATCCGCGACCTCGTGACCGACGTCTCCTGGAACTACGAGGTCAACGAGACGATCCAGCCGTTCACGCCGCCCGAGGACGTGCCCCAGGAGGACTGGCGCTGGCAGCAGGAGGACATCGAGCGGGTCCAGGAGTACCGCAAGTGCATCGAGTGCTTCCTGTGCCAGGACGTCTGCCACGTGCTGCGCAACCACGAGACCGAGAAGCCGTTCATGGGCCCGCGCTACCTCGTCCGCGCGGCCGGGCTCGAGATGCACCCGATCGACCAGGCCGACCGGACCGAGTACCTCAAGGACGGCGGCGGCATCGGCTACTGCAACATCACCAAGTGCTGCACCGAGGTCTGCCCGGAGCACATCAAGATCACGGACAACGCGATCATCCCGCTCAAGGAGCGGGTCGCCGACAAGTACTACGACCCGCTCCAGATGGCGTGGCGCTTCCTGCGCGGCGGCGACAAGCCGTCGGGCAACCGCGTCGAGCTGCCGGTCCTCCAGGGCCAGGCGCCGGACGGATCCGCCCGACGAGAGCCCCGATTGAGCGACACGCTCTTTCCCGACCTGGCGGCCGAGGGCGCGGAGACCGCGGATGACGGGGAGGACCGGGGGGCGCGCGGATACGTGATCCGGACCGACGGCGCGGCGCGGGGCAACCCCGGGCCGGCCTCGCTCGGGGCAGCGCTGTTCGACCTGAGGCGGCCGGACGCCCGCGACCACCGCGCGGTCCCGGATGCCTCGATCTCCGACTTCCTCGGCGTCCAGACCAACAACGTCGCGGAGTACACCGGCGTCGTTCGGGCGCTCGACCTGGCGCGCGAGCTCGGCGCGCGCGAGGTCCACCTCCTGCTCGACTCGAAGCTGATCGTCGAGCAGCTGGCCGGCCGCTGGCGGGTCAAGGACGCCAAGCTCATCCCGCTCTGGACGGCGGCGCGCCGGACGCTGGCCGGGTTCGACCGCTGGACCGCCGCGCACGTGCCGCGGGCGCAGAACTCGGTGGCGGATCGGCTGGCCAACGAGGCCATCGACCGGGCCCAGGCCGGCGGACCGGCCTCGGTGGTGCGCCGGCCCCCGGTCTGAGGCAGCCGAACGTGACCGATCCGAACCGCCGCGACAGCCCGGGGAGCTGGCCGCGCGACCGTCCCGTCCGGTGGGGCGCCCTCGGTCGGAACGTCTCGACGTTCGTGCTGACGACGATCGCGTTCATCGTCCAGTTCGCGCTCGTCGTCCCGCTCGTGCTCCTGTCGTCGGACGCGGGCGGCGGCTGGCTGCGAACGGGCGTCGGGCTCGTCTGGGGCGCGGGCACGCTCTGGGCGGGCTGGTGCTGGGTGACCGGCGAGGCCCGCTCCATCCTCGCGCCGCTCGTGACCGGCGGGCTGATCTGGCTCGCCTGGGCGGCGGGGTAGAATCAGGCCGTCAGCGAGGCGGTCGGATGGTCGCGCGTCGCCGCGGGGTGACCCGTCAGCGACGTGAGGAAAGTCCGAGCTCCGCAGCGCAGGGTGGCGGGTAACGCCCGTCCGCCGCGAGGCGAGGACCAGTGCCACAGTGACGATGCCGGCCGCCGGCCTTCGGGTCGGCGATCGGAGTGAAACGCGGCAAACTCCACCCGGAGCAAGGCCAAATAGGAGGGCGCAACCCGACGGCGGGCAACCGCCGCCGGGGGAGAGGTGCGCTGCCCAGCCCTCGGGTCGGCCGCATGAGCCGTCGGGCGACCGGCGGCCACAGATGGATGGCCATCCCCGATCCGCCGTCAGGCGGGGAGGGACAGAACTCGGCTTACAGACCGCCTCGCTGACACGTCGCCACCGAACGCTGCGGCGCGACGTCAGTCCTCGTCAGGCGCTGGAAGATGTGCGGGGCGATGCAGGCGTTGCAGACCGGCGTCGCGGATTCGAGGTCGCCCAGGGGGATCGGCACCTTGCGATCGGGGAAGAGGCATTCCACGTCGTAGACGCGCTCGCCGCCGGCCTCGACCTGGATCAGGCGTCGGAATGTGCAGCGCTTGATGCGGTGCGGCGCCAGGTGGAAGGCGTCGGGCTGCGGCGGGATGACCGGCAGAGGAAGGGCCATGCGCTGGGGGTTAGCCTCGGTACCGTGCGGCCGGATTGTCGTCCGGTCGACTATGGCGGCGGAGCCTAGCACCACCGTGAGCGTACCGGCAAGGCGCGAAAGGTACTAGCGCACGCTCGTCGTCACGCTCGCCCGGGTCCGATGACCGGCGTCACAGGGCGACGATGCTAGCCTTGGCCCACTCCGCAGACCGTCGTCCGGATCGCCGGAGTCTGTAGACTCCGCGCCGTTCGACCCCATGCCAACGGAGGGCGAGTGGCAGACGACCCGAACGCCGCCTCACGGCCGCCGAGCGGTCGAGCGTCCGGCGTGGCGCGCTCGCGGCCGCAGGACCGGCGGCGACGACTGGACCGCCGAGGACGTGCTCGCCGACACAGCCGACGGCTCGAGCGACGCGAGCGATCCGTCCGAGCCGGCACCCATCCCGGACCCGTCGACCTGGCTGCCCGCCCTCGAGGGACGATCGCCGACGCCAGGGATCTGCCCGTTCCTGCGGTCGGTCGACGCCGATGACGTGATCGGGTTCCCGGTCGAGTCGCCCGACGTCGCCAATCGGTGCGCCGCGCTGCGCGAGCCGGTGCCCCAGTCGCTGCGTCAGCAGGAGCTGGTCTGCCTGACGGCCAGCCACATCAATTGCCCGCGCTACCTGCGGGGCGCGCTCGTCGCCAGCGACGCGACCTCGAAGCGACGGTTGAGCCCGGTCCTCACGCCCGCGATCACGGTCGCGCTGGCGGTGCTCGTCCTGTCCTTCGGCGTCGTCGGTCGCGTTCGTCGTCGCCAACGGTGGGCTGACCTTGCCGGTCGCGGCGGTCGCGGCGAGCGCCGCGCCGACGGGAACGGCGACTGCGGTCGGGCCGTCCGGCAGTCCGGGCACGACAGGGACGCCCGTCCCGTCCGCCGTCGCGTCGGCGGCTGCGGCCTCGCCGGTGCCGCCATCGACATCGCCGGTCCCGACGCCAGCGCCCGCGGCAGCCACGCCCGCGCCGACACCCAAGCCCACGAAGACGCCGAAGCCGAAGCCCAGCTCGAACCGCTACGCCCTCCTCACGCCCTGCCCGAACGAGCCTGACTGCTGGATCTACGTCATCCGCTCGGGCGACAACCTCTTCAGCATCGCGAACTACTTCGGCGTCCCGATCGACCGGGTCAGGGCGCTGAACCCCTGGACGCGGACCGAGCGCCTCCGGGCCGGCCGCGAGCTGATCCTGCCCCCGCCCACGCGCTAGCCCGCCGGCGCTGTCGCCCGCCGAAACGGCACAGGCGGGCGCCCCAACGCGAGCCCGCCGAGCCTCCGACCGACCGTCCCGTGTGCGAGATCGCCCATTGACGGGCCGGATATGCGCGCTAGAATGCATCGAAGTGGCGCAAAGTGGTGAGAAGTGGGGAGTCACGACGCTCCCGGGAAGCCCACCACCGACCCGACCCACATGACGGGCCGTCGCGCCAGCGCCGCACGTACCGACCAGCCGCTCGCGGATCAGCCGCAACCAGACAGGGGTAGCCCGACAGGTGTTCACCGGCGAGTACCGGCACACGGTGGACGAGAAGGGACGGATCGCCGTCCCTGCGAAGTTCCGCGCCCAGCTCGATGCGGGTGCGGTCATCTCGCGCTGGCTCGATCCCTGTCTCGCGATCCACACGCAGGCGGGCTGGGAGGACCTCTCGTCGAAGGTCGCGGCGCTGCCGCTGACCGACCAGACCGCCCGCCGGTTCTCACGGTTCGTCTTTGCCGGCGCGGTCCCGGCCGAACTCGACCGCCAGGGACGCGTGCTCGTCCCGGCCTACCTGCGCGAAGCGATCGGCCTGGCCGGCGAGGCCGTGGTCGTCGGGACGCGCGATCACGCGGAGATCTGGGCACCCAAGAGCTGGGACGAGTACCAGCGGGCGCTCGATGACCCGCAAGCGCTGGCCGATGCCTTCCAAGGCCTCGGGATCTAGCGCCACCACATGCGCTTCCAGGGTCCGCTCGGGATCCGAACGTTCTGGATGGAGGAGAGATGAAGGCAGGGCACACACCGGTGCTGGCGGAGGAGGTCATTGAGATGCTCCAGCCGGCTGCCGGAAGCCTTCAGATCGATGCCACCCTGGGCGGCGGTGGGCACACCGAGCGGATCCTGGAGGCGTCCAACCCTGATGGCCGCCTCCTCGGTCTTGATGCCGATGGGGCGGCCGTCGCCAGAGTGGCCGACCGGCTCGGCCCGCGCTTCGGCGACCGTCTCGTCGTGCGGCAGGCGAACTTCCGCGACCTGGCGACCGTCGCCCCCGCGGCCGGGTTCGGCGCCGTGGACGGCGCGCTCTTCGACCTCGGGCTCTCGAGCTATCAGCTCGCCGACGAGGGCCGTGGCTTCGGCATCCGCACGGGCGGCCCGCTGGATATGCGCTTCGATGCGGCCCGAGGCGTCCCGGCCGCGGAGCTGCTCGCGACCCTCGACGTCGACGAGCTGACCGCGCTCTTCCGGCGGTACGGCGAGGAGCCCAAGTCCGGCCGGATCGCCCGCGCGATCGTCGATGCACGCAAGACCGCACCGATCGCGACCGCCGAGGAGCTGGCGGCGCTGGTCGAGCGTGTCGCGCCCCCGAACCCGCGCCAACCGCGACGGACGCACCCGGCGACCCGGGTCTTCCAGGCCCTGCGGATCGCGGTCAACGAGGAGCTCGATGCACTCGAGGCCGGCCTCGCGGCGGCGGTCGACCTCCTGCGGCCCGGTGGCCGGCTCGTCGTCCTCAGCTACCACTCGCTCGAGGACCGCATCGTCAAGCGCTTCTTCGCCGCGGAACGGCGCGGCTGCATCTGCCCGCCGTACCTGCCGGTCTGCGTGTGCGGCCACGAGCCGCGCCTGCGTCTCGTGACCCGTCCCTCGCTGACGCCATCGGCGGCCGAGGTCGCCGCCAACCCACGGGCGCGGAGCGCCCGACTGCGAGCCGCCGAGCGGCTGGCTGCCTAGGAGTCCCGATCGCATCGACGGTGAGCCGGCCGGATGGCCGTGCCACCACCAGCAGTGGAAGGAGGAGTCCAGATGAGCAAGCGCCACCAGTCCAGTCGCCGCAAGGTGTACGGACGGCGACAGCACGAGGTGCGCGAACGGCACGACCGTCAGCACCATCACGAGGGCTTCGAGCTCGAGCTGGACGACTGGGGTCCGACCGCACCGTCCGATCCGCTGGCCTTCCTCGACCCGCGCAGCCCGCGTCTCCGCTTCTCGGCAGCTGATTGACGATGGCCGTCTACGAGGGCGCACGCCCACGAACCATCGCGCTGCCCCGCGCCCCGCGGATCGCCGAGGGACCGACGCTCGGGCGGCGCCGCACGCGCACGGCCGTCCGGGCCGGCCGGCGACCGAATCACCTCGGTCTCGTGCTCGGCGTCATCGTCATCAGCTTCCTGCTGGCCTTCTTCTGGCTCGCGCAGGTCGTCCGCCAGTCCGCCACGAGCTACGACATCGGCCGTCTCGAGGTCATCCGCGGTCGACTGGACTCGCAGGAACAGGACCTGCGCTCGGACCTGAGCCGCCTGGGCCATGAGCCCGCCATCCGCAAGCTCGCGCTCGACGCCGGTCTCAGCCAGCTGGGCGAGCCGATCGTCGTGCCGGCTCGCTGATCGATCGACCGACGATGCTGGGCCGAACGGATTCGCGCACCCGCCTGCTGCTCCTGCTGGTCATCTTCATCGTGGCCTCCGTGGCCCTGATGGGGCGCCTGGCCTACTGGCAGATCCTGCAGCGGGACGACCTCGCCGCGAAGGCCGTCGCCCAGACCACGGTCCGCCTCGAGGAGCCGACGCGACGCGGGGAGATCTACGACCGCAGCGGCACGGTCGTCCTCGCCACGACCGTGGAGCGCGACCGGCTCGTCGCCGCCACCGACAAGCTGACCGACGAACAGCGCCGCTCGACAGGGGACGAGCTCGTCCGGATCCTGGCCCTCGACCCCGACGGCGCGACCGCGCTGCGCGACCGCCTTGCGAGCGGCAAGGCCTACGTCATCCTGGCGCGCGAGATCGAGCCCGCGGTGGCAGACGCGATCCGTGGGGCCAGTGCCGCGCGGACGATCACCGGGATCACGCTCGAGCCCGAGCCGATGCGCGTGTATCCACAGTCCGGCGGCAGCCCCGACTCGACGCTGGCCGCCCACCTGATGGGCTTCGTGAACCGCGACGGCAAGGGCCAGTACGGCGTCGAGCAGGCCTACCAGGACGCCCTGGCCGGCAACCCGCGCATCGTCCTGGCGGACCGTGACGCGAACGGGCGGACGCTGCTCGACCAGGCCGAGATCGAGGATCCCGGCGTGCCTGGCCAGGACGTTCGCCTCACCATCGACGCGGGCCTGCAGCTGGCGGTCGAACAGGAGCTCCTCGCCGCGTGGGTCGCCGACAAGGCCAAGAGCGTCTCGGCCGTCGTCATGGATCCGTACACGGGCGAGATCTACGCCGAGGCGACCGTGCCCGCGTACGACGCGAACAAATACCGCCAGATCGCGGCGGAGGCGCCGGAGCGCTTCATCGACCCGGTCGTCTCGAACGTGTACGAGCCTGGGTCCGTCTTCAAGATGATGACCGCGACGGCCGCTCTCGAGACCGGCAACGTCACCCTCTCGACCCGGATCAAGGACGTCGGCACGCTGCGGCTCGACAAGGGCAAGACCAAGGTCGACGACGCGGACCGCAAGGGCATGGGCTGGATGTCGTTCCAGGACGCCGTCGCGTTCTCGCGCAACGTCGTGGCGGCAAAGGTCGCGATGAGTCTCGGGAAGTCGACCCGGGCGTCGTCCGCGATCCTGTACGACTGGTGGCTCAAGCTCGGCTACGGCGCCCCGACCGGCATCGACGTCGCGGGCGAGGTGCCCGGCCTCGTGCGCGACCCGGGCCTCAAGCCCTGGGCCCAGATCGACCTCGCCAACGGCGCGTTCGGACAGGGCGTGGCCGTCACGCCGATCCAGCTCGCGACGGCCTACGCGGCGCTGATGAACGGCGGGACCACGATCCACCCGCACGTCGTCAAGGCGGTCGGGACGCACGAGATCGAGCCCGAGGCCGGCACGCGGGTCATCGACGTCAGGCGGTCCCGGCAGCTGATCGGGCTCATGAACCACGTCGTCACGACGGTGCCGTTCTACAAGAGCCGCACGCTCGTGCCCGGCTACGAGGTGGGCGGCAAGACAGGCACGGCCCAGATCTGGGACCCCGCGGCGCGCGGCGGGCGCGGCGGCTGGAAGGTCAACCTCTTCAACTACTCGTTCATCGGCTACATCGCCCGCGAGCGACGTGTGCCTGACCTGGTGGTCGCGATCCGGATCGAGGAGGGCCACCCGACTGTCGTCCGCGTCGGCCAGCTCGAGATGCCGGTCATGTCGTTCGAGCTCTTCCGGCGGATCGCCACCGACGCGATCACGACGCCCGACCTTCTGACCGGGCGGCCGCCCTCGCCCCTGCCCGGCGACCGGTGACGGTGGCCTATGGGAGACTGGTCGCCGTGACCGACGTCGATCCGTCGCAGTCGTCGAGCGCGATGCCGGGCGCCCCGTCTGCGCCGGCCCTCACGGCCGACGACCTGGTGCGGCTGACCGGCGGCCGACTGCTGGCACGCTCCGACCGCCCGATCCGCGGCGGCGCCGTCGACTCGCGCGAGGTCGGGCCCGGCTCGGTGTTCGTGGCTCTCCCCGGCGAGCGCACCGATGGGCACGCCTACCTGACGGACGCCGTGGCGGCGGGTGCGGCCGCCCTGATCGTGACCCGGCCGCCCGCCGACCCGGCATCGCTCGGCGACGTGACGATCGTGCGCGTGGCGGACGGACTCGCAGCCCTCGGCGCGGTCGCGGCCGGCTGGCGGCGACGGTTCCAGCCGCTCGTCGTCGGGGTGACGGGCAGCATCGCGAAGACCTCGACCAAGGAGGCGGTCGCGGCGGTCCTCGGACAGCGGTTCCGGACCCTCAAGAGCGAGGGCAACCAGAACAACGAGATCGGCCTGCCGCTGACGGTGCTTCGCCTCGGCCCCGAGCACGAGGCCGCAGTCCTCGAGATGGGTATGTACGTCGGCGGCGAGATCGCCGACCTGGCCCGGATCGGACGGCCGTCGATCGGGATCGTGACCGCGGTCCAGGCGGTCCACCTCGCGCGGATCGGCTCGCTCGAGGCCATCGAGGCCGCCAAGGGCGAGCTGCTCGAGGCCCTGCCGCCGGGCGGGACGGCCATCCTGAACGCGGACGACCCGATCGTGCGCGGGATGGGTCCCCGGACGGTCGCCCGCCTCGTGACCTACGGGTTCGCCGATGACGCCGATGTCGGCGCGGAGTCCGTCCAGGCGAACGGACTCGACGGGATGCGCTTCGTGCTGCGCGGGCTCGGCGAGCGGCGGCCGGTGACGATTCCCACGCTCGGGCGACTGTCCGTCCACAACGCATTGGCGGGGGCTGCGGCCGGACTGGCCTCGGGTCTCACCGCCGACGAGATCGCGGCAGGGCTCCGCGGCGGCTGGTCCGCGCCGCATCGGGTGGCGCTGATCCGTCTGGGCTCTGTGACGGTCATCGATGACAGCTACAACGCCTCGCCCGGTTCGATGCTCGCGGCCCTGGACCTGCTCCGCGAGCTGCCCGGCCGCCACGTCGCGGTCCTTGGCGAGATGCTCGAGCTCGGCGACGCCCACGAGGACGGCCACCACGCCGTCGGGGAGACGGGCCGGCCGCGATGCCGACCTCGTCATCGTCGTCGGGGCCGGCGCGGGTGCCCTTGCCGAGGGTGCCCGGGACGCCGGCCTCGCGTCCGGGCGGGTCCTCCACGTCGGGGACGCCGCCGCCGCCCTCGAAGCGCTCCGTCCGCGCCTTCGGGACGGCGACGTGGTCCTCGTGAAGGCGTCGCGGGGCATCGGCCTCGATCACGCTCGTGGATGCGCTGCGCGACGAGCGCGGGCCGGAGCGACCGTCGTGACGATCATGCTCCAGGGCCTCCTGCTTGCGTTCGCGATCGTGGTGATCGTCATGCCGCCGTACATCCGTCTGCTGCGCGCGACCGGCTTCGGCAAGCGCGTCCGGCGCGACGGTCCGGAGAGCCACTACATCAAGGAAGGCACGCCCACGATGGGCGGGCTGCTCGTCGCCGCCGTCGTCATCGGCGTCTACTTCCTGCTCAAGGGCGGAGCCGATGCGTCGACGTTCGCGCCGCTCGCGACCCTGGCGCTCGTCTGTGCCCTCGGGGCGGTCGATGACTACCTCAACGTCCGGACCGGAGAGGGGATCCGCGCGCGCCAGAAGATCGTCTGGCTGACCGTCGTCGCGTTCGTCGTGGCATGGCAGGTCCAGCAGACCTACGACATCACGGCCATCGCCGTCCCGTTCGTCGGCCCGGTCCTGATCAACCCGTGGGTCTACGTGCTCTTCGCGGCCTTCGCCATCGTGGCGACCGCGAACGGGGTCAATCTCACCGACGGGCTCGACGGGCTCTCCGGCGGCACGCTCGCCATCTCGTTCGTCGCGTTCATGCTCATCGCGCTGCTCAACACGCCCAACCAGTCGAACCTGGCCCTGATGTGTGCGCTCATCATCGGTGCCCTGCTCGGGTTCCTGTGGTTCAACGTCCACCCGGCGCAGGTGATCATCGGCGATGCAGGCGCGCTGTCGCTGGGGGCGACGCTCGCGGTCACGGCATTGATCACCGGCCAGATCCTCGTCCTGCCCATGATCGGGATCATCTTCGTCGTCGAGACCGCGTCGGTGATCATCCAGGTCGGCTACTTCAAGCTCAGCGGCGGCAAGCGGCGTGTTCCGGATGAGCCCGCTCCATCACCACTTCGAGCTGGGCGGCTGGGACGAGGAGAAGATCACGATCCGGTTCTGGATCGTCGGGATCCTCGCCGTCGCTCCTCGGCGTGACGCTGTTCCTCGCCTCGCTGAGTCGTCTCGGGTGATGACGATGACGGCCGTCGCTCCCCTCGATCCGGACGCCCTCACGATGGACGCCATCCGCGACGGCGCCCTGCGCGACCGCGCCGTGACCGTGCTCGGCTTCGCCCGCAGCGGCATCGCGCTGGCCCGCTTCCTGACCGACGCGGGCGCGCGCGTCACCATCTACGACGGCCGCCCCGAGAGCGAGCTCACGGGAGCCGTGGCCGCCCTCGACGGCCGGACGGTCCGGCTGCTGCTCGGTCCGGCGATCGACCCGGCCGCGGCTCTGGGCCGGGGCCGAGCTCGTGACGACGTCGCCCTCGATCAACCCGGACTACCCGACGACCGAGCCGCGACTGCGGGCCGCCCTGCGCGAGCCTCGTCGACGCGCGCGCGGCGGGCGACCGAGCCGTCCCCGCCGTCGTCTCCGAGCCGGACCTGTTCCTGCGGCTCTGCCCGTCGCCGACGATCGGGGTGACCGGCACGAAGGGCAAGACGACGACGGCGTCGCTGATCGCCGCGATCCTCGCGGCCGACCCGGCACACCCTGTCGTCCTCGGCGGCAACATCGGCGTGCCGATCGTCGAGCGACTCCCCGAGCTGACCGCCGCGCACCGCGTCGTCGACGAGCTCTCGGAGTTGCAGCTCCCGACCCTCTCGCGCGGCACCACGGTCGCGGTCTACACGAACGTGACCGCCGACCACCTCGACCGCCACGGCAGCCTCGAGCGCTACCGGGCCGCCAAGCGGCGGCTGGCCGAGCTGGTCGATCCCGACGGCGCCCTCGTGCTGAACGCTCGAGGACCCGGTCGTGGCCGGCTACGCCGCCATCGGCCGCGCGCCGGTCGTCGGCTACCGGCGGGGCAGCCCGCCGCCGCACGGCCTCGGCGTGGTCGACGGCTGGATCGTGGCCGATGACGTGCCAGCGCCTGGCGGTGGCCGACGGCAGGTCCCTCGACCGGCGGCGACGGACGGCCGGATCATGCCGGTCGACGAACTGTCCGTGCCGGGCGCGCACAACGTCTCCAATGCCCTGGCCGCGGTCGCGGTCGGGCTGCTGTTCGGCCTCGAGCCCGACGGCGATCCGGACCGCGGCGTCGTCGTTCCGCGGCGTCGAGCACCGCCTCGAGCCCGTGGCCGACGATCGACGGCGTCCGCTTCGTCAACGACTCGCAGGGGCACCCAGCCGGACGCGGTCATCGCGGCCCTGCGGGCGTTCGAGGCGCCGATCGTGCTCATCGCCGGCGGTCGCGACAAGGGCGTGGACCTGTCCGAGTCTCGGCGCCGGTCGTGGCCGAGCGGGCCGTCGCGGCCGTGCTGATCGGCGAGAGCGGCCCGGACCTCGAGCGCCGGTTCCGGGCGGCCGGCCTCGCCCGGACCGAGCGGCGGCCATCGCTCGAGGCCGCCGTGCGGATCGCCGACGCCATCGCCCGCGAGGCGCTGGCGCCGCACGGGCCGGCGGTGACGCCCGGCGCCGGACCACGCGACCGTCCTGCTCAGCCCGGCCGCCGCGAGCTTCGACATGTTCGTCGACTACGCCGCCCGCGGCGCGGCCTTCAAGGCCGCGGTCGCGGCGACTCGCGGCCGAGCGAGCCGGGGGAGGGGACCGATGAACCTCGCACCGCCCATCCCGCGCTTCGGACGGCCGCCACGCCGACACCGGACTCGATCGACGGAGCGAGGACGCGCCGGTCCGCCAACCGGACGCCCGGTCAAGGCGAAGGCCGCCTCGGTCCTCCAGCGCGAGCGCCACCAGGCCGACTACGTGATCCTCGTCGTCGTCGTCGCGCTGACGGCGATCGGCATCCTGATGGTCTACTCGTCGTCGGCGATCCGCGGCTACCTGTCGCCGACGGCGACACGTTCGCGACCGTCGGGCCGCAGATCCAGTGGGCCGTCCTGGGGATCGGCGCGATGGCCGCGATGATGCGGGTCGACTATCGCTACCTGCGGCTGGTCTCGGTGCCGTTCTACGTCGTCGCGATCGTCCTGCTGGTGCTGGTCTTCGTCCCGCAGTTCAACATCGTCGTCGGTGGCTCCGCCCGCTGGCTGCGAGCTCGGCCCGCTGCCGGCGATCCACCCGGCCGAGATCGCCAAGCTCGCCCTCGTCATCTACCTCGCGCACTGGTTCGCCAAGCGCGGCACGCGGGTCCACGGCGTTCTGGGGCGGGACGGTCGCCGTTCCTGATCATCGTCGCTGCCGGTCATCGCGCTCGTGTTCAAGGAGCCGGACCTCGGGCACGACGATGGTCATCGGCGCTGACCGCGCTCACGATGTTCTTCGTCGCCGGGGCCAACGCCGAGCACCTCGCGATCCTGATCGCGGGCGCGCTGCCGGCGCTGATCATCGTCGGCCTCCACGGCTACCAGATGGACCGCATCCGGGCCTGGCTCGACCCGTGGTCCGACCCGCTCGGCGACGGCTTCCACACGGTCCAGGGCCTGCTCGCGCTCGGGGTCGGCGGGGTCCTCGGCACCGGCCTCGGGCAGAGCCAGGTCGTCGGTGCCGAACGCCTTCAACGACTTCATCTTCGCCGAGATCGGCCAGGAGTTCGGGCTCGTCGGCGCGGCTCGTCGTGATCGCGCTGTTCTTCACCCTCGCGTACTCGGGGCTGCGCGTCGCGCTGCGCGCCCCGGACACGTTCGGCGCCCTGCTCGCCGCCGGCATCACCGGCTGGCTGTGCATCCAGGCGTTCATCAACATCGGGGTGGTCGTCGCGCTCTTCCCGATCACCGGCATCACGCTGCCGTTCATCAGCGCCGGCGGCTCGTCGCTCATCATCAGCTTCGCGGCGATCGGGATCCTGCTGTCGATCTCGCGCGAGACCATCGAGAAGGGGACGTGGAACGACGATGCGACTGCTGATCGCGGGCGGGGGGACGGGCGGGCACATCTACCCGGCTCTCGCCGTCGCCCAGTCGCTCCGCGCGCGTCCGGACGCGCCTGAGCTTCGCTGGCTCGGCGGCCACCGCGGCCTCGAGGCCGCGATCGTCCCGGCGGCCGGCGATCCCCCTGCGCCGGCTCGCGGTGCGCTCGCTGCGGACCGCCGACGCTCGACGTCCACGCCGTCCTCGACCCGATCCGCCTGGGCGTCTCGGTCCCGCAGGCGGCCGCGATCCTGGCGGCCGAGCGACCCGCCGCGATCTTCACGACCGGCGGCTACGTCGCGTCCCGGTCCTGCTGGCCGCGGCGCCGCTGGGCATCCCGGTCGTGCTCTGGGACGGCAACGTCATCCCCGGCCGGGCCGTCCGCGCGACGGCGCGCCTGGCCGACGTGCATCGCGGTGTCGTTCGAGGCGACCTGCGAGGCGCTGGCCGGCGCCGCGCCCGGCGTCCCCTGCTTCGTGACCGGGACGCCGATCCGCGACACGCGCGCGATCGACCGCGAGGCCGCCCGGCAGCGCCTGGGCATCCCGCCGGGCGAGCGCGTGCTGCTGATCTTCGGCGGCTCGCAGGCGGTCCGCCGGTTCAATGCCGCGGTCTCCGATGCGCTGCCGCGGCTGGTCGAGCGGGTCACCGTCATCCACGTGACCGGCGACGACGGCTATGCCGCGGCGCTGGCCGACCGCGAGGCGCTGCCCGGCGGACGTGCGCGACGCGCTACCGCCCGTACCCGTTCCTGCGCGACGACATGCTGGCCGCGCTCGCGGTCGCCGACCTGGTCGTCGGACGGGCCGGCTCGTCGACGCTGGCCGAGGTCGACGCGCCCTGGGCGTGCCGATGGTCGTCGTCCCGTACCCGCACGCGGCCGGCCACCAGCGGGCCAACGCCCGCGCCGCTCGTCGAGGCCGGCGCGGCCCGCCTCGTCGACGACGAGGCCTTCGATGCGGCGGCCCTGCTCGATGCGGCCGCCCTGCTCGACGATCCGGCGCCCACGTCGGCGATGTCGGCCGCCGCCCGCGCCCTCGGCCGGCCGGGGGCCGCCGACGCGGTCGCCGACCTCGTGCTGGCCGCCGCCGAGCGCCGGCCGCTGCCGGACCCGGCGGCGATCGATCGCCGCTCGCGGGGCGCGGCCGCGTGACCGCGACCGTTCGACGCGATCGCCGTCGGGACCGACATCCAGCGCCGGATCGGCGTCAAGACGTCGCGCGACGAGCCGCTCGCCCGGTTCACGACGATGCGCGTCGGCGGTCCGGCCGACCTCTTCGCCACGGTCCACAACGCCTTCGAGCTGCGGGCCCTCGTCCGCTTCGCGCGATCGCGCGGCCTCCCGCATCTCGTCCTCGGGCGGGGGAGCGACGTGGTCATCAGCGACGCGGGCGTGCGCGGCCTCGTCATCCAGGACCGCGCCGAGGGTTCGCAGGGTCGACGGCGAGCGCTACATCGCCGACGCGGGCGTGCCGATGGCCCGCGCCGCCACCGAGACGCAGCGGGCCGGCCTGACCGGGCTCGAGTTCGGCCTGGCCATCCCGGGCTCGGTCGGCGGCGCGGTCTGGGCCAACGCCGGCGCCCACGAGTCGGACGTCGCCGGCGTCATCGAGTCGGCGCGGGTGCTCGACGCCGACGGGACCGAGACGGTCGTGCCGGCCGCCGAGCTCGGCCTCGCCTACCGCGACAGCCGCTTCAAGCACGACGACGCCGGGCCAGCCCCGCGAACTCATCGTCGACGCGACCTTCCGGCTCGAGCCCGCGGACCCCGAGACGATCAAGGGCCGCCTCGACGACATCCGCCGCTGGCGCCAGGCCCACCAGCCGCTCGGGCTGCCGTCGGCGGGCAGCGTCTTCCGCAACCCGCCGGGCGACTCGGCCGGGCGGCTCATCGACGCGGCCGGGCTCAAGGGCCGCCGGATCGGCGGCGCCGTCGTGTCCGAGAAGCACGCCAACTTCATCGTCAACGACCAGAAGGGGACCGCGACCGACGTGCGCCGGCTGACGGAGACTGTCCGGGCCGAGGTCGTCGCCACGGCACGGCGTCGAGCTCGCGTTCGAGGTCGAGTTCCTCGGCGACTGGAGCGGCTGGGAGGCGAGCCCATGAGCGCCGATCGCGCCGTGCCGAGACCGTCCCGGTCGTCGTCCTGCTCGGCGGGCCGTCGGCCGAGCACGACGTCTCGATCGTGTCGGGGACCGCGATCGCCGACGCGCTGCCGGTCGCTCGGCTATCCCGTCCGGCAGGTCCTGATCGACCTCGACGGCGGGTGGTGGTGGCTGCCGGCCGATCATCGGCGCGACGGCCGGCCGCAGTCGACCTACGACGACCCGGCCGCGCTCGGCGCCGAGGGCCCGCTCGCGACCGGGGCCGCCCTCGACCGCCTTGCGGGCACCGACCCGGCGCCCGTCGTCGTCGATCGCGCTGCACGGGCCGTTCGGCGAGGACGGGACCGTCCAGGCGCTGCTCGAGGCGGCCGGCCTGGCCTACACGGGCTCCGGGCGTCGCGGCCTCGGCGATCGGCATGGACAAGGCGCATCTTCAAGCGGATGTGCCGCGGGATCGGCCTGCCGGTCGTCGACTGGCGCGAGGTCCGCGCCGCGCGCTGGGCGGCGGATCCCGGCGCGGTCCGGACGGAGCTCGAGGCGTTCGCGGCCGGGTCGCCGGAGCCCGCGGCTGATGGTCAAGCCGGCCGGCCTCGGCAGCTCGGTCGGGATGACCCTCGTCCACGACCCGAGCGAGCTCGACGGGCGCGCTCGACCTCGCCTTCCGCTACGACACGCTGGCCCTTGTCGAGACGTACCTCGCCGGGCGCGCGCGACCTCGAGGTCTCGGTCATCGGCAACGACCCGGCCGCGCTCGAGCTCTACGGTCCCGGCGAGATCGTGTCGGGCCACGAGTTCTACGACTACGCGGCCAAGTACACGGCCGGCCTGTCCGAGACCTCGACCCGGCCGAGGTGACCGACGCCCAGCGCGCGGTCCTGCTCAAGATCGCGCGCGACGCCTACCGGGCCATCGGGGCCGAGGGCTTCGCCCGGATCGACTTCCTGCTGGCGGGCGAGTCGATCTACCTCTCGGAGATCAACACGATCCCGGGGTTCACGCCGATCAGCCTCTTCCCGACGATGCCGGCCGAGGGCGGCTACACGTTCGCCGACGTGTGCGCGCGGATCGTCGAGCTCGGCCGTCGAGCGGCACGCGGCGCGCGTCGGCGTCACGCTCGGCCCGGACGACCTGCCCCGGTGAGCACGCGGCCGGCCGCCCGGCGGTCCGTGCCGGCCTCGACCCCAGGGCCGTCGGGCCCGACGCGTCCGACGCGCCTCGGCCGGCCTGTCGCGCGGTCCGCGCCGGGGCCGCGCTCGTGGCTGCTCGCGTCGGCCGCGGCGATCTACGGCGTCGCCGCCTCGTCGGCCTTCGAGTACGCGAAGCTGCGCGTGCTCGGCGCCCGGTACACCGACGTCGCGGCGGTCGAGGCGGCGCTCGCCGCAGTCCGCGGCGAGAACCTGTTCCGGCTATCGACACGCGGCCGCTCGAGGCCACGCTCGAGCCAGCTGCCGCACCGTCGCGCGGGCGCGCGTCCAGGTCGAGCTGCCCGACACGCTCGCGGTCACGCTCGACGAGCGCGAGCCGATCCTCGTCTGGCAGGTCGGCGACCGGCGCTACCTCGTCGACGACGGCCGGCACCCTCTTCGCCGCTCCTCGGCGACAAGCCGCCCGCCGACGCGGCGGCGCTGCCCGTCGTCGAGGACCGCCGGGCGGCGTCGGCCGGCTTCTCGGTCGGGTCGAACGCTCGACCCGTCGACCTCGACGCCGCGACCCGGCTCGCCTCGCTCATGCCCGCCGACGTCGGCAGCGAGGCCGCAGCAGCTGGCCGTCAGCCGTCACCGACGAGAACGGGTTCGTCGTCGCGCTCACGGCCGGCCGGCTGGACGGCGGTCTTCGGCTTCTACACGCCGAGCCTGCGGACGCCCGAGCTGATCCCGGGCCAGGTCCGGCTGCTGCGCAGCCTGCTCGTCGGGCGGGAGGCACAGGTCGAGCGGGTCATCCTCGCGTCCGACACCGACGGGACGTACATCGCCACGGCCGACGCCCGACCCGGGCGACTCGGCCAAGCCGAGCGCCGCCCCGTGAGTGCGCCGACGGCCCCGGGCGTGCTGCCGCAAGTTGCCGCGCGCGCTGGCGGTCGGGTAGCCTTGCCCAAACCCACCGGAACGAGGACGACAACGGCGTGCTGCTCCCCCTGCTCGGGCTCCTCGTGGGCGTCCTCGCAGGTCTCGTCCTCAACGTCAACGTCAGCTTCGAGCTCAGCCGATACTCGGCGGTGGCGATCCTCGCGGCGCTCGATTCGGTCCTCGGGGCGGTCCGTGCAGAGCTCGACGGGGTCTACGACAATCGCATCTTCATCAGCGGGTTCCTGGTCAACGCGATCGTCGCCGTGCTCCTGACGTTCATCGGCGACCGGCTCGGCCTGGATCTGTACCTGGTGGCGCTCATCACCTTCGGCCTGCGCATCTTCGAATAACGTGGCACTCATCCGGCGCCACTTCCTCTAGATCGACCAGGCGAAGCACGGGACGGGAGACGGAACGAATACGGTGGAACGAGAAGCGGTCCTCGTCGGCATCGACGTCGGCACGAGCAAGGTCTGCGCGCTCATCGGCGAGGTGAGTCGCGACGGCCGGCTGACGATCATGGGCCACGGGACCGTGCCCGCGTCCGGTCTGAAGAAGGGCGTCGTCATCAACATCGACCAGACCGTCCGCTCGATCGCGGACGCGGTCGAGCGCGCCGAGCGGCTGTCCGGCTGGAAGATCGACCGGGCCTTCGTCGGCGTCGGCGGCCAGCACGTCGAGAGCCTCAACTCGCCGGGCCAGGTCGCGGTCACCGCCCACCACCGCGAGGTCACCCGCGAGGACGTCAACCGCGCCATCGAGGTCGCCCGGGCGGTGTCGATCCCGTCCAACCGCGAGGTCCTCCACGTCGAGCGGCGCGGCTTCACGGTCGACGGCCAGGAGGGCGTCAAGGACCCGCTCGGGATGAGCGCCCTGCGGCTCGAGGTCGAGACCCACATCGTCACCGCGTCCGCGACCGCGGTCCAGAACCTGTCCAAGTGCGTCGCCGCGGCGGGCGTCAAGATCGACGAGCTCGTCGCCGATTCGCTCGCATCGGCCGAGGCCGTCCTGTCCGAGACCGAGAAGGAGCTCGGCGTCGCGGTCGCCGACATCGGCGCCGGCACGATCGACCTCGCCCTCTTCCAGGAGGGCTCGCCGTTCCACACGCGGGTCCTGCCGGTCGGCGGCAACAACGTCACCAACGACGTCGCGATCGGCCTCAAGACCAGCCTCCAGGTCGCCGAGGAGCTCAAGATCCGCCACGGCACCGCGCGACCTGCGGGCGGTCGAGGAGGACGACGACGAGGAGATCAGCGTGTCGGTCCTCGGCGAGGACGCCGGACGGACCGTCAGCCGGCTCGAGGTCTGCCAGATCATCGAGGCCCGCATGCGCGAGACCTTCGAGCTGCTGGCGCAACGAGATCCGCGCCGCCGGCGTCGGCATGCTGCCGGCCGGGATCATCCTGACCGGCGGCGCCTCGCAGCTCGCCGGGGTCGCCGAGCTCGGCCGCGAGCGTCCTCCAGATGCCGGTCCGGGTCGCCGCGCCGGCGGGCATCGGCGGGCTGGTCGACACGCTGCTCAACCCGTGCTACAGCACGGCCGTCGGGCTGCTCCAGTGGGGCGCGATCAGCCTCTCGTCCGGGCGAGCCGATGCGCTACGAGTCCGCGCCCGCGGGTGGCGGGCTCGGGCGGCTCCGCGACGCCCTGCGGAGCATCTTCCCGTAAGGACGACGCGAGCTCACGCGTCCGGACCGGCAGCGGCCCGCGGCTGGCCGACCTCACCGACGCCTGCGCCGCGTTCGTCGCCGACGAGGCGCGACGGCCTGCTGTCGATCTTCGTGCCCGCACGCCACGGCCGGGCTCGTCGATCGTCGAGATCGGGGCGGGCTCGGACGACGACCTGCTGGCCGCCCTCGACCGGCTGCTGCCGCGCGACGAGGGCCTGTACCGCCACCGCCACGGCTCGCCCGGCCACGGCGCCGATCACGTGCTGCCGCTGCTCGCCTCGCCGTCGCTGACGGTGCCGGTCATCGAGCGGGCGGCTGGCCCTCGGGACGTGGCAGTCGATCTGCCTGCTCGACCCCAACGCCGACAACCCGGTCCGCACGGTCCGCCTGTCGTTCATCCCGGGCGACACCGCCTGAGCCGACCCCCGGGACGCTCCGGGCCGCCGGTGCCACCGGGCAACGGACGTCGCGCGCGACGCTCGCCGGAGCGCAGCCGGGGGCTTGTGGGGTCCGGGCGGTCGGGCGCTATACTCCGTGCCTGTTCGCGGGCCGGCTCGCCCCAGAGCGCCGCGACGTACTGCCGACTCCGCCGCTCCGTACCGGACTCCCGACATCGCGCCCGACCGCCAAGGGTCACTGGAGGAGATCCCGATGCCGTTGCGTTCCGACTCCGAGAACTTCGCGCTGATCCGCGTCATCGGGGTCGGTGGTGGCGGCAGCAATGCCGTCAACCGGATGATCCGGGCCGAGATGATGGGCGTCGAGTTCATCGCCTGCAACACCGACTCTCAGGCGCTGCTCCAGTCCGATGCCCCGCACAAGATCCGGATCGGCGACAAGGTCACGCGCGGGCTCGGGGCCGGCGGCGACTCGACGATCGGCCAGCGCTCGGCCGAGGAGGACTCGGAGAAGATCGCCGAGGCGCTCGCCGACTCGGACATGGTCTTCATCACCGCTGGGCTCGGTGGCGGCACCGGGTCGGGCGCGGCACCGGTCGTCGCGCAGATCGCCAAGGAGGGCGGCGCCCTCACGATCGGCGTCGTGACCAAGCCGTTCGCGTTCGAGGGCAACAAGCGCAAGCTCGTCGCCGAGAAGGCGGCCGAGGAGCTCAAGGCCCAGGTCGACGCGCTCATCACGATCCCCAACGACCGGCTCCGCGACGTCGTCCAGAAGAACACGAGCATCCTCGACGCGTTCCGGGTCGTCGACGACGTCCTGCGCCAGGGCGTCCAGGGCATCAGCGACATCATCACGATGCCGGGCCTCATCAACCAGGACTTCGCCGACGTCCGGGCGATCATGAAGGACGCCGGCTCCGCGCTGATGGGCATCGGCCGGGCGACCGGCGAGAACCGCGCGGTCGAGGCCGCGCGGATGGCCATCGCCAGCCCGCTCCTCGAGGTCGACATCGACGGCGCCCAGGGCATCCTCTGGAACATCACGGGCTCGGCGAGCCTGTCGCTGTTCGAGGTCCAGAGGCCGCCGAGGCCATCAAGGAAGCCGCCGACCCGGAGGCCAACATCATCTTCGGCACGAGCTTCAACGAGCGGCTCGGCGACGAGGTCATGGTCACGGTCATCGCGACCGGCTTCGACGGCGGCCGCAAGCGCCACAAGAGCGCACCGCGAGGCGACCGGGGTCATGGACACCGCGGCGACGGGCCGCGCGCCGCGCGAGCGCGACTTCCTCGAGGAGCTCCAGCGCCAGCGCGACGAGGCGTCGAGCCCGTCCGACGCTCGATCGCACGCGACGACGAGGCCGCCGCTGGTCGCCGCGCCCCGCGGGTCGAGCGCTCGGTCGGCGAGCCGGCGCCGCCCAAGCGCTCCGACGACCTACGACGCCGACGACCTGGAGATCCCCAGCTTCCTTCGCCGGAAGTGACCGCGCCGGCGTGGCGGCGCCACCGATGACCGACCGACCCAGGTCGAGGCCTTCGCCGAGCGCACGGACGCGCGTCCTCGCGCGGATCGGCGCCGCCTGCCGCCGCGCCGGCCGCGACCCCGACAGCGTTACGCTCGTCGCGGTCTCCAAGACGGTCGATGCCGATCGCGCTGCGCGACGCCGTCGCGGCCGGGCTGACGCTCCTCGGCGAGAACCGGGTCCAGGAGGCGGTCGCCAAGGTGGCCGAGGTGCCCGGCGCCCGCTGGCAGCTTGTCGGGCCGCTCCAGTCGAACAAGGCGCGCCGGGCGCTCGAGGTGTTCGACGCGATCCAGTCGGTCGACTCGGTCGAGCTGGCTGAACGGCTCGACCGGCTCGTGCCGGAGGTCCGGCCAGGCGGCCGCTACCCGGTCCTGCTCCAGGTCAACGTCGACCTCGACCCGGCCAAGGCGCGGCTTCGGGCCGACCGACGTCGACGCGGCGCTCCCGGCGGCTCCTGGCGCTGCCGAACCTCGAGGTCCGCGGGCTCATGACGGTCGGCCGGCTCACGACCGACGAGCCGGAGCGCGGGCGGACGTTCCGCGAGCTGCGCGACCTCTCGACCCGTCTGCGCGACCGATGGCCGGGGCTCGGGCGCCGAGCTGTCGATGGGCATGACCGACGACTTCGAGCTCGCGATCGAGGAGGGTGCGACGATCGTCCGGGTCGGGCGGGCGCTGTTCGGCGAGCGGCCTCACGAGCATGGCCCGGGCGACCACGACCACAGCCACTGACGCTAGACTGCGTGATGGCCCCCAGCCCCGCACAAGCCCGCATTCCGTGGGCACCAGCCCACCCGAGGTCTTGAGCCAGACCGACGTCCGTTTCGCTGTCCGCCTCACCCCGCGCGCCGCGCTCGACCGCGTCGATGGCGTGCTCGACGGCGTGCTGAAGGCGCGGGTCATCGCGCCCGCGGTCGAGGGTGCCGCCAACAACGCGCTCGTTCGGCTGTTGTCGGACGAACTCGGCGTGTCACGGCGGGACGTGCGGATCGTCGCGGGCGCGAGCAGCCGCGAGAAGCTCGTCGTGGTCGACGGGGTCGATCCCGAGGCGATCGTTGCCCGTTGGCCGGGCCTGCGGGTATGATCGGTCGGTCTCGTCCGACGCCCGGTGCGGCGTCACGGACCCCTCGGGCGATTGGCTCAGTCGGTTAGAGCGCGCGGTTCACATCCGCGAGGTCACTGGTTCGAATCCAGTATCGCCCACCATCCCGACCCAAACGAAACAGGGCCCCAGCGGGCCCTGTTTCTGTGTCTGGCACAGGCCTCCCGGCGCGTCGCCGAGGTCGATCACGCAGCGGCATCACCCGCGACACGAACCGTCGCGCGGGGCTCGAGCACGACGACCGCGGTCGGCCCCGAGCGCATCGCCGCCCAGGCGTCGTAGTCGTCGCTGAGCTCGCGCCAGCGGTCCCACAGTCGGTCACGCTCCTCGCCTTCAGCCGCGCGACCATGAACGGCGCGAACACCATCGGTCATCTCGACCGTCGTGTCCGGCTGCGCCTGGAGGTTCAGCCACCACGCGGGCTCGGCCTCCCCCCAGCCATTCATCGCCAGGGTGACCAGGTTCGGCCCGTCCTCGAGGTATCCGACGATCGCGATCCGCGGCTCGCCCGAGCGTCGCCCGAGCGTCTTGAGCCGCAGCATCCCGAACTTCTTGCCTGCCTCAGGGGGCCGGAGGCCGATCCGCCCCCCGCTGAACCGGTAGAGGGCACGGTGCAGCACCCAGGCCACGCGAACGAACACGCGGGGAGGGACCTTCGCGGTCCGCGCGGCGGTCATGCGGCACCTGCCGTCGTCGTCGAGGTGACCGGCGACGAGGTCACCGCCGCAGACACGGGGGCTTCGCGCGTGTCAGAGGCAAGCGCCGCGACGGCCGCCGGCCTGAAGCCCTTGAAGGTGAGCCAGAGACCGAGTGACAGCTCCCAGAAGAAGATCAGCGGCAGCGCGATCAGCGACAGCGTCGAGACCTGCTCGTTCAGCCCGAGGACAGACAGACCGGCCGACGCCAGGAACACCGGAGCGCCGATGAGGCCCATGGCGGGGATCGCGCGCGGCACGAGCCGCGACCGGTACAGGACGTACCCGAGCAGCAGGGCATTGAGGCCGGGCACGACGCCCGGGCCGACGAGGAAGGTCGCGTCCCGGACAGCGACGAGACCCTGGCCGACGGCGATCAGCGCGGACGTGTCGGTCCCGGCAGCGGCGCCGGTCTGGCGCAGCGTCACGACGGCCATCAGGCTCACGACGCCGATGATGATCACGGCTCCCTCGAAGACCCGGGTGGTGACGAAGCCGATCGAGAAGGCTTCGCTCTGCCGCCGGATCACCGGATAGAGGGCGACGGCCGTCCCGATGCACGCGAGGGCCGTGACGAGATCGAAGAACGCGCCCAGGAGGACCTGGCTGTCGGCGCCCGGGCCGACGATGTAGGCCGGATCCGTGAGGACCGTGCCGTAGAGGAAGACCGCCGGGATCGAGAAGATGAAGGTCATCAGGTACAGCACGCCTCCGGCGAGTGCGAGCTTCCTCCAGGAGTCCGTCGGGACTCCTGTCGTTCCGCGACCTTGAGTTGCGTTGGTCATGCCCGTCGTTCCTTTCGTGTGTTGGTTGGTGTCGATCGAGGCTCGATCGACTGGGCGGCCGGCTGGTCGGGCTCGATGCAGATCACCGAGACCAGCGGCAGGCCGACGTCGCGGACCTTCTGGAGCAGGCCATGCAGCGCCGCCTGGTCTGCGACCGGACCGTGGATGACGGTGGTGCCGTCGGTGTGCTGGGCGAGGGTCAGCCCGTCGAACCAGGCGGCCCAGCGGGGATCGAGATGCCCCTTGAGGCGGATCTCGTAGCGACCGGCCTCGTGGCCATCGCCCTCGATGCGTGTCGTACCGCTCATCTGCTCCTTTCCGCCGGCGATGCGACCCGTAGCCGGCGTGAACCAGAAGCTAGGAGCGGATGTGGTGAGCGGGCATCACCACGTGTGGTGAATGACGTGGTGATTCCTGGAGCCGGACCTAGCGGTCGCGGGTCCGCGACAGGAGGTCGAGTTCCTCGGCCCGGCGGACCGCCGCCCGGCGGTTGTTCACGTCGAGCTTGGCGTAGATGCTCTTCGTGTGACTCCGCACCGTGTGCAGGGACACGACGAGCTCGCGGGCGATGTCCGGGCCGCCCAGATCGGTGCCGAGCAGTCGAAGCACGTCAAGCTCGCGTTCGCTCAACGGTTCGATCAGGGCCCGGTTGGCAGGCGTCCTGTCCTCGGTCTTGCCGAAGGCCGACTGCAGTCGCCGAACGTAGCTTCGGGCCACGCCTCTCTTCGCCCCCGCCTCGAGCAGCGTCGCCATGGGCGACCCCTCGTCCACGAACACCCGTACGTAGCCCTCGGGCTCGGAGAGCGTGAACGCGCGCTCCAGGGCCATCAGCGCGGCCGCGATGTCCTGCTGCGCCTGATGGGCCAGCGCCTGGAGCACTACGACCTGGATGAGGCTTCCGTTCCGCCCGCCGGCCTCGGCCGCGTCGAAGAGTCGCCCGAGGAGGTCCGTCGCCTCCTGGATCCGGCGGTCCCCGCGGTCCCGCGTTCCCTGGGCGAGGAGTAGCCGGGCGAGCCCGATGTGCTCGAATTCCCGCACGTAGGCGAGATCGTCCTCCGGCGCCAGGTCGCGCTCGCGCGCCCAGCTCAGCGCCTCGCCCAGCCGCCCCAGCGCGATCCACGGACGCACCTTCCGCGCGGCGATCGGACGGACATTGGGGAAGTAGTCGCTCGTGTAGAGGCGGTCGGCCTCGTCGAGCAGCTCGAGCGCGGCGTCGAGATCGCCATCGGCCTCGCGGACCCGGGCCATCGCGGCATGCCAGCGATACGGGTTCTGTGCCAGGCCGAGGTGGTCACCCAGGTCCGTGCTGCTCTGCAGGTGCAGCCGGGCGGCATCGAGGTCGCCCTGCTCGACGAAGATGTCGCTCATGCCGACGTGCATGTCGGCCGCGCCGCGAAGCGGGATCGCGCGGCCTTCGGTCGCGAGCTGCAGGCCCCGTTCGTAGGTAATCATCGCCTCGCGCAGGCGACCCTGGGCGATCCGGATGTCCGCGAGCGCGATGGACGTGCCGAGCGCGTCCGCGTCATAGCCCGCCTTTCGGAGGCTCGCCGTCGAATCCGTCCAGTATCGGTGGGCGGCCTCGAGGTCCCCACTCGCCCAGCTCGTTAGGCCCATGAAGCCGGCTGCCGCCCCGCGGATGAGGTGGTCGTCCTCGGCGACCTGGTCGAGCGCGCCCTGGGCATGGCGGACCGTGCCGGCCACATCGCCGACCGCCAGCGATTGCGCGGCGCGATAGACGGCGATCGCGCTCGGGAGTCGTTCGAACTCCGCCTCGTCGACGACGACTCGGCCCGCCAACGAGGCGCGCGGCCGGGACTGCCCGTCCGCCGACGTGTCGAGCCACCGCTCCGCGTCCTGGAGGCGGGCTTCGGTCCCCTCGAACTCGCCGTGGACCAGGAGGGTTCCCGCGTAGTGGACGCTCAGCACCGGCCGGACGGCGATGACGTCGTCCGGCAGGGCCTGCAGCCACGCGAGCATGACGGCTTCCTGACGCGTGCTCCGCATCGCGGGGATGGCCCGCTCGATCAGGTCGGCCGCTTGCGGGTAGTCCTCCGCCGCCAGTGCGTGCCGGATGGCCTCGGACGGCTCACCGTTCGCCTGGTACCAGGCGCTGGCCCTCCGGTGCAACTCCGGCACGAGCTCCGGCAGCTCGTCGGCCAGGCGCGCGCGCAGGACGTCGGCGAAGAGGTGGTGATAGCGATACCAGCGGCGCCGGTCGTCGAGCGGGACAAGGAACAGGTTCCCCCGATCGAGGGCGTCCAGCATCGCCTTGCCATCGCGGCGCTCGGTGACGGCGTCGCACAGCGAGCCGCTCAGCCGGTCCAGGATCGAGGTCTGCAGCAGGAAGCTCCGAACCTGGTCGGGTTGCCGGTGCAGGACCTCCTCGATCAGGTAGTCGACGATGTAGCGGTCGTCCCCGGCGAACCCGGCGATGAAGCCGGCGACGTCGTCCCGCCCCTGCATCGAGAGCGCCGCCAGCTGGAGGGCGGCGATCCACCCTTCGGTGCGCCCCTCCAGGGCTTCGACGTCGCTCGCGGCCAGTTCGAGGCCCATGACGTCGTTCAGGTACGCGGCGGCCTCGGCCGGCGTGAAGCGCAGATCGGCGGCGCGGATCTCGACGAGTTCACCGCGCGCCCGCAGGCGGCCGAGCGGCAGCGCCGGGTCGGCACGTGTGGCGATCACCAGGTGGATGCGTGGAGGCAGGTGCTCCAGCAGGTACGTCATCCCGTCACCGATGTCGTGGGCGTCGACCACGTGGTCGTCGTCGAGCACCAGCACGAGGTCGTTCGGCAACGTCCCGAGCTCATTGAGCAGCGTCGCGAGGATCGACTCGATCGGCGGCGGCTGGGATCCCTGCAGGAGGGCGAGGGCGGTCGTGCCGACGTCCGGTGCCGCCGTCCGCAGGGCCGTGATCAGGTAGGTCCAGAACACTGCCGGCTGGTTGTCGGCCCGGTCGAGGGAGAGCCATGCCACCGACCGACTGCTAGCGGGGGCGGACGCAAGCCACTCGGCCAGCAGGGTCGTCTTGCCGAACCCGGCGGGCGCGGAGATGAGCGTCAGCTTCGACTCGACGCCCGCGGCTCAGGCGCTCGCTCAGCCTGGGACGGGCGACCAGACCCGCTCGCGGCGTGGGCACGTAGAGCTTGGTCTCGAGCAGCGGACCAGCGTCATGTGGCGGGGTCATCGCCACCACGGTACCTCCCGCCGCGGCGGGATCGGTCGATGCTGGGACCGACCTCAGGGTGCCAGGATGGGCGCTACGAGTCCGCAATCGGGGTCTGTGCAGAGTTCCAGTCCGAGCTGGGTCAGGCCCTCGGCCAAGGGCGTGAACCCCAACGCCCCGCCGAAGCTGCGGCTCGCGACCCCGGCCGGGATGCCCCGCACGAGGACCGCGCCGCCCGAGTCACCGACGCCGACATCGATCCCGGTGGCGCCGATCATGCATGGGAAATAGGCCCCATCCTCGGGGTGGAGGTTGTCGCCCTTGACCGCCACCGTCCCGCTCCGATAGATGTCGCGACCGTTGATCTCGACCTGGTCGCCGATCGCGATGTCGGCGCATCCCAGTGGCCGCGTGCCCGGCGGGATGATCCGATAGCCGGCCGTGCCCAGGTCCACGACGTTCAGGTGACCCCACGGGATGCGGTCCTCGGCGACCACCAGGTAGTTCATGTCTGATGCGGCGCACGTGTGCCCGGCGTATGGGCACGTGGCATCCCGGGCGGGAGGCCCGAAGACGCCGCGGGCGGTGGTGCCGTCCGGGTCGTAGGCGACCGTGCCCTCGCTGGTGCAGTGACCGGTGGACGTGAGCACGATGCTGTCGCCGCGGCGCGCGTAGAACCCGCCGGCACACACGCCCCACAACTGCTGGCCGGCGAGCACGGGCGGGTCGTACACGGCGGTGGTCCGGTGCGGCTCCAACGCTTTTCCGATCGCCAGGGCGCCGGTCGCGAGCAGCAGGCCGACCAGGACGACGACGAGCAGGTGGATGGGGCGGACCCGCCCGCGCGCACCTCTCCCGGACACTCGTGTCACTGCTGTCCCTCGCCGCGTCGCGGCCGCGCATGCGACCCGTGACCGGATCATCAGGGCCGACGGCCGATGGCGTAACCCTGACCATCAGTCCCGCGCTCGCATCGATGCCGTGCCGACGAGGCTCGCCGGCACCCTGCGGAAACCCGACGAATTCGCCTCGGATCCACGTCACAGGTGTCGAGGCGGCCTCGTCAGAACTGGTGAACGCGGCCCTCCTCCCCGCGTAACCGAAGCCTCCGGTCCTCCCCCGGGGGCTTCGCGTTTTCCCGTCGGTCGGTCGGACCGGTCAGGCCGGTTCGGCCGCCAGGCGCCGGAGGACCGCCGGCAGGATGCCGCCACCCGTGTAGTAGTCGACGTCGATCGGGCCGTCGAGCCGGGCGATCGCCTCGAACCGGCGCTCGCGACCGTGACCGTCGCCGTCGTCGTCGTCGTCGCGAGCGACCACTGTGACCGTCTGGCGCGGCGACGCGCCGGCCTCGAGCCCCAGGATCGAGAACGTCTCGCGCCCGGAGAGCCCCAGCGAGGCGGCGCCGTCGCCCGGCTTGAACTGGATCGGCAGGATGCCCATGCCGACCAGGTTGGAGCGGTGGATGCGCTCGAAGCTCTCGGCGAGGACGGCCTTGACGCCCAGGAGCGACGGCCCCTTCGCGGCCCAGTCGCGCGACGACCCGGAGCCGTACTCGCGCCCCGCGATGACGATGAGCGGCACGCCGTCGGCGATGTAGCGCATCGCCGCGTCATAGATGAACGTCGTCTCGCCCGATGGCAGGTGGAGCGTGTACGGCCCTTCCTTCGGCTCGACCAGCCGGTTGTGCAGCCGGATGTTCCCGAACGTGCCCCGCACCAGCACCTCGTGCTGGCCGCGGCGCGCCCCGTACGAGTTGAACTCGAGCGGCCCGACGCCGTGGTCCTGGAGCCACTGACCGGCCGGCGACCACGGCGCGATCGAGCCGGCGGGGGAGATGTGGTCGGTCGTGACGGAGTCGCCCAGGACCGCCAGCGCACGAGCCCCGACGATGTCGCCAGGCGGCGTGTGCCCGGCGGCGACCCCGTCGAGGAACGACGGGCGGGCGATATACGTCGACGCCGGATCCCAGGCGTAGCGGTCGCCCGAGGGGATCGACAGCGCCCGCCAGCGGTCGTCGCCCTCGAAGACGACCTCGTAGGTCTTCCGGAAGAGCTCGGCGTCGACCGACTCGGCGATGACCGAGCGGATCTCGTCGGCCGAGGGCCAGATGTCGGCGAGGAAGACCGGCTTCCCGTCGGTGGCCGTGCCCAGTGGTTCGCGGGTCAGGTCGATGTCGACCCGGCCGGCCAGCGCGAAGGCCACGACCAGCGGCGGCGATGCGAGGTAGCTCGCCCGGGCCAGCGGGTGGATGCGGCCCTCGAAGTTGCGGTTGCCCGAGAGGACCGCCGCCACGACCAGGTCATTCGCCTCGACCGCGGCGGCGACGGCCGCGTCGAGCGGCCCGGAGTTGCCGATGCACGTCGTGCAGCCGTAGCCGGCCAGGGCGAACCCGAGCGCCTCGAGCGGGGCCATGAGGCCGGCCGAGGTCAGGTAGCCGGTCACGGCCTTCGAGCCGGGGGCGAGCGAGGTCTTGACCGTTGGGTTGACGCGGAGGCCGCGCGCCACGGCGTTCCGTGCCAGCAGGCCGGCCCCGACCATGACCGTCGGGTTCGACGTGTTCGTGCAGGACGTGATCGCTGCGATCGCCACGGACCCCGTCCGGACGATGACTCGCTCCCCGCCGACCTTGACCGGCACGCCCCGGTAGGAGCGGTGGTCGAGCGGGGCCGCGTCGGCGAGGACCGGTTCCGCGGGCGGGGCCGGGCGCGGGCGGCTCGAGTCGGCCGACGCGAAGGCCGGCGGGTCGGAGGCGGGGAACGATTCGGCCGAGGCCTCGTCCACGGCCGAGGCGCCCGGCACCGCGGCTTCCGCGTCGGCCGCGTCGCCGGCCTCCAGGCCGTCCGGGAAGTTCGTCCGGAAGTTGTCGCGCAGCAGGTCGAGCGGGACACGGTCCTGCGGCCGCCGCGGGCCCGCCACCGAGGGCACGACCGAGGCGAGGTCGAGGGTCAGGAGCTCATCGAAGGTCGGCCCGTCGCCGGGCAGGCGCCACATGCCCTGGGCCTTCGCGTAACGCTCGACGAGCGCGACCTTCTCGGGCGAGCGGCCGGTCAGGCGCAAGTACGCGATCGTCTCGTCGTCGATCGGGAAGAGGGTCGCCGTGGCCCCGAACTCGGGGCTCATGTTGCTGATCGTCGCGCGGTCGGCGAGGGACAGGCCGGCGAGGCCGTCCCCGGCGAACTCGACGAACGCGCCGACCACGCCGTGGCCGCGCAGGAGCTCCGTGACGACGAGCACGAGGTCAGTCGCGGTGGCGCCCTTGGGCAGGTCGCCGGTCAGGCGCACGCCAACCACCTTGGGCATCGGCTGGTAGAGCGGCTGGCCGAGGAGGACCGCCTCGGCCTCGATGCCACCGACGCCGTAGCCGAGGACGCCGAGGGCGTTGATCATCGTCGTGTGCGAGTCGGTCCCGACCAGGGTGTCCGGGAACGCCACGCCGTCGCGCTCGTCGACGACGGGCGCCAGGAACTCGAGATTGACCTGGTGGACGATGCCGGTCCCGGGCGGCACGATCCGGAGGTTTCGGAACGCGGTCTGCGCCCAGCGCAGGAGCTGGTAGCGCTCGATGTTGCGCTCGTACTCGCGCTCGACGTTGAAGGCGAACGCGCCGGGCGTCCCGAACTGGTCGACCTGGACCGAGTGGTCGATGACGAGGTCCGCCTGGACGAGCGGGTTGACCCGGCCCGGGTCGCCCCCGAGATCGGCCATGGCGTCGCGCATGGTGGCGAGGTCGACGACCGCGGGGACGCCGGTCAGGTCCTGGAGGATGACCCGGGAGGGCATGAACGGGATCTCGGCCTCGGCGGCGACCCCGGGCCGCCAGGCGGTCAGTGTCTCGACGTCCTCGGGCCGCACGATGCCGTCGCCGGCGTGGCGCAGGAGGTTCTCGAGCAGGATCCGGATCGTGACCGGGGCGGACGCCAGGTCCATCCGATCGGCCAGGACCGCCAGCCGATAGTGATCGGGGAGGCCGGGGCCGAGCGGCGTCCGGGCGCCGAAGGGATCATTCGCCGACAACCGCGTTCATCCTCGCTCGCTCGTTACACTCGACGCGTGCAAGCGTACCGCGACCGCTCCCGTGACGCGGGCGCCCGCCGGTGAGGGCGTGGGGCGACCTGCCCGGCGACGACCCGAAGCGCGATCGCGAGGAAAAGGAGGCGGCTGTCGAGGCGGCCGGCATCGACCTCGATCCGGTCCCGGCGGGCTTCCATCGCCACGCCGACGCGGTCCACGCGAGCGACCACGAGCACCCGCATCACCACTCCGAGCCGGGGCAGCCCCCGGTCATCGGGATCGTCGGGGCCGGGGCGGTGGGGACCGCTCTCGGGGTCGCCCTGACCCGGGCCGGCTGGCCGGTCCACGCGGTCGCGAGCCGCGACCCCGGACGGCGCGAGCGGTTCCACGCCCTCGTCGACGGGTCGCGCACCTACGCCGAGGGTCAGGCCGTGGTCGAGGAGGTGGAGCTCATCATCCTCGCCGTGCCCGACGACGCCGTGGCCTCGGTTGCGGCCGGGCTCCGGATGTACGGCGGCCAGGCCATGGTCCACACCAGTGGCGCCCTCGACGCGGATGTCCTGGCGCCGGCGATGGCCGCCGGCACCCAGATCGGCGCGTTCCACCCTCTGGTGGCGTTCGCCGACACGGAACGGGCGGTCGAGGCGCTCAAGGGCGCGACCATCGCCATCGAGGGCGACGACCAGCTGGCGGGGTTGCTCGCCGAGATGGCCGAGGCCCTCGGCGCGCATCCCGTCCGGCTCGCCCCCGGTTCGAAGGCCGCCTATCACGCGGCGGCCGTCCTGGCCGCTGGTGGCTTCATCGCCCTCCTCGACGCGATCGCCGAGCTGGGTCGCGTGGCGGGTCTCGACGAGGCCGGCGCCCTCGCAATCTACGGCCCCCTCATCGAGGGCACGCTGGGCAACGCCCGGGCGCTCGGCATCCGTGCCGCGCTGACCGGTCCGATCGCCAGGGGCGACGTCGGGACCCTCGATGCGCACCTGGCCGCGCTGGAGCGCCACGCCCCGGACGTGCTGGCCCTCTATCGCGCGGTCGCGGAGCGGGAGATCGACCTTGCCATCGCCCGGGGCTCGCTGGCACCGGAGCCCGCCCACGAGATGCGATCCGCCCTTGCAAGGGCCGATCGAACCGGTACCATAACGCCCTGATGAATCACAGCATCGCCGCGAAGTACGCGGCTCGGCCGGCGGCTCATTTCGTGCGCCCCTCTGTTCGCACGAAGGAGCGGCGGCTCGGCCTGCATGCCGGCGGGTTCCGCTCGACGGCCGAGCGGGCCACCGTGCTGCGCCATCCTGATGTCACGCCCCTGGTGAGCCTCCGCGGCCGATCGCGTTCGATCCAGCTCGCGGTCGGGGCCCGGCCCATCGACGGTCGTCCGCGCCCGCGCGTCGTCATGACCTGGGCCAGATCCGGGCACGGCGGGGCGATGCGTCGCCCAAGCGCCGCCTCGGCGCCGTGGCGCGGCTGAGGACTTCGACCGCCACGTCCGCCGGCGGGATCGTCGTCCGCCATGAAGCCGGTCAGCCATGGCTCGTGGTCGGGAGTCGTCGTCGCGAGCGGGACGGTCGCACCTGGACCCTCCCCAAGGGCACGCCGAAGAGCGGCGAGACCACCGAGGAGACCGCCCTGCGCGAGGTCGCGGAGGAGACCGGGCTGAAGGTCCGCATCACAGGCCCACTCGATTCCATCGAGTACTTCTTCGTCCAGTCGGGCACGCGCATCCACAAGACCGTCCACTATTTCATGATGGAACCCACCGGCGGTGACCTCGCCCGACACGACCACGAGTTCGAGGAGGTCCGCTGGATCCGGTTCTCGGACGCGCCCTCCACACTGACCTTCGAGACCGAGCGAGCCCTCGTCGCCCGGGCGGCGGAGCTCGTCGACCCCGGCTCGGTCCGGGCCGGCTCGTGACCGAACCGGAGTCGACGGAGCCGGACTCGCACAAGCCGCACGTCACCCCGCTCGCCGAGCGACACGCCGAGCTGGGCGCCCGGGTGATCGAGTTCGGCGGCTGGCTCATGCCGGTCCAGTACGGCTCGATCATCGACGAGCACCGGGCCGTCCGGGAGCGCGTCGGCCTGTTCGACCTGTCGCACATGGGCGAGATGTTCGTCGAGGGGCCGGAGGCGGGCGTCGCCCTCGCGGCCGCGCTCACCACGAACCCGCCGGCGCTGACCATCGGGCGCGCCCACTACTCGATGATCGTCGCGCCCGACGGCGGGATCATCGACGACCTGATCGTGTACCGGCTGGGCGAGCAGCGGTTCCTCGTCGTCGCCAACGCGAGCAATGCGGCCGTGGTGTCGGACGCGCTCGCGGAGCGGCTCGCCGGCTTCAAGGCGATCCTCGACGACGGCTCCCTCGCGACCGGCCTCCTGGCGGTCCAGGGACCGCGCGCGATCGACGTGCTGACGCCGCTGACCGACGTCGACCTGGCCGGCCTGCGCTACTACGCCATCGCCGAGGGCTCGGTGGCCGGCATCCCCGCCCTCGTCGCGCGGACCGGCTATACCGGCGAGGACGGCTTCGAGGTCTTCGTGGAGACGGGCCGGACCGTCGAGCTATGGGACGCCCTGCTGACCGCCGTCCGTTCGGCCGATGGCGTCCCCGTCGGACTGGGCGCCCGCGACACCCTGCGTCTCGAGGCCGGCATGCCCCTCTACGGCAACGAGCTCGACCGTGACACGAACCCCTACGACGCCGGCCTCGGGCGGGTGGTGAAGCTGGACAAGCCCGGTGACTTCGTGGGCCGCGCGGCACTCGAGCGGATCGCGGCGGCCGGACCGGCCAAGCGCCTCGTCGGCCTGGTCGTCGAGGGTCGCGGCATCGCGCGCCACGGCTACCCGGTCAAGGCCGCAGACCGGATGACCGGCGTCGTCACGAGCGGCACCCAGTCGCCGACGCTCGGGGTGCCGATCGCGATGGCCTACGTCGCGCCGGGTGAAGCCGAGACGGGTACGATACTGGCCGTGGAGATCCGAAACGCGCCGGTCTCCGCGAAGGTCGTCGACCTGCCGTTCTACCGACGCCCGACCTGATCGGTCGGGGAGCCGATGCCCCCCGACCCTGCCCGACGCGCCCGCCGCCCGCGGCGACCTGCCGCGCCAGGAGGAGGTACGGCCAGCGATGGTCCCCAGCGACCTGCGTTACACCAAGGACCACGAATGGGTCCGTGTCGAGGGTGACGAGGCGGTGATCGGGATCACGGCCTACGCGGCCGAGCAGCTCGGCGACATCGTCTTCGTCGAACTCCCCGACGTGGGCAAGACGCTCGACCAGTTCGCCGCCTTCGGCGTGGTCGAATTGGTCAAAGCCGTCAGTGACCTGTACGCCCCCGTCGGGGGCGAGGTCGTGAGCACCAACGACGACCTGACCGGCAGCCCCGAAGTCGTCAACGGCGACCCGTACGGCGGTGGCTGGATGCTCCGGGTCCGGCTCGCCGATCCGGAACAGCTCGACGAGCTCCTCGACGGGGCCGCCTACGACGATCTCATCGCGGCCGGCTGACCGTCGACGATGCCGTACGGACCCCATACCGCCGACGACCGCGAGCGGATGCTCACGGCCCTCGGCCTGACGTCGGTCGACCAGCTCTTCGACGACATCCCGGCCGCCCTGCGCGCCTCCCGCCTGGACCTGCCGCCGCCGGAGCCCGAGCTCGACCTGGCCGCCCGCCTCCAGTGGCTGGCGGGCAGGAACAGGACCGACCTGGCGTCGTTCCTGGGCGCTGGGGTCTACCGCCACTGGAGCCCGCCCGCAGTCGACCAGCTGCTCCTCCGTGGCGAGTGGTACACGGCTTACACGCCGTACCAGCCCGAGGTCAGCCAGGGGACCCTCCAGAGCATCTACGAGTACGAATTGCTGATCGGCGAGCTCGTCGATCTCGACGTCGTCTCCGCGTCCCACTACGACGGCGCGGCCGCGACGGCCGAGGCCGCCCTCATGACCTGTCGAGCGACTCGGCGCGACCGCGTCCTCGTCAGCCGCGGCGTCCACCCGCAGTACCGCGAGACGCTCCGGACCTACTTCGGCGGCGGCCTCGAGCTCGACGAGGTCCCTCTGGTGACCGACGGCCCGGCCGCCGGCACGACCGACCTCGAGGCGCTCGAGCGGATGCTGGCCGAGCCCGACCGACCGGTCGCGGGCGTGCTCGCGGCCCAGCCGGACTTCCTCGGCCTGCTCGAACCGATGCCGGCCATCGGCGAGCTGGCACACGCCGCCGGCGCCCTGTTCGTCGCGGTCATCGAGCCCGTCTCGCTTGCCGTCCTCGCACCGCCAGGCGCGTACGGGGCCGACATCGCGGCAGGCGAGGGGCAGCCGCTCGGGATCGCGCCCCAGTACGGCGGGCCCTACCTCGGCATCCTCGCGTGCACCGATGCCCTGGTTCGCCAGATCCCGGGCCGTCTCGTCGGGATGACCACCGACCTCGACGGGCAGCGTGCCTTCGTGATGACGATGCGTGCGCGCGAGCAGGACATCCGCCGGGATAAGGCCGCGAGCAACATCTGCACGAACCAGGCGCTGCTCGCGCTCGCCGCCTCGATCTATCTGGCGACGATCGGGCCGCATGGCCTGCGCGACGTCGCGGCGCTCGGCGCCGCCCGGGCGGCCGAGCTCGAGGCTGCGCTCGCAGCGGCGGGTGCCGCGCGCCTGCATCCCGGCCCGTACCTAAACGAGTTCGCGATCCGCGTGCCGGAGGCGCGCCTCGTCCATCGGCGGCTGCTCGACCACGGGATCCTGGCCGGCCTCGTGCTGGCCGACGCCGTCCCCGACGATCCGACCCTGGCCGACGGCCTGCTGGTGTGCGCCACCGAGGTCACCACCTCGGCCGACATCGCCCGCTTCGCCGGCGCGCTCGGCGACGTGATGCGCGGCCGGCCGGCGATCGGCGTCGAGGCGGGGGCCGGCGAGCGGTTCGCGGACACCGCCGCACCGGGTCTCCGGCGATGAGCGTCACCGGCCCGAAGCTCCAGCCGACCCTGTTCGAGCGTGGCCGTCCGGGTCGTGGTGGCGGCAAGATCCCGCACCCGCCCAAGGACGCCCTGGCACGCATCCCGGCGTCGGCGCTGCGGACGGACGCGCCGGCCCTGCCCGAGCTCAACGAGCCCGACGTCGTCCGCCACTACGTCAACCTCTCGCAGTTGAACTTCGCGGTCGACACGGGGTTCTACCCGCTCGGCTCGTGCACGATGAAGTTCAACCCCAAGCTCAATGAGTGGGCGGCCCGCCTGCCCGGGTTCGCGACGTTGCACCCGCTCGCGCCCGACGAGATCGCGCAGGGCACGCTCCAGCTGCTGTGGGAGCTCGAAGGTGCGCTCGCGGAGATCTCCGGCATGCGTGCGGTGACGCTCCAGCCCGCGGCCGGCGCCCAGGGCGAGCTGACCGGCATCCTGATGATCCGGGCCTACCACCGCGATCGCGGCGACACCGCCCGCGACGAGGTGCTGGTGCCCGATAGCAGCCACGGGACCAACCCCGCGACGGCGTCGATGGCGGGCTTCAGGACGATCACGATCCCGTCCGCTCGCGACGGCGGCGTCGATGTCGATGCGTTCCGGGCCGCCCTCGGTCCGCAAGACGGCCGCGGTGATGATCACCAACCCCTCGACGCTCGGGCTCTTCGAGACCCGCATCGGCGAGCTGCTCGACGCCGTCCACGAGGCGGGGGCGCTGGCCTACATGGACGGCGCCAACCTCAACGCCATCCTCGGCCGGTTCAAGCCCGGCGAGGCCGGCTTCGACGTCATGCACTTCAACGTCCACAAGACGTTCTCGACGCCGCACGGCGGCGGCGGACCGGGCGCGGGCCCGGTCGGGGTGGGGGAGGCGCTGCTGCCCTACCTGCCCACGCCGCGCGTGCTGCGTCGAGGACGACGGCTCGTTCCGCCTCGAGCGGCCCGGGGAGCGGCCGAGCTCGATCGGGCGGCTGCGCAGCTTCGTCGGCAACACCGGGGTGCTGGTGCGGGCGTACGCCTACATCCGCGCGCATGGCGACTCCGGCCTGCGCGAGGTCAGCGACGACGCGGTCCTCGCGGCGAACTACCTCAAGCACCGGCTCGCGGGCACCTACGACCTGCCGTACGACCGGCCCTGCAAGCACGAGTTCGTGGCGTCGGCGGCGTCGATCAAGAAGCGGACCGGCGTCCGGACGCTCGACATCGCCAAGCGGCTCATCGACCACGGGTTCCACCCGCCGACGATCTACTTCCCGCTGATCGTCGAGGAGGGGATGCTCATCGAGCCGACGGAGACCGAGTCGGTCGAGACGCTCGACGCGTTCGCCGACGCGCTCATCGCGATCGCGGCCGAGGCGGACACCGATCCGGAGCGCGTCACCACCGCACCGCACACGGCGCCCGTGCGCCGGCTCGACGAGGCGACGGCGGCCCGCCAGCCCAACCTGCGCTGGCGGCCGATGACCGGTGCCCAGACGCCCTGCCCGGATTGAACGAACATCCCGCCGAGCGGCCAGACGAAGGTTCCTTAGCCATTGTTGACAGCCCGACAAGGCGTGTGGATAGTACCGGCAGCGCACGACCCGAGCGTGCTGCCGGTTTGACTCGCCCCGATACCGCATCGAGTTGGGAGGCTCGATCAGGTCAGGCGTGGGTTCCGTGGACCGGCGCTGTGCACGTGGTGGTCGATAGCGGGAGATCTTGGGTAATCCACCCATTCGGAGGACAGTTGATGAAGAAACGTCTATTCGGGTTGCTGTCGGTGGCGGTGATGGTATTCACCGCTTGCGGCACTTCCTCCACCTCGTCGTCGCCGGCCGCTTCGGCCGCGGCGCCATCGGCGGCGGCGCCATCGGCTGCCGCGTCGACCCCGGCCGAGTCCCAGGCGCCGGCGGCGCCGGAGCTCACCGGTTCCACGTACATCGCCGAGCCCGCGCCGGCCCAGGGCGAGACCCTGGTCGTGGCCGAGTGGCAGGTCCCCGGCAACTTCAACTACTACTACGCGCAGGCCAACACGGACATCGAGGCCCAGACGCCTGCGATGCTCGGCCTGCTCGACACCTCGTACGACCTCAAGTACGTCCCCGAGCTGACCACCAACGTGCCGCTCGTGAGCAACGGCGGCGTCGTCGTCAACGGCACCACGATGGACGTGACCTGGAAGCTCATCGCCGGGTGCCCTTTGGTCCGATGGCAAGCCGATCACGTGCGCCGACCTCGAGGCCACCTGGAAGTGGAACGTCGACCCGGACAACGCCGGCCTCGCCGGCGGCGTCGTCGGATGGGAAGACATCGACGTCCGTCGAAGGCGGCACGGGCACCGACTGTGTCATGCACTTCGGGAAGATCTACGAGGGCTACCTCGGCCTCGTCGTCGCCGCTGCTGCCCGAAGCACTACCTCGAGACGGTCCCGGTCGAGGACGCGCCGACCAAGCTGTACCCGCTGACCGACCTCGCGTCGGGCGTCTACAGCGGCCCGTTCATGCCGACCAAGTACGCCGCGGGCGCACAGCTCGAGTACGACGTCAACCCGAACTACGAGACGATCAGCGGCGGCAAGGAGCCGGGCTTCAAGCACCTGATCTTCAAGTACTACCCGGACAATCCCGACGGGATGATCGCCGGCTTCGCGCAGGGCGAGTACGACGTCGCGATGAACCTCAACCACTCTGACGTGCCGAAGCTGACCGGGATGGACAAGGTCCTCACCGAGGACACCTTCACCTACGAGCAGCTCTCGTTCAACAACAAGCGGCTGGCCGAGAAGACCGGCAGCGGACGAGGCCCAGGCCGTCAAGACAGGCCGTCTGGTCTCGCCGATCGACAAGACGCAGATCGCCGACCAGGTCCTCGGCGGCACGGTCGAGCCGATCGGCACGAACAACATCTCCCCGCTGGCGTGGTACTTCAAGGACGACGCCGCCGAGCGTCTACGACGCCGAAGAGGCCAAGGCCGACGCTCGAGGCAGCCGGCTGGGTGCCGGGCACCGACGGCATTCGCGAGAAGGCCGGCAAGCGCCTCGAGTTCGACTTCTGCACCACGACCCGCCCGTACCGCATCGACTCGCTGACGGCGTTCGCCGTCGCAGCTGGCCCCGATCGGGATCAAGGTCAATCCGAACTGCCGGTGCCCGGCCCGAGCCTCGATCTTTCGGCAGCTGGACCGGTGAAGGCATCCAGGCGGACACCCTGTGCAACCTGATCCACGGCAACTTCGACGTGGCGCGATGTACGCCTTCGTCTCGCCGCTCGACCCGCTCGGCGGCTACAACGTCTACACGTGCCAGGGATCCCGGACGCCGAGCCGCACAACGGCCAGAACAGCGACCCGGATCTGCATCCCCGAGCTGGACGACGCCTGGAACGCGGTCAAGAACAGCGTGGACTTCGCGGTCGTCCGCGACGCCATGGGCAAGGTCCAGGACCTCTACAGCAAGTCGGCCGACCGAGTACCGCTCTTCTACTGGAAGAACGCGTATCTCGTGAGCCCCAAGCTCCACAACGTGATCGGTAACCCGACCACGTCGCCAGCGTGCTCTGGAACGTGGAGGACTGGTGGCTCGACCAGTAACCGACTGCTCCGACCACTCGTCACGAGTCAAGCGAACGTGCAGCGAGGCCGCCTGGCCTCGCTGCACGTCTCTAGTCGACTGCTGGGCAGTGGCAGATGGACGATGGGTCGCTTCATCATCCGACGCGTCATCCAGGCGATCCCGGTCCTGTTCGGATCACTCGTTCGTCATCTACGGGCATCCTGCTCGCCGCCCCGGGCGGGCCGAGGCGAGGTTCGCCACAACCCGCGGATCACCCAGGAGCAGATCGAGGCCTTCAGGCAGCGCTGGGGCCTCGACCAGCCGATCCCGATCCAGTACTGCCGCTGGATGGGTGTCTGCAACCCCGACGGCGAAGGCCTCGGCGATCTTCACTCAGCGACCACGGGCGTGGCCGAACTTCCTGCCGAGCTTCCTCGGCGGCGGCGACAACGGCATCCTCCACGGCGACTTCGGCTACTCGATCAAGTGACGGCCGAGAAGGTGACCGACGGTATCGGCGAGCGGCTCGTGCCGACGTTCATCCTCGCCGGCACCGCGCTCGTCATCTGGCTCACGATCGCGATCGTCTCGGCGTCTACGCCGCCATCAACCGCTACTCGCTGTTCGACAACGCCGCGACGGTCTTCTCCTACGTCGGGTTCGCGATGCCGACGTTCTGGCTGGGCATCATGCTGATCTTCGATCTTCGCGGGCCCAGCTGCAAGATCCTGCCGGCGAGCGGCATGACGGACACCCGGACCTCGCCGCCGTTCGGCACGCGACGAGTACTGGGCGTACTTCTGCGGCAGACCCGCTCGACGCGCTCGGTCGACCTCGGCAAGCACCTGATCCTGCCGGTCATCACGCTGGTCGTCGTCAACATCGCCGGCGACTGCCGGTTCGTCCGCGCGAGCATGCTCGACTCGCTGAGCCAGGACTACGTGCGCACCGCCAAGGCCAAGGGCCTCCCGGAGCGCATCGTCAACTTCAAGCACGCGCTGCGCAACGCGCTGCTGCCGGTCATCACCAACATCGGCCTCGAGATCCCGTTCCTGTTCACGGGCGCGATCGTCACCGAGACGATCTTCTCGTGGCCGGGCATCGGCAAGCTGACTTCATCGACGCGACGACGCGTTCGACTACCCGGTCCTGATGGGCGATCCTGCTCGTCACCGCGGTGATCGTCGTGTTCGCCAACCTCCTCGCCGACGTCGCCGTACGCGTCGTCGACCCGCGCATCAAGTACTGAGGTCGGCCATGACCGACATCGAGCCGCGACGAGCTCGCCGCGCCCCGACGCGTCGAGGACGTCCGACCGGGCGACCGCGCGACTACGAGGTCGAGCTCAAGTCGCTCAACCAGTGGCAGCTCGCCTGGCGCAAGTTCAAGCGCCACCGCCTGGCGCTCGTCGGCCTCGGCTGTTCCTCGCGCATGATGCCTGGTCGCGATCATCGGCCCGTCCTGCTGCCGTTCAACTTCACCGACATCCCGCGAGCCCGACGAGATCGTCGTGCCGGCCGGCCGCCGTCGCCGATCGCCTGCGACGCACTGCCGTTCGGGCGAGACCGGCGGGCTCCAGCGCGACGTCCTGACGCTCGTCGTCAACGGCGCCCGGACGTCGCTGCTCATCGGCTTCGGCGCGCATGGTCGATCGGCGTCATCATCGGCACGTTCGTCGGGCGCGATCGCCGGCTTCGTCGGCGGCTCGCTCGACAACGTCCTGATGCGCATCGTCGACGTGATGCTCAGCCTGCCGATCCTGTTCGTGATCCTCGTCGCGTCGCAAGTTCCTCGGCAGCGGCAGCTGGATCGCGCGTGATCGCTGATCTTCGGCCTGTTCGGCTGGATGGGCGTCAGCCGCCTCGTCCGCAGCCTGTTCCTGTCGATCCGCGAGCGCGAGTTCGTCGAGGCGGCGCGCGCCGTCGGCGTGCGCGACCGGCGGATCATCTTCCGGCACATCCTGCCCAACGCCTTCAGCCCGATCGTCGTCGTCGCGTCGCTGATCGTCGCCGGCGACATCATCGCCGAGGCGTTCGTGAGCTTCCTCGGGCTTCGGCGTCGACCCGACCACGCCGACCTGGGGCAACATCCTGTCGAACGCGCTGCAGTTCATCACCCAGGGCAACTGGTGGTGGCCGCTCTTCCCGGGCCTCGCGATCATCATCACGGTGCTCGCCGTCAACTTCATGGGTGACGGCCTGCGCGACGCGTTCGATCCGCGGTCGCGCGCATGACCGAGACGATCGACGCGTCGCCCCGGCGCCCGTGCGGCGCGCCGCCCGCCGGACGACATCCTCCTCGACGTCCGCGACCTGCGGACCTACTTCAAGGTCATGGACGGCGATCGTCCCGGCCGTCGACGGCGTCGACTTCTCGCTCGAGCGCGGCAGACCGCTCGGCGATCGTCGGCGAGTCCGGGCTCGGGCAAGAGCGTGACCGCGCTGACGATCATGCGCCTGCTCGACATCCCGCCCGGCGAGATCGCCGGGCGGCGAGATCTGGTTCGACGGCCGCGAGACCTGCTCACGCTGCCCGACGAGGAGATGCGCAAGATCCGCGGCAACGAGATCGCGATGATCTTCCAGGAGCCGCTGACCAGCCTGAACCCGGTGTTCACGGTCGGCGACCAGATCGCCGAGCAGGTCCAGCTCCACCAGAAGGTCGCGAAGAAGGAGGCCTGGGACCGCGCCATCGAGATGCTCCGCCTGGTCGGCATCCCGACCCCGGAGCGGCGCGTCAAGCAGTACCCGCACGAGCTGTCGGGCGGCATGCGCCAGCGCGTGATGATCGCGATGGCGCTCTCGTGCGAGCCGAAGCTGCTCATCGCCGACGAGCCGACGACCGCGCTCGACGTGACGATCCAGGCGCCAGATCCTGGAGCTGCTCAAGGACGATCCAGGAGCGCACCGGCACCGGCGCTGCTGCTGATCACCCACGACCTCGGCGTCGTCGCCGAGATGGTCGACGACGTCGTCGTCATGTACGCGGGCCAGATCGTGGAGCAGGGGACGGTCGAGGAGGTCCTGCTCGAGCCCGCGCATCCGTACACGATGGGCCTGCTCGAGTCGATCCCCGTCGAGAAGCGGGGCGGGCGGCTGTCGGCGATCAAGGGCACCGTCCCGACCCCGTTCCACCTGCCGCCCGGCTGCCGGTTCGAGCCGCGCTGCCCGTACGCCTGGGACCAGCTGCGTCCGACGAGGAGCCGACCGCTGATCCGCCTCGGGTCGGGCGGCGCGTCGCGCTGCTGGCTGCACGATCCGGCCAATCGGTCGCGACTCGCGAGCTACGACGCCGACCACGACGGTGCTGCCAACGTGACCGGTGCCATCCCCGACGGCGTGACCGATCCCATCGACCCGTCCCCGGTCCGCCGAGACCGGCCCGCGTCCGGTCGCGACCGCCTCCTCATCGAGATCGAGGACCTCAAGAAGTACTTCCCGATCCGGGCGGGCTCCTGCGCCGCATGGTCGGCGCACGTCTACGCCGTCGACGGCGTCAGCTTCGACATCACGCCGCGGCGAGATCTTCGGCCTCGTCGGCGAGTCCGGCTGCGGCAAGACGACCCTCGGACGGACGCTGCTCCGCCTCGAGGAGCCGACCGACGGGCCAGGCGCGGTTCGAGGGCGAGGACATCTTCGAGCGCAAGGGCGACGACCTCAAGAAGCTGCCGCCGCGCGGATGCAGATCATCTTCCAGGACCCGGTCGGCCAGCCTGAACCCGCGGATGCCGATCAGCGACATCATCGGCGAGGGGCTGCTCGCCCAGGCCGATGACGAGAACGGCTGGGGCGAGCGGAAGGTGCGCGACAAGCGCACCGGCGACTACCTCGAGGAGGTCGGGCTGCGGCGCGACTACGCCCGGCGCTACCCGCACGAGTTCAGCGGCGGCCAGCGCCAGCGCATCGGCATCGCCCGGGCCCTCGCCGTGTCGCCCGGAGTTCATCTTCGCCGACGAGCCCGTGTCCGCCCTCGACGTCTCGATCCAGTCCCAGATCCTCAACCTGCTCCTCGACCTGCGCGAGCGGTTCGACCTGACGTACCTGTTCGTCGCGCACAACCTCTCGGTCGTCCAGTACATCAGCGACCGGGTCGGGGTCATGTACCTGGGCAAGATGGTCGAGCTCGCGCCGCGTCGACACGCTCTACGCGAACGCCGCGCCATCCGTACACGGTCGCGCTCCTGTCGGCCGTGCCCGACCCGGACCCGCGCGATCCGCAAGCGGCGCCTCGTGCTCAAGGGCGACGTGCCGTCGCCGGTCTACCCGCCATCGGGCTGCCGCTTCCACACCCGCTGCTGGCTGCGCGAGCGCCTGGGCGAGGCCGAGCGCGAGCGCTGCTCACCGAGATCCCCGAGTTCCGCGAGATCGCCGTCGACCACCGCGTCGCCTGCCACTACCTCGAGCGAGCGACCGAGGCGGTGGCGAGCGACATCGCCGCCCACCAGTCGGCCCTCGACGCGGCGGTGTCCGAGCCCGCGTGACCGTGGCGCGCGCGGGTGGCCCCCCGTTCGGGGCCCCGGCGCTGACAGCCGACATCACCTCCGACCGATCGAACCGACGCCGCCTTGCGTCGCTCGTCGTGGCGGCCGCCCTCGTCGTCGCCGGCCTGCGCCTCGTCGGCCCCGTCGCCGCGGCCCATCACCCCGACCGTCGCCCCGTCGAGCGCCGCCAGCGCCGCCGCCCCCTCGCCCGTCGAGCAGACGCTGACCATGGCCCTCGACGAGGACCCGACGGGCCGCCTCTCGAACGTCGCGACGGGCGCCTCGACCCGGAAGGCCGCCGCGTTCCTCTACAACGGGCTGTACGGCCTCGACGAGCACCTGGACCCGATCCCCGTGCTCGCGACTGGGCCGCCGGCCATCTCGGCCGACGGGCTGACGTGGACGGTCACGCTCCGGGACGACGTCCGGTTCCATGACGGCACGACGCTCGGCGCCGACGACGTCGTCCAGACCTACGCCATGGCCCGGAGTCCCCGACTGCCGGTTCAACCAGAGCCTCTGCCTGTCCCAGATCCTCGACGACGTCGAGCGTGTCGACGATCGGACCGTCGCGTTCACCCTGCGCACGAGGCTCGCGAGCTTCGCGGCGGTCGGCCTGGGCATCTGGATCGAGAGCAAGGACGCGGTCGACGCGTCGTACGGCCGCTTCAGCGCGAACCTCCCGCCCGTGGCCGAGGTCGGGGCGTTCCTCGACAAGGTCGCGATCGAGGAGTCCCGCCCGACCGGCCCGGACGGCGCCGACGGCAAGCCGACGGTGGACTACGCGCGGTTCCGCGACGCGGGGGAGGGCCTGCTCCGAACGGCCGGGCTCGCGCTGCCGCGGGAGTCCGCCCACACGACCGACGGCGTCTTCGATGTCCGGGCCTACGTGCGCGACGTGATCGCCCGGATCCGGGCCATCGATGTCACGTTCACCGATCGGCCGATCGACGCGATGGCCGCCGCCTACCCGTACCTCGACTTCCAGGATCGCCCGGTCGGGACGGGCCCGTTCATCTTCGACACCTCGACGCCGGGCGACGGGCTGGCCTTCGTCGCGAACGAGGACTACTTCCTGGGCGCGCCGAACGTCAAGCGCCTGATCCTGCCGATCATCGGGTCCGATGCCGACCGCACCGCGGCCCTCGTCGACGGCGCGATCGACTGGGATCCCAGGATCGGCGGCGCCGCCTACGCGCCGATCAAGGACGACCCCGGGCTGAAATTCGCGGAGTACCTCGACCTGAGCTTCCTCGGCCTGTACTTCAACCTGCACCCGGAGACGAACGGGCTGTTCCTCGACCGGAACCTGCGCCAGGCGGTGGCCTCGTGCTTCGACAGGCCCGCCACGGCCACCGCCGCCACCGAGGGGCAGGGGGTCGCCATCTACACGGAGATCCCGCCGATCTCGTGGGCCTATCCGTCGGGCGGCCTCGAGACGTACCCGCTCGACACGGCCAGGGCGCGGCAGCTCATCGAGGCGTCGGGCTGGAAAGAGGGAGCGGACGGCATCTACGCGAAGGCCGGCCGGCGGCTCGCGACGGTCGTGGCCGTCCGGGCCGGGTTCCCCGAGCGCAGTCGCTGGCTCCAGTCGGTCAGCGAGCAGGTCCGCCGATGCGGGATCGACCTCACCTACAAGGAGGTCCCGTTCGCCCAGATCCTCGGGATGCTCGAGGTCTACCCCCACATCAACGCGGCTGCACCCAGGTCAGGGCAGTCGTTCGACGCGTACTTCGGGGGGTTCGGGGTCGCGTTCGATCCCGACCCGTTCGCGCTCTATCACTCGTCGGAGTGCTCGTCCGCCGAGCGTCCCACGACGCTCAACTACATCTGCTACGCGAGCGACGCCGTCGACCGGCTGATCGATGCCGGCCGGGCCGAGTTCGACGCAGACGAGGCGGGCGGCGATCTACCGCGACTACGCGATCCTCCAGTCGCAGGACCTGCCGGTGATCTACGCCTGGTCCGACACCGTCCGCGAGGGCCTGCGGGCGACGGTCGGCACGACCGACCCGGCCGGCCTCAGCCTCGACACGCCGATGTGGGCGCGCGACGTCGAGCAGCTGACGAACGAGCGCTAGGGCGCAGGAACCGGCGCACGGCCGATCGGTCAGGCGGGCGTGTCCACCTTGGTCGTGACCGCCGTGGCGGACGGACCGCGGAAATGGCACGCACACCGGTGGCCGCCGCCGAGGTCGATGAGCGGCGGGATCTCGTCGGCGCAGATGGCCGGGCCGCCGAGCTCCTGGCGGAGCTGGCAGCGCGGGTGGAACCGGCAGCCCGACGGCGGGTTGACCGGGCTCGGCACGTCGCCCGTGAGGATCACCCGCTGGCGCCGAAGCTCGGGGTCGGGCACCGGGATGGCCGACATCAGCGCCGACCGTGTAGGGGTGCTCCTGGTGCTCGAACAGGTCGCGCCGGTCGGCCATCTCGGCGATCCGGCCGAGGTACATGACCGCCACGCGGTCGCTGATGTGCTCGACGACGCCCATGTTGTGGGCGATGAACACGTAGGTCAGCCCGAGCTCGCGCTGGAGCTGCTTGAGCAGGTTGAGGACCTGCGCCTGGATCGAGACGTCGAGCGCCGAGACCGGCTCGTCGCACACGATCAGGTCCGGCTCGAGCACGAGCGCGCGGGCGATCCCGATGCGCTGGCGCTGGCCGCCGGAGAACTCGTGCGGGTAGCGCCGCGCGTGGTACGGCTGGAGCCCGACCATGTCCATCATCTTGCGGACCTTCGCACGCCGCTCCGCCTCGGTGCCGAGCCCGTGGATCCGCAGGCCTTCGCCGATGCTGTCGCCGATCGGCGTCCGCGGGTCGAGGCTCGCGTACGGGTCCTGGAAGATGATCTGCATCCGCCGGCGGTACGGCTTGAGCGCCGCGCCCTTGATGCTCGTGACGTCCTCGCCGTCGAAGCGTGATGGTCCCGGACGTCGGCTCGATGAGCCGCAGCAGCGAGCCGACCGACGGTCGTCTTGCCGCAGCCCGACTCGCCGACCAGGCCGAGCGTCTCGCCGCGCCGGACCTCGAAGCTGACGCCGTCGACGGCCTGGACCTGCGCGATCGTCCGTTGCAGGATCCCGCCGCGGACCGGGAAGTGCTTGACGAGGTCGCGCACCTCGACGAGGGGCCGCGGGACAGCGGCCGGCGTCCGACGGGCGTCGCCGAGATCGGCGTCGATCACGTCGCGTCGCGGCCGTCGTCGGCCCGGGCCGGTCGCCTCCGGCAGGCTGTCCGGCGGCGTCGTGATAGACCCAGCAGCGCACGTCGTGGCCGGAGTCGACCGGCTCGCAGCTCGGGGTGGACCTCGAGCGCGAGCGTCGACGTTCTCCTCGATGCGGGTCAGGCAGCGCGGCGCGAACCGGCAGCCCTTCGGCAGGTCGATGAGGTTGGGGACGTTGCCGGGGATGACGGCCAGCTCGTCCTTCACGTCGCCCACGACCGGGATCGAGCCGATGAGGCCCTGCGTGTACGGGTGGAGCGGTTCGCGGAACAGCGAGACGACGTCGGTCTCCTCGACGATCTCGCCCGCGTACATGACCGCGACCCGGTCGCACATCTCGGCCACGACGCCGAGGTCGTGGGTGATGAGGATGATGGCCGTGCCGGTCTCGTCGCGCAGGTCGCGCATCAGGTCGAGGATCTGCGCCTGGATCGTCACGTCGAGCGCGGTCGTCGGCTCGTCGGCGATCAGGAGCTCCGGCTCGCAGGCGAGGGCCATGGCGATCATCACGCGCTGGGCCATGCCGCCCGACATCTCGTGCGGGAACGCCTCCAGGCGGCGCTTCGGGTCGGGGATGCCGACCATCCGGAGCAGTTCGAGCGCCCGGCCCTCGGCGGCCTTGCCCTTCATCCCGCGGTGGATGCGCAGGACCTCCTCGATCTGGTCGCCGACCTCGCCAGACCGGGTTCAGCGACGAGGTCGGCTGCTGGAAGATCATGCCGATCCGGTCGCCGCGGATCTTGCGCATCTCGTCCTCCGAGAGCTTGAGCAGGTCCTGGCCGTCGAACAGGATCTCGCCCGCCTCGATGCGCCCCGGCTTCGCGACCAGGCGCATGATCGACAGGCTGGTCACGCTCTTGCCGCAGCCGGACTCGCCGACGAGGCCCATGATCTCGCCGCGGTCGACGTGGAAGTCGATGCCGTCCACGGCCTGGACGACGCCGTCGCGCGTGTGGAACGAGGTCCGCAGGCCCTTGACCTCGAGCAGGGGCCGGTCGCCACGCTCGCGGCGTCGGCGGCGGGCCGAGCCGGGGACGATCTCCTCGATGACTGTCTTCGTCGAGCGACGGCCCGAGGGCCTCGCGGCGGCGTCGCGTGGATCGTCGTCGGTCACCGGTTCAGCCTCGGGTCGAGCGCGTCGCGCAGGCCGTCGCCGAGGAGGTTGAAGCGCCAGGACCGTGAGGGTGATGGCGATGCCCGGCACCAGGATGATGTGCGGCGCGTTGAACAGCTGGTTGCGCTCCAGGCCGATCATCGAGCCCCATTCCGGGCGCGACAGGTCGCCGGTCACGCCGACGAACGAGAGGGCCGCGATCTCGAGGACGGCGCCGCCGATCCCGAGCGTGCGCGGCCACGACGAGCGGCGTGATCGAGTTCGGGCATGATGCGCCGGCGTCAGGATGCCGCCGGCTGGACTCGCCGAGCGCCTGGGACGCGGTGACGTAGTCGCGCTCCTTCGTGTCGATGACCGACGCCCGGACGATCCGGGCATAGATCGGGATCGACGACGATGCCGATCGCGAGCAGGGCGTTGGTCAGGCTCGGCCCGAGGGCGGTCACGATCGCGATCGCCAGCAGCAGCGACGGGAAGGCCAGGAGGACGTCCATGAAGCGCATCAGGATGTTGTCCGATCCAGCCCGGCGACGTAGCCCGCGAGCGCGCCGATCGTCGCGCCGACGACGATCGCGAAGCCGATCGCGGCGAAACCGACCGTCAGCGACGTGCGGGCGCCGTAGACGACCCGGCTGAACACGTCGCGGAAGTTGCCGTCCGTCCCGAAGATGTGCTCCGGCTTGTCGGCCGGGCAGCCGAGCAGGTGGACGCACGGTGCGCGACCGCCGCGTCGACGCTCTGCCTCCACGCCGAGCAGCGACTGGTTCGGGTCGTGCGTCGCGATCACGTCCGCGAAGACCGCGACGAAGACGAGGAAGCCGAGGATGAGGAGCCCTACCACCGCCGAGCGCTGGCGCAGGACGCTCGCGAGCGTGTCGCGCCAGAGTCGCGCCTGGCGTTCGCGGCGACCGTCTCCTCGACGAGCGGCGAGCCCGCGGTCAGGTTCGGCGTCGTCATGCGGGCCTGGACCGTCATCGCTGATCGGACCCGCGGGTCGAGGAACCCGTACGAGATGTCGACGATGAGGTTCACCAGGACGTAGATGACGGCGATGATCAGGGTGAAGCCCTGGATGACGACGTAGTCGCGGCCGGTGATCGCCTCGTACAGCGTGCGCCCGACGCCGGCCAGGTTGAACACCGTCTCGGTCAGGACCGCCCCCGACAGCAGGGCGCCGAGCTGGAGGCCGATGATCGTGACGACCGGCAGCAGCGCGTTGCGCGTGGCATGGCGCAGGACGACCGACCGCTCCCCGACGCCCTTTGCCCGGGCCGTGCGCACGTAGTCGAGACCCAGGACCTCGAGCAGGCTCGAGCGGGTGATCCGCGCGATGATCGCCAGCGGGATCGTGCCGAGTGCGACCGCCGGCAGGATCAGGTGGCGGAAGGCATCGGCCGCCGCGCCCCATTGGCCCGGTGATGATGCCGCTGAAGATGTAGATCCCGGACAGGAAGTCGAGGATCGCGCGCGGGATGCCCGTCCAGTCCTCGAGGCCCCAGACGACGGCGAGCGGGATCGACCTCGACGCCGGAGCTCGAGCCGCCCCGATGGCGGCAGCGCGAACGGCGTGCCCTTGAGGACGACCGCGAAGAGGTAGGCGAGGAGCAGGCCCAGCACGAAGACCGGGATCGAGACGCCGAGGTTCGCGAACACCATCGTGCCGACGTCGGCGGGGGAGTTGCGCTGACCGCCGACAGCAGGCCGAGCGGGATCCCGACGATGGTCGCGAAGAACATGGCGAGGAGCGTCAGCTCGACGGTCGTCGGCAGGCGCTCGATGAGGAGCGTCGTCACCGGCCGCGACTGCTTGAGGGAGTCGCCCAGGTCGCCGGTCACGAGCTGCTGAGGTAGATGCCGAACTGGACGGGGAGCGGCTGGTCGAGGCCGTGGCGGTGGATGAACTCGTCGCAGACCGCGTTGGTCGCCCGTTCGCCCAGCACGGCCGTGCACGGATCGCCGGGGATGACGCGCGCGAGGACGAACACGAGGAAGACGATCCCGAGCAGGACCGGGATCGTGAGCGAGGATGCGGCGGATGATGAAGGTGGTCACGGCTGTCCTGATGCACCGCCGAATTGTGGAGGCATGGACAGGGGCGCCGCGGTCGCGACGCCCCTGTCCGCTATGGGTTCAGCGGGTGCGGGGATCGCTAGCGCGGCCGGCGGGTTGAGGAAGCGCCCCACAGGCCGCCGAAGTACTCGAACGAGCCGTCGTTGCCGACGTGCAGCGGGTGCTTCGCGTCCCACTGGCAGCGCGTAGCGTGGTCACGACGTCGTTCGCGTCGAAGTCGGCGCCGTCCTGGAACTTCACGCCGTCACGGAGCTTGCACGTCCACGTCGTCGTGTCGGCGTTGGGCGTGCACTCGGTGGCCAGCGACGGAACAGCGGTCGGTGCCGTTGATCTCGTAGGCGTACAGCGACTCGTTGATCTGCTCGCAGGCCCGAAGCGTCTCGCCGTCGGACTCGTCGCCGCAGAAGAGGCTGATCGGCTCGGCGCCCTGCATGAAGACAGGGTGTCGTCGGCTCGCCTTCATCGCGGCGAAGATCTCGCTGGTCGAGCGGCGACGCGTGGGCGTCCTGCGACGTCCGCCTTGAACGCGGCGCCGGTGGCGCCGTGGGCGATCGACGACGACCGGGACGTGCTGCCTTGATGAGCGTTGTTGGCTTCGGTGTAGGCGGCCTGTCGGTCGGCGTCGGCCGGCGACGTGGCGCCCTTGGTCAGCGGCGTCGCGATGTCATCGAACGGTCCACCGAACTTCTGGCCGGAGCCGGCGCCGAAGTGGAAGTCGAGGAAGTTCGTGACGTCGGGATAGTCGGCACCCCAGCCGTACATGATCAGGCCGTCGTAGGTGCCGGCCGTGACGTTGGCCGCGGAACGTGCCGGACTCCTGGAGGTCGAGATTGACCTTGATGCCGAGGTTGGCCTCGAGCTGGGTCTTGATCTCGGTCGCGATGACCGGCGGGTCGGGCACGTACGGTCGGACCGCGGCCCGGAAGGACAGCGGGTACGTCTTGGAGAAGTCGAAGCCGGCGTCGGTCAGCAGCTTCTTGGCCGCCGCGGCGTCGAACGGTACCAGTCGTCACCCTCGCAACCGAACGGGATGAGCGGCGGGCACGGGGTGAAGTGGGTCGCGACGACGGAACCCTCCGGGTAGAAGTTCTTGACGATCCGCTCGCGGTCGATGCCCATGGCGATCGCCTTGCGAACGTTCACGTCGTCCCACGGCGCCTTCGAGTGGTTGATGCCGACGTACATGGTGTTCAGACCGGCTCGCGCGGCAGGAACGCCAGGCTCGAGTCGCCCTTGATCGTCGGGATCTCCTCGATGCCGGGGTTGTCCATGCCGTCGATCGTCCCGGACTGCAGCTCGATGCAGCCGCTGGGCCGAGCGTCGTCGCTCCAGCGGAGCTCGAGGTTCGGCGTCAGGGCCTTCGTGCCCCAGTAGCCGTCGATAGGCCTCGAAGACGAGCCGGTTGCCCTTGGTCCCACGTCTTGAGCTTGTACGGGCCCGGTGCCGTTCGGCGTGGTCGAGGATCGTCTTGTCGGGCGCGTGGGCGGCCAGGTAGTCGGCGTCCTGGATCGCCGAACGACGCGAACGCGATCTTCGGCAGGAAGGCGACATCCGGGGCGCACAGCTGGAACTCGACCGTCAGTCGGTCGACCGCGGTGATCTTCTTGAGGATGCCGGTGTACGGCGCGACGCCGCAGGGCGCCTCGCCGGTCGCCGGGTAGACGAGACCGTCGAACGCCGCCTGGCTCTCGGCCGGCGCCGATGGCGCATTGCTCGTTGCGGTCGATGGCGCGGCCGAGGGTGCGCTCGACGTCGTCGAGCCACCGCACGCGGCCAACACGATCGCGAAGCGACGCGGCCAGGGCCGACGACTTCAAGCGACCATCTTGGAGATCGCGACATACTGCCGTTCTCCTCCTCTCAGCCCCGTGCCCGGACCGTTGTGCCTCCCTGTCCGGTGCTTCGGAGCGAGCCGTCCGCCACCGAGCCCTGGGTGCCCGCGGGTGCGCCGGAAGCCTAGCATCAGCACGCCGGGTACGTCACGCCTGCGATCGCTCGCGGGCAGGTCAGCTCGACGGCGGGTTCAGGAAGCCGCCGAACCACCGGGCAAAGGTGGTGAACATGCCCTCGTGGCCGGCGTGGAGCGGGTGTTCGGCGTCCCACTGGACCGCGAAGCTCAGGACGACGTCATCTGGCGTCGAACGTCGCCCCGTCGTGGAACTTGACGCCCGAGCGCAGCGTGCACGTCCAGACGGTCAGCTCGTCGTTCGGGTCGCAGCCGGTCGGCGAGCGCCGGCAGCGTGGACGCCCCGGCGGGGTCGTAGGCGTACAGGCCCTCGGCGAACTGGGCGCACATGCGAGAGCTGCCGATCGGGGTCGGTCTCGTCGGCGCAGTAGAGCCCGGCGGCTCGGCGCTCGTCAGCCACACGAGCTGGCGCCGGTCGCCGGGCACCATCGCGGCGAACCGCTCGAGGCGAAGTGGCGACGCGACGGCGCCGTCCACGTCGGCGCGGAACGCGGCGGTCGAGCCGACCGTGGCGATCGGGATCATCGGGACGTGGGCGCGGATCGCGTCGTTGGCCTTCGCGTAGGCCGCCTCGCGGTCATCGGCGTCGATCGTCGATCGCCCGTCCGCGAGCGCCTTGCCGATGTCGGCGATCGCCTTGCCGAACTCGTTCGACGCGCCTGGCGCGAAGCGCGGGTCGAGGTACGCGGCTGACGTCCGGGTAGCTCGCGCCCTGTGCGAGCAGGTGGATCCCGTCGAGCTTGCCCGCCTCGACGTCCGGCGAGGTACGTGTCGTCGGGCGCGACGACGAGCTCGGCCCGGATCCCGAGGTTGGTCAGCAGCTGGGCCTTGCAGCTCCGCGGCGACGCCGGCGGGATCGGGCATCTCCGGCGTGGGCGTCGCCGAGTACCGGATCGTGGTGTCGAACCCGTCCGGGTAGCCGGCGGCGGCGAGCAGCTCCTTGGCCTGGAGTCGGGTCGAACTCGTACCACGGGTCGCCGGCGCAGCCGTGCGGGATGGCGCACGGGGCGTAGTGGGTCGCGACGGCTGACCCAGGCGGGAAGAACGCGGCTCACCAGGCGCTGGCCGGTCGATGCCCATGGCGATGGCTCGCCGGACGCAGCTCGTTGTCGAACGGGGCGAACGTGGCATTGAGGCCGAGGTAGACGACGTTGAGTCCCTCACGCGGGGCCGGCTGCAGGCTGACGTCGTCCTCGATGGCCGCGACGACCCGCCGGGTCGACGTCGTCGATCCCGTCGACGGTCGCGTTCTGGAGCTCGACGAACGCGCGCGGCCGCTGGGTCGCGCCAGCGGACGATCAGCCGCTCGTTCCGGGCGCGGCGTGCCCCAGTACGCGTCATTGCGGGCGAGGCTGATCTCCGAGCCACGGTCCCAGCGCTTCGAGTCGGTACGGGCCGGTCCCGTTGACCTCGGTGACGATCGGCTGGTCGCCAGCCGCGCCGGCCCCGATGTGCGCCTCGAGCCAGGCCGTGTCGTTGATCGCGAACGCCGGGGCGGCGATCTTCGCCAGGAAGGCGACGTCGGGTCGGCACAGCTCGAAGACGACGGTGGCCGCGTCGGGCGCGCTGATCCGCTTGAGGTTGCCCGGTGTACGCCGCGTGGCCCGCGTCCGGCGCCTCCGCCTGGCCGCACGGGGCGTCGCCGGCGGCCGGGTACGACGTGGCGGCGAATGGCGCTGCTCGGTGATCGCCGGCGTGGCCGTCGGTGCGCTCCGGGTCGGCAGCACGCTCGTGCTCGGTTGGACGGTGTCGCCGCAGGCGGCGACGCACAGGGCGACGGCGATCGATCGCGCGAGCGCACCCGGATGTTCGCGTCCCCGGTCGTGACACAGCCTGCACGGGCTCCTGTTGCGGCAGTCGGGACCCCGGGCGACGCTGTCACGCTCGGCCCGGGAGCGTCCGGAAGCCTAGCATCGGCGGTGCCCCGGCGGGCGCTCGCCGCCGCCGCGCCGGCCGCCGCGCCCAGGACGTTCGCGTATGCTCCGAACGTGAGACCGATCCGGATCGCCCTCGCCCAGATCGCCCCGCAGCTCGGCCGGCTCGACGTGAACCTCGCGCCGTCACCACGAGCTGCTCGGGCGAGGCGCGGGCCGCCGGCGCCCAGCTCGTCGTCTTCCCGGAGCTCGGGCTGACCGGGTACCAGCTCCAGGATCTCGCGTCCGAGGTGTCGATGCGCCTCGACGACCCGCGGCTCGCCGAGCTCGCACACGCGACCCAGGGCCTCTCGGCGATCGTGTCGTTCGTCGAGGAGTCCGCCGACCACCGCCTGTTCATCGCGGCCGCACTCATCGAGGACGGCGAGATCCGGCACGTCCATCGCAAGCTCTTCCTGCCGACCTACGGCCTGTTCGACGAACGGCGCTTCTTCGCGGCAGGCGACGTCCTGCGGGCGGTTCCCTCCCGACTGGGCGTCGGCGTCGGGCTGGCCGTCTGCGAGGACTTCTGGCACCTCTCGGTCCCGCAGCTGCTCGCGCTCGACGGGGCCCAGATCCTCGTCAACGTGTCGTCCTCGCCGGGCCGCGACCTCGCCGTCGATCAACGAGGTCGGCCTCGGGCACCGCGACCTCGTGGCGGACGCTCATGCGCACGTACGCGCAGCTCACGACCTCGTTCGTGGTGTTCTGCAATCGCGTGGGCGTCGACGAGTCGATCATCGTTCTGGGGCGGCTCCGAGGTCATCGGTCCCGAACGGCGCGGCGATCTTCAGCGCCCCGCTCTACGACGAGGGCCTGTTCACCGTCGACATCGACGCGGGCGACATCCGACGCGAACGGATCGGCGCTGCCGCTGCTGCGCGACGAGCGCCCGGAACTGCAGGTTCGCGAGCTCGCACGGATCGTCGCCGAGCGGGCCGGGTTCACGCCCGATTCGACGGCCGAGCCGGGCGCCGAGCCGGGTCTCGACGTCGGCCCCGGCGAGCGCCGCGCCCGGCCCATCGGGTTCGGGTCGGACGGCGAGCGTCCGGCCGCCCGTGAGCCGGGCAAGGCGGCCGAGCGATGAGCGCGAGCGATCTCGCCAACGACCCGGCCCCGCCGTTCGAGCTGCCGACCGAGCTCTCGATCGACACCGACGTCGCGCGGCGCGTCATCGCCGAGTTCATCCGCGGCCAGCTCCGGCAGGCCGGCTTCGAACGACTCGTGCTCGGGCTGTCGGGCGGGCATCGACTCCGCCCTCGTCGCGTACCTCGTGGCCGAGGCGATCGGTCCGAGACAGGCTCCTGTGCGTGCTCATGCCGTATCGGACCTCGTCGCCCGCGTCGCAGGGCGACGCCGAGTCGGTCGTCGCCGCCCTCGGTACGGCTTCCACGCTCGTCGACATCAGCCCGATGGTCGACGGCTACTTCGCCGACGAGCCCGCGACGCGAGCGCCCTCCGGCGCGGGCAACTTCATGGCCCGCCAGCGGATGGCGGTCCTCTACGACCACTCGGTCACGTTCGGCGGCCTCGTCGTCGGGACGGGCAACAAGACCGAGTCGCTGATCGGCTACACGACCCTCTTCGGCGACTCGGCCTGCGCGTTCAACCCGATCGGCGACCTGTACAAGAGCCAGGTCCGCCAGCTCGCGATCGCCATCGGCGTCCCGGACGCCATCGTGCGCAAGGCGCCGTCGGCCGACCTGTGGCCGGGCCAGACCGACGAGACCGAGGGCGGCTTCGACTATCCGGCGCTCGATCGCCTGCTGTTCTGGCGGGTCGACAAGCGCCGTTCGACCGAGGAGCTCGTCGCGATGGGCTTCGACCCGGCGACGATCGAGCGGGTCGACCGGATGATCGCCGGGTCAGAGTTCAAGCGGCAGGTCCCGCCGATCGCCAAGCTCGGCCCGCGGACGGCCGGCGTCGACTACCTCTACCCACGCCGGCGGCCGGGCTCGGCCCGCGAGTGAGCGAGGCGGCCGGGGCGGAGGGCGACGTCGTCGGCGGCACGCTGTTCGTGGTCGCCACGCCGATCGGGAACCTCGGGGACATCACGCTGCGGGCGCTCGAGACCCTGCGAACGGTGCCGCTGATCGCCGCCGAGGACACGCGCCTCACCCATCGGCTGCTCGCTCGGCACGGGATCGACACGCGGATGACGAGCTACCACGCACGCAGCGGACCGAGCCGGACCGAGGCGCTGCTGGCGCACCTGCGGGCCGGAGTCCGACCTGGCCCTGGTCACCGACGCGGGGACGCCTGCCGTCAGCGACCCGGGCGGGGAGCTGGTCGCCACCTGGGCCGGGGAGGGCGGCACGGTCGTGCCCTTGCCGGGCGCGTCGGCCGTGTTGGCGGCCGTCGCCGGCTCGGGGGTCGCCGGGCCGCGCTGGGCGTTCGAAGGGTTCCTGCCGCGCTCGGGTCGAGAGCGTCGCGAACGGCTGGCGCGCATCGCCGCCGACGAACGCGGCACGATCCTGTACGAGGCGCCGTCGCGCGTGACGGCGACGCTCTGGGACCTGGCCGCGGTGTGCGGCCGCGAGCGCCCCGGCGCCGTGTGCCGCGAGCTCACGAAGGTGCACGAGGCATTCGAGCGCGGGACGCTGGGTGACCTCGCCGAGGCCGCGTCGGATGGCCGGATCCCGCCGCGCGGCGAGTTCGTGCTGGTGGTCGGGCCCAATGACGGCCGGACACCGTCGGCCGCCGTCGAGGTCGCGGAGGCGGCTGGCCTCGAAGCCGCGATCGCCGAGGTCGAGCGGCTGGTGGCCGCGGGGACGGCCCGTGGCGAGGCCGCGAAACGCGTGTCCGCGGACACCGGGATCCCCCGGCGCCGGCTGTACGGAGCCGACCCGACGCGCTGAACGACACCCGGTTGACCCTCGCGCTTGGTCGATGAGGGTTTACACGAGTGCCGTTTGCGGCAACGTCCCGTTCATCCCAGCTGCCCACGGTGGACGCGATCCACGAATGCAGCTCGGGAGGTACGAACGTTGGACGCTCAACCCACTTCGAGGCATCGCGCCGCTCGACACGCGGTCGCGACGCTGGTTGCGGTCGTCACGTTGGCGATCGCGGCGGCGCCGGCCCTTGCCGCCCCACCCAGCACGGCGACCGGGCCCAGCACGGCGACGGCCCCGTACGTCCTGCCCGTCCCGGATGACGTGAAGATCACGTCGTTGCTCACGGTCGGGGATGGCGGGGCAGCATCGAACGGCTACGAATTCGTCGGTGTCCCGGACGGGATCGGCCTCTCCCGCCACGACGGCAAGGCGATCGTGTACCTGAACCACGAACTGCGAGACGCGCAGGGGATCGTCCGTCGGCACGGTGCCACCGGCGCCTTCGTCTCCCGCTGGGTCATCGACCGCAAGACCCTCGAGGTCAAGGCCGGATCGGACCTCATCGACCCCGGCGTCAGGTACTGGGACTATCCCAACGGGATGTACGTGACCGCCGGAGCGCGCTATGCCGATCTGGCAGTGCAGGACGCGACTTTCGGCCAATTCTGCTCCGCCACCCTGTCGGATCCCGGCGTGTTCTACGACGGCCGGAGCGGCAAGGGCTACCGGGGCCAGGTCTACTTCGCCAACGAAGAGGACGGCGACAACGGTCGGGCATTCGCGGTCACGACCGACGGTCAGGCGACGGCCTTCCCGCGGATCGGCCTGTTCTCGTGGGAGAACACGGTCCCGGCCCACAACCGATCGAAGACGACGCTGGTCATGGGTGACGAGGACGGCCCGGGAGACGGCAGCCAACTGCGGGCGTACGTGGGCATCAAGCAGGGGTCGGGCGATCCGCTCGCCCGGGCGGGCCTCACCAACGGCCTGAGCTACGTGATCGATGCCGCGAACTCGGCGGTCACGGACGATGCGGGCTGGCGTGCGACATACGGCAAGGGCGTCTCCGCACCGGTCCACCTCGCGAATGTGCCCTGGAGCCTCACCGGAGCTCTTCAAAACTCGCTCGCCAAGACCGATGGCCTCAGCCTCAATCGGATCGAGGACGGGACCTGGGACCCCAGGCATCCCAACGACTTCTATTTCGTCACGACCGAAGGCGGTCAGACGAGCGGCACCGGTCTCGATGGGCGGGACGGCGGCGGTCTCTGGCGCCTGCACTTCGACGACATCGACAGGCCGTTCGCCGGTGCGACCCTGACGCTCCTTCTCGACGGCAGTGAATCGCTCGGCGGGACCGAGCCGAAGTTCAACAAGCCCGACAACCTCGGCATCGACCGCCACGGCAACCTCCTGATCCAGGAGGACCCGGGCGGGAACAACCATGTCGCCAGGATCGTCGCCTACCGTCTCAAGGACGGCGCCCTCGGTGTCGTGGGCCGCTTCGACGAAGCGCGCTTCGGCCCCGCGGCGAGCGGGAGCCCGGCGTTCCTGACGATCGACGAGGAGTCGAGCGGCATCGTCGATGGCGAGGCCGCATTCGGGAAGGGCACCTTCCTCTTCGACGCACAGGTCCACACGGCCACCGGCCTCCCGGCCGGCACCGGACCCGGCACGGTCCAGGAGTTCGTCGAGCGCGGGCAGCTCCTCCTGCTGAAGGTCAGGGACTGGGACGAGGTCTACGGGGACTGACGATCGGTCCGCCGATCGTCGTCGGAAGGGTCGGGCGTTGATCGCCCGGCCCTTCCGCTCGTGTCCGATGCACCTTCGCTGCCGTCGTCGACGTCCTCGTCGCCGGTCGCGCCCCGCAGTGCCCCACGGACCGCCGTGATCGCCACGGCTGCTGCCTTGGTCGCGATCCGCACCTGGGGTCCGGCCACGTTGCCGGCAGCCGCGGACGTGCGCTCGTCGGCCGCCAGATCGAGGACGGCCTCCGCCCCATCGCGCAGCAGCCGCCCGACCGCCGTCAGGGTCGCCAGCGGGCCGTCCGTGCCTGGCGTCTCGGCCCCGAGGACCGCCTCGCCGGCCATCGCGCCGGCGCGCAGGTCACGCTCGACCTGGAGGCGTTGGCGGTACAGGACCTCCCACTCCTCGTACGGGATCATGATCGACGCGAGGGTGTCGTCGATCTCGGCGAAGGCCGCAGCGGCCGCAGCGTCGAAGCGGGGCGGGTGCTCGGTCTCGTCCGAGCGGGTGCCGAGCGTCGTCAGCCGGTCCTCGACCGCCTGGGCCTCGGCGCTCACTGTGAGGTGCGCCGCCGACGTGGTAAGCCGGCTGGCCATCGCGGCGCGCGCGCGGGCCACAAGCTCGGGCTTGCCCGAGATCAGCAGGTCCATCGGGTAGATGAGGATGTCGAGGTCCGGGCCGTGGAGCTGGACCATGTGGTCGGGCACAAGGGCGCTCGAGTTCGAGCCGCCGACCGCGGCAAGCCACTTCGCAGGCTTGGACATCGCGGCCGGAGCCGCGCGCGGCTCCACGTCCAGCCCCGCATCGCTCACCGCACGGTCGAGGTCGGCGGCGACCTGGTCGTAGGCGCCGGGCTTGACCACGAGCGGCACATGAGCGTCGGTCCAGCGTCGAACCAGGCTGTGGCCCTTGCGCCAGACCGCGAGGCCGGCGAGGAAGAGCAGAAGGATGGCGAGCAGCACCGTGAGCGGATATCCGCGGAGGACGGCCTCGATCGTGCGGCGTGCGTCACGGCCGGTGTCCGGTGACAGCGCGAGAGTCAGGACGCCCAGGACGCCGGGCACGATCAACGCGCCGATCAGCATCACGAGGCGGATGACCTCCTCGGGCACGAAACCCTGCGGGGGCACGAAAAGGAGCAGGAACGTCCCGACCTCTGGCACCACGACTCCGACGAGGAGGACGAGCCAGATGACCGATCCGAACGTGATCCCGAGCAGGAGGATCTGCCGGGATGCCGGGACGCGGCCGAAGAGTAGCGTGCTCGCCCAGCCGAGCGTGGTCGTCAAGATCTTGCTGGCGAACTTGGACCCGAGGGCGACGAGAGCGGCAAGGATGGCCACGGCGGCACTGTGCCCGGCTGGCGCTCTCGGACATGCGCTCCCGAATGCGCTCCGCGTTGCGTTCGCGTGACGCTCCGCGAACGGACGGGGCCACCTCTTGCTGGGCTAGGATTCGCGCGTGACCGCTGCGTCGTCGCCGGGGCCCTCGGGCGGCTCGGGCCTCCCGATCCTTGGCCAGCTTTCGCCGCTCGGCCGCGCCTTCCTCCTCGGGACCGTCGCCGTCAGCCTGCTTGCGATCGTCCTCGACTTCGGGCTGCACGTCGACGAGACGGTCCTGTTCCTCGTGTCGGCCGCCGGGATCCTCGGTCTTGCATGGGTCGTCGGCCTCTCGACCGAACGGCTCGGCTCGCTCACCGGGCCCCAGGTCGGCGGCATCCTCAATGCCACGTTCGGCAATATCGCCGAGCTGATCATCGCGTTCTTCGCCCTCCAGGCCGGACTCATCGAGGTCGTCAAGGCGTCGATCACCGGCTCGATCATCGGCAACCTGCTGCTCGTCCTCGGCGCGAGCGTCCTCGTCGGCGGGCTCCGCCACGGGACGCAGACCTTCAGCCAGCGGATCGCGGGCTCGAATGCCGCGCTCCTGGTCGTGGCCGCGATCGGCCTGTTCGTGCCGGCGATCTTCGCGTTCTCGAGCGACCCGGGGCAGGGGACCCGGACCGAGGAGTCCGTGCTCGTCGTCCTTTGCCTTGATCGCCGGCTACGTCGCTCTCGCTCGTCTACCAGTTCACGAACCCGGACAAGACGCTCGGCGGCCACGGCGAGCCGGCCGGCCATGGCGGCCCGGCGTGGACCCGCAACGTGGCGGTCGATCGTGCTGCTGCTCGCGGCCGCGCTGCTCGCGGTCCTGTCCGAGATCCTCGTGGACTCGATCGACACCTTCATCGAGGCCTTCGGGCTGACGCCGTTCTTCGTCGGCGTCGTCCTCATCCCGACGATCGGCAACCTTGCCGAGCACCTCGTCGCCGTGCAGCTCGCCGCCAAGAACAAGATGGAGTTCGCGATGGCGGTCTCGTACGGGTCGAGCCTGCAGGTGGCCCTCTTCGTCGGCCCGGTCCTGGTGTTGCTCGGCGTGGTCATGGGCCAGCCGATGGACCTGGTCTTCCAGCCGCTCGAGGTCGCCGCCGTCGGCGGCCGCGGTCGGGATCAGCGCGCTGATCGCGCTCGACGGCGAGTCGAACTGGCTCGAGGGCGCGCTCCTGATGATCGTCTACGCGATCCTCGCGTTCTCGTTCTACGAGTTCGTGGCGCCGCTCTGAGCCTGAGGCGCACGGTTCGCCGCAGAATCCAGGTGGCCCCGCCGCTCAGTCAGCGATGGCGGGGCCACCCGAAGGGAAGACCGGCCGGTCGAGCGGCCGCAGCACCCATCTTCTGAACGTGCCCGCACTCGGGACATGGCTCGATGGTCCGGGCCTCGAACACGCCGACTGGCGCTGCATCGTTGTCGGAGCGCACCGGACACCGCTTCGTGCCGCCGCAGGGGCGGGATTCCATCCTCAGCCACACAGCGATCCCGGCCTAGACTCCGCGGCCCGCGGCCGGGTCAGCAGACGGGCAGCCATCCCGTCGTCTCCGACCGGGGGTTGGGGAGCGTGACTGCGATGACACGACGGCAGGGGATCGACGCGGCGCTCGCGGCCTGGTGGGATGCGGAACGACGACTCACCGGTCGCGTCGGTGACCCCGACGAGGTCCGGCAGGAGATCGCGGCGCATCGCGACGAGTTCCAGCGACTCTGCGCCGAGGACGTGGTGGTCCCCACGGAACACGGCACGCGCGCCCGGGAAGCCGTCGGGGTCGCTGCCGGCTGACGAACTGAGCCCGGGCCGACCGGCTGGCCCTTGCCGAGGTACTGGCCGGCGATCTCTGCGAGCCGGTCCCACGCGACGATCGGGCTGTCGCGAGCGCGAGGAACCGTTAGGCCGATCGTGCCGCGACGGCGTACCGGATGAAGTCCTCGTGCAAGGCGATGAGATGTTCCCGGTTGCCCAACACGTCGGCATGGGTGATTGCCGCACGACCGCTCGCGACATCCATCTCGGCCATGGTCGTCGCCAGCCATTCGAGGTCCTCGTACGTCGGGACCCCGAAATGTGAATCGGCTCGCGCTCGCAGGACCCAGGGCGCGATCCAGATCCAGATGATCTGTGGCGATGCCGAGTCGGACCGCCACAACAGACGCGCGTCCCGGTGGCCATCTCGGGCGAGGGTCGCGAAGCTGCCCCAGTAGTCGCCAAGCCCAAGCACCGCCGCCTCCGGGAGGTCGGCCGGGTCGTCGTGGTCGCGCTGGGCCACCATCACGTCGAGGGCGTAGCGCTGCATGGCCTCGCTGTACGCCTCGCGCCGGAAGGCATCGAGCTGCTCGATCGCGCCCATCCTGGCCTGGAGTCGCAATTGGCGATAGATCGCAATGAAGGTGACCGCGAGGACGATCCCGCTGACGGCGGTCCAGAACCACTCCGACCCTGGGCCGATGAACGTCATCCCGTCGGTGTTGATCAGCGTCACGGTTCTGCAGCCCTCCGTCTTCCTTGCCCCGGTGGGCGGACGATAGGGGAGACCTGGACGGCGGACAAGCGGTCACGACGGCACGGGAGGGGACGCGCACCGTCGTGACCGATGGGGATGGGCGCGTCGGTCAGGCGGCGGCCTCCTCGGCCTCGGCCTCGTCGTCATCGTCATCGCCCGGCTCGCCGGTCGCCTCGGCGCCCTCGGGGATCGGCTCGGACGCCGGCGCCTCGCCGAGCGCCTCGGCCTGGGCCGTCAGCGACTCCGCGGCCTGCTGGGCCTCGTAGTCCTTCTTGCGCCGGCCCGACAGCATCTCGACGCGCGAGGCCACGATCTCGGTCTTCCAATGTCGTTGGCCGCGGTCGTCGTCCCACGAGCGGGTCTGGAGCCGACCCTCGATGGCGACCTGCTGGCCCTTGCCGAGGTACTGGCCGGCGATCTCCGCGAGCCGGTCCCACGTGACGATCGGGCTGTATTCGGCCTTCTCCTTGCCGACGCCCAGGAACTCGTTGCTGGCCACGGTGAACGTCGTGACGTTCTTGCCGCTGGCCAGGCTGCGCATCTCCGGGTCGCGCGTGAGGCGCCCCGTGAGCAGGACCTTGTTCACGGTCCGTTCTCCTTCCCGGTCGGCCGGTCGCACCGGTCACGACCCTGCGTCTGCGGCGGGCAGTCACGGCGGGCGGGTCAGGTCGCCGGCCCCGGCGGGCCGGAGCCACGACGGATCGGCGGTCGGCGTTCGGCGGGGCCGGCTGACGAGCCTGGCGGGCGAATCGGACCGTAGCAGCGAGCCCTTATCGGGCGGGTATCGAAGCCTTCACCGCCGATGCACGGCGGCGCGGGTCAGCCGGCCGTCGCGCCCTTGGGTCGCGGGCCACCGGTGGGCGGGAGCGACCCGCTGCCGAGCGGTCGGTCGGGGAGGATCGAGGGCCGCGGGGCGGGATCCGGATCGGGCTGTCGGAGCTCCACGTGCCCCGAGCCCTCGCCGGCCATCGCGGCCGAGCTGCCGTCCGACGTGGTCGCGATCGGGGACACGGTCTTTGGTCGTGTCGTGCGTCGCGTGTGCCCGACGCGACGGCCCATGTCGGGCAGGGCCAGCTCCTCGGTGTGCGGCGCGGCCTCTCGTCGGATCATCGCGAGCACCGTCGGGTCCGGCTCCGGGGCCGTGACCGCGTACAGGTCGCAGAAGAGGTTCACGAGGTCCGGGTCGAACTGCGTGCCGGAGTGACGGCGCAGCTCCGCGATCGCCTGGTCGTGGCTCATCGCGCGCTTGTAGGGGCGGTCGTGGATCATCGCGTCGTATGCGTCGGCGATGGCGACGATCCGGGCGCCGAGCGGGATCTCGTTGCCGCGCAGACCGTAGGGGTAGCCGTGGCCCGCGAAGCGCTCGTGGTGGTGGAGGATGATCGGCACGGCGTCCTTGAGCGCGGCGGCCTGCTCGAGGATGACCTGGCCGATGCGCGGATGCTGGACCACCGAGCGCCACTCGCCGGTCGAGAGGGCAGACGGCTTCTCGAGGATCTCCTCGGGGATCGCGACCTTCCCGACGTCGTGCAGGAGCGCGGCCACCTGGATCCGGTCGATCTCGGCGTCGGGCAGCTGCAGCTGGCGGGCGATCTCGACGACGATCGAGGCGATCAGGGCCGACGGCTGGCCGCGGTAATGGGGGAGCGGCAGGATGTACGAGGCGAGCGCCGTGGTGGCCGCATTGCGGGCCTGTCGTCCGATCTCGACCGCCCTGGCTCGACCTGCGCTCGAGATCGGCGCCCGCGGCACGCGGGCGTCGTCGTCGGGCTCCGCGAAGATGTAGGTCTGGTTGCGCCCGAGCGACTTGGCCGAGTACATCGCCGCGTCGGCATCGCGCACGAGGGACTCGGCACGCAGGAGCGTCCCGACGCCGCCGGCGATGCCGATGGAGATGGTCACCGACAGCTCCGGGTTGCCCTCGACCGCGAATCGCTCGCGTTGGACGAGGTTCCGGAGCTTCTCCATCAGGACGGAGCCTTCCTCGACCCCGGTCTCGGTGAGGATCAGCATGAACTCCTCGCCACCGTAGCGGCCGATCATGTCGCTGGCCCGCAGGTTCGCGCCGAGTGTCTGGGCGACGCCGCGCAGGACCATGTCGCCAGCGGCGTGGCCGTAGGAGTCGTTGACGGTCTTGAAGTGATCGATGTCGACGAATGCGACCGACAGGGGGCGCTCGTAGCGGCCGGCGCGCTCGACCTCGGCGAACAGCGCGGCCAGCAGGGCGCTTCGGTTCGCGACGCCGGTCAGGCGGTCGAAGGTGGCGAGGTTGGTCGACTCCGTCATCGCGACGGCGATGCCGTTGATCGCGCGGCCGAGACGGCCCTCGAGCCCGGTGCCCCTGGCCTTGACCTTGGTCTCGTAGTTGCCGGCGGCGAGGCCCTCGGCCGCCTTGACCAGGCGTCCGAAGCGGATCCGCAGAAGGAGGTAGGTGACGCCCGCGGTCAAGGACACGCCGATCGTCGCGGCCGCTACGGCAGCGAGGACCGTGCGTCCGACCTCATTCATCCACTCGGTCGCAACGGCGGGCACCGAGATGACAAGGATCCCGATCGCGACCACGGCCGCAAGCGCCAGGACCCCAAACACGCGCATCACCGGTCAAGGCTACCGGGGGCGCTTCCCGCCAAAGGTCCGTAGGAGGTACCGGTGCGCAACACCCGGTGGTACGGTCGTCGACCGGCGCGTCCGCGGCCTCGGCCGACTGCTATACTCCGCCCGTCCTCGTCCACAGTGGGCTCGCCAGCGGCGACGGCCCGTGAACCAGGAGGTCAGCGATCGCGCTAGGAGGGCGCATCGGCCGCCCCGTGAGGCGACCGAGCGACCGATCGAAAGCGCCTCGTCGAAGCGTCGGCGGCGCAAGACGGGAGACGTCTACCCAGCCCCAAGACCAGCCGGTCGGGGGCTTTTTTATTGGTGAACTGAGAATCGGCGCGCAGGGCGGTCGAGGCCAAGGCGGAGGGGAGCACGGGAGCGAGCGCACCCCAAGGTGCGTGAGTGAGCGCGCGCAGCCGACAACGCGGGCATCGGCAGATCCGGTGCGCCGCCGGATGGAGGCCGTTTGACATGCCCGCGACGGTGATCGTCGGGCTCCAATGGGGCGACGAGGGCAAGGGCAAGACGACCGACTTCCTCGCCGAGCAGGTCGCCATGGTCGTCCGCTACCAGGGTGGCGACAACGCGGGCCACACGGTGGTCAGCGGCGACGAGGTGCTCAAGCTCCGGCTCGTGCCGTCCGGTGTGCTGTACCCGCACATCACGTCCGTCATCGGCAACGGCGTGGTCGTGAACCCGGTCACGCTCATCGGCGAGCTCGACATGCTGGCCTCACGTGGGATCGACGTCAGCCGCGTGCGCGTGAGCCGCAGCGCGCACGTGATCATGCCGTACCACGTGGCCCTCGACGTCGCCAACGAGGCCCGCCTCGACGGCAACAAGGTGGGCACGACCGGGCGGGGCATCGGACCGACCTATGGCGACCGTGCCTGGCGCCTGGGCCTGCGCATGGAGGACCTGCTCGATCGGGCCGTCCTGCGCGAGCGGATCGAACGCCTGCTGCCCGACAAGAACCTGCTGCTCACCTCGATGGGCGCTGAGCCGTTCGAGGCCGGCGCGCTCGTCGACGAGGCGGTCGGCTGGGGCGAGCGGCTGCGCGATCACCTCGACGACACGACCTGGCTGGTCCAGTCCGCGCTCGGGCGTGGCGAGCACGTGCTGCTCGAGGGTGCCCAGGGCACGTTGCTGGACCTCGATCACGGGAGCTACCCGTTCGTGACTTCGTCGAACCCGGTCGCGGGTGGGGCCTGCACCGGCGGCGGCATCGGCCCGCTCCAGGTCGATGAGGTCATCGGGGTCATGAAGGCGTACTCGACCCGCGTCGGGTCCGGGCCGTACCCGACCGAGCTGCACGACGCGATCGGGGCAGGGATCGCCGAGCGCGGCCACGAGTTCGGGACCGTGACCGGCCGGCCACGCCGGGTCGGCTGGTTCGACGCCGTTCCGCTGCGCTACGCCGTGGCCGTCAACAGCGTCAGCTCGATCATGGTCAACAAGCTCGACATCCTCTCGGGCATCGACCCGCTGCGCGTCTGCGTCGCCTACGAGATCGACGGCAAGCGCGTCGAGACCTGGCCGTCGAGCGGGGCCGCGCTCGCGCGGGCGACCCCGATCTACGACGAGTACCCGGGCTGGTCCGAGCTGATCCACGGGGTCCGCTCCCTCGCGGACCTGCCCGAGAACGCGCGACGCTACCTGAGCGCGATCGAGGGCCACGCCGGCGTGCCCATCGTCCTCGTGTCGGTGGGGCCCGAGCGGACGCAGACGATCGAGCGGGCCTGGCGCCCGATGCGCAACCGGGCCGGGATCCCGGCATGAGCACGGCCAGCCTCCTTATGCCGACACGGATCCTCGTCGTCGGCGGAGGCGGCCGGGAGCATGCCCTCGCCTGGAAGCTCGGTGCGGAGCCCGGCGTCAACGAGGTCATCGTCGCGCCCGGGAGCGACGCGATCGCGCGAGAGCCACGCGTGCACTGCGTGGACGTCGACCCTCTCGACCCCGATGCGGTCGTGGCCCTGGCCCGCCAGGTCTCGGCAGAGCTCGTGGTCATCGGGCCCGAGGCCCCCCTGGCGGAGGGCGTCGCGGACGCTCTAACGGCGGCGGGCATCGCCGTCTTCGGGCCCTCGCGGGCCGCGGCCCGGATCGAGAGCAGCAAGGCCTTCTGCCACGAGGTGGCCGCGGCCGCCGGCGTCCGCATGGCGCGAGCCGCGGCGTTCACCGAGCTCCCGCCGGCGCTGGCATTCGCCCGCGAGCTGGCGGAGACCGGGGACGGAGTCGTCGTCAAGGCCGACGGGCTGGCCGCCGGCAAGGGCGTGACCGTCTGCGACGGGCTGGACGACGCGCACGATGCCCTCGCGGCGGCCTTCGCGGCGCCGGGTGCCCGCGTGGTCGTCGAGGAGCGGCTGCGCGGCCGCGAGGCGAGCCTCATCGTCCTCGCGGACGGCCGCGATGCCCTCGCGCTTCCGCTCGCACGCGACCACAAGCGACTTCGAGACCACGACGAGGGGCCGAACACGGGCGGCATGGGCGCCTACAGCCCGCTGGCGGATCTCCCCGAGGACGAGGTGCCGGCCCTCGTCGAGGCGTTCCACCGGCCGATCCTCGCCGAGCTGGCCCGACGCGGCGCCCCGTTCCGTGGCGCCCTCTACGCCGGGCTGATGCTGACCGACGACGGCCCGGTCCTGCTCGAATGCAATGCCCGCTTCGGCGACCCCGAGACCCAGGTGCTGCTGCCGCGGCTGGCCGTGGCGCTCGGACCGCTGCTGCTGGCCGCTGCCCGCGGCGAGCTGGCCGGCGCCGCGCGTGCCCTCGGACTCGCCGATGTGCGCCTCCCGGTCGTGCCCGGGCGCCGCGGTCGGGATCGTGCTCGCGAGTGCCGGCTACCCGGACGCGCCACGGCGCGGGGACGAGATCGAGGGCCTGGAGGCCGCCGCGTCCGGCGGGGCCGTCGTATTCCACGCCGGCACCACCTTCGGGGACGACGGCACCGTCCGCACGGCCGGCGGGCGCGTGCTCGCCGTCGTCGGTCGCGGGCCGGACCTCGATGTCGGCCCGTGCCAAGGCCGAGACGGCCGCGGATGCCATCGCCTTCGCCGGCATCCAGCGGCGACACGACATCGGCCACGAGGCGGCGGTCGCCGCGGCCGCATCGGGGACGTCGCGATGATCCGGCGGTACACGCTCGCCGAGATGGGCGCGATCTGGTCCGACGTGGCCCGGTTCGAGGCGATGTTGCGGGTCGAGCTGGCCGTCGCCCGGGCCCAGGCCGCGCGCGGCCTCGTCCCGCCCGACGCCCTCGCGGCCATCGAGGCGCGCTCGACCGTCGACCTGCCGCGGATCGAGGAGATCGAGAAGACCACCGACCACGACGTCATCGCCTTCGTGAGCCAGGTCGCCGAGGCCGTCGGGCCCGAGGGTCGCTACCTCCACCTCGGGCTGACGAGCAGCGACGTCGTCGACACGGGCCTTGCGCTCCAGCTCCGGGCGGCCGGCGAGCGTCTCCTGGCCGACTGCGACCACCTGACGCTCGCCATCATCGCCCGGGCCCGGGTCGAGGCCGACACCGTGATGATGGGCCGGACCCATTCGGTCCATGCCGAGCCGACAACGCTCGGGTTCAAGCTCGCCGGCTGGGCGTTCGAGCTCGAGCGTGGCCGGACCCGGCTGGCGGCCGCCGTCGACGAGATCGGGACCGGCAAGATCTCCGGACCGGTCGGGACATACAGCCATCTTGGGCCGGACATCGAGTCGGAGGTGCTCGCGGCCCTGGGTCTCCATGTCGACCCGATCAGCACCCAGATCGTCCAGCGCGACCGGCACGCGGCGCTCCTCGGGGCGATCGCCGTTATCGGCGGCTCGCTCGAGCGCTTCGCGACCGAGGTCCGCAACCTCCAGCACACCGAGATCGGCGAGCTCCAGGAGCCGTTCACGGCCGGCCAGAAGGGCTCGTCGGCGATGCCCCACAAGCGCAACCCGATCCTGTCGGAGCGGATCGCCGGGCTGGCACGCCTCCTGCGCGGGTATGCAGGCACCGCCCTCGAGGACCAGCCGCTCTGGCACGAGCGCGACATCAGCCACTCGAGCGCGGAACGCGTCATCCTGCCCGACGCCACGATCGTCCTCGACTACATGCTCGTGCGGATGACCGGCCTGGTCGAGGGCCTCGTGGTCCGTTCCGAGCGCATGCGCGAGAACATCGCGCGCGGTCTCGGCCTCCACGCCTCGTCGCGCGTGCTCGTCGCCCTCGTGGAGCGCGGCGGCCTGCCTCGGGAGGAGGCGTACGCGATCGTCCAGCGCGCCTCGCTGCGAGCCGCGGACGAGCGGGCGCCGTTGCGCGACTTGCTCGCGGTCGACCCCGCCGTCGCCGCCAAGCTGTCGCTCGGCGAGCTCGACGCGTGCTTCGACGAGGCCGCATTCCTGCAGCACGTGCCCACCGTCATGAGGCGACTCGACGCCCTGAATGACGCCGTCGGGGCACGCACCTCGATCGCCAAGCCGACGGTGCCCGATGCTGCTGGCTGACCACTTCCTGCGATCGGGCAAGGTCCGCGACCTGTACGAGCTGCCGGACGGCCGGATGCTCCTGGTCGCGTCCGACCGCATCTCCGCCTTCGACGTCGTGCTGCCGACCGTGATCCCCGACAAGGGCCGGCTGCTGACCGGGCTGTCGCGGTTCTGGTTCGCGGAGACCGCCGGCATCGTCGCGAACCACCTGCTCGACACCGACCCGGTCATCGTCTCGACGGCATTCGCGGCGGCGCTGGAGACAGCCGATCGATCGGAGGCCGACACCGGCCCGATCGCCGGCCTGCGCGGCCGGATCATGGTCTGCCGGCGGGCGGAGGTCGTCCCGATCGAGGCGGTCGTGCGCGGGTACCTGGCCGGTTCGGGCTGGAAGGAATACCTCGATCGGGGGACCGTCTGCGGGCTGCCGCTCCCGGCGGGCCTGCGCGAGAGCGAGCAGCTCCCGGAGCCGGTGTTCACGCCGGCGACCAAGGCCGAGCAGGGCGAGCACGACGAGAACGTCACCTTCGACCGGATGATCGATCACGTCGAGTCCTGGAGTGGGCGAGGCGACGCGGAGGAGCTCGCCGAGACCATCCGCGACCAGGCGGTCCGGCTCTATCGCTACGGCGCGGCGATCGCCGCGCGACGGGGGATCCTGCTCGCCGACACCAAGTTCGAGTTCGGCGTCGTGCCCGAGTCCGGCGAGCTGATCCTGATCGACGAGGTCATGACCCCGGATTCCTCGCGCTTCTGGGACGCGGCGGCCTACGAGCCCGGCGGCCCCCAGCCGAGCTTCGACAAGCAGTTCCTGCGCGACTGGCTCGAGACGCAGGAGTGGGACAAGACCGCACCCGGCCCGATCATCCCCAAGGACGTCGTCGACGGGACCCGCGGCCGCTACATCGAAGCATTCGAGCGGATCACCGGCGCCAGCTTCGAGCGCTACCTCCAGGAGGATGTCATCGCCCCATGACCAGCTACGGATTCGCGGTGAACGTGACGCCCAAGCCCGGCATCCTCGACCCCCAGGGTCGCGCCGTCGAGGGCAGCCTCGGCCATCTCGGCATCGAGGGCGTCAGTGCCGTTCGCGTGGGCCGACGCGTCGAGCTGACCGTCGATTCCGACGACGAGTCGGGGGCGCGCGCCGTGGTCGAGCGGCTGGCCGCCGAGCTGCTCTCGAACCCGCTCATCGAGGCCTACGCGATCGAGGTCGATCGGGGCGACCTCCTCGCTCGTGGGCGCCGCCCCAGGGACCGACTGATGGCGGTCCGCGTCGGCGTCGTCGTCTTCCCGGGCAGCAACTGCGATCGCGACACCGTGGCCGCGCTCGATCTCGTCGGCGCGGAGCCGGTGGTCCTGTGGCACGAGCTGGCCACGCTCGAGGGCGTCGCGGCGGTGATCCTGCCGGGCGGCTTCGCGTACGGCGACTACCTGCGCGCCGGGGTCATCGCCCGGTTCAGCCCAGTGATGCGGGCCGTGGCGGCCTTCGCGGCCGGCGGCGGGCTCGTCCTGGGCATCTGCAACGGCTTCCAGGTCCTCGCCGAGGCGGGGCTCGTGCCGGGCGCGCTGCTCCGCAACCAGTCGCTCCGGTTCGCGGGCCAGGAGGTGCGGATCGCGGCCGAGCGGGCCGACACGCGGTTCACCCACGGGCTCGAGGTCGGACGGCCGCTGCGCATGCCGGTCGCCCACGGCGAGGGCTGCTACTACGCCGACGACGCGACGCTGGACGCGCTCGAGCGCGACGGGCAGGTCCTTTTCCGGTACGTGGATGCGGCCGGGGCGCGCGCCGAGCCCAACGACGCGGCGAACCCGAACGGCTCGCTGCGGGCGATCGCGGGGGTCCTGAACGCGGCCGGCAACGTCGCGGGGCTCATGCCGCACCCGGAACGGGCGAGCGAGGCGATCCTCGGCTCGGACGACGGGGTCGGGATCATCCGGGCCCTCGTCGAGAGCGCCGCGCTCGCGGCGTCCGGCGCCACGGCCACGACGGTGGGAGCCGGCAGTCGATGACGGTCGCGGAGGTCCCCGTGGAGCCACTCCATCGGCGACTCGGCGTCACCGACGACGAGCTCGACGCGATCCGGGACCGGCTTGGTGGCCGCGACCCCAACGACCTCGAGCTCGCGATGTTCAGCGTCATGTGGAGCGAGCACTGCTCGTACAAGAGCTCGAAGCCGCTGCTGCGGACCCTGCCGACCGCCGGCGAGGGCGTCGTCGCCGGTCCGGGCGAGAACGCGGGCGTGATCTCGATCGGCGACGGTCTGGCGGTCGCATTCAAGATCGAATCGCACAACCACCCCTCGGCGGTCGAGCCCTACCAGGGCGCCGCGACCGGGGTCGGCGGGATCCTGCGCGACATCTTCACGATGGGCGCCCGCCCGATCGCCGTCCTCGACGCGCTGCGGTTCGGCGACCCGGCGGACGCCCGGACCCGGCACCTCGTCGATGGGGTCGTGCGTGGGGTCGGCGGCTACGGCAACTGCGTCGGGGTCCCGACGGTCGGGGGCGAGCTCGTCTTCGACCCGACGTACGAGGGCAACCCGCTGGTCAACGTCATGGCCATCGGGCTGCTCGAGGAAAGACGACTCACGCTGGCCACGGCCGGGCGTCCCGGTGACCTGGTCGTGCTGTACGGCTCGACGACCGGACGCGACGGCATCGGCGGAGCGTCGGTGCTCGCCTCGGCGACCTTCACGCACGACGACCCGTCGAAGCGCCCCTCGGTCCAGGTCGGCGACCCGTTCGCCGAGAAGCTGCTGATCGAGGCGAGCCTCGAGCTCATCGAGCGCGGCCTGGTCGAGGGCCTCCAGGACCTCGGCGCCGGCGGCATCACCTGCGCCACGTCCGAGACCGCCGATCGGGCAGGGGCGGGCATCGTCGTCGACCTCGACGCGATCCCGCGCCGGGAGCCGGGCCTCGAGCCGTTCGAGGTGATGATCAGCGAGTCGCAGGAGCGGATGTGCGCCGCGGTCGACCCGGCGCGCTGGGCGGACGTGCGCGAGGTCTGCACGCGCTGGGGGATCCCGGTCGCGGTCATCGGGCGGGTCACCGACGACGGCGACATCGTGGTGATCGAGGGCGGTCTCGAGGCCGACGGTTCGCCCAAGGCGGGCGCGGCCGAGCTCGCCCGGATCCCGGCCCGGGCGCTGACGAGCGACGCCATCGTCCACCAGCGTCTCGCGGCCCGGCCGACGCACCAGCGGGCGGCGCCGGCCCCCGGAGCGCCGCTGGAGGCGGTCGACCGGCTGCCGGAGCGGGGGATGGACCCGGGTGCCGTCCTGCTCGCGCTGCTCGGCTCCGCCAACCTCTCGTCGCGCCACCCGGTCTTCCACCAGTACGACTCCACCGTCGGGGCGGACACGGTCGCAGGACCCGGGCGCGGCGCGGCCGTGCTGCGCGTCAAGGGCACCACCAAGGCCCTCGTGGCGACCACCGACGGCAACCAGGGCGTCGGCGTCACGGACCCGTGGCTCGGCGCCGCGCTGTCGGTCGCGGAGGCGACCCGCAACGTCTCGATCACGGGCGCACGGCCGCTCGGCGTGACGAACTGCCTCAACTACGGCGACCCGACGCGTCCCGAGGCCTTCTGGCAGCTCACCGAGGGCGTGCGCGGCCTCGCCGACGCGTGCCGGGCGCTCGGCCTGCCCGTGACCGGCGGCAATGTCTCGCTCTACAACGAGTCGCCGACGGGCGCCATCGCCCCGACCCCGGAGATCGGCGTTGTCGGGCTGCTCGACGACGTCTCGACGCTCGTCGGCCCCGCGTTCCAGCTCCCGCTCGACGCCATCCTGCTGGTCGGCGACCCGACGCCCGGGCTTGCCGGCTCCGCGTACGCGGTGCTGGCCGGCTCCGCCGTGGAGGACGGCCCGCCCGGCCTGGACCTCGCCCGCGAGGCGACCCTGCAGGTCTTCATCCGCGAGGCGATCGCGCGGGGTCTCGTCGCGTCCGCGCAGGATGTGTCCGGCGGAGGACTGGCCGTCGCGATCGCGGAGTCCGCGATGTGGGGCGGACTCGGGGCGAGTGTCCGGATCGCCGTCGCCAACTCGCCGGCCGTGGACCTGTTCGGGGAGAGTCCCTCGCGGCTCGTCCTCAGCTGCCGGCCGCGGTTCGCCGCTGCCCTCGAGCTGCTCGCCCGCCAGCACGGCCTGCCGGTCGAGGCGATCGGCTCGGTCGGCGGCGACCGGCTCGTGGTGGAACTGGCGGGCTCCGGCGCTACCGGTGCGTCCGAGGAGCGGGGCAGCCGGATCGCGGACGCGCTCGAGGTGCCCCTGGCGGACCTGCGCCATACCTGGGAGCACGGGTTGTCCCGTGCCCTCGGCTGGGAGGGCTGACCGATGTGCGGCGTGTTCGGGGCGGTCCTGGCCGACGACGAGGGCATGGACGCGGCATCCGTGGCGGCCATGGGGCTCTTCGCCCTCCAGCACCGGGGCCAGGAGTCGGCGGGCCTGGCGGTCAGCGACGGCGACCAGCTGATGCTCTACAAGGACCTGGGCATGATCAGCACCGTCCTCGACGAACGGCGGCTGCCGAGCCTCCGGGGCGGCCTGGCGATCGCCCACTGCCGCTATTCGACGACCGGCTCGACGATCTGGGAGAACGCCCAGCCGACGTACCGTCGCGGCCCGCGCCGGGCCATCGCGATCGGCCACAACGGCAACCTCGTGAACACACGCGACCTGCTGACGCAGCTCGAGGGCGGCCGATCGCGGCTGCCCGCCTCGACCGACACCGAGCTGCTCACCGCGCTGCTGGCCGACGAGCCTGCCGCCGACACGGTCCAGGCACTCGTGCAGGTCCTGCCGCGGGTCAAGGGCGCGTTCAGCCTCGTGATCCTCGACGAGCGCCGGGTCATCGGGGTCCGCGACCCGCACGGCTTCCGCCCTCTGGTCCTGGGCCGGCTGCCGCGCACCGCCCTGGTCGGTGGCCCGACCGACGGCCTGTGGAGCGGCGACGAGGCCGAGGCTGGCTGGTGCCTCTCCTCGGAGACGGCCGGCCTCGACATCGTCGGCGCCGAGTACGTCCGCGACGTGGAGCCGGGCGAGATCGTCATCCTCGAGCGCGGCCGCGCGCCCAGGTCGGTCCGCTACGCGGCGGCCACCCCGGCGCTATGCGTGTTCGAGCTCATCTATTTCGCCCGCCCGGACTCGTACATGGAGGGCCGCAACCTCTACGAGGCGCGCCGCCAGATGGGGATGCAGCTCGCCGGGGAGCACCCGGTGGAGGCGGACCTGGTCATGCCCGTGCCCGACACCGGCGCGCCGGCCGCGGCGGGGTTCGCCGAGGCGTCGGGGATCCCGTATCGCGAGGGCATGTACCGCAACCGCTATGCGGGGCGGACGTTCATCCAGCCGTCGCAGGGGCTCCGTCACCGGGGCGTGACGATCAAGCTCAATCCGCTGCGCGAGGTCGTGAACGGGAAGAAGCTGATCGTCGTCGACGACTCCATCGTTCGCGGGACCACCACCAAGCGGATCGTCGAGCTGCTGCGCAAGGCCGGCGCCACCGAGGTGCATGTCCGGATCAGCGCCCCGCCGATCTACCACCCGTGCTTCTACGGCATCGACACATCGATCGAGACCGAGCTCATCGCCTCGACGCACACCGAGGCGGAGATCCGCGAGTTCATCGGGGCGGACTCGCTGGGCTATCTCTCGATCCGCGGCGTCCTCGCCGCCCTGGACCTGCCGTACGACCAGTTCTGCTTCGCCTGCTTCGACGGGAACTACCCGGAACCCGTCCCGTACGACGCCTCGAGCCGGAAGTTCATGCTCGAAGAGCCACTAGCAGTGGGCGCCGACAACCTTGGCTGACCCGCGAACCGCCTATCGGGCGGCCGGCGTCAACATCGCAGCCGGCGAGCGTGCAGTCGAGCTCATCCGGGGGCACGTGGAGTCGACGCGGCGGCCGGAGGTCATCGGCAGCCTGGGCGGGTTCGGGGGCGCGTTCGCGATCCCGCAAGGCTATCGGGAGCCGGTGCTGGTCGCCTCGACCGACGGCGTCGGCACGAAGACAGCCGTGGCGTCGGCGATCGGCCGGTTCGACACCATCGGCATCGACCTCGTCGCGATGTGCGCCGACGACGTCGTGTGCACCGGCGCCGAGCCGCTGGCCTTCCTCGACTACGTCGCCGTGGGACAACTCGACCCGACGGCCGTCGCGGAGCTCGTCGGCGGCGTCGCCGCCGGATGCCGTGAGGCGGGCTGCGCGCTGGTGGGTGGCGAGACCGCGGAACACCCCGGCGTCATGGAGGCGGAGGCGTTCGACATCGCCGGCACGGCGATCGGCGTGGTCGAGCGCGGCCGGATCATCGACGGGACGGCCGTCCGCGCCGGCGATGCGATCGTCGGCCTCGAGTCGTCAGGGCTCCATTCGAATGGCTACTCGCTGGTGCGTGCGCTGATGGCCCAATGGGACCTCGACGCCGCGGAGCCGTACCAGGCCCGCCTGCGCCGGACGCTCGGCGACGCCGCGACCGAGGACGTGCTCGCGGATGCGCCCCAGGAGACGATGGCGACCCTCGGCGAGGTGCTGCTGACCCCCACCCGGATCTACGCCCGGCCGATCCTCGCGGCGCGCGAGGCGCTCGTCGCGGCCGGCACGGACGTGCACGGCCTCGCCCACATCACCGGGGGAGGCCTCCCGGGCAACGTCCCGCGCGCACTGCCGGACGGCCTGGCGGCGCGCCTCGACCCCGACCGGTGGCGTATGCCGTCGGTGATGCAGCTGTTCGGCGCCCTGGGCGGGATGGACGACGTCGAGCTGCGCGCGACCTTCAACGGCGGGCTCGGCATGGTCGCCGTCGTGGCGCCCGACGCGGTGCCGCTCGTCATCGACGCGCTCGCCGCGGCAGGCGTCGGCAGCGTGCTGGTGGGCGAGGTGGTCGACGCCGAGGCCGGCGGCGGGAGTCGCTACATCGAGGGCCCCCTCGAGGACGTGCGGTGAGCGGCCGCATCGCCGTCGGCGTGTCGGGTGCCGGGTCGAATCTGCGCGCGCTGCACGCGTCGGCGACACGTGGCGAGCTCGGCGGAGAGATCGCCCTCGTGTTCGCGGACCACGCCTGCCCGGCCCTCGAGTGGGCCACTGAGCAAGGGATCGACACGGCGCTCGTACCGGGCGGCGATGATGCCGCCCTGGCCGATGCCCTGGCTGCAGCCGGGACCGATGTCGTCGTCCTGGCGGGCTACATGCGGATCGTCGGCCCACGGGTCCTGGCGGCGTACCCGGAGCGCATCCTGAACACGCATCCGTCGCTCCTGCCCGCGTTCCCCGGCGCCCGCGCGGTGCAGGACGCGATCGACCACGGCGCGATGGTCTCCGGCTGCACGATCCATCTGGTCGACGAGACCCTCGACGGCGGGCCGATCGTCGCGCAGGAGGCGGTCCCGATCCTGTCCGGCGACGACGCCGAGACCCTCCACGCCCGGATCCGATCGGTCGAGCATCGCCTCCTGCCCCGGGCCGTCGGCCTGCTCCTGGCCGGGGCGCTCTCGGTGGCGGCGGACGGCCGACACGTGGTGCTCGATCTCGAACGAGCGGACGCGGCGGTCCCGCGCCCGCGGCGGGCCCTCCTGTCGGTGTCGGACAAGTCCGGCCTCGCCGAGCTGGGCCGCGGGCTGGTCGCGCAGGGCTTCGAGCTCGTCTCGACCGGGGGCACGGCCCGGGCGCTCCGGGACGCCGGCCTGCCGGTCACCGACGTGGCCGCCGTGACCGGGTTCCCGGAGATGCTCGACGGGAGGGTCAAGACGCTCCATCCGCGCGTCCACGGTGGCCTGCTGGCGGATCGCCGGCTCGACGACCATCGGCGCCAGATCATCGCCGCCGCGATCGCCCCGTTCGAGCTGGTCGTCGTGAACCTGTATCCGTTCGCGGCGGCCCTCGAACGGCCCGGGATCACCGTGGACGAGCTCATCGAGGAGATCGACATCGGCGGCCCGTCGATGGTCCGCGCGGCCGCCAAGAACCACGCCAATGTCGCCATCGTGGTCTCGCCGGCGCGCTACCCAGCGGTGCTCGAGGCGATCGAAGGTCCGGCCGGCATCTCCGACGCGCTTCGCCGCGCACTGGCACTGGAGGCGTTCGCCCACACGGCCGCCTACGACGCCCGGATCGCGGCCGAGCTGCCGCACCGCTTCGCGCTCGCCGGTCTCGACCTGCCTCATCGATCCGGGACTGCCCGGCGCCGAGGACCCGTATCCACCCACCCTTACGGTCTCGCTCGAGAAGGTCGAGACGCTGCGCTACGGGGAGAATCCGCACCAGCCGGCGGCCCGCTACCGGCGCCCGGGCATGACCGTCGCGGACGGGCTGTTCGGCGTCGAGCGGGCCCCGCTGCAGGGCAAGGCACTCTCGTATAACAACGTCCTCGATGCCGCGGCCGCGTCATCGTTGGGCCGGGCGCTGCGCGGGGCCGGCGTGGTCATCGTCAAGCACACGAACCCGTGCGGGGCCGCGGAGCGGACGACGCTCGCCGAGGCGTGGTCAGCGGCCCTCGAGGCCGATCCGATCAGCGCGTTCGGGGGCGTTGTCGCGCTGACGCGCCCGGTGACCGCCGCGATCGCGGAACAGCTGATTTCGATCTTCCTCGAGATCGTCGTCGCGCCGGCGTTCGAGTCCGGCGCGCTCGAGATCCTGGCCCGGAAGCAGAACCTGCGGGTCCTGGTCGACGAGGCGCTCGCGGAGGACGCCCCCGGCGGGGCGGTCGATCCGACCGGGGCGATCCGGACGGCCGGCGGCGCCTACCTGGTCGGGGCGCCCGATGCTGCGACTGATGACGCGACGACCTGGACCGTCGCGACCCGGCGCGCCCCGAGCGACGCCGAGCTGCTGGATCTCGACCTCGCCTGGCGCCTCGTTCGCGGCGTCACCTCGAACGCCATCGTGCTCGTCAAGGATCGCAGCCTCGTGGGGATGGGCAGTCGGCCAGACCTCGCGGGTGGATGCGGCTCGGCAGGCCGTCGCCAAGGCACATGCGATGCTGGGTGCCTCCTCGACGCAGAACGCCTCGTGCGCGTCCGACGCGTTCTTCCCGTTCACGGACGCGATCGAGTCCTGCATCGCGGCCGGCGTGACCGCCTTCGTCCAGCCGGGCGGCTCGATGCGCGACGCCGACGCGGTGGCCGTGGTCGACGCTGCGGGCGGCGCGATGCTTGTGACCGGTGTCCGGCATTTCCGCCACTGATCCGATGGCCGAAGCCGCCGGGCGAAGACCGGTTAGGCCGCTCTACGTCCCGATGCGCGGCGCGACCGGGACGAGGCCCACCGAGCGTCGACGCCGCTCGAGCTGCTGTTCGACCTGTGCTTCGTGGTCGCCGTCGCGGAGGCCGCGCGGCGCGCTCCATCACGACCTCGTCGGCGGGCGAGATCTGGACACGGCCTCGTGAGCTACCTGATCGTCTTCTTCACGATCTGGTGGCCCTGGATGAACTTCACCTGGTTCGCGTCCGCGTACGACACCGACGACGTCGTCTACCGGCTGCTCACGTTCGTCCAGATCGCGGGCGTGCTCGTCGTCGCCGCCGGCGTCCCGAGCGCGTTCGACGACCTCGACTTCACGATCGATGGTGATCGGCTACGTCGATCATGCGCATCGCGCTCGTGGCCCAGTGGCTGCGGGCCGCCCACGAGGACCCGGCCGGGCGTGCCGTCGCGCTGCGGTACGCCGTCGGGATCACGCTCATCCAGGTCGGCTGTGGATCGTCCGCCTCGCCATCGGTCCGCCGTCGGAGGTTCGCGGTCGCACTTCCTCGTCCTCGGCCTGCTCGAGCTGGCGGTCCCGGCTTGGGCGGAGCGAGCCGGGCCGCCCGACGCCGTGGCACGCCGAGCACATCGCCGAGCGCTACGGCCTGTTCACGATCATCGTCCTCGGCGAGTGCGTCCTCGCGACGACGACCGCCGTCCAGGCCGCGCTCGACGGCCGGCGGCGTCGCCGGCGCCGCTGCTGGCGGTCGCGATCGGCGGCCTGCTGCTCGTCTTCGCGCCTGTGGTGGGCCTACTTCAAGCGCGACCCGGCGACATCGGCGATCGCCGTCTCGCTTCGGGCGATGCCTTCGTCTGGGGCTACGGCCACTACTTCGTCTTCGCGGCCGTCGCCGCCCTCGGCGCCGGCCTCGCAGGTCGCCACCGACACGACTCCTCGGCGACGATCCAGCTCGCCGACCAGCAGGTCGGCGTTCGCGGTGGCGATCCCGGTGGTCATCTACCTGGTCGCGGTCGGGCTCCTGCACGGCCAGCCGTTGAGCCGTCGGCTCGCCGTCCCGCTCGTCATCGCCTCGGCGGCCATCCTGGGCACGGCGTACGCCGCGGACTCGCTGCGGCGTGCCGTCCGCGGTCGTCGGCGATGTCCGTCGTGGTCGCCGCGCTGGTCGCGTTCAACGTCGGCCTCGATGCAGCGCGAGCGTCCGGGCCTTCCCGCGATCGACGCCATGACCGATACTCCGGGCGGGTCGTCGGTCCAGAGGAGCAGCGATGCCGGATAAGCCCTCCAACCAGCAGATCGTGGAGCGGTACGCGGCGGCGTCCGCGGCCAACGACGAGGCGGCCATGGCCGCGCTCCGCCACGCCGACTGGCAGGTGGCCTGGCCGCAGTCCGGCGAGCGGGTCGTCGGCCACCGCAACTTCGCCCAGGTCGCGGGCCACTATCCGGGCGGCATGCCGACGAGCACGCTGGAACGGCTGGTCGGCTCCGAGGATCGCTGGGTCGTGACGCCCAGCAACACGGTCGCCCGGGTCGTCGGCAGCGGCGACTTCTGGTGGGGCGAGTGGCGGATGACCTACCCCGACGGCAAGGTCTACCTGTGCATCACGCTGCTCGAGCTTCGCGACGGCGCAGATCTGGCGCGAGGTGGCCTACTGGGCGGAGCCGTTCGACGCCCCCGACTGGCGCCGCCCGTTCGTCGAGGGCGACACCGGCGCCTGAGTGCGCGCCTCAATCGGAGGCCCCGGGCCGGACGAGTCCCGATTCGTACGCGAGGACGACCGCCTGGACGCGGTCGCGCAGGCCCAGCTTGTCGAGGATGTGCGCGACGTGCGTCTTCGCGGTGTGCTCGGTGACGACGAGCGTCTCGGCGATCTCGGCGTTCGAGAGGCCCCGAGCCATGAGGCGCAGCACCTCGGTCTCGCGCGGGGTCAACCGGTCGAGGTCATCGGTCGACGGCGGACGGCCCGGCCACGGCGGCGAATCGCTCGATCAGCCGGCGCGTGACGGAGGGGGCGAAGAGCGACCCGCCGTCGGCGGCCACCCGGATCGCGGCGATCAGCCGCTCCTCGGGCGCGTCCTTGAGGAGGAACCCGCTGGCCCCGGCGCGCAGGGCCTCGAAGACGTATTCGTCGAGGTCGAACGTCGTCAGGACGATGACGCGCGGCGGGTGACCCGGGCCATCGAGGATCCGTCGCGTCGCCTCCAGCCCGTCCATCGCCGGCATCCGGATGTCCATCAGCACCACGTCGGTCGGGTGCCGCCGGACGGCCTCCACGGCCTCGCGCCCGTCGCCCGCCTCGGCCACGATCGCGATGTCGGGCTCCGCGCGCAGGATCATCCGGAAGCCGGCCCGGACCAGTCGCTCGTCGTCGGCGAGGACGACCCGGATCGTCACGGCGACGCGGTCGTCAGGGGCAGCCGGGCACGGATCACGAAACCGCCGCCCGGCCGGACGTCCGTCTCGAGCCTGCCCTGGTAGAGCGAGACGCGTTCGCGCATGCCGATGAGCCCATGGCCGGCCGGACGGGCCCCGGCCGCTCCGACGCCCGTGTCCGCGATCTCGAGCGACAGCTGGTCGACCTCGTAGCGGACGTGCACGCTCGCCGTGGCCGGGTCCGGCGTGGGCGAGCGCGTTCGTCAGCGCCTCCTGCACGATCCGGTACGCCGACAGGTCGATGCCCGGGCGCCAGGTCGATCGGCGTGCCCTCGACCGTCAGCTCGACGGGCAGCCCGGCCGCGCGGACGCGGTCCACGAGCGCATCGAGGTGGCGCAGGCTCGGCGGCGGCGACAGGTCCACCCCGTCGTCCGACTGTCGGAGCACCCCGACCAGGCGCCGCATCTCGGTCAACGCCTGCGTCCCGGTCGCCTCGATGGCATCGAGCGCCTCGAGCGCCGCCTCCGGGTCGGTCCGCAGGGTCTTGCGCGCGCCCCGCGCCTGCAGGACGACGACGCCGATCGAGTGGGCGACGGCGTCATGCAGCTCGCGCGCGATCCGCGCCCGCTCGTCGGCGACCGCGGCACCCGCCTCCTCGACCCGCGCGGCCTCCAGGGCGACCTCACGCTCGCGACGAGAACGGATCGCCAGGCCGGCCAGCCAGGGCCCGCCCAGCAGGAGGAACGGCACCGCGATGTCGCCGACCTCCAGATCGGGATGGATCTCGCGGCCGAGGTTCACGGCGAGGAGGATCGCGAGGCCGACCGCACCCGCGATCGCCGTCTGACCGCGCGTGTGCGCTCCGACCGTGTAGGTCGCGACCATCATCGCGATGACGACCGTGATCGCCCCGTCCAGTGGCTCCACCAGGGAGACCACCGAGGTTACGATGGCCAGCCCGAGCACGACGAGCGGGGCTCGCTGTCGCCAGGCCAACGAAGCGGCGAGGAGGACGCCCGCGAGCAGCGACACCGTCTCCGCGACGGGCGTGACCAGGATCGGCTCGTCGTCGCGACTGATCCCGATCCATGTGGTCTCGAGCCAGACGCCGACGACCAACGCGATCGCCAGGAGGCGATCTCCGTGCCGCCGCAGGACTGCGATGGCGTCCACGCCCGAAGGCTAGCGCGCGGCATGGCGCCTCGCCTCGCCCGGGAGAGTGATGTGCGTCCGGAACCGTTCATCCCTGCGGCCGAGGGCGATTCGGCCGTCGGGCCGACGACATGGCGTCGCAGCGTGCCTACGGTCGATCCATCGACTGCACCGACTGGAGGCTCGACCGATGCGCAACCCGTACGCCCTGGGACCGAGTCCGCGTCCGACGCGGCTCCGCAACCGCGACCGCCGTCGCCGTCACCGCCGCTGACCGTCGGCGCGTGCGGCGTCACGACCCCGACGCCGACCCGCGACAGCCCCGCCGTCCGCCTCGGCGCAGGCCGCTGGGACGAGTGCGACTCCGGCACCGACCGCCCCCGCAGCCGTTGCGACGCCGACACCGGCCCCGATCCCGAGGAACCCCGCGCCCGTCGACGAGGCCGTGCCGTACGAGCCCTCCATCGACCCGGCGGACTTCAGCACGACGATCGACAACCCGTTCCTGCCGTGGGTGCCGGGCACCACGTTCGTCTACGAGGGCGGCGGGGAGCACATCGAGGTCACCGTCACCCCCGACACCCGGAACGTGATGGGCGTCGAGACGGTCGTCGTCCGCGACACCGTCACGGTCAAGGGCAAGGTCACCGAGGACACGTTCGACTGGTACGCACAGGATCGGGCCGGCAACGTGTGGTACTTCGGCGAGGCCACGATCTCGTTCGAGGACGATCCGGCCGGTGACCCGGCCGGGTCATGGGAAGCCGGCGTGAACGGCGCCCAGCCCGGGATCGTCATGCTGGCCGACCCGCGTGGCGGCGACCTCTATCGCCAGGAGTTCCTGCGCGGTGAGGCCGAGGACCTCGCGCTCGTCCGCCGTCTTGACGGCGCGATCACGGTGCGGGCAGGCTCCTACGCGGACGCCCTGGTCACCGAGGAGTGGACGCCGCTCGAGCCCGACACCGTCGAGTACAAGTACTACGCCCGTGGCGTCGGCAACGTGGCCGAGAAAGTGGTGGTCGGAGGCGACGACCTCGTCGAGCTGGTCGAGGTGCGCCAGCCCGGCGGCTGACGGTCAGGCGGGGGTCGACAGCGGCGGCTTGCGATCGGCCGCCGCACCACGACCGCGCCGTCTGCTGGCCCCTGCCAGCACCGTCACGGCCGTCGTTCGCGGGGGCGATCTCGACCCGGTTGCGGCCGCTTTCCTTGGCCCGGTACAGCGCCGCGTCGGCGATGGCGACCAGCGCCTTCATGTCCGCGACGTGGTGGTCCGTGGAGGCGACGCCGAGGGACGCCGTGATCCGGCCGTATCTGCCCGGCCCGAGCTCGACGACCATCTGCTCGATCGCGAGTCGGATCTTCTCCGCGACGGAACGAGCGTCCTCCAACCCGGCATGTCGAAGGGCCACGATGAACTCCTCGCCGCCATACCGCGCGGCCACGTCCGACGCTCGGATGGACGCACCCAGGACGCGCGCGAAGGTCCGCAGCGCCTCGTCGCCGGCCGGATGCCCGTAGGCATCGTTGAACGCCTTGAAGTGATCGAGGTCGAGCATGATGACGCTCGTCGTCTCGCCGTCACGCTCGGCGGCCTCGAGTTCCTGCTCGAGGTAGGGATCGAAGAAGCGCGCGTTCCGGAGGCCGGTCAGCACGTCGGTCATCGCCTGGCCTTCCATCGTCTTCATCAGGCGCGCGTTCGCCATCGCCAGGCCGACGGTCTCCGCCACTCGGACCACGAGATGCATCATCTCCGGGTCGAACGCCCTCGGCCGGGATTGCTCCAGATGGATGACGCCGACAAGTTTGCCGAGCGCGGACATTGGCACGCAGGCGAGCGTCCCGACGGCTGTCGGGTGTGCCGGGCACCGAACGGCCATGTCATCTGCGACATCGTCGGCGACGAAAGCAGACGCTCGCCGGAGGCCCGGACACCGGTCGATCCGGTCGACCTGGATCAGGCTGCCTTCGGCGGGCGGATCGGCACCCCATGCCACCGCGACCGTGAGCCGGTTCTGCGACGGGTTCGCGAGCAGGATGTCGCCGCGCTCGGCCGGCACCAGACGCCGGATCGCATGGACAGCCGCCCGCACCAATTCCTGCTCGTCCGAAGCGAACGATGTCAGCTCGGCGAGCTGGTTGAACGTGCCGGCGTGCGCGCTCTCGCGGCGTGCCGTGTCGTAGCGGGCGCCGACGTCGACGCGCGACCGTTCGAGGACGTTGGCCAGCGCCCCCAACTCGTCGTCACGTTCCACGGTGAACGAGACGTCCTCGCCCGCGACGAGCGCCTCGGCCGTCCGGTTCAGCCGGACGAGCGGTCCGCTGATGGTCCGCGTGAGCCAGACCCCGATCAGCAGGAGAATCATGGTCACGGCCGCGCCGAACGGGACGATGACGAACGCGAGGTCCGGGATCGCCGCGGCGACCTCGTGTCGCGGCCGTCAGCTGGCGGTGCTCGGCAAGGGCCGCATCGAGGTCGACGAGGGCCTCCTCGGCGGGCAAGTACAACGACCTCGCTGGCTTCGACAGTTGCCTCGCCATCCGGCAGGACTCGGTCGTTGCCACCGAGCGGATGAACGGCTCCGCCCACTCCTCACGCCAGGCGACCGCGGCGACATGGACGGTCTCGGCGGCCGCGAGCAACGCCGGGATACGGTTGGGCGGCCGCCTCTGAGCTCGATATAGGCCTGGAGCGCATCCTCCGTCGCCCCATCGAACTCGTCGAGCGCCTCCTGCCGAGCCGACAGTGCATAGTCGAAGACAAAGGTCTCCTGCGTGTACAGAGCGACTCTCCTGGGCGTGGAAGGCGTCTTCCATCGCCTTCGAGCGTCGCTGTCTTGTCCGCCAGGGACCGGATCGTTCCCGATGCCACTACGAACACGAAGGCCGTCATGGACACGCCGAGCAGCACGCTCAGCCCCATGCTCAGCAGCAGGCGATTGCGGATGGCGTGACGGGCATAGTCGTGCGGCAAGGGGTGCATGCTCCAGGGACGGAGGGCACGGCCGGTCGCGGACCGGTCATGTAAGTGCAGTCTGGGGTCCGAAAGTCGGGTCCGCGCAGTACCGGGTGGTCAGGCGACCGACCGGCCGGTGGTCCGGACCACCCATAGTCAATTCGACCGCTCCGCCTCGCTGCTACCATCGGCTCCCATGGCCGACCGACCCCGCTACTACCTGACCACGGCCATCGCGTACGCCAACAACAAGCCCGGCCTGCACACGCTGTACGAGGTCATCGGCGCGGACGTCATCGCGCGCTGGCACCGGATGCTCGGCGACGACACGCGCTTCCTGACCGGGACCGACGAGCACTCGATCAACATCGCCCAGAGCGCCGTCGACGAGGGCCGCACCGACGCGCGAGTTCGTCGACGAGAAGGTCGGCGTTCTTCAAGGCGGCCGAGGACGCCCTGGCGATCACGCCCGGACCGGTTCATCCGGACGACCGACCCCGACCACGTCCGGGCCGCCCAGGAGATGGTCCGTCGCGCCCACGCCAACGGCGACATCTACCTCGGCACGTACGAGGGCTGGTACTGCCCGAACGAGGGCTTCCGCAACGCGACCGACGTCCAGGAGACGGCCGCGCGGCACGATCTGCCCGAACCACCCCGACGTCCCGCTCCAGTGGCTGACCGAGCGGAACTGGTTCTTCCGGCTGTCGGCCTACCAGGAGCGGCTCGAGCGCCACTTCGCCGACCACCCCGACTTCGTCCAGCCCGACTTCCGGCGCAACGAGATGCTCGGCTTCATCCGCGGCGGCCTCGAGGACTTCTCGATCAGGCGCGAGCGGACGCCGGGCGACTGGGGCATCCCGTTCCCGATCGCCGAGAACGGCGAGACCGCGCTGCGCGAGGACGGCTCGTGGGACCCCGAGGCCGGCAAGATCTACGTCTGGTACGACGCGCTCATCAACTACATCACCGGCGCCGGGCTTCCCGGACGACCCGGCCGCGTTCGCCCACTGGTGGCCGGCCGACCTGCACGTCATCGGCAAGGACATCGCCCGGTTCCACACGATCTTCTGGCCGGCGATGCTGTGGAGCGCCGGCCTCGAGGCGCCGCGCCACGTCTGGGTCCACGGCTGGCTGCTCGCGGCCGGCGGCGAGCGGATGAGCAAGAGCCGCGGCAACTTCCTCGACCCGAACGACTTCGTCGCGGCGTTCGGCGCCGACGGCGCGCGCTACGTCGTCCTGCGCGAGGTGCCGTTCGACCGCGACGCCGAGGTGTGCTGGGACTCGTTCGTGCGGCGCTACAACGCCGACCTCGCCAACGACTTCGGGAACCTCGTCAACCGGACGGTGTCGATGACCAACCGCTACCTCGACGGCGAGCGGCCGGCGCCGCGCGGCCGGCCGAGCGCGACGTCGCCCGCTCGGCCGAGCGCCTGGGCGCGACACGCTGCGCGCGCTACCGCGAGCGGCTCGAGGGCTGCCTGCTGCACGACGCGCTGGCCGAGCTGTGGGAGTTCGTCGGCGGCGCCAACAAGGTCGTCGACGCCGAGCAGCCGTGGGTCCTGGCCAAGGCCTGGAAGGCCGGCGACGACGGCGGCCGGCGACGCGGCTGCGCGGCGTCCTCGGCGACCTCGTCGAGGCCTGCCGGCTGGTCGGCCTCGCCGCCGCGCCGTTCCTGCCGGGGACCGCGCCGCGCGTCCTCGGCGCAGCTCGGGCACGCGCTACCCGTACGGGCCGGACGGCAACGGCGGCCCGCCGATCCTCGACGAGCTCGCCTGGGGCGCCCACGCGGGCGAGTCGGGCCGCGTCGGCGACCGCCGGAGCCGCTCTTCCCGCGGCTCGACGTCGAAGCCGACGCGACCGAACGTCGACGCCGTGCGCTGCCTGATCGACAGCCACTGCCACCTCAACGCCGACCGGTTCGAGCGCGACGCCGACCTGGTCATCGGCGGCGCGCGCCTGGCCGGCGTCGAGCGGATCCTCGTCCCCGGCTGGAACGTCGCCTCGTCGGAGCGGGCGCTCGCGCTCGTCGACCGGTTCCCGTGGCTCGATGCCGCGGTCGGCGTCCATCCGCACGACGCGGCCAAGGTCGACGACGCCGGCTGGGCGGCGGATCGTCGGCCTGGGCGCGCGACCCGCGGGTCGTGGCGATCGGCGAGACCGGGCTCGACTACGACCGCGTCTTCAGCCCGATCCCGGACCAGCTGACCAACCTGCGGCGCAACCTCGCGCTCGCGCTCGAGACCGGCAAGCCGGCGATCCTCCACTGCCGCTCGGCCGAGGGGCGGCGCGACGCCCAGGACGCGCTGCTCGACGAGCTGCGCGCGGCCGGGGTGGGGGACGCGCGCTGGGCCGCGGCGTTCGGGGACCGCCCGCCGGCGGTCATCCACTCGTACTCCGGGCCGCTCGACTACGCTCGGGCGGTCATCGACCTCGGCCTCGCGATCTGCTTCTCGGGCCTCGTCTTCCGGCGCGGCGAGGAGGCCTCGGCCGAGGTCGCTGCGCTCGTGCCCGACCGATCGCCTGCTCGTCGAGACCGATTCGCCGTTCCTGTCGCCGCCGGGCGCGCCGCGCTCGCGCAACGAACCGGAGTGGGTGCGCGTCACAGCGGCATGGGTCGCGGAGCGCCGCGGCGTCTCGCTCGACGCACTCGGGCCCATCCTCGTCGCCGCCTACGACCGGACCTTCTCGACCCCGCGGAGGATCGCATGACCGCCCGCGACCCGCCGCTCGGTCCTTGCCGCGACGCTGGTCGCCGGCCTGCTGCTCGCGTCGGCCTGCACCCGGGCGACGCTGTCGCCAAGCCCGAGCCCGAGCCCCAGCCCGAGTCCCGCCCCGACCGCGACTGCGTCGGCGGCGACATCGCCGTCCGCGACCGTCGACCGAGGCCCCGACCGCGTCCCCGTCGCCGACGGCCAGCCGCGTCTGCGACGCCAGCCGCCGACTGCGTCGTCGAGCCGCAGGACGGCCCGCTCTCGTCCGACCGGATGACCGACGTGAAGGTCTCCTCGACCGCCGACGCCGACCTCGTCACGTTCGTCTTCGGCAGGGCCTCGCTGCCAGGACCTGCCGGCCAGCCGCGGGGCGACCTCGCCGTCGCCGAACGGCCGTTCACCGAGGCGGGCAGCGGCGTGCCGATCAAGATGCAGGGCGAGCACGTCCTGCAGCTCCGGTTCATCCACATGTCGCTGCCGACGACGCCGGCGAGCCGACGTACGACGGCCCGCGCGAGCTTCAAGCCCGACCTGCCGGTGCTGCGCCATGCGGTCGTGTACGACGAGTCCGAGGGCCAGATCGGCTGGTACATCGGCTACGACGGACCCGGCTGCGTGACGCTCGGCCGTGACGGCGACAACGTGATCGTCGTCTTCGCGCACTCCTGATCCGGGCGGCCGCGCCTGCGGCGCGGACCGGGTTGACAGGCCTGAGCGCGTGGTTCGCTAGTCTCCACTTGGCACTCTCGGCGAGAGTGCTAACATCACCCGAGGCCGCGACGGCGTCAGCGCCCCGACAGAGGCCCCGCACGACACGGATCGTCGGGAAGCCGGGGACGACGCCCGGCGCGATGCCCGATCAAGGTTCCGGGGACATCGGTCGCCAGACCGCGGTCGATGACTCCCAGCAGTCCACGCCCGACGGCCGGCCCGGCCGTCACAGGAGGAATGCACGTTGGCCAAAGCCACTGCGACCGCGACCAAGCTTCGCCCGCTGGGTGACCGCGTCGTCATCAAGCCGAGCGCCCGCGAGGAGATGACCAAGAGCGGCATCGTCCTGCCGGACACCGCCAAGGAGAAGCCCCAGGAGGGCACGATCATCGCCGCCGGCCCGGGCAGCATCCTCGACGACGGCAAGCGCGAGTCGATGGACGTCAAGAGCGGCGACAAGGTCCTCTACGCGAAGTACGCCGGGACCGAATTCAAGATCGACGGCGACGAGCTGCTCATCGTCAGCCAGAAGGACATCCTGGCGATCGTCGCCGACTGACGGCCATCCGCCGCCAGTCTGCGTCCTCGCCCCAACGTTCCTGGAGGGACATTCGAATTGGCTAAGCAGCTCATCTTCGACGAGACCGCTCGTCGCTCGCTCAAGCGCGGCATCGACCGCCTCGCCGACGCGGTCAAGGTCACGATCGGCCCGAAGGGCCGCAACGTCGTCCTCGACAAGAAGTTCGGCTCGCCGACGATCACCAACGACGGCGTGACGATCGCTCGCGACATCGAGCTCGACGACCCGTTCGAGAACATGGGCGCGCAGCTCCTCAAGGAAGTCGCGACCAAGACCGACGACGTCGCCGGCGACGGCACGACCACCGCGGTCGTCCTCGGCCAGGCGATGGTCACCGAGGGCCTCCGGGTCGTCACCGCCGGCGCCAACCCGATGGTCGTCAAGCGCGGCATCGAGGAGGCCGTCGAGGCGATCGTCGCCGAGATCGCGAAGCAGTCGCGACCCGGTCGACAACCGCGAGCAGATCGCGGCCGTCGCGGCCATCAGCGCCGCGGATCCGGAAGTCGGCGAGATCATCGCCGAGGTGATGGACAAGGTCGGCAAGGACGGCGTCATCACCGTCGAGGAAGGCCAGAGCCTCGGCCTCGAGAAGGAATACACCGAGGGCATGCAGTTCGACCGCGGCTACATCTCGGCGTACTTCGTGACCAACCCCGACCGGATGGAAGCGGTCCTCGAGAACCCGCTCATCCTGATCACCGACAAGAAGATCTCCAGCGTCCAGGACATGCTCCCGGCGCTCGAGAAGGCCGTCCAGCAGGGCAAGCCGACCCTCATCATCGCCGAGGACATCGACGGTGAGGCGCTCGCGACGCTCGTCGTGAACAAGCTCCGTGGCACCGTCTCGGTCCTCGCCGTCAAGGCCCCGGGCTTCGGCGATCGCCGCAAGGAGATGCTCCGCGACATCGCGATCCTGACCGGCGGCACGGTCATCAGCGAGGAGATCGGGCGCAAGCTCGACTCCGTCACGATCGAGGACTTCGGCTCGGCTCGCCGCGTCGTCGCGACCAAGGACGACACCACGATCGTCGACGGCGACGGCAAGGCCGACCAGATCAAGGGCCGCATGAGCCAGATCAAGGCCCAGATCGAGGACACCACCTCCGACTACGACAAGGAGAAGCTCCAGGAGCGCCTTGCCAAGCTGTCCGGCGGCGTCGCCGTCATCAAGGTCGGCGCGGCCACCGAGGTCGAGCTCAAGGAGAAGAAGCACCGCATCGAGGATGCGCTCTCGACGACCCGTGCGGCCGTCGAGGAGGGCCTCGTCGCCGGCGGTGGGACCACGCTCCTGCAGGCCATCCCGGCGCTCGACAAGATCAAGCTCGAGGGCGACGCCCAGGTCGGCGTCGACATCGTCCGCAAGGCGCTCGAGGCCCCGGCCCGCCAGATCGCCGACAACGCCGGCGCAGTCCGGCGAGGTCATCGTCGCGCACGTCAAGGGCCTCAAGCCCGGCTTCGGCTACGACGCGCTCAAGGGCGAGTACGGCGACCTGTTCAAGGCCGGCATCGTCGACGCCGCCAAGGTGACCCGCTCGGCGCTCCAGAACGCCGCGTCGATCGCGGCCATGGTCCTGACGACGGAGACCCTCATCACGGACCTGCCCGAGAAGGAGAAGGCCGGCGCCGGGGCGGGCCACGACCACGGCGGTGGCGGCGGGATGGACTTCTAGTCCGTCGTCCCTGCAACACGCTCGAAGGCCCCGGCACCGCCGGGGCCTTTCGATTCCGGATGGACGCATGGCCGACCGTTTGACAGGTCGGCGCCGTCACGGTGACCCTGTGGTCGGTCGTCCACGGGATCGCCCGACGTACGCAAGGAGCCTCATGACTCGCCGAATCCCGTTCGCCCCGACACTCGTCCTCGCTGCCGCGGTGGTGGTCGCCGCGTGCGGCGGCTCGTCTGCGCCGCCCCTGACCGACCCGACGGAGATCGTCACAGCCGCGCTCACCTCGACCGAAGCCGCCAAGAGCGTCCACATCGACGCCACGCTCGACGGCACGATGTCGATCGCGACTGCCCGGCGCCGGCGGCGCGGCCGCCCCGATCAAGCTCGACGGGACGACGGCCGCGGCCGACCTGGACATCGCCGGACAGCGCGGCCAAGGCCACGTTCACCGCGCCGGCCCTGCTTCAACGTCACCGGCGAGCTCATCGTCGTCGACGGCAAGGCCTACCTCAAGACCTCGCTCCAGGGCCGCAGTACGAGGTGCTCGGCCTCGGCGGCCAGTCGCTGCCGTGTCGATCCGCCGAACACGGGCGCCATCGTCGACGCGCTCGGCGACTTCCTGCTCAAGCCGGGCGTCGACCCGGTCAAGGGCGACGACGTCGCCTGCGGCTCGACGCAGTGCTACACGGTCGACCGCGGACCTGACGGCCGACGAGCTGGCCGCGCTCGGCTTGGCGCCGCGGCGCCCGGCCGGCCCGCGGTCGACCATCCGGCGCGAGCCTGGCCGTCACCGTGCGCGTCGAGAAGGACCTGCCCGCACCATCTGGCCGGGCCTGACGTGCGCCGTCACGACCGGCGACGGCGAACGTCGCTGACGCATCGACGCGATCATGTCGCGCTGGGACGCACCGGTCACGATCACGGCCCCGCCCGCCGACCAGATCAAGCGGCCGCCGACTGAGCTGCCGCGTCTCGCCCGGGAGCCGGGTGAGGCCGCCCGACCTACAATGGCGGCGGTGAGCCCCACCCGTCGTCGCCGGACCGGCGACCCAACGCTCGACGATGCCGCGGCGACCCCGTCCGAGGCGGTCGGGACGGCCTTCGCCGACCTCGACGAGGCCGCCGGTCGCGCCCGAGGAACCCGCCTGGATGCGCGATGCGCCGGCCCCGGCGACGACCCCGCGATCCCGGTCGCCGCCGGCGGACCCGGCGGTCGTCGCCGCCCGCCGCAAGGAGCGCGCCGAGCAGATCGTCAAGGCCCTCAACCCCGAGCAGGCCCGGGCCGTCACGACCACGGAGGGTCCGCTGCTCATCCTGGCCGGCGCCGGCTCGGGCAAGACCCGGGTCCTGGCCCACCGGATCGCCTACCTCGTCGGCGTCAAGGGCGTCGCCGCCGTGGCAGATCCTCGCGGTCACGTTCACCAACCGGGCCGCCGCCGAGCTGCGCGAGCGGATCATCTGCGCTCGTCGGCGAGGCCGGCCGCGACGTCCAGGCCGGCACGTTCCACTCGCTGTACGCCCGCGTCCTGCGCCAGGACGGCGAGGCGATCGGCATCGACCGCCGGTTCGTGATCTACGACACCGACGACCAGCAGGCCCTGATGAAGCAGATCCTCAGCGAGGAGGACCTGCCGCTCACCGGCGAGTTCCGCCCGAGCGCCGTCCTCGGCGCGATCAGCCGGGCGAAGAACGAGATGCTCGACCCGACGTTCCTCGTCGAGCACGCCGTCGAACCACCGCGAGCGGCATGATCGCCCGGCTCGCGACGCGCTACCAGGAGCGCCTGCGCAAGGCCAACGCGCTCGACTTCGACGACCTCCTGCTCGAGGCGCGTCCGCCTGTTCGAGGAGGCGCCCGACGTCGCTGGCCAAGTACCAGGAGCAGCTGGCGCTACCTCCACGTCGACGAGTACCAGGACACGAACCGCGCGCAGTACCTGTGGGTCGCGCGCCCTCGCCGCGAAGCACGGCAACCTCGCCGTCGTCGGCGACGACGACCAGTCGATCTACTCGTGGCGCGGCGCCGACCTGCGCAACATCCTCGACTTCGAGCGCGACTGGCCGAAGGCGACGGTCGTCAAGCTCGAGCAGAACTACCGCTCGACCCAGCTCATCCTCGACGCCGCCCACGCGGTCGTCTCGCGCAACAGCGGCGCGCAAGGACAAGAAGCTCTGGACCCAGAACGCGGGCGGCCTGACGATCCAGCGCTTCGAGGCCTACAACGAGGAGGAGGAGGCCGAGTGGATCGCCCGCCAGGTCGAGGGCCTGGTCGGCGGGCGCGGCAGCGCGCTCACCCGTCGCGCCGACGACGACGAGGCCGACACCCGGTTCCGGGCCCGCGACATCGCGGTCATGTACCGGATGAACGCCCAGTCCCGGGCGATCGAGGAATCGTTCCTCCGCTACGGCATCCGCTACCAGCTCGTCGGCGGGACGCGGTTCTACGCGCGGCGCGAGGTCAAGGACGCGCTCGCCTACCTGCGGATCCTGCGCTCGCGACACGGACAGCGTCAGCTTCGAGCGGGTCATCAACGTGCCGCCACGAGGGATCGGCGACAAGACGATCGAGGTCCTGCGCGCGGCCGCGGCCCGCGCGCGAGCGGCTCGTTCTGGGGCGCGGTCGAGGCGGCCGCCCAGGGCGAGCTCGAGGGCCTGGCGTCGCGCTCGCGCAGCGCGCTCGCCGAGTTCGCGGTCCTCGTCCGGCGCCTGCGGACGCGGGTCGGGATGCTGGCCCTGCCCGAGCTGCTCGACGAGGTCCTGGAGGCATCGGGCTACCGGGCGATGCTGGCCGACGGCTCCGAGGACGGCGAGGAGCGCTGGGCCAACCTGCTCGAGCTGCGCTCGGTCACGACCCGCTACGACGACCTGACGCCCGAGGACGCGCTCGACCGGCTGCTCGAGGAGACCGCGCTGGTCGCGGACCAGGATTCGTACGAGGGCGACGCCGACGCCGTGACGCTGATCACGCTCCACGCGGCCAAGGGCCTCGAGTTCCCGGTCGTCTTCATCGCCGGCCTCGAGGAGGGCCTCTTCCCGCACAGCCGGGCGCTCGACGACGAGAAGGAGCTCGAGGAGGAGCGCCGCCTGGCCTATGTCGGGATCACCCGCGCCAAGCGCCGGCTGTACCTCTCGCACGCGTGGCGGCGCGCGACGTGGGGGATGGGCCAGGCCTCGGTGCCGTCGCGGTTCCTGCTCGAGATCCCGGCCGAGCTGATGGTCGGGCCGCAGCTGGGCGCCGACGCGACGAGCGCGACCTCGATCTCGACCTCGTCTTCGGCGCCCGCCGCACGAGCCGCTTCGGCACCCCGGTCCGTGGCGGAACGAGCGGGGCGGCCTTCCGCCAGGGCAGCGGCAAGCCGGGCGCGCCGGCGCCGGGCGAGCCGTTCCGGCCGTCGCGCGACCTCGCGGCCAAGCGCGACGCGTACGCGGCCGGCGCGCCGTCGGGCAGCCTCGCGTCGCCCGGTCCGCGCCTGGGATGACGATCTGCCCGCGGACGCGCACGGCCGCCGCGCGTCCGCCCGCGCCTGGCGCGACCCGCCCGCCCGATCATCCCGGGCGAGCGCCAGTTCCGCGACGGCGACCGCGTCCGCCACGGCCGCTGGGGCGACGGCATCGTCGTCACCTCCAAGCTGACCCGGAGCGACGAGGAGGTCACGGTCGCGTTCAAGGACCCGGCGGTCGGGCGCAAGCAGATGCTGGTGAGCCTCGCGAACCTCGAGATCATCGGGTGACCGAGCTGGCGGCGGACCTCCGGGCGATCCACCGGCTCGCCGACTTCGAGCCGCTGGCGCGCGACGTGATGGACCCGGGCGCCTTCGACTACGTCGCCGGAGGCGCCTGGGACGAGATCACCCTCGCGGACAACGAAGCGGCCTGGCGACGACGACGCCTCCGTCCGCGGGTCCTCGTCGACGTGACGCGGATCGATCCCTCGACGACGCTCCTCGGCGCGCCGACGGCCATGCCCGTCGCGATCGCCCCGATGGCAGTCCACGGCACTCGCCCATCCCGACGGGGAGATGGCGACTGCCCGCGCCGCGGCGGCCGCCGGGGTGCCGTTCACGCTCTCGACGACCTCGTCACGCTCGATCGAGGAGGTCGCCGCCGCCGCGCCGGACGGCACGCGCTGGTTCCAGCTCTACGTCCAGTCCGACCCGACGGTGACGCGCTCGCTCGTCGAACGGGCCGCCGCGGCCGGCTACCGGGCGCATCGTGCTGACCGTCGACCTGCCGCTGCTCGGCTACCGCGACCGCGATCGACGGTCGGGCTTCGAGCTGCCGTCCGCTCGGCAACTTCGCGGCGACCACTGCCACGCACGGCAACCATGCTGCCGAGACGTCCGACAGACCTGAGTCATCTGAGCGAGACGAGCCTGACCTGGCGCGACCTCGCCACGATCCGCAGTTGGTCGGACCTGCCGCTCGTGGTCAAGGGCATCCTGACCGCCGAGGACGCGCGCCTCGCCGTCGAGCACGGCGTCGACGCGATCGTGGTGAGCAACCACGGCGCCCGCCAGCTCGATCGCGTGTCCGCGAGCGTCGACGTGCTCGGGGAGGTCGTCGGACGCGGTCGCCGGCCGCGTCGAGCTCTGGGTCGATGGCGGCGTCCGTCGCGGGCTCGACATCGCGATCGCGCTCGCGCTCGGGGCGCGCGGCGTCCTTGTCGGCCGGCCGATGTTCTGGGCGCTCGCGGCGGGCGGGCAGGCCGGCGTCGAGCGGGCGCTCGCGATCCTGCGCGACGAGTTCGAGATCGCCCTGACCCTGCTGGGAACGCCCACCCCGGCGGACATCCGCGCCGAGCACCTGGAGCCGTCGCGGCGCTGAGGACCGGCGCCGCCCGCCGGCGCTGCGCGGGTCCGGCGCGTTCGGTACCCTCGCTTCGATGACCATCGCCCTTCCGCCGGTCGACCCGGCCCTGGTCGCCGAGGCTGCCGCGCTCGATGCCGAGACGGCGGCCGCGCGGCATGCGTCACTTGCCGCGCGGATCGATCGGGCGAACGAGCTGTACCACGGGCAGGACGCCCCCGAGATCAGCGATGCAGAGTACGACCAGCTGTTCCGGCAGCTCGTGGCCCTCGAGACCGCCCACCCGGACCTCATCACGCTGGACTCGCCGACCCAGCATGTCGGCGGCGCGCCGACAGGCACGTTCGACGAGGTCCGCCACGCCCGCCCGATGCTGTCGCTCGCGAATGCGTTCAGCCACGACGAGCTGCGGGCGTTCGATGCCCGCGTCCGAAAGGGCCTCGGCCTGCCGGCGGCGCCCGAGCCCGCGCCGGACCTGCGTTACGTCGCCGAGCTGAAGATCGACGGGCTGGCCATCAGCCTGCACTACGAGCGGGGACGGTTCAGCCAGGGCGCGACCCGCGGCGACGGCTCGACCGGCGAGGACGTCACCGCCAACCTCCGCACGATCGCGGTGGTGCCGGCCAAGCTGGCCGAGCCAGCGGGGCTCGATGCCCGCGGCGAGATCTTCATGCCGAAGGCGGAGTTCGCCCGGATCAACGGCGAGCGCGAGGAGGCCGGCCTGCCGCTCTACGCCAACCCGCGCAACAGCGGCGCGGGATCCCTGCGCCAGATCGATCCCGACGGTCACGGCCGGCCGGAAGCTCTCGGCCTGGTTCTACCAGCTGGTCGAGGACACGGCCTCGGTCGACACCCAGTCCGCGGCGCTCGAGCGGCTCGGGGCGCTGGGCTTCCCGGTGAACCCGGAACGCGATGCAGGCCTCGACATCGAGGGCGTGATCGCCTTCACCGAGCGCTGGCGCGAGGCGCGCCATGACCTGCCGTACGAGACCGATGGCGTGGTCGTCAAGGTCGACCGCTACGACCAGCAGGGCCGGCTCGGGATGGTCAGCCGCGCCCCGCGCTGGGCGATCGCGTTCAAGTTCCCGCCGGAGCAGGTCGAGTCCTTCGTCGAGGACATCGTGCCCTACGTCGGGCGGACCGGGACGCTGACGCCGGTGGCCCACCTGACCCCGACCAAGGTGGCCGGCTCGACGGTCGCGCGGGCCACCCTCCACAACCTCGACGAGATCCGGCGCAAGGACATCCGGATCGGCGACTGGGTCGTGCTCCAGAAGGCCGGCGACGTCATCCCTGAGGTCGTCCGGCCGATCGTCGAGCGCCGCACCGGCGCCGAGCGCGAGTTTCAGATGCCCGAGCGCTGCCCGGTCTGCGACACGCCGGTCGCCCAGGACGAGGGGGCGGTGCGGGTCTACTGCCCCAACCTCGCGTGCCCTGCCCGCGTCGCACAGGAGTTCGGGCACTTCGTCGGACGCGGCGGCATGGACATCGAGGGCGCCGGCTGGAAGGCCCTCGAGCAGCTGCTCCAGACGGGGCTCGTGAAGCGACGCGGCGACTTCTACCGCCTGTCGGTGGAGGACCTCGAGACGCTCGAGCGCTTCGGGCGCAAGAGCGCGGAGAACCTGCACGAGGCCATCGGCCGCTCGCGGCGTCGACCGCTGGCGCGCGTCCTCAACGGCCTGGGCATCCCGCAGGTCGGCGGGCAGACCGCGATCGATCTCGCGCAGTGGCTCGTGGAACGCGTCCCCGACGGGCCGGAGCCCTGGCTCGAGCGGGCCGCGACCGCACTCGAGGGAGAGCACCGGCGCCGACTTCGAGCAGGTCTACGGCGTGGGTCCGACCGTGGCGGCGAGCCTGGCGGCCTACTTCGGCCCCGATGGTCCGGGCGGCGACGTCCTGCGCGACCTCGCCGACGCCGGGATCGAGCCCGAGCTGCCGGCCCCGCGCTCGCCGGAGGCGTCGGCCGGCCCGCTCGACGGCAAGACCCTCGTCGTGACCGGCACGCTCGAGGGCTTCAGCCGACAGGAGGCCGAGGAATCGATCCGGGCCGCGGGCGGGAAGACGTCAGGTTCTGTCTCGAAGAAGACGGACTATGTCGTCGCCGGTGAGAGTGCCGGCTCGAAGCTGGCCAAGGCCCAGGAGCTGGGCGTCCCGGTCCTCGACGAAGACGGGTTCCGCCGGCTGCTCGCCGGCGAGGAGGTGCCATGATCAGTCCGGATCCGGTCCGCGAAGCAGCGGCCTACCAGGCGATGCTCCTCGGCGCGCTCGGCGATGACGATCCGGCGCAGGTGCAGGCGTCGACGCCGGCGGCGGTCCGGGCGCTCCTGGCCGAGGCCGGCGGGGAGCTCAGGACGAGCCCGGCGCCCGGCGAGTGGTCCGCCCTCGAGTGCTTCGGCCACATGGTCGACGCCGAAGTGGTCATGACGGGTCGCTACCGGTGGGTTCTCGCCCAGGACGAGCCCCAGATCGTCGGCTACGACCAGGCAGTGTGGGTCGAGCGCCTTCGGCATGGGACGGACGACCCGGCCGACCTCCTCGCGCTGTTCGAGCCGCTCCGGCAGGCGAACGTGGCGTTGTGGGGCCGGACCACGGCGGTCGACCGCGAGCGGATCGGGATCCACCTCGAACGCGGTTCGGAGAGCCTCGATCTCATGTTCAGGATGCTCGGCGGCCACGACCGCATCCATCTCGCCCAGGCCCGGGCCGCGCTCGCGGCCGTCCGGGCGCCCCGGTCCTAGCGGCGACCGGCTGCGTACCGCTCCAGCAGTCTGCTCACGGCGGTCCGTGCCTCGGCCCACTCGGGCTGGTCGCCGAAGATGTCGGCATCGGGACCGAAGCGTCGGAGCTGGGTCATCGCGGTGACCAGGGCGTCGTGCTCCATCTGGCGCTGCCGGCCCCCCTCGACCTGCCCGGTCACGAGGTAGTGGCGGACGACGTCGAACGGCGCGGACCAGCGATCGACCCGCAGCCGGTCGCCCTCGCGCAGGGACTCGAGCCACTCGTCGTCGCCGACCGGATGGCGCTCGTGCTCGGCCTGGTGGCGGACGAGATCGACGCGCAGGCCCGGGTGGTCGAGGCTCTCGAGGCGGCCGTCGTCGGCGACGGTCGTGTAGCAGATCGGGCAGCTCGGCAGCTCGACGAAGGCGGACGGGGGCTCGCCGTAGGTCAGCCCGCATCGGCGACAGAAGGTCGCGTCCGGGCGGGCAGCGGGCGTCCCGCACTGGAGACAGGCGAGGATCAGGGTCTCGGGAGGGCGGGCCACGAACGAAGGATGACGCGAGACCGATGGCCCGGGGCCATCCCACCATTGGTCTTCGGGCCGCGTCCATCAGTCATGTATCGCCGCTATCATCGGCTCATGGCCACCCTGTCCCGATCCGACGTCGAGCACGTCGCCCACCTCGCCCGTCTCGGGCTGACCGACGACGAGCTGACCCGTCTCGAGGGCCAGCTCAACCACATCCTCGACCAGTACGCGATCCTCGCGACGGTCCCGACCGACCACATCGCGCCGACCGCCCAGACGATCGAGCTCGAGAACATCCTGCGCGACGACGTCGTCCGGCCGTCGCTGACCGTCGAGGCCGTCCTCGCCGAACGCCCCGGCGCGCGACGGCGACTTCATCGTCGTCCCGGCGATCCTCGGCGGCGACTGATCGGGCCGCGACCGACCATGTCCACCGAGCTGACGCGCCTCCACGCCCACCACATGGCCGCCCGCCTGCGGGTCGGCGAGCTGTCGTCGCGCGACCTGACCGTGGCCCATCTCGACCTGGCCGAGCGCGCAGGACCACGCGCCTGCACGCCTGGCTGACGATCGACCGCGAGCGGGCCCTGGCCGAGGCGGACGCGGCGGACGCCCGGCTCGCGACGGCGCGCGCGCGACGGGCCGGCGGCGCTCGACGCGCTCCACCCGCTGCTCGGGATCCCGATCGCGCTCAAGGACCTCGTGTCGGTCGCAGGGCGGCCAGTGCACGGCCGGCTCGCGGATCCTCGAGGGCTATCTCGCCCCGTACGACGCCCACATCACCGAGCGCCTGCGGGACGCCGGGCGCGGTCATCCTCGGCAAGACGAACATGGACGAGTTCGCGATGGGCTCCTCGACCGAGCACTCGGCCTACGGCCCGACCGCCAATCCGTGGGCCCTCGACCGCGTGCCCGGCGGCAGCAGCGGCGGCTCGGCGGCGGCGGTCGCCGCGTTCCACGCGCCGCTCGGCGATCGGCACGGACACCGGCGGCTCGATCCGCCAGCCGGCGGCGCTGTGCGGGATCGTCGGGATGAAGCCGACGTACGGCCGGGTCAGCCGGTACGGGATCGTCGCCTTCGCCAGCTCGCTCGACCAGATCGGGCCGTTCGCCCGCGACGCCCGCGACGCGGCGATCGCTGCTCCACGCGGTCGCCGGACGCGACGACGCGCGACTCGACGTCGTCGCCCGAGCCCGTCTCCGATTCGCTGCTGACCCTGGCCCACAGCGACGACGAGGCCGCCGCGTCGCTGCGCGGCAAGCGCCTGGGCCTGCCCAGGGAGTACTTCGTGGCCGGCATGGAGCCCGGCGTCGAGGCGCGCGTCCGCGAGGCCGTCGCCGCGCTCGAGGCCGCCGGGGCGATCGTCGAGGAGGTCAGCCTGCCGCACACGGACTACGGCCTCGCCACGTACTACATCGTCGCGCCGGCCGAGGCGTCGGCGAACCTCGCCCGCTACGACGGGATCCGCTACGGGCCGCGGCTCGGCGAGGACGGCGACGTGCTGGCCGACTACCTCGCGACCCGCGGCCGGGGCTTCGGCGCCGAGGTCAAGCGCCGGATCATGCTCGGGACGTACGCGCTGTCGGCCGGCTACTACGACGCCTACTACCTCAAGGCCCAGAAGGTCCGGACGCTCATCAAGGGCGACTTCGACGCGCTGTGGGCGCAGGGCTTCGATGCCCTCGTCGCGCCGACGTCGCCGACCGTCGCGTTCCCGCTTGGGCGCCCGCCTGGCCGACCCGGTCTCGATGTACCTCTCGGACGCCTGCACGCTGCCGGTCAACATGGCCGGGCTGCCGGGCATCTGCATCCCGGCCGGGCTGTCCGAGGGGCTGCCGGTCGGGCTCCAGCTGATCGGCGCGCCATGGTCGGAGCCGGCGCTGTTCGGGCTGGCTCGCGGCTACGAGGCGATCACCGCGACCGCCGACTGGCGCGCGCTCGAGCCGGCCGACCTCGCGGCGCTCGACGATCCCGCCACCCCGACGCCGGCCGAACGGCTCGCGTCCCTCGCGGGTGCGCGTGGCCTGATGGAGACCGAGCTCCGTCCGCCGCTCGCCGAGCGGGCCCTGGCCGAGCGCGTCCAGGGCGTGCCGCCGTCGGGGATCCGCCGGTTCTTCGACATCGCGGCGACGATGGACGACGTCATCAGCCTCGGGGTGGGGGAGCCCGACTTCGACACGCCCCGGGTCGATCGTCGAGGCCGGCGTCGAGATCGCTGCGCGAGGGCCGGACGCACTACACGTCGCAACTACGGGACGCTCGAGCTGCGCCGCGCGCTCGTCGACCACCTCGAACGTCGCTACGGCGTCCGCTACGACCCGGCGACCGAGCTGCTGATCACGGTCGGGGCGTCCGAGGCGCGTCGACCTCGCCCTGCGCGCGACGTGCGACCCGGGCGACGAGGTCATCCTCCACGAGCCGTCGTACGTCGCCTACGTCCCGGCGATCGTCTTCGCGGGCGGCGTCGTCCGCCACGTCGCGACCCGCTTCGAGGACGACTTCGCGCTCGACCCGGCCGCCGTCGAGGCGGCCATCACGCCGCGGACGAAGGCGCTGTTCCTGGGCTACCCGTGCAACCCGACCGGCGCGGTCCTCCCGGACGACGTCCAGGACGAGCTGGCGGCCATCGCCGGTCCGCCACGACCTGCTCGTGTACAGCGACGAGATCTACGACCGCCTCGCCTACGGCGACGTACCGCCACCGCGCGATGAGCGCCCTGCCGGGGATGCGCGAGCGGACGATCCTGATGGGCGGCTTCTCGAAGGCGTACGCGATGACCGGCTGGCGGGTCGGCTACGTGGCCGCGCCGGCGGCGATCCTCGAGGGGATCGTCAAGGTCCACCAGTACGGGATCATGTCGGCGCCGACGACCGCCCAGGACGCGGCGCTGGTCGCGCTGGTCGAGGGCGAGCCCGACGTCGAGCGGATGCTGCGCCGAGTACGACCGCCGCCGGCGGCTGATCGTCGACGGGCTCAACGCCCTCGGTCTCGAGACGTTCGAGCCGCGCGGCGCGTTCTACGCCTTCCCGCGGATCACCTCGACCGGCCTGACGGACGAGGACGTTCGCCGAGCGGCCTCCTACCGAGGAGCGCGTGGCGGTCGTCCCGGGGAGTGCCTTCGGGCCGTCGGGCGCCGGCCACGTCCGGATGTGCTACGCGACCTCGTACGAGCGGCTCGAGGAGGCCCTCCGCCGGATCGGCCGGTTCGTGGAGCGCGTCCGGCCGCTAGCCGGCGCCGGCCGGCCGCGCGCACGGCGCCGCAGCGCCTCCTCGATCGCCCAGATGGCCAGCGGCCGGAGGTAGATCGCGGCCCGGAAGTTGCCCGTCGGCGTCGTACGCCTCGGGTGTCCGGAACCAGAGGCCCGCGCTCGTAGGTGACGGCCGCGACGCCGCGGGCGGTCTCCCAGCCCTCCTCGACGCAGGCCGCGACCGATCATGAACGCCGCCAGCGCGTAGGTCGTCCCGACCCAGACCTCGGCCGACTGCTCGCTCGAGCCGTCGACCGTGCCGTCCGGGCGCATCCCGTTGACCGCGCCCATCCGCCCGCCGCCGAAGCCGCAGGACGTTCATGCGCGTGGATCGTCCGCAGGGCGGCCTCGACCCGGTCGCGCGGCAGCAGGTCGCCCAGACCCGTCGCGTCGGCGTACCACTGGCCGGCGAGCTGGTCGGCCATGATGCTGTCCGAGCTCGGCGCCGCCGCCGTCGTCGTAGGCGTAGTGGTCGCCCCGCCAGAGCCGGACGTCGAAGGCGACCTGGGCCGCGCTCGAACCAGCCCTCCCAGCGGCGCGCGGCCTCGTCGTCGCCCAGGCGACGCGGCCATCGCCTCGGCGGCGGCGACGGCGCGCCAGCCAGAGCGAGCCGCCGTAGGCCGACGGCCCGCGCATCGGCCAGGTGTCGTAGGTCTGGTCGGGCAGGCCGTCGTGCTCGGGCAGGCCGTCGCCGTCGCGGTCGCTTGCGCCGAGAGCTGCGTCAGGACGTCGTTCGACGGTCGGCCAGGCCTCGCGGATCAGGGCATCGCCGCTCGGGACCGGCGGCGACGGCGTCGCGCCAGACCTGGAGCACGAACTTCGGGCCCAGGTCCTTCCAGTCGCTGACGTCCTGGAAGCGGTACCGGTTGGGCCGGTAGAACGGGTCGTCGTCGGGTCCGCCGACGTCGTGCGGCACCGTGCCGCCGACCTTGCGCGGCGCGGGCGCGCCGGACGCCTCGATCGTGACGATCTCGGGGTCGTCGACCGGGATCGCGGCGAGCAGGTCGCGGATCCCGCGCATCTCGAGCTCGGGGAAGAGCTCGCAGGATCGCGAACGACGCGTAGAAGTCGACGTCGACCGTGTCGTAGAACGGGTAGTCGAGGCACTCGAGGAGCGCGAACTGGCCGATGTGGTCGGCCGGCGGCTCCGGCCGGCCGACCTCGCCGGCCTCCCAGAACGTGCCGCCGTCGACGAGGAAGTACAGCTCGTTGAAGAGGGCCATCTTGTACCAGTCGGGCCGGTCGGGGTCGTCGAGGATCGGGCGCCTGCCAGGCCTCGATCGCGGCGCCGCCAGGTCGGGCATCTGCTCGAGGGCGTGGCGTGGCCAGGTCCCAGGCCCGCAGCGCCGGTCCGGCCCCAGTCGCGCGTGTAGCGCTTCCACCAGCGCCGCCCGGCCCCGAACTCGACCATCGGCAGGTCCCAGGCGAGCGCGAACCGGATCGAGCGACGCTCGCCCGGCGCGAGCACGACGGTCGCGGCGACGGCCGCCCCGATCGGCCTCGACCGGCGCCGGCTCGGCCGCCGAGCCGTCGGCGGCTCGAGCCGGCCGTCGGCGGCGAAGTCGGCCCACAGCTCGGTGTCGGCGACCGGGTCGAACGCGGCGCGGGCGCTGACAGCTCGACGCCGTCGCCGCGCGAGACGCCGCGATCGCGAGCGTCCCGCGCAGGCGCCGGCGGCGGCATCGGCCCGGAGTCGCCGAAGGGATCGCCCACGACGTCGCCGTGCGCGGACGACGTCGTGCGGCGCGGCGGGCGGGCAGGCCGCGTCGGCCGCCGGGGGATCGGCCCAGGTGAACAGGAGCCCGACCGTCAGCGGGTCGGGCCCTGGGTTCTCCACCCACCATTCGAAGGCCCCGACAGGCAGCGCGCTCCGGCTCGAGGTCGCCGGCGATGACCGGGGAGAGCTGCTCGCCGATCGCGCGGACGCCGAGGACGTCCGGCTCGAACGTCTGCCAGGCCCGCGGGAAGAGGCGCGTGGTACGTGCCGCCGCCCGACCGGCAGGGTCCAGCCCCACGCCGGCAGGTCCGTCGGGCCGCGAGCGCCGACAGCACGGTCGCGCGCGTGCCCGTCGGGCCCGCCGACGAAGATCGAGAACCCGTCGGCGGCCACCGGCTCGAAGGCGTGCCGGCCGACCTCGAGGTGCCAGCGGGCGGCGTCGCCGCGGTACGTGCGCCCGATGCTCCCCGTGCCCGAGGCCGCCGATCGGGACGCCGGCGAACTCGCCGTCGTCGATCATCGGGACGTGGACGCGGCGGTGGCCGACCTCGTGGCAGGGGACGCCGATGCCGCGCCGCCAGGCGACGCTCGGGATCACCGGCCAGTCGACGGCCTCGCTCTCGCCGAGCTCGATGGCGCTCACTTGTCGACGCCGGTGACGACCACGCCGCGCATGAACGCGCGCTGGGCCAGGAAGAACACGACGACCGGCACGGCCATCGTCATGAGGGCGGCCGCCTGGATGAGCGTCGGCTCGCGAGACGTACAGCGCGTTGTACTGCTGGATCGCGATCGACAGCGGCTGCAGCTCGGGCTTGCTGGCGAGGTACAGCGAGCGGGACGAAGAAGTCGTTCCAGGCGAAGAAGAAGTGGAACAGCGACGACCGCGACGATCGCCGGGACCGACAGCGGCAGGATCACCGACCGCAGGATCCGGAACGGGCCGGCGCCGTCGATCATCGCGGCCTCGTCGAGGTCGCGCGGGATCGACATGAAGTACTGGCGCAGCAGGAAGACGTTGAACGCGTTGGCGAAGAAGTGCGGGATGATCAGCGGCAGCCACGTCCCGTTCCAGCCGAGCCAGGTGAAGATGACGTAGGTCGGGATGAGCGTCACCTGGAACGGCAGGATGATCGTCGCGATCAGGACGACGAACAGCATGTTCCGCCCGGGGAACCGGAAGCGGGCGAAGCCGTAGGCGACCAGCGCGGACGACAGCGACGGCCGCCGATCGTGCTCAGGATCGCGATGGCCGCGGTGTTGAAGAGCAGCCGCGGGAAGTTGAGCTGCGACCAGACGGTCGTGAAGTTCTCGAAGTTCGGCGCGAACGTCCAGGCCTGCTCGAGCGTCCGCCAGCGGCCCTGCCACTCGATCGGCGTCGCCGACGGATCGGTCGGGTCGACGAAGATGCTCGATTCGCGTCCCTTCTCGATCAGGATCAGGTTGCCGCGTCGTCCCGTCGATGGGCACCGCGTAGATCGGGTACTCCTCGCCCTCGTAGGTCGCCGTGACCGGAGCCGCGGGATAGAGCGGCGCGCCCGGTGTCGTGCGCTGGCCCGGCTGCTGCAGCGCGGTCGTGACCATGAACAGCGAGCGGCAGCAGGAAGGCGCTGACGAGGATGAACGCGAACAGCGTGATCGACGCGCGGCCGAGGTACCTGCGGTAGCATCCTCGCGACCGGGCCCGCCGTCGCTGAACGAGAGGAGCCGCCGTGGCGTGGCCGGCGCCGTCATCCCTCACCGCCCGCGTAGTAGACGCGCTTCCGGGCGAAGGCGAAGAGCGCCACGGTCAGGATGAGCACGATGACGAACAGCAGCCAGGCGATGGCCGCGCCGTAGCCCATCTGGTTGAAGACGAACGCCTCGCGGTAGAGGTCGAGGTTGATGAACAGCGTCGCGTTGTTCGGGTCGCCGCGGCCGTTCGTCATCGTGTAGGCCTGGGTGAAGTACTGGAACGTCACGATCAGCGAGATGACGCAGGTTGTAGAGCAGGATCGGCGACATCAGCGGGATCGTGATCCGCCGGAACGTCTTCCAGGCGCCGGCGCCATCGATCCGTGCCGCCTCGTACAGCTCGGTCGGGACGGACTGCAGGCCGGCGATGTTGATGAGCATGAAGTTGCCGATGCCCCACAGGCCGATCAGCGAGAGGGCGGGGTAGATCCACGTCTCGCTGTTGATCCAGTCGGGCCCGGTGAGGCCGAAGGACCCGAGGATGCCGTTCAGCCAGCCGGTCTCGGTGTTCAGGAAGCCGATCCAGACGAGCGTGCTGGCCACCAGCGGGATCTGGATCGGCATGTAGAGCAGGGTCCGGAAGATGTTCCGCCCGAAGAGCTTCGGGCTGTTCACGAGCACCGCCAGCCCGAGGCTGGCGACCATCGTGAGGGGGATCGCGATGATGGCGAACTTGAACGTCACCAGCAGCGACTGGACGACGTTCGGGTCCGACGCCATCTCGACGTAGTTGTCGAGGCCGATGAACTTGACCTCCTCCGGCCGGACGAGGTTGAAGTCGGTCAGGGAGATGATCAGCGAGGCGATGATCGGGCCGGCGGTGAACAGCGCCAGCCCGATGAGCCATGGGCCGATGAAGACGAAGCCCCAGATCGCCTCGCGCGCGGACGGCGTCGAGAGCCGACGTGGCCATGCGGTCGTGGTGACGGGTGCGGCCCGGGCGTCGGTCGTCTCGGTCATTCGAGGTTCGGCTCCAACGTATGGGTGGTAGGCCCCCTCGGGTCGCGGAAGCCCGAGGGGGCCGAGGAGGAGGAGCCTATCGCCTCAACTGGCCGGCTTGTCGAAGATCCCCTGGAGGGTGGTCTTCAGCGTCGCCAGCTCGGCGTCCATGTCCAGCCCGGCGGTGGTCCGGACCTTGTTCTGGAAGGCCTGGAAGGCGGCCTTGGCCTCAGCGTAGTTCGGGACGTACGACTGGTTGTTGGGGATGTCCGGGTAGGCGAGCATGGCCTGCGGGATCGACCAGTCGAGCTTGATGCCCGGGAAGTTCGCGTCGATCGAGTCGAACCACGCCTGCTGCTTGGCAGGATCGGCCGGCATGGCGCCGTAGATCGTGAGCAGTTCGACCGACTCGACCATGGCGGTCAGGGCCTTGAAGGCCTCGTCCGGGCACCTTGGTCGGTCTTGAGGATGCTGAAGGTGTCGACGTGGAGCGGCGCCGTGAGCACCCCGTTGTACGCCGGGGCGACCGCGAAGCCGAAGTTGAAGGGCTTGGCCGGTGCGGTCGGCGTGATGCAGCAGGTGAACCAGGTGTGGCCCTCGTTCATCGCCAGGTTGCCTGACGCGAATTCGCCACCCGCGTTGAGCAGGGTGCTGGCGACCTGGTTCGCGTTCGGGATGAAGTGATCCTTCCAGATCCCGTCGTTGAACCACTTCTCGCCGTTGGCGATGTAGTCCGGGACCTGGGCGGTCTTGCCGTCGTCGGCGACCGGCGAGCCGGCGCCGAACATCGCGGTCTCGGCCCGCGCGCTGCCGTCGTGGTACTGGACGTCGAAGCCCCACTGCTCGACGCTCGTCGGGGTCGAAGTCGGCGCTGGTGGCGTCGTTGCCGTTCTTGTCGACGGTGAGCTTCATGCCCAGCTGGCGGACGGCTTCCATGTCCCACGGCTTGCCTTCGTACAGGTCGCCGACCTTGGTCGGCGGGATAGGCCAGCTTGGCCTCGTCGAAGAGGTCCTTGTTGTAGAAGATGAAGGACGGATAGACCGCGAACGGCAGGCCGATCTGGGCGCCGCCCTCGCCGATCTTGAAGAACTCGGTGAGCTTCGGGTCGACGCCGGGCTGGGTGTAGCCGGACGACGCGACGAGCGGCGCGAGGTCGAGCAGCTGGTCGCGGAAGAGGTTCAGTCCCTCGATGCCGACCGGGCCGATGATGTCCGGCGCGTTGCCGGCAGCGATCTGGGTCTTGAGGTTGCCCGCCGCGATCGAGTTGTCGACGATCTCGAGCGAGAGGTAGACGTCCTTCTGCGAGGCGTTGTACGCGTCGACCCAGGCCTTCTCGGGCCCGAGGTGCTGCGGGCTGGGTGCCGGCGCCAAGGCCGACGAACCAGCGGACGACGACGCCGCCGTTCGGCCCAGGGCCGGCCGGGAGCGGCTCGGGGGTGACGATGACGGGGGTCGGGGACGGCGCGGTGCGTTGCCGCGGCGGCAGCGGTCGCCGAAGCGGCGGCGCTCGCGGACGGCGAGGTGGTCGCGCCGCCGCAGGCGGTGACCAGGATGGCGGCGATCGCAAACAGGGCGATCAGGATGCTCGGTGCGGATCGAGAACGTTGCATCGCTTTCGACTCCTCCTCTGCGAGATCAGGATCGATCTCCCACCTCTCAATGAGGTCGTATGGTTGGGACGTGGCGCAGGCCCGTGTGGGTCGACGCCCGCCGGTCGCCGGCCGGCTCAGGGCATGACGCCTCCCGGCGCTCGAGGCGCGTCGAATGAGTTCGGTGGCGAGGATCACGCGCCGTGGCACGCGGTCCGAGCCCTCGACGAGGTCGATCAGCAGGCGGGCCATCTCGTGGCCCATCTCCTCGATCGGTTGGCGGACACTGGTGAGTTGGGGGCGCGCGGTCGAGGCGACCGGCGAGTCGTCGTAGCCGACGACCGCCACGTCCTCGGGAACCCGTCGACCGGCGGCATCAAGCACCGACATGGCGCCTGCTGCCATCAGGTCTGACGCCGCGAAGACGGCATCGATGTCGGGACGGGCCGCAAGGAGGTGCTCCATCGCGGCCGCGCCGCCGTCCTGGGTGAAGTCGCCGGTCGCCTCGAGCGTCGGATCCGGGCCCAGGTTCGCCTCGGTCACGGCGTCGCGGTAGCCCGCGAGCCGGTCGGTCGCGGCGACCATGTCGCTCGGGCCCGCGATCGTCGCGATGACCCGCCGGCCGCCCGTGATGAGGTGGTCGACGGCGCTCCGCGCCCCGCCTCGGTTGTCGACGTCGACGTAGCTCGCCGCGCTGGCCCTGAGTGGCCTTCCGACGACGACGGTCGGGACGCCGGCGGCGGCGATCCGGGCCGGGCAGGGGGTCGTCGCCGTGAAGGCTCACCAGCAGGGCGCCGTCGACGTGGCCGGCGGCGAGGTAGTCGGACGTGCGCTGGGAATCGGCAAGGGAGGCGGGCATCAGCAGGACCAGCTGGATGTCGCGGGCCGACAGCGACGCGCTGACGCCGCGCAGCAGGCGCGGGAAGAACGGATCGCTGAACAGCCGGCCGGTCGGTTCGGTGATGACGACGCCGATCGATCCGCTCCGCCGGGTGACCAGGCTGCGCGCGGCGCGGTTGGGGACGTAGGCCGAGCTCGACGATGGCGGCTTCGACCTCGCGCCGGATGTCCGGGCTGACACCCGCGGCGAGCCGTTGACGACGCGCGAGACGGTCGCGCGGGAGACGCCGGCGAGCGAGGCGACCTCCTCGAGCGTCGAACCGTTGCGGCGGTCGCGGGCTGGGGCATTTGCCACCGAACCGTCTCCCTCCTGTGAGAGCGCTCTCACGCTTGTGTCGCACTGTAGCAGGCGTTGTCAAGAGAGCGCTCTCACGCTCGATCGGTGACATCGACGTCACGTTCGGCACCGTTCGCGTTGTCGTCCGGTGACGCGGTGCCCCGTGCCGGGCGTCCGACGCGACCCGCGGGCACGCCCCACCCGCCGCGGCGGGGACCTATGCGACACTTGGCCGATGGTGCGAGATCGCGCCTGCCCCGGCTGACGCATCGGCGCGCTACGAGGCGGTCATCGGGATCGAGGTCCACTGCCAGCTGAAGACCGCGTCGAAGATGTTCTGCGGCTGTTCGACGGCCTACGACGGCGCGCCGCCGAACAGCCACGTGTGCCCGGTCTGCCTCGGCCTGCCTGGCGCTCTGCCGGTCATCAATCGGCGGGCCGTCGAGCACGTGCTGGCGACGGGCCTGGCGATCGAGGCGACCGTGCCGGCCGCGACCCGCTGGGACCGCAAGAACTACTTCTACCCGGACCTGCCCAAGGGCTACCAGATCAGCCAGTACGACCTGCCGCTCGCCTCCGCTCGGCCGCCTGACGTTCGACACCTCCGACGGACCGTTCACCGTCGCGATCACCCGGGCCCACCTCGAGGAGGACACGGCCAAGCTCATCCACCCGGACCGCGGTGAGGCGGGCGCACGCAGCCTCGTCGACTTCAACCGCTCGGGCGACGCCGCTCATGGAGATCGTCACCGAGCCCGACATCCGGACCGCCGAGCAGGCCCGGCGCTACGCCGAGGAGCTGCAACTGCTGCTGCGGGCGATCGGCGCGTCCGACGCCGACATGGAGCACGGGCAGATGCGGGTCGAGGCGAACGTGTCGCTCCGGCCGCGCGGGACCGAGCCGTTCGGGACGCGGGTCGAGGTCAAGAACATGAACTCGTTCCGCTCGGTCGAGCGGGCGATCGCCTACGAGATCGAGCGACAGGCCGCTGCGCTCGACGCCGGGCGAGCCGCTCGTGCAGGAGACGCGCGGCTGGGACGAGGCCCGCGGCGAGACCTACCGGATGCGGGTCAAGGAGACCTCGGACGACTACCGCTACTTCCCGGAGCCCGACCTGCCGCCGCTGCATCTCGACGAGGCCTGGCTGGCCGACATCCGGGCCGCGTTGCCCGAGCTGCCCGCGGCCCGGCTGGCGCGGTACGTCGACGGGCACGGGCTCTCCGCGTACGACGCGGGCGTCCTGGTGGCCGACGCGGGCATGTACGCCGCGTTCGAGGCCATCCGGGCGAAGACCGATGGCGCGGTGCCGTCGAAGGTGATCGCGAACTTCGTCACGGGGCCCCACGCCCGCGAGCTGAAGTCGGTCGGGGCGAATGCCGCGGGCACAGCAGGCCCGTCCGATCCGGGCGAGATCGCGCGGCTCCTCGAGGCGATCCAGGCGGGCACGGTCTCGCGCGCAGATCGGACGAGACCTCCTCGACCGAGCACCTCGCGTCGGGCACCCCGGCCGCCGAGCTCCTGGCCGGCGGCGCGCCGCCGCCGATGGGCGACGACGCGACGTTGCTCGGCCTCATCGACGCGGCCATCGCCGACAACCCGAAGGCGGTCACCGACTACCGCGCGGGCAAGCCCGTGATCGGGTTCCTGGTCGGCCGGGTCATGGCAGGCGTCGGCCGGGGCCGCCGACGCGGCCCGCGTCAAGGCGCTGCTCGGCGAGCGGCTGGATCGCGAGGGCTGACGAGCGATGGGCCCCATCAACGTCGTCCTGTGGGTTGCCGGCGTCGCGCTCATGGTGTTCGGCTACCAGCGCGCGAAAGGTCCGTGGACCCGGTATCAGAGCCTCAAGGAGCAGGACGCCAACGTCGCGCGCTACGAGGCCTGGCGGGGCGGCATCCGCGATGACGGCAAGACGGGCGCGTCGGTCGCGATGGAGGTGCTTCGCCGAAAGGCCCAGGTCGCCGCGGCCGTCGGCGTCGCGGGGTTCGTGCTCGTGTTCCTCGGGTTCCTCATCCGCTAGGACGAGCAGCCGCGCACCGTGGGGCGGACCGGCTCAGCGCCCGACGATCCGACGCCACTCGATGGCCGTGCAGCGGTCCATCACGACCGCCAGACCGGCCTCGCGGGCGATGCTGGCCGCGTCCCAGTTGATGACGCCGAGCTGGAGCCACAGGCAGCGCGCCCCGGCGTCGACGGCCTCGCGTGCGTGCGGGACGCACAGCTCCGACCGTCGGAAGACGTCGACGAGATCGAAAGGTCCCGTCGAGGCGACAGCCTCGGGCAGTGACCGGAAGGCCGACACGCCCATGACGCTCCGGACGTTCGGGTTGATCGGCACGCAGTCGAATCCGTGATGGAGCAGGTACCGGAAGACGCGTGAACGACGGCCGCGACTCGTCGTCTGACGCGCCGACCACGGCGATGCGGCGCGTGGAGCGCAGGACGGTCTCGATGCCCTCGTCGTCGAGGACATGGACCGGCCCGCGACCCTCCTGGAGGTCAAGCGACGCGGCGGCCCGATCGCGCTCCTCCCGGGTCATCGGCCCCGGGTCACGTCCGGGCCTCGCGCGCGTACGGCTTGCCGATCGCCGCCGGTGGGGCGCTCCGGCCGGCCGCCGCGACCAGGACGACGAGGGTGACGATGTAGGGCAGCGCTCCGTAGAACTCGGCCGGGATGAACCGCAGCACGTCGCCCAGCTCATGTGTCGGCGGGTTCAGGCTGATCGCGACCCGAAGGGCTTCCGAGGCAGTGAACAGGAGCGCCGCCCCGAATGACCCGAGCGGCGTCCATCGTCCGAAGATGACCGCGGCGATCGCGATGAAGCCGCGACCGCTGGTCATCCCGTTCTGGAACGATCCGCTCTGCTCGAGGGTCAGGTACGCCCCGGCGAGCCCGGCGAAGATGCCGCCCAGGATGACGTTGCGGTAGCGCAGCTTGATGACGTCGATCCCGACCGTCTCGGCGGCCTTGGGATGCTCGCCGACAGCGCGCGTCCGCAGGCCCCAGCGTGACCGGAAGAGCCAGATCTGGAGGAAGGTGACCAGGAACAGGACCGAGATCGCGATCGGGCCATGGGCGAAGAATGCACGGATGATCCAGCCCACCAACGGCAGGTCGACCAGGCTGTCGGGCGGCACGAGTGGCTGGAAGATGCCGGCTCCAAGGCGCGGATTGGGCGAGATGATCAACCTGTTGAGGTACCCGGTCAGGCCGAAGGCGAGGATGTTGATGATGGTCCCGCTGATGATCTGGTCGGCCCGGATCGAGATCGACAGCCAGGCGTGGAGAGCCGAGACGAGCATCCCGGTGGCGATCGCCGCGACCAGGCCCGCGATGATCGGCAGGGTCGCCCCGAAGATCGGCGACGGGCTCGTCGGTCCCATCGCCTGGGCGACAAGGGCCGCCGCCAGGAACGCCGTGAACGCGGAGCTCAGCATCATCCCCTCGATGCCGATGTTCACCACGCCGGAGCGCTCGTTCATGATCCCGCACAGCGCGCCCAGGGCGATCGGGGCCGCAAGCGCGACGAAGATGGGAGCGATCTCGGGGACCGTCGCGACGAGGTAGCCGATCAGTTGGAAGAAGACGCCGACGATCGGGATCGAGTCGAGGAATGTCGCGACCTGGTCCATCAGCGGGCCCGGCCGGCGTAGGAGCTGGTGACGGTCTTGAGGTCGGCGATCCCGCCGGCCGCCCGGATCCGGAACACGCGCCTGACCACGATGTCGGCCGCCAGGAACAACAGGATGACCGCCTGGATGACGTCGACGATCTCGACCGGGATGCCGGCCAGGACCTGCATCAGTCCGGCACCCGCCCGCAGAGCGCCGAACAGGAGGGCAGCCGCCGCGATGCCGAACGGATGCGACCGGCCGAGCAGGGCGACCGCGATCGCGTCGAACCCGATCGCGGTCCCATAGGACGGGATCATGAAGTGACTGACACCGAGGATCTCGGTCGCTCCGGCGATCCCGAAGAGGAGGCCTGACAGGCTCATCGTCAGCATGATCAGGAACGCCGGCCGCATCCCGGCATACCGAGCGGCGCTGGGGTTGGCCCCGACGCTCCGGATCTCGAACCCGAGGGTGCTCCGATACAGGAGCCACCAGACCGCCGGAACGGCGGCGACGGCGAGGACCACCCCGAGATGGATGTTGCCGCCGAGGACGATCGGCAAGGCGCTGTTGCCGAGGTCGCCAGTCCGGCCGAACGAGAATCCCGGGGCCAGGAGCGGCCCGAGGATCAGGAACGCGATGAGGGCGGCCGCGATCGAGTTGAGCATGATCGTCGTGACGACCTCATGAGCACCCGACCACGCCTTCAGGGCACCGGGGATCCAACCCCAGAAGGCCCCGGCCAGCATCCCGGCCAGGAGCGCCGCCGAGATCGCGATCGGCGCCGGCGCGGTCGCAAGGGCGGCGCCGACTCCGGCCGCGGCCGTGGCCGCGAGCAGGAACTGGCCCTGGCCACCGATATTGAAGAGACCTGCCTTGAAGCCGACGCCCACGGCTAGCCCGCCGAGCACGAGCGGGGTGGCCTGGAGGATCGTGTTGAGGATGGCGGTCGTCGAGCCGAATGCACCCTGGAACAGGGCTCCGTAGGCGACGAAGGGCAGCGTCCAGTCGATCGACCCGGTCGTGACGACGCTCGAGACCAGGATGATCAGGGCCGCCACGACGAGGGCCAGGAAGACCGATGCCAGGGGGATCACGGCGATCGCCCAGATCCGTCCCAGACGCTCGCTGGGGCTGGACGGCGCTGCCGGCTGACCGTCGGCGGTGGTCACGAGGCCGCCTCACTGGCTTCAGGTTCACGCCCGCCGGTGGCCATCAGGAGGCCGACCTCTTCCTTGTTTGCGCCTCGACCGTCGAGGGTGGCCACCAGCTCGCCGCGGTACATCACCGCGATCCGGTCGGACAGCTCGAGGACCTCGTCGAGCTCCGCGGAGACGAGCAGGATCGCCGCACCCGCGTCGCGCATCTCGATCGCGCGGCGATGGATGAACTCGATGCTGCCGACGTCGAGGCCGCGGGTCGGCTGGTCGAGGACGAGCAGCTTCGGCTCGCGGCTGAACTCGCGGGCCACGACCGCCTTCTGTTGATTGCCGCCCGACAGCGTGTCGGCCGCGACGGTCGCAGAGGGCGTCCGGATGTCGAAGCGTCCGATCAGCTCGGTGGCCCAGGCGTCGATCGCACCCTCCTGTCGCACAAGCCCGCGGGCGAAGGGCGCCCTGTAGTAGCTCGTCAGGATCAGGTTGTCCTCGAGCGGGAAGCTCATGATCATCGCCCAGCGGTGACGGTCGCCCGGGACGTGGGCCAGGCCGTGTTCGTAGAGCTGCCGTGGCCGCCAGCCGGTCACGTCGGTGCCACCCATCGTGACGCTCCCGTCGCTCGGCTTGCGCAGCCCGGTCAAGGCCTCGACCAGTTCATCCTGGCCGTTGCCGGCGACCCCCGCGATCCCGAGTGTCTCCCCGGCCCTGACTTCGAGGTCGACCCCCCGGACGACCTCCCGTCCCCGGTCGTCCTTCGCCCGGAGCCCGCGCACGGACAGGACGACATCGGTCGCGTGGGACGACCCGCGATCGACGGTCAGCTGGACGTTCCGGCCGACCATCAGCTCCGCCAGGTCCTCCTCGTTCGTCTCGGCCGGGAGGCGCTGACCGACGACCCGGCCACGCCGGATGACCGTGATCCGGTCGGCGATCTCGAGCACTTCGTAGAGCTTGTGGCTGATGAAGATGATCGAGTGACCCTCGGCAGCGAGCCGGCGCAGGACGGCGAAGATCTCCTCGGTCTCCTGGGGCGTGAGAACGGCGGTCGGCTCGTCGAGGACGAGGATGCGCGCCTTGCGGTAGAGCGCCTTGAGGATCTCGACCCGCTGCTGCCAGCCGACCGACAGGTTCTCGATCTTGGCGTCAGGGTCGATCTCGAAGCCGAACTGGCGGCCCAGGGCGATGATCCGGTTGCGCGCCTCGTTTCGGTCGATGAAGACGGGGTTGGCCATCGTCTCTTCGCCGAGGAGGATGTTCTCTGCGACGGTGAGAACCGGGACGAGCATGAAATGCTGGTGGACCATGCTGATGCCGCGATCGATCGCGTCGTGCGGGCTCAGGATGTCGACCGGTTGGCCGTCGATCAGGATGGACCCCTCGTCCGGCACCGCGAGCCCGTAGAGGATGTTCATCAGGGTCGACTTGCCCGCGCCGTTCTCGCCAAGCAGGGCGTGGATCTCGCCCGGTCGCAGGTCGAGGTCGATCGCGTCGTTGGCCAGGACGCCCGGGTACCGCTTGGTGATCCCGCGCATCTCCAGGACCGTTTTGGACTCGTCCATCACGTTGCCCCTTGGCTAGCGGTTGATGGATCGGATGCACGAACGGGCCGACGATGTCGGCCCGTTCGTGAGCTGTCAGTGCGGGAGCGCCCGCGTCAGTCCTTCTTGTCGCAAGGGGTCGGCTTGCAGGGATCGATCGTGCCGCCCTTCATGCCGGCGAGGGCCGCGTCGATAGCGGCCTGGATCTCCGGAGTGACAAGGTCCTTGTAGTCGCTGCCGAATGGCGACAGGCCGACCCCGACCGGGTCGGTCGAGGCGTCCCACGTGGTCGTGCCGCCGACGTCGGTCTTGGCTCCGACCTTCTTGATCGCGGCTTCGACGGCGTTGGACAGCTTCTTCTCGGCGCTGCTGAGGATGCACTTGGCCGACTGCGGCAGCGACTTCGACTGATCGACGTCGACGCCGATGCCGATGACGCCTGGCGTCGCGCAGGCCGCCTCGATCGCGCCGGCGCCCGACAGCCCGGCGACCTGGAAGATCACATCGGCCTTCTGGCCGATCATCTGCTGGGCGATGGACTTGCCGGTGCCCGGATCGTTGAAGGCCTTGGTGATGTCGGTCGAGACGTAGGCGACCTTGACGTCGATGTCGGATTTGACCGACGCGGCGCCATTGCGATATCCGTTGATGTAGCGGACCACGGGCGGGATCGTGTTGATGCCGCCCACGGTGCCGATGACGCCCGACTTGGAGACGCTCGCCGCGAGGACGCCGGCCAGGTAGCCGACCTGATCCTCCCTGAACACGAGGCCCTGATAGTTCGGCAGGAGCGTCTTCGGGTCGCCCTTGCAGGCGAACGTCGGGTCGCCCTTGCCGGTCTCGTCGATGCAGACGCCCTGGTCGACGCCGATGAACTTGACGCTCGGGTACTGCTTGGCGGCGATCGTCGTCGCGTCGCCCATGGCGAAGCCGACAGTCACGATCGTCCCGTAGCCCTGGTCGACGAACGTCTTGATGTTGGCCGCGTAGTCGGCCGGTGCCTTGGTCACGATGTTGCTTGACGTGCCGCCGATCGCCGTGGCGCCCGCCTGGGCCCCGACCCAGGACGCCTCGTTGAAGGACTTGTCCTCCAGGGTCCCGACGTCGGTCACGAGACCGACCTTCTTGATGTCAGCGGAGGATCCGCTGCAGGCCGCGCCGACTAGCGAAACGACGAACAAGAACGACAGGCCGATTGCCCGGTTGCGCATGCTTCCTCCTCGATTGACCGCTGGACGATCCGGGGACCCGGAACGCCATGGCGGTCGATAGGCCTCGCCCGGCGTGGGGCGTCGTACCGTGGGCCGCATCCTAGCCGCGGCGGCTCAGCGACGGCAAGCCTCAAACGCTTCGGCTGCAAGGGAGGATAGCCCGACCGGATGGCGCCCGCGCGGTGGCTTCGCAGGCGCGATCGAGCCGGTGTCATGGTCTGCGGAGGCGACGGCGACCGATACCATTCGGCGGTGGAAACGCCCGCCCACGACCTCGAGACGCCGACGTCGTCCATCTCCGACCACCGCCGCTACGTGGCGCTCGGCAATTCGTACACGATCGGGACCTCGGTGCGGACGGAGGAGCGCTTCCCGAACCAGCTGGTCGCCTCGATGGGACCGCGCGGCGCGAGGCTCCGGCTCGTCGGGAATCTCGGGGTCAACGGGTACACCAGCGCAGACCTGATCCGCGACGAGCTGCCGGCGATCGATGGCTTCGGGCCGGAATTCGTGACGCTGCTCATCGGCGTGAACGACGTCGTGCGGGGAGTGCCGCTCGCCGCGTACGAGGCCAACGTCGGGACGATCCTCGAGACGCTCCTCGGGCGTCTCGCCCCGGATCGCATCGTCACCGTCGCGATCCCCGACTACACCGTGACGCCGGCGGGGGGCGACTATGGCGACCCAACGACGAAGCGTGCCGCGATCGTGGCCGCCAATCACGCGATGGCGCGCCTGTCCGGTGCCCGGTCGATCCGGTTCGTCGACATCTTCGACATCTCGGGGCGGGCCCCGGCGGAACCCGGCCTTGTCGCCTCGGATGGGCTGCACCCGTCAGGGGCCCAGTACGCCCGCTGGGTCGAGCGGATCCGGCCTGTGGTCGCGGCACTTCTGGCGGACTGATCGCGGGTGGCCCGGGCTCAGCGGGGCCATGGATTCACGCTGGTGGTGCGCCGATGCACTCGTTAACGCAAAAGTCCTATCCGGAACGCGCCGGAGGTACTACGATGCCCACGGCTCAGACGACGCTAGGCACGCTTCGTGAGCCGCTGAGGGGTCGAATAGGGTGGGGAAGTCCCGACTAGTCCGCGCGTGGACTGTGGGAATGGCGAGCCTGCTGCTGGCAGGTGTCATCTGGGTTCCGACGGTGAGTGCGACCGCGGGTACGGCCGCCCCCGACCTGGACGCAACGACCCTGGCCGCCGCTCTCCAGCCGACACCGCCGCCCGGCGCAGGGGTCCTGGCCGCCCCGTCTGACACCGGCACCTGGGGCCCGATCCTCGACTGGGGCCAGCAGGCGAAGCACATGGCGATGCTCTCGACCGGCAAGGTCCTCGTCTGGTCGACGGGCGACAACGCTCGCGTCTGGGATCCGACGAACGGCACATTCAAGCTGACCCCGTTCACCTTCGGCGACCTCCACTGCGCGGGGCAGTCGACCCTGGCCGACGGGCGCGTCATCGTCGTCGGCGGCCAGAACGTCCAGACGCACGCCGGCACGAACATCACGGCCCTCTTCGACCCCGCCACCGAGACGTGGGTCAACGGCGCGTCCATGCACGACCTGCGCTGGTACGCGACCAGCACGACCCTGGCTGACGGCAGGGTCCTCGCGACGTCGGGTGACGCCCCGGACGGGTCTCGCTCACAGATCCCCGAGGTCTACGACCCGGCCACGAACACCTGGACGCAGCTGACCGGCGCCCAACGGGACCAGCCCCTGTACCCGTTCATGTTCGTGCTGCCCAACGGCCTCGTTTTCGACGCCGGCTCCAAGGCGTCGACCGCCCTCCTCAACCCGGCCGGCACCGGCTCGTGGACGCCCGGCCCGACCGCCCTGTACTCGACCAACGGCTACTCCGAGTCGGCGGTCCAGTACCTGCCCGGCAAGATCCTTCGAGCCGGCGGCGGCGACCCATCGATCAAGACCGCGATGGTCATCGACATGAACGCCGGGAACCCGTCGTGGCGCGCCATCGACCCGATGGCCTTCGCCCGTCGCCGGATGAACCTGATGCTCCTGGCCGACGGCACCGTGATGGCGATCGGTGGCACCGCCTCCGGCGACAGCGAGGCCGCGGCCATCCTCGCGGGCGAGATCTGGAACCCGACGACAGAGACGTGGTCGACGGTGGAGTCGATGGGCGAGGCCCGGATGTACCACTCGTCGGCCGTCCTGCTCGCGGACGGGCGCGTCGTCGTCGGCGGCGGCGAAGCCGGCGGACGCCTGCGGGCCCAGATCTACTCGCCGCCGTATCTGTTCAATGGCACCCGCCCCGTGATCTCCGGTGCGCCCGGCTCCGCGGCGTATGGGACGACGATCCAGGTCACGAGCCCAGACGCGGCATCGATCACTTCGGTCGCCCTCCTGCGCCCGCCCGCCTCGACCCACGCGTTCGACATGAACCAGCGGTACGTCCCGCTGAACTTCACCCGCTCGGGCACCACGCTCAATGCGACCGGTCCGGCCTCGGGTGGCGTGGCGCCGCCCGGCGACTACATGCTCATCATCAAGAACGCCTCCGGCGTGCCGTCGGTCGCCCGGTTCGTCCGGATCGGCACGACCGGCGGGCTCCAGCCCGGCACCGTCGCCGGCCGGGTCACCGACTCGGTGACGCACGCCGCGATCCAGGGCGCGACCGTGGCCTCGTCCGCCGGCAACGACACGACCGACAGCCAGGGGCGGTACTCGATCGGCGGCGCCCCGGCCGGTGAGCTGCAGCTGACCTTCAGCAAGGGCGGCTACGCCACGGATACCCAAAGCGCCCTGATCACGGGCGGAGGGACCACGACACTCGATGTCGAGCTCGCCCCGCCTGGTGGCGTGGCCGGCCGCGTCACCGACTCGTCGACGGGCGACCCCATCGTGGGCGCCACTGTCACCTATCCGGGTGGCGTGACCATCACGGACGACTCGGGCGACTACCAGATCAACGGCGTGCCTGCCGGATCGCTGGACGTGTCGTACAGCGCGCTCGGCTATGTCAGTGACAGCCGGACGGTCACCGTCCCCGCCGGCGGCGTCGTGACCCGGAACATCGCCCTTGCCCCGTCGGCCACCTTCGTCGGCGGCGAGGTCCGCGACCTGGCCACGGACGCGCTCATCGTCGGAGCCACGGTCTCAATCGTCGAGACCGGAGCGACGACGACGACCGACGCCCTCGGTCGGTATCACATCGACCTGCCGCCCGGCGATTACACCGTGATGGCGACGGCTGCCGGCCACGACGCGAGCAGCGGCCCGGTCGTGATCAACGGTGGCAGCTATGCCACGCTCGATTTCGCCCTGGCCCCGACAGCTACGGCGACGCCCACGCCCACGCCCACGCCGACGCCCACCCCGACCCCGACCCCGAGCACGCTCTCATTCGCTCCGGTCGCGGACTCGCATGGCAAGTCGAACAGTGCGACGAAGAACTACGGCACCGAGACCCTGATCCGCCTGCGACAGGGCACGTCGCCGACCGACACGTTCTACAACTCGTACCTGCGCTTCACCGTCAGCGGCGTCAACGGACGGCCGGTCACGGGAGCGAAGCTCCGCCTGTTCTCGACCGACGGCGGCCCGAACGGCGGGAGCCTCTACAAGATGGGCACCACGTGGACGGAGACCGGCGTCACGTGGGCGAACGCACCCGCCCGGATCGAACCAGCGCTCAGGACGATGGGGACGGTCGGGAACAATGTCTGGGTCGAGTTCGCGCTGCCCGCAGGCGCGATCACCACCGACGGCACCGTCGCGTTCACCCTCGTCGGCGGCAACTCCAACAGCGTCTACTACACGAGCCGCGAGGGGACCAACAAGCCGGAGCTCGTGCTGGATGTGGGTGGCACGTCCACCCCGACGCCGACGCCGACGCCGACCCCGACGCCGACACCCACGCCGACCCCGACACCAACGCCCACCCCGACCCCGACGCCCACGCCAACGCCCACCCCGACCCCGACCCCGACGCCCACGCCAACGCCGACGCCCACCCCGACGCCGCCGACGGGTGGCGGGACGCGGATCAAGGACATCACGTTCGAGGCGGGGCTGCTGAACCCGACGAATGGCGTCGACAGCATCACGGGGGCGGTCACCCTCGACACCGCCACGCCCCTGGGCGGGACCTCGTCGGCACGCCTGTCCCAGAGCACTGGATACCTGCAGGAGGGGTTCACCGCCACCGACGACCTCTTCATGACCTTCCGAATCAAGCTGACGTCCTTGCCGGCCGCGTCCCCGCGGATCGCGATGCTGTCCAGCGCCGGGACCACCAGCGGCAACTTCCTGCTGACCTCGGCGGGCCGTCTCCGGTTGCGCCTCGACGGGACGGTCATCGGCGCCGATTCCGCGCCGCTCGTGCCGGGCACCACATACGTGGTCGGCCTGCACCAGAAGCGGGGGACCGGCAGCAACGGCGTCCTTGAGGCGTTTCTCGCCGCGGACGGTGCCGCGTTCGGGGCACCCTTCGCGAGCCGGACGAACGGCACGTGGACGACCGGGATGGACCGCTTGCGCATCGGGGCCACCAATAGCAGCGCGGTCAACTTCGTCCTCGACGACATCCTGCTTGCCAGCGGCGCGATGCCGGCTGGCCCCCTGGCGTCGTCGCTGACCGGGATCATCGCCGTGTCGGCCCCGGGCGTCGCCCAGCCAGGCGCCCTCCTCGCGACGGCCACGGTCGCGAGCCGGCCCCGCTACACGATCCTGTTCGTCTGCCCGATCTGATCAGGGCCGACCGCGCTGCAGCTCCTGCAGTCGCCGGTCGCTGATCCCGAAGTGATGGGCGATCTCGTGATGGACCGTGTCGATGACGGCCGCCGTCAGGCGCTCCGGCGTTGGGTTGGCCCTGGTCAGCGGCCCTCGGAAGATCGTGATCTTGTTCGGCACGATCGCGGCGTCGGCGCCGTAGACCGTCCGTGGCACGCCTTGGTAGAGGCCATACAGGCCGCGCGCCCCGACCGAGGACAGCTGGTCCGGCGTGGGCTCGTCCTCGATGACGATGGCGACATTGCCGAGGCGCTCACGGAATGGCGCGGGCAGGCGCTCGAGCGCCTCGATGACGATCGCCTCGAGGTCGATGGCATCGGGCGCGGACGGGTCGGTCACAGGAGAATGATCCGGGCGATCGTGAAGTAGATGACCAGGCCGGTCCCGTCGACGAGGGTCGTGATCAGCGGCGCGGAGACGACGGCCGGGTCGATCTTGAGCGCTCGCAGCAACAGCGGCAGTGCGGCCGCGACCGTCGCGGACCAGATGCAGATCGCCAGGATCGTCAGGGCGACGACGCCGCCGATGTCCGCCCCGACCCCGAGCAGCCACGCGCGCCCGAAGGCGACGAGCGCCATGACCCCGCCGATGATCAGGCCGACGCGCATCTCCTTGAACACGATCCAGGCGATGTCGCGAAGCGAGACCTCGCCAAGTGCCATCGCGCGGACGATCAGCGTCACGGTCTGACTACCCATGTTCCCGCCCGTGCCGATCAGCAAGGGGATGAAGAAGCTGAGCGCGACCACCTGGGTCAGCTCGTCTTGGAAGTCACGAAGCACCGTGCCGGTGTACGCCTCGGCGACGAAGAGCAGCAGGAGCCACCCGACGCGCTTGCGGACGAGCAGCAACACGCTGGAGCTGCGGTACGGCGCGTTGAGCGGCTCCGAGCCGCCGAGCCGCTCGATGTCCTCGGTCGCCTCGGCCTCGAGGACGTCCGCGACGTCGTCCTCGGTGATGATCCCGAGCAGGTGGTCCGCGTCGTCCACGACGGGGAGTGCCAGCAGGTTCCGGTCCGTCAACAGGCGGGCTGCGACTTCTCGGTCGGCGTCGACCTGGACCCGGACCGTGGACGGCGCCATCAGCTCGCCGACCGGCGTCTCGGCAGGACTCAGCAGCAACCGGTAGAGGGACAGGACCCCGAGGAGCGTGCGGTCCGGCGCGATGACGTAGATGTAGTTGACCGTCTCGGCCTCGTCGACCAGCTGCCGGATCGCCGTGATCGCCTCCTGCGCCGTGGCGTCCGCGGCGACCGCGACGAACGCGGGCGTCATGATCCCGCCGGCGGTCTCGGGCGAGTACCGCGAGAGATCGCGCAGCTCGGAGGCCTCCTCCGGCCGCATCCGGATCAGGATCTCGCGGGCCTCGTCCTCCGGCAGGCGCTCGACGACATCGGCGGCGTCGTCGGGGTCCATCTCCTCGAGGAGCTCGGCCGCCTCGGCCCGGCTGAGCGTCCGCAAGATCCGGGCCGCGTCCGCGGGCGAGAGCTCCTCCAGCAGCTCCGGCAGCTCCTCGTCAGGGAGCCACTGGAACAGGAGCGCGACCTCGCTCGGTTCGAGCATCGGGATGAGGTCCGCCCACTCGGACGGGCCGATGCGGTCGGCCAGGCCCCGGACGCCATCGCGTTCGCGCTCGCGGATGAGGTCCTGGACCTCGGTCAGGAGGTCGGCGGTCTGCTCGGTGGTCATGATTCGGCTCCTCGAGGTCGCGCGAGGGCGGCGATATCACGGGGAAAGGCAGTCGGAGGTGACGCCGGAGTATCGCATCGCCGGCGCGGGCCGGTCGTCGCCGGGCACCCGACCGGGTTGGGCCCGGCCCGGCTACCATGGACCTCCCGATGACCGTCGCGCCGAACGACTTCACCCACCTCCACGTCCACTCCGAGTTCAGCCTCCTCGACGGCCTCGGCCGGATCACGGAGCTGGTGGACACGGCCGCCCAGCACGGCATGGATTCGCTCGCGATCACCGACCACGGCGCGCTCTATGGCGCGGTCGCGTTCTACCAGGCGGCGAAGACCAAGGGCATCAAGCCCATCCTCGGGATCGAGACGTACGTGGCGCGCCGCTCGATGACCGACAAGGAGGGCAAGGCCGACAGCCAGCCCTTCCACCTGATCCTGCTCGCCCAGGACTGGACGGGCTACCAGAACCTGTGTCGGCTCGCGACCGATGCCCACCTCGACGGCTACTACTACAAGCCGCGGATCGACCGCGAGCACCTGGCCCGCCACAGCGCCGGGCTCATCGGGTTGTCAGCCTGCCTGAGTGGCGAGGTGGCGAAGGCGCTCGAAGTCGACGACTGGGAACTCGCCCGCAAGGTCGCCGGCGAGTACGGCGACATCCTCGGCAAGGACCGGTTCTTCCTGGAGCTCCAGGACCACGGCATGCCCGAGCAGCGCCGGCTCAACGAGCAGTTGATCAGGCTGGCTCCCGAGGTCGGGCTGCCGCTCGTCGTCACGAACGACCTGCACTACGTGCGCCAGGACCAGTCCGAGGCGCACGACGTGCTGCTCTGCGTGGGGACCGGCAACAACCTCGACACGCCCAACCGCATGAAGTTCGACACGCCCGAGTTCTACGTGAAGTCGGCGGCCCAGATGGCCGCCCTGTTCCCCGACCAGCTCGAGGCGATCCGCAACACGCGCCGGATCGCCGAGATGACCGACATCGCGCTGCCGCTCGGCCAGCTGCGGATCCCGCACTTCCCGGTCCCCGACGGCCACACCGTCGAGACGTGGCTCCGCGCGGAGTGCCAGCGGGGCCTTGAGACACGCTACGGGACGGTCACGCCGGAGCTCCAGCAGCGGCTCGACTACGAGCTCGGCGTGATCATCGCGATGGGCTATCCGGCCTACTTCCTCATCGTCGCGGACTTCATCCGGTTCGCCCGCGAGCAGGGGATCCAGACGACGTGCCGGGGCAGCGCGCCCGGCTCCATCGTGACCTACACGCTCGGGATCACGCCCGTGGACCCGATCCTGTACCAGCTGCCATTCGAGCGGTTCCTGAACCCCGACCGGGTGACGATGCCCGACATCGACGTCGACTTCGAGGACGGCCGCCGCGACGAGGTCATCGCGTACGTCGGACGCAAGTACGGCCAGGACCACGTTGCCCAGATCATCACCTTCGGCACGATGCTCGCGAAGGCCGCGATCCGCGACGTCGGGCGCGTGCTCGGCCACTCGTACGGCGAGGTCGACCGGATCGCCAAGGCGGTGCCGGGGACGTTGGGCATGAAGCTCGACGAGGCGATCACGGTGGCGCCGGCGCTGCGCGAGATGGTCGAGGGCGATCCCGGGGTCAAGCGGATCATCGACTTCGCGCGGCACCTCGAGGGCGTCGCCCGAAACGCCTCGACCCACGCCGCGGGCGTCGTCATCAGCCGCGAGCCGCTGACCGAGCTCATGCCGCTCCAGAAGGCGACGAACTCCGACGGCCTGATGACCCAGTACGAGATGCACGCGATCGAGGCGCTCGGCCTCCTGAAGTTCGACTTCCTCGGCCTGTCGAACCTGACGATCCTGCGGCAGGCGGTCGACCTGGTCCAGACGGAACGCGGCACCGCCATCGATCTCGACGCGATCCCGCTCGACGACGCACGGACGTTCGAGCTCCTCGCGTCGGGCGAGACCACTGGCATCTTCCAGCTCGAGTCGCCGGGCATGCGCCGCTACATCCGCGAGCTCCGTCCGACGTCCGTCTACGACCTCGCCGCGATGGTCGCGCTCTACCGACCCGGGCCGATGGACAACATCCCGTCCTACATCCGCCGCAAGCACGGCCAGGAGCCGGTCACGTACCTCCACCCGCTGCTCGAGCCGTACCTGGAGAAGACCTACGGGATCTTCGTGTACCAGGAGGACATCATGTCCGCGGCCATCGCCCTCGGGGGCTTCACCGGCCCGGAGGCGGACACGCTCGGCTACGCCATCCGCAAGAAGAAGTCCGCGGTGCTGCGCGCCCAGAAGGAGCGGTTCGTCACGCAGGCCGCCGAGCGCGGCGTCGCGCCCAAGATCATCGACGACGTCTTCGCCGCCTTCGAGCCGTTCGAGCGGTACGGCTTCAACAAGGCGCACGCGACCTGCTACGGGCTCATCGCCTACCAGACGGCCTACCTGAAGGCGAACTACACGGTCGAGTACATGACGAGCGTGCTGACCGCGTTCCGGTCCAACGAGGAGAAGGTCGCCGCCGCGATCGCCGAGTGCCGACGGCTCGGGATCGCCGTCCTGCCGCCGGACGTCCTCTCGAGCCACCTCGAGTTCACGGTCGATGGCGAGGCGATCCGGTTCGGCCTGCTGGCTGTCAAGAACGTGGGCCAGGGGGCGATCGAGTCGATCATCGCCGCCCGCGACGAGGGCGGGCCCTTCCGGTCGTTGACCGACTTCTGCACTCGGATCGACCTGCGCCTGTGCAACCGCAAGGTGCTCGAGGCGCTCATCAAGGTCGGGGCGCTCGGCTCGATGGGCCATCCCGCCCAGCTGCTGATCGGACTCGACGACGCGATCGGCTCCGCCCAGGCGACCCAGCGCGACCGGGTCAGCGGCCAGACGTCGCTCTTCGACCTTGGTGCCGCGGACGCGGACGTCTTCGAACGGCCACTGCCCGCCGCGACCGAGGTCCCCATGCGCGAGCGGCTGCGCTGGGAGAAGGAGCTGCTGGGCCTCTACCTGTCCGAGCACCCGATGGGCGAGGTCGCCGAGCAGGTCGGGCAGTTCGTGAACGCGTACTCGGGCGACCTGAAGGACGAATCCCTCGAGGGCCAGCGCATCGTCGTCGGTGGCATCGTCACGGGCGTCCGGATCGTCGTGACGAAGCGCAACGAGACGATGGCGATCGCCACGCTCGAGGACCTGCAGGGCTCGGTCGAGGTGGTGGTCTTCCCGCGCCTCTACGAGACGACCCGCCCGACATGGCGAGACGGCTCGATCCTCCTCGTGGCCGGCCGGGTCGACCACCGCGGTGAGGAGAGCTCCGTGCTGGCCGACCTCGTCCTCGACTGGGACGATGCTGTCGCGCGCGGCCCGGAGGCCTTCGCCGCCGAGGTCGCCGCCGGCGATCGCGGGCCGCGCGGGCGCGGACCGGGCGGACGGCCGGGCGGGCCCGGCTCCAACGGCAACGGCAACGGCCACGGACCGGCCGGCTCGCGGCCGATGGTGCCCGTCGGCCCAGGCGCCCCGAATCGGACGCCGGTCGGTGTCGCGGGTGGTGCGGCGTCCGCTGCGCCCGCGGTGCCGTTCGTGTCACCGCTTCGCGCGGAGGCGACCACTGCCGCTGCAGCGCCCCCGACGCCGCTGCCGCCGATCGCACCAGCGGAGCCCATCCCCACCTACCAGGAGCCGGGCGCAACGTCCGCCGGCGAGCCGGACGACCACGAGGAGCCGGCGCTGCCCGACGAGGCCAGGGCCCGCGAGGCCGCGCTGGCGACGGCGTCGACATCGCCGACGGATGTCGGCAACGGCCGGGTACTGAAGGTCCGTTTCCTCGGGGTGCTGGACGACCGCCTGCGTGAGGCGATGAGCACTTTCGTGGACCTGATCAGGGCACGGCCCGGCGAGACGCGCGTCCTCGTCTACCTCGACGTCGCCGGTGGCGCCGGCCTGCCCATCACCCTGAAGCCGGTCGCCTACGACGCCGAGTTCCTCGCGGAGGTCAATCGCCGGCTCGGCGACGGGGTCGTGGAGCTCAGCCTCGCCTGAGCGACGGCCGCCGGCGGCGGCGAGTCGGCTACGCTGGCCAGCCATGACCCGCCCAGCAACGTGGATCGCGACGCGCCCGGACATCGGCCTGGACGAGGCCGCCGGATGGCTCGCCCGCATCTGGGGCATCGTGGGCTCGCTCGAGGACCTGCCCAGCGAGCGCGACCGGAACGTCCTGATCCGGCCGCAGGACGGCGCCCCTCCGGTCGTCCTCAAGATCGCGAACCTCGCCGAGGACCCCGCATTCCTCGAGTGCCAGGCGATGGCGATGGCGCGCCTGGCCGTCGCGGGCGTGCCGGTCGCCCGGCCCGTCCCCGCGCTCGACGGCCGGACCCTGGTCGGCCTCGGGGACCCCGGGCCGCCGTGGGCCCGCGCATTCACGTACCTGGCCGGTCGGCCGCTGGCGACGGTGGAGGCGCCGAGTGACGACCTGCTCGCTGACCTCGGCGCGACGATGGGCGGTTCGGCCTCGACCCTGCTCGACTTCGACCATCCGGCGGCCCATCGTGACTTCCAATGGGACGTCACCCGGGCGCGCGACGTCATCGGCGGGGCCCTGGCCGAGATCGACGATGCGGACCGGCGTGCCCGCCTGGGGCGGACGCTCTCACGTCTCGACGAGCGTCTCGCGCCAGCGCTGCCGCGGCTCCGGACCAGCATCATCCACAACGATGCGAACGACCACAACGTCCTCGTGGATGGGGCAGGGGAGCGGGTCGTCGGCCTGCTCGACTTCGGCGACATGGTCCACTCGGTGGCGGCCACCGAGGCTGCCGTCGCGACAGCCTACGCGATGCTCCACCGGGCCGACCCGGTCTCGGTCGTCGGGCCGCTCGTCGGCGCCTTCGACCGGGCATGCCGGCTGACGGATCCCGAGCTGGAGGCGTTCCCGGACCTCGTCCTCGCGCGGCTCGGCGCCAGCGTCGCGATCGCCGCCCGGCAGTCCCGGATGGACCCGGATCCCTACCTGCGTATCTCGGAAGCGCCGGTCTGGGCTCTCCTCGGGCTGCTCGAGGACGCGGGCCCGGACGCGCTCGCGGCAGCGGTCCGCGAGGCGGTCGGCCGATGAGCGACCCGGTGTCCGACGGTCTTCGGGCGCGCCGGCGGCGCGTGCTCGGGCCGTCGCTCTCGCTGAGCTACCGCTCGCCGTTGACGATCGTCCGCGGCGAGGGCGCCTACCTCTTCGACGCGGACGGCCGGGCCTACCTCGACCTCGTCAACAACGTCGCACACGTGGGCCACGCCCACCCGCGCGTCGTGGAGGCCGCGGCCCGCCAGAAGGCCATCCTCGAGACGAACACCCGGTACCTCCACCCGGCGGTGCTCGACTACGCGGAGCGCCTCATCGCCACGCTCCCGCCTCCGCTGGAGGTGGCGTTCCTCGTCAACTCGGGCAGCGAGGCCAACGAGCTGGCCCTCCGTCTGGCACGGGCGGCAACGGGCCGTCGCGATGTCGCGGTCCTCGAGGGCGCGTACCACGGCAACACGGGCGGCCTCGTCGACATCAGCCCGTACAAGTTCGACGGTCCGGGCGGCACCGGCCGTCCCGAGCATGTCCACGTCGCGCCGTTGCCGGACCCGTACCGCGGTCGACACCGCGAAGCGACCCCGGAGACGGGTGCCGCATACGCCGCGGACCTGGGCGTCGTCCTCGATGCCGCCGCCGCGGCGGGTCGCCCCATCGGCGCGTTGATCGCGGAGTCCGCGCCCGGCTCGGCCGGCCAGGTCATTCCGCCTCCGGGCTTCCTGAGCGCCGCGTTCGAACACGCTCGCGCCGCCGGCGCCGTCGCGATCGCCGACGAGATCCAGGTCGGGCTCGGGCGGGTCGGGTCGGCGTGGTGGTCGTTCCAGCTCGACGAGGCCGTGCCCGACATCGTCACGATGGGCAAACCCCTCGGCAACGGGCATCCGCTCGGCGCCGTCGTCACGACCCGGGCGATCGCGGACGCATTCGCCAACGGCATGGAGTACTTCAACACCTTCGGCGGCAACCCGGTCTCGGCCTCGGTCGGGCTGGCGGTCCTCGACGTCATCGAGCAGGAAGGACTCCGGGAACGCGCCACCGACGGCGGGATCCGGTTCCTTCGGGGCTTCGCGGACCTCGCCGGGCGGCATACGGCGATCGGCGACGTCCGGGGTCAGGGCCTCTTCGTCGGGGTCGTCCTTGTCGCCGACCGCGAGACGCGCGAGCCGGCGACCGAGCTGGCGGCCGCGCTCGTCGAAGGCGCGCTGGCCCGAGGGATCCTGCTCGCCACCGAGGGGCCGGGCCACGACACGCTCAAGATCAAGCCGCCACTCGTGATCGAGCCGGCCGACATCGACCGCGTCATCGAGACCCTGGACGCGCTGCTCGGCGAGCTGGCGCCCGTCTGAGGGCCCAGCGGCCCGGGTCGTGGCCTATTCGGTGCCGGCGAGCCGCCGGACTTCCTGGACGGCCGAGATGCGGTCGTGGTACGCGGCACGGACCGCGTTGACCGCCGCCGGATCGAGGTCGAGCTCGCGGGCGATCTCGTTCACCACCGCGTTCTCCTCGGCCGAGATCGAGCCGCTGGCGGCGCTGATCGCATAGCACGCGCGCAGGATGTCGATCCGCTGCGACTCGCTGGCGAGGTTGCGGAACTCGCGGGTGACGACATAGTCCTCCGTCCCGCCCACGGTCCGAGCCTGCAGCTTGGCCATCTCGGTCACGAGGACGGCGGTCGGCTCGTCGACGTTCTCCTGGAGCGCCTTCTCGATCTCGGCGGTCTCCTCGTCGCTGATCTCCATGTCAGCGTTGGCGGCGCGCGCGAGCGTGTACGCGGCCGCGGCGACGAACCGGGCCTCCTCGGCCGGCAGCGCCTCCAGGCGGGCGACGATCCGCCGCACCGTGGCCGTTTCGCCGGCCGTGGTCGGGGCCGTGGTGAGAGCCGTCTCGACCTGGTCGGCCGCGCGCTCGTTGTTGGAGCCGAAGATTCGTCGGAACATCGATGCCTCGAGTCGTGGTTGGACGTGTCCCCCGGAGGATGTCACAGGTCCGGGTGACGCGTCAGAGTGGCGTCACCGACGCATGAGGCTCGGGATGTCGGGCTCGGGACCGCGCCAGCGCTCGAGCTCCTCGGTCGCGAAGCGACCGTAGTAGTTGACGAAGTGGCCGCCGTTGGCACGGATCGCCTCGAGCGCGGAGCGCTTCGGCCTGTCGCCCCGGACGCGGACCATGAGGACCGCGCCACCGTCGTGCACGGCCTGCTCGTAGTAGGCGAAGTCGGGGAGCTGGTCCATCACCGTGAACGAGACCAGGCGCCGGAGGCGGGCGAAGAGGCCGTTCGCCACGCCGCTGCCGTCCAGCCGGGCGGCACCTTCGTCGCCACGGAGGATCGTGATGTGGCGATCGGCGAGCCCGATCGCACGCAGTGCGGCCGCGGCCGTGGCCGCCTGGGCGGCATCGGCGAAGGCCGCCAGCATCCGGTCTACTGGGTAGCCGATGAAGCGGTTCGGACCGTCAGGGGCCATGCGAGGATGGTGCGGCATCGGTCGAGATGCCGCCAGTCCAGCACACGCTGCTTCGACGTCACCTCGGGTCGGACCCCAGCCTTGCTGGCGCGGGCGATCGGGAACAGGTCGGCGTGGTGGACGTGGGTCGGCTGGGTGTAACCCTCCGTGGCGACGGCGTAGGTGTCGCGTGGCAAGGTCGCGACGACCCGGCCCACCATCCCGACTCGGTCGCCCCGTCGGACGATGACGGTCTGACCCGCCCGGAATAGCTCGGGGAAGGCGGAGGTCATCGGGAGGACCCCGCGTCGGCGGTCCGCGCCTTGAAGGCGGGCGCGTCGGCCCGCAGATCTAGAGACCGGAGCCTGAGTCCGCCCATGGGTGATCGCCTCGCTACAGAATCGGCCGCATGGAACCAGCCGAGCAGAGCGGGCATGGAGCGCGGGACGCCTTATATGTTCGGGCATTCCGTGGCCGAAGTCCACACCTGTCGCATCGAGGATTCATTGAGGATTCACCACGAACTTGAAACCGAGTCGACAGAGTCGCCCCGTCGGCATGCTGCCGCAGCGTACGCTCGCCACATGACCGACTCCGCCGCTCGGCCGGATGCGATCTTCACGGATCCGCGACGGGCGGCCGTCTACGACGCGGCCAATCCGTCGCGTGACGACATCGAGTTCTATCTCCGTCTCGCCGGCGACACGCCGATCCGTGTCCTCGACCTCGGCTGTGGCACGGGCGTTCTCGCGGTCGACCTCGCCGAGCGTGGTCACCTCGTCACCGGCCTCGATCCCGCCGCCGCCATGCTCGAGATCGCCCGTCGGCGGCCCGGCGGCGAGGGCGTGCGCTGGATCGAGGGAGATGCGCGCCGGTTCGCGCTCGACGACCGGTTCGACCTCGCGGTGATGACCGGGCACGTCTTCCAGGTCTTCCTCGAGGCGGAGGACGTCGCCGCCGTCATGGGCAGGGTCCGGGCGCACCTCGCGCCCGGCGGGCGGTTCGCGTTCGAGAGCCGCAATCCGCTGGTCCGCGCGTGGGACGACTGGAACCCGGACGCGACGAGGGAGCTCCTCGAGATCGGAGAAGGCGAATCGGTCGACGTCTTCTACCGCGTCACGGACGAGCGCGACGGCCTTGTCACGTTCGAGACGCACCATCGATTCGCGGACGGCACGACGGCGGTCAGTCCGAGCACGCTGCGCTTCCTGCTGCAGCCGGAGATCGCCGGCGCACTCGCCGAAGCGGGATTCACGGCAGTGGAGTGGTTCGGCGACTGGACAGGCGCACCGTTCACCGATGCGAGCCCGGAGATCATCGCGGTCGCCCGCGCCGACTGACCGCCGCCGTCGTCAGGGAGATGGTGCCGAAGGTGGGATTCGAACCCACACGAGCTTGCACTCAAGGGTGTTTGAGACCCTCGCGTCTGCCATTCCGCCACTTCGGCCGGGCGCCGCGGGCATCGTAGCGCCTCCGCGATCGCGGGCCCCGGTGCGCCCGTCCACCACCGCGACGGAACCATCTCGCGCTGAGCGCGTCTCGCCCGGGACCGATGCTAGACTCGCCCAGCCTCAGAATCGCCGTCCGGAGGAATCCCCCGACCGTGGAGGACCTTCGCTCGACGACGGTCTCCGACGACCCCGTCCAGCGCCGCGACCTCATCCTGCTCGAGCGAGCCCGTGACGGGGACCTCGATGCGTTCAACGACCTCGTCACGCTCTACCAGGACGCCCTGTTCGCGCTCGTCGTGCGGATGGTCCCGGACCGCGACCAGGCGTCCGACGCCGTGCAGGAGGCGTTCTTCTCCGCGTTCCGCAACCTGCGCTCGTTCCGTGGCGGCAACGTCAAGTCCTGGCTCAACCGCATCTGCGTCAACGCCGCGATGGACACGCAGCGGGCGAAGAAGCGCCGGCCGGTCCAGCCCTACCCCGAGCTCGAGGACGAGAACTGGCAGCCGCCGGCCGGCGACGAGGCCGATCCCGAGCGGACCGCGGTCCTGACCGAACGGACGCATATCCTCCGCCAGGCGCTTCTCGGCATCACGGACGACCAGCGGACCGCCATCGTCCTGTTCGACGTGGAGGGCTACGACTACGCCGAGATCGCCGAGATGACCGGCGTGTCCCTCGGGACGGTCAAATCCCGCATCCATCGCGGCCGACTCGCGCTTCGAGGCCTGCTCGAGGATCGGATGGAGCTGTTCCGTGGCTGACCGGCACGACGCCCACGACCTGGCGGCCGTCGTCGCGTTCGCCGACGGGGAGCTGACCGGGACCGAGCTGGAGGGCGCCGCGGCCCAGGTCGAGGCGTGCGCGGACTGCTCGCTGCTTGTGGCCGATCTGCAGGCCCTCGCGCTCGCCGATCGGGCGCTGGCGACGCCCTCCCGACCGCGCGACTTCCGGTTGACGGCCGCGGACGCCGAGCGCCTCGCACGGCTCGGGCCGGAACCGCTCGTGGTCTCGACCCGTCTGGACCATGACATGACGACTACGCCTGCGACCCACGCGACCCACGACCCAGAGCTGATCGCCGCCGCCGTCGGCGGTGCCCTCGACCCCTTCGAGCGCCTGGAGATCGACGAACGGCTGGCGACGTGCGCATCCTGTGCCGACCTCCACGCCGACCTTCTCGCGATCGCGAGCGCGCAGCGCGCCCTCCCGACCCCGAGCCGGCCCCGCGACTTCCACCTGACGCCGGCCGACGCCCATCGCCTCCGACCGCGCGGCATCCGGGCGGTCCTCGCCGCCATCGGCTCGTCGCGCGACGCCTTCACGAAGCCGCTCGCCGTCGGCCTGACGACGCTCGGGCTCGTCGGCGTTCTGGTCGGGAGCGTGCCGTCCTTCGGGTTCGGCGGGGCTGTGTCGCTCTCGACCATCGGGGCCCCGGTCAACCAGTACGGCGACGGCAAGAGCTCGGCGTCGGACGCCCTCACCGAGGGCGGCGGCGACGGGAACGTGTTCGGCGGTCAGGACAACCCGCCGACCGCTGCCGCCTCCGCCGCCGCTGCGGCCGCGCCAGCGCCGTCCGCCCCCGCGTCGATCGCAGCGCAGCCTGTCGCGCCGGTCGTCCGCTCGGAGGCCCCGCGGGAGGCCGCGTCGCCGGCCACTGACACGTCGGGCGACGGGAGCGCCGTGACGCTCGAGAGCCGCCTGACCGATGAGGCCGCCAGGCTCGCGACCATCGCCACGGGGCCGTCCCCGCTCCTCGTCGGGTCGGCGCTGATGCTGCTCGCGGGCATCGCCCTCTTCATCGCCCGCTGGGGTGCTCGCCGCCTGCGCCAGAGCTGACCCCGGACCCGCCTGACGGCGGGTCCGTCACCAGCCTCGCGGGTACACTGGTGCTTCGTGCCCCACCGTCCCGTCCCCGAGGCCTGCCGATGGAACGCCTGATGCTGCTCGACGGCTACGGGCTGGTCTACCGCGGATACTTCGCGCTCCCGCCGCTGACGACGTCCAAGGGCGACCTGGTCAACGGCGTCTTCGGCTTCGCAAGCATCGTCCTGCGCGGCCTGGCCGACCTCCAGCCCGACTACCTCGCCGTCTCGTTCGACCTCCCCGGCAAGACCTTCCGCCACGAGCAGTACCCCGAGTACAAGGCGACCCGAACGCGCATGCCCGACGACCTGCGCGACCAGTTCCCGAAGGTCCGCGAGGTGGTCAAGGCGCTCCGGATCCCGGTGTACGAGATGGCCGGCTTCGAGGCCGACGACGTCATCGGCACGATCACCAAGCAGCTCGACGCGAACGAGGACCTCGAGACGACGATCGTCACCGTCGACCTCGACATGCTCCAGCTGGTCACGCCGCGGGTCCGGCTCATGACGACCCGGTCCGGCGTCGAGAACACCGTCATCTACGACGTCGCGCAGATCAACGAGCGCTTCGGGCTCCGTCCCGACCAGATGATCGACTACAAGGCACTCAAGGGCGACCCGACCGACAACATCCCGGGCGTGCCCGGCGTCGGGGAGAAGACCGCGGCCAAGCTGATCCGCGAGTTCGGCGACCTCGATTCGCTCCTGGCCCGCCTCGACGAGGTCACGCCGGCCAAGCTCGGCGACAAGCTGCGCGAGCACGTCGACCAGATCCGCCAGGGCAAGGACCTCTCGACGATCGTCCGCGACCTGCCCATCCAGATCGACCTCGAGGCGGCACGCCTGGGCGACTACGACCGCGACACCGTCGTGCGCCTGTTCCGCGAGTACGAGTTCCGGACGCTCATCGAGCGCCTGCCGCCGATGGCTGGCGAGAGCGCCGAGGAGCGGACGGAAAGCCTGCGCTCCGTTGCCCAGAGCGGGTACGTGCCGGCGGCGCGCGTCGCCGGACGGCCGGAAGGCTGGGGTCCCGGCCGGGCCACGACGTCGCGGCCGGAGGGCGGCGAGCTGCAGCTGCGGCTCGACTTCGACGCCGTCACCGGTCCCGCTGCAGCGTCGAACGCGGGTACGGACGACGGGGCCGAGCGCGCGACACAGCCGGACCGCCTGTTCGTCGCGGCCGACGACCTGCCGACCGCCCTGGCCGCCGCGATCGTGGACCCGGGCCGCATCGAGGTCCGCGGGCCGGACAGCATCGACGAGCTCGAGTCGTGGCTGGCAGCCCAGGCACGGGTCGGCGTCTCGCTGCTCCAGGACGATCCGCGCCCGCGTCGCGGCACGCCGCTCGCCCTGGCCGTCGCCGGCACGGACGGCCGCGTCGTCGCCGCCGAGGGCGCGGCCGCCGCGGACGCCCTGCGCCGCCTCCTCCTTCGCCTCGGCACGCCTGTCGTCGGACACGAGGTCAAGCCGGTCCTCGTCGCGGGCTACGCGGAGGATGCCGCCGCGATCGCGCAGCCGGTCGAGTTCGACACGCAGGTCGCCGCCTACATCCTCAACGCCGCCCTGCGCAGCCAGACCATCGCGGATGTCGTGGCCGAGAACCTCGATCAGATCCTGCCGCCGGCGGCGGAGCTGCCGGCGAGCGCCCGAGCGGGACTCGATGCCCTTTCCGCGATGACGGTGCGCGACCCGCTCCAGCACCGGCTCGAGGAGACCGGCCTGGAGAGGCTCTTCCGCGACATCGAGCTGCCGCTCATCCCGGTCCTCGCCGAGATGGAGGCGATCGGCGTCAAGCTCGACGAGGACGCGCTGGGCGTCCTGGAGCGCGAGTTCGCATCCGAGACCGCGCGGCTCGAGCAGGAGATCTATCACGACGTCGGGCACGAGTTCAACCTGGGCAGCCCCAAGCAGCTCGAGCAGGTCCTCTTCTTCGAGCTAAACCTCCCGAAGGGCAAGCGGACGAAGACCGGCTACTCGACGGACGCATCGGTGCTCGAGGACCTGCGGCCGGCCCACCCGATGATCGACAAGCTGCTCGAATGGCGGATCTACACGAAGCTCCGTTCGACGTACGTCGAGGCGCTGCCGACCCTCGTTGCCGCGGACGGTCGCCTGCACACGACCTTCCACCAGGCCGTGGCCGCGACCGGCCGGCTGTCGTCGTCGGACCCGAACCTACAGAACATCCCGATCCGGACCGCGCTCGGGCGGCGCATCCGGCGCGCCTTCGTCGCGGGCGAGCCCTCGCTCGTGCTGCTCGCCGCGGACTACTCCCAGATCGAGCTGCGGATCCTCGCCCACGTGTCGGGCGACGAGCACCTCAAGGACGCCTTCGCGCGTCAGGCCGACATCCACCGCGAGACGGCCGCCCGGGTGCTCCACAAGGATCCGGACGACATCACCAAGGACGAGCGCTCGATGGCCAAGATGGTCAACTTCGGGCTGGCGTACGGGATGAGCGACTTCGGGCTCGCCTCGCGCGCGAACATCCCGCGCCGCGAGGCGCAGGAGTTCATCAACTCGTACTTCGCGGCGTACTCCGGGATCAGCTACTACATGATGGCGATCAAGGAGACGGCCAAGGCACAGGGCTGGGTCGAGACGCTCCTTGGCCGCAAGCGGCAGATCCCCGAGCTGCGCGCGTCGAACCCCGCGCTGCGCGGGGCGGGGGAGCGGATGGCCATCAACATGCCGATCCAGGGGACGGCCGCCGACATCCAGAAGATCGCGATGATCCGGGTCGCCGAGCGTCTGCGCGGCTCCGGCCTGCACGCGCGCCTGCTCCTGACCGTCCACGACGAGCTGCTGTTCGAGACGCCGCGGGACGAGGTCGAGGCGCTCGCGGCGATCGTGCGCGAGACGATGGAAGGCGCCATGCCGCTCTCGGTGCCGCTCGTCGTCGACGTGAAGGTCGGCGACGACTGGGAGTCGATGACGCCGCTCACGCGCGCCGACGCGATCGCGGCGGAGGCCGACGAGTTGCCGCTCGAGGCGCCGGTCGCGCCGCTCGCCTCGTAGGGCCGGCCGGTCATGCCCGAGCTTCCCGAGGTCGAGACCGTCGCGCGCGACCTGCGGCCGCGCATCGTCGGCGCGACCATCGTCGGAGCCCGCAGCTCGTGGGACCGGACCCTGCGCACCCACACGCCCGAGGCCTTCGCCGACGCGGTCGGCCGGCCGTCGGGTCGAGGCGGTCGGCCGGCGGGCGAAGCAGCTCGTCATCGACCTGTCCGGCGACGCGGCTCTGACGATCCATCTCAAGATGACCGGGCAGCTGTTCGTCGTACCCGCGGACACGCCCGAGGACCCGTACATCCGGCTCGTCCTCGAGCTGGCGGACGGCCGCGAGCTGCGATTCCGCGACATCCGCAAGTTCGGGCGCGTGGGCCTCTATGGGCGCGACCCGGTGACGGGCGAGCTCGTGACCGAGGTCGGCGGCGGAGCGGTCTTCGCGGACATCGGGCCGGAGCCGCTCGACGCCGCGTTCACGGTGCGCGACTTCCGGCGCCTCCTGCGCCGGCGGAAGGGCCGACTCAAGTCGCTGCTGCTCGACCAGTCGTTCCTGGCCGGGGTCGGGAACATCTATGCCGACGAGGCGCTCTGGCTGTCGCGGCTGCACCCGCTCCGGTCGGCGCCGACCCTGCGGCCTCCCGATGAGCGGCGTCTCTACGAATCGATCCGATCGATCCTGGCCGAGGCGGTCGAGCGTCGCGGGAGCTCGATCGACGACTACACCGCGCCCGACGGCGACGGGGCGATGCAGGAGCGGCTCGCGGTCTACCAGCGGACCGGGGAACCGTGCCCGCGCTGCGGCCGGCCGCTCCGACGGATCGTCGTCGGGGCACGAAGCACCCACTTCTGCTCGTGGTGCCAGCGCCTGCCGGCAGCCGACCGGCCCGGCGCACGCGCGATCCTGCGGACGATGACCGGTGGCCCAGGGCGGCGCGGCCGTCGCTGGACGGAGCTGTCGGGGGAGGGGAGTCTCGGTGTCACGCCGGACGAGGCGGCCCGGGCCAGGGCTCGCTCACGGACGGAGCGAACGAAACGGGCCGCGGCCACCCGCCGTGCCGCCGCGCGCGCAGCGTCGGGGACCGGCGCCGGGGCCGCCTGATGTCGATCCTGCGTTTCACCGAGGTCACCCGGGAGGTCGGGGCATTCGTCATCCTCGACCGGATCGACGTCGGCGCTCGCCCTGGGCGACCGGGTCGGCCTCGTCGGGCCCAACGGCGCCGGCAAGACGACGCTGCTGCGCCTCGCCTCGGGTCGCGACGAGCCCGATCGGGGCCAGGTCGTGCGCAAGCGCGGCCTGACGCTGGGCCTGCTCGCGCAGGAGGCCCACCTCGACGAGGTCTTCATGGCCGCGCCGGACCTGCGCACGGCGGTCCGCAGCGGGGCCGCGCACCTCGAGCGGATGGCCGACGCGCTCGCCGCCTACGAGCGGGACGGACGCGTCACCGACGCCGCGTACGCGAACCTCCAGCACGAGTTCGACGTCCTGGGCGGCTACACGCTGGACCAGCGCGTGGATTCGGCGCTGAGCGGGCTCGGGTTCGACCGCACCGAGTGGTCCAAGCCGCCGGCCGCGATGTCCGGCGGCGAGCAGACCCGCGCGTCGCTGGCCCGCCTGGTCATCGCGAACCCCGACCTGCTCCTGCTCGACGAGCCGACCAACCACCTCGACCTCGACGCCCTCGAGTGGCTGGAGGACCACCTGCGCAAGCGCGCCGGCTCGCTGCTGGTCGCGTCGCACGACCGGGCGTTCCTCGACGCGACCGTCGACCGGGTCTGGGAGCTCCGCGACCGCCGGCTGACCGCGTTCCGCGGCGACTACACCGCCTACCACCGCCAGCGCGAGGAGCGGGACGCCCGGGCGGTCAAGGACGTCTCGACCCAGGCCGAGCAGATCGCCCGCGAGCAGGAGCTGGTCCAGCGCTATCGCAGCCATCGCAAGTTCGCCAAGATGCACGAGCACGAGGCACGGCTCGAGCGGCTCCAGGCCGAGCGCGCCGAGGCGCCGCGCAAGGGACGCAAGCTCGCGATCCCCAGCGCCGCACTCGCGGGCGCCGGGCCCGACCCGTTCGGGCGAGGTCGTCGTCCGCGTCGAGGGCATGGTCGTCGGGTACCTGCCCGGCCGGGGCGCCCAGGCCGAGGACGGGACGCCCGCGACCGAGCCGCGAGCGGTCGCCCGTGTCCCGTTCCTGGCCGCCCAGCGTGGCGACCGGATCGGCATCGTCGGGCCGAACGGCGCGGGCAAGACCACGCTCCTGCGCACGATCGCCGGGGAGCTGCCGCCGCTCGACGGGTCGATCACGTTCGGCCACAACGTCCAGCTCGGCTACCTCGCCCAGCTGCGGGAGGCGGCCATCCCGGGCGCGACGGTCCTCGATGCGCTGCTCGAGGCCATCCCGGTCACGCCGGGCGAGGCGCGCTCGTACCTCGCCCGCTTCCTGTTCCGCGGCGACGACGTCGCCAAGGAGGTCCGGGCCCTGTCGGGCGGCGAGCGCTCGCGGCTGGAGCTGGCGATCCTCGGGATCCAGCCGTCGAACCTGCTGCTCCTCGACGAGCCCACGAACCACCTGGACATCCCGGCCCGCGAGGCCATCGAGGCCTTCATGACCGGCTCGCCCGCGACGCTCATCGTCGTGTCGCACGACCGGCGCCTGCTCGAGACCGTGTGCGAGACAGCTGTGGGTCGTGGACGACGGGGTGGCGGCGCCCTTCGATGGCGGCTATCGGGCGTGGCGGGCGGCCGTCGCGGCCGGCTGGACCGTCGCGGGCGCCCTCGAGGCCGAGGCGAAGCGGCTGCACATCGGGTCACGCAACCCGGGCGGGCCGACCGCACGGGCCATCGCCAGCGCCGGCGGACCGGGGGCATCAGGGCGCCAACGGACGGTCGCCCCGCTCGGAACCGGCCGTGCCGGCCGCCCGGCCCAGGCCGCGCAAGGTCGAGAAGCTCTCGAAGGAGGCCTACCGCCGGCAGCGGGCCGCGCTCGACGGGGAGCTGACGCGGCTCGGTCTGCGCAAGAGCCATCTCGAGCTCGCGATGGGCGATCCCGGCGTGGCCGCGAACTTCGTCGAGCTGCGGCGGGTCACGAGCGAGCTCGCCGACGTCGACGCGGCGCTCCAGGCGGCCGAGGACGCCTGGCTTGAGCTCGAGGAGCGGGCGCCGTGACCGTCCGCATCGGGCTGACCGGACCGATCGGCTGCGGCAAGACGACGGTCGCCGCCTGGCTCGGCGAGCTGCCGGCCGTCGTGGTCATCGACGCGGACCGTGTCGCCCGCCAGGTCGTCGAACCGGGCGAGCCGGCCCTCGAGGAGGTCTTCGAGCAGTTCGGCGAGGCCCTCCGGCGTCCCGACGGGTCGCTCGACCGGGCGGCCCTCGGCCGGATCGTCTTCGCCGATCCCGTCGCCCTGCGCGATCTCGAGGCGATCATCCATCCTGCTGTCCGCCCGCGGATCCTCGCAACGATGAAGCGGGCCGACAGGGACGGCGCCACGGCCGTGTCGTCGAGGCGATCAAGCTCGTGGAGGGCGGCCTCGCCGCGTTGTGCGACGAGGTCTGGCTGGTCACCTGCGACCCGATCGACCAGCTCGCGCGGGTCAGCCACCGGGGCATGTCGGCCTCCGAGGCCGACCAGCGGATCGCCAGCCAGGGCGACATCACCGAGCGGCTGGCCCCGGTCGCGACCCGGATCATCGACACGCAGCGACACCGCCGAGGCCACGAAGGCGCTCGTCTACGAGGAATTCGAGGACGCGGTGGCCCTGTCGAACGAGAGCGCATAGGGTCGAACGCCCGTTCGGTTCGTGCGCGAGATCGATGCTAGACTGGACACGATGCCCGACTTCAAGCTCGTCGCCCCCTTCGAGCCGACCGGCGACCAGCCGGCCGCCATCGAGCGCCTGACGCGACGGCCTCGCCAAGGGCGCTGCGCCACCAGACCCTGCTCGGCGCGACCGGCACCGGCAAGACCGCCACGCTGGCCTGGACGATCGCGCAGCACAACAAGCCGACGCTGGTCCTCGCCCACAACAAGACGCTCGCCGCCCAGCTCTACGCCGAGTTCCGCGAGTTCTTCCCCGACAACGCCGTCGAGTACTTCGTCAGCTACTTCGACTACTACCAGCCCGAGGCGTACCTGCCCCGGAGCGACACCTACATCGAGAAGGACTCGTCGCGCAACGACGAGATCGACCGGCTGCGCCACGCCGCGACCCACGCCCTGTTCGAGCGGCGCGACGTGATCATCGTCGCCAGCGTCGTCGTGCATCTACGGCCTCGGCGCGCCGGTCGACTACGGCGCGACGGTCCTCAAGCTCGCGGGTCGGCGGCCAGTACCGGCGCGACGCCGTCCTGCGCCACCTCGTCGACCTCCAGTACCAGCGCAACGACCAGGCGCTCGACCCGCGCCCGGTTCCGGGTCCGCGGCGACACCCTCGAGCTCCAGCCCGCGTCCGAGGAGACGCTCGTCCGGGTCGAGTTCTTCGGCGACGAGGTCGAGCGGATCACCGAGCTCGACCCGCTGACCGGCGAGCTCCTCGCCGAGCGCAAGGAGACGAACGTCTACCCGGCGACCCACTACGTGACGCCGGACGACAAGCTCAAGGAGGCGATCGTCGACATCGAGGCCGAGATGGAGGTGCGGGTCGGCGAGCTCGAGGCCGAGGGCCGGGCGCTCGAGGCGCGCCCGCCTCCGCCAGCGGACGACGTTCGACCTCGAGATGATGCGCGAGCTCGGCTACTGCACCGGCATCGAGAACTACTCGCGCCACCTCGCCCGGCGCGAGGCCGGCTCGCGGCCCGTGGACGCTGCTCGACTACTTCCCGCCGGACTGGCTGCTCGTCGTCGACGAGTCGCACATGACGATCCCGCAGGTCGTCGGCATGTACAAGAACGACCGGACGCGCAAGGAGATCCTCGTCGACTTCGGCTTCCGGCTGCCGTCGGCGCTCGACAACCGGCCGCTGACGTTCGAGGAGTTCGAGGCGACCGTCAACCAGGCCGTCTACATGAGCGCGACGCCCGGGCCCGTACGAGCTCGAGCGCAGCCAGAGCAGATCGTCCAGCAGCTCATCCGGCCGACCGGCGTCGTCGACCCGGTCGATCACGGTCCGACCGACCGACGGCCAGATCGACGACCTGCTCGAGGAGATCCGGGTCCGGGTCGAGCGCGGCGAGCGGGCGCTCGTCACGACCCTGACCAAGAAGATGGCCGAGGACCTCGCCGACTACCTCAAGGAGCTCGGCGTCAAGGTCCAGTACCTCCACAGCGAGGTCGACACGCTCGAGCGGGTCGCGATCCTGCGCGACCTGCGCCTCGGCGTCTTCGACGTCCTCGTCGGCATCAACCTGCTGCGCGAGGGGATCGACCTGCCCGAGGTGACCCTGGTCGCGATCCTCGACGCCGACAAGGAGGGCTTCCTGCGCTCGGCCTGGTCGCTGATCCAGATGATCGGCCGGGCGGCCCGCAACATCGGCGGCGAGGTCGTCATGTACGCCGACCGGGTGACCGAGTCGATGCAGGTCGCCATCGACGAGACGGACCGCCGGCGGGCCATCCAGGACGCCTACAACGTCGAGCACGGCATCGAGCCGACGACGATCGTCAAGGGCATCCACGACCTCAACGAGCGGCTGCGGGCCGTGGCCGAGTCGACCGTCGTCTACACCTCCGAGCGCGAGGGCGGCGGCCGCTCAGCGAGGCCGACCGCGTGAAGGTCGAGGCGCTCGTGGCGCGGATGGAGGCCGAGATGCGCGGCGCCGCCAAGGAGCTCGAGTTCGAGCGCGCCGCCGCGCTCCGCGACGAGATCCAGCAGATCCGGCTGCGGGTCCTCGAGCAGGACGCGTCGGTCATCGTGGGCCGGGCGGCCGAGCGGGCGGCGCCGGCGCCGGTCGGCCGGCGGCGGCCTGACGAGGCCGCCGACCGGGCGCGCGGCCGGCGGGCGCGACGAGGCGGCCGCGGCGGCCGACGTGATCGAGGTGACCAGCGTCACGGTCCTGCCGGCCGAGGAGGAGCCGGCGCGAGACGCTCGACGGCGAGCCCGGCATCGACGAGAACACCGCCGCCGACTGGCTGCCGGGCATCCGCGACGAGCACGACGACGACGGCGGCTGGCAGGCGCGCTGGCTCGAGCGGCCGACCTGGGACCGGACCGTCACGCCGAACATCCGCAAGCGAACGGGCCAGCGGCCGGGTCGCCGGCGCGCTGACGGCGGGGGCCCGATAGTCACCAGGCGTGGCCGGCGATGGTCCTACGAAGTGGTGCACTCGTGCATCGAAACCCGCTGGAGTGTGATGCAGACGCGGGCGGTTCGGACTAGATTCGTCGGGTGATCGTCGGACTGGCTTCGGTCGTCACTTCGCAGACCTTCGAGCTGGTCCTGCTCGTGCGTGACGCTCGATGCGTCGCGATCGCCTCGGACGACCGGCCTTCGGCTCGTCGACGCTCTGTCCTCGCGCAGACGCTCGACCTCGCGACGTTCAGCGTCATGGTCGCGCGCGCACGGCGCCAGCGCCGAGGCGAATCCGATCGTCGTCCAGAGCCTGTTCGATGTCGTTCGGCATGCCGGCGGTCGTCATGGTCAAGCTCGTCCTCATCGACGCTCGTCGCGGCCCTGGCGCTGGCCGCCGCCGGTCACGCGGCAACCGCGGAGCTCTGGGCGATGGTCGGCGGTCTGCCGCTCGCGGTCGCCATCGCGGCCGGTCTCATCGGCGGCATCACCAACGCGGCGACGTATCTCGCGCTGACCGTCGGCCACGGCGGCCGCGTCGACCAGAACACCTGTTCCAATCGCGTCGATATCCGCGTAGACTTCGAGCCGTGCCCCAGGATCAGCTCGTCGTGCGCGGCGCGCGCGAACACAACCTCAAGAACGTCACGTCGCGTTCCCGCGCGACCGGCTCGTCGTCATCACCGGCCTGTCGCGGATCGCGGCAAGTCGCAGCCTCGCCTTCGACACGATCTACGCCGAGGGCCAGCGGCGCTACGTCGAGAGCCTGAGCGCCTACGCCCGCCAGTTCCTCGGCCAGATGGAGAAGCCGGACGTCGACCAGATCGACGGCCTGTCGCCGGCCATCTCGATCGACCAGAAGGGCGCGTCGCGCAACCCGCGCTCGACGGTCGGGACGGTCACCGAGATCTACGACCACCTGCGGCTGCTGTTCGCGCGGATCGGCATCCCGCACTGCCCCAACGGCCACGCCGATCGAGCGCCAGACCGTCCAGCAGATCGTCGACCAGGTGCTGGCCCTGCCGGAGGGCACCCGGCTGCTCGTCCTCGGCGCCGCTCATCAAGGACCGCAAGACCGAGGGCGACCGGATCTTCGACGGCGCCCGGCGGCAGGGCTTCGTCCGCGTCCGGGTCGACGGCGAGACCGTACGACATCGCGGACGCACCCAAGCTCGACAAGTACAAGCGCCACTCGATCGAGGTCGTCGTCGACCGCTACATCGTCCGCCACGCCGAGGCGCCCGAGGGCGCGACGCGCGCGCCGGACGGCCGGCCGATCGACCCCGAGACCGGGCTCGGTCATCCCGGACCCGGATGCCGGCCGGCTGGCCGATTCGATCGAGACGGCGCTCCGGCTCGGCGAGGGCGTCGTGCTGATCGCCCCGGCGCCGCGCGACGGCGAGCCGCCGGCGTTCGAGGAGCGCCGCTACAGCGAGAAGTACAGCTGCCCGTACGACGGCTTCACCGATCGACGAGCTCGAGCCGCGCAACTTCTCGTTCAACTCGCCGCACGGCGCCTGCCCGGCCTGCACCGGCCTCGGGACGCAGCTCGAGATCGACCCGGACCTGCGTCATCCCGGACCGGTCCAAGAGCCTCGCGAAGGGCGCGCTCGTGCCGTGGGCCAGGATGCCGACCGACGCGTCGTGGCGGCTGAAGATCCTCGAGGCCATCTGCGACGTCGCACGGCTGGGACTTCAACGCGCCGGTCCGGGACCTGCCCGCCGGAGGCGCTCGACTACCTCCTGCACGCGAAGCAAGGACGAGAAGGTCGTCGTCCGCTACCGCCACGAGCGGGGCGAGAACACGTACAAGGCCACCTTCGAGGGCGTCATCACGAACCTCGAGCGGCGCTACCGCGAGACCGACTCGGACTACATCAAGACCGAGCTCGAGAAGTTCATGGTCACGCGGCCGTGCCCGACCTGCGGCGGCAAGCGGCTCAAGCCCGAGATCCTCGCGGTCACCATCGGCGACCGGAACGTCTGGGACGTCTCGACGATGTCGATCACCGACGCGCTCGCGCTGGGCGACGGGCCTGGCGCGCATCGCTGACCGAGCGCGAGCGGACGATCGCCCACCAGGTCCTCAAGGAGATCGTGGCCCGGCTCGGGTTCCTCGTCGACGTCGGGCTCGACTACCTGACGCTCGACCGGACGAGCGTGACGCTGTCCGGCGGCGAGGCGCAGCGGATCCGCCTCGCGACCCAGATCGGGACGACCCTGATGGGCGTCCTGTACATCCTCGACGAGCCGTCGATCGGCCTCCACCAGCGCGACAACGCCAAGCTCATCGCGACGCTGACCCGGCTGCGCGACCTCGGCAACACCGTGCTCGTCGTCGAGCACGACGAGGAGACGATCCGGACCGCCGACTGGGTCGTCGACATCGGGCCCGGGGCGGGCGAGCACGGCGGCGAGATCGTCGCGAACGGGCCGCTCGAGGCCGTGCTCGCGCGAGCCGCGCTCGATCACCGGCGCGTTCCTGCGCGGCGAGCGGGCCGGTGCCGATCCCGGCCGAGCGCCGCAAGGGCAACGGCAAGGAGCTCGCGCGTCCAGCGGCGCCCGGGAGCACAACCTGCGGGACGTCGACCTGCGGTTCCCGCTCGGCACGTTCGTCGCGGTCACCGGCGTCTCGGGCAGCGGCAAGAGCACGCTCGTCACCGAGGTCCTCTACCGCGCCCTCGCGCGCGAGCTGAACGGGTCGCGCGAGCCGGTCGGCGCCCACGACGCGCTCGAGGGCGCCGAGCACATCGACAAGATCATCGAGATCGACCAGAGCCCGATCGGGCGCACGCCGCGCTCCAACCCGGCGACGTACGTCGGGCTGTTCACGACCGATCCGGGAGCTGTTCGCCGGCGTCCCCGAGTCGCGCGTCCGCGGCTACACGCCGGGCCGCTTCAGCTTCAACGTCAAGGGCGGCCGCTGCGAGCACTGCAAGGGCGACGGGATCCTCAAGATCGAGATGCAGTTCCTGCCCGACGTCTACGTCCCGTGCGAGGTGTGCAAGGGCAAGCGCTACAACCGCGAGGCGCTCGAGATCCACTACAAGGGCAAGTCGATCGCCGACGTGCTCGAGATGACGATCGCCGAGGCGCTCGACTTCTTCGCGGCCGTGCCCAAGATCCAGACCAAGCTCCAGACGCTGTACGACGTCGGCCTCGGCTACGTCCACCTCGGGCCAGCCGGCGACGACGCTCTCGGGCGGCGAGGCGCAGCGCGTCAAGCTCTCGACCGAGCTGTCGCGGCGGGCGACCGGCCGGACGCTGTACGTCCTCGACGAGCCGACGACGGGCCTGCACTTCGCCGACGTCGAGAAGCTGCTCGAGGTCCTCCATCGCCTGGTCGACGGCGGCAACACGGTCCTCGTCATCGAGCACAACCTCGACGTCATCAAGACGGCCGACTGGATCGTCGACCTCGGCCCGGAGGGCGGCGACCGCGGCGGCCGGATCATCGCCGAGGGCACGCCCGAGGCGATCGCCGCGGCGGCCGGCTCGGCCACCGGGGAGTACCTCGCCCGGGTGCTGCGCGGCGAGCCGCTCGTGCCGCTCTCCGACGTGACCTTCGCGGAGGAGGCCGGACGCGGCAGCACGAACGGGCACGGCGCCGCGCCCGGCGATCAAGATCGCGCCGTCGCGCAAGCGGGCCGCGGCCGCGTCGAGGAGCCGCTGAGCCGCTGGCGCCCCGTGGCGGTCGGCTAGCATACGCAGCGTGCCGGACATCGACTTCGCCTTCCTGGCCGACGCCGCGGAGACCATCCCCGGCCAGAAGTTCCACGTGCTGGGCGGCGGGATCGCCCGGATCGGCGGCCGGCGCTTCCCGCTCCGCCACCCGCACCTCGCGCATGGTCATCGGGCTGCAGGTGACGGCCCCCGAGACCGAGCGCGAGCACGAGATCCGGTTCGTCCTGCTCGACCCGGACGGCGCGGAGGTGGCCGGCGCCACGGGCAGCCTCGTGGCCCGCAGCCAGAAGGACGGCCGCGACGCGACGCTGACCTTCTCGATCGACCTCTGGAACCTGACGTTCCCGGCGCCCGGGCGACTACTCGTTCCGGATCCTCGTCAACGGCTCGGAGCGCAAGCGCCTGCCGCTCGTGCTGCTCGCGCCGCCGGACGACGCGCCCGAGGAGACCGAGCACCACGGGAGCGCGCACCGGCGGATGACTGAGGGTCGGGCCGCCACGTCCGACCGTGCCCCCGCGCGCCACGAGCGGCCGGCCCTCGACGCGGCCGGGCTCGAGGCCGCCCGGCACGCCGATCGGCTGCGTCGCCGCGGCGCACGACGTCGGCGCCGCGCGCTGGGCCGCCTACCTCGAGCCGCTGCCCGATCGGCTGCGCGACGAGGAGCCCGCGGCCCTGCGCCGACCGCGATGCGCGCCCGGGCCGCCTACGGGCCGAAGGACTCGGTCCGCGACGCGCTGCCGGCCGAGCTGACCGAGCCGTTCCTCGACGCGATCGACCGCCTCCTGCGCGAGCTCAACCGGCTCGCGGGGCTGAGCCCGAGTTCCTCGGCGCTGAACGCCTCGAGCAGGAACGGGGAGGGGACCGCCGGGTCGTACAGGAGCGTCAGCGTGCGCCGCGCCCGGGTCCACGCGACGTACGCCAGTCGCCGCTCCTCCTCGTACGCCCGGGCGGGATCCTGCGCGTGGTCGACGGCGCGGGCGCTCGGGAAGCGGGCCGCCTCCATCCCGACGACCACGACGTGGTCGAACTCGAGGCCCTTCGTGGCGTGTGCGGTGGCGAGGGTCAGCCGGGCGTCGTCGCGGCGGAGCTCGGCGAGGCGCTGCCGCGCCGCGTCGATCGCGGCGACGAACGCGGCGAGGTCGGCGTAGGGCGGCGCCCAGGCCAGGAGGGTCGCCGACCAGACGCCGGCGCGGCCGGATCGTTCGCGGCCGCCCGGCACCGGCCGAGCGTCACCAGGAGCGGCTCGCCCGGCAGGCTTCGCGTCCCGCGCGATCCGCCAGCGCGGCGTCGAGCGCGGGCGTCTTCGAGCGGCAGCTCGAGTCGGGCGGCACGGAACGGGATGCCGGCGGCCATGGCCACGACGACGGCCGGGATCAGCTCGCGGTTCGTGCGGGCCAGGACGGCCCGCGTCGAGTCGTCGTCCGGCCAACGGGCCATCGCACGGCCCGAGCCGGACCGGATCGTCATCCGCGTCCGGAGCGAGGACGAGCGTCCCGGCCGCCGCCGGGCCGGCACGGATCCGCTTGGCGAACCGCTCGCGGTTGTGCTCGACCAGCCGGACGGCGCGCTCCACGACCGGGGCCGGGCAGCGGTAGTTGACCTCGAGGTCGACCCGGACGCAGGCCGGGCAGGACCGCGCTCGAGGCCCAGGACCCGCCGGACGTCGGCGAGGCGCCAGCCGTAGATCGACTGGTCGTCGTCGCCGACGAGCAGGATCCGGTTGGCCGGCTCGGCGAGGAGGAGCGCGAGCCGGAGCTGCGCCCGGTCGACGTCCTGGACCTCGTCGACGAGCAGGTGGGCGCACCGCTCGCGCCAGCGAGCGAGCAGGGCAGGGTCGCTCTCGAGCGCGCTCGATCGCCCGGAGGACGAGGTCGTCGAAGTCGAGCCCGCCGCGTCGCCGAGACGGCAGCCTCGTAGTCGACGAAGGCCCGCGCGATCGGGCCCGCGTCGGGATCGCGCGGCGACCTTCGCGGCGGTCACGCCGAGCTCGACCTTCAGGCGCGAGACGGCGCCGTCCAGCTCGACCAGCGCCGCCTCGTCGGCCCACGGCGCGACTTCGCGCAAGGACCGCCGCCCGGTCGACGAGCTCGCCCGTCGGGCGCGCCGGCATCGCGCAGGATCTCGAGGCCGAGCGCATGGAACGTGCGGACCCGGACGGCGCCCGCCTCGACGCCGAGCGGCGCCAGCGCGGCGTCGACCCGCTCGGACAGCTCCACGGCGGCGCGCCGGTTGAACGTGATGGCCGCGATCGCGTCGGGCGCGACGCCTGAGGCGACCAGCCAGGCGATGCGCGCGACGAGCGTCGTGGTCTTGCCGCTCCCCGCCGGGGCGACCACCAGCACCGGCCCGGGCGGCGCCGTGGCCGCGGTCCGCTGGTCCGGGGCGAGTCGCGCGAGACGCTCCGCGACCGCCGGATGGATGCTCATGCGGCGCGAGTCTGCTCGCGGCCTCTCACCCCGCGATTTCCGGTGCACGCGGCGCAACGTTCTGCAAACGCGTCCTGCGAGTCCGTTCACATCGCGATAAGGTGACCGTCCCAGTCTGGTGGTCGCGCGCGCTCGGTGGGAGGCGTGTCCCCATCCCACCGCCCGCGAGATCGAACGCGTCGCGGAGGTGCCCCCGTGTCCCGACCGTCCCGTCGTTTCCTGGTGCTGATCGGCACCGCCCTTCTGGTCATGTCGCAGCTGGGAGGCGCCTCGGCGATCGCCGCATCGCCACCGTCGGCGCCCAGCGACAAGGCCGTGTTCTTCGCAGCGGACGGGCTCCGCCAGGACGCGGTCAAGAAGTACGTGAGTCGACGGCCTGCTCCCCACGATGGGCCGATTCCTCCGCAACGGCGCCTTCGCCACCGGCAACGGCCTGCGCACGCAGGCGCCCCCGAACACGGGCGCCGGCTGGTACACGCTGGCCACAGGCGCGTGGCCGGGCGTCCATGCCTCGACGAACAACACCTTCCACATCCGGGGCAGCCGTTCGGCAACCGGACGGCGGCATTCGACCCCAATGTCCTCCAGGTCGAGACGATCGCCCAGTCGGCCGAGCGCGCCGGCCTCAAGGTCGCCCAGGTCGAGTGGGCCGGTGGCCGCAACGCCACCATCAGCGGCCCGACGATCGACTTCCAGAGCTTCCATTCCGGCCGCGGCGTCGCGACCAACTTCATCGGCGGCTCCGCCGAGATCTTCGACGACGCTCCGTTCATCACGAGCTTCGGGCTGCAGTTCGATCACCCGGCCGGGTACGCCGGCCAGGCCCCGTTCGCGGGCGCGGCGCCGAGCCCCGCGACCGGCTGGACCAACGTGCCCGTGTCCTACAGCCCGGCACAGGAGATGCGCCTGCGCGTCCTCGACTTCGGCGTCGACAAGTACGGCCTGAACGCCTACATCTTCGACCGGACCGACAACGGGAAGATCGACTACGACCGCGTCCTGTTCTCGCCGAGCAAGGACGGCGCAGCGTCGGTCGGCACCCTGAAGAAGGGCCAGTGGGCCGACGTCAAGGTCAAGATCCAGGGCGGGGCCCTCGACGGCAAGACGGCCGGGATGCTCGTCCGCGTCGAGGAGCTGACCAAGGACCTCTCGCGCGTGCGCCTGTTCCACACGTCCGTGTCGCGCGCGATCGCCGCGTGGCCGACGTGGGCGGGTGAGCCCGGCTTCACGGGCGACTTCGACGAATACCTCGCCCAGAAGTTCCCGACATCGACGGCAGCCGACTTCGCGGTCCTCGAGGCCGGCGTCGTCAGCGAGCAGACCTACGTCGACCAGGGCCTGTATTGGGCGACCGGCCACACGCCGATGCTCAAGTACGTCGTGAAGACCTACAAGCCGGACCTGCTCCTCGCGGGCATGCCGACCACCGACGAGTTCCAGCACCAGTTCCTGGGCCTGGTGACGAAGCGGCTGCCCAACGGCGCCGCGAACCCGGCGTACGACGACGTCAACCTCGACGGCGTCAAGGACCATCGCGTCAGCCAGCGCTCGAAGTTCATCCGCCAGGCCTACGTCGAGGCCGACGACACGCTCGCGCTCGCGCGCAAGCTGATGGCCAGGGACCCGACCACGTTCGTCGCCTCGGACCACGGCTTCGCCCCGCAGTTCCTGGCGATCGACGCCAGCAAGGTCCTCGTCGACCTCGGGCTCCTCTCGAAGCCGCAGACGTCCAACTGCCGGCCCGCGACCGGCGAGACCATCGGCAAGGCGAAAGCCTGCTGGGCCGGTGGCACCGTCCAGATCTACCTCAACCTCGCCGGCCGGGACCCCGCCGGAGGCGGCTTCACGCAGGTCGCCGCGGCCGACGCGGAGGCCACTGTCGCCAAGATCAAGGCCGCCTTCCTCGGCGTCGTCGACCCGAACGACTGGACCCATGACGGCAACCCGGAGGGCTGGAAGGTCATCGACCGGGCCTACACGCGGGCCGAGGCCCGCTACATCCCGAACGGCCCGGGCACGACCGCCGACATGTCCCATCCGACACGGACCGGCGACCTTGTCGCCTTCTCGTATCCGCCCTACCAGTTCGATGCCGAGACGCCCGGCACGCTGATCGCGCCATCGCACTTCTTCGGACAGCACGGCTACGTGCCGGACGTCCAGGACATCGGGCACTCCATCAACATGCGGGCCACGTTCCTCGCGGGCGGGGAGGGGATCCGCAAGGGATCCGTCAGCGCCCGGTCCATCGACCTCGCCCCGACGCTCGCGTACCTGCTCGGCATCCCCGAGCCGCAATACAGCCAGGGCAAGGTCCTGCTGTCGATCGTGAAGGGCGGCAGCAGCGTCAAGCCGATCTCGATCGTCGGGCTCAACGACTTCCACGGTCAGCTCGACCCGACCACGATGCTGGTCGACGGGCTCAACACCAGCGTCGGCGGCGCCGGGCAACTGGCGACGATGTTCGACGAGGACCTGGCGGCCCTCCCGGGCCCGGGACTCATCCTGGCCGGCGGCGACAACGTCGGGGCCTCACCGCCGAACTCGGCGCTCCTCGATGACACGCCGGCCATCGACGTCGAGAACGCCTGGGGGCTCGACGCCACGTCCTACGGCAACCATGAGTTCGACTACGGGCTGACCCGGCTCCTCGCCCAGCAGCTCCGTGCCGACTTCCCGTTCCTGGCCACCAACATCGTGGAGACCGCGACCGGCAAGACCCCACCGTGGGTCACGCCCTCGGTCGTGTTCAACGTCCACGGCGTCAAGGTCGGCGTCATCGGCGCCGAGCTCCAGAACACACCCGAGCTGGTCTCGGCCGGCAACACGGCCGGGCTGACCTTCCTGCCCGAGGGGCCGCGCATCAAGGCCGAATCCGAGCGACTCCGCAAGAAGGGCGTGAAGGTCCAGCTCGTGGTCATCCACCAGGGCACGAACGAGGGGACCAACACGCTCGGCAACAAGGCCGGCACGCCCTGGGTCGGCCCGATCGTCGACATCGCGAACCAGCTCCAGTCGACGACCGTCGACGCGATGATCGTCGGCCACACCCACCGGGTCTCCAACCTGATGGTCGGCAAGATCCTCGTCACCGAGGGCATCAACGCCGGCGCGAGCTACTCGGTCCTCCAGCTGATGGTGAAGAACGGCGACGTCGTGTGGGCGGGCGGCGCGACCCGCGTCGCGAAGTCCATCGGGGTCACGCCCCGCGCCGACGTCCAGGCGATCGTGGCCCAGGCGAACGCCGACACCGCGGTCCTGCGCAACAAGGTCATCGGGACGCAGGCGAACGACATCCTGCGCGATCTCACCCGGCTCCACGAGTCGGAGATGGGCAACATGGTCGCCGACGCGATGCGGGTGAAGTATCCCGGCGTCGAAGCCGCCTACACGAACTCCGGTGGGCTGCGCCAGAACATCGTCGGATCCCCGCCGTCCGCAGGCGAGGCCGTCAACGAGATCACCTGGGGCGAGATGTTCGCCGTCCTGCCCTTCGGCAACCGGACCGTCATCGAGACGCTGACTGGCGCCCAGATGACGACCGCGTTCCTCAACGGGTTCGCGCCGTTCTGCGACCCAGCGTTCGCGGGCGGCACCGGTCGATTCCCGCAGGTGTCCGGTCTCAAGGTCACCTTCCACTGCACCGGCACGACGCCCGTCGTGGACGGCATCTGGAAGACGCCGAGCGGCATCTCGGGTCCGGCCACGCCGGTCGGGCCGACGGACACGGTCCGCTTCGTCACGAACGACTTCATGTTCACCGGTGGTGACGGCTACACCGTCTTCACCCAGGGCACGGACGTCCTCCAGCCGGGCGACGCGCTGCTGGATGTCGCGATCGAGTACGTGACGGCCCACCCGCTCATCGACCCGGTCGTCGAGGGACGGATCGTCGGTCCATGACCCGCGGCGGCTAGACCAGGCCACGGAACGGAGGGGCGGGCGAGGGCCCGCCCCTCCGTTTCGTTGCGCGTCGTACGATCGGAGCGTGAACGCGGACCTCGAAGCGACCCTCAAACGTCTCCCGGACCGGCCGGGCGTCTACCTCATGAAGGACGAGCGCGGCACGGTCGTCTACGTCGGCAAGGCGCAGAGCCTGCGGAACCGCGTGCGGTCGTACTGGCAGAAGGCCACGCCCGCGGGCGAGATCCACCGGATCCGGAGCGTCATCGACCGCGTCGCAGAGCTCGAGTACACGCTGACCGACTCGGTGTCGGAGGCGCTCCTGCTCGAGGCCAACCTCATCAAGCGCTACCGGCCGCGCTTCAACGTCCGGCTCAAGGACGACAAGAGCTACCCGTACATCAAGGTCACCCTCGGCGACGACTTCCCGCGGATCGAGCGCACGCGCAAACTCGTCAACGACGGCAGCCGGTACTTCGGGCCGTACGCGTCGGCGACGAGCGTCGACGAGTCGATGAACCTGGTGCGCCGTCTCTTCCCGTTCCGGACCTGCACGATCGACATCAAGGACGGCGAGCGCGCGCTGCAGCGGCCGTGCCTGCTCTATCACATCAAGAAATGCCAGGGCCCGTGCATCCAGGCGATCGAGAAGGACGCCTACCGGGCGGACATCGCCCAGGTCGAGCTCTTCCTCGAAGGCCGCCAGGAGACGCTCGTCAAGGCGCTCGAGGGCGAGATGGCGTCGGCCGCCGCCCGCGAGGAGTACGAGAGCGCTGCCGTCCTTCGCGACAAGATCCGGGCGATCGAGCGGACGATGGAGAGCCAGAAGATGGCGGCGTTCGCGAAGACGGAGCTCGACCTGGTCGGCCTCGCGCGCGCGGACAACCAGGCGGCGGTCCAGCTCTTCGCGATCCGCGATGGCAAGATGGTCGGGCGGGACGTGTTCCTCCTCGATGCCGCCCGGGAGGCGAGCGACGACGAGGTGCTGGCCAGCTTCCTCGAGCAGTACTACGCGCGGGCGACGTCGATCCCGCGCGAGGTCTACCTGCCCTCGACCGCGACCGACGTCGCGGACCTCGAGGCGTTCCTTGCCGAGCGGCGTGGCGGGCCGGTCCACCTCCGCGTCGCCCAGCGCGGTGAGAAGCGGCAGCTCATGGTCCTCGCGGCGCGCAACGCCGCAGAGACGCTTGCGCGCGAGCAGGCCCGCTGGCTGGCCGACCAGGGCAAGACCCTTGCTGCGCTCCAGGAGCTCGCCGACGCGCTCGACCTCGCCGACGCCCCGGCGCGCATCGAGTGCTATGACATCAGCAACTTCCAGGGCAGCGAATCGGTCGGCAGCATGGTCGTCTTCCAGGACGGCAAGCCCCGCTCGGGCGAGTACCGCCGGTTCCGGATCCGGACGGTCGAGGGGCCCAACGACTTCGCCAGCCACCAGGAGGTCCTGCGTCGCCGGTTCCGGACGGTCAAGGCCGGCCAGGAGGGGAGCGACGAGGAACGCCGCTGGGCGATGCCGGACCTCGTGCTCATCGACGGTGGGCGGGGACAGGTGAGTGCCGCGAAGGCGGTGCTCGACGAACTGGGCCTCCACGACATCGCCCTCGCAGGCCTGGCCAAGGAGCGCGAGGAGCTGTTCCTGCCCGACCGGCCGGACCCGATCGTCCTGCCGGCGACGTCACCGGCGCTCTACCTCGTCCAGCGGCTGCGCGACGAGGCGCACCGGTTCGCCATCACCTATCACCGCGACTTGCGGGCCAAGCGGGCGATCCGGTCCGCCTTCGACGACCTCCCCGGCGTCGGACCGAAGCGCAAGCGCGAGCTCCTCAAGGTCTTCGGTTCGATCAAGCGCGTGCGTGATGCGCCGGTCGAGCAGATCGCCGCCGTGCCGGGCATCGGGCGGGCGCTGGCGGCGCGGATCAAGGCCACGCTGGAGGCCTGACGGCACCGGCGGCGTCCGGGGGGCGTTCCGTGTACCATCCCGCCGGTATGCGTAGAGCCGGTCCCATCCTCATCGTCCTCATCGGCGTCGTCGCCCTCCTCATCTGCTTCTTCCCGAACCTCACCCTGCCGGACGCCTCGAGCGCCACGGGCTCACGGACGGTCGAAACGAAGCTGGGGCTCGACCTGTCCGGCGGCCTTCGGGTCGAGTACCAGGCCCAGCCGGTCGATGGCAAGGCGCCGAGCGCAGCGGACATGGCGATCATCAAGGACATCGTCGAGCGCCGCGTGAACCAGACGGGCGTCTCCGAGCCCGTCGTCGTGACCCAGGGCTCCGACCGCGTTGTCGTCGAGCTGCCGGGCGTCACGGATCCCGACTCGGTCCGCCGGCTGGTCGGCCAGACCGGCCGACTCGACTTCGTCCCGCTCGGCCAGACGACCGCGCAGGAAGGCCAGAAGCTGGACCTGAAGCAGTTCCCGCCGCTGTTCAGTGGCGACCAGGTCCAGTCGGCATCGATCGGGCAGGACCAGTCCGGCGGCCTGACCGTCGACTTCGTGCTCAAGGGCGACGGCGCCAAGCTCTTCGGCGACTACACCGGCGCCCACGTCGGCGACTACTTCGCGATCACCCTCGACGGCACGGTCATCTCGGCGCCGGTCATCAGGAACGCCATCCCGAACGGCCAGGTGCAGATCGAATCCGGCGGCATCGGCGGCTTCCCGGCGAAGGAGGCCAACAGCCTCGTCACCGTCCTGAAGTTCGGCTCGCTGCCGTTCCCGATCACCGAGCTCTCGAGCGAGCAGATCAGCGCGACGCTGGGCGACAAGTTCCTGTCCCAGAGCCTGCTGGCCGGCTTCCTTGGCATCGCGATGGTCATCATCTTCATGGTCATCTACTACCGGGCCATCGGGCTGGTCGCGAGCTTCGCGCTGCTGTACTACACGCTCGTCGTCGTCGCGATCTTCCGGCTCGTGCCGGTCACCCTCACGCTCGCGGGCATCGCGGGGTTCGTGCTGTCGGTCGGCATGGCCGTGGACGCGAACATCCTCATCTTCGAGCGGATGAAGGAGGAGTTGCGGGTCGGCAAGTCGCTCCCGGCGGCCGTCGAGGCCGGCTTCAACCGCGCCTGGAACTCGATCCTCGACTCGAACGTGTCGAGCCTGATCACGGCCACGATCCTGTACGCCTTCGGGTCCTCGACGATCCGCGGCTTCGCGCTCGTCCTGATCATCGGCGTCCTCACCTCGATGTTCAGCGCGATCGTCGTGACCCGCTCGATCATGCGGGTGATGGTGCGCCAGGAATGGGCGCGCCGGCCGTCGTTCTACGGCCTCCGCGACGGCGAGTTCGTGGCCCGCGGCACCACCCGACCCTCGGCTCGCCGAGAGGCTGCCGAGCGTGTTTGATGTCATCGGCAAGCGACGCTGGTTCTATCTCTTCTCGCTCGCCCTTACGATCCCGGGCCTCGTCTTCATCCTCCTGACGCCCTTCACGGACGCCGGCCTCCAGTTCACCATCGACTACACCGGCGGCACGAAGTGGGAGATCCGCTTCGAGGATCCGGCGATCACCCCTGACCAGGTCGAGGCGGTCTTCGCCGAGCAGGGGCTCGAGGCGACCGCGATCACGACCGGCTCGGGCTTCATCGAGATCAAGACCATCCCGATCGGCCTCGCCACGCCCCCGCCGTCGACGCCAGTGCCGACCCTGGCGCCGTCGACCAGCCCGGGCGCCTCTGGCAGCCCCGCCGCTTCGTCCAGCCCGGGCGCGTCTGCCAGCCCGGCCGCCTCGGCGAGCCCGGGCCCGAGCGGGAGCCCGACGCCGAGCGCCAGCCCGAGTCCCGCGCCGTCTGCGTCACCCGCACCGTCCGCCTCGGCAGGCGCGAGCGCCAGCCCGTCGGCGTCCCCGTCGGTCGCGCCGGTCGGGAACACCGAGCTGCCCTCGACCGGTCAACTGGGCGCCGTCCGCGAGGCCCTCGAAACGGAGCTGGGCCCGATCGCCCAGCAGAACACGTTGACGACGATCGGCGCGGTCGTCAGCTCCGACCTCATCAGCCAGGCGCTGGTGCTCATCGCCGTCGGGTCGCTCGGCATCCTGCTCTGGATCACGTATCGATTCCGCGACGTGAAGTTCGGCGTGACCGCGCTCGTCTCCCTGCTCCATGACGTCATCCTGGTCCTCGGGACGTTCGCGATCCTCGGGACGTTCTTCGGCGTCGAGATCGATGCCCTGTTCGTCACGGCGATGCTGACGATCATCGGCTTCAGCGTCCACGACACGATCGTCGTCTTCGACCGGGTCCGCGAGAACAAGGCCAGACACGCGGGCGAACCGTTCGCCGACATCGTCAACCACTCCGTCCTCCAGACGTTCGGACGGTCGATCACGACGAGCCTCACCGTCGTGCTGACCCTCCTGGCGCTGCTGCTCTTCGGCGGCTCGGCGATCAACGGGTTCATCCTCGCGCTGCTGATCGGCATCATCTCGGGAACCTACTCGTCGATCTTCGTCGCCTCCCCGTTGCTGGTCGACTGGCACCTCTGGGAGGACCGGAAGCGGGGGCGGATCGAGAGCTCGCGCGCCCCGCGGGCACGCCGGTCCGTCTCCTGACCCGGGCGCGTCGGTGGCTGGGTAAAGCCACCGTGCAGCGACGCGTGGCATGCTGATGGACGTGATCGAGCCCCGCTTCCGATGGGCGTTTCCGGCGGGGACAGCATTGCCGCCCGACGTGGCGGCGGCCGCCGCGGCGCACGGGCTGTCCGAGCGGCTCGCGGGCGTGCTGGTCAGCCGGGGCGTCGCCGACGGCGCCGCCGTGGACGCCTGGTTCGCGGACCCGCTCGACGCCCTCCACGATCCCATGTCGTTGCCCGACATCGGGCTGCTCCTCGACCGCTTCGCTCGCGCCCGGTCACGCGACGAGCCGGTCCTCGTCTTCGGGGACTTCGACGCCGACGGGCTGACCGGCCTCGCGATCCTGGTGATCGCGCTCGCGCGGTACGGGATCCGGGCCGAGCCGTACGTCCCGAGCCGCCTGGACGAGGGTCACGGCCTCTCGCTCGCGGCACTTGACGCCGCCGAGCGTTCCGGAGCGACGCTGATCGTCACGGTCGACTGCGGCTCGACCAGCCATGCCGAGATCGAGGCCGCGGACGCCCGCGGCATCGACGTGATCGTCACCGACCACCATCGCGTCCCCCCGGTCCTGCCGCCGGCGCTGGCGCTCGTCAACCCACACCGCCCGGACTCCGTGTACCCGGATCGGCGGCTGACCGGTGCCGGCGTCGCGTTCAAGGTCGCGCAGGCGCTGCTCGCCGACCTGCCCGGTGGGCCGGCCGCGGCCCTCGCCCTGACCGATCTCGCGACCATCGGGACCGTCGCCGACGTGGCGCCGATCGTCGGCGAGAACCGGGCCATCGCCCGGCTCGGGCTCGAACGCCTGCGCGCCGCGCCGAGGCCCGGCGTCGCCGCCCTCCTCAGCCGCGCGCGCATCGAGCCTGCGGCGGCCGACCTCGAGACGATCGCCTTCGCGCTCGCGCCGCGGCTCAACGCGGCCGGCCGGATGGGGGAGGCGATGGTCGCCGCCCGACTGCTGCTCGCCGAGTCGGCCGACGAGGCCGCCCTGCATGCCGACGCCCTCGAGGCGGCCAACCTCGAACGCCGGGACCTGGTCAAGGGGGTGCTGACCGAGGCCCGTGCCATGGTCGACGAGACCGCCGCGCCGGCCGCAACCCTGATCCACGGACCGTGGAGCGTCGGCATCGTCGGCCTGGTCGCCGCGCGTCTGGCGGAGGACCACGGCCGGCCCGCCGTCGTCGGGGCCGACATCGGCGACACGATCCGGGCCTCGTGCCGGAGCGACGGCAGCCTGGACCTGGGTGCCGCCCTGGAGCGGTGCGGCGACCTCTTCACACGGTTCGGCGGCCACGCCGGCGCCGCCGGCTTCGAATTGCCGGCCGACCGCTGGCCGGAGTTCTGCGAGCGCTTCCTGGCCGTCGGCGGCCGAGTCGGCGCCGCGCGACCCGCGGACCCCGTTGCGGATCGATCTCGCCCTGCCGGCACTCGGCGTGGACTACGCGCTGCTCCGGGAGCTGGCCGGTCTGGCGCCCTGCGGGCCCGGGAACCCGGAGCCGCTCGTCGCGGTGCTCGGCCTGACCGTCACCCGCGTCCGGGCCGCCAACGGCGGCCACAGCCAGCTCACCCTGCGCCGCAACCTCGATGTCCTCGACGGCATCGCCTTCGGGCGGGCCGACCTGGCCGAGGTCGTCCACGAGGGCGACCGGCTCGATGTCGTCGCCCGACTCGTCAGCCGCACGTTCGGTGGCTTCGAGACGCTCCAGCTCGAGATCCGCGATGCGGCGACGTCCGGGAGCCACCCCGAGGCAGCCGCGATCCTCTCGGGTGGGGCCGTGCCGGTCGTGACCGGGGCCGTCGCATGACCAAGCCCGCAGCCCGTCCGCCGCGCGCCGCCCGTCCGCCGCGCGCCGAGGACCCGTACGGCATCGGGCCGGTCCGCACCATGGCCGCCCCCATCCTCTCGGTGGTCGGGCTGGTGCTCATCGGGCTGGTGACGATCAGCCTCCTGAACGGCCAGGTCCCGTTCGTCGGAGGCAAGACCGGGTCGAACGGCAACGGGAACGGCAATGGCAACGGCGACGGGAACGCGCAGCGGACACCGGCCCCGTCGAACGTCGTCATCGTTCCCCCGACCGAGGTCGTCGTTCAAGGGCGTCGATCGTGTACGCGAAGGCCGGCAACATCTGGGTCCAGACCGGCAAGGACGTCCGCCAGCTGACGAACAGCGGCGGCGATTCGATGCCGTCGTGGTCGTCCGACGGGCAGTGGATCTACTACATCCGCACTCGGGACGGGGAGGGGCGCTGGCCCGTCCGCGGCTCCACCACGACCTATGTCCTCCAGATCCCGGACTTGATGCGCGTCCCCGCCGACGGCAGCGCGCGAGCCGGAGCGCCTGGCGACCGGCCGTTTCAAGCAGGGCAGCTTCACGTGGTCCTACTGGATGCGCCAGCCCGTGATCTCACCCGACGGCACGACGATCGCGATGGTCAGCGACGCCCCGAACCCCGAGGACAGCAACGTCGTCCTCCAGTTCTTCGACACGACCACCAAGAAGATCAAACGGGCCGGCGTCGCCGAGACCGGCCTCCTCGGCCACCAGGATCCCGAGTGGCGCCCTGACGGCAAGTACCTGCTGTACGTGAAGAACGGCCGGTCCGGGACCCGCGGCACGCCGGTCATCGTCCGGTACGACCCGGCGACCAAGAAGACCAAGGGCATCACGACGTCGGGCTACCTGAACCCGTCCTATTCGCCCGACGGGCGGTACATCGCCGCCACCAAGACCTCGAGCCGTGGGACGGACGTCGTGATCCTCGACGGCTCGAGCGGCCGCGAACTGCTCCGGGTCACGGACGACGACAGCTCGTGGGCTCCGACCTGGTCCCCGGCCGGCGACGGCGTCGCCTTCCTCCACCTTGATGGCCAGACCGTCGACCTCCGCCTCGCCCGGCTCGACGGCGTCGCCCCGTCCTGGACGATCAAGGAGACGATCCCCTGACCGAGGTGTCCGGGCTGGACGCCGACTCGCGGCCGGACTGGTTCATCCCCGCGAGCGACCTGCCGGCGCCCACGCCGACGCCGACCCCCGAACCGACCCCGAGCGCCGACCCGGGCGCCGGCGCGAGCCCCAGTCCCGCCCCCTGACCGACCGACCGTGACGACGCCCTATCTCGAGCGGCTCGCGGCACGCTCGCGCTGCGACCGGCACGGTCCTGTGTCTCGGCCTGGACCCCGATCCGGCGGGGCTGCCGGCGGGCTTCTCGCATGACCTGCCCGGCATCGAGCGATTCGCGACGCTCGTGGCTCGAGGCGGCCGCCCCGTTCGCGGCGGCGATCAAGCCGAACCTCGCCTTCTTCGAGGCGTTCGGCTCGGCCGGGCTGGCGGCGCTCGAACGGATCCGTGCCGGGCTGCCCGCCGACCTGCCGGTCGTGGCCGACGCGAAGCGCGGCGACATCGGCTCGACGGCGGCCCGCCAGGCGACCGCCCTGTTCGATGTCCTTGGTGCCGATGCCGTCACGGTCAGCCCCTATCTCGGGCGCCGAGGCGATCGCGCCGTTCCTCGAGCGCACCGACCGGTTCGCCTACGTCCTGTGCCGCACGTCCAACCCGGGAGCCGGAGAGCTGCAGGACCTCGATGTCGCCGGCAGACCCGACGATCGATGCGCCCGCGGAGCCGCTCCACCGAGCGCGTCGCGCGCCGGGCCGCGCACTGGGGCCCGGGCGGCACGGTCGGGCTGGTCGTCGGGGCGACGGCGCCGGACGAGCTCGCGCGCGATCCGGGCCACGGCCCCCGGGCTCGCGTTCCTCGTGCCCGGCGTCGGTGCCCAGGGTGGCGCGGAGGGACCGGTCCTCCAGCATGGCCGGGCGAGCGACGGACCGGTCGCCGCGCGCGCCGGTGGCGGCCTGCTGGTGAACATCTCGCGGGGCATCGCCGGGGCCGCGATCGAGTCCCCGGAACGCCCCGGCGGCGACCCGTTCGAGCGCGTCGCGGACGGCCGCCGCGGACTGGGCTCGGCGCCTCCCTGTGCTACCCTAGCCGCCGCGAAACCGCCATCCACAGGAGCACGACGAACGATGCCTACCCCCGGACCGCTCGAGCTCGTCATCATCCTGGTCATCGCGCTGCTGATCCTCGGCCCCGGCAAGCTGCCGGACGTCGGTGCCGCGCTCGGCAAGAGCATCCGCGAGTTCCGCAAGGCGTCGTCCGACGTCCAGGACGCCGTGAAGGTCGACACGTCGCCGATAGCCCCCGGCATCGGCCCCTGCGGCCCCCGCGCCGGCCGCCCCGGCGGCGCCCCCGGCCGCGGCGGCCCCGGTCGAGCCCGTCACGGCCGCCCCGGCCGCCAGCGAGCCCACGACCGGCCAGAACTGACGTTCGGCGCCGCGCACCCCTGAGATGGCCGACGCCGATTCCCTGACGCGACGCCGGCGTGGCCGGCGTCCCGGCCCTGCCCGAGCCCGCCCCGCCACCGGCGACGTCGCCTGGCGACGAGACGGTCATGTCCCTCGTCGAGCACCTCGGCGAGCTGCGCACCCGGCTGTTCCGGTCGATCCTCGCGGTCGCGGTCGCGTCGATCGTCGGGTTCGCGGTGGCGACCCGATCATCGGGTTCCTGGCCTCGGCGATCCCGGGCGACAACCCGCTGTTCTTCACCGGGCTCGGGCGACGCCTTCGTCATCAAGATCAAGATCTCGGTCGTCGTCGGCATCGTCCTGGCGATGCCGGTCCTCCTCTACCAGGTGTGGGCGTTCGTCTCGCCCGGGCTGACCCCGAACGAGCGGCGGTCGGCCAGGCCGTGGATCCCGCTCGCCCTGGTGTTCTTCGCGCTCGGCGACCGCCATCGCCATCGTCGTCCTGCCGTTCGCGGCCCAGTTCCTGCATCAGCTTCACGTCCGAGGATCTGTCAGCCCCTCATCGCCGCGGGCTCCTACTTCGACTTCGTGACCACGATGTTCCTCGCGTTCGGGCTGGTCATGGAGTTCCCGATCCTGCTCGTCGGCCTGTCCCGCGTCGGGATCCTGACCTCGGAGCGGCTGCGGGCGTCGCGCCGGTTCGTGATCCTCGGCATCGCCGTCTTCTCGGCCGTCGCGACGCCGGGCGGCGACCTCGTCAGCCCGTTCGTGCTCGGCGGCACGATGTACGTGCTCTTCGAGCTGACCGTCCTGTTCATCCGGCGCTCCGGGCGGTGACGGGCCAGCCGGAGCCGGGGCCCCTGGGCGAGGCAGGACCGGAGCCGGCCGTCGTGGTCGTGCAGCGGCCTGTCCGGCGGCGGCAAGACCGCCGCGGCCAAGCTGTTCGAGGACCTCGGCTACATCGTGGTCGACAACCTGCCCAGCGAGCTGCTGCCCGACCTGGCCGATCTCGTGTCGTCCGACCGCGAGCGCTTCGCCCACGTCGCCGTCGTGCTCGACGTGCGGTCCGGCGATCCGAACATCGCGCTCGCGGCGATGCGCGGCGCCCTCGAGGGGCGCGGCATCCGGCCGCGCGTCGTCTATCCTCGAGGCCCGCGACGACGTCCTGATCCGGCGGTTCAGCGAGACCCGCCACCGCCATCCGCTGGCGGACTCGCGAGGCATCGTCGAGCTCGATCGCCCAGGAGCGCAAGCTGCTCGACCCGGTGCGCGGCGAGGCCGACATCGTGCTCGACACCTCGGACCTGTCGCTGCGCGAACTGCGCGAGCGGCTGTTCGCCCAGCTCGCCACGGCGGTCCGCTCCGACCAGCTCGCCATCCAGCTCATCAGCTTCGGCTTCAAGTACGGGCTGCCGCTCGAGGCGGACCTCGTCTTCGACGTCCGGTTCATGGAGAACCCGTTCTACATCGCCGAGCTCCGGCCCCTGTCCGGGTTGACCGACGAGGTCCGGGCCTTCGTCCTCGGCCAGCCCGTGGCCGGCGCCTTCCTCGACAACCTGCACGACGTTCTTCGACTTCGCCGTGCCCGCCTACATCGCCGAGGGCAAGACCCGCCTGACGATCGCGATCGGCTGCACCGGCGGCTTCCATCGCTCGATCGTCATCGCCGAGGAGCTCGCCGCCTGGATGCGCGAGCGGGACGTCGGCCCGGTCGCTGTCTTCCACCGGGAGCTCGAGCGGACATGAACCTGCGCCGCTGGCTGTCCCCCGGGATCGGGATCAAGCGCTGGCTGCTCGTCGTGTTCATCGGATTCCTGCTCCTGGCGCTTGCGCTCGCCCACACGCTCCGCCAGGTCTCCCGCGATCTCGAGCCAGGCGGGCTGGCCGGGACGCTCATCGATGTCGCGACCCTCCAGTTCCTGCCGTATCCGTTGCGCGGCCTGATCGTCGGTGGGATCGGCGCCTTCCTCGTTGCGTTCGGGGCGGTCCGGGTCATGCGCGTGTTCATGGGCCCGTACCGCTCGGCCGACGGCGACCAGCCGCTCGTCGAGCTCATCTACCAGAGACGGTTCCTCGCCCGCGGACCGCGGATCGTGGCGATCGGCGGCGGGACCGGGCTGTCGATGCTCCTGCGCGGCCTCAAGGAGCACACGAGCAACCTGACCGCGGTCGTGACCGTTGCCGACGACGGCGGGTCGTCGGGCGTGCTCCGCGACGAGCTCGGCATCCCGCCGGTGGGCGACATCCGCAACTGCATCGCCGCGCTCGCGGACGCGGAGCCGCTGATGAGCGAGCTGCTCCAGTACCGGTTCCCGGCGTCCGACGGAGACGCGGCGGCCGACGGCACCGGTCTCGGCGGGCACGCCGTCGGCAACCTGCTCATCGCGGCGATGACCGCCATCGAGGGCGGCGACTTCGAGGAGGGCGTCCGGCGGATCAACCGGATCCTGGCCGTCCGCGGCCAGGTGCTGCCGGCCAGTGCGACGCCCCTGACGCTCCACGCCCGTCTGAAGGATGGCTCGGTCATCGACGGCCAGTCGCGGATCATGCGGACGGCCGGGATCGACCGCGTCTGGCTGACCCCCGACGACGTCCGGCCGTCCGAGGATGCGCTCGCGGCCATCGCCGAGGCCGACCTCATCGTCCTCGGGCCCGGCAGCCTCTACACGAGCCTGCTGCCGAGCCTGCTGATCCCCGACATCCGCGAGGCCCTGCTGGCCGCGAGCGCCCCGCGCGTGTTCGCGTGCAACGTCGCGACGCAGGAGGGCGAGACCACCGGCTTCGACCTCGCCGCGCACGTCGAGGCGCTCGATCGCGCACACGGCGCCCGGGCTCGTCGACGTCGTCGTCGCGAACAACCACTTCGCGGCCCGAGCCCCGCAGGACTGGCAGGCCGAGCCGGTCCGTCTCCGCTGGCCGCCCGCGGTCGACCCGGTCCCGCGCCTGGTGCTCGAGGACGTCGTCGATGCCGACAATGCCCACCATCACGACCCGACGCACCTGACCGAGGCACTTGTCGGCGTGCTCGACAGCGAGATCGGCATGCGGCGCCGGGCCATCGGCCGGACCGCGTGAGGGCCTGAGGTGTCCCGCTCGGAGCGCGACCTCGTCATCGCCCTGCGGGCCGAGCTCGCCGCGATCGACCCCGCCCGCGCCTGCGACCGGACCGCGGAGGCGCAGGGTCTCGGCGCCGGGCCGCGCGCGTCGACGCGTCGCGAGGGACCGGTCGCCCGCCTGGCTGTCCGCCTCCGTCGCGGGGCCGAGGAGGCCGATCGAGAGCAGGGCGGGCATCGTGCCACGGCGGCGCGGCCAGACGCCTTCGCCTGGGACACCGCCGCCGACCATTGCCGCACGGCCTGGCTCCGTGGCCGGTTCCTGGCCCGCGGCTCGCTCAGCCTGGCCGGCGGCCGGACCCACCTCGAGTTCGTCGTCGACCCAGACGAGGCGCCGATCCTGGCCGAGCGCCTGGCCGACATCGAGTCTGCCCGCGTCGTGGCGGATCCGGCGGGGGCGGGGCGTCGTGACCTGGAAGAGCGGCGAGGCGGTCGAGACCTTCCTGCGCCGGATCGGGGCAGGCGGTGCGCTCCTCGAGCTCGAGGCGCGCCAGGTGTCGCGGGCCCTGCGCGGCGACCTGAACCGGGTCCTGAACGCCGAGTCGGCGAACCTCCAGCGCGCCGTGAGCGCCGCCGGGCGCCAGCTCGACGCGATCGCCGCGCTCGACGCCGACGGGCGCCTGGCGGAACAGCCCGACATCGTCCGACTCGTCGCGGCCGCGCGGCGCGAGACGCCCGAGGCGACGCTCAGCGAGCTGGCCGAACGTCTGGCGGTCCACCGTTCGGCCGTCCAGCGGGCGCTCGAGCGGATCGAGCGGCTCGCCCTCCACGACGACGAGGGCGCCGGCCGTCGCGGGACGACGGGCCGGCCCGGTCGCGGCCGTGCCGGTCGCCGCGCAGCCATCGGTTCGGGCGGGCCCGCTCTGGCATGATTCGCGCCGATGCGTGACGTGATCGTGGCCGGCAACTGGAAGATGCACACGACCCCGGCCGATGCCGGCGAACTGGCACGGACCATCGCGTCCCGGACACGCGAGGCCGGCGTCATCCGGGTCCTCTGCCCGCCGTTCGTCTGCCTCGCCGCCGTGCGCGACGCGCTGGCCGAATCGGACCCGGACGTCGCCGTCGGCGCCCAGAACGTCCATCACGAGCTGGCCGGCGCGTACACGGGCGAGATCGCGGCGCCGATGCTCGCCGGGCCTCGCGACGTGGGTCATCGTCGGCCACTCGGAGCGACGCCGGGACGCGGGCGAGACCGACGAGCTGATCGGCCGCAAGCTCGGCCGGGCGGTCGATGCAGGCCTCCGGCCGATCCTGTGCGTCGGCGAGCAGCTCGCCGACCGCGAGGCCGGGCGGGCGGCCGAGGTCGTCGACGCGCAGCTCGTCGGCGCGCTGGCCGGCCACGAGCCGCGCGCGCTCGCGGCGGCCGGCCTGGTCATCGCCTATGAGCCGGTCTGGGCGATCGGCACGGGCCGCAACGCGACCGGTGCCGACGCCGCCGCGATGGCCGACGGGATCCGCGGCTCGCTCGCGCGCTCTGGGCTGGGGCGACGCTCGCGGCCGACGTCCCGGTCCTGTACGGCGGCAGCGTCACCTCCGCGAACATCGGCGAGTTCCTCGCCGAGCCCGCGATCGACGGCGCGCTCGTCGGCGGCGCCTCGCTCAAGCCCGACGAGATGGCCGGCATCGTGGCCCGGGCCGGGATGACCGCCCGCGCCCGCGGCAGCGCCGGGTGACCGAGGCCCGCCGGCCGTCGGCCGCGGCCCGATCGTCCTCGTCGTCCTCGACGGCTTCGGGATCGGCCGCGACCCCGTCGCCGACGCGATCGCCGCCGCGCCCGATGCCGACCTGGCGCGGCCTGCTCGAGCGCTGGCCGCACGCGCGTGCTCGGGGCGTCCGAGGGCGACGTCGGGCTGCCACCCGGCCAGATGGGCAACTCGGAGGTCGGCCACCTGAACCTCGGGGCCGGGCCGCCCCGTGCTCCAGGACCTGCCGCGCATCGACGCGGCGATCGCCGACGGGAGCTTCTTCGACCGTCCGGCGTTCCTCGATCGCATGCGCACGCGCCGTGCGAGCGCCGCGGGTCCTCGACATCGTCAGCCTGATCGGGCCGGGCGGCGTCCACGCCAACGACCGGCACCTCGTGGCCCTCGCCGAGCTGGCGCACCGCGAGCGGCGTGCCGGCCGTCCGCCTCCACGCCCTGCTCGACGGGCGCGACACGCCGCCGTCCTCGGCGCTCGGCTTCGTCGCCGACCTGGAGATCCGGCTGGCGGCGGCCCACCCAGGCGCCGCGATCGCGACGCGTCGGCGGTCGCTACTTCGCGATGGACCGCGACCAGCGCTGGGACCGGACCGAGCGCGGCTATGACGCGATCGTCCACGGCGAGGCGGCGCTACCGCGCACCGTCCGCGACCGAGGCGATCGAGGCGGCCTACGCCCGCGGCGAGACCGACGAGTTCGTCGCCCCGACCGTCATCGACGGGCTCGACGAGCGGCCTCGGCGACGGCGACCCGATCATCCACGCGAACTTCCGCGCCGACCGGGCGCGACAGCTCACCCACGCGCTCGCCGACGGGCCGTCCTTCGCCGGGTTCGACCGAGCGTCGCCGACCGGCCGCCCGGCCCCGGCCGACCTGCTCGTCGTGACGATGACCGAGTACGAGGAGGGCCTCCCGGTCCGGGTCGCGTTCCCGCCCGAGATCGTCCGCTCGCTCGCGGACGTCGTGGCCGAGGCTGGCTGGCGCCAGTTCCACGTCGCCGAGACCGAGAAGTACGCCCACGTGACGTACTTCTTCAACGGCGGCCTCGAGGCGACCCATGCCGGGCGAGGACCGGCGGCTCATCCCGAGCCCGCGAGTCGCGACCTACGACCTCGCACCCGAGATGAGCGCGGCAGGCGTCACCGACGCCCTCGTCGAGGCGATCGGCTCAGGCGAGTACGACTTCATCGTCGCGAACTACGCCAACCCCGACATGGTCGGCCACACCGGCGTCTGGGACGGCGACGCTCGCGGGCCCTGGCGACGATCGACGCATGCCTGGCCCGTGTCGTGGCCGCCATCGAGGCCGTCGATGCCGACGACCCGACCGCGGCCCGGCGCCCTCCTCGCCATCACGGCCGACCACGGCAACGCCGACCAGCTGCGCGACGCAGCCGGCCAGCCCCAGACGGCCCACTCGCTGAACCCGGTCCCGTTCGTCCTGGTCGGTCGCGCGGCGGCCGGCCTGCGCCTGCGCGACGGGGTCCTCGCCGACGTCGCGCCGACCCTCCTCGCGTTCGCCGGCCTGCCCCGTTGGCCGGGCATGACCGGTCGCACCCTCATCCTGTGATAGCATCCGTCGCCGTACGCACCGAGGTCGTCGACTCGTGAACCCGCTCCTGGCCTTCGGCCAGATCATCGTCAGCATCGCGCTCATCATCGCGATCCTCCTGCAGGCTCGTGGCACCGGCCTCTCCGGCACGTTCGGCGGCGATTCGGCCGTCTACCGGAGCCGGCGCGGCGTCGAGCGACGGCTCTGGCAGTTCACGATCGCCCTGCTCGTGCTCTTCGTCGTCTTCTCGCTCGCGTCCTTCATCTTCGCGCCGGTCGTCGCGACCGCCTGACCGTCGCGAACCCGGCCGCCGAGCGCGGCGACCAACCTGCACGGAGCCTCATGACCAGGACCGACACCACCGTCGTCGGGACACTCGTCGTGCTGCTCGCGCTCATCGCGGGCCTCGTCGGCATCCCGGCCCTCCAGGCGACCTCCGCCACCCCCAGCCCCGGGCCGGACGCCTCGAGCGACGACCGCTCCGCGCGTCTATCGCGAGGGCGTCCTCGGCCACCCGTTCTCGGTCAGTCCGCTGACGGCCCGGACGCAGGCCGATCGCGACCTCGTGGCCCTCGTCTTCTCGGGCCTCGTCCGGAACGGGCCCAACGGCACGCTCGTGCCCGACCTGGCCGCGCGCTGGTCGGTCGACGAGAAGGGCAAGGTCTGGACGTTCGAGCTCCGCGACGACGCCCGCTGGCACGACGGCGAGCCGGTCACCGCCGACGACGTCGTGTTCACGATCGAGACGCTCCAGGATCCCGACTACACCGGTCCCGGCGCGACGTCCTGGTCCGAGGTGACCGTCCGGGCCGTCTCGCCGACCGTCGTGACGTTCACCCTCAAGACGCCCGCTGGGCGGCTTCCTGCAGGCCGCGACCCAGCCGATCGCCCCGGCGCACCTGCTCGAGGAGGTGCCCGTTGACCTGCTGGCCGACCACCCGTTCGGCCGGCAGCCGGTCGGATCCGGGTCCGTTCGCGCTCATCGACGCTCGACGACGACAGCGCCGAGCTCGATCCCGGCCGAGTCCGCGATGCCGCCGATCGAGGAGGAGCCCGACCCGTCGGCCGCCCCGACCGATTCGCTGACCACCGCCCCGCCGACGACGCCGGCCGGAGCGCCCGATGCCGTACCTGCCCGGGCATCGAGTTCCACTTCTACGACGGCGCCGAGGCGCTGGCCGCCGCCTACCGAGCGGGCGACATCGACGCCGCGTCGGGGCTGCCGCTCGGCGACGGCCTCGGAGCTCGCCTCGACACAGGACAGCCGCCTGCTGCGCTATCCGGGCTCGACGCTGACGACGGTCCTGCTCAACCTTCGCCCGAACCACCCGGAGTTCCGCGACCCGAAGGTCCGCACGGCGCTGCTGGAGGCGATCGACCGGGCCCGGCTCATCGACGCGGTCTTCGCCTCGCTCGCGGTGTCGGCGCCCGGCCCGATCCCGCCCAGCTCGCCGCTGTTCGACCCGGCCGCCGATCCGCCGGTCGCGTTCTCGACAGCCGACGCGAAGAAGGCCCTCAAGGCCGCCGGCTGGGACCAGAAGGCCGACGGCTGGTACCTCGCCGGGGCGAAGAAGCCGCTCGCGCTCGAGGTGCTCAGCCCGGAGCAGTCGGCCAACCCGGGGGCCTACGCGGCCGCCGAGGCCGTCGCCGCCGACTGGAAGACGCTCGGGCTCGCCGTCGACCCACACCGGGCTGCCGCCCGCGACCTTCGTGAACGACCGGCTGGCGGCCGGCCTGTTCGCGGCGGCGGTCACCGACGTGACGGTCGGCCTCGACCCCGACCTCTACCCGCTGCTCGCGTCGAGCCAGACCCGGACAGGTGGCTCGAACATCGCCGGCGTGCAGGACATGGGCCTCGACAAGGCTACTCGCCGCGGCCCGCGAACCCGGCACGGACGCGGAGCACAAGGCGGCGTATTCGGCGCTCGAGAAGCGTCTCGGCGAGGGCCGATACCTGCTCCCGCTGGCCTTCGCCGACGAGGCCGTCGTGGTCCGCGACGACGTCGTCGGACCGGCCGTCCGACAGGTCGCCGACCCGGCTGATCGATTTTGGGATGTGCTAACATGGCGCCTCGCTGCCGACCGGTGAACCGGTCGCACCGGGTCCACGCCGAGGTGGCGGAATAGGCAGACGCGCTGGTTTCAGGTACCAGTGGCCGCAAGGTCGTGTGGGTTCAAGTCCCTCCCTCGGTACCACTCCCTCTTTCGGACCCGATCGCACAGCGACACCTGCCCAGGTGGCGGAATTGGTATACGCGTACGTTTGAGGGGCGTATGAGGCAACTCATCCGGGTTCAAGTCCCGGCCTGGGCACCACCACTCGAGATCCACTGACGACCGCCCGACGAGGCGGTCGTTATGCTGTCGGCGGGCGGTTAGCTCAGAGGGTCAGAGCGCCTCGCTTACACCGAGGAGGTCACTGGTTCGATCCCAGTACCGCCCACCACGCCCGCCGCGGTCCTTCGACCCTCGGTCATCGGGCCCGCAGTTCCCAGCGCGCTGTAGACTGGAGAACGCACGGGTCGCCGAGACAGGCTCGCCCGGCATGGAGGAGGCGCATGGACCCCATCCTGATCATCATCCTCGTGGTCGTCGTCGTCCTGGTCGTCGTCGCGATCGGGATCTACAACGGCCTCGTCCAGCGACGCCTCCGCGTCGACGAGGCGCTCGCCCAGATCGAAGTCCAGCTGAAGCGCCGCCACGACCTGATCCCGAACCTCGTCAATGCCGTGAAGGGCTACATGGGGTTCGAGCAGAAGGTCCTCACGGACGTCACGAACGCCCGAGCCCAGGCAGTCGCCGCCGGCGCGCAGGGCCCGGCCCAGCAGGCCGCCGCCGAGAACGCACTGACCAGCACCCTTCGCTCGCTGTTCGCGGTCGTCGAGAACTACCCCGACCTCAAGGCCAACCAGAACGTGCTCGAGCTGCAGGAGCAGCTGACCACGACGGAGAACCAGATCTCCTTCTCGCGCCAGCATTACAACGCGAGCGTCCTCGACTACAACACCTCGATCGCGACGTTCCCGAATGTGCTCCTCGCGGGCCCGCTGGGCTTCTCGAAGCGCGAGTTCTTCGACGCCGAGCCTGAAGCCGCGAACGTTCCGACCGTCGACCTCAGCCTGAGCTGATCGCCCGCCCGCGAAAGGGACCGTGGCCGGGAACACCTTCTACCAACAGATCTCCGCCAACAGGCGGAACTCGTTCCTCATGGCGTTGTTCGTCGTCGTCCTCCTGGGACTGCTCGGCTTCGCCATCGGGTACGTGTTCTTCGGCAGTGCCGCCGGAGGCCTGTTCACCACGGTGGGGGCCATCGGGGTCGGGGCGCTCTCCGGGATCGGCACGTACTTCGCGGGCGACAAGCTCGTCCTGGCGGTGAGCGGCGCGCAACCGGTGACCGATGAGATGGCGCCCCAGCTGCTGAACGTCGTCCGCGAGCTCGCGATCGCCGCGAACATCCCGGTGCCGGCTGTCTATCTCATCGACGACACGGCACCGAACGCCTTCGCCACCGGCCGCGACCCGGCGCACTCGTCGATCGCGGTCACGACGGGCCTGCTCGAGAAGCTCGACCGCGAGGAGCTCCAGGGCGTCATCGGCCACGAGCTGTCGCACGTCCGCAACCTCGACATCCGGTTCTCGCTCGTCGTCGGGGTGATGGTCGGGGCCATCGCGATCCTCGCCGACTTCTTCCTGCGCTTCACCTTCTGGGGCGGCGTCGGCGGCCGCTCGCGTGACCGCGACAGCGGTGGCGGTGGGGCCCAGGCGATCGTCTTCGTGATCGCCATCGTCCTCGCGATCCTGGCGCCGATCATCAGCCGGTTCATCCAGCTCGCGGTCAATCGCCAGCGCGAGTACCTCGCCGACGCGTCGTCGGTCGAGCTCACCCGCAACCCGTACGGGCTGGAGAGCGCGCTCGCCAAGATCGGCGGCGACCAGGAGGTCCTCGAGGTCGCCAACCGCGGCACCCAGCACATGTACTTCACGAACCCGATCAAGAAGTTCGAGGCGCGCGCGTCTGGCCTGATGTCGACCCACCCGCCGATCCTTGATCGCATCAACCGGCTGCGCGAACTGACCGGCGAGGCCCCCCTGGCGCCGGCCGAGTCGGCGGGTCTGACAGGCCTGGACTAGGGGCAAGGCGGCGGCCACGGTTGGCCGGGCCAGAAGCGCTCGTGTTATCCTCCGGACCGCCGACGGACAGCCGGCAGGCTGGTTGGCCTTCGGGCCGAGATAGCTCAGTTGGTAGAGCACGCGACTGAAAATCGCGGTGTCGCCAGTTCGAATCTGGCTCTCGGCACCATCGCCTAGGTGGTGGTTATCAGGGCGGAAGTGGCTCAGTTGGTAGAGCATCACCTTGCCAAGGTGAGGGTCGCGGGTTCGAGTCCCGTCTTCCGCTCCACTCCTTCCCTTGCGGACCGCTGCCCCTTCGTCTAGTGGTAGGACAGCGGACTTTGGATCCGTGAACCGAGGTTCGAATCCTCGAGGGGCAGCCAGCAACCAGATCTGGCGACGTGGTGAAGTGGCTCAACACGGAGGTCTGCAAAACCTCTATTCACCGGTTCGAATCCGGTCGTCGCCTCCACATTTCGAGCACGAAACAGCCCGCCGAGCGATCGGCGGGCTTCTGTTTGGTCGGGCGTAGTCGTTCGCCGCCTAGGCGCGCTGCCGGGCGATCGTCAGCCCGACGATCCGGGAGATGACGAGGGCGACGTACATCAGGCCCACGACCTGTTCGATCATGACCCACGAGCGCGCCTGGGGCAGGACCGGCACGATGTCGGACAGGCCGACGCTCGTCAGGTTCGTGAACGACAGGAAGAGCATCTCGAACCAGGTCCGCTGGGCATCAGGCGCGATGGCGGCGCTGAACGACCCGGGCCAGATGACCTGGACGGCCATGAAGGTGTGGGCGAAGGCCCAGGCCAGGACCGTGAACGTCGCCCCCGTCGCCCACAGCTCGTCGCTCGTCACGAACCGGTCGCGGAACATGTAGCGCAGCAGCGCGAACGTCGTGTAGAAGTAGAAGGCTGCGTGCAGGACGGACGACCACAGGATGACCTGGGTATTGAGCGGGTCGACGACTTCGAGGATGGTCAGGATCACGATGGGCACGCCGAGCAGCACCGCGATCCGCGTCAGCGCCGGCGTCGCCTGCACGGCCCGAACAGCCAGGAACAGGACGATCAGCGCGAACGACGAGATGGCCGCCCGGCCGATCGCCGTCTCGTCCATGAACGGGTACAGCAGCACCCCGATGAGCTGGACGGCGAGCAGCACCGCCGAGGGTTGCCGCCAGAGCCGCGGAAGCCAGCCGATCACCACACCAGTCTAGGTCGGCGCGCGCGTCCCTAGCCCCGCCGGGGCAAAGACGGGGCCGATCCTCGACCGACACGTTGACCGGCGTTATCACCGGCGTTACGATTTCGCCATGACGATCCAGACCGCCGTTCGAAGCCTGCCGGTCCGGCTGGTCTCGACACTGACCGGGGCCGACGTGCGCTCGGTCGAGCGATGGCGGACCGGGACCACGCCCCGCCGGACGGCCTTCGTTCGCCGACTCGATGACCTCGCCGCCGTCCTCGAGCTCCTCGGTCCGGGCATGACCGACAGGGGCAAGGGCGCCTGGCTCACGTCGCGCAGCGCGTACCTCGGGATGGCCCGGCCGCTCGACCTGCTGGCCGCCGGTGAGTTCGATCGGGTCGCGGGCGCCGCCCGCGCCTACAGCAGCGGCGACTCGGTCTGAGCGGCGAACCGCCCCCATCCCTGCTGTCGCGTTACCGCGGTCGGCTCTTCCGCCAGACCGCCCTCGGGGTGCCGGACTGCCGGCCGCCGATCCAGCCGGCGCCGCACGCGGGCCGCTATCACCGCGTCGGCGACCCGTGGCCGATGTACGGCTCGATCGACGAGCCGACCGTCTGGGCCGAGTGGTCGCGCGCGACCGACGGCGGCGTCGCGCCCGAGGACGACCCGCGCTGGCTGTGTGTTTTCGAGGCTGACCTGCGGGTCGTCGACCTTCGACGCCCGGAGGTCCTCGAGGCCCTCGAGGTGACGCCGGCTGACCTGAGCGGGGACTGGTCGCCGAACGCCCCGAACGCCGCCTGCCTCAGGGTGGCCCTGGCCGCCACGCTGGCCGGCGCGCAGGCGATCGTCGTCCCGTCGGCTGCTCGCCCGGGCGGCTGGAATCTCGACGTGCTGCCGACCGGCTTCGATCGACTTCGGCGCGTGAAGCGGCGGCGGCAACTGCCCGTCCCGCCGACCCTCTGACGAGGACGGACCGCTCGAGGGTCAGCCCGCGAGGAAGTCCGTGTCGGCGAAAGGCATGCCCTCTGGGCAGGTCTGCCAGCGGTCCTTGCCGGCCCTCTTGGCGAGATACATGGCGTAGTCGGCTGCCCGGACCAGCACCTCGGTGTCGTCGCCGTTCTCGGGGAAGAAGCTGATCCCGATGCTGATCGTGGCCTTGACCCGACGGCGCTGGAGCGTCATCGGGCGCGCCAGGCACTCGCGGATCTTGGCCGCCACGACCAGCGCGTCCTCGTGTCGTCCGATGGCCTCGATGACGATGACGAACTCGTCGCCACCGACGCGCGCGACCGTGTCGCTCGCCCTGATGTTGTCCACGAGCCGGCTCGCCATCGCCTCGATGACGAGATCCCCGAAGTCGTGGCCGTTGTCGTCGTTGATGGTCTTGAAGTCGTCGATGTCCAGGAACAACACGGCGAATCTGGCCTTCGCCCGCCTGGAGTGGGCGAGGACCTGACTCATCCGGTCCATCAGCAGGAACCGGTTGGGCAGACCGGTCAGCATGTCGTGCGTGGCCAGGTGCTGGAGGTCGAGCTCGGTCCGCTTGAGTTCGTTGATCTCGCGGGTGATCCCCATCAGACCGACGATCGCGCCTGTCGCGTCCCGGAGTGGCGTCTTGGAGGTCAGCGTCCAGTTCACGTGGGCGTCGCCCAGGGGCCGGCTCTCCACCACGCCGACGATCGGCTCGCCCGACTCCATGATCCGTTGCTCTTCGATGGAGGTCCGTCGGCCGAAGACGTCACCGAAGAGGTCGACATCGGTCTTGCCGATCAGTTCATCCGGGTCGGTATAGCCCAGCCGCAGCGCCATCGAGCGACTGACCCGAAGCAGTCGGCACTCCCGATCCTTGAAATAGATGCTGTCGGGCGTCGTGTCCATCATCGCGCGGAAGAAGAAGTCGTCGGTCAGCTGACCCGACGGCATGATCCGGTCCGACAGATCCTTGGTCACCGCTCGTTCCATGCCTGCAGCATGGTCACCACGCGCCGCGTCCTCTATGGCCCTATCGTTCGCGCCCGCGACGGTGGCGGCGGGCCGGGCGCTACGCTTGGTGAGCGCTGGAGTGGCGGAATGGCAGACGCAGCGGACTTAAACTCCGTGGCCCGCAAGGGCGTCCGAGTTCGAATCTCGGCTCCGGCACCAACGACCGACGACATTCGACAGCGATGCCTACCGCGATGGGTGGGGGACCCGGCCCTCGTCGGTCGGGAACGGCGGCGGAAGGGGCCGGCCGTCGGCCTCGGCGCGCTTGATCAAGCCGTCGTACTCATTCCGCAACCAGTCGGCCTTGGCCTGCAGGGCGACCGCCTCGGGGGAGTCGAGCGGACCCATCAGGAGGATCTGCCACTCGACGGCTCGCCAGTTCGCAAGGATGGCCGCAGCCATGCGTTGATAGGGCACCGGATCACCTTCGGGAGAGGTCGCGCGCCGACCGGTACCGCACCAGACTACGCCAAACCCCACCAGGTCATCTGGCGGATCTCCCACTACTCCCATCCGTGTTCGGGGCGTATGCTCAGCGACCTCAAGGGGGCCACGCGTCGAAGCCAGGGATCCCGCATGCCCTACCGGCGACTGGCCACAGCCGTGCTGGCCGATTGGCTCGAGGTGGAACACACCCTGCGGTTGGTGCAGGGCGATACGCGCGAGGCCGCCCTTCTCCGGGTCGAGGCCGAGGGGCTCCAGGCCGAGTACGAGCGACTGGTCGATGAGGCCCGGCTCTTCAAGCGTCCGCTGCCGCCGCCCTTCCCCGCGTGCGGCGAGGCCGTCCCGGACGACGTTCCGACGCTGGACATCGCGGGCGCGCCGAAGCCCGCGGGCGGTTGAGGGGATGGCCCGGCAGCCGCCCCCGGTCGCTGCCCGTTCGACTTGCCACCTGGGGGGGTGAAGGCGGGTTCGTCGTGTCGTGCGTTCGGCCGAGGGCGCCCACTGGCGAGTGCCGAGTTCGAGTATAGGCCTGGCCCGGCCGCTCCGCTACGCCCGATCCTCGGTGGTGCGTGGCCGCCACTGACAGGCGGCGCAGGTCCCGCGGACCATCAGCCTATGGCGACGCTGTCCGGCGAACTGGGACGGTTGCCCTGAGGTTCCTGGAGCGTATGAGGGGAGCTACGGCTCGCGCTCCAGGGACCCGCCACATCGGCCCGCGCGGCGATCAGCGCCGGCTGCGGGTAGGGAATGTTCCCCATCGCGCCGCTGCGACTGGACGGCGTAGCCTCGCCCTCAGGCCCGACCGCTGACCCCCCAGGCGGCCGGGCCTTTGCTCGCGCGTCAGGCGCCGCGACGACGGAAGGCGAACCGGCCCGGCTTCCGGTCCCCGACGCCCTCCGGCACCTGGAAGCCGTCTTCGCCGAAGGCACTGGAGCTAAGCTTCGTGAACCGTTCCGCGGCAGGCGTCCGGGCGGCGCCGATCACGACGGGCACGCCCTCGTTCACGGCCTTGAGGTAGATGAAGGGGTCGTAGAGCAGGTCGATGGACACCTTCGTCCCGAGTGCGGTCTCGATGTCCTTGAGCTTGAGGATCTCGCGCGCGAACGTGTTGTTCAGCACGAACATCGACTTGCCGCCGATCGAGCCGACCTCATTGAAGTAATCGAGCAGGTTGGTGACGGCGTTGAGCGCCGTCATCTCCGGGTAGACGGGCAGGACGACGGTCTCGGCCGCGTCGAGGACGGTCATCGTGCGCTCGTCGAGGTTGGAGCCGACGTCGATCACGATCGAGTCGTAGCCCTCGAGGAGGACCCTGAGGACCGTCTCGAGGAGCTCCGGCGTGATGGTGGCCGCGCCCTCGGGCGAACCGGGGGCGGCGATGACGTGCAGGCCCGACGAGTGGCGCATCGCGTAGGTCTTCATGATCTCGGACTCGCGCATGGCCGTTTCGTCGCGGACGATGTCGGCGAGCGTCTGTCGGGGCGGCAGGTTCAGGTGGCTCGCAACCCCGCCGAACTGGAGCGACATGTCGACGATGACGACCCGGTCGGGTCGCTTCAGGGCCGCGGCGACGGCGATGTTCGTGGCGATGGTGGTCGTCCCGACGCCGCCCTTGGGGCTGTAGACCGCCACGATCCGCCGCACGCGCGCGACCGTGAGGCCGTCGGCGGAGAAGACCGGCATCATGCCGCGCGAGCGCTGGAAGCGCAGGAGGAGCGCCTCGACGCGTGCCTCGAGCTCCCGGGCGTCGAAGGGCCTGGCCATGACGTCGTCGGCGCCCGACTCGAGGAACCGGATCCGTTCATCAACGTCGTCGCTCTGGCTGATGCACAGCACCGGGACGCCGGCCATGGTGGGCGTCGCCCGGATCTCCGCGCAGAGCTCAGCGGCCGGCTTCGAGCCGACGACGACGTCGATGATGACGAGCTGGTGGTCCGCGACCTTGCTGAACGCGTCGTTCGCGTCCGTCGTCAGGGTGACCGTGTAGCCGACGCCGGTCAGGATCGGCGAGATCGATTGTGCTGCCGCCGGATCGGCGTCGAGCAGCAGGATGGAGCTGGCGGGCAAGGAGCCTCCCCCGGATGAGCGCTGAAGGATGTGCGACGACGTAGCGCGCGTCGAGTGCCGGAAACGTCCCTGGGACCGTGAGGATACATCGCATCCGTCGGAAACTGGGGATGCGGGGCCGTCCGGACGCCCGTGCTAGACTACCGACCGTTTCCTTTCCGCTCCGCGCCGGCAGGTCCGTCAGCGGGGCATCCCCATCGGAAGGAGTGCCTGCGCGCATGCGCCGTTATGAACTGATGCTGGTGATCGCGCCCGATGTCGCGGACGATCGCAGCCAGGCCGTCGTGGATCGCACGACCCGCCAGATCGTGGCCGCCGGCGGCCAGATCGTGAAAGTCGCCCCGTGGGGTCGCCGTCGACTGGCCTATCCGATCGACCGCCACCGCGAGGGCTCGTACCAGATCATCCTGTTCGAAGCCCCCTCGGACGCCATCGTCGAGCTCGAACATACCCTGCAGATCACCGAAGAGGTCATCCGCCACCTCGTCACGCGCGTCGAGCGCCCGGTCAAGGCCGGTCGTCGGGACGAGGGCGACGAGGGCGATGGCGGCGACGAGGAGAGCGTCCTGCCGCCGGACGACGACGAGGTGGACGAGGACGTACCGACCGAGCTCATCGACGAATCCGAGAGCGAGGCGGCCCCGGCCGCCATCGATTGACGGAGGCTCACGATGGCATTCTGCAAGATCATGCTCATCGGCAATCTGGGTCGTGACCCGGAGATGCGATACACCCCGAGCGGCCGCCCCGTGACCCAGTTCAGCGTCGCGGTCAGCAACAGCAAGCCCGACGGGCAGGGCGGCTGGGTCGACGAGGGCACCGACTGGTATCGCGTCAGCGTCTTCGGCGATCGCGCCGAGCGCGCGGCCGAGCAGCTCCGCAAGGGCAACCGCGTCTTCGTCGAGGGTCGCTTCAAGACCCGTGAGTTCGAGGGCAATGACGGCCAGAAGCGGACGTCGCTCGACGTGACCGCCGACAACGTCATCAGCCTGGACCGCAAGGGTCGCGACGACGACGGCGCCTTCGCCGGCGCCCCGGCCGGCGCTCCGGCCGGTGCCGCCGCCGGCGGTGGTGGGGGAGCCCCGGCCCGTCCTGCCTCCGACGACACCGACCTCGACGACCTTCCCTTCTGATCAGGAGACCTACGACCGATGCCTCCCGTCCGTCCCAAGAAGCGCGACGACTTCTACCGTGATCGCCGTCGCCGCAAGGTCTGTGCGTTCTGTGCCGACAAGACCGTCCAGATCGACTACAAGGAAGTGAACCGGCTCCGGCGCTATCTCTCGGAGCGGGCCAAGATCGAGCCGCGCCGCAAGACCGGCACGTGCGCCGGCCATCAGCGTGAGCTGTCGGTCGCGCTCAAGCGAGCCCGGCACGTGGCCCTTCTCCCGTACGCACCGCAGCACCTTCGCCCCTGATTTCCGCGACGATGACGTCGCCCGGACCGGACTGAGGTGGTCGTCGGTCTGCTGATGGTCTCCGGCGGCATCGCTGCCGGGTTGTTCGGCTCGCTGCTCGGCCTCGGGGGCGGCGTCCTCATCGTCCCGCTCCTCACCCTCGGATTCGGGCTGCCGCTCCACCAGGCGGTCGGCGTCTCGCTGGTCTGCGTGATCATGACCAGCAGCGCCGCCTCGGGGGTCTACCTCGAACGCCACGTCGCGAACCTGCGGCTCGGGTTGACCCTGGAGCTGTTCACCGCGATCGGCGCGGTCGTTGGCGGATCGATCGCGTTCCTGCTCGACGAGCGATGGCTGGAAGCCCTCTTCGCCGGCATCCTCATCTACGTGGCCGTCACGATGCTCGTCGCCGGCCGAGATGCCGCAGGCGATGCCGAGACGCCGTCGGCCGCACCGCAGGGTGAGCCGACGGGCGTCGATCGCCTGTCCGGCGAGGGCTACCGGGTGCACCGCCTCGGGCTCGGTCTTGTCGGGTCGACAGGGGCGGGCGTCGCGTCGGCCCTCTTCGGCATCGGCGGCGGGATCATCAAGGTCCCGGTCATGCACGTCGGGATGGGCGTGCCGCTCCAGGTCGCGACCGCGACAAGCAACCTGATGATCGGCATCACGGCGTCCGTCGGCGCCCTCGTCTACCTGGTCCACGGCGAGATCGATCCGTACCTGGCCGGGCCGACGGCGATCGGCGTCTTCGTCGGCGCGACGTTCGGCTCGCGGATCGCGGACCGGATCGACCCGCGCATCCTCCGCCTCCTGTTCGTCGCGATCCTCGGCTACACGGCGATCCAGATGCTGCTCAAGGCGATCGGGTGACCACGACGAGGCGGGCGGAGGGCTCGTCCGAGCGAGCGTTCGAGTCGGCGATCGGCCGACTCCTCATCGCGATGACCTACACCTCGGTCGTCTTCCTCGTCATCGGGGTCGGTCTCATGGCGGCGGCCGGGATCGGACCGCTCGACGGCGGCCCGGCACTCGATCCGGGCTCGCTCATCGCCGGCCTCGTGGGCCTGGACCCGGCCGCGTACCTGTGGCTCGGCCTCGGCATCGTCATCGCGACCCCGATCATCCGCGTGGCCGCCACGGGCATCGCCTACGCCCGTCAGAGACAATGGACCATGGTGCTCGTCTCGGGCGCCATCCTCGTCGTCATCGCGATCGGGGTCGCGGGGGCGCTCAGCTCGGAGGCCTGATGGACCTGGTCGTGCTCGTCATCGCGTTCCTCATCATCCTGCTCGGTGCCGAGCTGTTCACCAACGGGATCGAATGGTTCGGACGCAAGCTCGAGCTCGCCGAGGGCGCGGTCGGCTCGGTGCTCGCGGCCGTCGGGACCGCCCTGCCCGAGACGATGATCCCGATCATCGCGATCCTGTTCGCAAGCGGCGAGGCGTCGCACGCCGTCGGCATCGGCGCGATCCTGGGCGCGCCCTTCATGCTGGCGACGCTCGCGATGTTCGTCACCGGGATCGCGGTCCTGACCGTCTCCCGGCGCCGCTCCACCGGCGACACGATGCAGGTCGACACGAAGGTGCTCGCCCACGACATGCGCTACTTCGCGATCGCCTACGCGCTCGCGATCGGCGCGGCGTTCCTGCCCCTCGAGCCGGTCTGGCTCAAGTGGATCGTCGCGGTCGTGCTCATCGGCATCTACGCCTGGTACGTGAAGGGCCACTTCGAGGCCGACCCCGATGTGGACGTGGAGGACCTCACGCCCCTCCGCTTCCACCGGGTGGACCTGCGGGCGCATCGCGCCGACCCGGCGGTCCCGCGCCTTCGTGTCGTGAACCTGCAGGTCCTTTTCTCGCTCGGCCTGATCGTCCTCGGGGCGGTCTTCTTCGTCGACGCCGTCGAGCACCTGGCCAGCCAGCTGGGCGTGGACGAGGTCCTGCTCGCGCTGGTCATCGCCCCGATCGCCACGGAGCTGCCCGAGAAGTTCAACTCGATCATCTGGGTCCGGGCCAGCAAGGACACGCTCGCGATGGGCAACATCACGGGGGCGATGGTCTTCCAGTCGACCATCCCGACCGTCGTAGCGCTCGTGTTCGCGTCAAGCTCGTGGGTCGTGGCGCCGGGCAGCTACACCGCGTTCGCCTCGGCGGGGATCGCGTTCCTTGCATCCGCAGTGATCTTCATCCCGATGGCCCGATCCGGGCGGCTGCGCGGACGGAACCTGCTGAGCGGCGGTGTCTTCTACCTGGCGTACCTGACCCTGGTCATCGCCACGATCACGGGCGTGGTGGGTGTCGTCGGCTGAGGCCAGGAGGGCCGCTGCTATACTCGCCCGCACGAATCCGACCGTCGCCCGCGGCCCCGCGCCGCGCACCACGCAGGAGCCGACCCGCATGCTGACCCAGAAGTCGACCGGCTCGCCGGCGCCGACCACCCACCACAAGCCGAAGGCCGCGGCGCTCGACGAGCTCGTCTGCTACTTCGAGGGCGCCTATGTCCCGATGGGCGAGGCCAAGGTCAGCGTCATGACCCACGCCTTCATGTACGGGACGGCGACGTTCGAGGGCATCCGTGCGTACTGGAACGAGGAGCATGGCCGCCTGTACGGCCTGAAGCTTCGCGAGCACGTCGAGCGGATCCGCCAGTCGTGCCGGATCCTGCTCATGGAGAACGTCCCGTCCGTGGACGAGCTGACGGGCCTGATCATCGAGACGGTCCGGCGCAACGGCTTCCGCGAGGACGCTTACATCCGCCCGTCGTTCTACAAGTCGACCCGGGCGATCGGCGTCCGCCTGCACGATCTCGAGAACGAGCTCTACATCATCGCCCTGCCGTTCGGCAACTACATCGACACCGAATCGGGCGTGCGGATCATGACCTCGTCCTGGCGCCGCAACGCCGACGAGGCACTCCCGGCACGCGGCAAGATCGTCGGCGGCTACGTGAACATGGCCTTCCAGAAGACCGAGGCAGAGCTGAACGGTTTCGACGAGGCCCTGGTCCTGACCGCGGGCGGTCACGTCAACGAGGCCTCGGCGGCGAACCTGTTCGTGGTGCGCGACGGCGTCGCCATCACGCCCCCGGTCAGCGACGACCTCCTCGAGGGCGTCACCCGCAAGGCGATCCTGGAGATCCTCGCGAACGAGGGCATCCCGACCGAGACCCGCTCGATCGACCGCTCCGAGCTGTACGTCGCCGACGAGGCGCTGCTGTGCGGGACGGGCGTCCAGGTGTCGCCGGTCATCGAGGTCGACCATCGCCCCGTCGGGTCGGGCCAGATCGGCCCGATCGGCCGACTGGTGCGCGAGCGCTACTTCGACGCGGTCCGCGGCCGGCTGCCCGAGTACAGCCACTGGCTGACGCCCATCGAATAGGCCAGCGGCCCGACAGGGCCGCGGAGGCCGCGTGGCGTGGCGCGGCGCCAGGCCGGTCGTGCCGACCGGCCGCCTCAGGACAGCGGCGGGACTGTCAGCTCCGGGGTGTTCTGACCGATCGTCAGGATCACGTCGGCGCGGATCGCCGGATCGACCGCGGTCTCGACCTTGACCTTGAACGTCTTCTCGAGGTACTCGATCGTGTCGCCGAGGTCCGCCTCGGCGCCGTTGTACACGACGATCTTCGTCTTCGCGGGGGTGGGATCGGGGTCCCTTGCCCGCGGCGCTGACGCGGCGATGCCCTTCTGGTCGAGGTACGTGGCGAGCTCCGGTCCGCGGGTCCGGTCGTTGAGCGCGGAGACGACCCAGAGCGTGGCGGCCTCCTCGGCCAGGCGCTCGCGCAGCGCCTCGTCGGCCGGGTCGGCCTTGAACGCGCCCTTGACGGCGTTCCTGATGCGCGAGACGTTCGGGAACATCTTGTAGACCGCGGCGCCCGGCGACGTCTCGCTGCCGTAGAGCGGCGGCTGGAACACGTACGAGCTGATGTTCGACGTGTCGACCTGGGACGCCAGCCCGAGCAACTCGTCGAGCTGGTCGATCGGGATGTCCGTCTTCACGGCGGACTTGAGGGCCTTGACGAGCTCGGGCAGCCGCGGGATCAGGTCCTGCGGATCGGCCTGCTCGCGCATCGACAGCAGCAGCCGCTGTTGGCGGGCCGCGCGGTCGAAGTCGCTTGTCGTGTGGCGCGAGCGCGCGTAGCGGAGCGCCTCGGCGCCGGTCATGTGCTGGAGGCCGCTCGGGATGTACAGGCGCCGGTCCTTGCCGTCCGAGGCCGGGTAGTTGTCGTCGACGACGGGCACCTGGACGTTGACCGTCACGCCCCCGATCGAGTCGACGACGCTCTTGAAGCCGGCGAAGTCGACTTCGACGAAGTACTTGATGTCGAGCCCGTACAGCTCGCCCATGATCGACTTCAGCGCGTTGTAGCCGCGCGTCTTCTTCGTGCCCGGCCAGACGTCGGAGCGGTTCCGGTTGTTCACGAAGAACGAGTTGATCTTCTGGCCGTAGACGCTGCCCCACAGCCGCCGCGCCGGGCCGGCCGGGACGGGCACGTTCGTCATGTCGCGCGGGAGGCTGAACATCGCCACCTGCTTGGTGACCGGGTCGATGGACACCGTGATCAGCGTGTCGGTGTTGTGGCCGCCGCCCTGCACGTCCGCGCCGATCAGCAGGATGTTCAGGCGTTCCTTGCCGTCCCAGGGCGGGATGGAGACCTCGGGCACGTCGGTGCCGATGGCGGTCGGCTCCGGCGTGGCGGACGGGGTGGGCTCGGCCGTCCCGGGCTCGCTCTCGGTGGCATCCGGGGTCGGCGAGGCGTCCGGGTCCGGGCAGTCCGGCGTCTCGTCGCCGACGAAGATGCAGCCGCCAGTGAGGGCATCGAGCGCCAGGGCGTCGTATCGGGCGACGACGATGTGGACGCCGCTCATGACGAGGATCACGGCCAGCAGCCCGGCGATCGAAAGCGGGTTCCGGATGAGCCGCGAGGGTCCCAGCCGCGTGTCGCCGCTCGCCTCGTGGCGGTTGAGGAATTCGGCGACGCGGTAGGCATCCACGATGGCGACGACGCGGTACACGAGGAACAGCAGATTGATGACGAACACGGACTGGAGGAAGAACGGATTCAGGACCAGGCCGATCAATTGGGACCGGTCCATGCGGAGGCCGAACCCAGCCATGAGGGCGACGATCAGGACAGGGACCGCGGCGAAGCCCAGGGCGCGCGTGTAGGCGCCGGCATACGCATGCCCGAGTCCCGGGAAGATCAGGGAGAGGAAGGCGGCCGCGAACGGGGAACGGTGGCGCGGTCGCGCCTCCTGCGGTCGTTGCATCGCGGGTAGGATACTCGGACCCGTCGAAGCGGTCTGCCAACGGCCCTTCGAGCGCGGATCCGTCCCATCCCGAACCCCGGAGCCGAATGTTCCACGCGGTCGATTCGAAGCCTGACCTGGTCGCCCAGGAGCACGAGATCCTGCGCCTCTGGGAGGAGCGCCGGACGTTCGCCCGGCTGCGAGCGCAGAACGCGGGCGGGCCCCACTGGAGCTTCCTCGACGGGCCGATCACCGCCAACAACCCGATGGGCGTCCATCACGCCTGGGGCCGGGCGTACAAGGACCTCTACCAGCGGTTCCACGCGATGCTCGGCGAGGACCAGCGGTACCAGAACGGGTTCGACTGCCAGGGCCTGTGGGTCGAGGTCAACGTCGAGCGCGACCTTGGCTTCACCTCGAAGCGCGACATCGAGGACTACGGCATCGCCGAGTTCGTCACGCTTTGCAAGCAGCGCGTCCTGACCTATGCGGCGCGCATGACCGAGCAGTCCACCCGCCTGGGCATGTGGATGGACTGGAACGATCCCCACGAGCTGCGCCGCCTGGGCGAGCTCCTCGGGACCGACCCGGCCGCCGTGACGACCATCGCGGGGCCGGATGGACCGGTCACGGACACCGTCGAGATGCTCGTCGGGCGGCTTGGGATGCCCGACACCGGCGGCAGCTACTTCACGTTCAGCAACGAGAACAACGACCTGATCTGGGGCTTCCTGGCCGAGTGCCACCGACGCGGCTGGCTGTACAAGGGCCACGACACGATGCCCTGGTGCGCCCGCTGCGGGACGGGGCTCTCGCAGACCGAGATGAACGAGGGCTACCAGGACAAGCAGGATCCCGGGCTGACCGTCCGGTTCCCGTTGCTCGACCGTCCGGGCCAGGCACTTCTCGTTTGGACGACGACGCCATGGACGCTGACATCCAATGTCGCGGCGGCGGTCGGTCCGGCGCTCCGGTACGTCCGCGTGCGGCAGGGCGAGGACGAGTTCTGGCTCGGCAAGGGCACCCTGCGCGAGGCGCTCGTCGGCCCGTTCGAGGTCCTCGAGGAGCTCGCCGGCGCGGACCTGGTCGGCTGGCGGTACGCGGGCCCGTTCGACGAGCTGCCTGCCGTCCGAACGGCGTTCGCGACCGGGACCGCAGCCGAGCCCGACCGGCCGTACGAGCACCGGGTCGTGCCCTGGAGCGAGGTCGGCGAGGACGAGGGGACCGGCATCGTCCACATCGCGCCCGGCTGCGGCGCCGAGGACTTCCAGCTCGGCAAGGCGCTCGGCCTGCCCGTCGTCGCCCCGCTCGACGAATCCGGGATCGTCCTCGACGGGTTCGGGTCGCTGTCCGGTCGGGACGTGCGCGACGTCGCCGATCCGATCATCGAGCACCTCCGGCGGGAGGGCCGGTTCTACCGCCTCGAGACGATCACCCACCGCTACCCGCACTGCTGGCGCTGCGGGACGCCGCTCGTCTTCCGTCTCGTGGACGAGTGGTTCATCAGCATGGGTCCGCTGTACGACCAGCCGCGCGAGTCGCTCACGACCGAGCAGGTCGATGCCAGCCTGCGCTACCAGATCATGGATGTCGTCGACCGGATCCGATGGATCCCGGACTTCGGCTACGAACGGGAGCTCGACTGGCTCCGCAACATGCACGACTGGATGATCAGCAAGAAGCGCTACTGGGGGCTGGCGCTGCCGATCTACGACTGCTCTGCGTGCGGGACGGTCCAGGTCATCGGCGGCCGCGAGGAGCTTCGGGAGCGCGCGGTCGAGGGCTGGGAGGTCTTCGACGGCCATACGCCGCACCGCCCCTACGTCGACGCCGTGAAGATCGCCTGTCCCGGCTGTGGCGGCCCGGTCGAACGGATCAAGGACGTCGGCAACCCGTGGCTCGACGCGGGGATCGTGCCGTTCTCGACGCTCCACTATCGCGAGGACGTCGACTACTGGGCGCAGTGGTTCCCGGCCGACTTCATCACCGAGAGCTTTCCCGGCCAGTTCCGCAACTGGTTCTACTCGATGCTCGCGATGTCGACCGTGCTGCGGCGCGAGGAGCCGTTCAAGACGATCTTCGGGTATGCCCTCGTCTTCGGCGAGGACGGCCGGCCGATGCACAAGAGCTGGGGCAACGCCATCGACTTCGACGAGGCGGCCGAGCGGATGGGCGTCGACGTCATGCGCTGGATGTTCGCGAACGCCCGGCCCGAGGACAACATCCTGTTCGGCTGGCACGCGGCGGACGAGGCCCGGCGCGAGCTGCTCGTGCTCTGGAATGTGTACTCGTTCTTCGTGACGTATGCCCGGCTCGTCGGCTGGACCGCGTCGGAGGCCGCGCCCCCGGCCCCGGGACGCCGGGCGCTCGACCGTTGGATCCTGTCGCGGGCGGCGGGAACGGCCGCCGTGGTCGAGGACCGGCTCCGCGATGTCGACGCGGTCGGGGCGACCCGGGCGCTGTCCGCCTACATGAGCGGGCTGTCGACCTGGTACCTGCGGCTCTCGCGGCGCCGGTTCTCGCGGTCCGACGACTCCGTCGACCGCGGCGCGGCGTTCGCCACCCTGCACGACGCGCTCACGGCGACGACCAGGATGCTGGCGCCGATCCTGCCGTTCGTCTCCGAGGCGATGTACGGCAACCTCTCGACCGACGTGCCGGATGTGCCCGACAGCGTGCACCTGACCCGGTACCCGACAGCCGACCTGGCCGCGCACCGCGACGAGCGCCTGGAGGCCGCGATGGCGGTGGCCCAGGCGGCCGTGGACCTGGCCCGGACACTGCGCAGCTCGGCACGGCTCAAGACCCGGCAGCCGCTGGCCAAGGCCTGGCTCGCCCTCCCGGATCGCGGCCTCGACGTCGACGCGGAGCTGCTCGACATCATCGCGACCGAGATCAACGTCAAGTCGGTCGAGCTGATCAGCGACGACTCCGGGCTCATCGAGCGGCGGGTCAAGCCGCTGCTGCCGAAGATCGGCAAGCGCCTCGGATCGGCGATCCCGGCGGTGATGGCCGCCGCCCGCGAGGGCAAGGTCACGTTCGAGGCGGACGGCTCCGTGACCCTCGCCGGCGTGACCCTCGCGCCCGACGAGGTCGAGATCCAGGCCACGCCCCGTCCGGGCACCGCCGTGGCAGAGGATGACGGGCTCGTGCTGGTCCTGGACACGGAGCTGACACCAGAGCTCCGGGCCGAGGGCGACGCCCGCGAGCTCCAGCGAGCGATCCAGGACCTGCGCAAGGACGCGGGCCTCGAGCTCGACGACCGGATCGAGCTGTGGGTGGACGGGCTGTCCTCCGAGGTCGCCGCGCACCTCCCCGCGGTCGCCGAGGAGACGCTGGCCGAGCTCCGGACCGGCGAGCCCCCGGCCGGCGTCCAGCGGGCGACGATCGAGCTCGAGGCCGGTCCGGCGACCCTCGCCTTGCGTCGTCGCGCGGACGGCGAGTAGGCTCGCATGACGGCGGACCCGCCGAGCGACGGAGGCGACGAGCTGTCAGACACCGGATCACTCGACGGGGCGGCGGCGGTCGCGGACGATCGGACGCCGCCGGAGACACGGCCGGTCGCCAGAGGACGCGCCCGGTGGGGCGTCTTCGTGACGATCGCGCTCGGGATCGTCATCCTCGACCAGGTCTCGAAGGCGTGGCTCGTGTCGTCGGTGGCGCCCGGCGAGCAGCTCCAGCTCCTCGGTGACTACCTGCGGCTCGTGTTCAGCCACAACTCGGGCGCACTGTTCGGCCTCTTCCGGGACCAGGCTGTCCTCTTCGGCATCGTCTCACTCGGCGTCGTCGGGCTGATCCTGGCCTACCACGGACGCTCGGGACGCAACCTCTACCTGTCGGTGACCCTCGGGCTCCTGCTCGGTGGCGCGATCGGCAACCTGATCGACCGCTTCCGCCTCGGGTACGTCGTCGACTGGATCGACATGGGGATCGGCGACGTCCGCTTCTGGACGTTCAACGTGGCCGACGCCGCGGTGAGCACGGCGATCGTGCTGCTCATCGGGCTGGCCCTCTTCCCGAGCCTCGCCGCCCGGCTCGGCGCCGAGCCGGATGCCTGACGGCGCGACGGTCGCAGGACCGCGGACGCTGCGGGTGCCCGACGGGCCGTCCGGACGGGTGGACCGCTTCGTCGCGGATGCGACCGGCCTGTCCCGGAGCTACGTGCAGAAGCTCATCTCCGATGGCCGCCTGACCGCCGATGGCGTGGCGCTCCGGGCGAACGCGATCGTCGCGGCCGGGGCGGAGCTGCATCTCGACGTGCCGCCGCCGACCCCGCTGGACCTCGTCCCGGCGCCGGATATCCCGGTCACCGTCGTTTACGAGGACGACGACCTGCTGATCATCGACAAGCCCTCAGGGCTGGTCGTGCATCCCGCGCCGGGGCACTCGGCGGACACGCTCGTCAATGCCCTGCTCGCCCGCGCAGGCGGCTCGGACTACGGCGGGATCGCCGGGGTCTCGAGGCCTGGCATCGTGCATCGCCTGGATCGAGACACCAGCGGGCTGATCATGGTCGCGAAGCACGATGGCGCGCAGGCCTCGCTCATGGCCCAGCTCAAGGCCCGACGGATCAAGAAGACGTATCTCGCCCTGGTCCAGGGCAACGTGTCGGCCGCCGTCGGCCGGATCGAGGCGCCGATCGGGCGCGACCCCAAGCGGCGGACGCGGATGGGCGTCGTCGCCGATGGCCGTCCGTCCGTCACCGGATACCGGGTCAAGGAGCGGTTCGACGGCTGGACGTTGCTGGAGCTCGACCTCGTCACCGGGCGGACCCATCAGATCCGCGTCCATCTCGACGCCATCGGGCATCCGGTCGCGGGCGACCCGCTGTACGGCGGCGCCCTGGCGCGACGCGGCCCCGACGGGCTGGACCGCCTGTTCCTGCACGCCTGGCGGCTCGAGCTGAACTCACCGGCCGACGGACACCTGATCCGCGCGACCGCGTCCCTGCCGACCGAACTCGAGGCGGTCCTCGACGGACTTCGCGAGGGGAGCGCGGCTCGTTGACAGGCGGAACGATCGACGACATCGAGGCTGGTGGGCTCGGCGACCCGGTGGAGGGTGCGCCGGGCGCCCAGCTCATCATCATCTCGGGACCGAGCGGCGTCGGGAAGGACACGATCATCGATGCGCTGCGTGAGCGCCCGCATGTCCCTCCGCATCACTACGTCGTCACGTGCACGACCCGGGCACCACGGCCTGGCGAGGTCGAGGGCGTCAGCTATCACTTCCTGGACCGCGAGCGCTTCCTGGCTCTCCGCGACGCCGGCGGCCTGCTCGAGGCCAACGAGGTGCACGGGAACTGGTACGGGACGCCGCGCTCGGAGGTCGCGCGCGCGCTGACAGCGGGCCAGGACGTCATCCTCAAGATCGACGTCCAGGGCGCCCAGAACGTGAAGGAACGGGTGGCCGAGGCGTTGCTGGTCTTCGTCGTGCCCCCGTCGCTCGAGGCCCTGTTCGGACGGCTGCGGTCACGCGCGACCGAGACCGCCGACGAGCTCGAGCTCCGCCAACGCAATGCGGCCATCGAACTGGCACGTCAGGAGGACTACGACCACGTCGTCGTCAACGAGACCGGCCAGGTCGATCGGACCGCCGAGACGATCGACGCGATCATCGCCGAGACCCATCGGCTCCACCCGACGCGCCGGGTCCGCCTCTAGCCCGCGCCCGTGACGACGCTCGGGCTCGAGCCGGATCACGGGGCGGCTGTCGCGGCGGCCCGTCTCGTCGAGGTCGCGGTCGATGCGGCCGGCGCGGCCGGCGCCCGGACGTACACGTACCTGGTCCCGGACAGCCTTGCCGATCTCGAGCTCGGCGAGGCCGTGCTCGTCGACTTCGGCCGGCGCCAGGCGCTCGGGATCGTGCTGCGCGATGCGGGTTCGGTGCCGGCCGGTGTGCTGCCCAAGCCGATCGTCGAACGCGTCCGCGCCGACGGTCCCGCTGCTGCCCCCGCTCGGACTCGGCCTGGCGCGGTGGATCTCGACCCACTACCTGGCCCCGCCGGCACTCGTCCTGCGGGCGATGCTGCCGCCCGGCATGCTCGAGCGGCTCGAGCTCCTCGCGGAGCGTGCCCCGGGCGACGTCGACCTCGAGGGCTTGGGTCCGGTGGAACGCGACCTGCTCGAGCAGCTGGCGGCGGGTCCGAAGCCCGCCCGCAGTCTCGCCGCGCCCGAGGGCCGCGCCGGCCTCGTGCGACGCCTCCGGGCCCTCGCGGACCGAGGCGCGATCTCGCTGGACTGGACGTTGCTCGCCGCGTCCGGCGGCCCGCGCTACGAGCGCTGGGTCGAGCTGACACCCGAGGGTCGGGAGGCGGCGGCCACCCTCGCCGGCGAGGGCCGGTTGCCCGGACGGCCGCTCGGCCCGAGACAGGTCGCGGTCCTGACCGAACTAGCCGGTCCGGCCGAAGCGGGAGCCTCGGTGCAGGCCATGCGGGGCGCGGACCTCGCCGCACACCACGGTTCCGCGGCGATCGCCGGTCTGGTCCGGCGCGGGCTGGTCGCCTCGGAGATCCGGGAACGCCCCCGGCGGCCGCTTGCCGGCCGACCGGTCGGACGCCGCGGCGGCCGGCCGGCGACCTCGGACCTCACCCCGCCACAGGTCGAGGCCGTCGACGCGATCCGGGCGGCGATGAGCGCCGGCGACCCGACCCCGCTCCTGCTCGATGGCGTGACGGGCGGCGGCAAGACCGCCATCTATGTCGATGCGATCGCGACCGCGCTCGACGTCGGCCGGCGCGTGCTCATGCTCGTCCCGGAGATCTCGCTGGCGCTGCCGCTGGTCGATCGCCTGCGCGCCGACCTCGACGCCCGGATCGCACTCGTGCACTCGGGTCTCGGCGACGGCGAGCGTGCCGACGAGTGGCGCCGGATCCGCGGCGGCGAGGCGGACATCGTCGTCGGGACGCGGCTCGCCGTGCTCGCACCGTTGCCGGATGTCGGTCTCGTCATCGTCGACGAGGAGCACGAGGCGGCATACAAGAGCGACCGGACGCCACGCCTCCAGGCCCGCGACGTGGCGATCGAGCTCGCCGAGCCAGGCGGGCGCGGCGATCGTCCTCGGGTCGCGCCACGCCGGCCGTCGACAGCCTGGGCTTCGCCCGCGCCGGGCGGTATCGCCGGATCGTGCTGCCCGGTCGGCCCGTCGGCCAGCTGCCGGAGGTGACGGTCGTCGACCTCCGCGCCGAGCTCGCCGCGGGAGAGCGTGGCCTGCTGTCACGGCCACTCGCGTCGGCCCTCGGCGCCCTCGATGTCGCCGCCGGCGAGCAGGCGATCCTCGTGTTCAATCGGCGCGGCAGCGCGTCGGTCGTGCTGTGTCGCGACTGCGGGCACGTCCAGGCATGTCCGGACTGCGAGCGGCCGCTGGTCTACCACCAGGCCGGGACCACACTGCGCTGCCATCACTGCGGCCGGGCCACGCCGCTCGCGACCCGATGCCCGAACTGCGCCTCGCCCCGCATCCGGTACCTCGGTGGCGGCACGGAACGGGTCGAGCGCGAGGTCCGCGAACGGTTCCCCGGACTGCGGGTCGGCCGACTGGACCGCGATGTCGTCGAGCGCCGGGGCGCCGCGGAGCGGGTCATCGACGCGTTCTCCGACGGCCGGGTCGATGTCCTCGTCGGGACAAGCCTCGTGGCGAAGGGCCTCGACATCCCTGCGGTGACTCTGGTCGGGGTCGTCTCCTCGGACATCGCGCTGAACCTGCCCGACGAGCGCGCCGCCGAGCGGACGTACCAGCTCCTCAGCCAGGCGATCGGCCGGGCGGGACGTGGCGATCGTCCGGGCCGCGCGTTCCTCCAGACCTACCAGCCGGACCACCCGGCGATCCTCGCGGCGGCCGGCGGCGACCCCGCGGCCTTCTACGACCACGAGCTCGCCCTGCGCGAGCGGTTCGGCTCGCCGCCATTCGGTCGGCTCGTGAAGCTGACGGTCGGCCTGGCCGATCGCGACGCGGCGGAGCGCGAGGCCATCGCCATGGCCGAGCGGTTGCGCGCCAAGGCCACGGAAGCGGTGAGCGGGGTGGTCGTCGTCGGACCGGCCCCTGCCTACATCGCCCGGCGGGCGGATCGATGGCGGTTCAACCTGGTCCTGCGTGGGGCGGATCCGGCCAGCCTGCTCGGCGACGGCGTCGAGGCGCCCTGGTCGGTCGATGTCGACCCGGAGTCGCTGCTCTGAGCCCGATGGGCCGGTTCGTGCGACGATGAGTGGCCAAAGAGGAGGACGCCCGATGACCGAACCGAACCAGACCCCGCCGAGCCCCGACCACGGCGACCAGCCGCCGGGCCCGACCTCCTCGGACCGCCGGTGCTCCGCCGAGGCAGAGTGCCGCGGCTGCATCGCTGCTCGAATTGTTGCGCGACGCGATCGACGACATGACGGAGCGCGCAACGCCGACCGTCCGCGAGGTCTCCGCCCGTGTGGCCGAGCTGACCGCGGACGCGGCGGCGAAGGCGGCGCCGTTGGCCAGGAAGGCCGGCGACGCCACGGCCGAGGCAAGCGGCAAGCTCGCCGCGCGATCGCGCCACTGGGCCGAGGAGGTCAGGGGAGCGATGGCCGGCGCCGAAGCCGCGCCCGCCCCGGCCGCCGAACCCGACGCCCCGACGAACGACTCCGGGACAGCGGCCTCCTGACGAGCCACAACGCACGCCGGCAGCGCTCCTGAGCGCGGCCCATCGATATACTCGCGAACATGAGCGTCCGTCCCATCGTCATGCTCGGCGACCCGCGCCTTCGACTGAAGGGCCTGCCCGTCGACAGCTTCGGCAAGTACCTCCACGAGCTGCTCGACGACCTCGCGCACACGATGCGGGACGCGCCGGGTGTCGGCCTTGCGGCCCCGCAGCTGGGCGAGGCCCTCCAGGTGTGCGTCATCGAGGTCGAGAACCAGCTCCACGAGCTGGTCAACCCGCGGATCGTCCGCGGCAACGGCGAAGACCGCGACCTCGAGGGCTGCCTCTCGATCCCGGGCTACGTCGCGTACGTCACCCGGCGCGAGCGCGTCTGGGTCGTTGCTCAGAACCGCCACGGGCAGAAGATCAAGCTCGCCGGAACGGGACTGCTGTCCCGCGCGCTCCAGCACGAGCTCGACCATCTCGACGGCAAGCTCTACATCGACTATCTCGAGTCGATGGACGAGCTCATGGCGGTCGGTGCCGGCGACGAGGAGGACGACGCGGAAGTCCGCGAGGCGACGAGCGCCCTGGCGTGACCGACGAGCGGGCCGGCGGCTCGCGCGTGCGGACCGTCTTCCTGGGAAGCGGCGTGTTCGGCCGGGAGAGCCTGCGGGAAGTCGACGCCCACGACGACGTCCGTCTGGTCGGGGTCGTCACCGCGCCGGCCCGTCCGGCGGGTCGAGGCCAGCAGGTCCGGGACTCGGTCATCCAGGGGGTTGCCGAGGAACTCGGGGTCGGCCCGATCCTGGCGCCGGAACGGCTGCGTGACCCTGACGCCCTTGCGGACGTCCGCGCCCTCGACCCGGAACTGCTCGTCCTGGCCGACTACGGGCAGATCGTGCCAGCGGCCCTCCTGGGGCTGCGATACGGCGCGCTCAACCTGCATCCCTCGCTGCTCCCGCGCCATCGCGGCGCGACCCCGATACCCGCGGCGATCCTGGCTGGGGATGCCGAGACGGGGGTCACGCTGATCCGGATGGACGAGGGCCTCGACACCGGGCCGATCGTCGGCCAGGCCCGCGTCCCGCTCGACGGGCACGAGACGACGCCGTCGCTCGAGGCGGCCCTCGAGCTCGTCGCGGGCGGGCTGCTGCGCGACCGGCTCGGCCCGTGGCTCGAGGGCCGGATCGAGGCACGACCGCAGCCTGAGGAAGGCGCCACGCTCACGAAACCCTTCCGCCGCGAGGATGGCCGGCTCGATCCTCGCATGTCAGCGGGTGAGCTGGACCGGCACGTTCGTGCCTGCCAGCCGTGGCCCGGGTCGTTCGTCGACACGCCCCACGGCCGGATCGTCGTCTGGGCCGCGGCGCCGGAGGCCGGCCCGGGTAGCCCTCCGTCGGGCGTCTTCGATGCGGCCGGCCTCGGGGCCGGCGAGGGCGAGCGGCTCCGGCTCGTCGAGGTCCAGCCGGCCGGTGGCAAGCGGATGTCCTGGGACGCCTTCGTCCGCGGCCGCCCGGGGATCATCGGCAACGCCGTCGTCCCGGCCGAGTGAGCGGGCTGCGCTAGCATCAACCGCGTGACATCCCCCGACCGGCCGGGTCTGTCCGGCCAGACCCTCGACGACCTGCGAGCGTGGCTGGACGCCCGTGGCGAGCCCGCGTACCGCGCCCGCCAGATCGCCGACGCCGTGTGGCGTGGCGGCGGCGTCGACGACCCTGCGGCGATCGCGACGTTGCCGGCGCCGTTGCGCGCAGCACTGGGCGAGGCGTTCCGCGTCGACACCGTGGCCGACACCGAGATCCGTTTCGCCGACGAGGGCCAGACCGAGAAGGCCCTCCATCGCCTCGATGACGGCGCGCTCATCGAGTCCGTCCTGATGCACTACCCGGCCCGGGCCGGGAGCCGCGAGCGGCACACGCTCTGCATCTCGAGCCAGGCCGGCTGCGCCGTCGGCTGCCCGTTCTGCGCGACCGGTGAACTGGGCCTGACCCGGGACCTCGATACGGCGGAGATCGTCGACCAGGTCCGCCATGCCGCCCGGCGCCTCGCCGCCGATGACCGCCGGCTGACGAACATCGTCTTCATGGGCATGGGTGAGCCGTTGCTCAACCTCGACCGAGTCCTGGCCGCGGTGGAGGCGCTCAACGACCCGGAGCGATTCGGACTCGGCGCGCGGCACATCACCGTCTCCACCTCCGGCGTCGTGCCTGGGATCCGGCGGCTCACCGCGCTCGGGCCCCAGTTCACGCTCGCGATCTCGCTCCATGCCGCGCGCGACGCCCTCAGGGACGTGCTCGTGCCGCTGAACCGTCGCTGGCCCGTGGCCACCGTCATCGAGGCGGCCCGCGAGCACGCGCGCGCGACCGGCCGGCGGATCACGTACGAGGTGACGATGATCGGCGGCGTGAACGACACGGACCTCGACGCGTCTGCGATGGCCGAGCTGCTGCGTGGCGACCATGCCCACGTGAACCTCATCCCGATGAACCCGGTCGCCCACACGCCGTGGTCGGCCAGCCCGATGCCGGTCATCGAGCGGTTCGCCGCGACGCTCCGCGAGGCCGGCATCGGGACGACCATCCGGCGCAATCGCGGCCAGGAGGTCGGCGCGGCCTGCGGACAGCTCGCGGCCGAGCGCGCGGGCGAGCCGCCGGCGCCGACCGTCGCACGCCGGCGCGAACGCCTGGAGGCCGAGAGCGCCGCCGCCCTGCGCGGCGAGCGCAGCCACGATCCGGTCCCGGCCGGGGTGGGGGACTAGGCGTGGCCGACGGCCGGGCGCGGGTCGCCGCGAGCATCCTCGATTCCGACCTCTCGAACCTCGCCTATTCGGTGCGCCGGGTCGAGAAGGCCGGCGCGGACCGCGTCCATCTCGATGTCATGGACGGCCATTTCGTCCCGAACCTGACGTTCGGCGCCAAGACCATCAAGCACCTCCGCCCGCGGACCGAGTTGCCGTTCGACGCGCACCTGATGATCAGCGAGCCGGGCCGCTTCATCGAGGAGTACCTCGATGCCGGCTGCGACTCGATCACGTTCCACGTCGAGATCGACGAGCCGATCGCCCCGACCCTGCGGGCGATCCGCGAGGCTGGCCGTGCCGCGGGGCTGGCCGTGAAACCCGGGACGCCCCTGTCGGCCCTGGAGCCCTACGCGGAGCTCCTCGACATCGTGCTGGTCATGACCGTCGAGCCCGGGTTCGGCGGCCAGTCGTTCATGAAGGACGTCGCCCGGGACAAGCTCCTGGCGGCGCGCGAGGTCCTGCGCCACAAGGCGCATGGCGGCGAGGTCCACGTCGACGGCGGGATCAACCGCGAGACGGCGGAGTTCGCCGGCGCCCTCGGCGTCGATGTCCTCGTCGTCGGATCGGCGCTGTTCATCAAGGGTCACGACATGGGCCGCGAGATCCGGCTCATCCGGGCCCTCGCCGACGAGGGCTACCAGTTCGAGCTCAACGCCGGCGTCCCGCCGATCCCACGCGACCGGATGGTGCTGTTCACGAGCCTGCCGAAGCCGTTCGCCCGGCGCCTCATGGACGAGATCGAGGCCGGCGGCGTGCCGGTGGTCATGCTCCGCGGCGACGGCCAGATGAACCCCGACGGCGTGCGCGACTTCGACCTCCTCGTGCCGGCGACCGTCGAGGCGCTCGTCGCCGAGCGCCACGCAGAGACCCGCGACGCCTACCAGGTCGAGGCCGCGTCGTGGCGGGAGGCATTCATCCGCGAGCACGGCGTCATCGACGCCGCGCCCGCTCCCGTGAGGGCGCTCCTGCAGCGGGTGTCCCGGGCGTCGGTCCGGGTCGGGGACGAGACCGTCGGGTCGATCGAGGGCGGCCTCGCGATCCTCCTGGGCGTGGGCCCCGACGACACCGACGCCATCGCGGACGACCTGGCTCGCAAGGCCGTCGAGCTGCGGATCTTCCGCGACGACGAGGGCCGGACGAACCTGCTCGCTGACTCGACGTGGGCGGCTCCGCCCTGGTCGTCTCCCAGTTCACGCTGTTCGCGGACACGCGGCGCGGCCGCCGGCCGGGGTTCACGGGCGCGGCGCAGCCAGAGCTCGCCGAGCGCCTCTACGAGCGATTCGCGACGACGCTGCGGGCTCTCGGCGTGCCGGTCGCCACGGGCCGCTTCGGGGCGGAGATGGCGGTCGAGCTCGTCAACGACGGCCCGTTCACGATCTGGCTCGATAGCGATCCCTGATCGGCATCGCGTTCATCCGGCATCAGTCCGCCCGCTGTGGTATTCGAGTCGGAGTCCGAGATCCTGTGGGTAGTTGCCAAAGCCCCGTCCGAACAGGTTGAGCCCGCCGACATTCCCGGCGTCGGGTCGAACACCGATCCGGATGACGATGGGCGCGCCCGATGCGAGCCCGAGAGCATCGAGGTCGATGGTCGAGAGATTGATGCCGTCGATGGTCGTGCCCCGGCCGGTCACGAGCCAGCGCTTCAGCACGCCGAATTGGGAGTCCTTCTCCTCCCACCAGGATGGGGTCAGGCGGCCTCGCTGCCCTCCGAAGTCGGAGGGACAGGTCCATTCCCCCAGCAGGATGCCATTCACCCACACGCCGATGTCACTCGGCCAATCCAGATGGTGGAGCGGCGCCTCGCTGCAGATCTCGGCGGTCAACTGCAACGAGTCGATGTGCGCGCCCGGTGGGACGCGATTCGGGAACCGGTACTCCACGAACCCGACCCGGAACCAGAGCAATTGGGCGTTGAGCCGATCCGGTTCGTAGAAGGCCGACGGATCGTCCATGAACCCGATGAGTCCCGTCGCGCTGACGAGGCCACAGGTGGGCTCGACCGAGAAGTCCGAGTAGCCACCGATCGGCATGTCGATATCCACCGCGTCGCCGGTGTGGTGCTGGCCGCGCGGTAGGTCGAACACGAGTTCGTCGTATGTTCGCGCGCAGACCTTCTGTAGGCCGCGGCTGGCCGGGCGCAGCTCCGTGTGGATCAGCCCCGCCCGCTCGAGCACCGAGATGTGCATCGTCGCCGTCGACGACGGCAGCCCCATGTCCTTCGCGATCTGGTTGACCGCGACGACCCGGTCCCCGAGGTATCGGAGGATCGCCACGCGGGTGTCGCTGGCGAGCGCGCGGAATATCTCGGCGGCATGTCCTTCGCCGGTGGTCCCGTCGACGTGGAAGCTCTTGCGGGCGATGACCCGGTTGTTGATGTCTATGTGCAGCATCCAATCCTGACGGACTCCGAGGTCGACCCGGAGCATAGACGTTCCCGAGCGCTCGAATCAAGACATGTCCTGCTGGCGCATTGACATCGGTGCTAGGGTAACGTGGCTTGATGCAGCAAAACATGCGCGAATTCAAGCTGGAGGAACGCGGCGGGGCCTGATCGGCCCTCACCCATGGACAAGGCCGCCCGACTGCGTCTGCGTGGATCGGCGGCGGAGGAGGAAGGTTCGATGCGCATTCGCGTTGCCGATCTTTCGAGGGCGTCGGCCTTGCTGGCATGTGCGGCGATCGCCGCCGCCTGCGCAAGTCCTGGAGCCTCCGCACCAGCCGCCAGCGGCGGTCAACAGGTCGTCCAGACGGCCGCAGCCGGCGACGCGTGCACGTCGGACAAGTACAACGGGGGCGTGCCCAAGCTGGACCTGAAGGCGGCGACGGTCGGGTTCGCGCAGTCCGAGAAGGAGGCCAACCCGTTCCGGATCGCCGAGACGCAGTCGGTCAAGGATGAAGCGGCCAAGCTTGGGATCAAGTTGCTGACGACCAACGCCGAGTCGGACCTGAACAAGGAGATCTCCGACATCAAGGGGATGATCGACCAGGGTGCCCAGGTGCTGATCATCTCGCCTCTCAACTCCGAGGGCCTGGATCCGGCGCTGGACTATGCGAAGGAAAAGAAGGTGCCGATCATGACGATCGATCGGTTCCTGACGACCAAGACGGCGTGCACGGACTACATCGGCTGGGTCGGTTCCGACTTCGTGGAGCAGGGCAAGCGAGCGTTCGACGCCCTGAGCGCCGCGACCGGCGACAGCTGCAATCTCGCCGTTCTGCTTGGCGCGGCCGGCGTCAACGTCACCAACGATCGCCAGCAGGGCTTCGAGGACCAGATGGCCGCGAAAGCCTCCAAGATGAAGGTCGTCGCCAAGCAGGCCGCCGACTACGAGCGCGCCAAGGGACAGACGGTGACCGCGCAGTTGATCCAGGCCAACCCCGAGATCAATTGCATCTATGCCCACAACGACGAGATGGCACTCGGCGCGGTGGCCGCTCTGAAGGACGCCGGCAAGCAGCCGGGTGACGTGAAGATCCTGACGATCGACGGGACGAAGGGCGCGGTCCAGGGCATCATCGATGGCTGGATCAGCGGGGTCATCGAGTCCAACCCGCGCTTCGGTCCGCTGGCGTTCAAGGCCCTGTCGGACTTCTACGGTGGTGCCGGCGTGCCGGTCAAGACCATCATCTCCGACAAGGAGTACACGAAGGACAACGCCGCGAGCGAACTCCCGAACGCCTACTAACCACAGCTTCCACACCGGCTCGTCTGACCGCGGCTCCTCCGGGTCAAGCGGGCCGGTGTGGATTCCTGCCACCATCGACCGATGAGGGTCTGGTGACGGCGACCGCGAGGGACGCCGTCCTTGAGGTTCAGGGTGTCTCGAAACGATTCGCCGGTGTCCTGGCACTGGCGGATGTCTCACTGCAGCTGCACGCTGGCGGCGTCCATGCCCTTGTTGGCGAGAACGGGGCTGGCAAATCGACCCTGATCAAAGTCCTGACCGGGGTCTACCAGCCGGACCAGGGCGTCATCCTGTATCGCGGCGAGCCCGTGACCTTCGCTCGGCCGCTTGACGCTCAAGCTGCCGGTATCAGCACGATCTACCAGGAGATCAACCTCGTCCCCCTGGTCAGCGTCGCCCGGAATCTGTTCCTTGGGCACGAGCCGACCGACCGTCTCGGCCTGATCGACTTCGCCCGGATGCACAGGGAGGCGACCACCATCCTTGCCAGGTACGGCATCGATGTGGACGTCCGTCGGCCGCTGCGCGAACTCGGCCTCGGCGTCCAGCAGATGGTCGCGATCGCCAGGGCCATCTCCGCCGACCATCGGGTCGTGATCATGGACGAGCCGACTTCCTCGCTCGAGCCGCGGGAGGTCGAGCGACTGATGGAGGTCGTCGACGTTCTGCGGCGCGATGGCGTCGCCGTCGTGTATGTCACCCACCGGCTGGACGAGGTGTTTCGGCTCTGCGACAGCGTGACGGTCCTGCGCGACGGTCGCCTGATCCACACCGGACCCGTTGCCGAGATCACCCGCCTCGAACTCGTCTCGCGGATGCTGGGCCGCGACGTCTCCGATGTGGCTCGCGCCCGGACCCGTTTCAGCGGACACGAGGGCACCGCGGCGGCCGAGCCCGTGATCCGGGCGACGGATCTGACCCGTCGTCACGTCCTCGACCACGTGTCGATCGAGGCCGGTGCGGGCGAGGTCGTTGGACTCGCCGGTCTCCTGGGCTCAGGCCGCACCGAGACGGCGAGGGCCATCTACGGTGCCCAGCCACTCGATGGCGGGTCCGTCGAGGTCGAAGGAAAGCCGATGCGGCTGGGCTCGCCTCGGAGCGCGCTCGCGGCCGGCGTGGCCCTCATCCCCGAGGACCGGAAGGCGGACGGCATCATCCCGTCGCTCTCCGTCCGTGACAACATCGTTCTGGCTGCATTGCCGGCCATGTCCCGAGCGGGCTTTCTCTCCGACCGACGCCAGGATGCGATCGTCGAGCGACTGATGGCGCGCCTCCGGATCAAGGCATCGAGTCCGGACCAGCGGGTCAGCGAACTCTCAGGCGGCAACCAGCAGAAGGTCTTGCTCGCACGCGTGCTGTGCCTGGAACCGCGGGTCCTGATCCTCGACGATCCGACCCGGGGGATCGATATCGGCGCCAAGGCCGAGATCCAGACACTGATCAGCGAGCTGGCCGAGGCGGGCCTGGCCGTCGTGCTCATCTCGTCTGAGCTGGAAGAGGTAGTGGAGGGTTCCGATACCGTCATCGTCCTCCGCGATGGCGCGGTGGTCGGGACCCTGACCGGCACGGACGTCAGTCAGGACGGGGTCATGGCGCTGATCGCGGCTGCGGCCCGGGAGGCGGACACGGACACACGGTCGGGCGCGGTCGGCGACGAAGGTCATGTCGACGGCTGAGCTGGCGCCGGACCGTCCTGTCGTCGACCGCGACCAGGTCCTCGATTGGATCACGGAGCGTGGCGTGTACGTCGGTCTGCTCCTGTTGATCGTCTTCAACCTGGTGTTCACGCCCCGCTTCGCCGAGATCGACAACATCCGGTTGCAGTTCGTCCAGGTCGTGCCGGTCGCCATCATCGCCCTGGGCATGGCACTCGTCATCGGCACGCGCGGGATCGACCTGTCCGTGGGATCCGTCATGGCCATCGCTTCGGCGCTCCTCGCCCTCTACCTCGGCTACGGGCTTGTCGTGGCCATCCCCGTCGCCCTTCTCGGGGGTGTCGCTGTCGGGGTCGCCAACGGGATCCTGATTTCGAGATTCGGGATCCAGCCCATCGTCGCGACACTAGCGTTGCTTGTCGGTGGCCGTGGTCTGGCCCTCGTTCTCGTCCAGGGCAGGCTGACCGAGCTGTTCGACCCGACCCTCAGCGCCCTCGGGTCCGGTCGCCTCTTCGGAGTCCCATATGTGGTGTTGATCGCCCTGGGCGTCGCGCTCGTCGTTGCCGTGCTCGTTGCGCGCACGACCTTCGGGCGGTATGTCGTCGCCATCGGTGGGAATCCCGACGCGAGTGTCCTCGCCGGCGTACCCGTCAGGCGGACGCTCATCGCCGTGTACGTCCTGTGTGGCCTCCTCGCCGCGCTCGCTGGGGTCATCCAGGCCGCACGGCTGAGTGCGTCCGATCCGTCGTTCGTCGGGAACCTCATCGAGCTGAGTGCGATCACGGCCGTCGTGGTCGGCGGGACGCCCCTGGCGGGTGGTCGGGTCCGGATCCTGGGGACGTTGGCCGGCGCGATGCTGATGCAGCTGATCGGCGCCACGTTGATCAGTCACAACCTGCCCGATTCCTCGACGCGGATGGTGCAGGCCGCGATCATCCTGGCTGCCGTGTTCCTCCAGCGTCAGCGGCACGCGCCATGAGCATGGCGACGAGCGGGGCGAGCAACGTGGATCCAACACTGCGGGTCACCGGTGACCCGGACGCCGAGCGAGCCGCAAACCGGCGCGAACGTCTTGCGGGAACCCTGCAAAGAGGCGGAGCCTTCATCGTCCTGGCGATCGTCACGATCCTCGCGTCGCTGGTGTTCGGCGGCCGCTTCGCGAGCGTCGACAACTTCCTGAACATCCTCGAAGCGAGCTCATTCCTTGGCCTCGTCGCCGTCGGGATGACATTCGTGATCGTGGGCGGGGGCATCGACCTGTCGGTCGGATCGTTGCTAGCGTTGTCCGCCGTGCTCGCTGCGTACGCCTCCCAGTACGGCAGCGTTGCGGCGATCGTGGTCCCACTTGGCGTCTGCGGCCTGATCGGGCTGTTCAACGGCCTGCTGATCGCGCGCGCTCGGATGGCCGCGTTCATCGTCACGCTCGCCACGCTGCTGTTCGCCCGCGGCCTCGCCTTCGCGGTTTCGGACGAGGGCAACACCATCTTTCATCTCGATGATCGCCTCGCCGTGATCTGGCTCGGGCAAGGATCGATCCAGGGGATCCGGGTGCCCATCGTCATCGCTGCGATCGTGTTCGCCGTCGGATGGGTCGTCCTCACTCGGACGCGATACGGGATGGCGGTCACTGCGATCGGCGGCAGCGAGGATGCCGCTCGCCTGATGGGTCTTCCGATCGCTCGCGTGAAGACCACGATGTATCTCATCAGCGGCCTCCTGGCGGGGCTGTCGGGCCTCCTGGTCGCGGCTCGTTCATCGTCGGGTCAGTCGACGATCGGCGTGGGACTCGAGCTGCAGGCGATCGCCGCGGTCGTGATCGGTGGGACGCTACTCACGGGCGGGTCAGGATCGATGATGGGCACGCTCGCGGGCGTGCTCCTGCTCAACGTCATCAACAACGTCATCAACCAGGTGGGGACGCTCAGTTCGTACTTCCAACAGGTCGTCAGCGGCATCTTCCTGATCGCCGTGGTGCTCATCCAGCGCTATCTGAGTCGTGAGCAGCGACTGTGATGTGGCGCGATCTATCGGAGGAACGACCATGACCGACGCGCCCGCCCTCCGCTTCGGACTGTTCCTCGGCCAGGCGAGCCGGACGTGGGCGCAGGTGCTCGACGACTTCGTCATGGCAGAGGACCTCGGCTTCGACCATGCCTGGCTGGTCGACCACCTCATCGACACCGACGGGACGCCCGAGGACGGGTGCCTCGAGAGCTGGACCCTGCTTTCCGCGATCGCGGCGAAGACCGAGCGCATCCGTCTCGGCGTGCTCGTGACCAGCAACACGTTCCGGCATCCCGCGCTGCTCCTCAAGGAGGCCGTCACGGTCGACCATGTCAGCGGCGGACGGCTGACCCTGGGCATCGGGACCGGCTGGAACGAGGACGAGCACCGCCGCTACGGGATCGACCTCCCCGCCCCCGCGGAGCGCGTGGACCGGTTCGAGGAGGCGGTCCGCGCTGATCAGCCTGATGATGGCCCAGGAGCGCACGACGTTCGAGGGCCGCTACTACCAGCTCCACGACGCGCATCTCGAGCCACGGCCCGTCCAGCAGCCGCGGATCCCGATCCTGATCGCCGCCCACCGGCCCCGGATGCTGCGCATCGCCGCCCGGTACGCCGACCAGTGGGACACGTTCGCGGCGATCCCGGGGGCATCCACCGACGGCGTCGAGGCCGAGATCGCCGAGCAGATCGCCGCGCTCGACGCGGCGTGCCGGGAGGTCGGGCGGGACCCGAAGGAGATCCGACGCTCGACCTGGGTCACGAGCGAGGCCCTGCGCTCGCCCGACGCGTACCTCGACTTCGTGCGGCGTCATCACCGGCTCGGTTTCACAGATTTCACGACAGTCCGCCCCGCGCCCGGCGACGAGCCGGTCCTGCGGACGGTCGCCACCGAGGTCATCCCGGAGCTGCGAGCAGGCCGCCTGCTCGACTGAGCCGGGCAGCGAAAGACCGGTCGTCGGTGACGACCGGTCGGGAGCCGCGGGGGCGATGTCCTACTTGGCGGACTTGGTCAGCGTGCGGCGGCAGCGGGTGCAGACGAGCGACTTGGTCGGGACGCCCTTCACCTCGATGACGAGGGGCTGGAGATTCGGCTGCATCCGGCGATGGGCGCGGACGCGGTTCATCCCCGACGACTGGGGGTTGAAACCGGCCATGGAAGTCTTGCCGCAGATGGCGCAGGCGCGGGCCATTCGTGGTCCTCAGGGTTCGTTTGGGAGGGTCCGAGCTCGGACGAGCCCGAACGGAAGCGGTAGGATACCACACGGCCTCCGGCGCCCAGGATGGTCGCCGCCCGACCCGCCATCGCGAGGAGGACGACGCCCGCGTGCCACCCGAGCAGACGACCGGCCGCTCGCTCGTCACCCGCCGTGCCATCGTCGATGTCGTTCGCAACGCGACGCTCGGATCGTACGGCGTCACCGGCTTCGCCGGCGGGCCCATCGCCCGGCTCCTAGACCGCCTCGACCTGTACCGGCCCGGTCTTCGCGTGCATCTCGACGACGGTCTGCGACCTCGAGCTGGACCTCGACGTCGCCTTGGGCGTGCCGGTCGCGGAGGTCGCGCGACAGGTCGATTCGGCGATCCGCTACGCGGTCCGCCGTGCCCTCGACCTGGAGGTCCGGCGACTGGTCGATCCACGTCGACGGTCTGCGCCTCCAGCCGGCCGGCGAGCCGCCCGCCGATGGTCCACGACGATCCCGACGGCGATCCGACCGCGGGACCTCGCCGACAGCGGGACGGACGTCGCCTGATGCGGCGCCGGGCCTGCGACGGGGCCGGGCTCCTCGAGGCGTTCCGGGCGGCCGTCGCCAACCTCGAGGCCCACGTCGACGAGATCAACAGCCTCAACGTCTACCCGGTCCCCGACGGCGACACCGGCTCGAACATGTTCGCCACGGTCCGGGCCGCGCTCGATGAGGCCGAGGCGGCCGCCGGCCAGCCGGCCGACCGGATCGCGGCCGCGATCAGCTTCGGGGCGCTGATGGGCGCGCGCGGCAACTCCGGGGTGATCACGAGCCAGATCTTCCGGGGCATGGCCGAGGCGCTCGACGGCAAGCGCCGGTTCAACGGGCTCGACCTCGCCCACGCCCTGTCGGAGGGCGCGCGGACGGCCTACGGCGCGGTCGCGAAGCCGGTCGAGGGCACGATCCTGACGGTCATCCGCGAGTCGGCCGAAGCCGCGGTCGCCGCCGCCGAGCACGACGACGACCTGGAGGCGGTGCTGGCCGCGACGGTCGAGGCGGCCGAGAAGTCGGTGGCCCGGACGCCGACCCTGCTCGCGATCCTGCGCGAGGCGGGCGTCGTCGACTCGGGCGGGCAGGGCGTCTACCGGCTCTTCCAGGGCGCGCTCCTGCCACATCGTCGGGCGAGGCGCCCGTCGACGCGCCGGCGCGGACGCCCGCCGCGGGCCGGGCCCGCAAGCCATCGACCCTCGTCGCCCATGCCGACGAGGGCTTCGGCTACGAGACGATGTACCTGCTCCAGGCCGACGCCGGCGAAGCCCGCTCGACGTCGACGCGATCCGCGACCACCTCGAGTCGATCGGCGAGTCCGTGCTCGTCGCCGGCGACGCCCGGGCGCTCAAGATCCACGTCCACAACGAGCGGCCGGACCTGGTCATCGCGCTTCGGCCTGGCGCCAGGGATCGCTGAGCCAGATCAGCGTCGAGAACCTCGACAACCAGGCCCGCGACGTGCGCGAGACGCGCGCCGCCGCGTTCACCGAGCGGACGACGGCGACGGCGCGGCGCCGACCGGGACCGCTGCCGACCCGGACCGGAACGGCTCGGCGCTCGCGGGGGACGCGCCGCGGCGGCGGCGCTCCCGCTCGGCGTCATCGCCGTCGTCGCGGGCGACGGCCTCGCCGCGATCTTCCGCGACTTCGGCGTCGCCGGCGTCGTCCAGGGCGGCCAGTCGCTCGAACCCGAGCACCGGCGAGCTGCTCCAGGCGGTCGAGCGCGTCGACGCGCCGCGAGATCCTGCTCCTGCCGAACAACCCGAACGTGGTCCTCGCCGCGCGCCAGGTCGCGGCGATGACCGAGCGGCCCGTGGCGGTCGTCCCGACCCGCAACGCCGCCGAGGGCTTCGCCGCCCTGCTGGCCCTCGACCCGACGCTCGACGCCGCCGCCAACGCCGGCCCGATGACCGAGGCCGGCCCGGGCGATCCAGACGCGTCATCGTGACCGAGGCCGTCCGCGACGCGACGATCGGCGGCAAGAAGGTCAAGCGCGGCCAGACGATCGCGCTCGACCCCGACGACGGGCTCGTCGCGGTCGACAGCGACCGCGAGCAAGGCGGTCCTCGCGGCGATGCAGGCGCTCGAGCCGGGCTACGAGCTGATCAGCTGTTCTACGGCGACGGCGCGGACCTCGCCGAGGCCGAGGCGCATGGCCCAGCGGATCGGCGCGCTCGCCCCCGGTGTCGAGGTCGAGGTCCGCCACGGCGGCCAGCCGCTCTACCGGTACCTGATCTCGGCCGAGTAGGCGGTGGCCAGGGACGACGGCCCCGACCCCGCCGGCCGCCGGCCGACCCGGTCGAGCTGCTCTCGACGCCGCTCGCGGCGTCCGGGCTCGGCGCGGCGGCCGACGCCTCCGCCGGGCCGGCGATCCGGCTCGGGCCTCTACGACGTCCGCGACCTGCTGTTCCACCTGCCCCGCCGCTACGACGACCTGCGCGAGATGCAGCAAGCTCGGCGACCTCGTCTGGGCCGAGGACGGGACGGTCGTCTCGGCCCGGGTCCGCGTCGCGGACGTCCGCGTCGAGCCCACGTTCCGGCGGCCGGGTCCAGCGGACGATCGCCAGGCTCGAGGACGACACCGGCTCGATCGAGGCGACCTGGTTCGGGCGCCGGTTCATCGAGCGCCGGCTCACGTCGGCGGCGAGGTCGTCGTGTCGCGGCAAGGTCAAGCGGTTCGGCCGCAAGCTGACCCTCGACAACCCGGAGTTCCAGGCGTCGACGACGAGGACGCCGAGCTGCTCCACGCCGGCCGGATCGTGCCGGTCTACCGGCTGACGGCCGGCCTGACCGCGGCCCGCCTGCGGACCGCGATCCGCGAGGCGCTCGACCGCGCCGGGCACGCCTACCCGGAGTACCTGCCCGACGGCGTCTGCGCCGCGAGCGAGGAGCTCGACCGGCATCGCCCCGGCGCTCGAGGAGGCCCACTACCCGGACACGTTCGAGGGCCGCGACGCCGCCCTGCGCCGGCTGGCGTTCGACGAGCTGCTGGCGCTCCAGCTCGGCATGGTCGCGCGGCGCCGGCAGCGTGCCCGCGCCGCGGCCCCGAGCCATCGCCCTCGACGACGCCGGCGGACGCCGCGATCCGCAGCGCCCTCGACCGAGGCGCTCGCCGGCCGGGTCGGGCGGGACGGTCGAGCTGACCGACGACCAGGCGACGGCCATCGAGCGCGATCCGCGGCGACCTGGCCCGCCCGACGCCGATGCTGCGCCTGCTCCAGGGCGACGTCGGATCGGGCAAGACCGCGGTCGCGGCCTACGCGCTCGCCGCCGCGGCGCGGGCCGGGCTCCAGGGGGCGCTGCTGGCCCCGACCGACCTGCTCGCCCGTCAGCACCTCGAGACCGTCGGCGCGCTGCTCGCGGACCTCGGCATCGGGGTCGACGCTGCTGACCGGCTCGCTCAAGGCCGACGTCCAGGACGCGGGCCCTCGAGGCGATCGCGTCGGGCCAGGCGTCGGTCGTCGTCGGGACCCATGCCCTGATCCAGGAGCGGTGTCGTTCGCGCGACCTCGGCCTCGTCGTCATCGACGAGCAGCACCGGTTCGGCGTCGAGCAGCGCGACGCGCTCGAGGCGAAGGCCGGCGGCCGCCCGCCGCACGTCCTGCTGATGACCGCGACGCCGATCCCGCGGACGCTCGGCCAGGTGCTCTACGCCGACCTCGACGTGTCCGACCTGCGGACGCCGCCCGCCGGCCGCGTGCCGATCCGGACCGGGATCCGGCGGCCGGACGACCTCGAGGGCACGTGGGAGCGGGTCCGCGCGGAGGCGGCCGCTCGGCCATCGGACGTTCGTCGTCGTGCCGCTGATCGACGACACCGGCGCCGAGACCGAGGGCGCCGTCGCCGCCGAGAGCGAGGCCGTCCGCCTGCGCGCGCTGCTCGCGCCGCTGCGGGTCGGCCTGGTCCACGGCCGGCTGAAGGCCGCCGACCGCGACGCCGAGATGACCCGCTTCCGCGACGGCGAGCTCGACGTCCTCGTCGGCACGACCGTCGTCGAGGTCGGCGTCGACGTGCCCGAGGCGACGATGATGGTCATCGAGGGCGCCGACCGGTTCGGGCTCGCCCAGCTCCACCAGCTCCGCGGCCGGGTCGGCCGCGGCACGGTCGATTCGTTCTGCGTCCTCGTCTCCGACTCGACCGACGAGGTCGCCCAGGCCCGCCTGAAGGCGGTCGCCGAGCTGCGCGACGGCTTCGAGCTCGCCGAGCGCGACTTCGAGCTGCGCCGCGAGGGCAACGTGCTGGGCCTCGCCCAGAGCGGCCTGCCGCGGCTGCGCGTCGCCTCGCTCCAGGACAAGGGCCACCAGGAGCTCGCGGTCCGCGCCCGCGCGCACGCCGAGGCGCTGCTCGACGACCGACGGCGAGCTCGCCGCCGGCGTCGACGCGCTCCGCCGCGAGCTGACCGACGGGCTGGCTCCGGCGCGTGGCGGCCGGCGAGGCCGGCGACGAGACGAGGACGGATGACCGGTGCCTGACGCCGGCCGGGTCATCGCGGGCCGGGCGCGCGGCATCCGCCTCGCCGGCCCCGGCGGCGACGACGCGGCCGCTCGGCGACCGCGTCAAGCAGACGCTGTTCGCCATCCTCGAGCCGGACCTGCCCGGACGCCCGGGTCCTCGACCTGTTCGCCGGCAGCGGCGCGGCCGGCATCGAGGCGCTGTCGCGCGGCGCCGGCCACGTCGACCTTCGTCGAGCGCGACCCGCGGCGATCCGGGTCATCGCCGCGAACCTCGAGAAGACCCACCTGGCCGGCCCGGGCGTCGCGGATCGTCGGCACGGACGCGATGCGCTGGCTGGCCGACCCGGCCCGCGACGGCGGAGCCGCCGTTCGACGTCGTCATCGTCGACCCGCCGTACGACGGACGCCGACGCTGCTGGCGGCCGCGCTGGCGGCGGTCGAGCCCGCTCGTCCGGCCGGGCGGTCGCGTCGTCGCCAAGCACGCCTGCGCAGACCCCGCCGCCGGCCGCGGTCGGGCTGCTAGCATCCGAGCGCGAGCGCCGCTTCGGCGAGACGACGCTGACCTTCTACCGGCGCGCGGAGGAGCGATGAACATCGCGGTCTATCCCGGGCTCGTTCGACCCGATCACCAACGGCCACCTCGACGTCATCGGCCGCGCGGCGACGCGTCTTCGAGCGGGTCATCGTCGGCGTCCTCGCCAACCCGCGGAAGTCGCCGCTCGCTGCCGGTCGAGACGCGCATCCGGGTCATCCGCGAGGCCCTCGCCGACCGCGGGCGCCGGCGCCCGACGCGATCGAGGTCGCCTCGTTCGACGGCCTCACCGTCGACTTCTGCCGGGCCCGCGGCGCCCGAGCCATCGTCCGCGGACTGCGCGCGATCAGCGACTTCGAGGTCGAGATGCAGCTGGCCCACAACAACCGCGTCCTCGCGCCCGAGGTCGACACGGTCTTCTTCATGACCTCGGTCGCCAACGGCTACGTCAGCTCCAGCCTGGTCAAGGAGATCGCCACGTTCGGCGGCGACGTCTCGTCGATGGTGCCCGAGGCGGCCGCCGAGGCCCTGCGCGAGGCACTCCGCGAGGCCCTGACCGACGGCCCGCGTGCCATACTTGCGGCGACGCGTGCCGGGGTCGGGAACCGCCGAGCCAGGAGGGCAGTCCGATCGACATCATCTTCCTCGTCGAGCGCCTCGAATCGCTCATCGCGAACGGGAAGAAACTGCCGCTGACGACCAACGTCGTGGTCGACCAGAACGCCGCGCTCGGGCCTCATCGACGAGCTCCGCGTGGCCGTCCCCGAGGAGGTCCGTGCCGCCAAGCGCATCAACGCCGAGGGCGAGCGGATCATCGAGAAGGCCCAGGACGAAGCCGAGCGGATCGTCGCCAAGGCCCAGGAGCAGGCGGCCTTCCTGATCGACGAGCGTGGCCTGACCCAGGCCGCCGAGGCCACCAGCCGCGAGATCATCGGGGACGCGCACCGCGACGCCGACGAGATCCGGCGCGGGCGCCGACGAGTACGCGGTGAGCGTCCTGGTCGGCCTCGAGGGCGACGTCGTCAAGACCCTCCAGAGCATCAAGAAGGGGATCGCGATGCTCGACGAGCGGCGGGCCGACCTGACCGCGGCGCCCGAGCTCGAGCCGCTCGACGAGACGCTGGGAGCCCGAGACCGACGAGGCGCCGGAAGCCATCCGGCCATGACCGTCGAGCCCGCCAGACGAGCCGTTCGTCTGGAACGTGGCCGGACTCCTGCACGGGCAGACCGGCGACCACCGCGACTACGACGTCGCCGGCGCGACGCATCGACCTGCCCGACGACCTCACGCTCGCGTCGCCGATCGACGCCCACGTGCGGCTGACCCGGACGAACCGCGGGATCCTGGCCGACGCCGATGGTCCGGACGGCCCTCGCGATGGAGTGCGTGCGCTGCCTGCGCCCGGTGACGATCCCGCTCGAGATCCAGGTGACCGAGGACTACCTGCCCTCGATCGACCTGCCGACCGGCATGCCGGTGCCGATCGAGACCGAGCCCGACGCCCCGCGGCTGACCGACCACCACGAGCTCGACCTGACGACGCCGATCCGCGAGGCGATCTCGCTCGCCGAGCCCATCGCGCCGCTGGACCGGCCCGATTGCCCGGGCCTGTGCATCGTGTGCGGTCAGCCGCTCGATGAGGGCGTCCACGACCATCCGAGCGACGACATCGACCCGCGCATGGAGGCGTTGCGCGGGTTCACGCCCGACGACGCGTGACGATGGGGCTCGTTTCACGGTAGACTCCGCCGTCGGCGTGGCGCCGTGCCCCGGCCAACCGGCACGAACGCGGCCACGCAGTACGAACCGACTGACAAGGAGCCCTCGACCTCATGGGTGTACCCAAGCGTCGCGTCTCGCATGCCCGCCAGGGCGAGCGCCGCGCGCATCTCGCGATCGACCTGCCGAACCTCGAGGAGTGTCCGCACTGCCACGAGATGAAGCGGCAGCACCACGTCTGCCCGAACTGCGGTTACTACCAGGGCCGCCAGGCGATCCTCCTCAAGCCTGCCGGCGACGAACCCGCCCGCTGATCCCATGACGGAGCCGCGGCCCGCCCCGCTCGAGGCGCGGACCGATGGCGTCCGCGTCGCCGTCGACGCGATGGGCGGCGATCACGGCCCCGGCGAGATCGTCCCAGGCGTCATCGACTTCGCCCGCGCCAACCCTGACGACCGCTGGATCCTGGTCGGTGACGAGGCGACCGTCCGCGGCATCGCCGGCCCGCTGCCCGCCAACGTCTCGATCGTCCACGCCTCGCAGGTCGTCGGGATGGACGAGCACCCTGCGCTCGCGCTGCGCGAGAAGAAGGACTCCTCGATCCTCGTCGCCACGGACCTCGTCCGGCGTGGCGAGGCCGACGCGGTCATCACCGCCGGTCACACGGGAGCCGGGATGGCCGCCGCGGTCCTCCGTCTGGGCCGGCTGCCCGGCGTGGACCGGCCGGCGCTCGCCGTCCAGATGATCACGACCAGCGGGCCCATGGTCCTTCTCGACATCGGCGCCAACCCGGACTCGACCGCGGAGAACCTCGTCCAGTTCGCCCAGATGGGGGCGATCTTCGCCGACCGGGTCCTGGGCGTGACGCGAGCCGCGGGTGGCGCTGCTCTCGATCGGCGAGGAGAAGGGCAAGGGCGACGCGCGGATCGCGCGGGCGACCGAGCTGCTCGACGTCACGGACCTGAACTTCGTCGGCAACGTCGAGGGCAAGGACCTCACGACCCACCAGGCCGACGTCGTCGTCTGCGACGCCGTGCTCGGCAACGTCGTGATCAAGTTCTTCGAGGGCCTGTCGGGCTTCATCTTCGACCTGTGGCGGGCCGAGTTCCGGCGGGGCATCCGGGGGCGACTCGCGTATGGGCTCCTCAGGCCAGGGGTCGAGAGGATCCGCGACGTCTTCGACTACGAACGCGCCGGCGGCTCGCCCCTCCTCGGGGTCAAGGGCACGGTGATCATCACCCACGGCCGTGCCAAGCGCCGGATGATCGGCTTCGCATGCGAGGTGGCCGCCACGACCGCCCGGCAACGGGTCCCCGAGCTGATCGCCGAGTCGCTCGCCGCGAACGCCGCGCGGATCGCCACGAGCCCGTCCGTCGCACCTGCCGACGTCGCCGCGGAGGCCGTCTCGTGACCGGCCCGGAGCTGACCGTCGGGACCTCGGTCATCGCCGAGCTCGTCCGCCTTGCCGCCCTGGAGGTGCCTGGCGTCGTTCGTGTCGGCCGGGGCGGGGCGTGGTGGCGGCGGTTCCTCGCCGGTCGCGACGTCAGCGTCCGGCTGCGCGACGGCCACGTCCAGGTCCGGCTGTGGATCGTCGCCCGTCCGGGCCAGGCCCTCGGCCCGCTCACCATGCAGGTCCGCTCGGCCGTGGCCGCGACGGTGGAGCGACTGCTCGGGCTCGACCTCGGCTCGGTCACCGTCCTGGTCGACGGTGTCGGGGGCTGACCGGGTCCGGGGCCGCCGGACCGGCCGCCGGCTCGCCCTGTCGGCGGTCTTCGAGGCGGACTTCGGGCAACGGACCGCGGACGCAGTCCTCGAACGCCACCTGGCCGAGGACGAGCGCGACCCGGCGGCGGCCGAGCTGGCCCGCGAGCTGGTCGCCGCGGTGATGGCGAATCGCGATTCCATCGATGCCGAGATCGCCCGGCGGGCCCCCCAATACCCGGTCACCGGGCTCGCCCGGATGGACCGCGCACTGCTCCGTACCGCCATATCCGAGGTGCTACACTCCGGCACGCCGGCCCGGGTGGCCATCGCCGAGTGGGTCGAGCTGGCACGCACATACAGTGGAGAACCCATGCGACGCCTGATGAATGGCGTCCTCGGGAACATCGCAGCGGAGCCCAGCGGGCCGTCGGGATAACCGAACTCCGAGGAGGGAGTCAGTGGCAACCACCTACGAGCGCCTCAAGAAGATCGTCGTCGAGCAACTCGGTGCCGATGAGGATGAGGTCAAGCCGGAGGCGTCGTTCGTCGACGACCTGAATGCCGACTCGCTCGACCTGGTCGAGCTGATCATGAGCCTCGAGGAAGAGTTCGGGACCGAGATCTCGGACGAGGATGCGGAGAAGATCCGCACCGTCCAGGACGCCGTCGACTACATCGACGAGCGCTCGGCCTAGCCTGGCCCAGGCGGGCGTGGTGCGTCACGCCCAGGCCTTCGCGGCTCGGCTCGGCCTCCCGATCCACGATCAGGGCCTGCTCGAGCAGGCCCTTGTCCATGCCAGCTGGCTTCACGAGCACCCTGACGACGCGCCCGGCCACAACGAGCGCCTGGAGTTCCTCGGCGACGCCGTCGTCAACCTGATCATCTCCGAGGCCCTCTACACGCGACACCCCGACGATGACGAGGGCGACCTGTCCGCGCGCCGCGCCGCCATCGTGTCGACCTCGGGGCTTGCCCGTCTCGCGGGCCGGATCGACCTCGGCTCGGCGCTCCTGCTGGGCGAGGGCGAGTCCCGTCGCAGCGGCCGGCGCCGCCCGTCGCTCCTGGCCTCGTCGTTCGAAGCGCTCGCCGGCGCGCTCTACCTGGACCTCGGGTTCGGCCCCGTCCAGACATGGCTCGTGGCCCTCGCCGAGCCCGAGCTGTCGCAGGATCTGCCGATCCTCTCACTCAAGAGCCCGAAGAGTCGCTTGCAGGAATACACACAACAGCATTCCGGTGGCCGGCCCACGTATCACGTGGTCGAACTGACCGGTCCGGACCACGAGCGGATCTTCCGGATCGAGGTCAGCGTCGACGGCGTCGTGTTCGGCGTCGGCGAGGGTCCGTCGCGTCGGACGGCCGAGACCGCGGCCGCGTCGGAGGCCGTGGAGCGGCTGCGGGCCATGGCCCGCCCGGAGTCGGTCGAGGCATGAACGGCAACGGAACCGACGGCACGCACCGGCCGGCCCCGCCGCGGCTGCTCGCCCTCCGGCTCCAGGGCTTCAAGTCGTTCGCGGAGCGGACCAACGTCGAGTTCGGCGGCGGGATCAGCGCCGTCGTCGGACCGAACGGGTCGGGCAAGAGCAACCTCGCCGACGCCCTCCGCTGGGCTCTCGGCGAGCAGGGCCGGGCGCTCCGGTCGCGCAAGGCCGAGGACGTCATCTGGGCTGGATCGGACCGGCGCGCGGCGCAGGGCATGGCCGACGTCACCCTCGTCGTCGACAACGCGGACGGACTGCTGCCTGTCGACTTCTCGGTCCTCGAGCTCGGGCGCCGCCTCTACCGCTCCGGCGAGAACGACTACCTCCTGAACAAGCAGCGGATCCGCCTGCGCGACCTCGTCGACCTGCTCGATGCCGCGCACCTCGCCGACAACGCGTTCCTGTTCATCGGGCAGGGAATGGTCGATCAGGCCCTGGCCCTGCGCCCGGAGGAGCGACGGCCGCTGTTCGAGGAGGTCGCCGGCGTGCGGCGCCACGAACGTCGCCGGCGGCGGGCACAGGACCAGCTGCGTCGAGTCCGAGGCGAACCTTGCCCGGGTCGAGGACATCGTCGCGGAGCTGCGTCCGCAGGCGCGTCGCCTCGCCGCCCAGGCCGAACAGCAGACGAGCCGCCAGTCGACCGCGGACGAACTGGCGGCGGCCGTCCTGCTGGCCGCCCACGCGCGCTGGTTCGAGGCGGGGTCACGAGCGGCCGCGGCGACCGGTCGTCGGGAGGCCGCGCGCACGGACACGGACCGGGCGATGGCCGAGATGGAGTCCGCCGAGTCCGCGGCCGCGGCGCTGGCCGCGGCGTTGGGGGCGCGGGCGATGGCCGAACAGGAGCGACGGGCCGCCCACGACACGATGCGAGCGACCCTGACCGACCTCCAGTTGCGCGACGCCAGGCTCGCCTCCGATCAGGAGTCGATCGAGCGCGACCGGCGCCGGCTGGTCGAGGAGCGCGCGACCGCCGAGGCAGAGGTGGCGGCCGGCCGGCGGGCGATGGCCGTGCCTGTGCCGGCGCGTGACCTGGACCTCGAGGCCGCGCTGACCGAGGCCGAACGGGAGCTGGCCGACGCGCTGGCCGAGCTCGCCGGCCTGCGCGCCGCGCATCGGGCGCAAGGTGACGAACTGGCCGCCGTCCGACGCGCCGCGGCCGCCCGGCAGGCCGAGCTCGAGACCGCCCGGCGACGCGTAGGCGAGGTCGAGCGCCGGGCGAACGAGGAGACCGAGCGCGCGACGGCGGCCGTGGCGATCCAGGTGGAGCGCGAGGCGGGTCTGGCAGTCGTCGGGGCTCGGCGCACGGCGGCGCTCGAAGCCGAAGCGGCCGCAACGACGGCGCGAGAGGCGGCACGCCTCGAAGCAGAGACCGCCGAGGCGGCACGGACCACCGCCGAGGCACGGGTCGCCGCAGGCGAGGCCGCGCTGGCCTCGGCGACGGCACGACGCGAGGCCCTCGACGAACGGCTCGCCGAGGAGGAGGAGCGGGGGATCGCCAAGGCGGCCCGCCGGGCCGGTGGGCGACGCGTGGACGAGGACCTCGTCGTCGATCCCGGTCTGCGCGCCGCGGTCGAGACAGCGCTGGCCGAGCTCGCTCGCGGCTACCTCGTCCGTGCGTCGGCCGTGCCCGGGATCGCCGGGCACCGGGGCGCACTCGTCGTCGAGGAGCGCACCGGGGCCGTCAGCTCGACCGGTCCCGCGGCAAAGGCGGATTCGCGCGATCGCACGTTCCGTGACGCCCTGGCCGAGGTGGGTGGCGGCCTCCTTGCGGATGCGATCCGTCACGACGGGACGGGCGCGGCGACGCGTCTGCTTGCCCGCGTGGCGTGGGTCCCCGACCTGGCAGCGGGTCTGGCCATCCAGCCGACGCTGCCACCAGGCTGGGTCGCGATCCCGCGTGACGGATCGGCAGTCGTAGCGGAGCTGGCGGTCTCGCTCGGAGCCGGCGATTCCGTCCTCGAGCGCCGTGCCGAGGCCGCCCGCTTCGCCGCGGAGACGAGCCGGCTCGAGGGCGAGGTCGCCGCGATGCGGACCCAGGCCGACGACGCCGGCACGGTCGCGGCGAGCGCGCGCATCGCGCTCGAAGGTGCCCGGGCCGAGGAAGCCCGTGCCATCGCGTCCCGCCGGGATGCCGAGGCCGAGGAGCGCGTGGCGGCGCGGGACCTCGAGGGACTCGTCCGCGAAGCCGCGTGGGCGACCGCGCAGGCCGAACGCGTCCGTCAGGAGCACGACCGGGCCGTCGCCGCGCTCGCGGCGCTGGAGACCTCGGTCGGATCCGACGACGGCCACGCCTCGCCATCTCCGGCCGCCGAGGACCAGGGCGCCGTCGAGACCTGGGAGAGTCGCGCGAACGAGTTGCGCGCCCGACGCGACCGCCTGGCCGAGGAGGCGGCGACCCGTGAGACCGCGCGCCGCGACGCCGAGGGCCGCCGATCACGGGCCGAGGCGGCGGTCGGGATCGGCGAGGAACGGATCGGAAGGGCCGACCGTGAGCTGAGTGGGCTCGAGGAGCGGACGCGAGCCCTGGCGACCTCCCGGGACACGCTGGAGACGGAGCTCGCGCAGGCGGTGGCCGCTGAGGCGGCGGCGCGGGGGGCACTGGCCGAGAGCAATGCCGCAGACTCCGTCGAACGCGACCGGCTGGCCGCCGCGGAACGGGCCGCCGCCGCCACCCGCGAGCGCCTGCGCGCCACCGACGAGCGGCTGCGCATCGCCGATCGCGACGATCTCGAAGCGCGCCTGGGCCTCGAGGCGCTGCGCGAATCGGTCCTCGTCGAGCTGGCCGGCCTCGGCGAGCTCGGTGTCGAACGCCTGGCTGCGGTGGCGGGGGGCACGCTTCCATCGAGGCCGATGGCCGCATCCGAAGGCTCGGGTGTCGCCGATCCCACCGACGAGGCTCTCGAAGTCGCCCTGGAGAGCGAGCTCGAAACCGTGCTGGATCGCGCCGCGACCGTCTGGTCGACGGCCGCGCCGACCGAGCCGGCACCGAGCGCCATCCGCCTCGGCCAGCTCCGACGACGGTTCCACGAACTCGGCGCCACGAACCCGTACGCCGTCGAGGAGTACGCCGAGCTGCGCCAGCGGCTGGAGACGCTCGAGAGCCAGGGGTCGGACCTGCGCACCGCGATCGTCCGGACCCGCGAGCTGATCGCAGAGCTCGAGACGATGATCAGCGACCAGTTCCAGACGACGTTCCGTGCCCTCGAGGCCGCGTTCGCGGCGCGGTTCGAGCAGCTGTTCGGCGGCGGGTTCGCGCGCCTGTCGCTCACCGATCCAACGGACCTGGGCGCGACCGGCGTCGAGATCGTGGCCCGACCGCCCGGCAAGAAGGCCCAGGCGCTCGCGATGCTCTCGGGCGGCGAGCGGGCGCTGACCGCGGTCGCGCTGCTGTTCGCGATGCTCGAGGTACGGCCGGTCCCGTTCTGCGTCCTCGACGAGGTCGATGCGGCCCTCGACGAGGCCAACATCGGGCGGTTCGCAGACGCGCTCCGAAGCCTCGCCCACCAGACGCAGTTCATCGTCATCACCCACAACCGGGGCACGATCGAGGCCGCCGACGCGCTCTACGGCGTGACCGTGGGTGACGACTCGGTGAGCCGCGTCATCAGCCTGCGTCTCGACGAGGCCCAGGCGCTCGCGGGGCGCCGCGGCAGCGAACTCGCGACGGCCCGCTGATGCCACTCTGGCGTCGCCGCCGGGACGAACCGGCGGAGCCCGAGGTCGCGCCCGAAACCCCTGTGAGTCCCGAGGACGTCGAGCCGGGCTGGGAGCCGGACCCCGCCGACTTCGGGGACGACGTGGCGTCCGTCGAGGCCGAGCCCGTCGTCGAGCCCGAGCCGGATCGCGCGCCCGAGCCCGTCGTCGAGCCCGAGCCGGATCGCGCGCCGGAGCCCGTCCAAACGACAACGCCCGAGCCGATCGCCCAGCCCGCCCCGATCGTCGAGCCCGAACACGTCGGCTCCCTCGACGCGGGGCTCGAGCGGACCCGTGGCGGCTTCATGGCCCGCCTGCGGGGCGTCATCGGCGCCGGCACCGAGGACCCTGCCTGGGACGACGTCGAGGAGACGCTGATCGCCGGCGATGTCGGGGCGGAGCTCGCGATGAACATCGTGGACATGGCGCGCCTCCGTCACGGGCCGGACGGGGCCCTGGCCGACGTCCGGACCGAGCTGGCCTCACGGCTGGTCGCGCGCAACCTGGTCTGGATGCCGCAGCCGTCGATCCAGGGAGGACCCGCCGTGGTGCTCATCGTCGGCGTCAACGGCACCGGCAAGACCACGACGATCGGCAAGCTGGCCAGCCGCTACTCGGCCGCCGGCCACTCGGTCATCCTCGCCGCCGCCGACACGTTCCGCGCGGCGGCCATCGACCAGCTCCGCGTCTGGGCGGACCGGGCGCACGTGCCGGTCGTCGCGCACGCGCCCGGGGCGGACCCTGGGGCGGTCGTCTACGACGCCCTCGACGCGGCGGTCGCCCGGGGCGCGGACATCGTCATCGCCGACACGGCGGGCCGCCTGCACACGAAGTCGAACCTCATGGACGAGCTCACGAAGATCCGCCGGATCATCGACAAGCGCCTGCCGGGGGCCCAGCCCGGAGACGCTGTTCGTGCTCGACGCCACGACCGGCCAGAACGGGCTGGCCCAGGCGAAGGCCTTCCACGAGGCGGTCGGGCTGACCGGGATCGTGCTGACCAAGCTCGATTCGACGGCCAAGGGCGGCATCGTCTTCGCCATCGAGGACAGCCTCAAGATCCCGGTCCGGTTCGTCGGGGTGGGGGAGCAGGTCGGCGACCTCCTGCCCTTCGACCCGGACGGCTTCGTGGCGGCGCTCTTCGCGTAGCTCGCCCGGGCCGCCCCTGACCGGGGCTCGCATGCACCGGACCATCGGCCCAGCGGCGGCCCGAAAGACCCTGCGTTACACTGCGCACGCCTCGGTGCGTCAGAACCCGCGCACCACCCGGATCGGCTCGCGCGTCTCGACCTCGAGACCCGCCACCCGAACCGGACCACCAAACATCGGAGTCCCCACCCGGACCATGTTCGACACCCTCAGCGACCGGCTTCGAAAGACGCTCGGCACCCTGACCGGCCGCGGCCGGATCACGGAGGCCGACGTCGATGCCGCGATGCGCGAGGTTCGGCTTGCGCTGCTCGAGGCCGACGTCAACTTCAAGGTCGTCAAGGACTTCGTCGCGCGCGTTCGCGAGAAGGCGATCGGGGCCGACGTGCTCTCGAGCCTGACCGCCGGCCAGCAGGTCGTGAAGATCGTCAACGACGAGCTCGTTGACCTCCTGTCGGCCGGCGATCGCACGTTCCACCTCTCGGGCAACCCGGCGGTCGTCGCCATGGTCGGGCTCCAGGGCTCGGGCAAGACCACCTCGACCGCCAAGCTCGCGCGGCACGTCGTCAAGCTGGGTCGTCGCCCGCTCCTCGTCGCCGCGGACCCGTACCGACCCGCCGCCGCCGACCAGCTCGAGACCCTGGGCAAGAGCCTCGACATCCCGGTCTTCCGCCCCGCGCCCGGCACGAGCGTCCCCGACATCGCCCGCCAGGGCGTCGAGGCCGCCAAGCGACAGGTGCGCGACGTCGTGATCCTCGACACGGCCGGCCGCCTCACGATCGACGAGGCGCTCATGGCCGAGATCGCCGCGGTCAACGCGGCCGTCAAGCCGGTCGAGACGCTGCTCGTCGTCGACGCGATGACCGGCCAGGAGGCCGTCGGGGTCGCCCAGGCGTTCGCGGCCGCGGTCCCGGTCACCGGGCTGATCCTCACCAAGATCGACGGCGACGCCCGCGGCGGTGCCGCGCTCTCCATCTCTGCCGTCACCGGCGTCCCGGTGAAGTTCCTCGGCACCGGCGAGAAGACCGACGCACTCGAGGTCTTCCATCCCGACCGTCTCGCCGGCCGGATCCTCGGCATGGGCGACATCCTGACGCTCGTCGAACGGGCCCAGGAGACCTTCGATGCCAAGCAGGCAGCCACGCTCGAGGAGAAGCTGCGCAAGAACAGCTTCACGCTCGAGGACATGCTCGACCAGCTCCAGCAGGTCCAGAAGATGGGCCCGATCGGCCAGGTCATGTCGATGATCCCGGGGATGGGCAACATGGCCGGCGAAGCGCAGGCCGCGGTCGACCGCGGCGACCTCAAGCGGACCGAGGCGATCATCCGGGCGATGACCCCGATCGAACGCCGCGACCCGACCGTCCTCAACGGCTCCCGTCGCCGGCGCATCGCGACCGGCTCGGGCACCAGCCTCCCAGACGTCAACCGTCTCGTGAAACAGTTCAGCGAGATGCAGAAGCTCATGAAGCAGTTGTCCGGTGGAGGCCGGCGCGCCGCTCTCGGCGCGCTGACCACCCGTCGCTGACAAGGGGGACCAAGAGACCATGACCGATCAGCGACCAGTCGGACGTCGAGGCCACGCAGGTGGTCGACACATCCACGCCGCTGACGCCCGCACACGTGACGCCGGTGGCGCCCGTGGGCGGGCCACCGCGAACCGGCCGTGCCCGCTGGGTCGTCGCCCTTGGCGCAGTCGCCATCGTGACGGCCCTCACCGCCGCCATCGTCTATGCGCTCGTCGGGCGCTCGCCCGACGCCACAGTCCTCGGCTACGTGCCGAGCGGGACGGTCGCGTACGGCGAGATCCGGCTCGACCTGCCCGGCGACCAGCGCCGCGAGATCGGTGAGTTCCTGTCGCACTTCCCGGGCTTCGCCGACCAGGCGGCGCTCGATTCGAAGCTCGACGAGGTCCTCGATCGGCTCGTCTCCGATGCCTCCGACGGCAAGCAGACCTTCACGACCAACATCAAGCCATGGTTCGACGGCGAGCTGGCGTTCAGCTCCGGCCCGCTCCCGGACCCCAAGAAGTTCTCCTCCGGCGCCGAGGGAGACGGGCTGGATTCCATCCACGCCCTCGCGCTCCTCTCGATCAAGGATGAGGCGCTCGCGCGGGCCTGGTTCGACGATGCGTTCAAGCAGGCCGGCGCCACGACGACCACGGAGACGTACGAGGGTGTCGAGCTGACGGTGTTCAGCGGCTCCGGCATCGGCGGGAAGGCCGCGTTCGCCATCCTCGGCGGCGAGGTCGCCGTGGCCGGCGACGTCGCGTCGGTCAAGGCCGCCGTCGACACGAAGGGCCAGGGCGGGTTCGCCGCCGATCCCGACGCCAAGGCCGCCCTCGACGCGCCGACCGACGACCATCTCGGGTTCGTCTACGTGGCGATCGGCGAGATCGTCGACTGGTCCCAGAAGCTGGCCTCGTCCGGCGCCGGCAGCGGGACGGCCGGTCTCGGCGTCTCGAGCGAGATCTACCAGAAGTTCATCCCGAAGTGGTCGGCGTTCTGGCTGCGGGTCGAGGGCGACGCGCTGGTCATGGAGGCCGCCGCCCCGGAGGCCGAGACACAGATCGGCCCCACGACGGACCGTTCGTCCGATGTCGCCAAGCACGTGCCGTCCACGGCGATCGCGTTGATCGTCAATCACGACTCCGGCGCGACGCTCAAGCAGGCGCTCGAGCTCTACAAGAGCGAGCCGAGCCTCAAGGAGGTCACCGACGCCATCGACAAGGGCCTGGGTGCACTCGGCGGCGCCGACAACGCGATCGGCTGGATCGGCGACACCGGGCTGGTCGTGAACGGCTCCGGTGACGCGGTCGAGGGCGGCCTCGTCGTCCTCCCCACCGATCCGGAGGCCGCCAAGCGCCTCTTCACCAGCGTCAAGAACCTTGCCGCGATCGGCGGCGTCGGCGGTGTCACGTTCCGCGACGAGGACTACAAGGGCACGACCATCACGGTCGCGTCGATCGACCTCGGCGCCATGGATGCCAGCGCCTTCGCGCTCCCGCTCGACAAGATCGAGATCGCCTGGGCCGTCACCGACGACCTCGTCGTCCTCGGCTCGGGTCCTGAGTTCGTCAAGCACGTCCTCGACACCACCGATGGCACGTCGCTCGCCTCGAACGACCGGTACAAGGCGCTGCTGTCCCGAGTCAAGGAGGGCGCGGGCTCCGCGTTCGTCGACATCGCGGCGATCCGGGCCCATGTCGAGGGCATGGTCAAGAGCGGCGACGCCGCAGCCCTCAAGGAGTACGAGACCAACGTCAAGCCGTTCCTCGCGCCGTTCGATGCGCTCATCGCGTCGAACTCCGTCGGGGGCGACCTGACCAGGTCGACAGTCGTCATCACCGTGAAGTAGGCGGTGGGGTGCCCCCAGGCACCCCACCGCATCGATCAACAGGAGGAGCAAGAGTCACATGGCAGTCCGCATCCGGCTGACGCGCGTCGGCGCGACCAAGCAGCCGTCCTATCGCGTCGTCGTCGCCGACGGTCGCAGTGCCCGCGACGGTCGGGCGATCGAGACGCTGGGTCACTACAACCCGCGAACCGAGCCCATCGAGTTCAAGGTCGACGAGGACAAGGCGAAGGCCTGGCTGGCCAAGGGTGCCCAGCCGTCCGACACCGTGCTCCGACTCTTCCGCCAGGCGGGCATCGTGCCCGCCGCCAAGTAGGGGAACGCGATGGCCGCGAAAGAACTGGTCGAGTACGTCGCTCGGGCGCTGGTCGACGACCCCGAGGCCGTGAAGGTCGAAGTCGTCCGTGAGGAGGGCGCGACCGTGATCGAGCTCCACGTCGCCGAAGACGACATGGGCAAGGTCATCGGGCGCAACGGCAGCGTCGCAAAGGCGCTCCGGACGCTGCTCAAGGTGACGGCCGCCCGCGACGGCGAGCCGGTCCAGCTCGAGATCCTCTGAGCGTCGACGAACGGCTCGTGGTCGCCCTCGTGCGGGGCGTCCACGGGCTCAGAGGCGCCGTCCGGGTCGAGGTCCTGACCGACCACCCGGAGAACCGTTTCGTCCCCGGGACCGCGCTGTTCCCGGAGGGGAGGGACGAACCGCTCACGATCGCCGCCGCCGAGGCGGTGGCCGACGGTCCCGGCTGGCGGATCCGCTTCCAGGAGATCGCGTCCCGCGACGCCGCCGACCGGCTGCGCGGGGTCTACCTGCAGGCCGCGGTCGTGCCCGAGCTGGAGCTCGGCCGTGGCGAGTACTACTGGCACGAGGTCGTCGGCGTCACCGTTCGCGGCGTCGATGGCACGGACCTCGGCACCGTCCGCGACATCTACCGGATCGGCGAGAACGAGGTGTTCAGCGTGGAGGGCGGGCCGTTCGGCGCGTTCGACCTGCCGGCGGTCCGCGCGTTCGTCCGGGTGTTCGCCCCACGTCGTGGCGAGATCGTCGTTGACGCCGAATCGCTCGACCTGCGGCCGCCCCGCGTCCGCGTCCCCGATCCCGACCGGCCGAAGGCGCCACGTCGGACCACGCGCCGGCCGAAGAGCGCGACTGTCGCAGCGGCGGTCGAGCCGCCGGAGCCGCCACCGACCACGCCCGAACCGCCGGCCCAGGCCGAGCCGTGACCCTCGAGATCGACATCGTCACGCTCTTCCCGGCGATGCTCGAGGGCCCGCTCACTGGCAGCATCCCCGGCCGCATCCAGGAGCAGGGCCTGGCAACGGTCCGGATCCGTGACATGCGCGACTGGGGCCTCGGTCGCCACCGGTCGGTCGACGACGCCCCGTACGGCGGGGGAGCGGGGATGGTCCTGCGGCCCGAACCCGTCGCGGCCGCCCTCGACGAGCTCCGGCGGCCGGACTCGACCGCGATCCTGCTCGACCCGGCCGGCGAGGTCTTCCGGCAGGCCCGTGCGGCTGACCTCGCGGAGCGGTCCCATCTGATCTTCCTGTGCGCCCGCTACGAGGGCGTGGACGAGCGGATCCGCTCGCTGGTCGACCTCGAGCTCTCCATCGGGGACTACGTGCTGACCGGCGGCGAGCTGCCCGCACTCGTCGTCATCGACGCGGTGCTGCGACTTCTCCCGGGCGCCATCGATGCCGCGTCCACCACCGAGGAATCGTTCAGCGCCGGGCTTCTCGAGTACCCCCAGTACACGCGCCCGCCGACGTTCCGGGGCATGGACGTGCCGGCGATTCTGACCTCGGGCGACCACGGCGCCGTCGCCCGGTGGCGGGACGAGCAGGCCCGGACGCGGACCCGCGAGCGACGACCGGACCTGCTCGACGACTGAAGGGGCGACGGACCGGCGCGGACCGGCCGGGAGCCCGTGCTATACTCCGCCACCGGTCGCCCCCCGCGACCACTCCGAACCGTCCCAACCGCAGCTTCGGCTGCCACTCGACCAAGGAACCGCCGCGTGAACGTGCTCGACGAGATCGTCAAGGACCAGCTACGAACCGACCTCCCCGAACTCGCCACGGGTGACACCGTGAAGGTCTCGGCCAAGGTCGTCGAGGGCAACCGCGAGCGCATCCAGGTCTTCGAGGGCACCGTCATGCGGCTGCGTGGCGGCGGCATCACCCGCTCAATCACGGTCCGGCGGATCGCGTCGGGCGTCGGTGTCGAGCGGACGTTCAAGATCCACAGCCCGCGCATCGAGAAGATCGAGGTCGTCCGCCACGGCCAGGTCCGTCGGGCGCAGCTCTACTTCCTGCGCGACCGGGTCGGCAAGGCCGCGACGCTGCGCGAGCGACGCACGAACAGCTAGTCCGGCCGCGCGCCTTCCCCTTCGACCCCGTCCATCCGGCGGGGTCGCTTCGTGTCCGGCGCGGTACCCTAGGCCCCGATGACCGTCATCGTCCCGAGCCTTCGCCACGAGCGCCGCCTGTGGAACGAAGGACTGGTCCGGGTCGTCGGCGTGGACGAGGTCGGCGTCGCGCCCACCTGCGGCGCGGTCGTGGCGGCGGCCGTGATCATGCGACCCGGCTGCCATCGCATCCCCGGCGTCCGCGATTCGAAGACCCTCTCGGTGGCCCAGCGCGAACGGCTTGCGCCTCTGATCCGTGCCCGCGCCGTGGCGATCGGCGTCGGGGCCGCCTCGGTCCGCGAGATCGACCAGCTCAACATCTACCACGCCACGCATCTCGCGATGCGTCGCGCGATCGCGCGCGTCGGCGGCCACGAGCACGTGCTCGTCGACGGCAACCGGATCGCGGGCTTCGAGGCGCAGGTCGGGCCGTACACGAACATCGTCGACGGCGACGCGAAGGTCTACTCGATCGCCTGCGCGTCCGTGGTCGCCAAGGTCGTGCGGGACCGGATGATGGCCAAGCTGGCCGTCCGCTATCCCGGCTACGGCTGGGAGCACAACCAGGGCTACGCGACGCGCGACCATCGCGACGCGATCCGGGCGATGGGCCTGACGCCCTTCCATCGGCGCTCGTTCCTGGCGCTCCAGCGGACCCTCGCGGGTGACCAGCTCGATTTCGACCTGCTGGCCGATCCGGCCGCGTCGCCCGAGACGCACGAGCTCCTCGAACGCGAGCTGGTGCCGGTGATGGCCGACGACGCGGCGTTCGACGCCGCCGACCTCGCGTCGCTCGAGATGGTCGGCGGGTAAGGCAGCGGCAGACGCGCGGTGAGCGCGCGATACGGTCCGGGTGAGGGCCCGCTGCGAGCATCGTCGCCATGGATCGGGAGCCGGCGTCGACCCGCAGCCCTGCGCAGCAGGCCGGCGACAGCGCCGAGAGCCTGGTCGCCACGCGGCTGATCGAAGCCGGCTGGACGATCCTGGCCCGGAACGTCCATGTCGGCCGTCATGAGATCGACCTCGTGGCGGTCGATCCGGGCCCGCCGCCGGCCCTCGTCATCGTCGAGGTGCGATGGCGCGGGTCGCGCGCATTCGGCCTGCCGGAGGAGACCGTCGACCACCGGAAGCGGACCCGGGTCAGGGCGGCGGCCCACGGGCTGCTGGATCTCCGGTCCCTGCCCGACGGTGCACGGATCCCGCGGCTGCCGCTGCGATTCGACCTCGTCGTCGTCGAGCCGGGCGATCGGATCCGCCATTACCGGCACGCGATGTGAGCCAATGACCGCGGCGTGACCGAAGGTTGCTTACCATCGCAGCGATGCGCATCAGTGCCGGGATCGTGCTCTACAGACGGGTCGCCGACGGCCTCGAGGTCCTGCTCGCCCATCCCGGTGGGCCGCTCTTCGCGAACCGTGACGAGGGCCACTGGACGATCCCGAAGGGTGAGCCCGACCCCGACGAGCCCCTGACCGAGACCGCACGGCGGGAGTTCGCCGAGGAGACCGGCCAGGACCCGGGCGATGGCCCGCTGCTGGAGCTCGGGTCGATCGTCCAGAAAGGCGGCAAGGTCGTGCACGCGTGGGCGGCGGAGGGCGACCTCGATCCGGCTCAGGCACGCTCGGACACGTTCGAGATGACGTGGCCGCCCGGCTCCGGTCGGCTCCAGTCCTTCCCGGAGATCGACCGGGTGGCGTGGTTCGATCCGGCGGAGGCCCGCCGTCGGATCAAGCCCACGCAGGTCCCCCTCCTGGATCGCCTCGACGAGGCGCTGGGCCGCGGGTAGCCATCAAGGCGCCGGTCCCAGCCGGACCCGTGCTACACTCCCGCCCGGTCCGGGAGCCCGCGAGGGTCCCGAGCCGCCAGATCAATGCCCGCGCAACGCCAGCGAGGCGCGGAGCTCACACGCGGACCGTTCCGACCGGGCGGTGCCGGCGCCAGATGCCTCGCGGCTGACGGCCCGGTCCCCGGCGATCATGGGGGTCCGCGGAGGTTCGAACCGACAGGAGGTCGCACACCGTGCCGTCCGTTTCGATGCGGCAGCTGCTCGAGGCCGGAGTCCACTTCGGCCACCAGACACGCCGCTGGAATCCCAAGATGCGCCCGTTCATCTTCGCGGAGCGCAACGGGATCCACATCATCGATCTCGCCCAGACCGTCTCGCGCCTGGACCTCGCCCTCGAGGCCGTGCGCGACACCGTCGCCCGAGGCGAGCTCGTCCTGTTCGTCGGGACCAAGAAGCAGGCCCAGGAGCCGGTCGCCCAGGAGGCGGCTCGCGCGGGCATGCCGTACGTCAACAAGCGCTGGCTGGGCGGCATGCTCACCAACTTCGTCACGATCAAGAAGCGGATGGGCCTGCTCGAGCAGCTCGAGGCGCGGCGCGACAACGGCGACTTCGAGCGCATGACCAAGAAGGAAGCGGCCAAGCTGACCGAGGAGCTCAACAAGCTCGAGGGCACGCTCGGCGGGATGCGCAAGATGAAGCGCCTGCCGGGCGCCATCTTCGTCGTCGACCCGCACCGCGAGCGCATCGCGGTGACAGAGGCGAACAAGCTCGAGGTCCCCGTCATCGGCACGGGCGACACGAACGTCGACCCCGACGAGCTCGACTTCATCATCCCCGCCAACGACGACGCGATCCGGTCGATCCGGCTGCTGTGCACGCTCGTGGCCGATGCGGCCATCGAGGGCGCCCGCGACCGTGCCGCCCGGGCGGCGGTCGAGCCGGAGATCGTCGAGACCGTCGCGATGCCCGAGACCGAGGACGAGGAGCCGGGCGCGTCCGACGAGCTCGTCGCGGCCCTCGCCGGTGGCGCGGCGCTGACCTTCGAGCCCGACATCGACGAGGAAGACGACCTGCTACCGGGCGACCGGGCGGCACGTGCCGAGGCGGCCGTCGCCGAGGTGCCCGCGGAGGCGGAAGCCTCGCCGGAGGACATCGCCGCGGAACTCGCGCGCGAGGCCGCCGAGAAGGCCGAGGACGACGGGGCGGTCGCAGCCGCAGGCTGACGGTCGCCATCGGGGCGGTCCGGTCCGGCTCGGACCGCCGCCCCCCGACACGAACGACACGCGCCATGACCCTGACGGGTGGCGGCGCAGCACAGGAGAGACGAACGAGCATGGCGGACATCTCGGCCGAGCTGGTCAAGGAACTGCGCGAGCGCACCGGCGCCGGCTTCATGGACTGCAAGAACGCGCTGACGGAGGCCGGCGGCGATCTCGAGAAGGCGACCGCGCTCCTGCGCGAGCGTGGCGTGGCCCAGGCCGCCAAGAAGGCCGGCCGTGATGCCCGCGAGGGCCTGATCGGCACCTACATCCACACTGGCGGCCGGTTCGGCGCCCTCGTCGAGGTCAACTGCGAGACCGACTTCGTCGCACGCAACGAGCAGTTCCAGCAGCTGGTCAAGGACCTGGCCATCCAGGTCGTGGCCCTGCGGCCGGAATACCCGAGCGTCGAGGCGATCCCGGCGGACGTCCTCGCGGCGAAGAAGGCCGAGCTGCTGGCCGACGAATCGGTCCAGAAGAAGCCCGAGAACATCCGCGAGCAGATCGTCGACGGCCAGCTCAAGAAGTGGTATCAGCAGGTCGTGCTGACCGAGCAGCCGTTCCGGGACACCGACCAGACGGTCGGGCAGCTGATCACGAGCGCGATCGCGACGATCGGCGAGAACATCCGCGTGCGCCGGTTCGTGCGGTTCGAGGTCGGGGAGGAACTGTGAGCGACGCCCGGGCGGAGAGCGCCACGACCGCTGCGGCTCCGCTCCGCTACAACCGGATCCTGCTCAAGCTGTCCGGCGAGGCGCTCCTCGGCGACCGCCAGTACGGCGTCGATCCCGCCGTCTGCGCGTTCATCGCCGCGCAGGTCGCGGAGGTCGTCGGCCTCGGCGTCCAGGTCGGGATCGTCGTCGGGGGCGGCAACATCTTCCGGGGCCTCGCGGCCTCGGCGCGCGGCATGGACCGCGCGACCGGCGACTACATCGGCATGCTGGCGACCGTCATGAACGGCCTGGCCCTGCAGGATGCCCTCGAGCGGGCGGGCGTGCCGACGCGGGTCATGACCGCGATCGCGATGAACGAGGTCGCCGAGCCCTACATCCGTCGCCGGGCGATCCGCCACCTCGAGAAGGGCCGCGTGGCCCTGTTCGTGGCCGGGACCGGGAACCCATACTTCACGACGGACACGGCCGCCGCCCTGCGGGCCGTCGAGATCAACGCCGAGGTCCTGATGAAGGCGACCAAGGTCGACGGCGTGTACGACATGGACCCCATGAAGAACCCCGACGCCCAGCGCTACGCTGAGCTCGGCTACGGCGACCTGCTGCGCGACCAGCTCAAGGTCCTCGACGCGACGGCCGTGAGCCTGTGCATGGAGAACGACCTGCCGATCGTCGTCTTCGACCTGAACCACCCCGACAACATCAAGCGTGTCGCCGCCGGAGAGCGGGTCGGGACGCTCATCTCGGGGGCTCCGAACGCCGCTGGAGGTGTGCGCGCATGAGCAACCAGGCCATCGTGGATGCCGACGCGAAGATGGCCCGCGCCGTCGAGGCGATGGAGCGCGACATCCAGGGCATGCGGACCGGGCGAGCATCGACCGCGCTCGTCGAGCGCATCCACGTCGAGTACTACGGGACGTCGACCCCGCTCAACCAGCTAGCCGGCATCAGCGTCCCGGAGCCGCATCAGATCGTCATCCAGCCCTGGGACCGCGGCGTCCTCGGCGCCATCGAGAAGGCCATCACCAAGAGCGATATCGGGATCATGCCGACGGTGGACGGCACGGTCGTGCGGCTGAACATCCCGCCGCTGACCGAGGAGCGTCGCAAGGAGATCGTGCGGGGCGTCCACAAGCGGATGGAGGAGGCCAGGGTGGAGATCCGGAATCTCCGCCGCGAGGCCGCCGACCATCTCAAGAAGCAGGACGGCATCGGCGCCGACGAGGCGCATCGCGAGCTCGAGTCCTTGCAGAAGACCACCGACCGGCATGTCGCCGAGGTCGATCGCCTCGGGGAGGCGAAGGAAGCGGAGATCCTGGAGGTCTAGTGAGTCGCGCATCGATCGCCCGACCGGCAGACGGGGCCACCTCGTCGAGCCCCGCGCGCGGATCGACCGCGGCTGGCGACGCCCGGGAGCTCGGGATCGACGCGGCCGACCTCCCGCGCCATGTCGCGATCATCATGGACGGCAACCGCCGGTGGGCCCGCGAGGCCGGCCTGAGCGAGGCCGAGGGCCACGCGGCCGGCGTCGAGGCCATCCGGCCGATCATCCGGCACGCGGTGCGGCGCGGCGTCCCGGCCCTGTCCCTCTTCGCGTTCAGCAGCGAGAACTGGTCGCGCTCCCCGGAGGAGGTCGGCGTGCTCCTCGGCCTGCTCGACTCCGCGATCCGCCAGGAGACCCCGGAACTCCGGGAGCAGGGCGTCCAGATCCGGTTGCTCGGACGTCTCGAGGAGCTGCCCGACGACACGCGCGCCTCGATCTCGGAGGCGTTGGCCGCGACGTCCGGTGGTGACCGTCTCATGCTCAGCGTCGCCTTCAACTACTCCGGCCGCCACGAGATCGTCGACGCCGCACGGCGCTGCCTGGCCGACGGCCTGACGGCGGACCAGATCGACGAGGACGCCATCGAGGCCCGCCTCTACACGGTCGGCCTGCCGCCGCTCGACCTCCTGATCCGGACGGGCCGGGAGCAGCGGATCAGCAACTTCCTCATCTGGCAGGCCCAGTACGCGGAGCTGTACTTCACCGACCTGCTCTGGCCGGCTTTCGGGCCGGACGCGTTCGACGCGGCCCTCATCGAGTTCGCTCGCCGTCACCGCCGGTTCGGGCGCTGACGGCCGAGGCGGGAGGCATGCGCCAGCGGGCCATCACGGCGGCCGTGCTCGTCCCGGTCCTGTTCATCGTGCTGGCCCTCGGCGGGCCTGCCCTGGCGATCGCGATCGCGATCATCACGGCGCTCGCCGCCCTCGAGGTGTTCCGGCTCCTCGGCATGGCGGGTTACCAGCCGCTCACCGCCCTCGGTATCGCGCTCGCGCTGGCCGTCGTCCTCGACGCGGCGGTCCCGACCGAGCTGGAGGGCAGCGGCCTTCTGCTCGGCGCGGTCGGGATCGTCCTGATCGCGATCGCCTCGTTCGGCCGCCTGGACCCGCACGACGGGCTCGCGACGTGGATGGCCACCATCTTCGGGGCGCTCTACGTCTCGCTGCTGTCGTTCGTCATCCGCCTCGGCCTCGCCGCCCCGCTCATCCCGCCCGGCTCGCCGCTGGCAGCGCTCGGCGCCGAGCGCGCCTGGGTCCTGCTCCTGATCCTTGCGGTCTGGTCCTATGACACGGGCGCCTACCTGGTCGGCAAGCAGTTCGGCCGGCGGAAGTTCCTGACCCACATCTCGCCGTCGAAGACGTACGCGGGCCTCGTCGGCGGCATCACGGCGACGACCATCATCGTGGCGCTGGGGCTCTGGGCGGTCGGGCAGACGCCGCTGCACGCGATCGTGCTGGGTCCGCTCATCGCCTTCTCGGCGCAGGCGGGCGACCTGGCCGAGTCCGTCCTCAAGCGCGCGGCGGGCGCCAAGGACTCCGGGACGCTCATCCCGGGCCATGGGGGCATGCTGGATCGCATCGACTCCTTCCTCTTCGCCGCCCCGGTCGCCACCCTGTATGTCGTCGCCGTCTTCGGCTGACGGCCGGGACGGCCCAACGGTCGAGCCTCGCCGCGTCGCCCTGATCGGCTCCACCGGTTCGATCGGCCGCCAGGCTGTGGATGTCCTCACGGGCCACCCGGAGGCGTTCCGGGTCGTCGCGCTCGCGGCCGGTTCGAATGGCACGCTCCTCGCCGAGCAGGCCGCCCGGCTGCGTCCGGCGGCCGTCGCGCTCGGAGACGGGGCGGCGATAGCCGGCCTGGACCTGCCGCCCGGCACGGAGCGCGTCGGCGGCTCGGACGCCCTCGAGGCGCTCGTGACACGCGACGACGTCGACCTCGTCGTCATCGGCACGGGCGGGGTCGTCAGCCTGCGCCCGGTGCTCGCGGCATTGGGCGCAGGGAAGGTCGTGGCCACGGCCAACAAGGAGACGCTCGTCGCCGGCGGCCACCTCGTGATGCCGCTTGCGCGCGCTCTGGCCGCCGCCCGGGCCGCCACGGACCAGACCGACCCGTACGCGAGCCCGCTCGCCTGGCTGCGCCCGATCGACTCGGAGCACTCGGCCATCTGGCAGTGCCTGGTCGGCGAATCCATGGACGACGTCGCCGCCCTCATCCTCACGGCATCGGGCGGCCCGTTCCTCGACGCCACGCCGGCACAGCTGTCCGCGGTGACGCCCGAGCAGGCGCTCAAGCATCCGACCTGGTCGATGGGGGCGAAGATCACGATCGACTCCGCGACGCTCGCCAACAAGGGCCTGGAGGTCATCGAGGCGCACTGGCTGTACGATGTCGGCTACGACGCCATCGAGGTCGTCATCCACCCGCAGAGCGTCGTTCACTCTGCCGTCCGGTTCCGGGACGGCTCCCTGAAGGCCCAACTGGGCACCCCTGACATGCGATTGCCGATCCAGTACGCGCTGACATATCCCCGCCGCCTGCCCTCGCCGGCTGCGCCGCCCGACCTGCTCGCGACCGCGCGACTCGACTTCCGGGCGCCTGATCTCGCGCGGTTCCCGGCCCTCCGGATCGCCCGTGAAGCGGGCCGTCTCGGGCCTCGGGCCTCCGCTGCGTTGATCGCGGCCGATGAGGTCGCCGTCGCCCGGTTCCTCGACGGCACGCTCGGCTTCACCGGGATCCCGACTCTCCTCGAGGCGGCTGTCGATCGATTCGGTCGCGACGGCTCCGCCGAGCCGGATCTCGAGGAGCTGGTCGCCCTCGATGCGGCCGTCCGCGCGTCGTTCGCGACGATGCCGATCGGAGCGGGGGCATGACCGGCTTCGTCCAGTCGATGATCACGATCGTCCTGTTCATCGGCATCCTCGGCGTGCTGGTCGTCATCCATGAGCTCGGCCACTTCGTGACCGCCCGCTGGGCAGGCGTCCGCGTGCTCGAGTTCGGAATCGGCTTCCCGCCGCGGGCCAAGGTCCTGCGCTCGAAGGGCGAGACCCTCTACACGCTCAACTGGCTGCCCATCGGCGGCTTCGTCAAGCTCGAGGGCGAGGACGGCGACCAGGCGGACGATCCGCGCTCGTTCGCCTCGCAGGGGCTGTTCACCAAGCTCTGGATCCTCGTCGCGGGCGTCCTCATGAACCTGCTACTCGCGTTCGTCATCTTCACCGGCATCGCGCTCTACGGCGACCCGACGATCGGGGAGCGCGTCGTGGCAGTCGAACCGGGTTCGCCGGCGGAGACGGCCGGCTTCGTGCCGGGCGACGTCATCGCGAGCGTCGATGGGCAGCACTACGGTGCCTTCAATGGCGGCTCGCTGCTGCTCGACCTTCGGGCCCGTCCGGGCGAGACCGTCACGCTGGGCATCGAGCACGCCGACGGCACTGAGTCGTCGGTCGTGGTGACGCTGCGCGACCAGGCGACGATCGACGCCGGCAAGGGCGCTGTCGGGTTCACCCGCGAGCCGACGACGACCCGCACCTCGATCCACTACGGCCTCCTCGAGGCGATCCGGATCGGGGCCGAGCGGACGATCGGCGCGCTCGGGCTCATCGTTGGCGGCCTGGGCACCCTGGTGCATTCGGTGGCCACCAACCCGACGGCGCCGCCGCCCGTCTCGGGACCCGTTGGCATCGCCACCCAGATCGGCGACGTCTTCTGGCAGCTCGGGCCGGTGTTCACGCTCTATATCGCGGGCGCGCTCTCGGCCAACCTCGCCGTGGTCAACATCCTGCCGTTCCCGCCGCTCGATGGCGGCCGGATGCTGATGATCACGCTCAAACGGGTCTTCGGCGCCCGCATCAGCCTGCGCGCCGAGCAGCTGACCTACATGGTCGGCTTCGTCTTCCTGTTCGCGTTCCTCATCTGGATCACCGGTTTCGACATCGTCCGCAGCCTGGGCGGCGCCGGCTCATGACGACCCCCGACCAGGGTCGGCCGCGCCGTCATCCGACGGTCAGCGTCGACGTAGGCGGGGTCCTGGTCGGAAGCGCGCACCCGATCGTCGTCCAGTCGATGACGAACACCGACACCGCGGACGCGGATGCGACGGCCATCCAGGTCGCCCAGCTCGCGCATGCCGGCTCGCAGCTGGTCCGGGTGACCGTCAACAGCGACGAGGCTGCTGCCGCCGTCCCCGAGATGGTCCGCAAGGTCCGTGGCCTGGGCGTGGACGTGCCGATCATCGGCGACTTCCACTACAACGGGCACAAGCTCCTGGTCGACTACCCGGAGATGGCCGCGGCGCTCGCGAAGTACCGGATCAACCCGGGCAACGTGGGGGCGAAGCGCCACGACGAGCACTTCGCGACGATCGTGCGGGTCGCGATCGACAACGACGTCCCGGTCCGGATCGGCGTCAACTGGGGCTCGCTCGACCAGGCGATCCTGACCGAGCTGATGGACGTGAACGCGGCCCTCGCCGAACCGCGCGACGCCCGCGACGTGATGATCGACGCGATGCTCGAATCGGCGATGCGCTCGGCCGAGCTGGCCGAGGCGACCGGCCTCCGCCACGACCGGATCATCCTCTCGGCGAAGGTGTCGGGCGTCCGCGACCTGATCGACGTCTACCGCCGGCTCTCGGCCCGCTCCGACTACCCGCTCCACCTCGGCCTGACCGAGGCGGGGATGGGGGACCGTGGTGTCATCGCCTCGACCGCGGGACTGGTCGTGCTGCTCAACGAGGGCATCGGCGACACGATCCGCGTCTCCCTGACCCCGGAGCCCGGCGCGCCGCGCGAGCGCGAGGTCGAGGTCGCCCAGCAGATCCTCCAGTCGATGGGCCTGCGCTCGTTCCTGCCCCAGGTGAGCGCCTGCCCGGGCTGTGGCCGGACGACCAGCACGTTCTTCCAGGAGATGGCCCAGCAGATCCAGGGCTATCTCAAGGAGCGCATGCCCGAGTGGCGCGAGACGCACCCGGGCGCGGAGGACCTGCGCGTCGCCGTCATGGGCTGCGTGGTCAACGGCCCGGGCGAATCCAAGCACGCGGACATCGGCATCTCGCTGCCCGGCACGTTCGAGGAGCCTGTCGCGCCCGTCTTCATCGACGGCAAGCTCGACCGGACGCTGCGCGGCGATGGCCTGGTCGCGGAGTTCATCGAGATCCTCGAGGACTACGTCGCCCGCCGGTTCCCGTCACCCGCCCAGGAGACCACCCCGGTCTGAGGCCGCGTCGGGCCGCGATTCGTGCGTGGCGGCGGCCCTCCCACGCTCGCCGTGTTTGAGCGTCCACGCGTCCGGGTGTATACTTCCCGTCCAACTGAACGGCCGCTCCGTGACGTGGGTGACCCCCACGTTTTGTTTTGAGCGGCGGTTTGCATAACACCACCAACAGCGAACGGAGGCACATCGTGAGTCGAGACTTCGTTGGTGCCCTCCTCCAGCTCAACGCCGAGAAGCAGATCTCCCGCGAGCAGCTCATCGGGGCGGTCGAAGACGGCATCCAATCTGCATACCGGCGCGTTGCCGGCGACGAGGACATCCACGTCCGGATCGACGCCGAGACGGGCAAGATCCGCGTCTATCGGGCGCGTCGCGTCGTCGACGAGATCGAGGACGAGTTCACCGAGATGACAGTCGAGCAGGCCAAGGCCTTCGACTCGAGCGCCGGCATCGGCGACATGGTCGAGACCGAGCAGCTCGATGGCGACGTCTTCGGCCGGATCGGCGCCCAGACGGCCAAGCAGATCGTCCTGCAGCGCATCCGCGAGGTCGAGCGCGACCAGGTCTTCGACCAGTTCGCCAGCCGCGAGGGCGAGCTGATGACCGGGACGGTCAATCGGGTCGAGCCGCGCGCGATCATCCTCGACGTCGGCAAGGGCGTGGAGGCGATCCTCGCGACGACCGAGCAGAGCGCCCTCGAGCACTACCGCATCGGGCAGAACGTCAAGGCGTTCGTCCTCGAGGTCCGGCGCTCCACCAAGGGCCCGCAGATCTTCGTCAGCCGCACTCACAAGGGCTTCCTGAAGCGCCTCTTCGAGCTGGAAGTCCCGGAGATCCACAGCGGGACCGTCGAGATCAAGGCCATCGCCCGTGAGGCGGGCAGCCGCTCGAAGGTGGCGGTCGCGTCGCGCCAGGAGGGCCTCGACCCGGTCGGGGCCACCGTGGGCCAGCGCGGGGCCCGCGTCCAGGCGGTCGTGGCCGAGCTGTCCGGCGAGAAGATCGACGTCATCCCCTGGAACGACGACCCGGCCGTCTTCGTGGCCAACGCCCTCAGCCCGGCCCAGGTCATCTCGGTCGACATCGACGAGGAGCACCGCATCGCGAGCGTGACCGTGCCCGAGCGCATGCTCTCGCTGGCGATCGGCCGCGAGGGCCAGAACGCCCGGCTGGCCGCGCGACTGACCGGCTGGCGCATCGACATCCGCAGCGATGTCTCGGTCGCCGAGGCCAAGGCGGCCGCGGAGAGCCCGGACGCCGAGGCCACGGCGATCACCGACGCCCCGACCCCGGTCGAGGCCGACGGCGTCGCCGCTGTCGCACCCGCCAAGCCGAAGCGCATCACCAAGAAGGCCGCCGCCGAAGCCGCGGCGGCGGAGGCCGCAACGACCGGAGCGGCACCCGCCGACGCTGCGCTCGACGCCCCTGTCGAGCCGGCCAAGCCGGCTGCCAAGCCCAAGCGGGTCACCAAGAAGGCCGCCGCAGCCGCGACGGCCGCAGAGGCCGAGCCCGCAGCGGCTGCCCCGGTCGAGGCCACAGAAGCCCCGGCCAAGCCCAAGCGCGCGGCACGAAAGAAGGTCGAAGTCACCGAGGAGGTGGCGTCGTAGGCGCGTCCGCCAGCACCGCGCCGCGCCGCATCCCCAGCCGATCGTGCGTCGCGTGCCGCACTGCCCGGAATAAGCGGGAGCTGCTGCGGATCGTCCGGACCCCCGACGGCCGCATCGTGGCCGACCCGACGGGCCGGCTCGCGGGCCGCGGCGCGTACGTCTGCAATGAAGCGGCCTGCATCGAGCGGGCCATCACCAAGGGCGCCCTTGCACGGGCGTTGAAGTCCCCAGTGCCCCCCGACCTGCGCGAGACGCTGGCCGCTGAGGGCGATCCACTGAACACGACCATCGAAGGAGGAGCCCGTGGCCAGGAGTAGGAGCGGCACGCGCGGCCGTCGCGGCCCCCGCAAGCCGCCGCGTCGTGACGGCGCATTCAACCCGTCCCAGGTCCAGGTGCTGGACCCGCGAGAGCGTGGCGCGATCGAGCTGCCCACGACCATCACCGTCAAGGAACTCGCCGACCTGTTGGCCGTCAACCCGGCCGACGTCATCCGCGAGCTCATCAAGAGCGGCATCTTCGCGACCATCAACCAGTTGATCGATCGCGACACGGCGTCGCTCGTCGCCGGCGAACTCGGCTACGACGTGGCGGAGACCGTCCCGGCGTCCGGAGCCGCGACCGCCGATGCCGAGGGCGAGGGCAAGCCAGCCGAGGCCACCAAGGAGGTCCTCTTCGAGGAGGACGATCCGGCCGAGCTGCAGCCGCGCGCCCCGATCGTCACGGTCATGGGTCACGTCGACCACGGCAAGACCAGCCTGCTCGACGCCATCCGAACGACCGAGGTGGCGGCCGCCGAGCGCGGCGGCATCACCCAGCACATCGGCGCGAGCGAAGTCACTCACGACGGCAAGCGCGTCGTCTTCCTCGACACGCCGGGTCACGAGGCGTTCACCGCGATGCGTGCCCGCGGCGCCCGTGTCACCGACATCGCGGTCGTCGTCGTGGCGGCCGATGACGGCGTCATGCCCCAGACGCTCGAGGCGATCAGCCACGCCAAGGCGGCGAAGGTGCCGATCATCATCGCGCTCAACAAGATCGACAAGCCGGACGCGAACCCCGAGCGCGTGAAGACCGAGCTGACCGAGGCCGGCATCGTGGTCGAGGAGTACGGCGGCGATGTGCCGCTCGTGCCGGTGTCGGCCAAGACCCGCCTGGGTCTCGACGAGCTGATCGAGATGATCCTGCTCGTTGCCGACCTGCAGGAGCTCAAGGCCAACCCGAAGCGCTCCGCGATCGGCACGATCGTCGAAGCCCAGCTCGACAAGGGCCGCGGCCCGGTCGCGACCGCGCTGGTCCAGACCGGCACGCTCAAGGTCGGCGACATCATCGTGGTCGGCGAGACGTTCGGCCGCGTGCGCGCGCTCGAGAACGACAAGGGTAAGCGCGTCACCAAGGCCGGCCCGGCGAGCGCCGTGGTCGTCCTCGGTCTCGCCGAGGTCCCGGCCGCTGGCGACATCCTCCGGGTCGTCGCCGACGAGAAGGAAGCCCGCACGATGGTCGAGGCCCGTAAGGCCGAGAACGCGGCGCGGACCGGCGACGGCAGCGGTCGCGCCACCCTCGAGGACCTCTACCGCCAGATCCAGGCCGGTCAGGCCAAGGAGCTGCGGATCATCCTCAAGTCCGACGTGTCGGGCTCGCTCGGGGCGATCACCCACGCACTCGAGCAGCTCGACCAGGACGAGATCCGCCTGAACGTCCTCCTCGAGGGCGCGGGCGACATCACCGACAACGACATCATGCTGGCGTCGGCATCGAACGCGATCGTGGTCGGCTTCAACACGAAGATCACCGACACGGCCCGACGGGCCGCCGAGGCCGAGGGCGTCGACGTCCGGCTCTACGACATCATCTACAAGCTCACCGACGACATCGGGGCCGCGCTCAAGGGCCTCCTGGAGCCGGTCGTGGTCGAGGTCGTGGAGGGCCGCGCCGAGGTCCGCCAGATCTTCCGTGTCGGCAAGAGCACGGTCATCGCCGGCTCGTTCGTCACAGACGGCCGGATCGTCCGTGGCGGCGCCCGGGTGTGGCGCGGCGGCAAGGTCATCGCGACCGACAAGATCGAGTCGCTGCGCCGCTTCCGCGACGACGTCCGCGAGGTTCTCGCGAACTACGAGTGCGGCATCGGCCTGGCAGGCTTCCACGAACTCGAAGAGGGCGACATCATCGAGTGCTTCACCAGTCAAACGGTGAGCCGCGCGGTCTCCGGCTGACGGGGCGGCGAGGCAGTCCACCTCGATGAGTCAGAGAACCGAAAAGGTCGACGAGCTTCTGCGACAGGAGATCACGTCGATCGTGGCTCGCGATGTCGCGGATCCGCGGATCGGGTTCGTGACGATCACGAGCGTCGAGACGACGCCGGACCTGCGCCACGCGAAGGTCTGGGTGAGCGTCATCGGGCAACCCGCGGAACGGACCGCGGCCGTGAAGGCGCTCGGCCGGGCGATGCCGTTCGTGCGCCACGAGCTCGGGTCGCGGCTGCGCCTGCGGCGGATCCCGGACCTCCACGTCGAGCTCGACGACACCGCCGAGCGCGGCACGCGCGTCCTGCAGCTCCTGCACGACATCGAGCTCGGCGAGATCCCCACCGACGCGCCGAAGGGCGTCGAGGTCCTGCCGACGCCGGTCGCCCGGCTGCCCCACGAGGGCGACCTCCCCGAGGAGCCGACCCCGGCGGCCGCCCTGCCGCCGCCCCGACCGAAGCGCAAGTACGGAGCCAAGCGCAGCCACGCCAAGCCCCGGTCAGGTCGATGACCGTCGATCTCACGCCGTACCTCGAGGCCGTGCCGGACCTCGTGGTCGAGCGGATCCGCGGCGCCCGACGCGTGCTGGCCGTCGGCCACGAGAACCCTGACGCCGACACGCTCGGGGCGACGCTGGGCATCGTCCGGCTCGTCGAGACCCTCGGCGGAAAGGCCGATCCGGTCACCTCCGACCTGCCACCGCCCCTCTACGCCTACCTCCCGGAGATCGACCGCGTCCGGACCGACCCGAGTCCTGACGGCGAATACGACCTCGTGGTGATCTCGGACTGCGGCGCACTCGATCGCGTCGGCGAGGTCGGCCGGCGACACGCGGAGCTCTTCGAGCGACTGCCGCGGGTGGTGATCGACCACCACGCATCGAACGACGGGGTGGGGGAGGCCGACTGGATCGATCCGGCCGCCGCCGCGACCTGCGAGATGGTCGCGCTCCTCGCGATCCGCCTGGGCGTGCCCCTCGACATCGACGGCGGGGCTCTGGCGACGGCCCTGATGGGCGGCATCGTCATGGACACCGCGACCTTCGCCCACCCGAACGCCACCGCGCGGACGCTCGCGGTGTCCGCCGCCCTGGTCGAGGCCGGGGCCCCGCTCTCGGACATCTCGCGGCGCATCTACCGCTCGAAGCCCGATGCCCAGCTCCGCCTTTTCGGGCGGGTCCTGGACCGCCTCGAGACCGCGGACGGCGGCCGCATCATCTGGTCGACGCTCACCGATGCCGACCTCGCGGCGACCGGCAGTCCCGCGCCGTTCTCCGAGGGCATCATCGACCTCCTCGCCCAGGCCGAGGACGCCGAGGTGGCCATCCTCTTCAAGGAGGACCCGCGCGGCACGCGACTGAGTGTCCGGACGCGCCCGGGTGGCGTCGACGCGACGGTCCTGACGGGTCGGTTCGGGGGCGGCGGGCACGCCCGGGCGGCAGGAGCCACGATCGAGCAGCCGGTCGCAGATGCCCGACCCCTCGTCCTCGCCGAGGCCGGCCGCCTCGTCGCCGAGGTCCGGCGCTGACGATGGCGCGAGCATCGCTGGGCCCTGGTCTCGACGGCATCCTCGTCGTCGCCAAGCCGGCCGGTCCGACCTCCCACGACATCGTCGCCCTCGTCCGGCGGATGGCAGCGACCAAGCGCGTGGGTCATGGCGGCACGCTCGACCCGTTCGCCTCGGGCGTCCTGCCCGTCTTCCTCGGCCACGGGACGCGTCTCGTCGAGTATCACCTCGCCGATCGGAAGGGCTACCGCGCGACGATCTGCTTCGGCGCGTCCTCGACGACCGACGACCTTGAGGGCGAGCTGACGACGGCGACCGGGCCGGCGCCCGACCAGGCTCGCGCAGAGGCCGGCCTGGCCGGCTTCCTGGGAACGGTCCAGCAGCGCCCACCGGCCTACAGCGCGATCAAGGTCGCCGGACGCCGGGCCTACGCGGTCGCGCGTGCCGGCGAGACCGTCACGCTCGCCTCGCGCGAGGTGACGTTCCATGCGCTCGAGCTCGTGTCCTGGGACGGCACGGACCCGGACCGGCCCGTTGCTGTGGTGGACATCGTGTGCTCCGCCGGCACGTACGTGCGCGCCCTCGCCCGCGACCTCGGCGAGGCCCTCGGCAGCGCCGCCTACCTTGGTGCCCTCGTGCGGACGGCGTCCGGCCCGTTCGTCCTCGAGGGGGCCGTCACGCTCGACGAGATCCGCGCGGCCGCGGCGGAGTCGCCGACCGGCCTGCTGCCGCTCCTGCGACCCATCGACGCGGGGCTCGAGGCGTTGCCCGAGATCACGCTGACACCCGAGGAGACGCGCCAGGTGGCCCGCGGCCAGTTCGTGCGACCGTCGGCGGGCCTGTCCGAGGCCGCCGAGCTCTATCGCCTCCGCGACCCTGACGGCGCCCTCGTCGCGATCGCGTCGCGGAGCGGGACGAACCGGCTTGCGCCGGACAAGGTGTTCGTCAGCCCGGCGCCGGCCGTGGCGACCCCGACGCGCGCCTGACGCGGCGCTCATGCAGGTCGTCGCCGGGGTCGATGCGCTCACGCGGGATCTGGGCCCGGCGTTCGTCGTCGTCGGCGTGTTCGACGGCCTCCATCTTGGGCACCTCTACCTGCTGGAGCGACTCGTGGTCGAGGCGGACGCCCGCGGGGCCCGTCCGACGGTCATCACCTTCGACCACCATCCCGACGAGGTCCTGACCGGAGCCGCGCCGCCGTTGCTCATCGACCCGCAGGAGCGGCTGTCCCGTCTCGAGGCCGCCGGGGTGGCGGTCACGGTCGTCCAGCACTTCGACGAGGCGCTGCGCCGGACGCCGTACGACGCGTTCGTCGAGCGGATCCGGGCGCGGGTCGAGCTGGCGGGCTTCCTGATGACACCTGGATTCGGCGTTCGGGTTCGAGCGTCGCGGCACGCCCGAGGCCATCGCTGCGCTCGGGGACCGCGACGGCTTCGATGTCGTCGTCGCGCCGCCGTTCACGCTCGACGGTCGACCCGTGCGGAGCACCGAGATCCGCGCCGCGATCGCCGCGGGCGACCTCGACACGGCGCGACGCCTGATGGGCCGCGCCATCACCCTGACTGGGACGATGGATGACGGACGCCTGACCTTCGAGCTGCCGATGGCGATGCCACCCGACGGCACGTACGTCGCGCGACACGACGCGGTCGAGGCGACGGTCGATCTCGTCGACGGCCGCGTCCAGGTGCAGGACCTGCCCGTCACCGGGCGGGTGACCCTGGAGTTGCTCGGCAGCTGACCTGTTCGGTATCGTGACCCCATGCCTGAGGGGTTCGAGCTCGCACAGTTGAACGTCGGGCGGATGCTCGCGCCCGTCGAGTCGCCCGAGATCGCGGGGTTCGTGGCGCAGCTCGAACCGATCAATCGCCTCGCCGACGCGAGCCCGGGCTTCGTCTGGCGGTTGCAGACGGACTCAGGCAACGCCACCGACATCCGACCCACCGAGGATGACCTCTTCCTCATCAACATGAGCGTGTGGTCGTCGATCGAGGCGCTCCGCGCGTTCACGTACAGCACGGCGCACGTCGAGGTCCTGCGCCAGCGCCGGGAGTGGTTCGAGCGACTGGCGACCGCCCACCTGGTGCTGTGGTGGGTGCCGGCGGGGCACCGGCCGACGGTCGAGGAGGCAATGGATCGCCTGGAGCGGCTGCGGCGGGACGGTCCGACCCCGGCCGCGTTCACGTTCCGAACGCCATTCGAGCCCGACGCGTCGGGCCCGGGCTCGCCGCTCGTCGACGCGGAGTTCTGCTGGCCCGACCTCGCCGCGAGCTGACCGCCCTCAGGCGCCCGGCTGCCAGAGCGGCTCTGCGACGCCGCGCTCGTGGTTCTCGTAGCGTGCCATCACGAAGAGGGCGTCCGAGAGCCGGTTGAGGTAGGGGAGCACGAACTCGCCGATCGCCTCGTCCCGCCCGAGGCGCACGGCCTCCCGCTCGGCCCGGCGGCAGATCGTGCGCGCGACGTGGAGCTGCGCGGCGCCCGCGGCGCCGCCCGGCAGCAGGAAGTTCGTCAGGTCCCCGACGACGCCGTTGAACTCGTCGATGAGCCGCTCGAGCTTCTCGACGTGGCGCTCCTCGACCGTCGGGATGCGCGCCCGCCGCGGGTCGTCGGACGGCCAGCACAGGTCCGAGCCCAGATCGAACAGCTCGTTCTGGATGACCGCGAGCTCGGTCGTCAGGCGCTCGCACAGCCCGGTCGCGAGCGCCACGCCGATCTGCGAGTTCAGCTCGTCGACGGTGCCGTAGGTGACGACGCGGCGCGAATCCTTGGGCACGCGCTGGCCGCCGCCCAGGCCGGTCGTGCCCTCGTCGCCGGTCTTGGTGTAGATGCGGTTCAGGCGCGGCATCGCGGCCTCCGTGCGGTCGTGGTCACGCTTTCAGGCCCCGGCCGCCGCGTCGCGCGCTGCGTGAACGGCCTCGCGCGCCTCGGCCGCGCCCCGGGCGACCCGCTGGACGGCCTCGTCGACGCCCTGGCGCCCGAACACGACCGCCTCGGCGCGCCCATAGCTGGCCAGCACATGACGGACGAGCCGTGCCGGTTCACTCGGCACGTGGCCGACGAGCGCGTAGGTCTTCTCGACCTGGATCGTGTGCTCGCGGAAATGGGACGCCCAGCGCCCGAGCCGGAACCCGATCGAGACGTGGAAGCCGCTCCAGGCGCTGCCGAGGTCGAGCCGATCGTCCGGCAGCCCGGCCATCCGCTCGGCGCTCAGGTCGAGGATCTCGTCCAGGCGGAGTCGCAGGTCGTCGACGCTGCCTTCGGCTTCGGTCGTCGCCTCATCGGGCAGCGTCTCCCAGAGCGACTCGTCGATCCTCCTCGGGATGTCGGGGGTCGCGGGGTCGTAGGCCTGCTCCAGCCACCAGGCGGTGCCCCAGGCATAGCCACGCTGACCGGCGATGATGTGGCCCATCGTCAGGCGCACCGACCACTCACCGCCCCCGGGGTCGGCGTCGAGGAGCGCGTCGTCGAGCGGCACGAGCAATCCATGCAGGTCCCAGCGAGCAGCCGTCGCCAACCCGATGATCCGCGCCGCCTGCAGTTCGCCCGCGTCCGCCGCGGAAGTGAGGACGCGCGCCTCGATCTCGGCCTGCTCGAGCGCCTCGGCCGCCCGGTAGGCGCCGTAGCGGACCTCGTCCTCGCCGCCAGCCCTCCAGGCCCAGGGCGCGCCAGGGCCGCCTCCGGGATCGCGAGCAGGTCGCGCGCCGCCGCGAGCGCGTCCGCACGAGCGCCGATGAGCGCCGGCGGCAACGGTCGCACGATGGCGGGGTCGGTGCGATCGAGAAGTGGGGCGTCGAGCAGCTGGGTCGTCATCGGACGAGAGTAAGGCCTTCCCGGCCCGCCGACAGACCCGCACCGGCGCGCCCGGGTGGTGCCCGACGTTTGCCGCATCAGAGCCTTCCTGCTACCATCCGCCGGTCATAGATGGAAGACATCCGTATCACGCCGTGTTCGGAGGAACGAGTGCCGCTCGCGCGGGAAGAGAAGCAGGAGATCATCACCGGGTTTGCCACCAATGAAGGTGACACCGGTTCACCGGAAGTCCAGATCGCGCTCTTGACCGAGCGGATCAAGGAGCTGACCGGACATCTCAGGAGCTTCCCCAAGGACAATCATTCGCGCCGCGGCCTCCTCAAGCTCGTCGGCCAGCGCCGCCGCCTTCTCGCCTATCTGATGAAGAAGGACAGCGCGCGCTACCGGGTCGTCATCGGACGACTCGGACTTCGCCGCTAGCGACGCCGCTCCAGGACCCTGGGCACAGACCCGGGGTCCACTCGCGTTCGACGCTCAGAGGCCCAGTCGGCTGACCTGCCCGCAGGTCGTCACCTTCCTCCTCGGCCAAGGAGGAATCGTACCCTTGTCTCACACGTTCGAGACACAGATCGGTGGTCGCACGCTGACCATCGAGACCGGCAAGCTCGCACGCTTGGCCGGCGGCGCCGTCACCGTCCGCTACGGTGACACCCTCGTCCTCGGGACCGCCAACCGGTCCGACCCACGCCCAGGCCTCGACTTCTTCCCGCTCACGGTCGAATTCGAAGAGCGCATGTATGCCGCGGGCAAGATCCCGGGCGGCTTCATCAAGCGCGAGGCGCGCGCGTCCGAGGCGGCCACGCTGGCCGCTCGCCTGACCGACCGCCCGATCCGCCCGCTCTTCCCCGAGGGCTACAAGGACGACATCCAGCTCGTGGTCACGGTCCTCTCGACCGACCAGGAGAACGAGCCCGACGTGCTCGGCACGGTTGCCGCGTCTGCGGCGCTCACGATCAGCGAGATCCCGTTCGACGGACCGGTCGGCGCCGTGCGCATCGGCCGGATCGGCGGCGAGTTCGTCGTCAACCCGACGTACAGCGAGCTGGCCGAGTCCGAGCTCGACCTCATCGTCTCGGGCACCCGCGACGCGATCATGATGGTCGAGGCCGGCGCCAAGCTCCTGCCCGAGGACGTCATGGCCGAGGCCATCCTCTTCGGCCATCGGGCCCTCCAGCCCCTCATCGACATCCAGCTCGAGCTCCAGAAGGCCGCGGGCAAGGCGAAGAGCACCCCGTTCCTCGAGCCGGGCACGGGCTCGGTCCTCGACTATGCGAAGGCGGTCGCCGACGGCGCCGAGTTCGTCATCGTCGACGTCGAGACGACCGGCACGGACCCGAAGATGGCCGATCTCGTCGAGATCGCCGCGGTCAAGGTCAAGGGCGGGAAGATCACCGATCGGTGGTCGACGCTCGTGAACCCCGGCCGGCCGATCCTGGGCAACCAGATGCACGGCATCACCGACGCCGACGTCAAGAAGGCCCCTTCGCCGGCCGATGCCGCGAAGCAGGCCGTCGCCTTCATCGGCGACGCCCCGATCGTCGGGCACTCCGTCGGGTTCGACCTCGCGTTCCTCGAGGCCGCTCTCGCTGACGGCACGCACTTCGAGCAGGGCCGCTACCTCGACACGCTCGTGATCGCCCGCGAGGGCTATCCCGACCTCGAGAACTACAAGCTCCCGACCCTCTCGAACTTCTTCGGCATCGAGCTCGCCCAGGCCCACCGGGCGCTGCCCGACGCCGAGGCGACCGCGAACCTGCTCATCTGGTTCGGCAACGACCTGCCGGGTCGGATCGCGGGGCTCAAGGAAGGCATCTCGAACTCCGTCCGGGCCATCAAGTCCGGCGGCGATTCGAAGGGCCTCCTCGAAGCGGCCCGCCGCGAGGCTCGCGTCAGCAAGGGCCTCTACAACCTCATCTACAAGAAGACCTGCCGCCAGCTGGCCCTCGACGAGGGGATCCGGATGGACGGTCGTGGTCTGACGGAGCTCCGCCAGATCTCGGTCGACGTCGGGCTGCTCCCGCGGGCGCACGGCTCCGGCCTGTTCACCCGTGGCGAGACCCAGGTCCTGACGATCGCGACGCTCGGCGCGTCCTCGGACGTGCAGCGCATCGACACGATCAGCCCCAAGACCGAGAAGCGCTACATCCACCACTACAACTTCCCGCCCTATTCGACGGGCGAGAACAAGCCGATGCGCGGACCCAGCCGTCGCGACATCGGGCACGGCAACCTCGCCGAGCGGGCGCTCATCCCGGTCCTGCCGGCGCATGACGACTTCCCGTACGTCATCCGGCTCGTGTCGGAGTGCCTGTCCTCGAACGGCTCCACCTCGATGGCCTCGACGTGCGGCTCGACCCTCGCCCTCATGGACGCGGGCGTGCCGATCAGCGCACCGGTCGCCGGCGCGGCGATGGGCCTGATCAGCGAGCCGGACGGCCGGTTCGTCGTCCTGACCGACATCCTCGGCAAGGAGGACTCGGTCGGCGACATGGACTTCAAGGTGACCGGTACGCGGGACGGCATCACCGCCCTGCAGATGGACATCAAGGTCAAGGGCATCAACGAGGCGATCATCCGCAACGGCCTCAAGCAGGCCCTCGCGGCTCGCCTCGAGATCCTCGACAAGATGACCGAGGTCATGCCCGAGGCGCGCTCGGACATGAGCGACTTCGCGCCGCGCATCATCACGATCAAGATCAACCCCGAGAAGATCCGCGAGATCATCGGCAAGGGTGGATCGATGATCCGCAAGATCCAGGAAGAGACCCAGACCGAGATCAACGTCGAGGACGACGGCACCGTGGAGATCGCGGCCGTCTCCGGCGAGAACTCGCGCAAGGCGATCAACTGGATCGAGAGCCTCACTCGCGACGTCGAGATCGGGGCGCTCTATCTCGGCAAGGTCACCCGGATCATGGGCTTCGGCGCGTTCGTCGAGATCCTGCCCGGGAAGGAAGGCCTGGTCCGCATCGGCGAGCTCGCCGACTACCACGTGCCCACCGTCGAGGACGTCGTGTCCGTCGGCGATGAGGTCATGGTCGTCGTCACCGAGGTCGACCGCCAGGGCCGCGTCAACCTGTCGCGCAAGGCGGCCATGCAGCGCCACCTGGCGAAGGATCCCGTCTAGGGACCTCCGCTCCACTCACGACATCGATCGAACGGGTCGTCCCTCCGGGGCGGCCCGTTCGTCATGTCGAGCGGTCCCTGTGCCGCGACGCACCACTTTGGTCGCGGCCGCGTGGCGCAACGTGACCAAGCCGATATCTGGCTGCCTATACTCCCGGCCAGCGTCCCTGACATCATGCGTGAGAGGGAGGGAGGGGAGCCGCTGGTATACTCCGCCGGTGCCCTGACTGTTTACGTGTCCGAGCGGAGCCATGTCCCCGATGAACCGAGCCCACCTCACCGTCGCCGTCGTCGGCGCCACCGGCGTCGTCGGGCGGACCATGATCGCCGTCCTCAACGAGCGTGAATTCCCGGTCGGCGAGTTGCGTCTGCTCGCCTCCGGTCGCTCGGCCGGTCGGACGCTGTCGATCGATGGGCGAACGCTCGAGATCGGCGAGGCGACCCCCGATGCCTTCGATGGCGTCGACATCGCGCTCTTCTCGGCTGGCGCCGACGTCTCCCGGGAGCTCGCGCCCGCCGCCGCCGCTCGCGGCGCGACGGTCATCGACAACTCGTCGGCGTGGCGGATGGACCCGACGGTCCCGCTGGTCGTCTCGCAGGTCAATCCGGACGACCTCGAGGGCCACGAGGGCATCATCGCCAACCCGAACTGCTCGACGATGCAGATGGCGCCGGTGCTCATGGCCCTGCGCGACTCGGTCGGGATCGAGCGGGTGGTCGTCGACACCTACCAGTCCGTGTCCGGGACCGGCGCCGACGCGCTGGCCGAGCTCGAGGGCCAGATCCGCGCCCACGTCGGCCGGCGAGCCGAAGCGGGCCGAGGTCTACCCGCATCCGATCGCGTTCAACGCCCTGCCCGAGATCGACGTCTTCCTGCCGAACGGCTACACCAAGGAGGAGTGGAAGGTCGTCACGGAGAACCGCAAGATCCTCGGCCTGCCGGAGCTGCGGATCTCGTGCACGGCCGTCCGCATCCCGGTCTTCGTGAGCCACTCCGAGGCGATCCACGTCGAGACGCGCGATCCGATCACGCCCGGAGCGCGCCCGGAGCCTCTTCGCCGGCGTGCCGGGCGTCGTCGTCCAGGACGACCCGGCGACCCACGCGTACCCGCTCGCGAGCGAGGCGGCCGGTCGCGACGAGATCTTCGTCGGACGCGTCCGGCGCGACATCTCGATCCCGGACGACCGGGGCATCGCCTTCTGGGTCGTCTCGGACAACCTGCGCAAGGGCGCGGCGACGAACGCGATCGAGCTCGCCGAGGTGCTCGTCGGGCGTGGCTGGGTCGAGCCCGCCTCGGCGCGGGGCGCGAGCCGGTACCGAGCCCTGGAGCCAGCGGTGGTCGCCGGCGGGAGCACGGTGTGACCGACGCCGAGCGCCGGGCGGCGCTCGAGGCGATCGCAGCCGAGGTCCGCGTCTGCACGCGCTGTCGGCTGCACGAGGGACGCGACCCGGGCGGTGCCGGGCGAGGGGAACGCCTCGACGGAGGTGGTCTTCGTCGGCGAGGGCCCCGGCTTCAACGAGGACAAGCAGGGCCGGCCGTTCGTCGGACGCGCCGGCGACCTGCTGGTCAAGCTGCTCGCCCACATCGGCTGGCGGCGCGAGGACGTCTTCATCACGAACATCGTCAAGTGCCGGCCGCCCGACAACCGCGACCCGGAGCCGGACGAGATCGCGGCATGCGCGCCGTACCTGACCCGACAGCTCGAGGTCCTCGATCCGGCCGTGGTCGTGACCCTCGGTCGCTTCTCGATGGCCCGGTTCATGCCCGGCGTGCGGATCTCGCAGGCGCACGGCACCGTCCGGCCCGCTGACCCGGCGACCGGAGCCCGCGACGCGCTCGTCCTGGCCTTGTACCACCCGGCCGCGGCCCTTCGATCGACCGCCGTCGAGCGCGAGAGCTACGAGGACGCCGCCACGATCCCGAGCGTGCTCCTCGACGCCCGTGCGCGTCGGGCCGACCACGTCACGGGCGTCGTCGGACGTCGCGGTCGCCGCCCCGACCGTCGCCATGGCCGCACCGGAGTTGCCCGATACTGGACCGGTGACCGTGCCCGCCGCGACGACGCCCACCGAGGGCCCAGCGGCAGGCCTCGGCCCAGCCCAGGACCAGACGGCCGGCGACGCCGACCAGATGACGCTCTTCTAGGAACGGTGCACGGGACGCGATGACGACACCGAACGACCAGCCGCTCCGCATCATCCCGCTCGGCGGGGTCGGCGAGATCGGCAAGAACATGTACGTCTTCGAATACGGCGAGGAGATCGTCGTCATCGATTGCGGGCTCATGTTCCCCGACGAGGAGATGTTCGGGATCGATCTCGTCATCCCCGACGTGACCTATCTCAAGGAGAACCGGCACAAGGTCAAGGCGTTCCTCGATCACCCACGCGCACGAGGACCACGTCGGGGCGCTGCCGTACGTCCTGCCCGAGTTCCCGGGCGTCCCGGTCTACGCCTCGACCCTCGCGCGCGGCCTGCTCGGCAACAAGATCAAGGAGCACAAGCTCCACAACAACCCGGTCCTCGCCCTCGACCCGGGCGACGAGCTCGACATCGGGGCGTTCCACGTGCTCCCGTTCCGGGTCGGCCACTCGATCCCGGACGCGATGGGCATCGCCCTGCGCACCCCGGTCGGCACGATCGTCCACACGGGCGACTTCAAGTTCGACCACACCCCGGTCGACGGCAAGCTGTCCGACTTCGCGATCCTCGCCCGACTCGGCCAGGAGGGCGTGGCCTGCCTTCTGTCCGACTCGACCCGTGCCGAGAACCCCGGCTACACGCCCTCGGAGCGGACCGTCGGCGAGGCCTTCCGCGAGATCATGGAGCCGCTCGACGGACGGGTGATCGTCGCGACCTTCGCCAGCAACATCGCGCGCATCCAGCAGGTCCTCGATGCCGCCGAGTCCATGGACCGCAACGTCGCGGTCATCGGCCGCTCGATGGAGCAGAACTTCCGGATCGCGACGGACCTCGGCTACCTCAAGTACGACCCGTCGCACATCGTGTCGAAGGACCGCATCAAGGACCACCCGGATGCGAAGCTCGTCATCGCCACGACCGGGCGCCCAGGGCGAGCCGATGGCCGGCCTGGCGCGCATGGCGAACCGCGACCACCGCTTCGTCGAGATCCAGCCCGGCGACACGGTCATCGTGAGCGCGAGCCCGATCCCGGGCAACGAGGAGTACGTCTCGCGCACGATCGACAACCTCTTCAAGGCCGGCGCGAACGTCTACTACCACACGATCAAGCGAGCGCACGTGTCCGGGCATGCCAGCCAGGAGGAGCTGAAGCTGATGCTGGGGCTCACCAAGCCCCGCCACTTCATCCCGATCCACGGCGAGTTCCGGATGCAGGTCCAGCACGGACGCCTGGCGATCGAGACCGGCGTCAACCCCGAGAACGTGTTCATCATCGAGAACGGCATGCCGATCGAGATCTACGCGGACGGCTCGGCCCGGCGCGGCACGCCGGTCACCGCCGGTTACGTCTACGTCGACGGCCTGTCGGTCGGCGAGGTCGGCGACGTCGTCCTGCGCGACCGCCGGTCGCTGGCCAACGACGGCATGTTCATGATCGTCGTGACGGTCGACAAGCAGACGGGCCAGGTCGTCGGCCGGCCGGAGATCGTCACCCGCGGCTTCGTCCACCTCAACGAGCGCGACCCGTTCATGGAGGAGGCCGTCGAGCGGGTCATCAAGGCGATCGACACGCCGGGCGACCACATCAGCGAGATCGCCCTGCTCAAGACCCAGATCAAGGACGGCGTCTCGCGCTACCTGTACGAGCAGACGAAGCGGCGGCCGATGGTCTTCCCTGTGGTCGTCGAGGTCTAGCCGATGGCGACGCGCCGCCGGACCACGGGCCGCCCCACCACGAGCGGCCGGCGACACGCCGCCGCACGGGCGGGGCGCTGCCGGTGCCGCGCGTGCGCCTCGGCGTCTCGCCTGCGGTGGCGCGCTCGCTCGTCGGGATCGTGCTGCTCGTGCTCGGGCGCCGTCCTGCTGATCGCCCTCGCCCTGCCGGGCGACGGCCGGCTCACGGACTGGGTCCGCGACGCGATCGTGCCGTTCTTCGGCGCCGGGCGCTACCTGCTGCCCTTCGTGCTGCTCCTGTCGGGCTGGTACGTGGAATGGGGCCCGGGCAAGGAGATCGGGGCGCCGTGGGGCCGGACGCTCCTCGGCATCGCCGTGGCGTACATCGGCACTCCTCGGCGTGATCCAGCTCATCGGGTTCTCGCCGGCCGGCGGCGACACCGGCGGCCGGATCGGGGCGTTCCTCGAGCGGGTGCTCGTCGGGGGCGGCGACGGCCCGGGCCTGCTGCCGGTCCCCGCGGCGTACGTGGTCCTGTTCGCCCTGATGGCGATCGGGCTCCTGCTCGCGTTCGACATGCCGCTGCGGCAGCTCCTCGCGCCGCTCACGTCGGCCGGGAAGGCCGTGACCAGCACGCTCAACGACGCACGGACGAGGCCGAGCCGCCGACGGGTCCGGGCACGGCTGTCGGACCCGGCAAGGGCGCGCCGGTCGACGGGCGAGCCGGCCGCCTCGCGAAGGGCGCCGCGGTCGTCGGGCAGCGTCGCCCCGCCACCGGGCCAGACCGGCATCTGGGGCGAGGACGCCACGCCGCAACGCACCGACATCCCGGCCGCCGTGCCGAGCCCGATCCCGACGTCGGCCACGTTCGCGCCCGCCCGCGCCGGGGGCTGCTGCCGTCCAGACGCCGGTCCGCGCGGTCGACGTCGGGCTGCGCCCGCTGCGCGACCCCGACGACGTCACCGACGCGAGCGATTCGCCGCCGACCCGGGAGCGCATCGAGTACGTCCTGCCCGCCGACGAGCCTGCTCGACGACATCGCGCTGCCGATCGAAGCCGGCGGCGAGCGAGGCCGCGCACCAGCGCAACGAGGAGATCATCGTCCGCAAGCTCGCGGGCTTCAACATCCCGGCCCAGATCACCGGCCGCAACGCCGGACCGGTCGTCACCCAGTACGAGGTCCAGCCGGCGGCCGACATCAAGGTCAGCCGCATCGAGGCCCTCGCCGACGACCTCGCGATGGCCCTCGCCGCCCGCTCGCTCCGCATCGAGGCGCCGATCCCGGGCAAGAGCGCGGTCGGCATCGAGATCCCGAACAAGGACTTCAACATCGTCGCCCTGCGGCGGATCCTCGAGGAGGTCGACTTCACCGCGTCGGGCTCGAAGCTGACGTTCGCGCTCGGTCGCGACGTGGCCGGCACGGCCCAGGCGGTCGACCTCGCCAAGATGCCGCACCTGCTGATCGCCGGCGCCACCGGCTCGGGCAAGAGCGTCATGGTCAACGCGCTCATCGCGAGCCTGCTGTGCGAGGCGACGCCGGACGACATCCGGATGATCCTGATGGACCTCAAGCGGGTCGAGCTCGCCGCCTACAACGGCCTGCCCCACCTGCTCGTGCCGGTCATCACCGAGCCCGAGCGGGCCAAGGCCGCGCTCAAGTGGGCCGTCAACGAGATGGAGGCCCGCTACCGGCGGCTGGCCGGGGCCACCGCCCGCAACATCAAGGGCTTCAACGAGACCCGGGCCGATCCCGGAGGACCGGATGCCCTACATCGTCATCATCATCGACGAGCTCGCCGACCTGATGATGCGCGAGGGCAAGAACGTCGAGGACCCGATCGTCCGCCTCGCCCAGAAGGCGCGGGCGACCGGCATCCACATGGTCCTGGCCACCCAGCGGCCGAGCGTCAATGTCGTCACCGGCCTGATCAAGGCCAACTTCCCGAGCCGGATCGCGTTCGCGATGGCCTCCCAGATCGACTCGCGGACGATCCTCGACGCGCCCGGCGCAGAGGACCTGATCGGGCGCGGCGACATGCTCTACCAGCCGTCCGACCTGCCCCGCCCGATGCGCCTCCAGGGCGTGTTCGTGTCCGACGCCGAGATCGCCCGGGTCGTCAGCCACTGGAAGGACCAGATCGACGGCCCGCACTACGACCTGTCGATCATCGAGAGCGACGATGACGGCGTCCGGCTCGATCGACGACCTCGCCGACGAGGACGCCGATCGCCTGCTGCCCGATGCCATCGAGGTCATTCGGGAGTACGATCGGGCCTCGGCGTCGCTCCTCCAGCGCCGTCTCAAGGTCGGCTATGCGCGGGCAGCGCGCATGATCGACCAGCTGGAGGCGCGCGGATACATCGGGGCGTTCGACGGCTCGAACGCCCGTCCGGTGCTCCGTCGCGATCCGGCGCCGGGGTTCGACGACGCGGTCGTCGACCCGGATGGGGACGACCGATGACGACACGAGATCAGCTGCGACGAGCCGCCAGGCCGACCGGCTCCGGGTACGACGCAGCGCCCGCCGGGCGACCGCGGCCCCGACGACGCCCCCAGAGCCTCCCCGAGCGCCTGTACGCCGCTCGCGAGGCGAAGGGCGTCGACCTGTACCGCGCCGAGCGCGACACGAAGATCCGGGCCCGCTACCTCGGCGCGCTCGAGCGCGGCGACTACAAGGAGCTGCCCGGCGCGGTCTACACCAAGGGCTTCCTGCGCAACTACGCGCTGTACCTCGGGCTGGATCCCGACGAGATCCTCGAGCAGTGGCGGCGCGAGCGAGGCGCGGTCCGCGAGGCCGCACAGGCGCCCGTGGCGCCGCGACCGCTGGCCGCCCCGCGCAAGGGACTGACGTTCTCGCCGTTCATCGTCGTGCTCGCCCTGATGACCGTCGGCGTGCTCGCCTTCGGCGCGTACCTCGGCGTCCAGCTGCTGCGCTTCGCGAAGCCGCCCACGATCGCGGTCACCCAGCCGGCGACCGCGGTCGTCGACGTCGACGATTCCGACGACCTCGTACACGTTGCGCGGCGTGACGCTGGCGGGCGCCACGGTGAACATCGCCTCGCCCGGCCGGGATCCCTACAGCGTGACCGCCGATTTCGACGGGGTCGTGGCGGGCCGACGTCGACCTCCGGCGCGGCCGGAACGAGTTCGACGTGAGCGCGCTCGACCCTGACACCGGCAAGCACTCCGAGGAGAACATCCTCATCTACATCACGGTGCCGTTCCTGGCGATCGAGGCGCCCACGCTGACGGTCGACCAGCCCGCCGAGGGGGCGACGTATGAGAACGGCGCCATCCCGGTGCAGGGTCGCACGACGAACGCCGACTCGGTCGTCGTCAGCGCCACGTACACGGGTCCTGCGACCGGGACCAAGGCGACCGACAAGGCGACGCCCGTCCCGCCGGCGACCCCCGCATCGGAGACCGTGAAGGTCGGCGAGGACGGCACGTTCGGCGCCTCGTACGAGCTGACCACGGGCAAGTGGGCGATCACCGTCACCGCGTCCAGCCCCGAGGGCAAGACTACGGCCATCACGCGCAACGTCATGGTTGCGTTCAAGGGCGTCAACGTCGTCGTCGAGATCAAGAGCGGCCGGGCGTGGCTGAAGGTCTGGGTCGATGGGCAGGTGTCCGACAAGACCACAGCGGCCGGGCGCGTGTATGCCCCGGGCGACACGCTCACGTTCCGGGCCAAGGAGTCGGTCGAGGTCCGGACGGGCAAGTCCAGTGCCACGTACTTCACGGTGAACGGGATCGACCTCGGACACATGAACGACGTCGGCAACCCCGAGACCTGGCTTTTCGCGCCACCCGACGAACCGGTTCGGACCGACCGTCGCTGACGACGATGGCCACCGAGCATGAGCCGCTCGAGGATCTGGCCCGGCGGCTTCAGGTTACGTGCCTCGGTGCCGGGCTGACCGTTGCCACGGCCGAATCGTGCACGGGCGGGCTCGTCGCCCATGGCATCACGAGCATCCCGGGCTCGTCTGGTTACTTCCTCGGGGCGATCGTGAGCTATGCCGACCGGGTGAAGGTCGACGCGCTCGGCGTCCCGCCCGACGTCCTCGCGACCCACGGCGCCGTGAGCGCGCAGGTCGCCCTGGCGATGGCCAGCGGGATCCGTGAGCGACTCGCGACGGACATAGGGGTGGGGATCACGGGCGTGGCCGGGCCGGATGGCGGCTCGGACGAGAAGCCGGTCGGACTCGTCTATGTCGGCGTGAGCGACCGACTCGGGACGGATGTACGGCGGTTCCACTGGGCGGGCGATCGCGCGGCGAACAACGAGGCCAGCGCCGCGGAGGCGCTGCGGTTCCTCGCCGAGCGTGCCGATGCCCTCGCGGGAGTGGAGACGCCCGCCGGATGACCCGCACACACGAGGACATCGCCCGCGGCCTCGCGGCGCCGAGGGACGCGGTGCCGATCGCGCCCGGCACCCGGATCCACGTCGTCGGTGTCGGCGGCACGGCCTCCGCTGGCGCGGCCCTCCACGCGGCGGCGGTCGGGGCGACGGTGACCGCATGCGATGCGGGTGGGCCCGATCCGGTGACCGGCGCGGTCCTCGCGGCCGGCATCCCGATCGACTGGCGCCACGACGCGGCGCACGTGCGCGGGCCCGACGGCAGGGCCGTCATCGACCGTCTGGCCGTCACCAAGGCGATCACGTCGGTCCAGCCCGACCACCCCGAGCTCGTGGCCGCCCGCGACGTCGGGATCGCGCCCGAGAGCGTGCAGCAGATCGTGGCTGACGCGGCGGCGACCGGCGGCCGGCGGCTCATCGCCGTCACGGGCACGCACGGCAAGTCGACGACGTCAGGCTGGCTGCTGCACCTGCTGGTCGGTGCAGGTCGCGACCCGTCAGGGTTCGTCGGCGCCAACCTGCCGGCATCGATCGTCGGACCCCAGCGCGGCGTCGCGCGTTTCGGGAGTGGGCCGGACTTCGTCGTCGAGGCCGACGAGTACGCGGGCAACTTCGATCCGTACCGGCCGGACATCGCGGTGCTGGTGTCGGCCGAATGGGACCATCCGGACGTCTTCCTCGACGAGACCGAGGTGGTCGAGGCCTTCGCCGAGTGGATCGCGCACGGCCGGCCGAGCGGCGACCGGACCCTCGTCGCGAACGTCGGGGATCCCGGCGTCCGGCGCGTCCTCGCCGCGCTCGAGCGCTGGGATGGGCGGCGGATCGCGGTGCGCCTCGATCGACGAGCGCCACCCCGACGTGGATGCGGCGACGACCCCCGAGTCGGCCGGTCGTGCCGAGATCGCGCTCGTCGGTCGGATCCTCGGGCAGGACCCCGACGGGACGGACCTCGAGATCCGTGGCCTGCGGACCCCGGAGGCGGCGCCGGACCGGGTCAGGCTCCGGCTCATCGGGCGGCACATGGCGATCGACGGCCTGATGGCCGCGGGCGGCGCCCTGGCAGCCGGGCGTGGGCGCCGACGACATCCTCGCGGGCCTCGCGTCGTTCGAGGGCGTCGGCCGTCGCTTCGAGCTCAAGGGCGAGGTCGGGGGCGTCACGGTCCTCGACGACTACGCCCACCATCCGACGGCGATGCGGCTCACCTTCGGGGCGGCCAGGCAGCGCTATCCCGGCCGGCGGCTGTGGGCCGTCTACGAGCCGCTCACCTTCCACCGGACCGCGGCCATGCTCGAGCGTTTCGCGGAGGTCCTCGCCGAGGCGGACCGGGCGGCCGTCATCGACATCTGGGCCGTGCGGGACCCGGACACGACGATCACGTCGGCCCAGGCGCTCGCGGACGCCACCAGCCGGCGCAGCGATGAACCCGCTGTCGCGATCGGCAGCCCCGAGGCCGGCGCGGCCTGGCTGGCTGACCACGTCGAGCCTGGCGACGTCGTGCTCGTGATGGGCGGTGGCCGTTCGTATGTCGCGGCGGAGCAGCTCGTCGAGCGGCTGCAGGCGCGCGTCCCCTCGAGCTAGATCCTCAGCTCGCCTTGGCGGGCTCCTCGTCCTCCGTGCCGACCGGGCGCGCGTACAGCTGATGGCCATCGGACGTGAGGCACCGGCCTGAGGCGAGCTCCCACTGCCAGCCGTGCAGCGCACAGGTCAGGACGCCGTCCTCCACGGACCCGAAGCGGGTGAGGTCGGCCTTCATGTGGGCGCAGCGCCGCTGGACGTTGTACCCGGCGATCTCGAACGTGCCCTGTGACGGCCCGTGCTCGGCGTAGAAGCCCTCGGCGTACTGCAGCCGCTCGACGTTGAGGCACTTGAACCACGTGTAGAGGTAGTCGTTGTAGGGGCCGCGCCGGCGTGCCCGGAAGCGCATCGACAGGAACAGCTCGTTGACCCAGTCCTCGACGTGCTCGCGCACGAGGTGGTCGACGAGCTCCCGGTCGATGAAGAACTGGTAGCGCGGATCCTCGCCCTCGATGGGCCGGCGGATGGCGCGTTCCGCGAAGTCGAGCACGACCTGTTCGTCGCCGACGTCGAGCAGGACCGGCTGGTCGATCCCCGCGCAGATCATGTCGGCCTGCTCGATGAGCGGTCCCCACCAGTCCTGGAGCTCGGGCAGTAGGTCGACCCGCGGGCCGCGCCAGGCGGCGCGCTCGGCCTCGATGACGGGCCGCTTCCGCGCCTGGTAGGCCTCGAGGTACGCGCGCTTGTCCGCGAAGATCGTCGCGGGATCGACCGGGTGCTCGACGTCGAACCGCCCGGGCGCGACCTGGGCGACCGTGCCCGGCAGCATCAGGCGCCCGCCGGCGCGGCCACGCTCGGCGATGTACTCGAGGAAGGTCGGCTGGTCCGGAAAGGTGTTCCACTCGTCGCCCGCGAGGTCGTTGAACCCGAACAGGTCGTCGTCGAGGAAGCAGGGCGGCCCGGCCGAGGGGACGACGAAGGCCGGGTCGAGGACCTCGATGTAGCGGAACGCGCGGGCGAGCTGCGCGACCCGCTTCTTGTGGCCGAGGACCTGCTGGGCGTTGTCCGGGTAGTCGTAGACCATCGGGTACCAGATCGCGCCGGAGAACTGCAGGAAGGCGGCGTCCAGTGGGCCGCCCGCGAGCAGCCGGTCGGGCTCGGTCGGTCGCGAGTCGTTCATGTTGAGGACGCGGACCTCGCCGTCGTCGATCACGAGCGCGGAGTCGCCGATCGGGCCGTCCGTCGGGGCCACGAGCGCGTGGATCGTGAGCGTCAGCGGTCCGGCCTTGAACGGCTCGAGGTCGACGCTCTTGATGAAGCGCGTGAACCCGAGCGCCCGAAGCTCCTTCTCGAGGTCGTCGAGCGGGTAGGCCGGCAGCAGCACCGTCGCGTCCTTGTCGACGTGGGCGCGCAGGTAGCGCGGGTCGAAATGGTCGTGGTGGAGGTGCGAGACGTAGAGATACGTCGGGTGCCCGATGCGCTCGGGATCGATGCCGTCGTTGGCCGGGAACGGGAACCACGAGCCGAAGAACGAGGGGTTGAACCAGGGGTCGCACAGGATGCTGACGCCCTTCGATTCCACGAAGAGGCCCGCCTGGCCCAGGAACGTGATCTGCACCCGGGAAGGATAGCCGCGCGCCCGTGTCGCCGACCGCGGCGTCGCGGACGACTCCCGCGAGCGTGCCCTACCATGGACGGCCATCGACAGCGGAGGAGGTTCGTCGACCGTGCCCATCGACTACGCGACCGCGGGCGAGCAGCTCGAGACATTCGGTCGTGCCTGGCAGACGTTCGACGGCGACCTGATCGTGTCGATGTTCACCGAGGATGCCGAATACCACGACGATGTCTTCGGACCGCCGATGGTCGGGCACAATGCCATTCGCGCGTACTGGCTCGACGGCGCGAACACCACGGAGCAGGTCGAGTTCACCGCCGAGCGCCACTGGGTCTCGGGCGACACCGTCCTGACCTCGTGGCACGCGAGCTACATCGAGAAGTCGAAGGGCGCGCGGGTGCGCCTCGCCGGGTTCATGACCTGGGAGGTGGTCGCCGACGGACGGATCAGCCGATTGCGCGAATGGACGGTACAGGCCCCCGATGCCGGAACGGCCGGGTAGGGGAGAGGAGGACCGATGGCCGGAGACATCTCGTTCGATGTCGTCAGCGAATTCGACGAACAGGAGCTGCGCAACGCCCTCGACCAGGTGCGGCGCGAGGTCCAGCAGCGCTACGACTTCAAGGGCGTCACAGTGGACCTGACGCAGGCCAAGGACGAGCTGACGCTCGTGACCGACGATGAGCACCGCGCGGCCGCCGTGAAGGACCTGATCGAGTCGAAGGCGATCCGGCGCAGCCTCTCGCTCAAGATCTTCGACTGGGGCAAGGTCGAGCCGGCCGGTGGCAACAAGGTCCGCCAGACCATCAAGCTCCGGCGCGGACTGACCGAGGATGTCGCCAAACGGATCTCGAAGCTGATCCGCGACGAGTTCCCCAAGGCGAAGTCGCAGATCCAGGGCGACGCTGTGCGCGTATCAGGCAAGAGCCGGGACGAGCTGCAGCGCGTCATCACCCGCCTGCGCGAACTGGACGAACCCGTGCCGCTCCAGTTCCAGAACTATCGGTAGGCGCCGATGCCAGGCCACCGTCTGACGCAGGCCGTGATGCTCGTCGTCGCGGCGCTGATCGTCATCACGCTGATCCTGTCGGCCGTCGCCTTCCCGTTGGCGTACTGATCCGGCCGCAGCGCCGACCAGCCGAGGACATGCCGTCGCCATGACCGAGCTTGACGCCGGAACGCCGCCCGATACCCCGGTCGAGGACGCCCTTGACCGCGTGGACGGCCGGGCTTCGCAGGCCGCTCTCGATGCCGACCCGGTCGGCGACGCGGACACGTCCACGGGCGAGGATGGGGACGCGGCCGCGATCGAGGCCGAAGCCGAGGCCGAGGGTGTGGCCGCGGACGGCGACGGACCCGGCCCTGGCCTCCGAGCCGCCCGACGACGCCGCCACGGCCGAGGATGCTGCCACGCCGGACGACGCGGCCATGCCCGAGGACGCCGATCCGCCCGAGGACGCCGCCGCGCCCGAAGTCCAGGCCGCCGTCGGTCCCCGGACCGTGGGGCGGTTCATCGCCGACGCGTTGCGGGCCGCCGGCGTCCGCTACGCCTTCACCGTGCCCGGCGAGTCGTTCCTCGGCCTGCTGGACGCCCTCGGTGACGCGGGCATCCGGGTCGTGGCGACGCGTCACGAGGGCGGAGCGGCGTTCATGGCCGAGGCCCATGGACAGCTGACCGGACGGCCGGCGGCGTGCCTCGCCACGCGCGCGGTCGGCGGCGCGAACCTCGCGATCGGCATCCACACGGCGCGGCAGGACTCGAGCCCGATGTTCGTGGTCGTCGGGCAGGTCGAGCGCGAGTACCGCGGTCGCGAGGCGTTCCAGGAGATCGACCAGGTGGGGACGCTCGGAGGCCTCGCCAAGTGGGCGGTCGAGCCGCGTCGGGCCGAGGACGTGCCGGCCGCGATGGCCCAGGCCGTCCGGGAGGCGCTGACCGGCCGGCCGGGCCCCGTGCTGGTGTCCCTCCCGGAGGACCTCCTCGACGAGGTGACCGAACTCGAGCCGGCCGACGCTGCACGTCCGTCGCCGGCCCGTGCGACGGGCGACGAGATCCGCGCCGTCATCGAGCTGCTGGCCTCGGCCCGGCGGCCGGTCATCCTCGCGGGGGCCGGCGTGCTGCGCGCCCGGACGTCGACGGAGCTCGCGCGGTTCGCCGAGCTGCTCCACGTCCCGGTCATCGCGGCGTGGCGCCGCGGCGACGTCATCTCGAACGACCATGCGCTCTATCTCGGCATGGCGGGACTCGGGGCGCCCGCGTCGATCCGCCAGCGCCTCGCCGATGCCGATGCGCTCCTCGTGCTCGGGAGTCGGCTGAACGAGGCGACAAGCTACGGCTACACGCTGCCGCTTCCCGGCCAGCGTTGGGCGCACGTCGATCTGGTGCCGAGCCGCTCGGGCGACCTGCCGGGGGCTGACCTCGCGATCACCTCGGACGCCCGCGCGTTCCTGCGCGCGGCCAACGAGCGCCTGCTGAGCGGGGCCCTGCTCGATGCCGAGCGCGTGGCGGCCCGCGACGCCAACAACGTCCTCGATCGGGCGACGTGGGAGGCCGACACGATCGTGGACGACACGCCGTGGGACGGGCCGGGCGTCCACCCCGGCCGAACCGTCGCGACCCTGCGCCGGGTGCTCCCGGACGAGGCGATCCTGACCACGGATGCGGGCAACTTCGCGGGCTGGGCCGGGCGGGGCTTCCGGTTCCGCCGCCCGGGCACGTTCCTCGGCTCGACATCGGGAGCCATGGGCTACGGCCTGCCGGCCGCGATCGCGGCCGCCCTGATCCACCGCGATCGACCGGTCGTGGCACTGGTCGGCGACGGCGGTCTGGCGATGACGATGGCCGAGCTCGAGACCGCGGTGCGCGAGAACGCCCGGGTCATCGTGATCGTGTTCGACAACGAGCGCTACGGCACCATCCGGATGTGGCAGGACCGGCGGGGAAGCGGGCAGGGCGTCGGGACGGAGCTCGGGCCGATGGACTTCGCCGCGATCGCCCGTGCCGTGGGCGCGCGGGGCGCCCGTGTCGACCACGACGATGCCTTCGAGCCGGCCCTGCGGGCGGCGCTCGCCGCTGACCGTCCGACAGTCATCCAGGTCGCGCTCGACCGGCGCTGGGTCTCGGTCGATCAACCGGCGGTCTGATGCGCGCGACGTTTCACATGGTCCCGGCCGATGTCTGGGCCGCGTGCGACCCCGACGCTCCGTACGCGGCCGCGTCGCTCGCGACCGAAGGCTTCATCCACTGCACCGACGGCGAGGAAGAGCTCCTCGCCACGGCGAACCGGCACTACGGCGACGACCAGCGGGCGTTCCTCGCAGTGACGATCGACCTCGACACCTGCGGCTCCCCGTGGCGCATCGAGGACACCACCGGCATCTATCCGCATGTCTACGGGCCCATCGAACGGGCGGCGATCCTTCGCCACGTGCCGCTGGTTCGCGATCCGGCCGGTCGCTTCGTCGGGTTCGGCGGCAGGGACACCGACGCCGACTAGTCGATGAATTGGCCGGGAGTCGCCACGGAGGCGCCGCGCCATGCACCGCCCTGGTAGACCTGGCCGGTCCCCCAGGTTCGATAGGTCCCGGCGCCGCAGTCGGGCGCCGCGCCCATGTCGATGCCGCCCACCCAGGCCCATGTCGTGGTCGTGTTGTACGAGAATCCCGTGTCCCGGCACGTCGTCCACGACGATCCGTACCGCTGGATGTACGTGCGGATCCGCAACTCGCCGGGCGGCTGCGTGGTCCGATCCGCGAACGTCGAGCACGGCCAGCGGAAGCTCCGGACCATGCTGTTGCCGCCACCGCCTGTGAGCGTGCTCAACGCGACGGTGTTGAACGCGCAGCCAACGGAGCTTGAACGGTAGGTGAACAGGCTCGACCCGACCTGGCCCGTCGACAGCAGCTCCCAGCGGGTCCCGCCGTACATCTCATCGTAGATGCACAGATATTTGACCCCGCTCGAGAGGTCCTCCCAGACTGTGCCGGGCACGCACGGCTCGGTCGGCCCGGGCGACGCGGCACGGACGCCGAGAGGCGACAGGAACGTCACGAGGACCAGCACGAACGCCGCTCCCGCGGCGGCACGACCAACGACCCGACCGTGGGGACGCATCCGGACACCTCACGCCACATGCCGACCAGGGCGATGGGGCGGGACATCGGGACTCGGCGATGACCACCCTATCGGGCGAGGCTCATCGCCGGCTTACGCGGGCATTCGCTGCAGAACGAGGCGCGGCGACGCGGGCGGGCTTTGACGCCCCGGTGACGTCGCGGCCGCGGTCAGGGACTGGTGGTCGCGGGCACCGGCCGCTGCCGCTCCTGGAGGAGGTACAGACCCGTCATCGCGAGCGTGAAGATCAGGAGCGCGCCCGCGTAGCCCTGGACCGTACCGCGGCCCGGCAGGAAGTCGTCCCGGAAGACGAGTGCGGCGATGAACAGGACCGCGCCGTTCAGGACGAAGAGCTGGCACGCCCGCTTGATCTCGTCCCAGTCGGTCGCGAAGGCCATCGTCCCGCACCAGAACGCCCAGCCCAGGAACCAGGCCCCGACGATCTGGGCGTCGAGCGGGTTCAGCTCCCATGGCCAGCGCTTGGTCGCGAACTCGGGGTTGACGACGATGAGCAGCCCGTTCATCAGCAGGACACCGGTCATCGAGCACGAGGAATCGCTTCGTAGCCAGGCGGATCGGGCCGCCGGACACCGGCGCCTCCGCCCGCAGGGCGCCACGCGGGATCAAGTACAGCATCACGACCGGTTCGAAGATGTACAGGACGATCCAGATGTGGGCGAGCGGCGTCTCGAACGGGTTCCAGTGGAACTGGTCGAGGTTCCAGTAGGTGGCGAACAGCAGGGTGCCCGTGAACACGAGGTTGCCGTACACGATCCAGCGCAGCCGGATCCAGTTTCCCTCCCAGGCGGCGTTCAGGAAGAAGAACGTCCGGAAGATGTAGCCGGCGCCGATGAATGCCTGGGCCGCGCGCGGGTGGACGTCCCAGGCGAAGAACTCGGGGACGTACTGCGGGAAGAAGAGCATCCAGATCGCAAACCAGGCCGCCGCAGTGGCTCCCAGGAGGCCCCATGCGACCTGCTGGATCCTCGGTCGCTGCTCCATCACACCCTCCAGGCACGTCCGCGCTCGCGGGACTCCTCGAGAGGCTACCGACCGTCTGTCTGTCCCGCGTCTCCGGACGCGCCGATGGTAGCCGGATGGCCACAGTGGGCGCATCATGTCTCTGATGAACCGTCCGACGCGTGTCGTCGTGGTCGCCGGGAGCCTCGCGGCCGTGGCTGCCGTGCTCTCGCGCATCGGCCTGGCGCGCGTCGCGTCGAAGTACGTCGGGGAGACCGAGGCGTCGCTCGATCGGACGCTCGGCGATGCGAAGGACCAGGACACCGTGCTCCTCGTCGAGGACGCCGACGCCCTGTTCGACACCGACCTTGAGTCCGACGACGACGAGCCCGACTGAGCGCAGGAGGCCGCGGAGGGCATCTCGGTGACGTTCGAGCAGCTCGACTACGTCTACACGCCGACCCGTGATGCGGCCGCCGACGTCCGGTTCTTCACGGACGTGCTCGGCGGGGCGCTGGTCTTCGCGATCGACGAGATGGGCACTCGGGTCGCGATGGTGTCACTGACCGAGGAGCCGCCCCGGATCATCCTCGCGGAGCACCTCGATGGCGAACGGCCGGTCCTCGTCTACCGGGTCCCGAGCCTCAAGGACGCCATGGCCGCGCTCGAGGGCCGCGGCTGGCAGCGCGAAGGCACACTCGAGATCCCCACCGGGCCGTGCTGCTCGTTCCGCTCGCCAAGCGGCCATCGGATCGCGCTCTACGAGCGGACGCGCCCGTTCGTCGAGGCATCCTTCGCCGGCCGCCGCGACTTCTAGGGGAGCGGACAGGTCTCAGGGCGCGATCGGGCCGCGGGCGACGACCGAGAACGAGAGCGGGATCCGGCCGCGCTCCTCCTCGCGCACGTCGGCGTGGCCGCCCCACCAGTCGACCGGGTGCTCCGTGACACGCTCCAGCCGCAGACCCGCTCCCAGGAGCGCGGTGATGACCTCGCCGAGCGTCCACGAGCGGGCGAACTTCCAGCCCTGGTCGGCCTCGTCGAGCGAGAGGCGGTCGATGTACTCGGGCGCCCACCCCTTGGACGCCTCGGGGCCGCCGAAATAGTCGTAGTCGGTGGCGATCCAGTGGCCGTCCTCGTCGACATCGAACAGCCACTCCGCCGGGTGCCCCTCGAACAGCACGAACCGCCCGGAGGGCGAGAGCAGCCGCGCGACGACGGCGGCCCAGGCGTCGAGATCCTGGAGCCAGATCAGCGAACCGCGGCCCGTGTACACGAGGTCCGCCGTGCCGTCGAACTCGTGGGGCGTCATCAGCACGTCCGACAGGACCCACCGGGCCGGCGCGCCGGTCGCCTCGGTGAGGCGGGCCGCGAGCTCGAGCATGCGCGGGCTGAAGTCGATGCCGACGACCTCGTCGGCGCCCAGGTTCCAGAGCGAGAGCGTGTCCCGACCGCCGGCGCATTGCAGGTGGATCGCCCTTGTGCAATGGCCGTGCAGGTCGCCGATCAGGGCGTGCTCGGCATCGAACAGGTTCGAGCCACCGCCCCGGATCAGCGCGATCGCCTCGGCCAGCCAGCCCTCGTAACGCTCGGCGGCCTGGTCCCAGGCGACCTGGTTCGCGGCGTGCATCGCGGGCACGTCGGCCGACTCGGCGGCGGTCGCCGGGCGAACGTGCTCGGGGTCGATCTTCTCGGCAGGGGGCACGAGCCCAGTATGGAGGCCCTCCGTCGGATGTTGACGCCTCCCGACCCACCGGAGCGCGATGATGGTGACGATGGAGACGATGCCGCCCGAGGCGCTCCTCGCCGACTACCCGGAGCCGATGCGCCGGATCGCCGACGAGCTCCGCGCGATCGTCCGCGCCGAGCTGCCCGACGCCATCGAGCGGGTCCGGATCGGCTGGCGCCTCGTGGCGTACGACGTCGCGGTCACGCCTCGCCGAACGGTCTTCTGCTGCTACGTCGCCCCGGAGCCGAAGCACGTGCACATCGGGTTCCAGTACGGCGTCTTCATGCGCGACGACGAGCGTCTCCTGCAGGGTGCAGGCGTGACCAAGCAGGTGCGCTGGCTGACGTTCCGGCCGGGTGACGCCATCGTGGTCCCGCAGGTCGCCGCACTCGTCCGCGAGGGCGCGCGCGTGGCTCGCCTGACGCGCGGCGAGCGTCTGATCAGTGTCCTGGACCGCGACGGGATGGCCAGCGTCGGGGAGCGGTGACCGCGGCCGGATCGGCGGAACGGCCGGATGCTATCGTCGGTCGGTGACCGTCGAGATCCGTCGCGTCCGCGACGCCGAGCTGCCGGCCTACGTCGACGCATTGTCGACCGGGTTCCTCGAACGCCCGGACGTGGCGAAGGTCGCCGAAGAGCTCCGGCCGCTGTGGGACCTGGACCGGACCTGGGTCGCGTTCGACGGGACGCGGATCTGCGGCACGTTCCGTTCCTGGGCGAGCGAACTCACGGTGCCCGGCGGGGCATGCCTGCCGGCGGCGGCCGTCTCCGCGGTGAGCGTGCTGCCGACCCATCGGCGGCGGGGGATCATGCGCTCGATGGTGGCGGCCGAACACGGAGCCGCGCGCGAGCGCGGCGAGGCCTTCGGGATGCTCTACGCCGCCGAATACCCGATCTACGGCCGGTTTGGCTATGGGCCCGGTTGTCGGGAGGCGACGTGGACGCTCGACGCCCGCGCCACGTTCCTGACGCCGTCGGGCGGCACCGTCGAGATCGTCACGCCCGACGAGCACGCTCGCGATGCCATGAAGGCGGTGTTCGACGTCATCCGGAAGCGGTCGCCCGGCGAGGTGCAGCGGCGTCCGTACCGGTGGGACTTCGACATCGGGAAGCCGAGCGTCTGGGGCGAGGTCTGGAAGGGCTTCCTGGCGCTGCGACGCGATGAGGCGGGCGCCGTGGACGGCTACGTCCGATACAGCCGTGCGGAGGACAAATGGGAGGCGGGCCAGCCGAGGAACACCGTCAAGGTGGACGAGCTGCATGCCCTGAACGACCAGGCCTACGTCACACTCTGGCGGTTCCTGGCCGAGACCGACTGGGTCGCGAAGATCACCGCCGAGCGTCGCAGCCCAAGCGAGCGGCTGCTGTGGCACCTCGCGAATGCGCGCGACATGCGGCAGTCCGACCTTGCCGACTCGCTGTGGATCCGACTCTTCGACGTCCCTCGCGCGCTCGAGGCGCGGACGTACGCATCGGAGGGGAGTCTCGTCATCGAGGTCGTCGACAGCGAGGCCCCCGGCGGCCGGACGCGCCTGCTCCTCGACGCGACCAGGGAAGGCGCCACGTGCCGGGCGACCGACCGGTCGGCGGATCTGACGATCGACGTCAGTGCGCTCAGTTCCGCATACCTCGGTGGCACCCGGCTGTCCGACGCGGTGATCGCGACCGGGTACGACGAGCATCGGGACGGCTCCCTCGCGCAGGTCGAGCGGCTCCTCCGCACGGCTGACGAGCCCTGGACCTCTACCTTCTTCTAGTCGGCCGGCCGGGGTCGATCGGGACCGTCAACGCTCCAGGTAGGCCCGGATGCCGGCCACGAGACCTCGGGCGTATTGCGCCCGGCCGCTCGGGCTCGTCATCCGCCGCGCATCCGACGCGTTCTTCATGTTGCCGAGCTCGACCATGACCACGGGCACGTCCGACATGTTCAGGGTGCCGAGGTCCGTCCGGCGCTTGATCCCGCTCGTGGCGTAGTAGTTCGCGATCTTGAGGCCGGCCTCGACGAGCCCGGCCCTCATCGCGACCGCGAGGGTCGACGACGTGGCGAGGATGTCATCCGTGTAGCCGGGGACTCGCCCGGGTCTCATGACGACGAACCCGTGGTGCGAGGCGCTCGACCCGTCGGCGTGGATGCTGACGAGAACGCTGGCGTGGACCTTCCGCCCGAACCGGCCCCGGACGTTCACGCAGGGCCCGACGCCCCTGTCGGTCGTGCGGGTGAGGAATACGGTCGCGCCAAGAGCCTCGAGCCGCGCCTTGACCCGCTTGGCGACGTTGAAGGTGAGGCGATGCTCGGCATACCGCGATCGCGTGGTCGTACCGACTGTGTTGCACGCCTTGCGGCCGTTGCCGATGAAGACCTGCCTGTGGATCGCCGTCGGGTGTGAGGCGTTCCCGCCGTTGTGGCCCGGATCGAGGGCGATGACGATCCCGGCGAGCGGGAGCGGGGCCGTCTCGATGGCCTGGGCACCCTGGACCAGGCCGGTGCTCGTGATGCACGCGACCGCGAGCGCGAGGGACGACCAGCGATGGGATTCCATGCCCGACGATCCTAGTCGCCGGCACCAGCGCGGGACCAGCAGCCAGATGTCACACGCGCCGACCGGACGGTCCCGCGAGGACCGCACGCGGGTAGCATCATCTCGATGCTCCAACAGGACCTGCCCTTCGCGTCGGCCGTCGAGGTCGCGGCCGCCATCCGGTCCGGCGAGGTCTCGTCGGTCGAGGTCGTCGAGGCGTGCCTGCGTCGCATCGAGGTCGTGAACCCGCTGATCAACGCCGTGGTCCGACTCGCCGACGATGCGCTCGACGTGGCCCGTGCCGCCGACACCGCCCGGGGAAGGGGAGCCAGCCTCGGCCCCCTGCACGGGGCGCCGTTCACGATCAAGGACTCGCTCGACACGGCGGGAGTCGTCACGACCGCGGGCACGGTCGGCTGGGCCAAGCGCGTTCCCGATCGTGATGCGACGGTGGTCGCACGGCTGAAGGCGGCCGGCGGGATCCTGCTCGGCAAGACCAACACGCCCGAGTTCACCTGGGCGAACGAAGCGGACAACCTCGTCTACGGGCGGACCTCGAACCCGTACGACCTCGATCGGTCGTCGGGCGGCAGCAGCGGTGGGTCCGCAGCGATCGTGGCGGCCGGTGGCTCGCCATTCGACATCGGCAGCGACACCGGTGACAGCATCCGCCAGCCATCGCATGTCTGCGGCGTGGCGGGTCTGAAGCCGACGAGCGGCCGCGTGCCGCGGACCGGGCACCATCCCTCCTATCGCGGGATCCTGGAGTCGTTCACGCAGCTCGGGCCGATCGCGCGTCGGGTCGAGGACCTCGCCCTGATCCTGCCGATCATCGCCGGACCGGACGGGGAGGACCCGCACATCGCCCCGGTCGCGCTCGGGGATCCGGCCGACGTGGCGATCCGCGGTCTGCGGGTCGCCTGGTTCGGGGACAACGGCATCGAGACGCCCACGCCCGAGACGAAGGCCACCGTCGAGGCGGCAGCGGAGGCACTGCGCGCTGCGGGAGCCCGGGTCGAGGCGCCGGATCCCGCCGGACCAGGGACGTGCCGCCGAGCTGTGGGATCGGATGATCGGCGCGGACGGCCACGCCTGGCTCCGGCGCCTGATCGCGGCGCGCCGGGACCGAAGGCGTCGGGTCCTACGCCGGCCGAGCGCCCTGGGTCAGCGAGTCATCGCCTCTGCCTGGGTGACGAGCTCACCGCCCTCGTCGAGGCCGTCGACGACGTCCGGGCGAGCATGCTGCGCTGGATGGCAGGGTTCGACCTGATCGTCAGCCCCGTCCTGCCACGCCCGGCCCTCCTGCACGGCGTCGGCTTCACGACGGGCTTCGCCGACACGTACAGCGAGGTCCACAACCTGACCGGCTGGCCGTCGGCGGTCGTGCGCGGCGGGACCTCGCCCGAGGGACTGCCGATCGGGGTCCAGCTCATCGCCCAGCCGTGGCGGGAGGACGTCGCGCTGGCGGCCGCACGGGTCGTCGAGGACGCTCTCGGCGGCTGGCGCCGGCCCGAGACGCTCCCTGGGCCCTGACTCAGGCGTTGACGGGCACCACGAGGACGACGTGCATGCCGTCCGCGACAGAACCGGTGATGGTGCCGAGCTGCTTGACCCCGCCGTCATCCCCGAAGACGTTGTCGGATTCGAGAGACAGACGGGTCATGTTGCTCACGCTCTGCTCGTAGCCCGCAGTCGCGAAGACGAGATCGCAGGCGTCCTTCGGCAGGGCGACCTGGGAGGTGGCGATCTTGTTGTCCTCGTCAGTCGCCATGTCCAGGCTCGGGTAGACCTCGAAATGGATGTGCGGCCATCGCCCCGAATAGGCCGCCGGGAAGATGCTCGTGAAGGTCACGACGCCGTCCTCGCCCGCCTCCTGGACGCCGCGCAGGTAGTTCTCGTTGGCGACGGCCGACGAGTAGAGCGAGTACTCGCCCTCGCGGTTGCAATGCCAGACGTAGACCGCCGCGCCCGCGAGCGGGACGCAATCGGCCCCGTCCTGGATCGTCAGCTCGATCGTCAGCGGGATCCCTTCGGCGACGGTGGTCGACGATCCGAAGCTCGACCGGATGTCGCTTCGGACGACCCCGCTCTGGGAGAGGACGTCGGGGCCGTTGGAGCCGTCGCCGGGGAACGGACCCGCTGTCTCCTCGGGGATGACGGCGCAACTCGCGCCCACGGCCCCGGAGGCGCTGGAGGCGGCCGCCGATGCCGAGGCGGAGCCGGACGCAGCGGTCGGCCCGCAGCCGGCGATGACGAATATCCCGGCGCTCAGGCCGCCGAAGCCGAGCAGCTTGAGCATCCGGCGACGGTCAAGCGTCGTGAGGTCGAAGACGAGACCACGATCGTGCTCCTCGATCTCGTGGTCCGGGTGGTCGTGATGGTCGGGAGGCAGGGCGAGGGTCATCGGAGGCTCCTTCGGCGTGTCCGGTTCATGCGCGAACCCTACGGGCGACTTCCTGCGAATCCTCTGAGAACGGCCTGAGAAGGCCGTGCGGGCCCGGATCGGTCATCAGGACAGGATCTCCACGACGTCGCCGTCCCGGACCTCGTGGTCGCGTCCCACGCGCTGTCCGTCGAACTGAGCGGACGGGCCCCACACGCGAGCGCCGCTGAACGTCGCCCCGAGGTCGTGGTGGACCCAGTCCGCCACATCGGCGACGGACGAGCCGGGATCGAGGGCGAGGGGCCGTGGGTCGATCGAGCCATCCTTGCGCAGCTGCACGCGCAGCAGCCCGGTCAGCGTCCAGACCGCGGTCCGGAACGCGTCGAGGGACGCCTCGTCGAGAACGGAGACCGGGACGACGGGCAGGTCCGGGAAGGCGTCCCCGAGCCTGGCCAGCGCGGCGGCATCGGCCTCATCGGCCCGTGTCGCTGCGAGAACGGCCGGCTTCTCGATGCCGGCGGCCGCGATCTCGGCCCGGACCACTTCGAGCTCGTGCGGGTCACCGTCGGCCCGAGCGCAATAGACGATCGCGTCGACCGAGCGCAGGACACCGAGCAGCGCCCGGCCGCCGCCCCGGTCGTCCGATGCCCCTTCGATGAGGCCGGGGATCTCGACGAGCTGGACGAGGACGCCCCCGATCAGCGTGAGGGCCGGCACAGGGCGCAGCGTCGTGAACGGGTAGTCGCCGGTCTTGATCTGGATCTCGGACAGGGCCTGGAGCAGGGATGACTTGCCGACGTTCGGCGGCCCGACGAGGGCGATCTGCGCGGCGCCCTCGCGACGGACGGAGATCGAGTCGCGGTGGACGGCGTTCGAGCGAACGCGGGTGTCCTCGATCTCGGACATGAGCCACTTGCGCAGGTCCGCGTACGGACCGTTCCTGTAGTCGGGAAGCTCTCCGAGGAGCGCCCGGACCTCGCGGATCCGCTCCTTGCCCTCTTTGCCAACGAGTCGCCGCTTCGCCACCTGGGCGAACGTTCGATGCGGCATCGGCATGACCGTCTCTCCTTCGCGCGACCGGCGAGGCGACACGTGACGGGCAGGCCTGCCCGGCCTGCGGCGGCGGCACGCGTCCGTCTCGCCCCTTCCTCCGACGCTTGATCAGGAAGGGGCGGATCAGCCGTTCTTGTTGGAGATCGTCGTCAGCCAGACGTCCAGCGGGCGTCGGGCGAGGTGATGGCCCATGTCGCCCCCAAGGCTACACGGTCACGGAAGCCCGTTCGTCTGTGGACTTCGGACATCGGGGGCACTATCGCGTCACGGAACGGCGCGGAGGCGCCATGGGAAGGCACCGGCAGGGAGGAACGTCATGACCAAGGCCAGCGGCGCGTTCGAAGTGCTCACAGCCGCGGAGGACCCGATCGACGAGCTGGGTGGCGGCGTCAAGCGGACCCACGCGTCGGGCACGCAAGCGTTCAGCGGGGACATCGAGGGCGATGGCTCCATCCACTGGCTCATGCTCTATCGCGGCGACAAGACCGCGCATCTCGTCGGGCTCCAGCGCATCACCGGATCGGTCGGCGGGAGTCGCGGCTCGTTCGTGATCGCGGCCGAGGGCGATCACGACGGCGCGGCCTCGGAGATCGCCTGGACCGTCGTCCGCGGCTCCGGCACCGGGGATCTCGCCGGCATCGGGGGCACGGGGCGGATGGTCGCTGCGGGCGGGCGGACGGGCAGCTACGAGCTCGAGTACCAGATCGAGGGCTGAGCTCGCCGCCGACGCGAGCCCCGCCCGCGGCCGCGACCCGATAGCATCCGCGGGTGACCCAGAACGCTCGGTCGTGGCCGGCTGCGGCCGGCATCGTCGGCTGCCTCTCCTTCCTGCTCATCGGCTGGAGCGGACTCCTCATCCCGTCCCTGATCCGTTCGGTCAAGGACGGATTCGAGCAGACGGACGCCGGCATCGGCGTCCTGTACTTCGCCTACGCCTCGGTCTACGCGCTTGGGTCCTTCGGCGGGGGACTGTTCACCGAGCGCCTCGGGCGCCGCACCGTGCTCTCGCTCGCGGCCGGACTGCACGGCGTCGGGTTGGTCGCATTCGGCCTCGCGCCGTCGTGGGAGCTGTTCCTCCTGGCGGCCCTGCCGGCCGGGCTCGGCGCGGGCGGTCTCGACGGCGGCGTCAACGGGCTCGTCCTCGACCTCAACCGCTCGGGCGGCAGGGGACGCGCCCTCAATATCCTCCACGTGTGCTTCAGCGTCGGCGCGCTCAGCGCGCCGCTGGCGGTGGGCCGGCTGGTCGAGGGCGGCATCCCATGGCAGATGATCCTGCTCGGGACGGGCGTGGCTGCGCTGGTCGTCGCGGGGCTGTTCCTGACCGTACCGATGCCGCATGGCCGCCGAAGCGCCGATGTCCGTGACCCGGCCGACGAGCGGGGCGCGATGCAGCGGACCGGCGACCGCCTCGCCCTCCCCCTCGTCCTGCTCGCCGTCGCGATCTGCTGCTACGTGGCGGCGGAGGTCGGCGTGTCCAACTGGCTGGTCCGGTTCCTCGAGCCGGCGCCGCTGACGACCGCGACGACCGCGCTGTCGCTCTACTGGGCGGGGATCGCCGTCGGTCGGCTCCTGGCGGCCCGGTTCGCCGACCGCTTCGACCACGTGCTGTTCGCGGCAACGTCGTCGGCTGCGATGTCCGTTGCGCTCGTCGGGGCGATCCTGGTTCCGTCGCTCCCGGCGTCGATCGCATTGTTCGCCCTGGCGGGCGTCGCCACGGGACCCGTCTTCCCGATGATCATCGTGATCGGTGGGGACCGGTACCCGGACCGGACGTCAGCCGTGAGCGGACTGCTGACCGGATCGGCTGTCGTCGGGTCGATCATCTACCCGCCGGTGATGGGCTTCCTGTCGGTCACGGTCGGGCTCACCGTGGCCATGTTGGGAGCGGCCTTGCTCGGACTGGCGGCGGCGGGATCGCTCTTGCTGGTCGGCGGGCGACACCCAGTCCCTGCCACGACCAGCGCATGAGGATCGCGAGCGTGTTGACTTCGCCGAGGCAGCGGTCATGCTGGCCTTCCAACGACGGGAGGGAGGACCGATGACGACCGATCTGCGCCCGGACGCCCTGCGGACTGCGCTCTCGTGCGAGGTGATCCTGGACGCGGACGAGGGTTTCGACGAGGCGCGTGCGATCTTCAACGCCACGATCGACCGCCGACCGATCGCGATCGTCAGGCCTCGCTCGACCGACGAGGTCGTCGCGGCCGTGCGGTGGGCGCGCGACGCAGGCCTGCCGATCGCCGTGCGCGGCGGCGGGCACAACGTCGCAGGTCACGCCGTCGCGGACGGCTCCCTGGTCATCGACCTCCGTCGCTGCCGGGACATCAGCGTGGATCCCGCCGCGCGCCGGGTCACGGTCGGGGGCGGAGCGCTCTGGGTGGACGTGGATCTCGCGACGACCGCGCACGGGTTGGCGATGACCGGAGGCACGTTCGGCGACACCGGCGTCGGCGGCCTGACGCTCGGAGGCGGTCTCGGCTTCCTGATGGGGACCGGCGGTCTGACATGCGACCACCTCGTCCGCGCCGAGGTCGTGACCGCGGACGGTTCCGTGGTCATCGCCGGTCAGGACGGCGATCCGGAGCTGCTCTGGGCGCTCCGTGGGGGTGGGGGCAACTTCGGGATCGTGACCCGCTTCGAATTCGCGCTCCGACCCATCGGCCCTCTGTATGCCGGTTGGCTCTCGGTGCCGATCGCGGCGGCCGATGAGGCGATGCGAGCGCTGGCCGACTTCGCCCACGTCATGCCCAACGAGCTCGTGATCTTCGCCGGCGGCCCCGGCTTCCTCGACGAGCAGGCGGCGGCGGAGGGGCGCCCCACGCCGGTCACGTTCGGCGTGACGATCGTGTACCAGGGGACACCCGAAGACGGCGACGCCGCGATCCGGCCATTGCGCTCGCTGCCGTTGATCGGCGACGACCTCAAGACGATGACCTATCTCGAGGTCCAGGCGATGGCCGGGCAGCTCCCGTTCGGGCTGCGCCACTACTGGAAGGGCCACTTCCTGCGCGAGCTCGACGAGCCCGCGATCCAGGCGACCGTCGAGGCGATGGACCGAAAGCCGGGGGCGGCGTCGTTCGTCCTGCTTGAGACGTTGAACGGCGTCGCCCGCCGGGAACCGTCGGACGGCTCCGCATTCGGGCAGCGCGACGCCCGATGGAACGTGAGCGGCATCGCGATCTGGGAGGAGTCCGCGGATGACGCAGCTCAGATCGGCTGGGCGCGTGCCTACGCAGACGCGCTACGACCGTCCTCCTTGTCGGGGGCCGGGTACGCGAACTACGCGCCGGTCGATGAGACGCCCGAGCGGGTCCGCGCAGCCTTCGGTTCGGAGCGCTTCGAACGACTGACCGCCGTGAAGCGGCGGTACGACCCCGATAACGCATTCCGATTCAACCTGAACGTCCTGCCAGGGTAGGACGGCCGACACCGTCGCTCGATGATCAGGACGGGGGACGGCGGTCTCGCAGCAGCCAGTGGCGGTAGCCCCAGCCGTCCTCCTGGTCGTAGCGCTCGGAGACCGGCTCGAGGCCTTCGCCCGCGAACCAGTCCATGACCTGCACGCGGTCGGGGTAGTAGTGATAGCCGGCCGCGTAGTCCTCGATGACCTCACCGCGGATGGCGGGCAGCCCAAGCTCCTGGGCATGCGCGAAGCCGGCATCGATCCTCGCGTCATCGACCTCCTCGACCGTGAGGTACAGGTGAGCCCCGGGGCGGATCGCTCGATGGAGATTCGCCAACACGAGCGGCCATTCCTCCGGAGGGACGTTCTCCATCGCGTCGATGGTCATGGCGCCGTCGAACTCGGCGTCGAACGCGAGCTCCTGGAGCCCGACGTGCTCGAGCCTGGACGCGATGCCCTTCGCTTTCGCCTGGGCGAGCATGCCAGCCGACTGGTCGGCGCCGACCACCCCGCGGCCCGACTCGCGCACAAGCGCGAAGTACCACCCGGTCCCGCACGGGGCGTCGAGGATGGTCCCGTCGGCCGCACACGTTTCGAGCAGGCGGCGGACGAACGTCTCGTGCGAGCCCCGAGGGTAGGCGTCGGCATCGAAGGTCGGTGCTTCGGCGTCGTAGCCAGCTTCCACCGCCGTCCGACGCTCGGCGAGCCACGCTCGGCGATCCATGCCTCGCACGATACTGCGGGCGTCGACGGCCGGATGGGACAATCGCCCGCGTGCCCATGTCATCGCCGATCATCACCCAGCGGGGCCTGAACCGTGCCCTGCTGGCGCGCCAGCTCCTGCTGGAGCGGGCCACGATGCCGATCCCCGCAGCCCTCGAACAGCTCGGCGGCCTGCAGACGCAGTACGCGCCGTCCGGGTACGTCGGGCTGTGGACGCGACTCGCCGATTTCGACCGGGACGCGCTGACCGCTGCTCTTGAGGACCGGAGCGTGATCCAGGCCTCACTGATGCGCACGACCATCCACATGGTGTCGCGGCGCGAGTTCTGGCTGTATGCGATGGGCGTTCGCCGAGCTCGGCGGGAGTGGGCGATCCGGACACTCAGGGATCGGATGAGCGAGGCCGAGATGATCGCCAAGGATGAGCGATTGCGCGCGGCGCTCGCCGACGGCCCGAAGACCGTCAAGGAGCTGGGCGAGCTCGGGGCCGGGTTCGTCGGGAGCCTCGGGCTGTGGGTCGACCTCGTGCGCGTCCCGCCGTCGGGGACGTGGGAGCGGCGACGGGCCGACCGGCTGGGCCTCGCGGACACCTGGGTCGGGCCGTGCGCGGTGACCGAGCAGGATGGCCTCGCCCACATCGTCCGGGCCTACCTGCGCGCCTTCGGGCCCGCCCCGTGGCGGGACATCGCGACGTGGGCGGGGATCTCGGTCGCCCAGGCCCGGCGGGGAGGGGAGGACGCGGCCCTGACCTCGTATCGCGACGAGGACGGCAAGCCGCTCATCGACCTCGAGGATGCCCCGCTGCCCGACCAGGACACGCCGGCACCGGTCCGTTTCCTGCCCCACTGGGACGCCGTGTTGCTGGTCCATGCCCGCCGGACCGGGGTCCTCCCCGAGGCCTACCGCCCGCGGATCTTCGGCACCAAGACGCCGTTCTCGTTCGGGACCTACCTCGTGGACGGCCGCGTGGTGGGCGCATGGTCCCTCCGCGACGCGCGGGTCGTCCTCGATCCGTTCGAGCCGCTGACGCCCGATGACGAGGCGGCGGTGGAGCGCGAACGCGCCGAACTCGAAGCCTTCCATGCCTGATCCGGCCGCAGCGCTGGTACCATCGAGGGGTCGAGCGCATCCGCTTGGTGGCTCACCCTGAGCGCACGGTCCGGCTGTCACACCCCGGGCGCATCGGGAAGCCATCCCGCACCAACCCTGGAGTCCTCGCGTGGCCCTCGCCCCCTGGATCGCACCGGCCGTCCTGGCCGAGTACGTCCACAACGTCGGGATCCGCCTTCGGCGCGCAGTTCCGCGGCCACACGCGACATCCCGGCGACGCCGCTGCGATCGTCCGCGCCTGCATCGAGGCCTGCTGGAACGGCCGGACGTTCACCGCCAGCCCCGGGCACTTCGACATGTTCTGGACCCGCGACCTGTCGTTCTCGGTGCCGTCGCTCGTCCGGCTCGGGCACGGCGAGCGCGTCCGCCGACTCGCTGGCCTACGCGCTGGATGTCTGGACGAGGCGGCGCAGCCACATCACGACGACGATCCACTACTTCGATCGCCCCGGCGACGTCTTCGAATACGGCGTCGACTCGCTGCCGCTGTTCCTCGCCGCGCTGCGGGCAGCCGACGCGACCGACCTCGTCGAGCGCCACCGCGCCGTGGCTCGAGGCCGAGATCGCCCACTACTACGAGACGGTCGTCGATCCGGCGACCGGGCTCGTCCGCTCGGATCGCAAGTTCAGCGCCCATCGCGACACCGTCGTCAATCGATCGAACGCCTACGGCAACACGATGGTCGCGCTGCTGGCCAAGACGATCGAGGAGACCGGCTGGTTCGCCTCGCCGTTCGAGCGCCATTTCGAGGGCGACTACGGCCGGCTGCTGATCGAGCATTTCTGGGTCGGCGACCACTTCCGCGACGCGCTCGGCGACGAGACCGTCTCGGGCGAGGCCAACATCTGGCCGTTCTACACCGGGGTCATCGGCGACCCGCGCCACGTCGCGGCGGCCCTCGCGCTACCTCGACGCCAACGGCTTCTGCGATCCGTACCCGCTGCGCTACGAGACTAGCCGGCGACCCGAGCGCGAGGTGTGGCTGACGCGCCACGTCCTGCCCGACTACCAGGGCAGCACGGTGTGGACCAGCCTCGGGCGCGATGTACCTGCAGGTGCTGCGCACGGTCGATCCGCGTCCTGGCCGCGAGCGAGACCGCCCGCTACGTCGAGTGGATCGAGCGCGACGGGACGTTCTGGGAGGTCATGAACGCCCGTGGCCAGAACTGGGTCAGCCCGCGCTGGATCATGATCGGCGAGGAATCGATGCTCTGGTCGGCGATCTTCCTCGACGCGCTCGAGAACCTGGCGACTGCCGACCCGCCTACCTCTCGGAGCCGGTCCTGCCGCTCGTCGAGGCCCTCGCCGCCTGATCTGCCCGAGCCCGGGACGCGGTACGATCGCGCCTCGGGCACACGGGAGGCTGAGCAGAGTGGCCTACGACGAGGCACTCGCCGCGCGGATCCGCGCGGCGCTGGAGGATCAGGACGCCGTCACCGAACGCAAGATGTTCGGCGGGATCGCGTTCATGGTCGGCGGCAACATGGCGTGCGGCGTGATCCGCGATGACCTGATGGTGCGGGTCGGTCCCGACGCCCACGATGCGGCGGTGGCCGAACCCCACGTCCGGCCCATGGACTTCGGCCACCGCCCGATGCGGGGCATGGTCTACGTGTCCCCCGATGGCGTCCGCTCGGACGAGGCGCTCGCGCGCTGGGTCCATGCCGGGGCGGCCCTGGCCGCGAGCCTGCCGCCGAAGTAGCCCCGCGCGACGGGCCGCCGACGGACCGTCCTGCGGTCGCGCGCCATCCCGGCAGAGGGCGCCGGGCTATGCTGCGCCGGGGACAACACGCCGTCTGGGCGGTCACGGCCAGAGCGGAAGGAGTCGGATGGACATCGCCCTCGTCCATGGTTCCTATCACGGGGCCTGGTGCTGGGACCTCCTGCGGCCCGAACTGGAGCGGCTGGGTCATCGCGTGATCACGGTCGACCTGCCGATCTCGGATCCGGCGCTGGGCGCCGCCGAGTATGCCCAGACGGTCTCCAAGGCGATCGGGCCGAAGACGAAGCCGCTCCTCGTGGCCCACTCCATGGCCGGCCTGGTCATACCCCTCGTGGCGGCCAGCCGGCCCGTCCGTCGCCTCGTCTTCCTTGGAGCCTTCCTGCCCGCGCCGGGCATGAGCGCGAACGACCAGCGCGCGGCCGAGCCGGTGGACGGGCTGGTCGCGCCACTGGCGACCGAGTGGACGGACCTCGGCGACGACGTCTGGATGATCGGACCGAACACCGCCACAGAGCTCTTCTATCACGACGTCCCGGCAGCGACGGCCCGGTGGGCGACCCAGCGGCTCCGTCCCCAGTCGTACCGCGTTCTCGCCGAGACCACGCCGCTCGCGGCCTGGCCCGATGTCGAGCGCGCGTCGATCGTGTGTCGCGAGGATCGGGCGATCAATCCGGACTGGGTCCGGCTCGCGGCGCGCGAACGTCTCGGCGTCGATGCCATCGAACTCGGGGGCGGGCATTCGCCGTTCCTGAGCCGCCCGTCCGAGCTGGCCAAGGTGCTCGACTCGCTCGCCTGAGGCGACGACCGGGTCCCGCCGTGCGCTCTAGGCGGTCAGCCGCCGGAGCTGATCCAGCACCGTCCGGTCGGTGATCCCGCTCTTGAGGAGCTTCGCGAACTGTGCGGCCGGCACCGGTCGGCTGAAGTAGTAGCCCTGCGCCTCGTCGCAATCGTGATCCTGCAGGAACGCCAGCTGCTCGAGGGTCTCGACCCCTTCCGCGACCACGCGGAGCTTGAGGCTGCGGGCCATGCTGATGACCGCCGTGACGATGCTCGTGTCGTCGCCGTCGGCGGAGATCTGGCTGACGAACGACTGGTCGATCTTGAGCGCGTCGATCTGGAAACGCCTGAGGTAGCTCAGGCTGGAGTACCCGGTTCCGAAGTCGTCCACCGCGACGTGCACGCCGCGTTCCCGCAGGACCTGGAGGATCGACGCCGCGGAGTCCGCATGGCTCATCAGCACGCTCTCGGTCAGCTCCAGTTCGAGCGCTGCGGGGTCCAGCCCGGTCTCCTCGAGGATCTCGAACACCCCAGAGGTGAAGTCCTTGGCCCGGAACTCCATGGCCGACACGTTCACCGCGATCGTCATCGCCGGAAGGCCGGCATCCGCCCACGCGCGAGCCTGGGCGCATGCCTCGCGCAGCACCCATCGTCCGATCGGGAGGATGAGGCCACTGTCCTCGGCGATCGGGATGAACTGGGCAGGGGAGACCAGACCGCGTTCGGGGTGGGTCCAGCGGATCAGTGCCTCCGCGCCGCTGATGGCGCCGGTCCGGAGGTCGATCTTCGGCTGGTAGTGGAGCACGAACTCGTCCCGCTCGAGGGCGCGCCGCAGGCTCTCCTCGATGGACTGCCGCTCCACGGCCCGGACGTTCATCGCGGGCTTGAAGAACTGGTAGCTCTGCCGCCCGTTCTCCTTGGCCTGGTACATCGCGGTGTCCGCGTTCTTGATGAGCGTCTCCGCGTCCCGGCCGTCGTCGGGATACACGCTCACGCCGATGCTCGTCGTGACGTGGAGGTCGTGCAGGTCGATGGTGTGGGTCTCGGCCACCGCGTGCAGCATCCGCGTCGCGACGATCGCGGCGTCCTCCCACTGCTCGGCCTCCGAGAGCAGTACCACGAACTCGTCGCCGCCCTGCCGGCTGACGGTGTCCGAGGCGCGGACGCACAGGACGAGTCGTCGGGCGACCGATTGCAGGAGCTTGTCGCCGATCGGGTGACCCAGTGAGTCGTTGATGTGCTTGAAGCCGTCCAGGTCGAGGAACAGCACCGCGACCTGGTTCGTATGGCGCGGGGCCAGCGCGATCGCCTGGCTGATCCGGTCATTGAGGAGCATCCGGTTCGGCAGACCGGTCAGGAAGTCGTGCTGGGCGGAGTGGGTCATCTGCAGCGCCATCGCGCGTGCCGCGCTGACGTCGCGGAACACGATGACGGCGCCGGTCGCCTGCCCATCGCGGTCGTGGATCGGGGCGACGGAGTCTTCGATCGGGATCTCGGTGCCGTCCCGCCGGATGAGGAGACAGTTCGGCGGCAGGTGGAACGTCCGGTCGCGCCCGACCGCCATCTCGGTCGGGTCCCGGATCGGATGGCGACTCGTGGCGTCGAGGATCTTGAACACGTCGGAGAGGGGTTTGCCGACCGCCTCCGTCAAACGCCAGCCCGTCATGTTCTGCGCAGTGAGGTTCAGGAAGGTGATCCGGCCGCCGATGTCGGTGCTGATCACGGCGTCGCCGATGCTGTTCAGGGTGACCTGGGCGCGCTCCTTCTCGACGAACAGCGCCTCTTCCATGGTCTTGCGCTCGATCGCATAGCGGATGGCCCGGCGCAGGCCGCGCGGCTCGATCTGGCCCTTGATCAGGTAGTCCTCGGCGCCTTCCTTCAGGGCCTGCGAGGCCAGTGCGTCGTCGTCCAGGCCGGTGAGCACGACCAGCGGCACGTGGGGCGCGATCGCATGCGCTCGACGGACGGCATCCAGCCCTTGCGCGTCGGGCAAACCGAGGTCGAGCAGGATCACGTCGGTCGAGAATTCCGAGAGGTACTTCTCGGCATCCGCGATGCTCGCCACGTGGGTGAGCTCGGTCTCCTCCGAGTCCGGCTCGGTCAGCATCTCGCGAAGCAGGCGGGCGTCGCCGGGGTTGTCCTCGACCAGAAGCAGGATCCGGATGGACTGCGCGCTCATGGAGCTGCCCGACGGCTGCGGCAGCTTGACGCGGGTCAGCCAGAAGTCGTGGATGCTCTGGACGAGACGTTCGAAGGCGTCGAGGTGCACGGGCTTGTTGAGGTACGCGTTCGCCTGCAGCTCGTAGCTCTTGAGGATGTCCGCCTCAGCCTCCGACGTGGTCAGGATGACGGTCGGGATCGTCTTAAGGCTCGCGTCGCCCTTGATCTGGGCCAGGACCTCCCGGCCATCCATCCTGGGCAGGTTCAGATCCAGCAGGATGAGGTCCGGGCGAGGGGCGTCGGCATTGGGATGCTCCTGCTTGAGGAACGTCATCGCGTCGGCCCCGTCGACGGCGACGTGGAGGTCGACGTGGCTGCTCAGCCTCACGGAACGTCTCGATCGTCAGGCGCACGTCGCCCGGGCTGTCCTCGACCAGCAGCACCTGCAAGGCAGCTCCTTCTCCGATCTGGTCGTCGTTCATCGCGTCACCGCTGCTGTGGGAACTTGACCTTGGTCAGCCAGAAGTCGTTGATGCTCTCGGACGAGGATGTCGAACGCGTCCCAGTTGCGCCGGCTTGGTGAGGTAGCAGTTCGCCTGGAGCTGGTAGCTCATCACGATGTCCGCCTCGGCCTCGGACGTGGTCAGGATCACCGTCGGGATCGACTTGAGGCTGGACGTCGCCCTTGATCGAGCGCCAGGACCTCGCGGCCGTCCATCCTCGGCAGGTTGAGATCCAGCAGGATGAGGTCCGGTCGCGGCGCGGTCGCGAACGCGCCCTCCTGGCGCAGGAACGCCATCGCCTCGACGCCGTCGGTCGCGACGTGCATCGTGATCGTGGCGTTCGCATCCCGGAACGCCTCACGCGTGAGGCGGACATCGCCCGGACTGTCCTCGACCAGCAGGACCTGCAGGGGGATGCCCTTCGCCTCGACGCCGCTCATGCGTCCAGCTCCCCCGCGGCCAGCGCGAACCGGAACGTCGACCCGTGACCGAGCTCGGACTCCACGGAGATGGTCCCGCCGTGCCGCTCGACGATCTTCTTGCAGACCGCCAACCCGATCCCGGTGCCAGCGAAGTCCTCGCGTCCGTGGAGCCGCTGGAACATGCCGAAGATCCGTCTCGAAGTACTCGGCTTCGATGCCCATGCCGTTGTCGCTGACGGAGAAGTTCCACTTCTTCCCGCCGTTCCGGGCGGCGGCGACGTGGACCTCGGGGGTCCCCGGGTTCTGGTACTTGATGGCGTTGCCGACCAGGTTCTGGAAGAGCTGGGTCAGCTGCATCCCGTCGGCCATGACCGTCGGGCAGGGGATCGTGGGTGACCAGCGCCCCGCTGTCCTCGATGGCGCCGCGGAGGTTGACCAGCGCGTGCCCGAGGGCCTCCTCGCTCGAGGTCGCGCAGGAGCTCCTCGCCTCGCGAGCCCACGCGCGAATAGGTCAGCAGGTCCTGGATCAGCTGCTGCATGCGGGTCGCGCCGTCCACCGCGAACGCGATGAACTCGTCGGCATCGGCGTCGAGCTTGCCCTTGTATCGCCGGGACAGCAGCTGGGTGTAGCTCGCGACCATCCGCAGGGGCTCCTGGAGGTCGTGGGAGGCGATGTAGGCGAACTGGCCCAGCTCCTCGTTCGATCGATTGAGGTGGTCGACCTTCTGCTCGAGAGTCGGCCTCGGCAGCCTTGCGGACGCTGATGTCGCGGATGGCGGCCGTGACCAGGATGCCCTCGGGGCTGTCGAGCGGGCTCAGCATCAGCTCGATCGGGAATTCGCTGCCGTCCTTGCGCCGACCGGAGAGCTCGATGCCGGTGCCGATCTGCTGGGCCAGGGCGTCCTCCGCGGAGCGCAGGTCGTCGGCGATCAGCCGCTCGGCGAAGCCCTCCGGGATGATGTTCGTGACCTCCTGACCGAGCAGCTCGTCGCGTGGATACCCGAACTGCTTCTCGGCCTGGACGTTGAGCAGGACGATCTCGCCGGCCTGGTTGACGACGACCATCGCGTCCGGCGCCGCCTCGAGCAGGCCGCGATAGCGGCCCTCCGCCTGGGCCAGGTCCAGGTCAGCCGCCTTGCGGACGCTGATGTCGCGGATGGCGGCCGTGACGAGGATGCCCTCGGGGCTGTCGAGCGGGCTCAGCATCAGCTCGATCGGGAACTCCGTCCCGTCCTTGCGCAAGCCCGGTCAGCTCGATGCCGGTCCCGATCTGCTGGGCCAGCGCATCCTCCGCGGAGCGCAGGTCGTCGGCGATGAGCCGCTCGGCGAAGCCCTCCGGGATGATGTTCGTGACCTCCTGACCGAGCAGCTCGTCGCGCGGGTACCCGAACTGCTTCTCGGCCTGGACGTTGAGCAGGACGATCTCCCCGGCCTGATTGACGACGACCATCGCGTCCGGCGCGGCCTCGAGCAGGCCGCGATAGCGGCCCTCCATCTGGATCAGGTGCTGTTCCGCAGCGCGACGGACGCTGATGTCGCGGATGGCTGCCGTGACGAGGAGCCCTTCGGCGCTTTCGAGCGGGGAGAGCATCAGCTCGATCGGGAATTCGCTCGAATCCTTGCGCTTGCCCATAAGCTCGATGCCGGTCCCGATCTGCTGGGCCAGGGCATCCTCCGCCGAGCGCAGGTCGTCCGCGATCAGTCGTTCCGCGAAGCCTTCCGGGATGATGTTGGTCACCGGTTGCCCGAGGAGCTCGTCGCGGTGATAGCCGAAGCGCTTCTCGGCCTGGACGTTGAGCAGGACGATCTCGCCGGCCTGATTGACGACGACCATGGCGTCGGGGGCGGCCTCGAGCAGACCGCGGTATTTCGCACCCAATTCGTTGGCCCCTGAGAGATCGCGCTCCTCGTTGTCCCGGAGAGCGTCCTCCGCGCGACCACGTCGTGCGCTGTCGCGTTGCACGCTGACAGCCGCGGCGGCCGTGATCGACAGGCCCACGAGGGTGCCGAGGATGAGCACCGTCGTGGCCTGGCTGACCTGCTGGGCGACATCCGCGTCGCGGATCACCAGGAGCCGCTGCTCCTCCTGGTCCATGGCCTGGACCACGGTCTCGAACCGGTTCGTGATGTCCTGGCCACGTCCGGCCCTGATCTCGGCGGCGGCCGCCACAGTGTCGCCGGAACGGGCCAGTCCGATGACCCGCTCGGCGAATTGGATCCGCTGGGTGATCAACAGGTCGATCGCCTGGACCCGGGCCGTCTGGTCGGCGTTGTCCGAGGTCAGGTTTCGAAGCGTCGCCAGCGTTCGATGGATGTTCGCCACCCCGGCATCGAACCCGTCGCGGAACGTGTCGGACCCGCCGCCCAGGACGGATCCACGACTATTCGACTCGATCGTCGAGTTGGCGAAGAGCAGGGTCTCGAGGCTCTCGATCACCTCGTGGCTGTGGCGAACCAGCCGATCGCTCTCCCGAGACACGGAGATGCCGCGATACGACACCATCGCGACGATCAGCAACGTGACGAACGCCGCCCCGAAGGCGAGTTGGGCCTTCCGGCGTGAGAGGGCCTGGGTCGTCACCGGCGACCGACGCCTGCCGTGCGCCGGTCGGCCATCGGGTTCGGAGAAGGACCGGGCGGACGTCCTCGCGTCCGGATCCCTGGTCATCTCGCCCGCGGCCGTCTCAGCACGGTCCTTGCCTCTCGCTCACGACGATCGTTCCTGGCGTGGGTCCTCCGATGCAGCACGGCCGCGACACGCAGGCCACGACCATCGATCGCACCCGAATGCGAGACAGCCGTATACGCAACACCACCTGCGTGTCCCCCGGCAGCCTGCGCCGCGCAGCGGAGAGGTGCGAGGATGATTCCCCGCCCAGAACGGCGACGCCTGGCCCGGAGGCGGGTCAATCGGGCGTCGGCAGCCCTTCGAGGGTCGCGGCGACGTCGGCCGGCCCGGGCATCGCCGCGATCTCGTCCGCGAGTCCGCTCGCGCGATCCCGGAACGTGCGCTCGGCGAGGAGGCGTGACACGGCCTCGCCGACGGACGACGTGGTCAGCTCGTCGGGCGCGAGGACCAGGCCGGTGCCGGATCGGGCGCAGGCGGCGGCATTCATGAACTGGTCCGCGGCCTGCGGGAGACAGAGCTGCGGGATCCCGTGTGCCAGCGCCCCGAGGAACGTGCCCGATCCCGCGTGCGACACAACGACGGCGCAGTGCGGGAAGACCCTGGACTGGGGCACGTACCGTTCGACCCGAACGTGTCCCGGCTGTGGGCCGAGCGAGGCCGGGTCGCCCGCCGGCCCCACGGTCACCAGGACGCGGACAGGCCGTGCCGCGAGGGCATCGAGGGCGGTCCGCAGCGCTGCGCGGTCCCGGTCGACCGTCCCGAGTGTCAGGTAGACGAGCGGGTCGTCACCGGGGACGGCGGACGATGCGCCCGCGTCGGCGCCCGCGTCGTCAAAGGCCACCGGTCGAAGGAACTGCCGTTTCGGGACATGACGCATGTCCCCGGACTGGAGGCTGGCCGGGTAGATGTCGAGGTAGAGATGGTCGTACAGGCCCCCGTACGGCCTCGGTTCCAGCCCGACGGACCGCCAGAGCGGCGCGGCCCGGTCGGCCGCGGCGGCGACCCGTTCGGGTGGGGTGAGGGCGCCGAAGGCATGGGTCACCGACGGCACGCCGATGACCGCGGCCGCGATGGGACCGCCGAACTCCGCGGCGTCATGGATGACGAGCCCCGGCCGCCATCCCCGGGTGACCTCCATGACCTCGGGGAACATCACCCCGGCCGCGACCTCGCCGAACAGGCGCGGGAAGACATGGTCCGCCAGGCCCTCTCCGCCATACGCCGCAGCCTCGGGGTACCGCCGTCGATACTCGGCCCGCAGGGCCTCGAACGGCGGGCCGACAGGATCGGCGGCGATCCCGACGGCTCCCAGGCGCCCGACGGCGTCCGGCCCCGTCAGCCATCGAACCTGGTGGCCGCGCTCGATGAGGGCGAGGGCGAGAGGCACCATCGGGTGGACGTGACCGAGCGCGGAGACGGAGGTGAACAGGACACGCATCGGCAGCCAGTCTGCCCGAACCCGTGGCTCTCCGCGCCTCGCCGGCCGGTGGGCGGCTCTCCACCACGCTACCCTCCGAGCGTGGAGATCGAGGGCGAACCAGCGTGCCACTGACGAACTGGGCGGGCAATCGGACGTACGCCGCCACGAGGCTGCTCGAGCCGGCCTCGCTCGACGAGCTCCGCGACATCGTGCGCACCTCGCGGTCCCTGCGCGTCCTCGGCTCGCGTCACTCGTTCAACGACATCGCCGACACCACGGGCGATCTCGTGTCGCTCGCGCCGGATGCCGCGGGTCTTCGAGCTCGACCGGACGGCCGGCACGGTGACGGTCGACGGCGGAGTCCGGTACGGCGAGCTGTGCGGGCCGCTCGACGCGGCGGGCTTTGCCCTGCACAACCTCGCCTCGCTCCCGCACATCTCCGTCGCGGGCGCATGCGCGACCGCCACGCACGGGTCAGGCGATCGAAGCGGCAACCTGGCCACCGCCGTCCGGGCGCTGGAGATGGTCACCGCGGACGGCGAGGTGGTGTCGCTGTCCCGTGAGCACGATCCGGACGTCTTCGATGGCGTCGTCGTCGGCCTGGGCGGTCTCGGCGTGGTCACGTCCCTGACGCTCGGACTCCAGCCGGCCTTTCAGATGCGGCAGGACCTCTACGAAGACCTGCCGCTCGGCGAAGCCCTCGACCACTTCGACGAGATCACGGCCCTGGCCGACAGCGTCAGCCTCTTCACCGAGTGGCGAGGGCCGCTGATCGAGCAGGTCTGGCTCAAGCGACGGGTCGTGGACGGCGACGCCTTCGAACCCCCGCCGACCGTTTTCGGCGCCACCCGGGCGACGGTCCCGATCCACCCCATCCGGCGCATGCCGCCGGACGCCCTGACGCCTCAGCTCGGGGTGCCGGGACCATGGCACGAGCGGATGCCGCATTTCCGGATGGACCACACCCCGAGCGCCGGTGACGAGCTCCAGACCGAGTACCTGCTGCCGCGTCGCATGGCGGCCGAGGCCCTGCGCGCGCTCGCCCGGATCCGCGATCGGATCGCCCCGGTCCTCATGATCTCGGAGGTCCGGACGGTCGCCGCCGACGAGCTGTGGATGAGCACCGCCTTCGGGCGACCGTCGGTGGCGCTCCACTTCACATGGCGGCCGGACTGGGACGCCGTCCGCCAGGTCCTGCCCGCGATCGAGTCGGCGCTGGCCCCGTTCGAGCCGCGACCGCATTGGGGCAAGCTCTTCACGATGTCGCCCGAGGCGATCGGCTCCGCCTACCCGCGGCTACGGGACTTCGTCGCCCTGCTCGAACGACACGATCCGGATGGGACGTTTCGCAACGACTTCCTTCGTCGGAACATCCTCGGCGAGGCCTGACCGCAGCGGCGCGAACGGAGCGATCAGAACGAGGGAGCCGACACCGCCTCCCTCGTTCGCTGTCCGGGACCGAGACGCGACCGAGACGCCCGGTCGTTAGCGTTCCCGCCATGACCGGGATGTCTCACCCGAAGTTCCAGAAGCAGGGCCCGAGGACCAACTGCGTCCTTGGCGGCCACAGGCTCGGGTTCAAGTCGTGCACGGCCTATGCGATGGCCATGGGCATCGATGCCTACATCGGCGATGACGAACCGCCGTCGGGCTGCGCGGTCAGGAAGCACACCAACGACTTCGATGAGGGCCTCAGCCTCAGCCAGGTGGCCGAGGTCGCACAGAGACACTACGGCGTCCGCGTCACGGTCCGGACCGGGCGCAACACGATCTCGCCCGCGAGTGCCGCGAAGCAGTGTCGGAAGGGTCGCGGGTTCGTCCTCCAGGGCAACACGGCCGCCCTGACGGGCGACCTGCGCGTGACGAACAGGGGCGCCAACCACGCCGTCTGGGTGAACGAGGTGCGCGGCGAAGGTCCCCACGGCGAGCCCCTCGAGGCGCTCGTCTACGACCCGATGGCCGATGGCCGGCGCGGCCGTCCGAGGGGCAAGCAGCTCTGGCCCTGGGCCACGGTCCTCGCGTTCGCCGCCGGCCTCACGTTCACGACGGTCGACAAGAACGGGAAGGTCGTGAAGGTCACGAGACTCGGCCCCGGGAAGTTCTACGCGGGCTTCGTGCCGCGGCGGCGCGTCGAGCCCGATACCGGGCATCCGATCCTCGTGAAGACCGCGGCCGAGGTGAATCTCTTCAAGAATGCCAAGCGGACGACGCCATTCCCCGATCGCGTCCGGGCGAACCCGCCCAAGGGCCACCGGGTCAATGTCCGGAGCCGCCCGGACCGGATGCTGCCGGGCGACATCGTCGACCGCGTGCCTGACGGCGCCCTCTTCATCGCCTACCAGGTCGTCGAGCACGGGAAGGTGCCGCCGGGCACGACGTCCGGGACGTGGTACGGCAATCGAACCGGGACGGAGTGGATCCACGAGAGTGGCCTGCGTCGCATCGGAGGATCGACATGACCGAAATCCTGGGGACGCCGCTCTCGATCGAGGACCCGGCAGACACCGACGGCGAGGTCGATGCGGACGGTGATGTCGACGATCCCGTCGAGGGCGCGGACGACCTCCCGGAGGATGTGCGCAACGATGACCTCGACGACCCGGACGAGCCCGCCGACGACACGGGCCCGCTGACGGACACGGACGTCGACGCGAAGGTCGTCGATCTCGAGGACGAGGTCGTCCCCGGCTAGAATCCTGCCGTGGGCAGGGACATGGACGAGGAGGCGGGCCGGGCACGACTCCGCGAGATGGGGACCCCCGAGCTGACCTCCGCTGAGGTCGCGGCCATTCGCGCGATGCTCGAGGCGGCGTTCGGGACGGACGAGGAGGAGCGCTTCACCGAGGACGACTGGCTGCACGGGGTGGGCGGGACCCATTTCGTGCTCGATCTCGATGGCGTGATCGTCGGCCACGCCTCTGTGGTCGAGCGCGAGCTCCACGTGGGTGACATGCCTCTTCGGACGGGCTACGTCGAGTCGGTCGCGGTCGCGCCCGCGCGCCAGGGCGCCGGCTTCGGTTCACGGCTCATGGACCGCGTGACGGCCTTCATCGGGGACCGGTTCGAGCTCGGGGCGCTTGGGACCGGTCGGCACGCGTTCTACGAGCGCCTGGGCTGGCGGACGTGGCTGGGGCCGGCATCCGTGCGAACCCCCGATGGAGCGCGACGCACGCCCGACGAGGACGGATACATCATGGTCCTCGCGACGCCGTCGTCCCCGCCGCTCGATCTGGCGGTCCCGATCAGTTGCGAGTGGCGTCCGGGCGACGTCTGGTAGATGGGCGACGTCCGACCAGGCACCGAGTCGGGCTCGAGCGCGGATGACATCCGCTCGCCCGCATGGACGTGGCCGACACGTCATGCTGTCAGCGGGCCGCCGACGACGGGCGGTCGCGTAGATCGGAGGGAGTGCGTGGATTTCAAGCTCGAGGTCGTCGTGGTGCCGGTGTCCGATGTCGATCGTGCGAAGCGCTTCTACAGCGAGCAGGTCGGATTCGTCGTAGACGTGGACCAGGCCACGGGTGACGCGTTCCGGGTGGTCCAGCTCACGCCCCCCGGGTCGGCGTGCTCGATCACCATCGGCAAGGGCCTCGTCGAGTCGGCGCCCGGCTCGCTCCAGGGCATGCAGCTCGTCGTGAGTGACATCGAGGCCGCCCGTGACTTGCTCGCGGGTCGCGGTGTCGAGGTCACGCCGATCCGCCACTTCGACGGCGAGTGGATCGATGGCAAGGGCGGCCCCTGGAACTCGTTCTTCTTCTTCAGCGACCCCGACGGGAACGGCTGGACGGTCCAGGAAAAGCCGGGCGACGCATGACCGCCGAGATCGACGCCTACCTCGCGAACATCCCCGACGACATGCGCGACGCACTCGAGGCGCTGCGCCAGCAGATCCGGGCCGCCGCCCCGGAAGCGGTCGAGGCCATGAGCTACGGGGCGCCGGCCTTCCGGTATCGCGATCGCCCGCTCGTCGCGTACGGCGCTGCGCGCAGCCATTGCTCGTTCTACGTGATGAGCCCGGCCGCGATGGAGGCCATCCAGGACGAGCTGGCGGCGTATGACACCTCGAAGGGCACGATCCGGTTCATGCCCGACGCCCTGCTGCCGGATGCTCTCGTGACGAAGCTGGTCAAGGCGCGGATGGCGGAGACGGACGGCGCCGCGACCCGCTGAGTCCCGGCCCGCCGGTCAGGGCCGGTCGGACAGATCGACGTCATCCGGGCTCGTCGGATCGGGCCGAAAGGAGCCCGGAATCTCCATGTCGACTCGCAGTCGGACACGGTCGGTAGGGAGCAGGGTACTTATGGGTACTGGCCCATTTGTCCGGGTCAGGCCTAGCCTTTCGGAAGACATGGCGCACTCATGCCTATGCGGAGCCAGCGGCCCCGGGACAGGGACCGTCCGTCCGCCGGTCATGAGGTCACCCCATGTCAGGCATCCCGACGGCCAACATCAACTGGACGAGCGGTCGATCCCGATTGGCGATCCCGAGTCATCGTTTCGGGCTCCCGCCGTTGCCCGAGCCGGCTCGTCCGACCGGTTCCCATCCCCGAAGTCGAGATCGTGGCCTTTGCCGAGGATTCCGTGCTCAGCGGCCGGATCCGATTGGACGGCGAACGCGTCAGCGACCTCCTCAACGAGGTGGACGAGTTCTCGGTGACCGACGCCCTCGTGGAGGATCTCGTGGATGGCCACGCGATCGCGATCCGCGAACTGCTCCTCATGCGTGACGAGGTCTTCGTCGTCGACGCCGCCGGGCCAAGAGGCAATGCCGCACGACGGCGACGGACCTGTCAGCACCCGGTCATCGCGAAGGCAGGCCCATACGAGGTCTTCGGGTACGTGCATACCCTGCCCGGGAGCGACCCGATCGCGAGCCTTCGCGTCCGAAAGTCGATGGTCGCGATGACGGACGCCGTGATCGGCTACACCGTGGGATCCGAACCGCACCTGCGACGCGCGAATGTCGTCATGCTCAACCAGGATCGCGCCGACTGGATCGCCGAGGCGCCGGACGACGTGATGATGATCGAGATGCCGGCCGGACCGGTCGGTCCGTTGACCAAGGACTTCACGGGCCTCTTGTACGCCTGACCATACTCGGTGCTCTCGCTCAGGGATCACCGGGGTCATACAGCTCGGCGGCACCGGACTGGTTGTTGCCGTTGTCGCCACCGGCCACCAACACACGACCGTCGGCCAGGAGAGTTGCCGTGTGATTGAAGTGGCGGGTCAGCGGGTCGGCTGTGGCGGTCCATGTCCCACTGACCGGATCGAACGACTCCGTTGCCGGCAACGACGGGTCGTGGACGTCGGTTCCACCAACGACCAGCACCGTGCCGTCCGGCATCAACGTGGCGGTGTGGCCGCGGAGCTGCGTGCCCAGGTCCGGGACGGGCGTCCATGCGCCGGTCGCGGGGTCGAAGAGCTCGGCGGTCGAGGGCTCGATCCCGCCGCAGTCGCGACAGCCGTGTCCCCCGACCACCAGGACGCTGCCGTTCGGCAGGAGCGTCAGCGTGTGGGTCTCATGGCGCGTGGAGGACAGGCTGCCGGTGGCGGTCCAGGAACCGAGCGTCGGATCGTAGATCTCAGCGGTGGCGACAGCCTCGTCAGACGCGATATTCCCGCCGACGGCGAGGACTCGACCGTCCGACAGGAGGATGGCCTTGTGGTCGTGGCGGGGCGCGACCATGTTCCCCGAGGCCGTCCACGCTTGGCTCCGTGGGTCGTAGAACTCGGCGCCGCCGCTACCGGCGACGAGCACCCGGCCGTCCCGGAGGAGCGTGGCCGTCGGGGAGGCGTGCGCCGTGGACAGGCCGCCGACAGTCGTCCAGGTCTCCGTTCCCGGGTCGTACACCTCGGCGCTGCGGCCGCCGGTCACGAGGACCGTGCCATCGAGGAGCAGCGTGGCTGTGTCGCCCCCGCGAACGACGTTCATCCCTCGGGTTGCGCTCCACGAACTGGTCCGAGGGTCGTAGAGCTCGGCCGAACGCAGCTCCTCGCCGCTGAGCAGGACGGTGCCTCCCGCCACGAGCACCCTGCCGTCGGGCAGCGACGTGATCACGTAGTCGTTGCGAACCGTGAGCATGTTCATCGTGGTCGCCCATGACGGGCCTTCGACCGCTGCCGGGCTCGGGGCGACAGGCGGCGCGGTCTGTTCCCCGGGACTCGCTGCGGCGGGCGTCAAGCTCGGGCCGGCGATCAGCGACTGACCGGGGCCCGAAACGAGGAGGATGCCGCCGACGGCGAGGGCGCCGATGACGGCCGCCACAGCGACGCGCGTGGATGTCTTCATCGTCAGCCTCCGCGGCATGCGTCCGACGCGCCGCTGTGGTGTCTGGTCGATCTCGGCAAGGGCACCGTCGATCACCCGGTCGGCGACCTCGTCCGAGCCGGCGACGAAGAACGCGTCGAGGAGCCGATCGAGCGCTCGGTCGTCGGTCATCGAGGCCGTCCTCCGGCCGCCGCGGCAGGTCGCTCGTCGGCCTCGATGGCCGCGCGCATCGCCCGGTGGGCGTAGTGGAGTCGAGACCGGGCCGTTCCGACGGGGATCCCGAGCCGGTCGGCGATCTCGGTGGGCGTCAGACCCAAGTAGTGCGTGAACACGAGGATCGCCCGTTGGTCGGGAGGGAGCCGCCGAAAGGCACGCTCGAGCCGGTCGCGGTCATCGACGGACAGCGACTCGTCCGGCCCGGCCGCCGTCCCCGCGTGGAGGATCCGGACGTTCGCGTTCCAGGTCTTCCAGCGGCGTGCCTCCGCGTAGCTGGCGTTGACAAGCAGTCGCTGGAGCCAGGCGTCGAAGCGAGCCGGGTCGCGGAGGGAAGGCAGCTCCCGCCAGGCGATCACCAGCGTCTGCTGCACGGCGTCCTCGGCCCGTCCTACGTCTCGGAGGATCCGCTGGGCGATCGCCATAAGCTGATCACCATGCGTCCGGGCCAGGATGGCGAAGGCCTCCCGGTCACCGCGCTGGGCCTGCTCGACGAGGTCGCGATCCAACCGACCGTCCTTCCGCGGCGTCCGTCGGGGACGCCGTCCGACTGTACTGAGTCGCCGACGACGGTGCGCGTTCGATCTTCGGAGCCAGCACCGGCGCTGGCCCGAAGGTCCGGCTGGTCAACGGGACCCGTGCGGGAGGACGATGGCGGCCCGAGGTCGCGACCGACCGGTGGATGTTGGAGGACCGATGATGATCGGACACTTTGGGAGCCTGCGCGATCCGTTCGAGGGCCAGGGCGCGCGTCGGACGCAGCGCCGCCTCCGGATCGAGGGCCTCATCGCACTGACGCTCGCGATCGTCGCCTGCGGGCTGACTGCGGCGCTCTGGCTCCTGACGCTCTCGCCCCTCGCGAAGAGCCTGGGCCTGGTCTAGCCCGCCTTCGTGGCCTTCGTGAAGTCGGTCTCCTTCACGACCTGACCGGACCGATCGAACGTCCGCCACACGCCGACCTGCCGACCGCGCTCGAACTGGCCCGTCCGCATCACGCTTCCGTCCGTGCGATTCCACGTCCATGAGCCGTGGAATGCGCCGTCCAGGTAGAAGCCGGTGTACTTGACCGTGCCGTTCGGGTAGAGGACGGTCTCGGGGATGGGTTCGGCGGCTTTGCCCACGCGCAGAAGTATCACACCGCGCCGGTGGCACAATGCCCGCCATGAGCGAGGTCATGCCCCCGGTGGTCGATCCCGTCCAGGCTGGGCGGGATGCCCTGGGGCGCCACGCCTGGCAGGAGGCGTTCGACCAGCTGTCGCAGGCGGACCGCGATGGCGCGCTCTCCGGATCGGACCTCGAAGCGCTGGCCCTGGCGGCGTTCTTCGTCGCCCGGGGCGGTGAGGAGCTCGAGCTCAAGGAGCGCGCCTTCAAGGCGTACGAGGAGGCCGGCGATCAGGAGCGTGCCGCCTACCTCGCGATCGACCTCGCGCGGACCTACGGCTTCGCGGGCAAGCACTCGATCGCCTCGGGCTGGACTCGCCGGGCGGAGCGCATCGTCGGCGTCGAGGGCGACACGTACGTCCACGGATACCTCGCCCTCGTGCGGAGCGAGGCCGCCGGCGCGACCGGCGACATCGAGACGGCTCTCGCCCAGGCCGAACGCGCGGTCGAGATCGGCAACGGCGCGGCCAACCCGGACCTGAAGGCGTACGCGCCAGTCGAACCTAGGCGCGCTCAAGATCGCGTCCGGCGAGACCAGTGACGGCTTCGCGCTGATGGAGGAAGCGTCGTTCGCGGCCGTCAACGGCGAGCTGTCGCCGTTCACGACCGGCGTGACCGCCTGCCGGATGATCGGCGCGTGCCGCGACATGACGGACTATCGCCGGGCGAGCGAGTGGATCGAGGCGACCGAGAGGTACTGCGACCGACAGTCGCTCTCCGGCTTTCCCGGGTGTGTGCCGGATCCATCGCGCCGAGGTGGCCGCGGTCGGCGGGGCGTGGGAGCGGGCGGAGCAGGAGCTCGAACGGGCGACCGGTCGAGCTCGGCGCCTTCAACGCCGTCCCGCCCCAGGCCGACGGGTTCTACGCGATCGGCGACATCCGTCGCCTCCGCGGCGACTTCGAGGGAGCGGAGGCGGCCCTGCGCGAGGCGCACGCTCGGGGTCGATCGCCGCAGCCCGCGCTCGCGCTCGTCCGCCTGGCCGAGGGCAAGATCAAGGCAGCAGCGGCGGCGATCAACGGGGCGGTGGCCGAGGAGACCTGGGATCGCTGGGCCCGGGCACGCCTCCTGCCGGCCCAGGTCGAGATCGCGATCGCGGCCGGTGAAGTCGGGACAGCGCGGACCGCGATCGACGAGTTGGAAGCGATCGTCAAGGGCTACCCGTCGCCGGCGCTCGAGGCAGGTCGACAGGTCGCGCTGGGCCGGGTGCTCGTGGCCGAGGGCGACGCGGCGGCGGCGGCGCGAGAGCTGCGCGCCGGGATCAGCGGCTGGCGCGAGGTCGGCGCGCCGTACGAGGTCGCCCGCGCGCGGGCCGTCCTGGCACGCGCGCTCCGGGCCCTCGACGACGAGGACGACGGCGACCTGGAGCTGCAGGCCGCGCTCGATGAGTTCCGCCGCCTCGGGGCCAGGATCGATGTCGAGGCCGCCGAGCGCGAGCTGCGGGACGCCGAGGATCGGCGCACGGGACCCGCGACGACGCACAAGACGTTCATGTTCACCGACATCGTCGGCTCGACGAAACTCGCGGAGGCCCTCGGCGACCAGGCATGGGAGCGACTCCTGCGCTGGCACGACGACGTCCTGCGGAACCGGATCGCGAGCGGGGGAGGGGAGATCGTCAACTCCACCGGCGACGGGTTCTTCGCGGCCTTCGAGTCGGCCCAGGCGGGCGTTGAGTGCGCGAGCTCGATCCAGCAGGCGCTCGCCGACCACCGGGACAGCACGGGCTTCGCCCTGTCCGTCCGGATCGGCCTGCACACGGCCGAGGCCAACCGGCGCGGGAGCGACTACAGCGGCAAGGGCGTCCACGTCGCGGCGCGCGTCGCGGCGCTGGCTGGCGGCGGCGAGATCCTCGCTACCGCCGAGACCCTCGCCGAAGCCGGGAACGTCCGGGCCTCGGAGGCGCGGACCACGCCGATCCGCGGAGTCGGCGACTCGATGCAGGTGGCGACCGTCATCTGGGAATAGGCGGACGGCCGCCGATTCGGCACGTCAGGCGTCGACGGGCGGCTTCTGCATCTCCTGGAGCGCCCAGCCGTTTCCGTCCGGGTCGCTGAAGAAGACGAACTTGCCCCACGGGAAGTCCTGGACGTCGGACGCCTCCACGCCGCGTGAGAGGAGCTCCGCACGGGCGGCGGCCACGTCCGAGACGACGATCTGAAGACCCTGCGCCGACCCGGGGGCCTGGGTGGTCACGCCGAGCCCGAAGGCGATCGAGCAGGCGGACCCCGGAGGGGTGATCTGGACGAATCGCAGGTTCTCGTTCACGTGATGGTCATGGTCCGCATGGAAGCCGACCTGCTCCGTGTAGAACGCCTTGGCACGGTCGACGTCGGTCACCGGGATGGCGATGAGTTCGAGCTTCCAGTCCATGTCATCCCTCCTGTGTCCTGACAGTATCCTGTCATCCAAATGGTACGTTACTGACAGCATCCTGTCAATGCTGGACAGGGCCGATTCGCCGTCGGACGTGGGCTTGTCAGACGCCCGGGAGATTGGGCATACTTCGATGCGACGGCGCGTCCCGCGCCGAACCCCGCTCCGACGCTCACGCCGCCGGCATCGATGGGGCAAAGGGGAACTGGCTTCCCCGGGATGGGTCGTCCGCCCTTCTCCGGCGGGTCGCGAAAGCGTGAGTTCCGTGGCCTCGTCGAACGAGAAGGATGTCGAGACGATGCCGACCCAGAAGATCTTCAAGGAACGCGTTCGCACGCGCATGGCCAAGACCGGCGAGTCGTACACGGCCGCCCGTCGCCAACTCCTCCAGAAAGCCGACGGGCCGAAGACGGCCGAGCCAGGATCGCCCGCCGCGGCGACCGAGTCCGCGATCGAGGCCGAGCTCCTGACCTCGGACGAGTCGATGCGGCGCGGGTCGGGGAGGGGACACAGCGAGTGGTTCGCCCTCCTCGACGCCTGGGGCGCGACGGAACACACCCACACCGAGATCGCGCGCTGGCTCCACGAGACCCAGGGCGTGCCCGGCTGGTGGTCCCAGAACATCACCGTGAACTACGAGCGAGCACGCGGCATGCGGAGCCCGGGTCAGATGGCCGACGGGTTCAGCATCAGCGTGACGCGGACCATCGCGGTCGACCAGGACCGGCTGTTCGCGGCGGTCACGAGCGCAGCGACCAGGAAGCGCTGGATGCCGGGCATCACGCTGCGCTCGCGCCCGACCCGCGCCGCATGGACGTCCCGCTACGACTGGCCCGATCCGCCGTCCCGGATCGTCTTCACGGTCATCCCGAAGGGCCCGGGCAAGTCGCTCGTGGCCGTCGCGCACGAGAAGCTCCCCGATGCCGAGGCGGCCGAACGACTCAAGACCGCATGGCGTGGCTGGTTCGGTGACCTCAAGACGCTTCTCGAGCGGCCGTGACCCCTCGGCTACGTCCTGGGCGTCCGAGTGGTCGCCTTGGGCTTCAGGCCCGCGACGTAGGCGAGGCTGGCCGCGAACCACGGCGTGAGCGTCTCGGTATCCGCGAGCAGTGATGCGGGGACGCTCACGTACTCCTTCATGACGTGCCCGTGCGCCTCATGGAGCGTCGTCGCGAATCGCGACAGGAAAGTCGCCCGGTCCGACGGCGAGAGACGAAGAGCGAGCACGCCCGTTTCGGCCAGGAAGCTGGTCATGTTGCCGTTCACCGACGTGTAGGGGAGCTTCGCTCCCTGGCGCTCGACGCCGTGGCTCCTGGCGACGAGCCGGTCGTACGCGTCAAGGGCCTCTGACCAGTCGTCACGCACGCCCGTGCGTCACTCGATCTCGAGGCGCTCGTAGGCGAGGGTCAGCTCCTCCATCGCCACGTCGGTGCCCTTCGCGTTGAGCGGCCCGCTCGTGTGCTTGATGATCCGGGCGCGCAGCAGCTTCCACGTCATCACGCTCTGGGTGTGGTCCTCGTTCTGGAGGGTGATCGTGACCGTCCGGAACCCCGCCTGGTCACCGTTCCGGATCTGATCGAGCCACGCGTAGAGGTTCAACGAGCCGATGATCCCGCGCTTGAGGGTGACGTCGCCGACGCGCTGGAGTCCGGTCAGCTTGCGCGGCTGGTTCTCCTTCTCGTTGCCGTTGCGGTACTCGACGACGTCCACGCTCATGCCGATGGCGCTGCACTCCTGGAAGCCGGCCTCGGGCCCATCGGTGTTGCCGGTCCCGAGGTCGACGATGAAGTTGAACTGGGCATAGGGGCGGTCGCGAAGCACGGCCATGTCAGCCTCCCGGAGTCGTGGGGTCGTGGTCGAGCCAGACGAGGTCATCGAAGGTCACCTCGAGCTCCTCGCAGGCGATGTCGTTGCTCATCGCATCGAACGCCGGGCCCGACCACCGGCGCGGCCATGCCCGAACCAGTCGCCAGGCGTGGACGGCCTTGCCGCCCGGGGCGGACAGCTGGCGGATCGTGACGTCTCGACGGTCGTCCTTGCCGAGGACGATGTTCCGGCGCCAGTCGTACAGCTCGGTCGAGCTCGTTAGGGCGCGTCGAAGGACGACGGTGGCCCATCGATGCTCCGCTCGCGCCGGCGGAGCATCGAGAACGTCGGTCTCCGACGAGAGCCTGCCCACCTGGGCAAAGCCGAGCTCCCGGTCGCCGATCGAGACCTCGAAGCAATTGGTCCGGAGCAGGGACTCCTCGCGGCGTGACGGCATCGTCGCCCGATGCTACTGCGCGCCCGTCACGAGTGACAACGGTCGCGCGGGCGGATCCCTACCTCAGGACGGCGTACCGGTACGTGACCTTGACCCGGCGGACGTCCCACGTGCCGCGGTTCACGATGACGATCACGTGGACGGTCCTGCCCGAGCGATGAGAGCTCGCGGCGGTCGTCGAGGTCGCGTAGGCCTTGTAGGCCTTGCCCACGGCCTTGCGGGCGTCGTAGTAGTTGATGATCTTCCAGCTGCCGAAGCCGGTGTTGTGGATCCCGATCTCCGCGTCCGGCGTGCCTGACGGGCCCTTGCCTGCGACATAGGCCGTGATCTTGCGGACGACGGCCGACTTCGGCACCGAGACCGAGCCCAGCCTGAGCGTGTAGGCCACGGTCACGAAGCCGTCGCCGGCCCTGAGGCGCCCGCCCGTCGACCATGTGCCACCGGCCCTCGCGGACCCGGTCCCGGACCCGCCGATGCCCGACCACGACCGGCCCGCCTTCGTCGGGGAGCTGCTGACCGTGTGCCAGACAAGCCGCTTCGACGAGACCGTGACCGCGAACGTCTTCGTCAGGCTGTGGCCGAACGAGTCGCTGACGACGGCTCGGATCCGGTACCTCCCGCTGGCCACGAGCTTGCCGGCGTTCGACTTGCCGTTCCATGTGAAGACCGTGTTCTTGTCCGTCCAGACCGTCACCGGGGCCGGGTTGGACGAGCGGACGGTCTTGCCGGCGGCGTTGAGGACCTTGAACGAGATCGTGACCGGCTCGTTGGACATGACCGTCGTCTTGACCGTGTCCTTGTACCCGTCCTTGTGCGGATAGAGCTTCGACGAGCTGTTGATCACGTCCGCCGCCACGCCATCGTCCGGCGTCACAACGACGGTCACAGGCACGCTGACCGAATCGTGGACGTAGTCGTCGCCGGTGAACACTGCGTGGAGAACGTGCGTGCCCGCCGCGAGCACCGCGAGGTCGACCCAGACCTCATCGTCGTATGGCGTCGGAAGCGAGGGACCGACGGTCGTGCCGGTCGTCTCGTCGAAGAGCGTGAGCGCCGGCGTGCCGTGGTCGGGCGGCAGCGGGTGCACGGTCATCCTCGCGTTCGCATGAACGCCCTGCTTCGTCGTCGCGGGGGCCTCGAGGGTGGCCGTGGTGTCGGTTCGGCCCCACGCAAAGGTGGTCGCCCCGGTCCCGCCTGGGTAATAGCGAGCATCGAAGCTCGTGTAACCCGCCCGAAGTTGGTATGTGAAAGAGGCCATCCCGTTCGAATCGACGTCGACGTCGTGGTCATCGGGATCGGCCTGGCTCGTGAACCGGACGAACCCGCTCGTGACCGGAACCCCGGCATCGGTCACCGTCGCGGTCAGGGTGGTGGGATCGCCCGGCTCTCCAAGGGTGACGCTCGGCACGAGCGAGATCGCGAGCGTGCCGGCGCCCTGGGCGGTCGCGGGTGCGAGGGCAGCGGCGAAAAGTGCCGTCAGGACGATCGCTGACCAGACGCGGGCATTCCGGCGGTGGCGGGCTGGGCTCGTGACCAACGCAGGTACCCCGTAGGCGCCGACGATCGGGCCGGCCTTCGCCCGCGAGCATACGGACCGCGTGGCTTGGCCGCGACCCGTACTTGCGTCTTCATGGTGCCCGTACGCCACGCCCAGGTGCGGGCTCGCGTCAGCGTCGATCCCGCGCGACGATCGAGTCCGTCACGGCTCGAACGGCTCTAGGACGAATACCGGGATCTGGCGTGTGGTCTTCGTCTGGTACTTGGCGTAGTCCGGCCAGGCTTCGACCGCGCGCGCCCACCAGGCCGCCTTCTCCGTGCCGCTCGCCTCGCGGGCACGGTAGTCCCGCTTGGTCGGCCCGTCCTGCAGCTCGACGTGGGGGTTGGCCTTGAGGTTGTAGTACCAGACCGGATGCTTCGGGGCGCCGCCCATCGATGCGACGACCGCGTAGTCGCCGTCGTGCTCCACGCGCATGAGCGCCGTCTTGCGCAGCTTGCCGGTCTTCGCCCCGACCGAGGTCACGACGATCACCGGCCGGCCGCGCAGGTCGCTCGCCTCGGCCCCGTCGCTCGCCTCGTAGCGCTCGGCCTGCTTTCGCGCCCAGCCGGCGGTGCTCGGAGCGTAGTCACCCGTCAGTGGCATGTCTCCATGGTGGCACGAACGGGTGACGAGCCACGATGTCAGCGCTTGACGATGACCGCCTCGAGGTACTCGTTCGGCACGACCATCGTGCCGTCATCGGCCTGGTTGAGCCGGGCGATGAGCGCCAGGATGTCGGCCTCGAGTGCCTCCCGACCGTCCTCGCCGACCGTCTCGAAGGCTTTGAGGGTCGGACCGTAGTAGCGCCGCCAGTACGCGATGAATGCCTCGGGGGAGCGATCCCGGAAGACGTAGTGACGCTTGACGAGGCTGATCTGGTCGATCGCGTCACCGAAGAGGTCACGCAGCCGTTCCTCGGTGCCCCATTGGAGCGGCGAGCGCAGTCCGGCCGGCGGCGGGACGTGTGCCCCGATGACCTTGAAGAGCTGACCGATGAAGCCCTCCGGCGTGTGCGCCACCAGGCCGATTCGGCCGCCCGGCCGGCACGCGCGCAGGAGCTCGCTCGCCGCCTGCTCCTGGTCGGGCGCGAACATCGCCCCGAAGACCGAGCTCACGACGTCGAAGTTGGCGTCGGCCACGGGAAGCCACTCGGCGTCGCCTTCGACGAAGGTCGCCTTGACGCCCTCGGCGACGGCCCGCTGACGAGCTCGATCGAGCAGCGACGTGACGTAGTCGATGCCGACGACCGTGCAGCCGCGCCGCGCCGCGGCCAGCGCGGCATTGCCGCTGCCCGTCGCGACATCGAGCACCCGCTCGGTCGAATGGACGTCGAGCGCCTCGATGAGGAGCTCCGAGACGATCAGGATCTGGGTCCCGATCATGTGGTAATCGCCGCTGGCCCACGTGGCCTGCTGGCGCTGCTTGATCGCCGCGAAGTCGGGCGCGGTCGCGATGGCGTTCATGTGTTCTCCCTCTGTCGATGGTGAGCCTGGGTCAGAAGCCTCGGCGCAACGCTGGTTCCAGGTCGGTTTCGCGGAACCCGTCGCGCGAGTCGGCGCCGAACGCGATCGAAAGGGCGTCGAGGATCGCGAGGGCCGCGATACAGACGACCGCGATCAGGAACGGTTCCATGTGGCTCTCATCCAGGTGCGTTAGGTGGGACATCTCCCAGCCTCGCGCTAAAGGTCGCTGCGGACATCGGGAGAACGACCGAACTTCCCTCGACCTCGCCTTTATTCCCGCGGGCTCAGGCGCGAGAGCCGGGTCCAGCGTGGGAACATGGCGTCCGACCCTCGCTCACGGAAGGAGACCCCGATGGCTTCGGTCACCAGCGTGGAGGCCTACCTGGCCGCACTTCCGGACGACCGGCGCGCGGCCCTCTCCGAGATCCGGCGGGCGGTGAACACCGCGGCGCCCGAGGCGACCGAGACGATCGCCTATCAGATGCCCGCGCTCAGAAGCCACGGTGGTCAGTTCCTCGTCTCGTACGCGGCGTTCAAGAACCACTACAGCCTCTTCCCCGCGAGCGATGCGGTCGTCGAGGCGCTCGGCGACGAGGTCGCGCCGTATGTGGCGGGGAAGGGGACCCTGCGCTTCCCCGCGGACCAGCCAATCCCCGTCGACACCATCACCAAGATCGTCCAGATTCGGCTCGGGGAGGTCGCGGCCCGTGCGGGCCGCGACGGACGACCTGACCGATGACCCACCCTCGCTTCACCATGGTCGTCCTGCTGATCGAGGACCTCCAGCGCTCGGTCGCGTTCTACCGGCGGCTGGGCGTCGAGTTCCCGCCGGATGTCCAGGGTCGCAGGGACGTCGTCGTCGATATCGGGGGCGACCACAAGCTCGTCCTGACGACGACGTTCGCGAAAAACGACCAGGACCGCCAGACGCCCAGCGGCGGCGCCCGCGTCCTCCTGGAGTTCTTCGTGGACGACGACGCTGACGTCGACGCGGCGTTCGCCCAGTTGACGGATGCCGGGTATCACGGGCGACGAGCGCCTTTCCGCACCGACTTCGATGCCTACATGTGCATGGTCGACGATCCGGACAGTAATACGGTCCTTGTCACGGCCGGCTAGACGGCGCCGTCACCCCTGGTCGACCTACGGGCTCCAGAACCCGATGTCGCCCTCGATCGGGACCGGCTGGCCGCCGTCGGGGAAGAAGACGTCGATGTGCGTCGTCCCGTCCGGGCCGCTCTGCGGCAGCAGGATCGACGAGCTGTCGGGCGCCCACAGGCGGTGGCTCAGCGCGTACTGGTCGAAGTACTCCATCAGGCCCCGGACGTATCGGTCCCCCGGCAGGACCTGGGGATCCGAGAGGATGTCGCCCGTCGCGACGTCGACGAACCACATCCGGACGTCGACTCCCGCATCGGGCGCCGCGGAAGGGTCCGGGCTCGTATTCGAGACGGCCGAGCCGTCGGGAGGGCGGACCAGGCCGATCGCCGCGATCGTCTTCCCGTCCGGCGACCAGGCGAAGCTGACGATCGGTCCGTCGAGAATCGACCGAACGGCGCCTGTCCGCGCATCGATCAGGCGGAGCGGCCCCGCGGGGACGCCTGCAGGCTCGGTCGTCGCCTCGACGGCCCCGATCGAGGCGAGCGTGTCACCGACCGGGCTGAAGTCGACCGCGCTCAGGCCGAACACCGGCATCGAGTGCTCGTCGGCGCCGTTCCGGGTCGTGACCACGACGGCGTCCTTGCCGCTCGCGCCGGCCCGCACGTACCCGACGTACTTCCCGTCGGCGCTGACGTCCGCCGACCGGAACACGCCCGGCGTGCGAAGCGCCTTCCCGATCGCGACGCCATCGCGGCCGATCTCGCCGAGGAACGCGTCGGCGCCGGTCCCGATGTGGGCGAACAGATGGTCCCCGTCGATCCAGTCGAAGTAGAACGGGTTGCCGGCGCGGACGACCGCCCCGGGTCCGCTGCCGTCGAGCGGCGCGCTGCCGTCGGCCGGCGCGAGCCACAGCTTCAGGGATTCCGCGTCGCTCGCCAGGAACGACACGTCCTTGCCGTCTGGCGTCCAGGACAGGTAGAACGGAGCGATCGTCGCGCTCCGGAAGATCGCGCGCGGGGTGGGCGCCGGCTGGGAGTTCGCGTTGTCGACGTCGAAGACGAGGATCGTCGCCTCGGTGAAGCTCGTCTGGACTGCCGCGATCAGTGACCCGTCCGGCGACCACGTCGGGAACCCGAAGGTCCCGGCGTCGCCACTGGCGAGCATCGTGGGGCGGCCGTCGGCATCGGTCAGCCAAAGCGACCCGTCGTCACGCACCACGGCGATCTGCCCCGCGCTCGCGAGAGGGCGATCGGGCAGGGCGAGCGTGGCCGCAGGCGTCCGTGCTGGGCTCGAAGACGCCGACGGGGTGGGGGACGCGGTGGGCGCTGAGCTGGGGAACAGGACCCCGGCCGGGGTCGGCGATGGCTCCGGGTTCGACGGCGAGCAGGCCACCCCGACCAGGGTCAGCGCGACGAGCACGGCGCCCAGCCGGCCGGCGGTGACGCGTCCGTGGGTCGAGCCGGTCCTCCGACAGTCGGACAGGGCGAGTCCTGCGTCCATCACTCCACGATACGCGCCTGCGGACCGCATGGATCGCGATGGACCGCGAGCGTCTGGCTCCGTCACGTGGCGACACGCCGCGCACTGGGTCGTGCATCATCGACCGATGGAACCCGCCCCGCTGCGCGTGGTCATCGCGGAGGACTCGGCTCTCATCCGCGAAGGCATCGCGCGGCTGATCCAGGATTCCGGCGGAACGGTCGTCGCGAAGGTCGGTGACGGCCCGTCCTTCGTCGACGCCGTCGTGACCCACCGCCCCGATGTGTCCGTCGTCGACGTCCGGATGCCACCGAGCCAGCGGGACGAGGGCTTGCGTGCGGCGATCGAGGCGCGCCGTCGCGTCCCCGGCACCCCCGTGCTCGTCCTCAGCCAGTACGTCGAGCGGCAGTACGCGACGGAACTCCTCGCGGATCGCGCGGGCGGCGTCGGCTACCTGCTCAAGGACCGCGTCGGCGACATCCGCGAGTTCATGGACGCCCTCCGCCGCGTCGCGCGCGGTGGCACGGCACTCGATCCGGAGGTGGTCGCCCAGCTCATGGTCCGGTCGCGTGCCGACGACCCGCTGTCCGCCCTGACCCCACGCGAGCGCGAGGTCCTCGCGGCGATGGCCGAGGGCCGGACGAACGTCGGCATCGCCGACCTTCTCAGCATCACCGAAGGCGCCACCGAGAAGCACATCACGAACATCTTCGGCAAGCTCGAGCTGCCGGACTCGCAGAACGACCACCGCCGCGTGCTGGCGGTGCTGACGTACCTGGGCTCCTAGCGCTTCGGCAGGACCCAGCCCGTGGTCGGCGGGGCCCACGCGGAGACCGGGAACTCCGCCCGGACGGTCGTCGGGCCGCCGGCCGGGCTGGAGACCGTGAACGTGCCATCCACACCGGCAACTCGTCCGGCGAGACCCGCCAGCCCGCCACTGGGCTCGACCGTCGCCCCGCCGACGCCGTCATCCCAGACCTCGACGACCAGGGTCGAGCCTTCCCGGCGACAGCGGACCTCGCACGCCTTGGCTTCGCTGTGCTTGGCGACGTTCGCGAGGGCCTCCGCGACGACGAAATAGGCGGCCCGCTCGATTGCGGCCGGCAGCCGCTCTCCGGCCGCAAGGTCGCTGCGGATGACGGTCGGCACCGGTCCGAGCCCGGTGATGGAGCCGAGCGCGGGAACCAGCCCGCGATCGACCAGGATCGAGGGGGCGATGCCGCGAACGAGGTCGCGGAGCTCGGCCAGGGCCTGGCGCGCCTGCTCCTGACCCTCGAGGACGAGTCGCTTCGCCGCTTCGGGATCGCTGTCGATCCGCTCGCTCGCGAGGCCGAGGTCGATGTTGAGCATGACCAGGCGCCGCTGGGCGCCGTCATGGAGGTCGCGCTCGATGCGGTGGAGCTCGCTCGCCTCGACGTCGATGATCGCGGAACGGCTCTCCTTGAGTGTCTCGACCTGCCGGCGGAGCTCGCGGCTCTCTGACGTGCACAGCAGTCCGCTCACGACAGCGCGATGGAGCGCCATCACCAGCTGCGAGAGCGACGCCGCGACGGGGAGCAGCGCAAGTCCGGCCAGCGTCCTGATCAGGATGGTCGCCGCGTCGTGTCCAGCCAATGGCTCGAACCATGTCGGCACGCTCGCGCTCGCGATCGAGTCGTACCAGAGGGGCATCGTCAGGAGCCACAGCGAGCACCACCAGGCGAGTGCGATCACCGTCGAACTCGATGACCGCCAGCGGGAAGTTCACCCCGACGTAGAGCACGTCCCGCCAGCGGTTCTCGTCGGCGAACTCCGCACGAAGGATCGCGACGATGCCGCCGCGAAGCGGCTGATACGGATGGGCGATGAGGCGCGTCGGGCTGCCCAGGGTCGCTCGCCAGCGCTCCAGCCGGGCCACGAGCCGGGCGCCCTCGATGGTCATCGCCAGGAACACGATGCCGATGCCCGCGAGGATCGTGGCCAGCCCTGCCGACGCGATCGCGAACAGGGCCAGGAACGCGAAGATCCCGACGACGAACCCAAGGCCGATCGCCACGTTCGCGTACCACGTGGCCGGGTGGATCGGCGAGAGCAGGAAGGCGCGGATCGGACTGCGCGCGGAAATCGCCGGTCCCCGACGAGGCGAATGTCGCCCCGCCGGGGATCCGGGCCGCTGCCAGACCCGTCAGCATGAGGAGCAGCCCGACGATGAGGGCTGCGCCGCCGGTCACGATTCGTTCGGCTCCCTTCGCACTGCGGTCACCACGAGGATGGCCCCGATCCCGACGATGAACGCGGGCCACAGGAAGCGCCCGCCGTCCGCCCACGACGGCAGGAACGCGTCGATAAGGGCCAGTGCGCCGAACAGGATCAGGACGACACCCACGAAAGTCGCGGTCCGGCCGTTCCCACCACGGCTCGCGTGACGGTGCGCAGCGGGCGGGGACTGCCAGCCGGTGGGGGAGGCGACGGCAGTGTCGCCGATGGCCTCGCCGGTCGCGTCAGACGTGGGCGACGCAGTCAGGGCACTCCCCTCGGGCTCGATCGGCACGATGATCGCCATGGCGATGTACAGGAGCAGGCCGACGCCCCCGAAGAAGACCGAGGCGACCCACAGCACGCGGACGATGGTCGGGTCCACGTCGAAGTACTCGGCAAGACCCGAGGCCACACCGGCGATCTTGCGGTCGTGGTAGCAACGATAGAGACGGCGGTTCACTTGCATCCTCCGATCGGATCGATCTCGACATTACCGAGATTCACATGGATGGTCAGATCGGCGTGGTGGGTCGCCGACGCATAGTCCGGGCTCTCCCAGTCATCGCCGACACGAGCGAGCGTGCCGGGCCTAAACCCACTCAGGGCACCGGAGCGATGGATGCGCACACCGAGACCGCTCGGGATGCACACCTGGAGTTCCCCGGCATTGGCCTGCAAGGAGCCGACGACGTCCGAGCCCGCTGGCAGGCTGACGGCCAGCAGTCCCGCGTTCACCGTGCCCGACAGGCTCGCCAGCGACGTCCCGGTCAGGTCGGCCGACGTCATGCCGGCGTTGGTCGTGAGGTCCAGGTTGCCGATCCGGGCACCGGCAGGTCGATCTGGCCGAGTCCGGCGTTCACCTTCACCGTCAGGTCCTCGATGTCCGTCGTCGGCAGCGTCGAGATGCCAGGTGTCGCGGGTCCGTCCGAAGGGGTCCCCACGGTCGATCCCATTTGAATTGAAGGCGAAGTACCAGCCATGGTCCACCGCCGGCGCTGATCGCGAGGCTTCGCGACGAGGCGTTCGACGATCGGCGTCCGGTCCGCGATGCTGCCGGCGTCGAACTGCCAGCCGGCGCCGGGCGCGGTGCCGACGACGAGTTCGCCGCAACCGGTCGCGACGGTCACGCGGCGCCGGGCCGTCGAACTGGCCCTGATGCTGCGAGATCGTCGGTGCGCGCTGTTGCAACGCCACAATCGATGGCGATGCGCGGCGCGACGGCGAAACCGGCCCCGAGCAACAACCCTGGAGCTGCGGCCGCGAGCATGCCGCCGGGACCCTGAAGCGTGTCCGTCGGAGGACGAGGCCGCAGCCCGATCGCAACGAGGGCGAGCGGCCACAACCGAAGGACGTCGACGATGACCGCCGGAGCGATGGCGCCGAGGTCGACGACCACCAGGACGCCGCCCAAGGCGACCAGGAAGACCCCCCAGTACAAGAAACGGCGGTTGACCCGCATGCATTCGTTCCCTTCTGCCGGCACGGCGGTCGATCGGTCCATCCGGTCGCTGCGGTCCGTGCCTGATGTGTCCCACGCTAGGAGGGCATGAGCACGGGAGCCAGCCAGCCACCCGGCATCTTCGGGGTGGGGCTATCCGCATGGCCGGACGCGGGGCAGGCCCAGTCGCCGCCCGTCAGTCCTCGCGCGAGAGGATCACCACGCTGTACGGCCCGAGCGACGACGAGCCCGCTCTGCTCGCAGCCGTCCATCGGCGGGCCGTCGGCGTCGAGGTCGAACGCGTCGTGGCTGCCGAAGTCGTGGGCGTAGCCCGACGCGTCGGAGTTGAACCGGACGTTCCAGCGGCCCGGCGCCGGGAACCCGATGCGCGAGGTCGTCGATCGTCCGGTCGGCGAAGTTGGCGACGACGACCGTGTCGTCGTGCGGCCCGCCGTCCATCCAGCGGTGCATGGCCAGGACCTTGGCCTCCTGGTCGGCGCGCAGGATCGCGACGTTCGAGCCGCGCAGGCCGCGCGTCGCGCCGTCGCCGGCCCGCCGCAGGGCGATGAGGTCGCGGTGGAGGCGCAGGATGCCCCGGTTCGTCGCCGGCCTTCTCCCAGTCGAGCGCGACCGTGTCGTCGAACCAGCGGTCCTCGAGCAGCTCCTGGCCCTGGAACAGCATCGGGATGCCGGGCGAGGTCAGGACGAGCGCCGAGCCGAGCACGGCGCGCTTCTTGCGCCCACCAGCTGCCGGCGTCGCCGGGCGCGATCGCCTCGGGGACGCGGACCAGGCCGTTGGCGACGTCGTCGTGCGACTCGGTGTAGATGACCCGGCTCAGCGGCGTCGCCGCGGCCCTCGCCGACGATGCCGTCGACGACCGCGTCGATGTCCCGGTCGGCGTCGTCGGCGGCCTCGAGCTGCGGCCGGACCCGGCGGATGAACCCGGCGTCCCACTGGGCCGCGAACCCGGCCCCGCCGTCGGCGGTCGGGGTCGACGAGGATCGGGTCGTCCTCGAGGTCCTCGGCGATCGTGATCTTCCACGGCTGGCGCGCCCGGATCTCGTCGTTGAGCCAGGCCAGGAACGACCAGCCGTCGGGCAGCGCCGACGCCGGGTCGCCGGGATCGCCGTCGACGGTCCGGATGTAGACGGTCGAATCGAAGCGCAGGCCGTCGCAGCGGAACTCCTCGAGCCAGGTCATCGCGCTGTCGCGCAGGAACGTGCGGACCTCGCCGCGGCCGTAGTCGGGCCGGGTCGCGCCCCACGGCGTGACGCCGCGCTCGTCGTTGTAGAAGTAGATCCCGCCGCCGTCGCCCTCGGCCCAGCCGTCGAACCGCCACAGGTCCAGGTCGGACGGGCCGAGGTGGTTGTAGACGACGTCGACGATGACCGCGATGCCGTGCGCGTGCGCGTCGCGGATGAACCGCTTGAACGCGTCGGGCCCGCCGTAGCCGGACTCGATGGCGAACAGGTGGGCCGGGTTGTAGCCCCACGAGATGTCGCCGGCGAACTCGAACGGCGGCATGACCTGGACGGCCGACACGCCCAGGTCGCTCGCAGGTAGCGGCAGCCGCCGCGCGGGCGCCGTCGAACGTGCCGCGCCGGTCGCCGGTCGGCCGCGAACGTGCCGACGTGCATCTCGTAGATGACGAGGTCGTCCCAGGTCGGCATCTCGAACGCGTCGTCGCCCCAGTCGAAGGCCGCCGGGTCGTAGACGATGCCGTTGCCGACCGAGCTCGTGACGTGCCGGGCGTACGGGTCCATCCGCGACAGGTCGCCGTCGTGCGGTCCGGATCGTGAACCGGTACTCGGCGCCGGGCTCGACGCCGGCGACGTCGGCCGACCACGTCCCGCTCGTGCCGTCGCCGTCGCGGGCCGAGCGCCGTCGCGGTCGCCGGCCCAGTCGTCGAACGTGCCGGTGACGAAGACGGCCTCGGCGTGGGGCGCCCAGACACGGAACGTCGTCCCGCCCCCGTACGGGATCGCGCCCATCCCGGCGCGTGGGGACGGGGCGCTGCTCACTCCCCGACGATAGCAGTGCGCCGACGACTGCTGACCGGGCGACCATCGGTGGGCCGCGGCCGCTTCGCCGGAACGGCGGCCATAATGCCGCGATGTCCGTGACCCGGCGCCGTGCCAGCCTCGTCCTCGCATGCGCGCTCGTCGCCGCGGCGAGTCTCGGCTGCGCGACGTCGACGACGCCGTCAGCGGAGCAGGCGAGCCCGTCCGCTGGCACGACTGCGACCGAGAGGGCGACACTGGTTCCCACCCCCGTCCATCAGCCAACGTCGACGCCGACGTCGGCACCCTCCTGTGCCGCTCGAACGCTCGCCTCGATGAGCGAGCCGCAACGGATCGGGCAGCTCTTCATGATCGGCCTGCGGAAGGACCGGCTCGATGCCGCCGAGATCGACGGCGATCGCGACCTTCCACTTCGGCTCGATGACCTTTACGACCCACAGCTCGGCCGGTGTCGCCGCCATTCGAGCCATCACCGATTCGGTCCAGGCGCTGGCCACGGCCGATGCGACGGACGGCGTCGGGTTCTTCATCGCGGCCAACCAGGAGGGTGGCCTCATCCAGGGTCTGGCGGGGACCGGCTTCGATGTGATCCCGTCTGCGGTGGACCAGGGCAGGCTGGACCCGGCGACGCTTCGGCGGATGGCGCAGCGATGGGCGACGGAACTGGGCGATGCCGGGGTCAATCTCGACCTCGCGCCTGTCGCCGACGTCGTGCCCGCCGGGACCGAGCCGCGGAACGCCCCGATCGGCAAAATGCGTCGCGAGTACGGCGCAGCGCCAGCCGCCGTGTCGAGCCACGTCGCCGCGTTCATCGCCGGGATGCACGGCGCCGGCATCGCGACCACCGCGAAGCACTTCCCGGGACTGGGCCGCGTCGCCGGCAACACGGACTTCACGAAGCGATGTCGTCGACACGGTCACCACGCGCGACGATCCCGACATCGAGCCGTTCGCGGCCGCGATCGACGCGGGCGTCCCGTTCGTCATGGTCTCGCTCGCGACCTACGAGCGCATCGACCCCGACCGGCTCGCGGTCTTTTCGCCCACGGTCATCGACGGCATGCTCCGCCAGGACCTGGCGTTCAGCGGCGTCGTGATCTCCGACGCGCTCGGGGCCACCGCCGTCAGCTCCATCCCGGCCGGCACCCGGGCCGTCGACTTCATCGCTGCAGGCGGCGACATGATCATCTCGAACCAGCTGAGGCCCGGCCAAAAAGATGGCCGAGGCGCTCGCGGCCCGCGCGGCGGCCGACGCCGCCTTCGCCGATCGGATCGACGCCGCGGCGCTCCACGTCCTCGACGCGAAAGAGGCCGCCGGCCTCCTGCCCTGCGGCTAACCCCGTACGGATGGGTGATGGGGTCGACCGGGGTGGTCGGGTACGGTCCGAGGCACGCACTGCCGTCGCTGGCCGTCCCCTCACGGACGGGAGCGTCGAGGAGGTCCGGATCGTACGAGTCCATTCGCCTGGGAACGCCCCACGAACGCGCGGGCGCGTGCGTGCGCCTGCCCCCAGAGCGAAGCCCGCGGTCAGAGCGAAGCCCGCGGTCCCGATTCAGACCCTCGCGGTCGAGGAGGTCCAGCGAACCCTCGACGAACGTGATCGGCTGCTCGCGATCGCTGCCAAGGTCGTACATCTCGGTGGATGGACGGTGAGTCTCGCGGACGGGATGGAGCACTTCTCCGATGAGGTGTGTGCCATGCACGAGCTGCCGCCCGGAACGACGCTCACCGCGCAGCAGGCGTTGGCGTTCTACGCGCCGGAGTCGCGACCGTTGATCACGGCGGCCTTCAACGCGTGTGCCGAGCAGGGCGTCCCGTACGACCTGGAACTCGAGATCATCACGGCCAAGGGCCGGCGAATTGCCGTTCGAGAGATCGGCGAGGCGGTCCGGGGGCCCGACGGGTCGATCGATCGCGTCCACGGCGCCTTCCAGGACCTGTCTGCCCTTCGGGAGGCCGAGGCGAACGCCGAACGGAGCGGGGCTCGACTGGTCCGCACGCTCGAGAACGTCACCGACGCCTTCTACACGCTCGATCGCGATTGGCGTTACACGTACCTGAACCCCGAAGCGGTGCGGATGCAGGGCAAGTCACGCGCTGCGATGCTCGGGAAGGTCGTCTGGGACGTGTTCCCGGAGGCCGTCGGGACCATGTTCGACGTCCAGTTCCGCCGAGCGGTCGAGACCGGCGAAACCGTGGCCTTCGATTCGTACTACGAGCCGTTGAACATGTGGTTCGAGGTGCGCGCGTTCCCGTCCGAGGAGGGACTGGCCGTGTACTTCCTCGATGTCAGCGCCAAACGCGCGGCAGAGCAGGCCCTGGCCGCCAGCGAACAGCGGTATCGGACGCTGTTCGAGCGCGCGGGCGACGCGATCCTGATCATGGACGACGAGACCCGGTGCGTGGATGCGAACGAGTCGGCGGCGGAGATGCTCGGCGTTCCACGCGACGACATCATCGGCCGGAGACTCAACGACTTCGCTGCCGAACCCCTGCCAGACGAGGTGTGGACCACGTTCAAGGCGGCTGGTGAAGGGCGCGGCGAAGTGCGCTTCCGCCGACCGAGTGGCGAGATCCGCGATGCGGAGTTCGACGCCGTGGCCTCCATCTCGCCCGGTTTGCACATCTCCGTCCTCCGCGATGTGACCGATCGCCACCATCTCGACAAGCAGCGGGCCCGGATCCTGGCCGCCCTCCGACGCCTGTCACCCGGGAGCGAGCCGGAGGAAACGGCCAACGACATCTGTGCCGAGATCGTCGACAACGGCGACTTCGCCTCGGCCGCCATCTACGCATTCGACACCGAGATCGGCCGGACCGCACTGGGGGCCCGATTCCGGGACGGTCGCGATCGCCAGGTGCTTGGCGAGCTCTCTGAACGACGTCTCGCCACGCTGCAGGCGCGAGCCACCGTCGGGCCATGGGTCGACGAATGGTCGGGGCCGGGCGATGAGCGAGCTCGGGCGGCCATGACGGCTCTCGGCATCCCCGCCCTTGTGTTCGCCCCGATCGAGTCGGATGGCCGCCTCATCGGCGTGCTTGCGGCGGGCGGCGATGAGAGTGCCGCGGCGCTCGCGCTGCGCGTCTCCGCGTTGGTCGAGTTCGCAGCCCTGGCGGCGTCGCTGCTTGGCCCGGGCCTGCGGCGTCGGTCGGCGCAGGCGACCGAGCGGGCCCGGATCCGTGAGGTCGTGTCCCAGCGGGCCTTCAGTTCGGTCTTCCAGCCCATCGTCGACATGACCAGTGGGGCCGTCCTCGGCTACGAGGCGCTGACCCGTTTCGTCGATGGCACGCCGCCCGACGAGGCGTTCGATGCCGCTGCCACGGCCGGGGTCGGCCTCGAGCTCGAGGCAGCCACGATCGAGTCCGCACTCGAGGCCGCCGTGCTCCTGCCCTCGGGCCGATTCCTGGACATCAACGTCTCGCCTGACCTGGTGATGTCCGGCGAGCCGCTCGGCGCACTGCTGGCTGCATCGTCCAGCGACGTCGTCCTCGAGATCACGGAGCACGTCAGCGTGCACGACTACGCAGAGCTCCGGCAGGCCATCGTGTCCCTCGGGAAGGATGTTCGGTTTTCCGTCGACGACGCAGGCGCCGGATTCGCGTCGATGCGCCACATCCTCGAGCTCGCGCCAACGCAGGTGAAACTCGACCGCGCCCTGGTCGCCCACATCGACGCCGACCCGGCACGACAGGCGCTGGTCACGGGGCTCGTCCACTTCGCCCAGGCGATCGAAGTGATGCTCATCGCGGAGGGTGTCGAGAACGAAGAGGAACGAATGACTCTTCTCGGCCTTGGCGTCCACGTCGGGCAGGGATTCCTCTTCGGTCGACCGGTGGAGGCGGCTGCCCTCGCCTGAGCACGGGTCACGCTCCGGCGTGATCGAGACGCGCGCGCGGCACTTCGTCCCGGCCGTGGCGTCGAAGGCCCCCGACCGTTGGTATCCTGCCGCCGGTGCGCATACTGCCCGCCCGGATCGTCGAGAACATCGCACCGACGCGGCTCGGAACGAGCTTCCGCTGGCTCTTTTCGGCCACGCTCATCAACAACATCGGCGACGGCATCGCGATCGCGGCCGGACCGCTCCTCGTCGCCTCCCTCACGCAGGATCCGTTCCTCGTCTCGCTGGCCCTCCTGAGCGGATACCTGCCGGTGCTGATCTTCGGCGTCGTGGGGGGCGCGGCCGCAGACCGCTTCGATCGCCGCCGGATGGTCATCGCGGTAGACCTGGTCCGGGCGGGCGTCCTGGTCGTCCTGGTCAGCACGATCGTCAGTGAGACCGTCAGCATCGCCGTGGTCCTGGTCGTGCTGTTCATCCTCGGGACCGCGGAGACGTTCGCCGACTCTGCCAGCAGCACGCTGCTGCCGGGCCTCGTGGCCCGCGAGGACCTTGGCATCGCCAATGCCCGGATGCAGGGCGCGTTCGTGCTGATGAACCAGCTCGTGGCGCCGGCGATCGGGGCCTTCATGTTCGCCGCCGGCATGGCCCTGCCGTTCGCCACGAACGCCGCCTGTTTCGCGCTCGGCGCGCTGCTGATCTCGCGGGTCGTCGTCAGCGCGAGGACCGAGGTCCGGGAGTCGGCCGGCTGGCGAGCCGACATGGCCGAGGGTATCCGCTGGCTCGTCGCCCATCCGCCGATGCGGACCCTCGCGCTGACGATCTTCACGTTCAACGTGACATTCGGAGCCGCGATGTCGGTCCTGGTCCTGTACGCCAGCGAGCGGCTGGGCATGAACGCGGTCGGGTTCGGGCTCCTCACGACCGCGACGGCCATCGGCGGCATCATCGGGACCGTCTCGTACGGACGCCTCGAGCGCCGGTTCTCGCTCGCCGACCTGATGCGCATGGGACTCCTGATCGAGACGGGCACCCACCTGGTGCTCGCGCTGACGACCTCGGCGGGCGTCGCGCTTGCCACCTTCGTCGTGTTCGGCGTACACGAGTTCGTGTGGGGCACCACGTCGACGGTCGTGCGGCAGCGGGCGGTCCCGGACGCATTGCTCGGCCGGGTGGGCGGGGTGTACCGGGTCGCGATCATCGGTGGCCTCGTCATCGGCACGCCGATCGGTGGGCTGCTTGCGCGGAACTTCGGGATCACGGCGCCGTTCTGGTTCGCCTTCGCCGGCTCCTTGATGCTGGTCATCGTCCTGTGGCGGCAGTTCGATAACATCACCCACGACAGCGAGGTTCGACCGACAGGGCAGGGGACCGTCGACGACGCGGCCGCTGCTCTCTGATCGGCGGCACTCGCCCGCCCGCGGATCGACCCTGAGGTAGCGCGATGAAGGCCGCAGTCCGGTATCGGTACGGCACACCCGAGGTCGTGGAGCTCGTGGACGTCGAGCGTCCGACGCCCGTTGACGACCAGGTGCTGGTCCGCGTGCGGGCCGCGTCGGTCAACCGGGCCGACCTCGACTTCCTGACACCCCGGCCGTCGTTCGCCCGCACCTTCATAGGCATTCGAAGACCGAGGGAGCCGCGGTTGGGACTGGACGTGGCGGGCGTCGTCGAGTCCGTCGGTCCGGGCGTGACTCGCTTCGTGCCCGGTGAACAGGTCTTCGGGGACATGTACGCCTACACCGGCCAGGGCGCGTTCGCCGAGTACGTGTGCGCGCCGGAGCGGGCGTTCGCGTCGATGCCCGACGGGATGTCCTTCGAAGAGGCCGCCACGCTGCCGCACTCGGCGATCCTCGGAGTCCAGGGTCTTCGCCGGCGGGACGGCACGACGATCGGACCCGGCGACAAGGTCCTCATCGATGGCGCCTCGGGCAACGTCGGTCCGTTCGCCATCCAGATCGCCAAGTCGCGCGGCGCGGAGGTGACCGGGGTCGCGAGTACCGACAAGCTCGAGTTCGTGCGCTCGCTCGGCGCCGACCACGTCATCGACTACAAGCAGGTCGACTACACGACGACCGGTGAGCGCTACGACTGGATCGTCGACACCGATTCGCACCACCCGGTCCTGCAGGTCCGTCGGGCGCTGAAACCGAAGGGCGTCTACGTCACGCTCGGCGGGACCACGCCCGCGATCCTCGGCGCGCTCGTCGTCGGGCCGGTCGTCACGCTCGCGACGAGCCGGTGGACGGGTCTGCTGCTGTGGTGGAAGCCGTTCGACCCCGATGACGTCGAGACGCTCAAGGGGCTCATCGCGGCCGGCCAGGTCAAGCCCGTCATCGATCGTCGCTTCCCGCTGAGCCAGATCGTGGACGCACTCCGCTGGGTCGATGACGGCCATGCGCGTGGCAAGGTCGTCGTCACGATGGACGAGGCGCCTCCCGGCCCCTGACCCCGTCGAGAGGCCGAAGATCGAACCATGGACGGATGTCAGTGCCGCGGATCGACATCTGCCCACGGCCCGACCGCTCCCGCCGTCCGAGTGGCACGAGGGCATCGAATTCGGGACCGAGGCAGTCGCCAGCCCGGGTCGCTGATCGCCGGCCGGCGCTGGAACGGCGATCGGGTCAAGGCTTCTCGGCCACCAGGATCGTGAACCGGCTGAACGTCGTCTCGTCGGTCAGCCGGAGCCCGGCCTTCGAGACCCGCTCTCGCAATACGGCGGCAGTGTCGATCCGGTTGCCCCACGTTGCCTCGTACCACTGCGCGACGGCCGTGAACCGGCTCGGCATCGTGCGCATGGCCTCGTCGGTGTCGGGGTAGGCCTCGTCGAAGATGACCAGCGAGCCGCCGGGTGTCAGCGCTCGCGCGGCCGAAGCGATCACGCCGTCCTTCACGTCCGGCTCGATCTCATGGACAACGAGGAACGTCGTGATGACGTCGTACGTCGCGACGTCGGTCAGGCCCTCCGGCCCGAGGAGCCGAGCCTCGCACCGGTCGGCGAGACCCGTGCGAGCGATCCTGGCCGCGGCCAGCTCGACCGAACGCGGTTCGATGTCGGCGCCGTCGACACGGCTCGACGGAAACCGGTCCGCCAGCTCCACGATCGCCCAACCGGCGCCGCACCCGAGGTCGAGCACCCGCGCCCCGGCCGCGAGGCGAGCGGCGAGGGCCGGGAGACGCGGCAGGACGACGTTGACGAAGATCCGGGGCAGCGAGCGGAGGCTGTCGGCCACTTCGTTGATGAACGCGTCGCTGTGGTCCGCATAGGAGACCACCCGACCGCGCCGGATCCTGTCGGCGAGGTCCGGATAGTCTTCGCCACCGAGCAGGAGATGGACGGTCGCGGCCCGACCCAGGTAGAACGGCGAGTCCGGATCGCCCAGGATGGCGTCCATGTGCGGTCCCATCCGCCAGCCGTCGCCGTCGCGTTCGAGGATCTGGAACGCGAAGGCGGTCCGGCACAGGATGTCGGTGTAATCGGGGTCCGTCGTCAGGGCGCCCGCGAGCGCAGCCGAGTCCATCCCGGGCCGTTGTGTGACCGCCTCCCAGACGCCCAGCTCGCGGCCCACCTCGAGCAGATTCGTCAGGTGGTAGCCCGCGATGAGGTCGTAGAGGCGCGAGACCTGGTCGGCGAGGGACGGTCCGGCGGGCACGGCGTCCGGTGTCGACGTCATTTGCCGTGCCGCGCCCGTTGGGCGGCCAGTCGATCGTGGGCTTCGGCCAGGAGCGGGACGATGACCTCCTGGAACGTCGTCGCGCTCGGGTTCACGATCGAGACATAGTGCTGCCGGGCGTAGTCGGGGTGGGGGAGGAACTGGTCGACGGCCGTGTAGTCCGGGTTGTCGACCGATCCGACCAGCCGATCGAACGTCTCTCGGCTCAGGCCGATGTTCAGGCGGAAGAACCCGGGTCGCGAGAGGTTCGACGCCTTGTCGAAATCGTCATTCCAGACGATCGTCGCGAAGTTGGGGAAGTGCCGCTCGGGATCGAGGGAGAAGAAGGATCCGCCCTGGATGGTGACGACATCCGTGTTCGGGAATGTCGTCGTGATGTAGCTGGTGATGGCCTCCGGGTCGGGGTTCGAGATCACTTGATTCGTCATGACTCAATCGTAAAACCTGCATGTCAACCCCTATCCGCCGCATGGTCGAGCGGTCCCGAGCCCTATCATCGAGGCGAGCGGTCAGTCCCTGGCCGCGATCGCATCGCGAGGTCGACACGATGGATGAACCGACCGTTCGAGCACGTGCCCAGGCCGTGTGCGATGCCCTCGCCGCCGGCGATGTCCAGCGGGCGACGGGCGACTTCAGCCCGGAGCTCGTGCGCAACCTCGGCGAGGTCCTCGCGCTCATGCCGCTGCCCGCGAACGAGGTCGTGATCCAGTCGATCGAACAGAGCGGGTCCGGCTACAACGTCGTGATGCGGATCGCGGGCGAGGTCGACGAGGTCCTCATCCAGACGCGCTGGAAGGACCGCGACGGCAAGGCTCTGATGGTCGAGGCGAGCCACCTCGCGTCGACGCAGATCGCTCGCCCCGACGAGGAGGGCGATGGGTCCGCGGACGAAGCCGGCGAGGGCGCCTGACCCAAGGGGTCGAACCTCATCGTTCGCGCTTGCCCAGCCTGGCGAGGTCGACCAGCTCGGCGATGCGCTTCGCCCGCGTCTCGGGTCGCTTGGCACCCTCGATCCAGCGCGCGTAGTTGTTGCGATAGAACGACGGGAGAGAGTCGTAGAACCGTGCAGCGGCCGGCTCGGCGGCGAATGCGGCGGCCACATCCGCGCCCATGCTGGTCGACTGCGACCCCTCCGGCCCCAAGACGACCTCAACCTCGTCGCCCGGCCCGAAGCCCGGCGTGCGGCACCAGGCCGGACCGAGCTGCAGGGACCATGAGCCGTCCACGTCCGCCAACGGGCCGCGGAACGGCTGACCACCAACCGTCCCGTGCACGTGGTACTGGTCACGCTCACCCCAGGCGACCGCCGGGTCGAACGGGATCGCGATCGAGAAACCACCGCGCGGGCGGCCCTCCGCCGCGGTCCGGAACCGTCGGAGCGCTGACTGGTCGGCGGACATCGTCGCTAGCGTAACGCCGGATCGACGGACGAAGGCCGTCGGGACTCTGCCATCATCGCCGCTCATCGGGCACACGAGGGAGGCGGCGGAGATGAGCGACACGGCGGGCAGAGCTCCAGAACACAGCAACTCCTACAACATCTTCATGTTGGTCCTGACGTTGCTGTCGCTCGGGATCATGGTGCTCTTGCTGCTTCCGCTGTCGCAGCCCACGGTCGATGTCCTGTCGGTCTACGACAATGTCGTCTGCATCATCTTCCTGGCCGACTTCGCAAGGAACCTGGTGCGGAGCCCATCGAAGCGCGAGTACTTCATCGGCCAACGAGGCTGGCTCGACCTCCTCGGGTCGATCCCGTCGCTCGGTGTCTTCCGCTTCACCGTTCTCCTCCGACTCGCGCGACTCAGTCGACTGGCCCGGATCGCGCGGCTCCTGGGGGGCGCGAGCAAGAAGGCTCTGGTCGCGGATGTCCTCGAGAATCGCGGCTCGTACGCCGCGTTCATCACCGTCCTGTCGGCGTTCATCGTCCTCGTGGTTTCGAGCGTCCTCGTGATCCAGTTCGAGAGCCAATCGCCGGACGCGAACATCCAGACCGGCGGGGACGCGCTGTGGTGGGCCGTCGTCACGATCACGACGGTCGGCTACGGCGACCGCTTCCCGATCACCCTGCTCGGGCGGATGACCGGCTTCACGGTCATGGTCGCCGGCATCGGGATCATCGGCGCGTTGGCCAGCATCCTGGCCAGCATCCTCGTGCCACAGGCGGACGAGCCGGAGCCTGTCGATCCGACCGTGCGAACCGTCGCCCAGGAGCTTGCCGACATCAAGGCCGAGCTGGCAGGCCTCCGCGCGGCCCTCGCAGCGACCGGCGTGGCCCGCACGGACTGAGCATCGTCGACCTGGCGGCCTAGCTACTGCGCCGTCCAGCCGCCATCGACGGTGAGGACCGTCCCGGTCACCATCGCCGCGGCGGGGGAGGCCAGGTACAGGACGGCGGCGGCCACGTCGCCGGTCGACGCGACGCGCCCGGCCGGGATCCGATCCAGGACCGAGGCCAGGAACGTCGGATCGTCGAGACGCTCGGCCGTGCCGGGCGTGTAGACCCACGTGGGGGCGACCGAGTTGACCGTCACGCCCCGGTCCGACCACTCGAGCGCGAGCACACGCGTCAGCCCGATGACCGCCGACTTGCTGGCCGAGTAGGCCGCGTGTCGCCGGATCCCGACGAGCCCGGCCTGCGACGCCATGTTGATGATCCGGCCGGAGCCCTGGCTGAGCATGTGCCGCGCGGCCGATTGGCAGGCGAAGAAGAGCCCGCGCACGTTGACCGCGAAGAGCTCGTCCCACTCGGCCTCGGTCGCATCGACCGCGTCGTGGTTCGTGCCAAGCCCGGCGTTGTTGACCAGGATGTCGATGCGTCCGAATGCCTCGACCACGCGCGAGACACCTGCGTCGATCGAGGCGCGATCGGTCAGGTCGAGCTCGATGGCGACCGCCTCACCGCCGGCGGCGCGGACCTGCGCGACCACGGCGTCCAGCTGTGCCGCGCGCCGCCCGGCCACGCCGACTCGAGCGCCGGCCGCGCCGAATGCCGAGGCGAGGTCCGCACCGATCCCGCCGGTTGCGCCGGTGATCAGGGCGACCTGGCCATCGATCGAGAACGACGGGACCTCCATCCGCGGAGAGTACGACGACGCAGCCATCACGCGAGGCGCGCGTCTGTCGCCTCGTCCGCGACCCCGCCGTAGAAGCGCTCGAGCACCTGGGCGAAGACCGGCTCGTCGGGCGCGGCGCGATGGAACAGCGTCATGCAGGAGCGGACCTTCATCGCATCGAGCGAGCCGAAGATGTCGCTCGCCGTCCGACCCTGGGTGTCGAGGACGATCCCCGCGCATTCGCGGAGCCGCGTGCCGAGGACCGGGTGCGCGAGGTACGCCCGTGCCTCGTCGAGCGAGCCGATCGCGTAGTGCTGCGACATCGAGCTCGACCCGAGGCCGGCGACCTGCGGAAAGATGAACCAGATCCAGTGGCCGGTCTTGCGACCGCGCCGAAGCTCGTCGAGCACGCCCTCGTAGACGCGGGCCTGCGCCGAGACGAACCGATCGAGGTCGAAGGTCATGGTCGCCTCAAGGTCTGATCTCGCCGGAGTCTACGACAGGCCCAAGCGCGGTCGGAACCTCGTCATTCGTCGGGCCGCCGTGGTGACGGATGTCGGCTCGAGCTGTCGACGCGCGGCTGGGGACTCTGCCGGAGTCGGACCCGCAAGGTGCCCGGATGGGCGACAACCGGTTCAGATCCGAAGGAGTACTCGTCATGTCCACGGCATCAAATGCCCGACGCTCGCGCGTCGGAACCCCGCTGCTGACCCTCCTCGCCGTCGCCGCCATCGCGGCCGGCATCGTGACGGGCTTCCAGTCGCTCCAGTCCGTCGCGAATGCAGGTGCTGTCACGGCCGTGCCGGCGCCCACGCCGGCCATCAATGACCCCGCAGGCGGCGGGACCGGGACCGTGACCCCGAATGGCGCGGCGCGCCCGCTCGAGACGCCCGACGTGGCCCCGCAGGCCTGCAAGACCATGGCCGAAGCGGTCAACCGAGAGAGCTGCGGTTTCCCCCGCGGAACGAAGTACGTCGCCCCGCGGGCGACCTGGCTCGCGTGCGAGGCCATGGACGCGACTGCGTACCGGGAGCTCTGCCTCCGCGGCGATGGCGGTCGGTGGATCGAAGGGTCTGCAGGCTAGCGACGATAGACTGGGTCGCCGATGCCCGACGACCCAGATGTCCCGGCGAGGTCACCCGAGCGCCTGACCGCGGCCGAACTGGCCGACCTGGTCGGCGACTCGCGTGACCGCGTCGAGGACCTGACGAAACGCGGGGTGCTGACGCCCGACGACGAGGGGCGATTTGCCCCTGGCGAAGCCCATCGGATCCGTGTGATCGACGGCTTCGAGGCCGCCGGCGTGCCGCTTGACGTCCTTGTCCGCGCACAGGACGCGGGGATCATCAGCGTCGCGTACTACGGCGACCTGCACGCGGCGCCAGGCCACCCATCATCGCGCACGTATCAGGCATTCCAGACCTCCCTCGGGGAGCGAGGCCACCTGCTTCCCTCGATGTTCGGGGCCTTCGGCATCGCCGAACCGGACACGACCTCCCACCTGTCGCTCGAGGACGAGGCGTTCCTCGAGGACTGGGCCGCACTCATCGAGGCGACCGGCGAGATCGATCTCACCCTGCAGATCCTTCGCCAGTTCGGCGAGTCGACGCGTCGCGCCTCGGTGGCTGCGCTCGAGGGCTACGCCCAGTACGTCGAGCGGATGGGCCCCGAATTCGAGGGCGTGCCGTCGCAGGACACCTACGATCGCGTGTTCCTGCCGTGGGCGACAGCGGCCCGCACGCTGCCTGCCCTCGCCGAATGGCTCACGCGGCACCACATCAGCCGCGAGATCGACGACTACAGCATCCAGGCGACCGAGCAGGTGCTCGCCGCCACCGGCTACGTCCCGAGCCGTCCCGGCGTGGAGCCCGCCGTTGCCTTCCTCGACCTGACGGGTTTCACCACCCTGACGCAGGAGAGAGGGGACGCGATCGCCGCGGAGGTCGCCCTTCGGCTGGCGGATCTCGCGTCGCGCATCGCCACGGCGCATCGGGGACGCGTCGTCAAGCTGTTGGGGGACGGCGTGCTGAGCCAGTTCGCGAACGTGATCGATGCAGTCGAGGCCTCGCTCCAGCTCCTGGACCGCCTCGCCGACGCCGACCTGCCGCCGGGTCACGTCGGCGTCACCCACGGGCCGATCGTCGCGCGTGACGGCGACATCTTCGGTCGGACGGTCAACCTCGCTGCGCGGATCTCTGACGTGACGCCCAGCGGCGAGCTGTACGTGCCCGCGTCGATCGGCGAGGCGCTCACCGGCCAGTTCCGCGTCGAATCGGTCGGCGTCACGACGATGCAGGGCGTCGGACCCATCGAGCTCGCGAGGGTGTCTCGACCATGACGACCCGGGCTCAGCCTGACGACCCAGGATCGAGGCCACAACGGCTGGCCGAGCCGGTACGCTGGACCAGGACCCCCATGCGATCCCGGCCATCCCGTGGAGGACGCCATGTCGTGGTCCATCGAGAGCGTCCGTGAAGGGCCCGTTCGCGCCGAGGATGTCTTTCGGTTGTACGTCGATCCGTCGACATGGGGGCATTGGGGCCACAACACCCGGTGGGCTCGCGCCGACGGGCCGCTCGCGGTCGGCAGTGTCGTCCGCGTCAAGGCGGGCTATGGCGCTGTCTACCCGGTCCGGATCCTGCGCCTCGAACCAGATCGGCTGATCGTCTGCGAGGTCAGGCCGCGCGGACTCCTGATCACGAGCTCGTTCGAGGTGACGCAGACCGGCGCGGGCGCCCGACTCACGCACACGATCGACGTCGGGGGCCGCTTCGCCGGCCTGACTCGGGCACTCGGGTTCCCGTGGCTCTACAGCCGTCTGCTCGCGAAGGAGACCCGGCGCCTGGTCGCGCTCGTGAGCGAACAGGGATCCGGTCAACCGCCGCCGCATCCGGCCTGACGTCCCCGGCGTTACTCCATTGGGCGCGACTAACCATCCGTGAGCCGCCCGTCCCGAGCCGTTGGCCACTGCACAAGGAGAACGACATGGCATTGACCCTGGGCATCCTCGCGTTGGTGGAGGCCAAGCCAGGCAAGGAAGCGGAGGTCGAGGCCTTCGTCAAGGGCGGGCAGGCGATCGTGGAACAGGAGCCGGGCACGCGGGTCTGGTACGGATTCCGCGTCGACGGCTCGACCTTCGGGATCTTCGACGCCTTCGAGGATGAGGCCGCGCGTCAGGCGCACTTGTCGGGCCAGATCCCGGCGGCCCTGGCCGCGGCGGGCCCGCAGCTTCTCGCGAAGGACCCGGACATCCGCCTCGTGGACGTCCTGGCGGTGAAGGGCGCCTAGATCAGGCGGGGGCCGGCGTCGGCCCGAGCGCTTCGGTCCGGGCCGGCCGCGTCGCCAGCATCGACCCCGCGATCACCAGGGCGAACCCGATCGCCATCGGCACGGTGAACGTCTCCTGCAGCACGAAAACCCCGAGCACCGCGGCTACGGCCGGGTTGATGTAGGTGATGACGGTGGCGCGCACCGGCCCGACTGCGTCGATGAGAGCGCCGAACAGGATGAAGGCGGCCGCGGTGCAGATCGTGGCGAGCACCACGACCGAGATCAACGCGTTGGCCGACGGCGTCGCGGCCGGCCACTGGGTGGCGGCGATCGGCGTGAAGGCGATGGCCACGAGGGTGAGGGACACCGCCATGATCCCGACGGTCGGGAGGCCGTCGAGTCGACGGGCGAGGATCGCCGGCCCAAGTGCGTAGCAGACGACGACGACGCCGATCTGCAGCAGCGCCGTGGTGTCCGAGGCGGCGAAGTCCGCCCCGACGATGAAGGCCACACCGGCGACGCCGAGGAGCATGCCGAGCACGCCCACGGGACCGAATCGATCGGCGCCACCGGTCAGGAGCGCGATCGCGGCACCGACCAGCGGAACGCCCGCGATCAGCAGGCCCGCGAGCGAGCTCGAGATGTGCTGTTCGGCGGACCCCAACGCGACCCATGGGATGGCGATCTCGACCACCGCGAAGGCCACGACCCAGCGCCAGCGGGTGAGGACCTCGCGCACGTCCGTGCGGGCCAACGCGATGGGCAACAGGATGGCCGCCGCGATCGCCGTCCGGCCGAGCACGAGCACGGCGGGCGTGATCTCGGTTACGGCGATCCGAATGAACAGGTAGGGGATGCCCCAGATGACCGACATCAGGACGAACAGGAGCAGCGCGCGGCGACTCACGACGCCGGGACCATGGGCATGCCCGAAGTCTAGGGCTCGGCCCGGTCCTCCATCTCCCACGCGTGATCCATGACGTGGTAGGCCGTACGACGCAGGAGGAACTGGATCGGCCAGGTGCGTGCTGACTTGCCCTCGGCGTTGTATGCACGGAAGGCGTCGAGGTAGGCCTGCCGATGCGTCGCAAGACCCTCGGGCGTGAGGACGACCTCGAGCGGTGTTCGGACCTCGATCTTTCGTGACATCTGCTCCGGCTCGTTCGCGTACACGTGGCGCACGATCTGGTCGCGCGTGCGCCCGGCGCTGCGAGGGCCGGGCCGAAGCTCGCCGGTGACGCGTGCGGCGAGGTCGTCGAAGTAGGCCCAGCACGCCCGCAGGAGATCGAGTCGCCGTTCGAGGTCGGCGGGGGGCAGGACCTCGCGCTCGATCTCCGACGGCACGTGGGCGATGCCCCAGAAATCGGTGGAGCTGGAGCCAGGCACGCGTTCGACCACCTCGACATCGCGCGCCTGTGCGAACGCGCCCGCCATCCCGGCTCGTTCGGCCACGCCGTTGTAGCGAGGGAGGTACGACGTCAGCTTGTGGAGCGCGTCCTCCTCGGACGTGCCCCAGCGATCGAGGCCGGGCCAATCCGTGGCGGCCGCCACCACCCGGCGCTTCTTGCCGATCTCGAGGATCACGCGCAGCGTGTCGGTCATGTCGGACAGCCTACAAGCCGCCGGTCAAGGCGAAGGGGCGTTGGCCCGCGCTGTCGACTCGTAGCATTCGCGCATGACACGAGCTGCGACACCGACTGCCGTTGAGCGCTTGGCCTATGACCTCTCGGATCGCGGCGCCGGCGACCCCATGGCCGACGAGCTGCTGGGTTGGCTGTCCGATTCGCCGCGGTTCCGCACGTTCGCGGAGGCACATCGCGACAAGATCCACAAGAAGTTTCGGAAGGCGGCGGATCCGGAGGCGCTGCGGGACGTGCGAGCCGAGCTCCTGGTCGCGCGCCGGCTGCTGGCTGACAAGCGGTTCGAGCTGGCGTTCGAGGGGTACGGGAGCGGCAGGCTGGGCCCTGATTTCACCGTCACGTTTCGCGGATCGCGCGCGTTCAACCTGGAGGTCACGAGACTCCGTCGCCCGCCGAAGGCCACCAGCGACGGAGCCCCGATCCTGGCGAAGCTCCGCCAGCTGCCTCCGAGCGTCCCGAACGTCGTGCTGCTCGCCGTCGATGGCGACACGGCGGAGGCGATCGACGTCGACGCCATCGTCCGAACGCTTCGGTCGCGAGCCGACGCGAAGGACGACGACTTCTTCGCCAAACGCGGACTGGACGGCAGCCGCGGCTTCTACGACAGGTTCCTGAGGCTCAGCGCGGTGCTCGTGTGGTGCGAGCCCGCGGCCGGCGACGCGCGGACAAGCCTCTGGATCAACCGCTCGGCTCGGATCGCGCTTCCGGAGCGGGCCATCCGAGCGTGCGTGGAGTGTCTGCGACCCTGACTCACTCCTCTGGGGCGTTCCCGTAGACTCGCTTGACCTTCGGAGGCCATCGTGGGAACGACAGTGGGACTGAGGCGCGCCGCGCTGCTCGCGTCGGTGCTTGCTCTCGTCGCTGCGGGGTGCGGATCGACCTCGACGCCCTCCGCCCCGTCGGCGGCGACCGCTCATCCACCGACTGCAGCCCCGACCCTCCCGCCGACTCCAGCATCGAGCGAGCCGACGCCGACGACCAGCGCGAGCCCGACGCCGGCCGCTCTCCGACTCCCCGAGCCGAACGCCGGCTTCGACTACCAGCTCGGGGGTGCCTATGCGCCGCCGTCGGGCGTGACGGTGGTCTCGCGCGACCGGACCGCTGCGCCGGCGCCCGGCCTCTTCAACATCTGCTACGTGAACGGCTTCCAGATCCAGTCAGGGGAGGTCGACTTCTGGAAGGCCGAGCACCCCGACCTCATGCTCAAGGACGCCAAAGGCAAGCTCGTCATCGATCCCGACTGGGACGAGTACATGCTCGACCCGAGGACGCCCGCCCAGCGCTCGGCCCTCGCCGGCGTCATCGGGGAGTGGATCGTTGGCTGCGCGGCCGCCGGCTTCGACGGCGTCGAGATCGACAACCTCGACACCTTCACGCGCTCCGACGGCCTGATCAGCGAGGACGACGCGGTCGCGCAGATGCGTCTCTTCGCCGACGCCGCACACGCCAACGGGCTGGCCATCGCGCAGAAGAACTCGGCCGAGATCGTCGGTCGGCGCGACGAGATGGGCACGGACTTCGCGGTCGCCGAGGAATGCGACCGCTATTCGGAGTGCGACGTCTACACGGGCGCCTACGGCGACCACGTCCTGGTCATCGAATACCGGCGCCGCGACTTCGATAAGGGCTGCGCCGCGTACCCGAACCTGTCGATCGTCCTCCGCGACCTGGATTTGGTGACACCGACGGACAAGGGCTACGTCCACGACGCCTGCTAGGCCCTCGCTCCCCAGTCGGCCGCTCAGTGGCGCAGGAGGTCCTCGAACGGCACGGGATCGGCGAACTCATCGCGCGGCGCCACGAACGGGACTGTCGTCATCGCCGCGGCGAGCTCTGTGGCGGCGCGTTCGATCCGCTCGACGAGGCTGCCGTCCGTCGCCGCCGCGCCCTGGCCCCAGTCCTCGGTCGCGGCGTAGACGCCGGTCGGGACGACCGCCGCCGCGGAGATAGGCGAAGAGCGGGCGCATCGCGTGCTCGATGGCCAGCGAGTGGCGCGGCGTGCCCGCCGGTGGCGGCGATGAGCATCGGCTTGGCGCGGAAGCCGTCGCGATCGATGGCATCGAAGAACAGCTTGAACAGCCCGTTGTACGAGCCGCTGAAGATCGGCGTGACCGCGATGACCCCGTCCGCCGCGAGGACGGCGTCCAGCGCCGCCTGGAGCGACGGGGTGGGGAAGCCGGTCAGCATCTGGTTTGCGAGGTCCATCGGCGTGGTCGCGCAGCTCGATGACCTCGAGGCGCGGCTCGAGGCCGGCCTCGCGGAGGTGACGCTCCACGGCGGCCGCCAGCCGGTCGCCCAGCAGCCGGCTCGACGACGGCTCCGACAGGCCGGCCGTCACGACCACGAGCGACCGGGTCGCGGAGGCGCTCATGCGGGCGTCTCCGCCAGCTCGGCCGGCGGCCGTCGGACGCGTCGCCGGCTCGGCGCCGGCGACCGACCCGCGGATGGAGCGGCGGCCCTGCCGGCACGTCCGCCGGGCGCAGCGCCTCGAACTCGCGGCGCAGGACCGGCACGACCTCGGAGCCCAGGATGTCCATCTGCTCGAGCACGGTCTTGAGCGGCAGGCCGGCGTGGTCGGCCAGGAACAGCTGGCGCTGGTAGTCACCGACGAACTCGCGGAAGCCCAGCGTCCGGTCGATGACCTGCTGCGGGCTGCCGATGGTCATCGGCGTCTGGGCCATGTAGTCCTCGAGCGACATCGCGCCACCGTAGACCGGCGCGTTGTCGAAGTACGGCCGGAACTCGCGGATCGCGTCCTGGCTGTTCTTGCGCATGAACACGTGCCCGCCCAGGCCCACGATGGCCTGGTTCGCCGGCCCGTGGCCGTAGTGCTCGAAGCGGCGCCGGTAGAGCTCGACCATCCGCTGGACGTGGCTGCTTCGGCCAGAAGATGTTGTTGTGGAAGAAGCCGTCGCCGTAGTAGGCGGCCTGCTCGGCGATCTCCGGGCTGCGGATGGAGCCGTGCCAGACGAACGGCGGCACGCCATCGAGCGGGCGCGGCGTCGAGGTGAAGCCCGTCAGCGGCGTCCGGAACTGGCCCTCCCAGTCGACGACGTCCTCGCGCCACAGGCGGCGCAGCAGGTCGTAGTTCTCGACGGCGAGCGGGATCGCGTTGCGCAGGTCCTGGCCGAACCATGGGTAGACCGGGCCCATGTTCCCGCGGCCCATCATCAGGTCGACCCGGCCGTCGGCCAGGTGCTGGAGCATCGCGTAGTCCTCGGCGATCTTGACCGGGTCGTTGGTCGTGATCAGCGTCGTCGCGGTCGAGAGCTGCAGGCGCTCGGTCTTCGCGGCGATGTAGCCGAGCAGCGTGGTCGGGGAGGAGGGGACGAACGGCACGTTGTGGTGCTCGCCGGTCGCGAAGACGTCGAGGCCGATCTCCTCGGCCTTGAGCGCGACCGTGACCATGATCTTGATCCGCTCTTCCTCGCTGACCGTGTGGCCGGTGGTCGGGTCGGGCGTGACGTCGCCGACCGTGAATACGCCGAATTGCATGATGTGTCGCGTTCCTTGACGGCTCGACCCGTCGTGCCGGCGACCACGATCGGTGGCCGCATCTCGCGCCAGTATAGCCCGCACGTCGTTGCGTATGCAACTACCTGCGTCAGATATCGAGCGCCACGAGCAGGCTCGAGACGAAGAGCACGCAGGCGACCGGGACCCACAGCCGGCGTTCGCCGGAGCTGCGGCTGATGGCATTGAGAACGACCGCCAGGGCCGACACCACGACTGCGACCCACGCGAGCCATGGCAACGCGATCGCCAGATCCGGCAGCAGGAGGCCGGCTTCTGACAGCACGGCCACAGCCAGCAGAGCGATCAGGACCGCCTGGACGACAGCGGCCGCCCGCATGGCCGGCGGGAGGCGGCCAGGAAACGCTCCGCCCATGGCGTAGCGGCCCCACGGCGCACCGAGGGCCAGCGCGATCTGGAACGCGACAACGCCGGCTGCGCAGATAGTGAACACGAGCGCGGCGATCGTGGTCACGTCCATCGGAGCATCATGACAGCCACGTCGCGGGTGCCGAGGCAGCCGTGACCGAAGGAGGTACCACGTGGCGAATTTGGTCGTGCACTTCGAGATCCACGCGTCGGAGCCGCAGAAGGTGATCGACTTCTACTCAGCGCTCCTCGGCTGGCAGTTCCAGAGCTACGGCGGCGGTGATCAGCCGTACTGGGTGATCGATACCGGCGAGGGTGCGATCGGCAACGTCGCCGGGACGCCGGGCCTGGGGATCAATGGCGGCCTGACTCAGCGTCAGGGCCCGCGACCCGAGATCGGCGCGCCGGTCAACGGGTGCAACATCGTGGTCGGCGTCGGTGACGTTGACGGGCTCATGCGCCGTGGTGTCGAGCTCGGCGGGACCGAGGCGCTGCCGGCGACCGACTGGCCGGGCATCGGCCGCGGCGGGTACCTGCTGGACCCCGACGGGAACGTCTTCGGGCTCATCTCGCCGGTCCTCTCCGACGGAACCACCGGGATGGGCGGCAGCGGCGACACGGTCTAGTGCGAGGCCACGAATTGAACGACCCGCGACTGGGAACCGCTCGATCTCGTCGAGCTCGGCCTGGCGGCCCAGGATCGCGGATGTCGGCGTTCGACTCACCTCGTCCGACAGCCTACTAGCCGCGCACACGGATGCGCCGGAGGAGATCGATCTCCTCCGGCGCGAGTGGTGGCGAAATCAGCTGAGGTCAGCCCTCCGCGAGGACCTCGCGCAGCTTTGCGGCGAAACCGTCGGGATCGCCCGGCTGGCCGTATTCATTGCCGAGGAAGCCGCCGTGGCCGCTCGGGAAGGTCACCGGGGCGGTGCCGAGGCGCTCGGCGACGGCCTCGCCGCCGCGATGCGCCATCTCGCCTTCGGACTCGGCCCCGACGCCCAGCACGATCCGCGTCGAGGCGGACCGCAACGCGTCGAAATCGGGCTCGTAGTGCGTGCACGTGGTGATGTTCTGGAACAGAAGGGGGTCGGTGCGGTTACCGTCGTCCCCGGCGGGCATCCCGAACATCGCGGGATCGGGCGCCGGCTGAGCGGCGAACTCGGCCGTCATCGGGCCTTTGTGGCCCACGGCCACGATGAACTGGGCCATCGCCGGGCCGAAGCCGCTGCGCTGGTACGTGTCGGCGATCGCCTGGGTGGCGGCCATCGCGTTCTCGCGGTCGGGCAGGAGCGACGCGAGCGGCGGCTCGTGCGCGACGAGCGTCCGGACCTGCTCGGGGTGCTTCGCGACGAAGGCCAGCGCGTTCACCGCGCCGCCGCTGCTGGCGAAGAGGTCGACCGAGCCCACGCCGAGGTCGTCGATGATCCGGTGCAGGTCGTCGGCGTGCTGGTCGGGCGTGGACTGGCTGGTCGGATCGGCCTTCGTGCTGCGCTCGACGCCGCGCGGGTCGTAGGTGACAACCGTGCGATCGGGGAAGTGGCTCGCCAGCGTGCCGAACCCGCTCGCGCCCATCGGTGACCCGATGACGAACAGCACCGGAGCAGCGGAGTCCACCTTGCGGACGTCGTAGGTCAGTGTGGCGCCGGGGACGTCGAGGGTCTTCGTCGTCGGCTCGGTCATCGTGGTCATCTCGGCTCTCCTCAAGGTCATGCGGCGCTCTCTATCGACTCAGACCGCGGCCGCGAGCGTTTCTCATCGGTCTGCCGCGCCTACGCGGAGTGGACGACGTCCTCCGCGAGGATGGCGTCGATCTGGCCCACGGCCTGCGTGAGGCCCTCTTCCATGCCCATGGCCAGGACCTGCTCCATGGCCTCGGTGCTCGGGAAACGGCTCTCGATCGACATCCGCGTCCGGCCGTTGTCGATCGGCTCGATCGTCACCCGGCCCTCGTTGCGTGGGAAGTCGTCATTCGGCGTCCCGTCCTCATTGGCGAACCCGTCGAGGTACACGAGGCGACGAGGCGGATCCACCTCGATGATGTCCCAGTAGCCGTGCGGCTGGTCGCCGGTCGGCCCGGTCATGTGGTACTCGACATGGCTGCCGATGGCGAGGTCGTGTCGCGTGAAGGTCGCCGGGTAGGTGGGCGGGCCCCACCAGCGCTCGAGCTGGCGCGGATCGGCCCAGAGCTGCCAGACGCGCTCGGGCGAGGCCTCGAATTCGGCGGTCAGCGTCAGGACCAGGGCGTCGGGGTCGTTGCGGACAGCGGTGACAGTCATGCGATGGTCTCCTCCGTGCTGGTGATGAGGGCCGCCATCCGGTCGATGCGGCCGCGCCAAAGGGCCTCGTACTGGTCGAGCAGGCCTCGTGCGAGACGAAGGCCATCCAGGTTCGTGCGCACGACCTTGCGGCGACCGGTGCGCTCCTTGGTGACCAGACCGGCCCGCTCGAGGACCGCGACGTGCTTCTGCACCGCCGCGAAGCTCATGGGGTAGTGGTCGGCGAGTTCGGCGACGCCTTCGTTGCCGTTCAGGGCACGCAGCACGATGTCGCGCCGAGTGGCGTCGGCGAGTGCTGCGAAGATCTGGTCGGCGTTGAAGGCGAGCTGCATTGATACAACCATACGGTTGTATGTCAAGCCCTGTCAATGCCGAGTCCTCGGAAACGTCCCGAGTGCCAGAGGCGGGTCCATACTCCGCCGATGAGACGGCTTGGCGTCCTGACCCTGATGGCCGTCCTTGTGGTCACGTGTGGTGGTCAGGTCGATGTGTCGCCGGCAGCGTCAAGCGCATCGACGTCGTCACCGAGCGCCGGCACCAGCAACCCCGCGACGCCCGCGGTCGCCTACAGCGCGGACGGGGAGGCGCTCCTGGCGGTCGGCGTCGCGCAGGCAGGGCAGTCGATGGGCAACGGTGACCCGGACCGCGACGCGATGACCGTGGCGATGGATCTCCGCACCGTCCTCGGTGCCGACGCCGACCACATCCTGGCGGTCGCGGCCGCGGCGGAGGCTGAGGCCGCGGCGAAGGCGCCGCCGCTCGATCCCGTCTCCGGTCCTTCGGCTCGGGCCCAACCCGGCGGCCGGATCATCGATGCGATGGCGATCCTCGCCGATACCAGGTACCTGCCTCCGCTGAACGACGCTCGCGTCCAGCTGACCCTGCGTCTCGATGACATCGGGAACCTGGGCGAGAACCACGCCCACGACGACACGGGCACGATCTCGGCGAGGACCACCGACGGCGGGGTGTCGGCGTTGACAGATATGCGGACCGAGATCGACGTCACCTACGCTGGGTCCGACGTCAGGGCCGTGGTCGATCGCGACGTGCACGACGTTGTCACCGACAGCAAGACGGGCTACACGCTCCTGGATCAGCACATCCACTTCCTGGTGTACGGGGAGCTTGATGCGTGTCCGGGCGCCAAGGGAAACGTCAAGGCCTCCAGCGGCCATCACTACACCAGCGAAGCGAACACGTTCGCGGCGGCGGGTGGGGCGGTGGGCTCGCACAACACGTCGACCTTGACCAGCGACAGCACGTTCCTGGGCCAGGTGGACGATCAGGCGAACCTGACCAACGTTGCCCAGGACGCCAAGGTCGACGGCACCTTCCACCGGAGCGCATCGGCCGACGGCGGCCCCGAGGCCTCGCACGAAGGCACCTACACCACGAGCGTCACGAACATCAACGACGGCGTGCCGGCGGCGCACGACGCCTGGGCGATCAAGGGGAACATCGACTGGTCGCACACCACGTCCATCGTCACGGACAAGACCGGCGATGCGACCACGAATCAGGTCGGCGATGCCGCCGGCTCGGCCGCGATCGACTGGGCGACGGTCGACGGGCCCTTCCTTGAAGCACAGAAGCTCTGGCGTGATACGCGCTGCGTGATCGTCACCGTGCCGACGTGGATCCCCTTGGCCGAGTACGCCAACAACGCAAGGCCGACCCACACGGAGGAGGTCGGCAAAGGCAGCTCGACCGAATTCGAGGTGGCGACCGGGCATCGCTTCGATCAAAAGGTCACCGCCCTGATCAAGGCGACTCTCGACGGCAAGGAGAGTCTCGATCCGCGGGAGGTGCCCAAGCCGCCGGGCACTCTCACGTACGTCGCGTCGGACGAGGAGGGCGCGAAGACGGTCGTCGACCTCATCTCGACGTCCCAGCAGGGGATCGGCCGCCAGCGGATCCTCTTCCACATCGGCGACGAGAAGCTGAAGGTCAGCATCAAGGGCACGATGACGACGAGCGGGTTCGGGGTCTCCTACACGACCGCCGTCGCCCTGTCAGGGCTCGAGATGACGAAGCAACCGGATGGCACATTCCTGGGGTCCGCGCCGGTGACCACCACGATCCGCCTCAACGGCGACATCCCATGCCCGAAGCCATTCTCGGAGAAGGGCGGCATCGTCACACTGAGGGCTACCCACCCGCCGCCTCCGGATCCCGGCACGCCCAGTCCCTGGACGATCAAGTTCGACAAGACAAGCAAGCTCGTGGTGTCGGGCAACTGCCTCGGCGTGAGCCTCGGCGACATGCTGGGACTCGGACCAAACGGCGCGACCGGTGGATTCATGTTCGTGCTCGGCGACGTCACGATCCCGGATGCCGGGGGCTCAGCGGTCGTCAAGAAGACGGTCTCCCTTGGCCCGGCCCAGAACGCGATCGACGCGACTGTCAAGGCCGAGGTCATCAAGGACGTCCAACCCTAGATAGAACCTGACGACCCCGCCTACGAGGGTCAGCGTGAGTACACCCCGCTCTTCCTCAGGATCTACGACCCCCTGATCCTCGGCTTCTTCACGCCAGTCGTGTGGCGGTGCCCGACGACTCGCCTCGTGGAGGGGTACCGGCGGCACCTCGGCCACCGGCACCTCGACGTGGGTCCCGGCACTGGTTACTTCCTGGAACGAGCCGGCATGCCCGAGGGCAGCCCTGTCACCCTCCTCGACCCGAACGTCCACGTCCTCGATCATGCATCCCGACGGCTGCAGCGCCTGGACATCACGGCCATCGAGGCGGACGTCTGCAAGCCACTTCCCGTCCACGGGCCGTTCGACTCCGCCGCGCTCAATGGCGTGCTCCATTGCCTGCCAGGACCGCTCGCGCGAAAAGCTGTTGCGGTCGCCAACGTGGCGGCCGTGCTCGCTCCGACGGGCGTCCTCTTCGGGGCATCGATCCTCGGGTCCTCAGGGCGACACACCTGGTTGTCGCGGAGCATCCTCAAGGGCAACAACCGGCGGGGCACATTCGATAATCTCGGTGACACCCAGGAGGGCCTCGCCGAGATCCTCGAGGCGTCGTTCGAGCGGGTGGACATCGAGACCGTCGGCTCGATGGCCATCTTCGCCGCCACGAATCCGCGCACCTAGCCGTTGACGGGCATGACACCGTAGCGGTACCCGTGCTTCGGGCAACGCGCCAACCCCCCGGGAGAAGACGGTCGACGAACGGCCGCCCGACGGGCTAGGCTCGTCGCATGACTGTTCCACGTGCCGACGCGCCGACGCGCGCCCAGTTGGACGACCTTCGCCGCACCTTCGCGGGCGAGATCGTCACGCCCGATGCCCCCGACTACGACGATGCCAGGCGGGTCTGGAACGCCATGTTCGATCGGCGGCCGGCCGTGATCCTCCGACCCTCGAACGTCGAGGATGTCATCGCTGCCATCCGGTTCGGCCGCGACCGCGACCTCGAGATCGCCGTCCGCGCCGGCGGTCACAGTGCCGTCGGCCATTCGACGACCAACGGCGGCCTGGTCATCGACCTCGGTCGGATGAACGCCGTCAGCGTCGACCCGAAGCGGCGTCGCGCTGTCACCGCAGGCGGAGCGTTGCTGGGCCAGCTCGATACCGCGGCCCAGGAGCACGGGCTCGTCTGCCCGGTGGGGGTCGTCGGTCACACGGGCGTCGCCGGTCTGACGCTCGGCGGCGGGGTCGGCAGGCTCCAGCGCCGGTTCGGGCTGACGATCGACAGCCTTCGGGCCGTGGAGCTCGTGACGGCCGACGGGCGCGTCGTCCGGGCGACCGCGGACGAGGAGCCGGAGCTGTTCTGGGGTCTGCGGGGGGCAGGCGCGAACTTCGGCATCGCGACCAGCCTCGAGTTCGATCTCCATCCCTTCACGGGGACCCTCCACCGAGGCGTCCACGTCCATCCCGCGACGGACATCCACGAGCTCTGGCCGGTCTTTCGCGAGTTCGCCGCCGCGGCGCCCGAGTCGATCGCGGCGATCTTCACGGTCGCCCTCGCCGAGCCGGCCGCGGACTACCCCGAAGCCGTCGCGGGCCGGCCGATCGTCGTCATCTCCTACAACCACAGCGGGGCAGGGGAGGACGTCGAGCGCGACATCGCGCCGTTGCTCAAGGGTCCGGCGCCTGCGTCGGTCACCGCGACCAGCGAGCCGTACCTCACAGCCCAGCGCTCGAGCGACCTCGCCCTGGCGTGGGGCTCCCGGACCGCGATCCTCGGCGGCTACGTGACGGACTGCTCGCCCGGGGCCCTGGATGCCTTCGTCGCGCACGTGGAGCACGTCCCGGGCGACAGCAGCATCTCGGTGACGGTCATGGGCGGCGCGATCGGGCGCCTGCCGGATGACGCGGCAGCCTTCTCCGGACGGACCGTCCCGTTCGACGTGAGCCCGGACTCGGCCTGGTCCGATCCGGAGCTCGACGCGGCGAACGGCGCGTGGGTCCGCCAGGCGATGGCGATCGTCGAGCCTGACTTCCTGCCGGGCCGCTACATCAACGAGCTGTCCGACGCCGGCCCCGAGGTCACACGCGCCAGCTACGGCGACGCCAAGCTCGAGCGGCTACGAGCCCTCAAGCGAACGTGGGACCCGACCAACGTCTTCCACCTGAACCACAACGTCGAGCCAGCGAGCGACTGACGACGCTACCCTGAACACGTGAAGCCGCGGATCTTCCTGGGGTCATCGACCCAGCAGGCGAAGCTGCTCAATGCGATCGCGCGAGGACTCGAAGAGCTCGCCGACGTGGACGCGTGGACGACGGTGTTCAACCCGGGTGTCTCCACCCTCGACCGACTCGTCGAGCTCACGCACGAGGTGGACTTCGCCGTGTTCGTCTTCGCCCACGACGACTGGACGTCGAAATCGGCGGCGCCCGATGCAGAATCCTGGCAGGCGTCACCGCGCGACAACGTCGTCTTCGAGGCGGGTCTGTTCGGCGGTGCGCTGGGCATGCGCCGGACGTTCATCCTCCACGCGCGAGGCGCCAAGCTGCCGACCGACCTGCTGGGCCTGACCTCGATCCGCTACGACCCGGACACGACGCCCGTGATCGTCCGGCAGATCAATCAGCAGCTCCGCAAGGCGATCGACGCCGAAGGCCGCATCAGCCGGCTCGAGGGACAGTGGTGGCAGCTGTCGCTCACCGCGCGGACCGAGCTCGAGCCGTCCGCTATCTCCCTTCTGAAGATCTCAAGGGACCGGACGGGGGCGCTCGAGATCGCGGGGCGCTCCTGGGACTCGGATGGCACCCTGTCGGCGCGCTACTGGAGCGAGGCGTCGAAGGAGCGGGTGGATCCGTCCACCGTCTTCTACTTCTGGAAGGGCGAGCGTCCGCGTCACCCGAACGCCCCGGAGCTCGAAGGCACCGGCGAGATCAAGCTCGAGTCGGTCGATCGCGCGAACGGGTACTTCACCACGCGCTCCGACGGCGCCAACGCTTTCCACGCCAGGACATCAGGGATCTACCTGCGCGCCGACCCGGACGACATGGCCGTGCTCGATGGTGACGATGCCGCCGCACGTGCCGCTCTCATCGAGCGGCGCCTCGAACAGTGGAAGGGCGCCGTCAACGCCTAGCGCTCGAGTCCGTCACGCGCCCGGCTCGTACACGAGCGTCCCGCCCTCATCGAGGGTGACAGTCAGGCCACCATTCGCGAGGACGTAGCTGGCACTGTTCGAGAGCGCGAGGACATACAGGTCCCCGTGGGATCCCTCGGCGCAAGGGACGATCGCAGAGGGGAAGAGCGTGAGCGACAGACCTCCGGTCGCGGTTGCGGTCCAGTTGCCGGTGATCGTGTTGCAGTCGGCTGTCGCACTGAACACCTGACCGTCCGGGAACGAGAGCGTGTACTTGAAGCGTTCGGCAGGAGGGATGTCGGCCGAGGACTCGGGCTCCCTGGTGGTGATCGACACAAGCTGCCAGCTCGTTCCGACGAGGTCGCCGCCCGGCGTGGGCGTCGGGGCCGGCGTCGGTGTCGGCGTGGGAGTCGGTGTCGGCTTGGGGGTCGGTGTCGCGGTCGGTTCGGGTGTCTCGGTGGCCTCGGCGGTCTCGGTCGGTTCCGGGGCCTCGGTCGCCTCGGGCGTCTCGGTGGGCTCCGCGGTCGGGGTGGGCTCGGGCGTCGGGGAGGGGCTGGGCGACGCTGTCTCGGTCGCCTCCGCGGTCTCAGTCGGCTCGGCGGACGCGGACGGACTCTGCGACGTCGACGCCGTCGCGGTCGGAGCCACCGGAGCTGTGGAGGCGTCCACGAACGTGCCGGTTCCGCCATCCGATGTCGTCAGCGTGAGCTCGCCGTCTGCGATCGCCCACTTCGTCACCGATGCGAGGGCATGTGCGAACAGGCTCCCATACGAACCATCCGGGCAGGCGACGAGCGTGCTCGGTCCGAGGGTGATGGTGATGCCGTCGGTACGACGCAGGTCATATGTGCCGGCCATAGCGTTGCAGTCTGCCCGCACGGCGAGCGTGCCACCCTCGGAGAACGCGATCGTATAGCGCGGTTGGTCGGCCGCCGGGACGACACCCTGAAAGGCCGGCGTCTCCCCGGTGATCGACGCAAGCTGCCACGTGCCGCCGGTCAGGGACCCACTGTCCCCGCCGCGGGTCAGGAACGCGAGGAGCAACGCCCCGCCGACAGCCAAGGCGACGATTAGCAGGGCGATGTTGGTGGTCTTTGTGCTGGTGGTCTCTGTATTGGTGGTCTCTGTGTTGGTGGGCTGTGGTTGCTGCTGCATTGGAGTGCCTCCCCCGAAGTGAGCCACCGAGCGTGGATGGTCGGCCGGACCGAGATGGTATCCCGTCGTCGGCGAGGACAGGCTGGTGGCCTGCACACCGGCACGCTCCTAGGGTGGCGTCATCAGGGGACGGTAGTGCGCGCGGAACGTCGCGTGACCGGCCACGCCCATCACCAGGCGACGCAAGGCCGGGTGCATGTAGCGCAGACGGTCGCGACGGCGGGTCATGTGCTGGACATGCGCCACGCGTGCTGTCCGGCGCTCGACGAACGCCGCAAGGGCAGGGGAGGGGTCGCCGGTGGCCGATGACAGGCATTCGGCCAGGACGAGCACGTCCTCCATCGCCAGCGATGCGCCCTCGGCCATGTTCGGGGCCGTGGCGTGAGCGGCGTCGCCGATCAGCACGACCCGACCCTTCGTCCAGGTCGGCGGCGAGACCTCCTCGAACGGCGAAAACCACAGTTCGTCCGACGACCGAAGGCGGGCGAGCAACGAGGGGACCGGTTCCGGGTAGCCATCGAACAGCCGCTTGAACGCCTCGAGTTCGCCGCCCGTCGGATCGATGCCATTGGTCGAGCGGATGTCGCCCACCCCGTAGACCCGGTCGCTGCCGATCCCGAGCGCCAGGAACCCGCGGTCGCGTCCGAGCCAGCCGTTCCAGCCGTCGATCCCGGGATGGCCGTCGACCACGAACCGCCAGCCGACCTGGCCGGCCAGCCGCGCTTCCGGGCCGCCGAAGACGGTCCGCCGAGTCGAGGAGTGGATCCCATCGGCCCCGACGACCAGGTCGTACGTCGCCGACGTCCCGTCATCGAAGGCGACTCGAACAGCATCCGGGCCGTTGTCGATCAAGGTGACCGTCACCCCGAACCGGATCGGCACGCCGGACTCGCCACCCGCCAGGATCTCCTGCAACTCCTCTCGATGGAGCGCGATCGGTGGCGCAACGTCCCGCCAGAGTCCGGCCTCGTCGAAGTCGATGAGCCGGCGACCTCGATCGTCGTAGATGCGCCGCCGCCCGACTACCGCGCCGCGCTCGGCGACAGCCTCGGCCAGCCCGAGACGCCCCAGCGCCGCCATCCCATTGCCGGGCACATAGATGCCGGCCCCGACGATCTCCCGGTTCGAGGCCCGCTCGACGATCTCGCACTCGAGCCCGGCTGTCGAGCCGGCGCGGGCCATTGCCAGCCCAGCGATACCGCCACCGACGATCAGGATGCGCATCGCCGGCGATGCTACTCGCCGGTCGTCTCGAATCGGCCGCCATGGAGCGAAGCGGCACACACCTGGCGCCCAGCCCCGAGCCGATTGGCCCCCCGGCACAGTCCGTCCGCCACTTCCCGATCGCGCTCGGATCGGCTTTGCTGTCCGCAGAGCGCAGATGCGGACCGGCACTTGAAGCCGGCCCGGGAGGTGAACCGATGACCACGGTGTTCGTCGTCTATGGCAGTCGGCATGGTGGGACGCGCGGGATCGCCGAGCGGATCGGCGAGGTACTGCAGAGCGAGGGGATCGAGGCGGTCGTTTCGGCGTCCGACCAGACCGGCGACATCCTCGGCGCCGATGCATTCGTCATCGGTAGCGGGGTCTACATGGGGAGCTGGCTCAAGGAGCCACTGGCCTTCATGACGCGCAACCAGGAGGTGCTCGCCGCCCGACCGACCTGGCTCTTCAGCAGCGGGCCACTGCCCGGCTCGTCCAAGAACACAATCGACACGGACCCGGTGACCGTCGCCCTTGGCCCAGTGGACGGACCAGGCAGCGGCGGCAGGAAGAAGGTCGAGGCGTTGAGCGCGACGATCCACCCGCGCGACCACCGCGTCTTCCGCGGGGCATTCGATCCGAACGACCAGCCGCGAACGATGGCCGAGCGGCTGATTCGGATGGTGCCGGCGTCGAAGGGCATCCTGCCGACCGGCGACTTCCGCGACTGGGACGAGATCGAGGCCTGGGCCCGGGAGATCGCCACGACACTGGCGTCGGCGGTCGCCGTCTGACGGTCAGCCGGCCTCGGTTGCCGGCTCGAGCACCACGACTGCGGTCTGCCCCGGTCGCCGATACGCATAGTCGTCTGGGTTGTCGCCGAACTCGCGGAACCTCGCCCAGAGGCGCTCACGCTCTTCGCCCGCGGCGGCCCGCGCACGGATCTCGCGCGTGCCGTCCTTGAGCTCGACCTGGGCGCTGGGTTGCGCCTGCAGATTGAGCCACCACGCCGGCTCCGGCGCGCCCCAGCCATTCATCGCCATCGTGACCAGGTTGGGGCCATCCTCGTAGTAGCCGAGGATCGCGCTGCGCGTCTTTCCCGTCTTGCGGCCGACCGTCGTGAGTCGCATCGTGCCCCAACGGCCGGGCCTGGCCGGCCACAGCCCGCGACGTCCGCCGGTGAGCCGGTGCATCGCCCGGTGGACCGCCCAGGCGATGCGGATGAACCAGCGGGGCGGCAGTCTCTTCCGCTGGCCGCTCTTCTCGTCCATCGGGCGCCTCCTCGTCACGGTCCAGTCCCACGGGTGGTTCGAACGATACGATGAGGACGATGGCCAAGCCGACCGCTGCTTCCAAGCCCAGCTTCATCCCGCCGATGCTCGCGACCCTCGTCGGCGCGCCGTTCGACGACCCCGACTGGCTCTTCGAGGTCAAATGGGACGGCTTCCGCGTCGAGGCGGTCGTGGACGGCGGCTCGGTCGAGCTTTGGACGCGCGGCCAGCAGGACGCGTCGCGCTACTTCGGTCCGTTCCTGGAGCCGCCGACGTGGCTCGACGCGCGGAGCGCCATCGTCGATGGTGAGGTCATCGCGCTCGATGAGCACGGCGAGCCTGACTTCGCCCTGCTCCAAGCGCGGATCAAGGGGAGGGGAGTGGTCGCCGAGCCGACGCCGTTCGTCTACGAGGTCTTCGACCTGCTCCACCTCGACGGCCGGTCGCTCCTCGACGAGCCACTCGAGGAGCGCCGCCGGCTGCTCGGCAAAGCTCTCCGTCCCGACGCGCGCGTCCGCCTGAGCGAGCACGTCGAGGCCGACGGGATCGCCTTCTTCGAAGCCGCCCGGGTGCGGGGCCTCGAAGGGATCATGGCCAAGGACCGCCATGCGCCGTACGTCCCGGGCAAGCGGACCGACCGATGGCAGAAGGTCAAGATCCGACCCGAGCAGGAGCTCGTCGTTGGCGGCTGGGCGAAAGGCACCGGCAGGGCCGTCGACCTGGGCGCGCTCCTCGTGGGTGTCTACGAGGACGGCCGGCTCCTCTACGCCGGCAAGGTCGGCGCCGGCTTCACGAACGACAGCCGAGCCGAACTGTTGGCTGCGATCGCCCCACTCGCAGCCTCTGAGCCGCCGTTCGCGCTACCACCTCCGCGCGCCGCCGCCCGCGATGCCCAGTGGCTGCGGCCCGAGCTCGTCATCCGCGCGGAGTTCGCCGGGTGGACCGGCGACGGACTCGTGCGCCAGGCCGCCTACAAGGGCTTCGACCTCGAGAAGGACCCGCGGCGGGTCATCCGCGAGCGCCCGAAGGTTGCATCGCGGACGTAACACTCGCGCGGTGCGAGCCGATGCGCCGCCAAGTGCCTCGACGGTTCACGGATTTACCCGTGTCCTTGCAGGAATGTCGAGTCGCGCCGGCGTCGTTCGTCGGTCGTGTGAAGGCGAGCGCCCGCTCGCCGCGAACGTCAGGAACCATCCATGACTCGCTACCTGTTGTCCGTCCATTCCGATCGCGATCCCCGCCCCGAACCCAGCAACGAAGCGGAGATGCGCGCTTCCTGGGAACGGATCATGGCCGTCGAGGAAGAGCTGCGGGCCGCAGGCGTCTTCAAGTTCGGTGGACGACTGGAGGACCCCGCGAACGCTCATGTCGCTCGACCGGTCAAGCATCGGGTTCGCATGTCCGACGGGCCGTACGCCGAGACCAAGGAGATGCTCGGCGGCTTCTATCTGATCGATGCCGACGATGAGGCGGCGGCCCTCTCCTGGGCCAGCAAGGTGGCGATCGCGGTCGACCGTCCGATCGAGATCCGCGCGTTCGCCGCGGTGTCGTCGGACTGACGCCGTCAAAGGAGGCCGCCGGGTCTTGTACGGCACTGGACCGATGAGTTTCCGTTCGGCCGAGTGTCTGAGGATCATCAAGACGGATGCGAAGGAGCAGGATCCATGAAGCTGATGGCATCGATGATGCTGAGCCTGGACGGCGTCTACCAGGGACCCGGCGGCCCCGATGAGGACCGCCGCGGCGGGTTCGACCGTGGCGGTTGGACCGCCGCGTATGCGGACCCGGAGATGTGGCCGATCCTTCTCTCGATGTTCGAGCGCGCGGACGCGCTGCTGCTCGGACGCAAGACCTGGGAGATCTGGGAGCCGTATTGGCCGCAGCACGACTCCGGCGACGCGGTCTCCCACGGCATCAACGTCCTGCCCAAGTACGTGCCCTCGACCACGCTCAAGGACCCGACGTGGCAGAACACCCACGTCATCGATGGTGACGTCGAGGCGGCGATTCGTGAGCTCAAGGCGAAGCCCGGAGGCGAGCTCCAGGTCCACGGCAGCGGTGTCCTGCTCCGGTGGCTGCTCGAGCGCGACCTCGTCGACGAGCTCAACCTGCGGATCTACCCCGTCATCGTCGGGGACGGACTCCGGCTCTTTCCGGAGCACGGCCAGACCCACGGCCTGACCCTCATCGAGTCGCGTGTCGACGCCGTCGGGCGTGATGGTCCAGACGTTTCGACCAACAGGGCGCGCGACCTTCGGCAACGCCGGGGAGTGACACCGGGGCGCAAGCGCCTGGCCCGGCATCGCCGCGGCGGTCGCGCCGCGCGTGATGTCACCGCGTCGGCGCGGATCGGGTGAGGCGGCGGCGGACGTTCTCACGGAGCAGGGCCAGGCCCGACCGGGCGAACACCCCCAGGAGCTCGGATCGGCTCATGCCAGGCGGCCGGTGCGCTCGCAGGACTCGCTTGAGTGCGGCTGCCAGGACGAGCTCGTTGTCCGCGCGGAAGTTGCGACAGTGACGTCGGTACTCCCGGTCAGGCGCCTCCCGTGCCATCGTCCGGTACAGCCTGTCGAAGGCGAAGGCCTGTGCCAGGCGGGACGAGGCACTCCAGTACCTCCGGCCCTTGGAGTCCGTGATTCCCGACGTCGAGGCCGAACCCTCCTGGACCAGCGAGCGCGACCAGTACATCGCCTTGGCCTCGGCGGCAAGCATCTGCGCCACCAGCACGACCTGCGGGTACACGAGCGCGGCGTCCGACCCCCGTTCCAGCTCCCGATCCAGCAGCGGCAGGGCCTGGCGCACGGCTGAGCACCGGTAGATGAGGCCCGGCGCATGCGACGCCGCCGCTCGAAGGTCCGCATCCGTGATCCGCTCGGTCGTGTCCTTGCCGCGATAGAGCCCGCCGTCCGATGTGAGCCATTGCGTACAGACGAAGTCCGGTCGCTCCGCGGCGAGCCAGCCCATCAGCGCCTCGACGTGGCCCGGTTCCGGGGCGAACACGTCATCGTCCGCGACGAGCATCACCCACTCGGTGTCGCATTCCGAGAGCGCACGGATCAGCGTCCTCGCGTACCCGCGGTTGGTGTCGCTGCGGACCACCTCGAGGCGAGGGCCCCGGTACCGCTCCAGCGACCGGGCGGTGTCGTCCGACGATCCGTCGTCATAGAAGACCGCCGACACGGCGAGCCCATCGGCTTCGGTCCACGGCGCGATCTGTGCAGCGAGTCGAACAGCGTCGCGTGACCTGTTGAACGTGGGAACGGCGAGGGTGAGTGAGACGTCCATCGGGGTCCTATGTTGGCGCCTGAGCGCGACCTGCGCTGCGGCCGGCGTGCACCCGGGGTGGTGCGTGCGCGACGCGGCTCATCGCCCGAGACCAGCGGGACCGCGTCCTCGCCGACGACGCGGTGCCGCCCTCGCCCGATGTCGATCGTGTCTACCCGGGACGTGGTCAGCCGAGCGGCGTGAGCCGGGCGATCGGGATGATCCGGTCGGTCTTCGTCAGGTATTCGGCGAACTGCGGGTGTTCCGCCACGTGGCTGTCCCAGAGCGCGTCGCGGTCGGCGCCTTCCGCGACCGTCGCGCGGGCCTGGAATGTCTTGCCGTCGGCTTCGACCTTCACGACCGGGTTGGCCGCAAGGTTGCCGAACCAGGCCGGATCCTCGGGTTCGCCGCTCTTCGACCCGACCACGATGTAGTCGTCCCCATCGCGCGAGAAGGTCACGACGGCCTCTCTCGGTTCGCCGCTCTTCGCCCCGGTCGTCGTGAGGACCATCACGGGGCGCCCTTCGAAGTAGCCGCTCGTGGGGCGGCCGTTGGCGCGGATGTCGGCGATCAGGTTCTTCGTCCAGTCGGCGTAGTCGGTCATCGGAGATCCTCGGGCTCTGCGGCGCGCTTCGGTTGCGCAAGCAACCATCCCACAGATCGGCGGTTTGCGCTGGCGTCGCCTTGACCCGTCCGCGTAGGCTTCGGCCATGGCGCATGTGATCGATTACATCGAGTTCGCGGTCGACGATCTGGAGCAGTCGAAGGCCTTCTACGCGAAGGCGCTCGGCTGGGCCTTCAACGATTACGGTCCCGATTACGCGGGCATCAAGGACCCGAGGACCGGCGGGGAGCTCGGCGGGCTCAACGCACGACCCGTCGCATCGCGGGGCGAAGGCGTGCTGGCCCTGATCCGCACCGAGGATGCCGACGCGGCCCTGGCCAGCGTGCTGGATGCGGGTGGCCGGATCCAGACCGCGCTGCACGACTATCCGGGCGGGCGGCGGTTCATGTTCGCGGATCCCTCCGGGAACGTCCTCGGGGTCTACGAGCCCTCGGAGTAGGGGAGTCAGGCCGCCGAACTAGCCTGCACCGGCAGTCCTGGCGATGGCACCTCCCGCCGCGACCCCTCAGCCGGCGGCGCCGAAGAAGTCGAACTCGTCGTTGCCCAGCACGTCGCGCGGGCAGACCTCGTTCTGGACGTCATGCATATAGGCCCGATAGAGGCCGAGCAGCGCGACGGCGTCCTTGAAGCCCATGTCCACGACTTCAGACTTGCCTTTGTTCGAATGGGCCTTCACGCCTTTCTTGATGCTCGCCACCGCCGCGTCGCACCCCTCGACGCCGTAGGCGCTGACTGGGTTCACGTCCATGGCGGACATCTCCCGCTGGGCGGTCAGGTAACCCACGGTGCCTGGTGCCGCGTCGCCGGCGACCACCAGGACGGCATCCCAGGGCGATCTCGAATCGAAGTACGCCCATTCGAGGCCCACCTCGGAGCAGCTATACGGGGCTGTCGCGTCGTTGGCCATCAGGAGCTCGACCGACTTCGTCTGAACGGCGTCCTTCGCGGTGAAAAGGTCGCCGAGGGTCGCCTTGGCAGGATCGAACTTCGACACGAGCGGCTCGATCGCAACGAGGTAGTCGGCAAGGCCCTTCGCGCAGTCGGGCGGCAGCGGACCGGCGTTGGATCCGGCGGATGCCTCGGGTGACGCAACGGGCGACGCCGCGCCAGACCCTGCCGGAGCAGGGGACACCGCGGAGCCGGCCGGTCCCGACGGCGGGTTCGATGCCGCAGTGGACGCGCCCGTCGACCCCGACCCTGGGCCGCCGCTACAGCCCACGAACAAGATCACCAGAAGCGGAAGAAACCTTCGCATCGTCGCCCCTCAAGCTTCGATCTTCGAGCTGCCCGCTCGTCCAAAGGCGCCGCCATGATCGTACCCGGCGCCTGTTCGTCGCTGTCTTCGAAATCGCGGCGGGGCGCCACTCGATGAAACCCGCCCCGTCACATCGACAGTCCGGTCGCCGTCCCCTCAAGCGCCCACTCGGACACCGGAACTCGATCAGTGGGCGTAGTCCACCTCCGACCGTCGCGTGACAGATTCGCGCGTACATGCGAACCTGTCGCGGCTGCCGGGGACGAGGCCCGGCGCCGGCCGACCGCGCATGAGCATCTGATGACCGACTTGCCCAACTCCGCAGCCGACCCGGCTGCCAACGCCTCCATACCCGATGGCGAGACGCCCGCCGGCGACCCCGAGCTCGCGGCGCTCGTCCAGCGCGACGCACCGCCCGCCGGCGATCCTGAGCTCGCTGGCCTCGTCCGGAGCGACGCAACGCCGGACATCGCCGACGTGACAGCCCAGACGTCCGAGGCGGGCCTCACAGCCGGCGATGCCATGCCCGAGGTCGGGGCGGATGCCACCGAGCGCGTCGACACCGTGCCGGTCCTGCCTCTCGCGGCCGCCGTGACCGACAGCGAGCCCCCGGCACGGCCTCGGCGCCGACGGTCGCTCGCCCTCCGCTTCGGCGTCTCGTTCGTCCTGGGCTTCCTGCTCGCCTTCGGCACCGGCGCCGGCGTCCTGTACGCATGGGGCCAGCAGTACGACGGCCGGGTCCTGCCCGGCGTCCGCGTCGGCAGCACGGAAGCTCGGCGGGCTCACCCGCGAGCAGGCGGAGGCGGCGATCGCGAACGCCTATGGGTCGCTCGGCACCGGGCAGATCACGCTCACCGGCCCGGACGGCCACAAGACGACCATCAGCTACGCCGACGTCGGCCGCGGCCCCGACACCTCGGCGCTGCTCGACGCGGCACTCGCGGCAGGCCGCCACGGCGAGCCCCTCGCGAACCTGATCGGCGCACCCCAGGCCGCGATCCAGGGCGTGACCCTCGACTCCGCCGTTACCTACGACCGCGACAAGCTGGCGGCCGCCGTCGAGACCCTCGCGACGACGATCGACCAGACCCCCGCGGACGCCTCCGTGTCGGCCGGCAAGGACGGGACGTTCAGCCTCTCCCCGGCGAAGGACGGTCGCGCCGTGGACAAGGCGGCCCTGCTGACCGCGCTCGACCAGCAGCTCGCGGCGCTCGGCACGCCGGAGTCGATCACGATGGCCGTGCCGGTCGTGTCGTTGGCACCCGCCGTCGCCACCGCCTCGGCCGAGGCGGCGAAGGCGGCCGCGGATCGAATGGCCGCCGACGTGGTCGTCACCCGGGGCAAGGACAGCTGGACGATCGCCGGCAAGAGCCTCGCGCCGCTGATCTCGTTCTCGACCGCGGCCGACGGGACCATCACCCCGGTCTTGTACGAGTCGGGCCTCGACCCGATCCTCAAGACGCTGGCCAAGGATGTCAACCAGAACGCGAAGGACGCGGGCCTCAAGCGGGTCGGCAAACACATCGTCGCCACCGGCGCCAGCCGCGAGGGCCGAACGCTCATCGCTGACGGCATGAAGGCCGCGCTCATCAGCGAGATCGAGGCCCGGCAGGCGGGCGCGGCGGCATCGCCGGTCGCGGCCGTCGTCAAGGCCGTCGACCCGAAGCTGACCGCGGCGGACGCCAAGGCCTTCGCCCCGAAGATGAAGGTCATCAGTTCGTACAGCGTCTTCTACTGGGTCATCGTCAACAACCACTGGGGCGGGAACATCGAGGCGCCGGCGACGAAGATCGACGGCACGGTCGTGCCGCCCGGCGGCAAGTTCGACTTCTGGAAGGTCGTCGGCGACCTGCGCAAGCTGCCGGGCACGGGCCCTGGCAACGCGATCGAAGGCGGGAAGATCACCGTCACCGGCGCGTTCGGCGGCGGCATCTGCACCACGTCCACGACGCTGTTCAACGCGGCGTTCCGGGCGGGCATGGTGCCGCTCGCCCGAACAGAACCACAACGAGTACATCACCCGGTATCCGGCGGGCCTCGATGCCACGGTGTGGATCGTCGGCAAGACCAAGCAGACCATGAGCTTCAAGAACGACACCAAGTACCCGATCCTGATCCAGCGGACCATCACCAACGCCGGCAACAAGCGATGGATCACGTTCAAGATCTGGAGCGTGCCGAACCACCGGACCTACAAGATCAGCAACCGTGTCCATCCAGCACGGCCCGCGCGCGAGGGCCACGATCGTGCGGGATCCGACGAAGCCGGTGGGGTACAGGTTCTTCAACAACGCCCCGGCGGACGGCGCGAAGGTGGGGGTCACCGTGTCGATCTACGACCACGGCAAGCTCCACTGGAGCAAGCGGTACTTCTCGAACTACCCAGCGGTCGACGGCGTCACCGTCGTGGGGACGAAGAAGACCTGACGCCGGCCTAGCCTCGCCGTCTCAGGGGGGAGGGAACTCCCGAGACGCGCTTTGTAACATCGACAGGCCCGTCGGCGTCCCGAAGTCCGACCGCTACTCGCGGAGGACGTGGCATGCGAACTTCAGGGTTCATCGCACTGATCTTGATCGTGGCGATGGGCTGTACGGCGCCAGCTGGCTCCGCTGAGCCGTCCGACTCTGCGGTCGGCAGCCTGGAACCCTCGCTGACGGGTTCACTCCCTCCGTCGCCGTCCGCGGACGCGCCCTCGACCTCGCCGGGAGTCAGCGCCGAGCCGTCGACGCCTGTGTCTCCGGGCCCGACCGCCCCGTCCGACCTCGCGCGCGTCGTCGTCAAGGAGCGCGACGACATCCGCTTCGAGTTCGAGCTCCAGCGCAACCCCCTTCCGGCGGGTGAGCGGAGTTGGGTCAAGGTGCGCGTCACGAATGAAGGCAAGACAGATGTCACGTGGTTCCACGACGGCTGCGCCCAACCGGTCTCGGTTCGTGGCGTCTCGGATGTCGCCTGGCCGATGGGCGAGGAGCACCTGGGTCAGGCGGGAAGGTTCAAGACGTACGTCCTCGGTGGATACCTCGCCGAGGCGCCGGATCCCCACGGCGTCCTGTCATTCGTCAGGAAGGCGCGCCTGCATGCAGGGCCGACGGGCTGCGCGGACGTCGGGATCGGCGAGACGATCAAGCCCGGCAAGACGCTTCGAACGACACGTTGGTGGTCCGGGTTCACCGATCGGCACCGAACACTGCCGGCCGCCGGTCCGGTGACGATCCGCGGCTTCGCAGGCTACTACTGGCGAGGCGAGGAGCCGGCGGACATCACCGACCAAACCGTCGAACTCGAACTGGATGCATGGATCGTCAGCGAGGCGGCCGCCGACCGGTTGTCGCCGGCGCAGGCCGTCGACGCCGCACTGTCCGACCCGACCTTCGTCGATTACCTCCAGACGCAAGCCATCGCGGACGGACGTGCCGAGATCGCCTGGTACGACGCGGAACGTGACCTCTGGGAGATCGGCGTGATGCCGTGGTACGAAACGGAGCCGCCGCGGATCCACGGGGTCCTCGTCGACGCCGTCTCGGGCAGGATCCTCGGTCCGCTTGACCGCCCGTGGGAAAAGGACGTCGACCCGTTCCCCTGGTAACGACTGTTCAGCGCAGACTCGCGAAGAACGCCCGCAGGTCGCCGACGTAGAGCTCCGGGACCTCCATCGCCGGGAAGTGCCCGCCGGCGTCGTGCTCGTTCCAGTACGGCAGACGCTGCTCCGGGTCGAGGATCCGCCGGACGAGCGGCTCGTGCCCGAACGACACGAACCCCTGGGGCCGGTCGTGGGCCTCGCCCCAGGACGCCGCCGTGTGCGCGGTCTCGTAGAGGAAGTTCGCGGCGCCGGCGCCACCTCGGTTGAACCAGTACACGCTCACCAACGTGAGGAGATGATCGAGGTCGACCGCATCCTCCGGGAGAGCCTTGGCGGGGTCGGTCCATTCCTGGACCTTCTCGACGATCCAGGTCAGCTGGGCGACCGGCGAGTCGGTCAGGCCGTAGGCGATCGACTGTGGCCGGGTCGTCTGGAGCGCGATGTACCCGAAGTCCTCGGACCGGGCGGCCTTGAGCGCGGCGTGGCGCGCCTGCTCGTCCTCGGTGAGGTGGTCCGTCGGGGGCGTGTACTCGGTCGCGATCGCGCCGGGATCGGTGACGACCAGCGCCCCGATCATCCGCTCGCCGGCGATCAGACCGAGCTCCGCGGAGATCCCGGCTCCGACGTCGCCGCCCGACACCCCATATCGCTCGTAGCCGAGCGCCTGCATGATCTGGTCGAACGCGTTGGCCGAGCGCTGGATGCCCCAGCCGGGGATGGGCGGCGCGGAGAAGCCGAACCCGGGCAGCGACGGGATCACGACGTGGAAGGCGTCCTCGGGCCGGCCGCCGTGAGCTTCGGGGTCCACGAGCGAGTCGATCATCCGGCTGAACTCGACGAACGAGCTCGGATAGCCGTGGGCCAGGAGGAGGGGAGTCGCGCCCTCGACCTTCGAGCGGACGTGGACGAAGTGGAGCATCTGGCCGTCGATCGTGGCGGTGAACTGGGGGAACGTGTTGAGCCGCGCCTCCTGGGCCCGCCAGTCGTAGCGGGTCGCCCAGGTCTCGACCAGCCCGCGTGCGTACGACGTCGGGACGCCGCGGCTCCAGTCGGCCACCACGTCAGACGGCCAGCGCGTGTTGGCCAGACGTGACTGCAGGTCGGCAACTTCGGCATCGGAGACAGCGACGGTGAAGGGCGTGATCTCCACGGGACGAACCTCCGTTCAATGGCCTCGGGATGGGTCCATCAAAGCGGAAATCGGTCGCGAGGTATTGAAGCGAAACGACACGCCGGCGATCGCCCGCGGGCCGGCCGCGAAGATCAGATCGCCTCGTCGCGCTCCTTGGTCTTTCCGGGCGTGTAGCCGGTGAGCCGCTTCAGGTCGCGCGTCAGATGAGCCTGGTCGGCGTAGCCCATGTCGTGGGTGACATCGAGGATCGACTCGCCGCGGCGCAGGCGTTCGGCGGCCTCGCGGGCACGAACGATCTGGCGGATCCGATTCGTGGTCAGCCCGGTGACCTGGGAGACATGGCGCTGGATCGACCGGATCGATTTCGTCGGCGGCTCGCCCCGGAGGACCGCATTGACCACCGGATCGTTGCTGAGGAGCTCCAGTCGCTCGAGCTCGGCGACGAATGCGTCGGCGGTCTCGTAGGTGGGCATCGGCCACTCCCGGTCGGCCAGGAGGAACGACTCGGAGGTCGGCATCGGCAGCGCCTCGGTCGTGTCCACCATCGCCGTCGTCGGCACGTGGGTCAGAAACGAGCCGCGATGAAAGCGGATGCCGACGTTCCGGTTGCCCGCGCGGTAGGGGACTGGGGTGATCTGGGTCGACGGGCCGCTCAGGAGCGCGCGGTTCCCGTGGACGCTGCGGATGAAGATCATGTCCCAGCAGGCGTCGGCGGCCGCCAGGTACGTGCCGTCACTCGTGTCGTGCGTGCGCCAGATGGTGTCCACGAACCGGGAGTCGGACGCTTGCTCTTCGTAGTCGAAGGACATCTCGCAGACAGCCTAGCAACCGCCGGAGGCGTTCGGGAGCGCCGAGCTGTAACGCCGGGCCGGACGGTTCGCCGTTACGTCTTTGGATGGTCGACCAGGAAGTCCAAAACCGAGTCTCCGAACGACGACGAGATCGCCGGTACGTGGCCGCCTCCCGGGATCGTCCAGAGCTGGACCGCCGCGCCTGACGTGCATCCAGACCACTCCGCAACCGACGTTTCGGCCGGATCGGCTCCGTCGGACAAGGTCGCGTCGACATCGACCTTGGCACCGAGCGGCTTCGATGTGTCGCCACACCCGTCGTACGTTGCCCAGGTCTCGGCCGTCCCCTCTGCGCCCGGGTAGGGCACGTCATTGATGCCGCCACCCTCATAGCGAATGACGTCGTCGGCCGTGCCGTGGATCTGGGCGACCGACACGGGCTCGCTCGGCGCGCAGTCGGCAGGTTCCGCGAAGGTGGCACCGGCCAGGCTCACGATCGCCGCTACGAGGCCCGCTCGATCGCAGGCCATCCGATACGACATGAAACCGCCGTTCGAGTGGCCGACGAAAGCGATCCGCTTCGGGTCGATGGAGAGCTTCGCCTGGATCTCAGCGACCACGCCCGCGAGGTAGGCCACATCGTCGACGCCAGACTTGTCGAAGTTGCAGCAGGCGTCGGTTGCGTTCCAGAACCGGTTGCCGTCGCTGTCGATCGTCCCATCCGGGTAGACGTAGACGTACCCACGCGCATCCGCGGCCGGAGCCAGCTGGAAGTATTCGTCTTGCCCCGGGCCGGAACCCGTGTAGCCATGCAGGAGGACCACGAGGGGCGCTGGCCGGCTCGCGTCGTACGACGTCGGTACGTGAACCGTGACGGGGCGATCCCCACCGACGACCAGCTCCGCCAATGGAGTGGCGATCTCAGATGGCGCGGCCGGCGATGGTGTTGCGGTTGTAGGGGAGGGGACCGATGGCGACGCCGCACCGGCGCAGGCCCCAGCGATCAGGCCGACGAGGGTCGCGAACGCGAGGATGCAGCGTCTCACGCTGGGAGCCGGGTCCTGCAGCGTCTCCATCGACTCGAGCCTCATCGCTGACCGGAGTCTAGTCCCGTGGCGCAGCACAGCCGCGCCCTGTCCGAGACGCTGCGCTAACGGTCATGGCGCAGGCTGCCATCGACAACCGGCACCGCGACGTTCGTGCAAGCCGTGATGGGCGTCCACCGTGCCACTCATGCCCCCAGCTCCGGGCGGGACTGAACATGAAAGATGACGCGTTCCGCGAGTACGAACGGGCCAGTCGAGTCATCAGCGGGGGCTCGGTCTTTGGCCTCGTGGCCTTGGCTGTATTCGCGTTGCAAGCGGCGCCTTCTGTCGTTGGCCTCCTGTCGGTCATCGGCGCCGGTCTTGCCCTGATGGGCGCCGGGGCAGCGATCGGCGCGGTCATCGGCTTTCTCTTCGGGATCCCTCGCCAGCTACAGGAAGCCACGCCTTCACCCGTGACCCCAGAGGGCGATCGTGCGTCGCAGCCCGGCGTGCCGTACGCCGGGAACACCAGCCTCGAGCAGATCTCGGACTGGCTGACCAAGATCATCGTCGGGGTCGGCCTGACGCAGCTGGTAAACGTGCCGACGGCGCTGGCATCTCTCGGCGATGTGGTGGGGCCGGCTCTCGGCGGCTTCGCAGGCAGTTCGATCTTCGGCGTCCTGGAGTTCCTCTACTGCACGATCGTCGGGTTCTTCGCGGCCTACCTGTGGACTCGGCTTCGGTTGACGTCGCTCCTTGTCGAATCCGATGAGGAAGCGAAGAGGGCGGCCACGCATGAGGACGAACTTCGTGCGCTCGAAGCGAAGACCGAACTGCGAGCGATAACGTCGTCAAGTGAGATCCAACCGACTGGTGACAAGGCTGCGACGGCACCTCCGTCGGCGGCCTTTCAACCGCGCGAGATCCGAATGCTCTGGGTGGATGACCGACCGAGCAATAACGCGCGGGAGATCGAGCAACTCAAAGCCCAGGGGATCCAGGTCATAACGCGAACCGACTCCGACGATGCGCTGGCCGACCTGAAGTCAGGCAGTCCCAAGTACGACGCGGTCATCACGGACCTGAAGCGAGGCTTCGACCGCGAGGCCGGATACAAGTTCATCGATGCCGCCCGATCGATGATGGGCGATTCGATGCCGCCGGTCATCGTCTATACGGCGTCGACCAACCCGAACGTCGATTCTGACGCCCGGAAGCGCGGCGCGATCGGCGGTACGAATAGCCCCATCCGCCTGTTCGAATTGGTCAACAAGGCGCTCCATCGGCCAACTCAACCGAGCGAGGAGCCGGCCACGGGGTAGTTGTTGACCTTTGCGGGCGAAGCGGGCGAGGAAGCCCCGCCTAGCGCCGCCTGGCGCGACCCCTGCTAGCGCGCGGCGACCGGCCTGACCATCTTGAGGAGCTCGCCGACCGCGGCGATCTGCTCGGGGGTGCGGTACATCGCGTTGTTGAACGTGAACCCGGTGAAGCCAGCATCGATGTACTGGCCCAGGACGTCGACGACCTGCTCGGGCGTACCGGCGGTGACGTGCGCGCGACGCTCTGGGGGCAGGTACTCGACGAACGCCTTGGCCTCCGCCTCGGTCGGCATCACGATGACCGGCGCCCCGATGGTCCGCTCGATCTCGGCGGGATCGCGGCCGATCTCCTCGCAGTAGCGGATCAGCAGCTCGTCCTTGTGGCGCAGGGCATCGAGCCCGAGCGCGAACCAGTGGCTCATGTCGGCGAACCTGGCCGCGATGCGCAGCGTCCGCTGCTCGCCGCCACCCCCGACGAGGATGGGCGGGCCACCGGCCTGGATCGGGCGGGGGCTGTTGAGCGCCTCGTGTATGCGGTAGTGCTTGCCCTCGAAGCTCGGCCGTTCCTCCGTGAACATGAGCTTGGCGATCGTCAGCGCCTCCTCGAGGCGGTCCATCCGCTCCTTCACCGGCGGGAAGTCGATCCCGTAGCCGATGTGCTCCTCCTCGTTCCAGGCGGCACCGATGCCGAGGATGGCCCGGCCACCCGACAGCACGTCGAGCGTCGTGACCTGCTTGGCGAGCATCGCCGGATTGCGGTACGTGACGCCGGTCACGAGCGTGCCCAGGCGGACCGTCGAGGTCTCGCGGGCCAGCGCGGACAGGACCGACCAGCCCTCGAGCATCGGCTCGGCGGTCGAGCCCATGCCCGGGATCTGGTAGAGGTGGTCCATCACGGTGACGAGCTCGAAGCCGGCCGCCTCGGCGGCCTTGGCCTGCTCGACGGTGCGGTCGAAGAGGCGCTCCGGCGGGACGTCCGGGTGGCTGTAGCTGGGGAGGTGGAGACCGAACCAGGGGTGGCGCGAGGCCGTCGCAGTCGTCATATGTGAATCATGCGCCTGTCGGCCGGATGTCGTCCTCCGCGAGGCGTAGGCTTCGGCCGATGGAGGCCAGCCGCGGCTCAGTGCGTGATCCACTGACGCTACGGTTCCGCGACCCGCAGCTCGAGCGCGAGTTCCAGGCCGAGATGGCCGCGACGAATGGCCCACAGGCACGGGTCGGTGCAGCCGTCGCCATCGGCCTTTGGCTTCTCGCGGCGTTGATCATCCCCGCGGTCATCGAGGTCGACAGCGGTGTCGTCGTCGTGATCTGCGTCGGGATGGCGGCCGTCAATCTGGTGGGCGTGATCGCGTCCCGCTGGGCGACGACGCTTGATCGCCAGCAAATCATCGGCTTCGCGTTGAATGGTCTTGCGGGCCTGGCCGTCCTGACGCTCATCGCCGTCTCGGGCACGACCGACCGGTACGCAGCCCCCGCGCTCCTGCTGATCGCGATCTTCGCCTTCGTCGTCATCCGCCTGCGATTCGTGTTCGCGCTCGTGGCGGCGGGGACCTACCTCGTCGGCTACGTCGTGGTCGTCGCGGCCGGGCCCACGGGTGCGGCGACGGCACTCGACATCTTCCTCGTCGCCGCCGCGATCCTGGCTGGTCTCGCGGCGACGTATCTGCTCGAGCGGGGGGCGCGGGACGTCTTCGCCCAGCGGCGGCTCATCGAGCAACAGGCCGCCGAGCTGGCCGAGGCGCATGCCACCTCCGAACGGCTGCTCCTCAATGTGCTCCCTGGGTCGGTCGCGGAGCGCCTCAAAGCCGGCGAGACGACCATCGCCGACGCCTACGACGACGCGACCGTGCTCTTTGCCGACCTCGTCGGGTTCACGCCGCTGGCGGCGAGCTTGAGTCCGGCCGAGACGGTCGGATTGCTCGATCGACTGTTCTCGGCATTCGACCGGCTGGCCGAGCGTCACGGCCTTGAGAAGATCAAGACGATCGGTGACGCGTACATGGTGGTCGGCGGCGTCCCGGAGGTGTGCACCGATCACCCGGCACGTGTCGTGGCGATGGGGTTGGACATGCTTGAAGCCGTGGCCGGCCTCGCCCGGGAGATGGACCGTCCACTCGACCTGCGCGTCGGGGTCCATACAGGGCCCGTCGTCGCCGGGGTCATCGGGACGACGAAGTTCATCTATGACCTGTGGGGCGATACGGTCAACGTGGCGAGCCGGCTGGAATCACATGGGATGGCAGGCGCGGTGCAGATGAGCGAGGCAACCTGGCTGCGCTCGGACGGCGTCACGGCCGAGCGACGTGGTCCGATCGAACTGAAAGGTCGGGGAACCATCGTCGCGTATGTGGCACGTCGCCCAGCCGGCGTCGTGGTTCCGCACTGATCGCGATCGAGGATCAGGCGTCGGCCTCGGGCGCCTCCATGCGCTCGAGCAGCGCCATCGTCGTCGCCCAGCTGCGGATCGTCATCGACTTGTAGGCCGGCGTGCCCACGATCTTGCCGAGGCGGCTCTTCGTCCGTTGCGCGCTCAGCCGCTGCGAGTAGATCACGCCCTTGCCCGGCCACACCTCGTCGACGCCGGGCCGCGGGTCGAAGACCTTCATCGCCGTCGGCGCGTCGATCCCCATGAGGAAGACCGCGTCGCTGTGGTACGTGTCCGGCTGGTCGCCGAAGCCCTTCGGCCGATCCCGGACGACGGCCCGGAGCTGCGCCCGCGTCAGGACCAGGACCGCGATCAGCTCGCTGTCGAGCTTGAACGCCTTGGGGAGCGCGTCCTCGAGCTCTCGCTTGATCGCGGCCGCCGATCGGTCGGAGCTCAGGATCACGTTGCCGCTGGCGATGTACGTGGAGACCTTCGTGTGGCCGTGCGACTCGAGGAGCTCGCGCAGGGCCGCCATCGGCACCTTGTTCCGGCCGCCGACGTTGATGCCGCGCAGGAGGACGAGGTATCGGGTCACGCTCAGCGTTTCCCGAAACCGGGGATGGCCGCGGCCTGTTTCATCCACGACGCGATCTGCCGTTCGTCGAGGTCGTCCAGCGATTCGAGGTCGACGCCGCGCGACTCCTTGCCCATCCCGATCGGCGTCACCGGCGGGACGGGCGTGAGCGACGTGCCGCGCCCGAACGTGAGCTTGACGTGGCCGGCGAAGCCGCCGCACGAGAAGCACCAGCCGTCGCCGACGCCATACCACGCCATGCCCCATTTCACGGAGCGCTGCAGGCCCGGCAGCGTCTCGGCCGCCAGGGCATCGACGCGTTCGGCGATGGCGCGTTGCGGCTGCGGCAAGCTGCCGATGTAGGCGAAGACCGGCTTGTCGCCGACCGCGGCCTTCGCGGGGCTTGCCCGACCAGTCATGGCGGCCGGCAGCGTCGTATTCCCTGGTCCGTTTTCAGCCGACGTCATCGGGAGCTCCTCTACGTCGCGTCGTCGACATCATTGACAAGAGATCGGTTCAATACTCATCGGTCCCGGACGCGGTGAGTGCGGAACCGGTCGACCTCAGGATCGAGTCAAGCACACTGACCCGCGATGGAGCCACGCGTCGGCATCGCGCACATCGAGGTCACCACGGCCGACGGAACGTTCTCGATCGGCCGGGAGGCCTTTCCGGACTTCGACCGGTACGCCCGGCTCGGCGTCCACATCCAGTCGGACCAGGTCCGGATCGCGACGCCGCCTCCAGGCTACGTCGAGGCCGCGCTGACGGCGCTGGCCGACGCCTGCCGGGAGCTTGGCGTCCCGCACGCCGACATCGCCTTCGTCGACACGGTCGTCCCGCCGCCGCGATTTGGGCTTCGCTACGGCTTCAAGGGCGCGTACACGACGGACCGGCCCGACGTCATCTGGATCTTCGCGAACTGGACCAGTCTGGACGAGCTGCGGACGGTCGTGCGCCACGAGGCGGCGCATCTCGCGTTCGCGCGGACCCACACGGCCGAGGAGTCGGCCGGCCACACGGGACCCTCCGAGGACTTCGCGCTGGCGTTCGAGAACGCTTCCTAGGCGCCTCGCCGACAGTATCCCGGTGAGAGGAAGCGCTGCTTCGAGCTCAGCGGACGAACCGGAATGTCGCGGGATCGCGACCGCCGGCTCGGCGCCACCCCCGACGAGGATCAGGATCCGGGTCGATGGCGTCGGACGCACCGCTAGGGTCGGGGAGCTGATGCAATCTCGGACGACAAGCACCCTTGACAAGCTTGCTGTATTACCCGAAGCTTGCCGAGCTGGCCTCCTTTAGTCAGGGAAGGCAGTTGTTCCTGAAAAGGCGTGAGATGACGGTGGGACACAGACGCACGCGGACGTTTGACATTGCGATCTCCATCCAAATCGACGGGCATACGTTCGATGCCGTCAAACAGATCGCTAGTCGAACCGGCAAGAGTTCCTCTCAAGTCGCTCGAGACGCACTTCAGGAGTACGTCAAGGATCGAGCTACGCAGTCGGGGAGTGGGCCTCCGGATCGGAGGACCGACCTGCATAGTCGAACGCATATTCCTACGGGACCGAAATTGAGACGCGACCTTTCTAGACTGCTGAGAGACGCCCGCGATCAAGCTGCCGACGGCGAGATGGTTGTCAGAATTCACCTGTTCGGAATCGATTACGCGGACGAGTTGGAAGGGGTCAACCTGGCGGAGCTGGTCGCGGCAGCCGGGGTGCCCAAGCCGTACGCGACCGAAATCCGCAAGGGCATGCGACTCGCTGAGTTCGTCGCTCGTAAGTGACGTCGGCAAGCCGATTGAGGTAGTCCCGTGATCGATGGTTTCGGGGTCGTCGGGTATCGGAGCTTCTGGGATGGGCTCCAGTTCGTAGGGCCGATGTCGAAGGTCAACTTGCTCGTCGGCCAAAACAACAGCGGCAAGTCGAACGTTCTCCGATTCGCACAACAAGTGCTCGGGGGCGTTGCGTGACGGCTCTACGAAATCAAGCAGGCCGTTCAGCGGTTTCGACCTTCCCGTCGGGGTCCCATCCGAGCCAAGTCTTTACCTCGGAATCCGGCTTGAGTCGGCGGAAGACGCGTTTGGACTCTCGGGCATGGACCGCGGCGAAGTGGAAGCCCTACAAGGCGTTTTGGGCAGTCCAGCGCTCCGCTTAACTGGCGACGACATGCTTTGGTTCGGATACGCAGCCCAACCAGGTTCTGGGACACGGTGGGGACTCTCGGATGCCCAGCTAGGCGAGGTGATGAACGCGTTGCCGGATCACCTCCACGCTGGGATCACCGCTGGCCGGGGCGGTTGGGGTGGCCCAAAGTCCCCAAGAGTTCAGGGGGCCGCGTACTCAACGCCAAGTTCGACTTACTCGCTCAGGTGCCTCCGGTCCAAACCATCGAAGCGCATCGGCAGGTCCAATCCGGTGGTGATGACTTCGCTGGCTACAGTGGCGCCGACCTCATCGCGGGACTTGGTCGGCTAGAACAGCCCGACGCGTCATCGCAGGGAGACCGTGAACGATTTGACTCGATCAATCAATTCCTCCAGACCGTCCTCGATGACCCGACTGCCGAACTTCGCATTCCACACCACCGGGGGACCATCAATGTTCAGCTGGGTGGCCGCTTGTTGCCACTCAGAAATCTCGGAACCGGCGTACATCAAGTTGTCATTCTTGCAGCAGCGGCGTCGTTGCTTGACGAACATCTTGTTTGCATCGAGGAACCGGAAATCCACCTTCACCCGTTACTTCAGCGGAAGCTTCTGAAGTACCTCCATTCCGAGACGACCAACCGATACCTCGTCGCCACTCATTCCGCCCACCTTCTGGACGCGAACTTGGCGTCAATCTTCCATGTGACTCTCACTTCCGACGGCACAAAACTGCGCGCCACAGCATCACCGAAGGAATTGGCAGAGGTAGCCGCCGACCTTGGCTACCGTCCATCGATATCATTCAGGCCAACGCTGTGCTGTGGGTCGAAGGTCCGAGCGATCGGATCTACCTCCGACACTGGCTGCAACAGCGTGATCCCAGCTTGGTCGAAGGCATCCACTACTCAATCATGTTCTACGGCGGGCGCTTGCTGAGTCATCTAACTCCCGACGACCCCGACGTCGACGACTTCATCTCCCTTCGACGCCTGGATCGGCAAATCTCGATCGTTATCGACTCCGACAAGCGATCGGCTCAAGCTCGACTCAACGCCACCAAGATCCGTCGGATCGGATACCAATGCGGGGCCCGGGTTCACCTGGGTCACGAAGGGATACGCGATCGAGAACTATGTACCTGTCGGGAGAATCCTACAAGCCGCCATAAAGGCAGTGCATACGAAGGCACTCCCAAACTGGACTGGGGATCTATGGATCGACCCGCTTTCGGTCGCAGCCGTCGCAAACGCCCCGTCAGGCGTCGATAAGGTGACAGTCGCCCGACGAGTAATCGAAGACTGGACCATGAACGACTGGCCTTCTGATCTTCGGACCAACGTTGCCAAGGCGGTGGCTTTCGTCCGGCAAGCCAACGGATTGCCACCCACCTAGGCAGGCAGACATAACTTCTATTATCGGAAGTGATATCGGGCGCTGAGAAGCCCTGAAACGCCGTTCTGCGAAGCTTTCGCCCGGATGCAAGACGTCGCGTACTCCTCCGATGGCATCGCCGTCCACTACGACGCGCACGGCGCAGGGTCGCCGGCGTTGGTGTTCGTGCACGGCTGGTCGTGCGATCGCGGCTACTGGGTCCACCAGGTCGGGCATTTCGCCGCAAGCCGCCAGGTGGTCGCGATAGACCTGGCCGGGCACGGCGAATCAGGCGTGGGCCGCCCGTCCTGGACGATGCCGGCGTTCGGCGACGACGTCGTGGCCGTGGTCGACCGGCTCGGGCTGGCGCGCATGGTCCTCATCGGCCACTCGATGGGCGGCGACGTGATCGTGGAGGCTGCCCGGCAGCTGGGTGACCGGGTCATCGGCCTGCTGTGGGTCGACACGTACGACACGCTCGACGAGCCGCTCGAGCCACGAGGGGCTCGTCGCGTTCATGGAGCCGTTCCGCGCGGACTTCGTGGCCAAGACCACGCGACTTCGTGCGTGGGATGTTCCTGCCCGGCGCCGACGCCGAGCTGGTCGAGCGCATCGCCGCCGACATGTCCGCTGCACCGCCGGCCATCGCGCTCGACGCCCTGGAGCACTCGTTCGGCAACGACGAGGCCGTCCTCGAGGGCATCCGGGCCGTGAACAAGCCCGTGATCGCGATCAACCCCGAGCAGCCGCCGACCGACGTCGAAGGACTCCGGCGCCACGGCGTCGAGACCGTCTCCATGGCCGATGTCGGGCATTTCCCGATGCTGGAAGCACCGGAACGATTTAACGACGTCCTCGAGGCGACGATCGAGCGGTTCGGCACTTAGGTCGGGCTTCCACGACCACCGCAGCCATCGTTCACAGGTCGTCGAGGGGATGCCGAAGTCACGACGCCTACACTGGCGCGACTCCGATCGACGTCGTCTTCGGGACACGAGGTATGCAGATGCTCGACACCGCCTTGGTGGTCGCGACGATCCCGGTGACCGACCTGGATCGCGCCCGGACGTTCTACGGCGAGACCCTCGGCCTCAGGCTCCTGTGGGAGAACCCGGCGTCGATCCGGTTCGGGGCAGGCGGTGACAGCCAGCTGTCGGTCTTCCGGCGCGGCCCGAGCACAGCCGACCACACGGTCGCCCACTTCGAGGTCGCCGACATCGAGGCGACCGTGCGCGACCTCGAGGCGCGCGGGGTCCCCTTCCTCGACTACACCGACGGACCGCTTCAGACCACCGGCCATATCGCCCGGGTCGGCCCGGCGCGGGGCGCCTGGTTCAAGGATCCCGATGGCAACACGCTCGGTGTCCGCCAGGCCGACTAGACCCGGCACGCGAAGCCGCTGAAGGTCGCAGCCCTGTCGGCCGCGACCAGCGCTCGTTTTGCGAAACTGCAATGGAACGCACGCTGAAACGAACCGCGCGCGCGATGCCAGACGGCCCCCGACCCGACTACGATCGGGGTTAACCCCGAGCACGTGGCGAGGACCCCCAACTGAGCCAAGTGAGTGCGACGCCGCCGGGGAGGGCTGGCGGCGCGTCCCAACCTGCCGTCCTGATGACGTCGGCGACGTCGGTCGCCGCGCGCCCGCGATCGATCCGATCGTCGACCGCGGCGCTCGTCCATGGGGTCCGACGGCTCGATCCCTTCAGCGGCCTCCACCCGCTGCTCTTCGGCGTCTATCCGATCCTGTTCCTCTGGTCACAGAACGTCGGTGAGGTCGGCCTGGCCGACGTGGAAGACGCCTTCCGCCGGGCGATCCCGATCCTGCTCCTGGCGACCGCGCTGTCCTGGATCATCTTCAGGGACCGCCGGCGCGGCGCGCTGGTCGTCACCCCGGCCGCCCTGGGCTTCCTGCTCTTCGGCCAGGTCGCCCGTCTCCATGTTCCCCCTCAGATCGAGACCGCCGCCTGGGTGGCGATCATGGCGATCGCGCTCGTGGCGGCGGTCAGGCTCAGCAGGACGTGGCTGGTCCGACTCGATACCGCACTCCTCCGCGTCGCCGTCATCCTCGTCGCGGTGAGCCTCGTCTCGATCGTCCCGACGGCAGTGGAGGAGGTCCTCGCCGTCAAGCCCGTCGCCACGACCGGACGGGGCCTGCCGACGGTCACCGCGGCCGCCAAGCGTGACGTGTACTGGCTGGTCTTCGACCGGTACGGCTCCGACCGCTCCCTCCAGCTCCAGTTCGGGGTGGCCAACCCTCTGACGCCGTGGCTCCGCGACCACGGCTTCGAGGTCCTGTCCGACAGCCATGCCAACTACGTCGGAACGGCGCAGTCGCTGGCGACGACGCTGAACATGACCCCGCTCGACCGGCTCGTGCGAAGCGTCCCGGCGACGAGCCCGAACTATGCGCCGATCTACGGCACCCTCCAGGGATCGCGCGTCGTCCGCCAGTTCCAGGCTCTCGGCTACCGGTACCTGCACCTGGGCTCGTGGTGGAACCCGACCCGCGTGGACTACGCGGCCGACCAGAATTTCGACGCCGACCTCGTGCCGGACTTCACGTCGGTGGTGATCGAGACAAGCGTCGTGCCGAGTGCGATCAAGGCCCTCGGGATCGACGAGCTGCCGCCGACCGAAAGCGCGAAGCACCTCAAACACAACACCTACGCGCTCGACACGCTCGACGATCTCCCGGGCCAAGCTGGGCCGAAGTTCGTCGTCGGCCACGTCCTGCTCCCCCACCCGCCCTACATCTTCGACCGCGACGGGCGCTACATCGCCCCGGATGAGGCGGCCACGCTCGCTCCTGACGACGCCTGGCATCGTCAGCTGGACTACACGAACAGCCGTCTCCGGACCTTCCTGGAGGGCCTCCTCGCACTGCCCGAGGACCGCCAGCCGATCATCATCCTCCAGGCCGACGAAGGGCCATGGCCCGACCGGTACGCCGCCGACAAGGTCGCCTTCGACTGGCAGAAGGCGTCGCGGGACGAACTCGACATCAAGTTCGGGATCATGAACGCCTGGTACGTGCCGGGCGCGGCAGACCTGCAGCTGCCGCAGTCGCTCACGGCGATCAACACGTTCCCCGTCCTCTTCGATCGCTACTTCGGCCTCGACTACCCGCTCCTGCCCGACACGGTGACGACGTCGCGCAGCTGGACACGGCCGTACCAGTTGATCGACATCACGACGCGCCTGTCGACCCACTGAGGCCCCCGGCGGATCCCGGTCGCGGAGCTACGGCGTCCGGCACCCCAGGTACGCGTAGAGCGGCAGGTCGAGCGCCACGTGCCAGGCGATCGGCACCAGCAGTGAGCGCGTCCGGATCGCGATGAGCCCGGCGATCAGGCCGCCGACCCCGAGCACGACCGTGAGCACGATCGGCGAGCCGCCGACGTCCGACGCGCTGCCGTGCGCCAGCCCGAACACGACCGCCTGCGCCACGACCGCAACCCAGATGCCGGTCACCTTGGCCGTCCAGGCCATCATCGCGCCGCGGTAGGCCAGCTCCTCCATCACCCCGTTCGCGCCCGCGAAGACGAGCGCCGGCAGCAGGAACCCGAGGTTCGAGAGGTCGAGCGAGAACGTCGCCGAAGAACGGCCGCGCCAGCAGCGCGCCCAGGAGCAGCCCGAGCGGCCCGAGCACGATCGCGCCCGACGACCGCGACCCGCACGACCCAGCGCGCCGGCCAGCGCAGGAACAGGTCGCCCCGGCGCACCCGCAGCACGCTCGCGAGGAGCGCCAGGACGCCCAGCGTCAGGACCGCCTCGGTCAGCCGCCAGACGGCCGGCGGCGAGCCCAGGCTCGTGCAGTCGGCGCCGCCCGGATCGGCCACCGGCGCGACGAGCAGGTTCCAGCACAGGCTGACCGCGACCGGGATCGGGGCCGCCCAGACCCAGCGGACCGGCGCGTTGCGCCCGACCGCAACGGCGGCGCCCGCGACCAGGCCCACGAGCACGAACGGGCGTGTCCACGGGACCGCGGCGGCGAGGATGATCAGACCGATCGGCACGACCGACCGCGCGAACTCGCGCGGGTCGCTGGGCAGGGCCCGTCGGGCGGTCACGTGCGGATGATGCCATCGGCGCGGCGGGCCGGGCGGCGGGCCCGGACGGATCAGGCCGAACGGCCCCGCGCACCCATCTCAAGGACGTCCCGACTATCATTCGGTCGCCCGCGACCCCCAGTCGTCCGGAGGAGGCTCTCTGAGTTCGAACCCCAGCCCCGGCGCCCCGAGCACGCCGGGACGTTTCGCGGCGCTCTACCCCATCCTGCTTGCCGCCTACCCGGTCCTGTTCCTGTGGTCGCAGAACGTCGGCGAGACCCGGCCCAGCGACGTCGTCGGGCCGATCGTGGTCGCCATGGCGGTCGCGGCCGTCCTGACCTGGATCGCCGGGCGGCTGTCTGGGCGACCGTCGGCGCGGGGCCCTCATCGTCGCGCCCATCGTCGTCGGTGCCCTGATGTACGGCCATGTCGCGAACCTGGCCCGGCCGCTCCACGTGCCGGGCCTCGTCCAGCAGGCCGCCTGGGTCGCGCTCACGGTCGTGGCGTTCGTCGCGGCCATCCGGTTGCCGCGCCCGAGGCTGGCTTCCCTGGACCTGTTCCTCACGCGCCTGACGACCGTGCTGGTCGTCGTCACGCTCGCCTCATCGTGCCGTTCCAGGTCGGATCGTTCCTCGAGCCGAGCTCGGTCGCGGTCGCCGGGCCGATCCAGACCGACGAGCTCCGCCCAGAAGCGCGACGTCTACTACCTGATCTGGGACCGCTACGGCTCTGACCGCTCGCTCGCGCTCCGGACGGGCTTCCAGAACGACCTGACGCCATGGCTCGAGGACCATGGGTTCACGAACCTCGCCGGACAGCCACGCGAACTACGTGCGCACGACGCTCTCGCTCGCGACCACGCTGAACATGCAGCACCTCGACGAGCTCATCAGCCCGCTCAACCCCGAGAGCCGGAGCTTCCGCCCCCTCGACGACCTGCTCCTGGGCCCGGTGGTCCCCCGCCAGTTCCAGGCGCTCGGCTATCGCTACATCCACATCGGGTCGTGGTACGACGCCACCGACTTCGACCCCTCGGCCGACGTGAACTACAACTGGGACGGCACGTCGGACTTCCTGGAAGAGCTGTACGGCGCGAGTGCCGGGCCGGCGCTGACCAAGCGGCTGCACCTCGCGTCGGTCGTGCCGACCCACAACGAGGAGCACTTCGAGCACGGCGCCTACGAGCTCGCGCGGCTCGACGACATGGTCGAGGAGCCTGGGCCGAAGTTCGTCTTCGGCCACGTCCTCCTCCCCCACCCTCCCTACGTCTTCGATGCCGACGGCAGCCCGTTCACGGCCGACGAGGTCGCAACGCTGTCCCAGCGCGAGCGCTGGGAGCGCCAGCTCGCCTACACGAACGCGCGGATCCGGGCGCTCGTCGAGAAGCTCCAGGCCCTCCCGCCGGAGCGCCAGCCGATCATCATCCTGCAGGCCGACGAGGGCCCCTACCCCGCCGTCGTACGCGGCCGACGCGCAGACGTCTACGACTGGTCGACCGCGACCGCCGACGAGCTCGAGATGAAGTTCGGGATCATGAACGCGTGGTACCTGCCCGACGGCGAGGAGGGCCTCGGGCTCTACCCGACGATGACCAGCATCAACACGTTCCCGACGCTGTTCGCCGGCTACTTCGGCCTCGACTACCCGAAGCAGCCCGACCGCGATCTACACCTCGACGAGCTGGCTGCCTGCCGTACGGCCTGACCGACGTCACCGACCGGCTGCCGAGCCTGCGCTGAGCCGAGCCCGTCCTGGCGGACGCCCGGTGGCGCGACCCTCAGCGTCGGCGCAGCAGGAAGCAGCACGCGCGGGCTGTCCTCGATGGCCTCCTCGGCCACGACCTCCCAGCGGGCGCCGGCGGCTGCCCGGAAGCCCTCGAGCGTGTAGTCCGGGAAGACGTCCCGGCGGGTGGCCAGGAGGCGGCGGACCATCGGGTCCTCCTTGGGCACGAACTCGACGATGGCCCACGGCGCGAGCTGCGCGAACAGGTCGAGCAGCATCGGCAGCGGCACGTTGCGCGAGATCGCGAGGTGGTGGACCAGGGCCAGCGCGAGGATCGACGTCGGGGTCGGCCCGCTCGAGCAGCGAGCGGCGCTCGCGTGTTGGCCCAGCCGATGCCGGGGCTCGGGTTGGCGACGTCGAGGATGAGCGGCAGGATGTCGCCGCGCCTCTCGGCTCCGGATCTGCGCGGTAGTTCTGCTCGGCGGCCGCCGGGTCGATGTCGAACGCGAGGACCCGCTTGCCGGCATCGGCCGCGATGCGGCTGTAGCGGCCGGTGTTGGCCCCGAGGTCCCAGGCGCGCGCGCCCGGGCACCTGCCGCACGAACTCTCGACCAGGCGCTCCTTGGCCTGGCGTCGCCCGGTCGTTGTAGCTCGTGTTGTCGGCGTAGTCGGACCATTCGGTGCCGCCGGGCTTCCAGGACAGGCCCGCGACGGTGTTGCGCAGGTTGCCGATCAGGCCGATCGAGCTCGGCCGCGGCTGATCCGCACGCTGCTGGCGGCCTTGCCGTCGTCCTCGTCGGCGGCGTGGCGGACGCTGGGCGTTGGCGTGCAGGTGGAGGTGCGAGAGCAGGCCGAAGTTCGAGGCGCGTCCGCCACGGCAGCAGGCCCTTGGCGAGGTCGAGCGGGACGCCGTCGGGGTCGGCCCGCAGGAGCGCCGCACAGCCGGACGTCGCGGTGGGCCATGAGCGCCAGCGGCGCCAGGAAGTGCTCGCAGAACTGGCGGTAGGCGACCCACGGCGTGCCGTCCTCGTGGGGCTCGAACGAGAGCGAGTCGATCATGATCGGCCGCGCCGTCGCGGAACTGGACGTTGTAGGCCGAGGCGTCCTTGAGCGTCCAGCCGGCCGCCGAGCGCCTCGAGCTCGACGTCGAGGGTCAGCAGGCCGGCGTCCTTGAGCTCGCCGAACGTCCACTCGTAGGGATACGAGATGAACTCGATGGGCTCGGGCGCGATGACGGCCCGCGGCGTCGCGCCGTGGCCGCGGCCGAGAGCGGCGCCTCGGCGTGGCCGATGAGCCGGCCCGCTTCGCGATCAGTCGGTCGGCAAGGCCACTGGCGACGAACGCGCTGCCAGTCGTCGATCGAGGCCGCCCCGATCTGGCGGTACAGGACCCCGTCGCGGCGGTAGATGAAGCCGCCCGGGTCCCGCCAGGAACCGGGGTCACGTTCGATGGCCGGCGCGGACGCCCGGGTGGGCGAGTCAGTCAGTGCCGGCGGCGTCATCGGCGGCCGTCTCGTCCTTCTTCGGACCACGGAACGTCTGCACGATCCGTGCGATCTGGGTCCGGAAGAAGATCGGGATCGCGATCACCGCCGCGATCGCCGCCTGGATGATCAGGCTCCCCGAGCCGGGGTCGATGTACGCGAGAAGGTGGGTCACGCATCCTCCGCTTCTGGACCACGCTCCGGGGTGGGGCGACGGGCCCGTGCTCGCCAGATACTACCGTGTGGCCCGGACCGAGGCACGAACGGTCGCCCGGTCGCCTCAGACATTGCTCCCGGTGACGATGACAACGGCGGGACCGGTGGGCGGCTCACCCGCGAGCAACCCGGCCCATGACGCCGCCGCCGCACCCTCGACGGTGATGCCGAGCTCGGCCGTAAGCTCGTCCTGGGCGACACGGAGGGCGTCCTCGGACACCAGGACCATGTCGTCGACGCGTCCCTGCATCAGCTCGACGGCGTTCGGGATCGCGATGCGGGAGGCGATGCCGTCCGCGTAGGTCGCGGCGGTCGGGGTGTCGATCGGCCGGCCGGCGCGCCAGCTGAGGGTCATCGCGGACGCCTCCTCGGCCTGGATCCCCACCACCCGGCACGCCGGCAGCGTGGCCCGCAGCCAGCTCGCCGACCCCGTTGATGAGGGCGCCGTTGCCGACGGGGACGGCGATGACTGCCGGGCTGGGCAGGTGGCCGGCGGCAGCGCCGTCGGTCAATTCGACGGCCAGCGTGGCGGCGCCGGTCGAGATCCGCGTATCGTCGCCGTCGACGAGCAGCTCCGCGTCGTGCTCGGCGGCATAGGCCTCCGACGCCCCACGGGCCTCGTCGAAGTCCTCCCCGACCTGGGTCACAGTGGCGCCGAGCGCGCGCATGCGCTCGACCTTGCCGCGATTGGCGTTGTGGGACGCGAAGATGACCGCGGGCACGCCGAGGGCCCGAGCCGCGTACGCGACGCCCTGCCCGAAGTTGCCGGCCGAGACCGCGACGACCGCGCGGCCGGGCCCGATCCTCCCCTCCCCCGCCAGCGCGTGGACGACGACCCACGTCCCGCGGCCCTTGAACGAGCGGATCGGGTTGAGGGTCTCGACCTTGACGATGACCGGCACGCGCAGACGGCGCGACAGGCCTTCGTGGACGTACTGCGGCGAGTGGGTGAAGGCGGGATCGATCCGGTCGTGGGCGTCGCGGATCGCGTCGGCGGTCAGCTCGGGGATCGTGATCAACGCGGCCGTCGCTCCTGGCGGGAGGGGTTGCGGATCAGGCGGAAAAGAGAAACGCCCGAAGGAACCCAGATCCACAGTCGTTCCCGCCAATGCAAGCACCGGCAAGACCGCTTCTGGTTCTGCGCCCCTTCAGGCAAGGACTACGTTACCCGGCGCGACCCGCCGACGGGAAGGGACTTATCCACGAGTTTCCGGGTTCGTCGTGGCTTCCTGCGAGGGTTGTCCACACGATGTCCACGAAGGGTCGCCTTGGCGAGCGTGGCGGCGGCCCCGCGGGCATGAAAACGCCCGAAGGAACGGCGATCACTAGTTGTTCCAACCCCTGTAAACAAAGGTCAGATCACGAGATGTTCGCAGCCCCTTCAGGCAGGACCACCATACGACGCGGCAGCCGTCGGCGTCACACCGCAGACGGCCCGAATCGTGACAACGGCGTTGCGACGTGCGGAGTCGCGGATCAGTCGACCTCGAGCGGTCTCGTCTCGCCGTCGGCCAGGACGGGCAAACCGCCGGCATCGATCTCGAACGGCTGACCGGCCTCGACCCGCCAGCGCCCGCATTGCGAGGCGCTCGACGCCGATCGCCGGGACCGCATCGAGCTCGCCGCTCGCCCGGAGGACAACGCCCGCCGATGTCGCGCTCCCGCCCTCGGGGACGGACGACGCGAGGCGCCACGCGATCGCGGCCGCGCTCAGGTGCGATCCCTCGATCAGGAGCAGGTCATCGGGCCCGAACGGCAAGCCGACGACGTGCCGCACGGCCTGTCCACGCGGATCGACGTGATTGCCGTGCAGCGTCCCGTCCCCTTCCGGGTGGAACGTCCAGAGTCCGCCCGCCCGGGCCAATTCGAGGTGGCTGAAGCGGCCATCCACCGCCGGTCTCGAGCAGGAGCGAGTGGGCGACCGCGTCGCCGCGGGCGACGACCTCGCGCCAACGCCGACCCCGGCGACCCTCGGCGACCGTCCAGGTGATCGCGGCGCCGTCGTCGAGCGTGCCCCAGCCGGCCACACGCAGCGGGGCGCTCATCGCTCGGCGCCGACCGCCTTCGCCTCGACGAGGTCCTCGGCCCACCGTGCGGCCACGGACTCGAGCTCGCCGGCGAGCGAGGGGGCGACGCGGCCATGGACGCGCACGTCGCGTTCGCGGTACTCGACCTCGACCGTGCCCCGCTCGCGGACGCGGGCGAGCAGCTCCCCGGCGGCGTACGGCACCGCGACATCGATGTCGACCCACATCGAGGCGAGCAGCGCCGAGATCCCGGTCCGCAGCGTGTCGATGCCGTAGCCGGTCAGCGCCGAGACGATGGACCGCGCCCGCGATGACCGGCGCGGGCGTCTCGCCGTTGCGCGCGGAACGGTCGATGAGGTCGGCCTTGTTGAACGCGACGAGGCGCGGCTTCTCGCCCGGCGCCGAGCTCGTCGAGGACGGTCTGCACGGTCGAGCGGTGCTCGTCGACGTGCGCGTCCGACGCGTCGACGACCTCGATAAGGACGTCAGCGCGGTTGACCTCCTCGAGGGTCGCCCGGAACGCGTCGACGAGCTGGTGCGGCAGCTTGTGGATGAACCCCACGGTGTCGGTGACGATGGCCGTCTGGCCGTCGCCGAGCTTCACCTGGCGGCTCGTCGGGTCGAGCGTCGCGAAGAGCTTGTCCTCGGCATGGGCGACGTCGGAGCCGACCAGCGCGTTGAGCAGCGTCGACTTGCCCGCGTTCGTGTACCCGACGATGCCGACGGTCGGCCACAGGCGGCGGTCGCGGCCGCGGGCCGCCGTCTCGCGCTGCGTCCGGACCTGCTCGACGCGCTCCTTCATCTTCGCGATCCGGGTCCGGATGAGCCGCCGGTCGGTCTCGAGCTGGCTCTCGCCCGGTCCCCGGGTGCCGATGCCGCCGCCGGTGCGCGAGAGGTGGGTCCACAGCTTGGTCAGGCGCGGCAGCTGGTACTCGAGCTGGGCGAGCTCGACCTGCAGGCGCCCTTCGTGGGTCTGGGCATGGAGCGCGAAGATGTCGAGGATCAGCCGGCTCCGGTCGATCACCTTGACCTTCAGCAGCTCCTCGAGGGCGCGCTGCTGGGCCGGCGACAGCTCGTCGTCCGCGATCAGGACGTCGAAGCCGGTCTCGCGCTTGGCCCCCGCGAGTTCCTCGGCCTTGCCCTTGCCGATGTACCAGTTCGGGTCGGCGTGGCGGCGGTTCTGCCACTCGGCGCCGACGACCTCGGCACCGGCCGTCAGAGCGAGGTTCGCGAGCTCCGCGAGCGAATCCTCGGCCGACCAGCCGTCATCCCCGCCGGTGTCGACGGCGATGAGGAAGGCCTTCTCGATGGGTTCGGCGAGGTCGATGAGCGTCGATCGGGTGGGCACGGGCCGAAAGGATAGCCGGTCGACAATTCAGGACGCTGTCGCGCGGCTTGGTGCTGCAGTGGCGCGAACGAGCGACCACGCCCGCTCGACCACATCCGTGGCGCTCGCGTCGAGCCACGCCACGTCGGGCTCGGCGCGGAACCACGTGCGCTGGCGCTTGGAGAACGCGACGTTCCGGCCCGTGTCGAGCTCGATGGCCTGCTCGATCGTCGCCTGGCCGTCGACGACCGACCAGGCCTCTCGGTAGCCGATCGCGCTGAACGCGGGGAGCGCCGGATCGAACCGATCACGCAGCGCGCGTGCCTCCCCGAGGAGGCCGCCGGCGAATTGCCGGCGCGCCCGCTCTTTGATCCGTTGCGCATGCTCGGCCGGATCGAGCGTCAGGCCGATCCACGTCACGCTGCCCGCGTAGCCGCGCGGAGGAGGCGGCGGCGCGTCGCCGACGATCTCGGCGACCTCGAGGGCCCGCACGACGCGTCGCGGGTTCCGAAGGTCGACACGAGCTGCCGCCGCCGGGGCGATCGCCCGGAGGCGCTCGACCAGCGCCGGGAGCCCGTGCTCGGTCAGGTCGCGCTCGATGTCGGCCCGGATCGTGGGGTCGCTCGGCAGCGCGGCGGTGTCGAGGCCGCGCGCGACGGCCCGGAGATACAGACCCGTGCCGCCGGCGAGGATCGCGACACCGCCCGTCTCGACGATCCCCGCGAGCGCCTCGTCGGCATGGGCGACGAAGTCCGCGACGCTGAACGGCCTATCGGGATCGACCAGGTCCAGTCCGTGATGGGGCACGCGTGCCTGCTCCTCGGGCGTCGCCTTGGCCGTGCCGATGTCGAGACCGCGGTAAACCTGCCGCGAGTCGGCCGAGATGATCGCGGCGGGCCGACCGTCGGCGATGAGCCGCTCGGCGAGCTCGATGGCGAGCGCGGTCTTGCCGGTCGCCGTCGCCCCGGCGATGACGATGAGTGGCGGCGCGGCATTCACCCGGTCGCGGCCGCGCCTCGAAGCGCGTACGGGCCGGCGTGGTCGATGCGGACGGTGACCTCGCGACCGACGAGGTCCGCGGCACCGGTCACGTGGACGAGCTTGTTGCCACGCGTCCGGCCGGTCACGACCGGCCCGATGGCGGCAGGCCCGGCGCCCGCGTCTGCGCCAGCGTCCTCGTGCTCGTGCGACCGTGGCCGCGTCACGCCTTCGACCAGCACCTGGACCTCCCGGCCGAGCCAGGCCCGGTTGCGCTCGAGGCCGATTCCCTCCTGGAAGGCCAGGAGCTCGTTCAGCCGTCGTCGCTTCACGTCGGGCGGGACGTCGTCGTCGAGCCGAGTCGCGGGCGTGCCGGGCCGCGGCGAGTACGCCGCCGCGAAGACCTGGTCGTAGCGGACGGTGTCGAGCAGAGCGAGCGTCGCCTCGAACTGGACCTCGGTCTCGCCGCAGAACCCGACGATGACGTCGGTCGAGATCGTGATGCCCGGGACGGCCTCGCGGATCCGGGCCAGGCGCTCGAGGTAATGCTCGATCGTGTACTGGCGGCCCATCCGACGCAGGACGGCGTCGTCGCCCGACTGGACCGGCAGGTGAAGGTGCTCGCAGACGCTCTCGCACTCGGCCAGGGCCGCGATGAGCCGGTCCGAGAGGTCCCACGGATGCGAGGTCACGAAGCGCAGCCGCCCGATGGCGGGCCGCCCGTCGGCGGTCCGGAGCCCGTCGATCGCGCGGATCAGCTCGGCGAGGTCCGGTCGCCCGTGCAGGTCAAGGCGGCGGCCGGCCCAGCGCGCCTCGTCGACATGCGCGAACCGCGCGTCCGGCTCGAGGTCGTGGCCGTACGAGTTGACGTTCTGCCCGAGCAGCGTGACCTCGTGGTAGCCGGCCGCCGCGAGCGCCCGCGCCTCGTCGACGATCTCGTCGAACGGGCGGCTCCGCTCCGGGCCGCGGCTGAACGGCACGATGCAGTAGGTGCACGTCTTGTCGCAGCCGTAGATGATCGGCAGCCAGGCGCTGATCGCCGACCCACGCGCGACGGTCCCCTCCCCCACGGCCCGGGCACGCGTCGCTGCAAGGCCGTCCGCGACCCCGACGATCGTTCGTCCGACCGTGGTCGTCGACCCGACCGCCCCGATCGGGGCCTGGGCGGACGCGAGGCCCAGCCTGTCGACGAGCTCGGGCTCCTCGTCGGGTCGCAGGAACAGGTCCACGGCCGGGTATCGGCGTCGGAGGCCGTCCCGATCGGGCTCGCGCACGGAACACCCGGTCAGCACGACCCGCAACCCGGGGTTCGCGGCCTTGAGCTTGGCGAGCTGGCCCTGGCGGCCGATCACCTTCTGCTCCGCCCCTTCGCGGATCGCACAGGTGTTGATGACGATGAGCTCGGCGTCATCGAAGCCGGTCGCCTCGTCGCAGCCGGCGCGCAACAGCCGTCCGGCCATCTCCTCGGAGTCGCTGCGGTTCATCTGGCAGCCGAGCGTCCAGAGGTGGAAGCGCGGCAGCGCGCGGGTCTCCGGCAGGTACTCGGTCAGCCGCTCGTCGGCGGGTTCCGCCGGATGGCGGGGCGCGGCGCCGGAGGCCGGCCCGAGGATCTCGAGCATAGGCAGCGCGCGCGAGGTGGCGATCCTGTCAGTCACGGCGCCCGCCATCGTACCCCGGTCAGCTCGCCGCGAGCCCCAGCCGGTCGAGCAGGACGGACCCGACCTCAGGCGGGACCCACAGGTCGGCGTGCGACTCGGCGTACGAGCCGAGGTCGCCGTGGTAGTCGGTGCCGCCGGTCGCGAGCAGGCCGAGTGACGTCGCGACCTCTCCGACCGCGACCACGTTCGCCGCGTCGAACGAGCGGTAGTAGACCTCGAGACCGGCCAGCCCGGCGTCGACGAGCTCGCGCACGATGTCGGTGCGCGACGGCGCCTCGCGGAAGTGGGCGAGCACGGGAAGACCGCCTGCGGCGCGAATCGCGGCGATGGCCTCCTCCGGGCCTATGCCCTCGCGCCGGACGTAGGCGGGCGCCCCGTGCCCGATGAGGCGGCTGAAGGCGTCCTCGACGCTCTCCGCGTGCCCGGCGGCGATCAGGGCCCGGCCGATGGTCGGGCGGCCGAGCGCGTCGTCCTCCGACGCGTCGAGATCGGCCACTTCGGCGTCGATCGGCAGCTGGAGCTCGCGCAGCCGGGCGACGGTCCGTTGGAACCGCAGGCGCCGTTGGTCGCGCTGGGCGGCAAGGACCGCCTCGAACGCCTCGTCGGCGGGGTCCATCCCGAAGCCGAGGATGTGCAGCTCGCCCTCCCACAGTCCAAGGTCGCGGGTCACGAGCGCGTTGATCTCGACGCCGGGGATCAGCGTCATCCCCGACGGCACCGCGGCGGCCGCGACCACAGCCCGGTACCCGGCAAGGGTGTCGTGGTCGGTCAGGCCGAGGATCCGGACGCCGGCGTCCCAGGCGGCCTGGACGAGGTCCGGTGGCGCGACCACCCCGTCGGAGCGCGTCGTGTGCGTGTGCAGGTCGATCGTCGACGGCCCGGGCGGCTGGACCCGACCCTCCGCCCACGCCGGCAGCGGGTCGTGCCGCTTTCGCCGGGGCGTGCCCACGCCGTCAGGCCTCGACGAGGCGCTGGATCCGTTCGATCTGGAGCGCCCGGCCGGTGGCGGGATCGATGTCGACCTGACAGGCGTTGAAGATGACCGGTCCCTCGCCGACCTCGAAACGCGTCGGGAGCGCGTTGATGAAGCGCGGGATGACGGTTCGCGGCGCGAACCCGATGACGCTCCAGATCGGGCCGGTCATGCCCAGGTCGGTCTGGTAGGCCGTGCCGTTGGGGAGGATCCGCTCATCGCCAGTCACCACGTGCGTGTGCGTGCCGACCACGACGCTGACGCGCCCGTCGAGGTACAGCCCGAGCGCGTTCTTCTCGGACGTGAGCTCGCAGTGGAAGTCGACCAGGCGCACGGGCGGCAGCGGCTCCGACGATTCGTCGAGCAGGCGGTCCGCGTCGGTGAAAGGGTTCTCGATCTGCTGCATGTACGTGCGGCCCTGGAGGTTGATGACCGCGACGTCGGTCCCGTCGAGTGCGCTGTACACGCCCCAGCCGCGGCCCGGGACGTCGTGCGTGCCGTAGTTGAGCGGACGCAGCACCCGATCGTTGGCCTCGAGGAACGGGTAGATCTCGCGCTTGTCCCAGATGTGGTTGCCCGACGTGATGACGTCGACGCCCGAGGCGAGCAGGGATTCGGCGGTCGATGCGGTGAGGCCCATGCCGCCCGCCACGTTCTCGCCGTTGGCGGTCACGAAATCGATCCCGCGCTCCTCGCGCAGGGCGGGCAGGATCTCCTCGAGCGTGGCCCGGCCGGGCTTCCCGATCAGGTCGCCGACCATGAGGACGCGGATCGCGCCCTTCGGTCGCGGCGCGTTGCCGTTGGCCGGATTGCCGAGGCTCGTCCGGCCGATGTCGCGGGCCGCCTCGCCGCCGCTCTTCCCGCCTGAGTGTGAGTCGTCCTGCATCCCGAGGAGTCTACCGATGCAGGGCGATGCGCACGGCCCGTGCCCGAAACCGGGCCCCCGGCGCGGACGTAGCGGTAGGTGGCGGATGCGCCTCCCCATCTCCGTCGATCCACGGCGGACGACGCGTCCGCGCGAAGGAGGTCGCGGGAATGACGATACGTCGATCCCTCTCTCTTGGCAGCGCCGCGCTGCTGTTGCTGTTGAGCGCGATGCCGGCGACGGCGCACGATCGCCACGCGCCCAACGCGTACGTGACGCACTACCTGGTCTCCGACGGATCGGTCCCGGCCGACCTCGTCGACCCCAACCTCGTCAACGCGTGGGGCATCGTCCACAGCCCGACGTCACCCTGGTGGGTCGCCAACAACGAGACGGCGACCTCGACGCTCTACAACGGCCTCGGCGCGAAGCAGGGCCTGACGGTCAGCGTGCCGGGCGCCCCGACGGGGACCGTGTTCAACGGCGGCACCGGGTTCGCCGTGACGAAGAACGGGGTCTCGGGCGCAGCGCGCTTCCTGTTCGCGAGCGAGGACGGCACGATCTCCGGGTGGAACCCGGCGGTGCCCGCGGCCGGCTCGACCGAGGCCATCGTCGGCGCCGACCGGAGCAAGCAACACGCCATCTACAAAGGCCTCGCGATCGCGACGGTCGACGGCGCCGACTACCTCTACGCGACCGACTTCCACCACGGTCGCGTGGACGTCTTCGACAGCACGTTCACGCGCCAGTCATGGCATGGCGCCTTCAAGGACCGCCACCTGCCGCACGGCTACGCACCATTCGGGATCCAGGCGATCAACGGCATGATCTTCGTGACCTACGCGAAGCAGGACAGGGCTCGTGAGGACGAGATCGCCGGCCGCGGCAAGGGCTTCGTTGATGCATTCAGTCTCAAGGGCAAGTTCCTCGGCCGCGTCGCGTCGCGTGGCGCGCTCGATGCCCCATGGGGCGTCGCGTGGGCGCCCGATGGCTTCGGCCACTTCGGCGGCGACCTGCTCGTCGGCAACTTCGGCGACGGTCGCGTGAACGCGTACCGGTTGATCCACGGTCACTGGCGGTTCGGCGGGACTCTCCGCTCGGCCGACCACAAGGCGATCGAGATCGACGGGCTCTGGGGCATCGGCTTCGGCAACGACGCCAACGCCGGCCCGTCCACGACGCTCTTCTTCGCCGCCGGTCCGGATGACGAGTCGGGCGGCTCGTTCGGGACCATCACCGCGCCGTAACGCGGCCGGTCAGTAGTCCCCAGGCGGGGTCGGCGCCAGCCGGCCCCGCCGTTTCACGCCCGACGGTCGGTCAGGACGCGACGCCCTACTTCGCGAATTCCACGGCCCGCGTCTCGCGGATGACCGTCACCTTGATCTGGCCGGGGTAGGTCAGCTGCTCCTCGATCTTGCGCACGATGTCGCGCGCGAGTCGCGATGCGGTCAGGTCGTCGATCTCCTCGGGCCGGACGAGGATCCGGACCTCGCGCCCGGCCTGGACGGCGAATGATCGCTCGACCCCGCTGAAGCTCTCGGCGATGGCCTGGAGATCCTCGAGGCGCTTGACGTAGGTGTCCATCGACTCGCCGCGGGCACCCGGGCGCGAGGCGCTGATCGCGTCGGCGACCTGGACGATCGGGGCCTCGAGACACGCGTATTCGACTTCCTGGTGGTGGGCGGCGATCCCGTTCACGACCTTGAACGGGAGGTTGTGGCGCTGGGCGATGGCCGCGCCGATCGCGGCGTGCGGGCCCTCGACCTCGTGGTCGACGGCCTTGCCGATGTCGTGCAGCAGCCCGCCCATCTTGGCGATCTGGACGTCCGCGCCGATCTCGGCGGCGATGACCGCGGCCAGGTGGCTGGTCTCGACGACGTGCATGAGCACGTTCTGGCCGTAGCTGGTCCGGAACTTGAGACGGCCGAGGAGCTTGATGATCTCGGCGGGGAGGCCCGGCACGCCGGCCTCGTACGCAGCCTGCTCGCCGGCCTGGCGCATGACCAGGTCGACCTCGGCGCGGGCCTTGGCGACGACTTCCTCGATGCGGCCGGGGTGGATGCGGCCGTCCGCGATGAGCTTGGTGACCGCCAGACGCGCGACCTCGCGACGGACCGGGTCGAAGCCGGACAGCACCACGGTCTCGGGCGTGTCGTCGATGATCACGTCGACGCCGGTCGCCTGCTCGATGGCGCGGATGTTGCGACCCTCGCGGCCGATGATCCGGCCCTTCATCTCGTCGGACGGCAGGTGCACGACCGAGACCGTGTGCTCGGCGGTGTGGTCCGCGGCCACGCGCTGCATGGCGGTGACGATGATGTCGCGGGCCTTGTCCTGGGCGTCGTCGCGAGCGGCACGCTCGATGGCACGGGCGAGCTTGACCGCGTCGTGCTCGGCCTCCTCGCGGACAGCCTCGAGCAGGACCGTCTTGGCGTCCTGCGCCGACATGCTCGAGACGCGCTCGAGCGCGGCGACTTGTTCCTGCTGCGCGCGGGCGAGGTCCTCGCGGGTCTTGTCGAGATCGCGGTCGCGCTCCAGGAGCTTGCGATCGCGCTCCTCGAGCATGTCCGCCCGCTGATCGAGCTGTTCGTCGCGGGCCAGCAGGCGTCGCTCCAGGCCCGCGAGTTCCGCGCGCTTGGCCCGCGCCTCGTCCTCGGCCTCGCCCTGGAGGCGCAGCTTCTCGTCCTTCGCCTCGAGGATGAGCTCCTTCTGGCGGGCGCGCGCCTCGGCCTCGATGCGCCGGGCTTCGGCCGTGGCGGCCTTCATCGCCTGCGACGCCCACATCCCGCGGGCGAGCATGCCGAGTAGGGCTCCGCCGACGGCGGCCGCGACGGCCACCGCCACGACGATCGGTGTGTCCATCAGTGATCCTCCCGTCCGGTCGCTCGATCCGACCGGAGGTCTGTCGATTCGTCGGTGGCGTCGAGCGCGCGGCGGGGACGGTTTGGTCGCCTCTCGGCGATGTCAAACCCCCTACCGTGGGCCGCGTTCGACGCCGGGTCGGGTGCTCAAGCGCCGCTCGGGCGGCGCTGGATTCATCTGGCGCGTAGCCTACGGGCCGCGGCGCGGAGGGTCAAACGGAGCCGGCACCGGGGCGCAACGTTCAGACAGCCCCCATCGCGTCTCCCGGCATACTGAGCGCGACAGCACACAGGGGAGGTTCCGGTGGGCGACGAGCTGCCGGCGTCGGTCGAGACCGTGGTGGTCGGGGCCGGCCAGGCCGGGCTCATCATGAGCTACCACCTCGGACGCGCCGGTCGCGAGCATGTCGTCGTCGACCGTCGCGAGACGCTCGGTGGCGGGTGGCAGGATCGCTGGGACGCGTTCCAGCTCGTGTCGCCCAATTGGACGACCGGCCTGCCCGGCTTCCCCTTCGACGGCCCCGACCCGGACGAATACCTGCACCGTGACGACGTGGTCGCGCGGATCGCCGGGTATGCCGCCGCGATCGACGCTCCTGTGCGACTCGGGACGGCCGTCGAGCGCTTGACCGCGGCCGACGACGGCGAGCTCCGGTTCCGGCTCGAGACCAGTCGCGGCACGATCCGGGCACGCGACGTCATCGTCGCCACGGGCGCGTTCCACATCCCGAAGGTCCCTCCGGCCGCGACGGCATTCGCGCCACGGATCCACCAGGTCCACGCCCACGACTACCGGAATCCCGACTCGCTGCCGCCGGGTGGCGTCCTGCTGATCGGCTCAGGACAGACCGGGGTGCAGCTCGCCGAGGAACTGCACGAGGCCGGGCGTGGGGTGACGCTCTCGGTCGGACACTGCGGACGGGCCCCGCGACGATATCGCGGGCGCGATTTCTTCTGGTGGCTGCGTGGGCTCGTCGACCGCGGGCCGGAGCTCGGCACGCCGCTGCCGACCATCGACCAGTTGCCCGATCCGCGGATGCGGTTCGCGTGCAACCCGCACCTGTCCGGGCACGGCGGCGGGCACGACACGAACCTGCGCGAGTTCGCGGCCCGCGGGATCCGGCTCGTCGGGCGGTTCGAGGGCGCCGACGGGGAGCGCGTGCGCTTCGCCGAGGACCTGGCGGCCAACCTGCAGTTCGCGGACGAGTTCTTCGACCAGCGGTTCCGCACGCTCTGGGACACGTTCGCCGAGCGGGGCGGCTTCGATGTCACACCTGACGATCGTGAACCGTTCGACTTCGAGCCGCCCGAGGTGCCCGAGCTCGATCTCGCTGCGGCCGGCATCAACTCGGTGCTGTGGACAACGGGCTATGCCCCCGACTACCGCTGGCTCGACCTGCCGGTGCTCGGCGACTTCGGCCTGCCGCGCCACGCCCAGGGCATCAGCGACGTCCCCGGCCTGACGTTCCTCGGGCTGCTCTGGCAGCACAACCAGGCGTCCGCCAACCTGGGAGGCGTTGCCAAGGACGCCGAATACCTGGCGGAGCACTGGACGAACTGACCGGAACATTCGGAGCCCGGCTATCTCACGACTTTGACGTCACTCGCGCACGCCACCCAGGTCTCGACCGGATCCGGGCCCATGCCGCCGCCGATCGCGACTCGGTCCCCGACGTTCGCGACCACGCCGCCATCTGCATCGACCAACATCACGGGAGCCGTCTCAAGGGCCGTCCACCCCTTCGGCCACCGGACCGGGACCGCGCTCCCGTCCTCGATCTCGACGCCCAGGCCGGTCCGCTCGTCCCGGACCAACGTGCCTTGGAGGAGCGCCGCCATGCAGACCTCGGACTCGACGCCATTCACCGTCACTGGCCCCTGGATCGCGAGCGGGATCACGGACGCTGTGGGTTCGGCCTGGGACTGGTCGCAACCAAGGCAAACGACCACGGCAAGGACGCTTGCTGCCATCAGGCCCTTCATTCGATCGCCTCCGGTTCCGCCTCGGTCGTCGCCAGCGTCGCCGCCACCTCCCGGCACGTCTCGGGATCGAACCCGTTCCGCGCGAGGAGTGCGTAGGCGCGCTGCCGGCGCTGACGAGGGTCGGCGACGCGCTCGAGCGCACGACGGTGCTTGGCGAGCAATCGTTCCGCGGCCACACGATCGGGCGTGACCCCCGAACCGTCCTCGCCGGCCTCCACGGCAGCTTCCCGGCGCTCGGCCAGGACGAGGTCGGCCGTTCCGCGGTCGATACCCTTGATCCGCAGCTCCTCGCGGATGGCGCGCTCGCCGCGCGGCCGTGCCCGATCGCGGGACTCGACCCATGCCCGCGCGAACGCCTCGTCATCGAGGACGCCGAATTCGATGAGCTTGGCGATCGCGCCCTCGACCAGGTCTGGACGATAGCCGGCCGACCCGAGCCGCCGCCGGACCTCGCCGACCGAGCGCGAGCGCGCCTCGAGGAACCGTCCGGCAGCCTCGAGCACGACCTGCGGGTCGTCGACCGCCGCCCGCCGCTCCCTGCGCTCCGCGAACGACTCCCGGCGGCCCGCCATCGGCGCTACTCGGCCTCTTCGATGCCCTCGACGGGGATGACGACGTCCTCGTTGATCTTGCCGCGGATGCGCTTCTCGATCTCCGCGGCGACGGTCGGCGTCGCCTTGAGGAAGTCCTTCGAGGCCTCGCGGCCCTGGCCGAGCCGGGTCTCGTCGAAGTTGAACCACGCGCCGGTCTTGGAGACGACGTCCATCGCGACGCCGACGTCCAGCAGGCCGCCCTCCTTCGAGATGCCCTCGCCGTACATGATGTCGAACTCGGCGACCCGGAACGGCGGCGCGACCTTGTTCTTGACGACCTTGACCCGGCAGCGATTGCCGACCGACTCGGTCCCGGTCTTGATCGTCTCGACGCGCCGGATGTCGAGCCGCACCGAGGCGTAGAACTTCAGCGCGCGGCCGCCTGGCGTGGTCTCCGGGTTGCCGAACATGACGCCGATCTTCTCGCGCAGCTGGTTCGTGAACACGAGTGACGTGTTCGAGCGGGAGACGGCGCCGGTCAGCTTGCGCAGCGCCTGGCTCATGAGCCGGGCCTGGATGCCGACGAACGAGTCGCCCATCTCGCCCTCGATCTCGGCGCGCGGCACGAGCGCGGCCACAGAGTCGACGACGACGATGTCGATGCCGCCGGAGCGGATCAGCGTCTCGGTGATCTCGAGCGCCTGCTCGCCGGTGTCGGGCTGGCTGACCAGCAGCTCGTCGACGTTGACGCCGCACTGCCGGGCGTACCCGGGGTCGAGCGCGTGCTCCACGTCGATGAAGGCGGCGACGCCGCCGCGCGCCTGGGCCTCGGCGATGACGTGCTGGCACACGGTGGTCTTGCCCGACGACTCGGGGCCGAAGATCTCGGTGATCCGGCCGCGCGGGATGCCGCCGACACCGAGCGCGAGATCGAGTGCGATGGAGCCGGTCGGGATCGTGTCGATCAGCTGCCGCTCGCGCGAGCCGAGCTTCATGATGGCGCCCCGACCGAACTGCTTCTCGATCGCCAGGAGCGCCGCGTCAACGGCCTTGCCCCGCTCCGCCTGGGCCCGTTCCGTGCTCCGCTCGTCGGTCATCGCCATCGTTCCGTCACGCTCCTCATCGATCCGTTGGACCGGAAACCGGAGCGCGCCACGCTGGCGGTCCGGCCGGTCAGGCCTCTTCGGTGTCTTCCTCGACGACCGGCTTTTCCTTGCGCGGCTTGCGGATCAGCTCGACGTTCTGCGGCGGATCCGAAAGCGGGGAAAGGCTTGTCTGGCCAAGCTTGGCCTTCGGCTTCTTCTTGGCTTCCTTGCCGGGACGGTTTCGCGAGCCCATCGCTGTGCCTCCGCGTCGTCATACAGCCTATCGGTCGGCGCTTCACGCGGACTTACCGGCGCCTTCATCCACGCTCATCCGGCCCGCGCGAGAACGCAATTCGGCCATCGAGGCGGGGAAGGTTCCGGCCCGGATGGAGGCTCGGACCCTGGCCATGAAGTCTAGGGTGAAGGTCAGGTTGTGACAAGTCGCGAGACGGTACGCGAGGAGCTCCCCGGCCCGGAACAGATGGGCGAGATATGCCCGCGAAAAGCGCCGGCAGGCGAGGCACGGACAGTCGGCCTGGATCGGCGCCGGGTCGTCCTGGAACGCCCGGTTGCGGATGTTCAGTCGGCCGCCGGGGATCCACAGCTGGCCGTTGCGGGCAACGCGCGCGGGCAGGACCGAATCGAACAGGTCCACGCCCCGGTGGACGGCCTCGAGCAGGTCCGCGGGTGACCCGAGGCCCATCAGGTAGCGCGGCCGCGGGTCGTCGTCGAGCAGCGGCACGGCCAGGTCGAGCGTCGCGTCCCGCTGGGCCGGCGTCTCGTCGCCGGCGAGGCCGCCGAGGCAGATGCCGTCGAACGGCAGGCTCGCGATGAACCGGGTGGAGGCCGCCCGCAACTCCGGGTCCAGGCCGCCCTGGACGATGCCGAAGAGGGCCTGGTCCTCGCGTCCGTGGGCGGCCAGCGAGCGCTCCGCCCAGCGGTGGGTCCGCTCGGTCGCATCGGCGACGACGGCCCGTGGCGACGTGGGATAGACCGGCTGGTCGAAGGCGACGGCGATGTCCGAGCCGAGGGCCTCCTGTGCCGCGATGGCAACCTCGGGCGTGAACCGGTGCGTCGAGCCGTCGAGGTGCGAGCGGAACGTGACGCCGTCCTCGTCGACGACCCGCAGGTCGCCGAGCGAGACGACCTGGAAGCCGCCTGAGTCGGTGAGGATCGGGCCGTCCCAGTCCATGAACCGGTGCAGCCCGCCGAGCCGCGCGATGCGGTCAGCGCCGGGTCGCAGGTACAGGTGGTACGTGTTGGCGAGGATGATCGACGCGCCCGTCTCCGCGATCTCGGCCGGGGTGAGCGCCTTGACCGTTGCATTGGTCCCGACCGGCATGAACTGCGGCGTCTCGACCGTACCGTGGGTCAGCGTCAGCTTCCCGACCCGTGCCCGCGTGGCCCCGTCGGCCGGCGGCGGGACTTCGACCTCGTAGCGGGCGGCCTTGCCCTGGTACGCGGCGGTCATGCCTCGACCGGTGGCGCTTCGTCGCCGGGCGGGTCGTCCCAGAGGCTGGGCATGCCTGCCTCTGCGCGGCGCGGTGGCGGGATCTCGTACCCGAGGCCGGACAGGTGGGCGCGTGCCAGGTCCGTCGCGATGCGGCCCTGCGGCGTGCGGTCGATGAAGCCGAGGCGCAGGAGGAACGGCTCGTAGACGTCCTCGATGGTCTCGATCTCCTCCGAGAGCACGGCGGCCAGCGCCGCGACCCCGACCGGTCCCGAGGCGAACTTCTGGACGATCGCGGCCAGCAGCTTGCGATCGGTCGAATCGAGGCCCTCGTCGTCGATCTCCATCGCGCGCATCGCCTCGCGGGCGGTCGTCTCGTTCACGCGCCCGTCACCGTGGACCTCGGCATGGTCGCGGACGCGCTTGAGCAGCCGGTTGACGATGCGGGGCGTGCCCCGTCCGCGGCGGGCGATCGCGCGTGTGGCTGCCGGCTCGATCTCGACGCCCAGGATGGCTGCGGAGCGATCGACGATGGCCGCGAGCTCGTCGTCCGTGTAGAAGTCGAGCCGGTAGGTCGCCCCGAACCTGTCCCGGAGCGGGCCGCTGATGCGTCCGGCCCGGGTCGTGGCCCCGACCACGGTGAACGGCTTCAGGCTGAGCCGGAGCGAGCGCGCCGATGGGCCCTTGCCGATCATCACGTCGAGCGCGTAATCCTCCATCGCCGGGTAGAGGATCTCCTCGACCGCGCGGTTGAGGCGGTGGATCTCGTCGATGAACAGGACGTCGTGGTCGTCGAGCGACGTCAGCACCGAGGCGAGGTCCCCCGCCCGTTCGACCGCCGGCCCGGACGTGTACCGGACATTGACCCCGAGCTCACGCGCGACGATCGTCGCGAGCGTCGTTTTGCCGAGGCCCGGCGGGCCGTAGAGGAGGATGTGGTCGGCCGCCTCTCCCCTGCCCTTCGCGGCCTGCAGGAGCACCGAGAGGTTGGCCTTGACCTCGCGCTGGCCGATGTACTCGTCGAGGGTGCGCGGTCGAAGGGTGCCTTCGACGACGAGGTCCACCTCGTCTCCCGGGTCCGCCGACAGGATGCGCGAGAGGTCGTCCGCCATAGGATCGGAGTCTAGCACAGCACACCGGTGTTTAGCACGCATGTTCGAACGCCCTGAGCGACGTCCCGAAGTACCACCACGCGACTAGGGCTTCGGGGGTAGGATGCTGCGATGCGCCTGTCCCGCCGCTCCGAATATGGCCTCCGCGCGCTGACCGATCTCGTGCGTCACAGCGACGACGGGCCGATCGCCCTCGCCACGCTCGCGGACCGCAACCGGCTCCCGGTCAAGTTCCTCGAGCAGATCATGGCCACGCTCAAGCACGCGGGCATCGTCCGCACGACGCTGGGCGCCCACGGCGGCTATGCCATCGCGGCCGACCCGTCGGCCGTCTCGCTGGGCCGGGTGATCCGACTCCTGGACGGAGCGCTGGCGCCGCTCACCTGCGTCTCGCTGCGCTACTACGAACCGTGCTCCTGCCCGGACGAGGCCACCTGCGCGCTGCGCGACACGATGCTCGACGTCCGCGACGCGATGCTCGAGATCCTCGACAACCAGACCCTGGCCCAGCTGGCCGCCAGACCCGGCCGTCCCTCGATCGACCCCGCCGGCATCCACGCCGACGCCCTCGCTGGCCGCCGCCCCTAGTCCCGGACGAGGCTCCGCAGCGCGGCTTTGACGCGCTCCTCGAGGGTGCTCGCGACGCCGAGGTCCGCCAAGGCTACCCGTGACGCCTCCCGCGCTTCGCCGAGCGAGTAGCCGAGCGCTTGCAGCGCGGCGACGATCTCGCCCTCGCTCGCCTCCGCGCCGGCCACGGCCGAGCCCGAGACCGCCACGCCGGCCGCCGTGACCTTCTCCTTGAGCTCGAAGATGATCCGCTCGGCGAGCTTCTTGCCGATCCCCGGGATGGCCACGAGCACGGCCTGGTCCTGGGCGAGGATCGCGAGCTGGAGGTCGGCGGTCGGCCGGCTGCCGACGATCGCGAGCGCGACCTTCGGGCCGACGCCCGTGACGGTCAGCAGCAGCGTGAAGAAGCCCATCTCGTCCGAGCTTCGGAAGCCGTACAGGGCCTGCTGGTCCTCGCGGACGAGGTGATACGTGTAGAGCTTCAGCCGGCCGCCCGGCACGGCCGCCGCGATGATCGCGGGCGCGGCGAACACCCGGTACCCGATCCCGCCGACCTCGATGACGAGCGAATCCATCGCCACCGCGCCGACGACCCCCTCGACCGAGGCGATCACGAGGGTCCTGCCACGCGCCTAGGAGGCGCTGCGCTTGGTCGTGCGCGCGTCCGCCCGCTCGACGGCGAGCGCCTCGCGCACTGCGCGGTCGTAGCTCGACTCGCCACGCTCGATCGGCGCGATCGCCGAGCGGTCCATGACGGCGCCGGTGCGGACCGTGATGGTGTCCTCGGTGTTGGCCGCCCACGTGGCGACCGCCAGGGCGTCGGCGGCATCGTCGGGCCGAGGGCGCTCGCTCATGCCGAGCACGAGCTGGACCATGCGGCTGACCTGCTCCTTGTCCGCGGCGCCATAGCCGGTGATCGCGCTCTTGACCTCGTTGGGGGTCGCCTCGCGAACCGGCGCGCCGTGTTGTGCCGCTGCCAGCAGGACCACGCCCCGCGCCTGCCCGACGGCGAACGCGGTCTGGACGTTCTTGGAGAAGAAGAGCCGCTCGACGGCCACCAGGTCGGGCTGGTGGAGCGCGATGAGCTCGTCGACCAGCGTGTGGATCTGCAGCAGGCGTTCGGGGAGCGTCTGGTCCGGGCTGGTCACGAGGCAACCGTGGTCGATCTCGCGGAGGCGTCCGCGCGACCGTTCGACGATCCCGTACCCCAGCGCGGCGGTCCCCGGGTCGATCCCGAGGACGATCACCCGGCGACCTCGGCGTAGACGTCTTCGGGGATGTCGAAGTTGGCCGTCACCCGCGACACGTCGTCGAGGTCCTCCAGCAGCTCGACCAGCCGCAGCGCCTGGCGCGCCTTCGAGGAATCGAGCTCGACGGTCTGCTTGGCGACCATCGTCGACTCGGCGGACTCGACGGCGACGCCGGCCCCTTCGAGCGCATGGCGGACGGCCTCGAGGTCGGCGGGTGCCGTGTAGATCTCGATGGTCTCCTCGCCGTCGGTGTCGACGTCCTCGGCGCCCGCGTCGATGGCCGCGAGGGCGATCTCGTCAGCGTCGGCTCCGGAGCGCGGCACGGAGATCAGGCCGCGGGGCTCGAACTGCCAGGCCACCGCGCCGCTGCCCGCGAGCTGGCCGCCGGACTTGCTGAACATCGAGCGGACCTCGGCCGCGGTCCGGTTGCGATTGTCGGTCTGGGCCTCGACGAGGACCGCCACGCCGCCGGGGCCGTAGCCCTCGTAGACGATCTCCTCGAACTGCTCGGCCTCGCCGCCGCCGGTGGCCTTGTCGATGGTCCGCTTGATGTTGTCGGCCGGCATGTTGACCGAGCGGGCCTTCTCGATGGCGAGCCGAAGCCGGTAGTTCGCATCGGGGTCGCCGCCGCCCTGCCGGGCCGCCACGCTGATCTCGCGCGCGACCTTCGTGAAGAGGGCGCCGCGCTTGGCATCGGTGATGCCCTTCGCGCGCTTGATCGTGGACCATTTGGAATGACCTGACATCGCGGGCCGGAGTATAGCCGACTATCATGGCCGGACCCCCCGCGCGCTCCCTCCACGACCTACGGTCGAATCGTCCAGCAGGAGGACCGTCGAACCGATGACGATGAAGAGCGTCGACCTCCCTCATCTTCGCAGCGTCGTGATGGCCGGGCACGTGGGATCCGGCAAGACGACGCTGTCGGAACAGCTGCTGTTCAAGGCCGGCGCGATCCCACGGCTCGGGCGCGTGGATGACGGGACCGCCCACCTCGACTTCGAACCCGAGGAGCAGAAGCGACGCGAATCGCTGAGCCTCGCAGTCGGGACGTTCGAGAGCGACGGGACGCGGATCTCGCTGCTCGACACACCCGGCTACCCGGACTTCGTCGCCGATGTCATCGAGGGCTTCGCCGCGGCGGACGGCGCGGTCTTCGTCATGGACGCCTCGGGCGGGGTCGAGGCCGGGCTCGAGCAGGCGGTCGCCCTCGGTCGCGGGACGGGCACGGCGGCGTGCTTCTTCATCAACAAGAGCGATCGCGAGAACGCCGACCCGAACGCCGCGCTGGACGCCCTGCGCTCGGCCTTCGGCGAGAAGATCGCGCCGGTGCAGATCGCCATCGGCGCGGCCGAGTCGTTCACCGGCTACGTCGACCTCGTCCATCGCAAGGCGTGGAGCTGGGACGGATCGAAGGAAGCCGAGATCCCCATCCCGGATGACCTGGCCGACGAGGTCGCGCGACGTCGCGACCAGCTGCTCGAGGCCGCCGCCGAAGCCGACGACGACGTGCTGAGCAAGTACCTCGAGGGCGAGGATATCTCCGATCCCGAGCTGGAGGCCTGCCTCCGCAAGGGCGTCAAGGAGAGCATCCTGGCCCCCGTCCTGGTCGGCAGCGCGACGAAGGGGATCGGCCTGCGCGGGCTCCTCGACGCTATCGTGCGCTACCTCCCCTCCCCGGCCGACGAGCCGCCGGCCAAGGCGACCGACAAGGGCGGCGCGACCGTGGAGATCCCCGCCGACGAGGCAGGACCGCTCCTGGTGCGCGTGTTCAAGACCACGGCTGACCCGTTCGTCGGACGCCTGACGTACCTGCGCGTGCTGTCCGGGACCCTGCACTCCCAGGCCCACATCTGGAACGCGACGCGGGGCGAGGACGAGCGGATCGGGCAACTCCTGCTCCTCCACGGCAAGGAACAGGAGCCGATCGGGGAGCTGAAGGCCGGTGAGATCGGGGCGATCGCGAAGCTCGCGGTGACCGAGACCGGCGACACGCTGTGCTCGAAGGAGAGGCCCCTCACGCTCGCACCGATCGAGTTCCCGGCGCCGTCCCTTGTGCTGGCCATCGAACCGGCCTCGAAGGGCGACCTCGACAAGATGGGCCCGGCCCTCCAGCGGATGCTCGAGGAGGAGCCGACGGTTCGCCTCGAACGGACGCTCCTCGGCGAGCAGGTCCTCCGGACGATGGGCGAGGCCCACATCTCGGTCATCACGGAGCGACTCAAGCGCAAGTTCGGGGCCGCGATCGTGACCCAGACGCCCAAGGTCCCCTACAAGGAGACGATCCGGGGCAAGACCCAGGTCCACGGCCGCTACAAGAAGCAGACCGGCGGCCACGGCATGTTCGGCGATGTGTGGCTGGAGCTCGAGCCGAACCCCGACGGCGGCGTCGAGTTCGCCCAGCGGATCGTCGGCGGGTCGGTGCCCAAGGGCTTCTTCGCCGGCGTCGAGAAGGGCATCCGCGAGGCGGCCGCCGAGGGCGTCGTCGCGGGCTACCCGCTCAGCGACTTCAAGGCCACGCTCTACGACGGATCGTTCCACCCGGTCGACTCGAACGAGCTCTCGTTCAAGATCGCGGCCTCGATGGCGCTCAAGGATGGCGTCCACCAGGCGAAGCCGGCGCTCATGGAGCCGATCATGACCGTCGAGATCCGGGTCCCCGAGGCGTACATGGGCGAGGTCAACCGCGACCTCAACGGTCGGCGCGGCCGCGTGCTCGGGATGGACTCGAACGGCACCACCCAGATCATCACCGCGCACGTGCCCGAGGCCGAGCTGTTCACCTACGCGATCGAGCTGCGCTCACTCACCCATGGACGGGGCACGTTCTCGGCCACGCTCGACCACTACGAGGACGTGCCCTCGCACATCGCCGACAAGGTCATCGCGGAGCACCGCAAGGTGGCCGAGACCGCCGGCGGCCACGGCAGCGGCCACTGACCGTGGCCGAGCCGACACCCAGCCCACGGCGCGGGCGGATCTCGCCGCTGTTCATGATCCTGATGATCATGGCCGGGCTCGGGATCGGACTCATCGTCGGCGTGATCGTGACGTCGGTGCTCGGGTACAACTTCGGCTAGGGTCCGTCGCACGGTGACGGCCGGTCGCCTGAACCCGACGGGCTGACAGCGCCTCGGCGATGTCCAGGCGGCCGTCGTAGATCGCGCGCCCGAGGATCGCCCCGGTGCAGCCCACATCCCGCACGGCCCGCAGGTGCTCGACGGTCGCGATGCCCGCCGACGCGATGATCTCGCCGCGGCCGAGGACCACGAGCCGCTCGTAGAGCGCGAGATCGGGGCCTTCCTGCAGGCCGTCGCGCTCGATGGCCGTGGCCTCGAACGTCGTGACGCCAGCGTCGTGGAGCCGTCGGACGGCCTCGGCCGGGTCGACCCCGACCGCGTCGGTGGCCCAGCCCTGGCCGACGGCCCGGCCGCCGCGGACGTCGATGGCCACGGCGACCTTCTCGGCCCCGTGATCCGCGACGAGGCGACCGGCGAACGCGGGGTCGCGCAGGGCTGCGGTCCCGATCACGACCCGACCGGCGCCGGCCTCGACGATGTCGGCCACGGATCTCTGGTCACGGAGGCCGCCGGCGACCTCGACCCGGACCCGGTCCCCCATCGCCGCGATGAGCCGCCGGATCACCGCCCCGTGGACCGGCACGCCCGAGCGGGCGCCGTCGAGATCGACCACGTGCAGCCATCTCGCCCCCGCGTCGACGAACCGCTGTGCGACGGCGACCGGGTCGTTCGAGAACGCCGTCTCGCGCGCGAAGTCGCCCTGCTCGAGGCGGACCACGCGCCCACCCCGGAGGTCGATCGCCGGCAGGATCTCGAACCCGCTTGCCAACCGTGCGACTCCATGTTAGCGTTTTAGCACGTTACTACGATAACACGACCCGATCGATACGCGAGGCAAGGACCGCGACATGGCCGACGACTGGCGAACCCCGGACGCCCTGGCGCTCTTCGAGGCGATCCTCAGTCTGGAGGATACCGCCGAAGCGGAGCGCTTCTTCCGCGACCTCTGCACGCTCAACGAGCTGCGCGACATGGCCCAGCGCTGGGCGGTCGTCCGCCTGCTCGACAGTGGCAAGCACTACGCCGAGATCTCGCGCGAGACCGGCGCGAGCACGGCGACCATCACCCGCATCGCCTCGTGGCTGAACCACGGCGAGGGCGGCTACCGCGCGGTCCTCGAGCGGACGAAGGCCGGCACCGAGCGATGAGGGAACGCCTCCGGCTGGCCGTCCCGAACAAGGGCCGGCTCGTCGAACCGACCCTGCGGCTCCTGCACGACGCGGGCCTCGTGTTCGAGGAGCACGATCGGAGCCTGGTCGCGCGCGTCCAGAACTTCGACCTCGACATCCTGTTCGTGCGCACGAACGACATCATCGAGTTCGTCGGCGACGGTGTGGCCGACCTCGGCATCACCGGCATCGACCTGCTGACCGAGACCGGCGCCGAGCTGCCGCGCGTCCGGTCCCTCGGCTATGGCCGTTGCCGGCTGGCGGCCGCCGTCCCGACCGACGCGCCCCAGCAGACCGTCGAGGACCTGGCCGGCCTGCGGGTCGCCACGGCCCACCCGAACACAGCCCGTCGCTTCTTCGAGGCGCGCGGCATCGCCGTGGACGTCATCCCGATCTCGGGCGCGGTCGAGGTCGCGCCGCGGCTGGGCCTCGCCGAGGGCATCGTCGATCTCGTCTCGACCGGCTCGACCCTGGTCATGAACGGGCTGCGCCAGATCGGCGACGTCCTCGCCTCGGAGGCGATCCTCGTCGCGAACCCGACCGCGGATCGCGAGCGAGCGTCCGAGCTCGCCGCGATCGACACGATGCTGAGCGCCGTCATCGCGGCGCGCGGTCGCAAGTACCTGATGATGAACGCCCCGGCCTCGATGCTCGCGGAGCTCGAGAGCCTGCTGCCCGCCCTCGAATCGCCGACGATCATCCCGCTCGCCCATGAGGGCATGATCGCGATCCACTCGGTCGTCGGTGCCGACGAGGTCTGGGGCCTCCTGCCCCGGCTCAAGGCCGCGGGCGCATCGGGGATCCTGGTGCTCCCCATCGAGAAGATCGTGCCGTGACGGCCACGACCATCGGCCTGCGTCGGCTCGACCTCGGTGCGGCCGCGGCCGGCGATCCGGGGGCAGTCCGCGACCGCGACGCGCTCGTCCGGCGCGGCGCCGTGCCGGAGCCGGCGGTCCGTGACGGCTGCGCGGGCGACGCTCGCCGACGTGCGTGCGCGCGGCGACGCGGCGGTCCGCGAGGCCAACGAGCGGGTCGGTGGCGGCCGGCGCCGACGGCCGACTGGTCCTCGAACGCGCCGACCTCAGCGCGGCCCGCGACGCGCTCGAACCCCGGGTCCGGCGGGCACTCGACCAGGCCATCGACAACGTCCGCCGATTCGCGGAGACCCAGCGCCCGACATCGACCCGGACGACGATCGCTCCCGGGCATCGAGATCGAGCGGCGCTGGACGCCGCTCAGCTCGGTCGGGGCGTACGTCCCGGGCGGCTCCGCGCCGTACCCCTCGTCGCTGGTCATGACCGTCGTGCCGGCACGCGTCGCCGGGGTCGAGCGGATCGTCGTCGCGTCGCCCGCGGACCGGGATGGCCGCAACCACCCGGTGCTGCTCGGCGCGGCCGGGCTGCTCGAGGTCGATGCCTTCATCGTCGCCGGCGGCGCCCAGGCGATCGGCGCGCTGGCGTACGGGCTCCCGGACGCGGGCCTCGGGCCGGTCGACCGGATCGTCGGCCCCGGCAACGCCTGGGTCACGGCCGCGAAGATCGAGGTCTCGGGCGAGGTCGGCATCGACCTGCCGGCCGGGCCGTCCGAGGGCATGGTCCTCGCCGCGCCGCCGGCCGACCCCCGTCGCGTCGCCGCGGACCTCATCACCCAGGCCGAGCACGGCCCCGACTCCCCCGCGATCCTGGTCACGACCGACGTCGCGTTCGCGGAGGCCGTGGAGACCCAGGTCGCCGAGCTGCTGGTCACCGCGCCGCGCCGCGACATCCTCGAGCGGGCCCTGCGCGACCACGGCCGGATCGCACTGGCACCGGACCTGGACACGGCGGTGGCGTTCATCAACGCCTATGCGCCGGAGCACCTCTCGGTCGACGTCGAGCCCCTCGAGCCCACGGTCGCCCGCCTGCGCAACGCCGGTTCGCTGTTCGTCGGCCCGTGGGCGCCCGAATCGGCCGGCGACTACGCGACCGGCGCGAACCACGTGCTGCCCACCGGTGGCCTCGCCCGCGGGTCCGGCGGCCTGGCCGTCGAGGCCTATGGCAAGTTCGTGCAGGTCCAGCGGGTCGACCGCGAGGGGCTCGCCTCGATCCGCGACACCGTCGCGACCCTCGCCGAGGCGGAGGGCCTCCTCGCCCATCGCGACGCGGTCGAGATCCGGTTCGCCGACGAGACGCCCGAGGAGCCACGACGATGAGCCCGACCCCGGTCACGTTCGCGCTCCCCGACGACGCCGTCCACGTACACATGGGAGGCCACGGACGACGAGGTCGCGGCGCGGTACGGCATCCCGCGCGAGCGGATCGTCCGGTTCGACCTCAACACCTCCCCCACCCCGCCTGCCCTGGTCGCGAGCCTGCTCGCCGCCGGGCGCTTCGAGACGAGCCTGTCGGAGTACCCGCCGTCCGACTACCGGCGGCTGGTGGCCGCGGCGGCCGCGCGGTATGGGGTCGATGCCGAGGAGATCGTCGTCGGGGCCGGTGCCGACGAGATCCTGGACCTCATCGCGAAGGCGTTCCTTGCCCCTGGCGACCGGGCCGTCGTGCCCGTGCCCACGTACGCGATGTACCGGGTCCTGACCGAGCAGCGCGGTGCGCGGGTCGTCGCGGTGCCACGCCGCGGCGCAGAGGCCGGCTGGGCCCTCGATGCCGACGCCGTCCGTGCCGCGGCCGCCGACGCCCAGGTGGTCTGGCTCTGCAGCCCGAACAACCCCACAGCGTTGCCCGAACCCGATGGCGCCATCGAGGCCCTGCTGAGCGGCCTCCTCGAAGACGCGACGGCCGATGGTCGGGCAGCTCCCATCGTCGTCCTGGACGAGGCCTATGCCGAGTTCGCCGGCGGGACGCTCCTGCCGCTCCGCGTCGGCCTATCCGAACCTGATCGTCGTGCGGACCGCGAGCAAGGCGTACGCGCTGGCCGGTCTCCGGGTCGGGTTCGGGATCGCCCGCCCCGAGGTGATCGCCCGGCTCAACCCGTATCGCCCGCCCGGCTCGGTGTCCACGGTGTCGGTGACCGTCGTCACGGAGGCCTTGCGCGACGACGGCATCCTGCACGCGAACCTCAGCCGCGTGGCGACCGAGCGCGAGCGCCTGTCCGCGGCGCTGCGCCTCGCCGGCTGGGCGGTCGGCCCGTCGATCACCAACTTCATCCTGGTCGACTTCGGCTCACCCGAGCGGTCGGGCGCCGTCGCCGAGGCGCTCCTGACCCGCGGCCTCGTGCCGCGCACGTTCCCGGCCGGGCACGTGCTGGCGGGGTCGCTGCGGCTGACCGTCCGCGACCCGGACGAGAACGATCGACTCATCAATGCCGCCAACGAGATCGCCGCGCCCGCGACCGCGGGCGCCGCCACGCCCAGCACGACGGAGTCGCCCGCATGACCACCCCGCTCGGCGAACTGACCATCGGCCCGCGCGAGGACCGGCGCGTGACCGTCGCGCGGACCACGCGCGAGACGGACATCACGGTGACGCTCGGGCTCGACGGCGCCGGCCACACCGCCATCGACACCGGGATCGGGTTCTACGACCACCTCCTGGGCTCGCTCGCGCACCACGGGCTGTTCGACCTTGCGATCCAGGCCGACGGCGACCTCCAGATCGACGAGCACCACACCGTGGAGGACGTCGCGCTCGTCCTCGGCGTCCGCGTTCGCGGAGGCACTCGGCGATCGTGCGGGCATCCGCCGCTTCGGCGACAGCGCCGTGCCCATGGACGAATCGGTCGCCACCGCGGTCATCGACGTCGGCGGCCGTCCCTACGCGGTCATCGATCTGCCGTTCCGGGGCGAGCGGGTCGGCGGCCTGCCGCTGCAGCTCATCGAACACGCCCTCGAATTGTTCGCCCGGACAGCGGGCGCCACGCTCCACCTGCGGGGCACGGGTCGCAACGACCACCACCTTGCCGAGGCGGCGTTCAAGGCCCTCGGCCGCGCGCTCCGCGAGGCCTGCGAGCCCGACCCGCGGCGCACGGGCGTCGCGTCCACCAAGGGGACGCTCGGATGACGGCTCGACCGGTCGTCGCCGTCGTGGACTACGGGGCCGGCAACATGGTCAGCATCGACCAGGCCCTGACCACCGTGGGCGCCGAGGTGCGCGTCGTGCGCGACGGTGAGGCGATGCGCGGCGCCGACGCGCTCGTGGTCCCGGGTGTCGGCGCGGCCGCTCCGGCGATGGCCCGACTCGAGCGGCGCGGCCTGGTGGACCCGATCCGGGCCTGGCTTGCCGCCGATCGGCCGTTCCTGGGCATCTGTCTCGGCCTCCAGCTGCTGTTCGAGACCAGCGACGAGGACGGCGCGGCGACCCTTGGCGTGCTCCCGGGCCGCACCGTTCGGCTGGAGGACGCGCCGACCCTGCCCCACATCGGCTGGAACCAGGTCGAGCGATCGCGCGAGCACGCCCTGTTCGACGGGATCGCCGACGGCGCCGACTTCTATTTCGTCCACTCCTATGCGGGCGAGCCGGCCGGCGGCGAGGGCAGCGACGAGGTCCTCGCGTCCACCGAGCACGGCCGGCGATTCGTCTCGGCCGTGGCCCGCGGCCCGCTCCTCGGCGTCCAGTTCCACCCCGAGCGCAGCGGCGCCGACGGCCTGCGCCTCCTGACCAACTTCGTGTCGATCGTGCGGGCCGCCTGATGCTCCGCCACCGGGTGATCCCGTGCCTGGACGTGGCGGACGGTCGCGTCGTGAAGGGGACGCGCTTCGTCGACCTCGTCGACGAGGGCGACCCGCCCGAGCTGGCGGAGCGCTACGCGGCCGAGGGCGCCGACGAGCTTGTCTTCCTCGACATCACGGCCGCACCCGAGCGGCGCGGCACGCTCCTCGACATCGTCGAGCGCACCGCGCGCCGGGCGTTCATCCCGCTGACCGTCGGCGGCGGCGTCCGGAGCGTGACCGAGATGCGCGACGTCCTCCGAGCCGGGGCGGACAAGGTCTCGCTCAACACCGCGGCGGTCGCGGATCCGACGCTCGTGGCGCGCTGCGCCGGCCGCTTCGGGCGCCAGGCCGTGGTCGTCGCCATCGATGCGCGCCGCCTCCTCACCGCTGAGCCCGCGTGGGAGGTCGTCGTGCAGGGCGGACGCCAGCCGACCGACCTCGACGCGGTCGCCTGGGCCGAGCGGGTCGTGGACCTGGGCGCCGGCGAACTGCTGGTCACGTCCATCGACCGCGACGGCACGGGCTCCGGCTTCGACACCGAGCTCCTGCGCGCCATCGCCGACCGCGTCCGGGTGCCGGTCATCGCGTCCGGTGGCGCCGCCGGCCCGGCCGATTTCGTCGCCGCGGTCCGCGATGGCGGCGCCGATGCGGTCCTCGCCGCGTCGATCTTCCACCGGCGGATCCACTCGATCGCCGAGGTGAAGGCCGCAATGGCCGCGGCGGGCCTGCCGGTCCGCCTGGTCCCGCAGGCCGTCGCGTGACGGGCGTCCGGTCCGTGGCCGCGCCCTCGGTCGAATACGGCCCCGACGGACTCGTGCCCGCCATCGTCCAGGACGCCGTCGACGGGCGGGTCCTGATGCTGGCCTGGATGGACGCCGAGGCGCTGGCGGCGACCCTCGAGACAGGCGAGGTCCACTTCCATTCGCGGTCGCGTGACAGCCTGTGGCGCAAGGGCGAGACCAGCGGGAACGTCCTGCGGCTGGTCGATCTCGCGACCGACTGCGACGCGGACGCCCTGCTCGTGACCGTCGACCCGGTCGGACCGACGTGCCATCGCGGGACGCGGAGCTGCTTCGACCCCGACGGGGCGCCGGCGGAACGCACGGTCCAAGGGTTCGCCTGGCTCGAATCGCTCTGGTCGACCATCGCGCAGCGCGCCGCTGATCGGCCCGAAGGCTCCTACACGGCCTCGTTGCTCGCGGGCGGCGTGGACGCGGCCGGGCGCAAGGTCACCGAGGAGGCCACAGAGGTCCTGATGGCCGCCAAGGACGACGCCGCGGCGGAACGTGCCGGCTCAGACCGGGCGCGCACCCGACCGGCTCTCGCCGGCGAGGCCGCCGATCTGCTCTATCACGCGCTCGTGCTCCTGGCCGAACGCGGCGTCGCGCCGGCGACGGTCGTTGACGTACTCCGGGAACGCCACGGCGGGTGACGGGTCAGCCGGCTCGCCTGCCGATCTCCCGGCGGCGCTTGCCGATGCGCACGTCCAGCCACTCCCCGGCGATCGGCTCCGGGACGAACGCCGGGTCAGCGACGCGGACGCCGTTGATCGTCACGCCACCACCGGTGACCATGCGGCGCGCCTCGCCGTTCGACGCGAAGACCCCGGCCTCGGCGAGCAGGACCGCAGCGCCCCGGGCGAGGCTCGAGGTCGCGAACGTGAACCCGCCCGACGACGCGTAGAGCGAGCGCAGCGCCTCGGGGTCCGTGATCGCCTCGGACGAGAACTTCGCCGCGGAATTGGCGATCGCCCGTTCCGCGGCATCCGTCCCGTGCGTGCGGGTCGTGATGTCGAGCGCCAGAGCCCGTTGGGCCGCCCGCCCCTCCGGCTGCGCCGCAAGATCGGCCTCGAGCGCCTCGATCCGGTCCTTCGGGAACTCCGTGAACCAGCGCAGGTAGGTGCCGACATCGCGGTCGTCGGTGTTCAGCCAGTACTGGTAGAACGCGTACGGGGACGTGCGGTTCGGATCGAGCCAGATGGTGTCCCCGACCTCGCTCTTGCCGAACTTCGCTCCCGACGGCGACAGCAGCAGCCTGTACGCGAGACCGTGCGCCGGCTCGGCCGCCTCGGCTGCCATGTCCCCATCGCCAGCGGCCGCGGCACTCGTCCGCCGGATGAGCTCGAGGCCGGCGGTGATGTTGCCCCACTGGTCGGCGCCGCCCATCTGCAGCTCGACGCCCATCGTCCGGTACAGGTGGGCGAAGTCGTACGCCTGGAGCAGCATGTAGCTGAATTCCGTGTACGAGAGGCCACGCTCCAGCCGGACCTGGACCGAATCCTTGGCCAGCATGTACGGGATCGTGAAGTGCTTGCCGGTGTCACGCAGGAAGTCGATCAGGGAGAGCTCGCCCAGCCAGCCGATGTTGTTGACCATCACCGCGCCACCCTCGCCCGGCGAGAAGTCGAGGAATTGCTCGAGCTGGCCCCGGATCGCGATCGCGTTCCCCTCGAGCGTCTCGCTGTCGAGCAGGTTGCGTTCGCTCGAGCGGCCCGACGGGTCCCCGATCATCCCGGTCCCGCCGCCCACGAGCGCGACGGGCCGTCCGCCGAACCGTTGCAGGCGCAGGAGTCCGAAGATCGGGACCAGGTTGCCGATGTGGAGCGAGTCGGCCGATGGGTCGAACCCGATGTAGCCGGAGATCGGCCGACCCGTCGCGAGCCGGGCAGCCAGGCCGGGTGTGGTCGCGTGGAGGATGCCCCGCCATTCGAGCTCGTCGAGGAGTCCACTCGAGGCCTCGCCCGGCGTCGGGCCGGACGCGGGCGTCACAGCTCTGAGCGTCGAGGCGTCTGGACCCAACGGGAGGCGCGCGACCGGTCGTTCACGCCCCCTATGCTATCGTGCGGCAACTCATGCAAACCAGCCTCGCAAGGCGCCAGCGCCATCGGCGGGCGCTCCAGGGTCGCCCCAAGGGGCGTGGTGGCTCGACCATCGGTCGTGTCCTCCTCGTCATCTTCCTCATCTTCCTTGTCATCGCCCTGCTCACGACAGGCGCGGGGCTCGTGTTCGCCGTGGGCGCGTACAACCACTACGCAGCCGGCCTCCCCGAGCCCAAGGAAGCACTGACCAACCTCGATTTCGACCAGCAGACGCTCGTCTACGACCGGACCGGCAAGGTCGAGCTCGCCAAGCTCGGCTCGTTGCGCCGCGAGGTGGTCACGTTCGACCAGATCCCGGGCGAGATGATCGATGCCACGACCGCGATCGAGGACAAGGACTTCTGGATCAACGCCGGCTTCGATCCCGTCGGCATCGTGGCCGCCGGCCTCGACACCCTGTCGGGCCGGCCGCGCGGCGCCTCGACGATCACGCAGCAGCTCGTTCGGGCGCGCCTGCTGCCGCCCGAGGCGTTCGCGGGGACCACGTACGACCGCAAGGTCCGCGAGATCATCCAGTCGGTGCGGCTGACGCAGGCGTATCCCGGGCAGACCGGCAAGGAACAGATCGTCACGGCCTACCTGAACCAGAACTTCTACGGCAACAACAGCTACGGCGTGAAGGCGGCGGCCAAGGGCTACTTCGGCAAGCCGCTCGCGGACCTGACGCTGGCCCAGTACGCGATCCTCGCGGCCATCCCGCAGTCACCGACGAAGTTCGACTTGATGAAGAACGCTGACGAGGTCTGCGTCGAGGACGTCGACGAGGGCGAGGAATGCCCCGACTTCCAGCTTGTCGTTCCTGACACGTCGGAGATCGTCCAGCGCCGGAACTACGTCCTGGAGCTCATGAAGACGCGCAGCACGATCACAGGATCGCGCCACGCGGCCGCCGAATACGAGGCCGCCAAGTCCGAGCCGGTCGTGCTCACCCCGTTCGTGTCGGCAACCTGGAAGGCACCGCACTTCGTGTGGCAGGTCCGCGACGAGCTCGCCAACATCCTGTGCCCCGATACCCCCAACGACTGTGGCGAGGTCGACACCGGCGGCTATCGCGTGACGACCACGCTCGACTGGGGCATGCAGAAGACCGCCGAAAAGTGGGTCTACGCCGCGGCCCGTGCGCCAAACGCCAAGGACCCGCGTGCCGTGCTGCGCTCCAAGAAGATCCCGCGCGGCGACTGGAGCTGGATCCTCGGCCTGCGCGGCCACAACATCCACAACGCCGCGGCGGGCGTCATCGACTACCGCACCGGCGACGTCCTCGCCTATGTCGGCAGCGCGAGCTACACCTCGAAGGGCAACAAGAAGTTCCAGCCCCAGTTCGATGTCATGGCCGACGGCTGGCGCCAGCCCGGGTCGGCGATCAAGCCGGTCGACTACCTGATCGGCATCGACGACGGGATCCTCACCGCGTCCACGATGTTCATGGACGTCACGACCGACTTCGGCGGCGGGTTCACCCCGACCCAGGCCGACAAGCTCGAGCGCGGGCCGGTCCGGCTGCGCTCGGCGCTCCAGTTCTCGCTCAACATCCCCGCGATCAAGGCCGGCATGATGGTCGGGCTCGATCACCTCTTCGAGCGAACCAAGGAGTTCGGGCTCACCTACCCCTCGACCGCGATCCCGGTCAAGTCGATGGGCATCGGGACCCTCGAGGTCCATCCGATCGACCTGCTCGGCGCCTACGGCACCGCGGCCAACGGCGGCGTGCGGATGCCGCGCCAGACGATCCTGAGCGTCATGGACTCGAACGGGCGGATCGTCTGGCCGCTCAAGGACGACAAGCCCAAGGGCGAAGAGGTCACGAGCAAGCAAGCCGCCTACATCATCACCGACATCATGGCCGGCAACACCGTCATGAAGACCAACCCGTTCTGGGGCAAGTGGGCCATCAAGGACCACGGACGACGCCGACCGGCGGCCTACAAGACGGGCACGACGAGCGACAACCGCGACGTGGCGGCGTACGGCTACCTGGCACCGCCCAAGGACAAGAACGCCCCGGCGCTCGCGGTCGGGGTCTGGATGGGCAACAGCGACAACTCGCCCAACGACGGCAAGCTCTCGCTCGACACGTCAGCGCCTCTCTGGTCGGCCATCCTGACCGACATCAGCGAAGGCCTCCCGATGGCGAACTTCAAGTCCCCCGGCGGGCTCAAGAAGGTCACGGTCGACGCGTTCACGGGTACCAAGCCCGGGCCGTTCACCCACAAGACTTTCGAAGAGATGTTCATCCCCGGTCATCTGCCGCCCAAGAGCACGGCGAGCCGGGTCACGCTCCAGGTCGACGCGGCAAGCGGTCTCGTCTGGCGCGAGGGGTGCGTCGGACCGGAGGTGTCGCGGAGCTACTTCGACATCTCCGAGGTGGATTCGAACTTCCCATCGTGGCAACGGGCGGATCGCAACTGGGCCTCGCGGGCAGCCCGCGGGTCAGGCGTGCGGGGCACGTCGAAGGGCACTCGGACGGCCTATTTCTACAACGGCCAGTTCCGCCCGTTCGGGTCGTCGTGGGGCGCCCCGTTCGCCCCGTCGAAGAAGTGCCCGATCGCCCCGCCACCGGCCCCCGTCTGCGACCCGTTGCTCGGCCTCCCGTGTCCGAGCCTGCCGCCCGACGACGGGACCAAGCCACCGAAGCCGCCGAAGCCGCCGAAGCCCTGACGCTCGGCTACAGCTCGACGATCGTCGCCCCGTCGCCGCCCTCGCCGCGCTGACCGGGGCGCACCGAGCGCACGAGTGGATGGTCCGCTGCCTGGTGGCGCACAGCGTCGCGGAGGGCGCCGGTCCCCTGGCCGTGGATGATGATCGCCTTGTCGAGGCCGGCCAGCGCGGCGTCGTCGAGGTAGCGCGCGAGCGCGTCGAGAGCCTCGTCCACGCGGGCGCCCCGCAGGTCCAGTGACGACGCCACCGACCGTGCGCGGTCCAGACGCAGGGCAGCCTCGTTGGACGTGAGCGCGGGCTCGGCGCTCCCCCGCCCGCCCGAACCCGTCGGGGTCATGAGCGCTGGCACGAGGTCGTCGAGATCCACCGTCACCCGCATCCCGCCGGCCTCGAGCGTCGCCCGCTGCCCGCCACGATCGAGTGCCGAGATCCGGCCCTCCCATCCACCGGAACGGCTGTGGGCACGCTCGCCGACCTGCCACGTCCGCGGTTCGTCTGGCGGCGCGGCCGGCTCGACCGGCCCGTCGTCGGCGTCCGGCAGACCCGTCAGGGTCGCGGCCGCCCGTTCCACTGCCGCGTCGAGGCTCTGTTCCGTCAGGGTCTCGCGCTCCAGTGTGCGTCGCGTCGCGTCGACTTCCTCGCGGAGTGCCGCGAGGACCCGCTCCGCCTCGGCGTGGGCGGCCCGAACCACCTCGTCGCGCTCACGCCTGGCCCGCCGTCGCTCCTCGTCGGCCGTGCGGAGCGCCTCGGTCGCGCGCAGCTCGGCCGCCCGCGCCCGGTCGAGTGACTCACTGGCCTGGCCCTCGGTGGCCTTGATGGCGGCGAGCGTCGCCTCGAACGAGCGCTGGGCTTCCGAGAGGCGCGACCTGGCGTCACCCACGATCGCCTCGGGCAGCCCCAGCCGCTCCGCGATGGCGAAGGCCTGGCTGCCGCCCGGGAGCCCGATGGAGAGCCGGTAGGTCGGGCTGAGCGTCTCGAGGTCGAACTCGACCGAGGCATTGCTCGCGCCGGGCGTCGTGTGGGCATACGCCTTCAGCTCGGCGTAGTGGGTCGTCGCCGCGACAAGGGCGCCGGCCCGGATGAAGTGGTCGAGAAGCGCCTGGGCCAGCGCCGACCCCTCGGTCGGATCGGTGCCGGCGCCGAGCTCGTCGAGCAGCACGAGCGTGCCGGGGCCCGCCTCGGCCACGATGCGGATGATCGAGCGCAGGTGCCCCGAGAATGTCGAGAGCGACTGCGCGATCGACTGCTCGTCGCCGATGTCGGCGAACACGTCGCGCCAGACCGGCAGCCGGCTCCCGGCAGCCGCAGGGATGTGCAGGCCGGCCTGGTGCATGAGGCTGAGCAGGCCGAGCGTCCGGAGCGTGACGGTCTTGCCGCCCGTGTTCGGCCCGGTGACGACGAGCGCCTGGTAGCCGTCGCCCAGCCGGATGTCGACCGGGACGACCCGGCCGGTCAGCCCGGGATGGCGCGCCGAGAGGAGGATGACCTGGGGATGATCGGCGGTCTCGGCCCGCACGCCATCCATGTCCCCGGCCAGGCTCGCCTTCGCGATCCACAGGTCGAACCGCGCGAGCGCGTCGAGGGTCTCCCGGAGCGCCGGACCGTTCGCGGCCACGAAGGCGGACAGCTCGTCGAGGATGCGGGCGACTTCCTCGGCCTCCGCGACCTGCGCCTCCCGCCACGCGTTGCCCAGCTCCACCACGACCAGCGGCTCGATGAAGAGCGTTTGCCCGCTGCCGGACGCGTCGTGGACGATGCCCTTCACCCGAGAGCGGGCCTCGGCCTTGACCGGCACCACGTACCGCCCGTTGCGCAACGTGACGATGGGCTCCTGGAGCGAGCTGCCCAGCTCCGAGCCGACGAGGGCGTCCAGGCGCCGGCGCAACCGGTCGTAGGCGACCCGCACGGCCGCGCGCAGGCCTCCCAGCCGGGGCGAGGCCGTGTCGAGCAGCTCCCCGACCGGGTCGAAGCTGCGCGACAGCGTGCTGCGCAGCGCCGGCAGCGCGTGCAACTCGCGCCCGAGGTCCCGCAGGAGTGGCCGCCGCTCGTCCGCGAGCGCGGTCGCGAGGCGCGCCGTCGCGTCGAGCGTCTCGGCGATCTCGATGAACTGGACGGGCTCCAGCCGGCCGCCGCGGACCGCCCGCTCGATGGCCGGCCCGATGTCGCGCGCCGCGCCGACGCCGACCCCGGCACGCTCGATCAGGAGTGAGCGGGCCTGGTCGGTCTCATCGAGGCCGCGCGCCACGACCACCGGGTCGTCGGACGGTTCGAGGGCCTCGGCAAGCCGGCGCGCCGGCGGGAACGATGTCGCCTCGGCGAGGCGCGCCCGCACGAGCGGGAACTCCAGCAGGGCGATCGAGCGCTGGTCCATCGGCGGTCGTCGAGACTCGGGCGGTCAGCGCGCCGAGCGCGGCCCGGACACGGACGGGTGTCCGGCGATGAGGAACCGCCACGGACGGCTGGCCCACGGCTCGCCCGCGTAGGCGACGCCGATCCGCGCGGTCGTCCGGATCGCCTCGGGCGGGATCTGGTCGACGGGACCTTCGAGGCGCACGGGCGACGACGGATCACACAGGTCGAGCCCGGTGACGCGGCGATCGATCCCGAAGGCCGCGCCGACCAGTCCGGGCCCGCTGGCGAGCCGGTCGTCGGGCGTCCGTTCCAGGCGGGCGCGCTCGGCGGCCTCGTCACGGCCGAGGCTGCGACGACGCTCCGCCGCCACGCGCGCCCGGTCGGCCCGCATGGTCGACAGGCCCTCGAGCGGCTCGACCGCGCGGACGAGCAGGGCGGACGCGCCGGCTCGGGCCGGTCACGACATTCAGGCAGTCATACATCCCGTAGACAAGATATACGTAGGCGATGCCCGCCGGGCCGAACATGACGGCGTTGCGCTCGGTCCGGCCGGCTCGGGCGTGCGACGCCCGGTCGTCGGGACCCGCGTAGGCCTCCAGTTCCACGATCCGCCCGACGCGGCGGCCGGTGTCGTCGTCGCGGACCAGGAGCGAGCCGAGCAGGCGCTGTGCGGCCTCAGGGGCCGGTGTGGCGAGGACCGAGCGATCGACGACGCTCAGGACGGGTAGAAGGCTTCGATCCAGTCCGGCACGAGGAAGCCGGTGACCGCGAAGAACGCCGGGATGAGCGTCTCACGGAAGATGTCGGCAGCCTGCGACGAATCGAGCGCGTTCCAGAAGTCCCGCAGGAAGCTCAGTTCCTGGGGATCCTCGGCGATGCCCGGGATCCGGAAGAACGAGTCGAGGATGATCAGGACGGCCCCGAAGATGAGGCAGGCCTGGACGAGGCCGAGGATGCCGCCGAGGAGTTCGTCCGCGAAGCGCGCCTTCTGGAAGAGCGGCTGGGTCTTGTACAGGCCCTGCGCGACGATGGCGAAGGCGACGGCGGATGCCACGAACACTGTGGCGAACGCGATCATCACGCTGTATTCCTTGGAGAACTGCGTCCAGTTGTTGCCGAGGTACTCGCCGAGCGGCTCCGCGATGTTGGCCGCGAAGAGGAACGAGAAGAGGATCGACGCGATGCCGATCAGGCGTCGGATCGTGCCCTGGGCGAAGCCGAGCACGAAAAAGCCCATGAGATACAGGAAGATGAGCAGGTCGATCGTGTTGATCCCACTCAGGAATGCCCCGAGATCCACGATGCTCCTTCACTACGTTCGCCCGGACGGATCCGGGGCGGCGCAAGACTAGCAACGAGATTCGCACGTCGCAAGGCCATCGGCGCATCCCGCGATGGTCCGGTCCGGATTTCGGTGGTCCGGTGCGGTCCGGTGCCCTCGGGTCATGTCCGAACGCGCGCCCCGATGTCCGCCGCGAGTCCGGCGACGACCCGGCTCACCGCTGAATCGACCTCCGCCTCGGTCAGCGTCCGCTCGTCGTCGCGCAGCGTGAGGCGGTAGGCCAGGCTCTTCTCGGTCTCCTCGAGCGGCCGCCCGCGGTAGATGTCGAAGAGGGTCACCGCCCGCAGGAGCGGGCCGCCGTGACCCCGGATCGCGGCCTCGACGGCCGCCGCGGACGCGTCGTTCGGGACGACGATGGCGAGGTCGCGTTGCACCGATGGATGGCGGGACGGCGCCGCGGTGCGCACATCATCGAGCCGGCCGCCAGCGAGACCTGCGATCGCGACCTCGGCGACCAGCACGCGTTCCGCCCGAAGCTCGTGCTCGGCGACGGTGTCCGGATGCAGCTCGCCGACGCGCCCGGCGAGCCGGCCGCCCGCCACCACCCGGGCCGCACGGCCGGGGTGCAGGTTCGGATCGTCGGTCAGCTCCGTGTATTTCGGCGGCTCGACGCCCAGCCGGCGGCAGATCAGCTCGAGGACGCCCTTGGCGTCATCGAGGTCGTACGGCCGCGCCGGCCGGTTCCAGGCGGGCGGCTCGGCGGCGCCGGTCAATGCGAAGCCGAGGCGCCACCACTCGTGCGTCGTGCCGTCATCGGTCGCGCCGTAGCCCTTGCCGATCTCGAAGATGGCGACGTCCTCGCGGCCGTATCGCAGGTTCGTCGAGACGACCTCGAGCACGCTCCCGAGCACGCTCTGGCGCAGGACGGAGTGCTGGCTGGAGAGCGGGTTCGTGACCGCGACGGCGCGGCCCACGGCACGCTGCTCCGGCTCCCCGTCAAGCGGCCCGTCGTCGCGCGCCGGGAACCGCTCGACGGCCCGCGGCGCCACGAGCGCAGAGGTCACGACCTCGGTCAGGCCGGCACCGGCGAGCGTCTCGCGGACGGCATGGCGCAGTTCCAGCGGGTCGTGGCGGAATGCCGGCATCGGCGTATCCGGGAGCCGCGGCGGCACGAGCTCGTAGCCGCGGACGCGGATGACCTCCTCGGTGATGTCGGCCTCGATCGCGAGGTCTCGCCGCCACGTCGGGATCGTCGCCTCGATGACCTCGTCCGTGCCCGCATCGAGCTCGAGCGGCTTCGGTGCGGCCGCGACGACCACGCGGGCGCCTGGCCCCGCCGGAGCCGTCTCGATCCCGACCCGGGCCAGCAGCTCGCGCTGCTCGTCTGGCCCGAACGTCGTCCCGAGCAGGCGGTTGACCCGGGCCGGGCGGAACGAGACCGTCGCCGCGGGCGGGTCCACCGGATTCGAATCGACGACGCCCGGCGCGATCGTGCCGCCCGCCCACTCGGCGATGAGGCGGGCCGTCCGGTCGGCCCCGAGCCGCGCCAGGCGCGACTCGATCCCCTTCTCGAAGCGCAGGCTCGCCTCCGACCGGAGCGCGTACCGGAAGGCCGTTCGCCGGATGCTGACCGGGTCGAAGATGGCGGATTCGATGACGACCTCGGTCGTGCCGGGTCCCACCTCGGACGAGGCCCCGCCCATGACGCCGGCGATCGCGAGCGGACCTGCCGGATCGGCGATCAGCAGGGTCTCGGGGTGCAGGTCGCGCACGACGTGGTCGAGCGTCTCGAGTCGTTCCCCGGCCGTCGCCCGTCGGACGACGATCCGCCCGTCGTGGACGGCCGCCGCATCGAACGTGTGGATCGGCTTGCCGAGCTCGACCATGACGTAGTTGCTCGCGTCGACCACGTTGCTGATCGGGCGCAGCCCCGCCGCCAGCAAGCGCATCTGGACCGCGTCGGGCGACGGGCCGACTTTGACGCCGCTCGCCCACCGGCCGACGAAGCGCGGGCACAGGTCCGGTTCCCCGACCTCCACGGTCAGGCGCTCGGCGGTCGGCCGGCCGGCCTCCTCGATATCGGTCGGCGGGAACCGCAGCGGGGCGCCGGTGACCGCGGCGACCTCGCGCGCGAGCCCGACGATCGAGAGGGCGTCGCCGCGGTTGGGCTTCACGTCGACGTCGAGGACGACGTCGCCGAAGAGGTCGCCGAGGGGCACGCCGATGGGCGTGTCCGCCGGCAGGATCAGGATCCCGTCCGCGTCCGACGGTCAGGCCGAGCTCATCGCCGGAGCAGAGCATGCCGTTGCTGACGACGCCCATCTTCTCGGTCCGCTCGATCCGCCGGTCGCCCGGCAGGACGGCCCCCGGCAGCGCCACGGGCACGCGCTGACCGGGCGCGATGTTGGTCGCGCCGCACACGATGTCGAGCGGCTCGCCGGTCCCCACGGTCACGCGCGTCAGCGACAGCCGGTCCGCGCGCGGATGCTTCTCGACCGCCAGCAGCTCCCCGACGACGACCTGCTGCCAGTCCGCGCCCCAGCGCTCGATGCCCTTGACCTCCATGCCGAGCAGCGTCAGCCGCTCCGCCAGGGCCTCGGGCGTCATGTCGACGTCGACGAACTCGCGCAGCCAGCTCAGGGGCACCCTCATCGGAACTGCTCCAGGAAGCCGCAGGTCGTTCTCCATGTACAGGCGCAGGTCGGCGACGCCGTGGCGCAGGTTGGCCATCCGCTCGACGCCCATCCCGAACGCGAACCCCTGGTAGCGCTCCGGGTCCAGGCCGCCGTACTGGAGCACGACCGGGTGGACCATGCCCGCGCCGAGGATCGTCATCCAGCCGGTCCGCGAGCAGGCCGGGCAGCCGACGCCGCCGCAGACGAGGCATTCGACGTCGAAGGCCACCGACGGCTCGGTGAACGGGTAGTAGCCGGGTCGGAACCGGGTCCGCTTGTCCGCGCCGTAGAGCGCCCTGGCGAACTCGTCGAGCAGTCCGCGCAGGTCGCCCATCGTCGTGCCCTCGTCGATCATCAGGCCCTCGACCTGGAAGAACTCCGAGGCGTGGCTGGCGTCGACCGCCTCGTAGCGATAGCAGCGGCCCGGGAGGAGGGCGCGGATCGGGGGCGCCTCCTGCGTGCATCACGCGGATCTGGCCAGGCGACGTGTGGGTCCGCAGCAGGAGGCCCTCGACGTCGACGTAGAGCGTGTCCCACAGGTCGCGCGCCGGGTGATCGGGCGGGATGTTGAGCATCTGGAAGTTGCGCAGGTCGTCCTCGATCTCGGGCGCCTCGTAGACGACGAAGCCGAACTGCCCGAAGACCTCGGCGATCCGCGTCGATGGTCTCGTTGATCGGGTGGAGCGTGCCGCGCCGGATCGGCCGGCCGGGCGTCGTGACGTCGACGGCCTCGGCCTGGAGCCGGCCGGCCAGCGCGGAGCCGCGCAGGACGGTGCCGCGCTCGGCGAGCGCGCCCTCGATCGCGACGCGGACGGCGTTGGCGATGGCCCCGACCCGCGGCCGGTCGTCCGCCGGCAGCGCCCCGATGCCGCGCAGCACGCTCGTCAGCCGCCCCTTCTTGCCGAGGACGTCGAGTTCCAGCGCCTCGAGGGCCGGCGACGTCGGCGCGCGCCGCGACCGACGCCAGGGTCTCGTCGCGCAGCGCCTCCAGCTGGCGGGTCAGATCGGCGAGGTCCACGTCCGTCCTTCCATGGGTGGGCCGGGAATCAGGAGCCCCCGAGCGTCAACGACGTCGAGGGCCCGTCGGGATGGTCGCGGTCGGCGTCTCGCCGGCCTGGATCAGGCGCCCTTGGCGAGCTCGACGATCCGGCCGAAGGTGGCCGCGTCGCGAACCGCCAGGTCGGCCAGGATCTTGCGGTCGATCTCGACGTCCGCCTTCTTGAGGCCGTGGATGAACTGGCCGTACGTGAGGCCGTTCTGCCGGGCCGCCGCGTTGATCCGGATGACCCACAGCTGCCGCATCTGGCGCTTGCGCTGCTTGCGGTCGCGTGTCGCGTAGGCGAGCGCGTGGAGCAGCGCCTCGCGGGCGGGCTTGATCAGCTTGGACTTGGTGCCCTTGCGGCCCTCCGCGTCCTGGAGCAGGCGCTTGTGGCGCTTGTGGGCGGCGACGCCGCGCTTGACTCGTGCCATGTGGTGCTACGGCCTTCCTAGAGGTACGGCAGCAGGCGCTGGACCTGCTTCTTGTGCTCGGGCCCGATGAGCGCCTTGCCGGCGTAGCGGCGTGTCCGGCGCGACGACTTGATCTCGAGGTGATGGCCGCTCCACGCCTTGACGCGGATGTACTTGCCGCTCCCGGTCACGCCGATGCGCTTCTGGGCGGCCTTGTGGCTCTTGATCTTCGGCACCGTCGCCTCACTCTCCTGTCGCGACCGGCTCGGGGGCCGGTGTGTTGTCGTTCTTCGTCGCCGCCGCGGCGGGTGCGACCGCTGCTGCGGCCGGCTTAGCGGCTGCCGACTTGGCCGAGGCCGCCGACTTGGCGGCCGCTGCCGGTTTCGGGGCCGCGGCTGCGGGCTTGGCCGCCGGAGCGGCCGGTTCGGTCTTCGGCTCGGCTTCGGTTCGGCCGCTGGTGCGGCGGGCGCCGGTGGCGCGGTCTCGGCCGCAACGGCTGTCGCAGCCGCGGCTGTGGCCGGCGTCGGCGCTCGGCGTCGGCGCCGGAGCGCCATCGGCCTGGCCGTCGGCCCCGTCCGCGGGTCGGACCGGGCCATCGTGGCCCTTGGGCTTGTGGGTCGATGCCATCGTGATGTGCATCGACTTGCCTTCGAGCAGCGGTGTCCGTTCCGGGATCCCGTGATCCTTGACCCGATCGGCGAACCGGGCGATGAGGTTCCGCCCGATCTCCGGATGGGTCAATTCGCGGCCTCGGAAGCGCACCGTCACCTTGATCCGGTCGCCATCCTCGAGGAACTCGATGGCTCGATGGACCTTGGTGTCGAAGTCGCCGACGCCGATCTTCGGCGACAGACGGACTTCCTTGAAGGTCACCGAGCGCTGCTTGCGCTTGGCTTCCTTCTCGCGCTTCGTCAGTTCGTACTTGTACTGCCCGAAATCGAGGAACTTCACCACCGGTGGCGACGCCATCGGGGCGACTTCCACGAGGTCGAACCCCCGTTCCTGCGCCATCTCAAGGGCTTGCGGCGTGGGCATCACACCCAGCTGGGCACCCTCTTCATCGACCACCCGGACCTGAGGGATCCGGATCATCTGATTCACACGCAGGTCTCGGCTGATGGTTCGCTCCTTGTCCTTCGTTGGCAGTTCGACCGGCGCGGTCAGACGACCCGCCGTCGGCCGAAGCGGGAGGATAGCACACAGGTTCTGAAGGCGACAACGAACGGCGGACCGCCCGTCGCACCTCTCTCCCGGGCCCCGGGGGCACGGCGGGATCGCCGGTCACTTGCGGGTCTTGGTCACCGTGAATGTGCCCTTGACGGTGACCTGCATCACCCCGCCGATGTTGCCCGTCTTCGAGACCCTGAGGGTTCCGTCCGGCAGCCGGAATCTCGAACGTCGCCAACGCCTCACCGAAGCGCTCTGCGTGGCCCTCTGCCGCGATGTCCGCCCCGCCGCCCGGCTTGCAGCGCATGTGAACCACGTCCACCCGATGGAGATGTCGAGCGGACGATGATCCGAAGGACTGCGGTCGGCCCCTCACCCTCGAGCGTGCCAGTGACCTGGCTCGTGGCCGACCTGGTCGATCTTGCCGGTACAGGCGCCGGACGTGACTGTGCCCTTGAGGTGGAGCTTGCCGGTCCCGGTCAGGGCCTTGTCCTTGGCCTTGATCGTAAGGTCCGTGAGCTCGCCTAGAACGTGTTCTTGACGACCGGTGCGAACGTCTCGACGTCGGTCCCCTTGAACGTGACCTTCCAGCCTGTGGCGTGGACCGTGTAGGTCACGTCGGTCTCGACGATCCCGCGGTTGGAGACGGACTTGAACGCGATCCGTCCGAAGTCCCCCTCCTTTGGTCCGGCGGTGAAGGTGACCGTGGCCGGTGCGGGCTGCTTCTCGCCCGCCGGCTCCACCGACTTCACGTCCGATCAGCGTCGCCGTGACCGGCTTGTCGAGCTCGTTGCCGTCGATCTTGTGCTTCAGCGTGGCCGTGACGTCCTTGACCTCGTCCGCCTCCACGTCGCCGCTCTTCGGATCGACGATCAGCTCGAGGCACTTGCCGGACTTCCAGAGCTTCTCGGCCTCCTTCGCGGCGGCCATCACCATCGTCTCGACGAACACGGACATCGTCCCGAAGAACCCGGCCTGCTGCGTCGGCGGTCGTGCCCTCGCCGCCGAGCGCGATGGCCCGAGGCACGCCGGACAGCCGCTGGCCGTTCCCGTCGTTCGCGATGTTGTCGCTGGCGGTCCGCGTCGTGGCGGTCGACGCGGCCTCGCCGCCGCCGGCCGGGCCGACCCCCTTCGCGTCCTCGGATCCCTGCGCGGCGCCCTCGACCTTGAGGATGTTGGCGTCGTCGCCGACGGTGATCCCGACGCTGCCGGAGAACTCCTTCGAGACGCCCTTTGCTGCCGCCGCCGGAGCCGTAGACCTCGCTCGAGTTCAGCTTGACGTTGGCCGTGGTGCCGCCCGCCCGAGTCCGGGCAGAAGTCGAGGTCGATGTGGCCCGACACGATGCTGTCGATGCTGTAGAGGACCGCGCCCGGTCGCCCTGTCCACGACCTGGCCCTTCGATCTTCATCGTGAGATCGACGCTGAGCTTGCTCCCGCTGACGCGACCGCATTGACCGTCATCGTGGTCGCTGATCGTGCCGGTGTTGCCCTCGACCTCGACCGTCTCGGGGTCCATCTCGACGGTCCCCGACCTCGGGATCCCGCTGGAAGTCGTCCAGCATCGATGATCAGCGTCGCGAAGACCATCCAGGTGTTGAACCCGGGCTCCGGCGCGAAGCGGCCCGATCCCGGCCAGCTGACCGGCCAGGCTCCCGGTCGCGGCGTCCGCACGCGCCTTCGTCAGCGCGCGGGCGACCGACGCATCCAGCGCGGCCGCGAACCCGACGGCGCCCGGACCCAGGTCGGCGAGGTCGGCGCGCGTCCGGTCCTCCTGGTGCATCGCGTTCTCGGCGGCTGTCAGGGCCCCGGCCGGGTCCACGAGGTCGATCGGCGGGACGGATGGGTCAGCGCCGCTCGCCGCTGTCGATGATGCCGAAGCCGAAGCCGGCGCCTGGGACCCGTCGGCCGGCGCGGCCTGACCGCACGCGGCCAATGCGAGGCTCGCGATGGTGAGGGCGATCAGCCAGGTCGGGACGCGCGATGGTGTGATGACATCCCCCGGCGGCGTCGGCCGATATGGCAGACCAGCGACCCACGGTACTCGCAGGTCATGGGCCTGTATACGGTGGAATCAGGTACCTGGTGCATCCGTGCCGCGCGCGCGGGACTCGGCAGCCAGACGGTCGGCGAACGCCTCCCAGGCCTGCGGCTCCTGCTGCTCCCCCGCCCGCGTCCGCGGGGACGCCGTCCGGGCCTCGATCTCGCGGTCGCCGAGCACGACCATGTACGGGACCTTCTGCTCCTGCGCCGCGCGGATCTTGTACTGCATCCGGTTCGACGAGTCGTCGACCTCCACGCGCAGCCCGCGGGAACGAAGCAGCGTCGCGAGCTCCTCGGCCGCCTCGATGTGGCGGTCGGCGATCGGGATGACGTCGCCTGGACCGGCGCCAGCCAGAGCGGGAACGCGCCCGCGAAGTGCTCGACGAGGATCCCGATGAAGCGCTCCAGCGAGCCGTAGATGGCGCGGTGGATGGCGATCGGGCGCTGCGGCTGGCCGTGCTCGTCGATGTAGGTGAGGTCGAAGCGCTCCGGCAGCATGGTGAGGTCGGCCTGGATCGTCGCCATCTGCCACTCACGTCCGAGCGCGTCGTCGATGTAGATGTCGATCTTCGGGGCGTAGAACGTGCCGTCCTTCGGCTTGACGGTGTACGGGACCGCCGGCGCGTTCGAGCGCCTCGCGGATGTAGCCCCTCGGCCCGCTCCCAGAGCGCCGGGTCGCCGATGGCGCCTTGTCCGGCTTCGTCGCGAACGCGTAAGCGCGGCTCGAGCCCGAACCACCCGTACGCCTCGCGGACCTCGCCGAGAAGCGCCTCGATCTCGTCCGCCAGCTGGTCCGGCCGCACGTAGACGTGGCCGTCGTCCTGGATGAACTGCCGGACGCGGGTGAGCCCGGACAGCGCCCCGGACCGCTCGTTGCGGTGGAGCCGGCCGTACTCGGCTGTAGCGCAGCGGCAGGTCGCGGTACGAGCGCAGGCGGCTCCGGTAGATGAACGTCGCTCTCCGGGCAGTTCATCGGCTTGAGGCTGAGTACGGCTGGCCTCGGACTCGACCATGAACATGTTGTCGCGGTAGTAGGTCCCAGTGGCCGGACTGGTCTGCCACAGGCGCTCGGACTGACGAGGATCGGCGTGCTGACCTCCTGGTAGCCACGGCGCTCCTGGAGCTCGCGCATGGCCGCCTCGAGCGTGCGCCAGATGCGCTGGCCCTTCGGGTGCCAGAACGCCGAGCCCGGCGAGACGTCGTGGAAGCTGAACAGGTCGAGCTGGACGCCCAGGCGCCGGTGGTCGCGCTTCTTCGCCTCCTCGCGCCGCCACAGGTACTGGTCGAGCTCCTCCTGGGTCGCCCAGGCCGTGCCGTAGACGCGCTGGAGCATCGGACGCTTCTCGTCGCCGCGCCAGTAGGCGCCGGCCGTGCCGAGCAGCTTGAACGGGCCGATCTTGCCGGTGCTCGCCACGTGCGGGCCGCGGCACAGGTCGATGAACGGGCCCTGCCGGTAGAAGGTCGTCGGCGGCATGGCCGAGCCGTCGCGCTCCGCGGCCGCGAGGAGGTCGTCGACGATCTCGACCTTGAACGGCTGGTCGCGCTCGACGAGGAAGGCGCGGGCGTCGGCCGGCGACAGCTCGCTCAGCTCGAACGGGTGGTCGGCGGCGATGCTCTCGCGCATCCGCGCCTCGATGGCCGGCAGGTCGTCGGGCGTCAGCGGCCGCGGCAGCTGGAAGTCGTAGTAGAAGCCGTCGTCGATGACCGGCCCGATGCCGAGCTTCGTGCCCGGGAACAGGTCCAGCACGGCCTCGGCCAGGACGTGCGCGGCCGAATGGCGCATCGGTCCGAGCTCGCCCGCCGCGCCGTGGTCCATCAGCTCGTCGGCCGATCCGCGCTCGGGCGCGTCGAGGAGCGCGTCGTCGCATCGCCTCGTCGCTCGGCAGCTGCTCCGTCTCGCCCATGGTCGGTCTCCTGAGAATCGCAAAACCCCTCGTCCGTCGACAGGACGAGAGGTTCACTCCCGCGGTCCCACCCGCCTTCGCCGGGCCCTTGCGGAGACCGACGCTCTTGTGGTCGCGCTAACGGGCGACGCCCGGGCCGGTTCGCCGGCCGCTCACGGGTGGTGCCGTCGCGGAGATCGCCGCCGGGCTTCCAGCCATGGCCCGGCTCTCTGTGGGTCCGCTCCGCGCGGTGCGTCCCGATCGACGCTCATCTTCGAGTTGTGGTGGGCGACACTGGACTCGAACCAGTGACCTCTTGCATGTCAAGCAAGTGCTCTAACCAGCTGAGCTAGCCGCCCGATGTCGCCGGTCCCCCGCTCGTTCGGACTCGGTCTCGTTGGCTCGCAGGGTGTTCCAGGTCCCGCGACGAGGTCGTGTCCGACTGATCGAGGAGCCAGCGGCGAGGCGCATCATACCCCGAGGTCCGAGCGACGTCATCAGCGCGCCGGGCCCGTCGCGTGCGCTTCCGCGCCACCGCGCAGATGGGTCCCGTACGTCGTGGCGATCTGGTCGAGGACCCGGCCGACCCGGTCGGCGGCGTCGATCGCGTCCTCGAGGCCTTCGTAGATCTCTTCGCCGGTCAGCACCGCGAGCGCACTCGGCGGCGCCTCGAAGAGCCCCTCGATGAGGCGTCGCCGAAGGGCATCGCCTTCCTTCTCCAGCGCATGGATCCGCGGCGGGTACGCGCGCAGATCGATCGGCCTGACCATCGCCGCGACGCCCTCGACGATCACGTCGCACGCCCGGACCAGGATCGACGCCTGGTCGACGGCGCCCGGCGGCGGGACAGGGACGTGGTACAGGACCAACAGGTCGCCGACCTTCTCGACGAGGTCGATGATGTCGTCGAGGACGCCGGTCAGCGCGTGGATGTCCTGGCGCTCGAAAGGCACGACGAACGTCGCCTCCAGGTGCGCCAGCACCGCGTGGTTGACGTCGTCACCGCGATGCTCGAGCTCGCGCAACTGATCGGCCGCGGCGACCGGGTCGACGTAGTCGCGCAGCTCGGCCTCGAGGACGCGCGCACCTTCGGCCGCGACAGCCGCCTGGGCCGCGAAAAGCTCGTAGAACTTCTGGTCCGTCGGGATCAGACGAAAGCGTCATCGTGGTCGCGCCGATGCGTGGTGCATGCCGCCAGCGTACGGGGTCGTGGCGACCGGTGCGAGAGGACGTCGCACACGCGCAGCATTAAGCACGCCATCATCAGGCGATGGATCGCGCGTCAGGCCACGAGTTGCTCGATGTCGGCGGGGCCGCTCGCCTGGAGCAATTCGGCGAGCGCATCGTCGATCGGCCGGCGCCCGGGGCGCTCGAGGCACGCCGCGAGCCCGATGCCTGGACCACTGCCGACCTCCGCTTCGATCGTGATCGGGGCTGGAGCGGCTCAGGGACGGGCGAGGGCCCCTGGCCGATCGACATCGTCGGGGTGACCCTGGAGCTGCGCGCGACCGACGCCGGCCAGGTCGGCCTGTTTCCCGAGCACGCGGCGACGCTGCCGTGGCTGCGCGGTCGCCCGACCAGGGCCCGTCCTCAACCTCTTCGCCTACACGGGCCTGGTGAGCCTGGCTCTCGCCGCCGCGGGTGCGTCCGTCACCCACGTCGATTCGTCCCGGCCGACCGTCGCCTGGGCACGCCACAACGCCGAGCTCTCTGGTCTTGCCGACCGCCCGATCCGCTGGATCGTCGACGACGCGCGCGCGTTCGTGGCTCGCGAGGCCCGTCGCGGGCGTCGGTATGGCGGGCTCGTGCTCGACCCGCCGTCCTACGGGCACGGCGCCGGCGGGCGGCCATGGCAGCTCGACGACGACCTCGGCGACCTGCTCGCGGCCGCGCGCGTCGTCCTCGAACCGGACGGATTCACCCTGCTGACCGCCCATACGCCCGGGTTCGATGCCGACCGGCTCGCCTCGATGCTGGCCGACGGCCTGCGGCGGCCTCCCCGAACCGTCGAGACCGGCGACCTCGTCCTCGAAACGCGAGACGGCCGCCGCCTGGAGCTCGGGGCGTTCGCGCGGGCACCCGGCGGGGCATGATGCCACCGATGCCCTCCCCCACCCCGCCCGAGCTGACCAGCCGCGCAAACCCGCGTGTCGTCGCCGCGGCGGCCCTTCGCGACCGTCGGGAGCGCGAGAGCCGCGGCCTCACGATCGTCGACGGCGCGCGCGAGGTCCGGCGCGCGATCGAGGCGGGCGTCGAGGTCGTCGAGGCCTACGTCTGCGAGCCGCTGCTTGCCGGGCCTGACGCCAGGGCGGCGCTCGATGCCCTCGGCGGCTGCCGGGGTCACGCTCCTCACGACGAGCCCCGCAGTCTTCGAGAAGCTCGCCTTCGGCGGACGGTCGGAGGGCCTTGTCGTCGTGGTCCGCATCCCGGATCTCGCGCTCGAGCACCTCGAACTGCCACCGGATCCCGCTCGTCGTCGTCATCGAGGGCGTCGAGAAGCCGGGCAACGTCGGTGCCGCGCTCCGGTCGGCCGACGGGGCAGGCGCGGACGCCCTCATCGCCGCCTCGCCGCGGACGGACCTGTTCAACCCGAACGCGATCCGCGCCAGCGCGGGCACGGTCTTCGCGGTGCCGCTCGCCGCGGCGCCGTCTGCCGATGTCCGGCCTGGCTGCGCGCCCACGGTCTCCGGATCGTCGCGGCATGGGTCGACGCCGAGCGGCCCTACACCGAGGCCGACCTGCGCGGCCCGCTCGCGATCGTGCTGGGAGCGGAGACCGACGGGCCTCAGCGAGACGTGGAGCGGCCCGGACGTCGAGCCGGTCGCGATCCCGATGCGGGGCGCGGCCGACAGCCTGAACGTGTCGATCAGTGCGGCCGTGCTCCTGTTCGAGGCGCGCCGCCAGCGTGGCGGCGGTTCCGGTGGCGCAGACTGACCGCATGGACCGATTCGACTTCGTGATCATCGGCGCCGGCCCGGCCGGCGAGGCCGCCGCCAACAAGGCGCTCGAGCTTGGTGCGTCGGTCGCCATCGCGGATCGACGGTGGTTCGGCGGCAGCTGTCCGCACATCGGCTGCATCCCGTCGAAGTCGCTGCTCAACGGTGCCGCCCACCACGCGGCGAACCCGGCCAGCTACCCCTGGTCGCGAGCGTCGGCGCGGCGCGACTACATGGTCAACCGTGCCGCGGACGCCCCCGAGCCCGACGACTCCAGCCACGTCTCGGCGCTCGAGAAGGCCGGCGCCAAGGCCTATCGTGGCGCGGCGCGGATCACCGGGCGCGGCGCGGTCGCGGTCAGCCATGACGGCGCGACCCACGACCTGAGGGCGACGAACGTCGTGATCGCCGTCGGATCCGGCTCGAAGATCCCGCCGCTCGAGGGCATCGCCGACGTGCCGATCTGGACGAACCGCGAGGCGACGCTCGCCCGCGAGCTGCCGCCCAGCCTGCTCGTGCTGGGCGGCGGGCCGACCGGCTGCGAGCTGGCCCAGGTCTTCGCCCGGTTCGAGGTGCCGACGACGATCGTCCAGTCCGGGCCACGGCTCGCTCCGACCGACCACCCGCGCAACTCCGACGCGATCAAGGCGGCCCTCCTGCGCGACGGCGTCACGGTCCGCCTGGGCGTCCGCGCGATGCGGGCGCACGCGTCGGCCGGCCCGGACGGCCAGCACGTCATCGACCTCGACGACGGGACGACCGCGCAGGGGCACGCCCTGCTCGTCGCGGTCGGACGGGAATTCCCGCTCGCCGAGCTGGGCCTCGAGCACTACGGCCTCGATCCCGCCGCGCGTCCGCCGTTCCCCCGAGACGGCCGGATCCGGATCGACGACGGCCTCTTCGTCGCCGGCGACCCGGCCGGCCCTGAGCTCCACACCCACCAGGCCCACTACCAGGGCGAGCTGGCGGTCCGGATGGCGCTCGGCGAAACCGTCAAGCCCGACTACCGCGCCCTGCCGCGCGCGACCTACACGGACCCGGAGGCCGCCTCGGTGGGGCTGAGCCTGGGCGACGCGCTCGATGCGGGCCATGACGCCTTCGAGCTCGTCGCCGACTTCCCGAAGACCGCCAAGGGCTATTCCGTCGAGGCGGAGCTCGGCCACGTGACGATCGTCGTCGACCGGGGCTCCCGACAGCTGATCGGCGCGGCGATGGCCTGTCCCGATGCGTCCGCCGCGATCCACGAGTGCGTGCTCGCGATCAAGGCCCGCGTCCCGGTCGACGTCCTGGCCGAGACGATCCACGCTTTCCCGTCGACGTCGCGCATCTTCAACGGCCTCTTCGCCGACGCGCGGCGCGAGCTCGAGCGACCGGGCAGCGTGGTGGGCGCCTGACGCCCCGGGCCTAGCGCTCGAAGACGACCTCGCCGTCCATCAGCACGAGCGCCGGGCGTGCCGTCGCCAGCGCCCCGCCGGGCTCGACCGGATCGTCGAGGACGGCCGCATCGAGCACGACCACATCGGCCCGATGGCCCGGCATGAGCCTGCCGCGGTCCATCTCCCGCGCCGACAGCGCCGGGTCCAGGCAGGCGGCCCGCAGCGCCCGGTCGAGCGAGAGCTCCTCGTGCGGCCCGAAGGCAGGCGTGCCGGCCGGCCAGCGCGGATCCTCCCGATGGACCGCCAGCGCGATCCCGGGCCACGGGTCGAAGGACTCGACGGGCGCATCCGTCCCGAACGCGAGGATTGCGCCGGTCCGCGCGAGGGACGCCCACGGGTAGCCGTTCGTCTCCGCGCGGTCACCCCACAGCTGGCGCGCCACGATCGCGTCCGACCCGACGTGGACCGGCTGCACGCTGGCTGCGACCCCGCCGCTCGCGAACCGGACGAGATCCGCCGGCTGGACGAGCTGGACGTGCTCGAGGCGCGGCATCAGCGGGACACCGGCGGCCGTCGGGATCAGCACGTCGAGCGCGGCCCGGACCGCGGCGTCCCCGATCGCGTGGATCTGCGTCGCGATGCCGGCGGCGGCCGCTCGTGTCGCGAGCGCGGCCAGCTCCTCGGGCGGGGTGATCCAGACGCCTCGGCGGCGCTCGGGCGGGAGCGGCTGATCGGATTCGGGCTCGATGTCGTCGAGCAGGGCCGCGGTCCGCGAACCCAATGACCCGTCGGCGAAGCACTTCTGCCACCCGACCCGGGCGCGCCCCGTCGGATCGGCGCCGAGCACGGCGCCACTGTGGATGCCTCGGGCGATCGCGCTGTCGAGGCCGTCGCTGCGCACGCTCGCATGGAGGCGCACCGGCAGACGGCCCGTCTCCGCGAGGTGCGTGTAGGCCGGGTACGAGAAGGTGAGGTCGGGGTCGGGGGCAAGGCCCGCCGGGTCGTGGCAGGCGACGAGCCCGAGCGAGACGAGTTCCCGCCCGACGGTCTCGATGTCGGTCTCGAGATCGGCCTGCTCGGACGCCGGCACGTGGATCGAGACGAGGCGGGCGGCTGTCTCGTACAGGACGCCCTCGGGCGACCCGTCGGGGCCGCGTCGGATGACGCCACCAGGAGGATCCGGCGTCTCGCCCGAGACCTCCCCTGTCCGCAGCGCGGCGTTGCTGGCCAGGAGCGCGTGATGGTCGTGCGCCCAGAGCGTCACCCGGCGACCCGGCGCCACCCGCTCGAGGTCAGCGGCGGTCGGCCAGCGACCCCATCGGTCGGCGCTCCAGCCATGCCCGTCGAGCCAGGCATCGGCATCCGCGAGCGCGGCGTGCGCGTCGGCGACCTTCGCCATGCCGGCCTCGAGGGTCTCAGTCCCGGTGAGGTCCACCTGGTGCAGGGCTCGCGCCGCCTGGGCGAGATGGAGATGCGCGTCGGTCAGCCCGGGGATCGCGACCTCGTCGGGCGCCAGCGCGATCCGCCGGGTGAATGGATCGGCGCGAGTCTCGAGCTCGATCTCGGAGCCAGCGAAGGCGATCCGCCCATCCCGGACGCCGATCGCCTCGACCCAGCCGAAACCGGCCCGTCCGGCAAGCGTCGCGATGCGCCCGGTGATCAGGAGATCGAGCGGCATCGCCTACGCGCGATCGGCCGGGTCGGCGGGTCCGGCGGCGTCCTCGTCCTCGCTGTCTGTGGCAGCGGCGTCGTCCTTGCCGTCAGTGGCTGCGGCCTCGCCGTCGGTCGCGGCGGCCTTGTTCTTGCCGTCCGTTGCGGCCACCGCCGCCTCGTGCTCGTGCCATGTGGGACGGTCCGCGCCGAGCGCCGCCGCGATCGGGTCGACCGTCTTCGGGTCGGCGGCGGTGTGCGCCTCCGAGGGCTGCAGCGGACCGCGCAAAACGACGGACGCGATGCCGGACACGAGCACGATGATCGCCACCGCCACGAGGACGAACGTCGTTCCGACCTGCTGGCCGGCAACGCGGTCGATGAGGTCCGAGATCGGGCCGACGATGATGATCGGCAGGAAGCTCGCGACCGACACCAGCATGTTGAGGATCCCGAACACGCGCCCGCGGACGTCCTCGGGCAGGTCCTCCTGGAGCTGGGTCTGCGATGGGATCGCAACCCATGCATAGAAGATGCCGGCGGCGAGCGCGATGACCACGACGACCGTCAGCAGCGAGGTGACCCCCGAGAGGTCCAGCCCGCCCGGGGCGTCGGCCCGCTGGAGCAGGCGGCTGATCGGCCCCGCCACGGACAGCAGGCCGAGCATGATCCCGAGCGCGATCATGCCGCCCTCGATCACCCGCCGGCGAGGCAGGTACTGGCCGTACTGGTTGAGCAGCAGGATGCCGGTGACGATCCCGAACCCGAGCGGCAGCACGACCACCGCGAAGTCCTTCGCCGCGAGCCCGAGGGTCTGACGGGCGAAGTCCGGTCCGAGCACGCCCAGGACGCCGACGAGCGAGGCGGTGATCCCCAGGTACAGGAGAGACCACCCCACCGAGCGGTGCGAGCGGACGAACGCGATCCCCTCGCGCAGCTGCGCGAACGTCGAGCCCACCGCCTGCTCGGCCTCGGACACGCCCAGGCCGTGGACGTCCGCCTCGTGTGCCGGCGGCGACGATGGGAGCGTGAAACAGAAGACCGCGGCCAGGAAGTACAGCCCGGCGACGACCAGGATCACGGCCTCGGGCGAGGCGATGTTCACGACGAGCGGGCCAAGGAGCGCGAATCCGAGGGCGAACGCCGCGTTCAATGTCAGCGTGAAGATCCCGTTGGCCGCCAGCAGCTGGTGCCGGGGGACGACGTTCGGGATCATCGCGGCCTCGGCCGGCGCGAAGAACACCGTCACGGTCGAGATGAACACGTTCAGGATGAGGATCAGAGCGAGGTTGCCCCCCGCGAGCCAGAGGGCGACGAATGCGAAGCCGCGCAGGATGTTGGTCGCGACCAGGATCGTCCGCCCCTCGATCCGGTCGACGTAGACGCCGGCCACCGCCGAGAAGAGGACCGCCGGGACAAGGAACGTCAGGATGAGCAGGCTGACCGCGGTCTTCGAGCCGGTCGAGTCGACGACGATGACGGTCAGTCCGTACAGGACCATGTTGCCGCCGATCTGGGTGGCGGCCTGCGAGAGCCAGAGGCGCAGGAATCCCGCGTTCCGGAAGACCGCGAGGGCGCTCTCGGTCGGCGGCGGTGTGGTCGTCGCGGCCGTCACGCGCTCGCGTCCGTCCCGGGCGGCGTGAGCGCCGCGCTCAGCTCCGGATCGCCTCGCTCGACGAAGGCGACGAGCCGCCGCTCCAGCTGCCGACGCTCCAGGAGGACGTGGCGGCCGCAGCCCTGGCAGCGTAGACCGATGTCCGCGCCGAGACGGTCGATCTGCCACGTGTCCGTGCCGCAGGGGTGGGCGCGCCGAAGCCGGACGACGTCGCCCACGAACAGCGGAAGGACTTCAGATCGGTGCATCGGGCGGGTCAGCGTATCAAAGCCGAGGGTGGGCGTGGACCGGGACGAGCGTCCGTTCGGTCGCCGGCAGTTCGAGCCGCTCCATCGGGGTGACCGTGATGATGACGTCGGGCTGGGTCGCGGCGAGCTGCGCGATGACCCCGCCGGACCGCGTCAGCGAGCCCGTCAGCTGCTCCGACGCGCCGATGGCATCGAGCGTGAACGTGTCGGCGAGGTCGGCGCCGTCGAGACTCGCGGCTCCGGGCGCCCCGACCGCGACGACGCCCGGGACGAGCCGGACGCCACCAGACGCCATCGCCTCGGCGCCCGCGTCGCGGAGCTCGTTGATCAGGTCCTCGAGGCCCGGGCCGTCGATCGGGCCGGTGACGGTGATCGTCACGCCCGGACCGGTGACCGGGTCCAGGCCCGCGTAGGCGCGAACGCGCCGGAGGTCGGCGCGGATCTCGTCGACCGAGGCATCGCCACGGTCCTGGTTCGAGGTGAGCGTGGCCAGTTCGCGCTCGAGCGACGCGATCTCCCGCCGCAGCTGATCGTTGCGCTGGTTGACGCTCGCCACGAAGACCGTGAGGTCCTGCGTGTCGAGTGCCGCGAGCCCGGCCCCGCCGGCCTGCGCGCGGAGCTGGATGACCACGAGCAGGCCGAGCACGAAGGCCACGGCCGCGATCGTCAGCTGGTTGCGTCGGACGTGCATCGCGTCAGCCCGGCGGGCTCGAGGAGGGCCCCGCCGCAGGATCCGCCGACGGGGTGACCAGAGGCCGGGAGTAGCGCAGCGAGACCGTCCCCGCGTAGGCCGGCACGTCGACGGTGGCGGGCTCCGCGAACGAGACGCGGATGCCGTAGCGCTCGGCGCGCGCGCGCAGGAAGTCGATGAAGCCGGGCGCCGAGGAGAGCTTGTCGTAGAGGTCGTCCGGGCCGATCGCCGTCACCTGGTACGGCGGGGCCAGGTAAGCCGCATTCACGAGGACCGACGTCCCGATGTCGATCAGCGAGGTGGTCGGCGTGATCCGCTCGCCGTTGACCGCGATCGCCTCGGCTCCGGCGATCCACAGCTCCTCGATGACCGCCCGCAGGTCGTGCGCGCCGACGAGGTAGTCGTCCTCGCTCACAGCGCCCGACACGCCCTGGTCGGAGTCCTCGAGCTGGAGCACGATGCCGGTCCCGGTCAGTGGGATGAGGCAGGCCGCGATCCGGGCCTGCAAGAGCTGGTCGTTCAGGTCACTGACGAGGGCCGCCGAGCCCTGGCCCGCGCCCTCGATCTCCCCGATCTGCGTCCGGAGCTCCAGCAGGCGCTCCTTGAGCTCGTCCTGCTGGGTCTGTAGGCCGGTCGCCGTCTCGAGCAGGGGCGTCCGTTCCTGCGTCGTGTAGCGCACCCGCGGGCCCTCCGAGGCCAGCTGGGCGGCGATGAGGAACCCGAGGCCGAGCAGCGCCGCACCGAGGGTCACCTGCCATGTCGGGACGCTCCGCACGCGCTCAAGGACGGTCATGCGTCCGCGCTCCTCTGACGCCTGCGCGCGTACAGCGCGAAGCCGCCGATGACGATCACGAAGACCGCCACCACGGCGAGGACCACGCCGGTCATCGGGCGGTCCGGGGGCGCGCTTGGCGCTGTCGGAGCACCCGGCTCGCCGACCCAGCCGGGCGGCAGCGGGCCGTGTGGTGCGGGCTGCGGGCCGAACCGGTTCGGCACGTCGGCTCCGAGGTCGGCCAGCCATGCGGCGTTGAACGTGTCCACGTCCTGTCCGATCGCGGCCGTGAAGGCCTCGTCATCGGTCTTGCCGTCGGCGTACGAGCCGATCAGTGCGACGAGCGCGTCCTGACCGTGCACCCGCACGAAGTAGTCGATCGAGGAGACGCTCTCGGCGTACGCGAGGCGAAAGCCATCGGCGCTGGTCGGGAACTCCCCGGACAGGCCGGGCAGCGGGATGAGCGAGTCATCGCGGATCGCGTCCTCGACGAGGCCCCGATCGCCGGACCCGTAGCCCTCGCTCTCGTAGACCGCGAGACCCTCGTTCAGCCAGCGCGGCGGGAAGTGGTAGGGATTGTCGACGGCGGTGTCGAAGACGAGGTGCGTGAGCTCGTGCGGGATCACCGTCTCGACCCAGGCGTCATCGATGTCGGACGGTGTGATGAGAGCGAACAGCGTCCTGATCTCCGCGTTGGCCTGGCCGCCGACGTTCTCGCGCGTGCCTGGGCCGAGCGCGTCGTAGAAGGCTTCCTGGTCGGCGTAGATGAAGAAGTCGATCGGGTCATTCTCGGTCACCCCGAGAAGCGCCGCCGCCTGTTCCACGCCGTCCTCGGCGATCGCGAGAGCCCGCTGCCCGAACGCATCCCCTCCCTCGGACCAGTGCACGCGCACGACGTCGCCGGCGGCGGTCTTCCAAGCGAATCGGGCGTCCGCGTAGATGAGGCTCGCCGTCGGGCCAACCTCGACATCGGGCTCGGCGCCGGCGCCACCGTCGTCGGCCGTAGCGACCAGCCGCCAGACGGCCGCGATCGGCGTGTTCGGGAGGATGTGGCCGGCGTCCGCCACGGTCAGCGTGTAGTGCAGGTCGAGCGGCCCGGCGTCCGCGGCTCCGGACACGGGGATGACCGTCGGGCCGAGGGCATCGGCGTACGTCACGAGGAGTTCGACGCGATCGAGCGGCCGTGCGACCGTCACCGGCTGACGGAACTCGATGTCCTGGCCGAACGTGCCGGTGGCGCTGGGGGTCCCGAAGTCGCCGAGGTCCGAGACGTCCGCGGCCGCCGCCGGGAGCGCGACGACGACGGCCAGAAGGGCCCCGGCCAGCAGTGAGATGGCGGCCCGACGCATCAGTCGGCCCACGCGAGGCCCGCCATCCGGATGATCCCGAGGCCGCTCTGCCCGGCACCCTGGAGCCCGGTCCGCGACAAGGCCCAGCTGGTGCCGTATGCCAGCGGGACGACGGGCACGTCGCGCTGGACGATGGTCTCGGCCCGGTCATACGCGGCGGACTCGGCTGCGGCGTCGCCGGCGGCCGCGGCGTCCGCGATGGCGGCATCGAACTCGTCGGACGTCCAATGCCCGTAGTCGTTGGTCGAATCGCTGCCGAGCAGGACGCCGAGGAAGTCGTTGCGCCCCGGGTAATCGGCGATCCAGCTCAGCGACCAGATCGCCGGCGGGTCGGTCGCGAGCCGTTCGAAGTAGGGCTCGAACTCCATCGTCTCGGACGCGAGCTCGACGCCGAGCTCGCGGCGGACCTCGTCGACGATCGCCGCGTCGAACGACCCGCCGCCCGTCTGCATCGTGACCTTCGGGAACCCGGCACCGCCCGGATACCCGGCGTCCGCGAGCAACGTCCGGGCCGCCGCCGGGTCGTACGTCGGCAAGAAGTCCCGCGTCGATCGGTCCGGGACGCCCGGCGGCACCATCGACGTGGCCACGGCCGCCGCTCCGTCGGGCGAGCCGAGGAGGGCGATCCGGCGCCAGTCCACGGCCATCCCGAACGCCTGGCGGACCCGGACGTCGTCGAACGGCTTGCGGGTCGTGTCGAAGCCGTAGTACTCGACCGACATCGTCGGGACCTCGCGGAGCTGCCGGCCGAGGGTCCGGTCGTAGGCGATCCACGTCGCATCGAACGAGGTGATCGGGGCGTAGTCGAGTTCGCCGTCCTCGAACACCTCGACCTCGCTGCGCCCACCGAGGTCGCCCACCGCCTCGATGGTGTCGATCGCCGGACGGCCGGCCCAGTACCGCCCGTTGGCCCGCAACGTCAGGCTCGTCCCGGATTCCGCGGTCGCGATGTAGCCGCCGCTGCCGACGAAGCCGTCGCGCGGCGTGAACGCGCCCGGGTCATCGGCGCCAGGCGGGACGACGCCGAACGACGAGCTCGCGACGACATCCGGGAAGTCCGACGCGGGTCGGGCGAGGGTCACGGTCACGACGCCGGTCGCGTCGTCGGCGCGCAGGCCGACGGCCGACGCGTCCGACCCGCCGGCGAGGTACTCGGTGGCGCCATCGACGATCAGCAGGAGCGATGCCAGGGGCGATGGGGCGGCCGGGTCGAGCAGGCGAAGCCAGCTGCGCACGACGTCGCTCGCCCGCAGCGGCGTCCCGTCCGAGAACGAGAGGTCCGGGCGCATGTGGAACACCACCCGGGTGCCTCCCTCGTCGACCTGCCAGGACTGCGCGAGGGCAGGCTGGAGTCGCAGGTCGGCGTCGAAGGTCGTCAGGGTCTCGAAGAGCTGCACCGAGATCGAGGCGCTCGTGACATCGCTCTGGGCGGCCGGGTCGAGCGTGGACGCCGTCCCCGTGAAGATCCGGGCCGGGCCGTTCGCGGCGCGGACGCCGCTCGTCTGGCCCGTGGCACCGCCCGCCACCGACAGCAAGAGGATCAGGCCGAGCGCGACGGCGCGGGAGGAGGGGCGGCGCATCGGCGGGAGTATACGGGCGACCGGCCCGACGACCCTCCGACCGGACCCGGCCGCATCGGACAGGGCACGGGTACGATGACCGCACCCCGCCCGCCACGAGCCTGATCCCCGTGACCCTCCGACTGCGCGACACCCTCAGCCGCTCCGTCCGGCCGGTCGAGCCCATCGAGCCCGACCTGGTGCGGATGTACACCTGCGGCCCGACCGTGTACCGGTACGCCCACGTCGGCAACCTGCGCAGCTACCTGCTCGCCGACCTGATCCGCCGGGCGCTGCTGTACCACGGGCTGCGCGTCCTCCACGTCAAGAACATCACCGACGTCGGCCACCTGCGCGACGAACAATTCGACCGGGGCGAGGACCGGATGCTCGTCCAGGCCGGCCTCGAGGACAAGACGCCAGCCCAGATCGCCGCCGCCTACGAGGCGGCATTCCATGCCGACGAGGCCGCGGTCAACATCCTGCCCGCACACGTCTTCCCGCGGGCCACCGAGCACATCCCGGAGATGGTCGCCCTCGCCGAGCGGCTGGAGGACGCCGGCTACGCCTACGGCTCGTCGGCGGGCAACGTGTACTACGCGGTGGGGGCGTTCGAGGGCTACGGGCGCCTGTCGGGCAACTCGCTCGACGAGCTGCGGGCCGGGCATCGTGGCGAGGTCGAGCCGGACAAGCGCGACCCGGCCGACTTCGCCCTCTGGAAGGCGGCCGGCGAGGGCCGGATCCTCAAATGGCCGACGCCTCGCTGGGGCGACGGCTACCCGGGCTGGCACCTGGAGTGCTCGGCGATGGCGATGCGCTACCTCGGCGAGCGGTTCGACATCCACACGGGTGGCATCGACAACGTCTTCCCGCACCATGAGGACGAGATCGCGCAGTCGGCGCCGCTCGTCGGCGGCCCGCCGGCGAACCACTGGGTGCACGGCGAGTTCCTGCTCATGTCGGGGCGGAAGATGGCCAAGTCCGCCGGCAACTTCCAGCGGGTGACGGAGCTCACCGATCGGGGCATCGAGCCGCTGGCGCTGCGGTACCTGGCATTGACCGCGCGGTACAGCCACAAGCTCGACTACTCCGACGACTCGATCCGGGCCGCGGCCGTCGCCCTCTCATCCCTTCGCTCCCGGCTCCGCGGCCTGGGTCCGCCGCCGGACGACGGACCGTGGATCGCCCCGACGCCGGTCCTTGCGGGCGCGGCGGGCGATCGGCCAGAGGGGGTCGCGACCGGCACCGCGGGGCACGGTGGTAGCGACGAGGGACCGACGCCGACCGACCGGGCGCACGCCCCGGCCGCGCCGCCCCTGTCGGCCGAAGGTCGTGCCTTCCACGGCCGCTTCGTCGACGCCATTGACGACGACCTCGACATGTCGGGCGCGCTCGCCGTCGTCCGCGAGGTCCTGCGCTCCGAGCTACACGCCGACGAGCGGCGGTGGCTGGTCCTCGATGCGGACGCCGTCCTGGGACTGAGCCTCCACACCGTCTGGCCGGCGGACGAGAGCGCGGCCGACCTCGACGTCCCACCCGCGGTCGCAGCCCTTGCCGAGGCCCGTTCCGTGGCCCGGTCCGCGAGGGACTTCGCTCGTGCCGATGCGCTCCGGTCCGAGATCGAGGCCGCCGGCTGGACCGTGGCCGACGGCCCGGACGGCTCGACGCTCAGCCGGGCCGCGTCAGCAGATCGCGCCGCGACCCGAACCGATCGATGATCCGGTAGAAGTTCCGCTTCGACTGGCGATCGCGTTCCTCGTCGGGCAGGCTCGTCCAGCCGCGGTGCTCATGGCGCGTGAGCGGCAGACCGCCGACGCCCACGGCACGGCGCGGGGGCTCGCCCTCCCCCTCATCGCGAAGGACGAGGCTCCACCAGATGTCGAGGTTGCGGTAGAAGCGGAATCGCTCATCGAGCGGTCCCCGCTCCACGTAGTCGGTGCGTCGGAAGGCCAGGGCATACCCGCCGATCGCGTCGACGTCACCGGGCGGCGCGTCCTCGAACTTGCGCATGTCGCTCGAGACGAGGCCGAACGGACCGGCCACGGCGACGGTCGGGTCGCCCAGCGCGTCGACGAGCGGGGTCACGATGTCACCCTGCGGCTCGACGCTCGTGTCGAGGACCGCGACGACCGGTCCGCTCGCGCGACGGATCCCCGCGTTCAGCGCCGCCGCGTGTCCCAGCCGCTCGCTGGTCCAGACGATCTCGGGTGTCGGGCCGGGCTCCGCCGCCTTGGCCAGCGCCTCGAGCGCCTGGGCCTGCGCTGGTGACGGCGCGTCGGCGACGATGACGACCGACGTCTCCGCCGACGAGGAGCGCAGACCGGCAAGCGCACGCTCCAGATCCTCGGGCCAGTCGGTCGCGATCAGGATGACGGTGGCCAGCCCCTCGGCCGCCTCGTCCAACCGCGAGGGCACGTTGCGACTCGCGCCGTAGCGCACCTGCTCTCCTTCGACCAGGTCCGGTGGCGCGGCCGGTGTCAGCGCGAAGTCCGTGCCGCGGTCGACGATCCGCCAGCCGGCCGTTTCGATAGCCTCGCGAAGGCGGTCCGCCTCGGCCCAATCGCGCGCCTCGCGAGCGCGGGCACGCTCGTGGGCGAGCGCCAGGATCTCGTCGGGGATGAAGGCTCGGGTCACCCGGGCAGGATAGTCGCGCGCCCGCTGACGGGGCATAGGGCGTCATCGATCGGAGCGCCGAGCCTCCGGATCGTCCCCGGCGCGCCATCAGGGATGCAACGGATGGCGCCGCCCGACGTCCGTGTTGCATGCTCCGAGCGATGCACATCTCGAACCGCATCACCGCCGTGGTCGGCCGCACCGTCGGCGGCCTCCTGCTCGCCTCGCTCGTCGCGGGCTGCTCGATGGTCCCGAACATGGACCACGGCAGCTCCGGGTGCCAGAACGCGGTCGGGATCGGACCACGGTCAGGCGACGCGCCAGTGACGCACGCACTCGACGATTCCGTCATGCCCGGAGCTCGACGGCCTCTCCCCTGCCGCCGCGGCGGCCGCGGCCGTCGCGAAGGGTCACACGGTCGTGTTCAACGTCCAGATCGAGGGCTTCGGCGAGTGCTGGTGCGTCCCGCCGCCCGAGGGCGAGGTCGTCACCTCGTGGTGGAACAGCCACGGCGCACTGTTCCTGCAGATCAAGGGCGTCGAGGAGGGTCACACGCCTGACCAGCAGCCGGCCGCCGGCTGGGGCTGCTAGCCCGTCGAGCGCTAGGCGCCCAGGCCAGCGAGGTTCGCCAGGCGCAGCCGGTGGCCGTGGGGCATCGGCGAGCGACGGAGGTCTTCGTTCGGCACCGGTCGGCCGAGGTAGAAGCCCTGGCCGAGGTCGCAGCCCAGGGCCGTGAGCTGGTCGAGCTGGGCGGCAGTCTCGATCCCCTCGCCGATCGTGAGCAAGTCGAGGCGCTTCGCGAGCGCGATGATCGCCGAGGCGATCGCCTCTTCAGGGCCGGCATGCTGGAGGGCGATGACGAACGAGCGGTCGATCTTGACGATGTCGATCGGCAACAGGGCGAGATAGCTCAGCGTCGAGTAGCCGATCCCGAAGTCGTCGATCGCGACCCGCACTCCGAGGGCGCTCAGGCGCTCGACCGCGGGCTTGGCGACATCGATCTCGAGGAGCGCGGATTCGGTGATCTCGATGACCAGGCGCTCGGCCGCCAGGCCACTGGCATCGAGGCTCTGGCCGAAGCGGGTGACGATGTCCGGGCGGATGAGCTGGCTCGAGGAGAGGTTGACGCTGACCCACGGCCGCGCAAGCGGTGTTCCCCAGCTCGCGGTCGTCCGGCACGCCTCGTCGACGACCCAGTCCGTGAGCGGAGCGATGAGACCGCTTGCCTCTGCCACGGGGATGAACTCGCCGGGCGGGACCAACCGACCGTCCCGCATCCAGCGAACCAGGGCCTCGTATCCGACGGTCTTGCCGGTCCCGAGATCGACGATCGGCTGGTAGTGGAGCCGAAGGTCGCCAGCCGCGATCCCCGCGGCCAGGTCGGTCCGGAGCTGGAGCTGGGTGTTGGCCGCCTCGTGCATCGACGGCTCGTAGACCTCGACGCGGCCCTTGCCGCGACTCTTCGCGAGGTACATCGCCACGTCGGCGTTCCGGACGAGCTCGTCGGCGGTCTTGTCCTCGGCTGTTGCGACGGCGACGCCGACGCTGGCGTGGGCGATGAGCTTGTTGCCCGCCACGTCGAACGGCTCGCTGAGCGACGCGAGCACCCGCTGGGCGACGCGGATGGCGACGAGCGGGTCGGCGCAGGCCGGCAGCGCGATCACGAACTCGTCACCGCCGAGGCGGGCCGCCATGTCGCCATCGCGGATCGCGCCCCGAAGCCGCTGGCCGACGGCGATCAGGAGGCCGTCGCCGGCCTCGTGGCCGTAGGTGTCGTTCACGGCCTTGAAGTCGTCGAGATCGACGAGCAGGACGGCCAGCAGCCGGTCGTCGGATCGGTTGGCGAAGTCCGCGGCAAGCCGCTCGGTGAAGAGGCTCCGGTTGGGCAGGGACGTCAACGTGTCGTACAGCGCCTGGCGACGGAGCAGCTCCATGAGCGAGTCCCGCTCGTGCAGGCTCTCGCCGAGTTGGCGCAGCGCGTCACCGAGCCGAGCGATCACCAGCAGGCCGATCACGACGCCGCCGATGAGGTATGGCGCCGGATCGATCTCGCGACCGACCACGACCTCGACCGCCAGGGTCGCCGGATTGACCAGCAGTGCTGCGGTGAGCGCGAAGATACGGCGGCGCCGGATCGGCCCGCGGTCGACGTGCTGGCGCTCGGGTGAGATCGCCATCGACGGATGGAGCGCCGCGGCGCCCACGAAGGCGAGGACCGTGAACGCCGAGAGCAGGTAGGGCGCCGCGAAGTCCCCGCGGCCGACGAGGCCCTTGAGGATGTCGACGAAGATGACCGCGTTCGACGCGAGGACGAACAGCACGATGAGGCGCGTCGCGGGTCGATGCGGGCCGGGCAGGACCCACATCCGGGCGACTGCCGCAAGAGCGACGAGCGCCGGGTAGAAGAACGCGGCGAGCGCCAGCGAGCTCCGTCCGGCCGAGGACACGAAGGGACCGAAACCGATCGCCCAGATCAGGGCGCCGATCCCGGTCGCGAGGATCGCCGCGTCAAGGAGGGCGGCGCGGTCGCCGCCGGGGATCCGCCCGCGGATCAGCAGAGCCAGCCCGACGATGCCGGTCAGGGACCCGATTCCGGTGAGGACCTGGCTGGGAAGGGCCAGACCCATCGCCGTGGCATCGAGCGTGCCCGCGATCGTGGTGATCAGCATCGTGATCCCCAGGAGGTACCAGGGAAGCGGATGCGCGGGCCGGTGGGTCCGGATCCCGATGAAGATCGCGGCGGACGAACTCAGGCCGAGCGCCGTCAGGGCCGGGACCATGGCCTGCCGGTTCGCGACCAGCGTGGCCGCGACGGCCACGCCAAGGCCGATGATGAGGAACGCCAGCCAGGCCCGCGGACTCACCGATTCCCAACGGGCGCGCAGTCCCACGAACCCGGGTTCGGTCGGTGCGCTCGGGCCATGGGTCCCCATCCCCCCAAGTCTCCCTTTTCCGGGTACCGCATCGCTATGGTCAATACGGATGCGGTTCCGCGGACCTACGCCGCGCGCAGCTCGTCGGTGCGCGGTGCTGGAGGCTAGCTCGTCTTCGGGGCCTTGACCGTGATCTTGCCGCCGAACTTGGTGAAGTCGAGCGTCATCTTGCCCGTGACCTTGCCGAGCTTCGGGTCATCCGCGGAGAACGTCGCTTCGAACTTCACGGGCGTGCCGTCGGTCATGACCCAGACGTCGAAGGTGTCGTACTTGCCGGTGATCCCGAACCCGCTTTCGTACGTCAGCGCCCGATTGACACGGAAGTGCTCGAGATCCTTCTTGCCGACCCGTTCTTGTCCGAAGTAGCGCAGGTGATTCGGGTCCTTGATGATCCGCACCGCGTCGATCATCTGCGCCAGCTCTGCCTTCACCTGGGAGCGCTTGCCCTTGATCCACACGCCGGACCGGTAGACCCATGCGTTCTTGCCGACGACCCGGAGCCGGAGGTCGACCTTCTGGTTGACCGCTGTCGCGTCCACGTCGATCCGCATGTCGGCTCCGGCGAAGTCGGCCGACATCGTCGCGAACACGTCGAACGTCTTGCCATCCAGCTCGGCATGGCCGGTGCTGACCTGCTCGACGTGCGTCGTGAGCGGGTTCTTGTTCAGGGCCTTGACCGCCGCCTTCGCGATCTTGATCCCGGCCGCGGTGTCGATAAGCGGTGTCGGTTTCGGTGTGACTCCGGGTTGCTCCACCGGGGCCGTCGAGGAGCCGGGCAGCGTCGCGCCACAGCCGGCCAGCACGACGACGGCCGCGAGCAGAAGCGTGGCGACTTGCGCGAACGAGCGAGGGTGCGGGGCCATGCCGTCTCCGGTGACCTGGTCCGGGTGGACCGGTGGAGGACGACGATGACCGGTCCGTGACCCCGGTTCTAGGGTCCCGATGACAGTCCACGCCGAACCATAGTCCCATTCCTCCGGCGCGCACCCGCGGAATGCATCGCTTTGACACGTGAACGGTGGTGCGCCGGCGCATTGACCCGTTCGCCGCCAGCCGTGGCCGGAAAGTCGGGCTGGGCGCCGGCTGAGTCGAGCCTAGTCCGAACTGAGGACCCGGCCATCGGCCGGGTCCACTTTCATGTCCCTATCTTCCATCTCCCATGCGTGGTCGAGCATGTGCCACGCGCAGCGCCGGATCAGGAACTGGACCGTCCACCACTTCCCGGCCGATGGGCCGAGAGCATTGAACTCGCGGATCGCCTCGCAGAACGCTTCGCGGTGGGCGCGAAGTGCGGCCGGATCCCCCCGGGCCTCGAGCGGCGTGCGCACCCCGACCTTCGTCGCATGCTCGTGGATCTCGGCGCCATTGGCATGGCGGACGATCTCATCCCGCTCGCGTCCTCCTCCGCGCGGACCCTTGCGCAACTCAGGCGAGACGCGCGAGGCGACGTCATCGAAGTAGGTCCAGCAGGCCCGGAGCAGCGCGACCTTCCGTTCGCACTCGGCGTCGCTCATCGGCTCCAGTTCGGGCTGGGCCGCCCTGCCAGAGACCCCGTAGTAGTCGGTCATGCCGTTGCCCTCGCACCGCTCGACGACCGTCAACTCGCCGGTGGCGCCGAACTCGTCGGCGAGGCCGGCAAGCGCCGCCACCGTCGCGTATCGCGGTCGGTACTCGGCGAGCACTCGGAGCGCGTCCTCCTCGGTCTTCGCGCTCCGGTCCCAGCCGGACCAGTCGAAGGCGCAGGCCACGACCCGCTTCTTCTTGCCCGCCTCCGCCATCACGCGGGTCGCGTCGTCCAAGTCTCAGACTCGCCCGAAAGCTGCCTTCACGTTCGGCTGGTAGAGGTACCAGAGCACGACTGCGGCGATGACGGCAGGGATCGCGGCACCGATCATGGCAGCCAGGATCTCGGTCACGATGCGGTCACTCAGCAGTGACAGTGCCACGCCGACGATGCCGGCGAGGATGCACAGGCTCGCCCACAGCCTTGCGATCAGCCACGCCCAGTTGCGTCCACGCCATAACCCGAACGCGGTGGCGAGACCGAGGGCGCCGACGGCCACCAGGACCAGCCCGACGCCAGTCATGATCCCGTCGAGTGTCGCCCCAAATCCGAGATCGCCGAGGAAACCACCGCCCATCCCGATGTCACTCAGCCCGGCCAGGATGTCCGCCGCGCCGGCGATGCCGGCGACGACTGCCATCGCCGTCACCCCAGTCGGTCGATCCGTCGTCGACGTCATCTCGACCTCCCAGCGCTGCCCGTGGGGCAGAACGACTATTCCTTGGTGACCTTGGTCGTCGCTTCGTCCTTGGTCGTCCCGTTGTCGCCGGCCGTCCCGCGGACCTGGGCCACCTTCTCCTGGACCTGCGCCTGGACATCAGCCACATTGGCCTGGACCTGGGCGACGTTGGCCTCGACCTGTGCCTGGGCCGAGGCGACGTTCGCCTGGACCTCCTGGCCGAACTGCTCCAGATCGACGCTCTCGACATTCTTGCGGACGTCGGCGTAGACCTCGCGGAGGTCCTTGTCGGTCTGGCCGGCGTACACGATCGCACTGGCCACACCGATCCCGAACCCGACGATGGCTCCGGTGATGAACCCGAACATGCCCTTCACCACTCACGCTCCTTCTCCCGGGAGTACGTGTGCGCGATGGAGATCAACGCCTCGGTATTCCCTGTGGGCCGTATACCTTCTCACACCGGGAGGCGAGTCGTACCTAGCGCCCAGAGAAGGACCTTCTCTGTCCACTGAGCTGCCGGGGCGCGTCAGTCCCTAGAATCGGCGTGTGAAGAAGATCGGCTTCCTGTCGTTCGGACATTGGTCGGCGTCGCCCTACTCGCAGGTCCGGTCGGGCGCGGACGCGCTCATCCAGTCGATCGAGCTCGCCGAGGCGGTCGAGGACCTGGGTGCCGACGGTGCCTACTTCCGCGTCCACCACTTCGCCCAGCAGCTCGCGTCGCCGTTCCCGCTCCTGGCGGCGATCGGCGCTCGCACCAAGCGCATCGAGATCGGGACCGCCGTCATCGACATGCGCTACGAGAACCCGCTCTACATGGTCGAAGATGCCGGCGCCGCCGACCTCATCGCGGGTGGTCGCCTGCAGCTCGGGATCAGCCGCGGATCGCCCGAGCAGGTCATCGATGGCTTCCGCTACTTCGGCTACGTGCCGCCCGACGGCCAGACCGACGCCGACATGGCCCGCCAGCACGCCGAGGTCTTCCTCCAGGCGCTGTCCGGCGCCGGGTTCGCCCAGCCCAACCCCTCCCCGATGTTCCCGAACCCGCCCGGCCTGCTCCGCCCCGAGCCGCATTCGCCCGGGCTGCGCGACCGGATCTGGTGGGGCGCCGGGTCACGCGCCGACCGCGGAATGGGCGGCCCAGCAGGGCATGAACCTGATGTCGTCGACGCTGATGACCGAGGACGCCGGCGTGCCGTTCCACGAGCTCCAGGCCGAGCAGATCCGGCTGTTCCGCGAGGCGTGGACGGCGGCCGGGCACGAGCGCGAGCCGCGGGTGTCGGTCAGTCGCAGCATCTTCGCGCTGGTCGACGACCGCGACCGGGCGTACTTCGGGCGCGGCAACCAGGAGTCGGACCAGGTCGGCTACATCGACGCGCAGACCAAGGCGATCTTCGGGCGTTCGTACGCCGCGGAGCCCGACGTCCTCGTCAAGGAGCTCGCCGGGGACACGGCGATCCAGGCGGCGGACACGCTCCTGCTGACGGTCCCGAACCAGCTCGGCGTCGAGTACAACGCCCACGCGATCGAGAGCATCCTCAGGTACGTGGCCCCGGAGCTCGGCTGGCGCTAGCCGCGCCCCACGAGCACGGAGATGTCCCTGGGCTCGCGGCCGATGTAGGCCAGGAACCGGTCCTCCTCAGTGGCGTCGCCGGAGACGGCGATCTCGGGCGGGAAGATGCCCATCTCGCGAAGCAGGTCGCCGACGCCGGACGCGATCGCGTGGACCGCCTGGATGGCCTCGTCGGACAGGTGCGGGTCCAGACCGGTCAGTGCCGCGGCGTCGTACAGGGTCATCGCCCGGTTGAGCGAGATGTCGGACAGGTATCGGCTGGCTGGGACGTCGCCGTAGGAGATGTGGACGGTCTGGTCGAGGTCGTCGTGGGCACGGACCGATGCATTCGCCTCGGCGGCGAGGCGCTCATAGTTGCCCGCCAGATCGTCGCCGAGCAGGTCGCCATCGAACTCCGGGTTCGTCGCAAGGCCCGTCTCACCTGCGAGCACCTTCGGGACGCACTGGTTCTCGTAGGCCAGGATGTTCAGCGTCGTCCGGAGCGTCTGGTCGTCGTGGAAACGGGCGTACGCCGGCACCTTGAGCGCCAGGTCATCCGGCCGCACGCGCAGGACCAGGTCGGTGAGGGCGCTGTTCGCGGCGATGAAGGTCTCTTTGATATCCATCGGACAAGCCTCGCATGCGCACCGTTGCAGGCGCGTAAACCGTCGTGCGCGGGTGGGGCGCTCGGCCCCTCGAGGCTAGCTGTCGGGAAGCCCTGCGAGCTCCTCCTCGATGCGGCGCTTCAGCGCCTCGGCCTCCTCTTCCCAGCCGTCGATGGGCCGGTCGACACCGAACGAGACCCAGGCGGCACCTGCCGCGGGTTCCCCCGGCAGGACGAGGAGGCTCTCCACGTCGTAGTTTTCGCTCCTGCATTTGTCGAGCGCGGTCTTGAGGACCCGCGGCTTGTTCGGCATCCTGACGACCACGCCTGCCTTGATCTCAGGCGCCAGGCCTTCCGCCGCCATGGCGGCGAGCGCGCGGTTCAAGGGGTCCTGCGCATTCGCGGGGTGGTACGGCTCATGGTGCCGCACGAGGACCCGCACGTGCGGTGGGTCGAAGTCCGGGGCGATCGCCTCGATGTTGACGCCGTGCAGGGCGAGTGCTTTCACGACGCGCTCGATGTTTTCCGCCGTGTCGTCGGGAGACGCCTTGACCTGGAGATGCATGCCAGCTCCCCTTCCGTGGCGATCTGAATCGAGGAAATCCTACGCTCTCGATGTGGGGCTGGTGAGCGGTTTTCGGGCACGATCGTGGTCGGGCATCCTGGGCTACTCGACCGGCAGGCGAGTCCACCTCCACTCCCAGACCGCGCCAACCTCGGGGTCCTCCTGGTCGGCGACGTGCTCGAAGCCCAATGACACGAGCACGCCCGTCGACGCGTTCGGACCGGGCCGCGTATGCGCGATGACGTGATCGACCTCGCCGCTCGCCACAGCACGCTCGACCAGAGCCCGGGCAGCAGCGGTCCCGAACCCGTGACCCCGGAACTCAGGGGCGATCTCGTAGCCGATCTCGACGGCGCGGTCGACCGGCCGGGCGGCGAATCCACCCGAGCCGAGAAGGCAACCGGTCGCAGGCTCGACGAAGAACTGCATCGACCACCCGTGATCTGCCTCCGGCGCGTTCTGAAGATGGTCCAGGGTGAAGCCGATGGCTTCCGGGAACTCGGGCCAACCGTCCGGCAGGGGTGAGCCCATCAACTCGCCGAACACGGCGCGGTCCTCGTTCAGCGCGTTCAACAACGGCACCGTTGCTGGGACAAGCCGAACCTGCGTCTGAAACACCATTTGGAATCTCCGATCGCGATGGGAGACCTGGTGTGTTGTTCCTCGAGCCGTGACGCGTGCAGTTGCGCCGACGCTCGCAGGGTTGGGCAGGAACTGGCGCCCCCGGACGGACTCGAACCGCCGACGCAGGCCTTAGGACGGCCTCGCTCTGTCCACTGAGCTACGGGGGCGCGGACCTCCATCGTACCCCGCGGTGGGAACACGACCGGCCCGTCCGGCGTCACGTGGCCATGGCCGCCGCGCCTCCCTGCGGCGGCCTGTTGCTGTCCGGGGCCCGAACGGGCCCCTCGCCTACAATCCCGCGCGAGATGGCCGTCACTCCCCTCCCCGACCTCGTCCTGTACTGCCGCCCCGGCTGCGGCCTGTGCGACGAGACGCGCGACCTGCTGACCGCCCTCCTCGACGGAGCGTGCGTCGCCGGACCTGCGCGCGCCCGACCCTCGTCGAGCGCGACATCGAGTCCGATCCGGCGCTCGAGCGCGCCTTCTTCGCCTCGATCCCGGTCGTCGAGCTCGGCGACCGCCGCCTCGAGCTCGCGACCAGCGCGGCCAAGCTCCGCCGCCTCCTCGCCGACGTCCTGGACGCCTGACCGCGATGACCGGCACCGACCTCACGATCCTCGTCGCCCTCGCGCGCCGGCGTCATCAGCTTCCTGTCGCCGTGCGTGCTGCCGCTCGTGCCGGCCTACCTCGGCCAGCTGACCGCGATCGCGGTCGCGGCGTCGGCCGACGGCCGCACGCCGTCGCGCTGGCTCGCGGTGCGCCACGCCCTCGCCTACGTGGCCGGGTTCGGGGCCGTGTTCACGCTGCTCGGCATCACCGCCACGTTCGCTGCGCGGGTCCGCTCGTCGACTACCTGCCGCCGCTGCGCATCGATCGGCGGCGTCATCCTCGATCGTCCTCGGGCTGAACCTCGCCGGGCATCCTGCGCATCCCGCGCGCTCGAGCGGACGTGGCGCCCGCTCGACGCCGGCGCCGCCGGGATCGCTGGCGACCGCGACCGGCTCGATCGCCGCTCGCCGGGCCGCGGCGACGGCCCGAGCATCGGCGATCGGCTCGGCGGCCGACGTCGTCAGCTCGCGCGGCGGCTGGCTCGCGTCGTTCGGGCTCGGGGCGATCTTCGCGATCGGCTGGACGCCGTGCATCGGGATCATCCTCGGCGGGATCCTGACGCTGGCCGCGACGTCGGGCACGGTCGCTCCAGGGCGCCATCCTGCTGGTCGCCTACACGCTCGGGCTCGGGCTGCCGTTCCTCGCGATCGCGCTCGTCTACGACCGCGCGCCGGCGCGTGATCGGCGCCGCTCGTCCGCCACGGCCGGGTCGTGTCGCTGATCGGCGGCCTGCTGGTCGCGGTCATCGGCGTCGCGATGGTCTTCGACTGGCTGGCCCTGCTGCCGCGCTACTTCAACTTCAACACGGCGATCTGAGTGGCCGAGCGACCCGAGTTCACCCACCAGCGCGAACGCCACGGGCTCATCGGGCCGTTCAGCGGCCGCCAGCTCGCTGGCCGCGTTCGTGGCCGTCGTCGTGGCCGTCGTCGTGCTCGTCGGCATCACCACGCCGCTCGGCAACGACCGGCGGCCACGCGCACTGTCGACCCGCGCGCCACCGCCGTTCCTCATCGGCACCGCCGACCGAGGGGCTCAAGGCCGGCGCGACCTGGCGCCCGAGCTCGCCATCGCCGCTCCCGGACGGCGGCGACCTACCAGCTGACCGACCTCGACGGCAACCCGATCCGCCTCGCCGACCTGCGCGGCAAGGCCGTCTGGCTCAACTTCTGGGCGACCTGGTGCCCGCCGTGCCAGTCCGAGACGCCGATCCTGCGCGAGCTGTCCGAGCGCTACCGGGACCGCGGGCCTCGTGCTCGTCGGGATCAGCGTCCAGGAGACCTCGCCGGCCGACGTCGCCGCTACGCGGCGCGCTACCAGCTGCCGTACACGATCGGCTTCGATGGGTCCGGGCACGTCTTCCACGGTACAAGGTCTACGGGCTGCCGACCCAGGTCTTCATCGACCCCAACGGGGTCATCCAGCGTCGTCGGCTGAACGGCCCGCTCGACGAAGCGGGCGCGGCCGCGCAGATCGAGTCGATGCTCCGCCTGCGGCGAGCCCGACGCCATCGGGCTAAGGCCCGGCGCCCGTTACTCCGGCTCGAACCGGAACCGGTCGCGGTCGCGCACGAGCCGCCCGACCGGGTGCCGCGCCTCGTGCGACAGCACGATCGATCCAGTCCTCGTCGGCGGCCTGGGCGAACAGCTCGGCCTTGCGGACGACCGAATCGAGCGGGAAGTCGTCGAACGCGGTGACCCAGCGCGGGTTGGCGGCCCACGGCCGCATGAACAGGTCGCCGAAGAAGGCCAGCGTCCGCGCCGGTCGCCGTCGCCGCCCCGGACGACGATCGCCTGGTGGCCGGCCGAGTGGCCGCCGGTCGGGACGACCGAGACGCCCGGCAGGAGCTCGCGCTCGCCGTCGGCCCAGCCCTGCGCGCCCCAGTCGCTCGACGAGCGTCGAGCTCGGGCTGGACGTACGAGGCGACGAGCCGCGGGTTGTCGCCGAGCGCGACCTCCCACTCGGCCTGCTGGGCGACGATCGTCGCGTGCGGGAAGGCCCGCTCGCCGTCCGCCCGCAGCAGGCCGCCGGCGTGGTCGAAATGGAGGTGGCTCATCGCCACGACGTCGACGCGTCTCGGGCAGGAACCCGGCGGCCTCGAGCGCGGGCACGATCCACGGCCCCTCGTAGCGCGCGCATCGCCCGGGTCTTGTCGTCGACCCGCTCGCCGATCCCGGTCTCGACCAGGACGCGACCGGCCGGCGTCTCGATCAGCAGGCAGTTGAGCGCCTGGAGGAGCCGACGCTTGTCGTCGATCTCGTCGGTGACGAGGCCGTCCCACAGGACCCACGGCACCGGCCCGAAGAGCGTCCCGGCGTCGGACCGGAACGTGCCCGCCTGGACCAGCGCGACGCGGACGCCGCCGCCCAGGTCGGCCCGCCAGTCGACCGCGTCGTTCATCGCCATCGGGCTACGACCGGGACGGCTCCCCGGTCTTGCGGCCGGCCTCGAAGTCGCGGTGGAAGGCCGACGCGGTCGGCTCCGACTGGCCCTGGTACTTCGAGCCGAGCTCGGGCGACCCGTACGGCCGCTCGACCGGCGTCGACATCCGGAAGAAGCTGATCTGGCCGATCCGCATCCCGTAGTACAGCGCGATCGGCAGGTTCGCCACGTTCGACAGCTCGAGCGTCAGGTTGCCCTTCCAGCCCGGGTCGACGTAGCCCGCCGTCGAGTGGATCAGCAGCCCGAGCCGGCCCAGCGAGCTCTTGCCTTCGAGCCTGGCGACGAGATCGTCGGGCAGCTCGACCCACTCGTGGGTCTGGCCGAGCACGAATTCGCCCGGGTGCAGGATGAACGGCTCGTCGTCGTCGACGGTCAGCGAGCTCGGTCAGGTCCGGCTGCGGCGCGCGCACGTCGATGTACGGATAGCGGTTGTTGCGGAAGACCCGGAACGCGCGGTCGAGGTGGAGGTCGACCGACGACGGCTGGAGGTCGGCCGGGTCGTACGGGTCGATGACGACGCGCCCGCTCTCGAGCGCGGCGCGGATGTCGCGGTCCGACAGGACGCTCACTGCCTCCAGGGCTCCGGGCGTGCCCCGCTCCTCGTAGAGGGTGTCGACCTCGCGCTTGAGCGCCTCGAGGTCCTCGAAGCTCTGGTAGACGCTGGCGAAGCGGATGTAGGCGATCTGGTCGATCGCGCGCAGCTGCTCCATCGCCAGCGCGCCGATGCGCGACGACGGCACCTCGTTCGCGCCGGACGCGCGCAGCTCGGCCTCGATCGCGTCCGCGGCGGCCTCGGCGGCGCCCGTCGGCACCGGCCGGCGGGTCAGCGCCTTGCGCAGGCCGGAGGCGAGCCGGTCGCGATCGAACTCCTGGCGCGACGCCGTCGCGCTTGACGACGACGAGCCGGGCGGCCTCGACGCGCTCGTAGGTCGTGAACCGCATCGTGCAGGCCGCGCACTCGCGCCGGCGGCGGATCGTGGCGGAGTCATCGAGGTCGCGCGAGTCGACGACGCGGGTCTCCCGCTCGCCGCATTGGGGGCAGCGCATCGCTCTCCTGTCGGTCGGTCACCACCACTAGGTATTGTGGTGTAGGCCGAGGATACCACTACATGGTGTGGTCGCCGCGGCGCGTCGTCATGCCGTCGGCACGGCTCGCCTCGCGTGGCGATCGCCTCGCGGGCATGGAGCAGGTTCAGGTAGCCGCGCTTGATCGAGGTCTGCGCCTCGAGCTCGCGGGCGCCGCCGCGGATCGTCGACAGGATCGTGGCCCCGTGCTCGACCATCTCGAGCGCCCGGCCGGCCCGCTCGAGCTCGGCGACGAGGTCGTCGCGGATGTCGACCGGCCGACGAGGGAGCCGCGCAGCGCGCGCGCCTCGTCGAGTAGCGCTCGACCGCGTCGGACGCGGCGATCAGCGTCTCGGCGATCGCGTCCGGCGTCAGCTCGTGATGGCGGACCTCGTCGATCCGGTCGGCCGCGCCGCCCAGCGACGCATCGATCCGGCCGGCCAGGTCGCGCGACCGCGCCCGGAAGCCCTCGACCTCGCGCGTCTTCGCCGACGATCGAGCCGGTCCGCCGGAAGACGACCGCGAGGCCGGCGGCGAGCGCGACGAACGCGAGGATCGGCAGCAGGACGATCCAGTCCCAGTTCACCGTGCTGTCCCCGAGCTCGTCAGTCAGCCGGGCCGCGCGCGGAGCTCCGCGAGGAGCGCCGGACCGACCTCGAACAGGTCGCCGACGACGAACAGGTCGGCGAAGTCGGCGATCGGCGCGTCGGGGTCGCGATTGACCGCGACGATCGTCTCCGACGTCTGCATCCCGACCTTGTGCTGGATCGCGCCGCTGATCCCGAGCGCCAGGTAGAGCTGCGGCTTGACGATCTTGCCGGTCTGGCCGATCTGCTGGGCGTACGGGATCCAGCCCGAATCGACCGCCGCGCGGGTCGCGCCGACCGCGCCGCCGAGCGCCTCGGCGAGCTCCTCGACGAGCTTGAAGCCCGTCCGGGCCACCGACGCCGCGGCCGCCGGCCACGATGATCCGGGCGTCCTCGATCGAGACCGCGGCCGCGGCCTCGTCGACCCGCTCGACGACCCGGACCGCCGGCAGCGTCGCGGGACGTCGGCCGCGGCGACGTCGCTCGACCGACCCGGGCGTCGCGAGCGGCTCGGCGGTCACCGCGTTCGGGCGGACGGTGATGATGCCCGCGGCCGTCCGGTGAACGCACTCTCGGTGATGAGCTTGCCGCCGAACACGCTCATCTCGACGACCGGGCCGTCGTCCGACCAGCGGACCGCCGGTCGCGTTGACCAGGACGCCCAGCCCGGTCAGCGCGGACAGCGCGCCCGCGAGGTCGCGGCCGTCGGGGCTGGCGCGGCAGCAGGACGAGGTCGCCGGCGTCGACGCCGTCGACGAGCGCGGCCGCGATCGTCGGCGGCCGACGGCGTCCGTGCGTCGACCCGGTCCGTCGACTGGACCGTGCGGCAGGAACGCGGCCAGCTCCTTCGCGGCGCCCGTCGGCGGCCGCGCCGTGCACGACGCCCGCCGAGCTCGCGGCCGCCGGCCTCGGCGAGGCTCGCGGGCGAGCGTCGCGACCTCGGTCGAGAGCTTCGTGAGCGTGCCGTCCGGCGCCGACCTCGCCGACGACCAGCAGGCGCGCCATCAGATGAGCCTCCGCTCGGCGAGGAACGCGACGATCTGGCGGGCGGCCTCGTCGGGCGGCTCGCGGACGACCCGGGTCGCCGCGCGGGCCGCCGGCGGCCGCGAGCCGACGACCTTCGTCGTCGCGACGGCGCCGCCGACCGTCGACGGCGTCGAGGCCGAGGTCGGCCAGCGACAGCGTGCGTGATCTCCTTCGAGCGGGCGCGCCATGATCCCCTTGAGCGACGGGTAGCGCGGCTCGCCGAGCGCCTGCGTGCCGCTGATGAGGGCCGGCATCGGCGCCTCGAGGACGTCGTAGCCGGTCGGCGTGATGCGCCGGACGCGGACGGTCCCGGCCGCCGTGTCGGGCTCGATCTTCGCGGCGTAGGACAGGTACGGCAGGCCGTGCGGGCGGCGACGCCCGCGGGCACGACGCCGGCCACGCCGTCGGAGGAGTCGACGCCGGCGAGCGACCAGGTCGAACTCGAGCGTCTTGAGCGCCGCGGCCAGGACGCGTCGTCGTCGACACGGCGCACGAGCCGCTCGAGCGCGGGGTCGGTGACGAGCACGCCGCGCGTCGCGCCCATCGCGAGGGCCTTGCGCATCGTCTCGGGCGCGTTCGCCGGCGCCATCGAGAGCAGCGTCACCTCGCCCTCGCCGGCGGCCTCGATGAGCTTGAGCGCCGCCTCGAGGGCGTACTCGTCGTTGCCGTTGACGACGGCCGGCACGGCGGCCCGATCGAGGCGGCCGTCCGGGCCGAGCCGCTCGCCGGCGGACGCCGGGTCCGGCACGGGCTTCGTGAGGACGACGATGCGCACCAGGACGTGAACCTCCCCGACCGTTCAGCCGCCCTTGCCGAGCAGCGCCCGCGCGATGACCAGCCGCTGGATCTGCTGGGTTCCCTCGTAGAGCTGGGTGATCTTCGCGTCGCGCATCATCCGCTCGACCGGGAACTCGTCGATATAGCCGTATCCGCCCAGGACCTGGACGGCGTCGGTCGTGACCCGCATCGCGGTGTCACCGGCGACGAGTTTACACATCGCCGACCAGCGGCCGGCGTCGGGCGCCCCGGCATCGATCTCGGTGCAGGCCTTGTACAGGAGCTGGCGCGCGGCCTCGGTGCCGGCGTCCATGTCGGCGAGCATCGCGCCGACCATCTGGAAGTCGCCGATGCGCTGGCCGAACTGCTGGCGCTCGCGCGCGTACGCGGTCGCGACCTCGAGCGCGCCCTGGGCGATCCCGACGGCCTGCGCCGCGATCCCCGGCCGGCTGCGGTCGAGCGTGCGCATCGCGAGGTCGAAGCCGTCGCCCTCGTCGCCGACCCGGTTCGCGGCCGGGACGCGGACGCCGTCGAAGGCGAGCTCGGCCGTCGGGCTGCCGCGGATGCCCATCTTGTGCTCGATGCGGGCGACGCTGAAGCCGTCGGTCGGGACCTCGACGACGAAGCACGACAGGCGCTCGACGCGCGGTCGGCGTCCGGGTTCGGTGACGGCGAAGACCGTGATGAGGTCGGCGACGCGAGCCCTGGCTGATGAACCGCTTCGAGCCGGTCGATGACGTAGTCGTCGCCGTCGCGCACGGCCGTCGTGCGGATCGCCGCCGCGTCCGAGCCGGCCTCGGCCTCGGTCAGGGCGAACGCGATGAGCTGCTCGCCCGACGCCAGCTTCGGGAACCAGCGGGCCTGCTGCTCCGGCGTCCCGGCGAGCAGCAGCGGCAGCGAGCCCGAGCTCCTGGACGGCGAGGATCAGCCCGGTCGTGGCGCAGGCGCGGCTGAGCTGCTCGACCGCCAGGCAGACGCTCAGCAGCTCGCCGCCGAGGCCGCCGTGCTCGACCGGGAACGGCAGCGCGAGGATGTCCTGGGCGGCGAGCAGCTCCGCGAGGTCCTGCGGGAACTCGCCGGTCCGGTCGATCTCGGCGGCGCGCGGCGCGACCCGCTCGTCGGCGAGGACGCGGACCGCGTCGCGGAGGATCGCGCTGCTCCTCGGTCAGGCGGTACGTTGGCGACCCGCTCGGCTCGGATGACGCGGTCACCCGGCCATCGTAGCCGGGTGTGGCACTCGGTGCGAGCATGCACCGGCGCGCGACCGACCCGCTGGTTGGCGGGTCCTCCGCTCCGGGCTACGCTATCGGTGACGAACCCGGCACGGGGAGCCGGCACCAGCCATGCCGAGGAGCGTCACGTGGACCCGACCACCGGGCTTCTGCTCGTCATCATCGCCGCCTCGTCGGCATCGTCGGCACGATCGGGATCATGCGTCAAGCAACGGCGGGCCGAGGAGGCGCTCGGGAGGGAGAGCCCGTTCGCGGTCGCGACCGAGGGCATGAAGCGCTGCCCGTCCTGCGGTACGGGCAACCTCGTCACCGACGCGACCTGCTCGAACTGCGGGAAGCCACTCCCCGGCTGAGCGGGTCCGCCGGCCCGTCTAGACCACCGGCAGCCGGCGATCCTCCGGAGCCGCCGCGATCCGGGCGGCGAGCACCTCGCTGATGTCCAGCGCGGCAACGCGTGCCGGCGCCGTCGGCCGCCGCGAGGCCCGTCGCTCATCATCACCATGCAGAACGGGCACGCCGTGGCGACGGTCGTCGCGCCGGTCTCGAGCACCTGGCGGGTCCGCTCGGCGTTGATCCGCGTGCCGCGGTCTCCTCCATCCACATCCGGCCGCCGCCGGCGCCGCAGCAGAACGTGTTCTTGCCGCGACTTCTCCATCTCCGTCACCGAGCACGCCCGCGGCGCCGAGCACGTCCCGCGGCGCCGCGACGACGCCGTTGTAGCGGGCGAGGTAGCACGAGTCGTGGACGGTCACGCTGCCCGGCCGGTGGTCGCCGGTCTCCGCCGTCGCGTCCTCGGGCACCGTCGCGAGCCGCCCCGACGCGAGGAGCTCGGCGAGGTACGTCGAGTGGTGGACGATCCGGTAGGAGCCGCCGAGCTGGCCGTACTCGTTGCCGATCGTGTTGAAGCAGTGCGGGCAGGCCGTCACGATCGTCCGCTCCCCCATCCCGTACCGGTTCGAGCGTCTCGACGTTGCCCGACGCGAGGATCTGGAAGACGTAGTCGTTGCCCATCCGCCGGGCCGGGTCGCCGGTGCACGACTCCTCCTGGCCGAGGACCGCGAAGTTGACGCCCGGCCGCGTGGAGGCACGTCGCGACCGCCCGGGCGACCTTCTGGTTGCGCGGGTCGAACGCGGCCGCGCAGCCGACCCAGTACAGGACCTCGAGCTCGTCGAGCCGGCCGCCGGCGGCGACGCTCGCGACCGTCGGGACCTCGAACGGCAGCGGCTTCGTCCAGTCGAGCCGCGCCGAGGCCGGCTGGCCCCACGGGTTGCCCTGGCCCTCCATCGCCCGGAAGGCGGCGGTGAGCTCCGGCGGGAAGCGCGAGTCCTCGAGCACGAGGTTCCGGCGCAGCCCGACGATCTTGTCGACGTGCTCGATGAGCACCGGGCACGCCTCGACGCACGCGCCGCAGGTCACGCAGTCCCAGACCGCGTCGTACGGGATCGCCGTGTCGACGATCGGCGGTCGCCAGCGCCGCGGCGCGCGGCGTCGTGTCGTCGAGGCCGTAGGTCTCGCGCACGATCGGCGAGTTCGGGATGAGGTCGATGCCGTGCTCGGCCTCGACCGACATGTCCCGGATGCCCATGATGAAGGTCTTGGGGTTGAGCGGCTTGCCGGTGTTCCAGGCCGGGCAGGCCTCCTGGCAGCGGCCGCACTCGGTGCAGGTGAAGCCGTCGAGGAGGTCCTTCCAGCCGAGGTCCTGGAGCGTCTTCAGCCCGAACGTGGCGTCCTCGGCCTCGAGGTCCATCTTCGGCAGCTCGCCGCGCGGCGCGAGCTTGCGGAACCAGATGTTCGGGAAGCTCGTGGCGATGTGGAGGTGCTTGCTGAACGGCAGGTAGCACAGGAACGCCGCGACGAGCGCGATGTGGCGCCCACCAGAACACGGCGAACCCGACCTCGAGCGCGTCCGCGCCGAGCACGCCCGCAGCGGCACGGCCAGCGCGTTCGCGACGAACGCGCCCGGCGATGTCGCCGTGCGCGGCGACCTCGAAGCCTGGGCGAGCAGCTCGGTCGCGACGACGCCGCCGATCATCGACAGGATCACCAGCGCGTCGCGGTTGTAGGTCAGGCGCTTGGGCTTGGTCACGAGGCGGCGCAGGAAGGCCCAGCCGATCGACACCAGGACGATGACCGCGACGACGTTCTGCATCGCGCTGACGAGCGCCCACAGGAGCGCCGTCGAGCGGGATCGAGAGGACGGCCTGGATGAGCCCGCCGGTGACGATGTTGGCGGTGCCGATCGTGAGCAGGACGAAGCCCCAGAAGATGCCGGCGTGCATCAGGCCGGCCCGGGCGTCCTTGAACATCTTCGTCTGGACGAAGGCGTACTGGATCAGCCCGACGAACCGGGTCGGGATGTCCGCGAACGGGCTCGGGCCGCTGGCTCGGACCGCGGCGAACACCCGCAGGTGGCGGGCCATCGCGAGGCAGAAGAAGGCGGCCGCGCCCCAGAAGACCGGGAAGACCAGCGGGTAGGCCGGGACGTTGGCGAACGGCTCGAACACGGTCAGGCCGGTGGCTGCCGTGGTCGAACGGGCCGGCGAGCGTCTCGAGCGCGTGGTCGAGCACCGGCGCGATCGCGTCGAGCGACTCGAGGGCGCCCTTCGGGCTGCCCGGCAGGTTGACGACCAGCGTCCGCCCGACGACGCCGACGACGCCCGCGCGACAGGTCGGCCAACGGCGTCGTGCGCGCGGCCGGCGGCGCGCATCGCCTCGGCCAGGCCCGGGACCTCGTAGTCGATGACCGCGGTGCGTCGCCTGCGGCGTCACGTCGCGCGGCGTCAGGCCGTGCCGCCGGTCGTCACGATCGAGCGCGTGGTCGCCCGCGCCGGCCCGCAGCGCGGCCTCGATCGCCGGCGCGTCGTCGGGGACGAGCGGCGCGCTCGACGACGAACCCGAGCGCCCGCAGCCGCGCCTCGAGGCGCGTCCCCGAGGCGTCCTCGCGGACGCCGGCCGACGCGCCGTCGCTGGCGGTCAGCACGAGGGCCGAGCGCACCGGATCCGCTCGCGCCATCAGGACCGCTTCCGCTTCGTGCCGATCCGGCCGGCCGACCGATCGCCTGGCCGCGGCCGCGGTCGGGCGGCGCCGGAGCCCGCGTCGCCCGCCCGGCCGTCGTGGCGGTCCCACGTCGCCGCTCTTGCCGCCGGTCTTGGAGATCAGCCGGACGGCCCGGATCTCGACGCCGCGCTCGACGCCCTTGACCATGTCGTAGACGGTCAGCGCCGCGACGGACGCGGCGGTCATCGCCTCCATCTCGACGCCGGTCGGGCCGGTCGTGGCGGCCTCGGCCCGGATCCGCAGCACGCCCGTCGGCCCGGTCGGGCGTGATCGCCACGACCAGGTCGGTCAGCGCGAGCGGGTGGCAGAGCGGGATGAGCTCGCTCGTCCGCTTGCGCGCCCATGACGCCGGCCAGCTCGGCCACGCCCAGGACGTCGCCCTTGGGCCCGCCGCCATCGATGACGAGGCTCATCGTCTCGGGCGAGACCGCGACCGGGGCCTCGGCGACCGCGCGGCGGGCCGTCACCGGCTTCGCCGAGACGTCGACCATCCGCGGCCGGCCGCTCCGGTCGACGTGGGTCAGCCGGCGCCGCTCCGATCGTGGCGCGGTCGCCTGGCGGTCGCTGGTCCATCGGTCCTCCGCTCGTCGGGTCGATCGCCTGAACTGCCTCAGGGCCGGTCGAGCCACCACAGCTCGACCTCGGCGCCGGCCGGCAGCTCGGCATCGGCCTCGGGGATGACCGCCAGCGCGTCGGCGGCGGCCAGCGCCGAGATGACGTGGCTCCCCTGCCCGGCCGCGCCGCCCGCAAGTCGGACGCGAACCCGGCCCCGCTCGTCGCGCGTCGGCGCGCCATCGGCGTCGCGCTCGGCGACGACGCGCAGGAACGCGCGCCGGCCCTCGCTCTTGCGTGACCGGCGTCGCCGAGCACGCCGCGGTCGACGCGGCCGCAGGACGTCGTCGCGACGGCCGGCCAGGCGCCGGATCGCGGGCCGGACGAACAGCTCGAACGTCACGAACGTCGAGACCGGGTTGCCGGGCAGCCCGAACGAGCAGGACCGGCGGTCGCCGCCGCCCGGGCCGCTCGGCGCGTCCCGAAGGCGAACGGCTTGCCCGGCTGGACCGCGACGCGCCAGAGGTCGATCGGGCCGAACGCCTCGAACGCGGCTTGCACGACGTCGTACGGCCCGACCGACACGCCGCCCGACACGATGATCGCGTCCGCGCCCTCGACGAGGCCGCGCGCAGGCGGGCGCAGGACGTCGTCGAGGACGGTCGGTCGCGATGCCGAGGTCGATGACGTCGCGCGCCGGCGGCCGTCGACCAGCGCCCGCAGGCCCGGGCCGTTGGCGTCCGGGATGCCGGCCGGACCCGAGCGTCTCGCCCGGCGCGCCGGACCTCGTCGCCGGTGGCGAGGACCGCGACGCGCGGCCGGCGGTGGACGTCGACGTCGACTCGACGCCGGCGCCGGCCAGCGAGGCCGATGACCGCCGGCGTCGATCGCCGTGCCCGGCTCGACGAGCGTCGTGCCCGGCCGCGAGGTCGCTGCCGGCACGCCGGATCGAACCGCCCGGTCGGCACCACCTCGTGGACGAGGATGGCGGCCGGGCAGCGGGCCGGTCGCATCGCGGCCGCGCGGGCCGGGCTCGGCCGTCGGCGTCGAGCGGCGTCGTCGCCTCGACCGGGACCACGGCGTCGGCGCCGGCGGGCACGCGGCGCGCCGGTCGCGATCCGGACCGCCGTGCCGCGCCGGACCGTCGACGTCGGGCGCCGACCCGGCCCGGACCTCGCCGATGACCTCGAGCCGGAGCGGGCCGTCCTCGTCGGCGCCGCGCGGTGTCGGCGGCCCGGATCGCGTAGCCGTCCATCGCGGAGTTCGGCCCACGGCGGCAGCGAGATCGGGCCGACACCGGCCTCGGCGGCGACGCGGCCGAGCGCCTCGATCGACAGCGACCCGTTCCGTGCCGGCGTCGGCCGGGCGATCGCGGCGAAGACCGCGTCCCGCGCCTCCTCGACGCTGAGCAGGCCAGGCCCGGCGGCCGTGCCGCTCACCACGGCGCGACGCCCGCGCGGTCCGCGCGGCCCTGGATGGCGCGTCGGCCACCGCGCGCCGGGTGACGCATCCCGGCGAGCGCGCCGCCCTCCATGACCGGCAGGCCGTCGATGCCGGCCCGGGCCAGCCGATCGAGCGCGGCCCGGATCGACGTCTCGGGCGCGACCACGAGCAGTGCCGGCGGCGAGACCATCACGTCCTCGGCACGGGTCGTGGCCCATCGCGATCGCGCGGACGCGCCGGACCTGCGCGCGCCCCGATGCACGCCGAGCAGTTCGCGGCCCCGCATGACGGGCAGCGCCATCGACGCGACTGCCGTCGAGGACCTGCCCGGCGAACGTGTCGAGCGTCAGGCCCGGCGGGATCGCCGGCGACATCGCGGTCCATGACGTCGCGCGACGCTGATGCCGTCGAGCAGCTCGTCGAGCCCGGCCCGCGCGCTCGACGGCCCGCGCGGTCGAGACGAGGAACCAGCCGCACAACGCGACCATCAGCCCGTCGGTCGGATCCACGACCAGTCCGTCGGCCAGCAGGATCGCGACGACCCCGAGCCCGGCGAGGAACAGCCCGACGAACCGGCCCACGCGCGCCGCGATCCGCAGCCCGGCCCGCGATCGCCGGTCCGCGCCCAGGCCAGGCCGCGGACCACGCGTCCGCCGTCGAGCGGGAACGCCGGCAGCAGGTTGAGCAGCCCCGAGGAGCGAGGTCGAGTGGCCCACGACGAACGCGACGTGACCGACGATCGACCGGGCCGCTCCCGGTCGTCGATCGATTCCCGCGACCGCCGAGACCCCAGCAGGCGCCAGGCCGATGCCCAGGCTGACGAGCGGACCGGCGACGGCGATGGCGACCTCGTCGCGCGGACGGGTCGTCGTGAGCTCGGGCGATGCCGCGGCGCCGAAGAAGTACACGACGACCGAGTCGGTCGGGACGCCCCGACGCGGGCGACCGCCGCGTGCCCAAGCTCGTGGGCCAGCGCCGACGCGAGGAACAGGACCGCGACCACGCACCCCGATCCCCCACCGGACGACCATCGACGAGCCGGGATCGGCGAGCCGATCTGGGCGCCGACGTCACGACGATGATGGCCAGGATGATGGCCCACGAGACGTGGATCCGGATCTCGAAGCCCGCGAGCCGCCCGATCGGGATCGCGCTCATCCGGGCTCCGCGACCGTCGGGGTCGTCACCTGGTCCGCAGCCGCCTGTGACGACGGCCGCCGATGCGCGGACGTGGGCCACGACGCCGACGACGGCCGAGATCGCGATGATCACGACGCCGACCACGATCGCGGTCTCCTGCCAGAACTGGAACGGGAAGAGCTGGACGAGCCGCTCCGTCGCCGGGTCGAAGTCGTACGAGCCGGCCGGGAACAAGATCTCGTGGAAGACCTCGAACAGCGTGTCGAACGCGACGAGGGCGAACGACGCCCGATGACCACGACCGCGGCGAGCGAGCCAGAACGCGCCCTGCCGGACCGCCCGCCAGGTGCGCGGCCCGGTCGCTGTCCGGCGAACCGCCGCGACGAGCGAGCACGATCACCGAGACGACGGCCGCGAGCGCCAGAGCCGCCGAACACGCGTCCGCACGTCGCGCATGTGCCCGCGCTCACGATCGTTCAGGACCGGTGCCCCGGCGATCGCGACGTCGAAGTCGGGCGGCCCGACGACCAGGTCGGCGAGGATCGCGTTCGTGGCGGCCCGCAGGTCGGACTCGCTGTAGCCGGTCCACGCCTGCGCCTGCGGCGCGACCCTGCTCGAAGCCGACCCAGGCCGGGGTCAGGAACGGGACGATCGCGACCGCGACGATGACGATCGCCGTCGCGATCCCGATCGCGATGGAGGCGGGGCGGCCGCCGAGGGTGCGCACCGCGCCATCCTAGCCCGTCCGGCCGAGCGGACCGCCACGCCGGGCCCTCGCGGCCTACTCGTCCTCGAGGGTCCGGGCCTGGTCCCACCAGCCCTTGATCGTGAGGTCGCTCGGCGGCTCGACGTCGAGTTCGGCCGCGGCCGCGATGAGGCGCGTCCGGAAGCTCGTCCGGCGCGAGCGTCGAGGATGTCGCGCAGACCCTCGATGCCGGCCTGGATGAACAGCTGGTGCTCGTCGGGCCCGAAGCTCGCGAGGTTGAGCATGAGCGCCTCGTCGCGCCACTCGAGGACGTCGTTCGTCGTCGCGATGACCTGGTCGGCCAGCGTCTGGCGGCGGGTCGGCGGTCTCGGACACCTCCAGGAGCAGGCCCGTCGTGAAGATGCCCTGATGGTCGAGCCGCGCGAGATGGACGGGCTCGATGCGGGTCAGTTCGTCGATCGGTGGCATGGGCGCCATTATCGGGCCACGAGGCAGCCCGCCGCTCAGCGACACGCGACCGCCGTGCCGCGCAACGAACGAATGAGGCCGGACGACCCCGTGGGGATCGTCCGGCCTCCGATCGCTCGCCGGATCGATCAGTCGCGCCTGAGGTTGCCGCGGATCTCGCCGGTCCCGAACGCCGCGGTGTGGACGTTGGCGTACGTCGCGCCGTTGCGGATCGCGCGGACCAGCTCCGCGTACTCGGTCGCGGCGATCCCCTGACCGGCCGGACCGACCACGTCGGCTGCCACGATCACGCCGCTGATCTCACCGGTCACGGTTGCCGGGCATGCCGGCTTGCCACCACCACCACAGAAGAACGCCGACACGTTGCCAGCCACGTCCGGTCGACCGAAGTGGATGTGCGCTACCGCGGGCGGGCCCGACAGATTGCGGTAGGTCAGCTTGAAGTGGATCTCCGGACCCTTGATCCGAAGCGTGATCGAACCTCGACCGGTCGTCGAGATCGAGGGTGTCTCGAGATAGCCGTTGAGCGAAGCCTTGAACTTGTTGTTGCTGTCGCTGGCGACGACTGGTGCCAGCACGGTCAGCAGCAGGGCCGCTCCGGCGACCACGAGCAGGATCTTTCGCATCCGTCTCTCCTCTCGGTGTGGCCTGGGTAAGGCTGGTTGGGTCGGTACAGCCTCCTTTCGGCGTCGGACCTCGCGACCGAGCGGGGGTAGGTCGCGTCGCGAGCGTCGAACCGGGGCGGGCCCCACGATGGCCTCCCCTACGCGGACCTACGCCTGAGTCGCGATGCCGGTTCTCGGTTCGAGCGACTTGGGCGCATGCGCACTTGACGCCGTCGATAGGTTGGCCGCATGGACCACGCAGCCGTCTCACTCAACCGGCTGTCGCTCTCGGCGACGCTGCACTGCCTGACCGGCTGCGCCATCGGCGAGATCCTGGGCCTGGTCATCGCGACGGCGCTCGGCTGGCACGACCTGCCATCGGTCGTCCTTGCGATCGTCCTCGCGTTCGTCTTCGGCTACGCCCTCACGATGCGGACGCTCCTGGCGTCCGGCGTGGCGGTCGGGGCCGCGCTGCGGCTCGCCTTGGCCTCGGACACGCTCTCGATCACGACGATGGAGATCGTCGACACCGCGATCGTGCTCGCGATCCCGGGCGCGATGGCGGCCGGGCTGGACAGCGCGCTCTTCTGGGGCAGCCTGGCCCTATCCATCGTGATCGCGGGGGTGGTGGCGTTTCCGGTGAACCGCTGGCTCATCGCCCGTGGCCGTGGCCATGCGGTCCTGCACGGCCACCACTGGTTCGTGCTCGGGCTGGTTAACGTTTCGTCAACGCTTGGATTCTCGTGCAACAGACGCCCGAATCCGGCCGTCCTGTGGGGCAGACTTCGCCCAGAGTCACCGTGATCGCCATCGAGGGAGGACTCGGATCACCATGCATCTCCGGCCCAGGATGCTCTTCGTCGTCGCGGCGACACTCGCCATGGCGGCGGCACCGTCATCCTTCGCCGCAGCGGCGGTCGGGGCGGCGGCCCCATCCGACTTCGATGGCGACGGCCGCGCGGATCTCGCGATCGGCGCGCCCGGTGAGGATCTCACCGGCGCACGGGACGCGGGCATGGTCAACGTCCTGTACGGCGCTGCAGGCGGCCTGACGGCAGCGGGCGACCAGGCGTGGTCCCAGGACACCGCAGGCGTGCTCGGGTCCAGCGAGGGCGGACCCGGAGCGGCTGCGGGCGATGCGTTCGGCACGGCGCTTGCCTCGGCCGACTTCAACCGGGACGGCCACGCCGACCTGGCGATCGGCGTCCCGCTCGACCGCGTCGGCACCACCTCCTTCGCGGGCGCGGTGAACGTCCTCTACGGATCGTCCTCGGGTCTGACGGCGTCCGGCGACCAGATCTGGTCGCAGGACGGCCTCGCCGACGATCCGGAGACGGGCGACGGCTTCGGACAGAGCCTCGCGGCCGGCGACTTCGACGGCGACGGCTATGCGGATCTCGCGGTCGGCGTTCCGGGCGAGGGCCTGGGGATGGGCGTGGCGCCCGGGATGGTCATGATCATCCGAGGGAGCGCCGGTGGGCTGGTCCTTTCGGGCGCCGCGGTGCTCACGCGGGCATCGACCGGTGCCCCGTACCTGGCGGACTCGCCACATGGATTCGGATACGCCCTCGCGGCGGGTGACCTCGACGGCGACGGGTACGCGGACCTCGCGGTCGGTGCGCCGGCCAGCGGGGCGAGCGGCGACGATCCCATGCGGCCCCTCGTCGACGGCGAGGCGGCGGTCTTCTACGGCAGCGGGGCCGGGCTCGCGACCACCGGGAGCCAGCTCTGGACACAGGGGTTCACGGGTGTAGGCACCGCCGAGGCGGGCGACTGGTTCGGTTCTGCGCTCGCGATCGGTGACTTCGACGCGGACCATCTCGGCGACCTGGCGATCGGCGCCCGTTTCGCTCGTGTCAATGGCGTCATCGCCGGCGCCGTGATCGTGCTCTATGGAACGATCGACGGGGTCTCGTCGACTGGCGCACAACAGTGGGACCAGGACGACGGCGGCGTTCCTGGCGCGGCGGAGACCGGCGACGACTTCGGTCGAGCACTCGCGGCCGGGGACCTGAATGGTGACGGCAAGGCCGACCTCGCGATCGGTGCTCCGGGCGAGGCGTTTGGCTCCGGCTCGAATGGCGCCGGCGTTGTCGACGTCCTGTACGGGTCCGCCGACGGGCTCGCCGGTGCCGGCGCGCAGGTTTGGTCGCAGGACAGCCCCGGGGTGCCGGGGTCCGCGGAGGCTGCCGAGAGCGCGTGGGATGCGTTCGGGTCGGCCCTGACGATCGCGAACTTCGGGTGGACCCGCCAAGCGGACCTCGCGGTCGGCGTCAACCTCGAACGGCTGGGGAGCCACCCCGAAGCTGGGGTCGTCGACGTGCTCTACGGACGGGCCTCGGGCCTCAACGCCATCAACGCTCAGGGATGGTCGCAGGACTCGGCCGGCGTCAAGGGCACCGTGGAGACCCGCGACTACTTCGGGACGAGCCTGGCCCGCTAGGTCGGGCTCACGGACCCGGTTCCGCCTTGCCCTCGCGGCCGAGCACGACCCGGGCGAACGCCTGGTAGGCGACATCCTCGAGCGGCGGGTTGATGAGGCCGGCCCGCGCGTCGCGGAAGGCGCGTTCCAGTCGGCCGGCCAGGAAGCCCGGGCCGCCGGCGATGCGCATCGCCTCGTCCGTGGCGGCGACCGCGGCCTGCGTGGCGACGAGCTTGGCGAGTGGCATGTCAGTGGCCGCGGCGGCCATCCCGGCGCGTCGTTCGCGGCGACCGCCTCGTCCCAGCGCCGCGCGACGTCGAGCAGCACGATCCGGGCGGCACGCAGCGTCGGCGTCCAGGCGGCCGAGCCGCAGCCGCACGCTCGGCATGTCGGCGACCGCCGTCGAACCGTCGCCCGGCCGCCGGTCGAGCGCCCAGCGCGCGACGTCGCGTCCGCGCGCCCTCGCCGATGCCGAGGTACGTCGCGGCCATCGCCGCCGCCGAACCAGGCCCCCGGTCGCGGGCCCGCGCGGATCGGGCTCACCGGCGCGGCGCTCGAGGACGAGGCGTCCGCCGGCACGGGCGTGCCATCGAATCGCAGGCGGCCGGACGCCGAGCCGCGCATGCCGAGCGCCTCGAAGCCGGCAGACGCTCGACGCCGGGCCGCCGAGGTCGACGAGCAGCAAGCCGATGACCGGTGCGGTCGGCCGCTCGCCATCGTCGGGCCGCGCGGTCACGAAGGCATGGCCGCAGGTTCGGCAGCCAGGTCGTCCAGGTCTTCTCGCCCGGTCAGCGCGCCAGCCGCCGCCGGGTCGGGCTCGGCGCAGGGTGCCCGGGATCGCGCCACGGGCCGGCGAGCCGCCGCCCTCCTCGGTCGCGGCGTTGTTGACGCAGCGCGCCGTCGTCGACGCACGGCCCGCACGACCGCGGTCCCGACGGCGCCGTCGGGCCAGCCCCGGCCCGCAGCGCGGCCCCGGTCACGTGGACCTGCATCGCGAACCCGAGCGCGGTGGAGCCGTCGACCGCCGCCGATCGCGAGCAGGACCTCGACCGCGTCGACCATGCGTCGCGCCCGAGCCCGCCCGCGGCGGCTCGGGACGCACAGCCGGTGCAGCCCGGACCGCGACGATCGCCTCGGCGGCGCGCGGGTCGAAGTCGTCGCCGAGCTCGAGCGCCGCAAGCGCGCGAGCGCCGTCGTCGAGCGCGGCGGTCGTCTCGGGCGTCAGCGGCTCCTCCCGGGACCAGCGCATCGGCGCCCGGCCTTCTGCCCGGCGGCGGAGCTCGCGATGAGCGTCGTCGAGCCGCCGCACGCGCGTCTCCGCGCCGCTTGGCGCTCGTCACCCAGTGCGTCACGGTCCGGCGGTACGACGGCGGTCGTCGCTCCCAGTCGGCCCAGGCGGCGGCGATCGCCCGGAACCGCTCGAGCTCCTCGTCGGATGAAGGCCGCCGCATCGGCCGCTCGTACGAGTAGATCGCGGTCCTGGCCGCGGTCCGCGCGCCTCGAACGCACGCAGACCCGGCGGGCCGCATCCGGCCCGTCGGCGGTCAGCGACGGCGACCTTGGCGACGTTGATCGCGCTCCAGGTGCTCCCCTTGCGGCGCGGCGTGAATCGCTGTGCGTGAGCGCTCGTCGTCGAGGCGATAGCGGACGCTGTCGATCCAGCCGACGCACAGCGCCTCGTCGACCGCCTCGCGACCAGTTGACGCGTCGGCGGCCGGTCGCCTTGCGGTAGGTAGCCGAGCCACAGCTCGGCCGCCGTCTCGTGGTTGGCGTCGAACCAGTCGCGCAGCTCGTCGGGCGTCGCGAAGAACCGGACGTCGTGCGGCGTCGGCGTCACGCCGGCGATGCCTCGCGCTCGGCCGCGGCCTGGCGCAGCAGCGCCCAGGCACGCTCGACGTGGCGCGGCTCGGTGCGCAGGTTGCCGATCGCGACGCGGATCGTGAAGCGGCCGTCGAGCCGGGTGTGCGACAGGAAGACCTCGCCCGTGCGGTTGACCGCGTCCATGATCGCCGCGTTGCGCTCGTCCAGCGCCTGCGTCGGTGCCGCCCCGGCCGGGCGGATGCCAGCGGAAGCACACGGTCGAGAACGGGACGGGCGCCAGGCGCTCCCAGTCCGGGTCGGCGTCGACCCAGGCCGCGAACGCACGTCGGCCATCTCGAGGTGGGCGGTCGATCCGCGCGACGCAGCCCCTCGAGCCCGAACCAGCGCAGCTGGATCCACAGCTTGAGCGCCCGGAACCGCCGCCCGAGCTGCGGCGTGTACTCGTTGTAGTCGTGGACCGGCGAGGCCCGGTCGAGCGTGCGCAGGTACTCGGGCACGAGGCTGAACGCCTCGCGCAGCGACCGGCATCCGCCGGGTCAGGAGCAGCGACGCGTCGAGCGGCGTGAACAGCCACTTGTGCGGGTTGACGACGATCGAGTCGGCCCGCTCCCAGCCGGCGAACGGCGCCCGGCGCTCGGGCAGCAGCGCGACGACGCCCGGCATACGCCGAGTCGACGTGCAGCCACAGCCTCTCGCGCTCGGCGATCTCGCGCGATCGGCGGCGACGGGGTCGACCGACGGTCGACGACGTCGTCCCGACCGTCGCGACGATGGCGATCGGCAGGTATCCGGCGGCCCGATCGGCGGCGATCGTCGCGGCCGAGCGCGTCGGGGCGCATCTCGTAGTCGTCGTTCGACGGCGACCCGGGCGAGCGCCGCCCGCCCGAGGCCCAGGGTCATGCACGCCTTCTCGATCGAGATGTGCGCCTCGGTCGAGGCGTAGACGCGGAGCGCGGGGACCTCCGGGCGCCCGGTCAGGCCCAGCGGCCGCCGCGTCGATGCCGGCCGCCTGGCGTGCGCCGGCGAGCGCGATGAGCGACGACGTCGACGCCGTGTCGGTGAGCAGGCCGTCGAAGTCGGCCGGCAGGCCGAGGGCCTGGCGCAGCCAGCCGACGACGACCTCCTCGAGTTCCGTGCCGATCGGCGAGGTCCGCCAGAGCATCGGGTTCTGGCCGAGCGCGGCCGTGAGCATCTCGCCCGAGGATCCCGGGACCCGACGCCGTCGTCGCGAAATAGGCCAGGAAGCCCGGGTGCTGCCAGTGCGTGGCGTTGGGCTCGATCAGCCGCGCGGTAGTCGTCGAGGATCGCCTCGAGCGGCTCGGGGCCCTCGGGCGCGCTGGCCGGGAACAGCGGCCGCAGCGACCCGGGCTCGATCGCCGGGAAGACCGCCCGGTCCTCGACCGTCTCGAGGTAGTCGGCCATCACGTCGACGACGGCATGCGCGGCCGCCCGGAACTCGTCGGGCGGCATGTCCCCGAGGTCCGGCGAGGCGATATGGGACGGGGTTTGGACGCGATCTGCCATTCCGCCCGAGTGTAGCGAGCATCGAACGTATGCCGCCGTGGTCCCGGCCAGCCGCTCCGGTCTTTCAGCCCTGTTGCAAGTCCCGTTTCGAGGTCGTTCTGGTATGGACTTCGCTGTTGCGCCTCCGGATACTCGACCAGATGTTCGAACCCGGATCGCCCGTGCCTGCCGCCGACGCGGCCCCACGATCGCTACTTCGGCTGCTGACCGCGCTGAGCGGTGACGTGACGGGCGTCGGTGTCGTACCCGACGAGCGCACCTACCGAGGTTTCATCGACTCCCTCGGGGTCGCGCTGTACACGACGGACGCCGAGGGTCGCCTGACCTACTTCAACGAGGCGGCCGTGGCGCTCTGGGGCCGACGGCCAGAGCTGGGCGAGCTGTGGTGCGGCTCCTGGCGGCTGTTCTGGCTCGACGGCCGGCCGATGGCCCATGCTGAATGCCCGATGGCCGTGGCTCTGCGGGAGAACCGGGCCGTTCGAGGCGCGACCGCGATCGCGGAGCGGCCTGACGGATCGCGGATCTTCTTCCAGCCTTATCCGAGTCCGCTGCGGGATCCGGACGGCCGACTTGTGGGCGGTGTCAACGTGCTGATCGACGTGAGCGATCGCCAGCAGGCGGAGAAGGCCCTCGAGGCCACGACTGAGGCGCTGGCCGTCTCAAGCGCGGCCCGGGACGACTTCCTCGGGCTCGTGTCGCACGAACTGCGCACGCCGGTCACCACGATCTACGGAAACGCCCGGTTGCTGCTCGATCGGGTCGATCGGCTCCCGGATGCGGAGAGCGACATGGTCGCCGACATCGCGGTCGATTCGGAGCGGCTTCTCGCGATCGTCGAGAACCTCCTGCTGTTGAGCCGCCTCCAGGCCGGCGCCGAGCCCGATCTCGAGCCGGAACTGCTGCGGCACGTCGTCGAGCAGGAGGTCGCGGCGTTCACCAAGCGCCATCCCGAGCGGGACGTCGCGTTCGCCGCGCCCGGCCACCACGTGGTCGTGGAAGCGGATCGGGCCTACCTCATGCTCGTGGTGCAGAACCTGCTCTCCAACGCCGACAAGTACGGCGGCAGCGGGTCGATCGAGGTCGTGGTCGACCACGACGAGGTCGAAGCTCGCGTTTCGGTCCTGGATCGCGGGCTGGGCATCGATGGCATCGATCCGGAGGATCTCTTCTCGCCGTTCTTCCGCGCCAAGGCGGCGCAGAAGGCCGCGAGCGGCCTCGGCCTTGGCCTGCCGGTCTGCCGCCGGATCCTCGAGACGATGGGCGGCCGGATCTGGGCGCGGCCGCGCGATAGCGGTGGCTCCGAATTCGGGTTCGCGGTCCCGATCAGCCCCGATCCCGCGGGAGACTGAGGGCTAGATCGAGTCGCCGATCTGGGACAGGATCGTGCTGAGCTGGCTGCCCAACAGGATGAGCGCGACGATCGACAGCGCGAACAGCAGGAACAGCACGACCACGATGACCAGGCACGCCTTCGCGAGGCCGCTCGCACCCTGACCCGACGGGCTCACGAGCGCGGTGTTTGCGAACCGGTCGTGCAGACCCTGCTTGGTCGGGCTCGTCGCGGTCGTGATAAGCAGGACGATCACCCACAGAATCTCGATGAGCCCGGAGATCCCCACGAGGCTCGGGACGATCGCGAACAAGCCGATCCAGCTGCCCAGTCCAAGCCATCGCCGGGTCGCCTGCTCGAGGCTGAGTGCCTTGCCGTCGAACGCGTTGCCGACCTGGATGTTGAAGACCCGCTGGCCGATCGTGGCGCGCCGGCCGCCGGACCAGGAGATGACGAAGTACAGGAAGCCGACCAGGGCGCTTGCGAGCGTCGCGGCAGGACTGCCGAGGCCCGTGATCTGACCGGAATCCGCGAAGTCCGGCGTCGGGACGCCGAGGATCGCCACCACGATCGAGCCGACGATCGCGAGCAGGATGATGTCGACGATGTAGGCGACGACCCTGGATCCGGTGTCCGCGAATTGCAGGCCCGGCGCGACCTCCGCCGCGGGCGGGGGCGGCGGCGCCCAGCCGACCGGCGCCGACGATAGGAGCGCACCCTGGCCCGGCGGCGGTGCCGGGGTCTGTGCCGCAGAGTCCGGATCGGTGGCTGGAGGCGGCGGCGCCTGGGGTGCCGGCGACCAAACGGTGGTCGGGTCGGACGGCGACGGCGGTGTCCAGCCGGTCCCGGGCGGTGGCGGCGGCGCGGGCGAGGTCCCCGGGGCCGGCGGCTCGGGCTCCCATGGCATCCGCGGCGGCGGTTGATCGCTGGGGGGATCCTCGCTCATGGCGCCAATCCTACGCTCGCCGAATACTCGATTGCCGGGCGCTCGCAACCTCGGAGTCGATCCTGGCACGCGGGCGAAAGCGTTCACGCCGCAGATTTGGCCCTGCGCCACATCGGGCGGCGACGGGACCCAAGGAGACGCACGACCATGAACGAGCGCGAGAACCCCGGCGAAGACCGAGCGACCGGTCCCCATCGGCGGCATTCGGGTGACGACGACCTCCTGCGCGGCGGATCGGGCGAGCAGGCGCCGCCTGACGGCCCGGCAGTCGACGAGTCGATCGATGACCCCCTCAACGGCGGGTCGGGCGAGAACGAGCCCACCGAAAACGAACCCCCGGTCAAGCGCCACGACGGCCAGGTGTACGGCGGCTGACGGTCCCCTTTCGTCATGAGAACGCCACACTCGGCTGGCACCATGTGCCCATGACAGACACCAAGCGCGTTGCTGCGCCGAACAAGACCGACGCCGAATGGCGTGCCGAACTGACCCCCGAGCAGTACCGGGTCCTCCGCCAGAAAGGCACCGAGCGTGCCTTCACCGGCGAGTTGTGGGATGAGCATCGGGCCGGGACCTACCGGTGCGCCGGCTGTGGATCGGAGCTGTTCAGCTCCGACGCCAAGTTCGATTCGGGCACGGGCTGGCCGAGCTTCTTCGCCCCGGCCGACCCGGACGCGGTCGCGACCGAGACCGACCGCTCGTTCTTCATGACCCGCACCGAGGCCAACTGCGCGACCTGTGGCGGTCATCTCGGCCACGTCTTCGACGACGGACCGAATCCGACCGGGCTGCGCTACTGCATCAACTCGGCGTCGCTGGCGCTCGATCCGAAGACCGACGAGCCCGACGCCGGATAGGCGTTCAGCCGCTGGCCGTGAACAGGGCAATGCCACCCACGACAAGCAGGATCGCCACGGCGATCCCGACCACGATTACCACGCTCAGGACCACCCCGGTCCCGAGCGTTCGTGTTTTCATGCTCTTCAACTCTCCGTCATAGGGTCGGCCGCACGCCTGACAGGCGCGGTCGCCCGGCTGTCGCGCGGTCCCACACCATCGACAGAAGTCGTCCATGCGAGTGACTTATCCTCGCGGTCAGTCCGCGCCGAAGTCGACACCCGTCGCGACCGCGTGGCATTCCTCGCACCGAACGTCGTGAGGCGGGTCGTCGTGCTCCGGCGCCCACGGGTCTCGACGGAAGCTGGCCCCGCACGCGGCGGTCACGGTGTTCGGCAGCGCGCGGACCGTGTCCATCAGGTGCCACTCGTACCGCTCCGAGCCGACGCCGGCGGCTCGCTGGACCCAGGTCAACGACGGATCCGGATGACGACGTCGTCGGTGACAGGGTCGAGGGTCGCCGTGAGGCTGGGGTCCTGCTTGAGCGCGTCGAGGTAGTGCCGAGGCAGGCGCAGCTCGCCGCCTCTCGAGGCGACGATGGCCGCCAACAGCCGATGCCACGTCACATCGACCTGGGGGTCTGGGTCCTCCTGGTCCTGCACGCGTCCATGGTATAGAAATTCTGTACCGTGCACGAGGGCGTTCCCGTCGAGGCCCTCATGACCGAAGGCCGCCGACCACCCGCGTACCTTTCGCCCATGGACTGGCGCTCCAGAGTTCGATCAACCTTCGTCCCTGGGCACGAAAGGAGCGCACTTGTTCCTGTTCAAGCGCAAGAAGAAGGACGAGGACGACGAGCCGGTCGATCTCGAGGCGCGGTCGCCCGTCACGGGCCTCAAGTACAAGGACATCGCGCTGCTCGGCGAGATCATGAAGACCGGCGCCGACATCACCAAGCCGCGGCACGTCCTGTACTACCTGTACTTCACGAGTCGCGAGGACGCGGAGACCGGCGCGGTCGACGGCCGCGCGGGTGGGTATTCGTGCGAGGTTCGCGACCCGATGCCCGAGTACCCGGACCAGTGGCGGCTCCTGTGCGAGCGGCCCGACTCGGTCCTGGACATCCCGACCGTACGGGCGGCCGACGACCTGTTCCAGGGGATCGCCGATCGCCTCGACGGAGACTTCGACGGCTGGGAGGCGGCCGCGGGGTAGGGCCTGCTCCGCATCGCCCTGCGCAGCACATGACATGGCCTTGGACGGCCGTCTCTTGAGGGGATTTGGTCGGGGCGGCCGGATTTGAACCGACGACCACTAGTCCCCCAGACTAGTGCGCTACCAGACTGCGCCACGCCCCGGAGACCCGGAGTCTAGCACCGCGCGGGCCACGCACCTCCCGGTCTTCCCTACCCCGTCCGCTTGTCGCCGAGGCTCGCGATCCAGGCCGACGCGTCGGCGAGCTCGTCCTTCGATTCGCGGGCTAGCAGGTCCACAAGGCAGCGCTTGACGCTCTTGCCCTCGAACAGCGCTCGCTCGACCTCGCGTGCGATCGGCATCTCGACCCCGTACCGGTCCGCCAGCGCGAGTGCCGCCCGGACGGTGTAGGCGCCCTCGGCCGTCCCGGGCAGATCGGTCTCGATCTCCGCCCACGACCGCCCCTTGGCGAGCTCCATCCCGAGCCGGTGGTTGCGCGACAGCGGCGAGCCGCACGTCGCGATCAGGTCGCCGATCCCGGCCAGCCCCGCGAACGTCAACGGATTGGCACCCGCCGCGATCCCGAGCCGCATCATCTCGGCCAGGCCGCGCGTCAGCAGGCCCGCCTTGCCGTTGTCGCCGAACCCGAGGCCGTCGGCTGCGCCGGCCGCGATCGCCACGACGTTCTTGAGCGCCCCAGCGAGCTCGACCCCGAGGATGTCCTGGTTGACGTAGAGCCGGAATCGCCGGCGCGACAGCCGTGCGACGACACGCGCCGCGAGCGCCGGATCCGTGGCGGCCACGACCGCTGACGCAGGCAGCCCACGGGCGATCTCGGCGGCCAGGTTCGGGCCGGACAGGGCGGCGATCCGCTCGGGCGCGATGGCCCCGGCATCGGCGATGACCTCGCTCATCCGGAGCAGGCTGCCCCGTTCGAGGCCCTTCACGACCGACACCATGTCCGCCGACGGGGCAAGACGGAGCGCGACGCCAGCGACCGTCCCGCGCAGGTGCGCCGAAGGCGTCGCGAAGATGACCAGGTCGGTCGCATCGGACAGAGCGCCAGGATCCGCGGTGGCCGTGACTGTCCGCGGCAGGTCCACGCCGGGGAGGCGCGCCTCGTTCCTGCCGGTCGCCACGATCTGTGCCGCCGTCTCCGGGGAGTGGCACAGCAGCAGGACCGGCTCCTCGCGAGCAACGAGCCGGGCTAGCGTGGTTCCCCACGCCCCGGCTCCCACCACCGCGACCCGCGGGCCGCCCATCAGCGGGACCGGCGGGTCTTTCCGGCGCTGACGCGCCGTGCGGGCTTGGCCGCACCGGGCCCCGATCGGGCCTTCTTGCGACGCGGCAGCTTCACCGAGGTCCGGTCGCGGAAGACGAGCTTGATCGGCGTGCCGTCGAAGCCGAACGTCTCGCGGAGCTGGTTCTCGAGGTACCGGCGATAGCTGAAATGGACGGCTGACCCGTCCGAGCAGAAGAACACGAACGTCGGTGGGGCCACGGCCGCCTGGGTGGCATAGAAGATCTTCGGGCGCCGGCCACGCACGGGCGGTGGCGGTGTCCGTTCCGTGGCGGACATGAGCAGGCGGTTGAGTTCGCCCGTCGAGACCCGCTTGCGGCGCTCCCCCCAGATGTCGACGGCGGCCTCGAGGACGCGGCCCACCCGCTGCCCGGTCTTGGCGCTGATCGAGAGGATCGGGGCGAAGTCGAGGAACGGGACCTCGTTGCGGATCCACTCGGTGTACTGGTCGAACGTCCGGTCCGTCTTGTCGGCCACGAGGTCCCACTTGTTGACCGCGATGACCAGGCCCTTCCCCTCCTCGACCACATAGCCCGCGACGTGGGCGTCCTGCGAGGTGAAGCCCTCGACGGCATCGATGACGAGCACCGCGACGTCCGCCCGCGTCAGTGCGTGGAGCGCGCGCAGCGTCGAATAGCGCTCGGCGGCCGGGCCGCCGGCGACCTTGCCGCGGCGCCGGATGCCGGCCGTGTCGATGAGGACGATCTCGCTGCGGCCCCAGGCGAGGCGCGTGTCGATCGCGTCGCGCGTCGTCCCCGGGATCTCGGAGACGATCGAACGGTTCTCGCCGAGCAATGCGTTGAGAAGGCTCGACTTGCCGACGTTCGGGCGCCCCACGAACGCGATCGCGGCGGGTTCCTGGTCGGCCTCGGCGGCCATCGCGGCGTCCCAGCGGGCGGCTTCCGGATCGACGATCGACAGGTCGACGTCGGGATCGGCGTCGTCGCCGTCGGCGTCGGCGGCATCGGCGTCACCCACGACATAGGGCTCGAGCCGGCCTGTGGCGACCTCGTCCGCCCACGCCTCGGCCTCGGCCTCGCGCGCCTTGCGGGCGATCTCGCGCTCGGTCTCGGGCGGCAGCGCCCAGACGATCGCGTCGAGCAGGTCGCCGGTGCCCCGGCCGTGGGTGGCCGAGATCGCGTACGTCTCGTCCCAGCCGAGGGCGTGGAACTCGGCGCCTTCGAGCTCGCGCTTCTCGTTGTCGGCCTTGTTGACGGCCACGATCACAGGCGCCTTGGCCCGGCGCAGGATGTTCGCGGCCTCCTCGTCGGGCGGCATGAGCCCGACGACGGCGTCCACGACGAAGACGATGACGTCCGCCTCTGCGATGGCGAGGCGGGCCTGGTCCTGGACGGCCGCCTCGATCAGGTCATCGGGGTCGAGCTCCAGGCCCCCGGTGTCGACGAGGACGAAGCGACGGCCGTTCCACTCGGTGTCGCCGTACAGCCGGTCGCGGGTCGTGTGGGCCCGGTCCTCGACGATGGCCGTGCGCCCGCCGACGATCCGATTGAAGAGGGTGCTCTTGCCGACGTTCGGCCGGCCGACGACGGCGACGACCGGGAGCCCGCCCGGATGCGCGGCCACCGGGTCAGGCAGCGCCGGGCGTGGCGGCGGCGCGGGTCAGGTTCGGCAGCGAGGTGGTCCGGCCGGCAGGCGTCGCGGCCCCGGCGAGGGCGGCGTCCGCGAGGTTCGCGGCGTCGGCCCGTGTCGCGGGCGTCCCCGCGTTGGCCAGGATCCAGTAGGCGACCTCACGCAGGTCCTCGATCGGCGTGGACGTGCCGCCGGTCACCCCGACGACCTTCGCGCCGTGGAAGTCGGTCGCATCCGAGAGGTCGGCGACGCCCTGGATCTGGATGGCTGGCTTTCCGGCGATCTCGCACAGCCGGGTCAGTTCCTTCGTGTTCGCGCTCGAGCGGCCGCCGACGACGACCATGAGGTCGACCTCGCGGGCCAGCTCCATCGTGTCCTCCTGGCGCCGGATCGTGACGGGACAGACGGTGTTGATGATCTTGAGCTCGTGCGATCGGCCGACCATCAGCGCGGCCAGGCGCTCGAACTTCCAGGGCGGCTGGGTCGACTGGCTGATGAGGGCGAGCTTCTTGCGGCGCGGGACGGCGGCGTCCCACTCCTCCTCCTCGTCGACCACGATGACATCCGGCGCGAAGCCGAGGAGGCCGACCACCTCGGGATGGTTGGGCGTGCCGAGAAGGACGATCGTGTAGCCCTCCTCGACGAGCTTGCGCAGTTCCTTCTGCTCGGCGATGACCCACGTGCAGGTGCCGTCGATGACCTCGAGGCCGCGCGCCTCGGCGCGCTCGAGCACGTCCGGGCGGACGCCGTGGGCGCGGATGACCACCGCCGCGCCATGGTCGACGTCGTCGAGGGTGTCGACGGTCTCGATGCCCAGGTCCTGGAGCTCGCGCACGACGCCGTCGTTGTGCACGACCTGGCCGAGCGTGTGCGTCGACTTGCCGGCGGCCGCGGACTCCTTGGCCTTGTCGATCGCCTCGCGGACGCCATAGCAGAAGCCGGTGCGCTTGGCGATGCGGAGCTCCTGGACGGTTCCCATGCGTCGATTATCGCACGGGGCCCCGTTCAGACCCCTCCGTCGAGCGATGCGGGCGAGGCTTCCGCGGCCCCCGCGGGCGTCCCGTAGACGCCCCGTTGACGCGCCGGCAGGAGGTCAGCGATGCGTCGCATGATGATGTCCGTCGCGAGGCCCTTGGCGGCTCGACGGTCCGTGCCGGGTGGCAGCTCGTCGGCGAGGCGGAACGGGCGACCGACGCGCACCGCGACCCGGCCGCCCGGATGCGGCAGCTTCTGGCCCCGCGGCCAGACCCCGTTCGAGCCGCCGATCCCGATGGGCACGATCGGGGCGCCCGTGCGGAGCGCCAGGACGGCGACGCCGTCGCGGGCCGCCTGGAGCGCGCCGTCGGCGCTGCGCGTGCCCTCCGGGAAGACGAACAGGATGTTGCCCTCGTCGAGGATGCGGCGCGCCAGCCGGAAGGCCTCGACATCGGCCGCGCCGCGATCGACCGGGTGGACGCCGCCGGTGCGGGCCATCCAGCCGACCACCGGCCAGTCGAAGAGCTCCTTCTTGCCGAGCCAGTGGATGCGCCGGCCGAGCGTCGGGCGTCAGCCACGCGCCCAGCACGACCGGATCGAAGTTCGAGGCGTGGTTCGAGGCGATGATCACCGGGCCTTCGCGCGGGATCTCGTCGATCGCACCCTCGATCCGGATGCGCGACATGGCCCGGGCGAAGATCCGCGCGCCGAAGGCCACCGTCCGGATGAGCGGGGTCGTCGCGCTCTCGATCGGCTCGGGTGCGGGCGCGTCACCGTCTGCAGCCCCGGGGGCGGTCGCGGGCGCCTCGACTGTCACCGGCGCGCCTCGACGTCGCGGATCGCGTTGGTCACGGCCTCCACGGTGTCCTCGAAGCGGTTGCCGTCGGTCACGATGATGCGCGCGTCGGCCGCGGGTCGCAGCGGCGCGACCCGGCCGGTTCCTGTCGAGCTCGTCGCGGCGACGGAGGGCCGCCAGGATCTCGCCGGCCTCCTGGCCATCGGGATCGAGGCCCCGTTCCGCCGTCCGGCGGGAGGCCCGCTCCTCCACCGACGCGTCGAGGAAGATCTTGAGGTCGGCGTCGGGCAGGACCACGGTCCCGATGTCGCGGCCGGCCATGATGATCCCGCCGGCCTTCGCCATGTCCCGCTGGCGCGCCAGCAGCGCGGTCCGGAGCTCCGGCACCGCTGACACCGTCGAGACGGCCGAGTCGACCTCGGGCCCGCGCACGTCGTCGGTGTGGTCGACGCCATCGACGAGGACCCGCGACAGCCGGCCCCGCTCGTCGGGAGCGAGCTCGACATCATCGACGAGCGCGCTCAGCGCGACCGCATCGTCGACCTCGACGCCGCGATTCTCGGCCAGCCACGTGACAGCGCGGTACAGCAGGCCGGTGTCGCAGAAGCGGTAGCCGACGTTCGAGGCGGCGGCGGCCCCCACGCTGCTCTTGCCCGACGACCCGGGGCCATCGAGCGCCACGACGAGCCCGCGCTGCCCCTTCGACGCGCCATCCATCCGCGGCAGGATAGCCACTAGGACGCTGCCGGCTTGCGCGGCCCGGACTTGCGCCGGTCCGTGGCGGGACGGCGACTGCTGCCGCCGCCTCCGGCCAGGCCGCGGATCTCGGGAGCCTTCAGCGGCCGGACGGATCCGCTGCGCAGGCCGTCGATGCGGACGGGCCCGATCCGGACGCGGACCAGGCGCTCGATCGGTGCCCCGACGGCGCCGAACATCCGCCGCAGCTGGCGCTTCCAGCCCTGTGCGAGCGTCGCTCGATACCACTGGAGCGGTGGCGGCTCCGGGTGCATGAGCGCGACGAGCTTGTCGGTCTCGAACGTGCTCATCGCGCGCAGCCCGGACAGCTCGGCGAGGCCCTCGTCGAGCGGGATCCCCGCGTTCAGGGCCTCGACCTGGCGAGCATCGAGCCGTTGCCGCAGCCCGAGCGCGTATTCGCGCTCCACGCCGAATCGTGGGTGGAGGACCCGCTCGGACCAGTCACCGTCGTTGGTGAGCAGGAGCATCCCCTCCGAATCCTGGTCAAGCCGGCCGACCGGGTAGAGGCGGGCGCCCTCGGGCACGAGCGCGGTCGGCAGCAGCTCGAGCACGGTCCGGTGCGCATGACGGTCCTGGGTGGTCGAGGTCACGCCGGCCGGCTTGTGCAGCAGGAGGTAGGCCTGCGTCGAGGCGCCGCCGATGACGCGCCCATCGACGGCCACGATCACGCGCTCGGGATCCACCTGCGCCCCGAGCTTGGCGACCTTGCCGTCGACGGTGACCCGCCCCTCCGCGATCAGGGCCTCGCTCGCCCGTCGGGATGCGACCCCTGCGCCGGCAAGGACTTTCTGGAGCCGCTCGGCCGGCATCAGTCGGACGCCGTCGTGGCGGGTTCCGGGGCGTCACCGATGACGGCGTCGTCGGGCCTGCCGCCCTCGTCGAGATCCAGGCTCGGCTGGACGCTCTCGCCACCCTCTTCCGCCAGCCGCGCTGCGATATCGACTTCGAGCGGCGGCAGTCCGTCGAGGCTGGTCATCCCGAACCGCTCGAGGAAATCGAAGCCGGTGCCGTACAGGAAGGGCCGTCCCGGGGTGTCGGCGCGGCCCAGCTCGACGATCAGCCGCCGGTGCAGCAGGGAGCGCATCGTGTAGTCGGAGTCGACGCCCCGGATCCGCTCGACGGCGGCCTTCGTGATCGGCTGGCGATAGGCGACGATCGCGAGCGTCTCGAGCGACGCCGGGGACAGGCGGACGGCGTCCGCGCCCACATATCGGGCGACGAGCGCTCCGGCCTCGGCCGCGGTCGCGAGCTCGACGCGGTCGCCGTCGAGCAGCAGCCGGATGCCCCGCTGGCGCAACGCCACTTCGAGGTCGCCGAGCCGGGCATCGACCGTTTCGCGGTCCGTGCCGGCGAGCGCGGCGATCTCGCGTCGCGACAGCGGACGCTCGGCGACGAACAGGAGGGCCTCGAGCGCGGCTTCGGTCAGCTCGATCGGCGGCCGTTCCTCGGGCGAGGCCTCGTCCTCGGTCGGGTCGAGCTCGTCGAGCCTTGCGACGACCGCGTCGTCGGCGGCCCGCGTCAGCTCCTCGGTCACGCGAACGACTCCAGCGACTCGTCGAGTGGCGCGACCGCGGCCTCCTCGTCAACACCGGCCGCGGCCCGCTCCTCGGGCGTCGTGGCCCGCGCGACGATCGGCCCCCACGGGACCGCCTGCGACACCACGATCTCGCGTCGCTTCATGAGTTCGAGCATCGCGAGGAACGTGACCGCGATCACGACCCGGTCGTGCACGGCCCCGAGCAGTTCCTGGAGGACGAACGTCGGGGCGTCGCGGAGAGCCGCACGGATGATGTCGGCGCGCTCGGTCAGGGTGATGACCCGCTGGAGGACCTCGGGTGGCGGCTCGGGCGGCGGGGCGAGTGCCGCGAGCCGGTCGAGGGCGCGGACCAGGTGGATCGGGTCCAGCGGCGGCGCGTCGAGCGGCCGGGCGCCGGCCAAGGCGGTGGCATGCGCCGCGCCCGGCTCCCGCCGGAACAGCCCGATCCGCGTCAGGGCCGTCTCGGCGAGCCGCAGGCCGGCGTCCCGATGCGCCCGGTACAGGATCAGGCGACGGCGCAGCTCCGCCTCCGGGTCGGGGACATCGTCCGCGCCGAGCGACGGGTCGATGGCCGGCGCCCGGGGCAGCATCGCGCGGCTCTTGATGAGGATCAGCTGGCCGGCCACCGCCACGAACGCGCTGACGTTGCCGATGCGGTCGGACTCCAGCGTCGCCAGCGCATCGAGGTACGCGTCGGCGAGCGCGCCCAGCGGCACGGTCAGGACGTCGAGCTTGCGCGCCTCGATGAGCGAAAGCAGCAGGCCCAGCGGTCCCTCGAACTCGACCATCTGGACCTGGGTGGCCGTCTCCGGGCGGCGGCCTTCCCCGAACCGGACGGCCGGCTCGAACGCGATCACCGGCACGCCCGTCATCAGTTCGCTTCGTCCGCGAGCCGCAGCAGCTCCCCGAACTCCGGGTCGCGGGGCGCGTCCTGGTAGCGGATCAGCTCCACGGTCCGGACGCTGCATCCGGCCTCCCCCGCGAGGCGGGCCGAGACCTCGGCATGCGTCCGCAGGCGCTCCAGGGCGTCGCCGAAGTCAGGCAGCACGCCCGCGACACGCAAGACCCACGCGCCATAGGCCTCGCCCAGCGACCATGCCACGCGCGGCCACACGCCCGTGTCACCCTTGCCGGCGTCGTGCAGGAGTCCGGCCAGCAGCGCGTCCGGATCGGTCACCCCTTCCGCGCGCAGCGACGCCACGACATCCAGGCCATGCCGCCGATCGGCCACGTGCATCGAGTCGAAGAGCGCCAGCTGCGGCGCGGTCGTCCAGGTCGCCAGCGCCGCTCGCTCCCCGGGCGACACGCGGGCCCGCAGGTGCGTTCGGAACTGGCGGACCTTAGATGCCCACCAAGAGGCCATAGATCGCGTCGATGATCGGGATGAGGATCCGCCCGCCGATGGAGTTGCCCGGCGGGAAGAAGAAGAGCGCGATGACGATCAGGAAGCCGTACTGCTCGAGGACCGGCCGGATGCGGTACTCGGTCTCCCGGTCGAGTGCCGCGAACAGCACCTTCGAGCCGTCAAGAGGCGGGATCGGGATGAGGTTGAAGATCATCAGGATGATGTTGATCGACACGAAGCTGTCGAGCACGAGGACCAGCAGCTCGGGCACCGATCGGATCTGGTCGGTCGCGATCAGGAACCGCAGCGGGATCGCCCCGATGGTCGCAAGGAGCAGGTTCGAGAGCGGACCCGCGGCGGCGACCATCGCCTCGCCCCGTCGGCCGCCCGCGAGATTCATCGGGTTGACCGGCGTCGGTTTCGCCCAGCCGAAGGCGAAGCTTCCCTGCGAGACCAGGAACGATACCGCGAGCAGGACGCCGCCGACCGGGTCGAAATGGGCGATCGGGTTGAGCGTCAATCGGCCGAACATCTTGGCGGTCCCGTCGCCGAGCCGATACGCCGCCCATGCATGAGCGAACTCGTGGACGGGGAATCCCCACGAGCAGCATGATCGCGATGACGATGACGATCGAGACGAGCTGTTCCTGGGACAAGCGGCACCTCTAGACGGGGGTCCCGCGTATGGTAGCCGGGCCGAGGCCCCGGGGCGGACGGTCTACAGGCGACCGAGCAGGTCCGCCTTCTTGGCCTCGTACTCCTCGGGGCTGATCGCGTTGCGATCGCGCAGGTCGGCGAGGTTCGCCAGCGTCCGTGTCACCTCATCGGGACTCAGGTCGCGCGGCTCGGGCGCGACCGGCGCGGCGGGCGCGGCCGGTGCCGGGGCTGGCGCGGCCGGAAGGGGCGTGGTCGTCGTCGGGCTGTCGGCGAGCGGCGCCGATCCTTCCATCGGAGCCCGGGCCGGGGCACTCGGCGGCCAGCTCTGGCGCTCCATGTCGACCTCGAACTCGTGCTTGGCGTCGAGCATCGCCTTCTTGAACCCGATCGGGTCCTTGATCATCTTGAACTTCTCGATGCCGACCTCGGCGGCGGTCATGACGTCGAGATCGCCGAAGCCGAAGATCCGGCCGAAGAACGACTGCTCGAGGCGCGCGTCGTTGATCTTCTCGAGCGAGCTGTCGGTGGAGGTCTTGTTGAGCACGCCGCCCACCTGCATCACGCGGCGGTTGGTGATGACGTACTCCTGGTTCACGTAGTGCAGCAGGGTCCAGAGCAGGACCGCGAGTCCGCCGACGAAGATGACCGCCACGATCCAGCTGAGGACGTCGCGGAGCGGGCCCTGCCCCTGACTCAAGCTGACGGCGCCCAGGATGATGCCGACGATCAGGGCCAGGATCGTGAAGCGCGCGCCCCACACGAACACGAACCAGTGCTGCTTCTCGCGATGCGTGATCCGCTCACCGGTCGACAGCAGGGAATCGGCGAAGCCCATCTGGCGTGTCCCTCCCTCTAGGCCCTGGGGTGGGCGCGAGTGTAGACGTCCCGGATCCGCTCTCCGGTCAGATGTGTGTACAGCTGGGTCGTGGAGATACTCGCATGTCCGAGCAACTCCTGAACGATGCGCAGGTCGGCGCCGCCCTCGAGCAGATGGGTCGCGAACGAGTGGCGCAGCGTGTGCGGCGAGACCCTGTCGGCGAGGCCCGCCGAGCGCGCCGCGGCCTTGACCGCGCTCCATGCCTGCTGCCGCGCCAGGCGGCTGCCACGCTGCCCCAGGAACACGGGTCCGCCGCGTGTCGGCTCGACGCGTCCGAGCGCCAGGAGCCGCTGTCTTGGGCCGTCGAACCATCGCCCGAGCCAGTCGAGGGCCACGTCGCCCACCGGCACGAGCCGCTCCTTGTCGCCCTTGCCGATGACCCGCACGAACCCGCCGTCGACCGAGAGGTCCTCGGTGTCGAGCCGGAGCGCCTCGCTGATCCGCAGGCCCGCCGCGTAGAGCAGCTCCAGCAGCGCGCGGTCGCGCAGGTGGCCGTCGTGGTCGGGTTCGTCCGGGTCGTCGCCGCCGGCGGCCTCGAGGAGGCGCTCGGTCTCCTCGACGGTGAGGGTCTCGGGCAGCAGCCGGGACTGGCGGGGCAGGTCCAGGTGGGCGGCGATGTCCGTGCCGATCAGTCCCTCGCCGTATGCGAAGCGGTAGAAGCCCTTCAGCGCCGCGGCACGGCGCCGCAGGCTGGTCGGGGCGAGCCCGGGGTCGCTCGGCCGCCCGCGGCGGGTCCGGGCCGCCAGATAGCCGACCACCGCGTCCGGCGAGCGCGCCCAGGCCGCCGTCGTCCCGCGACTCGCGGCGAAGTCCGCCAGGTCGCCCCGGTAGGCGCGGATCGTGGCCGGCGCCAGTCCCCGCTCGACCGCAAGAAAGGCGAGGTAGTCGTCGATCGCGGCGTCGAGAGTCGATCTGGCGGCCATCGTCTTCGGCGGTCGGTCGGTTGGGCCGGGTCAGCCGGCTGTCGCGACCTCGCCGCGCCAGGCCTCGGCACGGTCGAGGAGCTCGCGGGCCGCGGCGAGGCCTGCCGCGCCGGCCGGGCCCGGCGTCCCGTCCCGAGCGGTTGTGGCACTGCCCAGCATCTGGGCGAGCTCCACGATCCGGCCCTCGCGATCGAGCCGCTCGACCTCGGTGACCGTGCGACCGTCCCGTTCACGCTTGGTGATCCGGAACTGGGCGTCCGCGTGGGCCGCGATCTGGGGCAGATGCGTCACGCACAGGACCTGGTGACGGCGAGCGAGCGTCCACAGGCTCCGCCCGACCGGGTCCGCGCTCCGGCCACCGATGCCGGAGTCGACCTCGTCGAATACGAGCGTCGGGGTCGCGTCGGCCTCGGCGAGGACCGACTTGATGGCCAGCGCGACGCGCGAGAGCTCGCCGCCCGACGCGATCCTGGCCAGCGGCCGCGGCGGCTCGCCGGCATTGGGGGCCAGTCGGTAGACGACCTCGTCGGCGCCCGACGCGTCGAACGCGACGGCGTCGCCATCGAGCTCGACCGCGGGCTCGTCCGGCCCTGCGATCCGGCGACCGAGCGCGACCTCGAACACGCCCTCGGGGAAACCGAGCTCGCCGAGCGCGTCGCCGACCGCGGACGTCATCGCGACCGCGGCCGTGTGGCGGGCCTCGGACAGGCGCTCAGCGGCCGCCTGGACCTCGGAGAGCAGCCGGGCGTCATCGGCGTCGCGTCGGGCCCGTTCGCCGTCGAGACTGTGCAGGCGTTCGGCCTCGGCCGCCGCGCGCTCACCGTGCGCGATGACCGCGGCCTCGCCGTCGCCGTACCGGCGCTCGAGACCGTAGATCGACCCGAGGCGCTCCTCGAGCGCGGCCAGGGCGGCCGGATCGTGTTCGACGGTCTCGGCGAGCGACCGGGACTCGGCGGCCACGTCGGTCAGCTCCGCCTCGAGGCCGGCGAGCCGCTCGGCCAGGGTCTCGTAGCGCGGATCCACGCGTGCGACCAGCCGGGCCTCGCGCAGCGCGACGGCGACACCGTCCCGTGCCCCGCCGCTCTCCGCGGTCAGCGCCTCGTGGACGGCCGCCGAGCCGCGGGCGATGGCCTCGCCGTGCTGCGCCGCCGCGAGCCGGGCACGGATCTCGTCGGCCTCGCCGGGCCGGAGCCGCGCCGCCGCGATCTCGCCCGCCTCGTACTCGAGGAGCTCGAGGCGCCGCGCGAGCTCCCGCGGATCGCCGATCAGCTCGGCCAGCGCTGCCCGGTTGGCCCGCCACGCCTCGACCGCATCGGCCATGGCCGCCCGGTGCGTCTCGTGGCCACCGAAGCCGTCGAGCAGGTCGCGCTGCCAGCGCTCGTCGAGCAGATGCTGCTGGTCGTGCTGGCCGTGGATCTCGACGAGCGGGCCCACCTCCTCGGCGAGGCGGGCGGCCGTCACGGTCTCGTCGTCGACGCGCGCCGTCGAGCGGCCGCCGGCGGCGACCTCGCGGACCGCGATGAGCGGCTCCGGCAGGCGGTCGAACAGGGCCTCGACGCGGGCGGAATCGGCGCCGTGGCGGACCAGCGAGGTGTCCGCGCGGGCGCCGAGCGCCAGCCCCAGCGCATCGATGATCAGGCTCTTGCCTGCGCCGGTCTCGCCGGTGATGACGTTGAACCCGGGCTCCAGCGAGAGCCGCAGGCGCTCGATGAGGGCCAGGTCGGTGACCGCGAGCTCGAGCAGGCGCCCGGTCACGACGGCAGCAGGGCGACCTTGTGGCGCAGCAGGTCCCAGAAGGGCTGCGCGCCCGTCGGTTCGATGAGGCGGATGGGGCGTTCGACCGCGCGGACCTCCACGAGGTCGCCGACGCGGATGGGGATGTCCTCACGGCCGTCGACCGACACGAGCGCCTCGTGCGCGTCGACGACGCGACAGCGCACGACCTGGCGGGGACTGACCACAACGGACCGGATGGCCGAGAGGTACGCGGCGATCGGCGTGACGACGAGGTTCCGGCTGACGGGGTCGACGATCGGGCCGCCGGCCGAGAACGAATAGCCCGTGGAACCGGTCGGCGACGAGATGACCAGGCCGTCGGCGATGAACGTGGCCAAGTGCGAATCGTCGATGGCGACGTCGAGCCGGCAGACGCGGGCAAGAGCGCCACGCGCGACGACGATGTCGTTGAGCGCCACATGCCGGATGTCGTCGATCGGGCGACCGTCACGGAGGATCACGCCCTCGCAGCGCCATCCGCTCGCTGATCTGGTACTCGCCGGCCTGGATGCGAGCTAGCACGGCATCGAGATCGCCCGCCTCGGCCTTCGAGAGGAATCCGACCTTGCCGAGGTTGATGCCCAGGATCGGGACGTCGACCTCGGCGACGGCGCGGATCGCCCGCAGGAACGTGCCGTCACCGCCCAGGACGACGAGGGCGTCGGTCGTCGGCAGCTCGCGCAGCAGGACTTCGATGTCATCCGACGGGGCCTGCCACTGGTCGATGTGGCGCATCTGGCACCACCCGGCGGCCCGTGCGCTCAGTTCGACGGCCGCCTCGATCGTCGGGTTGTAGGCGAACCCGATCCGCTCGACGGTCATGGCGCGGTCACGGTCGCGATCCGGTCCGCGATCTCGGCGCAGCCAGGACCCGGCGCGAGATGGGCAAGGAACTCCCGGTTGCCCTCGGGCCCCAGAAGCGGCGACGCGATGACGTCCCGGGTCCCGAGACCGACGGCCTGGGCACGTTCGACGACCCGTTCGCAGGACCTCGCGATGGATCGCCGGGTCGCGGACGACGCCGTGGTCCGTGCGGCCACGGCCGGCCTCGAACTGTGGCTTGACGAGCGCGACGATCTGGCCGCCCGCGCCGAGCGTCGATGCGACCGGGCCGAGGACGAGGTCCAGCGAGATGAAGGAGACGTCGATCGCCGCGAGCCCGATCGGCTCGGGCAAGGCCGTGGCGGTGAGCGTGCGGGCGTTCGTGCGCTCCATCGACACGACCCGTGCGTCGCGCCGCAACGGCTCGGCGAGCTGCCCACGCCCGACGTCGAGCGCGTAGACACGCATCGCCCCGCGCTGCAGCAGGACGTCGGTGAACCCGCCGGTCGACGCGCCGACATCGAGGCAGACGAGCCCGGACGGGTCGACGCCGAACGCGTCGAGGGCGGCGGCGAGCTTGTGGCCGCCGCGGCTCACGTACGGCTCGCGGACCTCGACCTCGACGTTGACCGAGGCGTCGATCAGGTCGCCGGGCTTGCGGTCATGGCGGGCGGCGTCGCCGTCCCCCACCCTGACCTTGCCGGCCAGCACCAGGGCCTGGGCGCGACTGCGCGACTCGACCAGCCCGCGCTCGACGAGCAACTGATCGAGCCGGACGCGCGTGGTCTTCCTCTTGGTCGTGGCGCCGTCGGCCGGACTCACCCGCCTATCGTGGCACAGCCCGCTTCACCGGGGCTCACCCGTGCGGGTCCTATGCTGCAGGCGATGCTGCGCCATATCTCGCTGATGAACCGGCACCGACTGAGTCACGCTGTGCTCGCGTCGCTGCTCGTCATGGGCTGCGCGACCGCACCGACCGAGCCGGCGTCGCCGACGTCACTCGCTGAGGCGTTGAACGCGGCGGTCGCCGAGGCCGGGATCACCGGGGCGCACGAAGTCGCCCGAGAGAACTGCGGTGACCGATTGTGCGTCGTGTTCACGGGCACACAGAACATCCTCGATGTCGTGGCGCTGGTCGTCGTGGGCCTGGGCCCGCCCTGGACCCGCCGCCTGACCTCGACCAGCCCCGCCGGAGCGCAACCGGGCACGCTTGGAGAGGCAGAAACGAATGACACCCTCTACGTCTACGGGCTGATCCGCGACCCGAAGATCACGCGAATGGAGATCGATCTGCCCGTCGGCACACGCACGATCAGCGCGACGAGTCCGGCCTACGTCGAAGCCTTCAAGCAGGCCGGAGGGACGACGCAGGCCTGGAGCTTCGCGGACGACGCCGGCGCTGTCATCTACGACCCGACGGGACGAAGCACCAGCACCGCGGCCCCGTAGGCGTACCGCTCGTCGGGGTCTGGGGTCCGAGTACCCCAAAGTCCCGTAGACGCAACCGCTCCGGACCTCGACCCTCACGGAACGGGTCCTTCGCGCTGACTTCCTTGGCACGACACACTCGACCGCTCTTGGTGTCGCAGTGCGTCGCCCGATCTCCCTATTCATCGCCAGTCTCTTCGTGCTCACGCTGGTGGGCGCATCCAATGTCGGCGTCGCGACCGTATCCGCGGCCACGATCGCCCCCACCACCACGTGCAGCAACGGCGTCGACGACACGCCCGGCCTTGGACTCATCTGTCGCGTCACGATCATCAACACCTTCACCCGGAGCGGCAATCGCTCGCGGGTGACTGTCCGTGAGTGCCACGGCGCCGCGGGCGATCCGACGGCCGCCTGCACGACCGACGTGCAGACCCTGAACCGCGCGGTCACCAAGGTCACCCAATGCAACGCCTCCACCAACGGTGGCGGCGGGACCCTGCGCTGCAGCGTCGTCGTGACCAATCGGTTCATCGGCGTCAAGATCAGCAAGTCCAACGTGACGATCAACCAGTGCGTCGGTTCGGGCGACGGCATCGCGAACACCTGCGATCCGTTCCCCTCGAGCGTCACCGGTGCCGCGATCACCCAGTGCAACGGCTCCGCCAACGGCGGGACCCTGGTCGAACTGACCTGCACGGCGACCGGGACCACGGTCGCCGGCCATCCGGTCACGATCAATCAGTGCAACGGCTCGACCAACGGCGGTGGCGCGCTCGTCATCTGCTCGGCGGTGCTGACGAACACGTTCATCGCTACCGGTGGCGGGACCACGACCACGGGCGGCTCGACGTCCACAGCTCCCCCGACGAGCACCATCGACGCGAGCGGCGCCACGTCGCCCACATCGAGCCCGATCGTCCTGCTCGGGCTGATGCTCGTCTTCGCGCTCACCTTCGTCGTCGCGGCTTCGCGCCGCGCGCGGCGCCTCGGTGCGTCAGACACACGTCTGACCTAGTGACCCTACGGTCCGCAATTGGCGGCGATGAACGAGCGCATCTCGTCATCGTCGCCAGCGACCGCGGCCGTGACGAGCGCAGCGATGTGGTCCCGCGAGGCCGCATCGATCAGCGTCGGATAAGTGAAGGTCACCCAGGTCGGCACGGCCCGGACGGTCGGCTCCGAAGCGGCGATCGCCGCTCGATCGCCATACGCATGAGCGACCACGAGCGCCTGGAACCACGCACAGGCCGCCTGGAATTCGATCATCGAGCGTCCCGAGGACGCCCCGTATGCTCCGGATTCGTCGACCTCGATCGAGCGCCACACCGCCCCGGATGGCAGCGGGACCGTGGCCTTCGCCGCCTCGATGTCGGCGAGGACCTCCCTGGCGGTCCACGGCGCCGTCATCCGGTTCGGATCGCGCTGGTCCGGTTGCGTCTCGCTGCAACCGGCCGCGACGAGGACCAGCGTCACCATCGATAGGGTCACTCGGATCCGCACCCATCCCATGGATCCCAGCGTCGAGCCCTGATCCGCTCCTGTCCATCGGTGATCTCCCGGAACGTCTGCCGATGGTCCACCGATCCCTCGGCGCGAGAGGGCTTGGCGCCGATGACCCCGGGCCGCAGACTCGACCGATGATCCGTCAGCTTCTGGCCCCGATCGCGCTCGCCACCGGGCTCGCCGCCTGCGGGATCCTCACGCCACAGCCGGCGGGACCGCCCGCGTACGACTGCGGCAACGTCCCGGCTGGGGCCTGTCAAGAGCAGGCCGACGGTCTGGCGCCCGTCGGCCGACCGGTTCGGTCGATCGAACTCGTCTGCCCCGGCCAGAACTGCACGCGAGCGGGCGGCGCAGGCACGGCGACCATCACGCTCGTCGACGGCGCCACGATCCGCCGCGATTGGTCGTACGTCGGCGACCCGAACCCCGCCCCGAACCCCGTGTGTGTCGGGCTGGCTCAGGACCTATGCGTCGAGCGGGTGGATGAGGTGATCCAAAATGTCTCGCCGTCCCACCACCTGACCGCCGTCACGGTGACCTGCAAGCAACGGTGCGACGAGGCCGTCGGCGAGGTGGCGATCGTCTTCGCGTCCGAGGGCGGCCTCGAGGAGACGATCGTGACCGGCTGGGGCGAGACGCAGCCCTGAGTGACCCGGACCTAGCGACCGGCGCCGGTCGTCGAGCTCGTCGGGGTGGCGCCGAGGACGGCGAGTGTCTCACGGACCTGCTCCGCAAGGCCGGCCGCATCCAGGCGCAGGACTCGTCGCAGGTCGGCGACCGAGCCGTGGTCGACGAAGCGCTCGCCCGGGATGCCGACGACCTGCACGGCCACGTTCCGCAGGGCTGGGTCGGTCAATCGCGACTCCTCGACGATCTCGAGCACGCCACTGCCGAAGCCGCCGCTCGTGACGCTCTCCTCGAACGTGACCACGAGTCGCTTGCCGCGGGCCTGATCGAGGATCAGCTGCCCGTCGAGCGGCTTGGCGAACCGGGCGTTGATGACCCCGATCGACCAGCCGTCGGCCTCGAGCGCGTCGGCGGCCTCCATGGCCCGCGCCACGATCGGCCCGAAGCCGACGAACAGCAGGTCGCGGCCCTCGCGCAGGACCTCGCCGCGTCCGATCGGCAGGATCTGCGGCTCGACTGCGGGCAGCCCGAAGCCTGGGTCACGCGGGTAGTGCAGCGCGAACGGCCCGTCGTGCGCCAGCGCGGTCCGAACGAGTGAGCGCAGCTCCTGCTCGTCGCGGGGCGAGGCGATCACGAGATTCGGGAGCTGACGCTGGGCGGGCAGCGTGAACATGCCCTGGTGGCTCGTGCCGTCCTCGCCGACGAGCCCGGCCCGGTCGACCGCGATCAGCACCGGCTGGTCGTTCTGGCAGATGTCATGGACCGTCTGGTCGAATGCCCGCTGCAGGAACGTCGAGTAGACCGCCACGACCGGTCGCATGCCGCCCATCGCGAGACCGGTCGCGAAGGTCAGCGCGTGCTGCTCGGCGATGCCGACGTCGAAGAACCGGTCCGGGAACTCGGCCTGGAACTTGGACAGGCCCGTGCCCGTCGGCATGCCCGCGGTGATCCCGACGATCCGCCGGTCGGTCCGCGCGAGCTCGATCAGCTCGGCCGCGAAGACCGCGGTGTAGTTGGGCTGCTTCTTGGGCGCCTCGTTGGCTCGCGTGGGCGGCGCTGCGTCGTCGGCCATCGACTCCGTCGGCATCGTCGACCCGTTGATCCCGTTGACCGGCGGCTCCATCGGCGGCAGCGCCGCCCCGTGGAAGCCGATCTGGTCGGCCTCGGCCGGCCGGTAGCCGCGGCCCTTCTGGGTCCGGACGTGCACGATCGTCGGGCCCGGCAGCGCCAGGGCCGCGCCGAGCGTCTCGATCAGGGCGTGCAGGTCGTGGCCGGGCACCACGCCGATGTAGGTGATTCCCAGGTCCTCGAAGAGCTGGCCCGGCTGGGCGAACTGGACGACCGACTTGCGCAACCGCTTCGAGAGCTCGAGGACCGTCGGGCCGATCACCGGGATCCGCTCGACCGTCCGGTCGTAGGCGCTCTTGCTCTGGCGCCACGCGCTCGAGAGCTTGATCTGGCTCAGGTACTTCGAGAACGCGCCGACCGTCGGGCTGATCGACATCTCGTTGTCGTTCACGACGATGAGCATCTGCGTCTTGCGCTGGCCGATGTCGTTGAGCGCCTCGAGCGAGAGGCCGCTCATCAGCGCCGCGTCACCGACGACGACCGCGATCCGCTCGAGGCCGTGGCGCACGTCCCGTGCCTCCGCGAGGCCCTCGGCGATCGAGAGACCCGTGCCGGCGTGGCCGCCGTCGAACACGTCGTGCGGCGATTCGGAGCGTCGTGGGAAGCCGCCGACGCCGTCGAGCTGGCGCAGGGTCCCGAACCGTTCGAGGCGACCGGTCAGCAGCTTGTGCGGGTAGGCCTGATGGCCGGTGTCCCAGACGATCCGGTCGCGTGGCGACTCGAGCAGGCGGTGCAGCGCGATGGTCAGCTCGACCACGCCCAGCGACGAGCCCAGATGGCCGCCCGTGACCGACACGGTCGCGATGATCGTCTCGCGGATCTCGAGGGCGAGTTGGGCGAGCTGGACCTCGGTCAGGCCGCGGAGGTCGGCTGGCCCCTCGAGGTTCGGCAGGATCGGCACGTGCAAAGGACTCCTTCGGTCGGACGCCAGCGGACGCCGCGGCGAGTGTAAACCTGTTCCCTACAGGTCGCTTGTTTTACGGTCCCTGTTCGCTGTCGGACGGACGCCCTGGGACCGGCTCTCGTGACGCATCAGGCGTCCTCGGCAGCCTCGTCCGGCTTGACGTCGCGCAGCTCGGAGCCGCCGCCCGCCCGCTGGACGAGCTGCTGCAGTCGCAGCTGGGCGTCGTTGAGGAGGCGATCGCACCGCTCGATGAGGGCCGTCCCCCGCTCGTGGAGCGCGAGCGCGCGTTCAAGGGGCTGGCCGCCGGCCTCGAGCTCGGCCACGGTCCGCTGGAGCTCGGCGAGGGCGTCGTCGAAGGCGAGGTCCTCGACACGCGGCTCGGCGGTGTCAGTCACGCGGCTCCTCATCGTCGGGCGTGGTCAGGCGGTCGATCCGTGGCGCCAGCAGCATACCAACGCGGATCCCCACGGCCGCGATGACGACCACGAGGACGGCGAACACGAGGTATTCCAACGGCCGCTCCCCTACCCGCTCGTCGGGTCGTCCACGGTCGCGGCGATCGAGCCGTCCGCGACCCGGATGTCGAGCGTCGTCCGGGCGGGCGCATCGGACGGTCCGCGCACGACCGACCCGTCCGGGCGACGGCGCACGATGGCATAGCCACGGTCCAGTGTCGCCTGCGGGCCGAGCACGGCCAGCGCGGCCGCCGAGGCATCGAGGCTCGAGCGAGCCGCCGCGAGGGTCGCGGCCGTCAACCTCGGCAGTGTCGATGCCGCCCGATCGAGCCTGGCACGGTCGTTGCCGAGGCGGGCTGCGAGGGCCCGCGTCGCACGATCGAAGAGCAGGCCGACCTGTTCACGCGAGGCGACCAGCCGGGCCGCCGGGCTGACCACGTCGAGGGCGCGGCGCTCGACGGCGAGCTCGTTCCGCGCGACCGCCAGCCGCGCGGCCGAGACGGACGCCAGCCGCGTGCCCGCGCGGCGAAGGGCTGCCGACATCTCGGCCCGGTCGGGCACGACGATCTCCGCGGCGGCGGACGGGGTGGGCGCGCGGACGTCGGCCGCGAAGTCGGCCAGCGTCACGTCCACCTCGTGGCCGACGCCGGTCACGACCGGGATGGGATGGGCCACGACGGCCCGCACGACCCGCTCGTCGTTGAACGACCACAGGTCCTCGAGCGAGCCGCCGCCACGGGCGAGGATCGTGACCTGCGGCGCGTCGAAGCGCGACCGGCCTTCGCGAGCTCGTCCCGATGGCGCTCCAGGCGGTGGAACGCCGAGACGATGCTGGCCGGGGCGTCGGCGCCCTGGACCTTGGTGGCCACGAGCACGACCCGCACGAGCGGCCAGCGCCGGCCCAGCACGGTCGCGATGTCCTTCCAGACGGCACCCGTCGGGCTCGTGATGACCGCGATGACGCCGGGGCGGATCGGCAGCTTGCGCTTGCGCTCGGACTCGAAGAGGCCCTCGGCAGCCAGGCGGGCCTTGAGCTCCTCGAACCGCAGGGCGAGGTCGCCGAACCCGGCCGGCTGGAGCGACTCGACGTACAGCTGGAGCGCCCCCTGCGGCTCGAACAGGTCGATGCGGCCGTGGACGACGACGCGCAACCCGACCTGGGCCTCGAAGGCCGAGCGCAGGCGGTCGTCACGGAACCACACGCACTGGAGCTGGCTGCGCTCGTCCTTGAGCGCGAAGTAGGCGTGCCCGGCCGAGGAGATGGTGACGCGGCCGATCTCGCCCTCGACCCACAGGTCCGTCAGACGGGGGTCCTCGCGGACGGCCGCCTTGACGGCCCGGGCGACCTCGCTGACATTGAGGATCCGGACGCCGAACGTGCCCGGCGCGGGCGGGCTCGCGGCGGGGAGCGGTCCGACGGCGCGGTCGTCCACCGGGTCCGTGTCCGTCAGACCCGGGTCTGGTACTCGCCGGTGCGCGTGTCGACGCGGATCGTGTCGCCGGTCTCCACGAAGATCGGCACGACGACCACCAGTCCGGTCTCTGTCGTTGCGTTCTTGCGGGCGCCCGTCTGCGTGTCGCCGGCGAAGCCGGGCTCGGTCTCGGCGACCCGCAGGTCGACCGTCACGGGCAGCTCGACGCCGATCGTCTCGCCCTGGTAGCTGGTCCGATCGAGGGTCATCCCGTCCTTCAGGTACTGCGCGGTCTCGCCGAGCTGCGCGGTCGTCAGGACGAACTGGTCGTACGTGTCGGTGTCCATGAAATGGTGGTCGTCGCCGTCGCGGTAGAGGTACTGGACGGGGCGCTTCTCCATCGACGCCCGCGGCCAGCGCGTCCCCGCCTGGAACGAGCGCTCGACCGTCTGGCCGCGCTTGATGTTGCGCAGTGTGATGCGCACCTGGGCCGAGCCGCGGCCCATCTTGATGTGGTGGTAGTCGAGGATCTGCCAGAGCTCGCCGTCGAGCTCGATGGCGACGCCCTTCTTGAGTTCGCCGGTACTGATCATGTCGGTGGGGGCTCCTGGAAGGCGGTCGCCGGGCATGGCGACGCCGGTTCAGCGGTCTAGGTGATTCGCCTGCGATCGTACCAGACCGAACGTCGAGATCGGCTCAGCCGCCGCTGCTCTCGTACCCCCAGCTGGAGACCTGGTTCGTCCCGTCGACGTAGTCGACCCGCGTCTCGCCCTCACCCTTGAGCGGCGTGCAGATCCCCTTGCAGCGGACCGTGATCCTCCCGATCGCGGGTCGCGCGTCGCCTATAGGGCCACTCCCGGCGGCCGATTCGGCCATGTCCTTGCACGTCGCGAACGGCAGACCGAGACAGATCGGCACGACGGTGAGCACCGGCGGGTCGACCTGCACGGGCCCGGGCTGGGCGCTGCCATAGCCGTAACCGGACGATTCACGTCGGCCGTCCGCGAGCAGCACGTCGATGTTGACCTGGCCGTCCGTGGACGTGCATGGCGGGACCGAGCACGTCACGGCGACCTGGACGATCGGCGTCGTGAACAGCCCCTGGAGCGACGCGACCGCATCGTCACATGGCGTCTGCGGGCACGCCGACGCACGCGACGTGCGGCCGTCCGCTCGGCGATCCACTCGGCTCGGGGCCGCCGCACCCGCCGGCGAGGATCGCGGCAGCGATCACGGCCGAACGAAGCGCCGGCCGGAGCATGGTCAGTCGTCCTCGTTCGAGGGCTCGCATCCGCACCTGGTATTCGGCCGTATCGATCTCGCCCCGAGCGAGTCGGGACTTGAGCTCTGCGACCGCGGGGTCCTCGTTCGGCGGGACGCTGCGCCGGATCGCCCAGACGATCACGCCGACGATGAGAACGGTGGTGAGGAGCGGCACGGCGAACGCGAAGAGCATCGTGGGCCCGAGGAAGCCGAAGAGGTCGATCGACATGGCGGCGCCAGCGTAGCGGCGGCTCCGGCCGATGTCAGCCCCCCGATCGGCGAGCCGGAGGTCAGCCTCCGACGACGAGCACCTTCCGCGGGAACTGCGTCAGGCGGGTCACACGGCCGGCCGCTCCATCGACCGCGATCAGGTCCTCGATGCGCACGCCCGTCTCGCCCTCGAGGTAGACGCCCGGCTCGACCGAGAACACCGTCGGGCTCGGCAGGGGCGTCTCGGGCGCTGCCGTGCCGAGGTTCGGCGCCTCGTGCGTAGCCAGGCCGATCCCGTGACCTGTCCCGTGGCCGAAATGCGACCCGTGGCCGCCGGCCTCGATGACGGCGCGTGCGATCGCGTCGACCGCGTGGCCGCTTGGAAGGTCCGCGCCACCGTCCCGACCGGCCCCGCCGGCCACGGCTGTCTCGAGCGCCTCGATGGCGGCCGCCTGGGCGCGTGCCACGAGCTCGTAGATCGCGAGATCGCGGGCGGTCGGGTCCCCCACGAAGAGCGTCCGCGTCATGTCGCTGCGGTAGCCGGCCACTTGGGCGCCGAAATCGAACAGCAGGACCGCGCCCGACAGCACGGGGCGGTCGCCCGGGGCGCCGTGGGGCAGTGCCGCCTCGGGTCCGGACAGGCAGGCGACGTCGAACGCGAGCGCCTCGGCGCCGCCGGTCCGGATCAGCCATTCGAGCCGGAGCGCCAGCTCGGCCTCGGTCGCGCCGGCTTGGATCTCGGGGAGCAAGGTCGCGAGCGCCCGGTCGGCGACCGCACAGGCGGCCTCGATGCGCTCGAGCTCGGCCGGCTCCTTCGTGGCCCGGTCCGCCTCGACCCAGCCTTCGACCGGCACGAGCTCCACGTCCGGCGCGGCCTCCGCAAGGCGCCCCCATATCGCGTGCGGGATCGCGCCGGCCTCCATGGCGATCCGCCGCGCGCCGACCGAGACGGCCAGCTCCGCCCAGCGCGCCGGCAGATTGCGGTCGACGTAGACGACGCGGGCGTCCGGGGCCTCCCGGCCGGCCTGGATCGTGTACCGGGAGTCGGCGAGGACCACCAGGTCGTCGCCGCCGACGAGGAACTGCCCGGACGTGCCCGAGACCTTCTCCTCGCCGTCGCCCAGGGCGAAACCGGTCAGGTAGCGCATGTGCTCGGAGCGGACGCCGAAGTAGGCGTCGACACCTGCATCCGCGAAGCGCGCCCGCAGGCGTTCGAGTCGCGCCGGCCGGGCGGCCCGGTCGGCCTCGAACCAGGCGGCGCGCTGGCGGTCGGTCGGCGCAGGGGCGAAGTCAGCCGGCTCGGGAAGCCGACCGCTCATATGTAGCCGTACTTCTTGAGGAGCTTCTGGAAGGCGGCGTTGTCCTTGGCAAAGGCGTGAGCGCCGCCGCCCTCGGGGATCGCGACGAAGTACAGGTACTTGTCTTCGGTGTCGGGCTGGAGCGCTGCATCGATCGAGGGCAGCGTCGGCGTCGCGATCGGGCCCGGGATGAGGCCCGGACTGACGTAGGTCTGGTAGCCGGCGAGCTCCTCGGGCACGACGACCTCCTTCATCGGCACGTCCGGCGGCGACCAGAACGAGTACTGCTGCCACATGTCGAAGGGGAGCTTGGCGAGCTCGACCGTGTCGTTCGCCCAGATCACGGTCGGGTCGGCGTTGAGGATCTTGTTCTTGATCCCGGGCAGGCCGTCGATCCGGTTCTGGTAGACGCCCGCGATCTTGGGTCGCTCGTCGTCGAGGACCGCCTCGCGCTCGACGATCGAGGCCAGCGCGAGCACCTGGTAGAACGACAGGCCACGCTCGGCCGCCACGTTGAGCCGATCGGCGCCGACGACCGCGTAGAACTTGTCGAGCATGAGGCGGATGAGCTCCTCGGGCGTCGTGTCCGGCAGCACCTTGTAGCTCGCCGGCCAGAGGAACCCCTCGAGCGTCGGGTGCGCCGGGACGCTCGGGTCAGCCAGGATCTTCTTCAGCCACGGGTAGTCGTCGATGAGCTCCTTGGGCGGCGAGGTCGCGAGGTCGTAGAACTCCTGGACGTCCATCTGCAGGGGCAGCGTCTGGAGCTTGGCTGTGATCTGCTCGAGTCGGAGGCCCGTCCGCAGGCCGAGGTCCACGTACGGGATCGCCGGCGGCTCGAGCAGCGCCGTGACGAGGTCATTGGGCACCATGTTCTTGCGCAGCAGGAAGGTCCCCTGCTGGAGCTTGTCGGTCAGCTTGCGTTCGACGACGTAGAAGACGAAGGCGCGATGGTCGCGAATGAGGCCCTCGGTTTCGAGGCGCGTCGCGATCGTGCTTGCCGTGTCGCCGTCCTGCACGATGAATTCGACCTGGGCCGGATCGTCCGACGCCGGCTCGGTGAGGGCGGTGCCCAGGTCCTCGCGGACGATGTCCTTCACGAACGGCATCGAGAGTGCCCCGGGGTTGTCCGCCGCCCAGCTCAGGATCGTCTGGTTGACGACGGGCCGAAGCGCGGTCAGGGCCACGACGAGGACGAGGCCCGCGAGCACGATCGCGAAGACGAGGAACTTCAGGATCCCGCCGATGCCGCCGCCCGACCCTCCCCGGCCGTTGCGGCCGCCCCGTCGCGCGGGCTCGACCATCGGCGGGAGGATGTCGGTGGCATAGGCATCGGGGTCGTATGGGTGCGCGTGCGGGGCACGATCATCCCGTGGGCGTCCGCCGGAGCGGATCGTCATGCGCGGTTCTCCGTGTCGTTGCGGGGTCGGGGCAGGGACGAACGGATCCCCGCCCGTGTGTCGAGCTCATCCTGGAGGATGATGGCCGCCGCTTCGCGATCGACGCGTGCCCGGTAGGCGTCGCGTTGCGCTCGAGTCGGGGGGCCTCCCGACCGGCCGTGCTTCATCGGACCCAGACGGCCCTCGGCGATATGGCTGGTCAGGCGCTCGTCGCGAAAGGTTACCGGCAAACGCAGATCGGCGGCGACCGCGTCCGCCCACGCCCGGGTCAGGGTCGCCTGCGCTCCCTCGTCACCGGACATGTCGAGCGGCAGCCCGACGACGAGCTCGTCGATCCCGTGGGCCTCGACCAGCGTACGCAGGCCGGCCGCGTCGCCGGCGGTGTCGCGTGCTCGCCGCAGCGTCACGAGCGGTCGTGCGGGCGACGCATCACCGTCGGCGAGGGCGATGCCCACCCGGCGCTCCCCGAGGTCGATCCCAAGCAGCCTGGTCACGGGCTCGCCGTCGGCTCCGGCGTCTCGACCGGCAGGGCCTCGTCGAGGGTCAGCGTGACGCGCCCGTCGAGCGTCGGCACCGTCGACGACCCAGTCCGGCCAGGCCTCGAGCTGCACCTGCCCGAACGCCCCGAGGATCGACCGGGCTTCATCGAGCGGCCTGCCGATGACCATCGCCTTGAGGGCGTCCGGGTCGAGGATCGCCACCTGGGTGGCCGTGGCCGTCGCCGGGAAGCTGATCTGGTCGCCGCTCACGACCGCCGGGTCCACGGCGACCTTGATGGAGTTCTCGACGAGACGGTGGCCGCTGTCGATCGTGGAACGCAGTCGCTCTGCCGCCACGGTCTCGACGGGACCCGGGTTCACCGCGGTGACCGTCCCGGTCGCGTTCAGGCCGAGTTCGAACGAGGGGACCTCCTGGTCGACGAGGCTGGCCGGGTCGACGGTCGGCACGGGGACGCCCAGGACCCCGGTCTCCGGGAACACCGTCGCACCCGGCGATGCGATGGACGGATCTTCGAGCCGGGCGGCGAAGGCGGCCTGGAGTGCCGGCTCGAGCGCAGCGAGCGCCGCATCGACGTCCTTCTGGCTCACCTTCGGGAACTCGTCGTGCTTGCCGCCAGTCGTCTCGTCAGGGTTCACGACGTCGAGCGAGATCGGGTCCTCGCCCTTGGGGATGACCACGATGGTGTTCGGTTCGACGTTGCCGTCCGTGCCCGGCTTGATCGCCGTGACCTTGACGTTGGCGGTCTTCGGGAACACCGTGAAGCCCGACGAGGTCGGCGCGCGGCACCGTGACCGCGCCGTCGGTCTTGAACCGGATGCCGTTCTGGGTGCTGACGATGCTGCCCGCCGGGATCGTGTTCGACGACGTGAAGTCCTTGTTCCGGAACCGGACGACGCCCTTCGCCTTCGCCTCCTCGACCCGCTTGCCGGTCGTCGGGAACGTGTTGGTGGCGGTGGCATCGACGGTCACCACCTCGGCCGGCACGACCTTGGCGTCGGCATCGGGCGCCGTCGCGTTCGGGTCGGCGCGGATCGTCATCCCCACGGGTCCGACGGTCTCGTTCTTCGGGGTCACGGTGATGGTGGCCGACGGCAGCACCAGATAGGCGCCGACCCCGCCGATGAGGAGCGCCAGCGCGATCGCAGCGAGCGCGATCGCCAGCGGCGTCCGCGACAGCGTCCGCATCGAGCCGCGCGTGACGGGCCCGCCGCGGACCGGCTCATCCTGGACCCGAGGGTCGCCCCACGGGGCATCGCCCGCGCCGGCGCGGATCGAGGTCCCTGCGGCGCCGGCGCGGACCGACGTTCCGGCAGCCCCGGCCCTGGTCCGCGGGGTGGGCGCCGATGTCGTCCGGAGCGCGGCTGCCGCCGCGGCCAGCTCGGCCGCCTCCATGTCGTCGAGGGTCTGCTGGACGGGCACGTCCGGTGCCGGCTGCCGGCGGCGTGATCGAGGTCCGGGCCGTGTCACCTGCCAGGGCCGCAGCCGCGGCGGCTGCGGCTGCCTGTGCCGCCTCGGCCGCTCGCGGGGTCTCGGCTGCCGTGGCGGCCGCTGCCGCCGTCGCGGCGCCCGTCGCCTCGGCATCGGCGCCCGGTCCCAGCGAGTCCTCGTACTCCCCCACCGAGCCGAAGACGGGCAGGCCGGCCGATGCGGCCAGGGCGCGTGTGGCCGCGTCGGGAGCGATGATCGAGAGCCGCTTCTCGTGCGTCAGCGCGTCGCGGGCCAGCAAGCGGAAGTTGATCCGGGACGTCGCCACGCGGGACCCGTGCGGCAGAACGACCGCCGCCCGGCGACCCTCGACGGTCCGGATGCGCGCCGCCGCCGACGTGATCTCGTCGTCGATGTCGAGGTAGATGATTCCGCCGGCCACGGTCAGACCTTCATCGCCCGCAGGACGCGCCGGAGCGCCGCATCGAGCGCGTCCTCGGTCGTCTGGAGCTCGATCGCCTGGTAGGCGAGGCCAAGCGGCGTCACGTCCTGCTGGTCGACCAGCAGGGCTGTCGCATCGGAGATCGTCTCGATCTGGTCAGGCGCCATCACCGTCACCTCGGGCGGACGGGCGAACGGCAGGCCCTTCCAGAATGCCTCAGATGCGAGCGACGCGCGGATCTCGGGCAGTCGCGAGCCCCCGCCGCACAGGAAGATCCGCCCCGGCAGGAGGTCGCCGCCGGACAGCTCCTCCATCACGAGCTCCACCCCGGCGGCCCAGACGCGGACATCGTCGCTGATGATCGAGGCGACCGTCTCGCGGTCCTCGACGGGCAGGTCGCGGGCGTAGTCCACCTTGAGCGACTCCGCCCGCGGGAACGGCAGGTCCAGCCGATCGGCGAGGCTCTTGGTGAACGCCCGACCGCCGAGCGCGAACATGCGGGTCCCCTCGATGCCGCCCTGGCGGACGAGCGCGACGTCCGTCGTGCCCCCACCGACGTCGACGAACAGCGCGCCCGACTGCCGGATCTGGTCGCTGCCGAGCACGCGGGCGACCGCGTATGGCTCGGCCACGATCTCGAGGAGTTCGAGGTCGAGCTGGCTCGCGACGCTCTGGAGGGCGCCGAGGTGGACCAGCGGGGCGAACGCGTTGAAGATGCCGATCTTCACGTGCCGCCCCTGGAACCCGACCGGGTTGGTCAGCGCGTAGCCGTCGATCGAGGCGCCCGTGACGGCCGCGTGGACCAGACGCACGTCGACGTGCGGGAGCCCCGTCTCCCAGGTGATCGCCCGCTCGGCCTCGCGGAGCGCCTGGCGCTGGACGTTGTCGATGAGCTTCTGGAGCTCGCCCTCGGTGATCGGCTGGTCGGGCTTCTTGCGCTCCTGGGCGTGGGTGGTCGTGAAGCCCTTGACGAGCTCGCCGGCGATCCCGATCACGACCTGCGTCGGGCGGAAGCCGGCCATCTCCTCGGCCTCCTGGAGCGCGACCGCGCAGTTGTCGACCACCGCGGCGATGTCGGCGACCGTGCCCGACTGCATATGCGAGAGCCCCTGGCGCTTGCGCCCGACGCCGCGGACGGTCCCGTGACCGGCGGCATCGATATCGAACACCAGCGCCTTGGCGAACTCCGTCCCGACGTCGAGCGCCGTGCACGCGGCGAGGGCCTCTTCCCCGTCGCGCTGCCAGATGCGGCGCCAGAAGGCCATCAGGCCCCCGTTTCGAGTGCGGCCGTGATGGCCGCCAGGGCCGCCTGAAGACCCTCCTGCTTGGTGCCCTTGCCCTGGGCCATCTCCGGGCGGCCGCCTCCGCGGCCGTCGATGGCGGGCATCGCGACCTTGACGAGTTCCCCTGCCGAGATGCCCCGCGCGACGAGATCGGGTGAGACGGTCACGAACAACTGCGGCTCGTCGGCCTCGAGCGCCGAGCGCCACGACCCCGGAGCCGAGCCCGGTGCTGACGGACCGGGCGGCGCCCTTGAGCGCCTCCATGGACTCGTACGAGGCCGCGTGGGCGACGAGGCGAACCCCGGGCGCCACCTCGGTGGCTTCGGCGACGAGCTGTTCCGGAGAGGCGATCCCGGGGCCGCCGCCCGCCTTGAGGCGACGCTTCGTCTCGCGCAGCTCGTCCTGGAGCGCGGCGACCCGATCGGGCAGCGCCTCCGCCGAGCGGGCTCCGGCGACCTCAGCCGCCCGGTCCAGGAGCTCGAAGCGCTCACGGACGAGGGCGTCGGCCGCGGCTCCGGTCACGGCCTCGATCCGCCGCTGGCCCGAGCCGATGCTCCGCTCGCCGGTGATGACGAACCCGCCGATCTGGCCGGTCGCCCGGCAGTGGGTGCCGCCGCACAGCTCGAACGAGTAGTCCTGGACGCGGATGGTCCGGACGGTCTCGCCGTACTTCTCGTCGAAGAAGGCGTCCGCGCCGCCTTCGATCGCCTCGGCCATGCTCATGAACGCGATGGAGACGGGCCGGTCGTCGCGGATGATGCGGCGGACTTCGTCCTCGATGGCGCGCTTCTCGTCGTCGGTGAGGGCACGGTCGAACGGGAAGTCGAAGCGCAGATACTCCGGCGTGACGAGCGAGCCGGCCTGGCGCGCGCGCTCGCCGACGACGTTCCGGAGCGCCCGGTGCAGGAGATGCGTGCCCGTGTGGTTGCGCATCGTGTGGGCCCGTCGCTCGGCGTCCACGACCGCCTCGACGGACGCGCCGACGCGCAGATGCCCGCGGAGCGTCCCGCGATGGACGATGAGCCCCCCGACCGGCTTCTGGGTGTCGGTGACCTCGAACAGCACGCTTCCGCCACCCGGCTCCCGCAGCTCGCCCTGGTCGCCGACCTGGCCGCCGCCCTCGGCGTAGAAGGGCGTGCGATCGAGGACGACCTCGGCTTCGCCACGGCCGGTCAACTCGCCGTGCTCGGTCCCGTCGCGAAGGATCGCCACGATGCGACCCTCGGCCGTCGTCGTCTCGTAGCCGAGGAACTCGGTGTCGCCGGCACGGGCCTGGATGGCGCCGTACAGCGAGCCGAGCTCGGCATGTCGGCTGAGCTCGGCCTTCCGACCTGAGCGCGAGCGATCGCGTTGCTCGGCGAGGGCCCGCTCGAACGCGGCCCTGTCGACCCGGACGCCGTACTCGGCGGCGAGCTCGACAGTGAGGTCCACGGGAAAGCCGTAGGTGTCGTGGAGGCGGAACGCGAGGTCGCCGTCGAGCTGCGGGGCGTCGTCGGGGAGGTCCTCGGGGCGTCGCCCGATGGCTCGCTCGGTCGTGGCGAGGGTGGCGAGTGCCTGGTCGAGATGGATCGTCCCCGCATCGAGCGTCCGGGCGAACTGGGCCTCCTCGCGCGCGATGGCCTGCAGGATCTCGTCCTTCCGCGCCACCAGGTGCGGATACGCCTCGCCCATCACCTCGATGACGGTGGTGGCGAGGTCGCTCAGGAACGGCTCGCGTCGACCCAGCAACCGGCCGTGCCGGACGGCTCGGCGCAGGATCCGCCGTAGCACGTAGCCGCGACCCTCGTTGGACGGCAGGACGTCGTCGGCGATGAGGAACGTGACCGCGCGCGAATGGTCGGCGATGACCTGATAGCTGAACCGCTCGGCCTCGAAGGACTCGGGGTCGTGCCCGAGGATCTCACGCAACCGGTCGTGGATCGGCGTGAAGAGGTCCGTGTCGTAGTTCGTCGGGACCTGCTGGACGACGCTGGCGATGCGCTCCAGGCCCATCCCCGTGTCGACGCCGGGCGCGGGCAGCGGGACCAGCGAGCGGTCCGGCTGGAGGTCGAACTCCATGAAGACCAGGTTCCAGACCTCGAGCCAGCGCGGGCACAGCTCGCTGTGGTCCGGCACGCAATGCGGGCCCTCCGAGAACTGCGCCCCGCGGTCGAAGTGCAGCTCGGAGCACGGTCCACACGGCCCGATGTCGGCCATCCGCCACCAGTTCTTCTCGTCACCGGCAGGAAAGTCGCCCCAGCGCACGAGTCGCTCGGGCGGCAGCCCGATCTCGTCCCGCCAGACGTCGTGCGCGACGTCGTCGGTCGAATAGACCGTGGCCGCGAGTCGCTCCCCGGGGATCCCGAGGTCGCGCGTAAGGAAGTCCCAGGCCCAGTGGATCGCCTCGCGCTTGAAGTAGTCGCCGAAGCTCCAGTTGCCGAGCATCTCGAACAGGGTGTGATGACGCGGCGTCCGTCCGACCTCCTCGAAGTCGTTGTGCTTGCCGGCCACCCGCAGGACCCGCTGGTAGTCGACGGCGCGGGTGTACGACCGCTTCTCGGTGCCGGTCAACGCGTCCTTGAACTGGACCATGCCCGAGTTCGTGAAGAGCAGCGTCTGGTCGCCCGCGGGGACGAGGCTGGCGCTGGGAACCACCGTGTGGCCGCGCTCCTCGAAGAACTCGATGAAGCGGCGCCGGATCTCGGCGCCGGGCAGCGTCGGGATGCGCGGGTCTGGGCTCACGCTCGGGGTCGACATGGGCCGCAATGGTACCGAACGCCGGTGCGTCCCCGAGATCGGCCGGATCGGCCCGACCGATATGTTTCTGCAATGTCCGACGGGCGGGGTTCGGTCGCGACCGCCGCACGCAGCGGTTCACGCTGAGGCGGGCCCAGTCCGCAGCCCGAAGGAGGCCGATATGGCGATGGTCAGGAAGTGCGAGAAGTGCGGTTCGATCGACAGCCGCACGACGTGGAGCTCCGCCGAGGAGGCCGCCAAGTCCGGCGCCTTCCAGGGCTGGTCGTGCCCGATGTGCGCATGGCCCGAGTTCGACCTCGTCGAGGCCGAGCAGGAGGTCCCGGCGAACGCCTGAACGGTGCCGGGGCGATCAGTCGGGGACGGTGACCGTCGTCAGCCGGCGTCCGGCGTCTCGCGGCTGACCGAATTCGAGGGTCTTGGCCCCGGGCTCGGCCGGCGGCGTGTCTGGTCGGTTCGCCGCCCGCCGCCGCCGCGTCCAGAAGGACGAGCCCGCGATGACGGCGCCGATGATGGCGCCGAGCGTCAGCCCGCGCAGGAACTTGGCCGTGGGCTGCTCGTCGGTCACGCGCGCCGCTCAGTCGGGCCGAGGACCGCGACGACGTTGACGATCGCGATGCCGAGCCACGCTCCAGCAGATGCGGCGATGAGCCGGAAGTCGCCGATCGAGGCGAGGGTGACGCCCAACCGGTCGCCGAGCGTGTTGCCGGCCCACGCGCCGAGGATGGCCGCCCCGACCACGAGAGGCAGCCGTCCGCCCGCGCTGCCCCGGATCAGCACGTAGATCGCGGCGTTGAACACGCCGACGAGGGCACCGAGGATGAGGGCCGGGTCGAGACTCACGCCGAGGCCGCCATGACCGCCTCGGACCCGCGGGAATCGGACGCGGCCCCGACAGGGGCGCGCGCGATGCGGCCGCCGCCGAGCACGATGTCGCCGTCGTAGAGCACGGCAGCCTGACCTGGCGCAGCGGCCCAGACCGGCTCGTCGGTCGTGACCCGCCAGCGACGATCACCAAGGTCGTCGAGCGATGCCCGGATCGGGGTCGCCCGGTGGCGGATCCGCACGTTCGCCCGGAAGGTAGGCCCAGGCGCAGCGCCGACCACGAAGCTCGCACGCTCCAGTTCGAAGATGTGCGTCTCAAGGTCCTGCCGGCGGCCCAGCTGGATCGTGTTCGTCAGCGGATCGATGCGGCTGACGTAGCGCGGCTCGCCGAGCGCGACCCCTATGCCCTGCCGCTGGCCGACCGTGAAGCCTGCCGAACCCGGATGCTGCCCCACCCGCTCGCCGTCCACGTCCAGGACGGGCCCGGGCTCCGGGCGCCAGCCAGCGCGATCACGAAGCGCGTCCCGGTAGTCGCCGCCAGGCACGAAGCAGATCTCCTGGCTCTCGGGCTTATCGGCGGTGGCGAGCTCGAGGTTGCGCGCGACCTCGCGAACCTCCGGCTTCGTGAGCTCGCCGAGCGGGAATCGTGCGTGCTCGAGCTGGTCCTGCCGCAGGCCGTACAGGAAGTAGGTCTGGTCCTTGTCCTCGTCGCGCGCCCGGCGCAGCCGCGCCCGCCCGTCCGGCCCGACGTCCCGGCGGGCGTAGTGGCCTGTGGCAACCGCTTCGCAGTCGTACAGGTGACGGGCCCGACCGAGGAGCGCCCCGAACTTCACGTACGTGTTGCAGTCGACGCACGGGCTCGGCGTCCGGCCGTCGAGGTACGCGTCGAGGAACGGCTGCAGGACCCCGGCGTCGAACTCGCGCTCGAGGTTCATGACGTAGAACGGGATGTCCAGCTGCGCGGCGACCCGGCGAGCGTCGTCGGCGGCGTCGAGCGAGCAGCAGCTCTTCTTGAACTCCGAATAGCTGTCGGCGACGTCGTGCAAGCGCATCCAGACGCCGACCACGTCGTGGCCCTGCTCGTGCAGGAGCGCCGCTGCGACCGACGAGTCCACCCCGCCGGACATCGCGACGAGGATCCGGCTCACGCCAGGACGCCCTGCCCCAGCGGGTCGGCGGCGACGGAGGCGGCACCGAGACGCATCGAGGCGACGACGCGTGGCACGACCTCGCATGCCGTGGCGATCTCCTCCTCGGTGGTGGTCCTGCCGATCGAGAGTCGGAGCGCGCCCCGTGCCTCCTCCTCCGGATAGCCCATCGCGGTCAGGACATGACTGACCTCGGTGGAGCCCGTCGTGCAGGCCGACCCGACCGAGCAGGCGATGCCCTCGAGGTCGAGCGAGAGGGCGACCGACGAGCCATCCGTGTCGCGGGCCACCATCGAGAAGAGGCCGGGCAGGCGCTGCTTCGGGTGCCCGGTCAGCTCGGTCCCTGCGACGGCGAGGACCGCCTTCGAGAGCCGCTCCCGCAGGCGTCGGAGACGGGCGACGGTCGCCGGTCGCTCGGCACACGAGAGCTCGTAGGCGGCGGCCAGGCCGACCGCGCCCGCGACGTTCTCGGTCCCGGCCCGGCGATGCCGCTCCTGGGTGCCGCCCTGCTGCTGGGCGAGGATGTGCGTCCCGTGCCGGACGTACAGGGCACCGACCCCCTTGGGACCCTCAAACTTGTGGGCGCCGAGCGACACGAGGTCCGCCCCGAACGTGTGCATGTCGAGATCGACGTACGGCGCCGCCTGGACGGCATCGACGTGCAGGAGGATGCCCTTGCGCGCCTGCACCCGCCGCGCGATCTCGGAGATCGGCTGGATGGTCCCGACCTCGTTGTTGGCCAGCATGACCGTGACCAGGATCGTCCGGTCGGTCAGCGCGGCGTCGAGCTGGTCGGGATCGACGCGGCCGTAGCGATCGACGGGCAGTTCGACGATCTCGAAGCCGAACTTCTCGAGGTAGCGCAGCGTGTGGCCGACCGCGTGGTGCTCGATCGACGAGGTGACGATGCGATGGCCCCGGGCCTTGCCGGCCCACGCGGCGCCCTTGAGCGCGAGGTTGTTGGCCTCGGTGCCGCCCGACGTGATGACGACCTCGCGCGGCTCCGCACCGAGCCGCGTCGCGACTCGCTCGTGGGCATCATCGAGCGCGGCGCGCGCCGTGCGTCCGAACGAGTGCGCCGAACTGGCGTTCCCGAACGACTCGGTCAGGAACGGCAGCATCGCGTCGAGGACCTCGGGACGCAGGGGCGTCGTCGCCGCATGGTCCAGGTAGATCGGCATCGCGCCGATCGTACACCGCCGAGTGGCTGGCGGCCTCCGAGCCCGGGCCGCCAGCGGGTGCAGCGCTCAGGCGGGCGCGGGTTCACCAAGCCCCGGCCGGAAGGCGAGGCACGGTCGTCGTCGTTCGTCCATGACGGGACACGACGCCCATCGGTGGCCCCAGGCGCCGTGCACCACGAGCATGGCGGTATCGCCTTCGCACAGGAGCCAGCCCCTCGTGATCACCCTCGTCCAACTCTTGCTCGTGGCCGTGCCGATCGTCCTCGCCGTTCTCGTCGTCGACACGCTGCGCGCCACACGCCGGATGGGTGGCCAGCCGCCCTTCGTCACCACGTATCGCGCCTACGGCGCCTAGGAGCCGATCATGCCCGACATCCTGACCACTCTTTCCATCTTCGCCGGCTTCGCGTTCGTCATCGTCGTCGGCGCCAAGCTCGGCGCTGGCGGGACCGACTCGGTCATCGGCCTGTTCCGGTTCGAGGACATGCCGCCTCGACCGCATGGCGTCCAGGAGACCGACCTGCCGCGGTTCGTCTTCCGCGACTCGAAGAGCCCCGCGTCCGGCGCCGCCTGACCCCTCCGCTCCCGCGACTGGACAGTCGCGGGAGAATCGGGGCATGGCGGATGGACCCACGTTCATCTCGGCGATCGTCGGCTTCGGCATCGTCGTCGTCGCCGGCTACATGCTCGGGGCCGGATCCCACGCCTTGACCGGCCTGTTCGCTGCGCAAGGTACGCGCGACTGGCCGACCGGCGTCCAGGAGTCCGACGCTCCCCACTTCGTATTCGAGCACACGAGCGACGCGCCGAGCGTGTCGGATGGCGGCGACGCCCTCCCCGCCGGCCCGCCGTGGGCGGCGATCGAGGACCTCTACGAGGGGCCGCTCCGCTAGCCGATGTCAGCCTCGTCCGTACGGACGATGGGACATTCCATCGATGCGACCGGCGCGACCCTGTCCCCTACGGTCGGCGCCACCCACGACGCCAGAGCGCCGTCTGACGCGGCTCCATTCCCGGTGAGACCGCGCCACGGCCAGCGTCGCCTCCCCGCCCGGGTCGGCGTCGGTGAACGCCCCGTCGATGCTCGCCTCGTCGGCCGGCGGCGGCGGGTCGTCGGGCGGTGGCTCGGCCCCGAAGATCGCGTGGAGCAACTGCATCGTCGCGCCGCGCGTGACCTTCCGCGCCGGACAGAACGTCGTGGCCGTGCAGCCGGGCATGAGCCCGGCCTCCGCGGCAGCGTTGATGTCCGCCTCGTGGCCATTGGTCTCGTCATCGGTGAAATAGTCCGTCTCGGTCGGGGGCGCGGCCGTGGCGCGGACGAGGACGGTGGCCATCGACCCACGCGTGATCGTGCCGCTGGGGCAGAACTTGTTGGCCGCGCACCCGGCGAACAGGCCGGCCGCGGCCGCGCGATTGATGTCGGCCTCGCGGGCGTTCCCGTTGTCGTCGGTGAAGAAATCCGTGTCGCTCGCGGGCAGGTCGAGCGCCCGGGCCAGATACGACGCGAGCTGCGCCCGGGTGATCGGGTCGTACGTGCAGAACATGTCCGCGTCGCAATTGCCCGCGATCCGCCGTTCCGCGGCCCAGTCGATGTCGGGGGCGTACGGCGTCGTGTCGTGGTCGTTCAGGCACTTCGAGCCGGTCGAGACCACCTTGACCTTCTTGCCCGTGGCCTTGAACGAGACCTTCGCCCAGGTGCAGTTGTTCGCCTCGTTGGACTCGAGGAACTTGCCATAGAGGTCCACCGAGGCCCGGATCGTGTAGGTCCCGGCCGGCAGCCCCGTGATGTCGATCCATTGGTAGGCGAACTTCGCGGGATAGAGGTCGCCCCAACCGACGGAGATGCCGTTGGTCGTGTGCAGGGAACCGCGCTTGCCACAGCCCGACTGCTGGTACTTCCGGAACTTGGGGGCGCCGGGCAGCGTGGTGTTCCGCCGGTTCGTGTCGAAGAAGCAGAAGCCGATCTTGGCGTCGCGACTCGTGCCGTGCGTCGACCACAGGTGGTACGAGAGCATCCGCCGGACGTGCCAGTGGTTGTGCCCGTCCCCGGCGTATTTCATGGTCGCCGTGGTGGGGACGCGGCGCTTGGTGCCGCCGGTCCGGTAGACGATCTGCTCGATGATCCAGGGCTTCTTGGTCGATGCCCGACGGCCGCGGATCTCGAACGGGCCCCGCCCGACGTTGAGCATCATCCCGCTGAAGCGCAGGAGGCGGCGGCCGCTGGCCGTCCGCTGGATGCTGAAGTCCGCCATCTTCGCGACCTTCAGGTCGGGCAGCTTGTCCGTGGCGGCGAGGGCGGTGGCGGCCGGAAGGACCCCAACGAGGATGCCCAGGGTGCCTGCAAGGACGACCAGACGAAGGCCGAATTCGGCGGCGACGAGTTCGCGCCATCCCGGCGAACGGTACACGGCCACGTGGCCGCGCGTCAGGACGCCGGCTCGTCGCCCTCGCGATCCGCGGATCGGCGGAGGTCCTCCGCCCGCCCGATCTCGCGACGCCGGTCGTGTTGCGACAGGGCCCGCTTGCGGAGCCGGATCGACAGCGGGGTGACCTCGACGAGCTCGTCGCCGGCGATGAATTCGAGCGCCGATTCGAGCGTGAGCGGCCGCGGCGGCGTCAGGCGCAGCGACTCGTCGTGGCTGTGGGTCCGGATGTTCGTGAGCTTCTTCTCCTTCGTCGGGTTGACGTCCATGTCGCCCGACCGGCTGTTCTCGCCGACGATCATCCCCTCGTACACCTCGACGCCCGCGCCGACGAACAGCTCCGCCCGCTGCTCGAGGTTGAAGAGGCCGTAGGCATTCGAGGTGCCGGCCCGGTCGCTCACGAGGACGCCGTTCGTGCGGTGGGTGACCTCGCCGGCCCACGGGCCGTAGCCCTCGCCGATCTGGTGCAGCAGGGCCGTGCCGCGCGTCTCGGTCAGCAACTGGCCGCGGTAGCCGATCAGGCCCCGGACCGGCAGCACGAACTCCATGCGCACGCGGCCGTCGGTGTCGGTGGTCATCTGGTCGAGGCGGCCCTTGCGGCCGGCCATGGCGCTCTGGATCTCGCCGATGTAGTCGGGCGGGATGTCGATGGTGATCCGCTCGTACGGCTCGTGGATCTCGCCGCCGACGTCGCGCAGCAGCACCTCCGGCCGCGACGCCGTCAGCTCGAACCCCTCGCGGCGCATCTGCTCGATGAGGACGGCGAGCTGGAGCTCGCCGCGTCCGCGAACCTCGAACGCCTCGCTCGATTCGGCCGGCCGGACCTCGATGGACACGTTGCCCAGCACCTCCTTCTCGAGGCGGGCCTTGATCTGGCGGCTCGTGACGAACTTGCCCTCGCGGCCCGCGAGCGGCGAGGTGTTGACGCCGAACGTCATGCGCAGCGTCGGCGCGTCGACGTCCAGGCGCGGCAGTGGCCGCGGATCCGCCGGGTCGGTGAGCGTGTCGCCGATCGTGACCTCGGGCAGCCCCGCCACGCTGACGATGTCGCCCGGGCCGGCCTCCTCGATGTCCACGCGCTCGATGCCGTGCGCCGTCTGCAGGCTCGTCACCGTGCCGCTCAGCGTCACGGTCCGGCCGGGCTCGACGGCGCCGGCCGTGTCGTCGGCCTCCTCGCGCACGACCGTGATCCGCTGCCCGGTCCGGATCGTCCCGTTCCAGATCCGCCCGACAGCCATCCGCCCGACGTACTCGTTGGCCGACAGGTTGGTCACGAGCAACTGAAGCGGGTGCCCGGGCGTGTAGACCGGGGCCGGGGTGACCTCGACGAGCAGGTCGAGGAGCGCTCGCAGGTCGGTGCCGGGGACCGCGAGGTCGCGGGTGGCGGTGCCGGCCTTCGCGTTCGTGTACACGATCGGGAACTCGATCTGGTGCTCGTCGGCGCCGAGGTCCAGGAAGAGCTCGTAGACGTCGTCGAGCACGACCTCGGGCCGGGCGTCGCCGCGGTCGATCTTGTTGATCGCCAACACGACCGGAAGGTGGCGCGCCATCGCCTTTTGGAGGACGTAGCGGGTCTGGGGCAGCGGCCCCTCGGCGGCGTCGACGAGGAGCAGGACCGAGTCGACCATCAGCAGCGAGCGTTCGACCTCGCCCCCGAAGTCCGCATGACCGGGCGTGTCGACGATGTTGAGCCGAATGCCTGCGTGATCGACGGTCGTCTGCTTGGCGAGGATCGTGATGCCCTTCTCGCGCTCGAGGTCGCCCGAGTCCATGACCCGGTCGACGACGGCCTGGTTGGCCCGGAAGGTCCCGGTCTGGCGGAGCATCGCGTCGACGAGCGTCGTCTTGCCGTGGTCCACGTGGGCGACGATCGCGACATTGCGCAGGTCGGCACGGGTGGCGGTCGGGTCGAGGGCGGGCGCGGCGGGGCTGGAGGCGGCGGAGTCGGTCATGGGCGCGGCGCAGTGTCGCACATCGGTCGCTCCTACGCCGCCGGGCCCGCGGGCGCCTGCTAGCATCGGGCGACGATGACCGTCGCCGCCGTGATCCTGTCCGCGACCGCCGACGGCGCCCTGGCCGAGACGCTCGGGCAGGCCCGGGTCCGGCGTCTGGCGGACCTGGCGTGGTCGGGCGGGGCCCTGCCGACCGTGGTGCTCTCGCCCGATCCCGACGGCGCTGTGGCGGCGAGCCTGGCAGGCAGCGAGGCCAGTCACGGCCTGCCGGCGCCGGCGGAGTCCGGCCCGGTCGGTCAGATGGCCCGTGGCATCGAACTCGCCGAGGCGGAGGTCCACGACCTGACCGGGGCATTGCTGTGGCCGGCACGGATGGTGTGGGTGGGCCCCGAGACGATCACGTCACTCATCGAGGCCCACGGCACCGCCCGCGGCACGATGCTCCGGCCCGCCTGGCACGGAGAGCCCGGCTGGCCGGTCCTGCTCCCGCTGGCCCACCTCGAGGCGCTGCGATCGATCCCGGCGGACGTGATGCCGCCGGACGTCATCGAGCGCCTGGCGCTCGATCGTCCCGACCCGCCTGGTCGAGGTGGGCGATCCCGGCGTCACGCACGACGTCGACACCGACCCGAGCGCGCTGCCCGATTACGAGGGCCCGCCCGACCCGCCAGCCGGGCACACCCATGAATGGGGTGACGACGTCATCTCCGAGGCCGGCCTGCCGAACCCGGAGGCGTAGCTCGCGGGTCGCTCAGCGGGGGCCGAAGGCACCGACCGATGTCAGGAGCGGCCACGCCTCGCTGACGAGGAACAGGACCGTCACCGCGACGGCGACCCGTCGTTCCTCCGGCGCCATCGTCGGCAACGGGCTCGGTCGCCGACTCAGCACGAGACCGGCCGCGATGCCCTCGAGTGGGACCGTCACGGTGCTGTGGGTGAGGTCGATGAGGACGCGGAGCACCGCGGCGACGACCAGGATCCAGCAGCACGCGACCGTCGCCTCGTACGCCCAGGCTCGCCTCCGGTCGAGACCGACCAGGAGGGCCAGGGCCGACGCGCCAAGGAGTCCCACGCCGAGCCAGAGGCCGGCGATCTCCAGGGCGGAGAGGCGACTCGTGGCGCCCGCGGAGACGAGCACCAGGGTGCCGATGACCACCAGGACGACGATCAGGCCGAACACGACCATGGCCCAACGGCGAAATCCGTCCATTCGCTCAGGCGAAGGATCGGCGAACGAGGCGGCGGCATCCGCCGGCACGGCCGGCAGCGTCTGTGGCTGACTGCTGTTCGGATCGTCCATGACTCCCCCTCATCCAGTCCTGATTCGACGCCTCGACGGCGGACGCATCTCGTTCAGCCTGCCGGGGCGAACGTCTCGCGCAGGTCATCGCGGACGCGACCGACAGCGCCGGTCGCGAGCGCGAGGCCGACAACGACCAATACGACGCCCAGGACCTGCCCGGATGATGGCGCCTCGCCGAGCAGCAATGATGCGAACAGCACGGTCATCACCGGCTGGGTCAACAGGATCGCCGACGTCAGCACCGCCGGCAGCCGCGGCAGCGAGACTTGGATCAGGATGTAGCCGATCGACTGGCTCGTGACGCCGAGCGCCAGCAGGTAGGCGTGGGACGGCAGCGACGGCACCGGGTCGAAGTCGCCGACGATCGTGCCGAAGACCGCGGCGACGAGCGCGCAGACGGCCGTCGCGATCGTCACGGGACCCGCCGCACGGCGGTCCGGGGTCGCCCGGCGGATGACCAGGAGGTAGCCCGCGTACGACGCCGCGGTCACGAGGCCGATCGCGACGCCGAGCGGCGCGTTCGTGCCGTACGCGTCGCCGCCGATCAGGCCGGAGATCAGGACGACCCCGAACAGCATGATCGGCAGGGCGACCGCGACGTTTCGCCCCGGCCGCTCGCCCCACAGGGCCCACGCCGCCAGCGCGACGATCACCACCTGGAGGTTGCCCATCATCGTGGCGAGGCCGGCCCCGATGTTGTCGACGACGTAGTGGAACGTCAGCAGGTCGACCGCGAAGAAGACGCCGGCGAACGCCGAGAGTCGGACCGCCCGTGGGCTCATCGGGCCGAGATCGCGTCGTTCGAACCAGGCGGCGAGCGCCAGGAGCGGCAGCCCGTACAGGCAGCGGAAGACGACGCCGGTCGAGGGGCTGACCTCGGACCAGCGGTAGAAGATCCCCGAGAACGTGATGCAGAGGGCGCCCGCCAGGGCCGCGAACCGCGGATGGCGGCCAGCCGCGCGAAGCGGGTTCACGCGTCCAGGCTGCCGCCGAGGTCCTTCATCCGCCGAATCGACCTGGAACGAGGCGCCGCGCTCACGCGTCGGTCCCCTCCCCGCCGGTCCGACCGGGCACGCCGACGAAGCGCAGGCCGAGCTCCTCGTACTGGGCGGGTTCGGGCGGCGACGGCGCCTCGAGCATCGGGTCGGTGCCGGACTGGGTCTTCGGGAACGCCATGACCTCGCGGATGTTGGTCTGGCTCGCGAACACCATCGCCCAGCGATCGATCCCGAGGGCGATCCCGCCGTGGGGCGGCGCGCCGAAGTCGAACGCGTCGAGGACCGCCCCGAACTTCTCGCGCATGCCCTCGGCTGTCTGGCCCTGCAGGAGGAAGCTGCGCTCGAGCAGGTCGCGCCGATGGATCCGGATCGATCCGCCGCCGAGCTCCCACCCGTTGAGCGCGAGGTCGTACTGGAGCGCGCGGGCACGGCCCGCCGGGTCGTCGGGCGACGGCTTGGCCGGGTCGCCCGAGGTGGTCACGAGGAGCTCCTCGTCCTCCGGGACGACGCCCGAGAACGGGTTGTGGGTCGCGTCCCAGCGGCCGCCCTCGGCATCCCACTGGTACATCGGGAAGCGGTTCACCCAGGCGTAGGCGAGGACCTCGGGATCGGCCAGCCCGAGCCGGTCGCCCAGCTCGACCCGGAGCCGGCCCAGGACGTCGGCTGTCACCGCGGGCGTGTCGGCCACGATGAGGATGAGGTCGCCCTCCGTCGCCACGGTCTGGTCGATGATGGCGCGCTTGGTCTCGTCGTCCAGGAACTTCGCGATCGGGCTCTTCACCTCGCCGCCCGGTTCGAGCGCGAGGTGGACCAGGCCCTTGGCCCCGAACCGCTTCGCCCGCTCGATGAGCTCGTCGATCTCGCGCCGGGTGATCCCGGCCATGCCGGGTGCCACGATCGCCTTGACGCGGCCGCCCGACGACGAGGGCGCCGTCGAAGACGCCGAACCCCGACGCCGGCGTGCCGTCGGGGCCGACCAGGACGGACCCGAGGTCGACGAGCTCCATCCCGAACCGGATGTCCGGCTTGTCCGAGCCGAACCGCTCGATGACCTCGTCGTAGGTGAAGACCGGGAACGGCGTCTGCAGGATGGGGCGGTCTGGCCGGGTGGCCCGCGAGACCTCGATCACCATCGACTCGACGAAGCCCATGACGGTCGCCTCGTCGACGAAGCTCATCTCCAGGTCGAGCTGGGTGAACTCGGGCTGGCGGTCGCCACGCAGGTCCTCGTCGCGGTAGCAGCGGGCGATCTGGAAGTAGCGATCCATCCCGCCGACCATCAGGAGCTGCTTGAGCTGCTGCGGGCTCTGCGGGAGCGCGTAGACGCGTCCCGGGCTGGAGCCGGGACGGCACGATGAAGTCGCGGGCGCCCTCGGGCGTGCTCTTGATGAGCGTCGGGCGTCTCGACCTCGACGAAGCCGTTCGCGTGGTGGACCTCGCGGATCGCCTGGACCATGCGCGAGCGCAGGAGGAGCCGGTCCGCCATCGGCTGGCGTCGGATGTCGAGGTAGCGGTACCTGAGCCGCAGCGCCTCGTCGACCGGCGCGTCCGGCTCGTTGATGTAGAACGGCGGCGTCTTCGCCTCGGACAGGATCTCGACCTCGGTCGCCCGGAGCTCGATCTCGCCGGTCGGCAGCCGCGGGTTCTCGGTGCCGGGCAGGCGCCTGGAGACCTCGCCGCGCACCGCCACCACGAACTCCGGCCGGATCCGGCTGGCCTGCTCGTGGGCGGCCGGGGCATTCGGTCTGGTCGATCACGATCTGGGTCAACCCGTGGCGGTCCCGCAGGTCCAGGAAGATGAGCTGGCCGTGGTCGCGTCGGCGGTGGATCCAGCCGGCCAGCCGGGCCTCGGAGCCCGCGTCGGACGCCCGCAGCTCTCCGTTGGTGTGGGTCCGGTAGGGCGTGGCGAGGCTGGGGGTGAGGGCACTCATGGCCGCCGTATCGTAGTCGACCTCGACCGCCGCCCGACGACCGGCCGACGAAGCCCTGTTACCGTGGACACGTGCCCGCCCGCCGCCACCTCCGTTTCGCCCTCAAGCAAGTGACCTTCGCCGGCGTGAGCATGCCCGGCGCGACACTCGACTGCTGGGACGACGACCAGGGCCGATCTCAATGGGCCGCGCGCGTCGTCACCCGCTCGAATCCACCCGAGGACGAGGGCGAGTTCGTCGGCGTCCTCGCCGACGGACGCACAGTGACGGGGTACGTCACGGTCGGCGGACGGCAGATCGGGCCGGGCGGCCGACGCGAGACCCTCGTCGAGTTTCACGGCTCGGGCGACCTGCACGGGCTCGAGGACCCGCCCGCCTGATCGCGGGTGGTCAGTCGCGGCCGCGGAGCAGCGACACGCGGAACGGTCGGAGCTCGCCGCGGGCGAAGCCGCCGGCGATCACCGGGTCCTCCTCCATGAAGCGGCGCGCGGCTGCCTCGTCGGGCGCCTCGAAGATGCACAGGCCGGTGTTGTGGACCCCCAGCGTCGGGCCGACGAGGATGATCGTGCCGTCGGCCAGGGCCTCCTGGAACCGCTCGAAGTGGACGCCCCAGACCGTGGTCTCCTCCTCGGTCATCGTGGCCGCGAAGTCCTCGCGCGGCGGGTGGATGAAGTAGATCCATTCGCCCATCAGGTGCCGGCCTCCGCATCGGGCGACACGGTCCCCTGGTGGTAGCGAAGCCGCCACGTCCCGTCGCGACGGACCCAGACCGAGACGCGCCGTGCCCGCCGGCGCGCAGGGTCCGGCTCCACGGTCACGAAACGGACGAGGGCGACGTCCTCGGCCAGGCGTTCGACGACGAGGTCACGGAGCTCGATCCGGTCGGGCGGATCGGAGGCCAGCATGGCCACGACATCGTCCCGCGACCACGCGCGCCCGCTCGCCCCGACCTCGGCGAACGCCCCGTCGAGCAGGCCGTCGAGCCCGCCCGGCCAGGCGCGATCACGCCGGGCGAGGGCTGTCTCGGCGGCGACGAGGGCCTCGGCCGTCTCGTCCGGAAACCCGACCTCCGCCACGACCCTGCCCTACTCCGTCCCGTGGCGGTGGGCGGCGTGGGCCCGTGCCAGCTCGCGAGCCAGGTCCGACCGGGCGACCAGCTTCTGGGTCCCAGCCGGCAGGTCCCGCAGCTGCACCTCGCCGGTCGCGAGCTCGTCGCCGAGGATGACCGCGAAGTGCGCCGCGTCGCGGGCGGCCGCCTCCAGTTGCTTGCCGAGCTTGCGGCGGCCCAGGTCGGCGTGGGCGTCCAGCCCGGACGCCCGGAGCTCGGTGGCGATCACCAGCCGCGCGACCGTGTCGTCCGGGTCGGCGCCCACCACGACCGCGACCGGCGCCGGCTCCGGCACGACCGCGTGGCCGGCCTCCTCGAGCGCGAGGACCAGCCGGTCGAGCCCGATGCCGAACCCGATTCCCGGCGTCGGGCGACCGCCGAGCAACTCGATCAGGCCGTCGTAGCGCCCCCCGCCGCCGATGGCCTGCTGCTGGCCCTCCCGACCGCGGACGTAGTACTCGAACGCGGTCCGGGTGTAGTAGTCGAGGCCGCGCACGAGCCCGGGTTCGAGGCGATACGCGACGCCGAGCGGCGTCCAGGTGGGCGCGGACCGCCCCGAAGTGCTCGGCGCATGGGGCGCACAGCCGGTCGGTCATGCGCGGTGCCTCGGCGTTGATCGCCGCCATCGCGGGATCCTTCGAGTCGAGCAGGCGCAGCGGGTTGCGCCCGAGGCGCTCGCGCTCCGTCGGCGGCAGGTCCGCCTCCCGGTCCGTGTAGTACGCGGTCAGGCTCTCGATGTAGGCCGGCCTGCACGCGGGGTCGCCGATCGAGTTGAGCTGGACCTCGACGCTATCGAGCCCGGCCTCGCGGTAGAACCGCGCCCCGAGCTCGACGATCTCGGCATCGACCGCCGGGCCGGCGTCGCCGATCGCCTCGACGTCGAACTGCCAGAACTGCCGGTACCGTCCCGCCTGAGGCCGGTCGTACCGGAACATCGGCCCGGTCTGCGTGACCTTGACCGGCTGCGGCCAGGTGTGCATCCCGTGCTGGACGTAGGCTCGCGCGATCCCGGCGGTCGGCTCCGGGCGGAGGGCCCACGCCTCGCCCTCCTCCGTTCGCGGCGCGAGCCGGAAGAGCTCCTTCTCGACGACGTCGGTGACCTCGCCGATGCCCCGCTCGAAGACCGCCGTGACCTCGAAGAGCGGGGTCTCGATGCGCCGATAGCCGTAGCGGGCGGCGAGGTCCGCGGCAAGGCGCTCGAGGCGCGTCCACGTCGGCGTCTCGGCCGGCAGCAGGTCGCGGGTCCCGCGCGGCGCTCGGAAGGTCGGCATCGCGCCGAAGTCTAGCCGCCGCTCGGTGGCGGGGTTCGGGCCCGGCCCGCGACCCTAGCCCAGGTCGCGCTGGACGCTTACCACGTCCTTGAGCTGCTCGATCCGGCTCATCACCCGTGCCAGCTGGCTGACCGAGGCGACCTGGAGGGTCGCGGTCACCACTGCGGTGTGGTCCGGCGTCACCCCGACGCTCGCGGCCACGATGTTGACCTTGTTCTCGGCGACGACCTGGGTGATGTCCGAGAGCAGGCCGGTCCGGTCATAGGCCTCGACGCGGATGGCGATCGGATAGCTCTGGGTCGGCTCGGCCTCCCACTCGACCTCGATCAGGCGGCCGAGCTCGCGCTCGTTGACGACCGTCGGACAGGCCTGGAGATGGACCGTGACCCCCTTGCCGCGCGTGATGAAGCCGATGATCGGGTCGCCCGGGATCGGGTGGCAGCACTTCGCGAATCGGATGAGCAGGTCGCCCACGCCCTTGACCCGCACGCCGCCGGTCCGGGTGATGTGCTGCGGCGGCGCGACCGTCGGGAGCGTGCTCTGGCCGTCGTCGACGACCCCGAGGCGCATGACAACGGTCTGGGCGCCCACCGCGCCATAGCCGACCGCCGCGTAGAAGTCGTCGACCGACTCGTAGTTGAAGGTCTTCGCGACCTCGGCGATGCGATCCACGCCGACCGCCGCGATGGAGGTGCGGGCGAGGCGCCGCAACTCACGCTCAAGCGACTCGCGGCCGTGGACGATGTTCTCGTCGCGGTCCTTGCGCTTGAACCATTGGCGGATCTTCTCGCGGGCGTGGCTGGTGCGGACGACGTTCATCCAGTCGCGCGACGGCCCGTGCTCGCCCTTGGTGGTGACGATCTCGACGATGTCGCCGTTCTTCAGGCGGTAGTCCAGCGGCACGAGGCGGTTGTTGACCTTCGCGCCGATCGTGCGGTGGCCGACATCGGTGTGGATCCGGTAGGCGAAGTCGAGCGGCGTCGCGCCCGCCGGCAGGTCCTTGATGTCGCCCTTCGGCGTGAAGACGAAGACCTGGTCCTGGAAGATGTCGAGCTTGATGCCCTCGACGAACTCGGTCGCGTCCGACTCGGAGACCTCGCGCTGCCAGTCCATGAGCTGGCGCAGCCAGGCGAGCTTCGCGTCGTATTCGCGGTCGGACTTGGTGCCCTCCTTGTAGCGCCAGTGGGCCGCGATGCCCACCTCGGACACCTGGTGCATCTGGTGCGTCCGGATCTGGATCTCGAGCGGCTTGCCGTCGAGGGCGATGACCGCGGTGTGCAGCGACTGGTAGCGGTTGTTCTTGGGGACCGCGATGTAGTCGTCGAACTGCCCCGGGATCGGCCGCCAGATCGAGTGGACGATGCCAAGGGCGGCGTAGCAGTCGCGCACGTCATCGACGAGCAGGCGGATGGCGTAGACGTCGTAGATCTCGCCGAACTCCGCGCTCTTGCGCTGCATCTTCTTCCAGATGCTGTAGATGTGCTTCGGCCGGCCCTCGATGTCGGCGTGGATCCCGGCCGCCTCGAGCTTGGGCCGGAGCTCGGCGATCGAGCGCTCGATGAACGTCTCGCGCGCCTTGCGCCGGGTGTCCAGGAGCGTAGCCAGCTCGCGGAACCGTTCCGGCTCGAGCGCCTTGAACGCGAGGTCCTCGAGCTCCCACTTGATCTGCCAGATGCCGAGCCGCTCGGCCAGCGGCGCGTAGATCTCCATCGTCTGGCGGGCGATGCGCTGCTGCTTGTCCGACGGCAGGCCGTACAGCGTGCGCATGTTGTGGAGCCGGTCGGCGAGCTTGATCAGCACGACCCGGATGTCCTGGGCCATCGCCAGGAGCATCTTGCGGATGTTCTCGGCCTGCTGCTGCTCGTGGCTGTGGGTGCTGAACTTCGAGAGCTTCGTGACCCCGTCGACGAGCTGGGCGACCTCGCCGCCGAAGCGCTCCTCGACGTCGGTCAGGCTGTACTCGGTGTCCTCCGGGACGTCATGGAGGAGCGCGGCCTGGATCGCGACCGGATCGACGCCGAGCTCGGCGAGGATCTGGGCCGACGCGATGGGGTGCGTGACGTACGGCTCGCCCGTCGCCCGTCGCTGCGTCGCGTGCGCCTCGACGGCAAGGTCGAAGGCCCGGTCGACCGGCTCACGGTCGGCGTCGGGGTAGTGCTCGACGATGGCGGCCCACAGCTTCTTGCGGAGCGACTCGAGATCGGGATCGCCCGCCGGCCGGGCCTTCGGGACGCTGGCCGCACGCCGCGGCGCCCGAGCCACCCCGCTCGGCTTCTCGCGGGCCGGTTTCGTACTGGGTTTCGTGCGTGGCGTGGTCGTGGCCATGGGCGCCAAGGATAGCAGTGGTGCTCAGCCGAACCCGAGCTCCCGAAGGGCTGCCTCGGCCACCGTACGTTCGTTCCAGGCCATCGGGCCTGTCGGACCGATGATCGTGCGCTCGTGGCCCTTGCCCGCGAGCAGGACGATGTCGCCGGGCCGGGCCCGCTCGAGCGCGGCGTCGATGGCCTCTCGGCGGTCCGCGACCAGCAGGAGGTCGTGACCGCGACGCTTGCCGGCGGCCTCCGCGCCGCGCGCGATCTCGTCGAGGATCGCATCGCGGTCCTCGCCGCGCGGATCCTCGTCGGTGACGACGACCAGGCGGGCCCGCTCGCCGGCGATCCGGCCCATGAGCGGCCGCTTCGCCGTGTCGCGCTCGCCGGCCGACCCGAAGACCGCGATGAGCCCGCCGCCGCGGGCCGCCGCGACGGGCGCGAGGAGGTCGAGCACGGCCTGGAGCGACGCGGGGCTGTGCGCGTAGTCGACGATGACCCCGAACGGCTGGCCCGCCTCGATCCGCTCCATCCGCCCGGGGACCGCATCGAGGCCCTCGAGCCCAGCCCGGATCGCGGCCGCGTCCAGCCCGGCGGCCTCGCCGAGCGCGACGACGGCGAGCGCGTTGTGGACGTTGAACCGGCCAGCCAGCCGCAGCGTCAGGCTCGCCGAGCCCGACGGCGTCGTGTAGGCGATCCGCAGGCCGTGGGCGTCCTCCTCGACGTGCGTGGCACGAACGTCGGCCGTCGGGTCGGTGCCGTAGGTCAGGACCCGCGCGCCGGCCTCCTGGGTCACCCCGACGAAGCGGCCGGCCGAGGGGTCGTCCAGGTTGACGATGCCGGTCCGTGGCCAGCCGCGGTCGGACGGCTTGGCGACGGCCGCGCGCCCCGGCGCGAGGCGCTCGAAGAGGGAGAGCTTGGCATCGCGGTACGCCTCGAAGCTGCCGTGGAACTCGAGGTGCTCGTGGGTGACGTTGGTCAGGATCGCGACGTCGTACGCGATGGACCCGACGCGCTCGAGTGCGAGGCCGTGGGAGGTGCTCTCGATGACCGCCGCGGTGTCGCCGGCGACGACCATCGCGCGGAGCGCGAGCTGGAGGGCCGGCGCCTCTGGTGTCGTGACGTGGGCTTCGTTGTCCTCCTGGACGCCGCCGATCCGCGTCGCGGCCGTGCCGACCATCCCGGTCCGCACGCCTGCCGCCTCGAGCGCGGCGACTGCGAGGAACGCCGTCGTGGTCTTGCCGTCCGTTCCCGTGATCCCGACCACGCCCAGCTCGTCGCTCGGGTCGTCGTACCACCACGCCGCGGCGGTCGCGAGCGCGGGATGGGGATCGGCGACGACGAGCTGCGGGAGCGGCGACCTCGGGCACCGGGCGCACGACGATCGCGGCGCCGGCTCCGGCTGCGGCGGCCGCGGCCACGAAGTCGTGCCCATCGACCCCGAGCCCGGGGATCGCCACGAAGAGGGAGCCCGGCTGAACGGCGCGCGAGTCGTTCGTCACGCCCGTGACCGGGACGCCGGCCAGGCCGGCCGCGCCGATCGCCCTGCCGTCGCGCCGGGCGCCACGCAGCCGGCCCTCGGCAGTCAGGCGGGCGATCAGACCCGCGAGTTCCCGGGCTCCGCTGCGCTCGGCGGCAGCGAGGAGCTCGGCGATGGTCCGTTCGGTCATCGCCGGACCAGCCGGGCGACCCGGGCGGCAAGGCGCCCTGCCGCGTAGCGCCGCGGCCGGATGACGCGCTCGTGGGCGCCGGCCAGCTCCAGCCATCGGCCGCCGAACCCGAGCTTGTGCTGGTACAGCCCCCACATCGGCTCGCCGTCGATCGGCTCGCGGCGCGCGCCGGGCAGGTCGGCGCCACCGAGGTCCATCTCGTTCGATCCCTCGCGGATCGCGAGCTGGATGGCCCGCCAGCGCGCGAGGTGGAGGGCGCCCGGGTGCGTCCGGCGGGTCTCGGCGCGGTCGCCCGAATGCACGGTGGAGAGCCGGCCGCCGTGGCGGTACAGGACGAGGCCTGCCAGGGGGACTCCGTCGGCGCCTCCGTCGCGGACCTCGAGGTAGACGAGGTGCCCGGCCGCGAGGGCGGCCCGCCACCAGCCGACGAACCCGGCCCGCGGACCGAACGTGAACTGGCGGCGTTCGCCGGTCGCGAGCAACAGGTCGTAGAAGCGGTCGAGGGCGGCCTCGGCGGGCTCGGCGGGCTCGGCGAACCCCTCCCCCACCCCGTCCGGGCCGAGTCGCGTGTCGTGACGGACGACGGCCAGCCCCGACGCCTCCGCGGCCCGGATCCGCTGCCGCGTCGACTTGGCGATGTGGCCGAACGCGAGCATCTCGTCGACGCCGTCGTCGAGCGCGAGCGTGATCCGGTGGCGCGACGGCTGGATCTCCTCGATCGGCGCGAAGCCCGCCGCACGGATCGCGGCCACGTAGGCCGCGTCCGCGGCCGGGACCTCCGGGTCGGACGCGACGACGTCCACGCCGAGCGCGGCGAGGGCCTCGCTGACATCCACCTGGCGGGCCGCGAGCGCGGCGCCGTCGATGCCGACCGGCGCGGGGCCCCGCGGGACGTAGGCGCTCGAGCCCCCGATCAGCGGCCACGGACGCTCCAGGGTGAGCACCCTGCCGCCGTCCTCGAGCACCAGGAAGCGCGGCTGCCAGCCCGACGCTCGGCGGTGCTCGGCCCACGCCCGCGACTGGTACACGTGCCCGCCGGGCGCCTCGACCGCGCGGGCGTCCCAGTCCTCGAGCTCGGCGGGCGCCGCCTCGTGCGGGCCGCTCACCCGTCGGCCCCCGAGACCTTCGGTTCCCTCGGCTCCCTCGGCGGCCGCGCGCGCCGGTCGCACCCGATCGCCGGTGGCGCCACCGCGCCCAGCGGACGCGGGCCGCTGACGCCGGCCTCGTATGCCTGGCGCCCGAGCGGATCGAGCACGAGGTCCCACGCCCCGATGTAGCGGACCTCGCGGCCGCCGAAGCCGGTCTTGAAGTGGGCGATCCCGCCGGTGGCGAGGCCCCACAGGTCGTAGCTCGTGGCGCCCTGCTCGCGCGAGCTGCGGATGGCCTCCCACTTCAGGAGGTAGTTGGCACGCGAATCCGCACCGGCCGCGGTCATGCCGCCGTACGGCTCGACGACGCGCGGCCCGCTGCGGACGAGGAACAGCGTCGCGACGGGCTCGCCGTCTGCGGTCTGGGCGAACAGCAGCCGGGCTCGGCCCGCCGGCCGATACGCCTCCCAGACGTCGCGGTACGCGTCCTCGGTCCGGATCAGGAAGCCGGCCCGTGCCGCGGTCTCCTGGTAGATCCGGTAGAAGTCCCCGAGGCGGTCTCCGTCGGCATCGACGACGACCACGCCGCCGGTCCTGGCCTTGTTCACGTACTGGCGCCACTTCTTGCGCAGGTCGCCCCAGAGGGCGCCCTCGTCGGCCGCCAGGTCGATGACGCGCGTGGAGGCCGGCTGGATGGCCGGCGCCGGTCGCCACTCGGCGGCCCGAAGAGCGAGTCGCAGGGCTCGATCCGGGTCGAGCGGCCCGTCGGCCTCGATCTCCGGGTCGATCCGGACGTGGCTCACGCGCCCCGCTGTCGCGCCGAGATCGGCCCGGACCCGCTCGGTGAAGGCCGCGATCGGCGGCCGGCGTCCAGGCGGTGGCCACGGGGCCGCGTGGGGCGTACGCGAATGCCCACGGCATCGGGCGGGGCCGGCGCACGAGGATCTGGGCGCCGATCGGGCCGTCGCCTGCACCGTCCGCGACGATCCGGTGCCCCGACCAGCCGTTGGCCGCCTTCACGCCGGCCCACGCCGAGAGCTGGAGATAGGACCCGGGCTCGCTCGCCTCGACGAACGCGTCCCACGCCGACGGTCGCGTGAGGTCCCGCGGCTCGGTCGGTCCGGCGGCGTCCGTCACGACGGTCGCGGGCGGCGGAGCACGTCGACCATGACCCCGACGATAGACGGCAGTTCCGGGATCCGCAAGGCGAGCGAGACCCCCGCGTAGACGAGGCCGAAGGCGACGCTGGTCAGGATGATCTCCAGGGCAAGGAGGAGCTTGCCCGGGTCGGGCCCGATCGTCCGCTCGAGGACCTCCCGCGCGGCCAGCCCGGCCGCACTCGCGATGACGGTGCCGACCGCCGAGGCCAGCCCGACACCAAGCAGGGCCGACGGCCTGAAGCCGGCCACGCGGCGGGCCAGGATGACGACGAGGGCGATCGCCTCCAGCCAGGCCGCGATGGCGATGGCGAGGGCGACGCCCGGCAACCCGAGCGGCCCGACGAGCACGACCGCCAGCGACACGTTGATGACGACCGCGCCCACCGCGGCGAGGACCGGGGTGAGCGTGTCCTGGCGGGCGTAGAACGCGCGGGCCAGCACCGCGATGAGTGCGTGCGCCGCCAGCCCGACGAGGAAGGCGAACAGCGTCGCCGCGGTCAGCGCCAGGGCTGCCCCGTCATAGCTGCCGTCGTCGAAGAGGAGCGACACGGTCTCGACGCGGACGATCGCGAACAGCGCCCCGATCGGGACCATCACGTAGACCAGCAAACGCAGGGCCCTCGTGAGCATCGAGACGAATTCGGGCTCGCGGCCGACCGCGGCGACGCGGGACAGCGACGGGAGCACGACGATCCCAAGCGGCACCCCGATGACACCGATCGGGATCTGGAGCAGGGTGAAGGCGACGTTGAAACTGGTGACCGCCCCGGGCCCCTGGAGGGTCGCCAGCGAGGTCACGACGACAAAGGTGATCTGCGACGCCCCGAGTCCGATGGCCCGGGGCGCCATCAGCGTCAGGGCCTTGCGCGCGACGACGTCGCCGACGTCGATCGCCGGCACGTACCGGAAGCCGAGGCGGGCCAGCGGTCGCAGCTGGACCAGCAGATGGGTGAGCGACCCGAGCACGACGCCGATCGCGAGGCCCTCGACCCCCATCGACGGGGCCAGGAGCAGCGCCGCCCCGATGATCGCGAGGTTGTAGGTCACGGGCGCGATCGCCGAAGCGGCGAATCGGCCACCGGCGTTGAGGACGCTCGTCGCGACCGAGCCCAGCGCCAGGAAGATCGGGCTCAGGATCATGATCCGGGTCAGCTCGACGGTCGTGGCCGTCTGGGCGGCGTCGAAGCCGGGCGTGATGAACGCGACGATCGCCGGGGCCGCGACCAGCACGATGAGGCCGAGGACCGCGAGGCCGATGAGCATCAGGTTGGTGACCGTCGAGACGACCCGCCAGGCCCGCTCGTGCTCGCCCGTGGCGAACAGGCCCGACACGATCGGGATCAACGCCGAGGACAGCGCCCCGGCGGCCACGAGCTGGAAGATGAGGTCCGGGATCCGGAACGCGGCGAAGAACGCGTCGAGTTCCGCGAGCGAGCCGCCGTTGCGGACGATGACGATCGTCCGGACCCAGCCGAGGACGCGCGACGCGAGGAACGCGGCGGAGACGATCAGCCCCGCCCGCGCCAGATGGCGGGTCGCGGTCACGGAGCGGTGTCGCGACGCGCCCGCGGGTGCGCCTCCCGGTAGGCCGCCCGGAGCCGCGTGGGCGACACGTGGGTGTAGATCTGGGTCGTCGCCAGGCTCTCGTGGCCGAGCAGCTCCTGCACGACGCGCAGGTCGGCGCCGCCGTCGAGCAGATGCGTCGCGAACGAGTGGCGCAGGGTGTGCGGCGACACCCCGTCGGGCAGACCCGGCGCGACGGCGCAGCCGGTCCAGGCGATAGCGCAGGCCGCGGACGCCGAGCGGCTCGCCGTGGTGGTTCAGGAAGACCTGCGTCGGCGGCGCCGAATCGCCCGTGCGGAGGCCGACGAGCGTCGGCCGGCCATCCTCGAGGTAGGCGGCCATGGCTGCCCGGGCCGGTCGCCCGAGGAGGCCGACCCGCTCCTTGCGGCCCTTGCCGATCACCCGCAGCTCGCCGCGCCTGAGATCGAGCGCACCCAGTTCCGCATCGGCCAGCTCGCTGATCCGGAGGCCCGCCGCGTAGGCGGTCTCGACGAGCGCACGGTCGCGCAACGCCAGGGCGGTCGCCAGCTCGACCCGGTCGGGCGAACCCGCACGTGCCGCCCGGGCGAGATCGGCCGTGACGACGCCCAGCAGCGCCTCGATGTCGTCGGCCTCGAGGACCCGGGGCAGGCGGCCGGGCAGCCGGGGCGTGGCGATCGCGCCCCACGGGTCGCCGGGTGCCACGCCGTCGCGGGCAGCCCACCGGTGGAACGAGCGGATGGCGGCCAGGCGCTGTGCGACCGACGAACGGGCTCGGCCGCCGGACAGCTCACCGAGGTACGCACGGAGGTCGGCCCGACCGGGCGTCCGCCAGTCGACGCCACGGGCCGCGAGCCAGTCGAGGTAGACGCCGATCGCCGTCGCGTACGACCGCTGCGTGTGGGGCGACGCGTCGCGTGCGGCGAGGGTCCGGAGGAAGCGATCGAGGGCCGAAGGGGTCGCGGGGTCGACGGCGACCCCGCTCACGCGTCGGCGGCCGGTTCGACGGGGCGTGTCCGCCGGCTGGAGCCCCGACCGGTCGAGCGGGCCGGTCCACGGGCCCGTCCCCCGGCGCCTCTGCGAACCGCCGCCGCCGCGTCCCGTGCGTGCCGGTCGGGCGATCGCGGCCGGGTTCGCCGGTCCACCCGCATAGCGCTCGCCCGGCACGATGCCCTCGGGCGCGGTGTCGCTCGTCGAGCCGCAGACCAGGCAGATGGCCGCCTCGCCCTTGCGCGCGAGCGGGCCGTCGTCGGTGTCGTGCAGGCCGCCCAGCGGCTCGTCGTTGGTCGTGTAGTCGCACTTCGGGTAGTTGGAGCATCCCCAGAAGACGTTCCCGGTGCGCCGCGCGCGACGCGGCACGAGGTGGCCGTCGTGGTTCTTGGGGCAATCGACCGTGAACGGCAGCGGGTCCGGCGGCGGCGGGCCGTCGCTGCTTGATGTAGTCGCACTCCGGGTAGCGCGAGCAGCCGACGAACAGCCCGAACCGGCCGCGCTTGCCGACGAGCGTCCCCTCGCCGCACTTGGGGCAGACCTCGCCGGTCCCCTCCTGGGGCGGCGGCTCCTCGCCCGGCAGCGGTCGGCTCTCCTTGTGCTCGGGGATACATCGAGCAGGCCAGGAACCGCCCGTTGCGCCCGAGCCGGATGACCATCGGGTGGCCCTCGCGAGCAGACCTCGTCGGTCGGCTCGGTCGTGAAGTCGGCACGCTTGAGCTCGCGGCGCTTCTCGTCGACGCGGTCGCGCAGCGGCCCGTAGAAGGCGCGCAGCAACGGGACCCACTCACGCTCGCCGCGGGCGATCTCGTCGAGCTCCTCCTCCATCCGGGCGGTGAACTCGACGTCGACGTAGTCGCCGAAATGCTCGACGAGCAGGTCGGTGACGATCTCCGCGACGAGCTCCGGGTGGAGACGCCGCTCCTCGACGCGGACGTACCCGCGATCGACGATCGTCGAGATCGTGGCCGCGTACGTCGACGGCCGCCCGATGCCGTGCTCCTCGAGCGCCTTGATGAGCGTCGCCTCGGTGAAGCGCGGCGGCGGCTCGGTGAAGTGCTGGTTCGGGGTGACCTCGACCACGCTCGTGCGGTCGCCCTCGGCCAGGGCCGGCAGCTTCGCCCCCTCGTCCTCGTCGTCGGCGGCGTCGTCGTCGCGGCCCTCGGTGTAGACGCGGGCGAAGCCGTCGAACAGGACCTTGGTCGCCGACGCGCGCAGCTCGTAGGGGCCGTCGGCCAGGTCGATCGAGGTGGTCTCGAGCTCCTTGGCGGCCATCTGCGAGGCGATCGCCCGCTGCCAGATGAGCCGGTACAGGCGCAGCTCCTCGGGCTTGAGGTGGTCGGCGAGCGAATCCGGGTCGCGGCGGAAGCTGGTCGGGTCGGATCGACTCGTGGGCCTCCTGGGCGCCCTTGCTCTTGGTCTTGTAGACGCGGCCCTTGGGCATCGTGTAGGTCGGCGCCGTAGCGGTCGGCGATGACCTCGCGGGCCTCGCCCATGGCCACGCCCGCCATCGCGGTCGAGTCCGTCCGCATGTAGGTGATGAGCCCGATGTGGCCCTCGCCGGTCTCGACGCCCTCGTACAGGTGCTGCGCGACCGACATCGTGCGCTTCGGGCTGAAGCTCAGGCTTCGGCTGGCCTCCTGCTGCAGGGTCGAGGTCGTGAACGGCGGCGCAGGCGATCGCTTCTGCGTCCGCGACGCCGACCTTGGTGACGACCGGATGGGACTGCGCGATGGCCTCGACGTGGCGCGTCGCCGTGTCGACGTCGCTGACGTCGAGCGCCTCGCCATCGATGCGCACGAGCTCGGCGGCGAACCGCTCGCCGCCCTGCGCCTCGAGGATCGCCTCGATCGTCCAGTACTCGCGCGCGACGAAGCTGCGTGATCTCGCGCTCGCGCTCGACGACCAGACGGACGGCCACGGACTGGACGCGCCCGGCCGAGAGGCCGCCGCGGACCTTGCGCGACAGGAGCGGGCTCAGCGTGTAGCCGACGAGGCGGTCGACGATGCGGCGCGTCTGCTGCGCGTCGACGAGGTTCTGGTCGATCTGGCGCGGGATGGGCGAACGCCTCGCGGATCGCGGGCTCGGTGATCTCGCTGAACGTGACCCGCCGGGTCTTCTCCGCGGGCACGTGGGCCGCTTCGGCCACGTGCCAGGCGATCGCCTCGCCCTCGCGATCGAGGTCGGTGGCGAGGAAGACGGTGTCGGCGCCCTTGGCGGCCTTCTCGATGTCGGCGACCTGCTTGCGCCGGTCGTCGCTGATCACGTATTCGGGCGCGAAGTCGTTGTCGACGTCGACGCCGAACTTGCCCTTGCCGGGGTTCTCGGGCAGGTCGCGGACGTGGCCGTAGGAGGCGAGCACGCGATAGTCGGAGCCCAGATAGCGTTCGATCGTCCTCGCCTTGGCGGGCGATTCGACGATCACGAGGTTCTTTGGCACGGCCGGGAGTGTAGCACCGGGTCCTGCACGGACCCTCACCGGGCCGGGACGCGATCCTCGCCCGTGGCTTCGCCGGAGGCTCTAGACCTCGCGGATGCGGCGCAGGAAGTCCTCGTCGATCTCGAGGTCCTCCTCTGGCGCCAGAGGGGCCTTCGGATCCACGCCGCCACGCAGTCGCGAGCCGATCGGGACGGGCTGGTCGCCGTTCTCGGCGAGCGACGATGGCGGGATCTCGACGAACCGGACGTGCTCGTACGGGAAGAAGAAGACCGAGTACTGGTCGTCGACGAAGACCGGTCGCTTGCCGTCGAGCGTGCGCAGGTTCGTGCAGCGCAGGCCGAGGTCCATGGCGGTCGGCATGTCGAACAGGTCGGCCAGCAGCGGCTGCTCGCTGTTGAGGTGGATGCAGGCGTTGTCGGATCACGGGACCATCTTCGGCGCACCGACGCCCGTGTCAGCCCGACGATGGGGTCGGGCCTGCCCCGCCGATGGTCCGGTGGACTACGGGTGGTAGAAGTCGATGACGAGCCGGACCCGACCGTGCGACACCCAGACGCCGATGCCGACGCGGTCGTACTTCGTGTTCATCAGGTTGACGTAGTGGCCGCCGTTGTACGACTTCTCGCACTGGAAGAAGCGGTGCGAGCCGAGCACGGCCGCCCTGGCGCCGCCCGACCGGCAGCCGAGGTTCTCGGCCCAGCGTGTAGTTCCTGTAGCCGGCCCGGCGGAGCCGGTCGCCCGGGTTGCCGCCGATGAAGTGGCTGCAGTCGGCCCCGAGCGCGAGCTTCTTGCGCGTACGGCCGCGAGACCTTGCTGCTGATGCCCGTGTCGAGCTTGAGCGGGGCGACGCGCGGCCGCCCGGGCTGCTGCAGTGGCCGGTCGAGGTGACCCAGCCGCCGGTCCGCGTGCAGTTCATCAGGCCGAGGTAGTACGTCTCGACCGATGCCCAGCTGCCGCCGCCGACCGCCGCCGCCACCGCCTCCGCCACCGCCTGCTGCCGCCGGTGGACGTGGTCGAGGAGCGCTTGGTCTTGGAGACCGTCTTGAAGTCGCCCTTGGCGGCCTTGGCCAGCGCAGCACCGTCGGCGCTCAGCGCCGTCGGGCCGACCTCCATGACGACCTCGTGCCGTACGGCAGCTTCTTGGCCGGCTCGAAGACCAGCACCTTGTTGCCTTCGGCGAAGCTGATCTTGCCGGCGATGGCGCTTGCCGCCGACGGTGACCGTGAACGCGGCCTTCGTGGTCGCCTTGTCCATGGCCTGGGTGAACCGGACCGAGAGGGCGGCATCGCGCGCGACCGCCGACGTGTCGTCACGCGGCCGGAACCGGACGACGCCCGGTGCCGCGATCGTCCGGACCTCGAGCATCGCGGGCTCGATCGCGACGCCCTCGGCGTCCACGGCCCCGGAGAGGACGACGCGGTACTGCGTCTTGGCCTTGAGCGCGGATGACGGGGTGAACGTGTAGCTCGTCTTGCCGCCGGCGCTCGACGCTGCCGTGATCGTACCGGTCGCGGCCGGCTCGAGGTGGATGCCGGCCATGACGGACTTCGCGTCGACGGCGCGGTCGAACGTGATCGCGAAGGCGGTCCCGACACCGACCCGCTTGCCGAGGCCCTGCGTCGCGTCGATCTGGGCACCGGCCGGCTCCGGGTCAGGAAGGCGGCTCGCGCGGGGCTCGCCATCGGCGCCCCGCTGGCGGCCAGCGCGCCCGCGTCGACGGTCACGGTGTGGAGGTCCGGCCGCCCAGTGGGCCTGCGGGGCGATGGTCAGGACGCGGCCGGCGGCGTCCCAGGCGAGCTCGACCTTCGTCGCCGGCGTGACCGCGAGGGCCGCGGCGACCGAGGTCTTGTCCATCGGGGCGCTGAACTCGAGCGTGACGGGTGCGCCGACGGCATGGTCAGTGGCGACGACGGTCCGGAACGTGCCCGCGGTGACCGGCAGGATCGAGCTCGGCGGCGTCGCGCTCGTGTCCGCGGGGCGCATCGTGAAGATGACGCCGAACGCGAGGATGGCCCCGAGGCCGATGGCGAATCCGCTCCGAACCGCCAGCGAGCGACCGCAGCAGGGTGCTCAGATAGACGACAGGAGGATGGGCACGGCCAGGACCGCGATGGCCAGCTTTCGCAATAGAGAGCGCTCCAGGGCTGGGGTCGGCGGGGTGCCGCTCTGGCGTCTCCGGGTCACGTTGGGGGTCGCGACCGAGCCTCACCTTAGCATCGGTACGCAATCCAGGGCAAACCCGACCATCGGGTCACACGGGGCGAGTCCGATCAGCCGAGGTCCCGGCGCACGCTCGCGGAGCTGGCGCGCAGGCCGTCCGGACCTCGCTCGCTAGCGTCGGGCGGCCGGATCCGCGAGCGCGAGCGTGCCCGCGGGGCGGTACCGGCCGAAGACGCCGACTGCGAGGCCGCGGCGCTCGAGGAGCGTGAGCGAGGCCGAGCACGGTCGCGACCGGGAAGCCCGTCACCGCGACCAGCTCGTCGACCGTCACGTGGCCGGCGACGAGGGCCTCCCCCACCCGCCGGTCGTCGCCGCCGAGCTCGGTCAGGGTCGCACCGGCCAGGGCCGTGGCCCGCGGCGCATCGGGTCGGACGGCCAGGCCCAGGTCCTCGATGAGCTGCGGGATGCCGGCCACGATCCGGGTGCCGTCGCGGAACTCGCGCAGGAACGCGAGACAGCCGGCCGACGGCGGGATCGTCGAGGCGCCCGGGCACGATGAAGCAGCTCGCGGCCCTGCTCGAGCGCCCACGACGGCGGTCATCAGGGCGCCGCTCCTGCGCCGGCGCCTCGACGACGACCGTGGCGTCGGCGAGGCCGCTGATGATCCGGTTGCGGCGCGGGAACGTGCCTCTGGTCGGCTCGACGTCCGGCGCGAACTCCGAGACGACCGCGCCGCCGTCGTCGACGATCGCCCGCGCCAGACGGCGCGTGGGCCCGCGGATACAGCCGCCCGTGGCCGCCGCCGATGACCGCGACCGTGCGTCCGCCGGCGTCGACCGTCGCGGCGTGGGCAGCGCCATCGATGCCGAGCGCGAGGCCCGAGACGACCGTGGCACCGGCCGACGCTCAGGGCGTCCGCGACGCGCGCGGCCAGTCCGCGGCCGGCGATCGTCGCCCGGCGCGTGCCGACGACGGCGACCGCGTGGTCGCGCTCGAGCGCCGCGACGTCGCCCTGGACGAACAGCAGGTGCGGCGGCAGCTCGATCGCCGCGCAGGCGCGACCGGGTAGGCCGCGTCGTCGACGGTCACGACGCGCAGCCCGAGGGTGTCGATCCGGGCCAGGATCCGGGCTGCGTCCGCTGCCGCCGCCGCGATCGCGGTCGTCGACGGCCAGGCTCAGCGCACGTCGTCGGCGCACGCCGTCGGGGCTCGACCTCCGCGGACGCGGCCACCAGCGCGCGGGGCCGCCCGGCTCGCCGGCCACCTCGAGGATCCGCCGTCCGGTCCCGAACCGGCCGCGAGCAGGACCGCGAACCCGACCGGGCCCAGCCCGACGACCGACGGCGAGGACGGCCCACGCGTCGCGCTCGTGCCGTGCGCGGTCGTCGCGGCATCGCGGCGGCGCCGGCTCCGCCGACCGCTGCCGACGACCGTCGGCTCGCCACGCCGAGCACCTCAGCCGGCCCGCAGCTCGCGCGAGCCGCGCGCGTCCGTGGAGCGGTACCGGAACGGGCGGCCTCGTCGAGATGCTCGCTCGCGGACCGCCTCGTCGCCGCCGAGGTCGGCGATCGTCCGGGCGACCCGCAGGAGCCGCTCCGTGCCGCGGCCGCTGGCCGACTCGAGCTCCGCGAGGCTGGACGACCCGGCGCCGCGGCGGCGGCATCCAGGCGCGCATGCCGCCCGCAGCGGCGGCCCGGTCAGCCGGCCGTTCATCGACCAGTCCGCCGCGCCACGCGTGCGAGCGATCGTCCGCGCGGCCACGATCCGCGCGCCGACCACCGCGGAGGTCTCCGGGCTCCGGCCCGCCCATGATCGAGCGCCGCCGGCGACACGCGGCATCGTCGACCCACAGGTCGATCCGGTCGCGCAGCGGCCCCGAGACCCGCGCAGTGTACCGCTCGGCACGCCGGCCGACGTGCAGCGGCAGTCGCGGTCGCTCGACGCCCGCGAACCCGCACGGGCACGGGTTCATCGCGGCGACGAGCTGGAAGCGGGCCGGGAACGTCGTCGACCGGCCGACCCGGGCGATCGCGACGCGGCCGTCCTCGAGCGGCTGGCGGAGCGCCTCGAGCACGTCGCGGTCGAACTCCGGCAGCTCGTCGAGGAACAGGACGCCGTGGTCGGCCAGCGTCACCTCGCCGGGCGACAGCCGCGGGCCGCCGCCGACCATGCGCCGCGTAGGAGATCGTGTGGTGCGGGGCCGCGGAACGGCGGCCGCGCGGACGAGCCCGCGTGATCGGGCCGTCGCCCGCGGCCGACGCGACGATCGTCGCCGCCAGCGCGGCCGCGTCGTCGAGCGGCGGCAGCAGCCCGGGCATCGTCCGCGCCAGCAGCGTCTTGCCCGACCCGGGCGGCCCGATCAGCAGCAGCCCGTGGCCGCCGGCGAGGGCGATCTCGAGCGCCCGCCGAGCCTGCGAGCCTGGCCGCGGACCTCGGCGAGGTCCGGGAACCGGCTCGCGACGTCGACGGCTGCGGACGGCGCCGGACCGCGACCGCTGCCGACGTCCGCGACGGCCCGACGAGCGTCGACCCGGCGGCGGCGCCGACGGCGCGCTGCCGCGATCGAGGCGCCCGGACGGCCTCGACCGCATCGGCCAGCGTGTCGACCGCCGACCGACTCGATGCCCGTCGACGAGCGCCGCCTCGGCGGCCGCCTCGGCCGGCACGACGACCCGCCGGACGCCGCGCCGGGCGAGCGCCGCGACCATCGGCAGGATGCCCGGGCACGCGCGCGGACCTCGCCGCCGAGCGACAGCTCGCCGATCAGCGCCGACCCGACCGCGGGCCGGCCCGGAGCTGCTCCGAGCCGAGCAGGATCCCGAGCGCGATCGCGAGGTCGAGCGAGGCGCCGGCCTTGCGCAGCTCCGCCGGCGCGAGGTTGACCGTGATCCGCCGCGGCGGATGGTTGAACCCGGCGTTGCGCAGCGCGCCGCGGACCCGCTCGCGCGCCTCCGACAGCGCGGCGTCGGGCAGGCCGACGATCGTGAAGCCCGGGCAGCCCGGGCGCGACGTCCACCTCGACCCGGACGACCCGGCCGTCGAGGCCGTAGAGGGTGGCGGACAGGAGGGTGGCGAGCACGCGGCCACCCTAGCCGGGCCGCTCACTCGGACTTACCCGGGGCTCACCGACCGCTCACGCGCGGCTTACCGCCGCGCGACGGGACGCGGTTCAGCGCGCCGTGACGGCCTTCGCGGTCGACGGCGCCGTGCCGGCTTGTCGACGGCCCGCGCGAAGTCGAGCAGCGACCGCGCCGAGCACCGAGTCGGCCTTCCTGAACATGAACGGCGCGCCGCTGTTGAGGGCGCTGATCGCGCCGCGGTACTCGTTCACGATCTGGTGCTCGATCGTGCGGCGCAGGGCGCCCTCGGCGTTCTTCACGTTGATGCCGGTGAACGCGTTCGAGCGGTTGAGGACCAGCTGGACCTTGCTCGGCTCGTAGCCGAGGTGGCCGATCGTCTCGAGCACGAGGCGCACGTTCTTGAGGCACGACAGGTCGGCGGTCATGACCACGAAGATCGTGTCGGCGCCGTCGAGGACCATGAGGTTGACGTCGTCGAGGCGCTTGTCGATGTCGATCGATGATGTAGTCGTACATGGCCGCGCAGCAGCTCGAGGATCTGCGGCATGTGGTCGGGGTGTCACGAGCTCGGCGGTCTCGGGCGACGGCGGCGCGAGCAGCAGGTCGACGCCCGAGTCGTGCTTGACGAGCACTTGACTTGATGAGGTCGCCGTCGATCGAGGTCGCGGTCACGACGTCGACGATGCTCTTGCGGTCGAGCCCGAGGTCGAGGAACACGCGGTGGTCGCCGAACTGGAGGTTGCCGTCGACCAGGCAGACCTTCCGCCCGAGCTCGCGGTGGAGCGCGATCGCGGCGTTGATCGCGATCGTCGTCGTGCCCACGCCGCCCTTCGCCCCGTAGAAGGCGAGGATGCGGCCCATCGGCGGCCGGCCGACGAGCGAGTCGCGCGGCGCGAAGCGGGCGAGCAGGCTCTTGATCCGGGCCAGCAGCTCGGCCGGGTGGAACGGCTTGATCAGGTAGTCGTCGGCGCCGGCGCGCAGGCCGCGGACCTTCTGCTCGACCTCGCGCTCGGCGGTGAGCATGATGATCGGGACGTGGCGCCGGCGGCCCTCCTCGGCCCGGATCTTCGTGGCGACCTGGTAGCCGTCGAGCTTCGGCAGCGTGACGTCGAGCAGGATCAGGTCCGGCGCCTCGGCTGCCCCACAGCCGGAAGCCCTCGGCGCCGTCGGCGGCGACGAGACGTCGTAGCCCTCCTGCTTGAGCGTGTACTGCAGCAGACGCTGGACGTTCGGGTCGTCGTCGACGACGAGGATCTTTGCCGGCCAATCCGTCCTCCGCGGGCGTTCTGACGACCGGACGTCGAGCGCGCCGGCTCGGGGTCCCCGACGGCGCCGTGAATTATAGGATACGGATCCCGCGAGCGACGCTCCCAGCGCGGTGCCAGCGGTCCACGGGCATGGTCCCATCGCCGGCTGGTCAGGCCGCGGCAGCCTGGCCGATCGGCGGCGGCCGGCGGCGCGAGCCGCTGGCGGCGAGCCTGGCGGCGGGCGGCCGATCCCCTCGGTCGCGCCGAGGCGGCCCACCGGAGCCGCCGATGCCCGCCTCGACGTAGTCGCCGACCGGCTCGAGCCAGGCGGGTGAACTCGATCGGGATGACGTACTTCGTCGACGGGCTCGGCGCCGAGCGCCTTGAGCGCCTCGAGGTACTGGAGCGCCATCGTCTTCTCGTCGACGCCGCGAGGCGGCCGTGAAGATCCGCGTCGAGCGCCTGGCTGAAGCCCTCGGCCCGCAGGATCGCCGCCTGCCGCTCGCCCTCGGCCTTGAGGATCTCGGACTGCTTCTGGCCCTCGGCGACGTTGATCGCGGACTGCCGGGCGCCCTCGGACTCGGTGATGACCGCGCGCCGCGTCCGCTCGGCCGACAGCTGCCGGTTCATCGCGTCCTGGACGTCGCGCGGCGGGGTGATCTCGCGGATCTCGACGCGGGTGACCTTGCCGCCCCAGCGCTCGGTGATCTCGTCGAGCTTCGTCCGCAGGACCTCGTTGATCTGGTCGCGCTTGCGAGAGCACGTCGTCGAGCAGGATGTCGCCGATGACGGCGCGCAGGGTCGTCGTCGCCACGCCCTGGAGCGCGCCCGCGAAGTTCGGCGACGTTCACGACGCTCTTGAGCGGGTCGACGATCCGCCAGTAGATCAGGAAGTCGATGTTGATCGGCGCGTTGTCCTTGGTGATCGTCGTCTGGCTGGGCACCTCGATGAACTGCTCGCGCAGGTCGACCTTGACCGGCCGGTCGACGATCGGGATCAGGAACACGAGGCCCGGGCCCTGGACCAGGCGACTCGTTCGGTCTTGCCCAGGCGGAACACGACCAGCTGCTCGTACTGCTTGACGACCCGGATCGACAGGTACAGGATCGACCAGGATCAGGACGACCGCCGAAGATGAGCGAGATGCAGGAACGGCGAGTTCACGGCATCGACGTCTCCGTTGGGGGCCGGTGGCGTCCGGCGCGCAGCGTCTCGATGGGTTCCACGATGAGCCGTCAGGCCGTCGCCGGCGGACGACGCGGACCGGCGTGTCCCGGGCGGGATCGTCGCGCCGGCCTCGGTCCGGGCGCGTCCACTCCTCGCCGGCGAGCGTAGACCGAGCCCAGCGGGCATCGAGCGGGGTCCGGACGACGCCCATCGGACCCCGCGCCGACGACGGGCCGGTCGACGGTGCCTGAGCGGTCGCGCCCATCCGCCGTCGTCAGCGGATCGACCGCGAACAGCGATCGAGCGCCACATGAGCAGCGCGGTCGGTCGCCGTGCATGACCACGATGATCGGCAGGGTCGACCGCGATCGACCGGCGCGGTCGGCGTCGCCGGGCGCCGTGTACAGCGCGGACGCGCCCAGCGCGAAGCAGATGATCCCGCCGATCGCGAGCAGGCCGTGGCTGGTGACGGTGAACTCGAGGACGAACAGCACGATCGCCGAGGACGATGAGCAGCAGGCCGGCGACGTTGAGCGGCAGGCTGCCGAAGCCGATGAACGCGAGGATGAGCGCGAGGGCGCCCGAGGATGCCGGTCACGAAGTTCGGGTTCTGGAGCTCGAACAGCAGCCCGTAGAACGCCGATGCGTGAACAGGATGAACGCGATGTTCGGGTCGGACAGCAGGTGGAGCAGCGACTGGAACGGGTTCATCGCGCAGCTCCGTCGGTCCCGACGTCGGCCGTCGAGATCGAGCGTACCGGCTGGCCGCGCGACCGTCGACCGTCCTGGCCGTCGGCGCTGCGCCAGGACCGTCGTCGATGCGTGTCGGCGATGCCGTCCACGGCGCCGACCGCGACCGCCTCGGCTGGCCGGCGTACGACTGCGCCTCGGCGACGGTCGACACGGCCCAGTCGACGTTGCCGGCCGCGCGCCTCGGCGATCGACGTGATGTTGGCGATCGCGTCGTTGCTTGCACCTTCTCGCCGAGCGTGCCCGGGATGTCCTCGCCCTGGCCGCCGACCGGCGAGGCCGCGCCGATGTTCGTGCCCGGGCGCCATGAGCGCGAGGTTGGCCGGCGAGCGTGATGAACGTCCCGGCGCTCGCCGCCCGGCCGCCCGCGGGGCGACCCACACGATCGTCGGCACGGCGGCCTCGAGCAGCGCGCATGACGATCTGCTGCGTCGCGTCGAGGCTGCCGCCCGGCGTGTTGAGCTCGATGACGACGGCCGGGGCGCCCGCCGCGGCGGCCTGCGCGATGCCCTCCTCGAGGTAGCCGGCCATGACGTTGTCCACGACGCCGGTCGCCGGCAGGACGACGACGTCGCCGCTCGGCCGCGCGCGACAGGCCCGCCCGGCGAGCAGCCCGATGAGCCCCAGCAGGAGCGGGAGCGCGAACAGGAACCGGCCGATGCGACGGGTCACATCGGACCTCCGACGACGCCTATCGTCACTGCCGACGCCTCGAGATGCCTCGAACATCAAGCGGCTCCACGTCTCGAGCTCGTCGGCGACGGCCGCGACCTCGGCCGGCTCGGCGAACGACCCCGTCGAGCTTGTCGGTCTCGCGGATCGCGACGGGCCGGCCCGCGGCGTCCGCCACGTACACCGCGCCGAGGTGGACCGAGCCGACCGTCGGTCGTGTCGTCGTTGAGCAGGCCGACCAGCCGGAACGCCGGCTCGAAGTCGGCGACGACCTCCTCGGCCCACTCGCGGCGCAGGCCGCCGGCGAGGTCGCCGTCGCCGGGGTTGAGGTGGCCGCCGACGCCGATCGACCACCGGTCGTGCAGCCGCGCGTCGCCGCCGGCCCGGGTCCGGCGCATCAGGAAGAAGCGCTCGCCGTCGCGCAGCACGAGGTACGGGATCACCTGCTTGAAGGACGGGTCGATCTCCATCGCGGCGCCGCGGGCGCGAACCGGCCCTCGCGCGCGACGAGCTCGAGCGAACGCCGTCGAGGCCGTCCGTGCGGACGCCGTCCAGCCGGCCCTGGTCGGGCAGGACGTCGCCGCGGCACGACCAGCACCCGCTCGTCCGACCGGCGCCGCTCAGGCCTCGTCCGCGAGCGCGCCTGCGCGTCGGCGAGCCGCGCCTCGATGGCGCGTCCTCGTCCGGGCCCGCCGGCCGCTCGAGGTCGACGAGCCAGCGCGTCGAGGACGGCCCGCAGGTCGCGCAGCCGGCGGCGATCGCCGGCGCGTTCGTCGCCGCGATCGCCGCGCCCATCGCGACGTCGCCGCGGGCCAGCCGGGTCATGTCGCGCCAGCCCGACGCCGCCAGGTCGTACGCCTCCGGCCAGTCCGGCCGCGGGTCGCCGCCCGGCGCCGCCACGGCCTCGACGAGCGCGGCCGCGACGACGAGCGGCAGGTGGCTGATCGCGGCGACCACCGTCGTCGTGCGCCGCCGGCGTCATCACGCACCGGCCGGGCGCCGCAGGCCGCCGCCAGCGACTCGACGCGCGGCCACATCGGCCGTGCGTCGCCGCCGCGCCCGGCACGAGCACCCACGGCCGGCCCGCGAACAGGTCCGCCGTCGCCGCGCCGTAGCCGGCCGCCTCCCGGCCGGCCATCGGGTGGCCGCCGACGAACCGCAGGCTGGTGCGCGTCGGCCGCGCGCGACGAGCTGCCCCTTCGTGCTCGCCACGTCGGTGACGACCGCACCCGCGACCAGCGACCCGGACCACGGCCCGGCGAGCGCGTCGAGCGAGATCGAGGCAGTCCGAGGCGGGTGCGGCGAGGACCACGAGCTCGGCCCCGGCCAGGGCGTCCGGGCCGGTCGCGGCGACCTGGTCCAGCACGCCGTCCGCGAGCGCGCGGGCGGCGCCGCCGCCGGTCGGGCTCCAGCCGACCAGGTCCCAGCCGTCGGGCTCGGCCAGACGAGCGCGCGGGCGATCGATCCGCCGATCAGCCCGAAGCCGAGGAACGCGACGCGGACGCGGCGCACGGCCGACGGGCCGGCCGGATCAGTCGACCCAGCCAGGGTCGTTGCCGGAGAGCGGTCCGCCGGTCGGACCGCCACCGCGTCGGCGGCGGCCACGGCGGTCAGTCGAGCGACGTTCCGCGTCGGCCTCGGGCGGACCCGGGTCGTCGGGCGGGTTCTGGCGGCGATTCGTCAGGCGCCGCTCGGCGTCGCGCCGCTCGTCGTTGAGCAGTGCGCCACAGCGCGGGCAGCGCCGCTCCTCGGCGAACAGCGACTCGAGCGGGACCGTCGTGTAGATCTGCCGACCGCACGCGCGACAGGCCAGCTTGGGCATCTCAGACTCGACCGGGAGCGAGGCCAGCGCGGCCTCGACCTTCTCGAGCGGGTACTCGTAGTCCTCGAGGTCCCCGGACAGGTAGCGCTCGTAGGCCGACAGGTCGAAGTGGCCGTGGCCGCACAGGTTGAACAGGATGACCTTGGCCTCGCCCGCCTCGCGTGGCGGCCAGCGCCTCGTCCATCGCGACCTGGATGGCGTGGGTCGGCTCCGGGGCCGGCAGGATGCCCTCGGCCCGCGCGAAGGCCACGCCCGCCTCGAAGCTCGCCCGCTGGTGGACGCTCCGGGCCTCGATGAAGCCGTGCTCCTTGAGCAGGCTCACGAGCGGCGACATGCCGTGGTAGCGCAGGCCGCCCGCGTGGATCGGATCGGGGATGAAGTCCGACCCCAGCGTGTGCATCTTCACGATCGGCGCCATCTTGCCGGTGTCGCCGAAGTCGTAGGCGTAGACGCCGCGGGTCAGGCTCGGCGCCGCCTCGGGCTCGACGGCGATGATCCGGTGCTTCGCCCCGTCGCGGAAGTTGCGGCCGAGGAACGGGAAGGTCAGGCCCGCGAAGTTCGAGCCGCCGCCGGCGCAGCCGATGACGACGTCCGGGTACTCGCCGGCCATCCCCATCTGCTCGATCGCCTCCTGGCCGATGACGGTCTGGTGCAGGAGCACGTGATTGAGCACGGAACCGAGCGAGTACTTGGTGTCGTCGCGGGTGGCGGCGTCCTCGACCGCCTCGCTGATCGCCATGCCCAGCGAGCCCGGGCTGTCCGGGGTCTCGGCCAGGACCGAGCGGCCGTAGTTGGTCGTCGAGCGACGGGCTGGCCACGACCTCGGCGCCGTACGTCTCCATCAGGATCCGGCGGTACGGCTTCTGGTCGTAGCTGGCGCGGACCATGTAGACCTTGACCTCGAGCCCGAAGACCGCGCCGGCGAACGCGAGCGCGCTCCCCCACTGGCCCGCGCCGGTCTCGGTCGCGAGCCGCTTGACCCCGGCCTCCTTGTTGTAGAACGCCTGGGCGAGCGCGGTGTTGGGCTTGTGGCTGCCGGCCGGGCTCACGCCCTCGTACTTGTAGTAGATGTGGGCCGGCGTATCGAGCGCCTTCTCCAGGCGGTGGGCGCGGTAGAGCGGGCTGGGACGGTACAGGCGATACGCGTCGCGGACCGGCTCGGGGATCTCGATCTCGCGCTCGGTCGACGACCTCCTGGCCGATGAGCGCCATCGGGAAGAGCGGGGCCAGGTCGTCCGGGCCGAGCGGCTGATGCGTGCCCGGGTGGAGCGGCGGCGAACCGGGGACCGGCAGGTCGGCCGCGATGTTGTACCAGGCGCGCGGGATCCGTGATTCGTCGAGGACGAACTTCGTCTGTCGAGGGTCCGATGGCGCCATCACGCTCTCCTGCACTCAGCCCCCGACGGCATGGCGGTCGCACGAGGCCGGGGGACGCGAGCCTAGCGCGGCGGACTGGGCGGGCGCAATACGTCGGCGATGGGCGCGACATCGTGCCCCCCGGGCTGACGGGCGACCTAGTGGTTGCCCCTCCCGTGGTCGTCGTCATGGTGCCGCTCGTGCCCTTGCCCGTGGTGCCCGTCGTGATGGCGCTCGTGGCGCTCGTGGCGCTCGTGGTGCACGGGCCGCTCCTTGGGCTTGTCCTTCGGCTTTGGCTTCGGCTTCGGCTTGTCCTTGTCCTTGTCCTTGTCGTGGTCGCGGTCGTGGGCCTGGTCCTTGTCCCGGTCGCGCGAGCGATCACGGTCGTCGTGGTCCCGGCGGTCCTTGTCATGGTCGTGCTGCTTGTCGCGGTCGCACGGCCGCGCATGCCTGCCGCGGTCCCGATGGGCGTTGTTGCACCGGTCCGGGGGCGACGGGAACTTGATCGGCTTGAACGTCTGCTTCGGGCCCGGGTTGACGACCGGCTTCCTCGTCGGTTCGGGGCCGGTCGTCGGGTTGGAGGTCGGCGTCGGGGGTGGCTTGGCCGTCGGGGTCCTGGGTCGGGGCCGAGGTCGGAGCCGAGGTGGGAGCGGACGTCGGGGCCGACGTCGGGTTCGAGGTGGGCGCGGACGTCGGATTCGAGGTCGGCTTCGGCGTGGGATTTGAGGTCGGATTCGAGGTCGGGTTCGGCTCGGACGTCGGCTTCGGTGCCGGCGTCTTCGAGGGCGGCTGGGTGGGCCGCGACACGACCGGTTCGCCCGGTGCCTCGGTCGGGCCTGCGCCCGGTGCCTCGGTCGGGACCACGACCGGGCCGCCACTCGGAGGCGGTGAGGCCGGCGTGCCCGGCGAGGCGATCGCGCCCGACGGGGAGCTGCCGGGGTTCGTCCCCGGCGACGACCGGCACGATGCCGGTGGCGGCGTCGGGCCGTTGGCTGTGGTCGCCTGGCTCGGGGTCGTCCCTGTCGCGGCAGGCGAGGCCACCGCGGTCCCTGGGGTCGAACCCGCGGCCCGGCCCGGAGCGGTCAGATCGGCCACGCTGACCGCCAGTGCGACCGAGACCAGGAGCACGTTGATGATGCCGAGCGCGATGACAGCGCGGAGGCGCTGGGCGGCCGTCACTTCGATGCGTTGCTCCGGGGGCGGGCGGCGCCGCGGGGATTGGCGCCTGCTTCGGATGGTAGCACCGGGGCCATCTCGCCGCGTCAGAGACGGGCCCCATTGTCAGGCGAGTTCGACCACCTCCAGAGGCTCGTATCGCGCCGGGCCGCCCACCGGTCAGGCTCTCGAACAGGCCGACCTGGTCGACCCGGAATCGCAGGTGCAGATCGGACGCCTCGGCCATCAGCCGGGAGGCGAAGCCCGCGCCGGCGGCGATCCCGTCCGAGCGTGCCAGCGTCAGGTGCGGGCGGAACGGTCGGTCCGACGCCGGCCAGCCGGCCGCGACGAGGGCCTCGTCCACCCGGCCGGCGAGCGATCCAAGGCCGTCCTCCTCGTCGACGATGCCCAGCCAGAGCGCACGGGGCCGCTCCGGCGACGGGAAGGCGCCGGCGCCTTCGATCTCGAGGTCGAACGCCGGGCCGACACCGGCCTGTCGGACCGCCTCGCGGGCGCCTCCACCCGGCCCTCGAGCGTTGGGCCGATGAAGCGGAGCGTCAGGTGCAATCCGTCCATCCGGACCCAGCGGGCATCATGACCCCCACCGGGCACGCCAGGTGCCCGCACCCGATCGACGAGTGCGGCCACCTCGGCCGCCGCATCGGCCGGCAACGGCACGGCCACGAAGAGTCGTCGGCCCGGTTCATCCGCCCCCGGCCACGACCGCCGTCGCGGACCGGTCACCGCGCGACGGTCGTGCCGGTCTCACGCTCCCAGGTGACGCGGTCGGCGCCGAGGACCTCCAGCGCACGCTCGCGCTCGCGCCAGCCGAGCATCTCGACGGTCTTGTCCTCGAGGGCCTTGTAGGTCTGGAAGAAGTGCTCGATCTCGACGAGCCGGTGCGGCCGGACCTGCTCGAGTCGCTCGATGTGCTGCTGGTGGGCGTCGCCAAGGGCGACACACAGGACCTTGAAGTCGAAGCCCTTCTCGTCACGCATCTCGAGGCCGCCGATCGGGCGGGCCCAGACGTGACACCCGGTGAACGTCGGCTCGTCGATGATCAGCAGGGCGTCCGTGTGGTCGCCGTCCCCGGCGCGCGTGCCCTCGATGAAGCCGTAGTCGAAGTTGTAGTAGACCGCGCTCGAGAGCACCCGATCGAGCCGGTAGACGCCGACCTCCTCGTCGAACTCGTATTTGTTGCGCGACCCGCGCGGGATCTCGACGACGATCTCGACGATCTCGGGAAACGGCCCGGGACTCTTCACGACGTCACGATACCCGGTCTCGTGTCGGGTCCGGCATGGGCGGTGGGTCGGAATTCGACGACCCAGTCATTGCATCGCATCACGTGGCCCGACGCGTACTCGTACTCGCACGCGCCGACGAGGGTGAACCCGGCCCGGCGGCAGAGGGCACTCGCCGGCTCGTTCTCGAGCGCGGTGAACGCGTGGATGGAGTCGTGCCAGGCCTCCGCTCTGGCGCGCTCGACGATCTGGACCAGGGCTCGCGTCGCGATGCCACGACCCTGCACCTCGGGGAGCACGCTCACGCCGGTCTCCCACACCGTCTCGCCCTGCCGATCGACCTCCCAGTAACCGGTCGAGCCTGCTGCGAGTCCCTCCGGCCCGGCCGTGACCACGAACATCCGCCCGGCGGTCGTGTCCCCAACGCCGAGGTAGGCCGACGTGGCGCCACCGGATCTCGTCAGGAGACTCCGGCCCGCCGAGGTGGACGGTCATGGCCGGATCGCCGAGCAGCCGCTCCAGGAGCGTCAGGTCAGCGTCGGTCCATGGTCGAAGGGTGACGTCGACGACGCCGCCGGGCGGGAGTCTGGCCCAGCCGTCAGTCGTTGTAGAGCCGCTCCTCGATGAGCTTCTCCTGCACCGTTCGGCCGTTCGGGTCGAAGCAGGAGAACTCGAAGTGCTTCTCGAACTCGAGGTCCACGTTGTCCTGGCCACCACGGTTCTTCTCGACCGACACGATGACCCAGTCGCGGAACCGCTGGGCCTGGTACGGGTTGAACTCGATGTTGACCTTGGCGACGATGTGGTACTTCTCGTTGAGGATGACGATGATGTCCGCCTCGTAGTTGATCGCGGAGCTGCCGCGCAGGTGGAAGTTGCGCAGGCGCGAGGCCTTCAGGCCTTCCTTGTCTGCCGCCACGATGGCGATCATCGGGACGTCCTCGGCGAGGGCGATGTCCTTGAGGCCGTTGACGATGTAGGTGACCTTCTCGGTCTCGTTCTCGGGCTCGGGGATCTGGGGCACCTTCTGCAGGTAGTCCACGAACACCACGAGTCGCCGATCGCCCGACAGCGCCCGATGCTGCTGCACGAGCGTCCGGATGTTGTCGATGGTGCTGGCCGTCTGCGAGCCGCGCAGCAGGAACAGGTTCTGCCCGTAACGGGCGATCCGGTCGAGCGACGGGCGCAGGCGCGGGTTGTTCGCGAGCTGGGCGCCACCGGCACCCTCGGCCATCCACGTGCCGAGGATCTCCTTGCGGACGTCGACGATCTTGATCGCGCCCGTCTTGTGCGGCAGGTGGGCGAGGGCCGACTCCATCGCGATCAGGCGGTTGAGGAGGTACGGCTCGTCGTGCTCGAAGCAGATGTACAGGACGTTGGCCTGGCCGCCGGAGGCGATGTTGCGCGCCATCTGGAGGGCCATGGTGGTCTTGCCGGTGCCCTGCGCGCCGCCGATGAGGAACAGCTCGCCGGCCCGGAGGCCGCCGCCGATCGTCTTGTCCATCGGGGTGAAGCCGAGGGGCACGGGCTGGTATTCGCCGACCTGGCCGCCGACGACCTTGTCGTTGAGGTCGACAAGCACGTCGAGGGCTGACCGGGGCACCATGCTGCCGTGGTCGGTATCGAGTCGCCAGGATGATGTTGGCTGCGGATCCGCCTTCAGATCAGCGGCTTCGGTGCTCACGTGGTGCAGACCTCCCCGAGTGGTGCAGTGACGCAAAGGGTAGCACTCGAATGGGCCCGAATCACCCACCCGCACCCCTGCAGTCCGCACAGGGAGGCCGTTTCTCGCGCTTTGCGGCCGGTGTCCGGAAGAACCACCGGACACCCGCCCGGACGCGTCAGTGAGGGATCGACGCGAGCTCGTCGAAGGTGCGAACGACGGTCCGGATCCCGGTCTCGTAGTTGCGCAGGTCCATCCACTCGTCGGGTGCATGGGCATGGTCGTTGGGCGGGGTGAATCCGAGGAGGACGACCGGCAGGCCGAGGACCGATTCGAAGCTCGCGACCACCGGGATGCTCCCGCCCTCCCGGATGTAGACGGGGGCCTGGCCGAATGTCGCCTCGATCGCGCGGGCGGCCGCCTGGGTCGCGGGGAGGTCGATCGGCGTCAACGTCCCCTTGCCGCCGCCGAGCAGGGTGACCGTGGTGGTCACACCGGGCGGGGCCATGGCATCGACGAATGACTTGAACTGCTCGAAGATCCGATCCGGGTCCTGGGCGGCCACGAGCCGGCAGCTGACCTTGGCATGGGCGTGGGCCGGGATGATGGTCTTGGACCCCTCTCCCTGGAAGCCGCCCCAGATGCCATTGACATCGAGGGTCGGCCGCGCGCCCCGGCGCTCCAGCGGCGTGTAGCCGACCTCGCCGACAAGGGCCGGCACGCCGATCTCCTGTCGGAACGCTTCCTCGTCGAACGGCAGCGAGGCGAGCGCCGCCCGGTCGAGGTCGGTCATCGCGACGACATCGTCATAGAAGCCCGGGATGAGGATCCGGCCGTCCGGACCCTTGAGGGCCGTGATGATCCGGGCCAGGGCGTTGGCCGGGTTCTCGACGTTGCCGCCGAACCCGCCGGAGTGCAGGTCGAGGGGACCCCCGACGACGTCGATCTGCGCGTACATGATCCCGCGCAGGCTCTGGGTGATGGCCGGGACGTTGCCCTCGAAGAACCCGCTGTCGCTGATGACCGCAGCATCGGCCGCGAGGCGGTCACGGTTGGCCTCGAGCCACGGGTCGAGGTGGCTCGAACTCGATTCCTCCTCGCCCTCGAACACGTATCGCACGTTCACCGGGAAGCCGCCGCGGGTGGCGAGGATGGCGGCTGCGGCCATCAGGTGGATGTGGATCTGGCCCTTGTCGTCCGAGCTGCCACGTCCGAGCATGCGCTCGCCGTCGATGACCGGCTCGAAGGGGGGCGAGGTCCACAGGTCGAGCGGATCGACGGGCTGCACGTCGTAGTGGCCGTAGACCAGGATCGTCGGAGCGCCCTCGGCATGCAGCCAGTCGCCGTAGACCAGCGGGTGGCCGGACGTCTCGCAGACCTCGACATGCTCGATGCCCGCGGTCCGCATCGCGTCCGCGAGCCACTCGGCCGCAGCGCGACAGTCGGCCGCGTGGGCCGGGAGCGCGGAGATGCTCGGGATCCGCAGGAACGCCTTGTACGACTCGAGCCGGGCGTCGAGGGTCGCGTCGAGGTGGGCGTCGAGGGCGGCGTTCGGGTCGGTCACGGGCAGCCTCTGTCGGGGTGCTGGACGACGGGAGTGGGGGGCCATTCTACCGGCCCCAGAATTCGAACGAGCGGGCCTCGGCGGCCCGCTCGTTGCGGTGGTCTGGGATCCGCGCCGGATCAGGCCGGCTGCGGGTTCGGTTCGGGGATCGGCTGGCCTGGCCCGATGATGGTCGGGGCGCCGTGCTGGTTCACCTTCGGCGGCAGGTCGCTGAAGAGGGCTTCGAAGCCCTCCGCGTCGACCGTCTCCTCGGCGACGAGCTTCTCGGCGAGGGCGACGAGCTTGTCCTTGTGGGTCGTGAGGACCTCCTGGGCCCGCTCGTAGGCCTTGTCGATGATCGCCCGGACCTCTTCGTCGATGGTCTTGGCGACCTCGTCGCTGTAGTTGCGCTGCTCACCGATCTCCCGGCCGAGGAACACGAGCTCGTCGCGCTTCCCGAACGAGAGCGGGCCGAGCTTGTCGCTCATCCCGAACTCGGTGACCATCCGGCGAGCCAGGTCGGTCGCCTTCTCGATGTCGTTGCTGGCACCGGTGGTCGTGTCGCCGAAGATCAGGCGCTCGGCGACGTTGCCACCGAGCAGGCCGGCGATCTTGTCCTCGAACTCGGTCTTGGACTGGAGATACCGGTCCTCCTGCGGGAGGGCCATGGTGTAGCCGAGGGCCATGCCGCGGCTGATGATCGTCACCTTGGCGACCGGGTCGCACTTCGGCAGGATGCGCTGGACGACGGCGTGACCGCCCTCGTGGTAGGCGATGATCGCCTTCTCGGCGTCCGAGATGAGCCGCGACTTGCGCTCCGGTCCGGCGACGATCCGCTCCAGTGCCTCCTGGAACTCGGACATGCCGATGACCTTCTTGTTGCGGCGGGCCGACAGGATCGCCGCCTCGTTGACGAGGTTGGCCAGGTCGGCCCCCGAGAAGCCCGGGGACTGGCGCGCCACGCCCTCGACATCGACGCCCTTGTCGAGCGGCTTGCCCTTGGTGTGGACGCGGAGGATCTCGGTCCGGCCGCGCATGTCGGGCCGGTCGAGGATGACCTGTCGGTCGAACCGGCCCGGGCGCAGCAGCGCCGGGTCGAGGACGTCCGGCCGGTTGGTCGCGGCGACGACGATCACGTTGGTGTTCGTGTCGAAGCCGTCCATCTCGACGAGGATCTGGTTGAGGGTCTGCTCGCGCTCGTCGTGGCTGCCGCCGAGGCCGGCGCCACGCTGGCGGCCGACCGCGTCGATCTCGTCGACGAACACGATGCACGGGGAATTGCGCTTGGCCTGGTCGAACAGGTCGCGGACACGGCTGGCGCCGACGCCCACGAACATCTCGACGAATTCCGAGCCCGAGATGCTGAAGAACGGGACGCCCGCCTCGCCGGCGACGGCCCGGGCCATGAGCGTCTTGCCGGTGCCGGGAGGTCCGACCAGCAGCACGCCGCGCGGGATGCGCGCGCCGAGCGAGTTGAACTTCTCCGGGTACTTGAGGAACTCCACGACTTCCTGGAGCTCGGTCTTGGCCTCGTCCACGCCGGCCACGTCCGCGAAGGTCACCACGGTCTTGCTGCCGAGGAACATCCGCGCGCGGCTCTTGCCGAACGAGAGGGCCTGGTTATTGGTCCCCTGGGCCTGGCGCATCATGAAGAAGATGAAGCCGCCGATGACCAGCAGGGGCAGGAGCCCGGTCAGGAGCAGACCGAGCCATGAGGTGTCCGGTGCCTTGATCGCTCTGAAGACCTTCGGATCGAGGTCGTGGCCGCCTGTCGATGCCGCCGTGTTCATGTCGGTGAAGACCTGCGTCAGGATGCTCGGGACGACGACCGTGTAGTTGCTCGGGTTTCCGCTCGACTTGACGGTCAGGACGTCGCCCTCCTGGGTGACCTCCGTCACCTGGCCTGCGGCGACCTGGCTGAGGAACTCGGAATAGCCGACCGGCACGGCCGGTGTGCTGGCATTGATCCAGGTGAAGAGGAGCGCGGCCGTGCCGAGCACCAGCACCACCATGACGATGCCGTTGCGAAAGAACTTGGGATTCAACGAGGGAGCCTCCGGGATGTGCGGCGACGCCGGTGCGCAGCCAGCTTTGCGAGTATACCGCCGGGAGTCATGACGGCCCCGTGACGGTGGTCATGGCACTTATCGGGGATACGGACGGACACCACGCGTGGATGGTGGCGCGGCGACGGGACAAGGATTCGCAACCATCGAACCGAATTGAAACGACCCTCCCGGACCGGGAGGGTCGTCATGGTCGAGGTTGGTAGCGGAGGGCGGATTTGAACCACCGACCAAGGGCTTATGAGTCCCCTGCTCTACCACTGAGCTACTCCGCCGCCGAAGACCGATTTTATAGCCGAACCCGACGTTCTGGACAACCCGGCGTCGTTCAGCGGCACCGTGAGCGCGGTGCGTTGGCGTTCGCGATCAGCCGGGCGAGGACCGCCGGATCTCGGGCAGCTCGAAGTGGTTGACGCCCGGGTTGTCGGTCAGGCTGAAGTGGTGGCAGCGCCATCGCCGGCCCAGACCGCCACGGCGTCGTTCGTCATGTCCTCCTGGTTGACGTCGCCATCGCGGGTGATGAACTCGGTCGTGCCGGTCACCAGCTGGCCGACGGTCAGGTCCGTCAGGCCGAGCCCGACCAGCGTCTCGAGCCCGAGCCCTTCTCGGCGTAGACGTCGACGTTCGGGAAATGGGCCGGTCGGCGAACCGCGACGAAGCCGATGTACTTGTCGGCGATCGGCTTCACCCACGACAGGTCCGCGTCATCGAACAGCGCGGGGTAGTCCTCGGGCGTGTAGTCGGTGCCGGTCGACTGGTCGCGGATGACGATCTCGTTGTCGCCGAAGATCCGCGGGTCCGACGCGGTGATGAACGTCGAGGGATGTGACAGGAACATCCGCGCGCTGCTGACGCCGTTCTCCGGGGTCGCCGGGAATGCCAGGTCGGGCAGGTTGACCCCGACGAACATCAGGGCGTAGCCGAGACCCTGGCCGGGGAAGTTGCCGGCCAGCGGCGTGAAGCCGTGGATGTACTTCGCCTTCCAGGCCTGGCTCGTGTGGGTGAGCAGGTACTGGACGTAGATCGGGCCGTTCGAATGGCCGACCAGGTGGACCGGCCGCCCGCCGTTGTCGCGGTATGTCTCCTCGATCAGCTTCTTCGACCGCTGGAGGAACCCGCCCATGTCGGGCGTGAGGCGAGCGTCATAGCCGGCGACCCGGATGTCGCGGTCGCGCGTGTAGCCGGCCGCCTCGAGCGCCTGGTACATCGGCTCGTAGGCCGGTGCGCTCGCCGTCTTGCCGTAGTCGGCGATTTCCACCTTGACGCCCCGCTGTTCGGAGAAGCGCAGGCGCATCGGCTTGTGCGGGTTCGGGTCGTAGCGCAGGGTCAGCAGCTCGTCGCGGCAGACCTGCGAGAACGGCGGGCCCGGGATCGAAGCCGACGAGGTCCTCGAACGTCCCCGAGCTCGGGCACGCCGGATCGATCTTCTGGTTCTGGACGGTGACCTCGAGGCGGGTGAAGTGCCAGGCGGGGAAGAGGACGATCGGCGTCCGACGCGGCGAGTGCCCGTGATGGGCCGACGCCGCCATCGGCATGGCCGCGATGAGGACCGCCACGGTCATGACACAGAGCGCCAGGGTCCGTCGCCTGGGCTGGGCGAACGTATGCACGGCTGTCCTCCTCCTGCCTCCCGGGGGTTCGCACGGAACTCTAGCCCCGTCATCGAAGCCGGGACAAGCCTCCACCCGGAGGAAGGACTTGGATGGGCAGCGGCAGCGCTCGCCTCGCGGCGGCGGATCCGACTAGCGCGTGCCGACCAGCGTGATGCCGATCATCCGGTGGTAGTGCGACACCCACGTGTCGTGGTGGATGACACGGCCGCTCGGCGTCGCGGACGGTCCGGGAGACCGACACGTCCTTGCCGTCGACGGGCCACTCGATGCGCTCGGTCTGGCCGCGTCGCAGCGAGGACGTCTTCTTGACTGTGTCGAAGCCGCGCACCACGTTGCTGACGCTGGGCCGGCTCCAGGTGACCTGCCGGCCGTTCGGGACGCTCCAGATCTCGAAGGTGACCGTGCCCCCCGAAGCGTGGGTCTTGATGAGGATCGGGTACTTCGTGTCGTTTCGGAACCGCATGCTCTGCGAGCCCGACACCGTCGCGTCGAGGCCCAGCGGATAGCGGGTGATGTAGTACCAGTGCGGTGAGCGGCTCACGATCTGGAGGCCGGCCGCGCGCCGCTGCGTTGAACAGCGTCGTCGATGCCGCGCAGATCCCGCCGGCCAGGGCCTTGCCCTCGACCGAGTGCCCGCCGACGATGGCGCCGCCCAGCCGGTAGCCGGTCCGGAAGCTGACCTCGCCGAGGCGCCCCAGAAGTCGAACAGTGCGCCGGGCTGCACGACGACCCCGTCGAGCTTCCGAGCCGGCACGGCGATGTTCGCCCCGAAGCCGTTGTGCGCACTCGACCTGGTAGTGCGTCGTCCAGGTCCCGAGCTTGACCATCAGCGGGGCCTTCGCTTCGCCTCGTCGGTCGAGAGCTTCGGCGCGACCAGGGCCGTGGCGACCTTGACCTTGGCGTCGGTCCCCGTCCCTGGCTGCGGGCGCGCGAGCGCGGCGACGACGGCCTCGGCAGTCGTCTTCTTGTCCAGTGCCCGTCCGAGACGCGAGGCGCTGACCCCGAAGATCTGGCCGGACCGGGTCCGCAGGTACGCGGCCTCGGTCGGCTTGCGCTTCAGGTCCTTGGCGACCTTCTTGAGCGCGGCCGGCACGTCGACCGGGATCGACGCGCGGCCCGTAGGCGGCCCCGCTCCCGGAGAACGTGATCCAGCCGCGGATGGTCGCGGCCTTGATCTTCCACGACTTCGAGCCCTTGGCGAGGACGAGGTCGGCGGCGACCTGGTCGGCCATGGCCTGGGCGCGCATGCGCGTCGGCGTCGGTCGTGGCCGGGCTCGACCGGGAGCGCATCGGCACGCATCGCCCGACACCGGCGGCGTTGCCGGATCCAGCAGCGCCTGCTCGATCTCCGTGGCCACGCCGGTCGTGTCGACCTGGACGCCATCGATCTGGTGCCGGATCGCGTAGCCCTTCTCGTCGTGACGACGCTCGCATCGAGCGTTCCCGCGGGCGACCGCGCGGCCGTACGACGCGAGCGCGGCGATCCAGCCGCCCGCGGTCGACGGTGAGGACGGGCGGCATCGAGACCGGTTCGAGCAGCGCGCGCAGCCCGGTCACGGTCTCGGCGAAGCGCGTGCCGTCGCGACCGACCGCGTGCGGCGCTGGCCACCATCGCGTCGTAGTCGACCTTGCGGCCGACCTGGTCGTATGGCGATGTCGACGGAGCCGACCCACGAGCCGACCGTGACCTTGCCCTCCTCGAGCGGACCGAGGGCGGCGACCAGCGCCTGGCGAGCGTCGGACGGGGTCAGGCCACCGACATCGACGCCGCCGACGCGAACGCCCGGCAGGATGCGGCCGGCATAGGCCTGGCCGTAGGCGGCGAGCCCGACCAGGACGACCGCGATCCGAGCAGCGTGCCGAGCACGAAGCGTCGCGCCGCGCGCCCGGTCGTGGGACGCGCAGGGCACGGACTGCCGGCGTGACGTGTTCGGTGACGGCCATCGACTGATCAACCCCGAGCGGACGCGGGCCAGCGCCAGCGTAAGGACGGGAGCCTACGGCATGCGCGCCCGGACGAAAAGGGGCAATTCGTCAGCCAAACGTGCGAAACGTCGGGGATGTGCTCCGTCTCAGCCCGGCGGGGGCGCGTCGCCGCCTAGCGCTCGATGAGCTCGCCGATCGTCAGCTGGCCGTAGCGCTCATCGAGCTGGTCCCGCGCGATCCGCCACATCGTGCGCAGCGGCCGCGGGCCGGCCGGTCTCGAGCTCGGCCGAGGCGGACGCCGCCGAAGCGCTCGATGCCCGGGACGGCCCGAGGTCGGCGGCGAGCCTGCGTGGCGGCCTCGTCGACGGTCGTCTCGCGGGTGATGTCCGCTGCGTCCGGCCGGCGGCTCGGCGTCGCGGAGCCGGTCGGGCCGGTCCGGCCGCCGTGTCGGTCCGCGCTGCGCGGCGGCGCGTCGTCGCGGCCGCCTCGCGGATCGCCTCGTCGGCGCTCGGCGATCGCCGCGTCGACGGCCTCGGGCGTCGTCGAACCGCGGCGGCGGCGGCGCCGGGTCGGCGCCGCGGTCGCGGTCGACGCCGGGCTCGACGCAGGCGCGCGCGGGCGCGGTCGATGGCGTGCGCCGCCCGGCGGGCTCGGTCGCGGTGGCCGGCGTCGGCGCGGACCGGCCGAGCCCGGCGCCGGGCCGGACGTCGCTGCGGCGCCACCGCTCGTCCGGCGCGGCCGGTCGCGCCTGAGCCACCGGAGCCTCCGGCCCGCGCGGCTCGGGCGCTCGCGACCGGCCCGAGCGGCGCTCCCCGGCCGGAGCCACCGACCGCCTTGTTGAGCAGCTCCGGGATGTCGATGCCGGTCAGGCCCTTCACCGTCGCGCTCGCCTCGGTCACGGTCCGGGTCACGTTCTTGACGACGTCGGACGCGCCGTCGGTCGAGAGCACCGTCAGGTTGTCGATGTTGGCCATCGGCTCGGCCGCCGCGCGGACGATCTCCGGCAGCATCGAGAGGACCGTCTGGATGATCGCCGCCTCGTTGAACTGGCGGTACGCCTCGGCGCGCAGCGCGAGCGCCTTCGCCTCGGCCTCGCCCTTGGTGAACATGATGCCGGCCTCGGCGTTGCCCTCGAGCGTCGTCTGCTTGGCCTCGGCCTCGGCGTTGACCTCGACGACCCGCGCCTGCGCCTCGCCCTTCGTGACCTGGACCGCGGCCTCGGCCTGACCGGCGAGCTTCACCCGCTCCGCCTCGGCCTGGGCCTGCGGCGATCCGGGCCAGCTTCTCGCCCTCGGCGCGCCGGACCTGGGCCTCGGCCTCGGCCTCGGCCGGGCCGGACCGTGCTCGGCGATGAGCTCCTTCTGCTTGCGGGCGGCCTCGAGCTGGGCGAGCTCGGTCTGCTTGCGGGTGACCTCCTGGGTCGCCTCGGCCTGGGCGAGCGGGCCGGCCTGGGCGGCCCGCGCCTCGGCGGCCGCGGTCTGCGTCTCGGTCTCGGCCCGGCGCAGCGACGACGTCGCGCTGCGGCGTTGATCTTGATCTGCTCGGCCTCGGCCTCCCGGACGGCGGCCTCCTGGTCGGCGGCGGCCTTGGCCATGCGCGCGTCCCGCTCGCGGCGGGCCGTCTCCTGCTGGCCGATGAGGTCCATGTAGCCGGACTCGTCGCGGATCGCCTGGATCGTGAACTAGTCGATCTGGCAGGCCCGACGTCGCGAGGTCGCCCTTGGCCGCGTCCTGGACGGCCTGCTGGAACTTCTGGCGGTCGAGGTTGAGCTCCTCGACGGTCAGCGTGCCGACGATCGACCGGAGCGAGCCCTCGAGGACGTTCTTGACGATCGAGTCGACCTGCGTCCTCGCTGGCCTCGAGGAAGCGCTCGGCGGCGTTGCGGATCGACTCGTCGTCGGCGCCGATCTTGAACGTCGCGACGCCCTGGACGGCGACCTTGATGCCCTGCCGGGTGACGGCGTCGGCGAGGTTGACGTTGATCTGGCGGGCGGTCAGCTTGAGCTTGCCGACCTTGTGGACGAGCGGCAGGACGATGACGCCGCCGCCGCGGACGACCTTGAGCTGCGCCGCCGTCCGGCGCCCGGTCGCGCTGGCCCGCGACGATGAGCGCCTCGTTCGCGCCGGCGACCTTGTAGCGGCTGCCGATGTACGCGACGAGCAGGACGACGACGATGATGATCAGGAAGATCGGCGATCACGCCCGCCGCCGATGAAGTCGAAGATGCTCAGTCGCACCTGGTCGCTCCCTCGCTCGGCGTGCCGGCTCGGCGACGGCCGGTGCCGTCGCTGCGACGATGAGCCCGGTGCCGGCGACGCCGCGTCACGCGGACGGTCGTGCCCGGCCGGGATGTCGGCCGACGGCGGTCGCGCTGAACTCGTGGGTCTGGCCCTCGGCCTTGACGAGGACGCTGCCGTAGCGGCCGGCCGGGATGCCGACGCTGACACGTACGCGTCGTCGCCGACGAGGTCGCTGCGATCGAGAACGGCTCGCCGCCTCGGCCCGGCGCAGGACGCTGAAGAGGCCGTAGGCGATCGCCGAGCCCGACGAGCCCGAAGACGACGCCGACGATCGCCGCCTGGCCGCCGTGGACGTCGAGCACCTGGGTCGCGAACAGGCCGCCGACGCCGAACATCGCGACGAACGCGAGCAGCAGCGGCATGAGCGACACGCCGCCGATGTCGAAGCCGAAGACGTCGCAGCCCGCCCAGGATGTCGTCGACGAGGACCGTGATCAGCAGCAGGCCGCCGCCGACGAGCGCGCAGACGACGAAGACGAAGTCCTCGACCGGGATCGTCGATCATCGCGCGATCGCGTGCCTCCCTCGCTCGACGCGCGGCCGCGGACGCGCCGGGATGGACAGGATAGCGGCCGGCGCGCGGCGGACCGACGGGGCGTCGGTCGGCGCGCGGCCGCCGGTCGCGGCCGTCAGTCGGCCGGGCCGAACAGCAGCGTCGAGCCAGCGCTCGAGCGGCGTCGACGCGTCGCTCGTCGGCGCCGAGCCGGACCGCGGCCGAGCCGGGGCGTCGGCGGCGAGCGGCGGGGCGTCGTCGGCGAGCGTGAACGGGATCTCGTGCGGCGTCGCCGAGCCGTAGCCGCGCGCCTGCTGCGCGATGTAGCGCTGGCGCTGGATCAGCGTCGAGCTCGCGCTCGAGGCCGGCGACCTCGGCCGCGAGCGTCGCGTTGCGCGGCGCGCATCTCGTCGGCCCGGGTCGGCCGCGGCGGTCGCCTCGCTCGACCTGGCGGGCGAAGACGACGACGATCCAGGCGGCGAGCAGCGCCCCGAGGAGACCGCCGATCCGGCGCCGGGTGAGCCCGGCGACGGGCAGGTCGGCGAGGTCCGGATCGCGTCGGGCGGCGACGTCGGCGCGGCGCGCGTCGGGGTCGCCGCGTGCGCGGGGCGATCGGCCGTCGTCGGGCGCGTCGGGGTCGGCGTCGGGTCGGCGGCGAGTGCGCGGCCGGCGTCAACCGTGCCGGCGAGCGTAGCTACGCGCGAGCTGGCGTGTCAACCCGCGCGCGCCGTGACAGCCGAGCTGTCACACGCGCGGCTGGAACGTGCTGCTAGACTCGCCGCAATTTCGAACATCCGTTCGATATTCGGAGGAGCCGCCGATGCGCACCTACGCCCCCGCCGACCCGAGACCGTCCTCGGCGGCCTGCTCGAGGAGCCGTCGCTCGCCCGCGGCGTCGTCCACCACGAGGTCATCCCCGCGCGCGCGGCGAGTACGCGCGACTGCCCGGCCTGGCTCGACCCGCGGATCGTGGCCGGCCTCGCGCCGCGCGGCATCGAGCGGCCGTACATCCACCAGGCCGAGGCGATCGAGGCGGTCCACGCCGGCGAGGACGTCGTCGTCGTCACGCCGACCGCGTCGGGCAAGTCGCTGTGCTACGCGCTGCCGGTCCTCCAGGCGATCGCCGACGACCCGGCGGCGCGGGCGCTGTTCCTGTTCCCGACCAAGGCGCTCGGCCAGGACCAGGTCGCCGAGTTCGGCGAGCTCGTCGCGCGGCGGCCGGCCTGTCGATCATCGCCGTCGACCTACGACGGCGACACGCCGGCGCCGATCCGCTCGGCCGATCCGGGCGGCCGGCCAGGTCGTCGTCACCAACCCGGACATGCTCCACTCGGCGATCCTGCCCCACCACACCAAGTGGTTCCAGCTGTTCGAGCAGCTCCAGGTCATCGTCATCGACGAGCTGCACACGTACCGCGGCGTGTTCGGCAGCCACGTCGCGAACGTCCTCCGCCGGCTGCTGCGGATCTGCGCCCACTACGGCAGCCACCCGGTCATCGTGTGCTGCTCGGCGACGATCGGGAACCCGGCCGAGCTCGCCGCGATGCTGACCGGCCGCCCGGCGCGGCTCATCGACCGCAACGGCGCGCCGGCCGGCGAGCGGCACGTCGCTGCTCGTCGACCCGCCGGTCCTCGACGCCTGCGAGCGGGGCGCGCGGCTCGGCGGTGACGCTCGCCCAGCGCTGGGCGCTGCCGTTCCTGCGGGCGGGTCGCCAGACGATCGTGTTCGGGCGGTCGCGGGTCGCGGTCGAGCTCCTGCTGACCGGCCTGCGCGAGTCGCTGCGCGAGAGCCTCGGGCCGCGCAGTCGCGGGTCCGCGGCTACCGCGGCGGCTACCTGCCGACCGAGCGCCGGGCGATCGAGCGCGGCCTGCGCGACGGCGAGATCCTCGGCGTCGTCGCGACGAACGCGCTCGAGCTCGGCGTCGACATCGGCCGCCTCGACGTCGTCGATCCTGGCCGGCTATCCCGGGCTCGGTCGCGGCGACGTGGCAGCAGTTCGGGCGGGCCGGCCGGCGGCAGGGCACGCAGCGTCGCCGATCCTCGTCGCGTCGGGCGCGCCCGTCGACCAGTACGTCATCCACCACCCGGAGTTCCTGCTCGAGGGGACGCCCGAGGAGGCGCGGCTCGACCCGGACAACCTCCACGTCCTGCTCGCCCACCTGCGGGCGGCGACCTTCGAGCTGCCGTTCGAGCCGGGCGAGGTGTTCGGGCCCGGCGCCGGCCGACGACCTGCTCGCGTTCCTCGCCGAGGAGGGCCACGTCCGCCAGGCCGACGACGGGCGCTGGTACTGGTCGAGCGAGAACTTCCCGGCGTCGGAGATCTCGCTGCGGACGGCCGCGCCGGAGAACGTCGTGATCATCGACACCACGCCGGACCGGCCGCGGGTCCTCGGCGAGGTCGACCTGTTCAGCGCCCAGGTCCTCGTCCACGAGCGCGCGATCTACATCCACGAGTCGGTCCAGTACTACGTCGACCGGCTCGAGTGGGGCGAGCGCAAGGCGTACGTCCACAAGATCGACGTCGACCACTACACGTACGCCAACCGGGCGGTGACGCTCAAGCCGCTCGAGGTCTTCGCCGAGGCGCCGGCGACCGGCGGCCGGCGGATCCACGGCGAGGTGATGGTCGCGAGCCTCGTGACCCTCTTCAAGAAGCTCAAGTTCGTCACCGACGAGAACGTCGGCTGGGGCCCGATCGACCTGCCCGAGCTCGAGCTCCAGACGACCGCCTACTGGCTGACCGCCGACGCGGTCGCGCGACCGCTGGCGGCGCGACGAGCTCGACGTCGCGCTGCTCGGCGCCGGGCGGGCGATCCAGACGGTCGCGTCGGTCCTGCTGATGGTCGACCCGCGCGACCTCGGGCCTCGTCACCCAGGTCCGCTCGCCGCACGCGCGAGGCAGCCGACGATCTACCTGTACGAGGCGGTGCCGGGCGGGATCGGCCTGTCGGAGCGGCTGTGGGAGCGCCACGACGAGCTGCTCGCCGGGGCCGCCGACCTCATCGCGCGCGTGCGGCTGCGACGGCGGCTGTCCGGCCTGCACCGGGCCGCGGCTCGAGCCGGACGTCGACGCGCAAGGCGCTGGCCCTGCGGCTGCTCGCGCGAGCTCGGGCGCACGGGCCGGCTCGCGGCGACGCCGGCCTGGCGACCGCGCTCGACGGCATCGTCGCGTCCGGATCGGCGCTCGACCTCGGCCGCGCCTGCGAGCGGTTCCGGGCCGCCGTCCGCGGTCGCCGCCGGCCGCGAGACCGATCCGCTGCCCCACGCGCCCGATCGCCGGCGTCGGAGCTCGCGCGAGCGGCTCGCGTCGACGCTCGACGGCGAGGTCGTCGACGGCGCCGGCGCGGCCGGTTCGTGCGTGTCGAGGGCCGGTCGATCGACATCGCCGGTCGACCGGCGAGCGCCTCGCGGGGCTGCCCGGCCAGCCGCCGGCCGACCGCCCGCTCGTCTGCCTCGACACCGAGACGACGGGGCTCGCGACGGCGGCCGGGACGCGTGGCCTTCCTCATCGGGCTCGGCTGGTGGGAGGGCGACGCGGTTCCGCCAGGTCCAGCTGCTGCTGCCCGACCACGCCGACGAGGGCGCCCTGCTCGACGAGCTCGCGCGCCACATCCCGCCCGACGCCTGGCTGGTGACGTACAACGGCCGCGGGTTCGACTGGCCGCTGCTCGTGGCGCGCTACCGGATGGCGCGGCGCGCGGCGCCGCCGCACGACGGCCACCTCGACCTCCTGCCGATCGTCCGGCGCCTGTTCCGCCACCGGATGGACGACGCCCGGCTGCAGACGGTCGAGCGGACGCTGCTCGGGCTGTCGAGCGCCACGACGACGTCGACGGCTGGGAGATCCCGGGCCGCTACCTCGGCGTTCCTGCGCGGCGGGCCGGCCGAGCCGCTCGCCGCCGTCGTCCGCCACAACGACGAGGACGTCCGCTCGCTGGCGCGCCTGCATCGCCCTGCTGGACGGCGGCTACACCTCGCCGGCGGCCCGGCCGAACGGCGCCGATCGGCGACGTCGCGGGTCTTGCCCGCGCCTTCGTCCGGGCCCGGCGCCTCGACGAGGCGCTCGCCTGCCTCGACGAGGTCCTCGGGCGGGCCGAGCGACCGGTCGACCGCGCCCGACGACCCACCCGCCGTCGTCGCGTCATCGCGCGCGCCGAGGTGCCGTGGTGGTCACCGGCAGGCACGGCCGGACTTCGGCGGCGCGCCGCGGCGCGCGCGACCGCGGACCGTCGAGCTGGCACCGGACGGCCGCCTTCGCTGCGACCTGGGACGCGCAACGGATCGCGCTCGACCGGGCGCATCTCCTCCGCCGGCTCGGCCGCTATCGCGACGCGTCCGACGCGTGGGCTGGCGTCGCGGCCGGACCCGGACGGACCGCGATCGTCGCCTGGATCGAGCTCGCCAAGCTGCGCGAGCACCGCCTGCGGCGATCTGGCGGGCGCCCTCGAGGCCACGCTCCGGGGCGCCGCCGCCGCCGACCGCCGACGTCAGCTCGGCCTGCCGGAGCCGGCGCTCGAGGCGGACCTGCGCCATCGACTGCGCGCCTGCGACGACGCGGCTCCGACGGCGTGCCTGACGCGACGGCGCGTCAGCCTCGCGTCGAGGCGCGGCCCGGACCGGGCCGGCCAGCGCCTCGAGCGTGGGGCGATCGAACGGCGCCGGCCAGTCGAACATGACGGCGCTCGACGCCGGCGTCGCGGTAGCGCCGCAGCTCGGCGACGACCGACGTCCACCGGTCCCGCGAACGGCGAGTCCGACGCCATCTCGCGCGCGGCCGCGTGGGGCATCGCCGTGGTGCTCGAGGATCTCGGTCAGCGCCTCGACGGCCGCCTGCTCGCGTCGGGCGGATGCACGGCGCGGCGAGACCGGCGGTCCGCTCGATCGACGCCGGGTCGCGCGCCCGACCGCCCGGCAGTGCTCATCGAGGATGTCGCTCCGCCGGCGGAACGACTCGGGGTCGTCCTGGTCGGCGTTCCAGATGTCCGCGTACTCGGCCACGATCCGGAGCGTCCGCTTCTCCCCGCTCCCGCCGATGGCGAGCGGCAGCCGCGCCTGGAGCGGCGGCGGGTCGTTCCGCGCGTCGACCGCCGTGAACCACTGCGCCGTCGATGGGTCACGGACGACCCGTCGAGCAGGCCGCGGCAGATCGCGGCCGCCTCGCCCAACCGGTCGAGACGCCGGCCGAGCGGCGGGAACTCGAACCCGAAGGCGTCGTGCTCCCGCTCGAACCACCCGGCGCCGAGGCCGAGGGCGGCACGGCCGCCGGTCGCGTGGTCCAGGGCGGTCGCCATCTTCACGAGCAGACCCGGGTTCCGATAGCCGGCGCCCGAGACGAGGCAGCCCATCCGCGCCCGACTGGTGACCCCGCCCAGCCGAACAGGATCGACCAGCCCTCGAAGACCGGCCCGTCGAGGTCGCCCATCGCCGACCCCGCCGGCCGCCTGCGGGCAGGAAGTGGTCGTTGCTCCAGAGCTCGTCGAAGCCCGAGCTCGTCGATCTCCGCGCCCGATGGCCATGAGCTCCGGCCAGGTCACGTACTGGCCCCAGACCTGGAACCCGAGGCGGAGTCGCCCGGTCGCCATCGTCAGGCCGTCCGCGACGCTGACCGACGGCGCCGCGTGCGCGCCGAGCGCTCGGCCGCCTCGAGGACGCGCAGCCCGCGGACCGAGTCGAGCGGATCGACGGGCAGCTCGCCATCGCCCGCGGACCGCGTCCCGGAGCCGCTCGTAGTAACCGCCGGTAGTCGCCGCGCTCGGTCGGGACCGGCGCGGGCGAGCCGTCGCGCGCGTAGACGCGACCCCAGCGGTCCGGCTGGCTCCTCGCCGAACCCGGGATCGTCCGGGCGCATCCCGGCGAGGAGCTGCGACCTCCTGCGGGTCGAGGTCCTCCTTGACGTACTCGCCGGCGAGCCCGCGGATCCGGAACCGCGGACCGGTCCGCGACGGCGATCAGCGACGTCCAGAGGCGCGAGCGCACGCCGTCGGCGTGATCGATCGCGACGAACGTCGAGTCGTCGACCCGGCTGCCGGGCCGGCGGCGGTCCATCTGCGCGAAGACGCGGCCGAGCCGCTCCGAACAGCAGCAGGCTCTGGTCGACCAGGTGCGCGCCGAGATCGCGATGCGGGCCGCCGGCCTCGTCGGCCTCCTCGCGCCACGCCTCGCCGACCGTCGCCCCATCGCTCGAACCGGGCCTCGAGGCTGTCGATCGCGCCGAGCGTCGCCCGCGCTCGACCAGGGCCGGACGGTCTGGAAGTCGCCGTCCCAGCGGCGGTTCTGGTAGACGGACAGGATCCGGCCCGGCGCGCTCGGCCGCCTCGATCAGCGTCTCCGCTTCCGGGACGTCCATCGCGATCGGCTTGTCGACGACGACGTGCCGCCCCGCCTGCGAGCGCCCGGATCCCGATCGGGACGTGGGACCGGTTCGGCGTCGCCACGACGACGAGCTCGACGTCGCCGGCGCTCGAGCAGCTCGTCGACCGTGTCCGACGACCGTCGCTCCCGGGATGCTCCGCGGCGGCCTGCGGCCTGCCGATCCGGGTCGGAGGTGGCGATCGCCGGCGAGCCGCAGCCCGTCGACCGCCGTCGATGTACGGCGCATGGAACAGGCGGCCGGCCAGCCCGTAGCCGACGATGCCGACGCCGATCGAGCCCGGTCGGCGCCATCGCGTCGCGCCTAGCCGGCGAGGTACGGGCCGGCGACCTCGCAGAACCGCTCGGCGACGCGCCGGGCAGCCGCCTCGTCGTCGCGCATCCGCAGGCCGAACGGCGCGAGGTTCGTGTCGAACACGCCGATGCCGATGCTCATCGAGCGCGCGAGCAGGGCGTCGGTCTGCGGCAGCATCCCGGCCGGTACGTCGACCTCACCCTGGCCGTAGCACGCGCAGTCGAACGGGCAGCCCTTGCCGCTGACGGTCCGCTGCTCGAGCAGGTGCTCCATGTTCGAGTAGACGTGCCAGCCGGACGCGGCGAGCGTGATCGAGCCGAGCTCCTCGGCGACCGTCTGCGCGACTTCGGCCGTCGGGAACGTCACGACGAGGTGGGTCGCCAGGTCGCCCTCCGGGTCGACGATCGTGCGGAAGCCGAGCCCGGGCAGGTCCGCGATCGCCGACTTCACGATCTCCTTGTTCGCCCGCAGGTGGTCGCGGATCAGGTCGAGCTTGCGGACCTGGGCGAGCAGGACGGCGCCCGACAGCTCGGTCATCCGGAAGTTCATGCCGAGGAACGGGCGCTCGGCGTACTTCGACCCGAGCCGGTTCGGCGCGTGGCCCTGGTCGTGGATCGCGAAGAGCCGGCCGTACAGGTCCTCGTCGTCGGTGACGATCATCCCGCCGTCGCCGCAGGTGATGGTCTTGTACTCGTTGAAGCTGTACACGCCGGCGGCGCCGATCCCGCCGACGCCCTGGCCCTGGTAGGTCGCGCCGAACGCCTGGGCGCAGTCCTCGATGAGCGGGATGCCGTGCCGGTCGGCGACGTCCTTGAGCTCGTCGAGCCGGGCCGGCGCGCCGAGCATGTGGACGACGATGATCGCCCGGGTCCGCGGCGTGATCCTGCGCCTCGACGTCGGCCGGATCGAGGTTGAACGAGTCGTCGACCTCGGCCAGGACCGGGGTCGCCCGGGCGTAGACGATCGCCGAGATCGAGGCGACGAACGTGAAGCCCGGGCACGATGACCTCGTCGCCCGGTCCGACGCCGAGGCCGAGCAGCGAGATCCACAGCCCGCCCGAGCCACCGCCGCTGCAGGCCGAGGCGCGTACCGGACGCCGGCGAGCGCGGCGATCTCCTGCTCGACGTGGCGGACCTTGGCGCCGAAGTCCGGATCGTCGGCGCTGCCGTACCGGCTCAGGGAGCGGCTGGTGAGGACCTGCATCACCTCGGCGATCTCTTCCTCGCCGATCAGCTCGACACCGGGTCCGGGCATGCCGGCTCTCCCTCTCCGTCAGTGCAACCGATTGCACAGCACCCTACCAGCACGATAATCTGACCGTCAACATCGCAGGCGGCGGCACGAGCGGAGGGTCGGGAACGACGTGAGCGATCTCCTCGAACGAGTGGCGGGCGCGCCGATCACCTGGGGCGTCGACGGCTCCCCGGGCTGGGGCTACCTGATGGACCGGGACCGGGTCCTGCGCGAGATGGTCGAGAGCGGCCTGTCCGCGACGGAGCTCGGGCCCGACGGCTACCTGCCGACCGACCCGGCCGAGCTGCGGGACTACCTCGCCCAGTTCGACCTGAGCATCGTCGGCGGGCTTCGTGCCGGCCCTGCTCTATCGGCCCGACCGGATCGATGCCGAGCTCGAGTACGTGACGCGGGCCGCGCGACAGCTGGCCGTCACCGGGCTCGAAGGTGCTCGTCCTGGGGCCGTCGTCGCACCACCCCGGCTACGACACGTCGGTCGACATGACGCGCGGACGAGTGGACGACGTTCCTGGCCAACCTCCAGCGGCTCGAAGGCGATCGTCACCGATGCCGGCCTCAAGACGGCGCTCCATCCGCACTGGGGCATGGCGATCGAGACCGGCACGGACATCGATCGGCTGCTCGAGTCGTCCGACGGTCGGGTTGTGCCTCGACACCGGCCACGTCTACCTGGCCGGCGCCGACCCGGTCGAGGTCGCGCGGGCGGCGCGCGGCCGCGTCCTCCATGTCCACCTCAAGGACGTCGACCCGGCCAAGGCCGCGCAGGTCCGGAGCGGCGAGGTCCCGTTCCGCGAGTCGGTCATCGACGGGCTGTTCGTGCCGCTCGGGCAGGGCGGCGTCGACATCGCCGGCGTGATCGCCGCGCTCGAGGGCGACGGCTACCGCGGCTGGTATGTCCTCGAGCAGGACGTGTCGCTCAAGGCGCGAGCCGCCCGATCGGCGAGGGCCCGAAGGCGGACGCGGTCGACAGCGTCGCGTACCTGCGCGGCCTCGACGGGGCGCCTGCGTGAGCCAGCCGGCCGTGGACGACCTCGAGGCGACGTGCGTCCTCCCGGCCGCGGCCCAGCTCGGCGAGTGCCCGGTCTGGAGCCCCGACGATGCTCGGCTCTACTGGGTCGACATCGACGGCCGGGCGGTCCACCGCTTCGACCCGGCCACCGGCGCTCGACGAGCAGCGTCCGGCGCCCGGGCGACCGGGGTCGCTGGCCCTGACCGCGACCCCGGGCCGCCTGCTCGTCGCCATCGAGGGCCGGCTCGGCGTTCCTCGACTGGGACGCCGGGACGTGGACGCGACTGGATCGCCCTCGAGCCGGAGGGCGTCGGCAATCGGCTCAACGACGGGCGCTGCGATCCGGCCGGGCGCTTCTGGGTCGGGTCGATGTTCGATCCGGCCGCGGCCGGCAAGGCGACCGGGCTCCTCCATCGGGTCGAGCCGGACGGGACGGCGGCGCACGGTGCGGTCGGCGATCGGCGTGCCGAACGGGCTCGCCTTCGCGCCGGACGGGCGGACGATGTACTTCGCCGACACCCACCGCGACACGGTCTGGGCGTACGACTACGACGTGCGATACCGGCGAGGCCACCAACGAGCGGGTCTTCCTCGACTTCGGTCCGCTGCCCGGGCCGGCCGGACGGGGCCTGCGTCGACGAGGCCGGCTGCTACTGGATCGCCTGCGTGTGCGGCTCGGCGGTCCTGCGGGTGACGCCGGCGGGCGCGATCGACCGCACGGTCGCGCGTGCCGGTCGTCGAAGCCGACGATGCCGGCGTTCGGCGGCCCGGACCTCTCGACGCTGTTCATCACGACGATCGGCGGCGGCGGGTCCCACGCGCGTCGACCCGGCGCAGCCCGACGCGGGCGGGCTCTTCGCGGTCGAGACCGGCGTCAGCGGGCTGCCCGAGACGCGCGTTCGCGGGCGGTCCCGCGGCCGGGACCGGCGTGACGGCGACGACCCTGCCGCCCGTCTGGTTCGAGCGCCCGGTCCTCCCCGAGCTCGCCGCGTCCGTCGCGGCGGCGTGCACGGTCCTCGGCCCGGCCACCGACGACGATCCGCTACGCCGGCGTCGACACGGCCGTCGCCGCCGTCGTCGGGGCGGCGCCGTACGGCGACGCGTTCATGGATCGCGCGCCCGGGCCTGCGTGGTCATCGCCCGGACCGGCATCGGCTACGACGCGGTCGACGTCGCGGCGGCGACCCGGCGCGGGATCGCGGTCTGCAACACGCCCGACGGCCCGACGATCTCGACCGCCGAGCACGCGGTCACGCTGATGCTGCTCGTCGCCAAGAACGTGAAGCCGCCGAGGCGGCGCTCCGGGACGGGACGGTCGAGCGGCTACTACAGCCGCCACGACGGGATCGAGCTCGACGGCAAGGTCCTCGGCCTGGTCGGGCTTCGGCCGGATCGCGCGGCACGTGGCCCGGATCGCCGGCGGCCTCGGGATGCGCGGTCGCGGTGTTCGATCCGTACCTCGCCGCTGCCGCCGTCCCGGCCGGGATCGACCGCGCCGACACCCTCGACGCGCTCCTCGCGCGCCGCCGACGTCGTGTCCGTCCACGTCCCGTTGACCGACGACTCGCGCGGCATGTTCGGCGCGGCCGCGCTTCGCGTCGATGAAGCCGGGAGCCGTGTTCATCAACACGGCTCGCGGCGGCCTGGTCGACCAGGACGCGCTGCTCGGCGGCCCTCGACGACGGGCACCTGTTCGGCGCCGGACTCGACGTCACGTCGCCCGAGCCGCTCCCGGCGGGTCACCCGTTGCTGGGCCGCGACGACGTCGTGGTCACGCCGCATGTGGCGTCCGCGACGGCGCGACGGCAAGGCGCGCATCTTCCGGGCTCGCGTTCCAGCAGGCGATGGCCGTCCTCGAGGGCCGACGCCCGGAGCACCTCGTCAATCCCGAGGTCTGGGAACGCGTCGCCTCGGCGCCGTATGCAGGAGTCGACAAGTGACGAGACGATCGGGATCGGCGTCGTCGGGTTCGGCTGGATGGGTCAGGCGCATTCGCGGGCCTACCGCGACATCCCCGTCTACTTCCCCGAGACGCGGCATCCAGCCCGCGCCTGGTCGCCGTCGCGGACAACGTCCCGGAACGGCTCGACCTCGCGCGCGACAACTTCGGGTTCGCCAGCGCGGCACGCCTCGACTGGCGCGAGCTCATCGCCCGCGACGACATCGACGTCGTCGACGTCACGGCGCCGAACGCCCTCCACCGCGAGATCGTCGAGGCCGCGGCGGCCGCCGGCAAGCACATCGCCTGCGAGAAGCCGGTCGGGATCGACCCCGAGGCGACGGCCGCCATCGAGGCTCGCGGCGCGCCGGGCCGGGGTGATCAGCGGCTGCGGCTACAACTACCGCTGGGCGCCGCTCGTCCAGTACACCCGCCAGCTCATCGCCGACGGCCGGCTCGGCGAGCTGACCCACTACCGCGGCCGGTTCTTCTCGATGTACGGGCGCGACCGGCTCGGCCTCCTGTCGTGGCGATTCCTCCAGGAGGAGGCCGGCTACGGCGTCCTGAGCGACCTCATGTCGCACGCCATCGACATGGCCCAGTTCATGTGCGGGCCGATCACCCGGGTCGTGGCGGTGAAGGAGACCTTCATCAAGCAGCGGCCGCTGCCGATCCCGGGCGCCGGCACGCACTACGACCGCGGCAAGCCCGGCGACCCGACGGGAGCGGTGACCAACGAGGACTACGTCGGCGCGCTGGTCGAGTTCGAGAACGGCACGCGCGGGACGCTCGAGTGCGACCGCTCGATCGTCGGGCCGCAGAGCTCGATGGCCTTCGAGCTCAACGGCTCGAAGGGCGCCGCCGGCGTGGGACCACGAGACGCCTCAACCAGCTGCGCCTGTACCTTCCCGAGGAGCAGCCCAATGACGGGTTCATCGAGGTCCTCGCCGGCGACGCCTTCCCGAACCAGGGGAACATCGTCCCGGGCGGCGGCAACTCGCATCGGCTACGAGGACCTCAAGCTGATCGAGGCGCTGGCGTTCCTGCAGGTCCGTGGCGGCCGGGCAGCCGCCACGAGCCCGGGCTTCACCGAGGCGCTGGCCAACGCGTCGGTCGCGGCGGCGATGGTCCGCTCGTGGGCGTCCGGAGCGCTGGGAGGACGTCGTCAGCCTCCGGATCGACTGAGCGACCGCCGTCATGCTGAAGAACACGACCAAGGCGAAGCTGGCCGACGGGAAGCCGGTCTTCGGCTGCTTCGTCCGGACCGCCGAGCCGTCGCTGATCGAGTACGTCGCGCTGCTCGGCTGGGACTTCCTCGTGCTTCGACGCCGAGCACGGGACGCTCCAGCCGAGACCAGGTCGAGGACCTGTGCCGGGCCATCGAGCCGCGCGGCGTGACGCCGATGGTGCGGGTGACGACGAACGACCCGCCGACGATCCTGCGCTACCTCGACACCGGCGCCCACGGCGCGCACATCCCGTGGGTCAACAGCGCCGGCCGAGGCGGAGCGGGCGGTCCGCTCGGTGAAGTACGCGCCGCGCGGCGTCCGCGGGCTGGCCGGCAGCCGGGCGTCCGAATGGGGTCTGCGCGAGCCGCTCGGCGAGTACGTCGAGCGCGCGAACCGCGAGACGCTGGTCGTGATCCAGATCGAGACGCAGGACGCGGTCGACGCCATCGACGACTATCTGGCGATCGACGGCGTCGACGTGCTGTTCCTCGGCCCGACGGACCTGTCGCAGTCGCTGGGTCACCCGGGCGATCTGCGCCATCCCGACGTCCTGGCGGCGCTGGAGCGCGTCGCGACGGCCGTCGTCGGATCCGACAAGGTCCTCGGGATCTACGCCGGCACCGCGGACATGACCCGCGAGTGGCTGGACCGCGGCGCGCGCTACTTCACGACGTCGCTGGAGCCGTTCCTGCGGGACGGGATGACCGGCCCACCTGGAGCACGTTCGAGGATGACGAGGCCATGAAGACGATCCGACTCACCACCGCCCAGGCGATCGTGCGCTGGCTGCTCGCGCAACGGACCCGGATCGACGGCGAGGAGGTCGCCGCTCTTCGCCGGGCGTCTTCGCGATCTTCGGCCACGGCAACGTGACGTCCCTCGGCGAGGCGCTCGAGCCCGTCCAGGACGAGCTGCCGACGTACCGCGGCCAGAACGAGCAGTCGATGGCGCTCGCCGCGCGTGGCCTACGCCAAGGCGATGCGCGGCCGGCGGATCATGATCGCCACCTCGTCGATCGGACCCGGCTCGACCAACATGGTGACGGCCGCCGCCGTCGCCCACGCCAATCGGCTGCCGGTCCTGCTCTTCTCCGGCGACACTTTCCAGCACCGGATCGTCGATCCCGTCCTCCAGCAGGTCGAGCACTTCGGCGACCCGACGGTGACCGTGGCGGACACGTTCAAGCCGGTCAGCCGCTACTGGGACCGGATCACCAAGCCCGCCCAGATCGTCCGGTCGCTGCCCGCAGGCGCTGGCCGTGATGCTCGACCCCGCGACGCGCGGCCCGGCCTTCTTCGCGCTGCCGCAGGACGTCCAGGCGGAGGCGTACGACTTCCCGGAGCGCGTTCTTCGAGCCGAAGGTCCACTACATCCGCCGACCGGGGCCGGATCCGCGGGACGTCGAGGCCGCCGCGGCCCTCATCGAGCGCGCGCAGCGGCCGCTGATCATCGCGGGCGGCGGCGTCCACTACTCGGGCGCCGTCGGACACCCTGCGTGCCTTCGCCGAGCGCCACGCGCATCCCGGTCGTCGAGACCGTGGCCGGCAAGTCGACGCTCACCCACGACCACCCGAACTACGCCGGCCCGATCGGGGTCACGGGGTCGCGTGCGGCGAACGCCGTCGCCGGAGCAGGCCGACGTCGTCATCGCCGTCGGGACGCGGCTCCAGGACTTCACGACCGGCTCCTGGTCGGTGTTCAAGGATCCGGACGTGCGGTTCGTCGCCGTCAACACCGCCTCGCTGGGACGCCCACAAGCAGGGCGCCCAGCCGGTGATCGGCGACGCCAGGGTCGCGCTCGAGGCGATCGACGGCGGCGCTCGGCACGTACGCAGCTCCGCCCGAGTGGCTGGCGACGGCGGACGAGCGCATCGCCGAGTGGCACGCCTATCTCGATTCGTGGGCCGGGCGACAGCACGACGGTCCGCCGGCCTATGCCGAGGTCATCCAGGCGATCAACACGGTCGCGCGACCCGGCGCGACTACATCGTCTCGGCGGCGGGCGGCCTGCCCGGCGAGCTCGCGCATGGGCTGGCGCTCGAAGTCGGTCGGCTCGTTCGACTCGGAGTACGGCTACTCGACGATGGGCTACGAGATCGCCGGGGCGTGGGGCGCCCGCCTCGCCCGGCCGACGGGTGACGTCATCGCGTGGGTCGGCGACGGCTCGTACCTGATGATGAACTCCGACATCTACTCGACCGTGATGACCGGGCAGAAGGTCATCTTCATGGTCTGCGACAACGGCGGCTTCGCGGTCATCAACCGCCTGCAGGTCAACACCGGCGGCGCGGAGTTCAACAACCTGCTGCGCGACGACCCGCCACGAGCGCTACCTCCAGGTCGACTTCGTCAAGCACGCCGAGTCGATGGGCGCGATCGCCGAGCGTGTCGAGAGCGTCGACGACCTGCCGGCCGCGTTCGCCCGTGCCAAGGCGGCCGATCGGAGCTACGTGATCGTCGATCCCGGTCGACGAGTACACCTGGACCGAGGGCGGCGCCTGGTGGGAGGTCGGCGTCCCCGAGGTCAGCGAGCGAGCAGCAGGTCCGGGCCGCTCGCGAGGCGTGGGACGACGAACAAGCGGCGACCAGCGCGTCGGCGTCTGACGCCGGTGGGCGACTTCGATGGCCGGGTCGTCATCGTCACCGGCGCGGCGTCGTTCTCGGCGAGGCGCATCGGAGCGATCCTCATCGCGGAGGGCGCCAGCGTCGTCCTGGCCGACCGCGACGCCGAACACGGCGCGGCCGTGGCCGCTCGCCTCGGCGCCGCAGGCCCGGTTCGTCGCAGACGGATGTCTCACGGGACGCCGACCTCGACCGTCTGATCGCGACCGCGCTCGAGGACCACGGGCGGCTCGACGGCGTGGTCGGGGCGACCGCGAACTTCGAGGATGAGCGCCTCGCCAGCACGCGCGAGCTCTGGGATCGCGTCCTCGACACCAATGTCGCGTCGGCGGCGATGCTGACGACCAAGGCGGCGGCCGTGATGACAGCCGGTGGCGCGATCGTCCACGTCGCGTCGATCAGCGGGCATGTCTCGCAGCCGGCGCGCGTCGTCTACAACGTCTCGAAGGCAGCCCTGCTCATGCTCGTCAAGAGCGCCGCCCACCACCTCGCGTCCCGCTCGATCCGGGTCAACGCCGTCTCGCCCGGCTGGATGTGGAGCCGCAACATCGAACGGCGCTATGGCACGCGGGAACGGGCCGACGCCCTGGCCGCGGAGTTCCAGCCGCTCGGGCGGATGGCGGACCCGGAGGAGGTGGCCCACGCCATCGCGTTCCTGCTGTCGGAGCCGCGCCTCGTTCGTGACGGGCGCCGAGCTGCTCGTCGACGGCGGCTACTCGACGATCGGCCCCGAGGCGCTCGGCCAACCGTTCGAGAAGGTCCGGACGATCGAGTAGCGCCGCCCGCGTCAGCGGGTCGAGCGTTCGCGGATCCGGTCGTCGAGCTTCGCCCGACTCGAGGCCGAGGTACGGCGGCCAGACGGGCCCGCTCGGCCGGCGATCGGACGGTCGCGACCGTCTCGATCCAGGTCCGTGCCCCATCGATGATCGGTCCCGATCACAGCTGCGTCCTCGACAGTCGAACGCGGGCTTGCCGGGGACCTCGAGGTAGACCGGCGAGCTGTGGGCGCCCATGCTCGTGGCAAATCCCGAGTGGATCTGCTCGCGGCTCGTGACCCGGGCGGCCAGCCAGCCGCTCTTGGAGACCGTGACGCGTTCCGGCCAGGCTGATGCGATCGACCCCACCCCCGGACGCCGCGGCCACGACCACGCCATCGTGGATGAGCTCGAGTCCCGTCGATGACCGGCTGGGCGGCCGACGCCGTGACCGCGACCTCGACCGATCCCGCCGCCGCCGCCGAGCGCGATGACGTCGCCCGGCCCGTGGCCGTCGACCTCCAGCTCGATGAACGACGCCGGACGACACGAAGGTCCGACCCGCCCGGACCGCCTCGGCCCAGGCGGCGAAGGACAGCGGCGCGCCGGGTGCGAGGCGGGCGTACGTCCGGATGGCCCCGAGCGGGATCTCGGCCGACATCTTGTCGGTGCCGCCCACGATCGGCGAGCCGATAGCCGCAGTTCAGGAAGCGATACCACTCGCGGATCGACGGCCCGTCGACGTCCGGCGTCAGGGCCTGCATCTCGACCGCGTCGATCCTGCCCGAGACGATGTCCGCGGCGATCTCCGCGTAGGGCAACGGGAAGTGGACGGCGACGGCCAGCCCCGACTGCGCGTGCGCGGCGTCCGCCCAGTCGCCGATCAGCCGGTCGAGCGGGTCGCCCAGGCGGGCCTCCGGCGCCCCGGCGCTCGCCATCGGCAGGACGGCATCGGGCGCCCCGAGCAGGCCGATGTGGCCGAGCATGTTCTGGCGGTTCTCGCTGCCCATGACGACCAGGTGCTCGCCGGCATGGTCCGCGACGACGTCGATCGGCAGGTCGGCGATGCTGGTGTGGTGGTCGCCCCACTGCGTCGCCAGCAGGTTCGACGATCGCCACGCCCTCCGCCCGCGCCTGGAGGAGCGCCGACGTCGGCGAGATGAAGTGGACGTGGCATGTCGACGGCGATCCAGTCGGCGCCCGCGGGGCCGGCGACCGCGCTCGATCGGCAGGACCAGCGGGGCACGGCCGAGGTCGTCGCCGACGTCGATGGACCGGCGCCAGCGGTCGGTAGCCGAACCCGCGGACCACCTCGACCTCGACGGCGCCGTCCGGCAGCGCGATCGGGAACCGACCCGGGACGTACGCGTAGGTCAGCACCGCCGAGGACGAGGTCCGCCCCGGTGTCCTCGTTGAGGCCCGGGGTTGATCTCGTCGCGATGGCCGAGCGGCGGGAGGTATCGCCCGTCGGCGCGCCACGAACCGGACGCGGGCGGGCATCGGTTCGCCGCGTCGACGGCGTCGACGATCTCGACGTCGACCCGTCGCGTCGGCGTCGCGCAGCGACTCGATGACGATCCGGCCGAACCGCCCTCGTGTCGCCGTCAGCCGGAAGGCCGCTCGCCGGGACCCGGTCCTCGCCGATCGAGATCCTCGCGTCCGGCGCCATCGCGAGGTCGACGAGCCACGCCGCCGACGATGCCGCCTCGTCGGTCGGCATCCCCCAGCCGACGACCCGCGTCGGTGGACGACCGGCCGTCGAGGGGCGCCGGCGCCGGGCGCTCCCGGAACACCTGCCCGAGGTCCACCGCGAACTCGCCGGAACCGCCGCGCTCGGTGCCGTCGATCCGCAGCGTCCGGCGGGGCTCGACGACGAGCGGCGAGGCGGTTCCCCGGAACGTCGTGACCGCCGCGACGACGACCGCCGCCACCGGCATCGAGCGGTGCCAATGGCTCCATGCGTCAGCCGGCTGAGGTCCGCCGGCCCGTCCGGGATCTCGATCGCGTGCAGCCACAGGACGATGTCGCCGGTCGGGCTCGGCACCGAATTCGGCCACCCCGGTCTGGGCCGGACCCCAACTGCCGGGCAGGATCCCGAGCAGCCCGGCGTCGCCCGGCGCGGCGTAGCCACCCGCTGGCATCGCCGGATACGGGCCGCGCCAGTCGAGCGGCGTGTCGACGAGGTGTGGGAGCGCGGCGAAGGCGCCCTGGCCCCAGCCGACGATTCCCTCGTTCACCTCGAATCGACGCCGCACGACTTCGGTCGACCGTCCGACCCGAGGCCAGCTCGACGGTATAGCGGGCCAGGGGCTGCCCGACCGGGGTGACCCAGCCGATCGGCAGGTCCGCGGGACGACCCTCGACCGGGTCGCGCCAGGCATCGCAGAAATGCGCGACGACCACGTGGCTGGCCGGCCCGATCGCGACGCAGGTCCACGCCGGCCTCTCGGTCGAGCAACAGCCAGCGCCGGTCGGTCGCGCGGCGCGCGAAGCGGAACGGCAGTCCCCGAAAGACCTGGTCGCCGGCCGGCAGCCGTCCGATCGCTTCGAGATAGCCTGGGTGGAGGCGCGAACCGAGGTCGCTGTCGCTGGCGTTGCGCTGACGCCGCAGCTCGACCGGGGTCGCCAGGAGCTCGTCGCCCGCGGCACTCATCCTCGCGTGCCGATGGTCCGCCAGGTCGTCGCCTGCCACGGCCCGCGATCCCTCCCGCAACCACCGCGCGTTGACCCTCCCGCGATCGGTATGCTAGCGTCCGCGCAACCGATTGCACAAGCCACGGGATGCAACGCGAAAGCGGAGGGGCATCGGTCAGTGGGTGCGTGCGTCCAACGCCCGGCGAGAGGCCCAGGGCGGTCGAGATCATGGTCCCCCAGCCGTCGTCGGCGAGCTAGTCGAGCCGGATGCGCCGAGCCCCCGAACGCCGTGTCGTCCTCGCGGACGTCGCCCGGCTCGCCGGGACGTCCGAGGCGACAGCGTCGCGCGCACTGAAGGACGACCCCAGGATCGGCGAGGCGACGCGTGCGGCCGTCCACGCAGCCGCCCAGAAGCTCGGCTACGTCCCGAATGCCGCGGCGCGGAGCCTGCGTGCGCAAGCGGACGCACATCCTCGGCCTCCTCGCTCGACGACCTCGCCGATCCGGTCCACGGCAAGGTCGCAGCGGGCTTCGAGGAAGCCGCAGCTAGTCAGGGATACGCGGTCTTCATCATGACCGGCCTCGCACGACCGGGAACGCGAGCAGCGGGCGCTGACGGCGTTCGTCGAGCACCGGGCCGACGGGATCGTGGTGGCATCGTGCGTCAGCGACCCCGGCGAGGTGTTGGCCCGGGTCCCCGCCGAGCGCGTCGTCTTCGTCCAGCCCGACTATCCAGCGCTCGCGCGACGGAGCCGAGCCGCCGGCGCGGGGCGTCCTGCGGACCGACGACGCCGCAGGGTTCGTCGCGACCGTCGAGCATCTCGTGGACCGCGGGTATCGGCGGATCGCCTACGTCGGACCGGGCAGCGAGGCCGCGGATACCATCCGGCGGGCGGCGACGGCTGCGGCGCTCGAGCGACGTGTCGCGCGGCCCGATCCGACTTCATCGATGCCGGGACCGATGGCTGGCGGGACGCCTCGATGGTGGCCCGCGAGCTCGCCGCCGATCCGCCGGAGGCTCGTGGTCTGCTACGACGACAAGCTGGCCCTGGCGCTCCTCGACGCGCTCCGGGCGACGCAGCCTGGTGGTTCCCGACGACATGGCCGTGACGGGCTTCGACGGGATCCCGGCCGCACGCCAAGTCCTGGCCACGGCTCACGACGGTCGAGGTCCCCTCGGTCGAGGTCGGCCGTCGCGCGGTCGAGATGCTGATCGGCATCGACGCGGGACGGCCGGATGCCGGCATCCGAGGTCATGCCCGTCCGACCTCGTGGTCGGCGACAGCACGCCGCCGCGCACCTCGCAGATCGCTGGCCGGCCCGTGTCGGACGGTCGCTTCAGCCAGCCCGGGATCCACCTCGTGACGCAGGCCGCTGCGGCTCCCGCCATCGAGCTCGTCGACGTCACCAAGCGCTACGGCGATGCCGTGGCGCTCGATGGCATCTCGCTCCAGATCGAGGCCGGGCGAGTTCTTCTGCCTGCTCGGACCGTCCGGCTGCGGCAAGACGACGACCCTCAACCTGATCGGCGGGTTCATCCCGCTCACGTCGGGCGAGCTCCGGATCGAGGGTCGGCGGGTCAACGACCTGCCGCCCCACCAGCGCAGACGTCAACACCGTCTTCCAGAACTACGCGCTGTTCCCGCACATGTCGGTCGCCGACAACGTCGCGTTCGGCCTGCGGATGGAGGGCCTGGCGCGACGCGGAGGTCGGTCAGCGCGTCGGCGAGTACCTCGAGCTCGTCGGCCTCGCCGACGTACCGCGACCGCTACCCGGGCCAGCTGTCGGGCGGACAGGCGCAGCGCGTCGCGCTCGCGCGGGCGCTGGCCAAGCGACCGGCCGTGCTGCTGCTCGACGAGCCGCTCGGGGCGCTCGACCTCAAGCTCCGCAAGCAGATGCAGGTCGAGCTGTCGCGCATCCACCGCCAGGTCGGCACGACCTTCGTGTTCGTGACCCACGACCAGGAGGAAGCGCTGTCGATGGCGACGCGGATCGCGGTCATGGCCGGCGGGCACGTCCGCCAGATCGGATCGCCGCGCGAGATCTACCACGGCCCGGTCGACCGGTTCGTGGCCGACTTCATCGGCGAATCGAACTTCCTCGACGGTCGCCATCGACCGAGGATGGCGGCGCCGCCGGCGTTCCAGCTGCGCGACGGGACGATCGTCCCGGCACCGGCGAGCGCCGGACCGCGTCGCGAACGGCCCGGTCGCGCTGATGGTCCGGCCCGAATCGCGTCGGCGTCGGGCGACAGCGCCCCGGACGGGGCGTCGCCCATGGCCGTCGTCAAGGGCCGGGCGACCAACGTCGCATTCATGGGCAATCACACCAGGATCACGGTCCAGACCGACGCCGGGATCCTCGTCGCGCTTCGGTTTCATGCGAGTCGGACGAGCAGGCTGTCGAGGAGGAGATGGTGGATCGAGAGGTGCACGTTTGGTGGGATCCGCGCGAGTCGACGGTCGTCACCGCCGGCGACCGACACGGATCGGACGAAGAGTCTGGAGGAGGTCCTGAGGGATGACACGTCTCGATCAACCAGCTGTCACGGCGACGGTTCCTGCAGGCGTCGGCGGCCGTCGGGGCCGCCGTCGTCGCTCGGCGGCATCGCGGTCGGCCTGCAACGCCATCGGCAGGCGGCTCGCCGCCAGGGCGGGACGTTCAACTGGATGACCTGGGGCGACCACTACATCGACACCCAGCTCGACAGGCCATCGAGGCGTCCGACAAGATCGTCGCCGCAGATCCAGCGAGCTCGCCGGCAACGCCGAGGGCTACGCCAAGCTCAAGGAGGTCAAGGGCGAGCTCGACATGATCTCGGGCGACGCCCTGTGGGTGCCCGACGCCTACTACGCCGAGGCGGCTCATCGAGCCGTTCGACATCAACGAGCTCAAGGTCTCGTCGCAGCTCTATTCGTTCGCGCGCGAGTTCCCGATCTGGACGAAGCCCGAGGGCTACCTCGGCTACCCGTTCGGCTGGTCGCCGATCAGCATCTACTACGACCCGGCCCAGGTCTCCCCGGCGCCCGACTCGTGGGCAGGTCCTCCTCGACCCGAAGTACAAGGGCCGCGTCGTCATCGAGAACCAGCCCGAAGAGATCGTCGCCTACATGGGCAAGGCCGCCGGCTTCGACGACGTCTACAACATGACCGACGACCAGCTCGCGACCGTCAAGGGGCTCCTCGAGCAGCTCAAGCCGAACGTCCTGAAGTTCGCCCAGCAGGCCACCGACAGCGTCAACTCGATGATCAGCGAGGAGGCCTGGCTCATCACCGGCAACCTCGGCAACGAGGACCGGGTCAAGGACGGCGGCGGACCGGAGATCAAGGGCTTCATCCCGAAGGAAGGCACCGTCGGCTGGATGGACGCCGAGATGATCGTCAAGGAGGGCGCCAACAAGTCCCTGCTCTTGCCCTTCCTCGAGAAGTCCCAGCAGGCCGAGTACATCGCCGAGAACTTCATCACCAACGGCCGACCGCTGTTCAACGAGACAGGCCTACAAGGTCCTCGTCGACCAGGGCAAGGAGGACCGCGCCGACCGATACCTGTACAACAAGGCCGAGGAGACGTCCTCGCCAAGACGACCTCGAAGGGCCCGGGCACGTCGACCGAGAAGTCGATCCAGCTCTTCAACGAGGTCTTCGGAGCCTAGTTCGCCGCCCATGGCGACCGAGATCGTCGGCGGGGCCGACCCGGCCCCGCCGGCGGTCGTCGGCCGCGGTCGCGCGGCGCGCGTCTGCGTCAGCTGGCGCCGTTCCTTCCGGCGGTGGTCATCCTGCGTCGGGCCTGTTCTTCGTGCCCCTCGCGGTGATGTTCGTCTTCTCGCTGTGGTCGACGAACGCGAACCTCGACGTCGTCCCGGTCTGGAGCCTGGACAACTACGCAGAACTTCTTCACGAACCCGACGTACGTCCGGACGCTCCTCAAGACCATGGTCATGGGCGCGGCGGTCACGGTCGTCTGCCTCGTCGTCGCGTTCGCCGTCGCCTACTTCCTCGCCCGCTACGTCTCGCGACGGTGGGCGCGGATCGCCCTGCTCGTCATCATCGTCCCGTTCTGGACGAGCTACCTGCTGCGGGTCTACTCGTGGCAGGCGATCCTGGGCGAGCACGGCGCGCTCAACCAGGTCCTCATGGGCCTCGGGATCATCGCCGAGCCGTCGCTGCTGTTCGTCTACAACGACTTCGGGACGTTCATCGTCCTGACGTACGTCTACATCCCGTTCGCGGCGCTGGTCCTGTACGCCTCGCTCGAGCGCTTCGATTTCACCCAGCTGACGGCGGCCCAGGACCTCGGGCGCGAGCCCGATCACGGCGTTCCGCCACATCCTGCTGCCGCAGATCCGGCCCGGCCTCATCACGGCCTGCATCTTCGTCTTCATCCCGATCCTGGGCGAGTTCCTGACGCCGTCGATGGTCGGCGGCGCGCAGGGTCTCCTGATCGCCAACCTGCTCGCGAACTTCTTCAAGAACGCCCTGATCCCCGAGGGCGCGGCGGTCGGGTTCCTGATCGCGGCGTTCGTGACCGTGCTGCTGATCATCTTCCGCAAGCTACCTGCGGGTCGAGGACGTGGTCGCCCGTGGCTAAGCGCGTCGATCCGCTCGAGACGATGCCGGTCAGCCCGCTACGCGGCGCGCGATCCGCTGGGCGCTGCGGCTCGCGTTCGGGGTCCTGATCGTGTTCCTCTACCTGCCGATCGTCTTCATGATCGTCTTCTCGTTCGACGAGGCGCGCGACGCCCGGGCCTCCCGATCACGGGCCTCACGCTCCACTGGTACGAGGCCATGCTCAACAACCGCGGTCCTGCTGCGGGCCGTCGGCAACTCGATCACCGTGGCGGTGATCGTCGCGATCCTGGCGACGATCATCGGGACGATGGCCGCGTTCGTCCTGGTCCGCGGCGCGGATCCGCTTCCCGAACGCCACGCGCATCGCCTTCACCCTGCCGATCATGGTCCCGGGCGTCCTGATCGGCGTGTCCCTGCTGATCTACTTCGCGCGCGTGCTGTCGACCTGCCCCTCTCGCTGGGGACCGTCGATCGCCGGGCCACCTCGTCGTGACCGTCCCGTTCGTCGTGCTCATCGTCGCCGCGCCGCCTGCAGGGCTTCGACCGGTCCCTCGAATGGGCCGCCGCCGACCTCGGAGCGTCGCCCCGTCAGGCGCATCCGGCACATCGTGCTGCCGCTCATCGCCCCGGCGATCCTGGCCGGCGCGCTGATCAGCGTGACGCTGTCGATCGACGAGTTCGTCATCACCTGGTTCACGGTCGGCTCGCAGCCGACGCTGCCGACCTACATCTATACGCGGGTCAAGTTCGGCGTCACGCCCGAGGTCAACGCGGTGGCCACGGTCATGCTCGTCGTGACGCTCGGGACGCTCGGGCTCGCCGCGCTCGCCCTCGGTCGCGCCCGCCGATTGACCGGGTCGGTCGTCGACGACGGCAGGCCGGCTGATGCAGGCCGCCGTCTTCAAGGGCTCGGGCGTCCTGGTCGCTCGAGGACGTCCCGGAGCCCGGTCGTCGAGGCCGACGACGACGTCGTCATCGAGGTCGAGGCGTGCGGGATCTGTGGCAGCGACCTGCAGATCCTCAATGTCCCGCCCGGCCATCCGGCCGACCCGGGCGTGATCCTGGGGCATGAGTTCATCGGCCGCGTCCGCGCGCGCGGCGCAGCGCGGCGACGCGCTCGCGATCGGTCAGCGGGTCGTCGTCGACCCCGATCCGAAGTGCGGCGTCTGTGGCCCGTGCCGGGCGGGACGCCCGGCCAGCTGCGAGAACATACGGGCGCTCGGCGTCTTCCGCGATGGCGCGCTCGCGCCGCTGGTCAAGGCCCCGGCCGACGCCGTGTTCCCGCTGTCCGACGCCCCGTCACCGGCGATCGCGTCGCTCATCGAACCACTGGCGTGCGTCGTGAACGGCGTCAACAAGGCGAACCCGCGGCCCGGCGAGTCGGCGATCATCTTCGGCGCCGGGGCGATCGGCTGCCTCTTCCTCGCGATGTTCAAGGCCGCGGGCGCGAACCCGGTCATCGTGGTGGAGCCGCAGGCCGGCGCGGGCAGCCGTCGCCAGCGCGGTCGGGGCGGATGTCGTCGTCAGCCCGGAAGAGCTGGATGCAGCGACGGCGGGACCTCCTGCCCTACGGCGCAGATGTCATCGTCGACGCAGTCGGGCACCCAGATCGGCTTCGGCCGATCGAGCATGCCGCCCTGGGCGGCCGGATCGTGCTCTTCGGCATGAACCAGACGGCCCGCCCGCCGATCCACCAGTACACGATCACGGACCGCTCGCTGTCCGTCCTCGGGCTCGTACGTGACCGCGTTCACGTTCCCGACGGCGATCCGGCTGGTCGAGGCCGGGTCGCTGCCGCTCGATCCGATCGTGACCCACGTCCTGCCGCTCGATCGCGTCGGCGAGGGCCTCGACCTGCTTCGCTCGGGCGGTGCGACCAAGGTCGTCATCACACCCGGCGAGGCGCCGGCCTCGACCGCCCGGTGACCGCCCGTTCCCTGGAGCTCGGGCATCTATACCGACTCGCTGCCAGACCTTGACTTCGAGGCCGCCCTCGATGTCGCCGCCGAGATCGGCGCGACGGGCATCGAGATCGCGACCGGCGGCCAATCCTCGGCGCCGCATCTGCGGCATCGACGAGCTCCTCGGCGACGCAGCGAAGCGGAGCGAGTTCGCCGCGGCGTTCGAGCAGCCGGGGCCTGCGGATCGCGGCACTCAACTGCTCGGCCTGGCCGCTCCACCCGGTCGTCGGCGACGAGCACGTCGCGCTCATCCGGTCGACAATCCGGCTGGCCGCGGAGCTGGGCGTCCGCAAGATCGTCTCGATGTCCGGCTGCCCGGGTGACGGCCCCGGCGGCTCGACCGTCAACTTCGCGTGGTACCCGTGGCCGACGGACGCGGTCGCGCTGCTCGAGCGCCAGTGGGACAACGGCGATCGACCTGTGGCAGGACCTCGCCGAGGACGCCCGGCAGGCGGGGGTCGAGCGGATCGCCTTCGAGCTCCACCCCCTGCATCTCGTCTACAACGTGCCCGACCTTGCAGCGGATGCGCGACGCCGTCGGACCGATCATCGGCGCGAACCTCGATCCGTCGCACCTGTTCTGGCAGCAGATGGACCCGCTGGCGGCCATCCGCGCGCTCGGATCGGCGGTCTACCACGTCCATCTGAAGGACACGCAGCTCCTGCCCGACCAGGTGGCGATCGCGGGCGTCCTGGACCAGCGCCCGTTCGATGATCCGGCGAATCGGGCCTGGGTCTTCCGAACGGCGGGGAGCGTGCACGGCCCGGCGTTCTGGTCGGCGTTCGTGACAGCGCTGCGGGAGGTCGGCTACGACGACGTGCTCGCGATCGAGAACGAGGACGCGGGGCTGACACCGGAGGCCGCGGTGGAGCAAGCCGCGCGCTTCATGCGCTCGATCCTGGACGACTGACGGGCCAGCCGCCTCCCTACCCCGCCGCGCCGACCGCCGTCCGTTCCCCGCTTCGGGCCGCCGCATAGAGGGCGTCGATCACGGCGTTCGCGCGCACGCCATCCTCGAAATCGGCGTGCGTCGGCCGGCCCTCGGCGATCGCCGACAGGAACTCAGCCCACATCGCGCACTCCTGGCCGAGAAAGCCGATCGACGTCCCGTCCGTCCCGGCGATCAGCAGCTCCGTGGCGCCTGGATGGGTCGGGTTGACCAGGACGCGACGGTACCCGAACGTCGACGGGTCACCTGGCAGGCAGACGTGGAATTCGTCCGGGCGTTCGAGGTCCCAGGCCGCCGAGCCCAGCGACCCGAAGATCTCGAGCCGCAGGGCGATGCGTCGGCCGATCGTGACCCGGCTGGTCTCGAGCACGCCGTACGCGCCGTTCGAGAACGAGAGGAGCGCGGCCGCGGCATCTTCGACGTCGACCGGTTTGCGAGCCCCGCCGCCGGAGCCGGTGCCGCTTCCCCGGTTGCCGATCGCGTCGGCCGCCGGGAGCGGCCGTTCCGTGACGAACGTCGAGGTCAGGCCCTGCACCTCGGTGATCTCCCCGACCAGGAAGCGCAGGCAATCGACGAGGTGGTACCCGGTGTCGATGGCGATCCCCCCGCCGGCGAGGGATCGCTGGAAGCGCCACAGGAGCGGCACGTCCGGATCGGCGGCATAGTCGAGCAAGAACGAGGCCCCGGCGCTCCTCACGTCACCGAGATCGCCTCGCTCGATCAGGGCCCCGATCGCCCGCACGGCCGGGTTCCACCGGTAGGCGGCGGCGAGCCCGTGGAACACGTCCGCCCCGCGGCAGGCCTCGAGCAGCTCGTCCGCCACCTTCGCCGATTCGGCCAGGGGCTTCTCGCAGACCACGTGCTTCCCAGCCGCGGCGGCGGCCAGCACGACCTCGCGATTGAGGATCGGTGGCAGGCAGGCGACGATCAGGTCGACGTCGGGCGCCTCGACGACGCGACGCCAGTCGCGGTCGACGCGCTCATAGCCGAACCGATCCGCCAGACGCGTCGCGAGCGTCTCGTTGACGTCCGTGACCGCAACCAGCCGCGCCCGAAGCGGCAGTGCGGGATACAGGGGCCCGATGAGCCCCAGGGCCGCGCTGTGCACGCCGGCCATCGTCCCGGCGCCCACCATCGCGACGCGGATCGGTGACGCGCGCCCGGTCATGTCCCGGCGGTGGCCTCAGGAGCCATCCTGTCGGCTGACCGTCAGGCCGGGACCGGCGCCGGGGCTCCGATGGCGTCGCTCAACCGCTCGGGATCCGCGAGGACCTCACGGATCGTCTCCGCGTAGGCCTCGATGATCTCGATGGGCTGGACGAAGATCGGGTGCCGCATGTCACAGATCACCAGCGACGAGTCGAGCAGCGCGGTCGCCTCGGGGAAGTCCGCGACGTCGTAGGTGACGTCCCGACCGGCCGGCGGCTGCGTCCACGGGAACAGACCGCCGAAGCCTTCCCGGTTCTGGAAGATCGGGAAGGCCGGCGCGGGCTCCGTGTGCCATAGCTCGACGCCCACGCCGAGCCCGAGCAGCGTCTTGCCGAGCGTGTCCCGGAACGCGGTCCGTTCCACGTGACCGAGACCGAGCGCCTCCGGGTCGAGGCGGACCCGGTACTCGTAGTAGCTGGATGTCCGGTCGTCGGGGACGTGCGGCGGAATGATCCCGGGCACGTCCGTCAGCCGCTCGGTCAGGATGGCCGCATTGCGCTGGGCGGTGGCGACGTATTCCGGCAGGCGCTTGAGTTGCGAGCGCGCGAGCGCCGCCGGCATCTCCTGGTGTCGGTAGTTCCAACCGACGGAGTGGACGGTGTACGGCCGGAAGTTCCAGCCGGTCAGGCGCCCCAGCTCCGGGATGTCCTCGCCGAACGTCCGCAGCCGGCGTGCCCTGTGGATGATGTCGGGGTCGTCGGCGACGAACAGTCCGCCTTCACCGCCGGTCAGGATCTTGCTGGAGTTGAGGCTGTAGCAGCCGACCGTGCCGAGCGACCCGACCTGACGGCCGCGATAGGTCGCGCCGTGCGCCTGGCACGCGTCCTCGATGACGTGGAGCCCGTGACGACCGGCGATCTCGAGGATCTCGTCCATGTCGCACGGCATGCCCTGGATATGGACGGCGATGATCGCCCGGGTCCGCGGCCCGATCTTGGCCTCGATCTGACGGGCATCGAGGGTGTAGGTTCGCGGGTCGATGTCGACGAAGACCGGGATCCCCAGCTGCTGGAGGATCGGCTGCCACGTCCCGGCGAACGTGAACGACGTCGTGATGACCTCGTCACCCGGCCGCAGATCGATGCCGTAGAGGGCCGCGTGGATCGCCGCGGTCCCCGAGTTGAAGAGCAGGCCGGTGGAGCGGCCGACGAAGGCGGCCCACTCGTTCTCGAGGGCCGTTGATTCCGGGGCGCCGACGCCGCCGAGGATCCCTCGCTCGAGCACGGCGAGGACCGCGGCGCTGTCTTCCGGCCGGAGGTCAGGCCAGATGCGCTTCTGGTCCTCAGAGATCCTGGGATGGGCGAGGGAATCCATGGATGTCGGTCCGTTCTGGTGCGGCATTTCGGCCGCTCGATCGTACAGGAACAAGCTCCGCTCGAAGGGGCCTGTCGCGCCGGCCAGACCGGGCCGTCAGGACGGTGGCCGCACCAGCGGCACGCGCGGGTCCGGAGCCTGCGACGGCCAGGCGTCGCGGACGGCCGCGAGCGCGGGATCGAACGAGCAGGCCATCGTCCGGCGGTCGCCGGCCAGCGCATTCAGGTAGTAGGCATGGGCAGTCTGGGGCGCGATGAATGGGTGGTACCCATCCGGGACGAGCACGGCTTCTCCAGAACGGACCTCCCACATCGCATCTCGGGACCGGTCAGCCCGATACACCCGCTGGATCCCCCAGGTGCTGTCGTCCGGGCCCGCGAAGCGGTAGTAGTAGACCTCCTCCAGGACGGCCTCGCCGGGCATCTCGTCGACGTCGTGCTTGTGGGGCGGCCAGCTCGACCAGTTGGCAGCCGGCGTCAGGACTTCGACCACCTCCAGCCGGTCAGCCGGGAACTCCGGCGTGATCACGTGGTTGATCTGGCGTGTCGCTGTTCCCGCGCCGCGGATCTCGATCCGGATGTCAACGGGGCCGAATCCGATGACGTCGCCGGCGACGCCGGCCCGCCCCGACGCGGGGGCTGACGAGATCGCGACCAGGGTCTTCGTCGACCGACCGCTCCCGTGACCCGAGATTCTTCCCGCCGTGCCGGGCGGCATGTACCAACCGGACGGCAGGGCCTGGAACGGGTCGGACCGCCCGGTGACCCGCCAGGCAGCTTGGCCGGGTCTCTCGAGGACGGCGTCGGCACCGGCGATGAGCACCACCGCCGTCTCGACATCGGGACCGCCGACCTCGACCGTCGTGGCCGCATCGATGACGGCCGTCCGGAACGACAGGTAGCGCCAGCCAGCCGTCGCGGGCGTGACGAGCAGCTCGCCATGGCGGTCGGGACGCAAGTGGAGCTGGTCCGGCGCGAGGTCGTTCGGCGGTGCGCTCGCGTGGATGCCTGGTTCGGTCATCCCGCGGATCGGGCGTCCGGATCGGGGACCAGCGCATCGCCGACCTGGTGGAGCAGTTCGTGGTACGACCCGACGAAGGCCCGGAGGGTCCGTGCGCTCGGACCGAACGTATCGAACTCGTCGGGCGTCAGCCCGTCGGGCTCGAACGCGCGGACGAAGTCCGGGAACCGCGCCCGAAGCTCGTCGACGATGGCCGGGTCGACCGGGTCGTCCATCCGCGGCCGGACCTCGACGGACGACGCGTTGAACCGCCTCTGCCAGCTTGCTGGCAGGGTGATCACGACGTCGCCACCGATCAGCTCCGACCAGTGGAGATGATGGCGGATCGCCGCCCCCAGGGGCCGCGCCCGAAGGCCGCGTGCCCCGAATTCGGCGACGGTGCGCTTGAACACCGCGACACCGGACCAGGGGATCGCCGTCGGGTCGGCGACGATGCCATCGCGCTCGGATTGGACGCGAAGCCAGTCCTCCAGGCGACCCATCATGACCGTGATGACCGGTCCCATGTCGTCGACCGGCAGACCCGCGGACTCCCGTCGGCGAAGCCCGCGCTCCACGGCCTCGCCGGCCGCGACGGCCTGCGCGACGCTGAAGGACACGGTCGCGTTGACGTTCACCCCCCGGAAGGTCGCTTCTTCCATGACCCGCACACCGACCGAGGTAGCCGGGAACTTGACGATGATGTTCGGGGCGAGGGCCGCGAAGTGCTCGCCTTGGGCGAGCATCGGGTCGTAGGAGCGGAAGAGGGTCGGGTCGGTCTGCATCGAGAGGCGGCCCTGGCGGCCGGCCGACGTTTCGAAAGCCGGCATGAGCAGCGGCGCCGCACGAAGCGACATCTCCTCGACGACGGCCCAGGCGAGGTCGATCTCGGTGGCGGCCGGACGCTCCTCGGCGAGAGCGCGGATCCGACCGCGCCACAGGGTCGGGTCGGCCTTCCAGACGTCGGCCACGATCGTCGGGTTGGCGGTCGCCCCGACCGCCCCGTACGAGATCGCGTACTCGAGCTCGTCGACCGCGCAGGAATCGTTCCAGATGTCCGTGGCTGTGGTCGCGATCGTCCGCCCGAGCGGCGTGTCGGCCAGCGGGGGTGCGGGCGGTCTCGCGATCGTCGCCATCGTGTCGCCTCCAGCCAGGATCAGCAGGTTCGCCGCAGGTCTCGAAACGGTCGCAGACGGTCCCTTTGGCCGATCCGATCCCGGAACCGATCCGTTGACAGCGCGCGCCGCCATGCTACCCTTCCGCCACCCAAGGGTAATCGATTACATCGAAAGCGCAAGGGGATCTTGTTGCCCGAGCCCACGGCTCGTCCACGGCGGTGAGCGCTCTGGTTCCCGTTCGTCCGGACATCCGTCCGAACCTGCGGCGAGCGGGTGACGCGCTCTCCCGGACATCGATCGGGACCGTGCCGATCCTGTGGAACTCCGTCGACGACGCCGACCGGCGGATCGGGACTGATGGCCTGACGATCCTTGACGACGTCGCCAGGACCGGCTACGAGGGTGTGCAGCTCGGCCCCGGGTTCCCGGGGGGAGCCGATCTGCGCAACGCCCCCGTCGAACGCGCCGCGGCCCTGCGCCGGGCGGGATCGGCGCGGGCCGTCGGGGCGGGCTCGCGATGAGGATCGCCCTCCTCGGCGCGGGCCGGATCGGGCGGCTTCATGCCCGACTGCTGTCCGCGACACCCGGCGTCGAGCGGCTCATCGTCGCGGACGCAGATCCCGCCCGGGCCGCCGATGTGGCTGCCGCGGTCGGCGCGACCGCCGCCGCGACCATCGACGCCGCTCTCGACGAGGCCGACGGCGTCGTGATCGCCGCGGCCACCGAAGCCCACGCCGAGCTGACACGCACGGCGATCGCGCGCGGCTTGCCGACCTTCTGCGAGAAGCCGCTCGCGGTCGACCTCCCCGACACGATCGCGGTCGCCGACGAGATCGAGCGGAGCGGCGTGCCGTTCCAGCTCGGCTTCCAGCGGCGCTTCGACCCCGGATACGCGGAGGCACGTCGGCTGATCGTCGTCCGGCGAGCTCGGGACTGCTCTACTCGGTCTACCTCGCCGGGCACGACCCGGCACCGCCGCACGAGGCGTACATCCCCGGCTCCGGCGGGCTGTTCCGCGACTTCTCCGTCCACGACTTCGACGTCCTGCGCTGGATGACCGGCTGCGAGGTGCGACGAGGTCTATGCCGATGGCGGCGTCCGGGGCTTCCCGATGTTCGCCAAGTACGACGACGTCGACACCGGCGTCGCGACCTTGCGGATGGTCGACGGCCCGTTCGTCGTCCTGACCTCGGCCCGTCACGATCCGCTCGGCTATGACATCCGGGCCGAGCTGTTCGGCTCCGACGACTCCGTCAGCGTCGGGCTCGGGCCGCGGACGCCGATGCGATCCGTGGAGCCGGGCGTCGCGCCGCCCGCCGGCCCGGCCTGGGCCGACTTCGCTCGACCGATTCACCCCCGCCTACACGGCCGAACTCGCCGAATTCATCCGGGTCGCACAGGGGCACGTCCCGAGCCCGTGCGTCGCCCGAGATGGCCTCGCCGCCCTCCGGATCGCGGAGGCGGCGACCCGCTCACTCCACGAGCACCGACCGGTGCGACTCGAGGAGATCCCAGGCTGAGGAGCCGGCCCTGGTGGCCGGCACGAAAGGAGGTGGCGCGGTCGAGCGGTGGGACCGCGGGATCCCAGGCCCGACCGGACGGATCCGGGGGACCTGTTGGCGAGCGGTCGCGGACCATCCGCGGCGCTCGCGTGGACGCGCAGCAGCGCGATCGACAAGTGAGGAGACAGACGGGATGGAACTTCGAAAGTCCGTCGCCCTGTTCGCGGGCACGGTGGTCATCCTGGCGGCGTGCAACGCCGCGACCAGTTCGGGCAGTGCGGCCCCGGCAGGAGGCGCCGGGCTCGATGGCGCGCTCGTCAAGCGCAGCGACATCAAGATCGAGGTCGTGACCCACGGCCAGGCCATCGACGGGTTCTGGGGCGTCGTCCGCAACGGCGTCAAGGCCGGCGCAGCCGACATGGGCGTCACGGTCAACTACAACGCCCCGGCGCCAGGAGAGCGACATGCCCGGCATGTCCGCGCTCATCGACGCCGCGGTCGCGAAGAAGCCGAGCGGCCTCGTCGTCTCGATCCCGAACCCGGACGCGCTGAGCCCATCGATCACGAAGGCCATCCAGGCCGGGATCCCGGTGGTCTCGATGAACTCCGGTTCGGACGTCTTCCGTGACCTCGGCATCAAGGCGCACGTCGGCCAGACCGAGTTCCAGGCCGGCCTCGGCGCCGGGCGAGCGCTTCAAGGCCGCCGGCGTCAAGAACGCCGTCTGCTTCAACCAGGAAGTCGGCAACCAGGCCCTGACCCTGCGCTGCAACGGCTTCTTCCAGGGCATGGGCGTCGCCGAGGGCGCCGGCCAGGTCCTGACCGGCAAGATCTCCGACCCGGCCGACATGCAGGCCAAGATGTCCGCGGCCTTCCAGTCCGACCCGACCATCGACGGCCTCCTGACCCTGGGGCCATCCGTGGCCGGTCCGGCGCTCGCCGCGGTCGCCGCCTCGGGCAAGCCGATCCACCTCGCCACCTTCGATCTCAGCGCCGAGGTGCTGACCGCCATCAAGGACGGCAAGATGGACTTCGCCATCGACCAGCAGCAGTTCCTGCAGGGGTACCTGCCGATCGTGATCCTCACGAACTACGCAGAGACCCGCAACCTTCCGACGGGCGATGGCACCGGTCTGATCATGACCGGACCGGGCTTCGTCACGAAGGAAGACGCGGCAGACGTCATCGCCCTCGCGGCGAAGGGTCTGCGCTGACCTGAGCGTCAGGCGTCGGCCCGCCGACGCCTTCCTGGAGGGGTCGGGCCTCGGCTCGGCCCCTCCACCGACCGATGGAGGCCTCGATGGCGGCGACCCCACGCGCCGGCCCCGCGCCCGCGCTCCGACCGACTACGGCAGATCTCCCTCGCCCAACGTCTGCTCGCGCGGCCCGCGGCGGGCGCCCTGGTCATCGTCGTCTTCGTCTTCATCGTGTTCAGCGTGCTGTCCCTCGCCCGCGGGAGCACCGCGTTCCTGTCGATCCCGGGCGTGCTGAACTACGTCGGCGTCGCCTCGCAGGTCGGGATCATCGCGACCTCGGTCGCCCTGCTGATGATCGCCGGGGAGTTCGACCTCTCGGTCGGCTCGCTCGTCGGCTTCGCCGGGATCATCATCGGGATCGGCTCGACGATCTGGGGCCTGCCGATCTGGCTGGCCATCCTGATCTCGATGGCGCTCACGACCGGCCTCGGTGTCCTCAACGGGCTCATCGTCGTCCGCACCGGATTGCCGTCATTCATCGTCACGCTCGCGACGATGTTCATCATCGCGGGGCTGTCGTCGGTCCTGGTCCTCGGGCTCACGAACATCACCTTCATCCCGATCGAACCCACGCTGATCGCCGCGGACCCGCTCGCCCAGTTCTTCAACTGGAAGTTCTCGGTCAAGTTCGATCTGGCGACGTCGGACCTGTACGTGTCGGTCGTCTGGTGGATCGTCATCGCCGTGGTCGGCGCATACGTCCTCAGCCGACCGCAAGTTCGGCAACTGGATCGCCGGCGTCGGCGGCTCGCCGAACGCGGCCCGCAACCTCGGTGTCCCCGTCGCGCGCGTGAAGGTCACCCTCTTCGCGGCCGACCGCCTTCTCGGCGTCGATCCTGGCCGCCTGCCAGAGCATGCAGTTCGCGTCCGCCGACATCCAGCGCGGCGCCGGCTACGAGCTGACCGCCATCACGATGGCCGTCATCGGCGGCTGCCTCCTGACCGGCGGCTACGGCTCGGTCGCGGGGACCGCGCTCGGCGCGCTCGCCCTCGGGATGGCCAACATCGGGATCGTCTACGCGTCGATCAACGCCGACTGGTACAAGATCGCGATCGGCGTCCTGCTCCTGTCGGCCGTCGTCCTCAACAACTGGATCCGGCGACGCTTCGCCGGCCTGCGCTAGCGGAGGGCGTACGACATGACGATGCCAACAGCCGCTCCCGTCGATCCGGTCGGCAGCCGACCGCCCACCTCTTCTCGAGGCCCGCGACATCTCGAAGTACTTCGGGGCCGTCGTCGCGCTCGAGGGCGTCTCCCTCGAGGTCCGGGCTGGCGAGATCAACTGCCTCCTCGGCGACAACGGTGCGGGCAAGTCGACCCTCATCAAGACGCTCTCGGGCGTCCACCCACCCGACGAGGGCACCCTCGCCATCGACGGCGAGCCGGTGACGTTCGGGTCGCCGCGCGATGCACTCAACGCAGGCATCGCGACCGTCTACCAGGACCTCTCGGTCATGCCCCTGATGAGCATCAGCCGCAACTTCTTCCTCGGCAACGAGCCGACGGTCGGGTTCGGGCCCTTCAAGCGGTTCGACGCGGCCAAGGCCGCGCGCGTCGCCAAGGAGGAGATGCGCAACATCGGGATCGACGTCCGCGACACCGAACAACTCGTCGGCACCCTGTCCGGCGGCGAGCGCCAGACCCTGGCGATCGCGCGGGCCGAGTACTTCGGGGCCAAGGTCCTGATCCTCGACGAGCCGACGTCGGCGCTCGGCGTCAAGGAATCGGCCATCGTCCTGCGCCATGCGATCGCCGCACGGAACAAGGGCCTCGGGGTCATCTTCATCACGCACAACGTCCAGCACGCACTGCCGATCGGCGACTCGTTCACCATCCTGACCCGCGGCCGGTCGGGCGGGACCTACCGGCGCGGCGAGCTCAACGCCGAGCAGCTCCACGCGATGATGGGCGGCGGGGCCGAGCTCGAGGAGCTGCAGGCGGACCTGGAGATGCTGGCCCGACGCGAGGCGCGTGGCGAGGACATCCCTGCCGTCCCGATCGGGACCGACCCGGACTCGGTGGGACTCACCGGCGACGACACGCAGGCCTGAACGGCGGGCCATGGTCGCGACCATCGCTGACGTCGCCCATCGGGCCAAGGTCTCGACGGCGACCGTCAGCCGGGTGCTGGCCGGCCTGGGGCACGCGCGCCCCGAGACGCGCGAGCGGATCCTGGCCGCGGCTCGCGACCTCGACTACCGGCCGTCCGGGGTCGCCCGCGCGCTCCAGCGCCGCTCGACCCAGACGTTCGGGCTGATCGTCACCGACATCGAGAACCCGTACTTCCCCGAGCTGGTCCGGGCCGTCGAGGACGCCGCGCGGGCCGAGGGCTACTCGATCCTGCTGTGCAATGCCGCAGACGACCCGGAGCGTGAGTCCGGCTACCTCGAGCTGCTCGTCGAGCGGCGGGTGGACGGGCTCATCATCGCGGCCAGCAGCCTGGGGGCCCGGCACGGCGAGTGGCTGGCCTCGTCGCCGCTGCCGGTGGTCCTCATCAACACGACCGCGGCCGACGTCGACCTGCCCTCCATCCAGTCCGACAACCGGGCCGGCAGCCGCCTCGCCGCACAGCATCTGCTGGATCTCGGGCATCGCCGGTTCGGCTACCTCATGCCCCCGCCGCGGAACGTGGACGCCCCCGAACGACTCGCCGGTGTCCGGGACGCCCTCGCCGCCGCGGGGCTGGACCCCGCCTCGATCGCGATCGCAAGCGGCGCTCCGCTGGTCGGCGGCGGCGAGGCGGCCATGCTCGAGCTCCTCGACCTGGCGCCCGGCACGACCGCGGTCCTCGCCTACAACGACCTGATGGCGATCGGCGCCCTGCGGGCCATCCGCCGGCGCGGCCGATCCGTCCCCGGCGACATGAGCGTCGTCGGCTTCGACGACGTCGCGCTGGCCGCGTACGTCGATCCGCCGCTCACGACCCTGAGCCAGAACACTGCCGAGATGGGCTACTGGGCGGTCGAGCGCCTGACCGAGCGGCTGCGGGCGCGGAGCACGCCGGCGGACGGTGCCACGACCGAGGACCGCGTGGCGGTCCCGGCGCCGGTCGTCATGCTCCCGGTCCGCCTCGAGGTCCGCGGCTCGACCGGACCTGCACCCCGCGCCTGATCCGGGCCGACCGTGCCTGATCGCAGGTGCGCAGCGATCACGGCGGATCCACCGCGCCGACCTGCGAGACCTCCGTCGGCAGCACCGCCCGACGGATGCGCTCGCGCGCCCGCCGGACGAGGACGGCAGTGCGGTCGGGCACGCCCAAGAGGCCGGGACCCTCGACGACCAGCGACCCGGCGGCCGCCGCGAACCGCAGGTCCGGCGGGCGCCGCGACCGTCGGCGACCGGCGATGGCCGGCCGCAGGGCCGATGCCTGGAGCGCCGCGAGGAACGTGTCGCCGGCACCAGTCGGGTCGATCTCCAGCGTCGTCGCGGTCGGCAGGTAACGCAGGGTCTCGGTCGGGCCGTCGCTGCCGAGGTGGATCAGGAGGCCGCCATCGCCGCCTTCGGTGACGAGGAGGTAGGCGCCCGGGTGGAGCAGCCCGTAGAGCGCGCTCAGCGGCGTGCGGGACGCGACGTCGTGGTGGCTCACGCCGACCAGGTCGGCCCGGCGCAGGATCGCGGACGGGCCCGGCGGCCGGCGCGTCACCCGTTCGCCCGGAGCCAGGTTGCGCAGGAACCCCTGCCAGGCGACGGCGAGATGTGCGTCGGCCGGGATGTGCGCGGCCCACTCGTCGGTCACCTCCCCCGCGACCGGGACCACCGACCAGCCCGGCGCGGCGCGCCACGCGTCGGGGATGTCCGGGACCGTCAACGGCACACCGGTCCGCACGCACGTCTGGACCCGGCCGGTGGGCGTCTCGAGGTTGTGGAAGATCGGGCCCTCGGTGAGCGGCACGAGCCGAAGGTCGACGCCCGCGTCGCGCAGCATGTCGAGCTCGCTCGCGGCTGGCCGCGGTCGCATCGACTCCGACGATCGCCGCGGTCCGCAGCCCGAGCCGGGCCGTCGTCAGCGAGGCATACGTGACACCGCCGCCGAGCCGCCAGCCGCGCGGGTCCTCAGGCACGACGTCGCGACACGCCGACCCGATGTGGACGACCTCGGCGCGGGGCAGGACCATGGCACCTCCGGGCGTATACTGCCGCCTCGCTACGACCGTATCGCGAGGCAACCGTGTTCTTCTACGAGCTCCACGAGGGCGACGACGAGGTCTACTCGGACGTCCTGGTGGTCAGCGAGTCCGAGTGGGAGCCCGATGAGTTCTTCGAGCTCGTCCAGACCATCCGCCGCCGGATCCAGGACCAATACCACCACGATACCCTCAGCGAGGCCATCGCCAACGAGCTCGAGCGCGACCATGGCTTCATCCACGTCAGCGACGACCGGCTGGCGGCCGCGGTCAACGTCTCGGTCATCGAGGCCGAGAACTTCCTCTCCGAACTCGAGGTCGACCTCGCCGACGCGGCCGAGGATGGCGATGACGATGACGATGACGACGACGACGAGGACGATCGCGTCGACTTCAAGTCCGTCCTCGTCGACTTCGACCCCGAGGGCCGGCTGAACTGACGGCTCACTTCGCTGAAGAGGATCTCCAGCACGTCGCCGTCATGGACACGGTAGGTCTTCCCCTCTGACCGCAGGCGTCCCGCCTTGCGCGCCTCGGCCATCGAGCCGAGCGTGATCAGGTCCTCGTAGGCGACGGTCTCGGCGCGGATGAACCCCTTCGCGAGATCGGTGTGGATGGCCCCCGCCGCGTCCACCGCCGTCGATCCGTCCGGGACCGGCCAAGCCCGGCATTCGTCCGGCCCGGCGGTCAGGAACGAGATCAGGCCGAGGAGCCGGTACGACAACGCGATGACGCGGTCCAGCCCGGACTCGGCGATCCCGAGCTCCTCCATGAACGCGGCGGCCTCGTCTGGTTCCAGCTCGCCCAGTTCCATCTCGATCTTGGCGGAGAGGGCATCGACCATGACGTGCTGGTGGTCGTAGCCGGCGTTGACCCGCTCGACGAGCGCCGGCGCCGCGGCCAGCTCCCCCTCCCCGACGTTGAGCAGCACGAGCACCGGCTTCTGGGTCAGGAACCGGAAGCCCCGGATCGCCTTCTCCTCGTCGGCGTCCAGCCCGAGGTCGCGGATCGGCTTGCCGGCCTCCAGGCCCTCGTGCAGCCGGCGCAGGACGACCTCCTCGCGCTCGGCCGCCTCGCGCTCGGCCGCCGTGCCGTGGCGCCCGCTGCCCTTCAGGCGCTCGAGGCGGCGCTCGGTCATCGAGAGGTCCGCGAGGACGAACTCCAGGTCCAGCCGCTCGAGGTCGCGCGCCGGGTCGACGCTGCCTTCCGGGTGCGGGTTCGACGGGTCCTCGAATGCCCGGATGACGTGCAGCAGCGCGTCCGAATCGCGAAGGCGCGCGAGATGGTCGGGTGGCAGCTCCTCGGTGCCGACGTGCCCCTCGGTCGAGGCCGGTGGCGCCGGCAGGTCCGCGTACGTGACAACGGCCTGGACGATCTTCTTGGGCTTGAAGATCTCGGCGAGCCGGTCAAGCCGGGCGTCGGGGACCTTGACGACGCCGACGTTGAGGGTGACCCCGCCGAAGCCGCCGGTCTCGGCGTGGCCCCGGGTCAGCGTGTTGAAGACGGTCGTCTTGCCCGCTCCGGCAAGCCCGACGATGGCGGTCTGCATGCCGCCGATCGTAGCCGGTCAGGCGACCCGGCGGCCGTGGCTCAGTAGCCGGCGACTGGATCGACCACATTGAGCAGCGGCTCGCCGACCGCGAAACGGCGCAGGTTGTCGCAGAAGAGCTCGACGCTGCGGTCGAGGACGCGGCCGCTGGACCACGCCGTGTGCGGCGTCACGATGACGTTGGGCAGGTCGTAGAACGACGACATCGCGGGCAGCGGCTCGTCGTGGAACGTGTCGAGCACCGCGCCACCGAGCGGACCATCGCGCAGCGCCCGCAACAGCGCCCGCTCGTCCACGAGCCGGCCGCGCGCCACGTTGATCAGCCAGGCGCCCGGCTTCACCATCGCGAGGGTCTCATCGTTGATCATCGACTCGGTCTCCGGGGTCAACGGCGCCGCGAGGACGATGAAGTCCGACTCGCCCAGGAGCTCCGGAAGCTTGTCGGGCCCGCCGACCCGATCGAGCGGGATGTCCCCGAGCTCCGGGTCCCCGGCGTCCGCCTGCGCGATCTCCGACGCCGTCGGCCCGGTGCCCACCTCGGGGCGCCGTCGGACGGCGATGACCCGGCAGCCGAAGGCCGTCGCCAGCGCCCCGACGGCCCTGCCCATCGACCCGAGCCCGACGATCCCGACGGTCACGTCGCGCAACTCCGCGCCCTCGAGCGGTTGCCAGGTCCGCTCCCGCTGGAGCTCGAGGAGCTGTGGCAGCCGGCGGCTGACCGCGAGGATCATCATCAGGACGTATTCCGCGATCGGCCGGCTGAAGACGCCTCGTGCGTTCGTGACGATCACGCCCCGTTCGCGGGCGGCCGGGGTCAGGGCGCGCTCCACGCCCGACGTCGCCGAGTGGACCCACGACAGGCGCGGCGCGCGGACGAGCAGTCGATCGAAGGCGTCGGGCAGGAGCCAGCCGCGGAGCATGACCTCCACGTCGTCGAGCGGGCCGTCGGCCAAGCCCTCGATCGACACGGTGACGATCCGTGCCCCGGGGGCCGCCGCGCGGATCCGCTCGAGATCGCGCGACCGATAGCGGGCCGAGAGGATCGGGCTCAGGGCGATGGCCGTCGGCGCGCCGCCGGGCCCGGTGCCGGGGCCGGCCCGGCGGACGAGCGGACCGTCGGCCGTCACGCGGGCGCCCCGTCCAGGACGCGCGCGATCCACCGCACCGGCGCGTCGATCTCACCGTCGCGCGGCAGCGTCTCCGCGCCCTCCCACAGGCGCGTGAGGGCCTCCTTGCCGCGGGCGTCTGCGATCGCCCGGACGAAGCGCTCGCCCTTCTTGTACTGCTCCATCTTCAGGTCGAGGCCGGTCAGCCGGAGCATCGAGCGCTCGAACGGCGTGCGCTTGGCCCGCCGTTCATGGAAGCGCGCGCTGATCCGCTCGACGCCCGGGACCAGGTCCTGCCCGACCTCGTCCATCACGTAGTCGCTGAACCCCTCGAGGAGGCTCATGACCGCCTGGGTCTCGCGGAAGAGGGCCTTCTGCTCCGGGGTCATGAGGCGCTCCATCCAGTGCTCACCCTCGGCCTCGCCACGCAGGGTCCGGCCGAGCGCGCGCAGCGCGTCGCGGCCGAGAGTCCGGGCGTCGCTGCCGAACAGCGTCAACTGGCGCTCGAGGCGCGAAGCGAGGTATGGCCGGAGCCACGGATGCGCCTCGAACTCGAAGGCGTGGGTGGTCTCGTGGAGGGCGATCCAGGTCCGGAACGGGTCGAGCGGCACGCCCAGCGACCGGGCCGTCTGGCGGATGTTCTCCTCGACGAACAGGAGCCGGCCGGGCGCCTGTTCCGTGGTCAGGAGGGCCAGGTCGTACTGGCCGAGGACGCGCCCGCCCATGAACCCGAGCAGGAACCCGAGCTGGCGGCTGGTCACCCACCGGTTCGCGAGCGCCATGGTCGCCTTGGCCAGCCCGCCACCGGTCGGGACGACCTGGTCGAGCAGGTCCGCCTCGAGCTTGCCGATGAGCGAGGCGAATGTACCGATGTTGGCCTGGACCCAGCCCGCCCGATCCACGACGGCCGACCGCTCGACGACCCCCGGCAGTTCCGTACCGAGGGCACGCGACAGTGCCGGGACGATCTTGGCCATGGCCTCGGCGTACGCGGGCTCCGACGCCCGGAGCTCGGCCGCCGACAGGCGTCCCGGGGCACGCTCGAGCCGTGCGACCGCCATCCGCTCGACCGCGGGCCAGTCGACCAGTCCGCGCCGGGCCGACCGTTCGGCATGCCGGCCCACGACCGTCGCGGCGGCGCCGAGGGCCGAGCCGATCAGGAATCCGGCCTGCCAGACGCGGTCGTCGCGCCACGCCGGGCCGCGGCCACGCTCGCTCATCGGGCCGGCACCGCGAGGTCGATCCGCTCGACGTCCGGGAAGGCCGCCCCGAACAGGCGCGCGGCAAGCGCGTGGAAGGTCTCCGGGTCCCCGGTCGTCAGCTGGAGGTGGGTCGCTGCCGGGGCGCCGGCGGGCACCGCCAGGCCGTTGATGTCGAGGAGCTCGGCCAGGGCGGACGCGGTCGCCGTCGCCGAATCGACGATCGCGACGTGGGCGCCGGCGACGGCCTCGATGAGCGGCCGCAGCAGCGGGTAGTGGGTGCAGCCGAGGAGGAGCGTGTCGACGGTCGCACCGGGCGGGGGCGGGACGTCCGACTCGCCGTCGGCGTCGCGCGTGCCGAGCAGCGGCCCAAGGGCCTCCGCGACCGCGGCCTCGGCGATCGGCCCGCGCAGCTCGCCGGCCTCGACCAGGGGCACGAGGGTCGGGGTTGCGTGCTCGATGATCTCGACCGCCGGATTTTCGTCCCGGATGGCCGAGCGGTACGCGTGCGACCGGATGGTGGCCGGCGTGGCGATGACGCCGACGCGCCCGTTTCGGGTGGCCAGGGCCGCGGCCGACGCCCCGGGACGGATGACGCCGAGGACCGGCAGGTCGTAGCGGCGGCGGAATGCCGCGATGCCGACCGCGGTCGAGGTGTTGCACGCCACCACGAGCGCCTTCACGTCGCGCTCCACGAGCGCGTCGAGGGATTGCGTCGAGAAGGCCAGCACCTCGTCATCGGAACGCACGCCGTAGGGAGCCCGCAGGTTGTCCCCGAGATAGATCGTGGACTCGGCTGGTGTCCTTCGGAGGATCTCGCGCAGGACCGTGAGCCCGCCGACACCAGAGTCGAAGACCCCGATCGCGCGGGGATCGGCCATCCGGTCCCCTATCGGGACCCGGCGGCGGCCGGCGTCCGCGCCAGACCCAGCAGCTCGCCGGCGAGCCGTGCCAGGTCCAGGCTGATGGGTGCCTCCGGATTCGCCAGGACGAACGGCACGCCCTCGTTGTTCGACTGGATGACGAGGCGGCCGTCGGACATCACGCGGTGCTCCGGCACCCGCCCGAGCGCGCGCTCGAGGGCGGCCGGGTCGATCCCGCCCGACGAGTCGGCGCGGTTGATCAGGTAGCGCACCTTCGACGCGGCGTATCCGATCGCGCGGAACGTGTCCGCGATCGCGACCGTGTTGTGGATGGTCGTCGAGTCGTAGGTGACGATCTCGATGATCGTGTCGCTCGCATCGAGGAAGGCGAGGTTCACGTCATTCACGTAGCTCGACATGTCGATGACGATCACCGAGTAGACCCGGCGCAGGAGCGAGAGGACCTTCTCGATGTCGCGCGAGGTGACCATCTCGGCCATCTCGATGCGGGGTGGCGCCAGCAGGATGTCGATGCCCGACGGGTCGCGCCACAGGACGTCACCCAGGTCGGACTCGGCGATCCGGTCGGTCGGCAGGTCCAGGATGGACGGTGCGTCGGCGGGGACCTTGAGGAGCGCCCGCAGGTCGCCGAACTGGAGGCTGCCGTCGATGAGGACGGTGCGCTGGTCCATCTGCCCCATCGCGACGGCCAGGTTGAAGGCGATCGTCGTCTTGCCGACCCCGCCCTTGGGCGCGAACACCGAGAAGATCCTGGTGCTGGCCGTCTCCTGGTCCGCCTCGAAGAGCTTGCGGACCCCGGTGATGCGGTTGATGAGGTCGAAGCCGGAGAACGGCATCGAGAGCACCCCGTGGATGCCCTGGTCCGGGTCGGGCTCGATCGGGTTCTGCGGCACGGTCAGGACGATCACCGGCACGCCGAGGCCGGACTTGTGGATCTGCTCGACCAGGCTGGGGCCCTTGACCCGGCCCTGCAGGAGCGCATCCACGATCACGACGTCGGGCCGCAGCTCCTGGATCTGGAGGAGGGCCTTGCCGCCCTCGCTGAGCACGTCAAGCAGCTTGACCTTGCTCTGCGCGTTCAGGAGGCCGCGAATGTACTGCGCGACTTGCGGCACGTCCTCGACGATGAGCAAGCGTGTCTGGTCACTGGATGCCATCAGGCCGACGATACCACGCAGCACGCTCGGCGCACTCCCTCGGAGGTCCCGTTCGACGGGGGACCCGCGAGACCCCCCGTCACGGCTTGACCGCGATCAGGACCGCCCGTTCGCTACCGGGTCCGAAGGCCCCGAGGTCGTAGCCGCCGGCTACCAGTTCGATCGTGAGGCCGGCCGCCTCCGCCCAGGCCCCGAGCTGGTCGGCGGACAGCAGGCGCATCACGTCGCGCCGGACCCAGCGCCGTGCGGGCTCGCCCTGGCGTGACGCCTCGAACATCGTCGTGAGCGTGATCGTGCCGGTCGCCGCGTCGTGCTGGGCGGAACCGGCCTTCGTCACGAGCTCGCCGGTCTCGGGATCGACGCGTGGCCACTCGAGGATCACGCGGCCGTCGAACCGGGCCAGGTCCTCGGCGTCGGGCAGCCAGATGTCCACGACGCCAACACCACTCGGCGCGAGATGTTCGGCCAGGGTCGTGAGCGCCGCACGCTGCGCCGCCCGGTCCGCGAGGACGAGGATCGAGTTGAGGGCGATGAAGGCAAGCCCGTACCGACCGGCGTCCGGCAGCCGCAATCCGACGAGGTCGGCCTCGACCAGCGTCAGGTGCTCCGTGGCCGCGGGCCCGGCCTGTGACGCCCTCGCCTTGGCCCTCGCGAGCATCGCCGGGTCGAGGTCGACGGCCGTGACCCGGTTCCCGCCCGCCGCAAGCGGGACGGCCAGGCGACCGGTTCCGGCGGCCAGCTCGAGGATCGGCCCGCCCGTCCGCTCGGCGAGGGCGAGGTAGAGGTCGAGGTCGCCGGGATCGTCCACGAGGTCGAGGTCGTAGAGGCGGGCCAGGTCGTCGGCCGTCGCCCGATCGCGCGCGCCGAACGGATCGCGATCGATGGGTCAGCCCTCCCAGCGGACCGTCGTGCCCGCCTTGCGCTTGAGCGCGAGCGCGCTGATGGCCTCGAGCGCCGCGCGGTTCGCGGCCATCGCGGTGGTCTCGGCCTGGTCGTACGGCGGGGAGACCTCGACGATGTCCATGCCGGCCAGCTCGACCGACCCGACGATCTGGCGGATCGCCCGCAGGACCTCGCGGGTGAGCATGCCGCCTGGCTCCGGGGTGCCCGTTCCTGGCGCCATGCCCGGATCGATGACATCGATGTCGAGCGAGAGGTAGATGACGTCCGGGCCGTCGAGCGCCTCGGCGATCGCGTCGGCGATGACCGCCTCGGCACCGCGCTCCTCGATCTCGCGCATGAAGTGCCAGCGCAGGCCGTGCTCCTGCATCCAGTCGAAGGTCTCCTGCGGCGGCCAGTAGCCGCGAAGGCCGACCTGCACGAAGTTGCGGCCGTCGATGGCGCCCGACTCGATCAGCCGGCGCATCGGCGTGCCGTGGCTGGCGAGGACGCCGAACGTGTCGTTGGCCGTGTCCGCGTGGGCGTCGAAGTGGACGATGCCGACCCGCTGCGGCGCCCGAAGCTCGGCGATCGCCGTCGCCGCCGGCCAGGTGATGGAGTGGTCGCCGCCGAGGATGATCGGGATCGCCCCGCTGCCGGCCACGTCGCGGACCTTGCGGTAGATCATCGCGTGCCCGCGCTCGATCCAGGAGGGCACGATGTTCGCGTCGCCCGCGTCAACGACGGTCAGGACCTCGAACGGGTCGATGTCGAGCTGCAGGGAGTGGAGGCTCCCCGAGGCGTAGTTGGCCTCGCGGATCGCCCGCGGCCCGAACCGGGTGCCGGACCTGTGGCTGACCGCATCGTCGAACGGCGCGCCCACGATGGCGACGTCGACACCCAGTCGGCGGAGCTCGGCCGGATCGTCGACCCAGGGCAGCTTCGAGAACGACACAGGCCCGACATAGGTGGGCAGGTCGAAGTCGGAGTACGTCTCGTATTCGTGGTCCCAGCCGTTGCGGGACGCATACCCTGATGCGGGGTCCGGATCGTGGGGGCGCTTGGCCACGTGGTCCTCCCGGAGAGCGGGCGCGGCAGGCATCGCCGCGGACGGATCCGTCTCGCTGGGGGCGCCGCCGGTTCGATCCCGTCGTCCAGCGGGGCGCGCCGCGGTCATCCTACCCCACGCCCGGCGCGTCGCCGAGTCAGGTCTCGCGGAAGGCGCGCCACGCCGCGGCCAGGAGCTCCGGATCCGCGAACAGCTCGTACGCGGTCTGGGCCACGAGCGTGGCGGCCAGGAGGGTCACCTCGTCGGCGCGTGGGGTGACCGCGGCGTCCCGGAACTCGATGGAGTGGCCGGGCGTGCCCTCAGGCGCGATCGAGAGCTCGGGGTGGATCGTCGGGCAGACCCAGCTCACGTTGGCCATGTCCGTGCTGCCGGCGTTCGGGTCGTCGCCCTGGTCCTCGATCCCGTAGGCGGCCATGTTGGCCCGGAAGCGCTCCACCAGGACCGGGTTGTTGCGCATCGTCATGGCCTTGCCGCTGAACGTCACCTCGACGGTCGTGCCGGTAGCGAGTGCGGCGGCCTCGCACAACGACCGGAAGTCCGTGCGCATCGTCTCGTAGTAGGCCTCGTCCGCAGCGCGGATCATGAACCAGGCCGAGGTTCGGGCCGGGATGACGTTCGCGGCCGTGCCGCCCTCGCGGATGATCCCGTGGACGCGCGAGGTGTCACGGAGGCGCTGCCGCCAGAGCCCGACCGAGTTGAAGAGCACGATCAGGGCGTCGAGCGCGTTGCCGCCCTTCCACGCATCCGACGACGCGTGCAACTCCATGCCGTGGAACACGATGTCCACGTCCTCCGATGCGAGCGGCCAGCTCTCCACGTGGCTGCGGTCGCATGGGTGGTACATGAGGGCCGCGTCGAGCCCCTCGAACAGGCCGTCCTCGATCATCTGGGCCTTGCCGCTGCCGCGCTCCTCGGCAGGGGTGCCGAGGAAGACGATCTCGCCCGGCAGCTCGTCCGCGATCGACGCAAGGGCGATGGCCGTGCCCACGCCCGCGGCGGCCATCGTGTTGTGCCCACAGCCGTGGCCGAGGCCGGGCAGCGCGTCGTATTCGGCGAGGATCCCGATGCGCGGGCCGTCGCCCCCGCGGCCGCCCCGCCGGACAGCGCGGATCGCGGTCGAGAGGCTCCCGGCGGGATGCTCCACCTCGTAGCCGTGCCGCGCGAGCGCCTCGGCGACCCACGCCGACGCGTGGTGCTCCTCGTAGGCCGGCTCGGGGTCAGCGTGGATCCGGTGTGACAGCTCGAGGATCTCCGCGCGGGACGCCTCGATGGCGGCAGCCAGACGGGACTTCGTGTCGGCGTGGGGCTCGGCCGGGGGCGTGGCGGTCAGCGACGGCAACGGGCGCTCCAGGCTGGGGATGGTGGACGGCGCCAGCCTAGCCTCCACGCCCGCCGGTACGCGGGCCGTTGCGGCGTGTGCGGTCAGCGCTCCGCCGAGAGGGTCGATTCGGCGACGAGCGCGAGGGCGATCATGAACAGCGCGATCGGCCAATCGAGCACGCCCTGCACGCGCAGCGCCACGAGCACCGTGACGATGACGCCAACCCATGCCCCTCGCCGGATCGCGCGCGTCCAGTCACCGCGAAAGGCGATCTGGCGGTGCCGGCCGAAGACGACCAGCCAGAAGATCGGCACGAGCGTGAGCCCGATCGCGAGGCCGATGAGGCCGGCGCCGATGAACCCGGCGCTCGGGTCGAGGACTGGATCGCGCGTCGTCAGGACGAGGCCGACCAGCAGCCAGACCAGCGCCGCCGCTGCGAAGAACCCGAGGTTGACCCAGCGGTCGCGCGCCTCCATCACGAGCGAGTCTAGGCCCTCGGCCTGCGCGGTCGCCCAGGGGCGGAACACGCGGCTCAGCAAGTCCATGGTCGATCGTCGCTCCCATCCGCGATATCCGGCGGTGCACGGCGCTCCACGCCGCCGGGTCGGCGACGATGCACCAGCGGGGGCGCGGCGTCGAGTCGGGCACATTCCCTATCGGTGCGCCGCCACGAGCGGATCTGGGCGTCAGCGGGCGACGCTCGCCGGGCAGATGTCGCGGAACGCGCAATAGGTGCACGCGAGGTAGTCCGGCTTCGGCGTGTAGTCGCGCGCACGCATGCCTACCGCGGCCGTGGCGATCCGCTCCCTGGCCTTGGCCAGGCGCTTGGGGTCCACCTCGACCCGACCGATCAGGCCGGACCCGAGGAAGTGCAATTGGAGCGCGTCGGGCAGCCGGCCCGTCATCGCCTCGTAGCCCATCGCGTAGATCTGGAGCTGCAACGAGTCCCGGGCCCGCTGGCGGGCCTTCGCCGGGTCGCGGACGTCGGACGACTTGTAGTCGGTGATCGTCACCCGCTCGCGGCCCATCATGCCGAGCGTCGGCGAGACGACGTCCGCCGACGGCTCGATGCCCTCGAGCGTGCCGACCGCGGGCGCGGTCGCGTCCCCGGCGATCGGCTCGACATCGACGCGATCCCAGCGTCCCCTCACCCGGTCGCCGTCGAGCGTGAAGCTGAACTCGCGCTCCACGTAGGTCGGGATGACCAAATCCGACTGGAGCTGGGCCTCGCGGAAGCGGCGCAGGGCGAGTCGGCCCGCCTCCAGGCGCGCCTCCTCGTGCTCGCGGCTCATGAAGCCCTCGTTCGACCAGGCCGATTCGAACACCTCGTCCAGCTCGGTCTCGGACATGACATGGCCGCGCCCGTGCCGGTGGTGGAACATCTGGACGGCCTTGTGGAGGGCCGCGCCGTACACGATCGCGTGATGCGGAGCGAGTGGCACCCGCAGGACGTGGGCGTACTTGAACTTGAGCGGGCAGGTGAGGTAGTCGTCGACCTGGTAGAAGCTGAGCGAGAGCGGCTCGTCACTCGGGCCGCGCACGACCTCGGGACGGGCCGCGGCCGCCTCGAACGCCGCCAGGCGCTCCTCGGGCGTCGGGGCGGCCGCGCCGGCGCCGGGCACGCCCGCCGTCGAGGGCAGGTCCAGGGCCTCGAGCACGAACGGCGAGACGCGCCGGGCCCGGGCGCCGCCGTAGTCGGCCGCGTGCGAGAGGACCAGCTCGTCGCGTGCGCGGGTCATCGCCACGTAGCACAGGCGGCGCTCCTCAGCGAGCGCCAGCTCCGGGGTCGGCGGCAACCCCCGGCCGAGACCGGCCGGCAGGGCCAGGGCCTCCCCTCGCCCGCTCGATGGAAAACGTCCCGCGACGAGGCCGGGCAGGAAGACCACCGGGAACTCGAGCCCCTTGGCCTTGTGGATCGTCAGGACGGCCACCGCATCGGAGTCCGGATCGAGCTCGGCCGTGGCCGGGTCGTCACCCGCGTCGATGAGCGTCTGGAGGTGGGGCGCGACGAAGACCGCTCGGTCGTCGACGAGCAAGGCCGACTGTCCGCGCACGATCTCGAAGAACCGGGCGATGTTGGCAAGCGCCTCCTCGGCGGCGACGGTGTCGGTGGCCGCCAGGCGCGCCAGCAGGCCGCTCGACCGGAGGAACCCGTACAGCAGCTCCCCGGCCGGCCGCTCGTGCGCGATCTCGCCGTACCGACGCAGGTCCGCGAGCAGCTTGGCGACCGTTGCGCGCGTCTCCGGGCCGACCCGCAGGATGCCCGGCTGGCGGTCCAGCTCCTCGAGGATCTCGCGGACGGAGCGATTCCGTCGGCGGGCCATGTTGACGATCGCCGTCAGGTCGTCGCCACCGAGCCCGTACACCTCCGAGGTCGCGAGGGCGTACAGGTCGACGCTCGAGTCGGGGTCCGCCACCGCGCGCAGGAACGCCAGCAACAGGCGGACCTCGGGCCGGGCGTACAGGCCCGAGGTGCCCGAGAAGCGCCACGGGATGCCGGCGAGGTTGAGCGAGCGCAGGAACGGGTCGGCGTGGCCGTTCGCGCGAACGAGGATCGCGTGGTCCCGCGGCGGCCGGCCCGCGGCGATGCGACGTCCGATCTCTGCGACGATCCAGTCGGCCTCGTCCGATGCCGTCGCGAAGGCCTCCACGCGGACCGGCGCGGCGTGCGCGTCGGCTCGCTCGGCGCGGAGTCGCTTGCTGACGCCGGCCCGGACCTCGAGCCGCTCGGGGTCGTTGAACCGGACGAGGCGGTAGGCAGCGTCGAGGATCGGCGCCTTCGAGCGGTAGTTCCGGCGCAGGACCACGGTCCGGGCCGAGCGATACCGGTCGCGGAACCCGAGGATGTTGTCGATCGCGGCGCCCCGGAACGCGTAGATCGCCTGGTCGTCGTCCCCGACGACCGTGATGTTCCGGTGTGCTTCGACGAGGAGCCCGACGAGCTCGGCCTGGGCGCGGTTCGTGTCCTGGAACTCGTCGACGAGCACGTACCGGAACCGCCCGGCGATCTCGGCCCGGGCTGCAGCTGACTCGCGCACGAGCCGCAGGGCCAGAGCCACCTGGTCGCCGAAGTCGATACAGCCGTTCGCCGCGAGCAGGTCCTGATAGGTGGCGTAGGCCCGCGCGAGCTCATCCTGCCGCCGGCCCTCCTCGAGCGCCGCGTCCGTCGCGCCGCTGTCCACCTCGGATGCCGTGCCTCCCGTCGCCGCCTCCGCGAGGCTCGCCGCCTCCGCCGCGACCCGATCGGCGAACGCGCGGTACGTGGCCGGGCTGATGTCCTCGTCCTTGCAGCGGCTGAACAGGGTCGCGAGCGCCCCCAGGAAACGGGTCGGGTCGCCGAGCGGCCGGTAGACGTCGAGATCGAACGCGAAGAGGTGCTCGCGCAGGAAGATGACGACCTCCGGGCGGGTCAGGACGCGAAGGTCGGTCGGCAGCCCGAGCTCGAGGGCGTACTGGCGGATCAGGCCGTCGCCGAAGGCGTGGAACGTCGCGATCGCCGTGTCGGTGTAGCCGTACGGGACAAGCTGGTCGACGCGGACCGCCATCTCCTCGGCGGCCTTGTCCGTGAAGGTCAGCGCCAGGATCTCCGACGGCCGGGCCCGGCGCGTAGCCACGAGCCAGGCGATCCGGCGCGTGATGACCTCGGTCTTGCCGGTCCCGGCGCCGGCGACGACCAGCAGCGGGCCGTCGTCGTGCGTCACCGCGCGGAGCTGGTCCGGGTTCAGGCCATCGAGCAGGGCCGCAAGGCCTGACCCGGGCTCGGCCGCGAGGTCGGGGTCCACGACCGGGACGAGGTCGTGCCAAGCCGGAAGCTGGTCGAGCGAAGCCGGCTCCCGCCGGGTGCGGAGTCGCGGACGGGTCACCGACGACTCGTCGGCGGGTTCGTCGCGAGCGGGGAAGGCGTCGAGGTCGGAGGCGTCGGTCGTCGTGGGGGCCATGCGCGGACCATCGCGGACGGCCGTGTCACCTAGCCTGTCAGACCATCGCCTGCTTGATCGCCGCGGACTCCTCCTCGGACAGGCCGGTGTCCGATCGGCCCGCGACGATGGCCTTGGCGTACACGCGCGTACCCGAGCGGGCGTGGAGGCTGGACAGGACCCAGCCGTCGCCGTCGGCGTCGAGGAGGGCGAGCGCGAAGCTCTGGTTGCCGCCCGTCTCGTCGAACGGGTTGTAGCGGACGAGTCCGGTCCGTTGGAAGGCCCGAGGCTGGCGCGACTCGAGGACCTTGGTCCGGCCGCCGATGTCGTCGACCTTGCGGGCCACCTCGACGACCTTGTCGAGGTGCGCCTCCAGGACCGCCTCGAGGCTCTGCCCGTCCGAGTCGCGCGTCAGGCCGACGAGCCGCGCCTCGAGCCGTCGCGAGCGTCGGGCGAGCACGATGAGCACGAGGACGACGAAGAACAGGGCGACCACGAGCCCGACGACGATGGCACCGATGGCGGGCGTCACGAGCGCGTTGAGGTCGATCGCCTGGTCCTCCCGATGGGGTCCCGAGTCTAGCAGGGGCATCGGGGCCGGGACCGGCCGACGACCGTCGTGATGCTATCCTCTCCGCTCGGCGGGACCCGGATCCCTGCGCCGTCAGGCTTCCCGCCCATCCGACATCGCTGGAGGACCGTCCCGCACCATGGCCAAACGCGCTCGAGGCAGCACCCGACCCGGTCAGCGCCGGCCGATCCAGCGCGCCGCCGCCCGGCCGTCGGCGCCGGCGCCGATCGCCCCGGTCAGCTCGCGGTCATCGAGCCTCACGCCCGAGGAGGAGGCCCGCGCGGCCGAGCTCGAGGCGAAGATCGTGGCCGACGAGCGCGCCGCCGAGGATGCCCGCAAGCGCACCGACCGTCGCCGCAGCAGCCCCGTCGCCCCCGACCTCGCCCCGGGCCCGCGATCGACATCCGGCCTCGCCGTCCGGGCAGCCGAGGAGTATGCGTACGTCGGTCGCGACGTCCGGCGAATCACGCTCATCGGCGGGTCGCTGATCATCGCGATGCTCGTGCTCTGGGTCCTCACGCACCTGACGGGCAACGCGGCCATCTGACCCGCGGGCCGGACCGCCCGCCGCGCTACCATCGGGGCATGCCCGCCGCCCGCCGCCCGACCGGCGCCAAGCCCGAGGCGCTCTTCCATCCCCCGCCTGAGCGGCAGCCCCTCGCCGCGCGCATGCGCCCGCGCAGCCTCGAGGAGTTCGTCGGGCAGACCCACCTCGTCGGCGAACGCGGCCCGCTCCGGCGCAGCGTCGCCCGCGGCCACCTCTCGTCGATCCTGCTGTGGGGCCCGCCTGGCACGGGCAAGACGAGCCTCGCCCGGCTGCTCGCCGACGCGATCGGCGCCCACTTCATCTCCCTGTCGGCGGTCATGTCCGGCGTGGTCGAGGTCCGGGCCACGATCGCCGAGGCGCAGGACCGGCTGGCCCTGAACGGCATCCGCACGGTCCTCTTCCTCGACGAGATCCATCGCTTCAACAAGGCCCAGCAGGACGCGCTCCTGCCGCACGTCGAGGACGGCACCATCACGCTCATCGGCGCGACGACCGAGAACCCGTACTTCGAGGTGAACGCCGCACTCCTGTCACGGATGCGCGTCTGGCGCCTCGAGGCACTGACCGACGACGAGGTCGGGACCGTCGTCCGCCGCGCGCTCGCCGACGAGGACCGCGGCATGGCCGGAGCGCTCGGGCCGGACGGCGGCGTCGCGCTCGCCGACGACGCCTTCGAGCACCTCGTGTCGCTTGCCGGCGGCGACGCGCGCGCGGCACTCAATGTCCTCGAAGGCGCGACAGCGTTGGCCGCCGACGAGGGCGTCCGGGACAAGGCCGGACATGTCACCCCGCGCCTCGAGGACATCGAGACGGCCGCCCAGCAGCGTGTCCTCGCGTACGACCGGGCCGGGGACGGGCACTACGACACGGTCTCCGCGTTCATCAAGAGCCTGCGCGGCAACGATCCGGACGCGGCGCTCTACTGGCTTGCCGCGATGGTGGCGGCCGGCGAGGACCCGCGGTTCATCGCCCGGCGGCTGATCATCAGCGCATCCGAGGACGTCGGGAACGCCGATCCCCGTGCGCTCCAGATCGCGGTGGCGGCGGCCGGCGCGCTCGACTGGATCGGGCTGCCCGAGGCGCAGTACGCGCTCGCCCAGGCGACGACCTACATCGCGACGGCCCCGAAGTCGGATTCCATCGGTCGGGCGTACGGCGCGGCGATGGCGGACGTGCGCGAAGCTCGGTTCGCTCAACGTCCCGATGCACCTGCGCACCGCCGGCGATCGCCGGATGAAGGCCCACGGCATCGGCGTCGGCTACCGGTTCCCCCACGACTTCGAGGGCGACGACGTGGGGCAGCAATACCTTCCCGACGAGTTGGTCGGTCCGTCGGTACTACATCCCGAACGACCAGGGCTACGAGGCGACCATCGCCGCACGGATGGAGGCTCGCGCGCAAGCGCGCGCGGAGCGACCGCAGAAGAAGTCACGACCGGACATGCCGTCGGCGTCGATGGGTGACGGAGTCAAGGCCGCGATGGAGGCCAAGAAGAAGATCGCCGACACGCAGAAGAAGGACGCCGGCTGATCGGTCGGGCGCTCAGGTCGGCGGCATCATCGCGTCGTCCGCGTAGTCCCAGCACGTCATGACCTCGGGGTCGAGCTCGGCGACCACCCCGGGTTCGACGCTCAGGTAGGCCGAGGGGTCCGTCGTGGGGTCGTAGGCCTCGACGTACGGGCGGATGATCCCGAGCCCGATGTCGTGATAGCCCTCGCGAGTCATGCGAACACGACCGCGTACCTCGATCGCCCGGTATGGGTGGGCGTCCTCTGCGAGCACCACGGTCGCCCGCGGATCGGCTTCCAGGATCGCGATCTTGCGATCGCCTGCGGGGCACTGGAAGATGAACCGGCCGGCGACGAACCGATGCCAGATGGGCCGGCTGAAGACACTGCCGCTCGGCAGGGTCATGGAGATCACGGCCGCGCGCGGCTGGTCGAACAAGTCGCCCAGATCCGAGGGCGCCAGTCCACGTCGCATGACCCTGAGCTCCCGGCCGACTGACTACAGCCGCGCGACCGCGATCGTGCCGAGCTTCTTGGCCAGGTCGAGGAGCTGGTCGGGCGAGATGTCGTCCGGCAGGCCGTCGATCGGCACGCCGCTGAGCGTTCCCGCCGCGAGCGACAACAACGTGGCGCCCTTGAGGACGTGCAGTTCGACCGCCGCGGGGGCCGGGAGCCACACCGCCTCGTCCCCAAGCCCGGTGACGACCGTGGCTTCCGGATTGCCCTTCAAGGCTCCGAACCTCGCGGCAGCGTCGTTGGTCGCCACCTGGACCAGGGCGGCGATCGCGTGGCTGTCTGGAGTCTCGTAGATGCACGTGGCGGGGTCGCTCGCCACCGCCGAGACGGCGAAGCCCATCACCCCGGCCACCTCCTCGGCCGAGGCCAGCGCGCACGCGCCGGTCGCTGCGCCAGCCGCGCTGGCCGCTGCCGTCGGCGATGCGCCAGGCTCGGCGGACGGACCGCCATCTGACGAGGGCGACGCGGCCGGTTCCGCGCTGACCGCCGCCGGCGCCGATGACGGCGCGCCCCCGCTCGCGGCGGATGAGGCCCCGGACTGGCCGCACGCGGTGACCAGGAGCAGCGTGACCGGGATGAGGAACGCCAAGAGGTGTCGTCGAGCCATGCCAAGTGCCCTCCCGATGGATCGATCAGCACCGGCACGGTACCAGTCCGGCCGCGCCGTCGTGTCGTGACATCGCGCGAAATCGGCCATGCTCATGGCATGCGCCGAGCGTGGAGCGGATGACCGCCCTGTCCAGGCCGATCGGCTGGGTCCGCGGGCTCGTCGACGTCGTCTTTCCGCGCGGCGCGGTCGTCCTGTCCGTCCTCAGCCTCGCCTACTTCGGGATGGGCCTCATCCGCAATCGCGTCTTCGCGAACACCTACGGCGCCGGCGCCGAGCTCGACGCCTACAACGCCGCGTTCCGGATCCCGGAGATCGCGCTCGACGTGCTGGTCGCGGCCGGCCTGACCGCCCCGTTCGTCCCGATCTTCACCAGTCTGCGCCGGACCGACGAGGGGGCCGCCAACACCTTCGGCCAGACGATCCTGACCGGCGCGATCGTGATCATGGCCGTCGCCTCGACGCTCCTGGCGATCGCGGCGCCGTGGCTGGCCGACGCCTTCGAGGGCTTCGACCCGACGACCCGGGCGCTGTACATCGACCTGTTGCGGATCAACTGCATCGCCCAGGTCCTGTTCGCCGCGTCGTTCGCTCTGGGCGAGGTCCTCGTGGCGAACCGGCGATTCGCGTTCTATGCGCTCGCGCCGGTCCTCTACACCGCCGGCATCGTCCTCGGCACGGTGCTCTTCGCGGGCCGCTTCGGGATCTACGCCACCGCCTGGGGCGCCGTGGCGGGGGCCGTGGCGCATCTCGGGATCCGGGCCCTCGGCATCCGCCAGACGTCGTTCCGGATCCGGGCGGCCAGCGCCTTCCGCACATCCGCCTTCCGCGAGTTCATCCGACTGATGATCCCGCGCATGATCAGCCACCCGATCGAGCCGATCACGGTGACCTACTTCACGATCATGGCCGCGTCGCTCGGGGCGGGCAGTGTCACCGCGCTGAACTTCGCGAGCGACTACCAGGTCCTCCCCGTCAGCCTGATCGGGGTGGCCTTCTCGCTGGCCGTCTTCCCCACCCTGTCGGCCGCGTTCGCCGATGGCGACATCGGCGACCTATCGCGCCGTGCTCCGCCGGAACCTGCTGACGATCGGCCTGCTGACCGTCGCCTCGGGGATCGGCCTCTTCCTCCTGTCGGGGATCCTGGTGGACGTGCTGCTCGGAGGCGGGAAGTTCGGCCCCGACGACGTCGCGCTGACGGCGAGCGTCGTGGCCGCATTCGCGATCTCGATCCCCTTCGACGCCCTCGCCTACCCGCTCTCGCGGGGGCTCTACGCCACGCACGACACGATCCGGCAGGTCATCTCGTCGTTCGCCGGCCTGGGCGTCGTCATCGTCGTCTCGCAGGCCCTCGTGGGCCCGCTCGGGATCCTCGCGATCCCGCTGAGCTATGCGGCCGGGCATGGCGGCCAAGGACGCGCTGCTCGCGATGTTCCTCGTCGGTCGCGTCCGGCGGATCGGGCAGCCCGAGGCTACGGCGCGCTGAGGGTCGGGACGACCGAGATGTAGAGGTCGTCGCGGTCCTTGTAGCGGCCCTCGGGCCGGTGCCACTTGAGGTAGTTGCGCTCCATCTCGGCCGCGTCCTGGAACGTGCCGGGCGGGTCGGACCGGCCCCAGATGCTCGAGACGCGCGGATACCACGGGTCGAGGATGTATGCGCCGGACACCCGGGCGTCCTTGAAGACCAGCGGGTCGGCGTCCGCGCGGAACCCGGTCATGACCCAGGTGTGGGCGCCGCGCCAGGCGAGCAGGATGACCGGCGAGTTCGTCTTGAGGATCGCCTTCGCCGCGTCGCGCAGCGCGCCGCTCCGGGTCTTGTAGGCGCGCACCTCGTAGCCGGGGGCGCCGTAGTGCGTCGAGGGCGAGGGCCATGGCGGCCGGTCCCCAGTCGCCGTTGTGGCTGTCCGCGAAGCTCTCCCACTTGCGAACGTTGCGCTGGAGCTCCTTCTGGAACCCGTCCGACGTGTCCGCGAGCCCGAGCACCGCGAGCGTCATCTGGACGCCGGCCGGCGAGCACCAGGTGTCCCTGAGCTCGGACGCGAAGACGGCCTTCGGCTTCTTGACGATGTCGACGTCGACGCGCTTGCGCTGAGGCGCAGGGGTCGGGGTGGGCGTCGGTTCGGGCGTCGGCGGGACACTCGCGGCGGGATCGGTCGAGCCGCTCGGCGTCGCCTGCGTGATCGGGCTCGCGGTCGGCTCGGGCGCCTCGGACTCCTCTTCCTCGTCCTCCGGATCGGTCACCAGGACCGTGCTGGGGGCGGGGCGGTCGGGCGGGGGCCCGGCCAGGTACCGGTCGACGCGCGCGAGCAGGTGGTCGAACCGGTCACCGACCCCGAAGGCGTTGACGGCTACCGCACCCGAGCCGACGGCGAGGCCGAGGAGCACGACCATCGCCGCTCCGGAGATGAGCTGCGTGCGGCGGCGGGGTCGACTGAACATGCGTGGGCGGTCCTCCGGGGTTTGCCATCCTACGGTCAAACGACGAAGGAGGCGTTGCAGGTGAGACGCCGTGACCCCCCGTGTCGTTACCCTCCGGTCACGGCTCCAGGTCGAACGTCCGAACGTGGCGAGGCTGGAAGACCGCGATCGGACGACGGTCGAACGTCGCGATCCGACGGACGCCAAGGCGCTCCGCGGTCGCGACCAGAAGGGCGTCCGCCAGCCGCGGCCGGTGCTCGGCGGCGGCCTCGAGGTGCTCAGCCGCGCGGCTCAGGTCCGCGTCGGTCGGGGCGATGAGCCGGATCCCGCCGCCGGTCACCGATCGGATCAGGGCCAGCGTGGCGTCGAGGCCCAGCTCCCGCTGGAGCAGCACGTCGAGCTCGGCCAGCGTGAGGTCGCCAAGCAGTAGGGGCTCGTCGGCGCGGCGGAACCAGGCGATCGCGGCGTCGTGGTTGAGGTCGGCCTGGTCGGCGGCCGCCAGCACGGCACTCCCGTCAAGCAGGATCGCCACGCGGGTCGGTCAGCCCGAGACGGGCCGGCGTCGAACGGCGTCGCGTCGCGCGATCGAGCGGCCGTCGAGCGACAGGCGACCGTGCTGGCTCCGCCCGACCGCAAGGAAGGGCAGGTCGGGTGCCTCTTCGTTCGCCTCGAGGAACGCCTCGATGGCGGCCGTGATGACCGCCGTGCGGGTCGTCCGGAGACGCGAAGCGTACCGCCCGACGCGCTCGAGCAGGTCCGCGTCGGCGAGGATCGTCGTCCGATGTGTGGGCATATGCCGACATATATGACAGGTTGGCGTGACCGGGTCAACCCGTGCGACCATCGTGTCCCGCCCGTTCGACCGACCGTCCATCCAGTCCGTGCCAGCCGGAGGTCACCGTGGACCGCTTCGAACCGAATCTCCGCATCCCGGGTCCCACGGCCCTGCCGCCGTCGGTTCGCGTCGCCGGCGGCCGCCAGATGATCAACCACCGCGGCCCCGAGTTCGCCGCGATGCTCGAGCGGATCCTGACCGGGATGAAGCCGTTCTTCGGGACGAGCGCGGACGTGGCGATGCTCACGACCGCCGGATCCGGCGGCCTCGAGGCCGCCGTCGTCAACACGCTCTCGCCGGGTGACAAGGTGCTCGGCGTGTCGATCGGCTCGTTCGGCGACCGGTTCGCGAAGATCGCGAAGATCTACGGCGCGGACGTCACGAAGCTCGATGCGGAGTGGGGCTACGCCGCAGCGGCCGACGAGGTTCGCGAGCAGCTCCGGGCCGTGCCCGGCGTGAAGGCGGTGCTGCTGACCCACAACGAGACCTCGACCGGGGTGATGAACCCGATCCGCGAGCTCGCCGCCGCCGTCCGCGCGGAGGCGCCCGACGCGCTCATCCTCGTCGACAGCGTCTCGGGACTCGGTGCCGTCCCGTTCGAGATGGACGCATGGGGCGTGGACGTCGTGGTCACCGGCTCGCAGAAGGCCTGGATGTCGGCGCCGGGCCTGGCCATGGTCGCGGCCTCGCCGCGTGCGTGGACGGCGATGGAGGGCGCGACGATGCCGCGCTTCTACCTCGACCTCCGGGCGCACCGCGAGAGCCACGCGGCCGGTCAGACTCCATTCACCCCGGCCATCGCGGTCGTCTACCAGGTCGACGAAGGCCTGCGGCTGATGGCCGAGGAGGGCGCCTCCGCGATCTTCGCCCGCCACGAGGCGTGCGCGGCCGCGGCACGGGCCGGCCTGGCCGCCCTGGGCTTCGAGCTGCTCGCCGACGCGGGCGTCGCCTCGAAGACCGTCACCGCGGCGCTCATCCCCGACGACCTCGACTGGAAGGCCTTCAACGGCGAGGTGAAGCGGCGCGGCGTCGTCCTCGCCGGCGGCCAGGGCAAGCTGACCGGCAAGATCTTCCGCCTCGGGCACCTCGGGTCCGTCACGGTCGAGGAGATCCTCGGCGCACTGAGCACGCTCGAGTTCGCCTCACTCGCGACCGGCCGGCCGGTCCGACCGGGCGTGTCGACGGCCGCCGCACAGGCCGCGGCCGTCGAGGCCTACGGGCTCGCCACACCGACGACCGCGGGAGCCGGCGCGTGAAGGTCCTCGTCGCCGAATCGGTGGCCGCCGAGGGCCTCGAGCTCCTGCGCGCCGACCACGAGGTCGACGTCCGCATCGGTCTCTCGCGCGACGAGCTGTGCGCGATCCTGCCCGAGTACGACGCCCTGATCGTGCGCAGCCAGGTCCAGGTCGACGCGGGGCTCATCGCCGCCGGCACCCGCCTCGTCGTCATCGGCCGGGCCGGCGTCGGCGTGGACAACGTCGACCTCGACGCGGCGACGCGGGCGGGCATCACGGTCGTCAACGCGCCCACCGGCAACACGATCGCGGCCGCGGAACACACCTTTGCGCTCCTCTACGGCCTGGCGCGCAAGACGGCGCCAGCCGACGCCTCGGTCCGTCGGGGCGAGTGGGAGCGCTCGGCCTTCACGGGTCGAGAGCTGCGCGGCCGGACGCTCGGCATCGTCGGCATCGGCAAGATCGGGCAGGCCATCGCGGTCCGCGCCCGGGCCATGGAGATGACGGTCCTGGGCGTCGACCCGTTCGTCACCCCGGAGCAGGCGGCCAACCACGGCGTCGAGCTGGTCGAGATGGACGAGCTGCTCCGGCGCTCCGACGTCGTGACGGTCCACGTCCCGCTGACCCGCACCACGCGCGGGCTGATCGGCAAGACCGCGATCGCCAAGCTCAAGCCCGGCTCGATCGTCCTCAACGTCGCTCGTGGCGGCGTCCTTGACGAGGCGGCCGTCGCCGACGCGCTCCGCTCGGGGCAGCTCGGTGGTGCCGGCATCGACGTCTTCGAGCACGAGCCGCCGACCGACTCGCCGCTGCTCGACGCCCCGAACACCCTGCTCACCCCGCACCTCGGGGCATCGACCGCCGAGGCCCAGATCCTGGTGGCCGAGGAGGTCGCCGCGCAGGTCCTCGACGTCCTTGAGGGCCGCAGCGCGCGGTACGCGGTGAACGCGCCGCTCCTGACGCCCGAGACGGCACGGGCGATCGCGCCCTACCTGCCGCTCGCCGAGGTCCTCGGCCGGTTCTTCGCCGAGTTCACGCGGGGCGGGCTCAAGACGCTGACCCTCGAGATCGCCGGCGACCTCGCCGCCTTCGACGGCACGCCGCTCACGGCCGCCGTCCTGCGCGGCCTGCTCGAGACGACCACGATGGAACGGGTGAACCTCGTCAACGCCGGGGCCCTGGCCAAGGCCCGCGGGATCACCCTGGTCGAGCGCAAGACCCCGGACGCCGGGGCGTTCGCCTCGCAGCTGACCCTGTCCACGGAACGACGCGGCGTGACGACGACCGTGGCCGGGACGGTCGCGGGCGGCGAGCCCCGGATCACCCGCCTCGACGACTACCGCCTCGACATGGCCCCTGCCGAGGTCATGCTCATCACCCGGCACATGGACCGTCCCGGCACGGTCGGGCGGATCGGCATCATGCTCGGCGAGGCCGACGTGAACATCAGCGCGATGCACCTCGCCCGCTCGCGTCCCCGCGAGGACGCCCTGATGATCCTCGCCCTCGACGACGATGTGCCCGACGGCGTGGCCGATGCGATCCGGGCCCACGAGAACGTCAAGGACATCTGGACGATCCGGCTCGGGAGCGAGCGCTGAGCGGCTCGCCGATCCCGGCTGGTCTGGACGCGACGCTGGTCCTCGTCCGCCACGGCGAGAGCGAGTACATCGTCCAGGACCGGTTCCAGGGCCGGGCCGAGACGCCCCTGTCGGCCACCGGCCGACGCCAGGCCGGTCTGGTCGCCGAGCGGCTCGCCGACACCGCCCGCCCGCCCGCCGTCCCGATCCCGACCGATCCGCCGCACGAGATCGTCCACTCCCCGCTCGGCCGGGCGGCCGAGACCGCCGCCGCGATCGGGGACGCCCATCCGGCCCACCCGCCCGTTCGGCCGGATGACGGCTTCTCCGAGATCGGCCAGGGTGAATGGGAGGGCCTTCATCGGGGGGAGATCACCACTCGGTACGCCGACATCCTGGCCGGCTGGCGCCTCCGACCGACCGAGGTCTGGGCGCCCGGCGGCGAGTCCCTCGCAGAGGTCGCCGAGCGCGTCCGCGACGGCCTGGCCGCGACCCTCGCGGGGCTCGTCGGGGGCGAGGTCCGCCAGCCGCGCGAGCCGGTCGCGGGCTATGGCCAGACGCGGCACGACGGACCGTGGAGCATCGTCGTCGGCCACGACGGCGTCTTCAAGGTCACGATGCTGACGCTGTTCGACCTGCCGCTCGAGCGGTTCTGGATGTGGTCGTTCGACCTGTGCGGGATCACTGTCGTCGAGCTGCGCGCGGGACGGCCGGTCCTGCGCGCCCACAACCTGACGGGCCACCTCGCACCGGTGTTCGATGCCGCTGCCTTGGCCGAGCGCTCGGCACGGGAGGCGACCGGCGCCCTCTGACGCCCGTCAGCGGCGGCGGCGCTCCCGCCGGCGGAACGCGAGGCGGAGGAGGTTCACCTTCAGCCGCCGCTCCGCGGCCTTGAGAGCCTGCAGGCGGTCGGCGCCGAGGATGCCCCGGCCATAGGCGGTCTCGACCTTCGCCTGCGCGACCAGCTCGAGCTCGGGCCGGACTATAGGCAGCACCTCCCCGAGGCTCCCAGAGAATTCGAAGACGGTCTGGGTGGGGCGTGGCCCGAACCCGAACCGGGACGAGAGCCGGGTGACCGTCCGGTACGCGTGGTCGGCGGTCGTCCCGGACCGCGGCCCGCGCTGCCACGCGATGAACGCCAGCGCGCCGACGATCACCAGCAGCAGGATCGTCATGCCGATCAGCGGCGCCGCAAGGTTGTTCGACGTCGAGGTGGCACCGCCCGTGACCTCGTCCGGATCGCGGAACTCGTTGTCGCCGAACCGCGACGGCAGGGCGATGCTCGGCAGCGGCTTCGCGGTGCCCGTGACCGGCGGACCCGAAGGCAGGACGGGCAGTCTGGCGACCTCGCCGCCGGTCGGATCGAACGGCACCCAGCCGTAGCCCGGGAAGTAGACCTCGACCCACTGGTGGCTCTGACCGTTGCCGATCGGCTCCTCGCCGGTCGCCGACCGCTCGCCGGGCAGGAATCCCTCGACGATCCGCGATGGGATGCCCTGCTCGCGCAGGAAGATCGCCATGGTCGATGCGTAGAACTGGCAGTAGCCCTGGCGGTAGTGAGCGAAGCACTCCACCGACGAGATGTCCTTGCAGGGGCCCGCGATGAGATCGAGGACGTCCGTGTCATAGGTGAAGAGGCGGGTCGGGCCTGAATCGCGGAACCGCGTCTGGAGGTAGTTCGCGAAGTCGAACGGGTTCAGCGAGGGCGCCTCGGTGACGAGCTGGTCATACAGGGCCTCGGCCGACCCACCGTCCGGGATCGCCCCTTCGGGGACCTCGAGGTACAGGTCGGTGATCTCGACCGGATAGGCCGTGCCGGCGGCCCGCAGGTTCTCCTGGTTGAGCTCGCCCGGCTCGTTGCCCGCGATCGGCACGAGCGCGGTCACCGTGTACGGGCCGTTGCCATCTCGTTCGATGCTGTTGATGTACGGACCATCCCCGATGAGCCGGACGGTCGCCCCCTGGTCGACCAGGCTCGGGGTCAGCGGCGAGAGGATCGGCCGTCCCGTGTAGCGGGCCGGCGTGACCTTGAACGTCACCGGCTCGCTCAACTCCGGATTCGGGGCTTCGGCTGTGTCCCTGAGCAGCTCCTCGCCGGCTTCACGTGTCACCTCGGAGCCCTCACTCGGCTTCCAGCCGTTGAGCGCGAACTGGTCGAAGGTGACGACGCGCCAGTAGAAGTCGCGCGTCTCGTCGGGCGGGAGCTGGATCGTGACCTCGAGCGAGTCGTCCGGGTTCCAGCGGCCGGAGATGCGCGTGCCGGATGGGTCGAAGTCGGCGCCGAACGACACGCTGTTCCCGCCCGTCGGCAGGAACTTCTGGAACGAGCGCGACAGCTCGATCAAGCTGGCGCTGACTCCGCCCCACGCCCCGCGCAACGGGTCCGACGACGCGACGTTCGTGAGCAGCAGTGATCCGCCGATGGCCACCGTGATGAAGAGCGTCCCACCGCGCAGGTACACGCCCGAGATCGACGCCGGGTCGCCGATCCGGCGGCGCAGCCACTCCGCCTGCTCCTCGAGCACGTGGTACCGGATGAGCAGGAACAGCGAGGTGATGCTGAACAGCACCAGCAGGACCAGCTGGTCGCGCGTCGTGAGCGACATGTTGACTAGCAGGACCAGGCCCACGATCACGATCGCGTTGAGTGGCCGGCGATGGCCGAACGCGGCGTAGGCCGCGAACATCGAGGTGCCCCACACGAACAGGCCGAGCACGAGCAGGAAGTGGCCGTACTCGTTGGTGAGCGACTTGTCGAGGATCACGAGATCGTTGAAGGCCTGGACGAGGGACGTCGCCGTCGCCTCGAAGGCGGGCAGCGTGCTGCCTTCCTGGGCCAGGATGCCGCCGACGACGAGCGGGACGATGAGGGCGGCGAAGACCGCCCCGATGAGGTACGTGCGCCAGCGGCCCCACCCGACCTTGGCTCCGATCAGGCCGGCGAACATGCCGAGGATGGCCATCGGGATGAGGAAGTCGGTGAAGTCCTCGCGGGCGAGGATCGGGGCCGCGTCGTCGATCGACGACGCCATCGTCGCGCACATCAGCGCGACGAGCGCCACGGTCAGCCAGCCTTCGGCGGGGGCGAGGGGGATGCGGCGTCGGCCGACGGTCCGGGTCATCGGATCAGGACCTCGCCGAGCGGGCGACCTGGGGTGACCACGTAGAAGGGCAGCTCGTACTCCGCGAGGGCGTGGCGCAGGGCCCGGGCACGCTTGGCCGCCGCTTCCGCCTCGGCCGGGTCCACGACGACCTGCTGGCCCGAGGCCGCGGCCGCGGCGGCGCGTGCGACCGCGTCGTACTCGCCGACATCGAAGGTGACGACCACGCAGGCGACGCCCCGGGTCCGCAGGCTCGCGAGCGGCCGCACCCACGACGGATCCAGCGACGGCGTGATCACGACGGCCGTCATGCCCCGACGGAGGCGGCCGACGGTGGAGATCAGGGTCTCCACGAGCGGCGCGTGCCCGTCGGCCTCGACCGCCGCCAGGAGCTGCATGATCTTCTGGTGCTGGCGGCCGCCGCGGTCCGCGGGCAGGAAGGCCGTCCGGCCTGCATTGACCGTGAAGCCGACCGCGCGGTTCTCGGCGATGGCCTTGTCCGAGACCGCCGCCGCGACCCGGATGGCCGCTTCGGTCGTCGACTCGTCGCCCCGGCCGCCGCCGATGCCCCGCTGCAGGTCGAGGATGATCCAGGCGTCGGCGGTCTGTTCGAGGTCGAACTCCTTGACCTGGAGCTCGCCGTGGCGCGCGGTGGTCTTCCAGTGGATCCGGTTCATCGCGTCGCCCGGGGCGTAGGGCCGCACCGACGTCGCGAGCGGTGTCGTCTGGAGCGTCCGCTCGGGTGATGCGTGGCTGCCCTCCAGGATCGCCGAGGGCAGCCGCCAGGACGGGATGGGCTCCAGCCGCGGATAGACGATGACCGAGACGCCCTGGCCGACCGTTGCCGCCGCCTCGAAGAAGCCGAACGGGTCGCCGGTCCGGATGTGGAGCGGCTCGATCCGGAAGTGGCCGCGCCGCGAGAGCGGGACGCGGATGAGCCACGAGCGCTCGCTTCGGCCCCCGAGCGTGATCGCCCGGCCCGGCAGGGCGCCCGGCAACGTCGTCGGGTTATGGACCTCCAGCCAGAGCTTGGGCAGCCGGCTGCCGTTGCGGAGCGTGTAGGTGACCCGCATCCGGTCGCCGACGTGGCCGTGCAGCTGGCTCACCGCGTAGCCGGCCTCGAGGTCGGTCAGGCCCAGGCGCACCAGGATGTATGAGCCGCCGATGACGAGGATCGCGAGGTAGAGCAGGTAGAAGAGGAACGGCCAGCCGGTCGAGAAGGCGGCGACGACGAGGAAGGCAGTGACGAACAGCAGCTCGAGCCGGCGGATCATGCGGTTCGGCCCCGGGGCTGCATCCGGCCGACGGCCCGGGTCCTACGCGCCGGGGACGGCTGACGCGCCCGCCGGGTTGCGCAGTCCGGTCGGACCGCCCTGCCCGGTCGGTCGGATGCCCTCGATCGAGGTGGTCTCGAGCAGCTCCCGGACGACCTGGCCGGCCTGGACGTCATGGATGGACGAACTCGTCTTGATGATCAGCCGATGGGCGAGGGCCGGTTCTGCGAGCGCCTTGATGTCGTCTGGGATGACGTAGTCCCGGCCGAGGAGGCCTGCCAGCGCCTGGCCGGCCCGGTACAGTGCGATCGAACCGCGCGGCGAGGCGCCGAGGTAGACGTCGGGGTGGCTGCGGGTGGTGCCCACCAGTCGAACGATGTAGTCGGCGACGCTCGAGTCGACGTAGATCTCGCGGACCGCCTCCTGCATCTCGCGCAGCTCCTCGACGGTCAGGACCTCCTCAAGGTCCTCGAGCGGATGGGTCCGCTTCTGCTCGTCGAGGATGACGATCTCCTCGATCGGCTGGGGATAGCCGAGGCGGAGACGCAGCATGAATCGGTCCAGCTGCGCCTCGGGCAGCGCGAACGTGCCCTCGTACTCGATCGGGTTCTGGGTCGCGATGACGAGGAACGGGTCCGGCATCGGGTAGGTCGTGCCGTCGATCGTGGCCTGTCGCTCCTCCATGCATTCGAGGAGCGCGGACTGCGTCTTCGGGGTCGCGCGGTTGATCTCGTCCGCCAGCACGATCTGGCTGAAGATCGGGCCCGGGCGGAACTCGAACTCCTGGGTCTTCTGGTTGTAGATCGAGAGACCCGAGACGTCGGAGGGCAGCAGGTCGGGGGTGAACTGGATCCGCCGGAACGACGAGCCGAGGCTCCGGGCGATCGCCTTGGCGAGCACGGTCTTGCCGGTGCCCGGCACGTCCTCGATCAGCAGGTGGCCGCGGCACAACAGGGCGACCAGGGCCAGACGGACTTCGTGGTGCTTACCGACGATGACGCGCTCGACGTTGGCGAGGACCTTGTCGCCGGTCTCCTGGATCTTGGTCATCGGCCTCTCTCGCGGGGTGGGCGACGCCGGGGGACGCCGCGGGCGGGCGGGTTCGTGGGGTGCGACGAGCCCAGGAGGACTCGTGTGTCGTCGCAGGATAGTACGTCGGACCGGCGCGATAGGTTCCGAGGCCCCTCGACCCTCACCCGGTCGGACGTCGGCCGAGGCCGATCCCTTTAGTCGTGTCGCCTCGCGCGGCGCGACGGTCAGGGGTGGATCGGTCCGGGCTCCACGGCATCCGGCCGGAGCGGAGCGGCATCCCCGAGCACGTCGGGGACCGGGTCAGGTCCGCCGGGTCGCGGGTACCGTCCCCCAACGGGACCCGCGACGCAGCGCCGACGGACGAGCATCGGCCTCGAGCGGACGAGCCACCCGCCGCGCTGACCGATGTGGGAGGGTGTGCGACAACGATCACGGCCCCCAGCCATCACCGTCGTCTCACCTACCGGTCTCCCGCACGTGAGCACGGTCGCCCGGAACGGTGAACGGCGTGTCAGCGGGACGTCAACATTCGGGCTGCCCTAGCCGCGCAGAAGCGTGAGCGCCCCGACCCAGGCGGTCATCAGACAGCCGATCGCGCCCATGACCGTCAGGAATGGCTCTCCGCCGATCCAGGCCGCGGCCGCCACGCCGCCGAACATCGTGGCGAGGACCGCGGCGATGGCGGCCAGCCCGATGCGCTCGACCCACGGGCGGCGTTGGCGGTCCGGCGGCACGCCCGGGTCGCCCGGTGGGGACGCCACCGGGTCGTCGTCGCTCATTGTGTCGCCCGCAGGTACCGCGTCATCAGGTCGCCCGCGATCGGCGCCGCGACCTCGCCGCCCCGACCGGCCTTCTCGACGAGGACCGCGATAGCGACCGTCGGGGCCTCTGCGGGTGCGAACCCGATGAACCACGAGTGCGGCTCGCCCGTGCCGCCCAGCTCGGCCGTGCCCGACTTGCCGGCCGTCGTGACGCCGGGCACCTTGGCGCCGGTGGTGAACTGGCGCCCGAGATCGCCCTCCACCGCCTCCACCATGGCGCGGGTGATGTCCCGGGCGTCCGCGGCATCGATGACCTGCGCCATCCGCTCCGGGCCGAGAACGCGGGGCTGGCCGCTCTTGCCGACGAGCGACGTGACCAGCCTAGGCCGCATCAGGGTGCCGTCGTTGGCGACCGTGGCCGCGACGAGCGCCATCTGGAGCGGCGTCACGACGGTCTCGGCCTGGCCGTACGCGGCATTCGCGAGCTCGACGTCGTCCGCGAATCCGCCTGGCTCCGACCCGTCGCCATTGGTGACCTGCGAGACCGCGGTGGGCAGGTCGAATGGCAATGGCGCGTCGAAGCCCATCCGGTCGGCATAGCGCTTCAGGTCGCCGCCGCCCGTCTCGAGACCCGTGAGGGCGTACCAGATGTTGCAGGACACCTCGGTCGCCTCGACGAAGTCGAGGGCCTTGTTGCCGGTCTGGGGGTGATGGCCGTCGCGGACCCGGAAGCCGTCGACGAGGAGGCCGTCCTTCTCGGCCTTGGGTTGCTCCTTGTAGGTCGTCGCAGGGGTGACCGCCCCGGACCCAAGGCCCGCGACGGCCGTCACGATCTTGAACACCGAGCCCGGCACATAGCGGCCCTGGGTCGCCCGCGGGAGCAGCGGCTGGTCCTTGTCGTCGATGAGCGCAGCGAACGTCGAGTCGGCCGTGGCCGGGTCCGCGATGGACGAGGCGTCGTACGTGGGCGTCGAGGCCATAGCGAGGATCTCGCCCGAGCGCGGGTCGAGCATGACGATCGCGCCGCGGTCCTTCCCGAGGGCCCGGACCGCGGCTCGCTGAAGGTCGTACGAGAGCGAAAGGGTGACGTCCTTGGGATCGTAGGGGGTCGTCCCGAACTTGCGGAACGCATCGGCCAGCGGGTCGCCGGCCAGACCCGACAGCTCGGCGTCGAAGGCCCGCTCGATCCCCGCAGTGCCGTAGCGGCGCGAGGCGTAGCCGACGACATGGCTGACCGCCGTGCTCGCGTACACGCGGTACAGCTCGCCGTTGGCGTCCTTCTTGTTGCGGGCGAGGACCTTGCCGTCGCGGTCGAGGATCCGCCCACGCGGGACGGTGCGGGAAGCCGCGATCACCGCCGGGTCGTACGGTGAGCGGACGAGGTCCGGCGCCCGCACGATGCCCCAGTACCCGGCCGCGCCGCCGAGGATCCCGAAGGCGACTGCGAGGACGACGAAGACGTGGATGATGCCGCGCGACAGCGGCCGCACGCTCGTCCCGCTCCCGCGCATCAGGCGGCCCGCCAGCGGGTCAGGCGCCGCCAACGTCGGACCTCGGACGGCGCCGGGGGTGGTTCGACGCCCTTGTCGGACAGTGCCAGCAGGAGCCCGACGATGAGCGCGTTCGCGAGCAGTGACGAGCCGCCGTAGCTGATGAACGGCAGCGTCACGCCGGTGAGCGGCAGCACCTTGAGATTGCCAGCGGCGATGATGAACGCCTGGATCCCGACCACCAGCGACAGCCCGATCGCGAGCAGCGAGCGGAAGTCGTCCGCCGCGGCGGCGCCGATCCGCAGGCCTCGCTCGACGACGACGAGGAACAGGCCGAGGATCGCGAGGACGCCGACGATGCCGAGCTCCTCGCCGAGCGCCGCGAGCGGGAAGTCCGTGTGGATCTCCGGGATCGGAAGCCGGCCGCCGACCTCGGGCAGGCCGGCACCCAGCCCGACGCCCACAAGGCCCCCACGGGCAAAGGCGAGGAGCGCCTGGACGACCTGGTAGCCGGTGCCCAGCGGGTCCGCGAACGGGTCGAGCCAGAGGTCGAACCGGACCCGGACGTGGTCGAACAGCTGGGCCATCAGGAGGCTGCCGAGCACGAACAGGACCAGCCCGATGACCACGAGGCTGACCCGCCCGGTCGCGACGTACACGAGGGCGAGGAAGACGCCGAAGAAGAGCAGGGCCGCGCCGAGGTCACGCTGGACGACGACGATGCCCAAGGCGATCGCCCACATGGCCACCATCGGGGCGAGGTAAGGCAATGGCGGCAGGCGCAGCGGACCGACCCGGGTGTCCTGCTCGACCAGGAGCGCGCGGTTCTCCGAGAGGTAGCCGGCGAGGAACACGACGAGGATGACCTTGAGCAGTTCGGACGGCTGACCGCTGATGGGGCCGAACTGGAGGGTCAGGCGCGAGCCGTTGATCTCGCTCCCCAGCACGAACGTCAGCAGCAGCAGCCCGACCCCCGCCGCCGCCCACGTGTACTTGTACCGGCGCAACCAGGCGTCGGAGCGGACGACGATCCCGAGGGTCGTCGCGATCGTGATGGCCACCAGCAGCCAGACCAGCTGGACCTGGGCAAGCCCGAGCTCGGTCCCGAAGAATGACTGCGTGACCAGGTCCTGCGGGAGTCGCTCCATGAGCAGGAGCGAGATCCCGCCCAGCAGGCCGACGACCGGCAGCAGGACCTGGTCGGTCCGACGGCCGGCGAGCACCTGGGCGCCATGGGCCACGGCCAGCGCAGCGAGGTAGATCGCCAGGGCGCCGGCATCGGCGGGGACGAACGACCCGGTCACGGTCGCCCCGAGCGAGACGCTGCCGACCAGCAGCGTGAACGCGACCAGGAGCAACAGGCGCGCCTCCTGCCATCTCGGGCGCGGACGGATCGGTCCCAGGATCCGGGGCAGAGCGGGCGCCGGACGGGCCGTGCTCGGAGCCCCGGCGCTCATCGGCGAGCCCGCTCGAGCCGGAACCGGACCTGGCCGACCTGGAGCTCGTCGCCGAAGCCGAGCGCCGCCACGCCCTCGACCGGCCGGCCGTTCACGTACGAGCCGTTCGTGCTCCCGAGGTCCTCGAGGTACCACGCCCGCCCCCGGTAGGTCAGGATCGCGTGCTCGGTCGAGGCGAATGGGTCGTCGACGACGATCGCGTTGTTCACGTCGCGACCCATCGTCGTGATCGCGTCGAGGGCGAAGACCTGTCCGGCCTCGGGTTCGCCGCTCGGCGAGGCGACGACGACCAGGCGGCCGAGCTCGCCGGTCCCCTCCCGCGTCGCGGCCCTGAGGTCACGCAGCAGCGCCCGCACCACGCGATACAGGAACACGTACAGGAGGGCGAGGAAGAGGAACCGGACCACCCACAGGACGACCAGGTATCCGTCCATCAGGTCCGGGCCCCGTCGACCTCGACCTCGAGCGTCGAAGCGCCGATCCGGATCTGGTCGCCGGGCCCCAGGACCACCGAGGTGACCCGCTCGCCGTTCACCTCCGTGCCGTTGGTGCTGCCGAGATCGGAATACAGCAGCGCCCCGCGACGGCCGGCGATGCGCCCGTGATGGCGGGAGACGCGCTCGTCGTGCAGGACGAGGTCGTTGTCCGTCGCGCGTCCGATCGTGAGGCCGGCCCCGATCGACACCTCACGAACGCCACCTCGTGGCTCGTGCACCCGGAGGCGGGCGGATGGCGCGACGACCACGGGCACCGTGTAGACCATCGTGTGGACCGGGTCGCCGTGCCGACCTTCGTCGCTTCGGCCGTCCTCGATCACGGGTGCACTCCGCCCCGCGATCGGGTCGGCGAATTGGGCGTCGACCCGTATGTCGGCACGCAGGACGGTCACATCGCCCAGGAGGTCCACGCGCGGTCGGTCCACGAGCGTGTAGTGATGCGCCCGCGCGAAGAGGAGCGCCGCATCGGCAAGCTCGGCGGCCAGCGTCTGCTCCATCTCGTCGAAGCCGGCGAGATCGTCCGGATGGAGGTGGACGACGAACCGATTCGGCACGAGGGTCCGGTCCGACGCAGCCAGCCGCTCCGCCTCCATGGCGCGCTCGATCCGCCGCTGGAGTTGGACAGGCTGGAGTCTGGTCCGGAACAACCGAGCGGACGGGCGCTCGAAGAGTCGTTCGAAGAACCGCTCGATGGCGGTGAGCGGCGGCATGGTCGGTGGCACGCTACCAGAAGTTCCAGCGGAGGCCCCGGGCCGCTGCAGACCGCACCGGACTATCCGCCGGGAAGGGCGGTACCCCCGTTGGGGGAACGTCCGGTACCGTGGGATATACTCTCGCCCCTGTTCGGGGTGGTCCGACCGCCCCAGCATGTCCAGTGCCCATCCGGGGACCCGATGGCCGAGATCCTGACCGAATCCTTCTGCGAGCGATGCGGCTCGCGCTATACATTCGAATTGGCGGTCCCGCGCGCCCGGCTCCGAGGCGTCAAAGTCCTCTCGCGCGGCCTGAAGAACTTCGTCCTCGACGACAAGACCTCGATCGACGAGGCCATGGCCGCGGCTCGCGACGACACCGACCGCTCGCTGACGTCGCAGCAGCTCGAGGCGTTCCACAAGACCTTCAACTTCTGCATGTCGTGCCGGCAGTACATCTGCCCGAACTGCTGGAACGAGGCCGAAGGCCAGTGCCTGACGTGCTCGCCGACCCTCGGGCGCGGCATCCTCCCCGCGCCGTTCCCCCACCTCGACCCGTCGGCCGGCATCGCCGCGGCGCCCGAGGACGGCCTGGCGGCCGCCGCGATGAACGGCCACACGCACGTCGCCGACGGATCGAACGGCAACGGCCTCGACGCGATCAGCCGGCTCGACACCCTCACCGCGGCCCCGACGCCGACCGCGCCGCCCGAGCTGATCGGGTCGACCGAGGTCGAGGCGCGCGCCGCTACCGAGCCCGAAGCCGCCGCCGCGGAGAGCCCCGAGCCGAGCGTCGAGGCCGAGGCGGAGCTCGATGCCGCCGTGGTCGAGCCCGAGCCCGAGCGCTTCATCTACGACCCGTACGATCCGCCCCCGCCCGCGCCGATAAAGGCGGTCGAGCCGGAGATCATCGGAGCCGAGGTGCCTCCGGTCGCTCAGATCGCCGCGGAATCCGTGGTCGTCGAAGCGGCCCCCGCAGTCGTCGACGCCGAGCCCGACGTCGTCGCCGAGTCGGTCACGGCCGAGCCCGAGGTCGTCGGCGAATCGGTGGCGGCCGAGCCGGCCGAGGCCACCGCCGCAGCCCAGGACGTCGTCGAAGCCGATGTAGCCGCCTCGTCTCCCGAGACCGAAGCGGAATCCGATCGCGCTGCTGCCCTGGCCGCCCAGACCACCCTGTTGCTCGCCGGCCTGCGACCCGGCGAGAGCCTGGACGAGGCCCTCGCCGCCTTCGAGGCCGAGCCGGCCGAGGCCGACGTCGCCGAGGCTGCTGCTCCTGACGCGGTCGTGGCCGATGCGGTCGTTGCGGAGCCAGTCGCGGCCGTCGTGGCCGACGAGGCCGTCGTTGCTGAGCCTGTCGCGGAAGCCGTCGCGACCGAGCCTGTCAACAGTGCGAGCCCGACGACGGACGAGCCCGTTCGGCCGAGGCCGTCGTTGCTGACGAGGCCGAGTTTGTCGCGGCCGCGGACCTCGCGGCCCCAGCGACAGTCGAGCCCGAACCTGTCCTGGCCGAAGCCATCGTGGCCGAAGCCATCGTGGCCGAAGTCGCCGCCGAGCCCGAAGCTCCATCGCAGACCGAGCATCCGGTGCTCGACGCGGCCGCGCTCGCCGTGCTGGCGGCCGCAGCGAACGCGCCAGAGGCGCCGACGATGACGGAGTCCGAACCTGCCGCGTCCGTCGACGCGCCGGTCGAGGCCGAGCCAGAGCCGGTCGCGTTCGTCGAGCCGCTCGACGAGATCCTGGTCGGCGACCCGGTCGCCGCCGAGACGGCCACTGACGCCGAAGCTGAGCAGGAACCCGCCTGGCAGGCCGAGCCGCTCGACGACATCGTTCCCGCCGCGATCGAGCCCGTCGCCGAGGCCGCCCCCGAACAGGCCGCAACGCCCGGGCCGGTCATCGAGGCCGCCCCCGAGCCGGTCACGGTCGAGGCGGCACCCGAGCCCACCCCGCCGGCTGTCCCGGAGCCGCCCGAGGTCGCTGCTGCCGCCGCCGACGATGTCGTCGCCCAGCCGACGTGGTCGATCCTCGCTCCCGACCCGCAGCCCGTCACCGAGACGCCAAGCCCGCTCGCCGACGGCCCTGCCCCGACCATCGAACCGATCCCGGCCGCCGCCCAGGCCGTGCCGCCTCCGTCGGCCGAGCCGAGTTGGCCGGCCCAGCCGCAATGGCCGAGCGCGCAATCGTCCGCGGGTCTGCCCTTCCTGGGTCGACCGCCCGTCCCGACGGGTGGCGTCGACGCCCTCTGGGCTGAGTCGAGCCAGGCGGTCAGTGCGCCCCTGGTCGGCACGGACAAGCCCGCGGGCGGCGTCCAGCCGTGCACGAGCTGCGGCCTGTCACTCTCCGCCTCCGCCCGGTTCTGCCGGCGGTGCGGGACGTCCCAGGTCGGCTGACCCGGACTCGAGGGCCTCGGCCTCCGCGCGTCGCTCCGCCTTCGACGCCGCATCCTCGCGAACCCGAACCCAAGACGCGCCGTAGAGCACGGCCTGGAACGTGAACGACAGCCAGGCAAGTGCGATGAACGCGGTGGCGAGCGAACCCGCCAACGCCGCGGCGCCGACCAGCCGGGGTGCCAGGAACACGAAGACCTGGCTCAGCACGACGATGACCACCGCGACGACACCCGCCGGGAGCAGGACCGCCGACCACCTCGGGGCCTTGGGCGGCACGGTCCGGTAGACCAGAGTCATGACGAGAAACGCCGCGATCAACACGACCGGGGGCGAAGACAACAGCTTGGACAGCGAGTGCCCGAACCGGGTCGTATCGGGAAGCCACGCGTCGGCGGCACTCGACAGCCAGATCAGGATGATGAGGACGATCACGACCGCGATGAGGAGCGCGACCCACACGAACCCGCGGGCCGTGCGGCGAATGATGTCGCGCTCCGGCTCGTCCGAGAAGATCCGCGAGAAGGCCACGTCGAGGGTCACGTAGAACTGGCTCACGGTCCAGACGAGACCGACGAGGCCGATCACCGACGTCAGGGCCGCGCCGCTCGCGAGTCCCTCGAGCGTCCCGTCGATCAGGTCCTTGAGCGGCGGGAAGACCGAGGACAGGGCGTCGGCCAGCTCCTGTTGGACGTCCTTGTTCGCCACGAGCATGCCGGCGAGACCAAGAGTGACCAGCGCGATCGGGATCGTCGCGAACAGGGCCGCGAACGCGAGGCCGTTCGCGAGCAGGCCACCCGCCGCGCGGCCGTACGTGTCCAGCACAGCGCGGACGAATGCGACGCGCGGCCGCTCGAGGAACCGCTCGAGGATCGCGCCGGGATCCATCGGTCGCCCGATCAGCTCCCCAGGTCGTCGAAGAGGGCCGGCTGGAGATCGGCGGCGCGGACGCGACGGGGCCCGGCGATCAGGGCCCGAACCTCCCCGCGCCGGACGAACCGACGACCGCCCAGCTTGATGCTCTGGAGACGCCCGGCCCTCGCCCAGCCGCCGATCGTGCCGGGCGTGAAGTGGACGTTCGCGGCAGCAAGGATCTCCGCCGCCTCGGCGAGGGTGATCCAGTCGGCGGGCGCGGCCACGTCAGTCGCCACCCTTCGCCGGAGCGGCCTTGTCGGCCTTGTTTGCCGTGTCGCCGGCGGTCGCGCTCGTCTCGCTCTTCTTCTCGGTCGTCGCCGTCGACGTCGAGGCCGCCGTTCGCGTGGCCTCGTCACCACTGCCGGTGCCGCCGTCGCCGTCCTTCTTCGACGACGAAGGAGACGACGCGCGTCGCTCCTTCTTGGCCCAGCCGGATCCCTTGAAATGGACGGCCGGCGCCGAGATCGCCTTGCGGACCGGTCCGCCTCCGCACAACGGACACTCGGTCGGGCCCGGGGCGTAGACGCCGTGGACCACCTCGAACCGCCGCTTGCAGTTCGCGCACTCGTAGTCGTAGATGGGCATTTGGGGCGATCGGTCCGGCAGCGTCAGCCGCGCAGGAGGCGCATGCCGCACTTCGGGCAGTAGAAGGCCCGCTCGTGGGCCGAGGCGAACCCGCAGTGCGCGCAGACGAGGCCGCCCCGCCCGGCAGCCGGCACGGGCCGCTCGATCTGGGTCATGCCCTGGGCGTACTGGCTCGCCAGGATGTTCGTGAGGATGCCCGACAGCAGCTTTGCCCCGATCCGATCCGTGTCGCCACGCGCGCCGCGGCCGCCCCAGCCGACCACGGCCCGACAGATCATGTCGCCGGTCGCCTCGTCCCAGTGGGAGGCCACGCCCCCGACGATCGCGTTGTACTCGGGGTAGCCCGCAGTGTCGATCTCGCCGTCGAGCAGGGCGACGGCGAACGTGTCGAAAGCCAGGTCGACCGCATCGATGGATTCCAGCACGACGAGCGCGTGCCGGGTGATCGGCGAGTGGACGTGGTGGGCGTTGAGCCACTGCATCGCCTCGGACGGGCGCGCGATCGTGGGGGTCGCCTGGCTGAACTCGATCGGCAGCGGCGCCACGACCTCGATCTCCGACTGGGCAAGACCGGCCAGCATCCCGGGCAGCTCCGCGAGGGCCTTGGGGCCGGACTTCATCCGGACGCCCTCGCTGCTCTTTCCGGCGTAATACAGCTTCAGTTGGTGGTCCTGGGCGACGACCTCCTCGGGCATCGCCAGGCCGGACGTGCGGGCCGGCGCCGGCGCGACAGGTGCCGGTGCGTCGGCAGCACCTTTTCGCTTCAGGAACTCAAGGGGCACGTAGGTCTCCCGAATGGACGAGTGGCTGCGCAGCCATGGTAGCAGGGCGCCTTGCGCGCTTACGGACCCCGTCCGCGCCGTATCCCGATCAGGCGGGACGGAAGATCGCCGCCTCGTAGGGCCGGAGCGCCAGGGAGGTGCCATCCGCGAAGGCGGGGGCGGCCGGATCGATGGTGTCGAAGACCGGCGTCCATCGGGTGTCGGCCCGGGCAACGACCTGGGCCATCACGGCGTTGGCCGCGAAATTGACCACGACCAGTGCCGACCCGCCCTCGCCTTCGCGCAGGTAGGCGAACACGTCGACCGAGCCCGACGCGACCTCTCGGTAGCTGCCGACCTGGAGCTCCGGATGCTGGCGCCTGAGCCAGATCAGCCGGCGGTAGGTGGTCAGGACGGAGCCCGGGTCGTGGTCCTGGGCGGCGACGTTCCGGCGATCGATGTCGTTCGCCATCCGGATCCAGGGCCGGCCGGCCGAGAACCCGCCGTTCTGCCCGCCGCCTCCCCAGGGCATCGGCGAGCGGGCAGCGTCGCGGTTCCACCACGGGACGAGGACCCGGGTCAGGCGCCCGCCCCGCTTCGCCGGCGGGTCGATGATCTCCGCCCACGGCACCTTCACGTCACGCGCCGCGATCTCCTCGCCGTAGTAGAGGAACGGCGTGCCACGGAGTGTGAGATTCAGCACGGCCGCCGCCCGGGCGATCGCGTCGCCGTCCGCCACGGGATCCTTCGCGCCGGCCGACAGGCGGCTGGCGTGGCGCGACTGGTCGTGGTTCGACAGCACGACCGTCGGCCACCGTCCCTCGGGGAAGATCTGCTCGTGTTCCTTGCTCGCCCAGGCGAAGGCCCTCGCCTTCCACGGCTGGCTGATGAGCAGGAAATCGAATGCGAGATGACGCGGCGTCGCGAGGGCGGCCGCGGCCCGGTAGTCCGCCGAGAACATCTCGCCGACCGTCATCCGGCCCGGGAAGCTATCCACCATGGCCCGGAACTCGGTGAGGAAGTCCAGCAACTCCGGCCGGTCCTTGTCATGCAGGTGGGTCTGGCGCGAATACGGGCGGCGGGCGAACCCTCGCCTGCGCGGATTCGACAGGAGCCCTTCGTGCTTGAAGAACGCGTTGAACACATCGAGGCGGAAGCCATCGACGCCGCGCTCGAGCCAGGCCCTGGTCATCCGCAGCATCTCGGCCCGGACGGCGGGATTCCGCCAGTTCAGGTCGGGCTGCTCGGGCAGGAACGTGTGCATGTAGTACTGGCCGCGGCCTTCGTCCCACTCCCAGGCGGATCCGCCGAAGAACGAGACCCAGTTGTTCGGCTTCGCGCCCCGTGGCTTGCCGCCTGGCGAGTCGCGCCAGATGTACCAGTCCCCGGTCGGTCCCGAGCGGTCGCGCCGGGACTCCGTGAACCACCGATGGGCCGAGCTCGTGTGGTTCATCACGAGGTCGAGGATGATCCGGATGCCTCGCCGATGCGCCTCGTCCACGAGCCGATCGAAGTCGGCAAGCGTCCCGAAGAGCGGATCGATGGCGTCGTAGTCGGCCACGTCGTAGCCGACGTCGAACCCGGGTGACGGGTGGATCGGGGACAGCCAGATCGCGTCGATGCCGAGCGATGCCGGCGTGCCATCATTGAGGTAGTCGAGCTTCGAGATCAGTCCCGGCAGGTCCCCCACCCCATCGCCATTCGAGTCGGCGAAGCTGCGCGGGTAGACCTGGTAGACGACGCCGCGCTGCCACCAGTCATCGCCGAAGAGACCCGAAACCGAGAGCCGTTGCTCGCGTCCTCGATAGGTCAATGGCGTCCTCTCCCTCCCCTACCTCACTGCCGCGTCGTTGTCATGTGGTCCGCGGAGTCACCAACCGCGGGCGTATCGATGCGGCCTTGACAATGTGCCGGACAGGCGTCATTGATACGCGTTACTGACGCGCGTTAGTCGACCACGTCGACGACGCGTCGTCAAGGAGGAGGAGCGGTATCCGAACGATGCCGAAACGACCGACGAGCGCCGATGTCGCCGCTGAGGCCGGGGTTTCCCGGACCACCGTGTCGTTCGTTCTCAATGACCGCGCGGACGTCAAGATCCCAGGGGCGACTCGTGAGCGCGTCCTCGCCGCCGCCGATCGACTCGGGTATCACCCGCATGCGTCGGCCCGCCGCCTGGCGGGTGGCCGCAGCCACATCGTCGCGTTGGTCCTGCGACAGAGCCCTGAGCAGATCGCCGGCGACGCCGTCCTGGCCGAGACACTCCGCGGGTTCGTCGCCGCGGCACGGACTGAGGCCTTTCGGGTCATGGTCGAACTGCTGACGCCCGACGGTCCGTACGCGACGTACACGGCCCTCCTGCGCGCCCAACACGCCGATGGCCTCGTGATCTCGGGTCCGCGCGTCGACGATCCATCGCTGCTCGAGCTCGTCCGCGACGGGTTCCCGATCATCCTCCAGGGGTCGCTGCCGGATGTCTCGGTGCCCAGCGTCGACGTCGACAACATGGCCGGTGCCCGGGGTGCCGTTGAGCACCTGATCGCGTTGGGTCACCGACGGATCGCGTGCATCACGAACGCCCCGCTGGTGTACACCGCCGCGCAGGAACGGCTCACCGGATACCGGGCGGCGCTCAGCGGAGCCGGGCTGCCGATCGACGAGGCGCTGATCGCCGAAGCCGCCTTCGACGCCCAGAGCGGCCATGCCACGATGGCTCGCCTCCTCGCGGCGACGACCTTCGATGCGGCGTTCGTGGCCAGCGACGTCGTCGCCCTTGGCGCCATCGGCGCCCTGCGCGCAAAGGGGCTGCGCATCCCCGATGACGTGTCGATCGTCGGGTTTGACGACATCCCGCTGGCCGCCTATTTCGACCCACCCCTCACCACCGTCCGGTTGCCGGCCTTCGAGCTCGGGCACGCCGCCGGACGAGCGCTCCTGGACCGGATCGCCGATCGGGCGGTCCCGGCTCGGACGCTGCTTCCGACCGAGCTCATCGTGCGTGCCTCGACGGCCCCGTCGTCGACGGCTTCAGCGAGCGGCGCGGCCTGACTACGCCGTCGACTGACGACCCAGTGAACGGCCCGGACGACCGGGCCGGAGATCGGGGAAAGGAGAACGACATGGAGGAGCGGACATTCCGGCGAACAAGGCTCGCCGGTCTGCTGGCCGCGGCGGCGATCATCGCCGCGGCGTGCTCGTCGAGCGGTGCGAGCGGAAGCCCGGGGGCGTCCACCGGGGCGAGTGCCCCGCCGGCACCCAGCGCCGAACCCGGCGCCAGTGCATCCGCCGGCGCATCCGGTGCAGCCGGCGGCTTCGCGTGCGAGAACATCGGCGGGGAGGTCAGCGTGTACGGCACGTGGACCGGCGCCGAACAGGATTCCTTCCTGGCGATGGTCGCACCGTGGGAGCAGTGCAGCGGCGCCAAGATCAACTACACAGGGCAGCGCGACCTCGGGACCGCGCTCACGGCGGGCATCGCCGGTGGCAACCTGCCTGACTTGGCCGGCCTGCCGGGCCCCGGCCTCATGGCGCAGTGGTACGAAGAAGGCGCCCTCAAGCCGCTCGACTTCGTCGACTTCGCCGCGTACGAGAGCTCCACACCGGCCGGCTTCGCCGCGCTGGGCAAGGCTCCCGACGGCAAACTCGCCGGCATCTTCACCAAGGGTGCCGTGAAGGGCCTGATCTGGTACAACACGAAGAACTGGACGGGCGCCCCGCCCGCGACTTGGGATGAGCTCAACACCACGGCCCGTGCCGCGGCGACGGGCGACACCAAGGAGTGGTGCATCGGCCTCGAATCGGGCGGTGACTCCGGCTGGCCGGGCACGGACTGGATCGAGGACATCATTCTGCGACAGGCCGGGCCGACCGTGTACGACGGCTGGGTGGCCGGGACGACCAAGTGGACCGATCCCGCGATCAAGGCGGCCTGGAGCACGTTCGGCGACGCCGTCGCCAACGCGTACAACACCCCGAACGGGTACGTGAACGCCACCAACTTCGGCAAGGCTGCGAACCCGATGTTCGCGAGTCCGGCCGGCTGCCTGCTCCACCATCAGGCCAGCTTCATCACCGACTTCTTCAAGAACGAGGCGAAGGCGCAGCCGGCCGATTACGGCTTCTTTCCCTTCCCCGACATCGATCCCGCGTACGCGGGCAGCATCACCGGTGGCGGCGACCTGTTCGGGATGTTCAACGACACCCCACAGGCCCGCTCGCTGATCCAGTACATGCTGACCCCCGAGGCCCAGCAGATCTGGGTCGAGCGCGGCGGCTTCATCTCGGCCAATAAGGGCGTGCCGCTGGACGCGTATCCGGATCCGGCCTCGAAGGCCTCAGCCGAGATCCTGGCCAACGCCAAGCTGTTCCGGTTCGACGGCTCGGACCTCATGCCGAACGCCATGAACAAGGCGTTCTTCCAGGGCATCGTCGAGTACGTCCAGAGCCCGGGCAATCTCGACTCCATCCTGGCAAACCTGGACACCGTGCAGGCGGACGCCTACACCCCGTAGGCTTCGCGACCCCCCGAGCGGCGGCCGGCTGCCGGCCGCCGCTCGACCACCCCGAAGGGAGGCTTGGGCGTGCTCGAGGATCTGCTCGGTAACCGGCTGGTCGCCGCAGCCCTCGTCGTCATCGTGGTGCCGCTGGTCCTGATCGGCTACATCCTGCTGATCGAGGGGATCCTGCGGCGCGTGCCACGGCGCTACGGTCCCGGCATCCGGCCGTGGCTGTGGCTGGCGCCGGCGCTGATGTTCCTCGGCGTCTTCCTGGTCTATCCGACGATCGCCACGATCGTCCGAAGCTTCATGAACCGGCGCGGCGACGCGTTCACCGGCCTCGACAACTACGCCTGGTTCTTCGGCCAGAGCGACACCCTGATCGCCATCCGCAACAACGCCCTGTGGGTGGTGTTGCTCCCGCTCCTCGTGGTCGGGCTCGGACTGCTGATCGCCGTGTTGGTGGACCGGGTTCGCTACGAAAGCGTGGTCAAGTCGATCGTCTTCCTCCCGCTCGCGATCAGCTTCGTCGCGGCCGCCGTCATCTGGAAGTTCATGTACGAGCTCCAGCCGGACATCGGGACGCTCAACGCCGTCGTCACCGCCGTCGGTGGAGACCCCGTCGCGTGGCTCCAGGTGCAACCGTGGAACAACTTCTTCCTGATCGTCGTCGGCGTGTGGCTGTTGACCGGCTTCGCGATGGTCATCCTGTCGGCCGGCCTGAAGGGCATCAGCACCGAATTGCTGGAAGCCGCCCGGGTCGACGGCGCGAATGAGCTCCAGGTCTTCCGCGGCATCATGCTGCCGTTGCTCATGCCGACGATCGCGGTCGTCGCGACGACGATCGTGATCTATGCGCTCAAGACCTTCGACGTCGTGTACACGATGACCAGTGGCAACTTCGACACCAACGTCCTGGCGAACGTCATGATCCAGGAGCTGTTCAACAACGGCCAACAGGGCCGCGCCGCGGCGATCGCGGTCATCCTGTTCACCGCGATCGTGCCGGTGATGATCATCAACATCCGTCGCTTCCGCGAGCAGGAGGCCCTCCGATGACCATGGGTGCCCCCGTTCCCGCCATCGAGGCGCCTCCGATCAGCAAGGCCGCAGAGCGCAGCCGGACGCGATCCGGCCCCGGTCTCGGCAGGGGGGCCCTCCACATCTCGCTCCTGGTCCTGATGGTCATCTGGGCCATCCCGGTCATCGCCTTGTTGGTGGCGTCATTCCGACCAGCCGCCGCGACGAACACGAGCGGCTGGTGGACCGCCTTCACGCCTCCGTGGGACTTCACCCTCAACAACTATGAGTACGTCCTCGGTCGAGCCGGCATCGACCAGGCGTTCATCAACAGCTTCATCATCACGATCCCGGCGACCGTCCTGGTCGTGATGCTTGCGGCGTTCGCCGCGTATGCGTTCGCGTGGATGGACTTCCCCGGCCGGAACATCCTCTTCGTGATCGTGGTCGGGCTGCTCGTTGTTCCCCTCCAGGTCACCCTGATCCCGGTCCTGACCCTCCTCAAAGACTTCCAGCCGTTCGGCTTCAAGATCAACGGGACCATGCTCGCGGTCTGGCTGGCCCACACCGGGTACGGCCTGCCGTTCGCGATCTACCTGCTCCGCAACTACTTCGGCGGCCTGCCGCGCGAAGTGTTCGAATCCGCGGCGATCGACGGGGCCAGCCCCTCCACGGCGTTCTTCCGGTTGGCCCTCCCCATGAGCGTGCCGGCGCTGGCGTCGCTCATCATCTTCCAGTTCCTGTGGGTCTGGAACGACCTGCTCGTGGCGCTGGTCTTCCTCGGACCCGTGCCCGAGAACCATCCGCTCTCGGTCGTGATCGCCAACCTCACCACGTCATTCGGCGGCGGCTGGCAGTTCCTGACGGCCGCAGCCTTCGTCTCGATGATCGTCCCGATCATCGTCTTCCTGTCCCTGCAGCGCTACTTCGTCCGGGGCATCACCGGCGGAGCCGTCAAGGGATAGCGATCGGCTCGACGGGCGGGTTGTCTCCTCCTCGCCCGCCCGTCAGCCGGCGAGTCGGTCCCGCAGCCGCTCGACCTGTTCGGTCAGCTCGGTCTCGAGGGCCTGCGCGCCCTCGACGACGGCCGGCGGCGCCTTGGCGAGGAATGCCTCGTTCGCCAGCCGGGCGCGCGCCGCGGCCAGGCGGGACTCGGCCTCCTCGAGCTCACGCTCCAGCCGCGACCGCTCGAGCGCGGCCGCTCCGGCGTCGGGTGCCGCCGGCCGGATCGCCGCCTCGAGGTCGCCGCCCGGGACGATGACCGCGAGGTCGCCCGGGCCGACTGCCGCCTGGAGCGCCTCGGGGGTGAGGACGCGATGGAGCGGCCGCGCCCGGGCGAGGCGCTCGATGGCCGGCCGCAGGGACTCGAAGACCTCGCCGAGCCGGATGGGCACGTACACCCACGTCTCGAGCCGATCCCCGGCTGGCAGCCTGGCGCTCGCGCGGGCGTTCCGGAGGGCCGTCACCAGGCCGATCAGGGCCTCGAGCTCGCCCTCGGCGTCGAGATCCCGGTCCCCCACCCCCGGCCAGCGCGCGACGATCAGCAGGCCCGGATCGGACGCACGATGCGGCAGGGCCGCCCAGAGCTCCTCTGTGACGAACGGCATCACGGGATGGAGGAGCCGCAGGTACGTATCGAGGACCTCGACGAGCGTCCACCACGTGGCCTCACGGACGTCGGCCGGGAGGCCCTCGTCGGTGAGCCGGACCTTGGCCAGCTCCACGCCCCAGTCGCAGAACTCGTTCCAGATCGCGTCGTAGAGGATCCGGGTCCCCTCGCCGAACGCGTACGCGGCCATCGTCTCGTCGACCGCCTCGGTCGTTGCCGCGGCCCGCGACAGCAGCCAGCGCTCGGCGGGGCCGAGATGCCGGGCATCGGGCAGACGCCGCTCGGCACCTTCGGGGATCGTGGCCGGCCGGGCGCCGACGACGTAGCGGGCCGCGTTCCAGAGCTTGTTCGCGAAGTTCCGGGCGTTCTCGAGCTTGGCCGTCCCGAAGCGCTGGTCCTTGCCGGGCGTGGCGCCGTGGATCAGGGCGAACCGCAGGGCGTCCGCGCCGGACTCGTCGATGATGCCGAGGGGGTCGACGACGTTGCCCTTCGTCTTCGACATCTTCTGGCCGAGCGGGTCCCGGATGAGACCCGACAGATAGACCGTGTGGAACGGCTCCTGGTCGGTCAGATGCAGGCCGAGCATCATCATCCGGGCGACCCAGAAGAAGATGATGTCGTAGCCGGTCTCCATGACCGAGGTCGGGTAGTAGCGGCGGTAGTCGGGCGTGTCGTCCGGCCAGCCGAGCGTCGACCACGGCCACAGGCCCGAGCTGAACCAGGTGTCGAAGATGTCGGGGTCCTGCTGCAGGTCGGCCGCAGGACGGCCGCAGACCTCGCATGCCGACGGGCCGTCGGCCTCGGGCGAGACCGTCACGTGGCCGTCCGGGCAGTACCAGGCCGGGATGCGGTGGCCCCACCAGAGCTGGCGGCTGACGTTCCAGTCGCGGATCTCGGTCAGCCAGTGCTCCCACGTCTTCTCGAAGTGCTCCGGCAGGATCCGTGTCCGCCCGGACCGGGTGGCGTCGAGCGCGCGCGCCGCGAGCGGGGCGGTCCGCACGAACCACTGGGTCTTGAGGCGCGGCTCGATGACGTCGTCGCTGCGCTGGCAGTGGCCGATGACCATCTCGTGCGGCGCCGAGCCCGCCAGGTCGCCCCGCGCCGCGAGGTCCGCGACGATCCGGCGGCGCGCCTCGTAGCGGTCAAGGCCGTCGTAGGGCGTGCCGGTCCCGGCGATCGAGGCGTCGTCGGCGAGGACCGTGATCGACGCGAGGCCGTGGCGGAGGCCGACCGCGTGGTCGTCGTGGTCGTGGGCCGGGGTGATCTTCAGCGCGCCGGTCCCGAACGCCGGATCCACGGCCTCGTCCGCGACGATCGGCACGTCGCGCTCGACGATCGGGATGCGCACGCGGCGACCGAGGAGGGCGGCGTAGCGCGCGTCGTCCGGGTGGACCGCGACAGCCGTGTCGCCAAGGATCGTCTCGGGGCGCGTCGTGGCGACGGTGATCGTCTCGTCGGGGTCGGGGGCGCCGGTCGCCTCGTCGAGCAGGTGATAGCGGACGGACCAGAGCGTCCCGGTCTCGGGCCGGGAGATCACCTCGAGGTCGCTGACGCTGGTGAGACAGCCCGGGCACCAGTTGACCAGGGCCTCGGTGCGGTACGCCAGCCCGTCCCGGTAGAGCCGCTCGAAGGCGACTCGGACAGCCCTGGCCGAGCCGTCGTCCATCGTGTAGCGCAATCGGCCCCAGTCGAATGAGCCACCGACCCGGCGCTGCTGGCCGAGGATGACCGGCTTCGTCGAGTCACTGAAGGCGCGCATCCGCTCGAGGTATAGCTCGCGTCCCAGCGACTCGCGGCTCTCGCCCTCCTTGGCGAGGATCGCGTCGAGCACGACCTGGGCGGCGATGCTCGCGTGGTCCAGCCCGGGCAGGAACAGCGCCGCGTGGCCGCGCATCCGGGCGTGCCGGATCATCAGGTCCTCGACCGCGGTCCGCTGGGCGTGGCCCAGGTGCAGGGAGCCGGTCACGTTCGGCGGTGGCTGGATGATCGTGAAGGGCGGCAGGTCCGGATCGGCGGTCGAGCCGGCGCCGTCGGGCGCGAAGACGTCCGCAGCGAGCCAGCGCTCGTAGATCGCGCCCTCGACATCGCTCGGTGTATAGGTCTTCGCGAGTTCGCCCATCGTCGCCTCGAACATGAAAACGCCCGGTCGTCCAGCGGACGAACGGGTCGTGGTACCACCAGCTGGTTCGGCGCTCGGGGTCGATCGTCCATCACGATCGCCGGGTCCGGGCACCCTCTCGGCGCTCTATCGGGCGCCAGCCGTCACGGCTCGCGAGCGACCTTCACGCCGTGGATCCCGCGCGGCTCGCACCATCCCGCACTCGCTCCGGAGACCCGTCCCGGCACTACTTTTCTCGGTCCCTGCCGTGAGGCCGGGAGTGTAGCACGCGGTTCTCGGCCACCCAGGCCGCCACCTCGGCCCGCCGCCCCACCCCGAGCTTGGCCAGGATGTGCTCCATGTGCGACCCGACCGTTCGCGGCGCGACCCCGAGCTCCTGCGCGATCTCGGCATTGGTCCGCCCGGTGGCGACCAGCCGGGCGACGGCGAACTCGCGCCCGGTGAGCGGCTCCCAGACTTCCTCGTCCGGGTGTCGCGCGCGACCCGCCCGGACGGCCGCTCGGGCCCGGGCGGCAAGCGGCGGGCTGCCGATCCGCTCCGCGATGGCGACCGCCTCGCCGGCGATCCGGACCGCCTCGGCTGGACGGTTCGCCCGGAGGTGGACGGTCGCGAGATCCGTCAGCGCGCCGACGTGCTCCCAGACCCGGCGCCGGGCGGCCCAGCCGGCCACGGCCGCCTCGAGGCTGACCCGCGCGCGGACACTCGCGCCGGCGGCGAGCTGGAGGAGGCCGGTCGCGTGGTCGATGGCGGGCCGCGCGCCCGGGATGTCGCGGTGGCGCAGTCGCCCGGCGATCTCATCGACCCACGCCTGGGCGGCGGCCAGGTCACCCGACTGGAGGTGCGCCCGCGTCCCTGTCACCAGGAACGGGAACAGGTACGCGGCATCGTCGACGGCCGACGATGCCGCCAGGCCCTGACGGCAGTGCTCGAGGGAGCCGCGAGGGTCGTCGGCCTGGAGACGCGCCTCGGCCAGCCCCCACACGGCCGGGGACAGCCGCTGGAGCTCGCGCATCGCCTCGGCCGCGGCCCTGGCCTCGAGGAGCGTCGCGCTCGCCCGGTCGAGGTCGCCCCGCCCGAGGGCGACGAAGCCAAGCGCGTGGAGCGCGGTGATCCGGGTCGTCAGGCCGCCGCGACCGTCCGCGAGCGCGTGCGTGGCCATGTCCTCCGCCTCGTCCCACCGCCCGGTCGCCCACAGGACATGCGCGAGATGGGCCGCCATGTAGTGGCGGTGGTTCCAGCGTTCGACGCGCTCGGCGAACGCGATGCCCTCGGGCAGCCAGGCATCGGCCCGGTCGTACTCCACGAGGACCGAGGCGCACGATCCGAGCATCCGGTACCCGCGCGCGGCGGTGTCCTCCAGGTTTGCCGCTCGCGCACGCTCGATCCCGGTCTCGAGGGCGGACCATCCTTCCGCCATGTGACCCTCGAACACCAGATCGGCGCCGACGGTCACGAGCGCGTGCAGCTCTGACGCCGCATCGCCGAGTCCGACGGCCAGCGCGATGGCCCGGCGGCCATGCTCGATCGAAGGCTCCAGGCGACGGTCGAGCATGTACGCGGCCGAGAGTCCCGCCTCGAGCCGGAGACGGGCGGCTTCGACCTCTGGGCCCGCGGGGGCGGCGTCGAGCAGGCGGAGCGCTGCCTCGAGCGCCCCGACGCGCGTCTCGAGGTCGTCGCCGAGCAGGTGCCGGACGGCGACGAGCGGGGCGACGATCGCGGCGGCGCGGATCGGCCGACCGGACGCGAGATAGCGTTGCCGGGCCTGTTCGTAGGCTTCGGCCGCAGTCTCGTTCTCGTCGAGCGCGGCGGCCTCGGTGGCGAATGCCTCGAGGACCTCGGCGTGGCGCGCACCATCGAGGTCGTCGGGGAGATTGCGCAACGCGCGCCGATACAGCTGGGCCGCCTCCCGATGCGACGACCAGCGCGCGGCTGCCCGGGCCCCCGCGACGGACGCTTCGAAGGCCTCGCTCGTCCGTCCCGCCAGTTCGAAATGGCCCGACCGGAACGCCTCGCCGGCGCCGGGCAGGCCTTCGCCCAGCTCGGCGACGCGGGCGTGCATGACCCGTCGCGTCGGCTCGGGGACGCCGCCGTAGATCGCGTCCCGGATCAGCGCGTGGCGGAAGTCGACCAGACCGGGCCGGGATGTCTGGATGAGGAAGAAATGGTCGATGAGTTCCTGCAGGGGCGCCGAGAGCCGTTCGGGCTCCTGCTCGAGGACGCCCGCGGCGACGTCGACGACGAAGCATCGCCCGATCACCGAGCCGGCCTCGGCGAGCGCCCGCGCCTCGGGCGACCGTCGCTCGAGGCGCTCGCGGATGGTCGTGTCGATGGTGTCGGGCACGCCGATCGTGTCGACCGACGATCCCGTCCAGCCGTCCTGCTCGCGGAGCGCCCGGAGGACCTCCTCGACGTGCAGCGGGATGCCGTCGGTCCGGTCGTGGACGGCCCCGACCACGTCCTGCGGGGCAGGCAGGCCGGAGGCGAGCAGGAGCGTGGTCATCATCCCGGTCTCCGACGACGAGAGCCGCCCCAGCCGGGCCTCCTCGGCCAGCCGCTGGGTCAGCAGCCTCGAGCGCCACTCGCGCATCGGGATCCGCGGGTAGAGCTCGTCGCTCCGATAGGTCCCGAGGGCGAGGATCGGGACGTCACGGACACGCCGGGCGAAGGCCCCGACGATCTCGAGGCTCAGGTCGTCGGCCCAGTGCAGGTTCTCGAAGCACAGCATCGAAGGGGCCGGCATCGTGGCCAGGAGGTCGGCGACGTCGTGGACGAGCTCGCGACGCCGCTGCGATGCGTCGCCCCGTCCAGGGGAGTCGGCGTTGGTCCGGCGCCCCTCCGTCAGGCGCTTGAGGATCGCGTTCCGGATGGGCTGCAGACTCTCGCGGCCGGACAAGGAGTGGGTCAGGTCGAAGATGAGGGAGCCCGCCACCTCGAGATCGCGGACTCCGACATCGCCGCCCGCGACCGTGAAGCCGAGCGCTTCCGCCTTGCCGACGATCGCGTTGAGGAGACGGGTCTTGCCGATCCCCGCTTCGCCCGCGAGGAACAGCATCTGGCCGCGGCCAGAGCGAACTTCGGCAAGCCGGCGATCCGCGAGGTCGAGCAGATCGTCGCGGCCGACCAGGATGGGCGAGACGAGGGTACCGGCGGCGCTCATCGTGCGCGAAGTGTAGGTCGGAGGCGTGCATGGTCATCGGTCGAATGACCGATGACCGCTCGTGGATCGGTCATCAACGTTCGTCGCAGAAGCCTCCCCGCCGGTGGGCGAGGCGCGCATCAGAGGAACGCCACGTGAGCAAGTTCATGGATGTCCATTCCGGGTTCTTCGGCGTGACGGCGCAGCAACTCGCCGAGGCGCACCAGCGAGACCTGGACATCGAGAAGGCCGAGGGCGTGCATTACGAGCACGCGTGGCTGGATCCGGAGGCCGGCAAGGTGTTCTGCCTCGCGACCGGGCCGTCCAAGGAGGCGGTCATGCGCGTGCACGAGCAGGCGGGTCATCCCACGCCCGATGTCTACGAGATCCCGATCGAGGTCTCCTGACCGACCGACGTTCCAGGCGCCACCCGAGGATCCGGGTGGCGCCGACCCGTGACGGGTCGTCCAGCCGGCCCCGCGCGAGTCGTTAGGCGGTTTCGCCCCGCTCGGCCAGCCACTCCTCGAAGTTCGTCTCGTCCACCCCGCCCTCGACGTCGTTCTTCGAGAGGAGCAGCGGGAGACGTCCGTCGCGGATAGTCTCCTCGGTGATGATGCATTTGCGGATCTCAGTCCGCTCGGGGATGTCGTACATCACCTCGAGGAGCGACTCCTCGACGATCGAGCGCAATGCGCGGGCGCCGGTCTTGCGGTCGAGTGCGACCTCCGCCGCGGCCCGCAGGGCGCCCGGCGTGAACACCAGGTCCACCTTGTCGAGCGAGAGGAACTTCTCGAACTGGCGTGTGACCGCGTTCTTCGGCTCGGTCAGCACGCGGACGAGGTCGTCCGCGGTCAGCGCGGAGAGCGTCACCATCACCGGCAGTCGGCCGATGAACTCGGGGATCAGTCCGAACTTCAGCAGGTCCTCCGGCATCAGCTTGTCGAGGATCCGGCCGCGGTCGACCGCGTTCATCGCCGACTCGGATCCGAAGCCGATCGACCGCCGGCCGACCCGCTCCTCGACGATCTTCTCCAGGCCGTCGAAGGCGCCGCCGCAGATGAACAGCACGTTCGTCGTGTCGATCTGGATGAAGTCCTGGTGAGGATGCTTGCGGCCGCCCTGGGGCGGGACGTTCGCGACGGTGCCCTCGAGGATCTTGAGGAGCGCCTGCTGGACGCCCTCGCCCGAGACGTCCCGGGTGATCGAGGGGTTGTCGGCCTTGCGGGCGATCTTGTCGATCTCGTCGATGTAGATGATCCCGCGCTGGGCGCGCGCGACGTCGAAGTCGGCCGCCTGGATGAGACGCAGCAGGATGTTCTCGACGTCCTCGCCGACGTAGCCGGCCTCGGTCAGCGACGTCGCGTCCGCGATGCAGAACGGGACGTCGAGCACACGGGCCAGGGTCTGGGCGAGGAGCGTCTTGCCGGAGCCGGTCGGTCCGACCAGCAGGACGTTCGACTTCTGGAGCTCGACCTCATCGACCTGGTGGCCGGCGTTGACGCGCTTGTAGTGGTTGTAGACAGCGACCGAGAGGACCTTCTTGGCCTTCTCCTGGCTGATGACGTACTGGTCGAGCGCGTCCTTGATCTGGTGCGGGTTGGGCAGCTTCGCGGCCGCGGACTTGGGACGCGGGGTCTCGAGGAGCTCCTCCTCGATGATCTCCTGGCACAGGTTGATGCACTCGTCGCAGATGTAGACGCCCTGCCCTGCGATGAGCTTGCGAACCTGTTCCTGGCTCTTCCCGCAGAAGGAGCACCGGTACGGGACCTTGGGTCCCTTGGTGCTGCTGCTCGTGGTCACTGTGCCCGTCTAACCCCTAGCCATCTTTCGGCTTCTTCGCCGGTTCCGGTGCCGCTTCGGCGGCCTCCGCCGCCGCCGCGCCTTCGCCGCCGACCATGCCGGCATCATGAGCCTGCGCGATCAGAGATGCACTCTCGACCGAGTAGACCGCGTCGATGATGCCATAGTCCTTGGCGTCTCCGGGAGCCATGAAGTAGTCCCGGTCGGTGTCTTTGATCACCTTTTCGAGCGGCTGCCCCGTGTGGCGCGCAAGAATCTCGTGGTTCGCATGCACCAGATGCTCCCATTCCTTCATCTGGATGACCGCATCCGGTGCGTTGCCGCGGAACCCGCCCGACCCCTGGTGGATCATGATCCGGGCGTTCGGCAGGGCGTAGCGCTTGCCCTTCGCGCCCGCGGCCAGCAGGACCGCGGCCATCGATGCGGCGAGGCCGATGCAGATCGTGCTGACCGGCGCCCGCAGGTACTGCATCGTGTCGTAGATCGCGAGGCCGGACGTCACCTGTCCCCCGGGCGAGTTGATGTACAGGCTGATGTCCTTCTCCGGGTCCTCGGATTCGAGGAACAGCAGTTGGGCGATCACCAGGTTGGCCAGGTGATCCTCGATCGCGTCGCCGAGGAAGATGATCCGCTCGCGCAGCAGGCGCGAGTAGATGTCGTAGGCACGTTCGCCTCGGCTCGAGGACTCGATGACCATGGGGACGAGCATTCGTGGTCTCTCCATTGCAGGATCGGGTTCGGAACGGATTCTCTGGCGGTCAGCCGGCGAGCGAGGGCTCGTCGGCCAGGATGGATCCGGGATCGGTGGCCCCGATCGCGGCGTTGGATTCGGCTCCCTCGCCCTCGACAGCGGATCCCGGGGCATCCTCGAGGTGGGGCAGCGGTGGGTGTTCGGGATGGTCGGCCAGCCAGGCATCGACGATGGTCTCGACGACCCGGCTCCGCCGGAGTGTGCTGCGGATGAAGCTCCGGCCGCGCTCGGATTCGAAGTAGCCAAGCAGCTTGGGATCGCCGGCGTAGCGCTCGCGACCCCGGGCCACCTCGGCGTCGACGGCCGCGTCGTCGATCGTCACGCCCTCGGCCTCGGCAACCTTCGAGAGGACCAGCAGCATCTTGACCCGCTTCTCGGCGTTCGGCCGGAACTGCTCGTGCAGGTCGGCCTCGGTCTTCTCCATCACCTTGAGGTAGGCCTCCTCGGTGATGCCCTGCCGCGCGATCTGGCCGCGGAACTCGTCGTGCATCACCTCGACCTCCTGGTCGATCAGGACGTCGGGCAGCTCGACTGTCGCGTTGGCGACCGCGTATTCGATGATCTTGTCGGCGAAGTCGTGGCGGGCGCGGTCGATGGCGTTCGCTTCGAGCCGCTGCCGGATGTCGGTCCGCAGCGCGTCGAGGTCGTCGAAGTCGCCCAGCTGGTGCAGGAAGTCGGCGTCGAGCTCGGGCAGGACCTTCTCGCGCAGCTCCTTGATGTCGACCGCGAAGTGGACGGTCTGGCTGGCCAGCTCGGTCTCGCCGTAGTCCTCGGGAAAGGTGATGTCGAACTCGGTCGATCCGCCCGGCTTCAGTCCGACGAGATTCGCCTCGAAGCCCGGGATGAGCCGCTCCTGGCCGAGGATGAGCGGCATCCGCTCGGTGGTCCCGCCCTCGAACGGCTTTCCGTCGCGGGTGCCGACGAACGCGATCACCGCATAGTCGCCGTCCTTGGCGCCGCGATCCTCGACCGCGGTCAGCGTCGCGTTCTGGTCGCGGAGCTCCTCGACCACCGTGGCCACGCGGGCGTCGTCGATGGTCTCGATCTCCGGGCCGAAGTTGAAGCCCCGGTAGTCGCCGAGGGTGACGTCCGGCCGCACCTGGACCGTGGCCTTGAAGATCAGGGGCTTGCCCTCCTCGGCCTGCACGACGTCCACGTCGGCATTGGTCAGAGGCAGGAGGTCTTCCTTGACGAGGGCCTCGCGGTAGGCCGACTCGACGAGATGCTCGACGGCGTCGTCGAGGACTGCGCCGGGCCCGAGGGTGCGCTCGAGGACGGCCCGCGGCGCCTTGCCGGGTCGGAAGCCCGGGACGCGCGTGCGCCGGGACAGGTGCTGGACCGCGTCCTTGATGGCTCGGTCGAGTCGCTCCGGGGGGAGCTCGATCTCGAGCTCGACGGTCGACTTGGGGGCCGGGGTGGCTGTGACGTGCATCGCCGGGGAAGTATAGGGCGGGTCCCCGCTCGCGGCCGGGTCGCGCGCGACGAGCGTGGTAGGCGAGGTCGGGGTCGAACCGACACGCCGCTTACGCGGCACCGGCTCCTAAGGCCGGCGCGTCTGCCATTCCGCCACTCGCCCGTCCGCGAGTGTAGCGGTTCAGGCGCCGGCGCCCGACGTGCCGCCTCCGGGTCCACCCTTGGTCTTGGCGCCGGGGCCTGCGGCGTCTCCGGTCGCCTCCTTCGCGGTCCCGAGGGCGCTCTCGACCTCGCGCTCTGTCCGCTCGCGAACTTCGGCCAGCCGTTCCGCGAAGGTCTCGTTGGACGGCTTGAACAGCCAGTCGGCGGCGGCCTTCCCTCCGCGAGCCAGGAGTGGCGTCGTGACGGTCAGCAGCAATGAGCGCCGCAGGCTTGCCTTGTCTCGCCTCGACTGCTTGGCGTAGCCGGCGAAGTCGCGCTCGAGCGCGCCGCGTACCTTGGCCCCGTCGCTGCCGAGGGAGCGCAAGGTCTTCTCGATCTCGTCGGGCAGCATCGACGGCGGGAACTCGGTCGGTGGGCCCGAGACGGCGCGCTTGGCCGCGCCGAAGATCCGCTGCGGCCCCTTGACCGCGAGGAATCCGACGCCGCCGACGACCGCCGCCGCCCGTGTCGGGTTCCTCTTGATCTTGGCCGGGATGTCGACTGCGGCCCGGAGCGAGGCTTCCATGACCTCCAGCTCGGCGGCCATGTCAGCTCGCGCGGCGATCACCCGATCCCGGGCGGCATCCGTTTCTGTAGCCACTCGAGCGTCTCCTTGCTGGTCTCGATGGTCTGGGTCGGGGTGAAGCGAGCCTTGAGCGCCTCGACGTCGATGCCGGTGCGACTGACGTCGATCGCCATCAGGGCGATCCACGTGATGTAGCCGACCGCGATGCCGACGCCGGCCGCGGCCTGCGGGACGAACGTGATCGCCGTGAACGCGCCGAGCGCCACGCCGGCGAGGAGGCCGGCGAATGCGGTGCCGACGATCGAGGCCTTGGCCCGCCAGCCGGCCAGGAGGCCGACCAGGAGCCCGAGAACGCCGACGACGATCATGCCCACGACGAGCGGCCGGACGCCCGGCTCGATGCCGTTGAGCGCCTGGTCTCCGATCGCGGCGTAGGCCTGGTTGGGCAGGTGCAGGCCGAGAACCACTCCAACGACGATCCCGAGGATCACGGCGGTCGCGAACGCGCCCACGATCCGCCGGGCCCTGATCCCGAGGGCCACGAGGACGCACGTCAGCGCGATGGCCACGAACGCGAGGACCCCGTGCAGGACACCCCAGCCGATCGAGCCGAGGATCCACTCCCCGAGGAACAGCGCACTTCCAAGGATGAGCAGCGAGAGTGCCGCGATGACCAGGACGATCGCGACGCCGATGAGTGCCGCGACCTGCGCGATCCGGGAACCGATCTCCGCGGCCTCGGTCTTGGCCAGTTCGACGTGGGCCATGACCAGCCGCATCGCGGTATCGCGAAGGACCTCGATCTGGGCCCGGAACCCGGGAGGCGGGCCGGGGGGTCGTGGCGGGCGTCCGGGCGGAGGCCCAGGGGGTGGACCGGGCGTGGGAGGATCCGGAGGGCCGGGCGGAACGGGGGGCCCGGTCGGCGGGGTCGGGGTCTTCGGATCGTCCAGGTCTGGGCTCCGGGGCTGAGCTGATGGACGCGGGGGTCAGCCCGATGATACCAGCGGCGTGGAGCGTGGATGTCACCCGCACACGCCGCGGGCCGGTTGGCTACGCTCCACTGATGACCGACGACGTCGCGCGCCGACCGCTCCTGACCGCCGAGCTCCTCAGCATCGGCAGCGAGCTGACCGTCGGCGAGACCCGCGACACGAATGCCGGCGAGCTCGCGCGGGCCCTCACGGAGCGAGGCGTGCGCGTCGGCCGGCTGACGGCGGTCCCCGACCGCCTCGATGTCGTGACCGAGGCGTTCCGCGCGGGCCTCGACCGAGCCGACCTCGTCATCTCCACGGGCGGCCTCGGCCCCACGCCCGACGACCTCACACGGGAGTCGATCGCCGCCGCCCTCGGGGAGACGCCCGAGGTCGACCCCGGTCTCGAGGCGTGGCTGCGCGACCTCTGGCGAAGGCGCGAGATGCCGTTTCCCGAGCTGAACCTCAAGCAGGCCTGGCGGATCCCGTCCGCGGAGGCACTCCCCAACCCGAACGGGACGGCACCCGGCTGGTTCGTCCGCCGCCCGGACGGCAGGATCGTGGTCGCGCTCCCCGGCCCGCCCCGGGAGATGCGCCCGATGTGGACCGATCACGTGCTGCCCCGGCTCGAGACGTCCGGCCTCGGCACCGATGTCGCGATCCGCACGTACCGGCTCACCGGCATCGGCGAGTCACAGCTGGCCGACCTCCTCGGCGAGCCGCTCCTGCGGGCGACGAACCCGGTCGTCGCGACCTACGCGCGCGTCGAGGCCGTGGACGTTCGAATCTCAGCCGTCGGTGACGGGACCGCGAGCGCCGAGGACCTCGTGGAGGAGGCCGCGACGGCGGTCCTGGCCAAGGTCGGCGACCGGGTCTGGACGACCGGCGAGACGACCTGGTCGGGTGCGATCGGACAGCGCCTGGAGTCCCTCGGCTGGACCCTCGCGGTCGTCGAGATCGGCTCGGCCGGCCAGCTCGCGACGCTGCTCGGTGACGTGCCGTGGCTCCGTTTCAGCGAGGCGATGGCCGCCGACGCGCCCGCGGCCCTCGCGCACGGCGACGCGCCTGACGACGAGGGCGGGGACGCTACGAGCGGCGCGGACTCGCTCGAGCTCTATGCGGCCCGAGCCCGCGAGCTCGCCGGCGCCGATGTCGGGCTTGCGCTGCGGGTCCGGCCACGCCGCGGCGACCTTGCGGCGTCGGTCGTGGTCGTCACGCCCTCGGGGGTCCACCGACAACGCCGACTCGTCTTCCTCGACGGGCCGACCGGTCGGAGCCGCTCGGCGCTCACGGCCGCGGCGATCCTGCTCGACGCGCTCGGGGCCGACTAGCGCCGGGACGCCCGCGCGAGGCCGTCGAGGTCGGTCAGGACGATCGCATCCCGCTCGAGCCGGAGGTACCCGTCGCCCGCGAACTGGCCGAGGAGCTTGTTCACGCTCTGGCGGGTGCTGCCCACCATCGCGGCCAGGTCGCCCTGCGTCAGCGAGGTCCGCAGGCGGACCGCTCCGTCGGGCAGCGTGGTGCCGCCGTCGCTGGCCAGCCGGACGAGACATGCGGCCAGCCGCCCGGTGATGTCGAGGAAGTGGAGCTCCTCGACGTGCGTCGTCAGCCGTCGCAGCTCCATGGCCAGTGACGCCAGCAGCGCGTCGCGCACCGCCGGCTCGTTGGAGACCAGCTCGCGGAACCGGTCCCGCGGCAGGACGACGGTCTCGACCGCGCTCAGTGCGGTCGCCGTCGCGGAGCGTGGGGCGCCGTCGAGCAGGGCGAGCTCCCCGAACACGTCCCCTGGTCGCAGCCGGACGAGGATGGCCTCCTCCCCGGCCTCGGACGGCAGCCAGATCTTCACCTCGCCCGTCACGATGATGAACAGGGCGTCGCCCGGATCGCCGACGTGGAAGATCACCTCGCCGCGCCGGAAGCGCCGGGAGCGCATGCCGGCGGCCACCCGTTGAAGGGCGTCGGCCTCGAGGCCCGCGAAGAACGGGACGGCCGTGAGCGAGTCGACGATGGGGCGGCTGGCGAGCATGGTCGTGCCATCGTAGCCCTGCCCGGAAGCGCCCGACCATCGCCCAGGGCCACAGGATGTCCGCGGGCCGACAGAGCGCCCGTCAGCGGCGTGTCTCGCCTCACCACGTCGGGCGGCGATAGCATGCTGGCGATGAGCGCGCGCCACCCCGATCGGCTCCGCCTGACCGTGCTCGGGTGCAGCACGGCCGCGCCGCACCCGGACTGGCCGGCGTCGGGTCACCTGGTCGAATGGGGCGAGACCAGGCTCCTGCTCGATGCCGGTCCCGGGGTCGTTCGTCGCCTCCAGCGGTCGTCGCGGCCGACGGACCTGAGTGCCGTGATCGTCGGTCACATGCATGCCGATCACTACCTCGATCTGGTCGCCTTGCGCTATCTCTTCCCCTGGGGCGAGGCGGCCGCACGGCCGCTCCCCGTGTTCCTGCCACCGGGCGGCCGCGCCCGCCTCGATGCGCTCGCGACTGCCATCTCCGAGCGGGCGGGTTTCTTCGACGCGGCGTTCGCGATCTCGGAGTTCGACCCCGAGACTGCCCTGGCCGTCGGCCCATTGGTGGTCCGCTTCGTCCGTGGCCGGCACTACGTCCCCGCGTGGGGCGTCGTCATCGAGGCCCCGGACGGCGCCCGCATCGCCTACACGGGCGACACGGGACCGTCGGACGCCGTCAGCGATGCCGTGCGCGGGGTGGACCTGCTGCTCGTCGAGGCCGCCCTGCGGCATCCGTCGCACGACGACCGGGAACGGGGACACCTCACCGCCGAGGAGGCGATCGCGATGGCGAGCCGGGCGGGCGCCCGGGCGGCGCTCCTCGTGCACTACGCCCCGGCCCGCGGAGGCGAGCTCGAGACCCTGTGCGAGGCCGCCGGCTCCTGGGTCGCTCCGGCCGTCGTCGGCCGGACGCATCACCGTCAGTCCGGGCCCGCGATCCGTCAGGGAACGGCTCGCGTCACGTCCCCCCGACCGCCGCGAGCGCCTCCGCCGCCCGCGACCGATAGGCGGCGGCCTCGGTCGGGTCGGTCGTCAGCTCCGCCGCAGTCCGCCAGAACGACGCGGCCTCGGTCGCGGCCCCCAGCGCGAGCGCAGCGCCGGCGGCCGCCTCCAGCAGCGGGATCGCGCGCACGGCGTCGCCGGACGCGGCCCTGTGCACGGCGATGAGGCTCACGGCGCGCGTACCCTGGCGCGCCTCCAGCTGGTCCGCGAAGCTGGCGTGGAGCTGCCGCCGCCGGACCGCCAGCACGCCGGCATACGCGGTGTCATGGATGAGCGGGTGGCTGAACCGCCAGCCGCGCTCGTCGGGAACGACGAGGCCGGCGTCGGCCACGCGCTCGAGGGTACCCGGGGGCAGCGGGCCGCCCATCAGCGCCTCGATCCGGGCCTGGTCGAAGCGCATGCCGATCACCGACGCCACGCCCAGCGCGTCACGAGCCGCCGTCGGCAGGGCATCGATGCGCGCGCCGAGCACGGCCCGCAGCGTCAGCGGGACGCTCGTCACGGAGCTCTCGGAGAGCGTCACCCGCCCGTCGTGCCAGGCCGAGCGTGCCGTCGTCGAGCGACGCCCGGACCGTCTCGGTGACGAACAGCGGATTCCCCGCGGTCCGCTCGTGGATCCGCCGCGCCCCGTCGGCATCGAAGGCGGCGCGGGCGATCTGCGTGGCGAGCTGGGCGGTCTCGGGCATCGACAGGCCGGACAGGTCGATCTGCTCGACCCCTGGCTGGTTCGCCCAGTCGGGCCGTTCGACCGGGCGCATGGCCGCCAGGACGACGAGAGGCAGCGCGAGACGCCCGCTCGACGAGCACCTCGAGCATCGCGGCCGACGATGCGTCGATCCAGTGCAGGTCGTCGACGACGACGACGCGCGGTCCGCTCGTCTCGATGAGCCGATCGACATACCGGCCGGCGACCTCGACCAGGGTCGCCGTCACAGCCGTCGCGTCGGCCGGCATGTCGGGCGTCTCGGCCTCCCAGCCGGAGAAGGCGGCGTCCCGGGCGATCGCCGCGATCGCCCCGCCGTACTGCCGGACCACGGCGTCGTCGAGGTCGGGCGTGAACAGCAGGGACCGCGCGTACGCGCCCGAATCCATGCCGTGCTCGTCGGCGGCGGCCTGCGCGAACATCCGGCGAAGCGATACGGCTCGGCCTGCCCGTAGGAGGTGTTCTCGGTCCAGGTCCAGGCGATGCCCCTCGCCCTGGCGTCGCCCTCGAGGTCGGCGAACAGCCGCGACTTCCCGATGCCCGGGTCGCCGACGACGAGCATCGTGCCGCCGACACCCGTCGACTGGCACCGATCGAGCAGCGCGCGGAGCCGGCGACGCTCGGGCACGCGGCCGACGAGGGTGCCGATGAGCCGCGTCCGCGGGGCGGTGTAGCCGCCCAGCCCGACTTCGCCCTCGAGCGCATGCAGCCGCACCGGCTCCGACTGTCCGCGCAGCACGAACGAGCCCCGGTCCGCGACGACCAGCCGGCCTCGGGCGGCGCGCACGGTGGCCGAATCGAGCAGGATCTCGGCCGGCCGGGCGAGTGACTGGATCCGGGCCGCCGTCGTGATCGCCGACCCGGTCAGGGCCAGGTCGTCGCGGGCCGGGTCGGCGCGTGAGGTGACGACCTCGCCGGTGGCGATCCCGATCCGGACCTCCATCGCCTCGGCGCCATCGCCCAGGTCGCGCAGCGACGTCCGGATGGCCAGGGCGGCGAGGGCGGCGCGGACGGCGTCGTCGTCGTGGGCGCGCGGCCAGCCGAAGACCGCGAACACCGCATCCCCGATGAACTTCTCGCGCGTGCCGTCGAGTCGTTCGATGGCATCCGCCATGACCGTGAGGGCCGCCCGGACGCGACGCCGGACGACCTCGGGATCGTGCTCGGCCACCATCCGGACGTAGTCGACGAGGTCGGCGAACAGGGCCGTGACGATCCGCCGGTCGCCGTCGTCGTCGGCGACGGGCGTGGGCTTGCCGCCGGGCTCGGCCGCACCGAATGACGCCCCGCATTGATCGCAGAACCGTGCCCCGACCGCCCCGGTCGCGCCGCACGCACCGCATCGCACCGTCGGGCCGATCCCCTCTCCTCCCGCGCGCTCCGAGCTGCAGTCTAGACCTGCGTCGGCGTGACCCCGCGCATCCTCAGGAGACTGTGAGCACCGGCCGGTCCGCGGCCTGGGCCGCGCGCACGCTCATCCGCGCCGCGACCGCGCCGGCGATCGAGGTCAATGCCCGGGCGGCCGGGCCGGGCTCGCGCTGCGCGACCGCCGGGACGCCGACATCGCCGCCCTGCCGGACGGTGACATCGAGCGGCACGCCACCGAGGTAGTCGATGCCGTGGTCCGCGGCGAAGCGCTCGCCGCCGCCGCGACCGAAGATCTCGGTCAGCTCGCCGCAGTGCGGGCAGGCGAAGGCCGTCATGTTCTCGACGAGGCCGAGGATCGGCACGCTCATGCGCTTGAACATCGCGAGCGCCTTGGCCACGTCCGAGAGCGCGACCTCCTGGGGCGTCGTCACCAGCACCGCGCCCGAGATGGGGACCGCCTGGGCGAGCGTCAGCTGGGCATCGGAGGTGCCCGGCGGCAGGTCGATGACGAGGTAGTCGAGGTCGCCCCACTCGACGTCGCGCAGGAACTGCTGGATCGCGCCGCCGACCAGCGGCCCGCGCCACACGATCGGCTGGCCCTCGGGGACGAAGAACTGGATCGAGATGGTCTTGACGCCGTGCCGCTCGAGCGGGCCGATCTTGTTGTTGTCGGTCGCCTTGGGCTGGCCCTCGATGCCCATCATCATCGGGATGTTCGGCCCGGTGATGTCGGCGTCGAGCAGGCCGACTGCGGCCCCGGCCTGGGCAAGTGCGACCGCCAGGTTGACGCTCACGGTGCTCTTGCCGACGCCGCCCTTGCCGGATGCGACCGCGATGACGTTCTTGACGCCGGGGATGAGCTGCTCGGCCTGGCGGGGCTGCGCCCGGCGGACCATCGCGCCCCAGGTGATATCGACGGTCTCAGCACCGATCGCCGCCAGGACCGACTTCGCGTTGCCCTCGATCTCGTCCTTCAGCGGGCAGGCCGGGGTCGTCAGCTCGATCGTGAATGCGATCGCCGTGCCGTCGATGGCGACGTTCTTGACCATCTCCAGGGTGACGATGTCGCGGCCCAGCTCGGGCTCCTGGACGGCGCGCAGCGCCTCGATGACGGCGCTCTCGGTGAGGCTGGGCATGAGCGGTCGATTCCCTCCGCGACGCGGGTCGCACGTTCTGACGGTCGATGCGTCGATATCCTACCGCGCATCGAGCTGGCGCTCCGGCGACCGCCGGACGCACATGGCCGGAGCCTCGGGTGACGCCGTTCCTGACCCGATCCGCGATGTGACGAAGTCCGTGGCCAACAGGGGTTTCGGGCACGAATCTCGCACGCGCCCGCTCGTCCGGGAATGCGGACTCCATGGGCCGGTCCACATCCTTGACACTCGGCGCGCCGCGACCATATCCTCGGGCCGCATCCGGAGCCGGGCCGGGAGGGCCCCGCGGGACAGCGGCGAGGCGCGTGCCGGTCCCGGGTGGCATGATGCGCTTCCTCGCCCCTTCCAGGAGTGCCAACGAACGTGCCCGCCGTCGACGTCAGGCTCGTGGACGTGGTCAAGCGGTACGGCGAGGCCGTGGCCGTCGACCACATCAACCTCGAAGTGCAGACCGGCGAGTTCTTCAGTCTGCTTGGCCCGTCCGGTTGCGGGAAGACCACCACCCTGCGGATGATCGGCGGGTTCGAGCAGCCCACCTCGGGGCTGATCGAGCTGAAGGGCGAGGACGTCACGTGGCTGCCGCCCTACAAGCGGCACGTCAACACCGTCTTCCAGAACTACGCCCTATTCCCGCACCTCAACATCTATGAGAACGTCGCGTTCGGCCTGCGCCGCTCGAACGTGGACGACGCGGAGGTCAAGAGCCGCGTCACGGACATGCTCAAGCTCGTCGAGCTGCCCGGCTTCGAACGACGCAAGCCGACCCAGATCTCCGGCGGACAGGCCCAGCGCGTCGCGTTGGCGAGGGCGCTCATCAACCGCCCCGCCGTCCTGCTCCTCGACGAGCCCCTCGGCGCCCTCGACCTGAAGCTGCGCAAGCAGATGCAGGTGGAGCTGAAGCGGATCCAGCAGGAAGTCGGGATCACGTTCATCTTCGTGACCCACGACCAGGAAGAAGCGATGACGATGTCCGATCGCATCGCGGTGATGAACCACGGCAAGTACGAGCAGCTGGCCGACCCCGCCAGCCTGTACGAACGCCCCCGCACCCGGTTCGTGGCCGGCTTCCTCGGCGTCAGCAACCTGCTCCCGACCAAGTCCGACGGGACCACCGACGGCGCGTATGTCGTCTGCCGTCTGGCGGACGGGACCGCGATCCGCGTACCGAAGACCCTGACCGAGGGGTTCGAGGCCTTCGAGGTCGGCGTCCGGCCCGAGAAGATCCGGCTGCGCGAGACCACCGAGGCGATCCCCGAGGGGCAGAACCACCTGCTCGGCACGATCCGCGACGCCTCGTACCTGGGCGTCTCGACGAGCTACATCGTCGAGACCAAGGGCGGCGGCACCGTCACCGTCTACGAGCAGAACGTGGAGCGTGCGACGCGCGCGGAGCTCTGGACGCCCGGCGAGGAAGTCCTGATGACCTGGTCGCCGGACCACACCTTCGCCGTCGACGGCACGGGCCCGCCGCCGCCCGCCGGCCCCGTGGGCGCCCTCGTCGCGGCAGGCGATGACGGCGGCGTGCCTCTCCCGCCGCCGGTCGGCGTCTCGCGCCGGAAGTTCCTGATCGGCGGCGCGGTCGCCGTCGGGGCCGTCGGGTTCGCCGCATTCCTGGCGAGCACGTCTGGCGCCGGCGTCAAGCCGTCCGGCTCGCCCGAGGCCTCCACCGCTGCGGCTACGCCGTCTGCCGCCCCCTCGGACACCGTGCCGGCCAGCGAGCCGCCGCCGTCCGAGGGACCGTCGCCCGAGCCGCCGCAGATCGGCACGCTCCGGTTCGCGAACTGGCTCGGTTACATCGACATCAACGAGGAGGACAAGTCGTACCCCACCCTCCTCAAGTTCGAGGCCGAGACGGGCATCAAGGTCGACTACGTCGAGGCGGTCGACAGCAATGAGGGCTTCTTCACGACCCACCTGTCCGGCCCGTTGAACGCTGGCCTGCCGACCGAGTGGGACATCGTGGTCGTCACCGATTGGATGGTCGCCCGGCTGGTGCGCCTAGGCTGGCTCGAGACGCTCAACACGGCAAACACGCCGAACTTCGTTGCGAACCTGCTGCCGCTGTACAGGGGCCGCTCGTTCGACCCGGACACCAACCTGGCGGCACCGTGGCAATCTGGCATGACCGGGCTCGGGTTCGACTTCAACGAGACCGGCGACCAGACCTCGATCGACATCCTGTTCAGTGACGACTTCGGCGGCCGGATGACGTACCTCGACGAGATGCGCGACACGGTCGGCCTGTCCGCCCTGCGACTCGGCTCCGATCCCGCCACGCTCACCGAGGAACAGTTCCAGGGTGCCCTCGCCGAGGTCGACAAGTCCGTCAAGGCCGGCTATGTCCGCCAGGTCGCGGGCAACTCCTATGTCGAGATCATGGCCCGCGGCGACGCGGTGCTCGCGATGGCCTGGTCCGGCGACGTGCTGACGCTGCTCGTGCCCGACCAGACCGACTCGCAGGACTTCCGCTGGGTGCTGCCGACCGAGGGCGGGATGCTCTGGACGGACAACATGGTCGTCCCGAAGGGGTCGCCCAACCGTCGGATGGCCGAGAGCTGGATCGACTTCTACTACGACCCGGCGAACGCGGCCACGATCGAGGCCTACGTCAACTACGTCTGTCCCGTCGCCGGGGCCCGCGAGGTCATGCTCGGGCTGGACGCCGAGCTCGCGAACAACCCGCTGATCTTCCCGCCGCCCGACTACGCCGCTCGGCTCCACCAGTTCCGCGCGACGACGGCCGAGGAGGAGACCGCCTGGAGCGAGGCATACACCAAGGTGCTGGGCCTCTAGCCTCCGATGCGCCGGTCGATCAACTTCCGGACGATCGCACCGTATGCGCTGCTGCTCCCGGGCCTCCTCTGGCTGGCCGTGTTCTACGTCTACCCGGCCATCCAGATGTTCCTGGTCTCGCTGTGGACCGGCAACATCCAGGACGGCTTCGAGCAGACCTGGAACTGGAGCATCTACCCGCAGGCGATCAACGAATACTGGCCCTGGATCGCCCGTTCGATCGTCTACGGCGGACTCGCCACGATCCTGGCCTTCGCGCTGGGCTTCCCGCTCGCCTACGCGATCGCCTTCCGCGGCGGCCAGTACAAGAACCTGCTGCTGTTCCTCGTCATCGCGCCGTTCTTCACGAGCTTCCTGCTGCGCACGATCTCCTGGAAGATCATCCTGGCCGACGACGGCCTGTTGCTCGGCCCGCTGAAGGCCATCGGAATCCTGCCCGAGGAGTTCCGCCTCCTCGCGACGCCGGCGGCGGTCGTCTTCGGCATCACCTACAACTTCCTGCCGTTCATGACACTGCCGCTGTACGTCGCGCTCGAGAAGATCGACCGTCGGTTGCTGGAGGCGGCCGAGGACCTCTATGCGGGACCCTGGCGGCCGCAGGGCACGATCGCCGGCGCCCTGGTCGGCGGCATCCTCGGGGTCGTCGTGGGCGTGGTCATGGAATACGGCCCGCTGTCGCTCGGCATCCCCGGCGCGATCATCGGCGGCCTCGTCGGGACGTACCTCGTGAGCCAGGCATTCGTCCGGGTGACGCTGCCGCTCGCCGTGCCGGGCATCTTCGCCGGCTCGCTGCTCACGTTCATCCCGGCCGTCGGTGACTACATCAACGCTGAGCTGTTGGGCAATCCCTCGTCGCTGATGATCGGGAACGTCATCCAGGCCCGCTACCTGAAGGTCACCGACTATCCGACCGCGTCGGCGCTGTCCTTCATCCTGATGCTCGCGATCCTGATCGGCGTGCTGATCTACACCCGCCTGCTCGGCACCGAGGACCTCACCTGATGGCGACCAGCGCAGCGGTCGTGTCCGTCCGCCCCGAGACCGTCGGGAGCCGCTTCCGCCGGCTGGTCGACCGCTACCTGCTGCCGCTCTACGTGCTCGGCGTGACGGCCTACCTGGTCCTCCCGGTCCTGATCATGATCATCTTCAGCTTCAACGACCCGGTCGGTCGGTCGAACCTCACGTGGCGCGGGTTCTCGCTGGAGGCGTGGCTCAACCCGCTCGGTCGTCCCGGTCTCGCGGAGGCGGTCGGGAACAGCCTGGTCATCGCGTTCATCTCGACGATCGTCGCGACCATCCTCGGGACCCTGATCGCGCTCGCCCTCGTCCGCTATCAGTTCCGCGGGCGATCGTCTACCAACCTGCTCATCTTCTTGCCGATGTCGACCCCGGAGATCGTCCTCGGGGCGTCCCTGCTGACGACGTTCATCGCCTCGGTCGGGCTGCCGTTCGTGCCCGAGGGCGTGGTCTACCCGCTCAGCATCCGGACGATCATCATCGCCCACATCATGTTCAACATCAGCTTCGTGGTGGTCACCGTGAAGGCTCGGATGCAGGGTTTCCCGCGGCATCTCGAGGAAGCGGCGATGGACCTCGGGGCCAACGAGTGGATCACGTTCTGGAAGGTCACGTTCCCACTGATCCTGCCGGGGATCATGGCCGCCGCGCTCTTGGCCTTCAGCCTGTCGATCGACGACTACGTCATCACGAGCTTCACGGCCGGGACGACGCAGACGTTCCCGCTCTTCATCTACGGCTCGCAGCTCCGCGGCATCCCCGTCCAGGTCAACGTCATCGGCACGATGATCTTCGTGACCGCGGTCGGCCTGGTGGTGCTCAGCACGCTCTGGCAGCGTCGCGTGGCGGCTCGCGAGTACGCCGCCACGCGGGCCTGACACGTCCCAGGAGGCTCCCTCGATGGTCGACACCGCCGACGCTCCGGCAGGCGCTCCCGCCGGTCCCCTCCCCGACCACGCTGTCGTCCCGCCCGTCTGGGGCCGCATCACCAACCTCGACGTGGATCGCGGCGAGGGCTCGTGGCTGATCACCCGCGACGGCGAGCGCTACCTCGACTACTCGTCGGGGATCGGGGTGACCAACACGGGCCACGCGCATCCCCGGGTCGTCGCGGCCATCCAGGCGCAGGCCGCGAAGCTGCTCCACGGCCAGCAGAACATCCTCTACCACGAGCCGGGCCTGCGGCTCTACGACCGGCTGCGGACCGTCCTGCCCGGCGGGCCGTGGCAGGCGTTCCTCTCGAACTCGGGCGCGGAGGCCGTCGAGGCCTCGGTCAAGCTCGCGCGCGTCGCGACCGGCCGGCCGGCGATCATGGCGTTCCGCTACGGCTATCACGGCCGGACGGCCCAGACGATGGCGCTGACGACCGCGAAGGACGTCTACCGCGCGGCGTTCGAGCCGCTGCCGGGCTCGGTCTACCACACGCCCTACCCGTACTGCTATCGGGCGCCCGGGGGCCCGCACTCGCCCGACGCATGCTCGTGCGACTGGGAGGAACAGCTCGACCTCACGTTCCACCAGTTCATCTACCCGGACCGCGTCGCCGCGATCATCCTCGAGCCGGTCCTCGGCGAGGGCGGCTACATCGTCCCGCCGTCGGGGTTCCTGCCACGGCTCCGCGAGATCACGCGCGAGCACGGCATCCTGCTCATCGCCGACGAGGTCCAGACCGGCTTCGGTCGGACCGGCGAGATGTTCGCGGTCCGGCACTGGGACGTCGAGCCCGACATCCTGGTCATGGCCAAGGGCATCGCGTCGGGTCTGCCCCTCTCCGGGATCCTGGCACGGGCCGAGCTCATGGCGGCCTGGAAGCCTGGCACCCACGGCGGGACCTACGGAGGCAACGTCGTCTCGTGCGCGGCCGCCAACGCCACCCTCGATGTCATCGAGGAGGAAGGGCTGGTCGCCAACGCCCGGGAGCGTGGCGACCAGTTCCTCGCCGGCCTACGCCGCCTCGCCGGGAAGTACCCGTCGATCGGCGACGCACGTGGCCTGGGCCTGATGGTCGCGATCGAGCTCGTCAAGCCGGACGTGGGCGACGGCCGGGCGCCCGACCCGGACCTGACGAAGCGCATCCAGGCCGAGGCGCTGGCGCGCAAGCTCATCGTGCTGACCGCCGGCACGTACGTGAACGTCATCCGGATCATCCCGCCGCTGGTGACCACGGCCGAGGAGGTCGAGATGGCCATCGGGATCCTCGACGAATTGCTGGCGGCCGCCGGCGCGTAATGGACGACGAGCCGCCGGCCGAGGCATATGACCCGGTCGCGGCCGTCGAGCACATCTACGCATGGCTCGATCACTGGGGATCGAGAGCGCTCCACGCCATCGCGATCCGTCCGGACGATCCCGTCGCGCTCGAGCGAGCCAGGGACCGGGCCGTCGACGCGGCGATCGTCAACGGGCGTGGCGAGCTCCTCCGGGAGCTCCAGGCGGGCATCACCGAGTGGGCGCTCGAGCAATACCGACGGCAGGGGTTCGGTGCGATCTACTTCCAGCCCGCCATGGAGCCGCCTGAACAGCGGCGCGATTCCATCGAGGTCATGACGGATGCGGCGACCGCCAATCTGGTCGCCGACCTGGTCCCGCAGGAGACCGTCGACACGCTCGTTGCCCGATTCGCCATCGTCTTCGGCAGCCCTGGCTTCAGCGTGCCGCCCTCGGACAGCGGCTAGGCGGGATCCTGCGGCGGCGACGGGAAGATCGACTCGATCCGGTCCTGGGTCGCGATCGCCATGCGCGTCCCGAGGATGACGAACACGCCGAAGGCGGCGGCGAAACCGAGGACCGCGGACACGAGGGCGACCTCGGCGCCGGCCCCGAGACCGAGCGCTCCGAGGGCGCTGATCGCCCCGACGAGGAACGCGTCGATGGTGGCGACCATCCCGATCGTGGTGGTCAGCCCATGGAGGACGTCACTAATGCGGCTCGTGGCCACCGGCGGCCCGTAGAGCGCCAGGACGCCGCGCGCGTCGTCGTGGAAGCTCGCGACGAAGTACGGCTCCAGTTCGGGCACCATCTCACGGTACGCATGGCGGATCCGGTTCATGCCCCGGATGGTCTGCAGCTCCTCGCTGTTCGCGCCGATCAGCCGGCCGACCGTGGCCAGGCCGATGAAGAGGTCCGCCAGCAGCAGGGCCAGGGCCACCGGCACGACCGTGGTGGACATCCCCTGGGCGCCGATGACGAAACCGATGACGATGAGCGAGGCGGACAGGAACGTGAGGAACATGCCCGATCGGCTGAAGGCCTCGTTGTAGGCGAGCGATCGCCCTGACAGGAGGCTCCAATGCTCGGTCGAGAGGATCTGCAGCGCCCTCGGGTCGGCGAGCGGCCCGCCGCCGTCCGCCCGACGACGACGCCGCGGTCCTGGGATCGATCGGTCGGGCCTCACCGGCACCGACCGGGACGGACTCCTGCATGGGGCTCCTCCTATGGCGCGATGAGGCGGGTTCGGATGGTCTCGTGGAGACGGCCGTTGGAGACGAGGAACGTCCCGCTGTCGATGGCCCGACGGCCCTCGAGGTCCGTCGCGCGGCCGCCGGCCTCCTCGACGAGGAGCATCGGCGCCGCGGCGTCCCAGGCCGACAGGCCGACCTCGACCATCGCCTCGGCGGCCGCCTCGGCGACCAGCGCGTAACCCCAGAAGTCGCCGAAGCCGCGCTCCCGCCAGCGCGTCGCGCAGCAGGCCCTCGAAGCCGGGCGCGCGACCCGACGCGACGATGTCCCGGCCCGAGCCGTACAGGACCTGGGCGTCCTCGAGCGAGGCCACGCGGGACACCTGCGATCCGCCGCGGCGCCTCGCCCCGGTTCCGGGCCCAGGCCCCGCCGCCCCGCCAGGCCCACCAGCGCTCGTCGAGCGCGGGCGCGGACAGCACGGCGGCCTGGAGCTCGCCGTCGCGCTCGACGGCCAGCAGCGTCCCGAACAGCGGCACGCCGCGGATGAAGTTGTGGGTCCCGTCGATCGGGTCGATGTACCAGCGGACGGACGCGTCGCCGGCCTCGGTGCCGTACTCCTCGCCGACCAGGCCGTGATCCGGGAAGGCGTCCGTGAGTCGCTCGCGGATGCGCCGTTCGATCGCCGTGTCGGCCTGCGTCACGAAGGACCGGTCGGGCTTGGTCTCGATGATGAGGTCGCGGCGGAAGTGCGATCGCGCCGTCACGTCGGCCTCGTCGCAGGCGGCCTGCGCGACGTCGAGCCAGCGACGCAGCTCGACGTCGGTCCCCCGCCGGAACCCGGCCGACCATTCCGTGCCGTACGTCGCGTCGCTCACGACCGGATCCGCTCGCCGGTCGGGTCCCACAGTGGCTCGCGCGCGACCTCGAACCCGATCCACTCCCCGAAGACCTCGACGTCGCCCCGCGTCCCGATCGCGGCCGTCGGAGGCAGGTAGGCGTACGCGATGGACCGCTCGACGGCGAACCCGTAGCCACCCGACGTGACCCGCCCGACGACCTGCCCGTCGACCCGGACAGGCTCGTTGCCCAGGCAGACCGAGCCGCGGGTCGTCGAGGACGAGGCAGCGAAGTCGCTTGCGCGGGCCGGCCGCCTTTGCCGCGACCAGCGCCTCGCGGCCGAGGAAGCCGCCCGGCTTGTCGAGGGCGACCGCGAACCCGAGACCCGCCTCGTACGGGTTCTCGTCGGGGGTGATGTCGCTCGACCAGACGCGGTAGCCCTTCTCGAGCCGCAGCGCATCGATCGCGCGGTAGCCTGCGGCCACCATCCCGTGCGGCATGCCGGCCTCCCAGAGCGTGGTCCAGAGCGCCCGGCCGTACTCCGTCGGGCGCGTAGAGCTCCCAGCCGAGCTCGCCGACGTACGTGACCCGCAGCGCGAGGAGCGGCACGGCGCCGACCGTGATCTCGCGCGCGGTGAGGAACGGGAAGCCGGCATCCGAGAGGTCGTCGCGCGTGAGCGGCGCCAGGATGTCGCGCGCCCGCGGACCCCAGAGCCCGAAGCAGACCCGCGACGAGGTGATGTCGCGCAGCGCGACGGTCCGTCCTCGGGCAGGTGCCGCCGGAGCCAGGCCGCGTCGTGGTTGCCGAACGGCCGTCCCGGTCACGATCATGAAGGCCGGTCGTCGGCAAGGCGCGTCACGGTCAGGTCGGCCTGGATGCCGCCGCGGCGGTCGAGCAGCTGCGTGTAGACGATCGAGCCGACCGGCCGGTCGATGTCGTTCGCGCACATCCGCTCGCAGGAACGCGACCGCGCCCGGGCCCGTCGACCTCGAGCTTCGCGAACGACGTCTCGTCGAACAGGCCGGCCGCCCGGCGCGTCGCCAGCGCCTCGGCCCCGATCGCCGGCGACCAGTGCTGGCCGGCCCAGCCGCGCGGCCGCAGCGCGTCGTCGCCCGGCGGCCGCGTTCGACTCGAACCAGTTCGGACGCTCCCAGCCCGGACTTCTCGCCGAACGACGGCGCCCGAGCTCGGCCAGGAGCTCGTACGTCGGCGACGGTCCGCAGCGGCCGGCCGGCATGGCGCTCCTCGTTCGGGTAGTGGATGTCGTAGTAGGTCGCGTAGCACCTCGATCGTCCGGGCCAGCGTGTAGCGCCTGCGAGCGGTAGGCCGGCCCGAACCGCCGGATGTCCATCTTCCAGAGGTCGAGCTCGGGCTCGCCCTCGACGATCCAGCTGGCCATCTGCCGCCCGATCCCGCCCGCCCCGGCGATGCCGTGCGCGCAGAAGCCGGCCGCGACGAAGAACCCGCGGACGTCGCTCTCGCCGAGGATGAACTCGTTGTCCGGCGTGAACGCCTCGGGCCCGTTGATCATCCGGCTCACGCCGGCGTCGGCGATGGCCGGGACGCGCCGGACGGCGCCATCCATGATCTCCTGCGAACCGCGGCCAGTCCGGGCGCGAGGAGCTTGCCGTTGAAGTCGGCCGGGACGCCGTCGAGCGCCCACGGCGCCGGCTGCCGCTCGTAGCCGCCCATGCACAGGCCGCCGACCTCCTCGCGGAAGTAGACGAGGTTGTCGGGGTCGCGCATCGTCGGGAGGCCGGGATCGACGCCCTCGATCGGCTCGGTGAAGAGGTACTCGTGGGCCATCGGGATGATCGGCACGGTGACGCCGGCCAGGCGGCCGATCTCGGGCGCGAACATGCCGCCGGCGTTGACGACGACGTCCGCCTGGATCTCCGCCCGTTCGCCCTTGTGCTCGACGGTCACGCCCGTCACCCGGCCGCGCTCGACGCCGATCCCGACGACCCGGGTCTGGGGCCGGATCGAGACCCCGCGCTGCGCGGGCGCCGGCGGCGAGCGCCAGCGCCAGCCCCGACGGGTCGAGCCAGCCGTCGGTCGGCAGGTAGACGGCGCCGAGGACGCCGTCGAGCGACATCAGCGGGAAGAGCGTCGTGCGCCTCGGTCGGCGTGATCAGCTCGAGCGGCAGGCCGAACGTCTTCGCCCAGCCGGCCTGCCGGCGGAGCTCCTCCAGCCGCTCCTGGCTGGACGCCAGCCGCAGCGATCCGACCTCGTGCCACGACGGGTCCGTGCCGGTCTCGGCGGCCAGGCGTCGGTACAGCGTCGGTGCCGTACATCATCATCTTCGTCAGGGTCACGGAGCTGCGGAGCTGGCCGACGAGCCCGGCGGAGTGGAACGTCGAGCCCGACGTCAGCTCGGCCCGGTCGACCAGGACGATGTCGGTCCAGCCGCAGCTCGGCGAGGTGGTACGCGATCGACGTGCCGCCGACGCCACCGCCGATGATCGACCGCCCGGGCGTGCTCCGCCATGGACTGGACGCTCCTCCATCGACGTGACTGACGGCGCAGCGTAGCGGCTGGCCCGACCCCACGAGGCGGGTGCTCGCGCCGCGCGACGACCGCATCGCGCCTCGGAGCCTCAGTAGAGTCGACCGAGGAGGGCCCGTGACCGCAGCGCCACCGACGATCGAGCAGGTCATCGCGGCGATCCCGGCACTGGGCCGGCGGGCCGGTCTCGCACGAGCGGATCGCCGCCGGCCTGACGAACGCGAACCATCGGGTGGTCGTCGACGGGGCGCCCTACTTCGTCCGCATCCCGGGGCCGTCGACGGAGCTGCTCGCGGTCGATCGGGCAACGAGCGCCACAACACGCGCGCGGCGGCCGACGACCGGCGTCGCGCCGCAGGTCGTCGCACGTCATCGAAGCGTGGGACGTCTTCGCGCTCGAGTGGGTCGACGGCCGGACGATGTCGAACGAGGCGCTTCGGCGCACCGGGCATGCCGACGCGGATCGCGGCGACGCTCCGCAGGCTCCACGCCGGCCCGCGGTTCCGCGACGACTTCGACATGTTCCGGCTCACGCGAGCGCTACCTTGCCGCTCGTCGACGAGCGCGACATCGCCGATCCCGGCCGGCTATCGCGAGCGCCTCCCAGGCGATCCCGCGGATCGAGGCCGCCCTCGCCGGCCATCCGCTGCCGACCGTCCCCTGCCACAACGACCTGCTGGCCGAGAACTACCTCGACGACGGCGAGCGGCTGTGGCTCGTCGACTACGAGTACAGCGGCAACAACGACCCGACCTTCGAGCTCGGCAACACGTGCCAGGAGCTCGGCTACGACGAAGCGCCAGGTCGCGAACTGTGCGCGGCCTACTTCGGCGAGGCCTCCGCCGCCCTGCTCGCCCGGATGCGGCTCCAGATGATCATGTCCGACGTCGGCTGGACGCTGTGGGCGGCGATCCAGGCGCGCATCTCGACCGATCGACTACGACTTCTGGGGCTGGGCCGAGGAGCGCTGGGCGAGCGCGTCGGCCGCGATCGACGGGCCCGACTTCGAGCGCTGGCTGGCGGCCGCCGTCGCCGGCCTGAGTCGGGTCAGCCCCGCATCCGCGCGCCGCCCGGGTCGACGAGGACGTCGGCGGCGATCGTCGCGGGCACCCGCTCGTCGAAGACGTCGACCTCGAGCTCGGTGCCCTCGCGCGAGCGTCGGCGGGACAGTAGGCGTACCCGATCGTCGCGGACGACGGTCGGCCCGTAGGCGACGCTGCGCAGGCGGCCGATCACCTCGCCGTCCAGCCCGGACCGCCTCGCCGCCGTAGACCGGCAGCCAGTCCGAGCCGCCGATGCGCAGCGTCCGAAGCCGGCGCGCCGGTCCCTCCGGCCGGCGCGTCGCGAGCCGCCTGCAGCGCCTCGCGACCGACGAACTCGCCCTTGTCGAGCCGGACGAACGCCCCGAGCCCGGCCTCGTACGGGCGTCTCGAGCATCGTCAGGTCCGTGCCGTAGTAGCGGTAGCCCTTCTCCATCCGCAGCGAATCGAGCGCCCGATAGCCGAACGGCTCGAGGCCGTGCGCCGCGCCCGGCCGCCCAGCAGCCGATCCCACACCGCGACCGCCCACGGCCGGCTCGGCCGTCAGCTCCCAGCCGAGCTCGCCGGCGTAGCTGAGGCGCGCCGCGAGCACCGGCGCCGGCCCGACGTGGATCGTCCGCGCCCGGCGCAGCGGGAGCGCCGCATCGTCGACGTCGTCCGGACGTCGCGGCCGCCGAGGATCGTCGCGCGCCGCGCGGTCCCCACAGCCCGATCGTCGCGAGCGCCGCCGCTGACGTCGTCGATCGCGACGCCGCTCGCCGTCCTCGACGTGCGCGCGCAGCCAGGCCAGGTCGGACGCGACGTAGCCGGCCCCGGTGACGACCCGGAAGTCGGTCGTCGGCGAGGCGGGTGACGGTCACGTCGGCGACCATCCCGCCGCGCTCGTCGCACCACGGCGTGTAGACGACGCTGCCGACCGGCCGGTCGACCTCGTTCGCGCGACGCGCTGCAGGAGCGCCAGCGCCCCCGGCCCGGTGACCTCGATCTTGCCGAACGAGCGTCAGGTCGATGATGCCCGGCCCGTTCGCGGACGGCGCGCGACCTCGGCGACGACGCGATCGAGCCACGGCGGCCGGGTCCAGCCGTACGCCGCCTGGTCGCGCCCGGCGCGCCGCCACGGGCCGTCCCGGGTCGTGCAGGTCGGCCCGCTCCCAGCCGGCCTTGGTCCCGAAGACCGCGCCCGCCTCCTGGAGGCGGCCGTGGAGCGGCGAGAGCCGCCGCGGACGGCCGGCCAGGTCCGCGTCGAACGGGTAGCGCAGGCGGTAGTAGTCGGAGTACGTCTCGCGCGCCAGGCCCGGCCGCGAACGTCGGGTCGCGGTACACGTCGCCGAACCGCCACGCCCGGTACGGCCCGATGTCCACGCCCGGATCGCCGCTCGTGATCCAGCCGGCCATCGCCTGGCCGATCCCGCCGCCACCGCCGAACCCGTTGAGCGACAGACCGGCCGCGACCCAGAAGCCGCGGACGCCCGGGCAGCGGCCCGAGCAGCGGGTTCGCGTCGGGGGTCATCGCGTCCGGGTGGCAGACGAGGCGGATCGCCTCGGCGTCGGCGAGGAACGGGAAGCGCCGGATCGCGCCGGCCATCAGCGGCGCGAACCGCTCGTAGTCGGGCGGCAGCGAGCGCGCGGCGTGCTCCCACGGCACGCCGTCCTCCCAGCGCGACGACGGGTCGAGCTCGTACCCGCCGAAGACCATGCCGCCGTGCTCGCTCTTGCCGTAGACGAGGTTGTCCGGGTCGCGGAAGCACGGCATGTCGCGCGGCAGCTCCGACCCGGGACGGCCTTGAGCGCGATGTGCTGGTGGTCGACCGGCGTCGACGGGATCCAACGCGCCGACCATCGCCGCGACCTGCGGCGCCCAGATCCCGGCGGCGTCGACGACGAGCTCGGTGTCGATCGGGCCGGCGTCGGTCAGGACGCGCGTGATCTCGCGGCGGGCCGAGAGCTCGAACCCGGTCACCCGCGTGCCCGGTCCGGATCCGGACGCCGAGCGCGCGGGCGGCGTCGGCGACGGCGTGCGTGGCGCCGTGCGGATCGAGGTGCCCGTCGCCGGCGAGGTGGACCGCGCCGTACAGCGACTCCGGCGAGATCGCCGGCATGAGCCGGCGGGCCTCCTCCGGCGCCGATGACGCTCGGCGTCGAGGCCGATCCCGCGGGCCCGGCTCGCGGTCCGCTCCAGCTCGCGGAGCTGCTCCGGCGACGACGCGAGGCGCAGGCTGCCGACGGTCTCGAAGGCGCCGAGCCGCCGGTAGAGCTCGATGCTGTAGCGGCGGAACCGCATCATCGTCGACGACGGGTTGAAGGCCGTCACGAGCCCGGCCGCCTGGCACGTCGAGCCGGCCGTCAGCTGCGCCTTCTCGACGAGCAGCACGTCGGTCCAGCCGGCGAGGGCGAGGTGGTAGGCGACGCTGCACCCGGTGATCCCGCCGCCGATGACCACGACCCGGGCCTGGTCGACGCTCATGAACGGACAGCCTCGAGGGTGCCCGTGGCCGTGGCGTCGGGCCCCGGACGCACGTCTTGCGGGCACCTCGGCTACGATCGCGCCGTGACCGATCCGACGACCCGAGGAGACGCCGACCGGCCGTCGCCAGGTCGCGCTCGCGGTCGTCGCGTTCATCGCGACCCTCGTGCTGCTCGTCGGGCTGTCGCCAGATCGTCGGCCGGGCGGCCGGCACCGCGAGCCCGACGCCCAGCGCGGCCGGCCCGACAGCGACGCCGTCCCGCGGCTACCGCCTCGCCATCCGCCTCGCCGTCGGCATCGCCATCGGCCTCGGTCAGCGCCCTCGCCATCGCCATCGGGGTCGGACACGATCGCCACCGCCCGGCCCCATCGGCCTCGGCGGCCGTCGAAGCCGTCATCGTCGGCGCGGGCGACATCGGCGACTGCGACACGACCGACGACACCGCCACGGGCAAGCTCCTCGACGGGATCGAGGGCACCGTCTTCACCGCCGGGCGACAATGCCTACCCGTCGGGCCGTGCCCAGGACTTCCAGGACTGCTACGACCCGGTCTGGGGCCGTGTCAGGGACCGGACGCGACCCGCTCCGGGCAACCACGACTGGCTGACCAAGGACCTCAAGGGCTACCTCGATTACTTCGGGAAGGCCGCGGCCGCCCCGGACGGCGATCCGTGGTACTCGTACGACCTCGGGGCATGGCACGTCGTGATGCTCGATTCGATGTGCGGCCTGACCGGCGGCTGCGGCAAGGGCTCCGCCCAGGGCAGCTGGCTGGCCGCGGACCTCGCCGCGTCGAAGGCGATGTGCACGCTCGCGATCTGGCACGAGCCGCTGTTCAGCTCGGGCGAGCACGGGAACTACAAGGGTGCTGCCCCGTTCTGGGAAGCGCTCTACGCGGCCGGCGCCGACGTCGTGGTCAACGGCCACGACCACGACTACGACGGTTCGCGCCGCAGGACCCGGACGGCAACGAGGACCGCGCCCGCGGCATCCGCGAGTTCGTCGTCGGGACCGGTGGCGCCGAGCTGCGCCCGTTCAAGGACGCCGAGCCGAACAGCGAGCTCCGTGCCGCCGTGACCCACGGCGTGCTCAAGCTCGAGCTGCACCCGCGCTCATACGACTGGACGTTCATCCCGACGGGCGGCGACTTCGCCGACTCTGGTTCGGGGCCGTGTCACTGAGGCGCCGGCGTCCCTAGTCGCGCGAGGCGTCGCGCAGCGCCCGTTCGAACTCTGGCGTGCTCGCGTTCGCGAGGAGCCGGTCGAAGTGCTCGCCGGCATACGCCACGAAGTCGACGTCGAGCGTGCTGATGCCCTGCTGCAGGACGCCCCACATCGCCTCGCGGAAGTCGGACACGACCCGCATGAGCAGGATCCGCGCGAGTCGTGGCGGGCGGACGTCGCCGTCGTAGGCCGCGAGGAGGACCTCGTCCTGGTCTGGCGTCAGCTCGTGGTTGATGCTGAAGTTGCCGAGGTCGAAGAACGGGTCGCCCATCCCGGCGTACTCCCAGTCGACGATCCGGATCCGCTCGCCGTCGTCGATGAAGTTCGCATTCAAGAGGTCGTTGTGACAGGGCCGCATCTCGAGGGGCGCCGCGAGCCAGGCCAGCTCGATACGCCGCCCGATCGAGGCCGCCAGCTCGTACTCGGGCGGGATCGGGACGCCGCGGGCCAGCGCGAGCGCCCGGTACGCCTCGGCGATCCGGAGCGGCACGAACAGGCCCGGGATGGCGGGGCCGTCATGGATCCTGCGGAGCGAGTCGGCGACACGGCGGAGCGTCTCGGGCTTCCGGACGGCCTCGTCGCTGACCGGCGAGCCGACGATGAACCGGGTGACGAGGTAGCCCTCTGGCCGGATGAACGCGGTGACCTCGGGCCCGACGCCGACCCCGGCGGCGGCGACGGTGGCGGCGTGCTCGACCTCGCGGCTGATGCCGAGCAGGTGCGTGTCGTTGCCGGCCAGTCGGATGACCCAGCGCTGGTCGGTCCCGGTCGCCGAGACCAGGAAGTTGCGGTTCGTGATGCCGCCCGACAGGGCGGTCAGTATCAGTTCGCGACCGGCCAGCTCCGGCACGCGGCCCATGGCCCGGACCAGGTCGTCACGCAGTTCCCCGCGCAGCTCCTGGTCCGGGGCAGGTTCGTCGGTCACGCCCGGCTAGCCGATGACACCCTCGCCGGTCACGGCATCGGCCTCGATCTCCACGGCCCGGCCGCGGACCGCGATGAGGTAGTAGATCGAGCCCACGACCAGCAGCAGCCCGACCAGCGTCTCGAACAGCGGCCATGCAGGCAGCCCATCGAGCTTCTGCCCGTTGATCGCGAACAGGCCGTTGATGAGCGGGTTCCAGAACCCACGGCCTTCGCTCCCGAAGTCGCCGAAGAGCTCCGGTGATCGCCCACAGGGCGATGTTGACCAGCATGATCGCGCCCCACACGAGCGCGAGGATGTTGATCGGCATGCCCCACCGGCCGAGGCTGAACCAGGCCTTCTGGTGCGGCCAGCCACGCCGGCGCGCGACGAGCAGGCCGAGGTTGCACAGGAAGTAGCTGAGGTAGATCAGCCCGGTCGCGGCGATCGAGAGCGTGATGCCACCGATCGGACCGACGAGCAGGATCGGGATGGCCGCGAGCACGCCGACCGCGATGGCGGCATTGGCCGGGGTGCGGAAGCGCTCGCTGACCTGGCCCCAGGCCCGGCTGAGCGGCAGGTTCCCGTCACGGCCCATCGAGAACATCATCCGGGTCGCCGCGCCCTGGATCGCCAGCGTGCACACGAAGACCGATGCGAGGATCACGAACAGGTAGATCTCGCCGAGGCTGATGCCTCCGACGAGCTCGTTGTCCAGGTTCTCGGTGATCGTGGTCGCGATCGGGAACGCGCCGCTTCAGGCCCGCCTCCATGGTGGCCGGGATGTCCTTGAGCGACAGGATCACCGCCAACAGGAAGACGACGCCGACCGCGCCCGAGATCAGCACCGACGAGAGGACGCCGCGCGGCGCCTGCCGGCTCGCGTCGATGGTCTCCTCGCCGAACGTGCCGGCAGTGTCGAAGCCGTACATGATGAAGATCGACATGAAGAAGGCGAGCGCGAACGTCGCCAGCATGTTGCCGTTCTGGGCCTTCTCGGCGCCGAATGTCTGGGTCAGCACGTCCGGCGACTGGTGGTTGGCGAAGAACAGCAGGATGAGCGCGAAGACGAGCATGCCCAGGATCTCGGTCGCCACGCCGATGTTGTTGAGCGTCGCCACCAGCCGGACGCCGAACGCGTTGATGAGCGTCGTGATGATGAGCGTCGTGATGGCGATGAAGGTGAACATGTCGCTGATGCCCAGGGGCGACGGGCTCGCGAGGAAGTCCGCCTGGCCCATGATCCCGATCGATCACGAAGGCCACGATGCAGGCCACCGCTGTCACGGTCACCACCTGTGCCCAGAAGTAGAACCAGCCCGTGAACCAACCCAGCGTGCGGTGCGACAGCCGCTTCGACCACTGGTAGATGGACCCGGCCACCGGGTAGTGGCTGGCCAGCTCGGCGAACCCGAGGGCGACGATGAACTGGCCTGCGACGATGATCAGCCACGTCCAGAACATCACCGGGCCGCCGAGGCCGAAGCCGACGCCGAAGTTGCCGAACGACCCGGTCGAGACGCTGATGAAGCTGAATGCGAGCGCGAAGTTCGCGACGAACCCGAGCGAGCGGTTCAGCTGGGGCTTGATGCCGAGCGACTGCAGGTGGGCATCGTCCTGAGCCGAGATCTCCTGCTGACTGGGACCCGCCACGATCTCCTCCTCCTACCGCCGCACGCATGGTGCGAGACTGACCTCTGGGGAGTCACACGCGAGGAACGCCGGGGGCACGGACCGCTGACGGGCTCCCTCCGGGCCGGGTCGCGATCTTCGGCGGAGGATAGCACCGCGCCGAAGCGCGTCAACGACGAGTTTCGTCGTCGGGACGCGTGCTCTGGCGCGCGATTCGAACCGGCGCTACGGGTCGAGTCGGTAGAAGCGGAACGACTCGTGTTCGGTCGGGAGGACCGTGAACCGCGTGAAGCCCGCCTCGCGGGCGATCGCCTCGAGCGCCGCGGGCCGCAGGACCGTGCCGGTCCCGACCGAGGGCGGGTCGGCGAGCCCGTTGGCCAGACAGGCGACGACGCTATAGCCGTAGAACAGCCGCTCGGCCTCGTCGCCCGGCGCCGTGAACCGTTCCGCGACGCGCTCGTCGCCGATGAGCACGGCGCCGCCCGGCGCCAGCAGGCGTCGCGCGGCCGGCGAGCACCTCGGCCGGTCGGGCCATATCGTGGACGGCCTCGAAGATCGTCACGAGGTCATAGCGGCCGGCACCCTCGCTGTCGGCGGCATCGGCGAACAGGAACGAGACGCGGTCGGTCAGCCCCTCGGCGGCGGCATGGGCCTTCGCGCGTTCGATCGAGCCCGCGTCGATGTCGATGCCGTCGACCTGCGATCCCGGGGAAGTGCGCGGGCGATCGAGATCGACGACCAGCCTGTGCCGCAGGCGACGTCGGCGACCCGACCCTGGCCGTCGCGCAGGCGCGCGGCGATGTCCGGCAGCGCGTCGATCCAGTCGCCGACGAGATGCGCGAACTGCGGCCGGTTGACGCCCTCCTGGGCCTCGACGACGTCGGGTCCGTAGTCGGCCCAGTCGACGCCGCCGCCGCGTCCGGTACGCGGCGAGGATGTCGGGCATGCGCTGGGCCGAGCCGACCACGAACCGGGAGAGCGGCGCCAGGTAGGCGAGGCTCTCCTCGTCGACGAGGACCTCCTCGTGGCCGGCCGGCAGCGAGTAGCGCCGTTCATCGGCGGCCGCGTCCACGTCGTCGACGTCGAGGACGGCGCCGACTGCCTGGTGCTCGAGCCACTCCCGGGCGTAGCGCGGGTCGATCCCGGCGCGCTCGGCCAGTTCGGGCGCCGTCGCCGGCCCGCCCTCGGCCAGGGCGCGATACAGCCCGAGGCGGTCGCCCAGGTAGATGGCCTGGACGTCGAGCGCCCCGAGGAGCGCGGCCCCGACCCGCCCGGCCAGCGCGTCGCGGCGCTCGGCCGCGTCGGTCGTCGTCGACATGGTTCCTCCCTCGGTCGGTCGATGGCGAATGCCGCCCCGGTCAGCCCGCCCCGACGGCCTCGCGCAGGGCGTCGGGCATCGGTCGATGGACGCTCGACCGGGCCGGATGTACGCCGTCGACCATCTCGCGCGATCCGTTGACGCCGAGCTCCGTGAACAGGAACGCGATCTTGCGCCGCTGGCCCGCGAGGATCTCGTCCTTGGTCGGCGAGGTCCCACAGCTGGCGCTTGAACGGGCCGATGGCCTTCTTGCGCGTCGTGTAGACGAACTGCTGGTCGGTCTGGCCGGCCTTGCGCTCGTCGGCGGCGTTCCCGAAGCACCAGGCCTCGATCTCGCGATGGAGCGCCTCGGGAAACGCCGGGTGCTCGTACAGGGCGTTCTGGAAGCCGGTCGCGAGGTGGATCTCGGCCGTCTCGACCGCCGGGAACCGGTGGAACAGCTCGTCGGGCAGGGTCGAGGCGCCGTGCTGGACGGCGCCGGCCAGGCCGTAGTCGCGACGGGCGACCTCGCCGAGCTCGCGCAGCACTTCGAAGTCGAGCTTGACCTCGGCGACGCCGCCGTCGGGGAGCGGCACGCCGCCGTGGCTCGTGCCGGTCTGGACGCTGACCTTGCTGATGCCGACCGCGCCCGGCATGCGGGCTTCGAGCTCGCGCCGATAGCCGTCGAGGTAGGCGCGCAGCTCCTCGACGGTCGAGTTCTGGGTGCCGACCTCGCCGATCTCGCCGCCGACGCTGATCGTCACCCCGTCCGTCTCGAGCGTCCGGATGAGCGCGGTCAGCTCGGCCGCCCGGGCGTAGTTCTCGTGCTGCTGCTCGTCCGTCGTCGGCTTCGAGAGATCGACGAGGGTCGACGAGTCGATGTCGATGTTGCGGTAGCCCGCCTCGACGGCCAGGCGGCACGCGCGCCGGATCTCCTCGGTCATCGCCTCCGGGTCGGCCGCGTACTTCTTGGCGTTGAACTGGTAGTGGTCGCCCTGGATGAAGACGGGCCCGCGCCAGCCGGCCGCGATCGGCGCCCGCCAGCACGGCGGTCGAGTAGTCGATCGGGCGCTGGAACGTGTAGGTCTGCTCGCTGCGGGCCAGCTCGAGGATGACGGCCCGGACGTCGGCGGCCTTGGCCGTCTCGTAGACGGTGCGTGCCATGTCGAACGTCTGGGCGCGGATGTTGATGGCCGGCACGGTGAAGCCCGAGACCTCGCCACGACCGCGGGCCGGCGTACAGGTCCTGGATGCTCGCCGACTGGGCGCCGAGCGCCTGGCTGGCCTCCCAGACGAGCCACTGGGCGGTGGCGGTCGTCGGGTCGTCGGTGCTGAATGCGGCGGTCCAGGCGAGGTCGCGGATCGCGGTCGTCGCGGAACGCCGCCTCGTCGTCGATGAGCAGCAGGTCGCCGTCGAGGTGGGCCGCGTCGCGGATGACGCTCAACAGGTCGGCGGGCGAGGTCGCGACGTGGGGCATCGGTCGGTGGTCTCCTCGGGCCAGGGCTTCGGGCGACCATGGTACGGCCCGAGGCGCGCCCGCGCCGCCGAACATGGAACGACCGCCGACCCGGGGGAAGGTCGGCGGCCGGGGGTCAACGCGATGTCGGCGTCGACTGCTCGAATATGGCGGGCACGCGGTCAGCCCGACACCGCCCGAGGTCGCGAATGTGACCCGGCGGATGACGACGTCGGGCGCCGACTCCGGTCGTGCCGCTCCTGTGCGCCGCCCCTAGAACTGCGGCTTGACCACCATCAGGAACACGATCGCGACCAGCAGCAGACCGAGCATCATGCCGCCGCGCTGGATCCGCTTGACCAGACCGAGCAACTCCGGGGGAGGACCGGTGGCGCCCGGCGGTGGCGGTGACGAGGTGATCTCGATGACCCGCTCGACGAGCTTGCGCTGGACGAAGAACGAGTAGCCGTACGCGATGATGTAGAGGACGATCCCGATGTCGAGCCACCAGTAGGCGCGACTGGTCAGGTCGATCCCGAGCACGAGGATCATGAGTGCGCCCGTGATCGGCAGGGAGAGCCCGATCGGGTACACGAGCCGGGACGAGATCGTCAGCGAGACGCGCGTCGCGAAGTTGGCGTGCTGCGGCTCGGCGCCGCCCATCGCCCCGATGAACGAGAACGCGAAGGTCGGCCCGAACGCGACGATCGCGCCGAGCACGTGCAGGAACAGCAGCCAGGGGAACAGCGCGCTCCAGTCCATCGACGCCTCCGCTTGACGTGATCCGGGGATGGTCGCGGGCAGGATAGTCCGCTCCGAGACGCGCGAAGTGACGATCCTGCGCGGGACCGCCGGTCAGGAGACGCGCTTGGTCCGGCGACCGACGAAATCGACCAGGACGTATTCGCCGAGGTGCTCGGGCGTGGCGTAGAAGGCGCGGCCGCGATTGAGCCTGGTCATGTGCGCGACGAACTCGGCGAGCGCCCGGGAGCGCTCGAGCATGAACGTGTTGATGGTGATCCCCTCCTTCGTGCAACGCTGCACTTCCTTGAGGGTCTCGCTGATCGTCCGCCGCGTGGGCGGGTAGCTGAACTCGACCTGGTCGCCTTCGAAGTGGGCGGTCGGCTCCCCGTCGGTGATGACGACGATCTCCTTGTTCGCGGCGGGATGGCGCTCCAGGATCCGACGCGCCAGCAGCAGCCCATGCTGGAGATTGGTGCCGTACTCGTAGCCGTGCCAGGTCAGCTCGGCGAGCGCTCCGGGCCGGATCTCGCGGGCGTAGTACGCGAACCCGATGACCGAAAGGTGGTCGTGCGGGTACTGGGTGCGGATGAGCGTGTCGAGGGCGACGGCGACTTTCTTCGCCGCCAGGAAGCAGCCGCGCAGCAGCATCGAGCGGCTCATGTCGACGAGCAGGACCGTCGAGGTGCGCGTGAGCTGCTCGGTGCGGTACACCTCGAAGTCTGCCGCCGTCAAGTGGATCGCCCGATCGTCGCGGGCGCGCCGCGTCGCCGGGGCGTTCTCGTCGCGGGCCAGCGCGTTGGTCAAAGTGGCGCGCAGGTCCAGGTGGAAGGGGTCCCCGAACTCGTACGGCTTGGTGGTCTCCTCGCGCTCCCCGCCTCGACCGGCCCGGTCCATGCGGTGACCGCCGAACGCGTCGCGCTGGAGCCGCGCGAAGAGGTCGTCGAGGACCTTCTGGCCGATCTCGTCGGCTGCCCCGCGGCGTGAGCTCCAGCCGCTCCCCGTCGCGCGTGAGGTAGCCGGCCTGCTCGAGCCGGCGGGCCAGGTCATCGAGGGTGTCGAGGTCGCGGACCGCCTCGTCGCCCAGCAAGTCGCGCACCTCGTCGCGGTCGATGTCGGCGAGACCGCCCGGACCCTCGACGTCGGACAGGGCGTCCTCCATGCGGTCCATCGCCGCGAGCCGTTCGATCTGGGCCAGGGCGCCTTCGAGGCCGAGCGGCTCGTCGCCGCCGAACGGGACGCGCTCACCAAGGCCGCCGGGCAGGAGCAGGTCCAGGTTCGACGCGAGCTGGGCGAGGTCGACCAGCAACCGGTCGTCGCGCAGGAGCGCCTCCATCATCGATTCGAGCTCGGCCCGCTGCTCCGGCGTCATCGACCGCAGGAGGGACTGCATCGCGGCCATGCGCGCGGCGAGCTGGTCGATGATGTCGTCGAAGCTCTGGGCGCCGGGGAAGAAGCGGCCGTGCTTCGCCATGAACTCGCGGATGTCCGGGTCGCCGCCGCCGATCCGCTCTCGGATGAGCTCGTTGAGGTCGCGGACCATCTCGCGGTTCGCGGCGAGGTCCTCCGGGCTCATGGAGCGGATCGCGTCCGACATGCCGGCGACGTACTGGTCGAGCATCTGGCCACGGAGCTTGCCGACGAGGTCGTCGTAGCGCTGGCGGGCCTCGGGCTCGAGGAAGTCGTAGTCGCCGAGACCGCGCAGCCGCTCCCCGATGTCCGCGGGGAGACCGTCGAGCTGGTCCAGCCGCTTCGCGGCGACGTCGCGCAGCATCTCGCGCAGGTCTGCGTCGTCCGTTCCCTCGGCCGAGGCCTCCTCCAGCCGCCGTTCCACCCCGGAGCGCTCCTGGGCCACGATCTCGTCGAGCTCGCGACGGATGTCGCCGAGGACGTCGCCGAGCCCATAGCGTTCGAGAGCCTCCTCGCGTCGACGCTCGAGGCGGTCCATCAGGTCGCGCAGGCCGGCCAGGTCCGGCCGCGTGGGATCGCCCGTGCGCCAGCCGCGCTCCATGAGCCGGCGCAGGGCCTCGGCCAGGTCGCCCTCGGCCATGACGTCGTCGGACAGCGCGTCGATGATCTCGTCGGCATCGAGGTCGGCGACCAGCTGGGTGCCGTCCCATGCCGAGTACCGGGCGCGCCGCGCCAGGATGTCGGCCGCGTCCCGGTCCAGGCTCGCCCTCGCGCGGTCGAGGGCCGTCAGATCGCGCGGATCCGGCGAGTAGGCGGTCATGACGTGGCGCTCACCGGTGGTAGATCGTTCCGCCGGCGATGCGCTCCTTGTTGAGCCGGCGGGCGAGATGCAGGCCCTCGAGCAGGAACTCCACCGCCGACGCGATGACCGCCGGCTCCTCGGCACCGTCGGTGACGTCGTACGCCCCGAGCCGGTCGACGGCCGTGCTCAGGCCGGGCACCTCGCGCATCCAGGCCACGTACTCCCGCGACGGGGTGCGCTCGCCGGTCTCGACCGTGAAGCCGTCCTCGAACGCCTCCACGACCGGATCCAGGTCGTCGAGCGAGACGTGACGGGTGAACGTGGCGTAGAGCGCCTTCGTGATGAGCCGCTCGACGATCCGCTCCTCGGGCGCGTCGTCCCCGACGGACTCCATCTCGACCTTGCCCGCGGTCGACGCGATGACCGCGCCGAGGTCGGAGACGCGCGGCGCGCCGAGCTTCTCGCCGAGGCGGACGGCCCGCTTGAGGGCGGCGGCCTCGAGGACCTCCGTGTTCGCGACCGACACGCGCACGCTCACGCCAGAGCGCTGGCTGATCTCGGGCGAGCGCCGCGCGAGATGAGTCAGCTCGGCGACGAGCTCCTCCATGAACGGCGGCACGACCACCGTGGGGACCCCGTCGTCGGTCGCGAAGCGGTGCTTCTCCTGCCGGACGATGGCCATCTCGTGCTCGAGGGTCCGCGGGTAGTGGGTCCGGATCTGCGAGCCGAGGCGGTCCTTGAGCGGCGTGATGATCCGGCCGCGGGACGTGTAGTCCTCCGGGTTCGCCGAGGCCACCATGAACAGGTCGAGCGGCAGCCGGACGACGAACCCGCGGATCTGGACGTCGCGCTCCTCGAGGATGTTGAGGAGCCCGACCTGGATCCGCTCGGCGAGGTCGGGCAGCTCGTTGATCGCCACGATGCCCCGATTCGCCCGCGGGATGAGTCCGTAGTGCAGGGTGAGCTCATCGGACAGGTAGCGGCCCTCGGCGACCTTGATCGGGTCGACCTCGCCGATGAGGTCGGCGATGGTGATGTCGGGAGTCGCGAGCTTCTCGGCGTAGCGGCGTTCGCGCGGCAGCCAGTCGATGGCCGTGCCGTCGCCGTCGCGCTCGACGATCGCCTTGGCCGCCGGGCTCACCGGCGCGGTCGGGTCGTCGTTGAGCTCGCCGCCGCGGACGATCGGCAGCCAGGCATCGAGGAGGCCGACGAGGGCCCGGGCCATCCGCGTCTTGGCCTGGCCGCGCTCACCGAGGAACACGAGGTCCTGCCCGGCGAGGATCGCGTTCTCGATGGCCGGCACGACCGTGTCGTCGTAGCCCACGACGCCGGGCAGCACCTCGCCGCCGGCCCCGAGGCGCTCGAGCAGGTTCGCGCGCAGCTCCTCCTTGACCGTCCGCGATCGCCAGCCGGAGTCGCGCAGCTCGGCGATCGTCGTGGGGCGCTCGTTCTTCGGCATGTCTGACCTCTAGTTCGGCGCGGTCGCTGTGGCGGATGCGTGCGAGGCGGCGTGGCGGTAGCCATCGATCGCGTGACGGACGTCGGGGACGCCCGTCACGCCGGCGGTGGCGAGATCGGCGAGGTAGTCACGGCGGCGCTCGACCTCGAGCTCGAAATCGCCCGCCCGTCGGCCGATCCGTCCCGCGAGTTCGGGGTGACGCCCCACGCGAAATGCTCGAACCCGTCGTGGGCGGGATCCCAGGTCGAGAGCACGGCCGGGCCGAGGTGCTGGACGTGGCCGTGGACGTCCCGCACGACGGGTCGGACGTAGTGCGCGGCCACGACCCGTCGTCGTCCGCCAGCGACCGCTCGCAGGATCAGGACGAGGCCCAGCCGCGACAGCTCGTCGTCCGCGAGCAGCACGGGCGGGCGGCGGAGCGCCTCGAAGACCTCGTCGAGCGAGTCGGCGTGGATCGTGGCCGCGAGGCCGTAGCCGATCGAGGCTGCGCGGATCGCGATCCGCGCCTCGGCTCCCCACGTGTAGGAGGGCAGGTGGTCGGACAGCTCGGGGATGAGCAGCACCGTCGTCTCGGGCCGGATCGGCGGCCCGACCCGCGACCCGGCCGGGTCGATCGCTTTGTCGAAGGGCACGCGGACGGATCCCTGGATCACGTCGGTCGTCGCGGGCCGGACCCTGCGCCATCCGAGTTCGGGCGCCTGTGGCAGCCAGTCGAACGTCTCGGTCGCCCCGGCGAGCTCGACCGCGCTGGTGCCGGCCGGCAGGAAATCCAGCAGGGCGTTGAGCAGCGTCGACTTGCCGGCCCCCTGGGCGGCCGCCGCGACCACCAGCGGGACCCGCGCCTCGATGAGGAGCCACAGCGTCGCCGCCAGCTCCGCGTCGAGCGTGCCGGCGCGCACGAGCTCCACGATGGATCGAGGTTCGGGCGGGACCGGGCGGAAGGCCCACCGGCCCCGCGGCGGCGAGGTGTCGGCCACGAGAGACTCCGAACGAAGGGTGGGATGCCGGCTCGGGAGGCCAGCGTACGGCCGGCTCCGGAGGGCGTCAAACGGGCCGACCCCGGACCTCCGGCGGCCCCCGACCGGACGACTTTCCCGGGCGGTGCGCCGCGGTGCCAGACCTACGCTGAGCGCGACGATGCCGCCTCTGACCGGACGCCCAGATCCGCTAGGCCGACTCGGCTTGCGCACGGCATGGTTCTGCGAGCAATGCGGGACGAACCGCGAACAACTGGGCGACGAGTTCCTGGCCCCGATCCGCGAGTGCCCGACCTGCCATCAGGCGGCGTGTCCGAACTGCTGGAACATCGTCGGCTCCTCGTGCCTGCGGTGCGTGCCGTTCTCCTTGCCGATCGTCGAGCCGCCGCCGCCCGAGCCGGCCGTCCTGACCACGCTCGCGGCGACGGTCGTGAGCGCCGCGGCGCTGCCCGTCGTGTCCGAACCACCAGCCGGCAAGACCGACCGCCTCCGGCGACGATTGGCGAAGGTGGTCCCGACCGTGCCGGCCGTCGAGAGCCCGTTGCCGGCCATGGTCATGACACAGCCGACGCCCGCAACCCCGACCGCCGACGCGACGCCGCAGCTCGCCTCGCCCGCCCGGAAGGCGAAAGGCGCTGCCAAGGCCGCAGCCGCCGCTCCCGAGGTCCAGTGGCCGGATCGATCCGCGGACTGGGAGCTCCGGGCGAACGCGACGGCGGTCGACCGTCCCCTGCCGTCCCGCCCGGAGCCGGCGGCGCCCGCATCTGCGGCCCGACACGAGGCATCCGTGTCGCGACCCGTCGCCGGGAGGCGGCTCGGTCGCAGCCGAGCGGCCAGTCTCGCGGGGTTCACCGTGGTCATCGTCGCCGTGTTCGGGGTCGCCGGGCTGACGCTCGCGGCACTGGGCCGGCTACCAAGCTCGGACCGATCCGACGGTCAGCCGACGACGCCGCTGGCGACGGAGCGCCTTACGGTCCCCGGCGCCGCCGCGACGACGCCAGGGTTCGTCACGCCCCCGGATGACGCCCCGCCGCTCGACGAGAACGGCTCCAAGGACCACCCAGACGTCAAGGGTGGCGGCAGCGACGGTTCGACACCCGGCAACGGCGGCGCGCCTGGCGGCGGCGACACGCCGCTGATCGGACTGACACCGCAGCCGACGCTGGGCACGACCCCGGCGCCGACGGGCGCTGCGACAGCCGCACCGACCCCGACCAGCGCTCCGACCGCGACCCCGACACCCGATCCCACGCCGACACCGACCCCTGAGCCGACGCCCGATCCGACGCCCACGCCGACCCCCGATCCGACGCCGGATCCCACGCCGACGCCCGAGCCCACCGACTGAACCTGCCATCATCCGGCCGCGCGACCGGTACGCTGAACCCGATGCCCGACGCGCCAGCCGACGACCTCACGATCCTGTCACTCACCCGCGAGCGGATCCCCGACCTCGCGACCCTGTTCGACGCCGGTGGCGACCCGAAGTGGTGCTGGTGCTCGTTCTACCGGGTCCGCAACCTCAGCTTCGCCAACTCGACGCCGGCCGCCAACCGCGCGATCCTCGAGGGCCTGGCCGACGACACGCCGGCGCCGGGTCTCGTCGCCTACGCGGGCGACGCCCTGGTCGGTTGGGTCAGCCTTGGTCCACGCGAGAGCTACGAGCGGCTCACCTACTCCCGGTCCCTCGCCCCGGTCGACGACACGCCGGTCTGGTCGATCGTGTGTTTCGTCGTCGCCCGGCGCAAGCGCGGGCAGGGCATCGCCAGGCGTCTGCTGGCGGCGGCCATCGAGTACGCACGGGAGCATGGCGCCACGACGCTCGAGGCATACCCGGCCGACACGTCCGACGGTCGAATCCCCGCGGCGAACGCCTATCGCGGCACACTCTCGATGTTCGAGCGCGCCGGATTCGAGGTCGTCGCCCTCCGCAAGGGCAACCCGGATTCGCGGCCCCGGCCCATCGTGCGGCTGGCTCTCTGACGCGCCGAGCGAGCGCGACGTACGTCATCTGACGCAGTCCGGCACCGTCGTCCGTCCGTGTTGACATCGATCGCCCGACGCGCCTAGACTGCCCGCCGGTGCGCAGGTCGCGCGCCCTCGTCTAGCTCATGTGGAGGCGGTCTCCGAATGACGAAGCGACTCCTCTTCCGACCGACGGCAGCGCCTATCGGCGTTGGCGACAACGGGAGATCTGCGCCCATCTCGAGCTAGCCGCAGGCGGCACGACCGCCCTCCGGAGAGACCACGAGCCGTGGGCCAGATCGGGCCCCCGGCTTTTTTGATGCCCTTCCCCGCCTCCAGGCGGATCCGGGACATGAGAGCCGCGAGGCCCACCGACGAACTGTCGGAACGAGGCCCGCGGCTCGTTCCATGTCCACCCTCCACCTGGAGTCCACCGTGACCGCAACCCTCATCGACGAACTGAAGAGCGACCAGCCGACGATCAAGCCCGTGGTCTGGCCGGTCGCGTCCGGGGTCCCCGCCCTGCTCATCGACGGTGTCAGCAAGCATTTCGTCGTGGGTCGTGCGAAGAAGTCGGTCGCGGCCATCACGGACGTGTCCATGCGCCTCGAGCGCGGCGACATCCACGGGGTCCTCGGCGCCAACGGGTCGGGCAAGTCGACGCTCATCCGCCTCATTTCGGGTCTCCTGACCCTCGACGAGGGTCGGGTGGAGGTCTTCGGCTACGACATCGAGCGTGACGAGATGGCGGTCAAGCGCCTGATCAACCGGGTCAGCGTCGACGCCGCCTTCTTCAAGAAGCTCAGTCCGATGGAGAACCTGACGTTCGCGGCCAGGCTCTACGGCATCGACGGTGCCGTGGCCAGGCGCGACGCCCTGGCGATCCTGGAACGGCTGGGCATCGGCAGCAAGCGCGTCGGCCGGCCGATCGAGCAGATGAGCCGGGGCATGCAGCAGAAGGTCGCGATCGCGCGAGCCCTGCTGACGAGCCCGACGCTCCTGCTCCTCGACGAGCCGACGACCGGACTGGACCCGCGCTCCAAGTTGGACGTGCAGACGTTCATCGAGGAGCTCCGGGCGACCCACGACGCCACGATCGTCCTCACGACCCACGACCTGGTGGAGGCGGAGCGCCTCTGCCGACGCATCACGGTCCTCGACGGCGGCCGCGTCGTCGCCGAGGACACGCCCGAAGGCCTCAAGGCCATGGTGACCGCCCAGCAGGGTCGCCCCGCCAGCCTCGAGGACGTGTTCATGAAATACACCGGCCGCTCCCTCGATGAAGACATCGAGGAAGACGAGACCGAGCCCGAAGACTGAAGGAAAGGAGGTGAATGACATGCAGCAGCAACCCTGGCTGGCCCTCGCGCTTGCGCAGCACCAGCGAGAACGACAGATCGAAGCGGCCGCCCGTGAGCGGTCGGTCGCTCGGTCCCCGTCCGTCCGTCGGGCGGTCGGCCGCCGGATCATGGCGGTCGGCGCCCGGATCGCGGCGGAACCATCACTCGAGCTGGCTCGGTCCCGCCGCTAGGGGCCGAGCCGGCTCTCCCGCCTGGAGACACTCCGATGACCGTCGTCGCACATGAGCTGAAGGCCTCCTACGCCTTCGTCGAGCGCAACTTCAACCTCACTCGCCGCTACTGGGGCTGGGAACTCGCGTTCCTGGTCTACTCCGTCGCGGGCGCGCTCTCGATCACGCTCATCGGTGCCGACCAGGGCGACCCGACGTTGCTCCTGACACTGATGGTCGGGGCGATCTTCTGGAACTACCTCTCGGTGGTGTTCAGCTGGATCGCCGAGACGATCGCCGTCGAGCGCTGGGAGGGCACGCTCGAGTACACCTTCATGGCCCCGATCCGTCGCTCGTCGCAGCTGCTCGGGCAGGTCGCGTACGCGATGCTGTACGGCCTGCTCCACACCGGGGTCATCTTCGTCGTGCTCGTGCTGTTCTTCCCGCAACTCGACCTGGGCCAGGCCAACCCGGCCACGGCCGCGACGTTCATGCTGCTCGGCTCGTTCAGCTTCGTCGGGATCGGGATGCTCGCGGCGATCCTGCCGCTCCTGTACATCGAGCGAGGCGCCCAGATGACCTTCGTGCTCCAGTCGTGCATCCTGCTCGTCAGCGGCGTGTACTACTCGGTCGAGGTCCTGCCGCCCTGGATGCAGGCGCTCTCGCGCCTGTCCCCGGCGACCTACGTCCTCGATGGCGTTCGGGCGGGACTCGTCCACGGGACGCCCGTGTCCGAGCTGCTCTACGACGTCTGGCCGCTGATCGTCATGGGGATCGTGCTCATCCCGTTCGGCCTGTGGGCCTTCGGGCGCGCCGAGCGCTACGCCAAGCGCACCGGCAAGCTGAAGCGGGTGGGCTGAGCCATGACCATGCCGGCCGACGATCGCGGACCGACCCCCGTCGCACTCGGCTGGGACGCCGCCTGGGACGCGGCGTTCCTGCCGTTCGTCGGCGGCGGCCGTCGGCCGGCGCGGGTCCTGGCCGTCCACAAGGAGACCGCGATCGTGCGCGACGAGCGCGGCGTCGAACGCCCCGCCATCGTGACCGGGAAGTTCCGGTTCGAGGCGCTCGGGCCCAGCGACTACCCGGCCGTCGGCGACTGGGTCGTACTCGACGAGTCGGCGGCGAACGCCTCGGCCGACGATCCGGCGGTCATCTCGGCCGTGGTCCCGCGCCGGTCGGCGTTCGTCCGGAGCGCGGCCGACGCCAACCGCCGGACGGCCGGCAACCTCGTCGACGAGCAGGTGATCGCGGCCAACGTGGACGTCGCGTTCCTCGTCGCCGGCCTCGATGGCGACTTCAACCTGCGGCGCATGGAGCGCTACCTCGCGGTCGCGTGGGCCAGCCGGGTCATGCCCGTCGCCGTGCTCAACAAGGCCGACATCGGGCTCGACACGGAGGGTCGTCGCGTCGCCATCGAGGCGATCGCGCCGGGCGTGCCGATCGTCACGCTCTCGGCGCTGACCGGGGATCACCTGGCAGACCTCGCCCCGTACCTGCAGCCCGGGACGACCGCAGTCGTGCTCGGGTCGTCCGGGGTCGGGAAGTCCACGCTCGTGAACGCGCTGCTCGGCGAGGCTCGCCAGGCGACGGCCGCCGTCCGCGAAGACGATTCGCGCGGCCGGCACACGACCACCCACCGCGAGCTCTTCACCTTGCCCGGCGGCGCGCTCCTCATCGACACCCCGGGCATCCGCTCGCTCGAGGTCGCCGGCGCGGACGAGGGCGTCGAGACCGCCTTCGACGACATCATCGAGCTCGCGACCCATTGCCGGTTCAGCGACTGTCGCCACGGCGCCGAGCCCGGCTGCGCGGTCCGGGTCGCGCTCGACGACGGCAGCCTCAGCCAGGAGCGGCTGGCGAGCCATCGCAAGCTCGAGCGCGAGCTGGCCCATGCCGAGCGCAAGGAGGACCCACGCGCCCGAGCTGCCCACAAGCGCGAATGGCGCCTGATCCACAAGTCCGTCAACCAGCACATGGCCCGCAAGTACGGAGACGATCGATGACGACGCCGTCGATGGACGAGATCGAGGTTCCCGACCGCCCCGACGTCCCGGGTCTGCACCTCCGACGATTCCGGGGCGCCGCGGACTTCCCGGGCATGGCCGCGGCCAACCAGGCCGTCCACGAGCAGGTCGGCAGCCTCGAGGTCGTCTCGGCCGAGGACATGGCGCGCTCGTACGCCCACCTCGAGAACTGCGACCCCGAGCGCGACATCCTGATCGTGGAGCGCGACGGGTCGATCGTCGGCTATGCCAGGGTCGAGTGGCGCGACCAGGTCGACGGGTCGCGCGGCTTCACCGCGATCTGCCCGCTCCGCCCCGTGGATCGCCGGCTCGGGATCGGGACCGCGATGCTGGGCTGGGCGGAGGGACGGATGGCCGCCAATGCGGCCAGCCTGCCGGCCGATCGACCATCGAGGATGCGGGCCTGGACCTGGGACGCAGACGAAGGCGCCACGTTCCTGCTGCGGGCCCACGGCTGGACGCCCGAGGGTCGTGGCTACGAGATGGTGCGCTCGACGCTCGATGACATCCCGGAGGTGCCGCTGCCGGACGGGTTCGAGGTGCGCGCCATCGTCGGCGAGGCCGCGGAACGGCGTGTCTGGGATGCCGCGGCCGAGGCCTTCCGCGATGAGCGCGGCGAGGAGGAATGGTCGGAGGAGGACTGGGCCCGCAACCAGGAGGACCCGCATCGCGACCCGACCCTGTGGGCGATCGCGTTCGACGGGGACGTGGTCGCGGCCGGCGTGGAGGGACGGATCGATCCCGATGAGAACGCGGCCCGCGGCGTCCGCCAGGCCTACATCGCAGGCGTCTGGACGCGCCGCCCGTACCGCCGCCGCGGCCTGGCGCGGGCACTCCTGGCCCGTGTCCTCACGCTTCTCAGCGAGCGCGGGATGACGAGCGCGTACCTCGGCGTCGACGGGCTCAACCCCAACCAGGCGATGACCTTGTACGAAGGGCTCGGGTTCGCGATCCGCACCGCCGAGACCGACTGGACCAAGCCACTGCCGTCGCTCACGACGGGATCGGAGGACGGCTGATGACCACCATGACCGACACGAACTGGATCGAGCTCGCGGGGGCGCCGGCGATCCCCGGGCTCCGCGTGCGCCGCTGGCGCGACGCGGCCGACTACGCCTCGATGGCGGCCGTCGCCGCGGCGGCGTACGACGCGGATGCGGTCCCCTTCATGCCCACCGCGGACAACCTGCAGGTGCAGATCGAAGGCGAGGACGGGATCGATCCCGCCAGCGACCTGGTCCTGGTCGAGGTGGACGGCGCGGTCGTTGCATACAGTGAGGTCTGGGGCGTCACCCGCGACGGCCGGCCGATGTTCGAGGTCAGCGGGATCGTCCACCCCGCCTATCGCCGGCGCGGCATCGGCAGGGCCCTCCTCGCGGAGAACATCCGTCGCGCGTCCGAACGGGCGGCCACGGAGCCTGCCGACGCGCCGATCCTCGTCGAGGGGTTCGTCGAGGACACCGAGATCGGGCATCGGACGATCCTGACCGAGGCCGGCTTCGAGCCCGTTCGGCACTTCTTCCTGATGCGGGTCCCCGACCTCGACCACATCCCGGACGCACCGCTCCCGGACGGCCTCGAGCTGCGGCCGGTCACGCCGGACCAGCATCGCGCGATCTTCGATGCCGAGGCCGACGCGTTCAAGGACCACTGGGGCCACCGCGACCAGGGCGACGACCTGTTCCGCACGATGTATGCCAGGGCCGAGCTCGACACGTCGTTGTGGGCGGTGGCCTGGGACGGCGACCAGATCGCCGGCGTCGTGCAGGCGTGGATCTGGCCCGAGGAGAACGAGCACTTGGGCGTGAAGCGAGGCTGGTTGGAGCGCATCAGCGTCCGCCGTCCGTGGCGGCGCCGCGGTCTCGGCCGGGCGCTCACCGCGGAGTCCCTGCGCCGGCTGCGCGCTGCGGGCATAGACGACGCGATGCTCGGCGTCGATTCGGAGAACCCGACCGGGGCGCTCGGCCTCTACGAGGGTCTCGGCTTCATCGTCCACTCGCGCGCCGCCGCGTACCGGCGGGAGCTCGAGCGCTGACGCCGGGCTAGGCGAACAGCTGCCCGCCGTCGCGAACGAGCTCCATCCAGGCCCGCTCCCGCCCGATCGTCGTGGACTGGCCGTGGCCGGGGAGGACGGCGGTCGGGTCAGGCAGCCCGGTGAGACGCGCGAGCGACGCGACCATGGCGTCTGGGTCGCCGCCGGGCAGGTCGACGCGGCCCCAGGCGCCAGCGAACAGCGTGTCCCCGCTGTAGAGGACCCCTCCGTCCTCGTCGAGCAGGCAGACCGAGCCCTCGGTGTGGCCGGGCGTATGCAACACCCGGAGCCGGATCTCGCCGAACCGGATCAGCCCGCCCTCGGCCAGCTCGACAGCCGGCACCGACGGCACGATCTCGAACGGCGCCCAGATCGGGTCGGGATGCTCGAGACGGGCGCGGTCGTCCGGGTGGACGGCGATATCGGCGCCGGTGTGCGTCGAGAGCGCGGCGTTGTCGCCGATGTGATCCCAGTGGCCATGGGTCGAGACGATGAGCTTGAGCGTCCAGTCGCGCGCCGCCAACTCGTCGACGATCCACGGCAGAGACGGAGTCGCCGTGTCGATCGCGATCGCCTCGCGGGTGCTCGGATCGGCGAGGACGTGGACGTTGGTCGCGACCGGCCCGACGACCCGGCTGAGGCGCTCGGTCAAGCCTCGAGCTTCTCGCGCATGCAGTCGAAGGTCTGGCCGATCATCTTGGTAGCGGTCCCCTCGATCATCCTCGCGCCGACCCCGGCCAGCGTGCCCGCGATGTTCACGTCGGCGCTCCAGTCCATGACCGTCGTCCCGTCGGGTCCGTCGGAGAGCGACATCACCGCGTCGGCATCGACGGCGCTGCCCGGCGCCTGGCCGTGGGCCTTGATGACCGCCTTGTCCGGGGCGACGAGTTCGGCGAACGTCATGTCCACGTTGAACCGCGCGCTGATGAAGCCGATCCCGACCTTGGCCGTTGCCTTGAAGTGGGTCGGGTCCACGACCTCGATCTTCTCGACGCCCGGACCGCACTGGCCGACCTGCTCGGGGTCGATGACGAACGCCCAGACCTTCTCGCGGCTGGCACGGATCGGGACGGAGCCTTCGAAGTGCATGGGACCTCCGGGGGGATCGCGAGGTGGCGCTCGGGGGGCGCGGTCGTCAGTCGGGCAAGGATACCGAGGCGGGCAGGAACGCGGTCGGCTCGCGGATGAACCGCGTCCGACAGCCGATCGAGCAGAACGCGTACACGACCCCGTCATGCTCGGCGAGGTGGCGGGCGTGCTCCCGCTCGACGGTCATGCCGCAGACCGGGTCGAGCAGCACGATGTCATCGACCACCGGCTCGAGCGCGATCGGCTCGAGCGGTGCCCCGGCGACCGTGGCCGGTCCCGGCGCAGCGACGAAGTCGGCCCGGCCGCGACGCACCTGGACCAGCTCGGCCAGGATCGAAAGGGCGACCTCTTCGGCGGTCTCGGCCCCGAGGTCGATGCCCGCAGGCGCACGAAGCGCCGCCAGCCGGTCGTCGGGCAGGTTTGCCTCCTCGCGCAGCCATGTGCGAACGACATTGGCCCGGGTGGGCGATGCGACGAGCCCGACGTACGCGGCGTCGCGCCTGAGCGCGGAGGCGGCAGCCTCCTCGTCCCAGATCCCCTGCGTCGCGATGACGACGTATGGGGTCACGTCCGGGTCCATCCCGGCGAGGTCCGTGCCGGTCAGGACACGCTCGGCGGTCGGGAAGGCCTCTGTCTCGGCGACCGGGTCGATGACGGTCACCCGCCAGCCGGCCGCCGCGCCCAGTGTCGCGAGCGCCGAGGCGATCGGGGTCGTGCCGGCGACCCACAGCACCGGCGCTGGCAGATGCGGTTCCACGTAGATCTCCAATGTGCCCCCGGAATGGCAGGTCATGACGAGCTCGATGACGCCGTCGCCACGGCGGCCCTCGGCCGGGGCGTCCTTCGAGAGCCGAAGGAGCCGCGGCTGGCCGTCCGCGAGCGAGCGGAGCGCCTCGCGCACGACGACAGGCTGGGCACAGCTGCCGCCGACCCAGCCCTCGATCGTGCCGTCGGGATGGACCAGGCCGCTCGCCCCCGGCCGCGCCGAGGTCGGCCGCCGGACCGCCACCACCGTGGCGACCGCGAACGGCCGACCAGCCGATTCGAGCTCGGCGGCGCGCGCGAAGACGGACCGGCCGGTCATCGCGTTCTAGCGGATGCCCTTCTCGTTGAGGATCTTCCACACCTTCTGCGGCGTGATGGGGATGTCGATGTTGCGGACGCCGAGGTGCCACAGCGCGTCGACCACCGCGTTGGCGATCGCCGGTGGTGCGCCGACCGTGGCGGACTCCCCGACCCCCTTGGCGCCGATCGGATGATGCGGCGAGGGGCTGACGGTCTTCTCGAGCTCCCAGGCGGGCGTCTCGACGGCCGTCGGGACCAGGTAGTCCATGAGCGTGCCGGACAGGTTGTTGCCCTGCTCGTCGTAGACGATCTCCTCGTAGAGCGAGGGGGCGAGGCCCATCGTCAGGCCGCCGTGGATCTGGCCGTCCACGATCATCGGGTTGATGATGTTGCCGCAGTCGTCGACGGCCACGAACCGGCGCACGTGGACCTGTCCGGTGCCCTTGTCGATGTCGATGACCGCGATGTAGCTGCCGAACGGGAACGTCAGGTTCGGCGGATCGTAGTAGTCGACCGCCTCGAGGCCGGCCTCCATCCCGGCGGGATGGTTCGTGTATGCCGCGAAGGCGATCTCCTGGATCGTCTTGAAGCGGTCCGGTGAGCCCTTCACGCTGAACTTGCCGGGCTCCCACTCGAGGTCGTCCTCGCTGGCCTCCAGCAGGTGCGCCGCGAGCTTGCGGGCCTTGTCGCGGACCTTGCGCGACGCCATCGCGGCGGCGGCGCCGGCGACCGGCGTCGAGCGCGAGGCGTACGTGCCCAGGCCGTAGGGCGCGGTGTCGGTGTCGCCGTACTCGATCTTGATGTCGCCGACCGGGAAGCCCAGCTCCTCGGCGATGATCTGGGCGAAGGTCGTCTCGTGGCCCTGGCCCTGGGTCTGGACGCCGATGCGGGCGAGGACCTTGCCGGTCGGGTGGACCCGGATCTCGCACGAATCGAACATCTTGATGCCGATGATGTCGAAGTCCTTCGACGGACCCGCGCCGACGATCTCGGTGAAGCTGCTGATGCCGATGCCCATGAGCTCGCCACGGGCACGCTTCTCGGCCTGCTCCTTGCGCAGGTCGTCGTAGCCGATCAGGTCGAGCGCCTTCTGGAGCGCGCGCGGGTAGTCGCCCGAGTCGTACTCCCAGCCGGTCGGGGTCTTGTAGGGCATCTGCTCGGGCTGGATGAAGTTCTCCATCCGGAGCTGGGCCGGGTCCTTGCCGATCTCGTGGGCGAGCACGTCCACGATGCGCTCCACCGCGTGGACCGCCTCGGTCACGCGGAACGAGCACCGGTAGGCGACGCCGCCGGGCGGCTTGTTCGTGTAGACGCCATCGACCTCGACGAACGCGTTGTCGAAGTCATAGCTGCCGGTGATGACGTTGAAGAGGCCGGCCGGGAACTTCGAGGGGTCCGCGGCGGCATCGGAATAGCCGTGGTCGGCGAGCGTCTTGACCTTCATGGCCTGGATGCGGCCGGCCTTGTCGGCGCCGACCTCGATGTTGATGTGGTAGTCGCGGGCGAACGAGTCGGCCTGGAGGTTCTCCGAGCGGTCCTCGATCCACTTGACCGGCTTGCCGACGGTCAGCGAGGCGACGACCGCGAGCACGTAGCCCGGGTAGACCGGCACCTTGCCGCCGAAGCCGCCGCCGATGTCGTGGGTCTTGACCCGGATGTTCTGCTCCGGCAGGCCGCTCACGAGCGCGAGCACCGTGCGGATCGCGTGGGGCGCCTGGCTCGTCATGTGGAGGGTCATCTGGCCGCGGACGGCATCCCAGTCCGCGATGGCGCCGCAGGTCTCGATCGAGGCGACGTGGATCCGCGGGATGTAGATGTCCTCGGACACGCGGACCTCGGCCTTGGCCATCGCCGCGTCGGTGCCGGCACGGTCGCCCGATTCCCAGTGCCAGATGTGGTTGTTGGCCTTGTCCTCGCCACGGTCCGGGCGGAGCACGAAGGCGCCCGGCTCCATCGACTTGTGGGGGTCGACGATGACCGGCAGGGGCTCGTAGTCCACGAGGACGGCGGCGACGCCATCGGCCGCGATGTACTTGGTCGTCGCGACGACCGCGGCGACCTCCTGGGACTGGTACATGACGGTCGTCGTCGGCAGCACCATCTGCTTGTCGCCCGCGAGCGTCGGCATCCAGTGCAGGCCCGGCCTTCTCGAGGTCGGCGCCGGTGATGACCGCGAGCACGCCCGGGATCTTGAGGGCCTCGGATGCGTCGATGCCCTTGATCGTCGCGTGCGCGTACGGGCTGCGGACGATGTCCAGCCACAGCTGGCCGGGCAGGTTGAAGTCGTCGATGTACTCGCCGGCGCCGCGGATGAAGCGCGGGTCCTCCTTGCGCTTGACGGAGTGACCCATGCCCCCGATCTCGGGGCTGGTGCGGAGCTCGCGCTCGGTCTCGGTGGTCATCTCGTCACTCCCCGCTCAGCCGGCCGCGGCCGGTTCGGCCGAGACTTCCTGTCCTTCGGTGGTGTCGGCCGCGACGACCGGGGCGCTGGCGCTCGCGCTGAGCGTGCCCGCCGCCTGCTGGATCGACTTGACGATGTTCACGTAGCCCGTGCAGCGACACAGGTTGCCGCTGATCCCCTCGCGGATCTCCGCCTCGGAGGGATCCGGGTTCTGCTCCAGCAGCCACGCCGACTGCATGATCATGCCCGGGGTGCAGAAGCCGCATTGGAGGCCGTGCTGGTCCCAGAACGCCTGCTGGAGCGGATGGAGCTCGGCGCCCGACGCCATCCCCTCGATCGTCTTGACACTGCGGCCGTCGGCCTGGACCGCGAGAACCGTGCAGGACTTGGCGCTCTCGCCGTCGAGGTGGACGGTGCAGGCGCCGCAGTTGCTCGTGTCGCAGCCGACGTGCGTGCCGGTCAGCCCGAGCGTATCGCGCAGGAAGTGGACGAGGAGGAGGCGCGGCTCGACGTCGGCCTCGTGAGCCTCTCCGTTGACGGTGACCGTGATGTGCTGGGTGGTCATCGTGGCTCCCCTGCTACGCGTACGCGACGGCGCGTTCGACCGACAGCCGGAGTGACCGCAGGGTCAGCTCGGCGACCATCGCACGCTTGTAGTCGACGGGTCCGCGGGTGTCCGCGGATGGGTGGCTCTGGGCCGCGGCGGCGGCACCGGCGCGACGGAACGCGTCGTCGGACGGCGCGCCGCCGACGAGCGCGGTCTCGCCATCGGTCGCCGCGTACGGCGTGTCGGCGACGCCGGTCACGCCGATGCCCGCTCCCGTGATCGTCCCGTCGTCGCCGAGCTGGATCCTGGTCGCGACGCCGACGGTGGCGAAGTCGCCGACCTTGCGCTCGAGCTTCACGTAGCTGCCGCCGAGGTGCCTGGGACGCTTGGCGAACCGGATCTCGGTCAGCACCTCGGTCGGCTCGATGGCCGTCTCGAAGGTGCCGAGGAAGAAGTCGCGGGCTCCGATGACCCGCTCGCCAGACCCGCCGCGGCAGACGACGCGTGCGTTCGCCGCGAGCAGGACGGCCGGCCAGTCCGAGGCCGGGTCCGCGTGGGCGACGGAGCCGCCGATGGTGCCCCAGTTGCGGACCTGCGGATCGCCGATCCCGCCGGTCACGTCGTGGAGCAGTGGGTAGTGGTCGACGACGATCGCGTTCTCGTGGATCTGTCGATGGGTCGCCTTGGCCCCGATGCGGAGCTCGTCGTCGGTCTCGACGATGCCGTCGAGGCCGGTCACGTCGCGGAGGTCGACCAGGAGGGCCGGCTGCGCCAGGCGGAGCTTGATGAGCGGGATGAGGCTGTAGCCGCCGGACAGCAGCTTCGCCTCGCCCTCGCGATCCTTGAGGATCCGCAGCGCCTCGTCCAGGTTCGCTGGACGGACGTAGTCGAACTGGGCGGGAATCATCGCGCTGCTACCCTCCTCCCCGCTCGCGCGGGGGCGATACGGTCAGCCCGTCCGGCGCGGGACGGGCATCTGGGGTGTGGCGACGATCACGGGCCGATGGTCGGGACGTGGCGACTGGGTCCGACCAGGGTCCGGATAGCGTGGGATGTTGCGGCTGAGTATCGTCCCGGTCCGTTCGCACGTCAACGTAACTCGAACGTGGCCGGCGCCTCGGTGGTGCATACGCCGCGAGGGCCGGACCGGATGCGGCGACGGCCCGTACCCGGAGGCTTTGACCTCCCGATACGGGCCTTTGGTCCGCCTAGGCCACCGCGAGCGGCTGACCGGTCTCGAGGAACGTCTTGAGCCCCGAGACGATGTACACGACCCCGCCCGAGAACTCGGCCTCGGTCTTGGAGCCCTGGATGAGCGCGCTCGTGACGGTGAGCTTCGAGCCGCCGTCCTCGGACGGCTCGATCGACCAGGTCATGCGCACCGGGCCCTCGGCCGCGATGTCGGGCGACCAGCGCGGGTGGAAGGACATCGTCACGGACTTCCCGGGCTCGATGTCGAGCACCTCGCCGTCGGCCGCGATGCTGCCGTCCTCGTAGGCGTAGGTCAGGCTCGAGCCCTTCGCCCAGTCGGACGCGACGCGCGTCCCGTAGTAGTAGCGGACCGTGTCGTCGCCGTCGGTGATCGCGTCCCAGACGCGCTCGGGCGACGCCTTGATGTAGATGTTGTAGACGTGGTTGATCGTTCCCATCGGTGTCTCCAGCTGTGCCTTGATGGTCTTCAGGGAGCCGACGATCGACTCGGCGAACTTGCCGGTCCATCGGTCGTGGACGAGGCGGATCGGCACCGGGTTCAGGAAGTGGCGCTTCTCGCGGCCGACGCGCTGTGTCGTCACGAGCCCCGCCTCTTCGAGGACGCCCAGGTGCTTCATGACCCCGAAGCGCGTCATCGCGGGCAGGTGCACGCACAGCTCACCGAGCGTCTGGCCATCGCGCTCGAAGAGCTGGTCGAGCAGGACCCGCCGACCGGGGTCGGCGAGCGCCCGGAAGACCGGAGCCATGTCATCCGTCATGCCGCCGACTTTATGTGACTAGATAGTCACATGTCAAGACGGTCGGGCGATCCTTGTCCGGCGGACGAGGACTAGCGCACCACGCGGTAGCGGAGGTAGACGAACGTCGAGCTGAAGGTGCGGGTCTCGACCAGTTCGAGATCCACCCGGCGCTCCTGCCGCGGAAAGTACGGGATGCCACCGCCAACGAGCACCGGGTAGACGATGACTCGGTACTCGTCGATCAGACCCAACGCGGACGCTTCGGCCGCGAGAGTCGCGCCGCCGATCGCGATGTCGCCCTTAGCCGGCTCGGCCCGCAATCGCTCGATCTCCTCCGCCAGGCCACCGGACGCCAGTCGGGCGTTTCCCTGCACCACCTCCAGCGTGGTGGAGAACACCACCTTCGGGAGCGGGTTCCACAGTGCGGCCCACTCGAGTTCCGCCTCGTCGAGCGAAGAGTTCTGGTCGGCGGTCTCCCAGTACAGCATCGTCTCGTACAGCTTTCGTCCCATCAGGTGGACGCCGACATCTCGGATCTCGTCGATCCAGAAGCGAAAGACCTCCTTGTCGGGCCCCGTCCAGTCGAAGCTGCCGTCCGGCCCGACGATGTAGCCGTCAAGCGAGGAACTCATCGAATAGGTCACTTTGCGCATGAAAAGTCCTCCTCGGTCACGGGTTCGACGATACGACCGCCGAACGCCGCGGAACTCATCGCGGCCAGCCGGGGTCAGCGCTCGATGCCGTGCGCGGTGACGACGAACTGTGGCTCGCGGCCGGTCACGCGCGGCGGGATCAGCCGCCAGAACTCGTCGCTGCCGTCGGCATCGGTCGTTGCGGACGAGGCGAAGGTCTCGAGCACGCAGCCGTCCTCGAAGACGATCGCGAGATCGCCGGCGTCCGTGCCGCGGACCTCGCGGACGACGTGGCCTGGGGCCTCGTGGGCCGTCCAGTCGTCGACGAGGTCGTCGCGGCGCGTCCGCGGGGCCTCTCGAGCCACGAAGTCCTGCCGCCGGACGGCGGAATCGCGCGGCGGGTAGAAGTAGTCCGCGTAGCCGAGCTGGATCACGCCGTCTCGCACGATCCGCCAGATCTCCTGGATGTGGAGGCGGTAGTCGGCGATCCGGATGGGCTGGCCTCGTCGGACCTGCACCGATCTCGGTACCGAAGCCGAACGTGCCCATGTCCACGGCGCGGCTGGCGTATGCCAGGGGCAGGCCGACGAGGACCCCGAGTGCGCGTTCGATCTCGTCCTTGAGGACAGTGTCCGAGTGACTCAACGGTCGACCCCGCCGGGCGCCCAGGTGACGATCCCGATCGGCAATGGGCGTTGGTCGCGCAGGCCGACCTTCCCCTCGGCATCGATCTCGATCTCCTCGTCGAGCGCCGCGCGAAACAGGGCATCCTTCTGCCCGCCGGTTTTGACCCAGAGCTGGCGACGGAGGAACCCTTCGAGCTGGACGCGATCGTCGAATCGACGGGGCTCCCGATCGAGGCGCTCGACGGCCGGCTCGCGCCCCAGTGCCCCGAGGAGTTCGACGAATTCGGGGAGGGCCGGCAGCGCGACCCTGGCCTCGCCGTGGACCGGCGGCCAGCAGACGTCCGCGACCGACGACGGCTGGCGCTCCATGAGGACTGCGACGCACAGCCGGCTCGTTGCCGCCTCCATCGCCTCGAGGAACGGGCCGATGGCCTCGATGTCGTAGCCGACGTGGGCCAGCAGAGAGACGTCCGAACGAAACGGCCCGATGTCGTCGGGCGGCCAGCGCGCCTCCACGACCCGGACGTTCGCGATGCCGTGCTCCGTGGCGAGCTCGGTGAGCGCGCCGAGCATCCCGCGTGACGGATCGACCGCGATGACGCGGCCGCCCGTCGGCGCGAGGTCCGCGGCGATCGGCAGGGCGTATCGGCCCGCGCCCGCTCCGATGTCGAGCCATGTCTCGCCCGGTCGGACCAGGCGGCGGAGGGCGTCCAGGGCCGGTTCGTCGGTGCGCGTGGGGTCGGCCCGGAACAGGCCGGTGACCGGGGCATAGAAGTCGGAGCCGTCGGGGACCTCGCGCACGCGGTCGACCTGCTCGCGATTCGCCCGGACGCGCGCGGCCCAAGCGGTCTCCAGCATCGCGACCAGGTCCGCGCGCGTGTCCACGTCCGGGTTGCCGCCCTCGACCGTCACCTCGCGGACGAGCTCGGGATGCGAGGCGAGCACCGGTCCGAGGCCGCGGTCGCCAGTGGCCGACGCGACGAGTCCGAACGCCGCCCGGCCCAGGAGGACCGGGTTGCGACCGCCGTCCTCGGCGTAGGCCGGCGCCGCGATCGGGTGGTCGTCGGTGCGCGGCGCGGCCAGGAGGGCGGCCACGACCTCACTCGACAACCTAGGCTGGTCGCCGAGCACGACGAGCGCCGCGTCGACGTCGTCGCCGAGGGCGCCGATCCCGAGGTGGAGCGAACTGGACAGCCCGCGGCTCGGATCGGGATTCCGGACGCGGCGCTCGGACCGCCAGGCGACGGCGGCCTCGACGGCATCGGCGTCGTCGCCAAGGACGACGATCGTCTCGTCCAGGCCGGCACCCGCGATCCGATCGAGGACGTGCTGCAGGATCGGCCGGCCCTCGATGGTCGCGAGCATCTTGTGCCCGCCGAACCGCGACGCCGTCCCGGCCGCCAGCACGATCGCGACGACCCGCTCGGGCTTGCTCACCCGATGCATGCTAGGCGATGCGCCCCGCCCAGGGCGCGCGTGAGGCTTCCGCGGACGGCGGCGTCGCGGTACCGTGTCCAACGCCCAGACGACGCTCGCCCCCAGATCGAGCCGCGGGCACAGAGAGGGACCGATCGATGACCGACGAGACCGATCCCACGCCGCCGGCCGACGGCTCCACCGAGCCGACACAGGCCGCCGCACCGGCGCCGTCACCGCTGCCGAGCGTGTCGAGCGCCCAGGTCGCGGCGATGTGGTCCAAGTTCGGTCCGGCCGGACAGCTGATCTTCGGCGGCTCGATCGCCCTGATCCTCCTCGCCCTCCTTGGTGCGATCGTCAACGCCTGGGAGGACTCAGGCACGCTGGTGGGCCTGGTCGTGATCGCCGCCGGGGCGGCGGCAGTGGTTGCCTTCATGAGGACGCAGTCCTCCGCTGGAGCAAGGCCGTCCCCGATCCCGCTCGAGACGATCGAGTTCGCCGCCGGGGTGGTGGCGACCGTCCTCGCGCTCTTGCGCGTCGTCGAGATGGTCTTCGACTTCGACGATCTCGACTCGTACGGCGGCGTGCTCGGCGCGATCGTGACCGTGGGTCTGCTGATCGCCGCCGGTGCCGTCCTTGCGGGCGCGTTCCGTCGCGACCCGTCGCTGCGCTCCGACGTGCTTGCCTCCGACCGGGGAACGCGGCTCGCGGTCGTCGGACTCGTGCTCGTCGTCCTCGCGTGGCTGCTGAACCTCTCGATCGGCTTCTGGAACATGAACGCGGCGGCCACGCCCGTCGCCCTCCTGACGTTCGGAGCGGTCCTGGTGGTCGTCCAGCGTCGCTGGCTCGCCGCACTGGAGGAGGTCCCGCTCGGCTGGGTCGGGGCGGGCTTCGGTGTCGTCGGACTGCTCCTCGCGATCGGCCTCTGGGGCGACCTGATGGACATCGGCCGCACCCGGGTCGACCTCGAGCTCATCGACTACCTGCCGCAGATCCTGTCGTTCCTGGGGATCATCGGGATCATCGCCGGTGGGGTGCTGGCCGGACTCCCGACGTGGCAAGCCCGGATCAAGGTCCCGCCGCCGGCCGTTGCCACACCACCGACGACTCCGCCCGCACCCGCGGCCGCGATGACGCCGCCGATCGCGCCGGTCGAACCGCCCGCGCCGCCGGACGTCCCGCCGACGCCGCCCGCCTGAACCGCCCGGGGGACCGAAGTCCTCAGGCCACCGCGCGCTGGCGCAGCGGCACGCCCGAGCCGCCATACCGCTCTGCGACGACCTCGGCGAGGATCGCGAGTGCGGTCTCGGCCGGCGCCCGTCCGCCGAGGTCGAGTCCGACGGGGCCGCGCAGCTGCGCGAGCTCTGCTTCGCTGACGCCGGCCTCGAGCAGCCGCGCGCGCCGGTCGCCCTGCGTCTTCTTCGAGCCGACGGCGCCGACATAGCGACACCCGCGCCGGAGAGCCTCGATGATGGCCGGCTCGTCGAACTTCACGTCGTGCGTGAGGACCGCGACCGCGTCGTTCGGGCCGAGACCGATCTCGTCGGCGACCTCGTCCGGCCATCCGACGATCAGGCGATCGACGTCGGGGAACCGCTCAGGGGTCGCGAACGACGAGCGGCCGTCGATGACAACGGTCTCGAAACCGAGCTCGCGCGCGAGGCGGACGAGCGATCGCGCGACCTCGACGGCCCCGACCACGACAAGCCGCGGCCGGACCGGGAAGACCTCGATGAACAGGGATCGACCGCTGAGCTCCACGGTCCGCGAGAGCCCACGCTTCAGCGCCTCGCCGGCCGAGGTGATCAGCTCCGCGTCCAGTTCCGGCGAGCCGAGGGTGCCGTCGAGGCGACCGTCGTCGTGCAGGACGAGTTCGGGCGCCGGCGGGGCGCCCTTCCCGGGCTCGTGCGGGCCGAAGGTCCCCGGCGGCGAATCGGCGGGGAGCGGCGTGATGACGGCCGAGCCGTGACCGCCGGCGCCGAGCGACCGACGGGCGGCGTCGATCACGAGGGCCGGCGCCGCCGGCTCGACCAGGACGTCGATCGTGCCGCCGCAGGCCAGCCCGACGTCCCATGCCTGCTCGTCGCTGATGCCGTAGCGGATGACCCGCGCGTTGCCGCTGGCGCGGGCCGTCTCGATCTCCTCGGCCGCGGCGCCTTCGACACAGCCGCCGCTCACCGAGCCGGCGATCCGGCCGTCTGCCGCGTACAGGAGCACGGCGCCTTCGGGGCGCGGGGCCGAACCGAAGGTCCGCACGACCACGGCCCGGCCGATGTCGGCGCCGTCCGCCTCCCACGCGGCCAGGGTGTCGAGCAGTTCGCGCATCGGTTCGTCGCTCCTTCGTGGGCTCGGTCGGTCAGGCGAGCGGGCGGGCGGTGCCCGGGTCGGTCGGCGTGCCGCCCACGACGCCCGGCACCACCGCGACGTCCGGCACGGCGGCGCCCGGGAGTGCCGCATGGGCCGCCGCCTCGCTCCCCCGGCGAGTGTCGGTCGCCCGTACGCCGCCGAGGATCTCGCCCAGTCGTTCGAGGTTGGCCACGGTCCCGGCGGCGAGGAAGTCGTCGATGTACGGGAAGGCGGCCCGCATGCCCCCGGCGAGGGGCTGGTAGCCGGGCGTGCCGGCAAGCGGGTTGAGCCAGATCAGCCGATGGCAGTTCCGACGCAGTCGCGCGGTCTCGGTCGCGACGAGCGCCGGGTCGCCGCGGTCCCAGCCGTCCGAGACCACGATGACGACACCCGACGTCCGCAGCGTCCGCCGCGCCCATTTCTGGTTGAACGTCCGAAATGACTCGCCGATCCGCGTGCCGCCGGCCCAATCGTTGACCGCCTCGGACACGCGGTTGAGGGCCCGGTCCCGATCGCGGTCGCGCAGCAGCCTGGTGACCCGGGTGAGCCGCGTCCCGAACACGAAGGACTCGGTCCGGACCTCCGATGCCGCCGACAGGGCCTGGACGAAGCGCAAGAGCAGCCGCGAGTGGCGCTCCATCGACCCCGAGATGTCGCAGATGACGACCAGCGAGCGCGGCTCGCGGATCGGCCGCCGCCAGACCCACTCGACGAACTGACCGCCCGTGCCGAGGTTGCGCCGGAACATCGCCCGCGGCGCGAGGCGTCGGCCGTGCGAGTGCAGCTCGTAGCGGCGAGTCCGTCGCCGTTCGAGGTGGGGCACGAGCGCGTCGACCAGGCGTTCCGCCTCGCGCAGCTCGGCCGGCGTCATCCGGTCGAACTCGCGATGCCGCAGCACCTCGCCCTGGCTGTAGGCGTCGGGCGCGATGACGACGCCCTCGAGCGGCGCCTCGTCGCCGGCGTCGTCGCTGTCGGACGGGACCGGGATCCCGCGCTCGTCCGGGGCCTGGCTCGCGCCGAGGTCCCCTTCCTCGGGCGGGGCGCCGCCGGGCTCCTCGCCATCGGCCTCGGCCGGGGCGTGCGGATCGGGCATCGAGGGCGGGTCGAACGTGCCGGGCATGCGCGAGGCGCGTCGCCGCCACCAGCGGTCGAAGACCGCGTCGTAGATCTCGCGGTCGTCGCGCCGGCGGGTGAAGATGGCGGCGCCGGCGCCGCGCACCTGTTCGCGGTCGCCGATGTCGACGAGGGTCAGCGCCCTGGCGAAGTCCGCCGCGGCGCCGAGGTCGACCGCGAGCCGCGCGGCGCGCAACGCCCGCCCGAAGCCGACCGCCTCGCCGAGCAACCGGCGCCCGTCGACCTCGGGCCCCCAGGGCGCCTTCACGATCACGGGGTCGCCGCCTGCCTGCATGACGTCAGCCGCCCGCGGCGACCTCGGTCAGCATCCGGCGGGCCTGGTCGCCGCGCACCTGGCGGATGTCCTCCTCGTACTTGAGGACCACGCCGAGCGTCTCGTCGACGAGTTCGGGCGCGAGTTCCGTGGCACCGAGCGAGAGCAGGGCGGCCGCCCAGTCGAGGGTCTCGGCGATGCCGGGCACCTTGGTCAGGTCCGCCTCGCGCAGGCGGTGGACGAAGCCGACCACCTCGCGGGCCAGGCGCTCGGGCGCCTCGGGCACCCGCGCGAGCACGATCTCGATACTCCTTCTGGGCGGTCGGGAAGTCGATCCAGTGGTACAGGCAGCGGCGTTTGAGGGCATCGTGGACCTCGCGCGTCCGGTTCGAGGTCAGGATGACCCGCGGCGGCAGGGCGGCCTTGATCGTGCCGATCTCGGGGACCGTGACCTGGAAGTCCGACAGGATCTCGAGCAGGTACGCCTCGAACTCCTCGTCGGCGCGGTCGATCTCGTCGATGAGCAGCACCGGGGCGACGCCGTCGTCCGACTCGAGCGCCTGGAGGAGCGGCCGCTTGATCAGGAACTCGCGGCCGAAGATGTCGTGGGCGGTCGCCCGGTCTGCCTCACCGCGGGCCTCCAGGAGCCGGATCTCGAGCATCTGGCGCGGGTAGTTCCACTCGTAGACAGCGGTGTTGACGTCCAGGCCCTCGTAGCACTGGAGGCGGATCAGCCGGCTGCCGAGCGACGCGGCGAGAACCTTGGCGAGCTCGGTCTTGCCGACGCCGGCCTCGCCTTCGAGCAGCAGCGGGCGCCCGAGCTCGAGCGCCAGGAAGACCGCGGTCGCGAGCGAGCGGTCGGCGATGTAGTCGCGCTCGCGGAAGTCGACCTGGATGGCCTCGATGGAGCGGGTGCCCTCGGGTCGGGTCGTCGCGGTCGGTCATCGAGCGAATCTACACGCCCGGGACCAAGGCAGTCCCGCGACGGGCGTGGACCGTCCGCACGGCGGGCACGGCCTCAGGCGCCGGCGCCCGACTCCAGCTCGGCCGCCCGCACGCGCAACGCCTCCAGCACGTCGAGCTCGGCCCGAACGGTCGGGAGCCGGGCCGCCCGTCCGGCCTCGCCTGCTCGACGGCCCGCTCCAGGGCCGCCGCACTCTCGGTGTAGGTCCGGTTCAGCTCCCGGATCCGGTCCGCGAACCGGGCCCGCATCTGGCGCTGGATCTCGTCGAGCAGGGACGCGAGGCGGCCGTCGGCCTCGAAGCGGACCTCCTCGACGAACCCGACCAGGAACGTCCGGGCCTGCTGGCGCCGGTCCGCCAGCTGACGCCGCCGCTCGCTCGAGCACGCCCTTGCCGCCGAACACGAGCGCGACACCCGAGCACGGCCGGCCCGACGATCGCGGCGCCAAGCAGCGTGCCGAGCATGCCCAGCATCTCGACCCCGACGCTCGCACCCGTGAAGACGCCGATGCTTGCGATGAGGCCGGACCGGGTCCGCCCGTCGAACGCCGGCCCGCCCTGCCAGAGCGTCTGCGACATCGAACGAGATCGGGACGCCGGTGCTGTCGAGGCCGATCTCCTCGTCGGCCAGCAGCGCGGCGATCATCGCCTGGACGTCCGCCGCGCCATCGGTCGCCGTCGAGGAACGCGCCGCGGACCGTCGCGGCCGTCCGCTCCTGGATCCGGCCGCTGAACTCGGGCCAGTCGTCGCCGGGATCGATCCGCTCGAGCTCGTCCTGCGCGTCGCGCACGACCTGGCGCATCTGGCCCTGGAACGCGAACGCGATCCGCGTGCGGAGGGCCGCGAACTCGTCCTCGAGCCGCACCGACCACGATCGCGTCGGCCTCGCCGAGCGCCGCCAGTCGCGCCCGGACGTCGCGCAGGTCCCCGGCCATCCGCTCGGCGTCGTCCGGATGCTCGAGCGCCGTGAGCTCCGCCGCCAGCGGCTCGCGGAGCTGGCTCGATCGCAGGGCCGATCTGCGGCGACCGCGCCGGCAGAGCGCGAGCGTCCTCGCGCGGCCGACGACGTCGCCAACGAGGGCGTCGCGCGAACGCCGGGAACCCGCTCTCGCGTTCGAGCGCCGGGTCGCCGAGCAGGTCGCCGCTCGACCGCAGCACCGAGCTCAGCGCGAACGGCCGCTCGACGAGCCCGATCGCTGCGAGGTGGCCGTTCGTCGATCTCGACGATGCGGCGCCACTCGGGGTACATGTCGACCTTCGTGACGCGCCACGAGGACCGGCGGGCCGGCGCCGCATCGCACTGGCAAGGAACTCCAGCTCCGGCGCCGGACAGCTCGGCCGAGGCGTCGGTCACGAAGACGAGCGCGTCGGCCGACGGCAGGAAGGCCAGCGTCGCCGCGGCGTGGCCCGGCGTTCAGGCCGCCGACGCCCGGCGTGTCGACCAGCGAGATGCCGCGCCCGAGGAACGCGTTCGGCAGGCCGACCTCGACCAGCTCGACGCCCGGCCGGCGATCGGCGTCGTCGCGCTCGGCGACCCAGGCCCGCACATCGTCCGCCGGGATCGCCTCGACGATGAGCTCGCCGGCCTCGCGCCGGCGGACGGTGGCGCGTCGGGCGCTCGGCATAGCGGACGACCGTGACCGCCATCGTCGCAAGGTCGTCGTCGACCGGGCAGACCGGACTGCCGATCAGCGCGTTGATCAGCGCGCTCTTGCCCTTCTTGAACTCGCCGACGACGCAGACGACGGTCTCGGTCCGGGCGATGCGCGCGGCGACCGCGTCGAGCCGCTCGGCCAGGTCGTCGCGACCGTGGTCGGCCGCCGAGCGGCGGACGTCGGCGAGGAGCTCCGCCACGCGCCCCGAGCCGGGGTCCGACGACGGACCCGGGTCTGTGCCGGTCGGCTCGGCCGGCGGCGCGACGGTCTCGGGCGCGGTGGTTCCGCCTCGCGGCATCGGTGGCGCGGTCCTCCTCCGGTCCCGGAGTGTACCGTCCGTGATCCCGCGCGACGTCGCCGCACGCTAGACTCGGCACCCTTGGGAGGACCGTTCGTCGACGCGCGTCCGGGGAGCCGGATGGTCGAGGTGAGGTTGATGGAGTACTCGCTCGGGATCGATCTCGGAACGACGTACTCGGCTGCCGCGACGGCGCGCGGCGATCGCCTCGAGATCTTCCAGCTCGGCGAGCGAGTCGGCGACGATCCCGTCGATCGTCGTCCTGCGCGCCGACGGCGAGGTCCTGACCGGCGAGGCCGCCGAGCGCGGGCGCTCGCCGAGCCGACGCGCACCGGGCCGCGAGTTCAAGCGCCGCCTCGGCGACCCCACGCCGATCATCCTGGGCGGCACGCCCTACGGCGCCGAGGCGCTCCTCGCCCACCTGCTGCGCGGCATCGTCGCGCGGGTCACCGAGCAGCTCGGCGGGCCGCCCGCCGCGATCGCCGCTGTGCCATCCGGCGAGCTACGGCGCGTACAAGATCGACCTGCTCCAGCAGGCGGTCCGCCAGGCCGACATCGGCACCGTCACGCTGCTGACCGAGCCCGAGGCCGCCGCGGTCGACTACGCCCGCCAGGAGCGCGTCCCGGCGGGCACCGTCATCGCCGTCTACGACTTCGGCGGCGGCACGTTCGACGCGACGATCCTGCGCAAGACCGAGACGGGCTTCGAGCAGCTCGGCCGGCCCGAGGGCATGGAGCGCCTCGGCGGCATCGACTTCGACGAGGCGCTCTTCACCCGCGCGATGGCCCTGGTCCAGTCGTCCGGGCGTGGAGATCGACGCGAACGACCCGGCCACGCTCGCCGCGCATCGCCCGCCTGCGCGAGGAGTGCCGGCGGGCCAAGGAGGCGCTCTCGTCCGACACCGACGCGACGATCCCGATCTTCCTGCCCGGCATCCAGACAGGAGATGCGCCTGACCCGCGCGGAGTTCGAGGAGATGGTCCGGCCGCGCATCCGCGAGACGATCCAGGCGCTCGGGCGGGCGGCCCGGAGCGCGGGTCTCGGGTTCGCGGATCTCGATCGCGTCCTGCTCGTCGGCGGCAGCTCGCGGATCCCGCTCGTCGCCGAGATGGTCCGCGAGGCGACCGGCAAGCCGGTCGCGGTCGACGCGCACCCGAAGCACACGATGGCGCTCGGCGCGGCCTACGTCGCCGAGCAGCGGTCGCGAGGCCGCCGCCGCGACGCACGGTGTCGTCGCGGCAGCCGCGGCGGCGTGCGGCACGTCGCGGGCGGCCGGAGCACTGGCGGGGGCCGAAGCCGGAGCCGCCGCCGGAGCCGGGTCCGCAGCAGCCCCGCCCGCCGACGGCCCGCCTCCGTCGACCGCGAGCGAGGCGCCGGTCGCTCGAGCCGGCGCCCGTCGCCGCCGTGCCTCCACCCACACCGCCGGTCACGGTGGCCACACCGACCCCTTCGAGCTCCGACGGGTGGTGGCCGCCGTGTTTCCGTGCCGATGGCTGCGATCCTCGCTGGGATCGCGTTCGTCGCCGTGATCGCGATCGGCGGATCCGGACTCCTCGGCGGCCGGGTGGGGCGGCGTCGCCATCGCCATCGGCCGCGGCGTCCGTTGCCGTCGTCGCCACGCCGTCGCCGTCACCCTCCGCCCAGTCCGTCGCCAACGGCCTCGCCGACGCCGACCCCCGTGCCGACCCCGACCCCCGAGCCGACGCCGATCGCCGACCCCGGCGGGTCGCCAGGCCCGGATCCAGGGCATCACGATCGAGCGGGAACGCCTACGTCGTCGACTCGAGGTCTTCCACTTCACCCCGGACTCCCCGGGACGCGCCACGTCCACTTCTTCTGCGACACGATCCCGCCGACGAAGGCCGGGCGTGCCGGCACCGGCCCGAACTGGATCCTGTACGACGGGCCGGTCGCCGTTCACCGAGTACAAGGTCAGGACCGGCCGAACGGCGCCAAGCAGATGTGCATCCTCGTCGCCAACCACGACCACTCGGTCGTCCAGAACACCGGCAACTGCGTCGACCTCCCCGACTAGGCGTCGGCGCGGCGATGGCTGAGGGTTCCGAGCGATCTCGCCGTCCGAGGTCCGGCGCATCGCAGACGAGGCCCGACGGGTCGCCGACGGCACGGACCAGGCAGCCGCGGTCGGACGCGACGGTCCGGCGACTCGACGAGCCGCTCCGGGTCGCCATCGCCGGCCGGGTCAAGGCCGGCAAGTCGACGCTGCTCAACGCCCTGGTCGGCGAGCGCCTGGCGGCCACCGACGCCGGCGAGTGCACCCGGATCGTGACGTGGTACCGCCACGCCCTCGGCTACCGCGTCGACGGCCGAGCTGCGGCCGTCGGGCTCGCGCGGACCTGCCGTTCCGGCGCGAGGACGGCGAGCTCGCGATCGACCTCGACGGACGGCCCATCGAGTCGCATCGAGCGGATCGACGTGGGCTGGCCGTCGCGGAAGCTGACCGACCTGACGCTCATCGACACGCCGGGCCTCGCCTCGGCGAACGAGCGGCACGTCGGAGCGGACCGACGAGCGCGCTGCTCGACCGCGGGGCCGAGGGCCCGGGCGAGGCCGACGCGGTCCTCTACCTGATGCGCCACCTGCACCGGTCCGACGTCGCAGTTCCTCGAGGCGTTCATGGACCGCTCGATCGCCCACGCGTCGCCGGTCAACGCGATCGTCGTCCTGTCGCGGGCCGACGAGATCGGCGCCGCGCGGCCGGACGCGCTCGACTCGGCGCGCTCGATCGCGGCGCGCTACGCGGCGAACCCGCGGGTCCGCGAGCTGGCCTCGGGCGTCGTGCCGGTGGCCGGGCTGCATCGCCGAGACCGGGGCGACGCTGCGCCAGGAGCAGTTCGACTGGCTGCGCGACGTCGCCCGGCTGGACGAGACCGGCCGCGACCGACCTCCTGCGCTCGGTCGACCGGTTCCGCGACCCCGACCGCAACCCGCTCGGCGAGGAGATCCGCGAGGAGCTGCTCGACCGCCTCGGGCTTGTACGGCCTGCGCCTCGCCGTCGCGGCTGATCGCCGAGGGCGACGGTCAAGACGCGCGACCGAGCTGTCGGGCGCGCTGCTCGAGCACTCGGGGATCCGCGAGCTCCAGCGGGTCCTCGCCGAGCAGTACACGGCGCGCGCGCAGGCACTCAAGGCACGATCGGCGCTGGCGGCGCTACGGGTCGATCGGCGAGGAGCTCGACCGGCGCGGCGTCCCGGCGGCGGCGGACCTGGTCCAGTCGGTCGACCGGCTCGAGGCCTCGTCCCAGGCCCTCGCGCTCCTCCGCCTGCTGCACCTCGTGCTGTCCGGGCCAGATCGCGCTGGCCGCCGACGAGCGAGCCGAGGTCGACCGGCTGTGCGGCTCGGGCACGAGCGGCGAGCGGGTCGGCCTGGCGGCCGACGCGCCGGCGACCGGACCTGCAGGCCGCGGCCATCGCCGGCATCGAGCGCTGGCGGTCGCGCGCCGGCAACCCGATGAGCGACCGCCAGACGGTCGAGGCGGCCGAGATCGTCAGCCGCGCCTACGAGGAGATCTACGCCGGGGCGACGTGACGCGCCGTCAGCCGTCCGGAGCGTCGAGCTCGCGGGCGTAGGGCGGGAACCGGAACCGCTGGCTCCGGGTCAGGATCCCGCCGTGGCCCAGCTTCGCGACCGTCCGCTCCGAGGCCGGCTCCCCGGCAGCAGCCGCGGCAGCAGCAGGTCCGCGGCGGTCGCCTTCGAATACGCCCCGCACGTCGGCAGGCCCAGGATCGCGGTCCTGCCCGACCCGGGCCAGCCAGAGCATCGAGCCCGGATGGGCCGGCACGCCCCGCCGGACGACCCGGCCGCCGAGCGCGTCGATCGCCATGAAGAACGCGTCCTGCGGGTCGGTGCTGGCGGCGCCGGCGGTCAGCACCAGGTCGACCGGGTCCGGCGCCGCGCGTGAACCGCGCCGAGCGCGTCCTCGACCGCGTCGGCGTCGTCCTCGACGTAGTCGATGGCGACGATCTTCGAGCCGAGCCCCTCGACCTTCGCCCGGACGCTCGCCTCGAACCGCTCGCGTCGCGGTCGCGCGGACGGACTCCTTGACGACGACGCCGACCCGCGACGGCGATGAACGGCGCGACCCACACGATCGGGTGGCTGCCGAAGCCGGCGATCCGCGCGCCCGCGTCGACGATCGCCGGCCTCGACGACGTGCGGCGCGACCTTGACGCTCGCGACGAGGTCGCCGCGCTCGACGACCTGGCCGTCGAAGACCGTGAACACCTCGAGCGGGTCGAGCCGGTTGAGCCGCTCGAGCTCGGCGATCCGCACGTTGACGACGCCGGGCGCCGCGGCGACGAGGTCGAGCCGGCTCTGGTTCGGGCCGCGGACGTCGAGGCCCGGCCCGGCGACGGCCTGCGCCAGCCGGAGGGCCGCCTCGTCCTCGTGGAGCTCGCCGGGCTCGGCGACGAGGACCGTGACCGGCGGGCCCGGCATCCGCGGCGGCGAGCGCCAGCAGGTCGTCGGCGCTCAGCCGCCGGCCCTTCGCCCAGCGCTTCGCCCGCGACCGTCAGGTCGCGGGCCAGGACGGCGCCCGCCAGGCGCGCGGGCGCGCGCCGACCGGGAGTGACCCGCTCGACCCGCACGCCGTGCGCCGCCGGGTCGGTCAGGCGGAGCGGCCGAGGGCGGCCTCGATCGCGCGGCGGGTGTAGACGGCGGCCATCTGCGTCCGATACTCCCGGTCGGCGTGGATGTCGCTGTTGACGGTCTACGCCGTCGGTCGCGTGCTCGGCGGCCGCGGCGACCGACGCCGGGCGAGCCGTCGGAGCCGAGCAGCGCGGCCTCGACCGCCTTGGCCCGGTAGGCGACCTCGCCCACCCCGGTCAGCGCGACCCGGGCGTGCGTGATCGCTCCCACCGCTCGAGGCGACGACCGCGCAGACGCCGACGATCGAGTACCCGGACGCCGGGTGCTCCATCTTCTTGTAGGCGCCCGTCGCCCCGGCCGGGAGCGGCCCGCGCGTCGAGCTCGACGAGGATCTCGTCGGATTCGATGCCGGTCTGCGAACGCGCCCTGGAAGAAGCCGTCGAGCGGCACCGTCGCGCTCGCCGCGCTTCGAGCGCAGGACGACCGAGTAGTCGAGCGCGAGCACCAGCGCCGGCAGGTCCGAGGCCGGGTCGGCGTGGGCGATCGCACCCGCCGACCGTGCCGCGGTTGCGGACCTGGACGTCGCCGATGCCGAGGATGCAGTCGCGGGCGAAGTCGAGCTGGCGTCGCCGTCGAGGACCTCGGCGTAGGTCGTCAGCGCGCCGATCTCGAAGCCGCCGTCGGCGGTCGGTCGGGCGCCCTTGCAGCTCGCCGAGTCGGCCGATGTCGACGAGCGTGTCGGCTGCGCGAGGCGCAGCTTCATGAGCGGCAGCAGGCTCTTCCCGCCGGCGAGGACCTTGGCCGATCCGCCGCGGCCGCGAGCGCGGCGAGCGCCGTCGTCGAGCGTGGCCGGGCGCTGGTAGTCGAACGCCGCCGGGATCATGCCTGGCCTCCCTTCGCGGACTGGATCGCCGCCAGACGTTCTGGGCCGTGTAGGGCATGTCGAGGTGGCGGATGCCGTAGCGGGCTCGAGCGCGTCGATGACGGCGTTCGCGACCGCCGCCGTGGTGGCGATCGCGCCGGCCTCGCCGACGCCCTTGACCCCGAGCGGGTTGACCGGCGACGGGGTCACGGTCTCGTCGAGCTCGAAGTTCGGGAACCACGACGCCTTCGGCAGCGCGTAGTCGAGCATCGAGCCCGTCAGGAGCTGGCCGTCGTCGCTGTAGACCGCGCCCTCCCAGAGCGCCTGGCCGACGCCCTGGGCGATGCCGCCGTGGAGCTGGCCGTCGACGATCATCGGGTTGATCTTGTTGCCGACGTCGTCGACCGCGACGTAGCGGACGAGGTCGACGATGCCGGTCTCCTCGTCGATCTCGACGACCGCGATGTGCGTCCCGAACGGCCAGGTGCAGTTCGGCGTGTCGTAGTAGGCCGTCTCGTCGAGGTACGGCTCCATGCCCTCGGGCGCGTCGAACGCGAGGTCGAGCGCGAAGGCGATCTCCTGGATCGTCTTCTTCCGGTCGGGCGAGCCCTTGACCCGGTACTCGGCGCCGTCGATCTCGATGTCGTCGGGCGACGCCTCGAGCATGTGCGCGGCGTAGCGCCGGGCCTTGTCCTTGATCTTGTCCGCGGCCTTGATCGCCGCCGTCATGCCGACCGACGCTGGTCCGCGAGCCGTACGAGCCGTAGCCGAACGGCGTGCCCTGCGTGTCCGAGTGCTGGACGATGACGTCCTCCATCGGGATGCCGAGCTCGTCGGCGACGACCTGCGCGTAGGTCGTCTCGTGGCCCTGGCCCTGCGGCTGGGTGCCCATCGTGACGACGACCTTGCCGGTCAGGTGGACCTTGATGTTGGCCGACTCCCACATCGCGGCGCCCCAGCCCTCGCCGACGGCGCCGATCCACTTCGACGGGCGCGACGCCGCAGACCTCGATGTAGGTGCTGAGGCCCAGGCCGAGGAGCTTGCCGCGGCCCTTGGCCTCGGCCTTCTTGGCCGCGAGGTCGGCGTAGCCGACCGTCGCGAGGGCCTTGTCCATGGCCGGCTCGTAGTTGCCCGGAGTCGATGTAGATCTTGGCGCCGCCGCTGGCGGTGCCGAGCCCGGACGGGTTCTCGTAGGGGAACTGGTCGGGCTGGATGAAGTTCCGCCGCCGGACCTCGGCGCGGTCCATCCCGATCTCGGCCGCGAACAGGTCCATCGCCCGCTCGATGACGTAGGTCGCCTCGGGCCGGCCGGCGCCGCGGTAGGCGTCGACGAACGTGGTGTTCGTGTAGACGCCGGTCACCTCGGCGTAGACGTTCGGGATCTTGTAGCAGCCGCGACAGCACGCGGGCGTAGAGCGTCGTCGGGATGCCCGGGCCGATCGTCGAGAGGCGGCCGCCGAGGTTGGCCAGCGTCTTGACCCGGAGGCCGGTGACCTCGCCGTCGCGCTTGCCGGCGATCTCGAGGTAGGTGATGTGGTCGCGGCCGTGGATCGTGCTCTGGTAGTTCTCGCGCCGGCCCTCGACCCACTTGACCGGCCGGCCGCCGATCGCCTTGCTGGCGAACAGCACCAGCGCCATAGTCGGCGTAGCAGAAGATCTTGGTGCCGAAGGCGCCGCCGACGTCCGGGCTGATGCAGCGGATCTTGTGCTCGGGGATGCCCATCACGAACGCGGCCAGCAGCAGCCGCTGGATGTGCGGCGTCTGGCTCGACATCCAGATCGTGTACTCGTCGGTGCCCGGGTTGTACCAGCCGATGTCGCCGCGGGTCTCCATCGGGTTCGGGATGAGCCGCTGGTTGACGATCCGCTGGCGGACGACGACCTCGGCGCCGTCGATGGCCGCGTCCGTGCCGGCCTTGTCGCCGACGGTCCACTCGAAGACGACGTTGTTCGGGGCGTTCTCGTGGAGCTGCGGCGCGCCGGGCTGCGATGCGCCTTCTCGGCATCGACGACCGCGGGCAGCGGCTCCCAGTCGACCTGACGATGGCCTCGAGCGCGTCGATACGCCTGGGCCTCGGTCTCGGCGACGACGGCGGCGACGCCCTCGCCGGTCCACTTGACGCTGTCGGTGGCGAGCATCCGCGGCGTGTTGACGTTGTTCTGGATGCCCGGCGCTGCCGCCGGCCGGCCAGGCCATCGGCAGCGGGTTGTACGGGATGTCGGCGCCGACGAAGACGGCGACGACGCCGGGCATCGCCTTCGCGGCCGACGTGTCGATCGAGCGGATGTTGGCGTGGGCGTACGGGCTGCGCAGGATGGCCATGTGGGCCATCGACTGGAGCTTGATGTCGTCGAGGTAGCGGCCCTCGCCGGTGATGAAGCGCGGGTCCTCGGTCCGCTTGATGGCCTTGCCGAGCGGGGAGGTCGGGGCGTCGAGCACGTCGGTCATCGTCGTCTCCCCTGCCTACGCGCTGACCGGGGCGGCCGGCCCCGTCGCGCATCGTGGCCGCGGCGGCGCGGATCGCCGCGACGATGTTCTGGTAGCCGGTGCAGCGGCAGATGTTGCCCTCGATGCGCGTGGCGGATCTCGTCGTCGGTCGGGTCCGGGTTGCGGGCCAGCAGGTCGGCCGCGGTCATGATCATGCCCGGCGTGCAGAAGCCGCACTGGAGGCCGTGCTTCTCCCAGAACGCGGTCTGCAGCGGGTGGAGGCCGTCGCTCGGGCGCCATGCCCTCGATGGTCGTGACCTCGGCGCCGTCGGCCTGGACGGCGAGCATCGTGCACGACTTCACGGCCGTGCCGTCGACGTGGACGGTGCAGGCGCCGCACTGGCTGGTGTCGCAGCCGACGTGGGTGCCGGTCAGGTCGAGGTCCTCGCGGAGGGCCTGGACGAGGAGCCGTCTCGGCTCGACGTCGAGCTCCCGTGCCGTCCCGTTGACCGTCAGCGAGATGTGTTCGCCCACGGGCTGAACCTCCTCCGGCACATGGTGCGCGGACACGCCGATGGGGTCCGCGCTCACCTGGAGCATCCGGGTCCTCCATCCGACCGCCTTCAAGTCGGACGAGGTCCGACGATGGTGGCACCGTGGCGGTCGGGAATCAAGACCGTTCCGCGAAGGAGTCGGCGGAGCCGCCGCGTCGGTCAGCCGCGGAGGCCGGCGTCGTGACCGGCGCGGTGCCGGCCGGCTCGTACCGGCCGAGCGCCGCGCTGCGGCTGTCGACGGCCCGCGGATCGATCGCGGCGAGGCGCTCGTCGGCGGCAGGCCGGCGAGGCGGACCGCCTCGCCGAGTCGGGCCAGCTTGGCGACGGCGACCGCCCACGGCAGACGCGGCGAGCGACGACGCCGTCGCGAGCCCGACGCGATCGGGCCCGCGCCCGCCGCTCGACGCCGCATAGGCGGCCGCCCACAGCAGCGTCTCCGGGCCGTCGTCCGACCCCGCCGCCGCGGACAGCGCCCCGCAGACGATCCCGCGGTCGCCCGGTGCGCGATCGCACGAGCCGCCAGTTGTCCGGCCCGGCGATCAGGTCGACGGCGAGGCTCGCGTAGGCGCGGGCCAGGATCGTCGCCGCGCCGGCCGTGTCGGCGGTGCCGCCCGTGATGGCCAGCGAGAGGTGGATGCTGCCGAGGGCCTCCGGGCCTGGCCCGACCAGCCCGTCGAGCAGCCGGTCGTGGAGGTCCCGGAAGCGCGCCGCTCCGACCGATCGGGGCCGATCCCGACGGCAGCGGGCTCGGCGACCTCGACCATCGGACAGCCGGCCGCGGCGAGCCCGCGGATCACGTCGCGAAGCCCCTCGACGGACCCACCCGACCGGACGCCCGCGGTGTATGGCCCGACGACGACCGCCTTGACCGCGCGATCGGTCCGGTCCGCGGTCGCTCGCCAGGCGGCCACCGGATCGTCGGGGACGATCGGCCAGCCACCGTCGGTCACCGGCTCGAGGCCGGCGTCGACCTGCGCCGCCACGATGGCGTCGAGGATCGCCCCGCGAGTCGCGTCGGCGGCCAGCGGCGGCCGCGGGAGGGGCCCGAGGAGCGTCGCGAACACGGGCCCTAGTCGGTCCCGGACCCAGGCGTCCGCCCGACGTCGACGCCGGCGGTCACCGCGGGCACGACGACCGCCGTCGTCCCCGCCGCGAAGCCGTCCTCGCGCGCAGCGGTCCCGACGAAGATGCCGGCCAGGACGACGACGACCACGGCCCCGACGGCGACGGCCGGCACGAACCGCGGTGGCTCCGTGACGGGCGCCGACGTCGGCGCGGGTCCGGACCCGTGGCCGCCGTCGCGCCGCCGGGCCGTCGCCACATCGCGGACATCGTCGGGACGCCGGTCGGCCGGATCGCCGCGCCGAGCCACAGCCCGGCGAACAGGCCGCCGAGGTGCGCGGCGTTGTCGATCTGCCCGCCGGAGGCGAACCCGAACACGAGGTTGAGCAGGACCAGGAACCCGAGCTGACTCGACCAGCCCGCGGTTGGCCCGGTCGACCGGATGGTGGAGCCGGTTCGCGGCCAGCAGCACGCCGAACAGCCCGAAGATCGCCCCGGACGCGCCGACCGCCGGCACGTCGCCACCGAAGACGAAGCTCGCCACCGAGCCCGCGGCGGCGCAGAGCAGGTACAGGATCAGGAACCAGAGCGAGCCGTACCAGCGCTCGACGATGGGGCCGGCCAGGTACAACGCGTACATGTTGAAGAAGAGGTGCAGCAGGTCGGCGTGGACGAGCGTGACGGTCCAGAGCCGCCAGTACTCCCCGTCCGCGACGGCCAGCTTGTCCAGCCAGAGCGCCTGCAGCAGGTCCTCGCCCTCGGCCGTGAACAGGACGACCAGTGACACGATCGCGGTCGCGGCGATGACGATGGTCGAGACCGGGACGAGCGGGCCCGTCGCCGCGGGCCTTCGCGAAGTAGCGGCTGGCCGTCCCCGCGTCGCCCGCCTCCTTGGCCAGCCACCCCAGCCGTGAGGCGATCTCGGCCTTGTCGGCCGCAGGCGCCCGTCGGTCGGCTTCGCGGTAGGCCCGCTGGGCGCCACGGAGGTCGCCCGACCGGACGCGGGCGGCCGCGACGTTGCGCCAGGCCGGATAGGCCGACGACGTCTCACCGATCTGGATCGCCGCCTCCCAGGTGGCGACCGCCCCGTCCTCGTCGTCGAGACGGTAGCGGGCCTCGCCAAGACCCAGCAGGGCCGCGGCCGTGATCGCCGGATCGTCGAAGCCGACGACCCGCTGATAGTGGATCGCCGCATCCCCGTAGTCACCGGCCGCAAGGAGCTCGTCCCCGCGCATCAACAGGCTCTGCGCGGCCGCTCGCGACAGGCGCCCGGGAGGCACCCCGCGGGCGCCGTCCGGGGATCCAGGGTCGTCCATGGCGGCGACTCTACATGAGCCGCTGCGACGAGTGCCCCTGGCGCGCCCAGTCAACGCCCTCGGAGCGGTCGGCGAGGGTCCGGCGCCCCTTTCTCGCACGACCTTGCATCGAACCTTACGGAAGTCTTCCCGATCTTGGGACTATCGGCGCAGAGCACCGGAACCACCGGCCCTCTTGGATCAGGTGCGGCCCCATCTACGATCGTGAGGTCGAACTCATCGCTCGCCGAAGGATCATCGTGGCGAATCCTCAGACCACCGCGTCTCGCTCCCGCGCCCTCCTGGTCGCCCTCCTGGCGATCCTGGCTGTGGCTGCCTGCCAGGGCACCCCGACCGAGACCACGACGACCTGGCTGGATAGCCCTTCGGCACCGTCGCAGGGGGCTCGAACGTGACTGTCCTCCGCCGTCGCAAGCGCCGCCAGGACAGCTCCACCGGACAGACCCTGGTCGAGTTCGCCCTGGTCTTCCCGATGTTCTTCATCCTGTTCCTCGGGGTCATCGAGTTCGCCTTCTCGTTCAACGCGATCCTGGCCGTCAACTACGCGTCACGTAACGCGGCCCTCGCCGCGGCAGAGGCCGGAGCGACCGGCGGCGCGGACTGCGTGATCCTCGGCGGCATCGAGAGCGACGTCGCAGCGCCGGCCAATCACGCCAGGATCGTCCGGGTTGAGATCTACCGCGCGAAGTCCAACGGCGATGACTACAGCGTGGGGACCAAGACCGTCTACACGCGAAACCTCTCCGTCGCGGTCAACTGCACCCGACCCGACCTGACGACGACCCCGATCTACTACTCCCTGACCAGCGACGGGTACCCGGAGACAAGCCGGTGCAACATCATGGCTGGTTGCCCCTGGGCGACCGGCGGCGGTAGCCACACCGGGATCGACCACGTCGGCGTGCGGATCTTCTACGACCACGCGTTCGTGACCCCCCTTCGGACCTTCGTCGGGAGCGGCAACGGGATCACGTTCGACCGCTCGAACGTCATGCGCATGGAGCCGATCCTGTGATCCGTCGCAGGCGCGAGCGCGGCCAGAGCCTGGTCGAGTTCTCGATGATCATCACGGTGGTCCTGCTGCTCCTGCTCGGCATGATGGAGTTCGGGTTCGTCTTCGACCACCACCTGACGCTCGAATACGCCACGCGCGAGGGGGCCCGAGTCGGCTCCGCGCTCGGCAACGGCGGCGGGACCGTGGGCTGCAGCGCCGGGCAGTCGCCCAACGCCGCCACGGTGGACCAGCAGATCGTCGCAGCCCTCCAGCGCGTGATCACCTCCCCGGGTTCAGCCGTGGTACCCAGCCGGATCGCCGAGATCAAGATCTACAAGTCCGGCACGAACGGCGAAGTCACCGGTACGTCGTTCAACACGTGGGTGTACAGCGCGACGATGGTCGCCGGGGTCCCGGTCGGGAACGGCCCATCGGTGGACGGCAGGAACCTGTTCTTCGTCCCGTCCGGAGCCACCGGCTGGGGTGCCTGCCTGCGCGACAACAACTCCGCCGGTCCCGATTCGATCGGCGTGAGCCTGACCTACAACTACCAGCTCGTCACGCCGCTCTCGGCGGCCGTGGGTTTCTTCGGTTCCGGCAACGGACCGACCACCATCCCGATCGGTGATCGCACCGTGATGGCCCTCAACCCAGGGAAATGACAATGCGAACCTCTCGTCACCATCCCCGTACGCGCGGCCAGATCGTCGTCATCTTCGCGCTCGCGATCGTCGCGTTCGTCGGGATGTGCGCCATCGTGATCGACGTGTCGTGGTTCTGGTCGAACAGCCTGCGCATGCAGCGTGCCGCGGATGCTGCGGCCCTCGCCGGGGTCATCCGCCTGCCCGGTCGCGAGGACCTCGCGATCGACCTCGCCAGGGCCGAGGCACAGAAGAACGGCTACACGAATGGCGCCGGGGGTGTCATCGTCGATGTCCACAAGGACGCCGCGAACAACCGTCGGCTGCGGGTGAAGATCAGCGGACCGGTCAACACGTTCTTCGCACGAGTCCTCGGGTTCAACAACATCCAGGAGACCCGCGACTCACAGGCCGAGTACGTGCTCCCGGTCCCGATGGGCAGCCCGGAGAACTACTACGGGGTGTACGGCCTCGTGCGGCATTGCGCCACGACGACGACCGCACCATCCGCGTGTCAAACGGCCAACGGCTACACCACCTTCGACGACGTCCACACGCCAACGGTCCGGACGACCGACACGGGCTGGCTCGATGCGAGCGCGACCAAGGGCACGGTCAACCCGAACTGGACGACGACCGGAAACGTCTATGCCGCGGACAACAACCGGGCGACCACGACCACCAACAATGCGGCCCAGGACTGGGGCAACTTCGGCGGCGCGAGCGGGATCACGTTCCCGCCGACGGTCAGCGCGATCGACGGCATCGAGCTGAGTGCCGAGGTGAGCGTCGACAGCATCACGAGCGGGACCACCTGCGCGTTCAGCGCGGCACTCTCCTGGAACAACGGGACCACGTTCTCGACCGGCGCGGGCACCGGGCTCAAGACGACGCCCGCCCTGACCGCGACGGACGTGGTTCGGCTCCTCCCGACCGCAAGCGCCAGCACCGACAAGTGGAACCACGCGTCGTGGACGGCATCCGAGATGAACAACACCAACTTCCGGGTCAGGATCACCGCCCTCAAGGCGTCGTCCACGACCTGTGCCACGGCCAGGATCCTGCGCGTCGACCACCTGCGGATCAGGGTCTACTACCGTTGGATCGAGGACGTCGTCACGAATCCGCCCGTCTTCCATCCGGACACGAACGTTGCCGGTCCGGCCAGTGAGGTCCTCACCCCTCGAGGCTTCTGGGGGATGATGCTTACGCAGGGCGCGGAGTCGATCAGCGGCGACGCCTACCTTCCCCGATACGACACGGACGGCGCCCCTGGGCCTGCCGTCAACAACCCCAACTACGACCAGGTGCAGTACTACAACTACGCCGTCGAGATGGCCCCGGGTTCCTCGAGTGGCGGGGTCTGGATCTACGACCCAGGCTTCTGCGCCGGTGCACTGACGACGGGCCTGGGCGATACATGGATCGGCAGCAAGGTCCCAGTCAGCTCGTTCTACGACCTGTTTGACACGCAAGGGACCCCGTACGACCTGACGGACGACGTCCTCGTGCCCGGGTTCACCTCGGGCAACACGTTCAAGCAGCAGGATGGTTCCGACCCGACGCTGAATGGCTCCGGTGGCTCAGGGATCGCCGGCTGCGATGCATACCACCTCGGCTGGTACCAGCTCGGGACATCGACCCTGGCCGGCGGCAAGACCTACCGGCTCCATACGAGCACCGTCGACCCCGGCAACGCGAGTGACCAGCTGCCGACCAACGCACGCAATGGCTGGGCGATCTTCTCCAAGGCGACCGGCACCGCGCCGAAGATCTACGGGATCGGGGCGATGGAGATGTACTCGCCACTGCCGAGTGGCGCGTCCTCGACCTTCTACCTCGCCCAGATCGAGGCGGCCCATGCGGGCAAGACGATGGAGATCAAGCTCTTCGACGCCGGGGACACCAACCAGGATGCCAACATCGAGATCCTGATCCCGACGGCTGCGGGCTGGAGCGCCACCAACTTCGACTACACCGCGAGCCAGGGCACCACGAACAGCGGCGTGTCCAGCTGCAACAGCTCAGCGGGCACCGGTGTGCCCAACGTCGTGACCTACTCCAGCGGCAACAGCCGGTTCAACGGCTGCTGGATCACGATCCAGATCCCGATCCCGATCACCTACACGGCGCAGCAGTCGGGCTGGTGGAAGATCCGCTACAACATGACCGGTACCGGAACGACCGCAACCGACATCACGACCTGGCAGGTCCAGATCCGGGGCAATCCCGTCCACCTGATCCTGCCCTAGGCTCCTTCGCCTCTCACCGGACGACCCCCTCGCCGGCCGACGAGGGGGTCGCACCATGTCCGGCGCTAGACTCGCGGACATGTGCGGACGGTTCACCCAGGAGCGGCCGGCGTCGGAGCTGGCCGAGATCTTCGGGGCGGAGCCGCTCGTCGACGATCCGGGCGGGCACTACAACGTCGCTCCGACCGACGAGGCATCGGTGGTCGTCCAGCGCGAGGACCGTCGCGCCATCACGGCCTACCGCTGGGGTCTCATCCCGCACTGGGCGACCGAGGCGAAGGTCGCGTCCCGGATGTTCAACGCCCGTGCCGAGACGCTGACCACCAGCCCGGCCTTCCGGGCTGCGTTCCAGCGGCGTCGCTGCCTCGTGCCGGTCGACTCCTTCTACGAGTGGAAGCGCGAGGGCACGGTCCGCCAGCCGTACCGCGTGATCCGCAGCGACGGGCGCCCCCTGGCACTCGCGGGTCTCTGGGCGGGCTGGCGCGATCCCGCGACCGAGACCGTGCGGCGGACCTTCACGATCGTGACCACCACCCCGAACGACGCATTGCGCGACCTGCACGACCGGATGCCGGTCGTGCTCCCCGACGACGCCTGGGACCTCTGGCTCGGACCGGCCCCGGCGGACCCCGGTGAGCTGCTCGGGCTCCTTGTCCCGAACGACGAGATCGAGCTCGCGATCTATCCGGTGGTTCGCGACGTGAACGACGTCCGGCGCGACGGCCCCGCGCTCATCGAGCCGCTGATGCCCGCCGCGACCTGACCCTAGTCGGCGACCTTGGACCAGTCGCCGGCGGCGGTGATCGTCGTCTTGAAAGCCGTCGCCGCGTCCACGCCACGGTCGAGCGCGGCGGCATAGGCGCCGACGAGCGACCCGAACGCCCCGTCGGGATCCGACTCCGGCGCGGCCAGCACGGTGGCATCCGTCGGCAGGTCCGTCGGGATCGCCTCCCCGCGCGGGAGGATGACGACGAGCGCCGCGTGGTTCCAGGCGGCGGCCTCCACCGCGATGGGCGTCAGGCCCGGGTCGTGGCCGGCGAGGACGAGGACGCCCACGTTCGTGAGGTAGCGCAGTGCGAGCTCGAGGTCCGCGGCCTCGAGGACCGGGCCGTCAGGGGTCGCGGGCTGACGGAGCGTGGCGACGTGCGACACGCCGGCCGTCGTCAGGTGCTGGAGCATGGAGTCGCCCGCCGGGTCGTCCACGACCCGCGCGACCAGCTGGACCTCGGAGCCGGCTGCGGCCGCTGACAGAGCCACCAGGGCGGCCGGGCCACCGGCGACGATGCCTGCCGGCGACGCCTTTGCGGTCGGGTTGCCGACGACGACGATCACGTCGTCAGCCTAGCGCCTTCGAACCTCGCGACGTCGTGTCAGTCCCCGCCGCCCGGTCCGCTCGAGTCGTCCTCGCCGCCGTCACCACCACTGCCGTCGCCGCCGCCGTGATCGTCGGTCCCTTCGGCCTCGTCGGTCTCCGTCGGTTCGGGCGTCTCAGTGGTTCTCGGCGCCTTCGTCGGCTTCGGGGTCTTGGCCTCGTCGTTCTCGGTCGGCTCGGCCGTGTCGGTCGGTTCCGCGATCGTGCCCGGTTCGCCGGCCTGGCTCGGCTCGATCGTCGGACTGCTCGAGGGCGACGGGGTCGGCGAGGGGGACGGCACCATAGACGGCAGAGTCGAAGGCGAGGGCGGAGCCGGGCTCGCGGACCGGATCGGGAAGCTGGGCGTCGCCGTTCGGCCGGGGCTCAGGAGGCTCGACGCGCCGACGGCCGCGAACACCGAGAGCGATCCGGTCGCGAGGGCCACGAGCAGGACGAAGGCCAGGGCCTGCGCCCGGATGACCGCGGGCCGGCCGCCACCGGTCGCCACCCGCCACGCGTCGCGGACCGAGATGACGAAGCCGCCCAGCAGCCCGTAGCGCACGTTCCCGCCGGGCCGGACCAGCACGCGGGGCGCCGGTTCGGTGGCGATCGCGGCCATCACCCGGTCCTCGAACCCGGCCGTCGGGCCCGCGGCGTCGCGGGCACCGAGCGCCTCGAGCTCGCGGGCGGCCAGCATCGCCTCGGCCAGCTCGGCGTCAGTCGGGCCAGGACCCGCGTCGGGCCGGATCTCGGCCGGATCGAATCGACGACCCATGCCGCTCATCGGGCGCCCTCATCGATGAGTGCGCCGCGGAGCCGGGTCAGGCCGCGGTACAGGTGTGTCTTGACGGTGTTGAGGGGTCGACCGGTCTCGCCCGCGATCTCCTCGAGGCTCATCTCCCCGAAGAACCGCAGCGTGACGACCTCCCGATACGGCTCGGGGAGCGAGGCGACCGCGGTCCGGACGTCCGTCGCACGCTCGGCCCGGACCGCGAGGGACGAGGGGTCCATCGTGCCTGTCGCCGCGAGTGAGGCCTGGTCCATGGCCGCGTCGATCGGGTCCGCCGACTGATCGCGCTCATGGGCGAGCGGGTCCCGCCAGGTGACGGTCTTGCGGCGTCCGGCCTGGCGCAGCGCGATGCGGATGGCGATGCGCGTCAGCCACGCCCCGAACGGCCCGTCCCCGCGCCAGCTCGCCAGCGAGCGGTATGCGGTCACGAAGGCCTCCTGGGCGGCGTCCTCGGCCTCGTGGAGGTCACCGAGGATCCGGTGGCAGGCCCGGACGACAGGACCGGACTCTCGCTCGACCAGGCGGCGGAAGGCATCGCGATCACCGGCCAGGACGGCCTCGACGATCGCTCGGTCGCCGGCGCGGTCATCGGGCTGCTCGGGCAGCGTGGCTCCTGGATCGCTGATCGACAGTCTCCGGCTGGCGGGGCCCCTTTCTGCGTCGGACGCAGTCGGTCGGCCCGCCCCCATGATGCGCTGAGGCGGGCCGACCCATCGGGTCGCATGCTGATCGTCCACCCGTGTCGGTGGGACGGGTCCGTCCGGTCAGTCGTCGCCGCCGCCGCCGCCGTGATCCTCGCCGCCGTCATGGCCGCTGTCCTCACCGTCGTCGTCGCCGTCGTGCTCGCCGTCGTTCTCGTCGGCGTCCTCGTGCTCGCCATCGCCGTCGTTCTCGTCGGCGTCCTCGTTCTCGCCGTCGTTCTCATCGGCGTCCTCGTCGCCCTGGTCGTTCGAGCGGCTGTTGGCGTTGGGCGTGGCGGTCTTGGCCGCCTTGGGATGCTCGGTCGGCTCGGCCGTCTCGGTCGGCTCGGCGGTCTCGGTGGGCTCCGCGGCCTCGGCCGGCTCGGCAGCCTCGGCCGGCTCGGCCGTCTCGGTCGGTTCCGCCGTCTCGGTCGGCTCGGCGGTCTCGGTGGGCTCCGCGATCGTCGGAGGGGTGCGGTCAGCGCCCGAGGGCGTGAGCACGCCGTTGGCGGCGAACGCCGCACCGACGATCAGGAACGTGGAAACGACCGCGACGGCGACGCCGCGCATCAATCGAGCTTGGGAATGCATGCTTGTCTCTCCCCGGAGGTCGCCGATCGGTCGACCGGCATCTACCTCCCTGAGACAGCCCAGGCCCCGAAGGTTTCAGTCGGGTGAGGTGCTCCCGGTGTCCGCTGTCACCGGCTCGTCTCCCGATCCTGGCAGCGACGGCTCCTCGGAGCCTGCGGTCGGGCCGGTCGCCGGCCCCTCGTCGAGCGGACCTGCGGCGTCATCGGCCGGATCATCCTCGAGTTCGGCGTGCGCTGCCGCCACGCCGACGGCACCACCGGCCGCGCCCTCGACGTCGTCGGGTTCGATGACGATCCGACCGAGGCCCTCCGCCTCCAGGGCCGGGCCGAAGGCGTCGACATCGCCCACGAGCACGATCGCCGCCCGTTCGAGGTCGATGTGGGCACGAGCCGCGTCCCAGATCGCCGCCGGATCGACGGCCTCGATGCGCGATCGATAGCCGATGAGCTCCTCGACCGGCAGGCCGTGGACCACGAGCCCGGACAGGGCCCCGACGACCGCCGAGGCGGTCTCGAAGCGCAGCGGGAACACGCCGATGAGGAAGTCGCGTGCGGCGGCCAGCTCGGCGTCGCTGACGCTCGAGTCGCGGATCCGCGTCAGTTCCGCGATCGTGTCGAGGATCGCCGGGATCGTGACCTCGGTGTTGACCCCTGCCCGCGCCGCGAAGGGGCCGGCGCCGCGTCGCATCTCGAATCCGGCACTGGCGCCGTACGTGTAGCCCTTCTCCTCGCGGAGCTTCATGTTCAACCGGGAGTTGAACAGCCCGCCGAGGATCGCGCTCATGACCGAGACCGCGTGGAAGTCGGAGACCCGCCGCGGCAGGCCCCGGTGCCCGATCCGGATCTCGGTCTGGACCGAACCCGGTCGGTGGATGACCCGCACGAGGCGGCCGGACGTGGACGCCGTGTCCACGATCGGACCGGGGCGTTCGCCGTCGGGCCCCGACACCCAGCTGCCGAACAGGCGCTCGGCGATCTCCGGGCACGTCCTGGCCGGCCAGATCCCCGCCGACGACGAGGGTGGCCCTGGCCGGGTCGAGTCCGCGCAACCACGCTCGGCGCAGCGTCTCGGCATCGAGGCGTTCCACGGTGTCGCTCGTGCCGCCGGCCGGGCGATGATAGGGCGAGGTCGGCGCGTAGATCGTGTTGATCAGTGCCTCTTCCACGCGCCGGCGCGGGTCGGCCTTGGCCTGGAGCAGGTCGTTGAGGCGCTCGTCCCGCAGGCGGTCCACCTCGGCGACGGGGAAGGTCGGGTGCAGGATGACCTCGGCGAGCAGGTCGAGGGCCTGCGGCAGCCGATCGGCGGGGACGTCGAGCCCGGCGGTCAATGCGTCCCAGCCGGCCTCCGCGTGGAGCGACGCGCCCAGGCGCTCGGTCGCCTCGATCAGGGAGATCGCGTCGTAGCGCTCGGTCCCCTCCGCGAGGGCCCTGGCGGCCAGCACGGTCGATCCCGCCTCCTCGGCCGGCTCGTCGACGGCACCGATCGGCAGGACCAGCGAGGCCGACACCAGCGGCCGGCCGGGCAGGTTCGCGACGAGGATGCGCAGGCCCGACGCCAGCCGCGTCTCGGTGACCTCGGGGAACTCGTACGGGCGTGGGGTGCCAGCGACGGGTCGCTCGGCGATGACCGGCCCGTCGCGCAGCGGCTCGGCGGAGGCCGTCATGCGGCTTCCTCCTCGGACTCGGGCTCGTCGAGCGCCTGGTCGTCGGCCGCCGGCCCGTCCGGAAGGTAGGTCAGGACCACCCTGTTGTCGACGCGGAAGACATCCGTGGCGGCGACCCGGATGTCCTCCGGCGTCACCGCGAGGTAGCGCGGCAGCATCGTGTTGATCATGCCCGGGTCGTCGAACAGCGTCGCGTACATCGAGAGGCGGTCGGCCCGCTCCTCGACACGCTGGAGGGAGCCGAGCTCCTCCGCCTCTACGAGCGCGCGGGCGCGGGCGAGCTCGTCGTCGGTGACGAGCTCGGTGGTCAGGCGGGCGAGCTCCTCGTGGAAGGCCTCCTCCACCCGCGCCGGATCGATGCCGGGCCGGACGGTCGCCCAGCCGGCGACCATCGAGCCGCCGCCGACGAAGCCGAGGCTGAACAGCGCCACGTCCTGGGCGATGCGCTCGGTGCGCACGAGCCGGCGGTCCAGGCGGCTCCCCTTCCCGCCCGCGAGGATCTGGCTGGCCATGTCGAGCGCCTCGAGCCGCGGGTCGCCGAAGACGGGCGCCCGGAACGCCACGTAGACGCGCGGCAACGGGACCCGGTCGCGGACGGTCTCGCGGATCTCGGCCCCGAGGATCGGCGGCAGCGAGAGGTCGCCCAGCTTCGGGATGGACGGGTTCGCGGGGATCTCCCCGAAATAGTGCTCGGCGGCAGCCAGCGCCTCTGCGGTGTCGACGTCCCCGACGATCGAGAGGACCGCGTTGTTCGGGGCGTAGTAGGTCCGGAAGAACGCGACGACGTCATCGAGCGAGGCGGCGTCGAGATCCGCCATCGAGCCGATGGTCGGGTGGTGGTACGGGTGCCCGATCGGGAACAGATGTCCCTGGATCTTCTCCTGCCACAGCCCGTACGGCCGGTTGTCGTACGAGGAGCGCTTCTCGTTCTTGACGACCTCGCGCTGGTTGTCGAGGTTCTCCTGGCTGAGCGCGTCCGGCAGCGTCGCCATCCGGTCGGCCTCGAGCCACAGTCCGAGCTCCAGCCGGTGGGCGGGCAGCGTCTCGAAGTAGTTGGTGCGATCGAGCCACGTCGAGCCGTTCATCGTCCCGCCCGCGGCCTGCACGAGCGCGATGTGCTCGGCTTTCGCGACGTGCTTGGAGCCCTGGAACATCACGTGCTCGAAGAGATGGGCGAACCCCGTTCGTCCTTCCTGCTCATGCTTCGATCCGACGTCGTACCAGAGGTTGATCGCGACGACCGGGGCGAGATGATCCTCCGCGACGATGACCCGCAGGCCGTTCGCGAGGCGGTCGTCGCTGAACGTGATGGTCGGGACGTGGGTCGGCACGCTGGGACTCCTGGGGTGTCGGACTCCGGGCGGCGAGGGACGCCGGAGGTGATCGAATGGCGACGATCGTACCGCCTTCGGTGTCGGACCGGGTCGGCGCCCTCCGCTGCAGGCCCCTTGACATGGCCACGGCCCAGATGTTAGACATACATCTAACACGCGTTAGGAGACCACCACTCCACGATGGCAGCCCGACCCGCCACCCGCCGCGCCCCGACGGACGACCGTTCCGCGAGCCCGCGCGTCCGCCACTTCAACCGCTCGAGCGGTCCGACCATCGAATGGGACGTCCGGACCGCGTACGACTTCGTCTTCAGCCTCTCGGACGACGCGGGCTCCACAGACGACCTGCCGGCCCCGGATCGGGCCTGGCTGACCCAGGCCAAGGCGGACCTGCGTCGGGAGGCCGGCTCGGCGCTCGACCTCTACGGGCACGAACTGTGCATCGTGCTGGCCGGGCTCGCCATCGATCACCCCGAGGTCACCGACGCCGCCTCGTTCATGCGCCTGCTCGACGCCGCGGACGATCGCACGGTCCTGCGGACCATCATCGGCGACGACCTGCGCGATGCCGACACGCGTGAGACCGCGGAGCGGGCGATCGACGGCGATCCCGAGGCGATCGCAGCCATGGCCGATCGGGTCTCGACCCACCACGACCCGGCATTCAAGTCCTATGTCACGGCGGTCTATTCGGATCCGCCGTCGGTCATCGGCCCGGCGCGCCAGGTGCTTGCCGCGTGGCTCAAGCCGTTCCAGGCGGTCGAGACGCGGGTCGGTGCCATGATCCGCCACGACTACGAGTCCCGCGCGGCCGATCGCGCGTCGCTTGACATCGTCGAGCTCGTCGAACGGACCACCGGCGGCATCCGCTGGCTGACGGAGCCCGGCGTGCGGCGACTGATCCTCGCCCCGTCGTATTTCGCGCGGCCCTATAACTTCCTGCTGGGCGGCCTGGACTGGCGGCTGTTCGGCTACCCGATCGCCGACACGGCCCTCGACGCGTCCGACCCGCTGGCGCCGCCGCCGGCGGTGGTCCGGCTGCATCGGGCCCTCGGCGACGAGACCCGGCTGCGCATCCTCCGGCTGCTGCGCGACAAGGACCTCTACCTCACCGAGATCGCCCAGCAGCTCGAACTCTCCAAGCCGACCATCAAGCACCACCTCGCGATCCTCCGCTCGGCCGGTCTCGTGACCGTCGCCGGTGCCGGCTCCGTCATCTACTACAGCCTCCGCCCGACGCGCCTCGACGACGCCTCGTCCGAGGTCAAGCACTTCCTGCTGGGCTAGCCCGGCGTCCCATCGATCCCGCTCCGCACCTGATGTCGACCGAGTGTTAGATATCCGTCTTACAGGAGGGAGAAGACCATGGACAACATGAAGTTCCGCGATGCGCATGCGCACATGGCCGAGCTCCAACGAACCGCCGACGACATCCGCCTCGCGCGTGCGGTCCGACGAGCCGAGGCCGAGGCGGCCGATGGGTCCCCGCCACCCGGACCGGCGGTCAGCCAGTCGAAGGCAGCGAAGCCCGAACGTCGGGTGGCGTGCCCCGACGACCTCGCCCAGACGCGACCGGCGTAGGCAGGCACGACGATGCGCGTCGGGCTGCAACTCCCGTCGTTCTCGTTCCCGGGCGGCACGCCGGCCATCCGGCCGACGCTGGCCTCGATCGCCCAGGCCGCCGAGGCGAACGGCTTCGCGAGCCTGTGGGTCATGGACCACTTCTTCCAGCTGCCGGCCGACACCGGCTGGGGCGGCCCGGACGAACCGATGCTCGAGGCGTACACGACGCTCGGGTTCCTGGCCCAGGCGACCGAGCGGATCGCGCTCGGGCCGATGGTCGCGAACGCCGTGGCCCGGCCGCCGGGCCTGCTCGTCAAGGCCGCGACGTCGCTCGACGTCCTGTCGGGCGGTCGGACGTACCTGGGCATCGGCGCCGCGTGGTACGAGCGCGAGGCGAGCGGCCTCGGGCTGCCGTGGCCGGGACGCGCCGAGCGATTCGAGCGGCTCGAGGAGACGCTCCGCATCGCACTCGCGATGTGGGCCGGCGATCCCGCGCCGATCGAGGGCCGCCACTACCAGCTCGCCGAGCCCATCGCCCGGCCGGCCCCGCTGACGCGGCCGCACCCCCCGATCATGATCGGCGGCGGTGGGGAACGGCAGACGCTCCGGCTCGTCGCGGCCTACGCGGACGCCTGCAACATCTTGGTCCCCGACCCGGGCGAGAGTGCCCACAAGCTCGAGGTGCTCCGGCGGCATTGCGACAGCGTCGGCCGGGATTTCGCATCGATCGAGAAGACATCGCTCATCGAGGCCGACCTTCGACCCGGGCGCCAGCGCGCGACCGACGTTGTGGCGGCCATCCGCGCCCAGGCCGACGAGGGCATCGAGCACGTGATCGTCAACCTCCCAGACGCGCACGTCCTCGAGCGCCTCGAGACGTTCGGCCGCGAGGTCATCCCGGCCGTCGCCTGACCTCCGAACAGGCGGCGGCCGGACTCGTCCTGGCCATGGGAGCGACTAGATCGGCAGCACCACGAAGAGGGCCGTGATGGCCGCCGCGATCGCGCTCGAATAGCCGAACATGACGAGAGCGGCCCGGCGGTCAGCCGCCTTCGCCGCCGCGTCATCGATGTGTTCGAGGTCCTCGCGCGCCCCGAAGTTGCGGATGCCGGCCATCCCGAAGCCGGCGCAGAAGTGGCGTCGCGCCTGCTCGAGGCTGACGATCGCGCCCGCGAGGAACGGAAACACCACGAGTCGAGCGACCGGCGGCGCGTCGACGATGACCAGGATGACCGCGATCACGGCGGCCAGACCCAGCTCGAAGAGGCCGGCGCGCCTGCGCCGGGCGATCTCGTACGGGCCGATGTTGCATGCGCCCGGCCGATACGGGCCGCCCGCCGTGTCCGGGTACTCGATCTGCACGATGACTCCGATCGCCTCGGTCGCGGCATCTCGCCGACGGACCTCGTAGACTCCCGGGCATGATGCGGCAGTTCGCCATTCCTCGCCGTCGGGCGATCCTCTCTGGGGTGGTCGTCGCCCTGTTCCTGCTCCCGTCGGTGGTCATGGCTCACGCCGAGCTCGTCGAGTCCACCCCGAAGGACGGCGACACCCTCGACGCCAGCCCGACCGAGATCTTCGCGACCTACTCGGAGGCCATGGATTCGAGCGGCAGCTCGCTCAAGCTCGTCGACACGGACGACAAGGAACTCGCGACCGGCGGCGTCGATCCGGATGACGCCAAGCGGATGTCGATCGACGACGTGCCGGACCTGGCGCCCGGGACCTACACCGTCAGGTCCACGACGAAGTCCGACGAGGACGGCGACATCGACCGGGCGGAGTGGTCGTTCACCGTCACGGCTGCGGCGACACCGGCACCGACCGCGACCCCGACGCCCACCGCCACGCCAACGGCGAGCGCCAGCGCCTCGCCGAGCGCGTCGGCAACGGCGTCGCCGAGCGCTTCTCCCTCGGCATCGGCGAGCGCGAGTGCGACGGCCGGCGCGAGCCCGGCGACGACCGACGGCAGCGACGCGAGCAGCGGCGGCGATGCGCTCCTGCCTATCATCGCCGTCGCGGTGATCGTCGCGATCGCCGCCGCCTATCTCTACAGCCGTCGCGAGACGCCACCGACCGGCACGCCTCCGACGGGCACGCCTCCGACCGAAACCCCACCGACCGAGGCATGACCCGCGGGCGCCCGAGGCGCCTCACCGTTGCCCGGGTCGGCTCCCTCGTCGGGGTCGGCCTCGGCCTGTCCGCGGCCCTGCCGGCGACGGTCCTCGGCCACGCGCTGAACCCGACCTACACGAGTCGCCTGCCGCTTGCGGTCTACCTGGCCGGCGCTGCGATGACCGTGGCCCTCTCGTTCCTCTTCGTCCTGGCCCGCGACGTCCGTGCCACTCCCCCGCCGACGACGGCGCCGGCCCACCTGCCGCCGAGAGCCCTGCGCATCGGACTGCGCGTCCTGGGCCTCGTCGCCTGGGCGTGGATCGTGGCCCAGGGGATCATCGGCGGGGCGAGCGCTGGATCGGTCGCGCCGCTGTTCCTGTGGATCTACGGCTGGGTCGGCGTCGCGCTCGTCTCTGCGGCCATCGGACCCGCATGGCACTTCCTGGACCCGTTCTCCGGCCTCTACGACGTCGGCGCATGGGTGCTGCGACGCCTCGACGTTCGCGCCTGGACGCCCGCGGACTACCCGGCATGGCTGGGCAAGTGGCCCGCGGTCATCGCGTTCCCCGCGTTCGTCTGGCTGGAGCTCGTGGACGCCGGCGGCGGACCCTCGACGCTGTTCGTCGTGCTCGTCGGCTACACGGCGTTCACCCTCGCGATGATGGCCCAGTTCGGCCGCGACACGTGGCGCGCGAACGGGGAGACGTTCAGCGTGTGGTTCCGGCTCCTCGGCCGCCTCGCCCCGTACGGCCTGGCCGACGAGGCGGGCCGCGTCCGTCGCCGTCCGTTCGTCAGCGGCCTGCTCGAACCGGGCTGGGTGACGTCGGACGCGATCCTGATCGCCCTCGGCGTCGGGTCCATCCTGTTCGACGGCCTCTCCCAGACGCAGGTCTGGTTCGACCTGTTCGGCGCGCCAGGGGTCGGCGGTGAGACGCTGCTGCTGATCGGCTGGCTGGGGCTGCTCGCGCTCGCGGCCCTGGTGCTGACGCGCGTCGTCGGCGTCGCGGCGACCGGGGCCGGCCTCCTGCCGATCGCCCTCGGGTACCTCATCGCCCACTACCTGACGTACCTGCTCATCAGCGGTCAGGACATCCTGGTCGCGATCTCCGACCCGTTCCAGCAAGGCTGGGACCTCTTCGGCACGGCCTTCCACGAGTCGTCGGGCGCGTGGCTGCCGCCGGGACTGGTCTGGACCGTGCAGCTCGCGGCCGTCGTCGGCGGCCACATGCTGGGCGCCTGGGCGGGCCATGTGAACGCGGCCGCGAACGCTCCGCCAGGCACGACGGCGAGCACGATCCGTCAGCGCGAGATCCCGCTCGCGGTCGTCATGGTCGCGCTCACGACGCTCACGCTGTGGTCGCTGGGTCAGGCGATCGTCATCAGCCCGGGATAAGTGGAGAGGGAGGAGCGACGCCATGACGACGATCGAGACGATCGTCCGGTCGATCAACCGGGAGTTCGTGCCGCAGTTCGAGGAACGCCTCCGCGCGATCCTCGCCGAGCAGGAGCGGGAGTGGCTCATCGACCAGATCGTCCGGCTCACGCTCGACGCCCACAGCCTCGAGGAGATCGACCGGCGCGTCGTGGTCGAGGCGAAGGCCCGGGCACGCGCCGAACGGCTCGTCCGGGTGCGCGAGCTCGGGCTGGACCGGCCCGCCCTCGAGGCCTTTCTCGGTGAGCTGGCCGGGACGACCCGCGAGGACCTCACCGCACGCGGTCACCTGGCCGGCGACGCACCGGAGAAGGGCACCGCGCTCATCACGGCGAGGCACCGGACCGAGACCGGCGAGGCGCTGCTCACCCGCGCGAAGGACGTCCTGTTCGCACTGCTCTTCGGCGACGACACCACGAACACGCACCTCGATCGCACCCAGCAGGAACTTCTGACGATGGCCCTGCCGATCGCCAAGGCGGCTGCACTCGACTTCATGCGCGCCTCGACCGAGTTGACCGCGGCCGGCACCTGGCAGGACCCCGACAGCGTCTCGAACGACGAGCGCGCGGCCAACGTCCTGCTGGAGGTCCAGTTCGGCGAGATCGCGGACGAACTCGTCGGGACCGGGATCGTCCTGTGCCTCTCGCTGATCAACAACCTCGAGGTCAACGAGCAGATCCTCTACGCGCGGATGATCAATGTCGAGGAGACGACCCTGATCAGCTGACCGCGACCAGCCCGCGCGGCACCCAGTCGCCGAGCGAGCGGACCTCCGAGAGGCGCTCCGCGATCGTCGGGTCGAGCGCCTCGGCGGCCGCGACGGCGGTCTCCATCGCGGTCAGGCACAGGATCCCCTCGCTCGTGGCCGCGAGCCGGATCTCGGCGGCGTCGCGGACCGCGCCCGAGCGCGGCGTCGGCGTGTTGACGACCAGCCGGACCTCGCCGGTCGCGATGAGGTCGAGGATCGCGACCTCGCCGATCGTCTCGTCGCTGGCCTCGCCGAGCTTGGCGACCGGCCGCGCCTCGTAGCCGGCCGCGGCAAGCGCCGCGCGCGTCCCCGGCGTGGCCGCCAGCCGATAGCCGGCCGCCGCCAGCGCCGCGGCGAGACGTCCGAGCGTCGCCTTGTCGCGGTCCGCGATCGAGAGCAGCGCCAGGGCTCCCTCGTCGCCGGCCCGCGGCGGCACGAGCGCGGCCCCGAGCAGGGCCTTCGCGAGGGCGACGCGCGGGTCGGTGTGGATCCCGATGACCTCGCCGGTCGATTGCATGCCCGGCCCGACCGACGGGTCGACGCCGCGCAACTTGGCGGTCGAGAAGGCCGGCGCCTTGACCGCCACGAAGTCGGGCGGGGCGAGGAGACCGCCGTCCCAGCCGGTCTCCGGGAGCGTCGCGCCGAGCGCGATCCGGACCGCGAGCTCGACCATCGGCACGCCCGTGACCTTCGAGAGGAACGGCACCGTCCGGCTGGCGCGCGGATTGACCTCGATGAGGTAGACGCCGTCGTCGCGGACGATGAACTGGGCGTTGACGAGGCCCCGCGCGCCGAGCGCGAGCACGATCCGTTCCATCGTTGCGACGATGAGCGCCTGGTCGCCCTCGCTCACCGTCTGCGGCGGGAAGACCCCGACCGAGTCCCCGCTGTGGACCCCGGCACGCTCGATGTGCTCGAGCAGGCCCGGGATGAGGACCCGCTCGCCGTCGGAGACGGCGTCGACGTCGACCTCGACGCCCTCGAGGTAGCGATCGATGCGAACCGGGCGATCTGGGTCGACGACGGTCGCGGCGGCGAGCTGGCGCTCGAGGTCATCGGCGGAGTAGCAGAAGTCGATGGCGAGGCCACCGATGACGAAGCTCGGCCGGACGATGACCGGGTAGCCGATGCGCTCGGCGAGGGTCAACGCCTCGTCCACGCTGTGGGCCATTCCACCCTCGGGCTGCGGGATGCCGAGTCGGTCGAGCAGTGCCGAGAACCTGGTCCGCTCCTCGGCCTGGTCGATGGCCTCGAGGTCGCTGCCGAGGAGCGGCACGCCGCCCGCGGCCAGGGGCGCCGCCAGGTTGAGCGGCGTCTGGCCCCCGAACGCCACGACCGCCGGCAGGAGCCCCTCTCCGTCGGGCGATTCGGCATCGATGACCGATCGCACGCTCTCGGGGTCGAGCGGCTCGAAGTAGAGGCGCGTCGAGGAGTCGAAGTCGGTCGAGACGGTCTCGGGGTTCGAGTTGATCATGACCGCGCTCCAGCCGAGCTCGCGGAGCGTGTCCGAGGCGTGGACGGCGCAGTAATCGAACTCGATCCCCTGCCCGATCCGGACCGGCCCCGAGCCGATGACCAGCGCCGCCGGACGGGCGACCGGGGGCGCCTCGGGCGCCGAGCCAGCGGCGGCATAGGTCGAATAGAAGTACGGCGTCTCCGCCGCGAACTCGGCGGCGCACGTGTCGACCATCGCGTACCCCGGCCGCAGGCCGAGCGCGAGCCGGGCCGTCCGAAGCTCCGCCGCGGTCGTGCCGGCCAGGCCGGCCAGCTCGCGATCCCCGAAGCCCGCGCGCTTGACCGTCGCGAGGAGCGTCGCTGCGTCGGCGTCCGCGGGGTCGGCCAGCCTGGTCCCCGTCTTCTGGACTTCGGCCTCCAGCGCGACGTTGCGACCCATCTCGGCGAGGAACCACGGCGAGATGCCCGTTGCCTCTCCGATCACCGCCTCGGGCACGCCCCGGCGGAGCAGGCCGAGCAGCCGCCAGAGCCGGCTGTCGGACGGCCCGATGAACCGGCGGAGGACGATCGGCGCAGCCGTGCGCTGGGCATGGCGGGTCGACTCGCAGGCCTGCCCTGCCTCGTCGATCCAGCGGATGGGCTCGTCGGCGTCGGGGTCCCCCGCGTAGACGCCGGCGAGGTAGTCGAACGTCGGCGTCCAGCTCGCGTCCTCGGCCAGCGGCCCGACGCCCGCCTGCTCGAGACCGCGGAGCGCCTTGTTCAGCGCGGACCCGAAGGTCCGGTCGATGGCCATCACCTCGCCGGTCGCCTTCATCTGGCTGCCGAGGGTTCGGTCGGCGCCCGGGAACTTGTCGAACGGGAAGCGCGGCAGCTTGACGACCACGTAGTCGAGCGCCGGCTCGAATGCGGCGACGGTCGTGCCGGTCACGACGTTGGGGATCTCGGCGAGCTTTCGACCGACGGCGATCTGGGCGGCGACCCGGGCGATCGGATAGCCGGTGGCCTTCGAGGCCAGGGCGGAGCTCCGGCTGACGCGCGGGTTCACCTCGATGACCGCATACTCGGTCGAGTCGGGCGAGAGCGCGAACTGGACGTTGCAGCCGCCCTCCACGCCGAGGCCGCGGATGATGGCGAGGGCCGCGCTTCGCAACCGCTGATGGACAGCGTCGGTCAGCGTCTGGACCGGCGCCACGACGATCGAATCGCCGGTGTGCACACCGAGCGGGTCCACGTTCTCCATCGAGCAGACCGCGATGCAGGTGTCGTCCGCGTCGCGCATGACCTCGTACTCGATCTCCTGCCAGCCGACGAGGCACTTCTCGACCATGACCTGACCGATGGGGCTCGCACGCAGCCCAGCCCGGATCCGTTCGCGGTACGCATCCTCGGTCTCGACGATGCCGCCGCCGGTCCCGCCGAGCGTGAAGGCCGGTCGGACGATGGCCGGCAGCCCTATGGTCTCGAGGGCCTCGAGCGAAGAGGCCGCGCGGGCCTCCGGCGTCACCCCCTCGACGATGAACGAGGGCGCGTACGGCTGGTCGAGCCGGTCCAGGAGGTCCCGGAACGCCTCGCGGTCCTCGGCCATCCGGATCGCCTCGAGCGGTGTGCCGAGCAGGCGGACGTCGTGGCGCTCGAAGACGCCGGCCTCGGCGAGAGCCGTTGCGAGGTTGAGGGCGGTCTGGCCGCCGAGCCCGGCGAGGATGCCCTCCGGCCGCTCCTTCGCGATCACGGCCTCGACGGCCTCGACAGTGAGTGGCTCGAGGTAGATCGCGTCGGCCACCTGCGGGTCGGTCATGATCGTGGCCGGGTTCGAGTTCACGAGGATCGTGCGCACGCCCTCGGCGCGAAGCGCGCGGCAGGCCTGAGTCCCGGCGTAGTCGAACTCGGCGGCCTGGCCGATGACCACCGGTCCGGAGCCCAGGATCAGGACCGAGGCAGGCTTGCGGGCGTCGGTCACGGCGACCCGATCGTGCCGGTCGTCGCGGCCGTGAAGAACCGGTCGAAGACCGCGAGCGCGTCAAGGGGGCCGGGTGCGCCCTCGGGGTGGTACTGGACGGTCTCGATCGGCAGGTCCCGGTGGCGGAGCCCCTCGACGGACTGGTCGTTCAGGTTCACCTGGCTGACCCGGAAGCCAGAGGCAGCCGGCAGGGACTCCCCCACCACCTGGACCTCGTGGTTCTGGGCGGTGACCTGGACGAGGCCCAGCTCGACGTCGCGGACCGGGTGGTTCGCACCGTGGTGGCCGAACCGCAGACGGCGCGTGTCGGCGCCCGCGGCCCGGCCGACGATCTGGTGACCGAGGCAGATGCCGAGCAGAGGCCGGCCGTCGTCGATGACCGCGCGCGCGAGCGCGACCTGGGCCTCCAGCCGTGCCGGGTCGCCCGGACCGGGCGAGAGGATGACGCCGTCGATGTCCGACGACAGCACGTCCGACGGATCGGCCGTGTGCGGGAAGACGCGCACCCGCGCACCGCGGAACCGCATCGCCCGGACGATGTTGTTCTTGAGACCGAGGTCGACGATCCCGATCCGCGGCCCGCTGTCGCCGGGCGACTCGAACTCGGTCACGTCCGGCGGCGACACCTGTCCGACGAAATCCTGGTCCTCCCAGCGCGCGACGGCCATGGCCGCCGCCCGGGCCGCGTCGACATCGACGTCACCCGGCGCGGTCACGATCCCGCGCAGGCACCCGTTCGCGCGCAGGTGTCGCGCGAGGGCTCGCGTGTCGACGCCCGCGATGGCCGGGATCCCCGCATCGCGCAGGAGCGCCGCGAGCTGGCGCGCCCCGTCGAGCACGGCCGCCGTGGCATTGGCCACGACGAGTGCCCGCAGCCACGGCCGGATCGACTGGTCGTCATCGGCGAGGCGGCCGTAGTTGCCGATGAGCGGATACGTCATGACCACGATCTGGCCCGCGTACGACGGGTCCGTGCAGACCTCCTGGTAGCCGGTCTGGCTCGTGTTCACGACGAGGTCGCCGCCGGACGCGACCGGGGCGCCGAAGGCCACGCCCGGGAACACGGTGCCGTCCTCGAGGGCCAGCAGGGCAGGCCCGAGGTCCCCGATCCGCGGGTCGACGATCGCGCTCGCGCGCGGCGGCGGTGGGACGATCACGAGCCTGCGGATACAACGAACCCACCGGCCCCGAGGGCGCGGTGGGCGAGGACATGCGAGGACATCTGAGCCTCCTTCGCCGGCCTCACGGGACCGGTACGCCAGCCTCACAGGACGGGCCATGAAAGGACGCCGTCAGGGTAGCACGCACGAGGTCTGCGGACTCGCCCGGCGAAGGTCGTTCAGACGAGGTAGGAGCCCCGACCGGGGACTGGTCGGGGCTCCCGGGGCGTTCGGCGATGGACTAGTGTCGGCGGCCGAGACCTCGGCGGTTCGGTGTGACCGACACGACGATGAAGACGACGGTCCCGAGGCACAGGAACACGACCAGCGCGTCGTTGGTCGTCATGCCGAGCACGGTCCCGGCGTCCGTCGGTGGCAGGGTGGCGCGCGGCGTGCCGGTCGCAGGCAGGACCGCGCCGGCGTCGTCCGGCGGCAGGGTGGGCGTCCCCGTCGCAGGGAGCTCCTCCCCAGCGTCGTCGGGCGGCGTGTCGTCGTCCGGTGGCGTGTCGTTGTCGGGTGGCGTGTCGTCGCCGGGCGGCTCGTTCGCGTCCGGGCAGACGACGTGGAAGCTCTGGACCTTGCTGCTCCCGTCGATCGGCCATTCGTCGTCGGCGACGACGTTGTATCGGCCCTCGGCGAGCGTGAAGAAACCGCTGCCGGGGATGCGCATGATCCCGTCGGCATCGGTCGCACCCTGGCCCTTGAGACGGGTCTTGCCGTCCTTCCAGTTGCCCGGGACCCAGTCCTTGATCTTCCAGCCGACGATCGGGAATGCCTGGTCGAAGTCGAAGATGACGGCGAACATGCAGACCTCCGGTTCGCCGTCGACGATGGTCTGTTCGCCGGTCACCCCGTCGATGACGGTGACGGTGCCGGTCGGTGGCTTGGCCAGGACGCTGGCTGGCTGGACGAGCATGAAGATGACGAAGAGCGGTGTGAGCGCCGCGACGAGCGCGCGATTGCGACGACGACGACCCTCACCGGTCGCCGTCCGCAAGGACGGTCGCATGGATCCTCCCCCGGTCAAGCCGGGATGCCGGAGTCCGACAGGCAGCGTTCGACAGGGAGGAACGCGCCGGGAACTTCCTGGCCCCGATCCCCGAGTCCCGATCCGTCCGGCTCCGACCGACGGACCCATACGCCGACGCGCCGAGGGGGCTCGATGAAGGAGTAGCGAGGATGATTGCTCCGAAAAAGCTGCCCCCGAGGCCGCCGCGGCGCACTCTAGTACGGTCTTGTGCAGTCGGCAATAGGGAATCGAACCAGTTTTTGTGTTCTGTCCCGCCCGTTCGGCAGTCAGCGGGACCCACATCGGTCGGACGTCCACTTCAGCCGAGGGTCTGGAGCGGTCGGCGCCGGAAGGCGACGTCGACCTGCTCGTCGAGCGGGTCACCCGCGCCGCCGGCGTCGAAGCTCACGAGCTCGTACCCATGGCGGTCGGCGAAGCTCGCCATGACGGCCTCAAGGGTGTCCTCGTCGTGAGCGTGGTCTGCACCCACGACGAGGGCGCGGAATTCGTTGGCGCGAATCGACGTCGGCCCGTCGAAGAACATGCGGACGGTCCGAGCGCCGTCCGGCACGGACGTCCAGGGAAAGGTCACGTCAGGCACTGCGCGCCGCCTGCTCGTCAGGACGCCACGCAGCCGCTGACGAGGGCGGCCCACAGGCCGCCGCCGAGCAGGAGGACGAGGACGAACACGATGATCCCACGCACGTCGGGCACCTCTTGAGCGAGCCTGGCGAGTCCAACCGAATATCAGGCTCGGAAGGTGCGATCCAGAAGTGCGCGGGAGTCGGCGATCGTTACGGATGCGTTGCGGGGCGTCGGTCTTCGGTCGGATTTCGCGACGTCGACCGACGCGATGCACCGCCTGGGGTGCAGGACGGACTCTCGGCAAAGTCGCGACGACGCCGGTCCCTCCGCGCTCGGCTTGCCACCCAAGGGGGTCAGAGTGGTTCGACGTTCGTGTCTGATAACCGGCGTCGTCGGCGACCACTCTCCGATGCTCCTGGCCCGGCCGACAATCAGGCGAACGACCTATGCGGCAAGGGTGATGCGTAGATTCGACTAGGTTCCCGCCCTCGCGCCCCTCCCGAGTCGTCGGTTTGGTCTAGGCTCGCTGTCCTCAGGAGGACACTCCTATGCCCTACCAGCGTGAAGCTGAGATCGTCCTAGCGATGTGGCGCGACATCCAGCGCGACATGGACTCGACGGCTAACGGCTCGCCGGAGTGGGAGCGGTTGCAGGGCGAGTCCTGGAGACTCCGCGCCGAGCACAAACGGCTCACCGATCTGGCACGCGAACACCGCCGGCCCATGCCGCCACCTTTGCCCAGCGAGTAAGCCGGTCGGTGAGACTTCGCCTCGGATCAACTCGAGCTGCGAAGTACGGCATCGTCTGTGCCGGGCTATGCTCCCGAGCCGTTGCCAGGGTGGACGATCGCGCTGAACGAGTGCAGCCTCTGCGGGTCACCCGTCTCCCTAGCCCCCGATCTCACAACTGACCTGCGTCCCGCAGACCTTCATATCGTGATCGATCTGCAGGGTCTTTCTTTCGCCGTTGACCAAGTAGTCGACGTAGAGGCCTTCCCAGCCTCCGCCGTCCTCGCCGACGCGCTCAAAGCCAAGGAGGAGCTCCGTGTAGGTCGGCCCCACGGATGTCGCGGCACAGGGTGTCGCCACTCCGAATCCGAAGATCGGGCTGAGCTGGTCCGGCACGGCATCCTCGGGAGGAGGCCAGCCCCCGATGCTCACGATGGGGGTATCGGCCTCGGTCGGGGTGAACGTGCGAACGCGACTGTCAATGTATCGAAGCCCTCCCCCGTCGACCTTGACCGGCCGAACGTCCAGGAGCACCGGCGGTGAATCCCCCACCGCAAGGCAGAGTGGCACCCCAAACGTCCAGGAGTCGTCGCCGGATGCCGGGTCCACGCGCATCCCGTCATGCGCCGGCACGCCGAGTGAACCCAGCGCGCCGGCACCGTCGGGGTGGGCCCGCTGTTGTAGGGCCCACCCCGCGAGGACTGCTAGCAAGACAGCGAGGAGCGCGAGAGTCCCCAATACCGCGCTCCGCTTCCTCAACTCAACGCCCCGTCCGAACTCGTGCTGCGAGTGACGGCACGTTCGTGTCGCCGTAGATCTTGCCGGCCGCGACGAGCCGGTAGGAGAGCTCGTGCACCTGACTGTAGTTCGTGTCGACGGAGAGATTGATCCCCAGGACGCCGGCGGCCTTCACCCCGGCCGACAGTTTGAAGTGAGATCCATCTGTTCGGTTGCGCTCCCACAAGCCAGCCGACACGGTGACCGGGTGCGTGGTGAACCCAGGATTCGTGGAAGCGGCGGTCGTGTAGCCGCCGGTCCCGAACAGCTCGTGCGACGACCAGTCTCCACCTTTCCCGGCACACACGAACTGGAACTTGCCGTATCGGTGCTCCTCGCGGTACTCGCGGTACGCGACTGACTCGGCCCAAGTGAACGTGATTCCGCTTTCCGCTGACGTCGACCCGCTCGATTCCCAGTCGCCATACACGCCGGAAGCACTGGCGGCGGCCCCGACCGAGAAGGCGTGGCTGGTGGACGACTTCATCCAGCCCTTGTCCGACCCGTACGGCCAGGTCTGGCCTATAGCGACCCAGGTGTCAAACGTGCTCTTCTGAACCCAGACGCAGATCGGGATGGCCGCGTTCGCGCCGTCGTCGGCCGCCGAGGCCGCCGAGGCCTTGACTTCGTCGGCTGCCGATGGCGTCACAAGGTGCGCCTTCGCGGACACTTCGATCGACGCCGGGTCGCCGTCGAGCGTCCCAGCGATGTATGTCGTGCCCTGACGATCCGCTGTCCACCCAACGACCTCATAGCTGATGCCTCCGCCCGCGTTGACGTTGCGGAGATGGTCGAGGTGCTTCGTATCGACGCGCAGGTCGAAGTGGCCGTCTCGTCCAGCGGTGGCCCAACTGACGGTGCGCACCTTCAGGGTGTCGCCGTTCTTCATCTTGCGCCTCTCCGCGGTATTCGGAAGAACGTTGAGGGCGACCGTCCCAGCCGTCGGCGATCCGCTCTCGTCGCGGAGGGTACCCGTTACAACGATCGGCCCACTTGGGGCTGTGCGTAAGGCACCGCGGGCGACCTGCCCCGGCACCGTGTCGGGTTTACCCGCAAGTACAGCCGAGGACGACGTGGAAACCAGAAGCGCGAATACCAATGCTGCCGCCAGCCAACGGAGTCGCGTAGCCATGGTGCTCCCTCCAGACGAAGACACGCGCGCTCGGCACTTTTCAGCAGGGGGACCACTCGTTCTCCTCGCGCGCACCTCCTTCCGCATAGGGTTGCCGCGCCCGCCATGGGACGGTACGGATCGGCGCTTAGCTGCGACTTATCTCGCCAGTCAGGGCGTTGCACTTCGACCGCCCGGCCACGGCTTCGATGAACAGCGGAAGCGGCACCGATTCCGAGGTCTGTCGACAACCGGAGCCTTCGCGGCCGAGGCCCAGTGGCCAAGTCAACCGGGACCGTACCGACCAGCCGTCTCGCCGGCGTCATGGCCATCGCGGCACCAGGGCTTTGCTGGCACCATCGGTGGCGGCATCGGAAGCGGCAAGGCCGGTGTCTGGGACTTCGTTCGATCGAACGCAGCTAAGCGCCGGTCATTGGGCTCGAGACGGTCCCGCCTCCGCGTGTCGCGGTCGATCCCGATTTCGTTCTCGGCGAGACCAGCGTGGGCGTCCGGGCGCGCTCAACGAGAAACTACGGCGCGAACTAGGGTGCAGGCCCGAATCAACGAGGTCTCCGGATCGCCCGGAGGCCTCGATTTCGTGCGTGCAATGGTGGTGAGCCCGGAAGGACTTGAACCTTCAACCCGCTGATTAAGAGTCAGCTGCTCTGCCATTGAGCTACGGGCCCACGCATTTCGTGCTCCGCTGGAGCCGAAGACTGGTCGATGCCCTCATCCCACCGCTCGGACCGCTGATGATTGGTTCCTGTCACAGACCCGATTAAGAGGAGTCCAAGGATGGCTCGAGCATCGACCAGCGGCGTGCATCTTACCCAACCCGGCCACATCGCGACACCGGACCGACCGAAACCCCGATCCGCCCGTCCGTTCAGGGAGCGGTCGCCGAGCCGGCAGGCGCAGGCTCCGACCCCTCTGGCGGCGTCAACTGCAGCACTGCGGTCACGTTCGCCTCGGCATCGAGGCACACGATCGCGCTGCCCGGATACTCGGCGCCGACGCCCGGGCTTGGCGTCAGCACCGCGAAGTTCTCGGCTTTGCGCCAGAGATAGCCCTGGCTCTCGATGGCGTCCCCCCACTCACGGGCGCCGTAGCGGAGCGAGTGCGGGCAGTCGGGCGGCAGGCCGTCCTGCCCGCCGATCAACAGGACGTACGTGCCGGTCTTGTCCAGGCCCGCGACGAACAGGGTCTCCCCGGCCGGCAGGTCGTAAACGATCCGGAACTGGTCCTTCGGTCGGTCCCACGTCCGGCCGTCTTCGAGGGTGAAGGCGATCCTCTTGTCAAACTCGCTCAACCCGCTGAGGATGCCGACCGCCTGGAACGTCTGGGCGTCGGGGCGCGTCGCCGCCAGGGGTGAGCAGCCCGTCGCGGCTAGGCCGACGACCAGGGCGAGAAGCGACGACCGACCGAGGCGCATGGCAGACCCTCTGGTGGCATTCGAGGCCGAAGCCGAGTATCCCATCCCCGTAGACTGGCGCCGTGCCCACGACTGGAGCCTTGCCGCCTCACGGCCATGCCGTCGTCTGCGGCCTCGACCACCTTGGGCGGCGGACGATCGAGGAGCTGCGGATGCGCGGCGAAGAGGTCGTCGCGATCGGGCCCAGCGCCGACCACGAGGAGTGGCTGACCGACCGCGGTGTGCGCCTCGTCGTCGGTGACCATCGGCTGATCCCCGTCCTGCGGACGGCCGGCGTCGCCGACGCCGCGGTCCTCGTCCTGACGATCGACGACGACCTCGGCAACCTCAACGCCGCCCTGGCGGCTTGCGAGCTCAGACCCGACATCCGGCTCGTGATCCGGATGTTCGACCAGGAGCTCGGGGCCCACATACCGGACCTCTTCCCCGATGCCGTCGCGCTCTCGTCGTCGGCGCTTGCGGCGCCGGGCTTCGTGTCGGCCGCGATCGATGGCGAGACCGGCAGTCGCTTTCGGCTCGCCGGCCGCCTGCTGGCGTCGCGCCATTCGACCGACCCGGCGCAGGCCGCCATGTCGGTGCCGATCGCCAGGCTGAACCCCGACCGGACCGTCGAGATGCTCCCCGACGTCGACGCCACCGGGCCTGATCTCATCGTCATCGACGTGGCCGAGGAGGACCCGGGGGCGCTCGCGACGGACCTGGCGCCGCAGCAGGCCCACCGGGGCGGTCCCGTCGGGCGGGCCTGGGGCGGCGTCCGGGCACGATTCGCCACGCCGGAGCGGCGCCTCGTGCGGTTCGCCGCGATCCTCATTGGGCTGGCGATCGGCTCGGCGATCTTCTTCGGGATCATCTCGCGGCTCTCGCCGCTCGACGCCGTGTCGTACGCGATCACCCTGCTGACCGGCGCCCCGCTGCCCACCGACCTCCAGACCGAGAGCGCCAACGTCGGACTCCGCGTCTACGCGATCGTGCTGAGCCTGGTCGGCGCGGCGCTCGTGGCGGTCGTGTACGCGTTCATCACCGATGCGCTGATCCGCTCGCGCCTCCTCCAGACGCTGGGACGCCGGACCGTGCCCGCGAACATGCGCGATCACGTCATCGTCGCGGGTCTCGGCTCGATCGGGTACCGGGTCGCCCTCGGGATCGCCGCCCGTGGCGTGCCGGTCGTGGTGGTCGAGGTCCACGACGAGAGCCGCTTCGTGGCGCCCGCCCGGGCCGCTGGCATCCCCGTCTACATCGGGGACGCCCGCCATCGCGAGGTCCTCGAGGACCTGCGTGTCGGAAGCGCACGGGCCGTGGTCGCGGCGACGAGCAACGACCTCGTCAACCTCTCGACCGCGTTGAACGCCCGGGCCCTGCGGCCGGACATGCGGGTCGTCGTCCGCCTCTTCGACCCGGACTTCGCGGTCCGCGTCCAGCAGGGCTTCGGCATCCGGTTCACGCGCAGCGTCTCCCACCTCGCGGCCCCCGCGTTCGCGGCCGCGGCCGTCGGTTCGGAGGTCATGGCGACGGTGCCGGTCGGCGACCGCCGGGTCATCCTCTTCGCCCGGCTGCGTGTGCCTGCCGGTTCGCTGCTGGAAGGCCGGCTGGCGGGCGCGATGAACACCGAAGGCGCATTGCGCGTGTTGGCTGTGGCGGACCCGGGGTCCGAGGAGGCGCGCTGGGACTTCCCCGTGGACGAGATCCTCGATGCGGGCGAAGAGGTCGTGGTCGCCGCGACCCGAGCCGGGCTCGGCGAGCTGCTGCACCTCGCATCGACGCCGGCACACCCCGGCGACGTCGCGCCGGCCGTCCCTGGCCCGGCGTTCACCGACGCCGGACTCATCGTCGACACGATCGACCAGCCGGAGCTCGATCCGGTCGGAGCCGAGGAGTAGCCGCCGCCCGAGGCTCCTCTGGTCAGCGTCGGGTCAGCACGCAGCCAGGCAGGAGACGGTCGACATCAGCGGGGTCCAGCTCACCCTGGCCGGGCACGAGCGCGTTCGCGGCCGCGGCGGCCGAGCCGAAGCGGACGGCCTCGGGCAGGTCGGCGCCTCGGGCGAGTGCCACGACCAGCCCGCCGAGAAGGGCGTCGCCACTGCCCACGCTGTACGCGCCGCGCTCCGGTGGCGGCCCGGCCACCCACTCGCCGTCCGAGGTCAGGAGCAATGCCCCGGCGATGCCCATCGTGATCAGCACGGCGTCGGCGCCGCGGCCGCGCAGAGCCTGTGCGGCCGCAAGGACACCGGCCTGGTCGCCCGTCGCGATGCCGGTGGTCTCCAGTGCCTCGGCCGCATTGATCTTGACAAGCCATGGTCGGGCGTCGAGCGCCACCTCCAGCGCCGGGCCGCCGATGTCGACGACGACGCGGGCGCCGGCGTCACGGCCGGCCTGGGCGAGGCGCCGGTAGGCCTCGAGTGGCGCGCCCGGCGGCAACGATCCCGCCAGCAGGACGACGGTGGCGTCGGCCTCCTCGTCGAGCGCTTTGCTCAGTGCCGTCTCCACCGACGGCCAGCGATCTTCGGCCAGGGCGATGCCCGCTTCGTAGAACTCGGTCAGGTCGCCGGTCTGGCGGTCCAGGACGGAGAGGCAGGTCCGCGTCTCGCCCTCGACCCACACGAGCCAGTGGTGGATGCCGCGGGCATCGAGCTCCGCCGCGAGCCACGCGCCCGCGTGGCCCCCGACGACGGCCACGACATCGGCCGGCAGGCCGAGGTGGCGGGCTGCCCGGACCGCGTTGAGGGCCTTGCCACCCGGCACGACGGCCAGCATCTCCGGCCGATGGATCCGCCCGGGCTGCACGGCCTCGACCGCGGCGATCTTGTCGATCGCGGGGTTCAGCGAGACCCCGACGAGCCGGCCGATCCGCGTCGCCTCGCTCATGGCGGCCAGGCGGCCATGGCCGTGTCGATCTCGGCTCGCGTCGCCTGGGCCTCGGTGCCGCCGACGGCGCGCGTCGACATGGCCCCGCTGATCGCGGCCATCCGCAGCGCTTCAGTGTCTGAACTGGCATCGAGCCACGCGGCGAGGAAGCCGGCATCGAATGCATCTCCGGCGCCCGTCGCGTCGACGGCGTCCACCGGGTAGGCGCTCACGCGATCGAGCACGCCGTGCGTCGACGCGACGAGTGCCCCGTCGCGGCCACGCTTGACGACCACGAGCGGTCCGCCGCCCCGACTGTCCGCCCCGAGACCGTGCGATCGCCACGGCCGCGGCCTCCACGTCGTCGATGCCCGCGATCGCGATCGCCTCAGCCTCGTTGGGGAACACGATGTCCACTCCGGGCAGCAGGGCCTGCAGGCCCGAATCCCATCGCTCGTGCCGGGTCCCAGTTGGGATCGATCGATGTCGTCAGCCCCGCGTCACGGGCAGCTGCAAGAAGCCCGGCGGCGCCCGGATGCAGCCCGGATTGCAGGAACCAGCTCCCGATGTGCAGGTGGCGCGCCCGCACGAGCAGGGAGGCCGGCACGTCGTCGGCGGTCACGGCCCCGATCGTGCCGGGCGCCGTGAAAATCGCCCGATCGCGCCCGTTCGAGAGGATGACGCTGGCGCCGGTCGGTGTGTGCGGATCGACGCGGACGGCCGACACGTCGAGTCCCCGGTCGCGCATCGCCTCCAGCATGAACCGCCCGAAGACGTCGTCGCCGACGACACCGACGATCGCGACCCGGAGCCCGAGCCGGGCGGCGGCGCAGGCCATGATCACCGAGCTGCTCCCGATCGTGAGGTGGATCCCGCTGACGACGCGTTCGACCTGTCCGAAGACCGGTCTCGGATCCGGATCGGAGACGATGATGTCGGGGTTGACCTCCCCGACGACGAGGATGTCGAACGCTCGCTCGGTGGCGGCGGAGGTCATGGGCATTCCGGCGTCAGTATCCGGTGTACCAATCGGCCGCGGGCGCCTCGGGTCGCTGGGCCGCCTCCCACCTCGGTCGCCACGGTCGGCCGCTGCGTTCGACGAGCTCGGCCAGGCGGCGGAGACGGGCCGCTCCCTCGCTCGCCAGCCACGCCGCTCGGGCGTCGGGCGGCATGACCGCCGCGGGGGCCCACACGGACCGCCCGACGAGCACGCCACTGGCACCCGCGTGGCAGGCCGTCTCCACCTGGGCTTCGAACGTCGCGTCGTCGACACCGCCGGACAACAGGACCCACGGGAGGCGCGAGGCGGCGTCGAGCTCGCCGCAGGCCTCCGTCCACAGCGTCGGGTCCGTGACGGTCCGATCGTATGGGAACTCCGCCTTGAGGACGTCCCCGCCGATCGCGGTCAGACGCCGGGCCGTCTCGACGACGACGCGGCGTCGCGCCTCACCGGTCACGGGTTCGCCATCGAGCCCGAACGAGAGAGGTTCCACGAATAGCGCCAGGTCCTCCCGGCGACAGGCCGCAGCAACGTCGCCGACGAGCCGTTCCTGGTCAGCCGCGTTGACGGCGTCCGGGTGGTAGTAGATCAGGAGCTTCGCGGCTGACGCTCCGAGACGCTTCGCCTTCGCCGCATCCCACCCCGGCAGCAGTCGGCTGACCCGGGCATCGGGCGGACCGTCGTAGCCTGTCGCCTCCAGGGCGACGAGCAGGCCATCGTGACCCGATAGCGAGCCGTCCGCGATGCATTGGGCGGCCCCGACCTCCGGGTCCAGCAGCGTCCCCGTCGCCTCGGCGGCCAACGCCCGGACGACCGTGCGTTTGAAGGCGACCATCTCCTCGACCGTGGTGGCCTCAGGCGCCTCGGGGTGAAGCTCCTTCCGCAGGTTTTGCCGGTGGTCGAGGGCCAGGACGGTGAACGTCCCCCGCGCGGACGAGGTCGCCTCGAGACCGCGTCGAGTGCCGAGCAACAGCGCCATGCGTCTCCCAGGTGGCGATCCGAACCACGGCAGGATAGCGGCGGGAATCCCTATCGCGCAAGATTCCTGCGCGATGTGCGCAGGATTGCAGTAAATCATGCGCGACACGGTCTTGACATGACGCAGACTGCGCGTCTACCGTCCCGGTCATGTCACGCACGTCGCGTCGTGATGCCCTCCTGACCCGGATCGGTTCCGATGGCCGGGCGTCCGTCGGCACGCTCGCCCGGGACCTCGGAGTCACGCCCTCGACGATCCGCCGCGACCTGGCTCGCCTGGCCCGTGACGGTCGCATCCTGCGGACGTACGGCGGCGCTGCGCTCAGCGGTCCCCCGCTCCCGAGTGCCGGCGACCCCGGTCTCGCCGCGAAGCGGGCCATCGCCGATGCCGCCGCCGCTCGGGTCAAGGATGGCGACACGATCCTCATCTCGAGCGGTTCGACGACTCTCGAATTCGCCCGTCGGCTCGTCGACCGGCGGATCACAGTCATCACGAACGCCCTCGACGTGGCGACGATCCTGATGGATCGGCCCGGCGTCGAGCTCGTGGTGCTGGGCGGCGTCGTCCGGGCGGGCATGCACTCGACACTGGGTCACATCGCCGAGCTCGCCCTTCGTGAGCTGCGCGCCGACGCGCTCTACATGGGGATCGGCGCGATCGGGCCCGATCTCGGCCTGATGAACGACTCGATCCCCGAGATCCTCACCGACAGGGCTCTGCGCCGCGCGGCGCGCGATTGCGTCGTCCTCACCGACGCGACCAAGTTCCGAACCGTGGCTCCCGCCTTCGTCTTCGACATCGCGCAGATCACGACGCTCATCACCGACGATTCGGTGGCCGCGTCCGACGTCGCCGCACTTCGCGCGCACGGCGTCGAGGTCGTGATCGCCCCATGACCGCCCCGATCGTCCCCCGCGAGATCGCCGAGGGCCCCGATGCCATCCGCCGGACTGTCGAGACCGCCTGGCCCGTGGCTCGCGACATGGCCGGGCGCCTGCGCCGGGACGGGATCCGCCGGATCCACCTGATCGGCAACGGGACCTCGTACCACTCTTGCCTCGCCGCGGCCGGTCTCTACGCTCGGCATGCGAGCGCGGACGACCCCGTTGTCGTGCCCGTGACCGCCGGTGCGTTCCTCGCCTACCCGCCCGATCTCGGCCGCAACGACGTCATCGTCGGCATCTCGGCGTCGGGCGAGTTCCGGGACGTCGTCGCGGTCGCGGACGCGTGGCAGGGTCGGGTGCCGGTCATCGGCGTGGTCCATGTCCCGGGATCGACGCTGACGCGGGTGGCGTCCGAGGTCCTCATGTCCGCGGGTGGTCCCAGCGACGTGCCGGTCATGACCAAGACGTTCTCGGCCACGCTCGTCGCCACGGAGCTCCTGCTGCTCGGCCTGCTCGAGCGGCGGCGGGGCGAGGCGGTCGTGGACGCGATCGTGCGCGCGGCCGACCACGCCGAGTCGGCCATCGCCGACGCCGAGCCGATGGCCGACGAGCTCGCCGACGAGCTCGCCGATGCCGAGCACATCTTCGTGGTCGGCAGCGGCCTGGCCCACATCGCCGCGATGGAGTCCGCCCTCAAGCTCAAGGAGATGGCCATCGTGCACGCCGAGGGCACCGAGACCTGGGAGATGGCTTCGGGTGTCGCGACGATCGTCGGGCCGGCGAGCGTCGTCATCGCGATCGCGCCAGTGGGCCCGGGTCGGGACGCCGTGGCCGACGTGGTTCGCCATGCCGCCGAATGGGGCGCCCGGACCATCGAGGTCGGACCCGCGCCGATCATGCCCGGATCGCGGCTGCTGCCGCTGTCGCCGGACGCCGTCGAGGACCACGCGCCGCTCACCACGGTGCCGCCGATCGCCCGGCTTGCCTACGCGCTCGCCAGGCGCCGTGGCCACGACCCGGACAGGCCCGACTGGGTGGAGCGTTACCACAGCCAGGGTCTCCGCCACATCCTCGGCGTCCAGGAGGTCGGCTGATGCGGATCGTGCTTGTGGGCGCCGGATCGGTCGAGTTCACCCGGAACCTGCTGGGCGACATCCTGTCCTATCCCGAGCTGAAGACGGCCGAGATCGTCCTCCACGACATCGACCCGGACCGGCTGCGGACGGCCGAACGGATGGCCGCCTATGTCGCCACGGCCATGGGCGCGACACCGAGGGTCGAGACGCACCTCGATCGGCGGGCGGCGCTCCCCGGCGCCGACGTCGTCATCAACACCATCCAGGTGGGCGGGGCGACCGCGACCAGGATCGATTTCGAGGTGCCGGGCCGCTACGGCCTGCAGTACACGATCAACGACACGATCAACGTCGGCGGGGTGCTCCGGGGCCTGCGCACGATCCCGGTCGTCCTGGGGATCGCTCGCGACATGGAGGACCTGTGCCCGGACGCCTGGTTCCTGAACTACACGAACCCCATGGCGATCCTGGTCCGCGCGGTCGCCGAGTCGAGCGGGATCCGCACGACCGGGCTGTGCCACAGCGTCTACTGGACGATCGACGCGCTCGCCGGCTACCTCGACCTGCCGCCGTCCGAGATCGACTACGTCACGGCCGGCGTCAATCACCTCGCCTGGGTTCTGCGCCTGGAGAAGGACGGTCGGGACCTCTACCCCGCGCTCCGGGCCGCCGTCGATGCCGGCCGCGTCCCCGATGACGATCTCGTGCGCGCCGAGCTCTTCCGCCGCTTCGGCTTCTACCCGACCGAGTCGTCCGAGCACCACGCCGAGTACAACCCGTGGTTCATCCCCAAGGACGACCTGGTCGCCCGTTTCCACATCCCGATCGGCGAGTACCTCGATCGGGTCGCGAACAACCTCGAGGAGTTCGCGGACACCAAGCGGCGCCTGGATGCCGGCGAGCCGTTCGAGATCGAGCGCAGCGGCGAGTACGCCGCCGTCATCGCGCACGCACGCGCCACCGGCGAGGCCGCCCGGATCGTCGGGAACGTGATCAACGGCCCGGACCTGATCGCGAACCTCTCGGCCGACGCGTGCGTCGAGGTGCCGTGCGACGTCGACGGGGCGGGCGTCCATCCCCGGTCGCCCGGCCCGCTGCCCGCGCACTGCGCGGCGTACGTCCACCCGGCTGTGGACACCCAGACCCTCACCGTCCAGGCCGCGCTCCGGGAGGACCGCGAGGCCATCTACCACGCCGTGCTCTGCGATCCCCAGGTCCAGGCACGGCTCACGCTCGACGAGGCGTGGCACATGACCGACGAGTTGATCGCCGCGGAGGCCGCCTGGCTCCCGGCGTGGTTGGGTGGCGCGGCCTGACGGCCCGCTGCCAGAGGAGGAGGAGACCCTGATGGCGAACGCAGTCATTCCCCGCACGACGCCCCGGTCGCTCGCGATCGTGGCGACCGTTCTCGCCCTTGTGACCGCGGCGTGCGGCTCGGCGACGACGAGCCCCAGCGCGCAGGCCAGCGACGCCCCGGCGTCGGTGGCTCCGGCCTCGGTGGCGCCCGGCGGAAGCCCGGCGGCATCGTCGGGCTACGCGGGCCCGGCTGCCTCGATCGAATACTCCATCTGGGGCGACCCCGCCGAGATCGAGAGCCAGACCAAGCTCGTCGAGTCGTTCGAGGCCGTTAACCCGCTCATCGACGTCAAGGTCACGGTCGCGGACTGGGACACCTATTGGGACAAGCTCCTGACCGGGCTGTCCGGCGGCGCCGCGCCCGACGTCTTCGCGATGGATGGGCCGCTCTTCCCCGACTACCAGGCCCGCGACGTGCTCCTCGACCTGGAGCCGTTCGTGACCCGCGACGGGTACGACCTCGGGCAACTGGCCGACCAGGGCGTCGGCGTCTTCAAGACGGCGAACGGTGGCCAGTTCGGCCTGCCGCGCGACCTCAACGTCATCGCGCTCTATTACAACAAGGCGATGTTCGACGCGGCCGGGATCCCCTACCCGGATGACACGTGGGACTGGGCCAAGCTCGTCGAGGTCGGGAAGCAGCTGACCAAGGACGCCGACAGCGACGGCAAGGTCGACCAGTGGGGCCTGTACACCGAGACCTCGGATATGGAGAACTACTGGCTGTCGCTGGTCTGGCAGAACGGCGGCGCGTTCTTCGGCGCCGACGGCAAGTCCACCGCGCTGACCACGGCCCAGGCGACCGGTGGCGTCCAGTTCCTCCAGGACCTCATCTACAAGGACAAGATCCTCGCCGAGCCGGCGATCTTCGCCGAGACTGGTGACGCGTTCGAACAGGGCCTGGCGGCCATGGAGATCAACGGCTCGTGGCTGGTCCCGACCGATCTGGCCGCCGGCCTCGACTTCGGGATCGCGCCGCTTCCGAAGGGGCCGGCTGGCCGGTTCACGTCCGTCAACCCGACCGGGGTGGTCGTCTACAAGTCCACTAAGGCACCCGACGCGGCATGGGAGTTCGTCAAATACCTGGTCAGCCCGCCGGCCCAGGAGCAGTTGATGCAATTGAAGGCCGCGCTGCCCGTCTCGAAGGAGGTCCTCGCCGGCCCGTACGCCACCTCGTTCGAGGGCGCCCAGGTCTTCGCCGACAGCCTCGCCTACGCAAATCCGAAGCCGTCGTTCGCCGGCTACGAGGAATATGTCGGCATCCTCCAGGGCGAGCTCGACGAGAACGTGTTCGTCACCCCGAACAAGACCGCGCAGGCGGCGCTCGATTCCGTGGCGCCGCAGCTCGATGCCCTGCTCGCCGGTCAGTAGCGTCAGCGGGTGACCCGCTCCCTCGCGCCTGAGCAGCTCATCACGGAAGCGACCCGGCCCCGCCCCCGGCGGGGCCGGCCGGGCCGAGGTGGTCGGCTGGGTGTCGACACGTGGTGGGCCGCGCTGTTCCTCGCCCCCGCGGTCCTTGGGTTGGCGCTGCTCTCGGCCGGCCCGATCGTCGCGGCTCTCGGCATCAGCCTGACCGACTGGGACCTGCTCAGGCCGCCCGAGCTCGTCGGCCTCGACAACTTCACGGCCCTCCTCACCGACGACCGGTTCCTGATCGCCCTCCGGAACACCGTCTTCTTCACCGTCACGTCCGTCCCGATCGGGCTCGTCCTGGGCCTCGGGCTGGCGCTCGCACTCGATCAGCGGATCCGCGGGATCGCCATCATCCGGACCGCGTACTTCCTGCCGGTCGTGACCTCGACCACCGCGATCGCGCTTGTGTGGCTCTGGATCTACAGCCCGCAGGGCGGGCTGCTCAACGACTTCCTTGGCGCGTTCGGCATCCCGGCCCAGAAGTGGATCAGCGACCCGTTCTGGTCGATGCCGTCCATCGTCGTGATGAGCGTCTGGCAGGGGCTGGGCGTCACCGTGATCATCTTCCTGGCCGGGCTCCAGGCGATCCCGCAGGAGTACCACGATGCGGCCGCGGTCGACGGAGCCGGCGCGTGGGGGCGCTTCCGCCACGTGACGCTGCCGCTGCTCACGCCGTCCATCTTCTTCACCGGGATCCTCTCCTTCATCGGGGCGTTCCAGGTCTTCGACCAGGTGTACGTCCTCGCCCGGCCGGGCGAGCCCACGAAGGCGACGATCACGCTCGTCTACTTCATCTACGAGATCGGGTTTCAAGCACTTCAAGATGGGCTACGCGGCGGCGGCCTCGTGGATCCTGTTCCTGATCGTCGCGGCGCTGACCATCCTGTACTTCCGCTCCCAGCGCCGATGGGTCCACTACCAATGACAGTCTTGGGTCGTCGTCGGGCGAAGCGGGTCCGCCGCTGGATCCTGACGGCCCTGCTCGTGATCGGCGGGCTGATCATGATCATGCCGTTCCTCTGGATGATCCTGACGTCGCTCAAGACCCGGGCGGAGGTGTTCGGCGCGGCGCCGTTCACGCTGCCGTCGGGGGCCCATCCGGAGAACTACGCGAAGATGTGGAACGCCCTGCCCGAGGTCACCTTCGGGACGTTCTTCGTCAACTCGCTCAAGATCTCGACGCTGAACACGATCGGCCAGCTGATCAGCTGTTCGATGGCCGCCTTCGCGTTCGCGGTCCTGCCGTTCCGGGGGCGCGGGCCCCTGTTCGCGCTCATCCTCGCCACCCTCATCATCCCGTTCCAGGTCGTGCTGGTCCCGAACTTCATCCTGTATCGCCTGCTCCCCCATCCCACGAGCGAGAGCGGCAACTGGATCGGGACCCAGGAACCACTATGGGTGGGCGCGTTCCTCGGCGGCGCCTTCGGGATCTTCCTGCTGCGCCAGTTCTTCCTGACGGTGCCGCGGGAGCTCGGCGAGGCCGCTCGGGTGGACGGCGCCAACCCGTGGCAGATCTACCGGCACATCTACCTGCCGCTCTCCAAGCCGGCGCTCGCGACCCTCGCGATCTTCACGTTCATGTGGACCTGGAACGACCTGATCGACCCGCTGATCTACCTCCGCCAGCTCGACCAGTACACGACGACCGTCGGGCTGGCGTTCTTCCAGGGCCAGTTCGTCGGCAAGTGGCCCGAGATGATGGCGGGGGCCCTCGTGAGCGTCGCCCCGATGATCATCCTGTTCGTGGCGGCCCAGCAGGTCTTCGTCCGCGGCATCGCGATCAGCGGCCTGAAGGGGTGAGCCCGGACGTCGCCGACCTGCGCCTGGCCGACTTCCAGCCGCGGTCGCAGGCGCGCGTCCCCCGGCACCGGGTCCCGCGCCCGCGCTTCCCCGCCATCGACGCACACAACCACCTCGGCTCGGCGTTCGGCGGCGAGTGGCATGGTCGGACCGCGAGCGAGCTGGCGGCCACGCTGGATGAGGCCGGTGTCGAGGCGCTCGTCGACCTCGACGGCGGGTCGGGCGAGGCGCTGCGCACCGAGATCGAGCGGTGGCAGTCATCCCTGCCCGGGCGCGTCGCCGTGTTCGCCGGCCTCGACTACACAAGCTGGGCGACCGACCCGCGATTCGGCGAGACCGAGGCGTCGCGTCTTCGTGACGGCGTCGGGGCGGGCGCCCGCGGCCTCAAGGTGTGGAAGACGCTGGGCCTCCACGCGCGCGGGCCCGACGGCCGTGTCGTCGCGGTCGACGACCGGCGCCTTGACCCGCTCTGGGCCGTCGCCGCCGAACTCGGCGTCCCGGTGACCATCCACGTCGCGGACCCGATCGCGTTCTTCGAGCCGCTCGACGAACACAACGAACGCGTCGAGGAGCTCCAGGCCCACCCCGACTGGCATTTCTGGCCAACCCGCCCACGCGGGCAGCCGGACGCGCCGGGCTTCCCCCCGTTCGACGAGATCCTCGACGACCTCGAGGCGATGGTCGCCCGCCATCCCGCCACGACCTTCATCGGCGCCCATGTCGGATGCGCCGCGGAGGACCTCGAGCGGGTGGACCGGATGCTGGCCACGTATCCGAACTGGCACGTGGACATCGCGGCCCGGGTCGGCGAGCTCGGGCGGCAGCCATACGGTGCGCGGAGCCTCTTCCTGCGTTGGCCGGACCGCATCCTCTTCGGAGTGGATATGGGCCCGGATCCGGCCATCTACGCGCTGCACTACCGCTTCCTCGAGACGCTCGACGAGTCGTTCCCCTACGACGCCGACGAGGAGGCGCCGCCCAACCAGGGCCGCTGGGCGATCCATGGGCTCGGCCTGCCGGACGACGTCCTTCGGCAGGTCTACCGCGACAACGCCCGGCGACTCATCCGCTTCGACTGAACGGGGTCGGGCGCCGCGACCTCAGCCGCGCTTGCGCGCCACCCAGACCTCTTCGCTCGGCCAGCGGTGCGCCCACTCGCCGGTCACGAACGGATAGGTCGTCGTGGCCCCCTCTGGCGCCTGGATCTCGACGAGGTCCTCGACCTCGAAGTCGTTGGCCCGCAGCAGCCGGATCCAGTCCCCGTAGCCGAGGGCGAAGTTCACCGAGTCGTCGCTCGCCCACTCGAGGCGGTGAAGCCCGAAATACGGACGGAGCAGCCGGTCTTCGGCCGGGACGTCGTCATCATCCGGCTCCGTGAGGACCAGGATCAGGCCGTTGACCAGGAAGAGCAGGCGGCCGCCGGGCCGAAGCAGCCGGGCCGCCTCCGGGATCCAGCGGTATGGGTCGGCCCAGATGCTGGCGCCGTACTCGGAGATCGCGAGATCGAAGCTTGCGTCGGGATACGGCACGGCCTCGGCGTTGCCGTGATGGAGCGGGAAGTCGAGGCCGTGCTCGGCCTGGAGCCGGCGCGCCGTCGCCAGCTGCTCGGCGGAGTTGTCGATGCCGACCGGCCGGGCGCCACGTCGCGCCAGCCAGGCCGACACGTATCCGGTCCCGCACCCGAGCTCGATCGTGTCGAGGCCGGTGAGGTCGTCGGGCAGGAGATGGAGGTCCGCCTCGGGGATGTCCCAGATCCCCCACGTCTCCTCGCCGACCCCGAGGCGCCAGCTGCGCTCGCCGTTCGCGACGTACTCGGTCGCCCACTCGTCCCACATCGCCCGGTTGCGCCGGACGTGGTCGGGCAGGTCGGCGAGGGCAGCGTCGGTCGGGCCGCCCGGGATCGCGGGCTCGGGGCTCATGCGCCGGCCGGCTCGCCCACGGGCTGCGTCGGCTCGTCGGGTGCGCTCCCGCCTTCGCCTTCCTGGGCCGCCTCCGAGTCCTCATCCTCGGTCTCGGCCTCGATGGTGATCCGCGGGATCCAGCCGAGGAACCCCGGCATCCACCAGTTCCAGTCGCCGAGCAGGCGCATCGAGGCGGGCAGGAGCACGCTCCGGATGATCGTCGCATCGAGCAGGACCGCGACCGCCAGCCCGAACCCGAGCTGCTTGATGATCGAGAGCCGAAGCGTCACGAAGACGGCGAAGACGGCGACCATGATCACCGCGGCGCTGGTCACGGTCCCGGCCGTGATCGAGATGCCCCGCTCGACGGCCGCATTGGAGCTGAGCCCGTGGTCACGGGCCTCCTTGATGCGGGTCAGGATGAACACGTGGTAGTCCATCGAGAGCCCGAACAGGATCGTGAAGATGAAGACCGGGATGAAAGCCTCGATGACGCCGGGTTTGACGTCGATGATCGAGGCGCCGTGGCCGTCCTGGAACACGAGCACCATCAGCCCGTAGGCGGCGCCGGTCGAGAGCAGGTTCAGCAGGATCGCCTTTATCGGGATGACCACCGAGTGGAACGCGACGAGCAGGAGCAGGAACGAGAGGCCGAGGACGAACAGGAACACCTGCGGCATGCCGGCCTCGTAGAAGCCGACGACGTCGAGCGTGTACGCCGCGTCGCCCGTGACGTAGACCTGCACATCCGGCAGCCCGCCGAAGACGGCGGGCACGACGTTCGCGCGCACGTCGCGGACGATGTCGCGGTTCACGATGTCGTTCTGGGTGCCGGCCATGACGTACGAGACCATCGCGACCGTCCCGTCCTGGGACGTCTGGGTCTCGACCGGCTCGCTCAGGCCCTCGATCGTCAGCAGGCGCTTCGTGAGCTCGTCGATCGCCGTCTTCGTCGCGGGTAGGTCCGCCTTGGTGACCACGACCGCGAGCGCGAGGGTGGAGCCCTGTGGCCAGTGCTCGTTCATCAGGTTGAGCGCCTGGACGCTGTCGATCTCATCGGGGAATGAGGCGAAGTCGCTCTGGCCGATATGCAGCCGCAGCGCCGGTGACGCGAGCAGGAGGAGGAAGCCAGCCGACAGCACGAACGAGAGCACCGGCCGGCGCATCGTCGTGCGGACGATGCGCGCCCACATCCCGCTGCCCTCGGGCCTCGGCCGGCCGATGATCGGGATGCGTCCGCCGTTGATGCCCTCGCCGAGGATGGACAGGACGGCCGGCAGGAACGTCAGCGAGCCGACGACCGAGATGAAGACCACCGAGATCGTCCCGATCGCCATCGAGCGGAACAGCGGGTCGTCGAGCAGGAACAGGCCGGCGATCGAGATCATCACCGCCAGACCCGAGAAGAACACCGCCCGGCCGGCCGTGCTCGATGCCGTCTGGATCGCCCGCATCTTCTCGGTGTCGTCGCCGTGCTCCATCAGGCGGGCGATCGACCAGACGACGATGCCCCCGATGACCGCGGCCGCGGCGAGCCGGACCGGGGCCGAATCGACACCAACAGCGATGATGAGGGCGATGATCGCGACGAGGGCGAGGACCACGCGACGGATGTAGTCGTTCCGGGTCGTCGGCGGGCGCACGGCCTGCGGATGCCGGCGGCGCTCGGAGCGGAAGCGGGTGAGCATGAACAGCGAGTAGTCGACAGCCACGGCAAGCCCGATGAGCACGACCAGCTGGCTGGCGTACGGGCTGACCGGCGTCACGAACTGGCTGTAGAGGCCAAGGACGCCGAACGCGGCGAGAAGCGCCGTCATCGCGAGGACGAGCGGCACCGCGGCCGCCACGACCGCCCCGAACGCGATCAGCAGGATCGCGAATGTCAGCGGGATCGTGATCTGGAGCGACGCATCGAGGTCCTTGTTGACGAGCTCGGAGATGTCGTCATTCGCGAGGGTGTTGTTGAGCACGTGGATCGTGTAGGTCGGGAAGTCCGCGCGAAGCTGGTCGACGAAGGCCGGGACCGGCTCGAGCCGCTCGCCGATCTCCGTGTTGTCGCCCGGGACCGTGGCGACCAGACGGACGGCAGACCGGTCCGGTGCGACGAGCCCGACGCTTGGCGGGACGACGAGCGGATCGACGACGTCGGTGAACGCCGGGACCGAGGCTCCGCCGACCGTAGCCTGCAGGGCGGTCGTGCGCGCGGCGATCTCCTGCAGCGCGGCCGCCACTGCGGGGTCGTCGACGGTCGTGCCCTCGGGGACCGCGACCACGAGGTAGAGCGACTGGCTCGGCTCGGTCGTGCCGGAGGCGTCGAAGACCTCCCTGGCCCGGATGGACTCGTAGCGGGACCCCCCGGTGTCGCTCGAGACCGCGTTCTGGGAGGCCGTCCCGCCGGCCGCCAGGCTCGCCACGAACAGGCCGATCGTGGTGACGAACCAGAGGGTGAAGACGGGCCAGCGGTGACGTGCGCTCCAGATCGCGACGCGCACGGTCCAGGGCTGGCGCGCGGGGTTGGGTGATGACATCGCCGGAAGCCTACCCGGTCAGCTCGGCTGGTTGTCGATCTGGGCGCGCTGGAGGCGGCCGCTGAAGTCGACGTAGATCGACTTCCACTCGGTGAACGTGTCGAGCGCGACGTGGCCGGCCTCGCGGTGGCCGTTGCCGGTCTCCTTCCAGCCGCCGAACGGCAGGTGGACCTCGGCGCCGGTCGTCCCGGCGTTGACGTAGACGATGCCGGTCTCGAAGTCGCGCATCGCCCGGAAGGCCGTGTTCACGTCGCTGGTGAAGATGCTCGACGACAGGCCGTAGCGGGTCTGGTTGAGCGGCCAGCATCGCCTCGCCGTAGTCGTCGACCGGGATGACCGAGAGGACCGGCCCGAAGATCTCCTCCTGGCCGATCCGGTCCATCGGCCGGACGCCGGCGAAGATCGTCGGCTCGAAGAAGTGGCCGTTGGCCAGGTCGCCGGCCGTCGCCCGCCCGCCGCCGATGACCAGCTCGCCCTTCGCCGCGGCCCGATGTCGACGTAGCCGCCACCTTGTCGACCGCGCCGGCGTTGATGAGCGGCCCGACGTCGGTCGACTCGTCGAGACCGGAACCGAGCCGGAGCTTGCGGGCCCGCGCCTCGAGCCGCTCGAGCAGCGGCTCGACGACGGACCGCTCGACGATCACCCGCGAGCAGGCGGTGCAGCGCTGGCCGGTCGTCCCGAACGCGGACCAGAGGATGCCGTCCGTGGCGAGGTCGAGGTCCGCGTCGGCGAGGACGACGACGCCGTTCTTGCCGCCGAGCTCCAGCGACAGGCGCTTGAGGCGCGCCCCGGCCTTGGCGGCGATGCGCTTGCCCGTCTCGGAGATGCCGGTGAACGAGATGACCGCGACGTCCGGGCTCTCGACGATCGCGTCGCCGACCTCGCCGCCGGAGCCCGTCACGAGGTTGACGACCCCGGGCGGGAAGCCGGCCTCGGCCATCAGCTCGACGAGCAGCGTCGCGCAATGCGGGCGTGTCGCGACGAGGGCTTGAAGACGACCGTGTTGCCGGTCACGAGGGCCGGCATCGATCTTCCAGCACGGGATCGCCATCGGGAAGTTCCAGGGCGTGATGATCCCGGCGACGCCGATCGGCTGGCGGATGCTCATCGCCCACTTGTCGGGGAGCTCGGACGGGACCGTGTCGCCGAACATCCGGCGCCCCTCGCCGGCCATCAGGTAGGCGATGTCGATGCCTTCCTGGACGTCGCCGCGGGCCTCGGCGATGACCTTGCCCATCTCGCGGGTCATCGCCCGGGCCAGCCGCTCCTTGTGCTGGGCCATGAGCGCGCCGAAGGCGTACAGGATCTCGCCGCGCTTGGGGGCCGGCGTCCGGCGCCACATCGGCCGGGCCGTCTCGGCGGCCCTGATCGCCATCGCGACGTCGGCCGCGGTCCCCTGCTGGAAGCGCCCGATGACGTCGCGCGTGTCGGCCGGGTTGCGGCTCTCGAAGGTCGCGCCGGCCGTGGAGTCGCACCACTCCCCGGCGATGAAGTGGCGGAACGTCGGCGTCTCGACGGCGGTCTCGGTCATGGCTCAGCGCGAGTGTACGGCGAGCCGCGGTCAGACCCGTTCGACGGCCATCGCGACCGAGCCGCCGCCGCCGAGGCACAGCGTCGCGAGCCCGTAGCGGCCCTCGCGGCGTCCGAGCTCGTGGAGGAGCGTGGCGACGATCCGGGCGCCGCTCGCCCCGATCGGGTGGCCGAGCGCGATCGCGCCGCCGTTGACGTTGACCTTGTCCCAGTCGAAGCCGAGCTCGCGGCCGTCGGCCAGCGTCTGGGCGGCGAACGCCTCGTTGATCTCGATGAGGTCGAACGCCTCGATCGGCAGCTCGATCCGGTCGAGCAGGCGGCGGACGCCCTCGACCGGGGCGAGGAACAGCCACTTCGGGCGCGACCTCGGCCTGGGCGTAGCCGACGATCCGGGCGAGCGGCTTCAGGCCGAGCCGCTCGACGGCGCGCTCGCTGGCGACGACCGTCGCGGCGGCGCCGTCGGTGATGCCCGGCGCGTTGCCGGCGGTGACCGTGCCCGATCGGTCGCGTCGCCGCGGTCCTCGCCGTCGGGCAGGGCGAAGGCGGGCTTGAGGCGGGCGAGCGCCTCGGCGGTCGAGTCGCGCCGCGGGCCCTCGTCGACCGTGACGACCGTCTCGCGGCCCTTCGCGTCGCGGACGGTGACCGGCGCCATCTCGGCGTCGAACCGGCCGGCGTCGATGGCGGCGATCGCCTTCTGGTGGCTGGCGAGCGCGAAGGCGTCCTGGTCCTCGCGGCTGACGTCGTCCTTGATCGCGACGCGCTCGGCGTGGGTGCCCATGTGGCAGTCCTCGATGGCGCACCACAGGCCGTCGTGGACGGTCGCGTCGATCAGCTCGCCGTTGCCGAGGCGGAGCCGAACCGGGCGCCCGGGAGCGAGGTACGGCGCGCCGTTCATCGATTCCATGCCGCCGGCGACGACGATCTCGGCGTCGCCGGCCCGGATCTCGGCGGCGGCGAGCATGATCGCCTTGAGGCCGGAGCCGCAGACCCGGTTGATGGTCGTCGCGCGACGTGCCGTTCGGGGAGGCCGGCCTTGCAGGAGCGCCTGGCGCGCCGGCGCCTGGCCGACGCCGGCCTGGAGGACCTGGCCCATCAGCACCTCGTCGATCCGCGGCCGTCGCCGGGTCGAGGCCGGCCCGCTCGACGGCGGCCCGGATCGCGACGCCGCCGAGCTCGGTGGCCGGGACGCGTGCTCAGCGCCCCGCCGAACTTGCCGATCGGCGTGCGCGCGGCGCTGACGATGAAGACGTCGCCGTTCGGGCCGGCGTTCGGGAGGGTCATGCCCCGAATCTACACCGCCGCTCGAGCAGCCCGCGCCGGGTCGGCCGCCGGCCCGACCCGCTTGAGCAGCTCGTCCGCGACGATCAGGCGGTGGATCTGGTTGGTGCCCTCGTAGATCTGGGCGCCCTTGGCGTCGCGCATCAGGCGCTCGATGCCGGTCTCGCGCGAGTAGCCGCTCGCCCCGAACAGCTGGACGGCGTCGGTCGCGACGCGCATCGCGGCGTCCGAGGCGGTCCACTTGGCGATCGACGACACCTCGGCGATCGGCTCGCCGCGGTCCTTGGCCGCGCGCCGCCTCCCGGGTCAGGGCCCGCGCCGCCGCCACGTCGCGGGCCATCTCGGCGAGCATGAACCGCAGCCCCTGCTGCTCGGCCAGCGGCGCCGCCGAACGCCTTGCGCTGCGGCGAGGTAGCGCGCCGGCGGCCTCGAGCCCGGCCCGCGCGATCCCGACGCACGCCGCGGCGATCGAGATCCGGCCCTCGCCGAGCGCCGACAGCGCGATCTTGTAGCCCTCGCCCTCCGCGCCGAGCCGGTTCGCGACCGGGACCTCGCAGCCATCGAAGACGAGCTCCGCGGCCGGGCAGGCGCGGATCCCCATCTTCCGCTCGTGCGCCCCGAACCGGAAGCCGGGCGTCCCCTTCTCGACGAGGAACGCGGTGATGCGCCTTGGCCCCGGCCGCCGGATCGAGCGTCGCGAACACGAGGTAGCGGTCGGCCTCGGGCGCGTTCGAGATCCAGATCTTCGTGCCGGTCAGCCGGTAGGCGGTCGGCGCGTCGGCCGGGCCGACGCGCTCGGCCCGCGTCCGGATCGCGGCGGCGTCGCTGCCGGCGTGCGGCTCGGTCAGCGCGAACGCGCCGAGCGCCTCGCCGGCGAGCATCGGCGGCAGCCAGCGCGCGTGCTGCTCGTCGCGTGCCCCAGGTCACGACCGGGTACTGCGACAGGATGTGGACCGACAGCGACACCGCCATCGCCATGTCGGCGGCGCCGAGCTCCTCCATGACCAGCGTCCAGCCGAGGTACGAGAACCCGGCGCCGCCGACCGACTCGGGGAGCGGCGCCGCCGTGAGGCCGAGCTCGCCCATCCGCGTGAACAGCGAGCGGTCGTAGCGCTCGGCCTCGTCGCGCTCGATGGCGCGTCGGGGCCAGCTCGCGCGTCGCGAACTCGCGCGCGGTCGCCTGGAGCAGCCGTTCCTCCTCGGTCAGGCCGCCGGTCACGCGTCGACCGCCGGCCGTCCGCGCGGATAGGTGTAGAAGCCCTGCCCGGTCTTCTGGCCGAGATGGCCGGCCGTCGACGAGCTCGATCGAGGACCCGCGGCGGCCGGAAGTGGTCGCCGGCCGAGGCCGTCGTCGAGCACGCGCATGATCCCGAGACAGACGTCGAGGCCGATGAAGTCGGCGAGCTCGAGCGGGCCCATCGGGTGGTTGAGGCCGACCCGCGCGCCGGTGTCGATGTCCTCGGCCGTCCCGAGCCCCTCCTCGAAGGCGCGCATCGCCTCGGCGAGGAACGGCATCAGGATGCGGTTGACGATGAACCCCGGCCGGTCGGCCGACACGATGACCTGCTTGCCGAGCTCGGTCGACGAGGGCGCGGATCGCCTCGACCGTCTCGTCCGACGGTGTCGCGGCCGCGGATCAGCTCGATCGAGCGGCATGACCGGCACGGGGCTGAAGAAGTGCATCCCGACGAACCGCTCGCGGCGCTCGCGCGTCGACCGCCTCGGCGAGGCGGTGGATCGCGATCGACGAGGTGTTCGAGGCGAAGATCGCGTCGGTCCGGCGCGATGCTCGTCGAGCTCGCGCCAGAGCGCCGACTTGACGGCGACGTCCTCGAAGACGGCCTCGATGACGAGGTCGGCGTCGGCGCACGTCGTCGACGTCGGCGGTCGGCTCGATCCGGGCGAGCGTCGCGTCGCGGTCCGCCGGCGGTCAGGCGGCCCTTGGCGACCGCCCGATCGAGGTTGGCCGGCGATCCGGTCGCGGCCCGCCTCGGCGCGGGCCAGGTCCGGCTCGTACAGGACCACCGGCTTGCCGATCGCGGCGTGGACCTGGGCGATGCCGTGGCCCATCAGCCCGGCGCCCGCCACGAAGACCCGCTCGATCGGATCGCGCCATGGCGTACGATGGTACGCGGCACGCCCGTCGCCGAGGCGACCGGACGCGGACGGCGACGGCCGCTACGCAGCGAGTCTGCAACTCGGTCGAGCAGCCGGTCGGCGGCCGTGTACGGGTCGAGGCGGTGGTCGGCGACCTCGTCGAGCAGCCGCTCCGTGGCCGTGCGCCGTGTCCGGCGCGCCGCGAGCCGCTGCACGCAGTCGCTCGGCCGACGATCGCCCAGACCTGGGCCTCGGCACGGGCGAGGCGCGCCGGCGGACGACGTCCGCCGTCCGCGCCGGCCGCCCGGTGCCGGTCCAGCGCGGCCAGCAGCTCCGGCACGCCCGTCCCCGGTCGCGGCGGTCGTGATCAGGACCTCCGGCCGCTTCGGCCGCGGGCCGGCGCGGCGTCACTCGTCGGCCGCGCGCGCGCGGCGCCGATGGCGACCAGCATCGCCCGGAGCTGCGCGGCGGTCCGCTGCGCGCCCGGGCTTGTCGCCCTTGTTCACGACGACCAGGTCGGCGACCTCGAGCAGGCCCGGCCTTGATCGCCTGGACCTCGTCGCCCATCTCGGGCGCCTCGAGGACGACCGTCGTGTCGGCCGCGGCCGCGACCTCGACCTCGCTCTGGCCGGTCCCGACGGTCTCGATGAGGATGAGGTCGAACCCGGCCGCGTCCAGCACGGCCGCGGCCGCGCGTCGAGGTCGACGCCAGCCCGCCGGCGTGGCCGCGCGACGCCATCGAGCGGATGAAGACGTCGTCGGTCGCTCGGCGTAGGCCTGCATCCGGACGCGGTCGCCGAGCAGCGCCCCGCCGGTGATCGGGCTACGAGGGGTCGACCGCGATGACGGCCACGGTCCGGCCGGCCTTCGCGGACCTCGGCGATCAGCGCCGCGACGAGCGTCGACTTGCCCGACGCCCGGCGGTCCGGTGATCCCGACGAGGTGCGCCCGGCCGGCCAGCGGGTACAGGCGCCGCAGGGCGGCCTCCGCGACCGGCGTCCGGTTCTCGACCGCGGTCAGCAGCCGCGCGAGTCGCCAGCCGGTCGCCGGCGACCGCGGCGTCGGACGAGCGGCCGATGCCCGGGACTCGGCCGTCGGCCCCCACCGCTAGTCGCGCGGTCGCGCGTTCGCCCGCAGGTAGTCGGCGACCTGGGCGATCGTCGTGCCCGGCCCGAAGACCTCGGCCACGCCCGGCCGCCCGCAGGGCCGCGACGTCGTCGTCGGGGATGATCCCGCCGACCGTGACGAGGACGTCGCCCATGCCGCGCTCGTCGAGCAGCTTCGTGACGCGCGGCACGAGCGTCATGTGCGCACCCGACAGGATCGACAGGCCGACGACGTCGACGTCCTCCTGGAGGGCGGCGGTGGCGATCATCTCGGGCGTCTGGCGCAGGCCGGTGTAGACGACCTCGAAGCCCTCGTCGCGCAGGCCCCGGGCGAGGACCTTGGCGCCGCGGTCGTGCCCGTCGAGGCCGGGCTTGGCGATGAGCACCTTGATCGGCCGGTCGGTCATCGTCGCATCGTAGCCAGCGCATCGTAGGCCGTGCCCGGCCGTTGACGCCGACGGCGCGATGATGCGGGCATGGACACCGCCGCCGCGGCCCCGCTGGCCGCAGAAGCTGAAACTGCAAGCCCGGGGTCGCGGGCCGCGGTCATCGGGGCGGCACCCGGCTACCTGGAGCGGCTGGCCCCGCCGGTCGGACGTGACGGTCCTGCGCACGACGCTCGAGGCGGTCCGGTTCGACTGGATCCAGGTCTTCGTCCGGACCGTCGGCCGAGCTGGCCGGCGTCGTCGCCCCGATGATCCAGGCCGCGATCGCGCCCGACGGCCGGGTCTGGATCAGCTACCCGAAGGGCTCCTCGAAGATGCAGACCGACCTCACGCGCGACAAGGGCTGGGAGCCGCTCGAGGGCGGCGACCTCATGTGGCTCTCGCTGGTCTCGGTCGACGACACCTGGTCGGCGTTCGGGCTGCGGCCCTACAAGCCGGGCGAGGCCCGCCAGACCTTCCGCTGACGGCCCGGCAGGCCGGAGCCCCGACCCGCGTCGCGGACCGGGGCTCCGGGTTCGCCGTGAGACGCGACTCAGGCGTTGGCGCGGCTGAACGCCCGCGACCGACCCACACAGCGACAGGACCGCGAAGATCGCGCGTGATCGCCACGCCGATCGCGATCTCCGGGTCGCCCCACTCGCCGTTGAACAGCGCCCGCGCGGCGTCGACCGCATGGGTCAGCGGGTTGAGGTTGCTCAGGAACTGCAGCCAGTCCGGCGCCAGCGCCATCGGCAGCAGGATCCCGGACAGCAGCAGCAGCGGCATGGCGACCGAGTTGACCAGCGGCGCGAACGCGTCCTCGCTCTTGAGGATCAGGGCCGCGCGTACGACAGCGGCGCCGACCGACCAGCCCGATCAGCACGAGCAGGCCGAGGACGACCGCGACGCCCGGCTGGATCGACGTCGAGCCCGAACGGGATGGCCAGCACGATCATGATCAGGATCGCCTGGAACATCAGGATGACGACGTCCCGGAGCGACCGGCCGAGCAGCATCGCGACCCGGCTCATCGGGGTCACGCGCATCCGCTCGATGACGCCGTTGCGCAGCTCGGCGATGAGCCCGAAGCCGCCGAACGCCGTGCCGAAGATCGCGATCTGGATGATCAGCCCGGGCACGAACCAGTTGAAGGCGTTCGTGCCGGCGCCGGCCGCCTGCGTGGCCCCTTCGAGCAGCGGCCCGAAGAGGACCAGGTACAGGACCGGCAGCATCATCCCGAAGACGATCCAGGTCGGCTGGCGGATGGTCAGGCAGAGCGATCGGTGGAAGATGAGCCAGGTGTCGCGGATGGCCTTCACGAACGGGCTCCTCGTTCGTGGTCTGGGGAAGGGGTCGGGCGTAGGTCTCGGCGTTCATGCTGCGGGCTCCTCGCGAAGCGAGCGACCGGTCTGGCGGAGGAAGACGTCGTCGAGGCTCGGCCGCGCGCAAGCGTCGATGGTCTGGGCACGCAGCCCGGCGCCGTCGAGGACGCGGAGGAGCAGCGGGACGGCGCGTCTCGCCCTGGTCGACGTACAGCCGGACGAGGCCGTCCTCGGCTGCTCGCCTCGCGGACGAACGACTGGCCGCCGGACGGTCTCGAGGACGCGCTCCGGTCGCCCGCCGACGCCGAGCGTCACGACGTCGCCGGCCACCTGGCGCTTCAGCTCGTCGGCGGTGCCCTCGGCGACGATCAGCCCGTGGTCGATGATCGCGAGGCGGTCGGCGAGCGCGTCCGCCTCCTCGAGGTAGTGCGTGGTCAGGAAGACCGTCGTCCCCTGCTCGCGGAGGGCGCGGATCTCGTCCCACATGCGTGCCCGCGCCTGCGGGTCGAGGCCGGTCGTGGGCTCGTCGAGGAACAGCACCGGCCGGCTCGTGGACGATGCCGAGGCCGACGTCGAGCCGGCGGCGCATGCCGCCCGAGTACGTGCTCGGTCGGGCGGTCGGCGGCGGCCTCGAGGTCGAGGGCCGCGAGCACCTCGGCCGCGCGCGCCTGGCGCGTCGGCCTTGTCCATGCCGTAGAGCCGGCCCTGGAGGACGAGCTCGCCGCGTCCGGTCTCGGCCGGGATCGGTCGAACCGCCCTGCGGGCACGTAGCCGATCCGCCCGCGGACCTCCTGCGGCTCGCGTGCGCAGGTCGGCGCCGGCGACGGTCGCCTGCCGCCCGACGGGACTGAGGAGCGTCGCGAGCATCCGCAGCGTCGTCGTCTTGCCGGCGCCGTTGGGGCCGAGGAAGCCGAAGATCTCGCCCGGCTCCGACGTTGAGGTCGACGCCGCGGACGGCCTCGACCGCGCTCTTGCGCGTCTTGAACGTCCGGCGCAGGTCCCTGGTCTCGATCATCGGCCCGGCTGGGCCGGTCATGGTCGTCATCGCGTCGCTCCTGCTGTGCCCTATGCTGGGTCCCGGCCACTTGCGCCGTTCAGCCATCGTGGGTCATTATCTGCACCGGGCAGATATTCACCCACGACAGAGGCACATGTCAACATGGACAGCGACAGAGCGTCGAATGCGTCGTCCGGGCGCTTCGACGGGTGAACCTCCAGGGCTCGATCTTCGGGCAGACCGTCGCCATCCGGTTCGGCCTCTCCGAGTCCGACATCGACGCCCTCGAGCTGCTGATCGACACCGGCGCGGCCACGGCCGGCAAGCTGTCCGAGGTCATGGGCCTGACGTCGGGCGCGGTCACCCGCGTCATCGACCGACTCGAGCAGGCGGGCTACGTCCGACGCGTCACCGACCCGGCCGATCGCCGGCGGGTCGTCGTCGAGGTCGTCCCCGAGCAGGTGGCCACCATCGAGTCGACTGCTCGATTCGCTCGAGCGAGCCGCGGCCGCACGAGGTCGACCGCTACTCGCCCGAGCAGCTCGCCATGATCAACGACTTCCTCTCGCGGATGGCCGACCTCACCCAGTCCGAGTCCGCGCGGCTTCGGACGCTGACCGAGGACGACGCCTCGGAGCCGACCGGCCCGGCCGAGCACTCGGCGCCGCTCGGCGGCCTTCCGAGTGCGCGCCTGCTGTTCCGCTCAGGCGCCCAGGAGCTGCGGCTGCGGGCGGGCCGCTCGGCCGCGGAGCTCTACCGGGCCCGCTTCGACGGCGCGACCCCGCAGGTCCGCGTCCGCGACGGCCGCGTGCTCGTCCAGTACCGGGGCATCCCGTTCGACTGGCGCAAGCGCGTCGCGACGATCGGGCTGAACCCGTCCATCCCCTGGAGCCTCGAGGCGGTCGGCGGCGTCAACCGCGTCGAGGCCGACCTGCGCGAGATCGACGTCCGTCGTTTCGACATGATCGGCGGCTCGGAGCGGATCCAGGCCGAAGCTCGGGCGGCCGACCGGCGAGGTCCCGGTCCGGATCGTCGGCGGCGCGAAGACCATCCGGTTCGAACGGCCGGCGGGCGTGCCGGTCCGCGTCAGGGTCAAGGGTGGCGCCGGACAGGTCGAGGTCGACCGCCAGTCCTACGGCTCGAAGAGCGGCGACACGGCGGTCGAGTCGCGCGGCTGGTCCGAGACCGGCGATCGGTTCTCGATCGAGGTCGTCGGCGGCGCCAAGTCGATCACGGTCGTCGAGCGCGCCTAGCGCGTCGGCGCGGCGGCGTCAGCCGCGCAGCTCCGCAACGGTCTGGGCAGCGCGTCGAAGGCGGGTGTCGGGGCGTTTGGCCTCGGCGACGAACTCGGCGAACTCGCGCCGGTGGGACGGCGCGAGGGCCTCGAACGCGGCCTTGGCCGCCGCGTCGGCGTCGAGCGCCTCGGCGAGCTCCGTCGGGCACGGCGACGTCGGCGGAGCGCGAGCGTTCGTCGCGCTCGAGGTCGAACTCGACCGTGTCGCCCGCGTCCTTGCCGAGCGACGTCCGCGTCGCCTTGTTGACGACCATGACGACCTTGCGGCCCTCGCCCTCGAACGACGTACGGCATGAACTGGTTCTTGAACGGCCGGCCGTCGATGGTGCCGACGACCGAGGTCCGGCCGGTCGCCCTGAGCGCCTCGACGGCCTCGGGCGGGATGTCGACGTAGGTGCCGCCCTCGATCGGCCGGAGCGCAGCGCGTGAACCGGACGCGGGTCATGCCTCGGGCGAGCGCCGTTCGAGGTGGGCGAAGAACTCGGCCCGGGTCCGGTCACGCGTCCGGAACAGCCCGAGCACCGATGACGTGGTCATGATCGTGCCGGGCTTGCGGACGCCGCGCATGACCGCGCACAGGTGGGTCGCCTCGAGCACGACACCGACGCCCTGGGGCGCGAGGCGGTCCTGGAGGAACTCGGCGATCTGCTGGGTGAGCCGCTCCTGCACCTGGAGCCGGCGCGCGTACATCTCGACGATGCGCGGGATCTTCGAGAGCCCGATCACGCGCCCGCGCGGGATGTAGGCGACCGCCGCGGTCCCGAAGAACGGCAGGAGGTGGTGCTCGCAGAGCGAGTAGAACGGGATGTCCTTGACGACCACCATCTCGCTGTAGGCGACGTCGAAGATCGCCGCGTTGATCAGCCGCTCGGGGTCGACGTGGTAGCCGGCCGTCAGCTCCGTGTACATCCGGTGGACGCGCTCGGGCGTGCCGACCAGGCCCTGTCGGTCCGGGTCCTCGCCGATCTCGTTCAGGATCTCGCGGACCGCGGCCTCGACCCGGCCGTTGTCGCCGTCGTGCCGGCCGGCGCCCTCGATGAGCGCCTCGGCGCCGCCCGGGCTCCTCGCCGATCTCGGTCTCGATCTCGTCGACGATCGCGCTGGACGTGGCTTGGCAGGTCGGTCGGGCTGGGCATCGGGACGGCGATCTCCTGTGCAGGCCGCGATGGTACGTCGGACGCTGCTAGGCTGCGGCCGTGGCGCATCCCCGTGTCGACCAGCTCCGATTCGCGCGATCCGAGTGGCGCCGCGGCCTCCGCGGTCTGAGTGACGAGGACGCGCGCACGCGTCTGGACCCGATGAACTCCATCTCGTGGATGGTCGGGCACCTGGCCTGGCACGAGCGACTGGTCTGGCTCGAACGAGGCAAGGGCATGCGCGTCGAACCGGACCTCGATCTCGTCGCGAACGGCGCGCCGGCCATCGACCCCGGCGCTGGACGCGATGTGGCGAGCGTGGGGTCGGGTGGTCGACCTGGCCGATCCATTCATGGACGCACTCACGACCGAGGACCTGGAGGTCCCGCTGCCATTCGACGGGCGGACGAATGCCCCGGCCGCCGGCTCGCAGATCCAGCGGATCACGTACCACTACTGGTCGCACATCGGCGAGGCGTCGGCGGTGCGGCAGCTGCTCGGGCACACGCGCCTTGCCCAGTTCGTCGGCGACATCGAGTCGCAGGCGCCGTACCGCCGGGAGGACTGAGCAGCAGCGGGAAGTCCTGCCCGCGCTATGCAACCTCTGCGCCATGTCGCTCGCGCCGACGTGACTGCTAGGCTCGGGCCATGGTTCGCCGACGTGCGCTGACCGCCCTCGCGATCGTCTCCCTGCTGGCCGTCACCGGCTGCAGCGCCGCGGCCGTCGCATCGGTCGAGCCGACGCCGACACCCACCGCCGGGGTCACGCCGATCCCGACGCCGCGGCCGACGCCACGTCCCGTGCTCACGGCGCCACCGACCCCGCCCCCCAGCGCGACCCCACCGCCGACACCGGCCGTGCTGACGCCAGAGGGGAACGCGGCGCGGGAGGGCTTCGTCAGGTTCGCCGGCTCGGACCGCGTCCCATTCCACCTGGTCCTCACGTCCCGGGTCGTGGTCCTCTCGCAGCCGGTGACGATCCGGCTGGTCCTCGACGTCTCGGACACCGGCGACATGGCCGGACAGCTCGCCACCAAGGCCGCCGACGTGACCGACACCGCGGATCTGGTCATCGCGGGCGGCCGGGAGTTCGTCCGCCTGGCCGGCCAGGACTGGGTCGAGCTGTCGGGCGATCCGACGACCGCCAACCCGCTCGGTGCGGTGCCGCTGGACAAAGTGGCGTGGGTGGGCCTGGACACGATCGGCGGCAAGGCGCTCCACCACCTGCAGATCGACGACCCCTCGGTCGTCGGTGCGTCGAACGCCGACCAGTCGGGGCTCTCGGACCTCGAGATCGAGACCGGCGTCATGGACGTCTGGGTGACGGCGGACGGCACGCCCGTGACGGCGAAGTTCAGGATCCTCGGCAGCGCGGTCGCTCGATCGCGGCCGACCGTCGTCTCGATCGTCGGCCGCTACGAGTTCTCCGACGTCGGCAAGCCCGTCGCGATCGAGGCCCCGATCGCCACCGAGGCCCCCCTGAGCTGAGCATGCGCCCCGGCATCACGGCGCTGGGCGCCGTCCTCTAGACGACGGACCCGCCCGCGGCAAAGCCCGCCGCCGGCAGCGGTTCGTACGAGCGGCCCTCGGCGCCGCGCAGCCAGGCACGGGCGTTCTCGCCCAGCGACGGGCGGTGGTAGCCACCCTCCTGGAGGATGACGAGTCGCCGGCCGAGAGCCGCCACCCGCCGGCCGACCTCGTGGTACACCTCGGTCGTCAGCGCGAAGTCCCCGATCGGGTCCAGCCCGTAGGTGTCGAAGCCGAGCGACACGACGACCACCGAGCCCGGGACCGCCGCGATCGCGGCCACGGCCTGGTCCGTCGCCTCGAGGTAGTCGGCGTTGGTCGCGCCGGCCCGCAGCGGGATGTTGAGGTTCTCCCCTGCCCCGTCGCCCTCGCCGGTCTCGTCGGCGCGGCCGAGGAAGTACGGGTAGGCGCGCTGTGGGTCGGCGTGGATCGAGACGTACCGCACGTCGCCGCGCCGCCAGAAGATCTGCTGGCTGCCGTTGCCGTGGTGGTAGTCGACGTCGATGATCGCGACGCGCTCGCCGGTCTGCTGCGTGATCGCCTCGGCCGCGATCGCCGCGTTGTTGAAGAAGCAGTAGCCGCCGTACATCGATCGTGCGGCGTGATGCCCGGGCGGCCGGCACAGGCCGTACGCGAGCGTGGCGCCGCCCAGGACGAGGTCGACCGTCGTGAGTGCCACGTCGACCGCAGCCCGTGCCGCCGGGTACGTGCCGGCGACGAGCGGCGCCGCCGAGTCGAGGCCCCAGAACCCCGCCCGGCCAGCGGCATGCTCCGGTTCGCGGACCAGGCGCGCGACGGCATCGGGGCTCATCCCCTCGAACATCGAGTGGTTCGGGTACGTGTCGGCCGAGAGGAACGCCACCGGGAGAGCCTGCCGACGGACCTCCGACCAGGCCACCTCCAGGAACCGCAGGAGCCCCGGATCGTGGACGGCCGTGATCGGCGCCTCGCCGTGCTCGGTCGGGCCGATGGTCTCGAAGCCGCCGTCCGCCTCGAGCGTCCGCCGGATGATCTCGGCCCGCTCCGCGACCTCGTTCGCCGGGATGGCCTGGCCCATGAACGTCTCGAGCGTGATGTCGTGGCCGAGATGGGCCGGCGTGTAGACGACCTGCATCGGATCCCTCAGTCCCGGGCCCGGCCGGCGACCCCCAGGGCCGCCGCGCTGACCGCATCGGGACGGTAGCGCATCAGGTTGTGCCCGTCGTGCCGGAACGACACGGTCTCGAGGGGTGGGTTGCCAGCGGCGATCCGGGCTGCCGCTGTGGCCTCGAGGGCGCGATCCCTGGCGCCGGGCGCATCGTCGGCCGATCCAGCCGCGACCAGCACGACCACCGGCGCCTCGATCAGGGGCACGGTCGTCAACGGATCGTAGGCGAACATCGTGCGGACACACGCGCCGAGCACGTGCGGTCGCGTGACCGGGACGACGCGTCCCGCGTGGGTCTCGACGACGGTGGCCCGCGTGGCCTGCTCCTGATCGGCGTCCCAGGTCGCCGGATCGAACGCAGCCCGATCCGCGAGGAACGCCGTCATCGAGCGCAGGACCTCCGGGGGCTCGTCGAGGCCGCGCAGGAACCCCTCGACGTCGAGGCCGGTCGAGGCCTCGAGGGATTCCCAGCCGCCGTCGACCAGCACGACGCCGGCGCACCGCTCGCCAAGGGCCAGCGCGGCCTCGGCCGCGACCATCGCCCCGAACCCGTGACCGGCGAGGACGACGCGGTCGTCCGGCTCGACCAGCAGGCCCGAGCCCTCGGCGACCGCGATCGCGTCACGGGCCAGCTCGGCGAGGTCGTACGCGCCGTCCTCGGTCGGCGCGTCCGAGAGGCCGTGACCGCGGAGATCCATGGCCACGACGTGCCGAACGGCGCGCGATCGGCGCGCGACGGGCGTCCACGCCCAGGCCGTCGTCGAGAGGCCGTGGATGAGCAGGACGCCCGGCGTCGCCGGGGCGGACGGATCGGTCGGGCCGCCCCAGTCGAGGAAGTGGATCCGATCACCCGAATCGGCGGTGACGATGAAGCCCTCTGGCTCGGCCGTCGGGTCCGGCGCCGGGACAATGTCGGGCGGTGACTCCATCGAGCCTAGGATACGGGCGCCATGGCCAAGCGCCGCCGGGGCTCGCGCAACGCCCCATCCCGACCCTCCCGCCACCGCCCGTTCGAGGAGCTGGTCGAACGCGCCCTCGGCACCATCCCGATGCCATTCGCCGAGGCCCTCGATGAGGTCGCGATCGTGATCGAGGACGAGCCGACGGCCGACCAGCTCGGCGAGTCCGACTCCGACCCTGATCCCGACGCCACGCTCTACGGTCTGTACGAGGGCGTGCCGCGGACCGAGTGGGGTGCCGACTGGGCACCGGTCCCCAACCGGATCACCCTGTTCCGGCTGCCGCTCGAGGCCGACTTCGCCGATCCGGACGAGCTCGAGGACGAGGTCTGGCTCACGGTCGTCCACGAGCTGGCTCATCACCTGGGCATCGACGACGCCCGGCTCCACGAGCTGGGCGTGGACTGACGGTCAGCGCAGGAGCAGGAACGCCACGAGGGCAAGCATCAGCCAGCCGATCACGATCGCGAGCAGCATCCCGCGCCCGAACATCCGGAAGGCGGGCCAGCCGGATCCCCGACGATCCGGGGCGCGATCGCCGCCCGGGCGGACATGGTCGAGCCCGATCGTCGCGTGGGTCAGCCCCACGAACATCACGACCTGTGGCGCGAGCGCGATGGCCGTGACCGTGTAGATCAGCGTTCCGAGGGCGAACGTCCCGGCCGCGATGCCGATCGTGACCAGGATCAGGCCGGCGGGCCCGGAGCTCGCCCCGAGGCCGAGCGCATCGAGCAGGCGCAGCGCGATGTCCAGGCCCGCACCAAGCCCGAAGAGGATCAGCAGGCCGGTGCTCGTCTCGACCAGCGCCACGACGATCGCGGCGATCTTGCGCGCACGGAAGACCCGGATCGACCGGCGCAACGCCTCGAACGGGTCGACGTCGCCCAGGACGACGCCGGCGAGCATGTAGGCGAGCGGCGCCCCGAAGAGCGCGGTCACCACGATCGACACGGCAACCGTGACCTCCCCGGTCATGTCGAAGACGTCCGCGAGCACGGCCTCCACGGCGCCCTGGAGGAGGGCCAGCGGCACGCCCGCGACGATCGAGGCCACGACGGCCCGCCAGAACACCATCCGCGAACGGGCGAGGCCCTGGCGAACGGTGAGCGGCCGGCCGGCCAGTCGCCCGCCCAGGATCCCGGCCGCCATCGTCCGGCTCTCCACGAGCGCCACGAATCCGCCGATGAGCGCCGGGATCGCGAGCAGCCCGTACCAGGCGCCGGCGCCGCCGCTCATGAGCGTGGCGGCCTGGTCGACCGTGCGGTGGAGCGTGGAGACCTCGAGGACCCAGCTTGCGAGGGCGAACGGGCCGACCGTGCCGAGGACGATCGCCCCCACATAGAACGACGCGGCTCGCATCTCGTCCGACGCCCGGGACAGCAGGTCGAAGCTGGCCCCGACGAGCCGGCGGGTCGATTCGAGCGGAGGCGCCGGCGGCGGTGGAGGGTTCAGGCCGACGGGGGCTTGTGGTCGCAGCGGCTCGGCCGGCGGCTCTGCGGGCGGCGGCAGGTTGTTGGGCTCCGTCAGCTCGGCCGGGGGCGGCGGTGGCTCGTCGGCCGGCGGCGGTTTCTTCGCCACGGTCGGTGGCGGCTCTTCGGGCGGCGGAGCAGGGCCGTCCTCGTCCGCGCCGTCCGGTGGCCCCTCCGTCACGCCGTGGCCCCGGGCAACGTGCCCGCGGCATCGAGCAGCGTTCCGAGCCGGCCGATCTCCACGTTGCCGCCCGAGAGGATGACCGCCACGCGCTCCCCGTCCTCGATCGGCACGCGGCCCGCCAGGACAGCGGCGAGGGCGGCGGCGCCGGCCGGCTCCAGGAGCTGCTTGCCGCGCTCGAGCATGAAGCGCAAGCCGGCCAGGATCGTGGGGTCGTCGAGCAGGATCACGCCATCGACGTAGCGACGGGCCATCGCGAGCGTCCATGCCCCGGCGAACGGGGCACCCAGACCGTCGGCGACGCTCTCGGGCTGGATCTGCACGATCTCGCCGCGCTCCAGGGCGAGCGACAGGGCATTCGAGCGCTCGGGCTCGACGCCGTAGACGCGAACCGATGGTCGCAGGCCCTTGACCGCGGCCGCGATCCCGCTGATCAGCCCCCCGCCGCCGACCCCGACCACGACGACATCGACGTTGGGCAGGTCCTCGACCAACTCCAGCCCGGCGGTCCCGTGGCCGGCGATGACCATGGGGTCGTCGAACGGATGGCAGTAGGTCAATCCCTCGGCGTCACGGATCCGCTCCATCTCGGCGAGGGCCTCCCCGACATGGGCCCCGTGGAGGACGACCCGGGCTCCGTACGCGAGGCACGCATCCACCTTGGAGCGCACCGCCCCCGACGGCATGACGACGGTGACCGGCACGCCGGCCGCCCGGCCCGCCCACGCGTACGCCTGGCCGGCGTTCCCCGCCGAGAGCGTGATCGCGCCGCGGGAGCGGGCCTCGTCGCTCAGCGTGGCGATGCGATTCGCCATCCCGCGGGCCTTGAACGAGCCGGTCTTCTGGAAGTGCTCGGCCTTGAGGTACAGGCGGCTGTCCGCGATGTTGACCGCGCCGGCGGCGGTCACCCACGCGGCGGCCGTCACCGACGAGAACAGCGGCGTCCGATGGACGAGCCCGCCGATCAGCTCTCGGGCAGCGATGATCTGGTCGAGCGTGACGTCAAGACTTGGATCCGCGTCGGTCATGGGCGGGAGTATGCCGTGCCGGCCCTGCCCGGCGACCGCGAGAAACGTACTTGCGAGTTTGCGCAAGTACTGATATCGTTGAGCGGTGTTGGACTACCTTCCGGTCTCGGCCGAGATCGATCGTGAGCGGTACGCCGCGATCGGTCGGGCTTTGGCGGATCCGAAACGCCTGTGCGTCCTCGAGTCACTCGCCATCGGCGAGCTGTCCGTCAGCGATCTGAGCAACCGGGTCGGGTGCCAGGTACCCAACATGAGCCAGCACCTCGCGGTGCTGCGCAACGTGGGGTTGGTGACCAGCCGAAGAGACGGCAACACCATCCTGTATCGCCTCGCCGACCCAAGGGTCCTCGAGGCCTATCGACTCATCCAGGACATCGCTCGCGAGGCGAGCGCGTAACGCCCGGCCCAGTCCGGGTTCGGATCTCGCCGGAGGGCGGGAGGAAGGAACAGATCCACATGGCGGAGATCAAGGTCGCGACGGACGCGAACTTCGAAGAATTGGTCTTGAAGGCGGAGCGTCCGGTCGTCGTCGACTTCTGGGCCGCCTGGTGCGGTCCCTGCAAGATGGTCGCGCCCGAGATGGAGAAGCTCGCCGCGAAGTACGACGGCTCCGTCGACGTCGTGAAGGTGGACGTCGATGCGAACCCGCGCCTGTCGCAGGCGTTCAACATCCTGAGCATCCCGACGATCGCGTTCTTCAAGCCCGGCGCGCAGCCGCAGGGCGTGGTGGGCTTCCGACCGCTCGAGCAGCTCGAGCAGCAGTTCGGCCTCGCCGAGTTCGTGACCGCCGACGCCGAATAGCCGCCCACTCCACGCACCGACCCCGGTCCCCAGGACCGGGGTCGTTCGATTCTGGCGGTCGACAGGCTCCGTCCGGGTCAGCTGCCCTTGACGCGCCGGGCGGCGGACCCGAGCCACGCCACGGCCCGGTCGGCGGCATGCGGGTCGAGCGTCACCGGGCTGAATCGGACCCAGTCCGATCCTCGCTCGGACGCCGAGGTGTCGGGGGTGCGCTGAGCCGCCGCCGCGACCGCCGGATCCAGCCGGAACTCGGCGCTCGATCCGTCCGCGGACACCGCGGCCACCGTCGTCGCCCCGACGGCGAACGCCGTGCCTCCATCGGGCAGGCCGGTCACGTCGGTGCCGGCATCGGCGGCCGCAGCCTGGAGGAGATCGCCGAGGGTCAACGCCCTGCCGCCGCCAGGATCGCGGCGAGGTCCTCGAGGTGGGCCTCGTAATGGTCGACCGTCTCGTCGTGCAGCGACTTCATGTGCTCGGCGTGCTTCACCCAACGCGTCTCCGGCACCACCGTCAGCGTCCCGCGCAGCTCGCCCGGCTGGCTCCGGAAGCGGTCGCGCAGCTCATCGAGCGGCATGGCCGCCCACTGGGCCTGGATCTCGGCGTTGACGACCTCGCCACCGCGGGCCTTCCAGTCGGCGTCGACGCGCGCGATCGTCGGACTCGTCTCCCCCACCGCCAACTCGCGGGCGATGTCGAGGGCAACGGCCTGCCACGCCGACATGTGCGCCATCAGGTCGCGTGCCGACCAGCCGTGCGCGGCCTCCACCACGAGCCCGGCTTGTGCGTCGGTGAGCTCGGCCAGCGGCTCGTAGGGCGCCCAGGCGTCGTGCTCCTCGTCGAGGAACTCCATCGCGTCGAGATACATGCCGACATGGTACGGACGCGACGCGAATGTGACGCGGCCCGGTCATCATCTGGGATGTCATGGCGACGACCAAGAGTCAGGGCATCTACGCGTCCGAGCTCTCGCGAGCCCGGCCCCGCCCGGAGCCGACGGGCGCGCCGGCGAGCGGGGCGCTGGACGCGGGCGAGCCGACCCGGACCGTCGGCCGGACGGGCGTCGTCTTCGTCCACGGGATCGGCTCCCAGAAGCCCGCTGAGACCCTGCTCCAGTGGTCGGCGCCGATCATCGAGGTGCTGACGGCGTGGCACGGCAACCTGCCGACCGTGCCGCCCGACCCAGGCCCTCGCGACCCGGTCCTGCGCGCGACGATCGACTTCTCGAGCACGCTCCCCACGATCTCGCTTCGGGTGCCTGCCGCGACCACTGGCGACGAGGTGGTGCACCCCGAGCGCGAATGGCTCATGACCGAGGCGTGGTGGGCATCCAAGGTCGCGCCGCCCGGCCTGAACACGATCACGAACTGGCTTGGTCTGCGCGGCGGCGCCGCACAGGTCGTGGACGGGATCCTCGGCAATAGGACCGAGGGCGTGCTCCTCACGGTGTCGAAGGCTGCAGTCGTGCCGTTCGTCTCGGTGCTGTCGGGGATCATCCTGACGCTGTACGGGCTGCTGCGCGGACTGACCGCGATCATCCCGATCCAGGCGGTCAAGGACGCCGCGATCCTGCACACGTTCGACGACTTCCTGACCGGCTGGTTCGGGGACGTGCGGATCCTCCTCTTCGACCCCGCCCAATCGGCGAACATCCGCGGCGGTCTCGCCGAGGCAGTGTCCCGCCTGCGCGAGGTCGGGGGATGCGACCGGATCGTCGTCGTGGCGCACTCGGGCGGGGTGATGGTCAGCTACCTGGCCCTCACCGATCCGGCCCTCGATCCGAAGGCGCTCGACGTCGACAAGCTGGTGACCTTCGGCGAAGGCTGGAACCTCGCCCTGCGACTCACGCCGGCCGACGTCGGGATGGCCGACCGGTTGCGCCGGGACATCACCGCTGCACACGCGGATCTCCGCTGGCGCGACTTCTGGGGCAGCCACGACCCGGCGCCCGCGGGCGCGCTGGCGCTCGGCGAGATCCAGCCGCCTATCGTCGGTGCCGACCGCGTCCGCTCGTTCCGCGTGTGGAATCGGCGCAGCCTGATCGAGGACCACGGCGGCTACTTCGACAACGACGAGGAGTTCGTCGTGCCCCTGATGCGCGAGATCGACGTGCCCGACGGCTGGGGCGAGGCGTCGCGCTTCTACCCGCCCGACCCTGGGGCCAGTCCGAGCGTGGTGCCCGACGAGGCGGTCGACGACCCGCGCGCGATGGCCGACCCGCGCGTCCACCGTCATCGCCAGCGCGTGGCGACCGTGGCCCTGTGGCGTCAGGTCGCGCTCGCGATCCCGGTGGGTACCATCGCATTGGCCCTCGGCTGGCGACCGGAGCGGCTGATCACGATCGGGACCGAGGTCGCCTCGATCCTCCCCCGTATCCCGATCGTCGCCGACGTCATCGATGCCATCCGGACCTTCAGCACGACGACCCTGCCGAGCATCGAGTTCGACCTCCCGATCATCTCCGTGCAGCAGGGCGAGATCGCGGACGTTGTCACGACCTTCGGCCTCGGCGTGCTCCAGGCGGTCGTCCTGATCGCGGCACTGCAGATCGCCTTCGCGCCGATCCAGGCGTACCGGGCCTGGCCGAGGGGCGCGCCGATCCGCAACGTCATGCTCGGCGTCGAGAGCGTGCTGATCGTGTTCCTGGTCGTTTCCGTGATCAGCGTCTACGTCGCCCCCGACCACCACTTGCTGCTCGGGGCCGGCTGGCCGGCCTGGGCACCGGGCCTGTTCGTGACAGCGGCCGTCGGCCTGTTGACCATCGGCACGAGCAGGCTGGTGAACACCGTTCGGGCCCCGGCGCTCTCGAGTGCCTTCGGTGCCACGTCGTCGATCTTGTTCACGCTCGCGATGGCGGCCGCGGTCATCACGATCTTCAGCATCGAGAGCCTCGAGGTCGCCGAGGTCGCGTACGTCGTGATCTGGGTCGTCGCGTTCCTGGTCCTGAGCGCCGGACGCAACCGCTGGTCGCTCTGGGACCGCGCGGAGCGCCAGATCGCGTATGGCCTGGTCGGTGACGTGCCGGTCGATCGGAAGCCGGCGATCGCGTCTTCGATCGGGTTCATGGCCATCGGCATCACCCTCGCCGCGTGGATGCTGATCGGGGCGAACCCGTGGATCGTGCTCATCGTGGCCGCCGGGATCGTCCTCATCGTTGCCGGGATGGCGTGGGGCGCCAAGGCGTGGCGCGACTACGGCGATCCCGTGGTCGAGCCCGGCTCGGTCGAATCGGCGCGCGGCTCCGTCTAGCGGGCTGTCTCAGACCGCGACCGGCTCCCGGTACTCGCCGAACGCCTCGCGCAGGACGCCGCACTGCTCCCCGAGCGTGGCGTAGGCCGCGGCGCAGCGGATGAAGTGGGGCATCAGGTTGGTCTCGGACGTGCCCGGCCGGCGGGCGGCGTCGCGGAGCCCCGCGAGGGCGGCCCCGACGGCCTCGGCGTCACGCTCCCGGCGTGTCCGGGCCAGTCGCTCCATGTGCGCCTCGAACGAGCCCGTGGGCACCTGGAGGACGGGCACGCTGGTGACCTCCGAGGCGTCGATATAGGCGTTGACCCCGACGACCCGGCGCTCGCCCGCGTCGAACTCCTGCTGATAGCGGTACGCCGCGTCGGCGATCTCGCGCTGCGGATAGCCCTCGGTGATGGCCGCGACCATGCCGCCACGGCGGTCGATCTCGTCGATGTATCGCCAGACCTGGCGCTCGGTCTCGGCGGTCAGGGCCTCGACGAACCACGAGCCGCCGAGCGGGTCGACCGTGGCGTCGACGCCCGTCTCGTCGGCGAGGATCTGCTGCTGGCGCAGCGCGAGCATGGCGGCCTCGGCGGTCGGGACCGCAAGCGCCTCGTCGTGCGCGTCCGTGTGCAGCGACTGCGTCCCGCCCAGGACGGCGGCCAGCGCCTGGATCGCGACCCGGGTCAGGTTGTTGAGCGGCTGCTGCGAGGTCAGCGAGACGCCCGCGGTCTGGGTGTGGAAGCGCATCCAGGCGGAGCGCTCGTTCTCCGCGCCGTAGCGCTCGGTCATGAGCTTGTGCCAGATCCGCCGGGACGCCCGGAACTTCGCGATCTCCTCGAAGAAGTCCGAATGTGAGTTGAAGAAGAACGACAGCCGGGGTGCGAAGTCGTCGACCCGCAGGCCGCGCGCGATCGAGTCCTCCACGTACGCCATCCCGTCGGCGATCGTGAACGCGAGCTCCTGGACCGCGGTCGAGCCCGCCTCGCGGATGTGGTAGCCGCTGATGCTCACCGTGTTCCAGCGCGGCATCTCGCGGGTCCCGAACTCGATCGTGTCGGTCACGAGGCGCATCGAGGGCGCAGGCGGGAAGAGGTACTCCTTCTGGGCGATGAACTCCTTGAGGATGTCGTTCTGGGTGGTGCCCTCGAGCTGGGCCCTGGGCACGCCCGCCGCCTCCGCGGCCACGATGTACATCGCCCAGATCGGCGCGGCCGGGGAATTGATGGTCATCGAGGTCGAGACGCGCTCGAGCGGCAGGCCCGCGAGCAGCACCTCCATGTCGGCGAGGCTGCTGACCGCGACGCCGCACGTGCCGAACTCGCCCTCCGCCTCGGGGTCGTCGGTGTCGTAGCCGTACAGGGTCGGCATGTCGTACGCGATCGAGAGGCCCGTCTGTCCGGCATCGAGCAGCTGGCGGAAGCGGGCGTTCGTGTCCTCGGCCGCGCCGAAGCCCGCGAACATGCGCATCGTCCAGAGCCGGGAGCGGTAGCCCGACGGGTGGATCCCCCGCGTGAACGGCGGCTCGCCTGGGAAACCGATGTCGCGCAGGGGGTCGACCGCCAGCTCGTCGAGCGACCACGGCCCGTATAGCCCGTCGATCGGCACGTCGCTGATCGTCGAGAACCGCGGCTTGCGCTCGGACGCCCGGTCGATCGCGGGTCCCTGTCGGTCGCGCTGCCAGGCGAGTCGTCGAGCGGCCCAGTCGGTCGGCCGGTCGGTCATGGCCGCGACTCTAGCACTCAGCCCTGGCCGAAGGCGGCGACGGCCTCGTCGATCCGCTCGTCCGGCAGGTCGTTGGTGATGACGACGTTGACCCGGTCCGTCTCGGCCGACGGCCAGACCACGACCGTCTGCAGCCGCTCACCGGTCTTGGTGTCCATCCGGTGGCCGGCGCGGCCGACGATCGATGGCTCGGTCAGGCTCAGGACCTGGGTCCGGTTCGCCGTCCGTGCGCTCTCGGCATAGAAGGTCGCGAGAGCGTCGGCGGTCAGGCCGGGCGCCTCGAAGACCGCGAGCACCGCAGCCCGCTCGGCCCCGAACGACCAGGTCGCCCCGGCGAACCGGATCTCGGCGATGCCCGCGGACGCGAGCGTGCCCAGGGCCGGGCCGGAGCAGTGCCGCCCGGAGTCGAGCGTCCCGGGGCGCTCGTCGCGGTACGTCGCCGGCACCAGGGCCTCCAGATCCGGGTAGGCGCCGGGCGCGGAACCGTCGGAGGTGCACGCCCCGGTCGGGTCGAACGACACCGCCGGGGTGGGCGCACAGGCAGCCGAAAGGAACATCACCGCAGCGAGCACGGCGACCAGGGAGCGAGGGGACATCGTGCGCGATCGTACCCAAGACCGGATGCGACGCGCCGCCGATGGTGCCTGCCTGCACCTGGTACTTCGGTACCAAAGTGGTGCGCGCGTGCGCCCGACCTATGACCCCGGGCCGAGGGGGAAAAGGGTGCCATTGCCCCGGACCGCCCATCGTCCTAATGTGCTGCCTACGCCGACCCGCGATCGTACCGGGACAAAATCCTGGGGCGTCGGTCACGGAACCGGAGACGGACAAGCGATCGAGGAAGGTTCGATCGGGCGACCCCGGATCTGGATCACGAGCCGAATAACAGGTTCTTCGGCCAGCAGGCCTGGTGGACCGTCGGGACGGCAGCAGTCATCGCTTCTCTTCATTCAGCGAACAGAACGCCCTCCGGTATCGGAGGGCGTTTTCGCGTCCGGCGCAGGGTCAGGCCGAGCGGCCGGGGCGCTCCGGTGTCGGGCGCGTGCGGCGCAGGACGCCGCGTCGGTCGAGGTCGCCACGGATGACCCGGGCGGCGGCGACGAGATCGGGGTCGCGCGTGACCGTGCCCGCGAGCCAGTCGATGTAGGACGGCTCGAAGGCGGCGATCTGGCCCAGCGTGTGGCCGTGGAACTTGCCGAATTCGACCATGTGGTTCGACGCGCGGTCCAGCGATGGCGGGGTCGGACGGCGGAAGTGGCGGATGCGGCCCTTGACCGGCGGCCCGGTCGGGGTCGAGGCCCGCGGCGGCTCGCGATCGACCTGGCTGCCCCGCAGCGGCGGCTGTCCGGCCAGCGGCACGCGACGCGATGGGTTCCCCGCGACCTGGTTGCGCGGCCGGTAGGTGGCACTCATGTCCACCCGCCCCGTCACCGGCGGTGAGGGCTTGGGCCGCGGCGGCCCGCCTCGCCGGGGAGCGGTGGCGTCGAACGGCGCCTCGTCGTCGGCCGCGCCCCGACCTCGGCCGGACCCGTCCGTTCGGGTCAGCGCGGCATAGGCGTCGTTGATCTCGGCCATCTGGCGTGTGGCGACCCGCGAGGCCGCCGGGTCGTCGCCCGTCAGGTCGGGATGGTGCGCCCGGGCCAGCCGCCGCCAGGCCGCCTTGATCTGCGTCGCCGAGGCCCCGGCGTCGACGCCGAGGACTTCGCGCGGGTCGCGTTTCGCCATCAAGCCAGTGTAACGGGGCGTGCCGGCGGCCCCGACGCTTGACAGGGTCACGGTCCGTGCCGTCCCCTTCCCACATGGGGAGAGTCCGTCGGGCCGGTCTGTTGGCGGCTGCGGCCGCCGTGCCGGCCGGGCTGGCGTATCGATTCGCCCTCGCGTACCGGGTCCGCGCCGGGTATCCGCGACAGCACCCGCCACACGTCACGCCCGGCGCCCTCGGACTGCCCTTCGAGACCACGACGGTGCGCTCCGCTGGCGTCGACCTTCCCGCCTGGTTCATCCCGGCACGCGGACGGGGCATCCGGCCCGGGCGTGGTCCTCGTCCATGGCTGGGAGTCGGCGAGGGACCGGACCCTGCCGATGGCCGTGTTCCTCCACGCGGTCGGCTACCACTGCCTGACCTTCGACGTCCGGGGCCACGGGGCGAATGCGCCCGAGGAGCTCCCGCTCAGCGCCGGCGAGTTCGGGCTCGACACACTGGCCGCGCTCGACGCGCTGCTGGCTCGTCCGGAGGTGACGGCGGGCGGCCTCGTCGGGCACTCGCTCGGCGGCATCGGGGCCATCCTGGCGGCCGCCGCGGACCCGCGGACCGCGGTCCTCGTCGCGAGCTCGACGCCGGCGGACCCGTACCGCCTCACGCGCCAGACCTTCCGGCTCGCCCATCTGCCGATCCCCGATCCGATCGCCTACCCCCTTGCGTGGCTGACCACGCGCGTCTACCTGCGGCCCCGCGGACATGTGGTCCGCGACGTCAGCGCCTCGGATGCGATCGCCCGATACCACGGCCCGGTGCTGCTGGCGCACGGTGAGCAGGACACCGTCGTGCCGCCCGCCCACATGGCACGACTCGCCGCGGCAGCTCGGGCCGGGCGCGTCACGGACGCCAGCGGGGTGGACGATGCCGCCCCGGTCGAGACCGTGCTGATCCCCGAGGGCCAGCACTCCTGGCTGTACGAGATCCCGGCCTATCGCCGGGCGGTGGCGAGCTTCGTGGCCCGCGCGTTCGGCGGGCCGATGGAGCCCGACGCGGCCGGCGAGCTCGCCGCCGCGACCCCGGCCGAGCGGATCCCCGATGCGGAGCCACGGTTCGGCGCGATCGAGGACACGCCCGGCGGCTTCCGGACCCTGGCCCAGGTCGCGCTGCCGGGCGCGACGCGGGCACCCGCGCCCGTGCCGGTCGTCGACGAACAGGTGATCGAATGAACGACGACGACCCGGTCTGGGACGCGATCCATCGCGAAGCGCGCCATCCGCGCCTTCGCCGACCGCCCGCTCGAGCCGGCGCATCTCGAGCGGATCCTCGACGCGGCGCGTCGTGCCGGCAGCTCGAAGAACTCGCAGCGCTGGGCGTTCATCGTCTGTCGCGACCGGGCCCATCTGCGCGAGCTGTCACACGTCGGGCCGTACGCCGGCCATCTCGCGGGAGCGGCCGTCGGGATCGCCCTCGTGACCCCGGACCCGGCCACGACCGACGCGCCGCTCTCGGTGCTGTTCGACCTCGGCCAGGCGGCCGAGAACATGATGCTGGCGGCCTGGGAGCTCGGGATCGGCAGCGTGCCCGCGACCGTCTACGAGCACGACCTCGCCCGGCGACTGCTCGGCTATCCGGCCGACCAGCACTGCGAGTTCCTGCTCTCGTTCGGCTACCCGGCCGATCCCTCCGACCTGACCCGGCCGCTCAAGGCCGGCGGCCGCGTGTCGCGGGACGAGCTGGTCCACGAGGAACGCTGGTAGCGGCGCCTACTGCCAGCGGAACTTCACCGACGCGATCCCGAAGCACACGACCAGCCAGCCAAGAAGCACGGCGACGCACACCCACAGCGGGGCGAACGGGGCGCCCCCGACCATGACCTGGCGCAGCGCGTCGGCGAGATAGGTCAACGGGATGACCCGAGCGATGACCTGCAGGAACTGGGGCATCTGGTCGATCTGGAAGAACGCCCCGGACAGGAACATCATCGGGAACTGGATCATGCTCGTCATCCCGTTCGCCGAGTCCTCGGTGGTTGCGAACGATGCGATCACGTACCCGAGCGCGAGGAACGTCACCGCCCCCAGGACGACGAATGCGAACGTGACGATCATCGAGCCGACGATCTCGACGCCGAACGCCAGCGTCCCGACGGCGACGATGATGATCGTCTGGGCGAGCGCGATGAGGAGTCGCATCATCACGTTCGAGCCGACCAGCTGCCAGCGCCGCAGCGGCGTGGCGGCCAGACGCTTGAGGATGCCCTTCTCGCGATCGGCGACCAGCGGGATGGCGGCGAAGATCCCGACCTGCATCACCGAGAGCCCGAGCATGCTCGGCACGAAGTAGCTGATGAAGTTGAGATTCTCGGTCTGGACCGTCTCCGGCTTCGGGACCACGAGCGGAGGCTTGCCGCCGAGGTTGACGACGCCGAGCACGCCCCCGACCACCTGGTAGACCGAACCCGCAAGCTGCTGACGCGTCGGGTCCGTGTAGACCGCGATCTGGGAGGGCGTCGCGGGCCCCGTCGCGCTCGCGACAAGGCCGGCTGTGTAGCCCTTCGGCACGACGATGATCGCGTCGACCTTGCCGAGCTTCATCTGATCGATCGCGTCGGCCTGGGTCGTGTCGACCAGGCTCGACGCCGTCCTGGCTCTTGAAGAGCTCATGCAGCGCCGCCGACCCGGCCCCGCCGTCGTCGTCGACGAAGGCGAGGGTCAGCGAGGGTCCACCGCCTCCCTGGAAGATCAGGCCGAACATGACGATGAAGACCAGCGGGAACGCGAGCGTCCAGAACAGGGCCGCGCGATCGCGGACGTAGCTCCGGATGTTGGCCAGGGTCAGGGCGAACAGCGCCTGCATCGGTCAGCGTCGCCCGTCAGTCACGGAGCGCCCGTCCGGTCAGGTCGAGGAAGACGTCCTCGAGGGTCGCCCGGCGCACGAGGAGGTTCTGGGGTTCGAGCCCGCGCGTTTCGGTGAGGGCCAGCAGCGCCCCGATGGTCGCCGCGACGTCCCGCGTGTATAGCAGCGACACGCCGGCATCGTGCTTGACGCTCGTCACCGCCGGCATCGCCGCCAGATCGCTGTCGGCGACGGCTTCCAGCGAGTCGAACTGGACGGCCCGCTCCTGGAACCGCTTCGAGACGAGCTCCTGCACGGTCCCCATCTCGAGGATGTGGCCGTGGTCCATGATCGCGAGCCGGTCGCACAGAAGCTCCGCCTCCTCCATGTAGTGCGTCGTCAGGAGCACGGTCCGGCCCTTGCGCTTGAGATCGAGGACCAGGTCCCACAGTGCCCGTCGAGCGGCCGGGTCCAGGCCGGTCGTCGGCTCGTCGAGGAAGACCAGCTCGGGGTCGTTGACCAGGGCCAGGGCGACCGCGAGGCGTTGCCGCTGGCCGCCCGACAACTCGCTGGTCCGGGCGTGCTTGCGCTCCCCGAGCTCGAGCGCGTCGATCAGCTCGGCCGTGGGACGCGATGTCTTGTAGAAGCTCCGGAACAGGTCGATGAGTTCGATGACCGTGAGCTTCGGGTACAGCGCCGCGGTCTGGAGGCTGACGCCGATGCGCGGCTTGAGCGCGGTCGCATCCTTGGCGACGTCGAGTCCGAGCACCGTCGTCTCGCCCGCGTCCGGCGAGCGAAGCCCCTCCAGGATCTCGACGGTCGTGGTCTTGCCGGCACCGTTCGGCCCGAGGAGGCCGAAGATCTCGCCACGCGCGACCTCGAAGTCGATGCCGTCGACCGCGACCAGGTCGCCGTAGCGCTTGACCAGACCGCGCACCCGGATGACCGGGTCGGCGCCGATGGCGATCGTCTGCATCGGCTGATGGTGCCAGAGGTCCGTTGCCTGCGCTGGGGCCGTCGCGAGGGATCAGGACTCGGCGACGACCTCGGGGTCCGCCCCGTCGAGGGACGTCGACCAGTCGATGTCGAGCGCAAGCGAGGTCCCAGGCGTCCGGTCGTCCTCCGGGGCCGGCGCCCCGAGCTTCAGGTAGGCCTCCATCGCCGCCTCGAGCCCGACGTCGCGCCCGGCCAGCTCCGAGAGGATCCACTTCTGTTCGAGAACGTCGCAGTACGCCTGGATCGGGTCGCGGCCTTCCCCGATGGCGGGCACGAGCACCGCCAGGCTGGGCTGGAGCACGTCGACGAGCCAGAGCGCGGCCGCCTCGTCCTCGCCGACGAACTTCTTCCCGTGGTGCTCGAGCCAGGCCCGGTACTCGCGCAGGTCGTTGAGGAGCAGCCGGGCCTGGCCCTCGAGCGCGCGGATGCCCGTCAGCCGCTCCAGCTCCCGCGCGTGGAACCGGCGGTTGGTGACCGCGACCCGCAGGCGGACGGAGCCGCCATCCGGACCGGACGGCTCGAGCTCGATCTCGTCGACCGCGAATCCGAGGTCGTTGAGCCGCCGGATGCGGGCCCGGACGGCGTGCCGATCGTCCGGGGAGAGCTCGGGCACGAGATGGAGCTCGTCCCAGACCGATTCGTACCGTGAGCGGACCGTCTCGGCGGCCTCGACCGCATCGTCGAAGGCGTCCTCGCGACCTTGCAGCACGCCGAGGTCGGCTAGCCCGAATGCGACGTTCTCCACGAGGATGTCGAGGTCGTAGCGACGCTGGCCGTCGGACAGGCTCGGGTGGATCTCGCTGGTCTCGGCATCGACGAGGAAGGCCTGGATCTTGTCCCCGTCGCGGCGGAACAGGGTGTTCGCGAGCGAACAGTCGCCCCAGAACACGCCCGCCCGATGGAGGTCGACGAGGAGCCACGCCATCGCGTCGAGCAGCCGGTCCCGATACGGCCCGGGGCCGAGCGGGAACCGTGACATCAACCGTCGGTACTGGATCGAGAACGCGAGGTACTCGGTCATCAGGATGGCCGACTCGCGCTCCGGTGATTCGGCGATGCCCACCGCGAGGACCGCGGGCAGCCCGAGCGCCTCGAGGTGGCGCAGGACGTCGAACTCGGTGCGACCGACGTCGAGGGGTTCCTCCTTGAGGGCGTACGTGCGCTCGTCGGCGACCAGGAACCGGACGAGGTGGCGCGACGGCCCGACGGGCAGCTCGCGGAACTCGAACGTCTCGGGCGACCAGTCGGCGAGCGGTTGCTCCCAGGGCAGGTCCAGCAGGACGCCGGCGCGATCTCGAAGTCGCAGCCTCGGGAAGGCGCGCTGGACGGCGGTCTCTCTCAGAGCTTCTTGCGCAGGTAGGCGGCGACCGTCGCGTCGTAGCCCAGCGATTCGTAGAGGTGGCGCGCCTCGGGTCGGTGGTGCCCGGCGGTGATCTCGACGAAGGCCACGCCGAGCTCGGCACCGATCCGCTCCGCCTCGGCCATCAGGGTCCGCCCGACCCCGCGTTCCCGGGCCCCCGCGTCCACGACCAGGGCGAGGATCCGCAGGATCCGGTCGTCGTGCTCGAATCGGGGCAGCGCGTGGACGGCGATGAAGCCCAGCATCGCCCCGTCGTGCTCGGCGACGACGACGCGCGAGTGCGCCGAGCCGAAGCGTTCGAGGCGCGCGACGATGTCGGTGGGCCCGGCCGGATAGCCCTCGTCGGTGAACAGCGACGCGATCGCGTCGGCGTCGGCTGGCGTGGCCGGGCGAAGCGTCACGGCCGAGCGATCGGTCGACTGGTCGGTCATGTGCCGATGGTACCCGGCTCGCCCTCGAGCAGGAGCACGTGTCGGCCGTCGCGGACGCCGCGATCGACCAGCCGCTCCGGGCCGAACGGGCCGGCGGACGGGGCCGACGTGCCCAGGGTCGGGACGACCCCGTGCGCGAACCAGACCACGGCCGGACCCTCGCCCAGTCGTGCGAGAGCCTCCGCGAGGCGGCCTTCGGTTGCCGGTTCCAGGATCGCGACGATCCCGGCTGGTCCCCCGGCCGCGATCCGGCATCTGGCGCCGAGGATGTGGTCGTCGGGCGCATCGCCGAACACGCCGAGCCCCGTGCCGAACGCCTCGGCGAGCTCCCGCTCGGCTCGCTCCGTCTCGACCGTCACCCAGCCGACAGCGACCGGGCGGGCTGCCTGTCCCGCGTCCGGCAACGCCGTCGCCAGGCGGTCGCGGGCCTCGGACACGGCGTCCGCGAGATCGGCCAGGGTCGGTCGCATGCTCGCCTAGCCGAGCAGGAGCAGGTCCGGAGCCGGCGCGCCGAGCATCTCGAAGCCGGCCCGGTGGTACAGCCGGATGGCGACCTCGTTGTCGGCGAAGACGCCGAGATGGACCCACTCGCTGTCGGCCGCCACGGCGTCGGCGGCCGCGGCCATCGTGACCATCTCGCCCAGCCCGCGCCCGCGAGCCCAGGCGGCCGTCCCGATCGAGGAGAGATAGCTCACGCCATCGAACGTCGCCCGCCGTGCGACAGCGGCCGGCTCGCCGTCGATCCGGGCCAGGTAATGGGTGAACGAGGCGTTCGCCAGCGAGGCGGCCGTCTCGGCCGCGACCCCCGGCCGGCGGGCCTCCTCGACGTGGAACGCATCGCAGAGCACCGAGACAAGGTCGGCGAGCGTCGTCGTCGACCCGCCACCTGCACCGTGCCCCAGCCGCTCGAGGGTGACCTGGGGCCCCATCGCGCGAGCAGCGCCACGGCGGGAGGGCTCGGGGTCCGTCATGGCCATCATGCAGCCGGCCCCGACATCATGAAAGCCGTTCGCGACCAGGCGTTCGACGAGGTCGCCCGGCACGTCGTGGATCGGCGACGGCCAGATGTGGGGCTGGCGGCCGATCGAGGTGAACAGGACCAGGACCTCGGTCAGCCGTCGATCGAAGGCGTCGGCGTCGGCCGGCCACCGGATGGCCTCGACCCGGTTCCAGAACGGCTCCGGCTCGGCCGGGTCGTACAGGAGGATCGCGTCGCCGAGGTCACGCAGTTCGCGATTCGGCATGGCGTGGACGCGAGCCTCGTGCACGAGCAGCCGGCGCATGGTGTCCGGGTCCACGAGGCCGTTCATGCGCTCGCCGGACGCGTGGTGGATGCCCATGCCCCAACCATACCGGCGGCGAAACCGTCGCGATGGCGACGACGTATCGCTGAACGACGTACCGTTGAGTCGACATCGCCTGCCGCGAAGGAGTCGCCCATGTCCCGCGCCATCCTCACCCTCGCCCTGTCCGCGTTCATGACGCTCGCCCTGGCCGCCTGCGGAGGCAGCAGTGCGTCAACGGCCCCGAGCACCGCGGCGAGCGCCGCTCCACCCGCGTCCGCGCCGGCCGCGGCTGCCGCCTGCGAGGAGACGACCGATCCGGGTGACGTGGCCGTGAACGTGAAGGACTTCGCCTTCGATCCGACTGCGATCACCGCGAAGGTCGGCCAGGTCATCGCCTTCACCAACACGGGCGCGGCGCCGCACACGGCCACCCTGGACGACGGCACCTGCACCACCCCGAACATCGCCGCGGGAGCGGCGGACGGCCTCACGTTCAGCGTCGCCGGCAGCTACCCGTTCCACTGCGCGATCCACGCCCAGATGAAGGGCACGATCACCGTCACCGAGTAGGGACGGCCGGTCTAGCTCGGGCGTTCGACCTGCAGCACCGAGGCGCCAGACGGCAGGTCGATGAGCAGCGGCTCTGGGAGCTCCGCGGCCGCGAACCATTCGCGCAGCTTCTCGCGCGTCGGGAGCGCCGTGCCCTGGTAGAGCTCGTCGATCTGGACGCCCGTGATCAGCTCGCCGTGGCGCGTCCGGAACTCCTCCGTCGTTGACGGCAGGGGCCAGTCGAGGACGACGATCCGGCCACCGGGTCGGAGCGACCCCCACGCCGCCCGCAGCGCGGCGACCGGGTCTGTCAGCTGGTGGATCGCGTACTGGAAGTAGGCCAGGTCGTACTCGCCGGCCGGACCGGGTCGGCTGACATCGGCCTGGCGGATCACGATCCGGTCGGACAGTCCGGCTGCCTCGACGTTCGCCCGCGCGCGCATGACCGAGTCGGGCTCGAACTCGACCCCGACGAGTTGCAGCGCCGGGAACCGGCGGGCCATCGCGATGAGCCAGCGGCCGCCGCCGCAGTGGATGTCGACCACGTGGCCGCCACTCGCGAGGTCGGCGACGAGCTGCGGCAGCTGGGCGAGGACCTCCTGGAAGAACACGGCGATGTCCTGGACGGTGAGGCGCTCGATCGACACGCGATAGCGATCGGGCCGATCGGTGATCGGGCGCCCGGTCCGGAAGAAGTCGAGCATCCCGCCCCAGTCGAGCGACGCCGTCACCGAGTGCACGAATTGGCCGCCAAGGAATTCGGGGCGCTGCTCGTCGAGGAGCACGATCGCGGTGTTCTCGTCGACCGTCAGCCGGTCACCCTCGAGCGTGGCGAGCTCGTGGGCGTCGGCCGCCCACGCCCAAACTTCGATCGCCTCCGGCCGACAGCCCGTGGCCTCGGCGAGTTCGACCGTGGTCAGGCCGGCTGCCCCGGCGGCGCGGAGGTGCGTGAAGATGCCCAGCTCGACACCCAGATACACCAGCCAGGTGTTGTGGAACCCGGCCAGGCTGGCGACGAGGTCGTCGAAGCGTTCATCGAGCTGCATCGGCGGAGCGATTGTCGCACGCACGGGGCATGAAAAGACACCGCCCGAACGGTGTCGGGCGGTGTCTGGTTCGGGCACGGTGCCCGGACTAGCGGCGGGTGTACTGCGTTCGCGACGGGGCGTCGACGGGAAGCGCGACGAGCGGTGCGGGGTGACCCCTGTGCGACCGCGTCCGGGGACCCGAGACGCCGCTCGGGACGCCACTCTTGGCGACCGTGGGGGCTGCCACAGCGGATCCACCGATCTCGCCGCGGCGCTGGATCCGGAGCGCGTAGTCCATCGTGGCGCTCCCGCCGATCTCGCCCTTTCGCTGCGCTTCGAGCGCGGCCTGCGGGCTGATGGCGCCGGCGGCGGGCGCCGCCTTGTAGGTCGTGCCGAGAGCGATGCCGACCGCGCCGAGCGCGAGCGCGCCGACGAGGATGGCGATCGCGCCGAGCGGCGCGCTCTGGTTGGCATGCCCGGCCATGGGCTGCGTGGTGCTGGCGGACATCGTCCGACCTCCTTGTCTGGACCAGGATCGGCGCTCGGGACATCCGAGTGACGGTCCGTGGTGCTGTCGCCATGCTCGATCTGGCGAACGGCCCCGCCATCGGGCCGGCTGCCTATGCCGGAGGATCGGCTCGCCTCAATCTGTCGGGCACGGTCGGGCCGGGTACCTTATCCACACGGGCGATGGTCGGATGCAACGCTCCGTGCCTCGTGCCGGTTCTGGAGGGCGATGGACACCGACGACGCGCTCATCGCTGGGCTCGCGCACGATCTCGACGGGACGTTCGAGAGGCTCGTGCTGGCGCACCAGGACCGTTGCTACTCGATCGCGCTGCGGATGCTGAGCGACCCAGGCGCAGCCGAGGAGGCCGCCCAGGACGCCTTCGTGCGCGCCTATCGGGCCCTTTCCGGCTACGACGCCACGCGGATCCTGGAGCTGCGCCTGCGGCCGTGGCTGGCCACGATCGTGCTGAACCTGTGTCGAACGCGACTCGCGCGACGCGCGACCGCCGGCCGGGCGCCGCTCTCGCTCGACGCCGATCCCGAGCGGGTGACGCTGCCGGAGCCGGCCGCGACGGACCCGTCGACATCACCGACGGCGGTCGCGGAACGGCGAGCCGCCCGGGACCACTGGGCCGGCCTCCTTGCGACCCTGCCGCCCGCCTACCGGGCCGCCGTCGTCCTGCGACACGTCGACGGCCTGTCCTATCCCGATCTCGCCCTCGCCCTCGGACGACCCGAGGGCACCGTCAAGGCCCAGGTCCACCGCGGCCTGGCGATGTTGCGCACCGCCTTCGAGACGGCGAACCGACTCGAGCGCGAGGAGATGACCGCATGACCACCGATGACCTGACCCTGGAGACCGCGATGGCCGACCTCGCCACGACCGCCCCGACCCGCCTCGCCCCCAACGTCCTCGTCGAGATCGGCCTCGCCGACCGGATGGCCCGCATCGACACCGTGATCGGCCCGCTCCACGTCGCGTGGAACGGCCTGGGCGTCAGCGGCGTGGAGTCCGAGGAGTTCGCCGCGAGCCACGCTGCCCGGACCGGGCGGCCGGTCTTCCCGACCGATGAACTCCCCGCCGACCTTGCGAGAGCGATCGAGCGGCGGCTCGGTGGCGATCGCCGCGTGCGCATCGACCTCGACCTGCGTGGCCACAGCGAGTTCGAGCGCGATGTGTGGCGGAAGGCGCTCGACATCCCGCGCGGCGAAGTCCGACCGTACGGCTGGGTCGCCGCCGAGATCGGTCGACCGAAGGCGGTCCGCGCGGTCGGAACGGCGCTCGGCCACAACCCGGTCCCGCTCATCGTGCCGTGCCATCGGGTCGTCCGCACCGACGGCCACCTCGGCCAGTACTCGCTGGGCGGACCGGAGAACAAGCGCGCGATCCTCGCCTCCGAGGGCCTCGACCCCGACGAGATGGAAGGCGCCGCTCGCCGCGGCGAGCGGCTGATCGGCTGCGCCTCGACCCACATCGTGTGCTGGCCGACGTGCCGCACCGGTCGCCACATGCTCGAGCGCAACCGCCGGCCGTTCCGGTCGCTCGAGGACGCGGCCGCCGCCGGATACCGACCGTGCAAGGTCTGCCGGCCGGTGAGCGGCGGCGCGGCGGTCGCCGCCTGAGCTGGGCCCGGCCCGCACCGGCATTTGTCCTACTGGACTAGGCCAACCCGCGCGACGTAGACTGCCGACACCTTGGACCACCCGCCTATGCCAACCAAGCCGGCCGCCGCTGCCTCGCGTCGCGGCGCCTCGCTGTGGGCCGGCATGCTGGTCCTCTACGTCGTCTGGGGCTCGACGTACCTCGGCATCGCCGTGGCCGTCGAGACGATCCCGCCCTTCCTCATGGCGGCGATCCGCTTCGGCATCGCCGGGGCCGTCCTGCTCCTCTGGTCGCTCGCTCGCGATCGCGGTGACTTCGTCGCACCGACCCGCCGTGAATGGCGCGACTCGTTCATCGTGGGCGGCTTGCTGCTCGGCGGCGGCATGGGCATGGTCGCGTTCGGGGAGCTGACGATCCCGTCCGGCATCACCGCGTTGCTCATCGCGCTCATGCCGGTCTGGGTCGCGATCTTCGGGCGGCTGTTCCTCGGCGAGGGGCTGCCGCGGCTCGCCATCGTCGGCATCGCGGTCGGCTTCGTCGGCGTCGCGATCCTGGTCGGACCCTCGGCCTTCGGTGGCAGCGGCTCCCTCGATCCGCTCGGCCTGGCCGCGGTCCTCCTCTCCCCGATCTTCTGGACGCTCGGCTCGCTGTTCGCGTCGCATCGCGCGACCCTGCCGCGCAGGCCGCTTCTTGCGACGAGTGCCCAGATGCTGGCCGGTGCCGCCGTCCTGACGGTCATGGCCACCGTGAGGGGCGAGTTCGGCGTCTTCGATCCCGCGGCCGTCTCGGCCGAGTCGCTGACGGCGCTCGTCTACCTGACCGTCATCGGCAGCCTGCTGGCGTTCACGACGTACGGCTGGCTGCTACGCGTCGCGCCGTTGCCGCTGATCGCGACCTACGCGTACGTCAATCCGGTCGTCGCGGTCGCCCTCGGCGCCCTCGTGCTGCAGGAGCCCATCGAGCCACGGACGCTGCTCGCGGGCGCGATCATCGTCTTCGCCGTGGCGCTCATCGTGACGACCCGGAGCCGGATGTCGTCCCCGAAGCGGGCGACCGCGCCGGAGGTGAGCCCGATCGTGGCCAGTCCCGCCTCGAGCGCCTGACCGCGCGCCGGGCCCTCAGCCGCCCGGCCGCTCCCAGCCCTGCGCCGGCCAGGGTTCGCATCGCAGGGGCCGATCTTCGCGATAGCCGAGCGCGTAGTCGGCCTGGATGAGGGTATGGAGCTGGCTCGTGCCCTCGTAGATGACGGCCGCCTTCGAGTTGCGCAGGTAGCGCTCGACGGGGAACTCGTTCGAGTAGCCGTTGGCGCCGTGGACCTGGATGGCATCGAGCGCGCTCTGGACGGCGTGCTCGGTGGCGTGCCACTTGGCCAGGCTCGTCTCGCGCGTGTTGCGCAGGCCCTGGTTCTTGAGCCAGCCCGCCCGCCACACGAGCAGGCGGCCCATCTCGGTGCCGGCGGCCATCTTGGCGATGAGCTGCTTGACCAGCTGGTGCTCGCCGATCTCCTGGCCGAACGTGTGGCGCTCGTGGGCGTAGCGCACGCTCGCGTCGAGACATGCCTCGGCAAGGCCGACCGCGCCCGCCGCGACCGTGTAGCGGCCCTGGTCGATGGCGCTCATCGCGACGAGGAAGCCCTCGCCCTCCTCGCCGATCCGGTTCTCGGCCGGGACGGGCACGTCGTCGAGGTTGATCAGACCGGTGTTCCCGGCCCTGATGCCGAGCTTGCCGTGCAGCGTGCCGGTCGTGAGGCCGGCCATGCCGCGCTCGAGCATGAAGGCCGTCACGCCCTTGTGCTTCTTCGCACGGTCGACGGAGGCGAAGACCAGGAAGTGGTCGGCGATGTCCGCGAGGCTGATCCAGATCTTCTGACCGTTGAGCCGGTAGGCGTCGCCATCGCGGCGGGCGGTCGTCTGCAGGTTCGCGGCATCGGTGCCGACGCCGGGCTCGGTCAACCCGAACGTGGCGAGCTTCTCGCCCTTCGCCTGCGGGACGAGCCAGCGCTGGCGCTGCTCCTCGGTCCCCCACTGCAGGAGCGCGAGCGAGTTGAGCCCGACGTGCACGCTCTGGACGACCCGGAACGCCGTGTCGGCACGCTCCAGCTCCTCGCACAGGAGCGCGAAGCTGATGTAGTCCATGCCGGCGCCGCCGTACGCCTCGGGGATCGGGGCGCCGAGGAACCCGAGCTGGGCCATCCGCACGAAGATCTCGCGATGGACCTCGCCCTTCTCGTCCCACTCGCGGATGTGGGGCAGGATCTCGGCCTCGGCGAACGCCCGGACGCTGTCGCGGACGAGCTTGTTCTCCTCGGTCAGCGTGAAGTCCACCATCGCGGCATGCTACGCGGCCGCACAGGCCGACGCTGCCCGGTTCCCGTCGATACACTCGGGCGATGGACACCGCCCCGAACCTGACCCCCGTCGTCGGCCGCTACTACGAACGCGAGTGGAGCCACGGCGTCGGCCACCGCCTGTTCGACACCGACGGCAAGGCCTACTTGGACTTCGCGAACGGCATCGCCGTGACGGCCCTGGGGCACGCCCACCCACGGGTCACGGCCGCGGTCCACGCCCAGGTGGACAAGCTCAGCGGCCCCATCAACGCGATCGGCTACACGGAGCCCATCTCGCGCCTCGCGACGGACCTCGCGGCGACCTTCCCCGCGCCGCTCGACTCCGTCATGTTCCTGAACTCCGGGTCGGAGGTGATCGACGGGGCCCTGAAGCTCGCCCGTCGGGTGACGGGACGGCCCGGGATCATCGCGTTCCGCGGCGGCTTCCACGGGCGGACGTTCGGGGCGATGAGCGTGACGACCACGAACCTCAACTACCGGACGGGCTACGAGCCGTTCGTCCCGGGCGTCTACTTCGCGCCGTACCCGGCCGTCTACGACGACTTCGACGGGGACGAGGCACGCGCGTCGGAGGCCTGCCTCGACATCCTCCGCTCGCTGATGGAGACGGTCGTGGCGCCGTCGACCGTCGCTTCGATCCTCATCGAGCCCGTGCTCGGCGAAGGGGGCTACATGCCCGCGCCGGCGGCCTTCCTGCAGGGGCTCCGATCCATCTGCGACGAGCACGGGATCCTGCTAATCGCCGACGAGGTCCAGTCGGGCTTCGGGCGTACCGGGAAGATGTGGGCATTCGAGCACGCAGGGATCGTGCCTGACGTCGTGGTCCTGGCCAAGGCGATCGCCAACGGCCTGCCGCTCTCGGCGATCGTGTCGTCGCGCGACCTCCAGGAGCGCTGGGGCCGCGGCGCGCACGGGTCCACCTACGGCGGCAACCCGGTGGCCTGCGCGGCGGGCATCGCCGTCCTCGAGACGATCCGCGAGGAGCGGCTGGTGGAGAACGTCGTCGCGCGCGGCGCGGAGCTCGTTGCCGGGCTCGCGGCCGTGGCAGCCGAGGACGAGCGCATCGGCGACGTCCGCGGGCCGGGCCTGATGGTCGGCGTCGAATTCGTCCGCGACAAGCGCACCCGCGAGCCCGACACCGCGCTGCCCGATCGACTGATCGCGGCCTGCGCGGACGCCGGACTGCTGGTGCTGACGTGCGGCCGACAGCACGAGGTCGTCCGCTGGATCCCGCCGCTCGACGTCACCGGCGCCGAGATCGCCGAGGCCGTCGAGATCTTCGGGGAGACTCTGTCCGGGCTGGACTGACCCGGCCCCTCAGTCGGCGGCCGGCGGCATCCCCGCGTTGATCCGGATCGCATCGCGGACGAACCGGGCGAGGCCGGGCTGGATCCGCTCGTAGGTCGCCTCGAACCGCGGGTCGGCGACGTACATATCGCCGAGCGTTGCGTGCATCTCCTTCGAGCACGGGTAGAACCGCGTGTCGATCTGCAGCCGGTGACGCTCGACGAGCGCCTGGACCTCGGGGTCGCCCGGGGCTGTGCCGGCGGCCAGCGCCGCGCCGAGGCCCGTCCCGATGGCCTCGCTCTCGGCCTTGATCGCCTTCCAATCGTCCTTGGTGTAGCTAGCGGTCCGGCGCGCCGACTCGGCGTAGGCGTCCGTGTCGCCCCAGCGCTCCTTGACCTCGATCTCGTAGGCCTTGGGGTCGAAGTCGCCGAAGACCTCGAACATGTCGGCGTCGTTCATCGTCGTTCCTTTCGAGAGCGCGTCCAAGGCCCTGTCGATGGCGGCGAGGATCGCCTCCATGCGACGGGTCCGACCCGCCAGCTGTTCGCGTTGGGCGACCAGCGCGGCCCGCCGGTCGAAGTTCGGGTCGAGCATCAGGCGCCCGATCGCATCGAGCGGGAAGTCGAGCTCCCGGAACAGCAGGATCTGCTGCAGGTCCTCGAGTTCCTCGTGGCGATAGAGCCGGTAGCCCGACGCGGTCCGTTCCGACGGGCTCAGGAGCCCGATCGCGTCGTAGTGGTGGAGCGTCCGGACGCTGACCTGCGCAAGGTCGGCGAGTTCTCCGACCGTGTAGGTGCGCCCGTTGCCGTCCATCTCGATCGGGAGTCTAGACCCTGACGTTACGTGAGGGTCAAGCCCTTACTGATAGGGCTCGGGTCTGGGCCCGTCTCAGCTCCAGACCGGGACAGCAAGGAGCGCCCGTGCCCTCGTGGGCCGGGCGCTCGAACACGCGCAGAGGAACGACGATCCCGTCGGACCGGGGTCCGACCAGGGACGGTCAGCGGTTCTGCGAGAGGAACTTCATAACGTCGTCGAGCCGGAACCGGCGGTCCCCGCGCTTGCAGACGCGATAGAACGGCAGCTCACCCCGGTCGCCCAGGCGCTTCACGGTGTTCACGTGGAGGTGAAGCATCTCGGCGACTTCGGTCGCGGTGAGCATCGGTCCAAGTTCGTTGACGGCCATCGATGCCATGTGGTCGTTGCCTCGTTCTGCGCATTTGTCGGCGGTCCGGGCCCCTGGGGTAGCCAGGGGTAGGGTGCGGCCCGCTGCGAGGCAGAGCGTATGAGTGAGGTACCACCACCGCCAAGCCGTACTTTGGGGTAGCCGCCAGTACCACGCACCGCGAGGGGCCTCGATATGGTCGACACGGGCCTACCATCTGGGCGTGCGTTCACCGGTGTCGATCCCGCCCCGGCCCGACGATCTGGGCCTCACGATCCGCGGCTGGGCGGCGGCCGCGTTCCCGTCCCGCCCGAGCCCGCGACGCGCGGCCGCGGCCGCGATCCTGGCCGCCGTCACGCTGCTGCTCGCCACGGCCCTCGCGATCGCGCTCGAATCGGGCGACATCGGCATCGAGGATGCGTCGCCCGTCTACCTCCTCGCGGTCGTCGCCGTCGGATCGCAGTTCGGCACCTGGGCGGCCATCGCGACGGCGCTCGTCTCGTTCCTGGCCTACGACCTCCTGCTGACCCAGCCGCGCTTCTCGCTCGTGGTCAGCGACCCCCGCGAGTGGCTCGACCTGCTGCTCTTCCTGTTCGTCGCCATCGCGATCGGGCGGCTGGTCGCGATCCAGCACGGGCGAGCCGAGGAGTCCGACGCGCGGGCGAGGGAGGCGTCGAGCCTGTTCGCGATGAGCCGCCTGCTCGCGACCGCCGATTCGGCCGACCAGGCCGCGCCCGAGCTCGCACGCCGCCTGGCGGCCGATGCCGGCCTTCGACGGGTGTGGATCGCGGTCGGCGATCACGGACGTCAGGCGATCGTGGCCGACACGGACCCCGCCGTGCCGATCCCGGCCAGCGCGGTGCTCAGCACGCTCGTCCGGACGCCCGGTGACGAACCCGCGCGATGGGTTCGCACGCACGAGGCCGGCCGCGGGAAGGAGCCATTGGGCAGTGGCCTCCAGGTCCTCAAGGTCCGGATCGAGACATCGTCGGGCGACGGATCGGCCGAGTCGATCGGCGTCCTCGGCAGCATCGGCGCGATTCGCGACCGCTCGAGCGGGTTGCCGACACGCGCCGAGACGAGGATCCTGGCCCTCGCCGCGGACCAGATCGCGCTCTCGTTGCGACGCGATCAGCTCGCCGGGAGGCGACCGACGTCGAGATCGCCCGCCAGGGCGACGCGCTCAAGACCGCGTTGATCGACTCGGTGTCGCACGACCTGCGCACACCTCTCGCCAGCATCCGGGCGACTGCCGGCGGTCTGACCGACCCGGCCGTCCCCGTGGACCGAGGGTCGACGAGGGCCGCCGCGCGGGTGATCGATGAGGAGGCCGCCCGCCTCGACCATCTCGTCCGCGGCCGTGCTGGACCTCGAGCAGGATCGAGGCAGGCGCGCTCCGCCCGGACCTCGAGCCGCACGACCTGCCGGACCTGGTCGAGGCCGTCGTCGCTCGGACGCGCTACGGCCGCGCCCGACGCGCACGGTCGAGGTCTCCGCTTCCGGAGGGCTGCCCGCCGTGCTCGTCGACGCCGTCCTCTCGACGTCGTCCTGACGAACCTGCTCGACAACGCGCTCGTGCACGCGGCGTCGCCGGCGCCCGTGCGGATCTCGGCCGCGATCGACCGCCGACGGGCGGGTCCACCTCGACGTGGAGGACGGGGGGCCGGGCGTCCCGCGCGAGGCCCTGGCGCACCTGTTCGACCGCTTCTACCGTGTCCCGGGCAGCGGCTCCGGCGCACGACAGGGCCTCGGCATCGGTCTCAGCGTCGTGCGCGGCCTGGTCGAGGCGATGGGCGGCACCGTCGCCGCCACCTCGCAGCGAGCTCGGCGGCCTGGCCGTCATCGTGACACTGGCCGTCGCCGCACGTCCCCGGCGACGGGTCGGACCGATGACCGTCGGCGCCCATGTCCTCCTCGTCGAGGACGACGCAGGCGACCCGCGCCGCGGTCGCCCGCAACCTGGAGGCGCACGGCTATCGCGTCGACGACGCCGGCGATGCGGCGGAGGCATTGCGACGCTGGGACGCCGAGCGCCCGGACATCGTCCTGCTGGACCTCGGCCTGCCGGACCTCGACGGCGCGGCGGTCGTCCGCCGCATCCGCCACGACGCGACGACGCCGATCCTGATCCTGTCCGCTCGCTCCGACGAGCGCGACAAGGTCGCCACCCTCGAGGCCGGCGCTGACGACTACGTCACGAAGCCGTTCGGCATGGACGAGCTGCGGGCCCGCGTGGGCGCGTTGCTGCGTCGGGCAGGCGGGCCCGGCGGCGGCCTCGGATGGCGTCGTTGACCCTGGGCCCGATCGTCATCGACATCGCCGCGCGGCGCGTCACGGTCGACGGTACGCGAGTCGACCTGACGCCGCGCGAGTACGAGTTGCTCAAGGTGATGGCCGGCCAGCCCGGCCGGCTCCTCACCAAGGGACGCCTGCTCCGCGCGGTCTGGGGCACGGCCTACGCCGACGAAGGCGCACTACCTGCACGTCTACGTCAGCCGGCTTCGCCGCAAGCTCGCCGCGGCCGACCCGTCTGGCGTGGCCGGGCAGCTCGATCACGGCGGAACCCGGCGTCGGCTATCGGATCGGCGAATCGGTCGAGGATCGGCGTCCGACGGGGAACGTTGAGCGATCGTTGAGGGCCGAGGCCCGGTCGGCTGGCCGTTCCCTCTTGGGCCTCGGCCTACGGTGGAGGCATGGACCTCACCGATCCCGTCACCATCGCGCGCCGGCCGGCCGACCTGATCGATGCCGACCTCGCCGAGGTCGACGCCGCGATCGCGCTCGTGGCGGGCGGCGCCGCCGGCGTGTCTCGCCTGGTCGGGCTGCGGCGGGCCCGAGATCGTCGCCCCGACGGCTCTCGCGCACGCCCAGGCCGCCGGCCGTCGCCTTCCGGATCGACCGCACCGACTGGCGCCGCCGCCCTGATCTTCGGCCCGACGACTGACCGACGGATGGCCATCCCCAAGAACCGGCCGACGGCCGGCGGATCGGCGCGTGCGCGTCGACCGGCCGCGGTCGCGCTATTTCCGGACCGGCGCGCCCGGTGTCGTCGTCGCCAGGCCCGCCGCGATCGACCCGACCGGCGGCCTCGACCGGGCCCTCGCACGGCTCCGCCGGACGGCCTTCGGTCGCCCGCTCGCCAATGCCGAGGAAGCCGCCGAGCGCCTGACCAAGGTCAAGGCCCTGGCCGTCTTCTCGAGCGACAACCTCTCGTCGGTCGCCTACGCGACCGAGGCGATCCTGTTCACCCTGCTCGCCGCCGGGTCGGCGACCTTCGGGCTCGTCGCTGCCGATCTCGGTGCTCATCGTGGCCGTGCTCGGCGATCATCGTCGTCTCGTACCGGCAGACCATCCGCGCCTACCCCAACGGCGGCGGCAGCTACATCGTCGCGCGCGAGAACCTGGGGGTCGGGGCGGGCCTGGTCGCCGCCGCGGCGCTCCTCACCGACTACGTGCTGACGGTCTCGGTCAGCGTCGCCGCCGGGATCGCGGCGATCACGTCGGCCTTCCCGGGTCGCTCGACGGCCTGCGTGTCGAGACTGGCCGCGCGTCGGGATCGTGGTCGTGATGCTCATCAACCTGCGCGGCGTCCGCGAGAGCGGCACGATCTTCGCCATCCCGACCTACGTGTTCGTCGTCTCGATGCTCGCGCTCATCGGCGATCGGCATCGTCCAGACGCTCGCTCGGCGGCCCGCCCCAGGTCACCGGCGTCACGCCGCTCGTGGTGCCGGCCGAGGCGCTGGGCGCCCTGCTGCTGATGCGCGCGTTCGCCGACGGGTGCAGCGCGATCACCGGCGTCGAGGCCGTCTCGAACGGCGTCCCGGCGTTCCGGCCGCCCGAGGCGCGCAACGCCCGCACGACGCTGACCGTCATGGCCGTCCTGGTCGGGGTCATGTTCCTCGGGACGTCGTACCTGGCCCTCGTCGCCGGCGCGCAGCCGGCCCAGGGCGAGACGATCCTGTCCGAGCTCGGCCGGGCGGTGTTCGGCCTCGGCCCGGTCTACTACATCCTCCAGTTCTCGACGATGGGCATCCTCATCCTGGCGGCGAACACGGCCTTCGCCGACTTCCCGCGCCTCTCGTCGCTGCTCGCCCGCGACGGGTTCATGCCGAGCCGGTTCGCGTTCCGCGGCGAGCGCCTCGCGTTCAGCACCGGGATCGTGGCGCTCGCGACTCCTGTCGATCGTCGTCCTCGCCGCCTTCGGCGGCCGCGTCGAGGCGCTCATCCCGCTCTACGCGATCGGCGTCTTCACCTCGATCACGCTCTCGCAGGCCGGCATGGTCCGCCACTGGTGGCGAGGCCGCGAGACCGGGCTGGCGGCGGAGCATCGTCATCAACGGGTTCGGCGCGGTCGCGACCGGGATCGTCACCGTGATCTTCGCCGTCGCCAAGTTCGCCCTCGGCGCCTGGCTGATCGTGATCGTCATCCCGCTGCTGGTCGCGGCGATGGTGCTGATCCAGCGGCGCTACGAGCGGCGTCGGGTCGAGACGGCGGTCCGCGCGGAGACCGTCGTCGGGCCGCCGAGGCGGACGCAGCGGGTCATCGTCCCGGTCGCCGACGTCACCCGCGACGTCGTCCACGCGCTGACGTTCGCCCGGACGATGTCCGACGACGTCACCGCGGTCCACGTCACCGACGACGCCGAGCGAGGCGCGGAGCTGCGGGCGCGCTTCGAGCGCCAGGTCCCCGGCGTGCCGTTCGTCATCGTCGAGTCGCCGTACCGCTCGCTGGTTCGGCCGCTCGTCCGCTACCTCGAGGAGGCGGTCGCGCCGGGCCGGCGACGAGGTCGTCGTCGTGCTGCTGCCCGTGTACGTGCCCCGCAACCGGCTCGAGCGGTTGCTCTACAACGACAACGGCCGGCGGATCCGCGAGGCGCTGCTCGGCCGCCCGAACGTGCTGGTCGCGCGACGTCCCCTACCGGCGCGGGCCGGCCTGACCGCCGCTGACGATCCGCCGCGCGTCGCGGCGTCACGCGCAGGAACTGCGTGAAGTGGTGCCAGCGGCCGGATGTGGCTCGGCTCGCCCGCGTAGATCGTCCGGATCGGGACCCAGGCGATCGGCAGGCCGAGCGCGATGCAGCGGGCGATCATCTCGACCTCGAACTCGAACCCGGGCTCGTCCGAGTCGAGGAGCGTCGCGCATCAGTCGGCCGCCCGATCAGCCGGTAGCCGGACTGGTTGTCCGGGACGACCGCGCCGACCGCCGCCGAGAAGACCCACCCGCCCAGCGTGTTCGAGAGGCGTCGGACGGCGGGCATCTGCGCCGAAGTCGCGCCGCCCGATGACGAGCTCGGGCCGGTCGCGCTCGAACGCCGCCGAGGAAGGCGGGGATCTCCGCCGGGGTCGTGCTGCCCGTCCGCGTCGAGCGTGACGACCGCATCCGCGCCCGGGTCGAGGGCGTGCCGGAAGCCCGCCCGCAGCGCCGCGCCCTTGCCCTGGTTCGGGACCTGGCGGATGACGGTGGCGCCGGCCGCCTCGGCCTGGGCGGCGGTGTCGTCGGTCGAGCCGTCGTCGACGACGACGACCGGCAGATGACGCGCCGGCGACCGACCACGACGGCGGCGATGCGCGGCCCTTCCTGGTAGCCGGGGATCAGGGCGAGGATCGGCTGGCCCGATGCGGGGCGTGTCGACACGCCGGCATCGTACGCGCCGCGGGCGACGCGCGAGCCGGCGAGTCTGGCCGTTGCGGGGAGCCTGTCAGGCGCCCGCCGACAGATAGCGCTCGAACCATTCGGTCGTGCGCCGGATCTGGTCGAGGGCGTGCGCCCGCTCGACGACGACGTGGCCCTCGCGCGGATAGATGACGAGCTCGGTCTCGGCGCCGGCTGCCACGATCGCCGTGTAGAGCTGGACCCCCTGCTCCATCGGCGTGCAGCGGTCCAGCTCCCCGGCCGTCACGAGCGTCGGCGTCACGCAGCGGTGGGCGTGGACGACCGGCGATCGGTCCGTGTAGGCGCCGGACGGATCGTCCCACCGCCCGGCGAGGATGCCCTCGCCCCAGGCCGCCACCTCCGAGGTCAGGTGCAGCGACCGGAAGTCGGCCACGACCGACATGGCGACGGCGGCCTTGAACCGGTCCGTCTGGCCGACGGCCCAGCCGGCCATGAAGCCGCCGTACGACAACCCGGCGATCCCGAGCCGATCCGGGTCGGCGATGCCGGCCTCGATGCACGCGTCGATCCCGGACAGGATGTCGGCGAAGTCCCCGCCGCCAGGGTCGCCGATGACGCCTTGTGCGAACGCGTGCCCACGACCGGTGCTGCCGCGCTGGTTCGCCAGGAGGACCGCGAACCCGGCGTCGGCGAGGACGACGCCGTTCGGCTCGGACTCGGAGAAGTACGTGCTCCAGCACCAGCTCGGGCCGCCGTGGACGGCGGCGATGAGCGGCAGCGGCCCGTTCGCGCCGTGCGGGGTCATCAGCCAGCCCTCGATCTCGAGGCCGTCCGGAGCGGTCCAGCGCATCGGCCGGGCGTCAGGCCAGACCGGGTCGTCGGCCATGAGCGCGTCGTTGAACGTCGTGAGGCGGACCCAGTCGCGCGTCGCCGGATCGAAACGGGCGATCTCGGGCGGGACGCCGTGCGCCTCATGGGTGGTGAGGACCGTGGCCGCGCCGTCGCTCACCGCGCACTGTGGCTTGACGACGTTCCCGCCGATGAACGCGTGCCCGGACCAGACCTCGTCGCGGCGGCCGTCCAGCCAGACCCGACCCGCGGCGGTCCCGAGGCTGTCGGTCCGCGCGTACCAGAGCGACTCGGCATCACACCAGGACGCCAGACCCACGGTCTCGAGGCCGCGCCAGGGATCAGCGATCGACGCATCGTCGAGGTCGATGACCTTGATGCTGCCGCTGAGCAGGCCCGGGTCGCTCGAGTAGCCTTCGACGACCGCGGCCCGCCGTGCGTCGGGCGACACGGTCAGCCCCTCGAGGTGCCAGGTCGGCTGGTACAGCGTTCGGGCGGTCCGGCTGGCGAGGTCGATGCACGACGAGCCGCGAGTGGTACCAGCCGTAGCCGCTGGGCGCGTCCGAGACGATCGCGACGACCGTCGAATCGTCGAGCAGGTCGAACTCCCAGACACTGTGGTTCGGCGGGCCGACCTCCTGGACGACATCGGACTCGAGGTCGATCCAGAACAGGCGGCGCCAGGCACTCGTTCGGCCGCCGGACCTCGAGGCCCGTGTGCTCGGACCACAGCACCGCGCGAGCCGAGAAGTCGAGCCCATACAGGCCTGCGTCGGCGGCCATCACGAGGAGATGCGTGCCGTCGGACGACCAGGCGACCGCCTCGGCCGAGCCGGTCAGCTCCGCCGCCAGCACCGGCCTGCCATCGAGGGTCGTCGTGTACGGCAGCTGATGTCCCGGCGTCGCCCGGTCCGAGAGGAACGCGATGCGACCGCCGTCCGGTGACCACGCGGGCATCGAGCCGTCCGTCAGCAGCGTCGCGGGTCCGTCGCCACGGAGCAGCCACACCTCACTCGGCAGGTGCGAGCCGGCATCCGCTGCGGCCGGGTGGAGCGAGAAGACGACGGTCTCGCCGTCCGGAGCGATCGCGATCTCGCCCGGCGTCCGGAGCGCGACCAGTCGCTCCGCCATGTCGCTGAAGGGCATGTGGTCCTTTCGCCTTCGAGCCTGGGGACACCGCGAGCCGAGGCGGGCCCCGATCTCAGGTGTCCGGCCCTTACCCGGGTGAGCCTTCCGCCGCCGGCGCCGGGGCCTCGAACTCGAAGGTCGATCGCATCGGCTCTTCGCGAAGGAACAGGACCACCACCGCCGCCGATCATGGCGCCGACGATGCCGACCCAGAACGTCGAGGCGACCGCGAGCGAGAACGCCTCGTAGATCCCGTGCACGATGCTGGGGATCAAGCGGCTCGACGGCGGCCTGCGCGGCTCGGCGGGCACGGCGGCGAGGATCCGCTCGCCGAGGTCGCCGGTCCCGGTGACGTCGACGCTGTTGCCCGCCCGCGAACTGGTCGACGAACTGCTGTGGAACGCCCGCGGCCAGGAGCTGGGTCGGGATCTCCTCCGTCAGCCGGCTCGCGAAGACCGTGCCCGCGATCGTCAGGCCGACGGTCCCGCCGATCTGCTGGAAGAACGTCAGGCTGCTGGTCGCCACGCCGATCCGGTCGCGGCGACACGGCGTTCTGGACGATCAGCGTGAAGACCGCGAACGACGGTCCGATGCCCAAGCCCGGTGATGAGCATCCAGAGCGACAGGACGAGGCGATCCGTGTCCGCGTGCAGGTTGCGTCAGCAGCACACAGCCCGACGGCCAGCAGGACGCAGCGACCCGAGGATCAGCACCTTGTAGCGGCCGGTCCGCGCGACGATCTGGCCGGATGCGATGGCGCTGAAGATCAGGCCGAACGAGGAGCGGCAGGATGCTGTAGCCGGACTCGGTCGCGCTGGCCCCGGCGACCGTCTGGAACCAGCGCGGCAGGAAGATGACCGCGCCGAAGAACCCGAACGCGGCCAGGAACATCGCCGCCACCGAGATCGTGAATGTGCCGCATCCGGAACAGGGACAGCGGCACGATCGGATCCGGGGCGCGCGATTCGATCCACACGAACAGCGCGCCGAAGACGAGCCCGACGAGGATCAGGCCGCCGACCGCTCGGATCGGTCCATTCGCCGGCCTGCCTTGTTCGTGAGGCCGATGAGGAAGGGCGCGATCGCGAGGGTGAAGACGCGCAGCGCCGACGTAGTCGATGTGCTTCGGCCGCATCGGGCCGCTTGATGGCCGGCAGCAGCCGCCACAGGATGAACAGCGAGATGAGGCCGATCGGCACGTTGACGAAGAAGATCCAGTGCCAGCCGAAGTTGTCGGTGATGATGCCGCCGATGGCCGGCCCGACGAGCGACGACAGCCCGAACACCGCCCCGAACAGGCCGAGGTACTTGCCCCGCTCGGCCGGCGTGTAGAGGTCGGCGACCACCGCGAGCGCGACCGGGAAGACGGCGCCGCCACCGAGGCCCTGGAGCCCGCGGAACAGGATGAACTGCCACATCTCCTGGCTGAGGCCGGCACACGACCGATGCGATCAGGAACAGGCTGACCGCGAAGATGATGATCGGGCGCCGCCCGAAGAGGTCCGACAGCTTGCCGTAGATCGGGCCGCTGATCGTCGCGGTCAGCAGGTAGATCGTGACCGACCCAGGTGTACAGCTCGTTGCCCGTTGAGGTCGGTGACGATGACCGGGCAGCGCCGTGCCGACCACGGTCTGGTCGAGCGCGAACAGGAACAGCGCGAGGAGGATCGCGCCGAGGATCTCGAGGCGCGCCCGGTCGCTGAGTTGGATCGCTGGCTCGTCCGTGGCCGACGGCGTCGTCATAAGGGATGCCTCCTCGGCGGCGCGTCGATGCGGCGCGCTCTCGAAATCAGGGATCGGGATCCACTCGCGGTCGTATGGGCTTCCCGCGTGCGGAGCCCAATCCTACCTCGGCCGACGGTCAGGCTCGGTCATCTTTCGGTAGAGATTGGCGCCCCCGCCAGGATTCGAACCTGGGACCTTCCGCTTAGAAGGCGGCTGCTCTGTCCACTGAGCTACGGGGACGAAGGCGGGTGCTTGATCTTCGCCCCGAATCTACGCCATCGAGAACGGTCGATCGCCGCGTCGGACCTCGTCGGTCCGAATACGACGCTGCCGTGACGGCCGTCGATAGTATTCACGGCACCGCGATCCAAGTAGCTCGAGTTTGGCAAGGCGAGGGGCGAGTGGACGCCGCGACGGCCAAGTACGACGTATTCCTGTCGCACAACAGCGCCGACAAGCCTGCGGTCCTCGACCTCGCTCGGCGACTCCAGGACGAGGCCGGTGTCCGGCCGTTCATCGACGCCTGGCATCTCGTCCCAGGCGCGCCCTGGCAGGAGGCGCTCGAGGAGGCGATCGATACGAGCGCCACGTGCGCGGTCTTTCTCGGCCCGGCCGGGTTCGGCACATGGGAGAACGAGGAGATGCGCGCCGCGTTGAGCCGCCGTGCATCGGAGCAGACATTCCGGGTGATCCCGGTCCTCCTGCCGGGGGCCAAGCTTCCGGAACGCGGGCGGCTGCCGCGGTTCCTGTCCCGGCTGACCTGGGTCGACTTCCGCCCGGGCCTGGACGATCAGGACGCCTTCGACCGACTGGTCAGCGGGATCCGCGGCGTCGCGCCTTCGGACGCCTCCGCCGAAGCACTCGAGGAAGGCACGTCGGTCTGCCCGTTCCGCGGTCTCGAAGTCTTCGACGAGGACCACGCCGAGTTCTTCTTCGGACGGGAGGCGCTCGTCCAGCATCTCGTCGAGCAACTGCGAACCGATCGATTCCTCGCGGTCATGGGCGCGTCGGGAAGCGGCAAGTCGTTCGGCAGTTCGGGCCGGGCTGATCCCGCAGTTGCGCGCCGGCGCCCTCCCGGGCAGTGCGACGTGGTCGATCGCCGTCGTTCGACCCGGACCCCATCCGTTCGAATCCCTTGCGGCACGCCTGGCTCCGCTGGTAGCCGGCGACTCCGACCCGCTGACGGCCCGGGATTCGGTCCTCACGCAGCTGAAGGCCGATGAGCGAGGGCTCCACGTCATCACGCAGGTCGCGCTCGGGAAGGCGCCGGCCGACGCGCGGATCGTCATCGTCATCGACCAGTTCGAGGAGATCTTCACGCTGTGTCGTGACGACGCGGAGCGGGCCGCGTTCGTGCGAGGGGCTCCTCTACGCCTCGTCACTGGCCGGTGGGCAGACCGTCGTCGTCGTCACGATGCGGGCCGACTTCTTCGGCAAGGCGGCCGCGCTGCCCGACCTCGCCGACCGGCTGGCCGAGCGAGACATCCTCGTCACGCCACTCGATGCGAACGAGCTGCACGACGCCATCCTCAAGCCAGCCGAACGCGTCGGCCTCAACTACGAGAAGGGCCTCGTCGAGACGATCCTCGCCGATCTCGGCAGCGAGCCCGGGATGCTGCCCCTCTTGCAGCACACGCTTGCTGCAGCTGTGGGAGGGTCGCCGTGGCCGATGGCTCACCACTGACCGGTATCGGGAGATCGGTGGGGTTCGCGGCGCGATCGCCCAGCAGGCCGAGACCGAATATGCACGCTTCACGCCGGCGCAGCAGGTTGCGGCCCGGCGGATCCTGCTTCGCCTGACACAGCCCGGCGAAGGCACCGAGGACACCCGGCGCCGCGCCTCGATCGCCGAGTTGCTGCCGGCAGGCGACGGCGCGAGTGACGCGGAGGCCGTCATCCAGCGCCTCGCGGATGCGCGATTGCTCATCACCGATCGCGATGATCCATCGGGCGAGATCGTCGACGTCGCCCATGAGGCACTGATCCGCGGCTGGCCTCGTCTCCAGGGCTGGGTCGACGAGAACCCTGCCGGCCTTCGGATCCACCGCCGCCTGACCGAGGCCGCCGAGGAGTGGTCCTCCCGGGATCGCGATCCGAGCTATTTCTACGGGGGAACTCGACTGACGGAGGCCGTGACCTGGTCCGCGCAGAACCGAGACGACCTCAACGCACTCGAACGCGATTTCCTCGACGCCAGCATCGCGGCCAAGGATGCGGAAGAACGTGCCGAACGACGTCGCTCGAGGGCCATGAGAGGGGGCTTCATTGCCGCCTTCGCCTTCGTTGCCGGCTTCGCGCTCGTGGCACTGGTGAATTGGCTGGGGGTCGGCACCGAGGAGCGACGGGGCCAGGCTCGCTTGCTCGTATCGACCGGCCAGAACCTGGCAGCGACGGATCCCTTGTTGGGCCTGCGGGTGGCACTCGAGGGGGAGGCGCTCGCGCAGGTGACGGATCCCGACGTCGCGATCGACCTCGCTCCGACCGTTGCGGACATCGCCGGACAGGGCCGTGTCGCCTACCTGGGCACCGACACCGACGAACTGATCTCGGCGGCCGGCAGCGGGTTGGTCGTCGTCAGTCGATCCCATGGGCAAAGCGAGCTCCGACGGGTGACCGATGGAGTGGCGGTCGCAACCTTCGAGGGTTCCGTGGGCGCAGCCTTCTTGGGTGAACCGGGCCAGCCGACAGTCATCGTCATCACCGTGGACAACTTCAGGAACGAATTTCGTCGGGTTTCCGATGGCGGCCTGATCCTGGGCGGCAACGTGTCCTTCGAGGACGTGAGCTCGGACCCGCGTGAAGCAGCGTTCGTCGTGAACCGCGGCGTCGGGGGGCCAGGCACGCTTCCGAGCGAATTGCGGCGGACATCCGACGGATCGATCATCCGCGTCCTCGACGGGCTCGCGACGGGCGTCACCTTCAGTCCCGATCTCAATTCACACAGGTTCGTCGTCACGTATGGGGAAGAGGGCGAGCGCCGGAGCGAACTCCGGCAGACAAGCGACGGCGTCGTGCTCGCGCGATTTGACGGCGACAACTCCATCAATTTCAGCCCCGACCCGGAGTCGCGCTACTTCGTGGTCCGGTACCAGACTGATCCGGGCGAGCTCCGGCGATCCGCCGACGGATCGGTCGTCGCCACGCTGGCGGGTGTGTTCGGTGAGGGTGGAATGGCCGCGTTCAGCGATGACGGCTCGATCTTGACGGTCGGGTTCGACGGGACGCCGATCAGCCAGATCATCCGCACGGCCACAGGCGAAGTCGTGGCCACGCTGAACAAGGAGGTATGGACGGCCACCTATGGCCCGGGCGACGGCCCGGTCCTCGTGCAGTATCTCGACGGCGGGGATGAGCTCTTCTCGACGCGCGACGGGCACTCGATCGCCACGTCGGATGAGTCGCTCCTCTACCCGGACCGGACGTTCATCAGCGATTCGGCTGGGCGGTACTTCGCGATCCGGCGTTCGGGCCACTCCGAATTGCGCAGACGAACGACGGCAGAGGTCGTTGACGTTCCGGCCTCGACCGGGACGTCCCCGCTTCCCGACCTCGTGCGCTTCGGCGGGACGCCGGACTCGGCGTTCGTGCTATCGACTTACCCAGACGGGCACCGCGAGCTGCGACCGATCGCCGATCTTTCCTCTGTCGAGCGGCTCGGCACGACCGACCTCCAACGGTTCACACAGGGGGTCGCGAGCGACGGGATCTTCTGGCCGGACTCGCCGGAGGAGGCGAACGGCTTCGTCGTCGACAATGGCGACGATCCTGCCGAGGTCCGGCGGATGTCCGACGGGACGCGCCTCGTCGGCCTTGCGATATCGGTCCTCGACGACGTCGTCTACAGCCCCGATGGCAGGCTGGCGATCGTCCGATCGCGGTCCGCTCCAGGTGAGCTCGTTCACCTCGGCGATGGCACGGTGACCACGTTCGACGCGGCCGTGACCGAGGCGCATTTCAGTCCGGATTCCAGCCTGGCGGTGGTGTCACTCGGTGACGGGCGCAGCGAACTCTGGGACACGGCGAGCGCGCCCATGCGGCTCGTGGACCTCGGTCTCCGACTTGGTGGCGAAGGGTTCGTGCCCGGCGCCCCTCGCATCGCTGTCCGCTATCTCTCGGGCGACGCGTATCTCGTCGACCCCGACTGGCTGCGAGCGATGGACGGCGACGCGGAGACGATGACGTCCGCCGAGCTCGCGGGCCTGGCATGCTCAGGCCCACTGGCTCAGTCATCACTGCCGATCGAAGAGCTCAGGCCGTACATCCACGACGACGCCCCTCGCGCCTGCCAGTAGGAACGGACCCAGGCCCATTCCAGAGACCCCACCGCCAGACTCACCCGATTCGGTGGATGCCGACCGCCGACCCGAGACGTAACCTCCGATTCGGCCAAGCGTCGACGCAGGCGCACGTGAGTCGGCCGCGCCGATGACACGCGACCGACTCCGGCTGGCTGCTGCCGGAGCGCTCTGGAACGTGGAGGAGTCATGGCTGACCGATCGCTCGACGAGCTCGGACCCGTCGACTATCTGATCGTGGAATTCCCGGCAGGGGCCCAGAACTTCACCGGCGAGGGCGCTGTCGAGCTCCTGCGACTGCACGACGCCGGGATCATCCGGCTCATGGACCTGCTCATCCTGCAGAAGGGCGAGGACGGCACGGTGATGGCCCAGGAGCTCGGTGATCTCGACGACCTCGGGGAGCTCGCCCGGCTCGAGGCCGAGCTGGTGCAGACTCTGGCCGAATTGGACGTCGACCATCTCGCTGCCGCGATGGATCCCGGCAGCGTCGCCGGCGTCCTCGTCTACGAGAACCTGTGGGCCGCGCCATTCGCCTCGGCCATGCGCCGTGCCGGTGGGCAGCTGATCGCCAACGGCCGGATCCCGATCCAGGCCATCATCGCCGCCGTCGAGGCTGACGAGGCGCTCGTCGAAGTAGGAGGCTGACATGCCGCTCGGACCACGTCGCCGCGGAGTCGGCGTCATCGGTGCTCCCGTCGCCAAGGCCGCAGTCGTCGGCGCGGCTGTCTCGCCCGGCCGCTCGCCCGTCGCCAAGGCGGCGGTCGTCGGGGCCGCCGTGTCACCGGGCCCGTCGCCCATCGCCAAGGCGGCCGTCGTCGGGGCAGCCGTGACGCCCGGTCGCCGCCGCCGGTTCTAGCCGCCTCGACCGTCGATCGCCCATGCGAAGGAGGACATCAAGGTGACGAAACGTGCTCTCCTGTTGATGGCGGTCGCGAGCGTCGCCATGATTCTCGGAGCGTGCAGCTCGACCGGGTCGTCGCCGTCGGCGGCGACCTCCGTTCCGTCAGCCGCTGCGTCCGCGCCTGCAGCAGGCGCCGGAGTGTGCGCTGACGCCGAAGCGGTGAAGTCGTCGCTGGAGGACCTCAAGGCTCTCGATCTGAAGACGGCAGGCAAGGCCGGACTCACCGCGGCCATCGACAAGGTCGACGCGGCCGTGACGAAGCTGGCGACCTCGGCGAAGGAGGCCGCGGGCCCACAGGTCGAGGCACTCACGACCGCGATCGGCACGCTGAAGACCGCGCTCAACGACCTGACGAGCGACGAAAGTGTCGCCGAGAAGGCGGCAGATGTCCGAACTGCCGCTGCAGGCGTCGAAGTGGCCGCGACGGCACTCAAGGCCGCGCTGACCCAGTGCTCCTAGGGCGGCGCCGAGGCACGCCGTCGTGAGCGCGTAAGGGGCCGCCGCTCGATCAACAGAGCTGCACGGCTCAACCGCCGGCCGGCTCCGGACGGCCGAATCCGGCGTGCTATGCTCCCCGCCCCATCGCCCGATCCGCGCCGGGACGAGGGTCAATGAGGTCGCATATCGCCGATGTCGGGACCCCCGACGCGCGCCACCGCCGGCCAGCTCGCCCTCGAGCTGCCGCTCGAGCTGCCGCCGATCGCCCTCGCGCCCGAGTGGAAGGACCAGCAGCGGCTGTGGGGCCACGCGTTCCACCCGATGTGCTCGTACCTCGCGAGCTTCCCGGCGGCCCTGACCCACGCCTTCATCGCCCGCTACTCGCGGCCCGGTGACGTCGTCCTCGACCCGTTCTCCGGCCGCGGCACGACGCCGCTCCAGGCCTGCGCCGAGGGCCGGATCGGCGTCGGCAACGACCTCAACCCGTTCGCCCACCTGCTGACCGCGGCCAAGGTCGAGCCGGCGACGCGCGCCGCAGGCGGCGACCCGCCTGGCCGCAGCTCCGGCTCGGCTGGAACGCGGACTCGCGCGGCTGGCTGGCCCTCGGCGAGCGCGTCTCGACGCGACCCGGGCGCCGCGACGTCGCTCGTGCCCGCCGCCGGCTCGGGCACGGCTCGCCGCCGACGGCGTCGAGCCCGTCCCGGTCGAGGTCGCGCTCGCGTTCCACCCGCGGACGCTCGGCCAGCTGCTGTTCGTCCGGACCGACGCTCCGCCTCGACGACCGGACCGACCGCTTCCTGGCCGCCGCGATCACCGGGATCCTCCACGGCAAGAGCGCGATCGTACCTCTCGGAGCTGATGCCGAACACGTTCAGCATGGCGCCGCGCTACGTCCGCGACTTCGCCGCCCGGACCGCGTTCGCCTCGCCGGAGCGCGACGTCTTCGACGGCCTCGCCAAGAAGCTCGACCGGCTCTTCCGCCAGCCGCCGCCGTCGATCGAGGGGATCGCCCTGCTCGGCGACGCGCGCGACGTCGCGCCGCGCGCCCGGGCGGCGCTGCGCGCGCGCGGCCGGCCCGAGCGGGCCCGGCTCGTGGTCACCTCGCCGCCGTACCTGCGCGTCGTCAAGTACGGCTACTACAACTGGCTGCGGACGTGGTTCCTCGGCTTCGACGCCCGCGCGATCGACGCGACGCTCGACGACGCCCACCACCGCGAGCCGTACCTCGCTGTTCCTGCGCGACGTCCTCGCCGGCCTCCGGCCGGTCCTCGCCGACGACGCCGTCGTCGTCCTGGTCATCGGCGACGTCGAGACCGACCGCGGCCGGCGACATCCGGGGCGGCGTCGGCCTCGCCGAGCGGACCTGGGAGCGCCGCCGCCGAGCCCGAGGGCTACCGGCTCGCCGGGGTCGCCCTCGACGACGTCGCCGCGGCCGCAAGATGACCAAGCTGTGGGGCGACGAGGCGGGCCGGGCGACCAAGACCGACCGGATCCTCGTCCTCGGGCGCGACCGAGGCGGGCCGCCGCCGCGCGCTCGCCGGTGCGCCGCTCGACGTCGACTGGACCTGGCCGCCGAGGGCGCCTGCCGCTCCCTCTAGAATGCCGCCATGCAGCAGATGTACCACCCGTCGGACCTGGCCTCGATGGATCCGCTGGTCCTGATGAAGAACCTCGACCACGTCCGGATGACCAGCCGGCGGCTGTCGTACATCCTCCAGCAGCAGGTCCACCTCTACACGCCCGAGGCGAACCAGCTCCGCGAGCAGATCGACCGCTACGTCGAGGCGGAGCGCCAGATCGAGGGCGAGATGGCGAGGCGCCGCATCCGCGCCTGAATCCCGAACGACCGCCCGGCGCGACGCGGGGTTCGAGACCTCCGTCGATGACCGACGGGACGAGATCGCGTGCGGGTCAGGCGCCGGACGGCGACGAGGACGATCGGCGGACTCGGCGACGTCGAACGGACCGCTCGTCGGCGGGGTCGGTCGGGATCGACGCCTCGGCGGCGGTCGTCGGTGAGTCGCCGACGGCTGCGGCTCGTCGGCCACGGCCGCACCGAGCCACGGCTCGGCCGCGATCACGACGGCGACCGGACGGCGGAGCGCCTGCTCCTCGGCGACGATCCGGGCGGCCAGGACGGCCAGGGCCGGCATGTCGAAGAGGCTGAACCCGATCCCGAGCCCGGCCAGGTCGTCCGCGCTCGTAGCCGCGGAACAGGCCGCGCCCCGCCACCGCGCACATCTCGTCATACAGCTCCGGCCAGCCGACGCGTCGGCGGCGGTAGCAGAACCGCACGAACTCGACGGCGTCCGGGTCGGGCGTCTGCGAGGCTGGCGCTGCGTGGATTCCATCGATGGCCTGCCCTCCCTCCGATCCCCGCGGGCCGGCACGATGGCGCGGACGGCGTGAGGCAATACGAAGCACGGTCCGACGGGTCGGACGGGTCGGTCCGCCCGCCGGACATGGTCCCGGATGGCCTCCGGCCTGCCGCTCCCTCGGGTCCCTGCCGGCCGGTGGATGCCGACTATCGTAGGACCGCGTCCGGACCGCCGGGAAGGGGGCTTGTCCACGACTTCGTCCACCAAGTTATCCACACGAACGGGCGTTCACCGAACGCCCGTGCGGTACGAGCGTGAACCGGTTCAGGCGTGCCGGCGCGGTCAGCCCGAGGCCCGGCCGCGGCGGACAGGATCCAGCGGTGGTCGGCGCCCAGCTCGAGGCCCTCGAACGGGTCGTCGGCGAGCAGCAGGCAGCCGTCGAGGTCGACCCAGTCGGCGAGCGACGCGACGGCCGCCGACGCCGGCGATCCCGACCGACGTCTCCTCCATGCAGCCGAGGAACGTCCGGAAGCCGAGCTCGCGCGCGCGCTCGAGCATCGCCTTGGCCGGCCCGATCCCGCCGCACTTGGCGAGCTTGACGTTGACGCCCGCCGACGACGCCGACCAGCGCGTCGAGGTCCTCGATCGGTGACCGCGCTCTCGTCGGCGACGATCGGCAGCGACGAGCGCTCCTGGAGCCAGCGCGAGGTCGCGGTAGGCGCGCGCCGGGAACGGCTGCTCGATCAGCTCGACGCCGAGGTCGATCGAGCTCGGGCAGCAGCGCGCTCGGCGTCGTCGCGGGTCCAGCCGGTGTTGGCGTCGACCCGGATCGGGCCGTCGAAGACGCTCGCGGACCGCCCGAGCGTCGCGAGGTCCTGCGGCCCGCCGCACTTGATCTTGAGCGCCGGGAAGTCGGCCGCGCGGGCGGCGCGCTCGGCGACGATCGCCGGCTCGTCGATGCCGATCGTGAAGTCGGTCGGCGGGATCTCGGCCGACAGGCCGAGCAGCTCGTGGACCGGGACGCCGAGGACCTTGCCGACGAGGTCGTGCAGGGCGATGTCGACGGCGCACTTGGCCGCGCCGTGGCCAGCGGATCGCCGCCGTCCATCGCCGGGTCGGCGGCGCTCGCAGGCCCGGCCGCGTCGGCGTCGAGCTCGCCGACCGCGTCGAGCAGCAGCGGGAAGACCGCCGCCATCGTCTCGGGCGTCTCGCCGTAGAACCGGTCCGGGTAGCCCTCCCCCACCCCGACGATGCCCGGGAACCGGTCGTCGCGCAGCTCGACGACGACCGTCGTCACGCCCGTCGCCCGAGTCGTGGTCGGTGCGGGCGATCCGGAACGGGTCGCGCAGGGCGAGGTGCAGGACCTCGTGGCGTGACGGTCAGGCTCATCGCCGCGACCCACGGCAGCGCGTCGACGGCCGTCGCGGATCGCCGCCCACAGCCGGTCCGCGCCGAACCGGACCGGGTCGTCGGCCGGCAGCCCGGTCTCGGCCGCGATCGCGGCGATCGACCGGCGCGCGCCTCGTCGTCGTCGCGGGTAGAGCGACGTGTTGAGCGCGACCGCCACGACCTTCGACGGCGCGACGAGCCCGGCGACCCGCTCGTGCAGGTCGATGAACCCGGGCAGCGTCGCGATCGGGAACGACGCCTCGGGCAGGTGGTCGAAGTCGTGCTCGGCGAGGCCCGGCTTGTGGACCATGACCATCGCCTGCGGCGTCGCGCCGTGGATGAGCGCGAGCGTCACCGACGAGTAGGCCGGGTGGTCGAGCGAGCCCTGGCCCTCGACGATGACCCAGTCGCCCAGCGCCTCGCCCTGCTCGACCAGCCACTCGACGGTGCCCTGGGCGAAGTCGCTGATCAGCCGGTCGACCGCGACGCCCCAGCCCTCGATCATCATCCCGGTCTGGCCGGTCGGCACGAACGACGGCGCGATCGCCGGCGCGCGAGCGGCCGCCCGCGCAGCTCGAGCGCGACCGACATCTTGCCGATCGCGCAGTCGGTGCCGACCGTCAGGATCACCCGCTTGCCCGGCGCGTGGCGGCGGCCGACGGCGGTCTCCATCCGGTCCGGCGGGCGCCGGTAGTCGACGATCGCGGTGCCCGCGCGCCGCGGCCGCCGCCGCGAACTCCGGGTCGTCGCCGAGGAACGTGTGCAGCCCGGACAGGACGTCGAGGCCGGCCGCGATCGCCGTCGAGGATGATCGCCCGCCACGCCGCCGGCAGCCTGCCGCCGGTCGGCGCGATGCCGATCAGCAGCGCGTCGGGCGGGCTCGGCAGCGCGAGCGCCTCGTCGAGCGTCGCGACGATCGGGATGTCGTGGCCGGGCAGGTACGCGTCGACGTTCTGGCCGGCCTGCGTCGAATCGAGGACCGCGACGACGTCGTCGCGTCCGTAGCGGATGACGCCGTACGCGGTCTTGGCGTGGTGGGCGCCGAACTGCCCTTCGGCGAGGATGACGAGGCGGCGCAGGTCGGTCGGTCGCATCGGGGGAGTGTAGGGAAACGCGCCACCTCGCCGGAGGCCGCCCGGACGGGCATTGACAGCCCACGGTCGGGCGCTAGCATGCGGACCAGTCGGGGTCTGGGTGGCCGGCCGTGCCCACTGGGAGGGTGAAGCGGGCAGGACGGAGGACCATGAGCGGGACGTGCAGGATCTGCGACGAGCCGGCGACACGGTCGATCGGCGACTACGCGTTCTGCGACCTCCACTTCGAACGGGCGACGCGCGAGCGCCGGGGCGGCTGGCAGGCTGACGTCGCGTCGATCGTCCTGCTCGTCGCGTTCGTCGTCGTCCTGTACGCCATCGACTCGCTGGTCCAGCCCCAGCTCTCCGGCACGGCCCTGACCGTCATCGGGCTGGTCATCGCCATCGTGCCGGCCGTCGTCTGGCTGGGCTTCTTCTACCGTCGCGACCGCCTCGAGCCCGAGCCGCGGACGATGGTCGTCGGCGAGTTCGTGCTCGGCGCGCTGGTCGCTACCGCGATCGCCATCCCGCTCGTCGACCAGCTCTTCGATGTCGGCAGCTGGCTGTTCACCTCGCCGCTCGTCCACCTCGCGGGCGGCATCCTCGTCGTCGGCTTCGCCCAGGAGGGCCTGAAGTACCTCACGATCCGGCTGTCCGTCTACGACTCGCGCGAGTTCGACGAGCGGACCGACGGGATCATCTACGGGACGGCGGTCGGCCTCGGCTTCGCGACCGCGCTCAACGTCGCGTTCGTCGTCGATTCGGGCGGCGTCGACCTCGGCACGGGCGCGATCCGCATCGTGCTGACGTCGCTCGCCCACGCGTCGTTCGGCGGCGTCATCGGCTACTTCCTCGGGACGCCAGAAGTTCGAGCCGCGGCCGATCTGGTGGATGCCGGCCGGCGTGGCCCTTGCGGCCGCCTCAACGGCACGTTCTTCTTCCTGCGCAGCACCGTCGGGCGCGGGCACGATCGAGGGCCCGCTCGCCGCGATCGCGCCGTGGATCGGGCTGGTCCTCGCCGCGGTCCTTGCCGCGGCCGTGACGGCCGTCCTGTCCACCCTCATCCGGCGGGAACTGGCGCAGGGCAGCGCCGAGGCCGGCGCCGGAGCGGGGGCCTCGTCGTGACCGCGGCCGTCGCCGCCAGCCCGCGAGCGGCTCGCGACCGGCGCGAGCTGCAGTCGTTCGTCGCCGTCATCGTCGTGGTCCTGGTCGCCATCGCGGCCGGGCTGCTCATCCGGAACAACGTCGAGCGCGCCACGCAGCAGGTCGACGCAGGCGGGCTCAACGCCGAGCTGCCGGCCGGCTGGATCGTCCTGCCGGCCGCCGGTGACCGCCTGCTGACCGCGTACGACCCGCTCGACCCGGACCTGCGTTATGGCGTCGCGGCCATCGACGCGGCCGCAGGCGGGACCGTGACACCGGAGGACGCAGCGGCTCGCCGGATCGCCGACCGCGCGAACCTGCTCGAGGCGTTCAAGGTGTCGTCGGAGGGCCCGGGCGCGCTCGGCTCCGTGCCGACATACGAGGTCCGCTACACGTTCGTCGACCATGCCCCTGGCGGCCAGACGACCGCGATCGAGGCGATCGAGCACTACTTCGCGGACGGCGCCCTCTTCCCCGAGGACCGCGTGCTCGCCGTCATCGTCGAGGCGCCGCCCGACAAGCTCGAGGCCGCACTGCCCGACTTCGATCGCTTCGCCCGCCAGATCGCCGGTCGGGCCGGGACCGCGGCCGTGCCGGGACCCGTCCTCGGACGAGCGCTCGGAGGGCCGCAGCTGGCCTCGGTCGGCGACCCGACCGAGGGCGCGCCGACCGACCCCGGCCGCTGCGTCCGACCTCGTCAACGCCACGGTCCAGATCCTGATGGTCGCGACGATCGGCGGGCAGGAGCAGGCCTACGGCTGGGGCTCCGGCACGATCATCACGCCAGGCGGACTCATCCTCACGAACGCCCATGTGGCCATGCCCTCGGCGGCCGGTCGCGGCGTGTTCGACGATGGACCCGACGCCGGAAGTCGATCCCGAGGACCTGGTCGTCGCTGTCATCGAGTCGGAGGACCAGCCGGCTGTGCCGAAGTACCGCGCGAGCGTCGTCGCGGCGGACGGCTACCTCGACGCCGCCGTCATCAAGATCGATCGTGACCTTGCCGGGCGGCCGCTCTCGGGCGCCCCGCTGACCCTGCCGACCGTCCCGATCGGCGTCTCGGACACGCTGCACGCGGGTGACCCGCTGACGGTCGTCGGCTTCCCCGGCATCGGCGGCAACACGATCAGCCTGAGCTCCGGCCGCGTGTCCGGCTTCCTGAGCGACGACCGGATCGGGTCGCGCGCCTGGATCAAGACCGATGCCGTCATCAGCAGTGGCAACTCCGGCGGCCTGGCCGCGAACGAGGCCGGGTCGATCATCGGGATCCCGACGCGAGCACGTGAGGACGTCGGTGGCTATTCGTGGGTCCGGCCGATCGCGCTCGTCATGCCGCTCATCGACGGGGCCAAGGCGGGCCGCCGGTCGGTCGACAGCAAGTACGTGGTCGGCGGCGACCGGCCGCGAGAGCATGACGGTGGACACATGGACCGACAGTGGCGCCGTCTGCCCGCCGCAGAAGCGGCTCAACAACTACCCGTCGGGGACCACGAACATCGTGGCCTCGGTCAAGCACACCGGGCTTCGCGAGCGGCGAGGACGTCGTCAGCCAGTGGCGGCTCGACGGCGAGGTCGTCAACCGCGGCGGCATCCGCCTCCCGCAGGGCGCCGAGAACGGCGGCTGCTACTTCACCCAGCTCTACTACGACCGCGGCCTCCCGGACGGGACGTACCAGGTCGAGGTCTTCGGCGGACCGACGCTCCGACCGATGACCACCGGCCAGACGACCATCGGCCCGGTCGGGGCGAGCGAGGTCGCGACGCTGGCCGGCCTCGTCGTGGACGCGGACAGCGGCCGCGCCGATCGCCGGCGCGGTCGTCTACCTCCTGGCGCCCGGCACCGACCTCCAGGCGTGGTTCGACAACCCCCAGCAGAGCCAGATCGTCTCGTTCGCGCGGACCGGGGCGGACGGCGCGTTCCTCGTCAACGGGCTGACCGCGGGCACGTCGTACCCGGGCATGGCGATGGCCGACGGGTACATCGCGTCCGGGGGCACGGTCGGCCCGATGAAGGCTGGCGCGAACATCATGGCGAGCGGGATCGCGCTGACGCCGGTCGGGCCGTAGGCAAGGCTTTCGCCGGGCCGGCGATCAGGGGGTTGGTACCGCATACCGGATTCGAACCGGTGATCTCCGCCTTGAGAGGGCGGTGTCCTGGGCCTCTAGACGAATGCGGCCAGAAGTGGCGCGGGCGACGGGACCGCCCGGCCGGTCGGGATGATACCAGACGACGAGCCGATCCCCTCAGAGGCGGTGCGTCTCCAGGAACCCGCGGATCGCCTCGGCGACCTGCTGGTAGCTGTTCTCGCCGATGACCAGGCCGTAGTGCGAGTGCGCGCCGAACGGCTCGAACTCGGCGTCCAGCCACTCCGCCAGCCGCTCGGCCTCGTCGGCGGTGACCGCCCGGTCGAGGCCGCCGCCGATGACCAGCCGCGGGACGGCCTCGACGCCCCGCCGGTCGACCTGACGCCGGCCAGCATCTGGCGCCGGGCGGCGCCGGCCTCGTGCGGCTTCTGGCCGAGCAGGTGCTGGATGCGCAGGACGTCCGCGAGGGTCAGGTCGCGGTGGTCGCGGACCAGTCGCTCGGGGAGCGTCTCCCAGCCGATCATCGACCGGCCGTAGACCTCGGGGATCTCGCGGAGCTCGTACGGCCGGGCCGGCGGGCGCAGGTCGCGCGGCAGCTCGGGGCCGATGCAGGACGATGCCGCTGATCGGCATCCGCTCGGCCGCCTTGAGCGCGAGCAGGCCGCCCATCCCGTGGCCGATCGACGACCGTCGACGGGCCGAGCCGCTCGAGCGCGCGACCACGTCCTCGGTGTAGGTGTCGAACGAGAGCTGCGCCGGGTCGGCGGTCTGCGACCAGTGGTGGTTGCGCAGGTTGAGGGCGTGGCCCTCCCAGCCGCGCCCCGCGAAGTAGCCGAGGTAGCGCTCCCAGAGCCACGAGCCGGTCAGCTCGCCGTGGACGAACAGCAGCGGCTTGCGGCGCGATCGGCGCTCCGGCAGCCACGATTCGATGTAGAGCCCGCGATCGTGGAGCTCGATCTCGTCCTTGCGGACGGGCCGGCCGTTGATCGGCGGGAGCTGGGCCTGGGCGAGGATCGCGTCGGGGGTCTGGTCGGGCAACGGGCTCACCATTCGTGCGGGTTGATGACGAGGCCGGTCAGGGCCTTCGGATAGAAGTAGGTCGACTTCTGGGGCATGACGTCGCCGTCGCGCGGCGACGGCCTCGATCGCCGCGACCGGCGTCGGCTCCAGCAGGAACGCGGCCGACGCCCCGTCGGTCCCGGCGTCGACCGCGCTCGATCGCCTCGGCCGCGGACTTCGTGTAGGTCACGGCGCCGGCCTCGACCGCCTCGGGATCGACGCCGAGCCGCTCGAGCGCGACGCCGAGCAACGTGACGTCCAGATCGCGCAGGGCCTCGCCGCCCTCCGGCAGGCACGGCTCGAACGCGTCGCGGCGCGCCGTCAGGCGCGCGCCGCCGCTGCGCGTCCAGAGCCCGAACCGGCCCGCGCCGCCGGCGGCCAGCCCGGCCGCCCCGAACTGCCGGCGGAGCTCGTCCGCGGGAACGTCCGCGCTCCGACGTCGAACAGCTCGCCGGCCCGCTCGACCAGCGCGTCGCGTCGCCACGTCGCCGAGCCCGCGCGACCACGCGGTGCGTCGGCAGGACCGTCAGCGGCTCGCCGGTCGATGGCAGGAACAGCATCAGCAGGTAGTCGAACGCCGGGTCCTCCTCGCACGAGCGGCTCATCCGGCGCTCGTCGCGATAGCGGAGCGCGGTCTCGTAGCGGTGGTGGCCGTCGGCGATGGTCGATCGGGCCGCGACGCGGCCGCGGCCAGGAGCGCGCGCGACCGCGTCGGCGTGCTCCCCGTCGGCCGGCACGGCCCACAGGCGGTGGCGCACGCCGTCGTCGTCGACGACGTCCACGTCCGGGGCGCCCGCGGTCCAGCGCGGCCAGCCGGTGCCCGGACGTCGCCGACTCGGGATCCTCGAACAGCCCGACGACCGGGCTCGTGTTCACCCCGGTCGCGCGCAGGAGCTTGTAGCGGTCCTCCTTCGGCCCCGACGAGCGTCCGCTCGTGCGGCAGCACGCCGGACTCCGGCCCGAACGGCTCGAGCTTCAGACGGCGCGAAGAAGCCGCGCTGCGTGCGCTCGACGTCCGTGCCGGGCACGCGATATGTCTGCTCGTAGACGTAGATCGACGGATGCGGGTCCTTGCGCAGGACCCCGCCGGACCGCCACGCCGCCAGCGTCCGCGCGGCGCGCCGATAGCGGTCGTCGGGCTCGTCGCCCTGGGCGTCCTCGGGCAGGTCCAGCCGGACGACGTTGGCCGGGTGGCGGGCGAGCAGGCGCGCGTGCTCCTCGGGACCGATGACGTCGTACGGCGGGGCGACGACGGCAGCGAGGTCGTCGATGTTGGCCGGATCGAAGCGCAGGGCGCGGAAGGGACGGATCTCGGGCACGGGACCTTCGGGAGGGCGGCACGGGGGCCGACGGCGTGCGGGACGATGGCATCGTACGATACGAGCAGCGGCGACGCGACCATGCGGCTCGGGGCCCGCTCGCGTCTCGCCCGCCTACGCAACTTTCACACGGGGTGAGACGTCCTTGCTCCGACCATCGCAAGCCGAACCCCTCGCGGAGTCCTCGTGCGCCTCCATCCCCGAGCCGGCCTGGCCGTCGCCGCCCGACATGCGCATCACGGCCGTCGCACGCGCCCGCTGGTGGCGACCGCGCTCCTCGCGCTCGTCGCCCTTGGCCTGATCCCGGCGCCGGCCGTCGCTGCCGACGGCCTCACGATGGAGGCACAGGCCCTGCTCGACGGGCACGCCCGCGTCGGGTCGTGGATGGCGATCTCGGTCCACATCAAGAACGACGGTCCGGCGCTCGATCGGCGAGCTGCGGATGGCCGGCGGCTCGCAGGGCCGGACCCGGTTCGGCCAGGTCGTCGACCTGCCGACCCTCTCGGACAAGACCTTCGTCCTGTACGCCCAGCCGCCGGCCTTCGGGCGCGAGCTCGAGGTCGCGCTCGTCGACGGTGAGCAGGTCATCGCCAAGGCCAAGGTCGGCTTCACGTCCACGACGGGACCCAGCTCGTCGTCGGCGTCGTCGCCGAGCGGCCCGGCGACATCGTCGGGGCCGATCGACCTGCTCCCGAACCAGAACCAGCTCGCGCCGGTCATCGTGCCGCTCGACCCGGAGGACCTGCCCGAGCGCGTCGAGGCGTGGGGCGGCCTCGACCGCCTCGTCTGGCAGGACGTCGATTCGAACCGGCTGACGACCGGACCAGCTCGCGTCGCTCCGTGGCTGGGTCGCCGGCGGCGGGCGCCTCGTCATCGTCGGCGGCACGGCCGGGCCGAACAGCCTGTCGGCCTTCCCCGACGCGCTGCTGCCCTACCGGCCGACGCGCCACCGTCGACGTCCCGGCCAGCCTCTCTGACCAGCCTCGTCGGCAGCGTCCCGGCGGACACGGCCGACCTGCCGGCGCTCGGCGGCGCGCTGATCGAGCGGCCGCGCCCTCGTGACGAGCGGCGACCGCGTCGTCGCCGCCGAGCGCGGCTACGGCAGCGGCGCCGTGACGCTCATCGGCTTCGACCCCTCGACCAAGTGGATCGCCGACGGCAGCGCCGGCGAGACCCTCTGGCGCCGACTCCTCCCGGCCCGCACGTACGCCGGCCTCGTGCTCGGCGACGACAGCCAGCTCGTGAGCGCGGTCTCGCAACTGCCCGTCGCTGGCCCTGCCGCCGATCGGCGGACTGATCGTCCTGCTCGGGGCCTACATCCTGCTCGTCGGCCCGATCAACTACCTCGTCCTCCGCCGCCTCGACCGGCGCGACTGGGCCTGGATCACGATGCCGGCCCTCATCGGCGTCTTCGCGGTCGGGGCGTACGGGTACGGCGCGCTCCTGCGCGGCAGCGACGTGCTCGTCAACGAGGTCGCCATCGTCCGCGGCTCGCCCGGCGCCACCGACGGCACCGCCCAGGTCTACATCGGGGTCTTCTCGCCGTCGCGCGGCACGTACCAGGTCAACGTGCCGGGCGGGGCGCTGCTCTCGGCGCCGATCAGCGGCGACTTCTTCGGCGGCGACGGCACGGCCTCGGCGCTCGACGTCCTGCAGGGCGACCCGGCCAAGGTCCGCGACCTCGCCGTCGGGTTCGGCTCGCTGCGGACGATCCGGGCCGAGACCGCGGTCACGCGTGCCCCTGATCGAGACGGACCTCCAGCTCATCGACGGGCGCCTCAAGGGCACCGTCAAGAACGCCTCGACGGTCGCGCTTCTGAAGCCGACCGTCGTGCTCGGCGGCACGGTCGCCGACCTGAAGGACCTGGCGGCCGGCGCCGTGGCGAACGTCGACGTCGCTCGTCGCGCCGATCCCCTTCGGCCAGCCGCTCTCGGACAAGGTCGTCGGGCCGCTCTTCTTCGGCGACACGGGCCAGCTCACCGCCGACATGACGGACACCTACATCCGCCACACGATCGTCGACCAGCTGACCTACGACCCGAACTGGGGTGCGACCGGGTCGCTCGCCACGGACGGGGCGGTCATCCTCGCCTGGGGCTCGGGCAGCCTCCTGCCGGTCGACATCGTCGGCCAGAAGGCACGGGCCACGGGCAACGTCCTCTACTACCTGCCGGCCGACGTCGCGGTCCACGGCAAGACCACGTTCCGCGGCGACCTGCTGCGCTCCAGCACGATCGACGCGAGCGCCGCGTTCTTCAACAAGGACCCGTTCAACATCAACTTCGGCAAGGGCAGCGCGACGATCGCGTACCGGCCGATCCCGTTCGGGGGCACGTTCGCGCCGACCGAGCTCGCGATGGGCATGAACTTCGGGGGCGACATGCCGGCCATCCCGCCGGTCAAGACCCTCGAACCGCTGCCCGCGATCCCGGAGCCGTGCGCGGATCCGCCGACGCCCGACTGCACCCTGGCCGGCTTCGACGGCCTGCCCGAGGTCGAGCTGTTCGACCTGGTCGCCGGCGACTGGGTCCGCCTGCCGCACCTGGCCGGCGGCGCCCGCTATGCGCATCTCGGAGCCGACCCGCTACGTCGACCCGACCTCGGGCAGCGTCGTGGTCAGGTTCGTCAACGACCGGAGCGACGGCGTCGGCTTCAGCTTCGACCTGTCCATGACGGGGAACGTCCGATGACCGCCGATCCTGCGGACCGAGGGCCTGGTCAAGCGGTACGACGGCACGCTGGCCGTGGCCGGCGTCGACCTGTCCGTCGAGGCCGGCGAGATCTTCGGGCTGGTCGGGCCCAACGGCGCCGGCAAGACCACGACCCTGCGCATGCTGGCCACGCTCCTCCGGCCGTCGGCCGGGGAGGCCGAGATCGCCGGGCTGGTCCGTGACCCGGAACCCCGATCAGGTCCGGCGCGTCCTCGGGTTCATGCCGGACGTGTTCGGGGTCTACGACGACATGAAGGTCTGGGAGTACCTCGACTTCTTCGCCCGCTGCTACGGCATCCCGGCGGCCGGCCGGCGACGCATGATCGGCGACCTCCTCGAGCTCGTCGACCTCGGCGACAAGCGCGACCAGTACGTCCAGACGCTGTCGCGCGGCATGCAGCAGCGGCTGTGCCTGGCGCACGCCCTCGTCCACGACCCGGAGGTCCTGCTCCTCGACGAGCCGGCCTCGGGCCTCGACCCGCGGGCCCGGGTCGAGCTTCGCGAGCTGCTCCGCGAGCTGCGCTCGCTGGGCAAGACGATCCTCATCAGCAGCCACATCCTGCCCGAGCTCGAGGAGCTGTGCACCAGCGTCGCGATCGTCGATCGCGGCCAGGTGCTCGCCCAGGGCCGCGTCTCCGACATCGAGCGGCGACTCCGCTTCGGGGCCGTGCTCCGCGTCCGGCTGCTCGCCGACCGCGAGGCCCTCGAGGCCGCCCGGGACCGGTTCGCGGCCGACCCCGAGGTCGCGTCGGCGGTGATCCTCGAGGACGGCACGATCGAGCTCGGCTTCCGAGGCGACGACGCGGCGTCGGCCCGACTGCTCGCCGACTCCGTGCGCGCCGGGCTGCCGATCGCGAGCTTCGCGCGTGCCGCGAGCGATCTCGAGGAGCTCTTCCTCCAGGTGACCGCACCCGACCGAGCGCCGCTCGATGCGGCGTGAGGAGCCCGCGATGACCGAACCGACCGTCGAGGAGATCGCGCCCGCCCCGATCGCGGGCGACTCGAGGCCGTCGAGACGGCCTCGGTCACCGGGCCGACGCCGACGGATCGGCCTGCCGCGGTTGAGCCTGCGCCGCACCTCGGGCGGGATCGCGGCCGTCGGCGTCAAGGAGCTCCGCGGCCGGATGCGCGGCCGCCGGGCGTTCGTGATCCTGACGATCTACCTGCTGCTGCTCGGCGGCTTCGCCTGGATGGTCGAGCTGCTCATGGAGCGGTCCTACACGAGCGGGTTCGGCAACTCGGCGGCCTACGCGTCCGCGTCGATCGGCCAGGGATCTTCGCCGTCGCTCCTGATGCTCGAGACCCTCCAGGTCGTCTTCCTGGCGCCCGCCGCGACGGCCGGCGCGATCAGCCTCGAGCGCGAGAAGCAGACCCTCGACATGCTCATCGCGACGCCGATCACGTCGGTGGCGATCGTGCTCGGCAAGCTCCTGAGCGCGCTGACCTACGTCTTCCTCCTGATCGTCGCCTCGGTCCCGCTGACGGCCGTCGTGTTCGTCTACGGCGGCGTCGGCCCCGACGACGTCCTGCAAGGGCTACGCGGTCCTGCTCGCGACGGCGTTCGGGCTCGGCTCCTTCGGCCTCTTCTGCTCGAGCCTCGTCAAGCGGACGCAGGCGGCCACGGCGATCTCGATCTTCGGCGTCCTCGCGGTCTCGATCGGGTCGCTGTTCGTGCTGATCTTCTGGACCGGGATGGCCAGCACGGACCAGGGCCGCGGCTTCGGCCCGATCAAGGGCCGCGCGCCCGAGATCGTCGCCTACGTGAACCCGTTCATCGCCCAGGCGGACGTGCTGTGCGGCACGGAGCTGTCGTTCGGGACCTGGTGCAGCCTGACCCAGTCGCTCGTCCCGAACCAGAACGGCATCGTCAACGTCGACAAGGGGTTCTCGGGCGCCGGTGCCCGTCGTCGGGTTCGCGAACGGCGGCGTCGTCCTGGACCGCGGCGTGAACGTGGCGATCGACCAGTTCGGGAACCCGATCAACGACGTGGCCCCGTTCGGCGGCATCCACGACACGGTCTGGCCGAAGAGCGTCGCGACGTGGCTGATCCTCTCGGTCATCTTCCTGTTCCTCTCCATCCAGCTCGTCTCGCCGACGCGTCGCTGGCGACCACGCCTGCCGCGCAGAGCACCGAAGGAGGCCGTCGCGTGAGGGTCCGACGCCCGGTGCCCGCGCGCCCATCGCCGATCGACCGAGGCCGCCTACATCCCGGTCGACCCACGCGGCGTCATCGACGGCCCGCTGGACCCGGTCGCTGCTCGCCGTCCGGGCCGGTCTCGCCTCGCATCGCCGCCGCCTGTGGGTCCGCCGGATCGTCCGACGGACCTGGCTCGCGCTCGCCGCGATCCTGGTGGCCGAGCTGGTGCTGTGGACCGTCGCGCGGTTCGTGCCCATCGAATGGGCGCCGGTCGCCGGAGCGGCCATCCCGGTCGTCGGCGCGGTGGGCTGGCTCATCGCCGTCGTCCGCGCCCGTCCGTCGCTGGGCGAGACCGCGCTCGCGCTCGACACCGAGGGTCGGCTCGGCGACCGCATCTCCAGCGCGCTCGAGCTCGCGGTCGGCTTCCCGGCATCGGCCGGCCCGGCCGCCGAAGGCTTCGGCCGAGTCCGACGCCGTCGCCTTCCGATGGCCCAGTCGACGAGGCCGCCCAGACCGACCGCTTCGTCCGGCGCCAGCGTGCCGATGCGGTCGCGTCCCTTCGGGGCGCGCCTCAGAACCTGTTCCGGCCGCGGTTCTCGCGCCAGCCGGCGGTCGCGGCGGTCGTCGCCGCGCTCCTGCTTGCGCCCGTGCTGCTCATCCCGAACCCGCAGGACGCGGCGATCGCCCAGCAGCGACAGGTCCGCGAGGCCGCGAACCAGCAGGCCGAGCGGCTCGACGACCTCGCCCACGAGCTCGAGACGAAGGGCGCCGACGCCAAGGATCCGCGCACGCGACTGGCGCAGGACCTGCGCGACCTCGCCCGCCAGCTGCGCGACCGGCCGGACCAGCTCGACGTGAACCTGGCCCGCCTCGGATCGGTCGAGGCCGCGGTCCGCGCCCAGATCGACCCGGCGACGGAGCAGCGGGCCGCGGCGATGACCTCGCTCAGCCGGGCGCTGTCCAGGGCCGCGACCGGCAAGCCCGACGCGAACAAGGCCGGCGATCCCAAGGAGACGCAGGAGGACCTCGACAAGCTCGGCGACAAGCTCGACGAGATGACGCCCGAGGAGCGCGCGACCCTCGCCCGCCAGCTCGCCGAGCAGCAGGCCGCGGCATCCGGGACGAACGGGGCGGCATCGACGGCCCTCCATGACGCGGCGCAGAGCCTCGCCCAGGGCGACACGGAGGGCGCCAAGTCCGCGCTCGATCGGCTCGGGGAGGCGCTGACCGGGACCGAGCGCCAGGTGACGGCCAACCGCGACCTGTCGGGGGCGGCGTCGCGGCTCCAGGACGCACGGCGCCAGCTGGCCGACTCGGGCAAGCCCACCACCGCCGCAGGGGCAGGGCAGCAGGGCCAGGCCCAGGGGAGCCCGCGTCCGAGCGGCAGCCCGGGCACGGGTCAGGGTCAGGCCCAGGGGAGCCCCGGTGCCAGCCCAGGTCAAGGGCAGGGGCAGGGCCAGGGCCAGGGGCAAGGGCAGGGTCAGGGTCAGGGGCAGGGTCAGGGCCAGGGCAGGGCAGGGTCAGGGTCAGGGCCAGGGGCAAGGGCAGGGTCAGGGGCAAGGGCAGGGGCAGGGTCAGGGTCAGGGTCAGGGCCAAGGTCAGGGCTCAGGAGCCATCGGTGGCGGCGGCTCGAACGCCCGATCGCTCGGCAACGGCATCGGCGGCAACGGCCGGCCAGCCGGCCCGACCAACCCGAACCGCCCGGCACAGCTCGGGGAGGACCTGTCCTCGGTCTACGCGCCGTTCGATCGCATCGGCCGGCCCGGCGATCCGTCGTATATCGCGGGCACCGGCGGTGACGGCCAGACCCAGCAGGGAAACCAGGTCGGCAGCGGCACCAACAACGGGGCGCTGACGCCCTACCAGCAGGTCTACGCCGACTTCGAGCAGTACGCACAGACCTCGCTCGAGCGCGGCTACATCCCGCTCTCGGTCAAGGACTTCGTGCGCGACTACTTCAGCTCGCTCGACCCGTCCAAGTGACGGTCGGCACCGATCAGACGACCCCGACCAAGCCGGAGGCTTCCATGGAACCAACGACCGCCACCGCTGCGCAGCGGCTCGCGCCCGAGGCCTTCGCCGAACGCGCACAGGTCATCGAGCGCGAAGTCGGCCGCGTCATCGTCGGCCAGCGCGAGCTCGTGCGCCAGACGCTGACCGGCCTGCTCGCCAACAGCCACGTCCTGCTCGAGGGCGTGCCCGGCCTCGGCAAGACCATGCTGGTCCGGACCATCGCCGACGTCATCGACTGCACGTTCAACCGGATCCAGTTCACGCCCGACCTGATGCCCGCCGACATCACCGGCACGAACATCCTCATCGAGGAAGGTGGCCAGCGGGTCTTCCGCTTCCAGCCGGGCCCGATCTTCGCGAACCTCGTGCTGGCCGACGAGATCAACCGGGCGACGCCCAAGACCCAGTCGAGCCTGCTCGAGGCGATGCAGGAGCACCAGGTGACCGTCGCCCGCCAGCGCTTCCCGCTCGACGCCCCGTTCTTCGTGCTCGCCACGCAGAACCCGCTCGAGATGGAGGGCACGTACCCGCTGCCCGAGGCCCAGCTCGACCGGTTCCTGTTCAAGGTCATGGTCCCCTTCCCGTCCGAGGAGGACCTGGTCTCGATCATGGATCGCACGACCGGCGCCGAGGCCGTGACCGCGAACAAGGTCTGCACCGCGGCCGAGATCGTCGAGATGCAGCGGCTCGCACGGGCGGTGCCGATCGCCCCCCACGTGACCGCGTACGCGGTGAGCGTGCTCTCCGCCACGCACCCGGATCAGCCGCGGGCGCCCGAGCTGGCCCGCGAGTACGTCCGCTACGGCGCCTCGCCGCGCGGCGCCCAGGCCCTCGTGACCGCCGGCAAGATCTACGCGCTGCTCGACGGGCGCTTCAACGTCTCGATCGACGACATCCGCGCGGTCGCCCTGCCGTCGCTCCGGCACCGGATCATCCTCAACTTCGAGGGTGAGGCCGAGGGCATCACCACCGAGGCCGTCGTCCGGTCCATCCTCGACGCGGTCGCCCCGCCGTCCGTCGAATAACGGGTCCATCGGACCCGATCCGAGCGACCAGCGCATGACCGAGGGACTACCCGGGCCGCTGACCGACGCGCCGACCCCGTCACCGTCGGGTGACCGGCCCGCCGCGGCCGGCACGCGCCAGGCGTTCCTGCCGAGCGAGGTCGACCCGACCGTCTTCGACGAGGCCTTCCTACGGCAGCTCGAGCGCCTTCTCCTGCTCATGCGCGCCCCGGTCCGCGGCGGTCTCAAGGGCGGTCGGCGCAGCGTCAAGCGGGGCCAGTCGGTCGAGTTCGCCGACTACCGCGACTACACGCTCGGCGACGACCTGCGCCAGCTCGACTGGAACGTCTACGCCCGCCTCGAGCGCCTGTTCGTCAAGCTCTTCGTCGAGGAAGAGGACGTCACCGTGACGCTGCTCGTCGATGCCTCGGCGTCGATGGCGGCGGGAAGCCCGGCCAAGCTGCTCTTCGCCAAGCGGGCCGCTGCAGCGCTCGGCTACATCGGGCTCGCGAGCGAGGATCGGGTCGCGGTCACGGCGCTCGCCGGGCGCACGGCTCGCCGCCGGAACTCCCTCCGAGGCTCGGGCCGGGTCTTCCGCCTGCTGGCCGACCTGTCGGCCATCACCCCGGCCGACGGCCGCACCGACCTGCTGGTCGCGGCCCGGCATGCCGCCGCGCAACTCCACGGCCGGGGCGTCGTGATCCTGCTCTCGGACCTGCTCGACCCATCGGCCGACCGCGTCGTCCGCGAGCTGGCCGCGACCGGCTCAGAGCTCATCGTCATGCACATCCTGTCGCCCGATGAGCTGGACCCCGTCCTCGAGGGCGATCTCCGGCTCGTCGACAGCGAGACCGGCGACGGCATCGACGTGACCGTCGACCTCTCGACGATCGATGCCTACAAGGCCCGTCTCGCGGCATGGAAGGCCGGCTTCGCGGACCTTGCCGCCAAGCGCGGCGCCAGCTATGTCGACCTGTCGTCCGACGTCAACCTCGCCGACCTCATGTTCGCCGAGCTGCGCCGGCGCCGGGTCCTGGGCTAGCCGATGCCGTTCATCACACCGCTCGCGTTGGCCGGCCTCATCTTCGTGCCGGCCGTCATCGCGATGTACATGCTCAAGCTCCGGCGCGACCAGGCCGTCGTCCCATCGACGCTGCTGTGGAGCCGCCTCCTGACCGACGTCGAGGCGAACGCCCCGTGGCAACGCCTGCGACGGAGCCCGCTGCTGCTCCTTCAACTGTTGCTGGTCGATCGCCCTCGTCCTGCTCGCGGCGCGGCCGTTCCTGGAGCGGCCCGCCGGCCTGGCCCGGGACATCGTCCTCGTCATGGACACCTCGGCCAGCATGGCCGCCACCGACGTCGCCCCGAATCGGCTCGCCGCCGCGCGCGCCGCCGCCATCGACGCCCTCGGGGACCTGCCGACGGGCGGCCGGGTGAGCGTCATCGCGGTGGACCGGAGCGCCCGGATCGTGGTCAACGACACGAGCGACCTCAGCCGCGTCCGCCAGGCGCTCGACGAGCTGCAGCCGGCGGCCAGCCGAGGGGACCTCGGCGACGCCCTGGAGCTCGCCTCCAAGCTCGCCGCACGCTCCGGGGACGCCCAGATCCTCATCGCCACCGACGCGGCCCTCGCGACCGTGCCGACCACGAAGGTGGATGCGCCGATCAAGGTCCTGCCGGTCGGCCGCGAGCGGAAGAACCAGGCGATCGTCGCACTCGCGGTGCGGACGTCTCCGTCGGCCGTCACCCGCTCGGTCTTCATCAGCGTCGCGAACCTCGACATCGAGAGCGCGCAGCGCCGGATCGAGGTCTGGGGCGACGACCGCCTGCTCGAGGCGCGCGACCTGGCCCTCGACGCGCAGGCGAAGTCCGATGTCGTGATCGACGACGTGCCGGCCGATGTCGCGGTCGTCGAGGTCCGGCTGGTCGGTCGCGATCCGGCGGCCGAGGGGGCGGCGGACCAGCTCGCCATCGACGACCGGGCGTGGGCGGTCCTGCCGCCGACGCAGACCCGGCTCGTCCTGCTCGTCGGCGACGGCGACCCGTACCTCGAGACCGCGCTCTCGTACCTCCCCAACGTCGAGCTGTACGGCGTCGCGCCGGCCGACTACGGGCCCGCGTCGCAGCGCACCGACGGCCGCCCGTGGGACCTGACGATCTTCGAGTCGAACCTGCCGAGCACGCTCCCGACGACGCCCATCCTGGCGATCGCGCCGCCCCGGACCAGCGCGCTCGGCGTCGTGACCGGCACGCTCAAGGACCCGGGCATCGGATCGCTCGAGCCCCGACGAGCCGGTCCTGCGCTACGTCGACCTCTCCACGACCCACATCTCGCAGGCGCAACAGCTCACGACGCCCGACTGGGCACGGACGGTCATCCCGGGGCCCAAGGGCGCTCCCCTCCTCTACACCGGCGTGCGCGCCGGCCTACCGACCGCGGTGCTGGCATTCGAGCCGCGGCGCTCCGACCTGCCGCTCCAGGTCGCGTTCCCCATCCTGCTCTCCAACCTCACCGGTGAGCTGCTCGGCGGCTCGGCGGCCCCGACCGACGCGGTCGCGCCCGGCACCCCGGTCAACCTGACGGTCCCCTCGGGCGCGACCGGCGTCACCGTCACGCGACCGGACGGCACGACCCTCGATCTCGTCGCGAGCGTCGCGGGCGGCGCCTCGGTGTCGTACGTCGCGACCGATCTGCCCGGCATCTACACCGTCACCCCGATCCGGCCGGCCGATGCGTCAACGAACCCGTCGGCCAGCGGCGTCAGGAGCCCGGACCCCACGCCCCTGGCGAGCGCCCGGCCATCCGGGTCCGCTGCGGCGCCCGCCGTCCCGGTCGACCCGAACGCCCCGGTCCGCTTCGCGGTGGACCTCTTCGACGTGGGCGAGTCGAACATCGCGCCGGGGTCCGTGGCCGCCATCGAGGGCCTCGGGGCGGCGCCGGATCCGTCCGGGTCGCCCGGGAACGGCGCCCCCACCGACCGCCCGACGACCCGCGACGAGCTGTGGCTGCCGATCGTGCTGCTCGTTCTCTTCGGCCTGTGCGTCGAGTGGGCGCTCTACCACCGCGACGCCGTGGTCCGAATCCGGCGGTCGCTGGTCGCCCGCTTCGGCCGGCAGCCCGGCGGGACCACCTAGATGGGCATCGCGTTCGAGGCGCCCCTCGCGCTCGCCCTCCTGATCCCGGCCCTGATCCTGACGATCGGGCTGCACGCCGGGGCACGCCGGCGGATGGGGACCGGGCGTCGCCGTGCGGCCCTGATCCTGCGGACCGTCGTGCTGACCGCCCTGGTTCTCGCGATCGCCGGGTTCCAGCTGGTCCTGCCGGTCGATCGACTCGCGACCGTCTTCGTGGTGGACCTCTCGGACTCCGTCGGCAACGCGGGCCGCTCGGACGCGCTGGCCTTCCTGCGCGAGACGCTCAAGGTGAAGCCGCCCGGCGACGTGGCGGGCATCGTCGCGTTCGGGAAGGACGCACTGGTCGAGCGGCTCCCGTCCGAGCTCGAGGACATCGACCGGATCGCGTCGGCACCGGTCAAGTCCGCCACCGACATCGGCGCCGCCCTCCGCCTCGCGACGGCGCTCTTCCCCGACGACGCTCAGAAGCGGATCGTGCTGTTGAGCGACGGCAACGACACGACGGGATCCGGCCAGGCCGAGGGCGCCCTTGCCGCGAGCCGCGGCGTGGAGATCGAGACGCGCCAGATCGGCATCGGCGACGCCGAAGAGGTGCTCGTCGAGCGTCTCACGACGCCGTCGACCGCGCGCCTCGGCGAGTCGATCGAGGCGGTCGCGGAGATCCGCTCGTCGGTCGCCCAGCAGGCGGTCGTCTTCCTGTTCGCGGACGGCACCGAGGTCGCCTCGCAGCCGGTCAAGCTCGAGGAAGGCATCACCCGGGTCACGTTCGACATCAAGCCGAGCGAAGCCGGCTTCCACACATTCCGCGTGCGCGTGGAGGCCGCGCTCGACACGTTCAGCGAGAACGACCGGGCGGACTCCAACACGATCGTCAAGGGCGAGCCGAGGACGCTGGTCCTCGCGGGGGACGACGTGGTCGCGGCCGAGCTCGTCCAGGCGCTCGAGAGCCAGCGCCAGCAGGTCGACACCATCGTGCCCGAGGCGCTCCCGACCGACTTCGCCGGGCTCGCCACCTACGACAGCGTCGTGCTCGTCGACGTGCCGCGGATCCGTCTCTCGGACCGCCAGCTCGCGGCGCTGCAGGTCTACGTCCGCGACCTCGGCAAGGGCCTTGTGATGGTCGGCGGCCCGGACAGCTACGGAGCCGGTGGCTACCAGAAGACGCCGCTCGAGGAGACGCTGCCAGTCGACATGGGCGTGCGCGACCGGCAGAAGCAGCCTGACATCGCGCTGGTCGTCGTGATCGACGCGTCGGGCTCGATGGCCGCCTGCCACTGCAACACGTTCGAACGGGGCAGCGGCAGCGGGATCGGCGGCGTCCAGAAGGTCGACATCGGCAAGGAGGCGATCCTGCGCGCCGCGGCCGCCATGACCGAACGCGACGAGCTGGGCGTCGTCAGCTTCAACGAGGCCGCTCACTGGGTCGTCCGCACGCAGCCCCTCGGCGGCGTCGGCGACCTGCAGGGCCAGATCAGCGGCATCCGCGCCGACGGCCAGACGAACATCTTCGCGGGCCTCGACCAGGCCGTGCAGTCGCTCGAGGGGGTCACGGCGACCCGCCGCCACATCATCCTCCTGACTGACGGCTGGTCCACCTCGGGCCAGTACGACGAGATCCTCGCCAAGATGAAGGCCGACGGGATCACGCTCTCGACCGTCGGCGCAGGCGGCGGCGCCAACCCGTTCCTCGAGCAGCTCGCGACCAAGGGCGGCGGGCGCTTCTACGCGGCGGCCAACCCCGCGAGCATCCCCGACATCTTCCTCAAGGAGACCCAGCAGGTGTCGGGCCAGCAGATCGTCGAGGAACCGTTCTTCCCGATCCTGACGTCATCGTCGCCGATCATGCGCGGCCTCGACGACGGCCTGCCGCAGCTCCGCGGCTACAACGGGACGACCGCCAAGCCGGCCGCCCAGACCGTGCTCGTGACCGCGCGCGACGATCCGCTCCTCGCCCAATGGCAGTACGGCCTCGGGCGGTCGGTGGCGTGGACGTCGGACTCGACAGGCCGGTGGGCCAAGGACTGGCTGCCCTGGGGCGGGTTCAGCCGCTTCTTCTCCCAGCTCGTGAGCTGGACGTTCCCGGGTGAGGAGACCGACGGCATCGAGGCGCGCTTCGACTCGAAGGACGGCAAGACCTCGCTGCACGTCGAGAGCGTGGAGGCCGACGGCTCGCCGCGCGACTTCTACGCCACCCGCGCCACGGTCGTCGGGCCCGACCTCGAGCCTGTTGACGTCGCGCTCGCGCAGGTGGCACCGGGCGTCTACGAGGTGCCGCTCGGGGATGTCGCGCCGGGCGCCTACGCCCTGCGCGTGACCCAGACCCGGCCGGGGTCCTCGGCCCTGGGACGGACGATCGGACTCGTCGCCCCGACCGCCGCCGAGTACCGACTCCTCGGACCGGATGAGCCGTTCATGGCCGCGCTGCGGTCCGCGACCGGCGGCGAGGTGGTCGAGACCGCGCTCGATCCCTGGACCCACGACCTGACCGCGACGAACCGCTACACCGACCTGTGGCCGCTCCTGCTGCTCATCGCGCTGTTGCTCTGGCCCCTCGACATCGCGTTGCGGCGCGTGTCGATCGGCCGCCGCGAGCTCGTGGCCGCCCGTGGCTGGCTCGCCGGGGCCCGTCGACGACGCGGCTCGACGGCGCCACGCACCGCGACCGGGGAGGGCCTGTTCGCGGCTCGGGAGCGGGCCAGCGGCGCGCCCTCGCGGGCGGCCCTTCGAACATCCCCGACCGAGGCGACCGTGACCAGCCCGGCCGCGCCGACCGCAACGGCCACACCGGCCGCGAGCCGCGCGACGAAGCCCGCGACCCGCCCGGCCCCGGCGCCTGCAGCTCCGGCCGCACCGGGATCGTCCCCGAAGCCGGCAGGGACCGCCGAGCCTGCCGCGACCCCGGCCGCCGCGGATCCGTCGGACACCATGGCCCGCCTTCGGGAGGCCAAGCGGCGCGCCCGCGAGCGCTGACCAGGCCGTCGCCGCGGTTGCCCTGACCCGGCTAGAAGCGCGTCCCCGACGGCAGGTCCTCGATCTCGGGGAACGGCTCGTCGTCGAAGGACGGCGGGACGAGCTCACGGACCGCCCCGCCCCTCCCCGACCGCACGGCGCCGATGAGGGCGCCCAGGATGAGGACGGTCGCCAGGATCGCCGGCCACGGGAACTCCCGGTAGTCGACGCCACCGATCACCGACACCGTGGCCGTCGTCGCGTTGCCGGACGGGTCGACCGCGGTCACCGCGACGGTCTGCGGCCACGGCGCGAGCTGCGTCCCGATGACGAACCGCCCGAGCCGGTCGGTCTCGACCGGGGGTCCGCCCCCGATGCTCACCATGACGCCCCGCTCCGAGCGACCGTGCAGGGAAGCCTCCCACGGCCAGGGCGCGCTGGTGAACGGGTTCTCGAGCGCGAGCGAGGGCCCGGTGGTGTCCCGGGTCACGGTCCCGGCGACCGGCGGCGCGATCTCGCCCCAGTCGTTGAGCTGCGACATCGATACGGCCCAGCCTTCCACGGGCACGTCGGCGCTCGTGAGGATGTCGGGCAGGGGCACGCGCACGAACGAGCCGTCGCGGCCCGCCTCGGCTCCTGACGGGACCGGGATCCGGGCGAGCGACACCAGTTCGCCCGGGTCGACGCTGTCGCCCAGGAACACCTCGAGCGTGGGGGCGACCGGCGGCCGCCGGTCCTTGAGCTTGGTCGTCTCGGACCGGACCAGCACCCGTGCGCCGGTGAAGCCGGGCACGTCGGTGGCATGCTCACGCACCGCGATCCGGTCGATCGTCGGCCGCGGGATCGGGTAGGTCGCGAAGTACGTCGCGTCGCCCGCGCGCAGCTCCGAGAGCACGAAGCGGACCGATGGCCCATGCCGCCAGGCCCCGGGCGCACCCGCAGCGGCCGGGGTCGGTGCGATCGGCCTGCCGAGCACGGGATCCCAGTCCATCGCCGGGGCCACCAGCAGCTCGCGGTTCGCGCCGACGTCGAAGGTCGTCAACGGTCGGGTGGCCAGCCAGAGCGCGCCCGCTCGAAGCGAGCGCTGTCCGTCGCACTCGGCGGTCACGAGCGGCGCGAGCACCTCGGGGCAGCCGTCGCCGTCGAGGTCGCCGCGCCACACCTGCGGCGCCTGCTGGAGCGTCGCCGCGTCCTGCATGAGCAGCCGCCCGAGCTCGCCCCGGGTCGACGGCAGGCCGGGCAGGTCCATCGATGCCGGCGTGGTCACGACGATCTCGCCGGTGCGCGCCCGGAACACGCCGGTCATCGAGACGACCATGCCCGATCGCGTGCCCTCAGGCCCGAACCAGGCGATGCGGCCGCCGTTCGCGTCAGGGCCCTCGCTCGGCGCCGCGAGCATGGGGATGGCGCCTTCGTCAGCGACGGCTGTCGCCGACCAGCCGCGCGACGGGTCGAGCAGGACGAGCGAGGACCCGTCGCGCACGAGCGCCTCGTCCTGGCCGTCATCGTCGAGATCGAAGGCGAGCGGCGGGCCCAGCGGGTCGATCGAGCTGCGTCTTGTCAGGTCGACGATCGTGGACCCGTCGCGGAGCCGGAGGGCAAGGAGTCCGGACAACTCCTCGGGATCCGCGGTCGAGCCGATCGTGCACGGATCCCCCTCCGCGACATAGGCAAGCAGGTCAGCTCCAGGCCGGCCGTCCCATTCGCCGATCGCGGCCCCCGCCAGCCGGCGATCAGTCATGGGGTACGCCGCCCGTCGGACGAGGCTGGAGCTGTCGATGACCTCGACGATGGTCTGCACGCATCGCGGTGGGGAGTCGGGCTGGCCGACGACTCCGGTCACGACCAGTTCCGCGATGCCGTCGCCATCGGTGTCGGCGGCGCCCGCATCGGTGACGACCAGGTCGATCGTCGTCGTCGCCTGTGCCAGGGGGTGTCCGATGTCGGGGTCGCCGGCGACCGAGACCGCAGTGACGAAGGTGCGACCGGTGTCGGGGTCGACCGTCAGCACGGCAAATCGTCGGGCGCCCAGCTCGACGAGCCACGGCTTCGATCCCCCCGTCGCGGACCCGACGCCGATGGTCTCCTCGATGATCGGGGACCACGTGTCCTCGCGTCGGAGCAGCGCGACGGCGACGCCGCCGGGGCCTTGGCCGACGGTGCTCAGGGTGAGGAGATCGGGCGTCGGCTGGCCATCGGCGCGGGCCACGAGCGCGACGTCGACGATCGGCCGATCGAGCCGGTTGTCCGACACCGGGACCGGCGGCGCATCGATCGCGACGCTCGACGACGGCGCGAGCATCGCGACCAGGGCCACGATCGAGAGCGCGAGGCGGAGCGACGGACGGCGGTCGGGCATCGACTTGGAGACCTGCAGCGAGGGCGTCACTGTACGTCGGGAGGGCCCTCGAGTCGGTCGATGATAGCCTTCGCGCCGATGTCCCCCCGTCGGATCGGCCTTGCCGGACTCCTGCTCGTCGCGCTCGTCGTCGGCGGCTGCGGCATCGTCTCGACATCGCCGCCGGCGCCGACGCCGGCCGACTTCTCGGACCTCGCGATCGAGCTGACCCAGCAGGGCATCGTCATCGACAACGTCGTCTCGGGCGACGCGGGCTGCGACGACCCGGTCCTCATCCCGACCGCGATCGCCATGGACGCGTCCGGGATGGGCCAGACCAAGCCGGTCCGGATCTACCTCTACGTCTTCCGGACGAGCGAGGTCTTCGAGCGCCTGCGCTCGACGGTGGACGACTGCGCCCGAAGCTTCGTGACCGACCCCGAGAGCTTCGAGTCGATCGACCAGTCGCCCTACGTCCTCGCCGGCCAGGGACCCTGGGCGCCGGCCTTCGAGGCGGCCCTGCGGAAGGGCCTGGAGGTCGCCGCCGGCAACGGGGGCTGAGGGTCGGGCGGTCGGGTCCGCACCGGTCCGTACCCGTGCGGTGTGGTCTGCCAAGGTCCTCATGCCTCGACGCCGATGGGACGACCGGGTGACGGTCAACCGGGGGTCCGCCGGGGGACGCTGGCGGCATGCCCCGGATCCCTCGTGTCACCCGTTTTCTGACGCCTTCGCTCCTCGCCCTGACCCTCGGGATCGGCACCGTTTCGGGGGCGATCGGCCGCGACGCAGCGATGCCGTCGAGCTCGACCGCGGCCGTCGCGACGCCGACGACCGAGGTCGCGCCGGCCCCGACCGGCGAGGTCCTCGCGGCCCAGTCTCGCGTCGTCGAGGTGTCGCGGATCCTCTCGGCGGCGGCGCCCGCGATCATCGTCGGCGCCCCGGGCACGCGACCGGTCCCGAGCCTGCCAGAGCCGCGCCCGGCCGTCAGCTCGGGCGGCGACACGGCGGTCAGCGCCAGGTACCACGGGCGCAACCACATCTGGATGCCGTCGCTGCGGATCGACAAGTCGGTCGCGGCCTATTCGTGTTCGAACAAGTCGTACCCGGGGAATCGCGTCTATCGCTGGGGCTGCGCGGGGCGGAACAACGTGTACCTGTTCGGTCATGCCCACAGCGTCTTCAAGACGCTCCATGACGCGTACGTTCGCGGCCGGCTCAAGAAGGGCGCGATGCTCTACTACGCCGACTCGAGCGGCCAGGTCCGGACCTACAAGGTCGCCTGGTGGAAGGTCACGACCCCGACCAAGGGCACATGGGCCTACGCCGCACAGAAGAACCCGAGCCTGACCCTGCAGACGTGCGTCGGCTCGCGGAGCCAGTACCGGCTCATCGTCCGGCTGACCCAGGTCGGCTAGCGCCTAGACGACCCGCAGGCCGAGGATCTTGCGGGCGATCACGAGCCGCTGCACCTGGCTCGTCCCCTCGCCGATCTCGGTGAGCTTCGCGTCGCGCATGTAGCGCTCGACCGGGTAGTCGGTCACGTACCCGTAGCCGCCATGCACCTGGATCGCGTTGTTGGTGGCCCGGGAACTCACCTCGGACGCGAAGAGCTTCGCCTCGGCGGCGGCCAGGCCGTAGTCGCGACCCTGGTCCTTGAGCCACGCGGCACGCCAGACGAGCGCCCGGGCAGCGTCGATCTCGGTCGCCATGTCCGCGATCATGAACGCCACGCCCTGGAACGAGCCGATCGGCCGGCCGAACTGCTCGCGCGTCTGCGCGTACGGGACGGCGGCGTCGAGCGCCGCCTGGGCGAGCCCGACCGCGAGCGCCCCGATGCTGATCCGCCCGCCATCGAGGATGGCGAGGAACGTCTTGAAGCCACTCCCCTGCTCGCCGAGCATGTTGGCGGCCGGGATCCGGGCCCCTTCGAACAGGAGCTCGCCGGTCGCCGACGCGTGCAGGCCGAGCTTGTCCTCGAGTCGCCCCACCGAGAACCCGGGCGTGTCGGCCGGAACGATGAAGGCGCTGATCTCGGGCGAGCCGTCGTCCCGGGATCCGGTCCGCGCCGTGACGATGTAGGTTCCCGCCTGGCCGGCGTTCGTGATGAAGCGCTTGCCGCCGTCGATGACCCACGACCCGCCGTCGGGCCCGTCCTCGTGACTGGCGGTCGTGCGGGTGCCGCCGGAGTCGCTGCCGGCGCCGGGCTCGGTCAGGCCGTAGGCCCCGATGACCGTGCCCTGTGCCATCGGCACGAGGAATCGCTGCTGCTGGTCCTTCGAGCCCGCGAGGTGGAGCGGCCCGCACCCGAGGCTCGTGTGCGCCGCCACGATCAGCCCGAGCGACCCCCAGACGCGGCCGATCTCCTCGATCGCGATGGCGTAGGCGAGCGTGTCGAGCCCGGCGCCGCCCTCGTCCTCGGGGATCGGGATGCCCAGCCAGCCGAGCTCGCCGATGCGGCGGACGATCTCGACCGGGAAGCGGCGCTCGCGCTCGTGCGCCTCGACGACGGGCGCGACCTCGGTGAGCATGAAGTCGCGGATCGTGTCGCGCAGGAGCGCGTGTTCGGGCGAGAGGTCCAGGTCCATCGCCGCGAGCGTACCAGCCACGGTCGCGACTCGGCCGGACAGCGCGTCGTGAACGCCGGTGCTAGCCTTCCGGGATGCCCGAGACCTCCCCCACGGTCCCGGCCTCGGACGGACCGGCCGCAGCCATCGGACCCGCATCCGCGCGTGCCGCATCCGTCGGCGGCGGCCCATCGAGCCTGCGCCGCGACCTGCTGCTTCGCCTGCGCCTCGACGGCCCATCGTCGCCGGACCAGCTCGCCGCCCGACTCGACGCGTCCCGGACGGGCGTCCTCCAGCAGCTCCGGGCGCTCGAGGCCGCGCACCTCGTCAGCCGCCAGACCGTGCGTCACGGCGTGGGCCGGCCGCGGCACCTCTACGACGTGACGCCCGAGGCCCAGGACCTCTTCCCCTCCACGTACGACGCGCTCGCCGCCGGCCTGCTGGCGGCGATCGGCGCGGTCGGCGGCGACGATCTGCTCGACGAGGTCTTCGCCGCGCGCCGGTGCCAGCTCGGCGACCGCGTCCGCGGCCAGCTCGCGGAGCGGACACCGAAAGGCACGCCGCTCAAGGACCTGGTCATGGAGCTCGCGGTCATCCAGGCCGAGCAGGGCTACCTGGCCGAGGCGTCGGTCGATGCCGACGGGACGATCCGGCTGCGCGAGCACAACTGCGCGATCTACCACGTCGCGCGGGCCACGCCGGCTGCCTGCCAGGCCGAGCTGGAGCTCTTCCGCGACGTCCTGGGCGCCGACGTGGTCCGCGAGACCCACATCGCCTCGGGCGATCGCTGCTGCACCTACCGCATCGAGGAGCGCGCCGGGGACTGAGCGCGAGCCGCCCTCCTCAGCGCGGTGCGTGGGTCCCGTACCAGGCGAGGACGAGCGGCAGCAGGCCGGTCAACGCGATCCCGACGCCCGCCATGGGTCCGACGGCGACCGCCCCGAGCGCCGCAACCCCGTACCAGGCGGCGAAGCCGACGCCGACCCGGCGGTCGACACGGCCAGCGAGCAGCTGACGCGCAAGGAACGCCGCGATGATCGCGAGGGCTCCATAGACCACGACCACCGTCGCGAGGGGCGTGGGCTCGGTGCCGCCGAGCGCGGTCAGGTACACGGAGCCATTTGGGATCGCGAGCGCGATCAGGACGATGTACGCGATGGCCGCGATGACAAGCACGCCGCCGGCGACGGTCAGGGGCAGTGGTCGCGTCCGGGTCAGCATCGCCTAGGCCTCCTCGCGTTCGACCACCTTGCGACGGGCCGGCTCGAGGCGCGGCGGGGGCACGTCCGTGACGTTCGGCACGAACGACGCGGCGAGCGATGTCGCCGCGGCAATCTCCTGGTCGGCCACCGACAGGATCCCGAGCCGGCCGAGCTGCGCCATCTCGTCGCGGATGTACGTCTTGAGCATCTCGGGGCCGTCGGTATTGATCGTGAAGCGGATCTCGTTACGCCGGAACGTGTCGAAGATCCAGCGGAACTCGTCCCAGCCCGAGACGACCCGGGTGTTCAGGTTCGAGGTCGGGCAGATCTCGAGCACGATGCCCCGATCCCGGATCATCGCCATCGCCCGCGGGTCGTATGCGGCCTTCACGCCATGGCCGATCCGGTCGGGCTCGAGGAGCTCGACGACCCGGGCGACCTCGTCGACCGGGCCGGATTCGCCGGTGTGGACGGTCAGCCCCAGACCGAACTGGCGGGCCCTGCGGAAGAGCCGGCGGTAGTCGGCCACCCGGAACGTCGCGGCCTCGGGGCCGGCGATGTCGACGCCGACGACGCCGCGATCGCGCCATGCGATGGCCTTGTCCACGATGATCTCGTTGAGCTCGAATGGGAATGCACGGTCGAGGCAGAAGATGAGCCCGGGCTTGACCGGGTATTCGAGCCCGGCCTTGTCCATCCCGCGCACCGCGGCCGCGATGATGTGGTCGAGGTCCTGCTCGCCGCCGCGGTTGCGCTTCATCGGATTGAAGCGCAGCTCCATCGTCGTGACGTTGTTCTTGCGATACGCGCCGCCGACGACCTCGTAGACACTGCGCTCGACCGCGAGGGGCGAACTCTGGATGAGCTCCGTCCAGTGGAAGAGCTGAAGGTATCCGTCGAACGACCGGTTTCGCCGCGGCGAGACCGTGATCATGTCGCGGAACTCCCAGTAGTCCTTGGTCGGGAGCTTGATGCCCTGGGCGTGGGCGATGCCCCACATGATCGCCGGGGTCACGGCACCGCCGAGATGGCAGTGGAGCTCGGCCAGCGGCAGCTTCCGGGAGAGCGGTCGGACCATGGCAGCAGGATACCCCGGCCCCGGTCGCCAGAGGACGCCGTCAGCCGGCCGGTGGTGGCTCGGTGATCCGCTCGAAGCGCCCCGGCAGGCGCAGGTCGATGACCCGGACACCGCTGCCGAGACGCAGCTCGATCCGGTAGGCGCCGGCCGGCCATGTGTCGCCGCGGAGCGCCGGACCGGTGGCCGGTTCGAGCAGGACGGCCCCACCCGGCTCGCCTTGGGCGATCAGCTCTGCGCCCGTCTCCAGCCAGATCCCGTCAGCTCCCACCCGCCACAGCACGACGTCGCGTGGTCGCACGAACCCCGGTGATGTCACCCCCAGGGCGAGAACGACCTCCTCGGACGTCGGGAGCACGGCCAACCGCGTGCCATCGTCGCGCTCGAGCGCAGGTGTCCAACGCTCCCTGACCTCGGAGCGGTCGGGGTCCGCAGGCCCCGATGCGCTCCGGGTGATCGCCCGGACGCCCCACGCATCGTGTGGCTGGATGGCCGCGAGGATCGTCGCCGGAGTGGTCCTGGCGAGCGGCGACTGCGCCCCATCAGACGTCACAGGTCGCAACGTCGGACCGGCTGCGATCGAAGCGGCCTCTGGCGCCGACACACGCACTGCCGGCGATGGGGGCCCGGTCCAGGGCTTCGCAACGGCGAGGATCAGTCCGATCCCGACCGCGAGCCCGACGACGGCGACGCGATCGACCCGCCGCCGTTCCGCCGTCAGGGGTGCAGGCGAGAATTCGATGCCCCCGTGGTCGTCCTCGGGATCCACGCGGTCATCGTGGCACGGGTCGTCGTCAGTCGCAGAACGGGAGGTATTTCGGTCCGTCGCGACGCTGCAGCTGGACGATCAGCCCGGCTTTCGACGTGAAGGTGGCGTGGTCCGGATCGGCGAAGGCGATCGTGCCCTCGGCCGAGTTGATCGCATCGGGATGGTCCTGATCGATGGGTCCGACCGGGTCCCACCAGCTGCCACCGAGGTCGATGCCACTCCACAGCCCGCAGTGCCCGAGGGTGAAGGGCTGGGCGCCGGACAGGGCGGCCTTCGGGGTCGTCGGCTCGAGGACGATGCCGAAGATCTCCTGGGGCTCGATCTCGAGGGCGCCGTCGGGCGCGGCCCTGACGTGGAATCCGGCCGCGGGAACCCCCGCGAACTCGATGGTGACGTCACCCTCGGGGCGGGCGGCCAGTGTCGTCGGGCAGCGCTCGCCCCCAAGGCATCCGAACGGGCCGACCTGCAGGTAGACGATGCGCGCGTTCCGGGCCACGGGCGAGAGCGTCGCCACGGTCCCCTCCGCCACCCGTTGGCAGTCAACGGGGCCGAGGCCGTAACAGGCGATCGGCACGCCTGCGAGGCCGGGGGCATCGGAGGCCGTGGCGGCCGATGGCGCCGGCTGGGCCGTCTCGACGGGCGGCGTCCCCGCCAGCCTTGTCGGCGAGGCCGTCTCGACCGGCGGCGATGACGACGCACAGCCGGCCGTCGCGAGCAGGAACAGGGTCAAGAGTCCGACGATGGGCAGGACGCGGGCTCGATCGGTCATGGGCCGAGAGACGACGCGAGTCGCCGGCAGGTTTCCTCGCTCCGATGCGTGCCCGGATCTCAGCCGGCGAGCGGGACGATCCGGCCCTCGGCGTCGATGGTCGCCTGGCGGCGGAGGCGCTTCAGCTCGGCGCCCGGCACCTGGTCGCGGGCGTGGTAGCTCGAGCGGACCAGCGGCGCCGACTCGACGTGCTTGAAGCCGAGGGCCAGCGCCGCGACCTTCATCTCCGCGAACTCGTCGGGGTGGTAGTAGCGCTCGAGCGGCAGGTGCTTCGTCGACGGCCGCAGGTATTGGCCGATCGTGAGGATGTCGACGTCGACCGCGCGCAGCGCCTCGAACGCCTCGGTGAGTTCGTCGCGCGTCTCGCCCAGCCCGACCATCAGGCTCGACTTGGTGTGCGCCGGGTAGCCGATCTCGGCGGACATCTCCTTGGCCCGACGCAGGACGTACAGGCTGCGGTCCCAGCGGGCCCGCTTGCGCACGGGCTTCTGGAGGCGCCTCACCGTCTCGAGGTTGTGGTTGAGGATGTCGGGGCGGGCGTCCATCACGGTCCGGAGGCGGTCGTCGGCGCCGTCGAAGTCCGGGATGAGCACCTCGATGCCCATACCCGGCGACGTCTCGCGCATCCGCCGGATCGTCTCGGCGAAGATGCCCGACCCGCCGTCGGGCAGGTCGTCGCGCGCGACCGAGGTGACCACGACATGCTCGAGTCCGAGCGCGCCGACCGCCTCGGCCACGCGCCGCGGCTCGTCGTCGTCGAACCAGGTCGGGCGACCGGTCTTGACCGCGCAGAACCCGCAGGCCCGCGTGCAGGTGTCGCCCAGGATCATGATCGTGGCCGTGCGCTGGTCCCAGCACTCCCCGATGTTGGGGCAGTGGGCCTCCTCGCAGACCGTGTTGAGGTTGAGGCCGCGGAGCAAGCCCTTGAGGTCGTGGTAGTTCTCGCCCGACGGCATCCGCGCCCGGATCCAGTCCGGGTGCCGACGAAGGGCGACCGATCCGTCCGCCGCGGCCTCGCCCGCCGCGCCGCCGCCCAACGCGATCGGCAGGTCCGGGCGTGCGTGCCCAGCTCCGCCAGGGCCGGCTGGCGGCGTGAACATCGGGAGGTCGCGGGCCATGATCGGGAGTGTACGACGAGGCCGGGCGGGTCGCCGCTCAGCGCGTCCCGCCGCCGAACGCGTCGGCGAAGCCCGAGGCGAGGTCGCGCGGCCTGTATCCGAGCTCCGCCGCGGCGCGGGCCGAGCTCGCCCAGAACGTCACCCCATCGGCGGACTTCAGGATCTCGCGCAGGTTAGGTGACAGCCCGAACATGCCACCGAGGTTCGGGCCCAGCCTTGCCCCGATCCGCAGGAACCAGTTCGGGATGTTCAGCCGCGGCGGACCATGTCCGGCCGCCGCGCGCCGCGATCCCCATAGCCTCCTTGAGCCGGACGTTCGGGCCGCCGAGCGCATAGGTCCGGCCCGGAGTGCCGCGACCGAGGGCCGCGAGGATCCCGACCGCCAGGTCGTCGACGTGGACCGGGCTGATGCCAAGGCTGCCGAGGGCGATGAACGCCGCCGTGCCGAGGTACGCCTGGTGGAGCTGCTGTCCGACCGAGGAATGGTCGCCCGGGCCGTACGTGACGCCGGGCTGCACGATGATGATCGGCGCGCCGTCCGCGATGCGTGCCTCGGCCGCGACCTGGGCGAGCCACTTCGTCTCGTCGTAGTAGCTGCCGAAGCCGTCCTTCGGGTCGCGCCGGTACGTCTCGTCGACGACCTTCCCGCGCGTGTTGCCGTAGGTGTTGATCGTCGAGAGGCAGACGATCCGCGGCACGCCCGCGGCGATCGCGGCATCGAGCACGCGTTCGGTCGTGCCCACGTTCGCATCGAGCATCGCCGGCCGCTCCGACACGGGGATGCCGACCCGATACGAGCCGGCGGCGTGGATGAGCCCGTCGGCGCCACGCATGAGCTCGGTCAGGGAGGCGACGTCGGAGAGGTCGCTCGCGACCAGCTCAACGGTCGGCGCCGCGATGTGCTTGGCGGTCGCCGGGTCGCGCACCAGGGCGACGACGTGATCGCCACGCGCGGCGAGCTGGCGGACGATGGCCCGGCCGATGAACCCCGCTGCGCCCGTGACGACGACGCGCATCGGGTCAGTAGACCGGCGTGTCGGGTCCCACGGCTTCGAGCGCGGCCTTGATCACCCGAAGGAAGGCGGCCGCCTGGGCGCCGTCATTGGCGCGATGGTCGATGGCGAGGACCATGTTCATGACCGGGCGGATCGCGATCACATCGCCCTCGGGGGTCTCGCGGACGACCGGCCGCTTGGTGATCGCCTCCATGGTCAGGATCGCGACCTCGGGCACGTTGATGATCGGCATCGTGAGGTTGGACCCGAACCAGCCGGTGTTGTCGATGGTGAACGTGCTGCCGCCGAAGTCGTCGAGACGCAGCTTGCCGGCCCTGGCCCGCGCGGCGACGTCGGCGATGGCCCGGTTGAGCCCGCTGATCGAGAGCTGGTCGACGTCGCGCACGACCGGGACGATGAGCCCGTCGTCGACCGCGACCGCGACGCCCATGTTGATGCGCCGCTTGGCGAGGACGCCCGCGTCGGTCCAGTGGGCGTTGAACGTCGGGTGGCTCTTGAGCGCCTCGACCGTCGCCTTGATCACGAACGGCACGTAGCTGAGCGAGATGCCCTCGCGCTCCTGGTACTCGCGCTTGGCCTTCTCGCGCGCCCGCACGAGCCCCGAGGCGTCCACCTCCATGTGGACCCAGGCCTGCGGGACCGCCAATGCCCGGGTCATCTGGGCCGCGATGCCCTTGCGCATCTGGGTCATCGGCAGGAGGACTTCGTCGGCGCCGTCGGGGAACGCGATCGCCGCGCCGGCCGGGGCGCTGCCCGCGGTGCTCGCCGCGGGGGCCATGACCGGGACCGCGGCCGCGCCGCCGGTCCGGATCGACTCGACCACCGCGAGTACGTCGTCGCGGGTGATCCGGTTGCCGCCGCCCGTGCCCTTGATCTGCTCGGGGCTCAGGCCGTGCTCGCGCAGCAGGCGACGAACGGCAGGGGTCATGCGCGCGTCGGGGTCACCGGTCGCGGCCAGCGTCGCGGCAGGCGCGAGCGACGCTGCTGCCGGGGCCGCGGCAGGGGCGGCCGGAGCGGCCACGGGAGCTGCTGGGGCGGGGGCTGCGGCGGGGGCCTCGGGCGCCGTCGCCGGGGCCGGTCGCTCGTCGGAGCCGGCCGGGCCGCTCGCGGACTCGGCGGCCGGGGCAGGCGCCGAGGTCGTCGCCGGTGCGGCGGCGGAGGCGTCGGATTCGTCGCCGGTGTCGATCACCGCGATCTCGGCGTCGTTGGGGACGGTCGCGCCCTCCTCGGCCAGGATCTCCTTGAGAACGCCCTCGAAGGGCGACGGGACCTCGGCATTGACCTTGTCGGTGATGACCTCGAGGAGCGGCTCGTACTTGTCGACGTGGTCGCCGACCTGCTTGAGCCATTTGCCGATCGTCCCCTCGGCGACGCTCTCGCCGAGTTGGGGCATCGTCACCTTCGCCACGTTCGCTCTTCCTCCGGTCTGCCTGATGTCGCGCGTAGTGTCCCCCATCCGGCCAACCCGGTCGAGCCGGGCCCGTCGCAGGACGATCGCGCCGTTACGGACGCGTCGCCGCCAGCGGCCTCGGCGGTTGCTCGGAAACCCGGGATGCCCCGCGCCGCGAGGTCGGCGAGCTCGGCGAAGAGGGCCTCGTCCACGGTCGTGAAGTTGAAGCACGACTTTCCCTGACGCCGCTTGGCCAGGGCTGGGGAGATCGACCTGGCGAGCGCCGGCTCCGCGTAGACCGGCATCAGGTAGAAGCTCACATAGCGCTTGCCGAGGCGGGTCCCGGCCACGTAGCCCCACGGCTTGCCTTCGAGACCCGGCACCTCGAGGGTCAGGCCGCCTGGTCCGTCGGCCGTCACCGAGAGCTCGGCCCGATACGGCTCGAGGAGCCCACGCAGGAGGTCGTGAACGGCCTCGAGGTCGGGCATCAGAGGCGCTCCTCAGTACGCCGCGAGCTTGCGGACGGCATCGGCGATCTTCTCCGGGCTGAGCATGAACCAGTCTTCGAGGGCGTGGTTGTAGGGCACGCCCGGCACGTCGGGTCCGGCGATGCGCGTGACCGGGCCGTCGAGGTAGTCGAACGCCTCCTCGGCCACGGTCGCGGCCACCTCGGCGCCGTACCCGCCGAACCGGTTGTCCTCGTAGACGACCAGGCACTTGCCCGTCTTCTTGACCGAGTCCAGCACCGTCTCCTTGTCCAGCGGCCGCAGGGTGCGCAGGTCGATGACCTCGACGCTGATGCCGTCGTCGGCGACGCGGTCGGCGGCCTCGAGCGCGTAGTGCGCCATCAGGCCGTAGGCGATGACCGTGATCTGCGTGCCCGGATGGGTGACCGCGGCCCGGCCGAGCGGCACGACGTAGTCCGTGTCGGGGACGTCGCCGCGGACCGATCGGTACATCTTCTTGTGCTCGAAGAAGAGGACCGGGTCGTCGTCGCGGATGGACGAGCGCAGCAGGCCGCGCGCGTCGTACGGGGTCGACGGGATGACGACCTTGAGACCCGGCACGTGGGTGAAGAACGCCTCGACGCTCTGCGAGTGATACAGCGCGCCGTGGACGCCGCCGCCGTAGGGTGCCCGGATCGTCATCGGGACCGCGTAGCCGTTGTTCGAGCGGTAGCGCATCCGGGCCGCTTCGGACACGAGCTGGTTGAACGCCGGGAAGATGAAGTCGGCGAACTGGATCTCGGCGACGGGCCGGAGGCCGTTGACCGCCGCGCCGATCGAGGCGCCGACGATCATCGACTCGGTCAGCGGCGTGTCGATCACGCGCTCGTCGCCGAACTCGCCCCACAGCCCGTCGGTGGCCAGGAAGACGCCGCCCTTCTTCCCGACGTCCTCGCCGAGCACGATGACCGACTCGTCGCGGCGCATCTCGTCGGCCAGCGTCTGCGCGGATCGCCTCGATGAACGTCATCGCCGGCATCAGTCGACGTCCTCGGCGTAAACGTAGCGCAAGGCGGTCGCCGGGTCCGGGTCCGGCTGCGACTCGGCGTACTCGGTCGCGTCGTCGACCGCTGCGGTGATCTCGGCGGTCAGGCGCGCCTCGATCTCGTCGGTCAGCACGCCCGCCTCGCGAAGCTGGCCGCGGAACAGCGGCAGCGGATCGCGGCCGCGCTCGGCGGTAAGCTCGTCCTCGGAGCGGTACTTCGTCTGCTGGTCGTCCGACGAGTGGGCCGTCAGCCGCATGACCTTCGCCTCGATGAGGGTCGGCCCGCCACCGGAGCGCGCCAGTGCGACCGCATCCCGCGCCGCCGCGTAGCAGGCAAGCACGTCGCCGCCGTCGACGACGACGCCCGGGATCCCGTAGCCGGGCGCCCGGTCCGCGACGTTCGGCACGGACACCTGCATCGCAGCAGGCACGCTGATCGCGTAGCCGTTGTTCTCGACGACAAAGACGAACGGCAGCTTGTGGATCGCCGCGAAGTTGAGCCCCTCGTGGACGTCGCCCTGGTTCGAGGAGCCCTCGCCCATGCTGGTCATCGCGACTTGGCCGGTCTTGCGGATCTTGGCCGCGAGGGCGATCCCCACGGCGTGCAGGAGCTGCGTCGCCACCGGCGAGGACACCGAGACCAGGTTGTGCTCGTGGCTGCCGTAGTGCCCCGGCATCTGGCGACCGCCGGACGACGGGTCGCCGGCGGTGGCGTACTGGGCGGTCATGATGTCGCGGGCGCTCATCCCGAACGTCAGGCAGGTCGCGATCGAGCGGTAGAAGGGCGCGATCCAGTCATGGCCCTTCTCGAACGCCCAGGCGATCCCGACCTGGGCGCCCTCGTGGCCCTGCCCGCTGATGACGAACGGGATCCGGCCAGCCCGGTTGAGGATCCACATCCGCTCGTCGACGGCCCGTGCGAGCGCGACCAGGCGGTACATCTCGACGAGGTCGTCGTCGGTCAGGCCGACAGATGCGGCGAGTGCAGTGCTCCCCTTGCTCACCGTCATCGCGCGATCGGGGCCCTCCGCTAGCGGTGGATCCGCCTAGAAGTTGATGGACCGCCCGTCGACCGCCAGCGCGGCCTCGCCGAGGACCTCGGACAGCGTCGGATGCGCGTGCGTGGCCGCCCCGATCTCCCAGGGCGTGACCTCGAGCGAGATGCCCAGGCTGGCCTCGGCGATGAGGTCGGTCGCATGGGGCCCGACGATGTGGACGCCGATGGTGTCGCCCGTCGCCGTGTCGGCGATGACCTTGGCGAAGCCCTCGTACTCCCCGCCGATGAGGGCCTTGGCGATCGCCTGGAACGGGACCTTGCCGACCTTGTACTCGCGACCGGCCGCCTTGACCTGCTCCTCGGTCAGCCCGATCGAGGCGATCTCGGGCCGGCAGTAGGTCGCGCGCGGCTGGCTGTCGTAGTCCATCTCGTGGACGTCGGCCTCGCCGGCGATCGTGTGGGCCGCGGTGATGCCCTCGTGGCCGGCGGTATGGGCCAGCCACAGGCCACCGACGATGTCGCCGATCGCGTAGACGTGCGGCTCCTTCGTGCGCATGTGGCCGTTGACCTTGATGATCCCGCGATCGGTCTCGACCTTCGTGGTCTCGAGCCCGATGTCCTCGATGTTGGCGGCCCGGCCGGTCGCGACGAGCATCAGCTCGGCCCGCAGTTCGGCGGGCTCCTTGCCCTCCGGCCCGACCATCACGCAGATGCCGTCCTTGTCGGTGGTGACCGCCTTGGCGTCGAAGCGGGCGTTGGTCATCACGGTCATGCCGCGCTTGGTGAAGCTCCGCTCCACGACCTTGCTGACCTCGCCGTCCTCGAGCGGCACGATCTGCGGCAGGTACTCGAGGAGCGTGACCTTGACGCCGACGTCCTGGAACATCGAGGCGAACTCGACGCCGACCGCGCCGGCGCCGACGATGACGATGTCCTTCGGCAGCGAATCCATCCTGAGCACGTCGTCGCTGGTCACGATCCGCTTGCCGTCGGGCGTCAGGCCCGGCAGCGACTTGACCCGCGAGCCGGTCGCGAGGATGACGTCGGTCGCCTGGAGGATCCGCTCGCCGCCCTTGCCCGGCGTGCCGTCCTCCCCGGGCTGGCTGACGCGGATCTTCTGGGGGCCGTCGAGCCGGCCGCGGCCGGGGATCCAGGTGACCTTGTTCTTGTCGATGAGCGTCTTGAGTCCGGTCCACAGCCGCTTCACGACCGCGTCTCGCCGGGCGGCCATCGCCGCATAGTCGACGACGGCCTCGCCGGGCAGGACCAGGCCGTACTCCTTGGCGTGGCGGACACGCTCGACGAAGGCGGCCGACTCGAGCAGCGCCTTGGTCGGGATGCAGCCTCGATGGAGGCAGGTCCCGCCGATCTTGTCCTCGTCCACGAGGGCCACCTTGAGCCCGAGCTGGGCCGCCCGAAAGGCCGCGGTGTAGCCGCCTGTGCCCGCGCCGAGCACGACGAGGTCGAAGTCGTTGGAAGAGCCGACGGCCATGGGTCAGGAAGCCTCGGGGAGCCTGTCGAGCGGCGGCCGCGGCTGTTCGTCGGCGCGCCGTGCAGGCGGGTGGGTCATCGCGACCGATGGTACGCGCGGGGTCGAGAGTCCCGCAACCGAGCCCGCCGCGGACGAATGGTGTTGCCAGCCGTCAACAAATCCGCGGTTCAGGGCCAGAAGCGTGCGAATCGGACAGAACGCGGAAACGGGCGTTGCCTACATTTCTGCGCACAGACAGAGCCGCGCACCGTCAGATCCCCAGGCCTTGGGAGGAAGGCCGGGGCGACCACGGAGACCAGGGGGCCTCCCGCTCGTGCCACCGGCGGCCAACGTCGGCCGCCCCTGCCCACCCCACGACTGGAGAACGCATGCGCATCTCGACCCGACGGCGTTCGACGCTGTCCACGGCCTTTGCCCTGCTCGTCATCCTCACCATGGCAGCCCCTGCCTGGGCGGCCGACCCGCCGACCCTTGCGCCCTCGGGCGCACAACCGACCCTTGACGGTCGTGTCACCGGATCCAAGTCCGCGACGAGCCGACTCGCCGAGACGGACGCCAAGCTCCTGGCCCGCAAGGACTCCGCGATGGTCAACGTCGTGATCAAGCTCGACGTCGACTCGGTCGCGGTCTACGAGGGCGGCATCGCCGATCTGGCACCCACGAGCCCGCGGGTGACCGGGAAGGCCCTCGACAGCGACTCCGCCGCGGTCAAGGCCTACAGCAAGTACGTCGGGTCCCGCCAGGACGCGTTCTCGGCCGCCGTCCGCAAGGCGGTCCCGTCCGCGAAGCTGGGCACCCGGCTCGACACGGTCTATGGCGGTGTCGCCGCCCGGATCCCCGCCTCGGCGGTGGAAAAGGTGCTCGCGATCAAGGGCGTGGTCGCCGTCCAGTACGACACGCTCGCGCACCCGCTCACAGATTCGAGCCCGTCGTTCGTCGACGCCGATCCCGTCTACGCGGCCCTCGGCGGAACGCCGACAGCCGGCAAGGGGATCATCTTCGGCGACCTCGACACCGGCGTCTGGCCGGAGCATCCGTCCTTCGCAGACCTGGGCAACCTGCCCGCGCCGCCGCCGAAGGCCGACGCGACGCCACGAGCCTGCAACTTCGGGGACAACCCGCTGACCCCGGCCACCGACGTCTTCGTCTGCAACAACAAGCTCATCGGCGGTCAGCCGTTCCTCGCGACATACCTCTCCGACCCCGGTCGCGCATCGGGAGAGACGTTCCACACGGCACGTGACTCCAACGGTCACGGCACCCACACGACCAGCACGGCCGCCGGCAATGTCGTCGCGTCCGCGCCGATCTTCGGTGTCGAGCGCGGCCCCATCCACGGGATGGCGCCTGGCGCATACGTCATCGAGTACAAGGTCTGCGGCGTCGAGGGCTGCTTCGGCTCCGACTCAGCCGCCGCCGTGGGCCAGGCGATCCTGGACGGCGTCAAGGTCATCAACTTCTCGATCTCGGGCGGAACCGACCCGATGACCGACCCGGTGGAGCTCGCCTTCCTCGACGCATACGCGGCCGGGGTCTCGGTGGCTGCCTCGGCCGGCAACGAAGGTCCGGGCGCCAGCACCGCCAACCACCTCTCGCCGTGGGTCACCACAGTGGCGGCATCGACGCAGCGGCGCGAATTCGCCTCCACGCTGTCACTGAACGCCAGCAACGGCGATACGGCCTCGCTCGTCGGCGCATCGATCACCCAAGCAGCCGGCCCATTGCCGGTCGTCCTTTCCTCGGCCGCCCCGTACAGCCGACCGCTCTGTGATGCTGCGCCGCCTGCCGGCCTGTTCACGGGCAAGATCGTGGCCTGCCAGCGCGGTGGCAACGCTCGCGTCGAGAAGGGCTTCAACGTCCTCCAGGGTGGCGCCGCCGGGATGATCCTGTACAACCCGGCCCTCGCCGACGTCGAGACTGACAACCATTGGCTGCCGACGGTCCACCTCGCGGACGGGACCTCGTTCCTGGCGTTCGTGAACGGGCACACCGGCGTGACGGCCTCCTTCACCGCAGGGACCAAGCAGAACGGCGTGGCAGACGTCATGGCCGCCTTCTCGTCCCGCGGACCTGCGGGCAACTTCATCAAGCCCGATGTCACGGCGCCCGGCGTCCAGATCCTGGCCGGCCACACGCCCGTCCGCGAGGACGTCCTGGGTGGGCCCCCAGGTGAGATGTTCCAGGCGATCGCCGGGACGTCGATGTCAGGTCCGCATGTCGCGGGCGCCAGCATCCTCGTCCGAGCCAGCCATCCGAGCTGGACGCCCGGCCAGGTCAAGTCGGCGCTGATGCTGACCGCGATCACGAACGTCAAGAAGGAAGATCTCACCACCCCGGCCGACCCGTTCGACTTCGGGTCCGGACGGATCGACGTCGCCGCAGCCGTGGCGTCGCCGCTCGTGCTCGATGAGTCAGCCGCCGACTTCGCGCTGTTGACCGCCGACGAGCTCAACGCGATCCATCTCAACATCGCGTCGGTCAACGCGCCGGTGATGCCGGGTCGCATCACGACGACCCGGACCGTGACGAACACGACCGGCACGAAGCAGAAGTTCGAGGCCTCGACCACGTCGCCGGCCGGATCGAAGATCAGCGTCTCGCCGACCAAGTTCGAGCTCAAGGCAGGCGCGTCCAAGACCCTCAAGGTCACCATCGAATCCGACGCGCCGCTCGGCGACCAGCAGTTCGGCGCGATCAAGATCGTCGCGAAGAAGGGTTCAAGCATCCCGCTCGGCTGGCGGTTGCATCTGCCCGTCGCGTTCATCCACACCCAGGGCGACGTCAGCCTCGCTCAGAGCTGCGCGCCCGGCACCATCAAGCAAGGCGAGACGACCGTGTGCACGGTCGCGGCGACGAACCACACGTTCGCCGACGCTGCCGTCGACCTGACGACCAAGACCGACGGCCACCTCAAGATCCTGAGCGCAACCGGCGCGACCCAGCAGGGAAGCCACAAGGTCACCGCCTCAGGCAACTTGAGCGGGGCCGCGCCGGGCGTTCCAACGACCGCCCCAGGGGAACTCTTCGGGTACCTCCCACTCGATGCCTTCGGCATCACGCCGACCGCCATCGGTGACGAGCAGATCCTCAACTTCAACGTCCCGGCGTTCGTCTTCAACGGCGTCGAATACACCCAGATCGGTGTCGACTCCAATGGCTACGCGGTGGCCGGCGGAGGCACGAGTGAGGACAACAACTGCTGCAACCTCACCCAGATCGGAGATCCGGCCCGGCCCAACAACCTGCTGGCGCCGTTCTGGACCGACCTCGACGGGACAGGGGCACCCGGGATCTACGCCGGCACGCTGACCGATGGGGTCAACACATGGCTCGTCATCGAGTGGCGGGTCAACGTGTTCGGGACATCCAGCCTCCGCGTCTTCCAGACGTGGATCGGCGTCGACGGCACACAGGACATCACGTTCGCCTACGACCCGGGCGCCCTGCCCGCCGCTCCGGCAGGCCAGGACCTCCTGGTCGGCGCCGAGAACGACATCGGCCAGGGAGTGGGCCTGCCGACGAACACCGTGCCGACGGTCGACCTGCGCGTCACCTCGACCGCCCCGACCCCCGGCGCGACCCTCACCTATAGCTTCACGGCCAAGGGTGCCGATCGCGGCACCGGTCCGGTCGTGACCGAGATGACCGCCTCGACAGTGTCGGGCGTCACCATCGTCAAGACCAACGTGGTCGTCACCAAGAAGTAACTCGGGGCTTCGCCTCGAAAGCGCAGCGGCAGCGGCCGGTCCTCCACCCCGGAGGGCCGGCCGCTTCGCGTTCGGCCGGTGCTAGACTCCGGCCTCGGGGGGCCTTGACCGACGCTGGAGCAGTTCGATGGATGCCGCGGTCCTTTTCCGCACCGTCGTCCTGATGCTCGTCGCCTACCTCGGCGGCTCCATCCCCGTCGGCATCCTGGTCGCCCGCATCTCAGGTGGGCCTGACCCGCGGACCATCGGTTCCGGGCGGACGGGCGGCACGAATGCCCTCCGTGCGCTCGGTCGCAAGTGGGCAGCGGTCGTGGTCATCGGCGACCTCCTCAAGGGCGCGCTCCCCGTCCTGCTGGCACGTTTCGTGACCGGCGGCGACCCGCTCACGGAGGTCCTGTGCGGCGGCGCCGCCGTGGCCGGGGCGATCTGGTCGGTCTTCGCGGGTTTCCGGAGTGGGCGCGGGGTCGGGACCGGCGTCGGCACGATGCTGGTGATCCAGCCGATCGCCGTCCTCCTGGCAGCGCCCGTGTTCATCCTCGTCATCCTGCTGACCCGCTACGTCTCGCTCGGCTCCCTGCTCGGGTCGGCGGCCATGTTCCCTGCGATGCTCCTCGTGTTCCTGGTCGTCCCGGAGACGCCGTTGCCGTATGTCGTCTACTCGGCGGTCGGGGCCGCGTTCATCTGGCTGGCCCACGCCGACAACATCGAACGCCTGCTAAAGGGCACCGAGCGCAAGTTCGACCTGAGCCTGCTCGCCGGCAAGCCTCCTATCCGCTGAGGCGTCGCTGAATCGAACGACCCGGGTCGGCTGACGACCCGGGTCGGGATCACGCTGGTTCGGCGGGCCGTGGGTCGGCCCGCACCGAGAGGTCTGGATCAGCCGCCGCGCATGCTCCGGAAGCAGTCGCTGCAGTAGACCGGCTTGCCGCTGGTCGGGCGGAACGGGACCTGGGCTTCCTTGCCACAGTTCGAGCACGTGGCCGCGAACATCTCGCGGGGTCCGCGATCGCGGGAGGCGTAGCCGCCTCCGCCGTAGCCGCCGCTACCCCCCGCGGAGTAGCCGCCGCCGGCCCCGTAGCCACCATAGGAGCTGCCGCCGCCCTCGGCGTTGCGCGCGGCCTTGCGGCTGGCGCGGCACGACGGGCATCGGCGCGGCTCGGTGAACCCACGCTGCGCATAGAAATCCTGCTCGGAGGCTGTGAACACGAATTCCTGTCCACAGTCCGCGCAGGTCAGGTTCTTGTCGCTGTACACGAAAACGAAACTCCTCTCGGTAGCCGGCGCGATCCCGTCGGGTTCTCGCGTCAGCCGTGAGAGGAGTCCGAGTGCGTCGAGCTACGCTCTGGCCGCGGACGTTTCCACGGCATTTACGGGCGGGATATTACGACCTCGTCCACAGGTTGCATAGCCCCGACTTTTGCCTACTTCGCATGGCCCGTCAGGCGGATTCGAAGGGCGCGGTGGCGAACAAGTGGCTGAACTGTTTGCACCAGATGATGGCGCTGGCGAAATCCGCTGGATCGGTCCCTTCCGGCAGGTCGTAGCCGAACGAGCCATCGGTGGCCTTGAGCTTTCCGATCTCCAGGGCGCCATCGTCGTAGCCATCGGCCGCCGGCGACAGATAGACGAACAGGTCCGGCCCGTTGCGGACCGAGAAGTCCTCCAGGCGAAGGTGGAATCGGCCCGGTGATGTCTCGACGATCGTCGCCGTCCCTCGCCCGAAATGGAAGTCATCGGAGCCGTAGAACGAGCCGCTGACGTGTGTGATCGGCAGGAACGGCGTCGCGGTCGGCATGGCGGTGGGCGCCGTCGTCGAAGTCGAGCGTGGGCTCGTCGGGTCCGCCGGCGCGGCGGTCATGACCGGGGCGGGGCTCGAGCGCGCGATCACCGGCGCCGGCTCGACGAGCGCGGTCCGGATGAAGATCGGCGACGCGAGGTACCAGGTCAGCGGAACGCCGACCGCGAGTGCCACCGCGACCAACGCTCCGGTTCGGGCCGGATGCCGGCGAGCCGCCGCGAACCAGCCGCGGCGCCATCCGAGGACAGCAGCCAGGGCGACCGCGACGGCGGCCCCGATCGCGACGGGAAACCGCAGGTCATACAGCGCGTTGAAGAAGGTCCGCCCGATGTCGTCGAGCAATTCCACGGGCTCGGTCCTACTTGAGGGAAGCGGCGGCGATCGCGTGGGCCATCTCCGTGTCCCAGATCACGACGCTGTGATAACCGTCCATCACGGATGCCGCCATGGCGGCAGGGATGATGTAGGTCTGCATTCCTTCGGTGGCGGTCAACGGACCAAGGTCGAGCAGCTTCGACTTGTCGATGTCGCTTGTCGCGTTCACTGAGGCGTTCGAGACGAGGACGACGTTGGTGTGCGCGATCGACTCGGTCTTGAAGCCGTCGAGTACGACCTCGTACGTCTTGTCCGGAAGCACGACGAGTTCCGCGACGCCGGTGGCCGTCCCGTCCACGGGCTGGAGCTGTCCCTTACCCATGACCTCCATGGCGGCGGCGGGTGCATCCAGGGGATGCTGCGACACTCGGACTCGGAGTCTGCCCCGCAGACGAGCAGCCTGTGAGCAGAAGCAATAGGGCGACGAGCGACATTCGGCGGAGCATGGCGGCGAGACCTCCATCGGCGTCGGTATGGCCCCGACCATGGGGCTGCCACGTGACACGGCGATGACAGTCGTGTGACGCCGACCGGTCAGCTGATCTGCGGCCTCGTCCCGGCCCCGTTCGACGCGGCGACCGAGTACTCGCGGCGCGCCATCTCCAGGTACGCCTCCACCTCGCGGGCTCGCCGGGTCTCGCCCCAGCCGAGCTCGGCGCCGAGCAGCTCGGCCACGCGCGGGGCGATCGCCGCGCCGCGGTCCGGGAGCTCCTGGGCGAGCCTCGTCCGGCGCGCCAGCATGTCGTCGAGCGACAGGGCGAGCTCGTGGCGGGCGGCCCAGGTCACCTCGGCCTCCAGGAACGGCCGCCCGGGCACGAGCGGCCTGACCAGGTCCCGCTCCGCGCCGAGGCTGGCCACGCCAGACGCCTCGGTGCCATGACGCGAGACCAGCCGCGAGGCGGTCTCCGGTCCGATGGCGGCGATCGCCGGGATCGTCTCGAGCTCCGCGGCGATCCTCGCGAGCGCGTCGGGGTCGGCGGCACCCACCAGGCGCCGGTCGGCGGTGAGACTCGGACGCGCCTTGGCCGCCTCCTTGCCGAGGACGGCATCGATGACGTCGCGGGCCATGACCCGGTAGGTCGTGTACTTCCCGCCGCCGATCCGGACGACCCCGGTCCGCTCGACGGTCACGCGGTGCTCGCGCGAGGCCTTCACGGTCGAACCACCGGACGGGGCGATGAGCGGCCGCAGCCCGGCGTACGTGCCCACGATGTCCTCACGCCGGAGGTCGACGTCCATGGTGGCGTTGACGGTGGCAAGCAGCAGGTCGACCTCCCACCCGTCGGCCGACGGGTGGGCCGAGGCGCCCTCGTACGGGGCGTCGGTCGTGCCGATCAGCCAGTGGTCCGGCCACGGCACGAGGAAGACGATCTTGCCGGGCACCCGGATGGTCAGGCCGTGCCGGTTCGGGATCCGCTCCCGTGGCACGACGAGATGCGCGCCGCGACTCGGCAGGATGCGCATCGAGCCGCTGCCGAAGGCGTGATCGGGCTCGGCGGCCCAGACGCCCGTCGCGTCCACGACGGCCCGTGCCTTGATCTCGAACTCCCAGCCAGTCACCAGGTCCTGCGCCTTGACCGCCTCGAGCGTGCCGTAGCTCGCAGACGTGCGCAGGCCGGTCGCCTTCACGCGCGTGACGGCCAGTCCGCCATCCGCGACGGCGGTCCGGGCCACGGCCAGCGTGTACCGCGCGTCGTCCTCGACGCCGTCGTGGTAGAGCAGGCCGCCACGCAGTCCCTCGTGGCGCAGGGTCGGCGCCATCTCGAGCGTGTCCGCCTTCGAGAGCCGTCTGTGCCATCCCCCGTCCTGGCGGGCGCCAAGGAGGTCGTACATCGTCAGGCCGGTGTCGTAGAAGGCCTTCGAGAGGTACGGGATCCCGTAGATCGGGAAGAGCAACGGCTCGAGGCGCACGAGATGCGGCGCGAGGTGGAGGATCCGCGAGCGCTCCGCCAGCGCCTCGCGGACCAGCCCGAACCGGAACTGCTCAAGGTATCGCAGCCCTCCGTGGATGAGCCGGGACGAGCGCGACGATGTGCCCGCTGCGATGTCGTCCTGTTCGATGAGCGCCGCCCGCATCCCGCGCGAGACCGCATCGAGCAAGGCGCCGCTGCCGACGATCCCGCCGCCGACGATGACGACGTCCCAGGTCCCGTCCGCCAACGCCGCGAGGTTCCCTCGGCGAGCGTCGAGGGGGGCGGGCCCCGTCATGCGGTGGGCGGGTGCGTCACGGGAGCGGCTCCTCCGGCCGGCGCCGGGAGATCCGCCAGAGCAGCCACCCGGTGCCCACGACGAGCACGACGATGGCGAGGGGCGTGTGGAAGACGATCTGCTGCAGGCTCGATGGCAGGATGCTTGTGAGGATCGCCGCGCCCATCACGACCACCACGACCGCCGCGGCCACGAGCGCGACCTCCCGCCAGCCGGGCTGGTGGCCCGCGGGACGGCTCTCAGCCACGGTCGGCCTCGGCCGGGATGCCGATCGGCGCGACGAGGACCTTGCCGGCATGAGCTTTTCCGCGGGTCGTGAGCAGGCCCGGTCTTGGGGCGGTGGAACGTGACGGTCATGTCGGCCCGGACCGCCGGGTCCGACGGCTCGCCGCTGGAGAGGTCGACGGCGGTCGGCGTGTCGACGGCCACGACGGGGACGCCTTTCGCGGCCGCCCGCACGATGACCTCGACCGCGGTCCTGATCGGCTCCCGAAGGACGCCCTGGACGCCCGTCCCGAGCAGCGCGTCGACGATGACGGCGGCCTTCTCGATGCCGTGCTCGAACATCGCGACGTCGCGGGCGACCGGCAGGTGGACCTTGGCGATCCCGGCGTCGCGCGCGATCCGGTCCCAGTTGCGAGCGGCCGTCGCCCCGGCCGGGCGCGTGTCGGGCGTGACCAGGCCGACCACCACGGACGCCCCGGCCAGCGCCAGCCGGCGGGCGGCCACGTAGCCGTCGCCGCCGTTGTTGCCCGGGCCACAGAGGATCACGATCGGGCCGGTCCCCCACCGCCCGAGGTCCACGGCGAGTGCGTGGACGGCAGCGGCCACCGCGGTCCCGGCGTGCTCCATGAGCCGTTCCTCGGGCACGCCGAGTGCCTGGGCCCGCCGATCAGTACCCGTCATCGCCTCGCCGGAGATCGCCGTCAGCGCGGCCGACGCTGCCCATCGCGCGCGCAGGCCGCGCAGGTCAAGCTCGAAGATGGACGGGTCGTTGGCGGGTAGCGCGGCCGATGCGGCCGCGCGCTCGACGGTGGTGGGCATCGCGCGGCGAAGCGTAGCCGAACGACGGTCAGCTCATCGGGAGCGCGGCCCGGGTGGACTCACTCCCGAACGCGCGCGTCCCCTAAGCGCAGGTCGAGGAACCCATCGCGCTCGAGACCCCGTGCCGCCGCGTCGATGGCGTCGGCATCGTGCTCGCCGAGGCGTTCGGGCAGCGGGACCCATGACCCTGTCGGCGCCCTCGTGACGGCGGCGAGAAGGCGCCCCCGAAGCCAGCGAGTGGTGGCCGGGAACGGCGCGCCGCGGCTCGCCGCCTCGACGGGCACGACGCTGCCTCTGGACGCGCAGATCGCCTCGAGCGGGCAGAGGTCACAGCTCGGTGCGTGTCGGGTGCACGTCGCGGTCGCCAGGTCCATCACGGCATCGAGCCAGCGACCTGGCTTGCCGCGCGAGACGAGGTCGTCGGCTGCCGCCTGCAATCCGGGCAAGCTCGACGACACGCCGAGCACCCGCGACACGACCCGTCGGGTGTTCACGTCGAGCGGCGCGACCGGCACAGCGAATCCCGATGCGGCCACGGCGCGCGCCGTGTACGGACCCACCCCCGGCAGTCGCTCGAGGGCCTCGACGCTTCCGGGCACGCGGCCGCCGTGATCCGCGACGATCGCGCGGGCGGCTTCTCGCAGGGCAAGGGCGCGCCGGTTGTAGCCGAGCCCGGCCCAGGCCGCCAGGAGTTCGTGGGTGCCGGCGGCCGCGAGATCGGCGGGCGTCGGCCAACGCTCGATGAACCGGCGCCAGGCCGGGCCGACCCGCTCGATCCCGGTCTGCTGCGACATGACCTCGGCGACGAGGACCTGCCACGGCGTCGTTGCCTCGCGGATGACGAGGGGGCGGCGGCCAGAGTCGTGCCAGCGAAACAGCCGGCGGTTGAAGCGCAGCCTGGTCGCGGGCTGCCGAGGGATCGTGCCCGTCACGTGAGGCAGGATAGGCGAGCCGACGGGCGATGATCCGGAGGTGAGCGGCGTGGCGTAAATTCGTCTCCCCGAACCAGTCAGGAGTCGTCCCATGGCCATCGCCACGTCCACGTTCAGCGGGTTCCGGCCCGAGGCCATCGACTTCCTGGCCGACCTCGCGGCGAACAACGAGCGCGACTGGTTCAACCCGCGCAAGGCCGACTACGAGCGGCTGCTCAAGGAACCGATCGAGGCGCTGGTCGCCGCGCTCGCGGAGCGCCTGGCGGCCCGCGACATCCCGCTGCTCGCCGATCCCAAGCGCTCGATCTTCCGGATCTACCGCGACACGCGCTTCTCGAAGGACAAGTCGCCGTACAAGACGCACCTCGGGGCGAGCTTCCCGTGGCTCGAGCGCTCCGCCGACGGCAGCCTGATCGAGGCCGATGGCTCAGCCCACGGGAACGGCGGCTACTTCAACTTCCAGCCCGGCGAGATGTACGTCGGCGGCGGCATGTGGATGGCCGAGAAGCCCCGCCTCGATGCGTTCCGGCGGGCCATCGTGGAGGACCCCGATCGTGTCCGGGCGGCGCTCGAGGAGCCCGGGTTCCAGGCGGCATTCGGGACGGTCACCGCCCACGAGCACCTCAAGCGCGTGCCGCCAGGGTTGCCCGTGGACCACCCGATGGCCGACCTGTTCCGCTACAAGGACGTCGTCTTCGGCCGGCGCCTGTCCGACGCCGAGGTGCTGTCGCCGTCGCTGCCGGACACACTCGCCGACGCCTTCGCCGCGGGGATGCCGGTCTTCCGGTTCCTCGCGACCGTCCGCGCGTAACGCCCATGAGGTTCGGGGCAGCCATCTGGATCAATCGGACCGAGTGGCCGAGCCTGCTCGACGCGTGCCGGCTCGCCGAGCGGGTCGGCTGGGACAGCCTCTGGATCGACGACCACCTGCTCGCCGACGAGGGCGATCCCACCGACGCCAAGCTCGAGGGCTGGACGACGCTCGCCGCGCTCGCGGTCCTGACCCAGCGTGTCCGGCTAGGCCTCCTCGTCGGGGCCAACACGTTCCGGAACCCGGGCCTCACGGCCAAGCTCGCCACGACGGTCGATCACCTCTCGGGCGGACGGGCCGTCCTCGGCCTCGGAGGCGGGTGGTTCAAGCTCGAGCACGAGGCCTTCGGCATCGATTTCGGCACGGGCTTCGGCGACCGCCTGGACCGGCTCGACGAGTCGGCCCGACTCATCCGGCGCCTGCTCGACGGCGAGACCGTGACGCACACGGGCCGGTACTACTCGATGCAGGATGCGGTCTGCGCTCCACGCCCGGTCCAACCGCGGATGCCGATCCTCATCGGCGGGTCGGGGCCGACCAAGACCCTGCGCACGACCGCGGCCGTCGCCGACATCTGGAACGGCTACGGGCTGCCCGAGCGGATCGCCGAGGTGGGCGAGGTCCTGCGGCAGCGGTGCGACGAGGTCGGCCGCCCGTTCGACGACATCGAGCGGACCGTGACGATCCACGGCGTGATCCGCGACGACCCGGCGGCGGCCCGGGAGGCCTGGGCGGAGACCGCCAGGCTGCATGGACTTGAGGGGGTGGCCGGCTCGGACGGGACGGATCGCGGGCTCACGGTCGGCGGGACCATCGACGAGGTGGCCGCCCTGGTCGACCGCTACCGGCAGGTCGGGGTCCGCGAGGTGATCTTCACCTTCCGCGACCCGTTCGACACCGAGACGATCGAGCGGCTCGGCGAACTCCGGGCGGCCGTGGGCGACTGAGCCCTACAGGTCCGTCGCGGCGGCCCGGCCCCAGAGCTCGGCCGACAGGAACTCGGCGATGATCGAACGGACGAGGCTGCGGCCGACCGTGTCGTCCGGCGTCGACCGAGGCAGGCCGACAACGAGGGCCGCCCCCTCGACCGGCGACCCGACCACGAGCGTCTTCCCTCCCCGACCCGCGATGGTCCGGACCAGCGTCTCGTCGTACGGGGTGCCGCCGAACAGCACGGCGCGGTGACCAGGCAGCGCTCGGTAGATGGCCGTGTGCAGCCAGTCGCCCGCGTCGTGCGCCTCGCCTGGCAGACGTGGGCCCTCGCGCAGCATCAGCGCGGCCTGCGAGACGGTCCCGATGTCGGCGGCGTCACCGAGGACGTCGATCGCCGGCGCCCCGTCGAGCAGCTCCGCGGCGTCGGCGAGCCACGCGGCGCGACCACCGATCGCCTCCGTCAGGGCCGCCGAGGCCGAGCGCAGCGCGTCCGGGGATCGCTTCTGGCCGAGAACCCGATCACCGACGAGCCCGAGCACCGCGACCGTCGCCCGGAACGTTCGGGAGGCGACGCCGGAGCGCTCCTCCCCGGCGAACAGCGGCAGGACGATGTCGGCCTCGCCCGCCACCGGCGAGCCAGGATCATTGGTGACGCCGATCACGAGGCTCGAGCGGCGATGTCGGCGCGCCGCCTCGATGACCTCCGGCGTTCGGCCCGAGGCCGAGATCGCGATGAACACGACATCGGGTCCCGGCGGTGTCCCCGTGCTCGTCGAGGCGTGTTCGGCCCAGGCGGCGACGCCCGACGCCCGCAGGTCCGCGGCCGCGGTCAGCGCCGCGTAGCGCGAGCTTCCGAGGCCCGACAGGACGACGCGGCGCCCGGCCAGACGCGACGGATCGAGAGCACTCAACGGCCCGTTCGGATCCTCGTACGCACGGATCAGCCGTTCTAGGGCGGCGGGGCCCGCGAGGATGTCCTCGAGGAGCAGACCCGCGCGATCGGTCACGCCGGGTCCTCGAACAGACCGTGCATGCCCTCGTCCGGCGCCCACAGCCACGACGGCAGCCAGGTCGCCGCGTAGACGTACTCGTAGACCTCCTTGTCGATCTCGAAGGCCCGCAGGAGGTCGGCATCGAACGCGATCGGAGCGCCGGCCTCGCGAAGGCCGGCCCGATACGCGTCGATGAATCGCTCGCGGGACCGGCGCAGCCACCCCTCGAGGTCGAGGCCCGGCGACGCGACCGGTCCCCCGTTGCGCTCGATGGCGCGGCGTCTGCGCGCTCCGGCCGACATGGTCGATCGAGCGGAGCATCGAGGCGACGTCGCGCAGCGGCGAACCGTGGGCGCGCCGTTCGTCGAGCGACCGTGTCGGCTCTCCCTCGAAGTCGATGATCCTGTAGCCGTCGGGTGCGAGCAGGATCTGGCCCAGGTGGTAGTCGCCGTGGACCCGGGTCAGCAACGGCGTGCCGGGCAGCGTCTCGAGGTGCGCCAGCTCGTCGGCGATCGCCGGCGCCAGCTCGCGCAGGGCGTGGCCGACGTCGTCCGGTGTGACGGCCAGGGCCCGCTCGAGCTGGGCCGCCGCATCGGTCGCCCAGGCACGTCGTTCGGCCGGGGTCGAGTCGCGCGGCTGGAACTCGGGCGAGCCATCCGCGGAGGCCAGGGCCGCGTGCATGCCCGCCGTTAGTGCTCCGATGTCGGCCGGGACCTCGGTCGCGAACTCGACCGTGACCTCTCCCGGCGCGAGGATCCACGCCGTGAGCGCCTCAGCCATCGACTCGTAGAGATCAGCCCCGTCGACCACATACGCCTGGGCGATGGCCACGGTGGCGGTGCCGTGGCGTGCCGAGATGACCTCCGCGAATCCCGCCAACGGCGGGACGGCCGTGAACCCCGTCTCCTCGGTCAGGTAGGCGGTCAACTCGAGGTCCGGGTTCAGACCGGGCTGGAGCCGTCGATACGCCTTGAGCACGATCTGCTCGCCGAGCACGACCGATGTGTTCGACTGGTCGGACCCGAGGTCGCGCTCGGCGTCGACCGAGATCCCCGGCGGCATCGCCGACCCCGGCCGGCAGACCAGGGCCGCTGCGGGCGCCTCGGCGTCGGCGGACGGGATCGCCGCGATCGCACGTCCGTCGGCCATCGCGCCGGCCAGGGCCCGCCATGCGCCATCGCCCGGTTCGGCCGGCCGAAGCGGTCGCCCGGTCAGGGCGAAGGAATACCGACTGGAGCCACCGCCGGCCAGGCGCGCCGACACGATGGCAAGCACATGCGGCGCGACGTCGCCGAGGACGAACGCCTCGTCGAGGTCGATCGCCTCGATCGCGCGCCACTTCTCGCCGAACCAGCGCGCCTCCGCGACGGCCGCGGGGTCAAGACTCGAGACGGCGGCCTCGACGTCCGCCAGCGTCACGCCCGGACGATCCAGGCGTGACCCGTCGCCGGTCAGGACCCGGTGTTGATCATCACGTGCTTGATGAACGTGTAGTCCTCGAGCGCGTACTTCGAGCCGTCCTTGCCCCAGCCCGACTGCTTCACGCCGCCGTGCGGGGTCTCCGAGGTCAATGTGAAGTGCTCGTTGATCCAGACGTGCCCGAAGTCGAGGGCCTTCGCGACACGCATCGCCCGGCCGATGTCGCTGGTGAAGATCGAGGACGCCAGCCCATAGGGCGTGTCGTTGGCCCATTGGACCGCCTGCTCCTCGTCGCTGAAGCGCTGGACGGTGACGACCGGGCCGAAGATCTCGTCCTGGATGATCTCGGACTTCTGGTCCGGCCCGGCGATGATGGTCGGCGCGTAGTAGGCGCCGGCGCGGTCCGGTCGAACTCCGCCGACGACGATCTCGGCGCCCGCGCGCGCCCGGTCGACCATGCCCTGGACCTTTTCGGCCTGGGCCTGCGCGATCATCGAACCCATTTCGATGTCGTCGCCTTCGGCCGGGTTGCCCCACTTGATGGTCTTGACCTGGTCGGCCAGCGCTGAGACGAACTTGTCGTAGACCGCCGGGCCGGCGATGACGCGCGTGGCCGCGGTGCAGTCCTGGCCGCTGTTCCAGTAGCCGGCGGACCGCAGGGTCTCTGCCGCGAGGTCCACGTCGGCATCGTCGAAGACGATGATCGGGGCCTTGCCACCGAGCTCGAGGTGAAGGCGCTTCACGGTCTCCGACGCGATGCGCGCGATGCGCTTACCCGTGACGGTGTCACCAGTGATCGAGACCATACGCACCTTCGGATGGCCGACCAGCGCGTCACCGATCTCGCCGCCGGCGCCCGAGAGGACGTTGACGACGCCCGGGGGCAGGATCTCCGCGAGGATCTCGGCGAACGCCAGGGCGGTCAGCGGGGTCCGGGCGGACGGCTTGAGGACCACGGTGTTCCCGGTCGCGAGCGCCGGGCCGAGCTTCCAGGAGGCCATGTAGAGCGGGTAGTTCCAGGGCGCGATCGAGGCGACGACGCCGATCGGGTCGCGCCGGATGATCGACGTGTGCCCTGCCGCGAACTCGTTGGCGGCGAGGCCGTCCATGACACGCGAGGCCCCCGCGAAGAATCGGAACAGGTCGGCGCAGACGGCCATCTCGTCGATGGCGGCCCCGACCGGCTTGCCGGCGTTGGCACTCTCGAGCCGGCCAAGCTCGTCGCCACGCGCCTCGAGCGCGTCGGCGATCTTGAGCAGGAGCAGCGAACGATCCTGTGGCGTCGTGTTCTTCCAGCTCTGGAATGCCGTATCTGCGGCGTTGACGGCGCGATCGACGTCCTCGTTCGAGCTCGCCGGGACATTGGCGATGACCTGGTCGTCGGCTGGGTTGATGACATCGGCCGTGCGGCCGTCGGCGGCATCGACGAACTCGCCGCCGATGAGCTGCTTGTAGGTCTTGACTCGCTCGAGGGTGTCGGTCACGGGAGTGCCTCCTGGGCCTGACGGGTCGGGGTGAAAAGTGTCGTCATGCTAGTCCCGCTCAGGAAGTCCGTCCCGCCACGTGGGCTGCCTTCGTGAGCGCCTGTCGATGCGAACGAATGCCCGTCGGGTCCGAACCAACGGAGCCTTGCCGGCGGACCGCCGATGACGACCATTGACGAATGACCGCGAGCGCTCCCTGCGCCCTCTCGCATACCCCTCGAATTGGCCCGAAGGACGGTATCCCCACATGACCAACGCAGCCATCCGCCGGGCCCGCAGGCTCGGTGCCGCGGCAGCGGCGGCAGGACTGATCTGCCTCTTTGGATCCTCGGCGGTCTTCGCCGGGAACAACGGCACCCTGAAGATCCACGAACAGGGCACGCCGGTCGGCTCGCCCGACAACGACCCGAAGGTCTGCGTGTTCAACGTCGAGGCGTTCGGTCTCGATGCCGGACAGGTTGGGTACCTCGTCTTCTCGGTGCAGGGCGGCGATGACCCGCAGGGCACCGAGGCCGGTCCGTTCGTGTTCGGTCCGGCCGACGCGGACGGCTACCGCGCGACCGACGTGTTCCGACTGGATGCCGGTCACTACAAGGCCACGCTGTACGGCAAGGCCGACCTCACCGACGTCAAGGCCAAGTCGAAGGTGTTCAAGGTCACCTGCGAGGACAGCGGTGGCGAAGACGGCGGCGGCGATACGTAGGCTCTGGCAATACCACGCCCGACGAGGCCCTCCGCGATCCGGAGGGCTTCTTCGTGATCAGGCGGTGACGGCCCCACCCGTCCGGGCGACCCGTTCGATGAGGTCCGCGGCCCGGACCGTTCCGGAGCCGGCCTTGATGCGTCTGGACATGGCGTCAAGGCGAGCCGCGAGACCCCGGTCGTCGAGCAGTTCGTCGATGGCGTCGGTCAGCTCCTCGTCGCGGAAGCCGTAGGTCGAGAGTCGTCGACCGAAGCCGGTCTCGTCGACCCGCTGCGCGTTGTCGACCTGGTCCCAGAAGAGCGGCAGCACGATCATCGGCTTGCCGTGGTGGAACGCCTCGGTGACGGTGTTGTTCCCGCCGTGGGTGATCACGAGGTCCACCTGCGGCAGGATCGCCGGCTGCGGCAGGAAGCCCTCGCCGGTCTGGTTGTCGTGGAGCGCGATCTGGTCGGCCAGCGGCCCCTTCGAGACGATGACCCGGTGCTCCGTCGTCGCAAGCAGGTCGACCAGCCGCTGCATGAGCCCGACGTCCGCGGACCCGAGCGACCCGAGCGAGAGGTAGATGAGTGCGCCGTCGCGCTCGCGCAGGTGCTCGGGCAGCTCCCAGGTCGTGTCGGCCTCGCGGACCGTCGCGTCGAGGCGGTGCCATGTCGGCCCGGGCGGGCGCTCGCGCGCGTAGTCCGCCTCCGCTGGATAGGAATACAGGTTGAGGTATGGGGACTCGGCGATGAAGTCGGGCCCGAGGTCCCCATAGGTCAGCCCGTGCTCGCCGTGCTCGCGACAGAACGCATCGAAATCGGCCCACATGTCGGCGTGGGTCCGGCGGACCTCTTCGTGGAAGGCCGGCCAGCCGCCCCGGTCCGCGGCCGCGTACCCGGACGAGAACGGCGCCACGGCTGGATCCTTCAGCTCGGCCGGGTTGCAGGACATGATCCGGACCCACGGCCGCCCGGATGCCGCGAGTGCGGGGAACGCCACGACGTTGTCCTCGACGATCACGTCGGGGCCGAGCTCCTCGAAGATCTCGTTGAGCCTCGTGTCGACGTATTTCGCGCCATCGATGAGGGCCTGGAACGTGGGTGCGATGAACTCGCCGAGCTGCTCGAGCGTGGACTTGCGAAAGACCGGCGAAGTGTCGCGGATGAAGTCGATCCAGAACTGTCCGGGGATCTCGGGGGTCTCCGGCGGCGGGCCGAGCCGCATCAGACGCTCTTCGAAGCCCTTGGCCTCCAGGGTGCCGGCGAACGACTCCTCGACGACGAATACCACCCGATGGCCTCGCGCGCGCAGGACCTGCCCGATACCGACGCAGTTGTTGGTCGGGCCGTATGCACCCTCGGGGAAGAAGACGATCGTCCGGGCGTCCGTCACGTGGCGCTCCCGCTGCGGATCAGGCTCCGATCATCGCCGACCGGGGCGGCGATCCGCTCAGTGACCCTGCAGACGGAACGCTACCGTCCGGTCGGGATGGCGAGCACGAGGGCGGCAGCCGCCCCGATCGCGAACGCCCCATCCATCACGGACCAGCGGACCTCGCGGTAGCGGCTGCGTGGCCCGGATCCGAAGGCTCGTGCGTCCATCGCCAGCGCCAGCCGGTCGCCATGGCGGATGGCGAGGACCAGCAGGCCGAGCAGCAGTCGCGGGTGCCAGCCGCCGCGCATGCCCCGGATCCGGCGGGCCTGGCGCAACGTGGTGAGGTCCTCCGCGAACCGCGGGATCCCCTGGTATGCGGCGAGCGCGCCGTAGGCGAACCGGTCCGACACGTGGCCCTGCTGGACGAGCGAGTCCGCCAGTCGCGTCGAGTCGGTCGTGAGGGCGAACACGGCACCCACCGACGCGATCGCGACGACCCTCGCGCCGAGCGCGACTCCGCCCGCCAGTGCCGCCTCGGTGATCCGGATAGGACCCAGGGCCAGGACGACGTCGGCCGTCGGGTCGGCGTTCGCGGCCGAGAACAGGGTGTTGACGAGCCCGATGCTGATCGCCGCGATCCAGAGCGGCGCCAGCGACCGCCCAAGGGCGCCGGGGCGAATGCCTCCCAGCCCGAGTCCGGCGGCGAGCGCGATCGCCGACAGGATGAGCGGAGGCCAGATCGCCGTCGTGAAGGCGAGTCCGATGAGCCAGCCCAGGGCGACACCGAGCTTCACGAGCGGGCTGGTCCGTCCGAGGGCGCTGTCGAGCTGAGCGTCTGTGAGGTCGAGCCGCTGGATCATGGGGTCGCGGCCGGTCGGTCGGACGTGATGCGGCCATGGTCGAGATGCACGATCCGGCTCGCGACGTCATGGACGAACCGCTCGTCGTGCGTCGCGGCGATGAGGCACGTCCCGTCGAGCAGGCGCTCTCCGAGGATCGCGACGAGACCCTCGTACCCGAGCCGGTCCTGCCCGAACGTCGGCTCGTCGAGCACGAGGACGCGCGGGTCCCGCACGAGCGCGCACGCGAGCGACAGGCGTCGCTGCTCACCGCCGGACAACCGATACGGGCTGCGGTCCGCGAATTGGTCCAGGGGGAGTCCCGAGGCGGGTCATGAGATCGTCGACCTTGCCTCGTTGAGCGGCGTCCAGGCCGAGGGTCACCTCGTCAAGGACGCTCGTCGCGAGGAACTGCCGCTCCGGTTCCTGGAACACGTACGCGGCGCGGCGGGCAAGCTCGCGGGGCGCCAGTCGGGCCGGCTCGTCGCCGACGAGCGTGACGTGTCCGCGGTCCGGTCGGAGCAGGCCGACGAGCAGCCGCGCGAGCGTGGACTTACCGCTGCCGTTTGGCCCGACCAGCGCGATCCGTTCACCCTCCGCCGCATCCAGCGAGGCGTCATGCAGGACGGGGCGCTCCCGCTCGTAGCCGTAGCTCAGATCTGTCGCTGCAAGCAGCGTGGACCCTGGTGACGAGGACGGCAACGATGGGCCTCCGATCGGGTCGACCTCCACCGGCAGCCAGATGCCCGCATCCCGCATCGACCGCGCGGATCGGGCCAGGACGTCAGCCGCGGGCCCGACGTCGATGGGTCGCCCATCGGGTCCGAGGGCCAGGACCACGTCGGCGAGTGGCCAGGCGATCGCCGCGCGGTGCTCGATCAGGACGGTGGTCGTCGATCGTTCGTCCCGCAGGGTCGCCAGCCACGCGGCCAGCGTCGCGGCTCCGGCCGGATCGAGGTTCGCCGTCGGTTCGTCCAGGACGAGGATGCCCGGGCGCGCGGCGAGCACGCCGGCCAGCGCGAGTCTCTGTTGCTGCCCTCCCGACAGGGTCCGCGACCGCCTTCGCAGCGCGGCCTCGAGCCCGACCGACGCCAGCGCCTCGGGGACGCGGCGGTGCATGAGGTCCGCCGGCCAACCCCGGCTCTCGAGGCCGAACGCGACGTCATCCTCGACCCGCTCCATGACGATCTGGGAGGTCGGGTCCTGGAACACGATCCCGACCCGGGACGCGACGGCCGGTCCCTCGAGGTCGCCGATCGATCTCCCGTCCAGTCGCAGCTCGCCCTCGACGGTCGCCGGGATGTCGCGCGGAACGAGTCCGGCAACGGCCAGGGCGAGCGTGCTCTTGCCAGATCCGGAGGGCCCGACGATGAGCAGCGTCTGTCCCGGGTCGAGCTCGAACGCGACGTCGACGACTGCCGGTCGGGCCGCGGCGCGGTGGGTGATCGTGAGGTCGCGGGCCGACAGCGAGCCGGCGGCGACCTCGCCGTCGACCGCGGTCAGTCGGGAAACCCGTCGAGGACGCCCGCGCGTTTGAGCGACCTGTGGATCGCGACGGAGCCACCGGCGACGATCACCACGGCCGAGATCGCCATGAAGATGAAGCGCCAGATCTGGACCGTCAGATCGACTTCGAGGTAGTAGAGCTGCCAGTCGTGCAGCCACGCGGCTGCGGCGCTCGCAACGGCGGCGATGGCGAGGACCGGGAACGACCAGAGGCGATAGAGGGTGAAGGCGAAGACCAATTCCGCGGCAGCACCCTGGACGAAGCCCGACAGCAGGGTGTCGACGCCCCACAGGCTGCCCAGGAGCGCCGAGACGCCGGCGGCCACGAGCTCGGCGAAGAGCGCCGCGCCGGGCTTGCGGATGATCAGCGGGGCGAGGACCGCCGGGATGAGCCAGACCGCGTAACCGAGGTCACGGAGCGGGAGAGCGAGCGTGGAGAGCGCCTTCAACGGCGGCGTCTCCCAGACGAGACCCCAGAACCAGAAGACCACCCCGAACGACACGCCGATCACGGCGGCGACGACGATGTCGCGCGTCCGCCAGCGGGTGTCCGGCACCGTGTTCGGTGACGCCGTGCCGATCGTCGTGGACATGATCGCGAACCTCCAGGTCGATGCAAGCGAAACGCCGCCTCCGGATGCCGGGGGCGGCGTCATCGATGTCGATCGGCCTGCTTCCTTCGCCGGTATGAGCCGGATCAGGTTCGGCGGGTCTGTGGCGGTTGCCACACTCTCAGCGCACCAGCGCTCCCCGGAGGCATATGAAGTTAATCGCACGTTACCACGGCGGCGCTTCTGACGGCCCATCCCTGCGTTGGCTTCTGCGCGCGCTCACTCACGCACCTTTAGGTGCGCTCGCTCACGTGCTCGGCACCGCCTTGGGCTGGACTCGCCAGCAACGCCGATTCTCAGTTCGCTCTGCGACGGACGCCCCAACGGCTACGTCCGACGACTGAACGCCGACGGCTCCCTCACTTCGGGACGTGGCCTCTCAGCCAGGTGATCACGTCTTCGATGATCTCGGGGCCCTCGGGTTCGTTGTGGAGCTCGTGGCGGAGGCCCGGGAACGTGCGGCGCTCGACGCCTGGGGCGCCTTCGAGGACCTCGGACGCCGAGGATGGGACCAGGCCATCGTCGAGGCCGTGCAGAACCAGCGTCGGGACGCCGAACCCGGCCGCGGCGCCCGCTCGAACGCGGGCCTGCTCGGCGAGTCCCGCGGCACCGAACCTGGCCGTGCTGGACGTCGTGTTCCGTGCGTCGGCGCCGGCCTTCTCGCCGACCGTCGCGTCGCGTGACAAAGTCGAGCCGTCGATGCCGTTCGGGATCGGGAGCGTCGGCGTGACCCTCGCGAGGACGCGCGAGACCGATTTCTTCCACCCGGGCAGCGCCGAATCGAGCCCGGGCGACCCGAGGACCACGAGATCCGGCCGGGGCCGGTCGCTCAGGAGATAGCCAGCGACGACGAGCCCACCCATCGAATGGCCGTAGACCACGACCGGTCGGCCACCGGCGCCGCCCCGGACGGCCGCGAGCCGTTCACCGAGGTCGTCATGGAACTGCGACCAACGCTCGATGTCGCCGCGCCGCCCGCCCGAGCCGCCGTTGCCGCGCTGGTCGTACGCCCACGCGTCGAGCCCGGCGCTCGCGAACTGGTCGCCGACGTGCTCGTAGCGACCGGACTGCTCGCCCAGGCCGTGGACCAGCAGGATCGAGGCCCACGGCTTGCCTGCCCAGGCCCCGCCGGCCTCGACCTCGTCGGGTGGCCAGTGCCGGACGAGCAGGTCCGTGCCGTCCGCCGCGGTCGCGTGACTGACGATCGATGGCATGGGCGCAGCGTACGCGACCCTCCGGCATCGCTCGCCGTCGATACCATGCGCCGATGGGTGTCGAAGACGGCTGGGTCGAGATCGGCGATCGGTTCTTCGTGCGCCGATACGCCTTCTACGACCAGAACATCGGGCTGATCCTCGGCGACGGCGAGGCCCTCGTCATCGACACGCGGTCCACGCACGCGCAGGCGCGCGAGATCCTGGCCCACGTCGGCAACCTGACCGACGCGCCGGTCACGGTCGTCGTGGACACCCACGGGCACTTCGACCACGCCTTCGGCAACAACGTGTTCCGTCCGGCCGTCATCTGGGGCCACGAGCGGTGCGTGTCCTTCATCGAGCGGACGGGCGACGCCCGCCGGTCGACGATCGCGCTCGAGAATCCGGAGCTGGCGTACGACCTGGGTGAGGTCGTGATCGATCCGCCCGACAAGACGTTCGCCGAGTTAGCGACCATCGAGGTCGGCGGGCGGACGGTCGAGCTCCGGTACCTGGGGCGCGGCCATACCGATCACGACATCGTCATCAGCGTCCCCGGGACAGGCGTGCTGTGGGCCGGCGACCTGCTCGAGGGCGGGGCGGTCCCCTTCTTCGGCGACGGGTACCCGCTCGACTGGCCGGCCACGGCGACCGCCCTCGCAGGGCTCGTGGGCGATGGCGTGGTCGTGCCCGGCCACGGCGACCATGCCGGCCGGGCGTTCGCCGAGTCGCAGGCCACATCGTTCGCGGTCCTGGCCGCGCTCGCCCGTGACGTCCTCGCCGGCGAGCTGTCCCTCGACGACGCGGTCGCCGACGAGACCGCCTTCCCGGGCGAGCCGCGCCGAGCCCTCCGTGGCCCGCTGGAACGCGCCCTCCAGCAGTTGCGTGGTGAGCTGACCTAGCGTCTAGAGGGTCGGCGCCAACCCGAATGCCGGGAATAGCGCCGCGCCGAACGTCGTGATCTCCGCGATCCGTCCGTCCTGGACCCGAAGGACGTCGAGCTTGAACGCGCGGTAGATCGTGTCGCCCTGCTGTCGGAGGTAGCTGGCCGCTGTCGGCATCCGGTTGGCCAGCGTCGGCACCAGGCGCCACTCGCCGTCACGCAACGCGCGATCGAGCAGCGGCGCGATCGATTCGATGCCGTCGTAGAGCAGATTCGCGGGTGGCATCGAGACCCGGAGGTCCTGGGCGGCGATCGCCACGGCCAGGGCGGCGTCGCCTCGCTCGTGGGCGTCGATGAACTTTGCGAGCAGGTCGCGTTCCTCCTCGCTGGGCTCGCCCGCCGACCAGTCCGCGCGACGAGCCGGCAGGTGCTCCTGCATCGTTGCCCGTGCCCGCTGAAGCGCGCTGTTCGTGGCGGCAACGCTGGTCTCGAGCAGCATCGCCGTGTCGGCGGCGGGCCAGCCGAGCACGTCCCGGGCGATCAACGCGGCCCGCTGTCGTGGCGGCAGGACCTGCATCGCCGCGAGGAACGCGAGCTCGATGGTCTCGCGGGTGATGACCACCGCATCGGGTTCCTCGTCGCTCGGCGCGACCTCGTCCAGCAACTGGTCGGGATATGGCTGGAGCCAGGGCACGTCGACATACGAGTGGAGTGACGTCAGGTGCCGCGACCGGCGCCGGAGCATGTCGAGGCAGACGTTGGTCGCGATGCGATAGAGCCACGCCCGGAACAGCGAGCCGCCATCGAACCCGTCGCGGCCGCGCCACGCCCGGAGGAAGGTCTCCTGCACCGCGTCGTCGGCCTCGTCGAACGACGCGAGCATCCGGTAGCAGTGGACGTGCAGCTCGCGACGGTGGCGCTCGGTGAGCGCCGCGAACGTGGGTTCGTCACCCGAGATCGCGGCGGTCACCTCGTCGGTCGGATCCATCCGCCCGATCGTAGCGGTCACGAGACCGGCGCCTCCCGGCGGACCTCCTGGACGAGCCATGTGTTGCCGTCGGGGTCGTTGAACGAGAGGAACGTGTTGTAGCTCTCGCGCTTCGGATCCGGGCCGGGCTGCTGCCCTTGGGCGCCGAAATGAAAGAACTCGCTGGCGTCCACGCCCCGCGAGACGAGCTCCGCCCGGGCGACGTCGATGTCGGAGACGCACAGGTGGAGGCCGTGCTGCGTTCCCGGCGCCATCGGGCTCGTCTTCATGATCGCGATGGCGCACGACGAGCCTGGGGGCGTCATCTGGACGACGCGGAAGTCCTCGCCGACCCTGGTGTCGACGAGCACGCCGAAGCCGACCTGATCCTCATAGAACGCCTTTGCACGATCGATGTCGGTGACGGGGATCATCACGAGTTCGAGTGTCCAGTCCATGGTTTCCTCCAGCTGTGGCCGGTCCGGTCGAACCGGTCGTCTGGTCGTGAAACGTCGGACCAGGGGAAAACTCATCGGTCGTCCGATGAGTCGAGTGGACTACGCCTCGATCCGCACGATCCAGCGCCCGCGGGCCTGGCCCGCGACGATCGCGTCGAGCGCCGGCTCGAGGGTGTCCAGCGTGACCTCCTGGCAATGGATGCCGAGGTCGCGCGGCCGCAGGTCCGTGGCGAGCCGGTCCCAGATCCGGCGACGAAGCTCGATCGGGACGTTGACCGAGTCCATGCCCAGCAGGGCGATGCCGCGCAGGATGAACGGGAAGACCGTCGTCTCGAGTTTCGGGCCGCCGGCGTTGCCGCTCGACGCGACGGCCGCACCGGTCTTGAGGGTCCGGAGCACATATGGGAGCGTCGCGCCGCCCACCGCGTCGACGGCCCCGGCCCAGCGCTCCGTCTCGAGCGGCTTGCCCTCGGCGGTCACGTCGTCGCGGGTCATGACCCCGGCTGCCCCGAGTGCCGTGAGCCGTTCCGCCTCGTCAGGCTTGCCGGTCGCGGCCCAGACCTCGTAGCCGCGCTCGGCGAGGATCGCGAGCGCCGTGCCACCGACTCCGCCGCTCGCCCCGGTCACGAGGACGGGGCCACTCGCCGGCTTCAGCCCGCGCTCCTCGAGCGCCGCGACCGACATGGCCGCGGTGAAACCGGCCGTGCCGATGGACATCGCGTCCCGTGGCGTGAAACCGGGCGCCAACGGCACGACCCAGCCGGCCGGCACGCGCTGGAACTCCGCGTAGCCGCCGTGGCGGGAGACACCCAGCTCGTAGCCATGGGCCACGACATTCGCCCCGACCGCGATGGCCGGGTCGTCGCTCGAGACGACCGTGCCGGCGAGATCGATGCCCGGGATGAGCGGGTTGATCCGAGCGACCTTGCCATCCACTCGTGTGGCGAGGCCGTCCTTGTAGTTGACGCTCGACCAGGCGACGCGGATCTCCACCTCGCCGGGCGGCAGGTCCGACTCGGCGACCTCGCGGACACCCCGGTCCACGACCGGCGCCCCGTCGCGCTCGCCCTTCTCGGCGACGAACGCGCGGAACGTGGCGGGGACGGCGGTCATGCCGACAGCCTACCCGTCCGGGCAACGTTGCAGTTCGGTCGCACGGGTTGACGCACCACATCCGCCTCCGGCACCATCGCCGGGCTGTGACGAAGACCTACCACACGGACATGTGTATGCGGAGGCGGCCCAGCCGAAAGGCAAGGGTCTGACGCCCGCGCACGTTCGACGACGTAGGAGCGGGACGACAGACCAGTCCCCGGGCCGCGGACTCCAAGCAGGAGCCGCGGTCTTTTTCTTTGCCCCGGAATCAGGTTATGGAGGCACCACGACCATGGCAGATCTCGACCCGACCACGTTCCGCCCGGAGACGCGGGCACTGCACTCGGGGCAGAAGCCCGACCCGTCGACGCACGCCCGGGCCGTCCCGATCTACGCGACGACCAGCTACGTCTTCGACGACGCTGCGCACGCCGCCCGCCTGTTCGGTCTCCAGGAGTTCGGGAACATCTACACCCGGATCATGAACCCGACGACGGACGTCTTCGAGCAGCGCGTCGCGGCCCTCGAGGGTGGTGTCGCGGCCCTCGGCGTCGCATCCGGCCAGGCTGCCGAGACGCTCTCGATCCTCAACCTTGCGCGGGCGGGCGACAACATCGTCAGCTCGTCGTCGCTCTACGGCGGCACCTATAACCTCTTCACCCACACCCTGCCGAAGATCGGCATCACGACGACCTACGTCGACGGCAACGACCCGTCGGCGTTCGGCCGCGCGATCAACGAGAAGACGAAGGCTGTCTTCCTCGAGCTCATCGGCAATCCGCGCCTCGACGTCCACGACCTTGCCTCGATCGCCGACGTGGCCCACGCTCGGGGCGTGCCAGTCATCGTCGACAACACCTTCGCTCCCCTCCTCGCCCAGCCCATCAAGCACGGCGCGGACATCGTCATCCACTCGGCGACGAAGTGGATCGGCGGCCACGGCACCGCGATCGGCGGCGTCGTCGTCGACGGCGGCACGTTCGACTGGGCCGCGTCCGAGCGGTTCAAGCAGGACTTCGTCGATCCCGACCCGTCCTACCACGGCATCAGCTACACCGCCGCCTTCGGCAACCTCGCGTTCATCCTCAAGCTGCGCGTCCAGGGCCTCCGTGACCTGGGCCCGGCGCTCAGCCCGTTCAACGCCTTCCTCTTCCTCCAGGGCCTCGAGACCCTGCCGCTGCGGATCACCCGCCACAGCGAGAACGCCCTCGCGGTCGCCAAGTGGCTCGAGACGCGTCCCGAGGTGACCTGGGTCAGCTACCCGGGCCTGCCGTCGCATCCGTCCTACAAGCAGGCCACGAAGTACCTGAGCGGCGGCTTCGGCGGGATCGTGACCTTCGGGGTCAAGGGCGGCGTCGATGCCGGTCGCCGGCTCATCGACCACGTCCAGATCTTCAGCCTGCTCGCGAACGTCGGCGACGCGAAGTCGCTGATCATCCATCCGGCTTCGACCACCCACTCGCAGCTCGAGCCCGAGGAACAGGCCGAGACCGGTGTCACCGACGACCTCATCCGCCTGTCCGTCGGTCTGGAGCATGTCGACGACCTCATCGCCGACCTGTCCCAGGCCCTCGAGGCGGCCACTGCCGAAGCGCCCTCGGAGGGCAGCCTCGTCGGCGCGGCCGGATGACGGCAGACACTCCCACGACCAGGCCGGTCGGTCTCCCCACGGGGACCGGCCGGCTCGAGGTCGTGGACCTCGGACCGTTCGAGCTCGACGATGGGACCGAACTCCCCGAGCTGACCGTCGCGTACCGGCACGACGGCCTCTCCCCGGCGGAGGCTCCGCAGATCCTCGTCGTCCATGCCCTGACCGGATCGGCCGATGCGGCCGGCGACTGGTGGGAGCCGCTGATCGGCGAGGGCCGGGCCCTCGACACGGCACGCTACGGGGTGCTGTGCGCGAACCTGCTCGGGGGCCGCTATGGCACCACAGGCCCGGACTCGCCGAACCCGGCCACGGGCCGGCCGTACGGCGGGGACTTCCCGGCCGTCACCACCCGCGACCAGGCGCGGGCGCAGTGGCGGCTCCTGGACGCGCTCGGGATCGAAGGACTCGCGCTCGTGACTGGCGGCTCGCTCGGCGGCATGGTCGCCCTCGAGATCGCGCTCGCACGGCCGGCCGTGGTCGACCACGTCGTGCCGATCGCCGCCCCGGCGGCGACCGGTCCGATGGCCATCGCCTGGAACCATCTCCAGGTCGAGCTGATCGAGCGTCTCGGCCTCGACGGGCTGGCGCTTGCGCGCCAGCTGGCGATGACCACCTACCGCAGCGAGGCCGACTTCGACGAGCGGTTCGGCCGCGACATCGAGCCCGACGGGCGTTTCTCGATCGTGAGCTACCTCGACCACCAGGGCGAGAAGCTCGTCGAACGGTTCGACGCGGCCACGTATCGGATCCTCGCGGGCGCCATGGACCGCCACGACATCGGCCTCGCGTGGGGCGGCATCGACGGCGCCTTTACCCGTCTCGCGGCGTCCGGCACGGATGTCACCGGGATCGGCATCGAGGACGACATCCTTTATGGCCCGCGACAGGTAAAGGTGCTCGTCGATGCGGCCACGGCCGCGGGTGCGGACGCTCGATACCGCGAGATCCGCTCGTCGAAGGGCCACGATGCGTTCCTCGTGGAGTGGGACCAGCTGACGGCGCTGCTCCGCGAGGCACTCGGCGACTGACGCGACGTAAAGGGTCGGGCGACGCAAATGAAGGCGATCGGGGCCGCGAACGACGCGTTCGCCCGATGCTCCCGACCCACCGTGACTCGTACGTTCATCCACGACGACGGCGACTGAGCCGTCCCACCGGAAGGACGGAACCATGATGACGACACGGAAGAGCTTCGCCGAGATGCGGATCGCCGAGTTCCAGGCCATGGCCGAGGCCGATCGCCTCGTGCGCCGGGGCCCCGCCGGGTCGGCGCCGAAGCATCGCTGGAGCCTCGCTCGTCTGGTCCGGACCCATCGCTCGCCTGCCGCGGTCTGACGACGAACGGTCTGACTCCCACCTTCGATGGTCATCGACGAAAGCCTCCGCCCGGCCGGCACGACCGAAGAACTCGGGCCGCCCCGTATCATCGAGGCGATGGCCGGCCGAATTGTCAGCCCTGAGATCGTCGGCCGCAGTGCCGAGCTCGAGGTCCTCTCGAACGCGTTCGCGGACGCGTCGGCAGGTCGCGCCCGGGTCGTGCTCATCGGTGGCGAAGCGGGCATCGGCAAGACGCGCCTGGTCGCCGAGGCGACGGAGCACGCCCGCGCGGCCGGCGCAATCGTGCTGACCGGCGGATGTGTGGGGGTCGCGGAGGGCTCACTCCCCTTCGGTCCGATCGTCGAGGCGGTCCGCCCGCTGGTGCGGGGGCTCGAGGACCAGCTCGGGAATGCCGACCGCGACGAATGGTCGCCGGCCACGCGTGAGGCGATCGTCGCAGTCGCCGCAGCATTCCGATTCGCCGGCGTGTCTGCGGCCCGGTCGATCGAGGCCGCCGAGCTCCGACCCGATTGGGCCCGGAGCCGCCTCTACGAGACGCTCCTCGACCTGCTCCGCCGGCTCGGCGACGAGGGGGCCGTCGTGCTGGTCGTGGAGGACGTCCACTGGGCCGACGACTCCACGCGAGAGCTCCTCGCCTTCCTCGTGCGCAACATCCGCGACGAGCGGCTGCTCATCCTGGCCACATTCCGCAGCGACGAGCTCCATCGTCGCCACCCCCTGCTGCCGTGGCTGGCAGAGGTCGACCGTGTCTCATGCGTCGAACGCATCGAGCTCTCGAGACTCGACCGGGAGCAGGTCCTGCGCCAGCTGACAGCCATCCTCGGCACCGAACTCGAACCCGTGGTGGCCACCGCGATCTGGGAACGCTCCGAGGGCAACCCGTTCTTCACCGAGGAGCTGCTCGCCACCGGAACGGGGAGCCGGAGCCTGCCCGTGACCCTCGCCGAGGTGCTCCGGGCGCGGCTCGCCGGGATCAGCGAAGACGCGCATCGACTGCTGGGCGTCGCGTCCGTCGCTGGTCGGCGCGTCGATCACGACCTGCTCGCCACGATCGCCGACCTCGATGACCGCGAGCTCATGGCCGCGCTCGCCGAAGCGACGACGGCCGGGCTGCTCGTGGCCGAGGACCAGGGCGATGCCGAGCGATATGCGTTCAGGCACGCACTGATGGGCGAGGCCGTGTACGACGCCCTCCTGCCGGGCGACCGCCGTCGCCTCCATGTGGCCATCGCCACCGAGCTCGAGACCCGATCGGGTGCAGGCGGCGACGCGGGCCGGCTGGCCGAGATCGCCTACCACTGGGTGGCCGCTCGCGAGCAGACTCGGGCGCTCGCCGCGTCGGCGGCCGCCGGGATCGCCGCCTTCGAGACCAACGCCTTCGCGGAATCCGAGAGCCAGTTCGAACGCGCGGTGGAGCTCTGGGAGGTCGTACCGGATCCGGAGGCAGCGTCAGGCATGACCCGTGAGGACCTGATCCAGCGAGCCGGGCAGGCCGCGCAGCTGGCGGGTGACTTCGACCGGGCCGCCGATCACTACCGGGTGCTGCTCGGGCTCGTCGATCCTGTGCGCGACCCGAGCCGGGCGGGCCTGCTCCATGAGCGGCTCGGCCGTGCGCTCTGGACGCAGGGCGAGATCGAGGGGTCCGTCGCAGCCTATACGCGCGCTGCGGAGCTGGTCCGCGCCGAACCGCCATCCGAGGAACGGGCGCGCGTCCTCGCCGGGTACGCCCAGATCCTGATGCTCGCCGCCCGGTATTCGGAATCGCTCCCGCTCGCACGCGAGGCGGCCGTCATGGCCCGGGAGCTCGGCAACCGCCAGATCGAAGGCCATGCGATGGCGTCCGAGGGCACGGACATCGCGCAGCTCGGCGACACGAGGGCGGCCATCGTGATCCTGCGCGAGGCCATCGCGATCGCGGAGGAGGTCGGTGATCTCGACGATGTCGGTCGCGGCTATGCCTGCCTGTCGACGGTGATCGAGTTGGCCGGTGACTTCGAGGAGGCCGCCGCGGTCGCAATGAAGGGCGCCGACCGTATGGCAGAGGTCGGACTTGGGGGCCCGCGACAGTACGGGGACTTCCTGATCCTCAATGCGTCCCAGGCCTGGTACGCGCTCGGTCGCTGGGATGACGCCTTGGGCCTGGCCGAACGCGTCTCGGACTCATCGTCAGGCGTCGGCCGGATCTTCTGTGACTCGATGCTGGGTCGCCTGTATGCCGCCCGCGGCGACTTCGAGGCCGCCGAACGCGCGGTCGGCCGCGGCTTCGCTGCCCTCGGGAACGGACGCGAGGCCCAGTTCAACGGTCCGTTGCGAGCCGGGGCGATCGAGATGCATTTCTGGCGGAACGAGTTCGACGCTGCTCGGCGAGCCGTGGACGAGACGCTCGACATCCTGGAGGAGACCGAGGACCTCGCCGTCCTGGGACGGACTGTCATCCTGTCCGCGATGGTCGAAGGGGACGCGGCCGAGCGGGCGCGGGCGAGCCGTGACCTGAGCGGAGCGGCCGCTGCCGAGGCTCGCCTGGTCGCGCATCGCGACGTGCTCGCGCGGGCATTCGAATCGGTGCCGCACCCTCCAGGATCCGACCTTGAGGCGCGCGGTCATCTCGCGTTGACCAATGCGGAATGTCGTCGCGCCGGCGACCACGCCGACCCGGCGGCCTGGCGAGCCGCTGTCGAGCTCCTCGCGGAGCGGCGGACGGCATACCTCGTTGCATATGCGCGTTTCCGGCTCGCGGAGGCGCTCATGGCCGATCGCGGGGATCGCGTCGAGGCGGCCGAGCAGCTGCGAGCCGCCCATCATGCAGCGGTCGGCCTCGGTGCGCGGCCGCTCCGCGAGCGGATCGAACAGCTGGCGACACGAGGGCGGGTCTCACTCGAGGCGGCGATCAGCCCGGTCGCCGTCGAAGCCAGCGTGGCCGACCCGCTCGGCGCCTACGACCTGACACCGCGCGAGGTCGAGGTCCTCAGGCTCGTCGCCCTGGGCCGGACCAATCGTCAGATCGCGGAAGAGCTGTTCATCAGCGAGAGCACGGCCGGCGTCCACGTGTCGCACATCATCGGCAAGCTCGGGGTCGGTGGTCGGGTCGAGGCGGCGACGATCGCAACCCGCCTCGGGCTGATGGACTGACCGCTCGTCGCGGACCCGACGTCAGGAGGTGGTGTCGCTCGGACTCGGTTCGGGCGTCGGGGTCGGAGTCGGGGTTGGCTCCGGCGCGGCCGGCGGGTTCTGCCGCTGCCAGAGGAATTCGCGCAGGGTCAGCGTGCTGTCGCGGACGTCCTTCGCAAGAGGACGACCGACATACCGGTAGTGCCAGGGCTCGTACGTGTAGCAGGTCACCGCGGTCTTGCCCTTCGGGTAGCTCATGACGAAGCCGTACTTCCACGCATTCGCCTTGAGCCACTTGCCGGCCTTCGACTTGCCCCAGTCCTTCACGTCCCAGGGAGCCCGCCCGCCGTACGTCCGCAGGTCGACGGTCGTCCCGAGCTGATGCTCGCTGTGGCCGGCCCGGGCACTCTCCTTGAGCGCGACGGCGTAGCCGTGGGCGCGGACCCAGCTCTGGAACGTCGCCTTCTGGGTCGCATAGCTCCGGTAGGCGGACTGGACCGAGAAGCGGGCACTGGCCCGGCGAGCCGCGGTCGCCATCTTCTTGAGGTCGGTCAGGGCGACGCGGCGGACCTTGTAGCCGGCGTTGAGCCCCGCGCCCGCGGTCGAGCGCAGATCCCTGGGCTTGTGGGCGCTCGAGAGCCGGAACTGCTGGTCGAGGAGGGCACGGCGCCAGTCGGTCAGGGATCGGTGCAGGGTGAGCGTGTCCGCGACCTTGCACGCGGGGAGGGCCGCGCCGTCGGCTGCCGTCGTGACCGTGGCGGTCAGCCCGGTCAGCAGCGCGACGCTGAGCACGAGGATCAGGAGGCGGCCGGTCGGACCGGGGCCGGTCGGTCGGTGCATGTCTACGAGGCTACCCGGTCAGGGCAAGGTTGGCACCTCCCCCGAACGTACCGGGCGCGGACCGACCGAGTCGGCGCTACTGGATCCCCGTTCCGGTGACGGCGGTGCCCGCCATGAACTGCTTGCGGAACAGGATGAACAGCGCGATGACGGGCAGGGTCGCCAGCGTCGAGCCCGCAAGGAGCAGGTCATAGGAGACCTTGTACTGGCTGATCATGTTCGCCAGTCCGACGGCCAGCGGCATGTTCTCCACTTGCCGGAACACGATCAGCGGCCAGAGCAGGTTGTTCCAGTAGTCGAGCGCGAACAGGATGAAGAGGGTCGCAAGGGCCGGCCGGATGTTCGGAAGCACGACCGACCAGAAGAGCCGGTATTCGCTGGCGCCGTCCACCCGGCCGGCGGCGAGCAGGTCGTCGCTGAATCCGAGCATGTACTGGCGCATGAAGAACAACCCGATCGGGTGGGCCGCCAGTGGCACGATGGCAGCCCAGTACGACTCGACCAGCCCGAGCCGGACGATCTCGATGAAGAGGGGCACGATCAGCAGCTGGAACGGCAGCATCTGCGAGATGAGGATCGTCCAGAAGATCACCGTTCGGCCGCGAAACCGGTACTTCGCGAACGCGTAGCCGGCCATCGCGCACATCGCCACGGTCAGGGTCGCGTAGCCCAGCGACTGCGTAGCCGAGTTGAAGAACCACTTCGCGAACGGGGTATCCCGGAAGAGGCGCACGTAGTTGTCGAGGGACAACCCGGTCGGCAGCAGGTTGATGTTGGCGCCGAAGATCGAGCTCTGCGGGCGCATGGAGCTGAGGACCATCCAGTAGATCGGGATGATGAACAGCAGCGACAGGATGAGGAAGACCACCGCGATGCCGGCCTTGGTCGCCGTGATCCGGCGTGGTCGCGCTCCGGAGGCGACCTTGACCGCCGCACGCTCGCCGGCCTGCTCGCGAACGTCGTCCCCGGCGGTCAACGCTCGGACCTTCTGCCGCCGAAGAAGTGGAACTGGATGATCGAGACGACCAGGATGACCAGTGCCAGGAGCACCCCCATCGCCGCCGCCTGCCCGAAATTGAAGTTGTTGAAGGCGGTGCGGTAGATGAGCAGGGCGACCGAGAGGCCGCCGTTGCCCGGCGAGTTGCCGAACGACCACAGGAGGTAGGGCTCGACGAAGAGCTGGAAGCCGCCGATGATCGACAGGATGAGCACGAACAGCACGGTCGGCTGGATCATCGGCAGGGTGATGCTGCGGAATGTGCGCCACGCGCCCGCGCCATCGAGCGCCGCGGCCTCGTAGAGGTCCCGCTGGACGTTCACGAGACCCGAACTGAAGTAGATGATGTTGACGCCGGTCCAGCGCCAGGCCGCGACGATGATCATCGCGGGGATCGCGAGGCTCTGGGTCTCGAGCCAGGCGTTCTCGCCGAGTCCGACCCCCGACAGCCCGACGTTCAAGAGTCCGTCATTCGAGAGCACGATCCGGAAGATGACGCTGACGACGACCAATGACGTGAGTGCCGGCAGGAACAGCGCGACTCGGAAGACGGTCCCCTTGACGACCCGACCGCTGTCGAGGAGGGCGGCCAGCACGAGCGGGATCGGGATGAGCACGAGCAGCGTTCCGAGCGTGTAGAGGACGGTGTTGCTGAACGCCTTGCCGAGGGCCGGGTTGGAGAGGACCTTCTGGTAGTTCAGGACGCCGGTGAATCCGAGATCGTCGGTGCCTTCGAACTTGTCGAGGCTGATCACGACCGCGTAGATCGTCGGGATCACGCGGAAGACGATGAAGATCAGCAGGAATGGCGCGATGAAGACGTAGGGGGCGAGCTTCGAGCTGAAGAGCAGGGTTCGCACTCTCGCCATGGCGCCTCTCCAGGGGGGTGCCAGCGCCGCACCGGCCAGGCCGATGCGGCGCCAGGTCACGCGCGTCTCAGCGCGGGGATCGTCTCACTGCTGTGATTCGATCGTCTGCTGCGCCGTGTCTAGGGCCTCCTTGGGATCGACCTTGTTGACGAGCACGTCGTTGATGAGCGTGTTCGCCATGTAGTCCTGGGCCTGCGGGTACGCAGGGCCCGTGTACTCGGGTGCGACGCCACCGAGCTCGCTCTTGATGACGTCGAATGTGATCTGGTTGTTGAAGCACGGGTCCGGCTTCCGGAGCGCCGGATCGTCGTAGACGTCCGTCCGGTATGGGTCGAAGCCGAGATCGGTCCAGATCGACGTCTGGCCCTCCTTTGTCAGCTTCGCCCAGGTCACGAAGTCCTTGGCGAGCTGCTGCTTGTCGGCCGGCGTCTGGTCGGTGACCGCAGTGCCGGTGCCTCCCTGCATGGTCGTGGTGAACTGGCCGCCCGGGAAGGTCGGCATCGGCTCGATGACCATGTGGCCGCACAGATCGGCCATGTTGTCGGGGAAGCGGGTCATGTACCACTGGGGCATCCAGACCGACGCGATCTTGCCCGCCTGCATCGCCGCGAAGAAGTCGGGCTGGCCGTTGTTGCCGCCCGGAGCAGGCACCGCGATCTTGTCCTCGTTGATCATCTTCGATGCGAGCTGGAGCGCCGTGACGTTCGCCGGCGAGTTCATGATCAGCTTGCCGCTCTGGTCGTACACGCCGCCGCCCGCCTGGAGCATCAGGCTGCGGACCGGGATGACGCCGGTGATGTCGATCGCCGCGAAGTTCACGTCGGGCTTCGCCGCCTGCACCTTCTTGCCGGCCGCGATGTAGTCGTCCCATGTCTTGATCGTCGCCGGGTCGACGCCACCGGCGTCGAGGAGGTCCTTGTTGTAGAAGGCGAGGACCGCGCCCAGGTGGTAGTCGACGGCGTACTGCTTGCCAGCCGCCTGATACGGCGCGAGCCGGGTCGCGACGAGGTCCGCGACGTACGGCTGGACCTCAGCCGTCATGTCGGCCAGGTGGATGGTTCCCTTGGTGAAATTCGCGAACTTGCCGATCTCGATGTCGACGAGGTTCGGTGCGCCGGATCCGGCCGTGAACGCGGCGGCCAGGTTGTCGTGCATCTGCTGGTATGCGATGACCGAGCAGTTGAGCGTGATCTTCTTGTCAGGGTTCGCCGTGTTCCACTCGTCCGCCCGCTTCTGCCACCACGTGGCGTGGCGATCGACGAAGGTCCAGAAGGTGAACGTCGCCTCTTCAGGTGTCTTGGCCGTGCACAGACCGGTATTCGGCGTCGGCGATGCTTCGGCCGCCGGCGGACTGTCGGCGGAGCCGCTTGGCGCGGTCGAGGTGCTGGGGCCGCCGCACGCCCAGACGAGGGATGCGATGACCGCCAGCCCGAGCAGTCGTTTCATGCAGTCGCTCCTCTCTATGAGCTCGGATCCACCGCGAGTCGCCGCGCGGATCGGCTCCTGTCCCCACCTACCACGTCGTGTGCGCCCGGCGTCCTCCTCTCGGTCAGCTCAGATCCGTGAACACGAGCCCGGTCACGGAGCGGGGTGGAAAGACATGGCGAAACTCGGTCGCCGGGCGGATCTCGAGCTCCTGCTCGGTCGCCACGACCGCATCGGGTCGTTCCGCGGAGTTCGTGAGTCGAAGGTCGGGCCCGTCGATCGTCGTGATCTCGACGCAGCTGCCGAGCCGACCTCCGACCAGCTCGATGACGCCCTCGAGAGCCTCGGTCTGGTGGCGATTGACGACGTGAACGCTGAGGCGGCGGGCGTCCGGATCGATCGAGGAGGAGCAGTCGAGCGTCCGGACGCCCTGGAGATCGCCGCCGGTGAAGGTGTCACCGTCCCACCACGTATCGAGCGCGACGCGGCCGACGGAGCGGCTGAACAGCGCGAACGGGTGGTAGATCGTCTGGAGGACGACGCCGTCGGGGGTCGTCACGATCGGGAGCGATGACGTTGACGAGCTGGGCGAGGTTCGCCATGCGAACAGTCGCCGCGTGGCGGATGAAGGCGTTCAGGTGCATCGCCACGACGAGCGCGTCCGCCAGGTCGTAGGTCTCCTCGAGGAGGTGCGGCGGTGTCCCCACCCGATCGCCGGTCGTCCGGTACCAGACGTTCCACTCGTCGACCGCCAGGGGGATCGGGGCCGCCTGCGGTCGGCGTCCGGCCCGACGGAGCGTCATCCCACGGGCGAGTCCTTCGTAGGCGCTCAGGCGGGCCTCGATGGTCTCCGATGTCGCGAGATAGGCGTCGATGTCCCGGTCCGGGTCGCCGACGTACCAGTGGATCGACAGGTAGTCGATGAGGTCCACGGCCTCCTCGGTCAGCAGCGTGACCCGCTCGACGATGTCGCCGTCCCAGTCCGACGTCGCCGACGCGATCAGCTTGATGGTGGGGTCGGTCCAGCGCATCACCTTGGCGAACTCGTGGTAGGCGCGGGCGTACTCGGCCGGGCTCTTCGCCCCGATCTGCCACGCCCCGTCGACCTCGTTGCCGATGCCCCAGTACCGGATCCGGTGGGGCTCGGGGAAGCCGTGCGCGGCCCGGAGGCGCGCCAGGGTCGTGTCCGACGTCCCGTTGCAGTACTCGACCCAGTCGCGGGCCTCGCGCAGGTCGCCGTCCCCGCAGTTCACGACGAAGTAGGGCTCGGCGCCGATCTTGCGGCAGAAGCGGACGAACTCGTTGGTTCCGAAGGTGTTCGGCTCGATCGCGCCCCAGGCGAGGTCGGGTCTCGCCGGCCGGTCCTCGACCGGGCCGACGCCGTCGCGCCATCGATAGCCGGAGACGAAGTTCCCGCCCGGGTACCGGATGTTCGAGAGCTCGTAGGCCGTCGATGGCCTGGCGGACGTCGTCCCGGAGACCGTGCTCGTCAGCACCTGGTGACGTCGGATCGTAGATGCCGCCGTACACGCACCGTCCGAGGTGCTCGACGAAGCCGCCGAAGACGTTGCGATCGATGTCGCCGACCGTCCGGTCGAGATCGATCTTGATCCGGTTCAGCATCCCTGCTCCCTGCATGTGACACGCGCGGGGGACGTACACACTGAGAGTGCATACGAACAATAGCATACGATTGCATGGTCAATGGGGGCGCGCGAACCGGGTTGGTTTTGGCGCACTCTGGCCAGGCACGGGGATCCCCGATCGGCTTCAGGGCGCCCGACGTCGGACAAGGGTCAGGCGGACTCGCGCTCGATGAACCGGCACGGGACCTCGAACACTCGCCGCTCGATGTCCTCCTTCCCGTCGATCCGCTCGAAGAGGGCCGTCGCCAGTCTTTCGCCCATCTCGCCCGGGTACTGGGCGACGGTCGTCAGTCGCGGCCGAACCCACTGGGCCTCCGGGATGTCGTCGAAGCCGACGATCGCCACGTCGTCCGGGATGCGTCGGCCCATCGACTCGGCCGCCTCCATGGCTCCGATGGCGATGGTGTCGCTCGCGGCGAAGACCGCGGTCGGCGGCTCGGCGAGCGACAGCAGCTCGCGGATCCCGCGCTGGCCGGTTTCGACGGTCCAGTCGCCGGCCACGACGTACTCGTCGGGGGCAGGCAGTCCGGCCTCGTCGAGCGCCCTGCGGAACGCCGCCAGCCGGTGCTTCGTCACGGTGAATTCGGGGTTGGCACAGATCATCCCCAGTCGTCGGTGGCCGCGCTCGCGGATGAGCCATCGGACGACTTCGTAGCTCGCCTTGGCGTCGTCCCCGAAGCTGACGTCGATGCTGGGGTGCTCGATCCGACTGCCGACGGCCGCGATGGCGACGCCGGTCCGGACCATGAGGTCGTCCAGGTCGTCGGCCGTCAGGTGATACGGGATCATCACCGCGCCGTCGACAGGTCTCCGAGTAACCGACTCGACGAACAGCTCCTCCTTCTCGCGCGTGTGATCGCTGTTGGCGATCATCACGTCGTAGTGATGCCCGAATGCGACATCCTGCACCGCCCGGACAAGGGGGTGATAGAAGGGGTTGCTGATGTCCGCGATCAGCATCGCGATCATGTGCGACTTCTTGCCTCGCAGGCTGCGGGCGTACTGGTTCGGGTGGAAACCGAGCTCGGCGACCGCCGCCATGACCCGATCTCGCGTCTCGGCGCTGATCCGGATGCCGTTGGGCGTGGGCGACAGGACCCGCGAGACGGTGCTCTGGGTGACGCCTGCCGCACGTGCGACGTCGCGCATCGTGACCTTGCGACCGGTCATGCTGGGCAGATCACTCCCGACCCATCTCGAAGCAGGCAATCGTATGCGGCATCTTCTTGGACGCCGTGGCGAGCGTCAAGCGGATCCGCTCGTCGGTCCGGGGACCGACGAGCGAGATGGCGCCGTCTTACCGGGGCAGACCCACCAGCTCGTTTGGTGTCGTAGTCGGTGACCCACGCCCGATCCGCGGTGAGCGGCGGTTAGGGTCGAGACGGTCCGGGCGACGGACAGGTTCCGACGAAGCCCACCGGTCTGAAGCCGGGTCCGACGGGAGTCCCGGGAGGTCGTGCGGTATCATCACCGCCGCTCCACTGGCGAGTGGCCAAGCGGTAAGGCGCCTGACTCTGGATCAGGAGATCGAAGGTTCGAATCCTTCCTCGCCAGCCATCCCTACCAGCCGTAGGGATCTGAGGCCTTCCGACCACCACATCTGGTGGTTGCGTGCGGGAAGAGCGTGGCGCGGGCTCGAAGAAGGAGCCCAGAAACGCGCCGAAGTGCACCTGATTCGACTTCTCGTCGTTCACCTGATTCGCCGAAGGGCGAAAAGTCACCTGACGCCGCGTACTCCGAGCCGCGACCCGCGCCGCCACGCGTTTGGTTCAACTCAGGTGGTATCCGAGCACGGAGATCAGCCTGTTCCGCTCGAGGAGTATCGAAACCGCGTCTCTCATCGAGGTCAGGACTTCCACGGGTCGACTCGAAGCTGAGGGTCAGGGTCGTCCCGAGGATACCCGGCCCGCCGTACACTCGGACGACCGCTAGATGACCCGTCCGGTGAGGTGACGCGTCCGATGGTCTACGACGTCGCGGCAAACCTGGTTGCCGCCCGCTCCCAGATGGCATTCACCCTCGGGTTCCACATCATCCTGGCCTGCCTCGGAGTGGGCCTGCCGACGCTGGTCCTGATCGCCAACTGGATCGGTCTGCGCCGCGCCGATCCCGCGGCACTCCTGCTTGCCCGCCGGTGGTCGTTGGTCATGGCCGTGACCTTCGCCGTCGGTGCGGTCACCGGGACGGTCCTATCTTTCGAGATGGGCCTCCTTTGGCCGGTCCTCATGGGTCGCTTCGGTGGCGCCTTCGGGATCCCCTTCGCGATCGAGGGCATCTTCTTCTTCCTCGAAGCCATCTTCATCGCCATCTACATCTATGGTTGGGACCGGCTCTCGCCGTGGGCCCACTTCTGGTCCGGGATCCCGGTGGCCCTGGCCGGCCTGGGTGGGACGTTCTCCGTGGTCGCCGCCAACAGCTGGATGAACCAGCCGGCCGGGTACATCCTGGGTCCGGACGGGCGGGTCGTCTCCGTCGCACCCCTCGAGGTCATCTTCAACGGGGCGACCGCCTACGAAGTCCCGCACATGCTCATTGCGGCGTACATGGTCACCGGCTTCCTGCTGGCCTCGGTCTACGCCGTCGGCCTGCTGCGGGGCCAGCGCGATCGCTACGTGCGGCTGGGATTCGCTATCCCGTTCACGGTGGCCGCGATCCTGGCCCCGATCCAGGTCGCGGTCGGTGACTTCGCGGCACGCGAGGTCTTCCTCGACCAGCCGGCGAAGTTCGCGGCGATGGAGCTGATCACGACGACAGGTCCGCACCAGCCCGTGACGGTCGGAGGGATCCTCATCGACGGCCAGGTCATCGGAGGGCTCCGGATCCCCGACCTGACGTCGTGGCTGGCCGCGTTCGATACCAACACGACGATCACCGGTTTCGACCAGATCCCGGTCGACCAGCGACCGCCGGCCACGATCGTCCACCTGGCCTGGGACACGATGGTCGGGATCGGGACCGTGCTCGTCCTCCTGGGTGCGTGGGCGTTGTTCCTGCGCGTCCGGCGGCGTGACCATGCGACCTCACGCTGGTTCCTGCGGGTCGCGACACTCGCCGGGATCGGGGCGATCCTGGCTCTCGAGGCCGGCTGGATCGTCACCGAGGTCGGCCGTCAGCCGTGGGTCGTGTACGAGGTGCTGCGCACGAGCGACGCGGTCACCCAGGCCGACGGGGTCCGAGCCACGTTCATCTCGGTCGTCGTCCTGTACGCCGGTCTGGGCATCGCCACCCTGTTCGCCCTGCGAGCGCTGGCCCGTCGCTGGGCACGGGCCGATGCCGCCGCCGGTGGCCGCGACCTCTCGAGCCTGTCCACGGATGAGGGTTCTGTCCCCTACGGGCCGCATCGGACCGCCGACGAGGACTACGGCGATCGAACCGATGACGACCGAACGAAGGACGAGGCCGACCGATGACGACCGCCGACCTCGCGGCGGTCATGCTCCTGCTCGCGCTGACCGTCTACGCGGTCTTCGGTGGCGCCGACTTCGGGGCCGGGTTCTGGGATCTGACGGCGGGCGGCTCGGAGCGCGGGGCAGCGCCACGGGCACTCATCGCCGACGCGATCGGACCGGTCTGGGAGGCGAACCACACCTGGCTCATCTTCGCCATCGTCATCCTTTGGACCGCCTTCCCGCCCGCGTTCGCCGCGATCATGTCGACCCTGTTCGTACCCCTGAGTCTCGCGGCGCTCGGGATCGTCCTGCGCGGTGCGGCCTTCGCCTTCCGCCCGACCGCGGCGAACCTGACCGGCCGGCGCGCGGCCGGTGCCGTCTTCGCCATCTCGTCCGTGGTCACCCCGTTCTTCCTCGGTGCGGCGGTCGGCGCGATCGTGTCCGGTCGGGTGCCGATGGGCAACGCTGCCGGGGACCCGATCGAGAGCTGGATCAACCCGACCTCGATCTTCGTCGGGCTCCTCGCGATCACGATCTGTGCCTACCTCGCCGCGGTCTTCCTGGTGGCCGACGCCCGGCGCCGCTCCGAGACCCGCCTTGCCGCGTACTTCCTGCGTCGGGCCACGCTCGCCGGTCTCGTCGCCGGCGGCCTTGCCATCGGCGGACTCGTGGTCCTGCGCTTCGACACCCCGGCGTTCGTCGAGAACCTGAGCGGACGTGGCTGGCCGTTCGTCGTCGGTTCGGTCGTCCTGGGGCTCGCTGCTCTCCTCCTGCTCCGACGACAGGCGTTGATGTTCACCCGGGCCCTGGCCATCGGGGCGGTGGTGGCCATCGTCTGGGGCTGGGGCGCCGCCCAGTACCCCGACATCCTGCCCGGGTCGATGTCGATCGCGGCCGCTGCCGCACCAGAGGGCTCACTGCAGGCACTGGTCGTGATCTTCGTCGTCGCGGCCGTGCTGATCGTGCCCTCGTTGGCGCTGCTCTTCTCGCTCGACCAGCGCAGCCGCCTGGAGAGCCATGGACTGGGCACAGACATCCCGGGTCCGACGCGACCCCATGTCTGACCTGCGACCCGAACAGATCATCGCGCTCGTCGCGCCGCTGGTCGTGATCCAGCCCGGGCTCGCCGGCGATCCGTCGGAGGCTATTCGGGTGCCATGTCAGGCAGAGGACCAGGGTCGGGGCGGCGGCTCGCCGGCGGACTACTGACGAACTGGAATAGCCCGGGACCTTCCAGCCCGTCGGCCGATGATTTGGTCGGTCCCCATTTGCCCGACCATCGATTCGCAAAGCTGGTGCGCCGGCCGTATCAGCCTCCGCCGATGGGACGCCGCCGAGGCGACGGTCACGCACGGCCGGCGCGGAACGGACGTTCACGACTAGGCGAAGCGCTTGACAAAGGCGAGCGCGGTGTCGGCGACCTCGCGCCAGCCGTGATCGATGGTGAGGGAGTGGCCTCGGTCCGTGATCTCCACGTACTCCGTCACGCCCGGGTTGCCCTTCTGCCGGTTGTAGGCGGCATTCGCGATCGCCGGCGGCACCGTGTGGTCCTTCTCGCCGTCGATGATCAGCAGTGGACCACGGACCGCGACCCGCGATGCCGAGGAGTCTGCCCGGAAGTGCTGACTGCGGCTCACCTAGCCGCCGGCGTCAAGTCCAGTCGGACAGGATCGCGGTGGAGCGAGCCCCCCATCCGATCGCTGGCTCAAGCGCCTCGACCACTCGACGAATCGTAGAAGCCAGACCGTCGGTCGCTTCTTCGACCGTCGGGAAGGTCCGACCAAGCTTTTCGAGGGATCGGGGGAGCCTGGCGAGTTCCTCGATCAGGAATGCGGCCGCCGTGCCAAGGGACACGGCGCCCCCGAGGTACTCCTCGGCAACGCCAGTCGCCTCGTGGTCGGCGTCGATGATGTCGATGATCCGGTCCTGCCCCGGTGCGATGGCGGCCATCTCGGTCTCGAGTGCCGTGGCTACTGCCTCGAGCGCCGCCACCTGCGCCGCGCACAGTCCCGCCAATTTCGATACGTCCGCCGCCGTTGGCTGCTGTGGGAGGGCCGCAGTCGCCTCGTTCAATGCCTGGACTGCGGCCGAAATGCTAGCCGCTGCTTCATTGGCGCGCAGGACTCTCACGCCCGTCCCGATGACGAGGTATTCGAGCTCAGGCCAGTCACCTCTCACCATGCGCCGAATGGTAGCAAGCCGTGCCGTCTGAGAGGCCAGCTTGGCATCCCGCGTAGCCTTCATGGCTTTCGGTGAGTCCGAACGTGGAACTTATGTTTGGAGCGGGAGACGAGGTTCGAACTCGCGACAGGCGCCTTGGAAGGCGCCGCTCTCCAGCCAGCCAGCGACCCAACGGGTGGCGGCCCAGAAGACTCCCCACACCGCATCTGGTGTCGTGCGGAAAGGCCGTGGCGCGGGCTCAAAGAAGGAGCCCCCCAGATGCGCTGTACGGCGAGGCAGCCGCCTCGCGGAGCTATGTGTCTCGCGGCGCGTACGACTTACTTGTGGTCCGGCGCGTCACTTGAGATGCCTTCGAGAGACAGGACGGTCGCGCCGGCGGCGCGGCCGGTGACGGCGCCCTGGAGCGCCGTGGCCGCGTCTGCGAGCGGGAATGTGGCTCCCACGTGGAGCGACAGCAGCCCATCCGCGAGTGCTGCCACCAGGACCGCAAGCCGAGCACCGTCCGCGCGGACGTAGATGTTCGCGACCGTGACTCCTCGTTCAGGTGACGGCGGATCGCCAGTGATCGTCGCCAGATGGCCGCCGTCTGCGACGGTCTGCAACGCGGTCGCCGCCCCGCCGCGGGCCGCATTCACTACAGCGTCAACTCCACGTCCACCTGGAGTTGCGTTTCGCACGAGGGTCGGCCACTCGGGATCGTGATAGTCGACTACAGCATGTGCCCCGTCGCCGAGGATGCGCGCCACGCTCGACGGGCCCGCCGTCGCGACGACGGTCGCGCCTCGCGCGACCGCGAGCTGGACGGCGAGCCCGCCGGTGACGCCACCGGCGCCGTGCACGAGCACCCATTTCCCGGCAGGGACGGGTGCGGCGTCGGTTAGCGCCTGGTCGGCGGTGAGCGCGGGCACCGGGAATGCGGCCGCCGCCGCCCATGGGACGGCGGCCGGCTTCCGCGCGACGAGCGCGGCCGGAGCGACGAGCCACTCCGCCCACGCGCCCTGGTGTCGCAGCGGCAGTGGGTGGGTGAGCACCTCGTCGCCTGGTGCGAGGCTCGTCACGTCCTCGCCGGCCGCGTCAACGACCCCGGCCGCTTCAACCCCGAGGGCCAGCGGCGGCGGCCGGCCGACATCCCAGTCGCCGACGCGGACGAACTCGTCCCAGTTGCCGACACCGGCGGCGCGCACCGAGATCACGACCTCGTCCGGCGCGGGCGACGCTGGCGCCGCGAGCTTGAGCACTCGTACCTCGCCGCCGAACGCGTCGATGCCGACCGCCTGCATGCGTCGCATGGCTATCACCTGCGGAGAACCGCTCAGTCCCGGACGACCAGCACGGTCTTCCCCGGGCGGTGTCTCCTAGAGGCGCCGCTTTGGTAGGCGGCTCGGCCATCGGCCAGCGGAAACGTCGCGGCGACGCTGACCTTCAGCTTGCCGGTGTCGATCATGTCGGCCACCTGTGACAGACGGTCCCGGTTCGCCGTCACGACGAAGAAGAGGGCCGTTACGCCGTATTTGTCGGCCGTCTGCTGTGAGGGAGGCTCCTGGAGGGTAATCAGGCGCCCGCCAGGACGGAGTGCCGCGAACAGGGCCTCCGGTGTTTCCTGACCGACGGCGTCGATCACGGCGTCAAAGGCACCTTTCTCCGCGTCGAGCGACTCCTGTTCGTTGGTGATCACGCGTTCGGCGCCCAGAGTGAGGACGTGCCCCGCGTCGGGGGCATGCACCGTGGCCGTGACCCGGGCTCCAAGCGCAGTCGCCAGCTGGGTGACGAAGGACCCGACACCGCCGGCGCCTCCACGCACGAGCACACGTTGGCCGGGTTGAACTTTCGCGTGATCGACCAAGGCTTCCCAGGCGGTCAGTGCAGGGAGCACCGCGGCCGCCGCAACGACGTGCGACACCGTGCGAGGCCGGGTGGCCACACTCGCGGCCGGTACGCTGACGTACTCCGCCGCGGCGCCGTCCCGGTCGAACGGCACAAGCCCGTACAGCTCGTCACCGACCGACAGTCCGGTTACGCCATCGCCGACCTCGGCCGCGACCCCAGAGAACTCGTGGGACGGGATGACCGGAGTCCGGTCGACACCATCCGTGGCCCAAGTCTCGGGCCAGGTCAACTCGGCGAACGTGATCGCCGCCGCGTGGACGCTGATCAGAACCTCGTCGCTCCCCGGGGTCGGCCGTGGCGCAGATTCATATACCAGAACTTCCGGGCCACCCTGCCTGTGCGCCCTCAACGCCATCATGCTTCCTGCTGTCACCTCACCCCACCCCCTTTGCCGCCACGGACTCGATATCGACGTCTTCGAATAGTGGCACGTCCGCTTCCCCAGACTCATCGTGGTGGTCCTGGACAGCTATGCAAGCAAGAACGATCACCCCGGCAATGGTTCGGCGAACCACTCCCGCATTCGCTGAACTGTTGCCTCCCGCGATAATCGTTGCGGATGTCTTTGCACGTCAGATGAGCTGTTCGGGACCAGGAGTCGTCGGAACAGCGGGAACCGCTCCCCTTCCCAACCGTCGTCGAGCGCGTTACGTTCAGTCCCGGAGTTACTTGAACGAATGACGTTCACCTGACTCCGTCCGGCATGTTCAACCTGATTGCCCGCCGGACCAACCGAAATCGAGCCCGCGCCACGCTCAGATCGCACCGACCATCGGCGAAATACGTCGGGAGTCCTCTGGATCAGGAGATCGAAGGTTCGAATCCTTCCTCGCCAGCCAGCTACCCCATGGGTAGCGATCCATGGAACACCTCCACACCACATCTGGTGGTTTCGTGCGGCAAGAGCAAGGGCGTGGACTCCAAGAAGGAGCCACGCGATGCCGCGAAGTTCACCTGATTCGACTTCTGGACGTTCACCTGATTCGCCGGATCGCCATCCTTCGATAGCGTGCGATCTCTGACCGGACGTTTCACCCGGCCCCGTCGGCGAGGACTGCCAATACCCGCTGGGTGACCTTCTGTTTCATCTCGACCAGCGATTCCTCGCTGTAGAACGCGGCGTGTGGCGTCAGGACCACGTTCGGGAGCCCGATCAATGGGTCGTCTGCCGGGATCGGCTCGTGCTCGAGCACATCGAGAGCCGCCCCCGCCAGACGACTTGACCGCAGGGCGTCGACGAGGGCATCGTGGTCGACCAGGCCGCCTCGGCTGGTGTTGACCAGGATGGCCGTGGGACGCATCAGCGCCAGCGTTCGCGCGTCGATGAGATGGCGGGTCGAGGCGTCGAGCGGAGCATGGATGCTGACGATGTCGCTCGTCGCAAGCAGGTCGTCGAGTTCGACGACCTGCACATCCGAGGCGCGTGGTCCCCGCGGATCCGAGCCGACCACCGTGTAGCCGAGCGCCCGCGCACGCCGTGCGAACGCCGAACCGATCCGACCGAGCCCGACCACGCCCACCTGCTGGCTCGATGGGCGGCGAACGCGCCCCGCCAGGCGGAAGTCCCAGATGCCGGCCTGGACTCCTCGGTCGAGCGGGACGATCCCACGGGTCAGGGCCAGGATCAGTCCCAGGGCATGGTCGGCGACTTCGTCCGTGCAGTAGTCCGGCACGTTGACGACCCGGATGTCCAGCGACGCGGCGGTCTCGAGGTCGATCGTATCGAGTCCGACACCGTACCGGCCCACGACCCGACAGGCCGGCAGGGCGCGCAACACCTCCCCGGTGATGGGTGCGTACTGGACGATCAGTCCGGCCGCCGCGCTGGTCGTGCCCGCTGCGATGACGTCGGCCGCGGTGCGGCAGTCGGCAACCTCGAGCCGGAACCCGGCTGCCTCGACCATGGCCCGTTCGATCTCGGTCGATGGATGGTCGCAATCGGTGATGAGGATCGTGCCCGCCACTGTCATCGCCCGGCGCCGGTCGTCGGGTCGAGGAGCGCCTTGATGACCGTCCGCTCGCGGACAGCCTCGAACGCGGCCTCCCAGTCGCCGAGCGGGAAGACGGTGCTCATGCCTTCGAGCTGCGGGGTTCGCTCGAGGATCGTGATCGCCGGCGCCCACGCCGTGCCGTTCGAACTCATCGAGAAGGTCGCATCGACGGCCCGCGAGACGGCCAGATCCCATGGGACCCGCACGACCGGCTGGCCGCTCATCCCCACAGCCGCGAACCTACCTCGGCGCCGGACCGCTCTGAGCGCGAGGTCGATCGCCTCGGCCGTTCCGGTCGCGTCGATGACCAGGTCTGCCCCGCGGCCGGCGGTCTGGTCCTGGATGAGCTCGACCGCTGAGTCGTCCAGGACCGTCAGCGCTCCCACGGTCCCTGCGAACCGGAGGCGGTCCGAATCTCGCCGGCCGGCCACCACGACGGTCGCGGCACCCATCGCGAGCGCACCGGCCGCGAGCAGGATGCCGATCGGCCCGGGGCCCACGATAAGGACGACGTCGCCGGCCTGGACGCCGGCCCGCGCGAGGGCGGTGACCGACACGGCCATCGGCTCGGCCAGGGCCGCGACTCGGTCGGGCAACCCGGCCGGGACACGGTGGAGGAGATGCACAGGCATCGTCAGCCGGTCGGCGAACGCGCCGTCGATCCCCCAGCCGGGCGAACGCTTGCTGGCACACAGCTCCGCGAAGCCACGGCGGCACAGGTGGCAGGTGCCGCAGGCCAGGGAGTGCGGTTCGCTGACCACTCGTGCTCCAAGCCAGGCCGGATCGACGCCGCCACCGAGCTCGACAACGGTCCCCGTGAACTCGTGGCCGAGGGTGACCGGCGGCCAGTACGGGAACTCGTCCTGGACGATGTGCAGATCGGTCCCGCAGATCCCAGCGTACCGGACGGCGATCTTCACCCAGCCGGCCACTGCCTCGGGTTCCGGCCGTTCCTGTAACGCGAGGTGGCCGACACCGCGGGTCGTCTTGACCAGGGCGCGCATCAACGCCCACCCGTCGCGACGAGGTACTTGACTCCCTCACCCGCGCGCAACCGCGCAAACGCCGCCGGCGCCTCATCGAGCCCAACGACTTCGCTGATCAGCGGTCTGAACGCCGCCGGGCCGTCCGCCAGCATCCGGAGTGCCGCGTCGATGTCGGCCGGCTGGTAGACCCGATTGCCGAGCACTGTCAGTTCCTTGAAGAGGATGGCCTGGAGGTCGAGCTCGACGGGCCGCGCGTAGGTGCCGACGAGGCCGATGCGCCCGGCCGGCCGGACGAGCCGAGGCAAGAGTGCGGCAACAGCTGGCACCGCGGCAGCGTCGAACGCGACGTCAGCCAGGCGGCCCGACGTGTGCCGCTCGAGGTCGCCGAACGGATCCACCGTGTCAAGCGTGTCGAAACCGAGCGACTCGGCGAACGTCCGCCGGGCCGGGGCAGTCTCGCCGATGAGGATCGTGGCCGCCCCGACGTGTCGCGCTGCGAACGCCAGCAGGAGCCCGATCGGTCCTGCGCCCATGATCACGATCGTGTCGCCAACGCCGACGTGAGCGCGACGGGTTGCGTGGACGGCGACCCCCAGCGGCTCTGCCAGGGCGGCCACCACCGGATCGAGTCCGGCCGGCACCACGTGCACCCGCTCCGAGTCCACGACGACCCGCCCACTCAGCCCGCCATCCCGATCGATGCCGATCAGGCGCAGGTTGGCGCATACGTGTCGCTCGCCAAGGCGGCAGGCCGAGCAGTCGCCGCAGGCGATGAGCGGATCGACCACGACCGCCCGCCCTGCCAGTTGCCCCGCCGTCGCTCGCCCGACCAGTTCATGTCCGAGGACGAGCGGGAAACGAGCCCGGGGATGGGAGCCTTCGACGATGTGCAGGTCCGTCCCACACAGGCCCACGAGATCGACGTCGATGGCGACTGCGTCGCCGGTAGACTCCGCCGGCGGTCGCTGTTCCACGACGAAGCTGTCGACGCCGGTGAGGACGAGAGCCGGCCGGTTCATCGGCGGACCCGGGCGCCGGCACCTGCCATGAGCGCCTCTACCTCGGCTTGCGTCGCCATCGACGTGTCGCCCGGGGTCGTCATCGCCAGGGCGCCGTGCGCGGCTCCGTATTCGACGGCGACCTGCGGCGGATGGCCGGCGAGCCAGCCGTGGATGAGGCCCGATGCGAATGAGTCGCCGCCGCCGATGCGATCGAGGATATCGAGGTCGCGCCGGGTGGTCGCTGGGTAGACGACCCCATCCGACCAGAGCAGGGCACCCCAGTCGTTGCGATTGGCCGTCCGGGCGACCCGAAGGGTGACCGCGATCGCCTTCAGGTTCGGGAAACGCGTCGCGGCGACCGCGAGCATCGCCGCGTAGGCCTCCGACTCGAGCTGGTCGAACGACCCGTCCGTGCCGGCGACGTCGAGGCCGAGCGCGGCGACGAAGTCCTCCTCGTTGCCGATGAGCACATCGACCGATGCGACGATCGCGGCAAGGACCCGCTGGGCGGCGGGACCACCGCCTCGGCCGCGCCACAACGAGTCGCGGTAGTTGAGGTCGAATGAGACGACCGTGCCGTGCCGGTGCGCCGCCTCGATCGCCGCCGCGATCACGCCCGGGGTGGTGTCCGAAAGTGCCGCGAAGATCCCGCCCGTATGGAACCAGCGCGCGCCTTCAGCGCCGAAGATCGCCTCCCAATCCACGTCCTCGGCGGTCAGCTGGGACGCCGCCGTGTTGGCCCGGTCCGAGCTTCCGACCGCCGCGCGCACGCCAAAGCCGCGCTCCGTGAAGTTCAGGCCGTTGCGGACCGTGCGGCCGATCCCGTCGTACGGGACCCAGCGGATGTGCGAGCGATCCACGCCGCCCTGTCGGATGAGGTCTTCGATCAACCGGCCGACCGGGTTGTCTGCGAAGGCCGTCACGATGGTGGTCGACGCGCCGAAGCAGCGACTCAGGCCACGGGCGACGTTGTATTCGCCGCCGCCTTCCCACGCCCTGAACTGACGGGCGCTCTGGATCCGCTCGTCACCCGGATCCAGGCGCAGCATCACTTCGCCCAATGCCACCAGGTCCCAACGCGAGTCCGACGGCGGACGCACTGTCAATGCCATCAGGGCGCCGGAGGGCGCACGGTCCGGACGACCTCACTCGCCTCGTGGGCCAGCCGACCGACCGCAGCCCAGTCTCGTTCGAGAAGCAGCCCCGGACGGACCATCCAGCTGCCACCCACCGCCAGGACCGATGGCACCCCGAGATACGCTGCCAGGTCCGCTGCCTCGATCCCGCCGGTCGGCACGAAACGCAGCGCCGGGAACGGGCCGCCCAACGTGCGCAGATATGCCGGCCCGCCTGCCGATGAGGCGGGGAAGAGCTTCACGACAGACAGGCCGAGGTCCATCGCCTGGATCACCTCCGTGGGCGTGAAGACTCCGGGCAGGACCGGTGTGCCTCCACCCTGACACGCCCGGACCACGTCTACCTGCAGACCGGGGCTCACGATGAACTCCGCGCCTGCCGCGAGGGCCTCGTCGAGCTGGGCCCGCGAGATGACGGTTCCCGCCCCGACCAGCACGTCGGGAACCTCGGTCCGGATCGCGCGGATCGATTCCGCGGCGGCGGCGGAACGGAAGGTGATCTCGATACACGCCAGGCCTGCGTCCCGTAGCGCGCGGGCGAGCGCCGGCGCATCCTCCGCCCGCTCGATCCGGACGACCGGGACGACTCCGCTGGCGGCGATCCGCTCGAGGACGTTCAAGCCCGGACAGCCCCGGCTTCGCGCAGCGCAAGCCAGGCACTGCCGTCCGGGTACGCGTAGGCGGCCCGCGAGGCGGATCTCATCTCGATCGAGTAGCCGGGCGCGGCCGGCGCCTGGTAGCGCCCCGAGACGACGACGACCGGGTCGACGAAGTGCTCGTGGAGGTGATCGACGTACTCGACGACGCGATCCGCGAGCGATGCGCTGATCGCGATGTAGTCGATGATCGCAAGGTGCTGGACGTACTCACACAGGCCCACGCCACCGGCGTGGGGACATACCGGCACGCCGAACTTGGCCGCCAGCAAGAGCACCGCCAGCACCTCGTTCACGCCGCCCAGGCGACAGGCGTCCACCTGGCAGAACGCGATCGCCTCGGCCTGCAGGAGTTGCTTGAACATCACCCGATTGTGGCAGTGCTCGCCGGTCGCGACGCCGATGCCATACGGGGCGAGCGCGCGGGCGATCCGGGCATGGCCGAGGATGTCGTCCGGGCTGGTCGGCTCCTCGATCCACCATGGCTGGAATGGTGCGAGGCGCTCCATCCAGGCGATCGCCTGGTCGACGTCCCAGACCTGGTTGGCGTCTACCATGAGGATCCGGTCCGGTCCGATCTCGTCGCGCAGGATCCGCGCCCGCCGGATGTCCTCTTCGAGATCACGCCCGACCTTGATCTTGAAATGCGTCCAGCCCGCCGCGACTCCCTCCCGGGCCAGCCGACGGACCTTGTCGTCGGGGTAGCCGAGCCAGCCGGTCGAGGTGGTGTAGGCCGGGTAGCCCGTTGCCAGCATCTCGGCCTCGCGGGCCGCCTTGGTCGGTTCGTTGCGGCGCAGGATGTCGAGGGCCTCGGCGGGTGTCAGGGCATCGGTGATGTAGCGGAACGGGATGCACCGGACGAGCTCCTCCGGGGTCATGTCGACGATGACCTTCCAGAGCGGCTTGCCCTCGGTCTTGGCATATAGGTCCCACACGGCGTTGACGATGGCGGCGGTGGCGAGGTGGATGACACCCTTTTCGGGCCCGACCCAGCGGAGCTGGCTGTCGCCCACGATGTGCGACCAGAAGGCACCGAGATCCGCCGTGAACGACTCGAGGGTCCGACCGACGACGAGCGGGGCGAGGGCCTCGATCGCCTCGACACACAGCTCGTTGCCCCGGCCGCTCGTGAATGTCAGCCCGTGACCCTCGAGGCCGTCCGGGTGATCGGTCTCGAGGACGACATAGGCCGCCGAATAATCGGGCTCGAGGTTCATCGCGTCGGACCCGTCAAGCGCCAGTGAGGTAGGAAACCGGATGTCCGATGCGATGACCGCCGTGATGGTGACCGGCACGTGCTTCTCCGTGGGATGGATGAGGGGGCCTGTCCGCCTCGGCCCGGAGGAGGCCAGGCCGAGGCGGACAGGCGTTGGTGGACTAGGGTTTCACGGGAGCACGTGGCCCGGCACTCACCGGTAGTGCCGGGCCCTTCGGATGCCCTTTGAGCCGGCGTCCGAAGCGTGCTCCCATGCGGAAGGAGTTACTGCCAGGCTGACGTGAAGTCGGCCGCGTTGTCCTTCGTCACGAGCGTGGTGCCTGTGTCGATGGCCTTCACGTAGTTCTCGCCCTTGAGCGACTTGACTGCCGCCTCGACGCCGAGGTTCGTCATCTTGAACGGCGACTGCGCCATCGTGGCTGTGGTCTTGCCTGCCTCGATGAGCTTGGCCATTTCCGGGTCACCGTCGTAGCCGAAGATCAGCAGCGGGTGCTGCTTGGACTCCGCGACCGCCACGGCACCCATCGCCGGGGAGTCGCACGCCGAGTAGATCGCTGTGAGGTTCGGGTACTTGGTGAGCAGGTCCTGCGTCACCGAGGCGCCGGTCTTGGTGTCACACAGGGTCTGCTGAGCCCCGATCACGACCTTGACGCCAGTACCTTCGAGCGCTGCCTTGACACCGTCGATGCGCTGGTCGAGGTTCGGCACGCCACGCACGGCTTCGAGCAGACCGATGGTGTCGCCCGACTTCAGCTGGCTCTTGATGTACGCGCCGGCAGCCTCGCCGCCCTTGACGTTGTTCGTAGCCGCAACCGCATCCGGCACGACACCGGGGATCGTGTTGTCGACGAAGACGATCCGGACGCCTGCCTGCTGAGCCTCATTGAGGGCATCGGTGACGCCAACGCCCATCGGGGAGATCACGATCGCCTGGGCGCCCTTGGTGACAGCGTCCTGGATCTGCGCGATCTGGCAGGGCGTGTCGTCGTTGGTCTTGCACGCGTTGGTCGTGAGCTCGATGTCGTTCGGGTGATCGGTCTCATACTGCTTGGCGCCCGCGATCATGGCATCCCAGAAACCGCCCGTGGCCTTGGTGAGAAGCGTGACCTTGATCTTCTCGTTCGCGGCTGCGCTCGCACTCGCGGACGGCGCCGCGGCACTCGCGGACGGCGCCGCGAGGCACTCGCGGACGGCGCCGCGGTCCCCCCGCCGCTGCTGCTGCACGCGGCGATGAGCATCGCCCCCGCTCCGAGCACGACCAACGCCTTCAGTCGAGTCGACATGTGTGTTGCTCCTTCTTGTCGGATCTTCCTTGTCGGATCTGCCGCACGTGCCGTGCGTCCAGGTGGTGAAGCTTCAAACGGTGGTGCTCCCTCGGGCCCCGACGATCCAGGACACGAGTTGCTCTTGGTTGTCCGCGGTCGCCGGCGCCTCGCCGATCTTGCGGCCGCGGCGCATGACCATCGCCCGGTCCGCGACCGCCATCACGTGATCCATGCTGTGAGAGATCAAGATGACCGCGACGCCGGAGGTTCGGAGCCGATCGACCAGCTCCAGGACCCGCGCCGACTCCCGAAGCCCGAGGGCGGCAGTCGGCTCGTCGAGGATGACGAGCTTCGAGGAGAACGCCACGGCTCGCGCGACCGCCACCGCCTGGCGTTGGCCCCCCGACATCAGCGCCACGTCAGCATCGAAGTCAGGGAGCCGGATCTGCAAACGGTCGAGAAGGTCCTTTGTACGGGTGGACATCTCCTTCTGCTTCATCCACTGGAGACCGCGTGGCAGCCAGGACGGCCCCGCCACTTCGCGGCCGGCGAAGAAGTTCGCCGTCGGGTTGAGGTTGTCGAACAGGGCCAGGTCTTGGTAGACGGTCTCGATCCCATTTGATCGGGCATCGGCCGCCGAGGTGATCTGCACGGGGGCCCCGTCGATCTGGATCTCGCCTCGGTCGAGTTTGTGGACGCCGCTGATGCACTTGATGAGGGTCGACTTGCCGGCGCCGTTGTCGCCGAGCAGGGCGAGAACCTCACCGGCGCGGACCTCGAGGTCGACGCCCTCGAGTGCAACCACGGCCCCGAAGGTCTTGGTGGCACCACGAACGCTCAGGACGGGTTCCACGTCGGAGGGCACCACGACGTGAACGGCGTCAGTCATGCGAGCCTCGCCTGCATGCTTCGGAACCGGTTCTCGACGAGGGCCCGCAAGACGTCGAGCTCGACCGCGACGAGGACGACCACTCCCACCGCGATGTACTGGAAGTTCGGGTCGAGACCGAGCAGGTTGAGGCCGTTGTGCATGACCCCGAGGATCAACGCACCTGTCAGGGCGTTCAAGACACCGCCACGGCCGCCCAGGAAGCTGCCGCCGCCGATGATCACCGCGGCGATGGCGCTGAGCTCCATGCCCTGCCCGGTGAACGGCGAGCCGGCGTTAGCGGCTCCGACGAAGAGCATGCCGCCGATGGCCCCCGACAGCCCGCTCATGACGTAGACCGAGATCAACGTCCCGTTCATCGGCACGCCCGTGCGGACCGCGGCTTCGGGGCTGCCACCGACGGCGTAGATCCATCGTCCCCAGACCAGCTTGTGCAAGATGACGGCACAGACGACCGCGAAGACGATCACCACGAGCGTGGCGTAGGGGAACCATCCGATGTTGCCCGCGCCCGGGATCCCAGGGATACGTCCGCCGCCGAGCAGGTGCACGATCTCCGGGGAGCCCAGGACGGTGGAGCCACCGGCGATGTAGAGGGCGAGGCCGGCGCAGATGCTCAAGGTGGCGAGGGTGGCGATGAAGGGATGCGGCAGACGCCCCCACACCAGCAGCAGCCCGTTGACCAGACCGACGGACAACCCCGTCAGCAAGGTGACCCCGATGGCCAGCCACGCCGAGTTGGTGTCGCGGTAGACGACAGTCACCATGACGCAGCACAACGAGACGTTCGAGCCGATCGACAGGTCGATGCCCCGGGTCAGGATCACGAGGAGCTGGCCCAAGGCGATGATGCAGACACCGGCGGACTGCTCGAGGACGTTGCCGATGTTCCCGAACGTCATGAAGACGTGGCCCTCGGTGGCCGCCCAGAGGAACAGCATCATCAGCGCCAGGATGAAGAGCGGCCCCGCCTTCAGCGCCAGCAGGACACCCTTGATCGCGCGCGACGATCGGTCGTTGGCCGTATCCGGACCCCTCCCGATCTCAGGCTCTGGTGCGACGTCGGCGACGTCGGCAGCAGTGCGAGTCACCGACTCGTCGTCGAGCACGTCGCGCCCTCCCTTGTCCTGCATCGTCGCGGACTATGCCAGCACGCTATCCTATTGTCTATAGGATAGAGACGATTGGGATGCTGTAACGTAGCCGTCCAGTACTCGACACGCGAAGGCCGAGATGGACCGTTATCAGATCGAAGCAATCCATGAGTCCGCCGCAGGACAGCGCCTGGCCCAACGGCAACCGCTGCCCGGCTCGGTCTACGAGATCGTCACCGACATGCTCATGACCCACGCGTTCGAACCCGGCGCCAGGCTCAACATCGAAGAGCTCGCCCGCACCCTCGGCGTGTCGCCGACACCGGTGCGCGAGGCCTTGGCACGCGTCGAGGCCGACGGTTTGATCGTGAAGCAGCCAGGGCGCAGCTACACGGTGGCGCCCCTCATGGGGATCGAGCAGGTGCGCGAGCTCATCGAGCTGCGGCTGCTCGTGGAACCCGCATTGGCCGCCAAGGCCGCTGCCCAGGCGGAGCCGAACGAGATCAAGGAGCTGCGCCGCGCTGCCCGGGCCGGTGGAGCCGGCGGCGAGATCACGGCTGCGGCGAACCGGTTGGACATGGTCTATGACGCGACCTTCCACGCGATGGTCGCCGACCTCGCGGGCAACCAGATGATCAGCGACATGCTGACCCGACTGCGCAGCCACCTGCACACCTTCCGGCTCTACTACCACGCGGGCCTTCATTCGGTGACGAAGAACGAGCACCTGGCGGTGGTCGATGCGGTCGCCAAGCACGACCCGGATGGCGCCGAGGAAGCGATGCGCGCCCACCTGGTGTCAGCGCTGGAGCGGCTCGAGACCTTTGTCGACGGTGGGAGCGCGAACGCAGAAGCCAGGCAGATCCCGAAGTTCACCGCTGGGAGCGTCAAGGAGTGACCCGGGCAGTGAACGACGACAGGAGTGGGGCGATGTTGGCCGGTTCCGACCGCGTGTTGTTCGGTGCGGCTTACTACCACGAGTACCAACCGTATGACCGGCTGGATGTCGATCTCGATCTCATGCAGGAGGCGCACTTCTCGGTCATCCGAGTCGGTGAGTCGGTCTGGTCGACCTGGGAACCGGAGAACGGCCAGTTCGATCTGGACTGGCTCGAGCCGGTTCTCGACGGTGCCGCGCGGCGGGGCATCTCCGTCATCCTTGGCACGCCCACGTATGCCGTGCCGCCGTGGTTGGCCCGGCTGTATCCGGAGATCGCCGGCGAACGATCCACGGGCGAACGGATCCCTTGGGGGGCTCGGCAGGAAGTCGATTTCACGCACCCAGCCTTCCTCTTCCATGCCGACCGGGTGATCCGCAAGATCCTTCGTCGCTATGCGGGGCATCCCGCCGTCGTCGGCTTCCAAGTCGACAACGAACCCGGCCTTCATCTCCTTCACAACCGCGGCGTCTTCCAACGCTTCGTGGACGACCTGCGTCATCGTTACGGCGACGTAGACAGCCTCAACCGTGAGTGGGGCCTCGTCTACTGGTCGCACCGACTCTCGACCTGGGACGATCTTTGGGCACCCGATGGCAACACGCAGCCCCAGTACGACGTCGCCTGGCGTCGCTTCCAGGCCGCGCAGACCACCCAGTTCATCAACTGGCAGGCCGACATCGTCCGGGAGTACTCCTCCCCCGGACAGTTCGTCACGACCTGCATCGCCTACGACCGGCCCGCCGTCGACGACGATCTGGTCACTGATGCCCTCGACACCACTGGGGGGAACCTCTACTACGCCATGCAGGACGGGCTACAGCTCCCGGACGACGGCTCCGGACCGCACGATCAGAACTGGGCCACCACCGGAACTTGGGCGCTGTACTTCTCCGCGGACCGGATGTACTCCTCACGCCAAGAGGGCTTCCTCGTCACCGAAACCAATGCCATGCACATCGGTCCTCCCTGGGACAACCGCCCTGCCTTTGACGGCCAGTGGCGTCAGGTCGCGTGGGCGCTGGTCGCCCGTGGAGCGCGGATGGTCGAGTACTGGCACTGGCACACGCTGCACTTCGGTACCGAAACCTCCTGGGGTGGGGTCCTTCCCCACGCGGGTCACCCGGGCCGAACCTTCGACGAGCTCCGCCAGGTCGGTGACGAGTTCCGGCGCGCAGGACGGCTGGTGGCGGGATGTCGACCCGACGCAGAAGTCGCCTTCCTGTATTCGCTCCCGAACCGCTGGCTCATGCAGAAATACCCGCCGTTGGCGGCAGCGGGAGGCGGACCCGATGCCCGGGCGTACGACGGGATCTTCGCCCCCTTCTACCGCGGCGCTTTCGACGCCGGACTCTCGGCCCGGATCCTGCATTCCCGGAAGGCGACCACCACCCATCCGGCCGAGTTCGCCGCCAGTCATCCGCTCCTCGTCGTGCCCGGCCACTACATGAGCCCGGACCACCTACTCGACTGGCTGGCGGACTACGCGGCCGCGGGAGGGCATCTCGTCATCGGCCCACGGACCGGATACGCGGATCACGAGGCGCGCGCTCGGACCGAGACGGCTCCCGGCCGCCTGGCACAGGCTTCAGGCGTCCACTATGACGAGTTCAGCAACCTGAAGAGCATGATCCCTGTTCTTCCTGCCGACGGGGCCACGATCAAGCTCGACGCGGCTACGGCCACGCGATGGTGTGACGGACTGCTCGTAGACGACGCGCAGGTCGTCGCGACATACGAACACCCGCACTTCAGTCGATGGCCGGCGATAACCACGCGTGACCACGAGAGGGGTCGCATCACATGCGTCGGCACCATCCCCGACTCGAGCTTTGCCAAGTCGCTCTTCCAGTGGCTAGCCACCGACGTCGTTCAACCCTGGTGCGAGCTGCCGGCCACGATGACCTCGACCGGCGCAGCGGCCGTCGACGGAACCAGGCTCCGATTCCTGCACAACTGGTCCTGGGATCCCGCCTCAGTATCCGTGCCCACCGAGGTGCACGACATTCTGACTGGGGAAACGTTCCACACCCAAGATCACGTCCAACTCGGGCCCTGGGATGTTCGGGTGCTTGCAGAGAGACAACCGTGACCGCCGACGGTCGGGCCGCCGCGGTCGGCGTCGGCACCGTGCGCGAACGGGACTGGCTGTTTGACGGCCATGCGCGGATCGGGGAGGCTCTCGATGACTGACCCGTTGCCCACGAATTGGATCCGCAGACTGGGCAATACGTCAGTTTCGACCTCGGCGATCATCGCGGGTGCTTCCCCCCTTGGGACCATGCTGTCGACTGTACGGCTACGCGGTCGCGGAGGCCGATGCCATCGATCTCGTCCAACAGGTACTGAAGAGTCCGATTCGGGCCTTCGATACCTCCAACGCTTACAGCGAAGGCGAGAGCGAGCGCCGGATCGGCGTCGGCATCGCTGCCGCGGGGGGATTGCCAGAGGACTTTACGGTGATCACCAAAGTGGACGCACGACACGGTGACTACTCCGGTGATCGGGTGCGACGCTCGCTTGATGAGAGTCAGGAGCGGCTCGGGCTTGGTGTACTTCCGTTGCTCTTCTTGCACGATCCGGAATACCACGACTTCGCCATGATCACGCAGGCAGGAGGAGCGGTTGACACGCTGGTTGCTCTAAAGGACGAAGGCCGGGTGCAACACATCGGCATCGCCGCAGGCAATGTTCACGTTGTTTCACGCTACCTTGACCTGGGCGTCTTCGAGGTTCTACTCACACACAATCGTTGGACCCTTGTCGATCGAAGCGCGGACGAGCTGATCGACCAGGCAACCGCGGCCGGCATGGGGGTGCTGAACGCCGCGATCTACGGCGGAGGTGTCCTCGCCAACCCGACTGGGTCGTCTAGGTACGGCTATACCGAGGCACCCAAGCTCGTCCTCGATGCCGTCGCTGCCATGAACGACGCCTGCTTGAGAAACGGCACTGATCTAGCCACGGCGGCCCTGCAATTCTCGATGCGTGATCCCCGCGTGCACTCAACCGTTGTCGGTTTCACGAAACCTAGCCGGATCTCGACGCTCATGGCATCAGCCGCCGTCGAGCCGCCGCCTGACCTGTGGATCGAACTTGAGACCTTGGTACCACCCAAGTCATGCTGGCTCGACTTCCAAGCGAAAGGCTAAGCCAGTTCCCTGCGTCAACCATGCCGGGATCGCTCTAGAAACGGACCCCGTCGGAAGCCCTGACCGGCACGGTCGTGATCAAGCCGATCAAGGGCACCCCGGCCTGGCCGCCAGCCCGCCGTCCGCCTGATCGACGCGGCGGCGAGCGCCGCCGCGGAAGCCGGAGCCGTGATAGAACTCGGACGATGTCCGCCAGGGCTGTCGCCCGGGATCACGCGGCGCCCGCGCCGCCCGGCTCGGACCCGCGGATCGCGTCGCCCGCCCATCCCACCGTTAGAACGGAGACCGCGTCCCGCATGCCGACTGCCCCATCGAAGCTCGCCATCGTCGTCCGCGGGGGCTGGGACGGCCACGCGCCCATCGAGGCGACGGACCTGTTCATCCCGCACCTCGAGGCGAACGGCTACGAGGTCCGGATCTTCGACTCGCCGGCGCCGTACGCCGATCCGGACCTGATGGCGCGGACCGACCTGATCATGCAGTGCAACACCATGGCGACGATCGCCCGCGACGAGCTTGCGGGCCTGCGAGCGGCGAT
>CAVPHR010000005.1:0-26790 GCA_963704775.1 uncultured Chloroflexia bacterium | reverse complement strand
GCGTGTCCAGGTACGTGGGTGGCGTGGGCCGGCCTACTCCCCGATCACCGCCCAGAGCAGGCCCATCATGATGAAGAAGCCGGTGAACAGGGCGATCAGCCCCAGCGCGCCGTAGGGCGAGCTCGCGCCGGTGTGCGGCACGAGCTGCAGGCCGATCCCGAAGACGACCGCCCAGACGATGAACAGGAACGTGAAGAGGAACTTCGCGTTCGGGTTGGTGACCCGGCGGACCCAGCGCGAGCCGCCCTCGGTCGACAGCGCGGCCTTGAGGATGATGCCGATCATCAGCGTGACGACGGCGGTGCTGATGCCGAACGGGATGGGCTGCTGGAAGGCGACGAGGAACAGCTGCATCGTGGCCGAGATGCTAGCAGAGGCCGGGCGGCCGGCTGGGCGTCCCACCGTACGATGCCCCGAGGTCCGCTGGACCGCATCCACGCGACCCTGGACCGAACCGCCTGCCCGTGAGCCCCTTCGATCGACTCGGCCGTTTCGTCGTGCGCCGCGCCCGCCTCGTCATCGGCGCGTGGGCCGTGCTCATCGCTGCTCGCGCTGCCCCTCGCGCCGCAGGCGCCGGGCGCGCTCAGCGCGGGTGGCTTCATCAACGACGACCTCGAGTCCGCGCGCGCGAAGGCCATCCTCGAGGCGGAGCTCGGGTCGCCACCGTCCGCGCTGGTCGTCGTCTTCTCGAGCCCGACGCTCGAGGCCGGGCACGCCCGGCGTTCGAGCTCGGCGCGCCGCCGCGGCGATGCGCGACATCCCGGCGGCGCAGCACGTCGCGCGCGTCGTCTCACACCTGCTCCAGCCGCGCCAGGTCTCGGCCGATCGGCCATACGGCCTACGACGTCGTCCTGCTCGACCTGCCGCCGGACGACTCCCCGAAGGCCCTGCCGATCCTGCGCGAGCGGCCCTGCGCGAGGCGCCGGGCCTGACGGTCGAGCTGGCCGGCGGCCCCGCGTTCTACGGCGACGTCCAGACCGTCAGCGAAGCACGACCTGCAGCGCAGCGAGCTCATCTCGCTGCCGCTCGCCGCGCTCGCGCTGCTGCTCGTCTTCGGGTCGCTCGTCGCGGCCGGGCGTCCCGCTCGTCGTCGGCGGCGCGAGCGTGCTCGTGGCGCTGGCCGGCGTCTTCCTGATCGCCTCGGTCATGCCGATGAGCATCTTCGTGCTCAACCTCGCGACGCTGCTCGGGCTCGGCCTCGGCGTGGACTACTCGCTGCTCATGACGAGCCGGTTCCGCGAGGAGCTGGCGCAAGCGACCCGACGGGACCGGACGACGCCGTCGCCGAGGCCGTCCGCATCACGGTCGCGACCGCCGGCCGGGCGGTGTTCTTCAGCGGCCTGACGGTGCTGCTCGGCCTGCTCGGGCCTCGTGCTCTTCGAGTTCATGATCCTGCGCACCGTCGGCATCGCCGGGGCGCTCGTCGTCGGGCCTCGCGGTCGCTCGCGGCGCTGACGCTGCTCCCGGCGCTGCTGACGGTGTTCGGCGCCGAACCTCGACCGGTTCGCGGTGCGCCGCGTGCGGCCGCGGCCCGAGGGTGACGGCTCGTGGGCACGGCTCGCCCGTCGCGTCATGCGCCGGCCGGTGGCGGTCCTCATCCCGACGCTCGCGCTGCTGCTCCTGCTCGGCTCGCCGTTCCTGCACGTCCGGTTCAACGCGCCGGACGCCAGCATCCTGCCGCCGGGCGTCCCGTCCCGGGCGGCCTTCGACCGCCTCGCAGGCGGAGTTCGGGGAGGGCGAGTTCGCGCCGATCGCGATCGCGATCCGGACCGACGGCGCCGGCGACCGACCCCGACAACCTCGCCGCGCTCGTACGACTACTCGCGGCGCATCGCGGCCGACCCGCGGGTGCGTCGCGTCGACAGCCTCGTCGACGTCGACCCGCGCCTGACCCTCGCGCAGTACCAGCTCCTGTACGGCGACCCGAACGGCCCGCGCGATCGATTCGTCGCCGACCGCGCTGGCGGCGACGACCCACGGCGACCTCACGGCGTTCACGCTCACGACGCCATTCGGCCCGAACCGCGACGAGGGCCGCGCGCTCGTCGCGCGACCTGCGCGACCCGGGCGAGCGCGCTCGCGCCGCCGGCCGGCGTCGACGATCCTCGTCGGCGGCGGCGCCGCGGATGTCGCGGACGTCGTCGACGGCGTCGCCGCCGACTTCCCGCGGACCGCCCTGTTCATCGTCGTCACGACGTACCTCGTGCTGTTCGCGCTGCTGCGCTCGGTCGTGCTGCCGGCCAAGGCGCTGGTCATGAACACGCTGTCGATCATCGCGAGCTTCGGTGCGCTGGTCTGGATCTTCCAGGACGGCAACCTCTCGGCGCTCGCTCGGGTTCCAGCCGCTCGGGTTCGTCGAGACGACCCAGCCGGTGATCCTGTTCTGCGTCCTGTTCGGGCTGTCGATGGACTACGAGGTCTTCCTGCTGACGCGGATGAAGGAGGTCTGGGACGCGACCGGCGACAACACCGAGGCGGTCGCGCGCGGCCTGGAGCGCAGCGGCCGGATCGTGACCTCGGCCGCGCTGATCGTCGTGGTCGTGGCGGCCTCGTTCGCGTTCGCCGACATCGTGCTCATCAAGGCGCTGGGGCTCGGCGTCGCGATCGCGGTGGCCCTCGACGCGACGGTCGTCCGGGCGCTCCTCGTGCCCGCGACGATGCGGCTGCTCGGGCGCTGGAACTGGTGGATGCCGGCCTGGCTGGAGCGGCTCGTGGGCACTCGGCTGCCCGCGTCGGAGGCCGAGGCCGAAGCGGCGGTGGCCCGGTGAGCACCGTGCGGCGGTCGCCGGCCGTGCCTCGCGCCCTGGTCGTCGCTCGCTGGCCGGGTGCACCGCCGGCGGCCGCCGATCCTGGCCAACCCGCCCGCGCCCGCGCCGTCCATCGTCGCGCGCCGACGGACCCGCCGGTCGCCGTCGCGGACCCGCTCCCCGTGGTCCTGCCACGCGACGACGGCCCGCACGACCGCCTGACCGAGTGGTGGTACTACACCGGCCACCTCGACGGCCGGGCGGCGGACGGCTCGAGCCACGAGTTCGGCTTCGAGTACGTCATCTTCCGCGCCGAGCGCGGCAGCTTCCCGACGACGTGGGCCTCGCACCTCGCGATCACCGACGAGACCGGCGACCGATTCCTGTACGCGCCAGCGTCTCGAGGTCGGCGAGGCGGTCGATCGGTCGCCGCGTGACGACGACGGCACGCCGACCGGGTTCGACCTGGCCGCTGACCGGCATCGACCCAGCCGACGAATCGACCTTCCACCGGCCCGGCGTGGACGATGACGGGGTCGGACGGGCGGACGACCTGAGCGCCTCGCTGTCGACGGCCGAGGCGGCGGCCGCCGGCAGCCCGCGTGGCCTCGGGCTCGGCGCTCGGCATCGGCCAACGAAGCCGCCGGCGCTGCACGACCACGACGGCTGGATCGACTTCGGCCCGGCCGGCGGCTCGTACTACTACTCGCGGACGGCGATGGACGCCGGCGGGACGCTCACGCTCGACGGCGTCGACATCGCAGGTCACCGGCGACGGCCTGGTTCGACCACCAGTGGGGCGACTTCATCAGCGTCGGCGGCGGCGGCTGGGACTGGTTCGCGGTCAACCTCGACGACGGCACCGACCTGACGCTGTCCCTCGTGCGCGACGCCGACGGCAGCTATCCCGCTGGTCTACGGCACGGTCGTGGATCCCGACGGCGACGACGCGCCACCTCGACCGGGACGCCTTCACCGTCGAGGTCACCGATCACTGGACGAGCCCGGCCACCGGTGCCGACTACCCCGCCGGGTGGACGATCCGCATCCCCGGCGAGGACGACCTGCACGATCGACCTGCGCCCGACGGTCGCCGCCCAGGAGCTCGACACGCGCGCGACGACCGGCGTCATCTACTGGGAGGGCTCGCAGGTCGTCAGCGCGACGCGGGCTGGCGCGCCGACTCGGCGGCGAGGCGTACGTGGAGCTGACCGGCTACGCCCCGAGCCGAACCGCCGGCCCGTCAGCCGGGGCGAACGCGACCTAGGGGAGGGCGCGGTCAGCGGCGGCAGCTCGATAGTCCGCCGCGTCGGCCAGCGTTCGTGACGCTGCGTCGATGGCGTCGAGGCCGGCCACGACCTTGAGCATCTCCTCGTGCGGCTGCCGCGTAGGCCCGGTGGCTCGAGAGCGACGACGCCAGGCCCTCCTCGGCGGTCGCCTTCGATAGCCGCGTAGAACGCGGCGAGGTCCTCGGACACGGCCGACGCCTGGTCCCAGTCGCCGACGGTCGGCGCGAGCCCGCGCGCCGAACGATGCGCTCGCCGCCATCGTGCGCAGGATCGGCGCGATCTCGGCAGCTCGACGGGATCGGCCATCGCCGAGCGCCGCCGTCAGCCGCTCCGCATCGGCCACGACGCGCTGGTTGAGTCGCGCCGTCTGGCCGAGGGCGGAGATGGCGCTGCTGGGGATGCCCGGATCGACCGGCGACTGGAGGCTCGCTCGCGATGGGGGCCTGGCTGACCATGACGACCGGCGGCGCCGGCACGACCGCAACGGTCGCCGGCGTGGCGATCGACCAGGGAGTTGACGCCCAGGATCGCGCCGCTGGCGATCATGCCGCTGAAGACGCCGATGCCGACGAAGACGCTGGCCCGCGACAGCTTGACACCCGCGACCAGCCGGGTGCCGCACGAGGGACAGCGGGGCGTGCCGGTGCTCAGGGGTCGCGTGCACGCCGGGCAGGCGAAGATGTTCGCGTCGACCTCGCCGATCGGCATCGACGTGGCGGCGCTCGTTCGGCCGCGGCGGCCGACCCGCCCGACCTTTTGGCTTCCGATCTCGATGGTCATCGTGGTCCCCCGAAGCCAGGCATGGGCCCGGTCTCGTCCCGATGAGTGTGGGGCCGTCCCGTGCGGTCCCACAGCCGGACGAAGGTCCGGTGCCGAGGGGTACAGAGGGTGGTGTGCGCGACGCCAGCCGAACCCGCCCGGCGGTGCGCGCGAGCCGCGGGACGTCGGGGCTCAGCCGGGCGGCGCCTGGGCCGCCAACGCAGCCTCGAGCTCGCGGGCCGTTGGCATGCCCTCGCGCGCGCCCGCCCGCGTGGCAGCCAGTGAGGCCGCGGTCACGGCGCGTCGGGCAGCCTCGTCGACCGGCAGGCCGGAGGCGAGCCCGGCCGCCAGGGCGCCATTCAGCGTGTCGCCCGCCCCGACGGTGTCCACGACGGCGACGTCCGGTGCCGGGATCGCCAGCGTGCCGTCCTGGCCGATCAAGCGCGCCCCGCGAGCACCGAGCGTCATCAGCACCCGGCCGCCCCCGGCCATGGCACCGAGGAGGTCGGCGGCGAGGGCCTCGAGATCCCCGTCCCGCCCGACGAGCTGGGCCGCCTCCCCTTCGTTCGGCGTGAGGATGTCGGTCAGCGCGAGCGCCTCGGGCGTCACGCCGGTCGCGGGTGCCGGGTTGAAGATCGTCGTGGCGCCCGAGGCCTTCGCCAGCCGGAGGGCCTCGGTCGCCGTGCAGGGTCGGGATCTCGTGGCCGACGAGCACGACATCGCCGGTGCCTGGGCGGAGTCGCTCGAACGACGCCGCGACGTGCTCCGGCGAGAGCGCGGCATTGGCGCCGCCGGCGACGGCGATGCTGTTCTCGCCGTCCGCGTCGACGAGGATCAAGGCAACGCCGGTCGGCTGGCCGGGCAGCGTCCGGAGCTCGGCTCACGTCGACGCCCTCGGCCTCGAGCGCGGCTCGTGCCGTCCGACCCGAATGCGTCGTCCCCGACCGCGCCGACGAACGCGGTCGCGGCCCCGAGACGCGCCGCCGCCACGGCCTGGTTGCCGCCCTTGCCGCCGTGATGCTGGGCGAACCGGCCACCGGTCACGGTCTCGCCGGGCGCCGGCAGTCGATCGACGGTCGCGACCAGGTCGATGTTGACCGAGCCCACGACGATCACTCTCTCGGTCATGCCACCCTCAACGCCCGACCGCCACACGCTCACCGAAGTCCGAGGCGACGCTCCTGCGAGCCATCGGCCTGAGGTTCACGCCCCGGTGATGAACTCGCCGCCGTCCACGCTGATGATGTCGCCGTTGATGAACTCGGTGCCCTCGCCGGACAGGGCCAGGATCGCGTTCGCGACGTCCTGCGGCGTCGTCATCCGGCCCGTCGGATTCCGCTTCATCGTGATGTCGATCATCGCCTGCGACTCGGGGATCTTGAGCAGCGCCGGGGTCACCGTCACGCCGGCCCGGATGCAGTTGGCCGTCGCGCCGATCCCGCTGCGGGCGAGTTCCATCGCGAGCTGGCGGATATGCGACTCGAGCGCCGCCTTGGCCGATGACACGACGCCGTACGACGGCACGACCCGGGTCGAACCCTCCGAGGTCATCGCGTAGATCTTCGAGCCCTGGCCGAGGAACCCGCCGCGGAACAGGTCCTGGACCCAGTAGACGAGGCTGTTCGCCATCACGTCCTGGGTCATCTCCATCTTCTTGCGGTCGACCCCGCCCTTCGGGTCCTCGGTGAGGAACGGCACGAGCGAGCCGAAGGCGAGCGAGTGCATCACGACGCGGACATACGGCTCGCGACCCTCCGCGCGCGAACGGTCGAAGCGCTCGCGCAGCGTCGTCGAGCGCCGCCGCCCGCTTCTCGTCGTCGGCCGCGTTCATGTTGATGTAGATCGCCTCCGACCCGGCGGCCTCGATCGCGGCCTTGACCTCCTCGACGTGGGCCAGCGCGGCGCGGAAGTCGAGATGGACCCCGGCGATCTTGTAGCCGGCCTTGGCCAGCGTGATGGCGGTCGCTTCGCCCATCCCGGACGACGCCCCGAGGATCAGCGCCCAGCGTTCGCGCTCGTCGGTCATGGTCGGGTCGGCCTCCTGTCGCGGGTCCGGTCAGCGGCTGCGGCGCGCGTCCGGGCCGGGCGAGTCTAGCGCGGCCGGACGCGCGCCAGACCGCATTCGCGTGCAGGCCTGCACGCCTAGACGACCCCGTCGGCGCGAAGCTGCGCGATCTCGTCCGCCGCCAGGCCGAGCTCGGTCAGGACCGCGTCCGTGTGCTCGCCGAGCAGCGGCGGGGCCGTCCGGATCGGCGCCGGGCGTCACCTCGAACTCGATCGGGATCCCGGCCTGGCGCAGGACCCCGAGGGCCGGGTGCTCGATCTCGACGAGCATCGAGCGCGCCCGCGCCGCCGGCGACTCGAAGGCGCTCAGGATGTCGGTGATGGAGCCCGACGGGACCCCGGCCTCGGCCAGGACTCGCAGCCACTCGGCCGTGGGGCGCGTCGCCAGCCGATCCGCGAGCAGCGGGCGCAGGACGCCGCGGGACGCCACGCGGTCGCCATTCGTCGCGAAGCGGGGATCGTCGGCCAGCTCGGCCGCGCCGATCGCCGCGCAGAACCTCGGCCATTGCCGCTCCGAACCCACGGCCACGGCGATCTCGCCGTCGCTCGTCGCGAACGTCTCATACGGGACGATGTTCGGATGGGCGTTGCCCCGCCGGCCCGGCGACTCGCCGGTGGCGAACGCGTTCTGCGCCTGGTTGACGAGCACGGCCAGGGTCGAGGCCAGCAGCGACACGTCGATGCGTTGGCCCGCGGACCGGGCCCTCGGCGCCGTCGAGCCAGCAGCCCGGCGAGGATCCCGATCGTGGCGAACAGCCCGGACACGATGTCGCTGATCGCCACGCCGACCTTCGTCGGATGGCCGCCGTCCGTGTCGGCGTCGCCGGTGATCGACATCAGTCCGCCGACCGCCTGGATCACGAAGTCGTACCCGGGCCGGTCCGCGGCCGGTCCGTCGGGGCCGTAGCCGCTGATCGCGAGGTGGACGAGATCGGGATTCAGCGCGCGCAGCGCGTCGTCATCGAACCCGAGCCTCGCCAGGGAGCCGGGTCGGAAGTTCTCGATGAGGACGTCGGCATCGGCGAGCAGCCGGCGCAGGACGTCCGCGCCGGCCGGCCTGCCGGAGGTCGAGCCGGAGCGATCGCTTGTTGCGGTTGACCGCCAGGTAGTAGGCCGCCGTCCGCGTGCCCGCCGCTTCGTCGCCGACCCATGGCGGGCCCCAGCCGCGGGTCGCGTCACCCTCCGGCGGCTCGACCTTGATGACGTCGGCCCCGAGGTCGGCGAGGAGCATCGTCGCGTACGGCCCGGCCAGGACCGTCGAGAGGTCGATGACGCGCAGGCCGGCCAGCGGGCCGGCTGCTGGGGCGGCTCGTCGGGCATGGCCGCCGATGGTAGCGCCGGGCAGCGTCGGGTCAGGCGCCGCCGGCTTCGAATGGCAGGTCCGGCATCTCGGACCCACTCGTCGACCGCGTGCGCCACCGTATCGATCTGCTCGCGGTTGACGACCAGCGCACCGACGCGCCGACGCCGCCGTTCGGTGCCCACCTGGTAGTCGATCCACGCGTCGGTGATCGGCACCATCGCCTTCCGCCGGCGGATCGTCATCAGGGGGTCGTGGCCGGGAGACGCATGAAGGTTGCCGCGGACCTCGTACGGGCCCGATTCTGCATCGCCAGCGGGTGCTCGCGCGTCCGCGTGCGGCGCTCCTGGTTGCCACGCGGTCCCGTGGCATGGACGAGCAGCAACTCGTCACGAGGGACGACGACGGCCCTGACCTCGACCGCCCCGAGCCCGTCGCAGGCGCTCGACCATCACGTCGACGAGCTCGAACTCGTCGTGCGTGTTCAGCATGTCGGTCAGCCGGTCGGCCGCGAGCCGGACGCGGCCGTAGAGGACGCAATCGTAGGCGTAGGCGACGAACTCGACGAGCGGGAGGAGCGGCACGACGGGCGCGTCGTCCGGCGAGGACCGCAGGGCATCGTCCGATTCTCCGGCACCCTGAAACACGACGCGGAGACGGCGGCCGAGGCTCTGTATCACGTCGGCATCGTCGGGCATCGCGGCCGGCACGGCTGGCATCCGGAGGTACGGGCGCCCGACGAGCGTTGTCGGGCGGCACCGGTGCGTCCGTGCACGTCCTGTCCGGCCATGGGCCGAATGGATGATGCCCGCCGGCACCGCCCCGGTCTCGCCGCCGCCCGATCGCGGATGCCGGTAGCATCGCGCCATGACCGACCCAGCCGTTTCCGACCCCACGCCGCCGTCACCGACCGAGCATCGGCCCACCCTGATGACGGTCCACGCCCACCCCGACGACGAGACCATCGGCACCGGCGGGACGATGGCCAAGGCCGTCGCCGAAGGCAAGCGCGTGGTCCTCGTGACCGGCACGCGCGGCGAGATGGGCGAGATCGTCGTCCCCGAGATGGACACGCCCGACAACCACCGCCGGCTCGGCGAGCTGCGGGCCGGGGAGCTGGAACGGGCCATGGGCCATCTGGGCGTGACCGAGTGGGAGAACCTCGGCTACCACGACTCCGACATGATGGGCCGGCCCGGGAACGTGGACCCGCGCTCGTTCTGGCAGGCCGATCTCGACGAGGCCGCCCGACGACTGGTCTGGTTGATCCGTCGCTACCAGCCGGACGTGGTCACGACCTACAACGCGTTCGGTGGCTACGGCCACCCCGACCACATCCGGACCCACGACGTCACGGTCCGGGCCTTCCCCGGGCCGGCGACCCGGCGTGGTACCCGGAGCAGCTCGCCCCGGAGCACGGCGGCACAGGCCCCGCGATCGGGGAGGGTGGGCTCGCGCCGTGGACGCCGTCCAAGCTGTACGAGCAGGCCGATCCCGGCCTCGACGCGCAAGGCGATGGCCGAACGGCTCGAGGCGCTCGGCAAGCCGAACTTCTGGTCACCACCCGAGGACGCCACGCCGGAACAGCTCGCCGAATTCGAGGCCTACATGGCGAAGATGCTCGTGCCCGACGAGTCCATCACGACCTGGATCGACATCTCCGGCGCGCCGCTCGATCGGAAGTGGGCCGCCATCCAGGAGCACGTGACGCAGATGGCGCCGGACGCCGGGTTCATGCTCTTCGGGCTCGACGGCTGGCGCGAGGCCTGGTCGAAGGAGGCCTACATCCTGCGCGAGTCGACCGTGCCGACCGAGCGGCCCGAGAGCGACCTGTTCGCCGGACTGGCCTAGGTCGCGAGCGCCTCGCGGCACGCCCGGCCGCCCGGCCCGCGACCCTCACCACGGCAGGATCCCCTTCGACGCGTCGAAGATCTGGCCCATCACGACCCGGCCGTCGCCGGCAAGGTCGAGGAAGTTCGGCTGCGCCTTGTCGAGGATGATGTGCGGCCGCATCCGTGCCTGGACGAGCTCCTTGCCCCGGAACGTGAGCTCGAGCGTGATGCCCTCCATCGTCGGCTCGGACCAGGTCTGGTCGAAGACGAAGTTGCCGAGCGCATACCAGATCGGCTTGCCCTTGTAGACCTCCATCGCGGCGGCGTAGTGGGCGTGATTGCCGATGATCATGTCGGCGCCCGCATCGATGATGTCGCGGGCGAGCTGCTGCTGCCCGGCGAACGGCATCCGGCGGTACTCCGTCCCCCAGTGCGGGAAGACGATGACGATGTCGGCGCCAGCCTTGCGCGCGCTCTTGATGTCGTTGCTCGCCCGCTTGAGCGACAGCTGCGAGCTGCCGGTCTCGTCCTTGCCGGCGAAGTAGCCCTTGGCGATGGCGTCGTAGCCGAGGACCGCGACCTTGACCCCGTTCGCCTCGAGCATGGCCGGCTTGCGCGCGGCGGCCAGGTCCTTGCCGGCGCCCGAGTACTTCAGCCCGCGTTCCTTGAGGTTCGCGATGGTCTGCAGGATCCCGGCGTCGCCGGCGTCGCCGATGTGGTTGTTGGCGATCGAGACGTAGTCGATGCCGGCCTTCACGACGCCGTCGATGAGCTTGGGATCGGCGGTGAAGACGGTCTTGCTCGTGTGCCAACTGAATTGGTCGGGGGCCGGGTTCTCGAAGTTGGCGAGCGCCAGGTCGGCGCCCTTGATCAGGTCGCGCATCGCGCCGCCGTTCCCGGTCCGCCGCGTGACCGGCTGCTCCCAGCCGAATCCGGAGCAGCAGGTGTGGCCGGTGATCTCGGCCGTGCCGCCGTCGAACGGGAAGTCGGCGCCCTTCCCCTTGACCCGGAGCGTCTCGTAGACGCCGCGATCGAACAACATGTCGCCGCCCGCGAACATCGTCCACGTCGCCCCCGGATCGAAGGCCGCATCGGCGGCCGGGGCCGGCAGCTGGGCGTTCAACCGCCACTCCCCGGCCGTGGTCACCCGATCCACGCCGAATAGCGACCGGCCACCCCAGGTCAGGGCGCGGACCGCCGGGGTGACGTCGTCGGCGCGCAGGAAGGCCAGCCGCTTGCGGTGCTTCGCGAGGTCCTTCCTGAGGGTCGCGGCGTCGGGCGCCAGGACGAGCTGCTTGGCCGCGGACGGCCGTTCGACACCCGCCGCGGCGAGGATCGCGTCCGCCTCGGACTCGACGAGCTCGAGTGCCTCGTAGCGCTCACTGGTGCCCGCGAGCACGGCGGTCACTTCGGCGCGGGTGACGGCGGTCGCGGCGGCGCGGAACTGGATGACCGGCACGATCGCGACGTCCGCGAGCGGGCCGGGGTCGCGGTCGCGGCGGGCGTCGGGGCGGCGGCGGGCTCCGACGGCGCGGCCGCCGACGCGCTGGACGATGGTCCCGCCGCCACCGCGGACGCGCTCGCGCCCGCCACGGCCACCGGCTTCCCGGAGCCATCGCTAGCCCCGGGGTCGGCACCACCGCTGCCGAGCATCCCGCCGCTCATGGGGATCACGAACGCGATGGCGAGCAGGCCGAGCACCACGAGCAGGGGAGCCGCTTCATCGCCGCGGATTGTGACAGAGACGGATGGAGCCCCTTTACGCCGCCAGGACCGCCCCGCCGGCGTTGGAGGGCATGAGAACGCCCCGTCCGGGCGGGCGGACGGGGCGTAGGAAAAAGCGAGGGATGGCGGACCCGACCGGATTCGAACCGGCGATCTCCAGCGTGACAGGCTGGCATGTTGGGCCGCTACACCACGGGTCCAGTTGCGGCGAGGCCGGACTATAGCAGAGGCGAAGGGGCCTGTCAGTGGCCCGCCCTATACTCGGCGTTGATGCCGGAACGACCGATCGACCTACGCAGCGACACGGTTTCGCGCCCGACCGACGCCATGCGCCGAGCGATGGCCGAGGCCGAGGTCGGGGACGACGTCTTCGGTGACGACCCGACCGTCATCGCCCTTGAGGAACGCGCCGCGGAGCTCCTCGGCAAGCAGGCCGGCCTCTTCGTCGCGAGCGGAACGATGGGCAACCTCACCGCCATGATGGCCCACCTCGGCCGCGGCCAGGAGGTCATCGCCGGGGCGCAACACCACCTCGTGATCGACGAAGCGGCCGGGCACGCGGTCATCGTCGGCGTCAGCGCGCGGAGCCTCGAGGACCGCCCGGACGGCACCCTCGAGCCCGCCGCCATCGATGAGGCCTTCCGCGACCCGAACCGATCCTCACGAGCCGCTGTCCGGCCTCATCACGCTTGAAAACACCCACGCACACTCGATGGGCCAGCCGCTCACACCGGCATACACGCGAGACGTCGCGGCCATAGCGCGCCGCCATGGCGTTCCCCTCCATATCGACGGTGCTCGCTTCTGGAACGCCGTCGTGGCACAGCGCCACACCGGAGTGACGGCCCGCGACCTGGCCGATCCAGCAGACACGGTCACGTTCTGCCTGAGCAAGGGCCTTGGCTGCCCGATCGGCTCGGTGGTCGTCGGCAGCAGCGAGGTCATCGCCAGGGCGCGTCGCGCCCGCAAGCTCGTCGGCGGCGGGATGCGCCAGGTCGGCATCCTGGCCGCGGCCGGCCTGGTCGCGCTGGCCGATGGCCCTGCCGGGATGATCGATCGTCTCGCCGACGACCATGCCAACGCCAGGCGCCTGGCCGAGGCCCTGGCGGATATGGACGGAATCGAGAGCGCGGGCGGCACCGCGCAGCCACAGCCTGGCCGTCTCGACCCGGGTCGCGTCGCCACGAACTTCGTCCTTTTCAAGGTCGATCGCGACCGCGCGGTCTTCCTCAACGCGCTCCGTGCACGGAATGTGCTGATGGTGGAATATGCGCACGGTCAGGTGCGGGCCGTCACCCATCACGACATCTCCGCCGACGACATCGACGTGGTCATCCAAGCCACGCTCGAGGCGCTGGCCGAGACGTCCCCCGCGACGCTGGCCACGCAACCCATCGGCGCGTCCGCCTGACACCGACCCGCGCCAGGCCCACGTCGCCAGGCCGGCGAGACGTCACGACCTTGCTTCCCAGGAGCTTCCCTTGACCGACCCGATCCTCGCGCCCGACCTGCCGCGCCCCGCGCACGCCCACGACCGCGGGCCGCGCGACGACACGTTCTACGATCTCGTCGAGGCGCGCCTTCGCCGGCTCGTCCGCGACAACCCGATCCTCGGCACCGCCCTCGGCCTGCACGCTCACGACGATGAGCTCGGCGACGGCGGGCGCGAGGCGGTCCTGGCCGAGCTGGACGCCGAGCGCGCGCACCTGACCCAGGTCGAGGCGCTCGACCCAGCCGACCTGTCGGCGACGGCCCGGTTCGAGCGGGACCTCGAGCTCCACAATGTCCGGCGCGCGATCTTCGACACCGACGTCATGCGCATCTGGGAGCGGCGGTCGTTCGCCCTCGACACGATCGGCGACGGGCTGTTCCTGCTGTTCGCGCGCGACCATGCGCCACTCGCGGACCGGCTCGAGGCCATCGCCGGCCGCCTCGAGGCCGTCCCCGTGCACCTCGAGCAGGCCAAGACCCGCGCGGCCGTGCCGCAGGTCCGGGCGTGGCAGCGGATCGAGCTCGAGACCGCCGCGGAGCTCCCGACCTTCTTCGACGAGATCGACGCCGCCGCCGAGGGGACGATCCCGGAGTCGGAGCGCCGCCGCCTCGACCGGGCGATCGGTGCGGCCAAGGTCGCCGTCGAGCTGTACACGAGCTGGCTCGAGGAGACGCTCGCGAACGGGACCGACGACTGGCCGGTCGGACGGGAGCGGCACGACGCGCTCGTGGCCCACCGCGCCTTCGACGGCCTCGACGCGGACGAGATCCTCGAACTCGGCTGGCAGAAGCTCGCGGAGGAGAAGGCGGCCCGCATCGCCGCCGCCCGCGAGGTCGATCCGGACGCCTCGGAAACCGAAGTCGTCGACCGCATCAAGTCGGACCAGCCGGCCGACTTCGACAGCCGCGCTCGAGGCCTACCGGACCGCGATGGTCCGCTCGCGCAGCCACCTGATCGAGCACGACCTCGTGACGATCCCGTCCGACGAGCGCATCGAGGTCACCGAGACCCCCGAGTACCTGCGCAACGTGCTGCCGTTCGCGGCCTACTTCGAGCCGGCGACCTTCGACCGCGACCCGAAGGGCATCTACGTCGTCACCCCGTCGGTCGGAGGCGAGGCGAACGCCATGCGCGAGCACAATTTCGCCTCGATCAGCAACACCAGCATCCACGAGGCGTACCCGGGCCACCACCTCCAGCTCGACACCGCCCGGCGGCATCCGTCGCTGACGCGCCTGCTGACCGACGCCCCCGAGTTCGTCGAAGGCTGGGGCATGTACTCGGAGCTGATGATGCGCGAGCACGGCTTCGACGACGACCCGCGCTTTCGCGTGGTCATGCATACCGATGCCATCTGGCGCGCGTGCCGGATCATCCTCGACGTGCGGCTGCACCGCGGGGAGATGACCATCGACGAGGCGATCGATTTCATGGTCGAGCACACCAACTTCGAACGGGCCAACGCCACGGCCGAGGTGCGCTGGTACACGTACCGCCCGACCTACCCGCTGTCGTACCTGCTCGGGCGAACGATGCTGCTCAAGCTCCGCGCGGATGAGCAGGCGCGGCTCGGCGATGCGTTCTCGCTCAAGGGCTTCCACGACACGCTGCTCCGCAACGGCTCGCTGCCGGTCAGCTTCCACCGCCGCCTCCTGGCCGGCGAGGGCGTCTAGCCAGCGTGCTCGTGATCCCGTCCATCGACCTCGAGGGCGGACGGTCGCGTGTCGTCTACTGGCCGGGCGCGTCGGCCGGCATCGGCGCGCCGACCGATCGCCCGGAACGCATCGTCGAACGCCTGGTCGAGCAGGGCGCGCGGCTGATCCACCTCGTCGACTTCGAGGGCGCCCGGGCAGGCAGTCCGGCCAGTCTCGACGCCGTCGGCGCGATCGCGTCCCGCAGCGCGGTGCCGCTGCAACTCGCCGGCGGCCTCGACTCGGCCGAGGCGATCCAGCTCGCGTTCGCCGCGGGTGCCACCCGGGTCGTCCTCACGACCGCCATCGTCGACCGGCCCGACGACCTCCGCGCCTGCCTCGCGATCGCCGGGGACTGGCTGGCGGTCGGCCTTGACCCGCGGCCCGAACGACTCGCCGCCTTCCCGTGGCGTCGCACCACCCCGCCGACGATCACCACCCTGGTCGAGGAGCTCGTCGCGGCCGGGGTGACACGGCTCGTGCTCGCCCACAGCGGGAGCGCGCCGGACCTCGAGCGGGTGTCTTCGCTCGTTCGGTCGTACGATGCCGAGATCCTGGTCGCCGGCGGGGTCCGCGATCTCGACGCGCTGCGTCGGGTCCGCGACACCGGTGCCAGCGGCGTGATCCTCGGGGAGGCGATCCTCTCCGGCGCCATCGACCTTCCCGCTGCCCTGGAGGCTGCCGCATGATCCCTCGTCCCATCCGCGCGATCGCGGTCGTCGCGACCCTGGCCGTCGCCGCGGCGTGCTCGGCCTCGCCCGGCGCGTCCCCGTCCGCGGGGCTCCCGTCGGACGCGCCGTCGCAGGCCGCCCCGCCATCGCAGGCCGCCCCGTCCGGGGCTGCCCCGGGTTCGGCGGCCACCGGCGACTGCCCGACCGCCCAACCGGCGCCGCTGCCCGCCGGCGAGTCCCGCACCGTGACGATCGAAACGGCCAAGGGCGCGATCACCCTCGCGCTCCACGCGGACCTGTCGCCGATCGCGGTCGGCAACTTCGTCGCGTTGGCCGAGTGCGGCTACTACGACGGGGTCGTCTTCCACCGCCTCGTCCCGGGCTTCGTCATCCAGGGTGGTGACCCCACCGGCACGGGGACGGGCGGGCCCGGCTACACCATCACCGACGAACCGGTGACCGCGACCTACGCCCGCGGCGTCGTCGCGATGGCCCGGACCCCCCAGCCGGATTCGGTCGGGTCGCAGTTCTTCATCATCCTCGACGACGCGGCCGAGCCGGCCCTCTCGTCCTACAACACCTACCAGATCGTCGGCGAGGTGACGGCCGGCATGGACGTCGTCGATACCATCGCGGCGATGCCAAACAGCGGCCAGGCGTCCGGCAACATGGCGCTTGACCCCGTGGCCATGACCAAGGTGACCGTCTCGAACCCCTGAGCGCAACACACCACAGCAGCAGGAGCATGCCCATGACGCGCGCGACCATCGCCACCGAGATCGGCGACATCGACATCGAGCTCTACGACGAGAGCGCCCCCAAGGCGAGCCAGAACTTCATCGACCTGGCCAAGAAGGGGTTCTACGACGACGTCATCTTCCACCGGGTCATCCCGGGCTTCGTCGTCCAGGGCGGCGACGGCCAGTACGGCAAGAAGGCGACCCTCGACCGCGGTCGGGTCGGGACCGGTGGCCCCGGCTACAAGTTCCAGGACGAGCCCGTCACCGGCGACTACCGGCGCGGATCGCTGGCCATGGCCAATGCCGGCCCGAATACGAATGGCAGCCAGTTCTTCATCTGTACCGACGACCTGGCCGGGCGCCTGCCGAAGAATTACACGCTCTTCGGGCAGGTCACGCGTGGCCTCGACGTCGTGGACAAGATCGTGTCGGCGCCGCGTGATGGGAAGGACCTGCCGAGCGAGCCGGTGGCGATGACGAAGGTGACGATCCACGAGGATTAACGGCGTCCACGCCGCCACGTATCGCGAAGATTAAGGAATTTACACAGTTCTCCCTGCCAAAACCCCTTGGAAAACGGCCCCTCACGAGGTAGGATATGGAGGCTGTTAATTCAGCGCTGCCCCAGTGTCAAGGTCATGGGTAGGTAGGGTCAGGGTAGTCGGTGCAGCCGACGTGATAGATGCCTTTGGCACGTGGCAGAAGCGTCCGCTTCGGCGGACTCCTTCACCGGGACAGCATCGAAGCGGCTCCTTCGGGAGCCGCTTCGTCTTTATGTCCGGCGGATTCCCGAGGTGCCAGCGGGCCGTCCGACCGGTGACATTCGCAGGAACTCCGTGACGCGCATCACCCTGTAGAAGAGCCGCATCGGGACCGGCGTGAGGCTGGCGTCTGGATCGGTCACCAGCCGCGGGTTTGTCAGCCTGACGACGTCGCCGCGTTGCTCGAGCTCCGCGCTCCCTGCGGCCAGGACGTTGCTGACCCAGTCGACGTCGGCCCCGTAGACCAGGGCCATCACGTAGTCGCCGTCCCGTCGAAACACGTTGAGCGGCGAGCGATGCGTCTGCCCGGTCCGTCGACCGACGGTGCGGATGACGGCGAACCCTGGCAGCCACGCGGCAAAGCGGCGGACGAGCGGATTCGCGATGCGGTTCGTGAACGGACGAACGATCCGCATCCGCGTCGTCATGGCCACGCTCCAAGCACCTTCTCGATGGCCACGCATGGTAGCGCACGCGCGTCATCCTGCTACTTGACAGTAGCACGTTATAGCCGCAGGATATGTGCTATCGAGCGGTAGCACGTTACCGCTCCCCTGCGAAGGAGCGCCAAGATGGCTGCCATCACGCACGGAGCCACGCACCGGTTCCACCTCCCCGCCGCCGCCCTTCGGACGGTCGTCGTCCTGATGACCCTCGGGACCGCCGCGATCCACGCCTCGCTCGGTGGGATGCTGTTCACGGCCAACGCCCTGGGGTATGTGGTCCTCGCCATCGCGATGGTCGCTCCCGGTCCGGCGGCCCGCTGGCGCTGGCTGATCCGCCTGGCCCTCATCGCGTTCGCGGCCGCGACGATCGGCGGCTGGGTCGCCTTCGGGCCGCGATTCGGTCTTGCCTACCTCGACAAGGCGCTCGAGGTCGCGCTCATCGGCATCCTGCTCATCGAGCAGTGGCAGTCGGACGGCGGGCCTGTCGGGGTCATGCGCCGCATCCGCCGGCTCCTCGGAGGGTTTGGCGCCGCCACGAACGCCCGTTGACGCGGCGACCCGTCGAAACGCCCGGAACGGCCGGCCATCGCTGCCGGCCGCGTCGGGCGGCAGTCAAATCCCGAGCTCGTCGATCGACGCGTGCAGGTCGGCCGCGTCGCGATAGACGCGAAACGCGCCCGCGCCGAGCAGCTCGTCCTCGCCATAGCCACCTGACAGCAGCCCGACGCTCAGCATCCCGGCTCGCCTCGCGGCCAACAGGTCCCACACCGCGTCGCCGACGACGTAGCAGTCGGAGACCGCGACGGCGAGCCGCTCCTGGCAGGCCAGGAAGAGGTCGGGTTCGGGCTTGGCGCGGAGCACGTCCCCGCGTTCCACGACGACGGTCTCCGATGGGACACCGAGGGCCTCCAACGACGCGTCGATCTCGGGTCGACGCCCGGAGGTCGCGATCCCGTGTGGGATCCCCGCTTCGCGCAGGAACGCCAGGAGGTCCACGGCCCCTGGCAGCGGGCGACGTTCGGGGAGCAGCTCCCGGAACAGCACCCCGTGACGCTGCTGGATCGTCTCGGCCTCCGCGTCGCTGAGTGGGCGGCCGGCTTCACGCGCCACCGCCCGCGTGAACAGGCCGCCGCTCATCCCGATCCGTCGGTGGATGCGCCAGCCCTCGATCGGCATGCCGACCTCGGCCAGAGCCTGCTGCCAGGCAAAGACGTGAGCGTAGACGGTGTCGATCAGGGTCCCGTCGAGGTCGAAGATCAGGGCGCGCATGGTTCAAGGATGGAACGAATCCGCGTTCGCGTCACGTCTGTATGGATGCGGGTCTGGCGCGCTGCAGCTGTCCGGATGAAGTGAGGAATGAACGATTCGGGCATTCCCGGGCGTCAATACGGTGAGTGCCGGATCGCGATGCCCGCACGGCCTCCCGAGGTGGAACCATGAAGATCCTGGTGATCGGGCAACCGGCACGATCGGCCGGGAAGTCGTCAAGCGCCTGGCCGAGGAGTACGACGTGCTCCTGGGATCACGTACGACGGCCGGCCTCGCGATCGATATCACATCGCCCGCCTCGATCCGTGCGTACTTCGAAGCGGTGGGTTCGGTGGATGGCGTCGTCTGCGCAGTCGGCGCCGCGCGCTTCGGTCCGATGGATCGCGTGACCGACGACGATGAGAGCGGGCTGCGGAGCCTGCTGATGGGCCAGGTGAACGTCACGCGGATCGGCACCGAGTTCATTCGGGACGGCGGCTCGATCACACTCACGAGCGGCATCGGGGGCCGGGGGCCGATCGCGGGCAAGGCGTCGGTCAGCCTGGCGAGTGCCGCAATCGAGGGCTTCGTCCGGGCTGCCGCCCTGGATCTGCCGCGAGACATCCGCATCAACGCCGTTTCCCCACAGTGGACGGTCGAGACGCTCGCGCACTTCGGTATGGACACGTCCTGGGGCGTCCCCGCGGCGCGCGTGGCGCTCGGCTACGTGGAGAGCGTCGAGGGAACCCTCACGGGAGCGGTCATCGACGCGGGCTGGCGCCGTGATCCCGAAGCGGCCATGGTCCCGGTGGCGGTCGCCTGACCTGACCGGCGCGACAGCGCGGACCGGCCCGGCAAGCCGCCGGCCGAGCCCGCATGCCCTCAGAAGCGGTACCGTTTCGGGTGCTTGAGGACGGCACCGCAGCGCCGGCGGCCGTGCCCGTCGAGGGTGAACCCGCGCGCTCCTAGAGCCTAAGGCCGCCCGACCGGTATCATCGCGGTCCGCGCGCCTGTAGCTCAGTGGATAGAGCGTTGGGTTCCGGACCCAAAGGTCGCAGGTTCGAGTCCTGTCGGGCGCGCCAGTACATCCTTAGACGGTGGGTGGTCGCCACGGCTCGTGCTCGTGCGCGAGCCAGACCGCCTCGGGGTCGAGCGCACGCACCAGCAGCTGGCCTTCGGTGTGCGGCTCGTCGAGCTCGCCGAACCACACCGCCACGTCGCCGGCGATGACGATCGGACGCCCGCCAGTCTCGACGACGACCACCTGCGTGCCCGGCGTGTGGCCGGGCGCCGGGACGAGTCGGAGCCCGGGCAGCAACTCGAGTTCGCCGTCGACCGGCACGTACCGCACGCCTGGCGCGTTGACCCACTCCCGAATGGTGTAGTCGTCCTGGCTGCGCGCGTCGTCGAGCTCCCGGCGCTGGACGTAGATCGGCCTGTCGGCGAAGAGGTAGTTGCCGCCGCAGTGGTCAGCGTGCAGGTGCGTGTTGACGACGGTGTCGATGCTGGCCAGATCGAAGTCCTGCTCGCTCAGCGGCCGGAGGCGGGGGTCCATGTCGGCCAACAACGGGTGCAACGCCGTCATGCCCGTGTCGACCAGCACGCGCCCATCCGGATGGTCGATGACGTGCACATAGACCGGCATCACTTCGCCCTCGACGTGCAGGTCGGCGACGTGGATCGGCGTGACGGTAATCGAGGCGGGGGCGTTCATCGTGTACCGACCGCCGCGGTGCAGGTCATGTGAATCATGATGACCTCCTTTGCCGGTTCGTGGTCGAGCGTTCGCGGTCATGGCGGCACCCTCGACGAACGAGGACCACGTTGGGGATCAGGGGGTGGTCTCGGCGGGCCCGACCACGATGTCGTCCTCCGGGTGTCGCGTCAGGTATGCCTGGACATATGGACAGGTCGGGATGACTCGCAGCGCACGCCGTCGAGCGTCATCGAGCGCGAAGCGGACGAGCGCGGACGCCACGCCCGGCCCTCATGGGAGGGCAACACCTCGGTATGGATGAGGGCGATCCGCCCGCGCATGAGTCTGTACACGAGGACGCCCGCGAGCTCGCCGTCGAGGTGCGCCTCGTAGCGCTCGCGGGCGGACGCGTCAGTGATGACCGGTCGGGCGGCCGAAGGAGTCATGGCCACCATGCTCGGGTGCGGGTCACGCTGATCATGTCGGCTTAGCTGAGTTGCTCGGCCAGCGCGACGAGGATGCCCTCGGGACCGCGCACATAACAGAGCCGATAGCTGTCGTCGTACTGCACCACCTCGCCGACCAGCTCCGAGCCGCGGGCTCGCAAGCCGGCGACGACGGCGTCGATATCGTCCACGGCGAACATGATCCGACCCATCCCCAGCCTGTTGACCGGTGCGTTCGGCTCAGCGCTGACCGCCGCCGGCGCGTGGAACTTCGACAGCTCGATCCGGCCATGGCCGTCCGGGGTCCGCAGCATCGCGACGTCGCTGCGGACACCATCGAGCCCGACGAGGCGGTCGACCGATCGTCCCTCGACGGTCGCCTCGCCCTCCAGCTCCAGGCCAAGGTCGACGAAGAAGGCGATCGCAGCCGCGAGGTCGTCGACGACGATGCCGACGTTGTCCATCCGTTCGATCATGCGGTTCTCCTGCTTTCCGCTCGCGGCCCGTGGTGGCCGCTTTGATGTCCCTGGGACCGAGTCACCGGCCGTCGATGCGGTCGCGGTGCCGGTCGGTCAGTTCGCGTGCGGCGTCGAGCCATGCCGCCATCCGCTCGATCTCGTCGGTGGAAAAGCCCTTGAGCAACGGCGCCCCCTCCACGATCAGCGGCCCGTAGAAGCGGAGGACCCGCTCCCTCCCCGCCGGCGTCATTTCGACGAGCACCCGGCGCCGATCGGCGGCATCGTCGATCCGTCGCACGAAGCCCTTTTCCTCGAGCCGGTCGATGAGGCTCGTCGTCGCGGCCGACGAGAGCCCCGTGCCGCGACCCAGCTCGCCGGCCGACTTCGGGCCGTCCACCAGCCAGTCGAGGCAGCGCAGGTCGGTCGCGTTCAGGCCGAGAGCCCGCCCGACGGCATCGTCGAATGCCTGGGTGCTGCGCTGGTACGCCTGGATGGCATTGCCTGCCCCGGCGATCACGGCTTGACGGCTCTTCGGCATCCCTATATCCTTCGATTATCGAGATAGTCGCTCTTGGTAATACCAGATCGTAGCGAGGATAACACCATGCGGGTACTCATCGTAGGCGGCGGGATCGCCGGGTCGGTGACGGCCCTCGCCCTTCACAAGGCGGGGATCGAGTCCACGATCTTCGAAGCACATCCCCGGACCGACGCCGACGTCGGTTCGTACCTGACCGTCTCGCCCAACGGCATGGACGCGCTCGCCGCCGTCGACGCACTCGACGTCGTGAAGGCCGCCGGATCCCGACGCGGCGAAATGTGCTGTGGGACGCGGGCGGGCACAAGCTGGGGAAGACCGCACTCGGCGCCCCCCTTCGCGACGGGACGGCCGCCCAGACCATCAAGCGCTCCCGCCTCACCCGCATCCTCGAGGACGAAGTCATCGCGCGTGGCCTCCCCGTCGAGTTCGACAAGCGGTTGGCCGATGCTCGCACCGATCGCGACGGCCGCGTCATCGCCACGTTCGAGGACGGCAGCACCGCGACCGGGGATCTGCTGGTCGGCGCGGATGGCATCCATTCCGTCACCCGTCGCCTGATCGATCCGACGGCCCCGTCGGGCCGCTACGTCGGCATGACGAACTTCGGCGGCATCACGCACGGGGTCAACCTCGACGTCGAGCGCGAGGCGTGGCACATGATCTTCGGCCGTCGAGCGTTCTTCGGCTTCATCGCCACGCCTGGCGGCGACGTCGTGTGGTTCGTGAACTGGCCGCGCGCCGAGATCGGCCGTGACGAGCGCGCCGGCACGACCCACGCCGAGTGGAAGCGGCAACTCGTCGACCTGTTCGGCGAGGACGCCGGTCCCGCCGTCCCCCTGATCCGGGCGGGCGAGCTGGAGCTGGCCGGCGACAACACCTACGACGTCGGCCACGTACCGGCCTGGCATCGCGATTCGATGGTCATCATCGGCGATGCCGCGCACGCGCCGTCGCCGACGTCCGGCCAGGGCGCGTCCATGGCCGCCGAGGACGGCGTGATCCTGGCCAAGGCCCTCCGCGACCTGCCGACCATCACCGAAGCCCTCGTCGCCTATGAGCGGGCGCGCCGAGCCCGAGTCGAGAAGATCGTTGCGTACGGCGCCCGCATGACCAACGCCAAGATGCCGGGCGCCATCGGCCGGGTCGTTCGTGACGCGATGCTCCGGGTCGTGTTCCGCGTCTTCGTCTCGGAGCGGTCGATGGCGTGGCAATTCGACCACCGGGTCGAATGGGACCGCCCGCTGGCGGGCGGGATGCCGGGGATCGGGCGCATCCCAGCAGGTTTGGAGAAGCGGCCCTCCGCAGAGTAGTGACGGCGCAGTGTCGCGGGCGGCGGCTGCGCCGAGTTCGCGATGCAGCCCCCGCCGATCGCCCCCATCAGGTGCCGGGCGAGCGCGACTCTGGGGCAGCGAGGAGTTGTCGAGCGGCCTCCCTGGCCGATCAGCGCGTAGGCACCGGTGCGATGGGCGACGGCCATGGAGATCGCTCCTGCGAGCAGGGCCTGGAGCTCCATGGCCTTGCGCTCGGCTTCGGGATATCCGGCGGCGCTGAGGAGACTCCGCAGATACTCCGCGATCTCACCGAGGGTTTCGCGGATCAGGAGTCTCGCGGGGTGCATCGGATCGGGGATCTCGACCGCCGTGTTGAGATACGGGCAGCCCCGGTAGCCCTCGTCCTCCAGCCACTCCGCGGTGGCCTCGAAGAACAGCAGGATCTCATCGCGAGGCCCAGCACCCGACGCCTGCGCCCGTGCGCGGGCGCGCTCGAACCAGCGCGCTTGTGGGTCGCGCAGCCAGGCCACGACCAGGTCGTCCTTGGATGGGAAGTGCCGATAGAACGTTGCCTTGGCGACACCGGCGGACTCGATGATGGCATCGACCCCGGTCGCCTGGATCCCGTTCTCCTGGAACAACGTGGCCGCCGCGCCAAGCAGGCGATCGCGGGCCGACTTCCGCGCCGGACCGCGGTTCGTGCGAAGCACGCCGCCGACGAGCGAGACCGGGTGGGTGGCGATGACGCCGGCGATCGTACGGGCCGAATGGCGGTCGAGGTCATACGTGCAGATCACGACATCCGGGACGCCGCGCAGGTACTCGTCGATGGCGCTCTCGTAGGCCAGCAGCGCACCTGCCGTCTCATCGTCCTTCGCCCATTCGGTGCTCCCGATGAGCCGCGTTCGCGGATAGCCAAGCCGCCGGCCCTCCTCGAGGGCGTGGCGGATGTACTCCACCTGGGCGACGCCATCGAACGTGCCGCCGCGGACGTACGAGTCTGCCCAGGTCCGCACCTCGAGCTGCCCGGATGCTGTCGCCGCGTCCACGTCGACGCCGGCGGTCTGCAGGCGCGCCAGGAGGCCGTCCCGCAACGCCGGATCGACGATCTGGAAGGCACGGTCACCTTGCTCGATACCCTCGACGACGAATGGCAACAGCAGCCGGTTCGCCTCGTCCGGCCCGTGCAGCAGCGCGCACACGTGATGGTGCTCCCGGATCTCCTCACCGGCGAGCCGGATCGGAGGCGACGTGGTGGGCATGTCGGTCCTCCCCGCTGCGGCCGTCCGACGAGGGGCTTCCTCGAAAACCCTTCCCTGTCTCAACAAGCTACGCCGACCTGATCGGGCTGTATAGAGACCGTTCTGTCTAGCGGTAGACAGCTCGGTACCAATCTCCGTACAATCGATGTCGTGCAGAGTCGCGCGGAACCCCACGACGGATCGGACGATCTCCAGAGCCTAGCCGAGGTCATTGGCACAGCCTTTCCGCGAGCGCTTCCGGAAACGCAACGAACGCTGGTCGGCACGGCGGACCTGCAGTCGTTCCGTTCCCGCGAAACGGTCATCCCCCAAGGCGACGAGTCACTCGTCGGGCTCGTGATCGATGGCCACGCGGGGTTCCGTCGAACCACGGTCGACGGCCGGGAGGTCATCCCGATGGTGGCGTCGCGCGGCCAGCTCGGACCGATCATGCCGATCGCCGGGCGCCCGTTCACCACGGACCTCCTGGGTCTGTCGCCGGGACGGATCGCGCTGTGGCCGGGTGTGGAGGTGCAGGCCCTGGCGGCCAACGACGCCGGGTTCGCGCTCGATCTCCTGGAGCACGTGCTCAAGGCTGTCGAGGAGATCGTGGAACGGATGGACGGGCTCCTCTACCAGAGCGCCTCGCGTCGCGTCGCACGCATCCTGGACCAGCACTCGGCGCTCATCTTCGCGGAGGAAGGCGCGGTCCCCCGCGGCTATCTCCCTGCGCTCGTCGGGACCAGCCGTGAGATGACGGGACGCGTCCTCCGCCAACTCGAATCCGACGGCGTCGTCAAGCGGGTCGGGCGGGACCGGTTACGGCTGCTCGATGCCGAGAGACTCGCGCGGACGGCCGCTGCGCCGTCCAGGTCTCGGGATCGGGAGGCTCGGAACTAATTCCTCGTCGGCCGACGGTCGGCGATGTAACAGTGGCGGTCGGGCGCAAAGGACCGAACCGTTCAGCCGGAGGATCACGACTGTCAAGCCCTCCGCAACGCGTTGACCTCGCTCCGCTGACTCGGCGTCCCGACGAGCTCGCCGTCCTGCTCGTCCAGGACGATGCCGACCTGCTGACCCTCATGACCGTGGCCCTGGACCGCGCCGGGCTCCGCACTGCCGGAGCGACGAATCCGGCGGATGCCGAACGTGCGCTGGCAGCCGGCACGATCGGCTGCGTGGTCGCCGACCTGGGCATGCCCGGGATGAATGGGATCGACCTGGTCCGGACGTTGCGCCGCAAGCCTGAGACCTCGACGCTGCCATTCATCCTGATGACCGGCAGCGAGGACGCCGAAGGCGTGATCGAGGCGCTCGATGCGGGTGCCGACGACTTCCTGCCAAAGCCCGTCCGACTCGACGAGCTCGTCGCCCGGGTGAAGGCCCATCTTCGGACCCAGGCGGCGTGGACCCAGGTCGTGATCGCCGAGTTGCGCACCCGCGCAGTGGCGATCCATGCGATCGGCCAACTCGCCATCTCGAGCGTGCCCGAGGAGGCCGCCACGGCCGTCGTCACGGAACTCGCACAGCGGATCGGATCCGACTTCGTCGGCGTCTTCCGGCTGGTCGGCGAGGACCGGCTGGAGCCACTCGCGACGTGGAATGCGAGCGAGGGCCTGCTCGTGGGCGGGCCGCCGCTGTCGATGTCTCGTGGCCAACAGCTGATCGGGCGCGCGCGCCAGGGTCCGTGGGTCGAGCGGATCGCCGAGCCGGAGCCGGGTGAGCCGAGCGACCGCTTCTGGGCGGCCCGCCCCGACCTGGCGGCAGGGGCACCGATCTACGCCGGCGAAGACCTTGTCGGCATGCTCTCGCTCGGGAGCGTCATCGACGAGCGGAAAGGTCCGCTTCCCATGCTCCGGGCGCGGCTGCTGGCAAGCGCCATCGACTACGCCAGCGTCCTGAGCGTCGTTGCCGGTCCGGCGATCGCCTTTCGCCGGGAATCGGCCCGCGAAAAGTCGGAACTCAAACGAATCCTCACGAGCCGGCGGTTCTTCCCGGTCTACCAGCCGATCGTGGCCCTGCGCGATCGCAAGGTCGTCGGCTACGAGGCGCTCACGAGGTTCGTCGACGGCACCCCGCCCGATGTCCGGTTCATTCGCGCCGCGGCGGTCGGACTGGGCGTCGACTACGAGCTGGGCGCCATCGAGGCGGCCATCGCTGCGGCCCCCGCCATGGGGAATGGTGGATTCCTGGCCGTCAATGTGTCGCCAGGGCTGGTGATCACGGCCGGCAAGCGCCTCAAGCGTGTCCTCGGCACATGGAAGGGACGGATCGTCCTCGAGGTCACCGAGCACGCCCCGGTCGCGAACTACGAGGAATTCCGCTGGGCCGTCGGACGTGTCGGGAACGTCGAGATCTCGATCGACGACGCC
>CAVPHR010000004.1:0-14462 GCA_963704775.1 uncultured Chloroflexia bacterium | reverse complement strand
GGATGGACCGGCCGACCGGACTGGTCGGGACGCCTTCACCGCGCGCGTCGCGGACGTATCGGGTACTGCTCTGGCTGGTGGCCCTCATCGGCCGCTGGGTCTTCGGGTTCCGGACCGAGGTGATCGGTGCCGAACGCCTGCCGCGCGACGCGGCCGGGCGGCCGGCGGGTGGCTGGATCGCCGCCGGGTTGCCGCATCGGACCTGGGTCGATCCGTTCGTCGTCGCGGGCAACCTGCCGGTCGAGCCACGTCTCGTCTTCTTCGGGGACGGCCCCGCGATCTTCCGGTCCCGCTGGCGGCGCTGGGTCTTCAGCCGGATCGGTGGGGTCATCCCCATCTGGCCGCGCGGCGGCCGGGCGGCCGTCGACGCGCACCTGGTCGCGGCCTCTGCCGCGCTCGAGGCCGGCGCCGTCCTGTGCCTGTTTCCCGAGACGGGCCCGGCGACGCCGTCCGGCACCGCCCGCCCGCTCGGTCTGGGGGTCGCCTACTTCGCGTTGCGCACCGGTGCGCCGATCGTTCCCGTCGTGCTGGGCGGGACCCACGAGCTGTACCGCGGGCGGCGGTTCCGCATGGAGATCCTCCCTGCCGTCGACGGTCGCGTCCTGGCCGGTCTGCCCGAGGACGCGCCGAGCCCGCTGCCGTGGTCGCCGGAGGAACGCGCCGCGGCGCACCGGCTCGTCGCAGCGCTGCACGAGCTCGCCGCCGGGCCCGTCGCCGAGGCGCACCGAGCGACCGAGCTGCCGGCGGGCACACTCAAGCGCTGGCGCTGGTTGACGACCGCCTGGCACTGACCGTCGAGCGAGCCCGGGCCGGTGGCGCGCGGACGGACCCTATACTCGCCCGCGATGCAGTACGCCGAGTCCATCCTCGACCTGGTCGGCCACACCCCGCTCGTCCGGATCACCCGGGTCGTCCGCGACCTCGGCCCGCCCGAGCGCCAGCCGCTGCTGTTGGCCAAGCTCGAGATGCTCAACCCCGGCGGCTCGGTCAAGGACCGGATCGGGCTGCCGATGATCGAGGCCGCGGAGCGCGCGGGGCTGCTCAAGCCGGGCGGCACGATCATCGAGCCGACCTCCGGGAACACCGGCCACGGCCTGGCCATCGCCGCGGCGCTCAAGGGCTACCGCTGCATCTTCGTCATGGCCGACAAGCAGTCGGCCGAGAAGCAGCAGCTGTTGCGGGCCTACGGCGCGGAGGTCGTCCTCTGTCCGACCAACGTCGCGCCCGAGTCGCCCGAGTCCTACTACAGCGTCGCGGCGCGGCTGGCCCGCGACATCCCGGGCGCCTTCAAGCCGGACCAGTACTGGAACCAGGAGAACCCGACGGCCCACGAGCAGACCACGGGCCCCGAGCTCTGGGAGCAGACCGACGGGCGGATCACCCACTTCGTGGCGAGCGTGGGGACCGGCGGCACGATCTCGGGCGCCGCCCATTTCCTCAAGGCCCAGGCCCCGACGATCCGGATCGTCGGCGCCGACCCGGAGGGCAGTGTCCTGTCCGGCGACATCGCCCGCCCGTACCTGACCGAGGGGGTGGGGGAGGACTTCTTCCCGGGCACCTACGACCCGGCCGCCATCGACCAATGGGTGCGGGTGAGCGATCGCGACGCCTTCGCCATGGCCCGCCGCCTCACGCGCGAGGAGGGCATCCTGTCGGGCGGCTCATGCGGGACCGCGATGGTCGCCGCGCGCGAGGTCGTGCGGGAGCTGAGCCAGACCGAGGGCGGCCGCGAGGCCGTCGTCGTCGTGCTCCTGCCCGACAGCGGCCGCAGCTATCTCTCCAAGATCTACAACGACGAATGGATGCGGGCGAACGCCCTCATCGCGACGACCGGCTCCGCCACCCGCGTGGCCGAGCTCCTGGCTGACCGCCACCACGCGCCGGAGATGCCCACGGTGGTGGTCGCCCGCACGACCGAGCGGGTCGGGAACGCCATCGCCACCCTCCAGACCTACGGCATCAGCCAGCTGCCCGTGTCCGAGGATGCGGAGGGCGACGCGGTGAAGGGGCTGGTCGGCTCGATCAGCGAGAAGGGCCTGCTCGATCGCGCGTTCCGCGATCCGAGCGTCGTGGACCGGACGGTCGGCGAGGTCATGGATCCGCCGCTGCCTCTCGTCGATGCCCACGCGACGCTCGACGAGGCCTTCGCCCTCCTGTCAGGCGGCGCCAACGCCCTCGTCGCGATCCGCGAGGGCCGGCCGGCCGGCGTCGTCACCAAGCTCGACCTGCTCGAATACCTCACGCATCACGGCGCGACCGGGGGCACCTGAGCCTGGGCCGACGCGACGGGACGGCGATCAGGCGCGCCCGGCCACGACCCGCCGGATGACCGGCAGCCGGCTCGCGATCCGCGCTGTCAGGCCCTCGGGAGCAGCCGTCTCGGGGAGCGGCAGCGCGTCGGGGCGCTGGTGCAGCCGCCGCCATTCGTCGGCCTTGCGCTGGTCGTTCGCGCGGAGCGAATCGTCGATGAAGAAGTAGTAGCCGCTGCCGAGTGCGCTCATCGCTGGCCTCCTGGGTGTTCGACATCCCTCGATGTCGCCCAGACTGCGGCCGCGGCGTGGCCCGCCACATCGTCAAACGCCTTATCGGGATGGACCGAAAGACCTCAAATCTCCCGTGTCGCGAGTGGGTGGGCCTGGGCGGTGACCGCCCGTCCGGGGCGTGCTTCCGGCAGTATCGGCTGCGATGATGCGCGACGTGACCGAGCCGCTCGTCCCCCCGATCCCGACCGCGCGGTACTCGCTCGTCTCGATGTCCGTCCCGTTCATGCGATCCCTGCTCGCCCGGGATCTCGCGAGTGCCGCGACCGAGATCGGCGCCGCCGTCCCGTCCGACCTGCCAGACCGCCTCGACGGGTTCCTCCAGTTCCGGATCGCCGACCTCACCGAGGATCCGGCCGCGCAGCCGTGGCTCGGCCGCGCCATCGTGGCGGTCGAGCAGGCGGGCCCGCGGGTGATCGGCTCGGTCGGCTTCCACGCCCCGCCCGACGCGACGGGACGGGTGGAGGTCGGCTACCACGTCGAGCCCGAGTACCGCCGCCAGGGGGTCGCCAGCGAGGCCGTCCGCTCGCTCTTCGACTGGGCCGCCACCGAGCACGGCGTCCGACGGTTCCGGGCGGCCATCACGCCGGACAACGTCGCGTCGCTCGCGGTCGTCGCGAGGCTCGGCTTCCACGAGGCGGGCGTCCAGCTCGACGACATCGACGGGACCGAACTGCTCTTCGAGCTCGACGACTGGCCACCCACGGCCTGACCGCGTGGGTGCCATCATGGCCGCCATGCCGACGCACGACCCCGATGCCGCCAAGGCGCGACCCTCGTTCGACACGCTGGCGGTCCACGCGGGCGCCGAGCCCGATGAGCTGACCGGCGCGGTCAGCCCGCCCATCTACCAGACGAGCACGTTCGCCCAGGACGGCGTAGCCGATCCGCGCGGCGGCTACGAGTACGCCCGCTCGCAGAACCCCACGCGCGAGCGGCTGGAGCGCGCCGTCGCCGCGCTCGAGCACGGGACCCACGGCATCGCGTTCGCCTCCGGGTCGGCGGTCACCGCCGCGCTCGCCGAGCTGGCCCAGCCCGGTGACGAGATCGTCGTGGGCGACGACGTCTACGGCGGCACGTTCCGCTATCTCGAGCGCGTCCGTCGGGCGGCCGGCGTGGACGCGCACTACGTGGACCTCTCGGCCGGGCCGGACGTCCTCTGGGAGGCCCTGACCGAGCGGACCCGGCTCGTCTGGTTCGAATCGCCCTCGAACCCCTATCTGAAGGTCGTCGACATCGCCGCCGCGGTCCGACGTCGTCGCGCGTCGCGCGGCGGAAGGCGGCCGGCGGCCGCTCGTCGTGGTGGACAACACGTTCGCGTCGCCGGCGCTGCAGCGCCCGCTCGAACTCGGCGCCGACATCGTCTTCCACTCCGCGACGAAGTACCTCGCCGGCCACTCCGACACGATCCTGGGCGTGGCCGTCACCTCGGACGACGCAGTCGCGGAGCGCATCCGCTTCCTCCAGAACGCGATGGGCGCCGTGCCCGGGCCGCTCGACTGCTTCCTGGTGCTGCGCGGGTTGCGGACGCTGCACCTGCGCGTCGAACGACACGGCACCAACGCCACGGCGATCGCCGCGTTCCTGCGCGGTCGCCCCGACGTCGCCACCGTCCACTACCCGGGCTGGGGCGGGATGGTCTCGTTCGTGCCGACGCCCGGCGCCGGGACGGAGCGCTCGGCGGCGGCCCGGGCCATCGCCATCGCCGAGGGGACGCGGCTGTTCACGCTCGCCGAGTCACTCGGCAGCGTGGAGTCGCTCATCGAGGTCCCGGCGGCGATGACCCACCTCTCGGTGGCCGGGTCGCCGCTGGAGGTCGATCCCGCGCTGGTGCGCCTCTCGGTGGGCATCGAGGGGATCGACGACCTGATCGCGGACCTGGCCCAGGCGCTCGACGCGGGCTGACCCTAGGACGCGGCCGGCGAGGCGACGTCGAGGCCGTGCTCGGCCGGGTCGAGCCGCCCGCGTGCCGCCAGCGCCTGGTAGATCGCGACGCTGGCCTCGATGCCCGCCGCGAACGGCGTGACCGGCAGCGGCCCGAGGGCCTCGATGCCGTCGTGGTCGATCTCGGACGGGAAGGGCAGGCTGACCGGCTCGAACGTGATCCGTCCCGCCGAGCCGGGCACGGCCGCCTCGATGACCTCGACGAGCGCCGGCCCGTCGGCGACCTCGCCGGGCAGATTGAAGACGTGGCGCCGCGGACACGCGACTGCGGCTCGCGGCGATCAGCGTCCGGGCCACGTCCTCCGCGTACTGGAACAGCGTCGACCCGCCGAAGGCGACGGTGTAGGGCAGGCCGAGGACCGCGGCAACCACGGCCTTGGTCGGGCCGCTCGTCATGCCCTGGTCACGGCCCACGCCATACACGGTCATCGGACGCAGGCCGATGCTGGGCACCCCGTCGTCGAGCCAGTACACGCGGGCGTTGCCCTCGTTGGCCACCTTGTACACGCCGTAGTGAGTCCGCGGATGACCGGTGGCCTCGACGGTCAGCCGGCCCGTGGCCGGGTCTGCGTCGTCGTCCGCGAACGCAGCGATCGAGCTCGTGTAGACGAGCGGCGCCATGCCGGGGCCGCGACGCTTGACGGCCTCGAACATGTTCACTGTGCCGAGGACGTTGACCATCGCGCCGAGGGGCGGATCCGCCCGACAGAAGGGCACCTGCAGCGCGGCGAGGTGGATGACGTTCGTGATCCCGTGGCGGTCGATGATCGACTCGACCGCGGCGAGGTCGGTGATGTCGCCGGTCTCGAGCGTCACGCCCTCGAGCTCCTCGGGCGACATGATCAGGCGCAGCCGTCGCGGGTCGCTGCCGAGGTCGAATCCGATGACGGCGGCGCCCTCACGGGCGAGAGTCCGCACCGTCCACGCGCCGATACAGCCGAGTGCCCCCGTGACGAGGAAGCGTTCGCCGCCGCCGGTCACGAGACCGCGACCCTCGCGGGCTCGAAGCGGCAGGTGTTCGTGAGCCGGCCGATCCGCTCGATCTCGATGGTCACCTCGTCGCCATCGGTGAGCAGGACCGGAGGGTCGCGGAAGATCCCCACGCCGCCCGGCGTCCCGGTCGCGATGACGTCGCCGGGCTCCAGGGTGAACGCCTGCGAGCAGTGACTGATGATCTCAGCGACCCCGAAGTACATGTCGCCGGTGTTGGCCCGCTGCAGCACCCGCTCGCCGACGTGGCACGCGATGTCGAGGACCTGCGGGTCGGGGATCTCGTCGGCGGTCACGACCCACGGCCCCATCGGGCAGAACGTGTCGAGGGACTTGCCGCGCGTCCACTGGCCGTCGCCGAACTGCAGGTCGCGCGCCGAGACGTCGTTGATGCACGTGTAGCCGAGGACATGGTCGAGGGCGTCGCCGACGTCGACCCGGCGGGCCCGCCGGCCGATGACCACGCCCAGTTCGGCCTCGTAGTCGACCTGCTGCGTCAAGGCGGGATCCCAACGGATGTCGGCCCCGGGCCCGATGACCGACGTTCGGCCACTTGGCGAAGATCAGGGGCGCAGGCGGCGGCTCGGCGCCTTCCTCCTGCGCGTGGTCGCGGTAGTTCCGCCCGATCCCGATCGACCTTGCCTGGCCGTGGCACGGGGGCGAGCCAGTCGAGGTCGTCGAGTGGACGACCATCGGCCGCGAAGCGCTCGGGGCGGGCGGCGGCGGCCAGGGCCTCGACGGTCGCCGGTCCCGAACCCAGGAGGGCCGCCATGGATGCCGGGCCGTCGGGGAGGAGCTCCGAGGCCGGCATCCATCGCGTATCCGAGACCACGCCGAGGCCCTCGCCGCCATCCGCCCGGCGATGGGAGATCAGGCGCATCGTCGCCGCCCTGTCGAGTCCGACTTGAGGCAACCGGGGATCGACTGGACGGCCACGCCCGCTCCTTGACGTTCAGTATACTGTCCCGTGGACGATGGATTGAACGATACGATAGCGTAGGTGACGGCGTCAACCGTGCTGGCGCACGAGGCCCCGTGGACCGGAGGTGGCGTTGACCGACGATCCGTTCGCACGCGTCCCGCTGGGCCGGACCGGCTTGTCCGTGACGCGGCTCGGGTTCGGCGCGGCCTCGATCGGCGGGCTGTTTACCCCGGTCGATGACGTCGCCGCGACGACCGTCGTGCAGCACGCCTGGGACCTCGGCATCCGCTACTTCGATGTCGCGCCGCTCTACGGCTACGGCGCCGGCGAGCGACGACTCGGCGCGGGCCTCGCCGGGCGCCCACGCGACGAGTTCGTGGTCTCCACGAAGGTCGGTCGCCTGGTCCGCGCCGAAGCCGACGTCCCGCAGGGCGCGGACGTCGATCGCCAAGCGCTCGACGGGCGCGACGACGCCTACTATGCCGACACGCGGGGCCGTCGCATCGTCTTCGACTACAGCGCAGATGGGATCCGCCGCTCGATCGAGGCGAGCCTGGAGCGACTCGGCCTGTCGCGGGTCGACATCGTGTTCATCCACGATCCCGACGACCACTGGCAGGCCGCGATCGGGGAGGCGTACCCCGCGCTCGAGCGGCTGCGGGCCGAGGGCGTCGTCGGTGCCATCGGTGTCGGCCTGAACCAGTCGGCGATGCTCGTCCGCTTCGCGCGCGAGGCCGACGTCGATGCGTTCCTGCTCGCCGGTCGCTACACGCTCCTGGACCAGGACGCCCTGCCCGAGCTGTTGCCGCTCTGTCTCGAGCGGGGCATCGCGGTGCTCGTCGGCGGCGTGATGAACAGCGGCGTCCTCGCCGATCCGCGGCCCGGGGCGCCGTTCGACTATGGACCGGTCCCGCCCGAGATCCTCGAGCGCGCGCGCGGCCTCGCGGCAGCCTGTGAGCGCCATGGCGTCCCGCTGAGAGCCGCGGCGATTCAGTTCCCGCTGGCCCATCCCGCCGTGACCGGGCTGATCGCGGGAGTCCGGACGGTCGAACACCTCGACGAGTACCCGGCCCTGATGGCCCGGCAAATCCCGGCGGCGCTGTGGGACGAGTTGCGATCGACCGGGCTGATCGCGGCCGACGCGCCGACGCCGTCATGACCCCGCCGGTCATCGATGCCCACCACCACCTCTGGGACCCGGCCGAGGCGGACTACCCGTGGATGACCGAGGCCGTGAGCCCGATCATCCGCAGGTTCGCGGTTGAGGATCTGGCCCCGCTGCTGCCGGTCGCCGGCGTGGACGGCACGGTCGTCGTCCAGGCCCGGCACGACCTCGCCGAAACGCGGGCGCTGCTCGCGACCGCGGCGGTCACCCCGTTCATCGCCGGGGTCGTCGGCTGGGTGGACCTGACCGCCGACGACGTCGCCGGCACGATCGACGCGCTGCGGGCCGGCCCGGGCGGCGATCGACTCGTGGGGATCCGTCACCAGGTCCACGACGAGCCGGACGCCGGGTGGCTGGCGCGGCACGACGTCCGCCGGGGTCTCGCGGCGGTCGAGGCAGCGGGCCTCGCCTACGACCTGCTGATCCGCCCGCGCGAGTTCCCGGCTGCGCGCGCCATCGTCGAGGACCTGCCCGACCTGCGATTCGTCATCGATCACCTCGCCAAGCCGCCGCTCCGAGGCGGCGCCACCGAAGCGTGGGCCGCTGGACTCCGCTCGTTCGGGGCCCGGCCCAACGTCTGGTGCAAGCTCTCCGGCCTCGTCACCGAGGCGGACTGGGCGACGTGGACGGTCGGGGACCTGGCGCCCTTCGTCGATGCCGCACTGAGCGCCTTCGGCCCGGACCGGCTGCTGTTCGGCTCCGACTGGCCGGTCTGCCTGCTCGCCGCCTCGTATCAGGACGTGATCGGCGCCGCGCGCGAGCTGACCGTCGGCCTGAGCCCGAGCGAACGGGCCGCCGTCTTCGGCGGGACCGCGCGATCGGTCTATGGCCTGCCGGATCGGGCCTGAGCGCGGCGAACCGCTAGCTGCGCTGCAACGGGTCGGACAGCTCCGCCGCCAGCCAGTGGAGGTCCTCGATGAGCCCGGGCACGCGCTCCGGCGTTGCGCGGACCTTGAGGAGCGTGATGCTCGCCGCGTTCGGTCCCTCGCCCGGCTGCCGGCTCGGGACCATGATCCCGTAGCAGACGACTCCCTCCATGGTCTCCTCGTCGTCGATCGCAAAGCCGCGCCGCCGGATCTCGTGCAGGTCGGCGAGCAGCTCGTCGACCGAGGCGTGCGCCTTGGGCGTGGCCTGGGGGAGCGTGGAGAGGCCGGCCAGCCGGCGTCCGAGCTCGGCGTCGTCGAGCGAGGCGAGGGCGGCCTTGCCGGTCGCCGTCGAGTACGCCGGCAGCCGCCGGCCGATGCCCGACGTCAGGCGGACCGGCTGGCGCCCGTCGTGGCGGGCCAGGTACGTCACCTCGAGACCGTCGAGGACGGCGAACTGGACGGTCTCCTCGGAGCCGGTCGGCAGCACGCGCGACGCCTCGTAGAACTCCTGGACCTGGTCGACGGTCACCAGGTAGGCCCCGCCGAGCTCGGCGAGCCGGCGACCGAGCGCGAACCCCGTGCCGATGCGACGGACCAGCCCGGCGTCGGCCAGGGCGCCACAGATGTTGGCGATCGACGACTTGGGCAGGGCCAGCTTGCGGGCGAGCTCGCTGGGGCCGACCGGTTCGCCGCCGGCCTCGGCCAGGACATCGAGGATGAGTGCGGCGCGGGTGACAGCCGGCGCGAGCGAGTCGACACCGGCCGGGGATGCCTCGTCCAGCACTGGGTCAGGCGTGGCCATCAGGTCTCCGGTTCAGGACCCTGGTGTCCAGGTCGGGGACAACAGGATGGACCGCGTACAGCATATTGACTTCGGTCGGTTGCGGTCCGCATACTTGTTCAACCTACCGCCAGTCGTTCAGTATGCTGGACGTAACGGGCGGGGTCAAGAGGAGGAAGGCCCGTGTCGCGGTTCAGATCGATCGCGCCAGCGGTCGGCTTGGTTCTCGTCCTGGCGGCGTGCAGTCCGGTCGCAAGCCCGACGCCGCCGGCATCGAGCGCGCCGACATCCGCCCCGCCATCAGCCACAGCCGCCGCGTCGGAGGCCGCGGCCAGTCCGACCCCGGCTGGCCCGGCAGGGACGAAGTTCGCGGGGATCAACGTCAACATCCTGACCTTCAACGGGCCGCAGGTGGCCGAGCCGCTCCAGCGGCGAGCACCGGACTGGCAGCAACTGACCGGCGGTCACGTCAACGTGGTCGCGGTCGGCTTCCAGACCATCTACGACAAGGCGCTCCTGGACGCCTCGACCGGCACCAACGCCTTCGACGCCTATGTCTTCGACCCGCAGTGGATGGGCGACTTCGTCGGCCCGGGCTACCTGCTCGACCTGACCGATCGGGTCAACGCCGACGCCCAGCTCGACTGGCAGGACATCGGCCCGTTCTTCCGCGATTTCAACGCGACCTACAACGGCAAGGTCTACACGATCCCGCTCGATGGCGACTTCCACATGGTCTACTACCGCAAGGACATCCTCGACAAGGACGGCCTGAAGGCACCGACCACATGGGATGAATACCTCACCGTCGCGCAGAAATACCAGGGCCAGGACCTCAACGGCGACGGCGAGCCGGACTACGGCTCGTGCATCGCCAAGAAGAAGGGCGCCCAGAGCTACTGGTGGATCATCTCGGTCGCCGGCGGCCTGCTCCAGAGCCAGGGCACGAACCAGGGCGCCTTCTTCGACACGACCAACATGAACGCGCTGTTCGGCTCGAACGAGGCCATGACGAAGGCCCTTGAGACCTACGCCAAGACCGCCGAATCGGGTCCGCCCGACGAGCTCAACATGGACGTCGGCGGCACCCGCGGCCTGTTCACGACCGGTCGCTGCGCCCTCACCATGGACTGGGGCGACATCGGCACGCTGGCCCCCGGCACCTACGCCCAGGACAAGACCGGATCGATCATCACCCCCGGCTGGAAGGAAGTCCTCGATCGCACGACCGGCAAGCTGGTCCCGTGCGACGCGACGACCTGCCCGAACGCCGTCGACGGCGTGAACTACGCTCCGTTCGCCTCGTTCGGCGGGTGGTCCGGCGCCGTCAACGCGAAGTCCCCGAAGGAGAACCAGGATGCCGTGTATGACTTCCTGTCGTACATGAGTTCACCGGCCATCTCCGGGGTCGACGTGACGCTCGGCAAGACCGGCTACAACCCCTATCGGACATCCCATTTCGCCAACATCCAGCCGTGGGTGGACGCCGGCCTCAGCGAGGCCGCGGCGACCGACTACCTGGGTGCCATCAAGGCAAGTCTCGAGAACAAGAACATGGTCCTTGACCTTCGGATCCCGCTGACGAAGCGGTATCAGCAGGACGTGCTCGACACCGCGCTCGCGCAGTACCTGGCGAAGGAACTCGATGCCGCCGGCACCGAGGCGGCCATCTCGGACGGCTGGAACGCCATCACCGACGAGGTCGGCAAGGACCAACAGCTCGCCGCCTATGTCGCGAGTCTTGGCGTCCAGCGATAGACCACTCGATCTGGAGCCCACAGAGCCGGTCCCCCCGGGGCCGGCTCGTCGGGCCAGGACCACGCGCCGGGCGACCGAAACGCTCGGCGCGTTGCGTTCCGACGGCGCCGCCCGATGGCTGTTCATCTGGCCGACCGTCCTCCTGATCCTCGTCCTTTCGATCTTCCCGTTCGTCGCGTCGATCGTCCTCTCGCTCTCGCGACTCGCGTTCAACCAGGGCGGCGTCGAGCTCAAGTTCATCGGGTTCTCGAACTACCAGCAGCTCCTCTTCGGCCTGGAGCGCTCGCACTTCCTCGGCGTCCTCAAGTCGCCATCGCCGCTCGGCTGGGCGATCGTCATCGGGACGGCCATCCTCGTCGGGCATCGCCTGGACGCGCGCCGTGCGGGGCGGCCAGATCGGCCCGTTCGGGCTGGTCCTGCGCCTCATCGCCGGCGTCATGCTGGTCGGGTTCGTCTGGCTGCTGGTCCAGGCGCTGGTCAGCGAGGGCGGGCGCCCCGGGGCGCTCATCGTGACCCTGATCTTCGTGTTCGCGGGGATCGCCCTCCAGTACGGGCTCGGCCTCGGGCTGGCGCTGCTCGCCGTGCAGCAGGTGCCCTGGCGGCGCTTCTTCCGGATCGTGTTCCTCATCCCGCTGACGATCACGCCGGTCGGCATCGGCTACATGTTCCTGATGATGACCGACACCTCCAAGGGCCCCCTCGAACCGATCTGGGTGGCCCTCGGGCTGCGCGACTTCACGTGGGTCACCGACCCGTGGCTCGCGCGCGTCGCCGTGATCATCGGCGACACGTGGCAGTGGACGCCGTTCGTCTTCATCGTCCTGCTCGCCGCGATCGAGAGCCTCGACCAGGAGGTGCGTGAGGCCGCCCTCGTCGACGGCGCGAGCCGCTGGCAGAGCTTCCGCAACATCACCATGCCGGCGCTCCTGCCGGTGACGACCACGATCATCCTCATCCGGCTCATCGAGGGCTTCAAGATCATCGACATGCCGAACATCCTGCTCGGCGGCGGCCCGGGCACCGCGACCCAGTCGATGACGCTCCAGGCCTACATCGACTGGAACACCCTCAACCTCGGCCGGTCGGCGGCGGTCGCGTACCTGCTCCTCATCCTCGTGACGGTGGTCGCGACGGTGTACGTGAGCTTCGTGCGCAGACGGGTGACGGACCTCGCATGAAGAACCCGTTCGCGCGCCGGTCCGTCTCGGACCTGTCGCCGCCGGCCAAGTTCGGGGCGTTCCTGCTGCTGCTCGCGTGGACGTTCGTCGCGCTGTTCCCGATCTACTGGCTGTTCGTGACGTCGTTCAAGACGCCCTACGACGTCGACAAGGGACCGTTCTACCTCCCGTTCGTCGACTTCCAGCCCACCCTCGATGCGTGGCGCTACATCCTGATCGAGCTCGGCAACGACACGCTGCGGCCGTACGTCAACACGGTCATCGTCGGGCTCTCGAGTGCGCTGATCGCCCTGGTCCTCGGCTCGTTCACGGCCTATGCCCTCGTCCGCTTCACGTACCGCCCGCGGCTCGGGATCATCGGCCTGGGGATCGGCTGCATCGTGTTCGCCTTCGTCGCCGCGGCGATCGGCGCTCCGCTCGTGGTCGCGGTCGCCTCGGCGGTCGCGATCTTCGCGATCCTGGTCCAGACGATCGGCCGGCGGTTCACCCGGTCGCTCGGGAACAGCGACATCGCCTTCTGGCTCATCTCGCAGCGGATCCTCCCGCCCATCGCGATCGCGATCCCGCTGTACGTCCTGTTCCAGCAGACCGGCCTGCTCGACAGCCTCGCCGCATTGATCATCACGTACGTCGCGGCGAATCTGCCGATCGTCGTCTGGCTGATGCGGGACTACTTCGCCTCGCTGCCGCGCGAGCTGGAGGAGTCGGCGGCCGTCGACGGGGCGTCGACCTACCGGATCGTCCGCTCGATCGTCCTGCCGATCAGCGTGCCGGGCCTGGTCGCGACCTTCCTGATCGTGCTGATCTTCGCCTGGAACGAGTTCCTGATCGCGCTGGTGCTGACCAGCGCCGAGGCCCAGACCATGCCGCTCCAGGTGGCCGCCCAGAACGCGACCCGCGGCCCACAATGGTGGGCGATGTCGGTCCTCATCCTGATCATGATCGCCCCGGTCGTCGTGATGGCCATCGCGCTCGAGCGCTACATCACGCGGGGCATCCTCGTGGGCGCCCTGAAGGGTTGAGCCAGTGACCACGATCACCGAGCCTCGACGTCATCGACGTCCGCTTCCCGACGTCGCGGGCCCTCGACGGGTCGGACGCGATGAACACCGACCCCGACTACTCGGCGGCCTACGTCGTGCTCCGCACCGACGCCGACGACGGGTTGGAGGGTCACGGCTTCACGTTCACGACCGGCCGCGGCACGGAGGTCGTCGTCGCCGGCGTGCGGGCGATCGCGCCCCTGGTCGTGGGCCGATCGGTCGAGGCGACCGAGGCCGATCTCGGCGGCTTCTGGCGCGACCTGGTCGGCGACAGCCAATTGCGCTGGATCGGCCCGGAGAAGGGCGTCATCCATCTCGCGACCGCGGCCGTCGTCAACGCCGCCTGGGACCTCGTCGCGAAGCGGGCCGGCAAGCCGCTCTGGAAGCTGCTCGTGGACATGACGCCCGCCGAGATCGTCGCGCTCGTCGACTTCCGCTACCTGACCGATGCGCTGACGCCCGCGGACGCGCTCGCGCTGCTGGAGTCCGCGGCCTCCGGCCGTGCCGAGCGGGAGGCCGAGCTGCTCCGGCGATGGCTACCCGGCCTACACGACCTCGGTCGGCTGGCTCGGCTACGACGACGACAAGATCCGGCGGCTCTGCCGGGAGGCGCTCGCCGAGGGCTGGGAGCGCTTCAAGCTCAAGGTGGGGGCGGATGTCGAGGACGACATCCGCCGGGCGCGCATCGTGCGCGAGGAGATCGGCCCGGACCGGATGCTCGCGGTCGACGCCAACCAGCGCTGGGACGTCGGCGCGGCCATCGACTGGATGGCGCGGCTCGCGCCATTCGACCCGTACTGGATCGAGGAGCCGACCAGCCCCGACGACGTCCTCGGGCACGCGGCGATCGCCCGCGGCGTGGCGCCCATCCGGGTGGCCACCGGCGAGCACGTCCAGAACCGGATCATGTTCAAGCAGTTCCTCCAGGCCGGCGCCATCGGCGTGTGCCAGATCGACGCGTGTCGGCTGGGCGGCGTCAACGAGGTCGTCGCGGTCCTGCTGCTGGCGGCCAGGTTCGGGATCCCGGTCTGCCCGCACGCGGGCGGCGTCGGGCTGTGCGAGCTCGTCCAGCACCTCGCCCCGTTCGACTACATCGCCGTGAGCGGCGACCTCGACGGCCGGATGATCGAATACGTCGACCACCTGCATGAACACTTCCTCGATCCGGTCGTCGTCGGAGACGGCCGCTACCGACTGCCCTCGGCGCCGGGCTACAGCGCGGAGATGTTCGCCGCATCGCTGGCTCGCTACCGCTATCCAGACGGGTCGGAGTGG
>CAVPHR010000003.1:0-96803 GCA_963704775.1 uncultured Chloroflexia bacterium | reverse complement strand
ATCGGGCGGTGAGGCGCGAAACGTTGATGCGATCGTCAGGAACGTCGCCTCATTCACTTCGGCCGATGCCGCGTCGGACGAGAACGTCAGGTCCCAGATCGCCCCGCGGCCGCGAAGAGGTACACGGTGACGCTGGCTGGCGGCGCACCGCCAAAACTCCAGGTCCAGCGCAGGGTCCAGCCCTTGTACGGGCTTGGGACGGTCGACTCGGTCAGATCGCCGACGACGCTGTCGCGCGAGGCGAGTTCTTCGAGGGTGGTCGTGGCGTACACCTCGATGACGTCCTCGACCGACTCCAAAGGAGGTCCGTCGTCGGTGTTCAAGATCAGGTTGGCGTCAGGCCCGCAAGCGGCGGCGGCCAGGTACAGCCCCTCGATACCCTTGTCTCTCCGGATCAGCTCGAACGCCCGATCGTGACACTCCGGGTGGACGCGCGCGTATTTGACCAACGCCTCCAGGTATCCGACAGGCCCATGACCGCCTGCCCACCCATCCGGAAGCTCAAGCGTGAACGCCGGAGGTATCGGGTTCTTGTTCGATCCACCCCCGAACAGGCGCCCGAAGAGTCCCGGCATCGACAGTCCTCCGAATGAGTCGCGGACCACCTGAGGGATGGCGGCCAGTCACCGGCTACTGCTCGACCGCATCTCTCGCCAGTGTGGCGAGGTCCGCCTCGGGGACTCGGAGGGTCGCCGCGCTGATCGCTCGAATGCCTGCGCACCGAACGTCGTCACTCTGACCCGGATCGCCGAATGCCTCGACCGCGGTCATCTCATCGGGCGTCGCGAGGGTCGCGGCGAGCTCCAAGAGCCGGCCAGCTTCCTCGGCGCCGACGGTCCGGGGAACCGGCGTTTCCTTGACGTCCGCCTCGATCGCGGCCACGTGGATCTCGACCCAGTCTCGCTGTTGGTCGACCGTGAGGGCATCGAAGAAGGCGTCGAGCGTCGTCGGCTCCAGTCGCCCGTTGTTCACCCGTTCGCGCGTGAAAGCGGCGCAGTTCACCACAGGCATGTGGCTGATGGCCTCCGCTGACAATCGGTAGCGTGCAAGGAGTGTCGCGTCGTCCAGTCGCGCCAGGCCATCGTTCTGCTGTTCGACGGCCCAATCGAACTGATCGGAGGCGCTGAGCTGATCGAAGCCGGCGGGCGCCACGGCCTTGACCCGGCCCTCGACACCTGCGCGGAAGTCGGCCGGCAGTCGGTCGTACGGGCTGCCGAACAGATACGTAAGCGCCTTTCCATCGATTCCGGCGCCCGGCGCGGGCGTTGCCGCAGCGGTCGCCGCGCCCGATGGTGTTCCAGAACCGCCGCAGCCACTGAGGACCAGAACGGTCAGCACGACCAAGAACCTGCGCATCGCTCGGCTCCCTTCGCGATCCCGACGGCAACGTCGTTCAGATCGCTGGCTCTGGGGGGAGCATGGACCTCAGCCGTCTCAAGTCAATCACACCAACATGCGGCTGACCGAATTGGCCTTCCTAGAACTCCAGCGTCTTGTTGTCGGGAAGGGCGCCGCCCGCCGGCACCCATGTCCATTGCTCGGGCAGGCCATCGATGTTCTTGGCGACCCACGAGCCTGATGGCTCGCCGTCGACGGACAGCTCGTAGATCGCCCACTGGAGCGTGGTCATGGAGGCCGCCGCCATGCCGCCGCCAACCCCGGCCCCGCCGATGAGATTGCCGAGGAACCCGAAGGTCCCGCTCCGCTTCAGGCCCGAGAAGTTGCGGCGGATTGCCGTGCGCATGGAGAGCGTGACGGCGGTCAAGGTGATCGTCAGGTGATGGCCGCCGACCTCGATCGTGGCGACGGCCGGAGTCTTGTATCGCTGCATCCGCGGGACGCCCGCCGGTTGCTTGAATTTTTCCTCGACATCGCGGACGCGGAAGCTGCTCGGCGTGCCCCCCAGCACGCCCGGAATAGGGCACGAGCTCGACGAGCTCCGGGGATCCGTCGAGCTTGACCTTCCAGGTTTGTCCAGGCCGTTGCGCGGGACTCATCGCTGCACGTCTCCGAGTCGTCAGTGCCCGTAGCCCTCCGGCAGCCGCTCCCCTGCCTCGACCCGCACCGGCAGCCGGTTCTCGGCCGGCGTCAGCGGGCACGAGTAGACTCGCGTCGTACACGCACGACGGGTGGTAGGCGAGGTTGAAGTCGAGGATGTACGTGCCGTCGTCCTCGGGCTCGAGGTCGAGGTAGCGGCCGGCGCCGTACGTCTCGGTGCCGCTCGTCGCGTCGAGGAACGGCACGAACAGCGACGTCGGTCGCCCTCGTCGAGCGTGTAGGCGGTCAGCTGCTGCGGCGCGCCGCCGAGCTCGAAGCCGAGCGTCGCCCGCCCGATGGGCCGGCCGGAGCTTGCCGTCCGAGGTCGGGATCTGGAAGTGCGACGGCTCGTCGCCGGTGTACGGCTCGAGCTTGCGGTCCTCGAAGTAGTAGGCCTCGTCGACCGGGTAGTACGGCAGGCCGGTGAACGCCTCGCGCTCGGCGGCCGGGATCGGGCTGCCGGGCGCCCGCTTGAAGTACTCGTCCTTGTCGGCGCGGAACTGCGGCGACCGCGTCCGGGTACGCCAGCACGTGCTCGTGGTGTTCGTGGTCGTGTCCGTGATCGTGGTCGTGGTCGTGGTGCTCGTGTTCGTCGGCCATCGGGTCAGGCTCCATCGGGCGGGGCGTTCATTCTGCCCCGACGAACCTGCCGACGAGCGCCACTTGCATCGTCCCACCGGTCGTCGTACCATGCGTCATACCATGTCAGAGCAACGGTCATACTCAGTCAAGGGCTTCGCCGAGACCGTCGCGCCGTACGGCTCCGACGACTCGCGAGCGCCCCACACGAAGCTCTCGATCAGCCTGCCAAGCGATCTCGTGGAGCTCGTGCGCGAGGCGGCGGCCCAAGCGGGGCTGACGGTGAGCGCCACGATCGGCGCTTCGCTTCGGCGAACACTCGCCGATGCAGACCAAGTGCGGCTCGATCTGGCGGTCGACACCCAGAACGAGGAGAACCTCGCTTGGGCGGAGGCGTACGCGCCGATCGCCGCGAAGCTCTGGTCGGACCTGGAGTGGTAGGCATCGGTCGAGCGCCGGCCTCCAGCGGTCCGTCGCGCGGCGACATCCACCTCATCGCGTTCCCGGACGTCGGCGGTCACGTGATCCGTGGGCCGCATCCGGGCATCATCGTCCAGACGGATCGCCTCGCTCGCTCCTCCACCGTGATCGTCGTCCCGCTGACCAGCTCGGCGAAGGCGGCCGCGTTCGCACCTCCGTTTCTCGTCCAGGTCCTCGGGCGGGAGGCGGGGCTACCTCGTGACGGATGGGCCAAGTGCGATCAGCCGATGACGCTGCCCACGGCCGCGCTCGGCCCGAAGGCTGGGCGCCTGAACCCGGCGGCCCTTGAGCGAGTCGATGCCGCCCTGCAATTCGTGCTGGGCGTGTAGGCCCTACCCACCCGCGCCGATGCGCTCCATCTCGGTAACCGTCCGGTCGAGCTCGTCGATCAGCGCGACGTGGTGCTCCGGGTTGGCCCGGTACGCCGTGACGAGCGCCCGGTAATACCAAAGCCGGTCGGCACCGCCGCCCTCGAATCGATCCCAGGCCGCCGGGCCGTCGCGATACAGGAGCTCGACGAGCCGGCGGGCGTTGTGCAGCTTGTCCGACGCCGACACGAGCAGCGAGACGCCGTCGTGCCCGTGGACCGCGGCGAGATACCGCTCCTTGCACTCCCGCCAGGGCGGCGCGGGGTGCTCATCGCAGTCGGTGCAAGCCTCGACGATCCGGAGCACGTCCTCGCCGAAACGCCGGATCGTGGCGCGGACCTGGTCGGTCGGCTCGACGTCCTCGATCGCATCGTGGAAAAGCGCGGCGATCGCCTGTTCCTCGCTCGCCCCATGCTCGAGCGCGATCGCGCACGTCCCGAGCAGGTGGCTGACGAACGGGATGCTCGGGTCCCATCGGTCGTGCCCAGCGTGCATCCGGGCGACCGTGCGGAAGGCGTCGACGAACCGCTCGGAGGCGAACGCCACGTCGAGCGGCGGCGGGACATCCCAGGGTGATTCGGTCACGGTGGCCCATTGTGCGCGCTGCCAGTCGCGCTCGGTCGGCCCTCAGGCGGCGGTTGCCGGCACCCCGAGCCGCCGGCGGACCGCCTCGCCCGCCCGCGCGAGGACCTCGGGATTGCCGCGGAACCCGAAGGCGGCGTGCGCGTAGAGCAGGTAGGCGTCGATCTCGAAGACGACCTGGTCGATGTCCTCGCTCGCGGCGAGGTCCCCGGCCGCCTGGGCGACGCGGAAGTTCTGCTCGAAGTGGCCGCGCCAGCGGCCGTCGAACTCGGCGATCCGCTCCTTGACCGGGCCCTCCCGGGACTGGATCTCGGCCGAGGCGCACGCGAAGAAGCAGCCGCCCGGGAAGATCCGGACCTCGAGGTGGTCGAGGAAGGCGTCGGTCAGGGCCAGCACGGCCGGGATGCCGGGCTTGGCCGCGAGCATCGGCGCGACGACGACGTCATCGAAGATCGTCTCGGCCGCATCGATCGTGGCGAGCTGGAGCTCCTCCTTCGACCGGAAGTGGGCGTACAGGCCGCTCTTGCTCATGCCGATGTGCGCGGCGAGCTCCCCGATCGAGAGGCGATCGAGACCCTGGACCGTGGCCAGCTGGGCGGCGGCCTCGAGGATGCGCTGGCGGCTGCGGTCGCCGTCGGACCGGGTTCGACGTGCGGGCTGGGTCTCGCGAGTCGCGGTCGTCATCGTCATCCGTCCACCTCTTCGAGGACGTAGGTCCATTCGAAGATAGCACGACCGGTCGTACGTTTCGATCACAAAGAAAGCACGACCGGTCGTTCTCTGGAGTCAGGGGGCGGCGGTCTCCAGGAGGAGCCATCACATGCTGATCCCGCTCACCGACCCGGAGCACCCGCTCGCGAAGCAGATGCTCCAGCTGATCGGCGCCCACTCGCACCTGCCCAAGGCCATCGGCGCCGAGGCGACCGCCACTGCGCCCGTCGACGCCGCCGCTGACGTCCGACCGCAGCCGAGCGGTGCCTCGCTCGTCGATCGCGTGCTTCCGCCGCGCCGCCGCACGGCGACGGCGATCTAGCACCCGCACCACATACCTCGAGGCCTACCCCTCGAGTTCGCCCATACCGGTCGGCACGATGACCTCACGTGCCGGCCGGTCTTCCCCTTTCCCGATCGGAGACCAGCCCATGACCGCGTCCGTCGCGCCCGACCGACCCGTCACCCTCGCCCACCTCGCCCAGCTCCTCTTCCTCGGCGCGGTCTGGGGCGGGGCGTTCCTGTTCATGCACATCGCGTCGGTCGAGGTCGGGGCCGTCTGGACCGCGGAGATCCGGATCGCGATCGGGGCGCTCATCCTGCTGGCGATCTTCGGACGCCGGACCTGGCCGATCGCCCGGCAGAACCTTCTCGCGTTCGCGATCGCGGGCGCGGCGTTCTCGGCCATCCCGTTCACGCTCATCTCGATCGCGGTGCTGACGCTGCCCGTCGGCTTCGGGGCGATCCTCAACGCCTCGACCCCGCTCTTCACCGCGCTCCTCGGCGTGGTCTGGCTGGGCGACCGGCTGTCCGCGCGGATGCTGCTCGGGCTCGGGATCGGGGTCGCGGCGGTCGTCGTGCTCGTCGGCTGGTCGCCCCTCGAGGTCGACCTCGCGACGCTCGTGGCCGTGCTGGCCGCACTCGGGGCGGCGATGGGCTACGCGTTCGGCGGCACGTTCGTGAAGCGGCGACTCCCCGGTGTGGGCGGCACGGAACTCGCGACCGGCCAGCTCACCGCCGGCGCAATCATCCTGCTGCCGTTCGCCCTTGCCTCCGGGGCGCCCGGAACCCCGTCTCCGACCGCCGCGCTGTCGCTGCTCGCGGTCGGGACGCTGTCGACGGCACTCCCCTGGCCGATCTACATGCGCCTCCTGCGCTCGACCAGCCCGACCATCGCGAGCTCGGTCACGTTCGTCGTGCCCGCGTTCGCGATCACATGGGGCGCGCTCGTGCTGGGTGAGTCGATCGGTCCGGAGCTGGTCATCGGCTTCGGCATGATCATCGTCAGCCTGGTGCTGGTGCTGGGTCTCGGCCGTGAACGACTGCGCCTGCCGCACATTGGTCCGTGGAGCGAGCGAGCGGTCGCCGAGGCAGGTTCACGGTGGGAAGAGCCCGTCTCGTTCGGACCCCGCCTGACCCACCACCGCCTGATCAACCCTCGTTCATAGCGAAGGACGGAGCCCCTCCGCTCCGTCCTTCGTGGAGGTTTCGTCGTTCGCGGTCGTGTCGTGGGCTCGGATTGTACGCCCAGGGTGCTAGTGGCCCTGTCGAATTCGGAGCCCGGTCGTTCGTCGTTGGGATAGCGGCCCCGATTTGGGGTGCCGGGACCCAGTGAGGAGGCTCGACCGATGGGCAACAACTACCTGCTCGTGTACCACGGCGGCTCGATGCCCGAGTCCGAGGAGGAGGGCAAGAAGGTCCTCCAGGCCTGGACCGACTGGTTCGGGACGCTCGGGGACGCGCTCGTGGATGGCGGCAACCCCGTCTCGCACGTGAAGACGATCGGCAACGACGGCGCCGTCCGCGACGGCACGGTCAACCCGCCGTCCGGCTACAGCATCATCAAGGCCGAGAGCCTCGATGCCGCGATCGCTCTCGCAAAGGGCTGCCCGGTGCTCGGGGGCGGCGCCAGCATCGAAGTCGCCGAGACGTTCGCGGCGATGTGATCCAGGCGTGGCGGGCTCGCCTCGGGGGGAGCCCGCCACGTCGTCCGCGCGTGCCTGGACGCGCGGTTTATGCACGATTTCGGCCATTCGAAGAGCCCGGGTCGTCGCGACTATTCGTGTCGGATGCATAGAGCGCCGGGGGCGCGGGCGCTGGGGGCGCGGGCGGCGGCGGGCGGCCGGGCGGCGGCTGAGCGCGGTCGGCGGCTAGCTCGACCCAGCCTGGCGCAGGCCGTAGACCTTTGCCCGCGTCAGCTTCAGGTCCTCGAGGTCGGTCGTCGTCCGGACGTCGTAGGCGGCCAGCTCGACCAGCTCGTCGGTCGCCAGGAATCGACGCCCGGGGTCGCCCACGAGGACATCGATGCCGCGATCGCGGCACCGATGCAGCCACGGCAGGACGCGGGCGGCGAGCCCGGCGTCGTACCAGCAGTCGCCGGCGAGCACGACGTCGGCGTCGGGCGGATCGTCATCGAGCACGTCGCGACGCACGGCGGTCACGCGGCAGCCGTTGGCGCGGGCATTGAGCTCGATCGCGGCAGCGGCGAAGGGATCGATGTCGGCGCCGGTGGCCTCCGTCGCGCCGGCCTGCATCGAGGCGATCGCGCACAGCCCTGACCCCGACGCCCAGGTCGAACACGCGCCGACCCGCCACGACCTCCGGGTGCTCGCGCAGGTAGCGGCCGATCGCGAGCCCGCCGCCCCACGCGAACGCCCAGTACGGGAACGGCGGATCCGGGTCGCCGGTCTCGATCTGGAGCGCGCGCGAGAGCGGCAGCGCCTCGTCGGCGAGGTGGATCTGGATCTCCTCGAGGCCCGGCACCGGGCGGAGACGCGTGTGTCGGAGCGACGAAGGCGCGGCCCGGGGCCGCCATCAGCGCACGCCTAGTTTCGGGCGGGGCGTGCCACGTGGGTCCGGGTCGCGCGCGGCCGCGCCAGTGACTTGCGGCGGAAGGCGTCGCGCAGGGCGGTCAGCCGGACTCGATGCTCGACCTCGTGGTCGATGAGATGGAAGACCACCCAGTCGGCCGACACGTCGTAGTCGCTGCGGGCGCGGATGCGGTGGAACTCCTCGGGCGGCATCGCGCACAGCGCGCCGAGCACCATCGACCGCGTTCGCGCGAGGCGATCGAGGTGCTGGGCCATCGTCTCGCCGAGCACCGGGCTGAGCCGACCGTCGGCGCCGCGGTCGTCGGCCGGGAACAGGTCGCGCCCGATCTCGGCCTCGCGATCGAGCAGGTCGCTGAAGACCCAGTCGGCCTCGACCAGCGCGACGTGGTACAGGATCGTGCCGATCGTGTCACCGCCGTCGCCGGGGTCGCGGTCGACGACGCTGTCGGGCATGCCGACGAGGAGCTGCAGTGTGTCGCGCCGGACCTCGTCGAGCGCTGCGAGCCAACGCCCGATGTCGGGGTCGTCGGCAGCCGGGTCCAGCACGAGTCGATATCGAACCATCAGGACCATCGTACTGGCGGAACCGGGTGCAGCGGCGCACCGCCGGCGTCGTTCTGTTGCCCGCGCGCCCACGCTCGTTCCGACCCGCCCGCTATGCATCCGACGTGCATAGCAACGACGACCCTGGGTTTCGGCGACGCCAAAATCGTGCATAAACGCGCCGACCTGGGCCGCTTCCCTACCCCGCCTGGCGGACGACCTCGAGGATCTCGTCTCCGTACGTCTCGAGCTTGGCCGGGCCGATGCCCTTGATCCGGCGCAGGCCGGCGGCGCTCGACGGCCGGATCTCGGCGATCGCGGCGAGGGTCTGGTCGTGGAAGACGACGTACGCCGGCACCGCGTCCTCGCGGGCACGGGCCGTGCGCCAGGCACGGAGCGCGGCCATCAGCGGGTCGTCGTCGAGAGGGTCAGCGCCGGCCGAGGTCACGGGACGGACTGACTGGCGCTTCCGTTGTTCAGCTTCGAACCGGTCCGGGAGCTGCGTCACGCGCTGCGCGGGCCGCGGCCGCAGGTCCGCGAGGAAGCGGCTCGGCTGGCGGCGCGTGGTCCTCCCGCGGGTCTCGCGCTCGGCGGCCCACGAGATCAACAGATGCATCCTCGCCCGGGTGAGGCCGACGTACAGCAGCCGCCGTTCCTCGTCGAGCAGCGCATCGTCGTCGAAGGCCTGGCGGATAGGGAGCGAGCCGTCCTCGAGCATCGGGAGCGCGACGGCATCCCACTCGAGGCCCTTGGCCCGGTGGTACGTGAGCAGGTTCACCCCGTCGGCCGAACCCGCGCGCTCCCCCGCGCGTCGCCGGTCCAGCTCTGCGAGATACCCGGCCGCATCGAGGCCGCCATCGGACCCGAGTTGCGTCGAGAGGATGTCGATGAGCGTGTCGAGCGCGGCGGTCCGCTCACGGGCCTCGTCACCGGCGCGACCTTCGGCGGGCCGCGACGGCCCGGTCCCCTCACCCTCCGCCTCGTACCCGAGCTTCGACGCCCACAGGGCGCGGATCGCGCCGCTCAGGGCCGGGCCGGTGGCGGTCAACGTCCCGGCGGTGACGGCCCGGCGCACGAGATCGATCGCGCCGCGGACCTCCTGGCGGTCGTAGAAGCGAATGCCGCGGATCTGGTACGGGATCCGTGCCCGCGTCAGCTGGGCCTCGATCGGCTCGAGCTGGGCGTTCATCCGGACGAGCACCGCGATCTCGGCCGCGGGCGTCCCAGCCGCGATCCGCGCCCGCACCCAGTCGACGAGCGCGGCGAGCTCGACGTCCTCGGTGTTGTAGCGGACGATCGACGGCTCCGGGCCAGACGGCATGGTCGTCTCGAGGTGCTTGGTCCGCCCGGTCGAGGCGAGCAGCCTGTTGGCCAGCGCCAGGACCTCGGGACTCGAGCGGTAGTTGTCGCTGAGGGTCACGACCCGGGCGCCCGGATGCCGGTCCGCGAACCCCGTCAGGTACTCGCTGCTGGCGCCGGTGAACGTGTAGATCGTCTGGTCCTCGTCGCCGACGACGCACACGTCCTGGCGGTCGCCCGCCCACAGCTCGAGCAGGCGCTGCTGGAGCAGGTTCGTGTCCTGGTACTCGTCGACGCTGAACCAGCGCTTGCGGGCGCGGACGGTCTCGGCGGCGTCGGCGTCGGTCTCGAGCAGGTCGACGGTCTCGACGAGCAGGTCGTCGAAGTCGATGCGCCCGGCGCGGACCCGGGCGCGCTCGTAGCCCGCGAACGTGCGCACGAACAGGTCGACCGGGATCGGCGCCTCGCGCGGCGGGCTGCCTCCCGGGACCGCGGTCAGTGCCGCCTCGTAGGTCTGCGGCGTCAGGCGCCGGCTCTTCGCCCATTCGATCTCGCTCGCGAGGTCCTTGGCCGGCGTGAACCGGTAGTGCCCGGGCAGTGCCCGGACGAGCGGCACGAGGATCGGCAGCTTCGAATCGAGCAGGTCGGGCAGCGGGTCGCCCTCGTGGCGCGACGGCCAGAAGTGGCGGAGCTGGCTGAGCGCATGGGCGTGGAAGGTCCGGGCGGTCACCCCGGGGAGCCCGAGCGCCCCGAGGCGCTCCACCATCTCGCCGGCCGCCTTGTCCGTGAACGTCACGACGAGCGCCTCGTCCGCGGGCACGACCCCGGTCGCGATGGCGTACGCGGTCCGGCGGCTGATGACCCGGGTCTTGCCCGTGCCGGCGCCGGCGAGGATGACGACCGGCCCGCTCGTCGCGAGGACGGCCTCCCGCTGCGCGTCGTTCAGGTCGTCGAGGAGGCGCGCAGGATCGAGTACTGGGGAGGAGCCGGGCACCCGGTGAGCATAGTCCCGCGGGCTTACCTGAGGGTTGCCCGGGCGCCGGCGTCCCGGCAGCAGTCACCCGGCCCGCGACCCGTATGCATCCGACATGCATCGACGGGAGGCGGAGGCTCGTCAGAAACGCGAAATCGTGCATAACCATGAGCAGAACCGTGCGCGGCGCGAAGGCAAATCAACCGGTAGCCCCCGAGAGCCCAAAGGAGGCCGACTCATGTGTCTGACCTGCGGTTGCATGCAGGCCCATCTCGTGATGGGCGATCTCAACGTCACCTACGAGGACCTCAAGCGGACCGCTGACGCGAACGGAAAGACGGTCGAGGAGACCCTCGACATCATCGCGAAGACCGCCGACATCGACCGCGGCGACCACCCGAAGGAATACGAGCCGACCACAGCCGGGTAAATCCGCTGGGTCGGCCCATTCCCTATCGGTTGCGGTCGGCGCGAACGAACAGGAACGTCCCGACGATCGTGAAGACCAGGAAGAACCCGACCGTCACCACGAGGTCCAGCGCCGAGCGGATGCAGCACGGCCGCCGCGTACTCCGGCTTGCCCCAGTAGAAGATGTTCCGGGCCAGGTCGATCGAGTAGGTCATCGGGATGATCTTGGCGAGGAAGCCCAGGATGCCCGTCGACGCCGCGACCGGGATGAGCGCCCCGGACAGGAACATCTGCGGGAAGATCGAGCAGCGGCACGCTCGATCGCGACGGCCTTCGGGTCCTGCGTGATGCCGATGAAGAAGCACGCCGAGCGCGCCGCCGGCCAGGGCGAGGATCGGGGCGAGCGCGATGACCCGCAGCAGGTCCCCGAAGTTCATCGGGATCTGCATGACGAAGATCATCGCCACGATCCCGACGAGCGAGACCAGCGCCGCGATCCCCGACCCGATGAGCTTGCCGAGCAGGACCGCGTAGCGCGAGATCGGCGCGACGAAGAGCTCGGCCGTGAAGTCGTTCTCACGCTCCTCGACGAGGTTCGTCACGCCCGTGATCGTGCCCTGGTACATCGTGTTGGCGACCATGCCGATGAGCATGAACGGCAGGTAGGCGAACGGCAGCGCGTCGCCGAGGTTCTGGCCGATGCTGCCGCCGAGGATCCCGATGAACAGGATCGGGAAGATGACCGTGAAGGCGAGCGAGAGCGGGCTCTTGACCGCGCGCAGGATCTCGCGCCAGGCGATCGCGAAGACCGCGTTGGTCTCGCGGGCGAGCGTGGCGCCCAGGCTGCCGGAGACGGCACCCGCTCGCGGGCCCGACGGCCGCCGCGGTCTGGGCTACGCGCAGTTCGGTGCTCATGCGACGGCCTCCTCTTCGGGCGTGCGGAGGAGCTCCACGTAGGCCTCCTCGAGACTGGGTTCATGGATGCGCAGGACCGACAGCGGCGTGTCGATCCGGGCGATGAGCTCCTGGGCCGTGACGCCGTCGTAGGCGACGCGGACGAGCCCGGTGATGGGGTCGATCGTCGGGCGTGAGGCCCGAGCCGGCGCAGCTCGGCGTCGAGCGCCGGCGATCGGCGGCGTCGAGCAGCACCGACCGGTCGAGCAGCTCGCGCTTCATCTCGTCGGGCGTGCCGATGACCGAGATCCGGCCGTGGTCGATGACGCAGACCCGGTCGGCCTCCTCGGCCTCCTCGAGGTAGTGCGTCGTCAGGAAGATGGTCGTGCCGTCGGCGTTGCGGACCTCGCGGAGGTAGTCCCACAGGCCGCGGCGGCTCACCGGGTCGAGCCCGCTGGTCGGCTCGTCGAGGAACAGCACCCCGGGCCGGTGCATGAGGCTGCGGATGATCTCGAGCTTGCGCTTCATGCCGCCCGAGAAGGTCTTGAGCGGCTTGCGGATGTCGTCGCCGAGACCGACGACGTCGGCGAGCAGCTCGACGCGCTGGCGGTACTCGGCCGGCATCGCGCGGTAGAACGGCCGGTAGCCGTACAGGCCGTAGATGGCGACGTGGAGCCGGATGTTCTCCTCGCCCGAGAGGTGCTGATCGATGCTCGGGTTCTGGAAGATGATCCCGATGTTGCGCCGGACGGCGGTCGCCTCGCGATCGAGGTCGTGGCCGGCGATGGTGACCGTCCCGCTGGTCTTGGCCAGGGTCGTGGTCAGGATGCTGATCGTGGTCGTCTTGCCGGCGCCGTTCGGCCCGAGGAAGGCGAAGAGCTCGCCCGGCCGGACATCGAAGCTGATGTCGTCGACCGCGGGGGTCGTCGACTTCTTGTAGCGCTTCGTCAGGTGCTCGACGGAGATGATCGGCGGATCGTTGGCGGTCATGGCGTTCATGTCGCCATCGTCGCGGCCGACTGTGGAGCGCTCGTGGAGACGAGGTGGCGAGTCGGGCGCGAATCGCCGACGACGCGCGACGGGCGGCTCGTGCCACCTACCATGGCCGCCATGACGACCGACTACATCCGTGTCCCCGGCGGCCGGCTCCTCGTGGTGGACGAGGGCCAGGGCCCGCCGATCGTGCTGCTCCACGCGGGCATCGCCAACCTGCGCTCGTGGGATGCGATGGCCCCGCTACCTCGTCAATGCCGGGTACCGGGTGATCCGCTACGACCAGCGCGGCTTCGGCGAGACCACGACCGAGGCCGTCCCGTTCTCGAACCGCGCGGACGTGATCGCGCTGCTCGACCACCTGGGGATCGGCCGCGCGGCGCTGGTCGGCAACTCCCGCGGCGGCGTCATCGCCATCGACACCGCGGTCGAGTTCCCGGATCGGTTCGTCGCGGTCGTCGGCGTCGGCTCCGGCCTCGGCGGGTACGAGGGCACGGCGACGCCCGAGGAGATGGCCGCCTACGAGGCGATGGATGCGCTCGAGGAGGCGGATCCGCCCGACGTCCCGGCGATCGCGGAGGCCATGGTCCGGTTCTGGGTCGACGGTCCGGGCCAGTCGCCCGAGCGCGTCCCGTCGGCGATCCGCGAGGCGATCCGGGAGCAGCAGACCGACATCCTGCGGCCGGACCGTGTGAGCGGCGACCCGATCCCGCTCGACCCGCCGGCCGAGGAGCGCCTGTCGAGCCTCACGATGCCGATCCTCGCGCTCGCGGGCGCGCTCGACAGCTCCGAGATGACCAGACACCGCCCGACACCTCGAGGCGGCGGCCCCGGACGCCCGGGCCCTCATCTGGGACGACGTCGCCCACATGATCGGGATGGAGCAGCCGGAACGGCTCGCGGACCTGATCGTGGGGTTCCTGACGCCTCTGCCCCGCTGGTCGTAGGGCAGTCGGCGCGCGAACGCGGCACGCACAAAAGGAGCCGGCCGGCCCCCGAGGGGACCGACCGGCGTTGAGCGGCGAAGTGGCCACGCGCGGCGCGCGCGACCTCGTGGTTACGGGTGGACCCGGAGCCTCGTGATCCAGTAGGGCGTCGTCGGGGTCGGCGCCGTGCTGAATCGGGCGTTGACCGCCCACAGCTTGCCGACCGCGAACGTCGCGGTCGTCGGGGTGTCGAGGCCGGGCGAGGTGATCTCGCCGAGGAGCCGCGCCGAGCGCAGGTGGAATCCGAGCTTCAGCACCGCGACCAGGTTGTTCTGGTTGCGCACGACGTACAGCCAGCGGCCGCGAAGGACGAGGCCGTCGCCGTTGAGGACGCTGTAGCCGTGGGTGTCAATGAGCTTGGTGGCGCCCGTCCGCGGGTTCACGCGGAACAGCAGGCCCGTGTTGGACTGGACGAGGATCAGCCAGCCGCTCTTGGCGACGATGCCGTTGGCGTTGAAGCCGGTCGTGTAGGCGATCTCACCGCTGAGCGGGACGATCTTGGCCTTGTCCACCGCCGGGAGCTTTCCCCAGGGGTGGCGGCCGTGGAGCTTCCATTTGCCGAAGGGGACGACCGCAAGCTGCTGCTTGGTCGAGTCGGAGTCGGTGGCGTACACGCCCTTGCGGGTGATGACGAGGTCGTTGAGGAACCCCGCGTCCGGGAACGTGTAGGTGCGCAGGAGCGCGCCGGTCTTGGCGTTGTAGACGCGAATCGTCTTGTTGGTACCGCCCGCGACCCACAGTCGCCCACGCCAGTCGACGTGCAGGCCGAGCGCGGTCTGGCCGGCGATGCCCGGCACCAGGACCGAGCCCGTGCCGGTCTTGGCACTGCCCTTCCAGATGGCGCCGTCGACGCGCGAGCCGACATAGAGCTTGCTGGACGTCCCGAAGCGGCTCGCCTGGCCGGACGTGATGCCCTCGGGCGCGAAGCCGAGCGGCAGATCGATCTGGGCCGGCAGCGGGGCCGGGGTGTGCTTGCCGTGCGCAGCGGCCGCGGGCACGATGACCAGCGACAAGGCCATGATCAGGCCAAGGAGCAATACGAAGCGACGCTTCATGCGTTCCTCTCCTCTCGGATCGCCCTTCTTGACTGGTCAGGCTCGCGTCGAGGAGCGTCCCGTGATGACTGGGGAGGGACGGGGCCGGTTGAGATGAGAGGGAGACCGGCCGAAGCCCGACGCAAGCACGTGGTCGAAGGGCTTGTCCCCCACCCTAGCCGAGGCTGTCAACCGCCACGACCGTGCCTACGCGTGTCGGGCATGGCAGGGGCGTGACAATCACGGCGATGAGAGCGATTTCGTGGGGCGTCCGCGCACCACCCCGGTCGGGCGAGGCGAAGACCGCTAGACCCAGCCCAGGGTGCGCTCGACCCCCTTGTGCCAGCGGGCGATGCCGGCAGCGCGTTCCGCGTCGTCCATCGCCGGGTCCCAGCGGCGGTCGGCGCGGTCCATCGCACGGAGCTCGTCGAGGCCCGACCAGAAACCGACCGCCAGGCCGGCCGCGTAGGCCGCGCCGAGGGCGCTCGTCTCGGCGATCGGCGGCGCGACGACGGGCCGGCCGAGGATGTCGGCCTGGAACTGCATCAGGAGCTCGTTGCGGATCATGCCGCCGTCCACCCGCAGCTCCCCGGGGAGGGCCGCGCCCAGGTCGGCCGCCATCGCGGTGTCGAGGTCGAGGACCTGGTAGGCGACCGATTCGAGGGCGGCGCGCGCGATGTGGCCGCGCGTCGCGAAGCGCGTCAGCCCCGCGATGACGCCACGGGCGTCGCTCCGCCAGTGCGGGGCGAACAGGCCGGAGAAGGCGGGCACGAACACCACGTCGCCGCTGTCGTGCACAGAGCGGGCCAGCTGCTCGACGTCCGCGGCGTCGTCGATGATGCCGAGGTTGTCGCGCAGCCAGTTGATCAGCGAGCCCGCGACCGCGACCGAGCCTTCGAGCGCGTACGTGGCGGGGGCATCGCCGATCCTGGCCGCAACGGTCGTGATGAGGCCGTGAGTCGAGTGGACCGGACGCTCGCCCGTGTGCATGAGCATGAAGCAGCCGGTCCCGTACGTGCACTTGATCTGGCCGGCCTCGAAGCACGCCTGCCCGAAGAGAGCCGCGTGCTGGTCGCCGAGGTCGCCCGCGATCGGCACGCCCGCGAGATCGTCGACGCCCGTGCCGTAGACCTCGGACGAGCCGCGGATCTCGGGGAGCATCGCGGCCGGGACGCCGATGCTCTCGAGCAGCTCCGGGTCCCAGGCGAGCGTCTCGAGGTCCATCAGCATCGTGCGCGAGGCGTTCGTGACGTCGGTCACGTGGGCGCCGCCGTCGGGCCCGCCGGTCAGGTGCCAGATGAGCCACGTGTCGATGGTCCCGAAGAGGAGGTCGCCGCGGGCCGCGGCAGCTCGCCGTTCCGTGCCGCCCCCGTCGAGGATCCAGGCGAGCTTCAGGGCCGACGAATAGGTCGAGATCGGCAGCCCGGTCCGTGCCCGGAACCGGTCCGTGCCGCCCTCCCCGCCCGCCGCCAGCGCCTCGCAGGCCTCCGCGGTCCGGGTGTCCTGCCACACGATGGCGTTCCCGACCGGCCGGCCGGTCCGGCGATCCCACACGACGGTCGTCTCGCGCTGGTTGCTGATCCCGACCGCGGCGAGCGAGCTCGCGTCCGCGCCGATCGCTCGAAGGGCCTCGCCGACGCAGGTGCGCACGCGCGCGAGGATCTCGACGGCGTCGTGCTCGACCCAGCCCGGTTGCGGCGTGATCTGGGAGTGTTCGAGCTGATGCGTCGCCCGGATCGACCCGGACCGGTCGAACAGGATGCAGCGGCTGCTCGTCGTCCCCTGGTCGATGGCGGCGACGAGCGACCGTGGCTCCACGAGCGTTCAGATCGCTGGGTCGACGCGGCGTGCCGGCGGCTAAAAGCGATACGCCTCTTTGCTGACCGAGAGCGTGGTCTCGGTGACCCTGCGGAGCTGGTACCAGATCGCGACGGCGGAGAGGGCGATCCAGACCGCGACCGCGAGGATCCCGTCGGTCAGGAGGCCGCCGATCAGGTGGCTGTGCACGTCTTCGAGCTTGATGCGTCCGAGGAGGATCAGGGCGCCATTGACGACTCCGGCGGAACCGCTGATCGCCGAGAAGGCGATGACGAGGAAGACCGGCACGCCGGCCAGGAATGTCGCGGCCGCGAGGACGCCGCCGATCGCGAGGCCGACGATGATGCCGAGCACCGGGGAATCGAAACCGATGGCGTCGAGGATGCCCACACCGAACAGGTAGCCGAGGGCACCAGCCGCGATCGTGACCGCGATGTAGTACGAGATATACGAGATGAACGAGAGCACGAGCCCGACGACGGCGCCGACGCCCCAGGAGAAGACGCTCGAAAGGAAGCCCTGGCCGAAGATGTCCTGGCTGAACTGTGCCCCAGCCAGGAAGCCGAAGACGAAGGCCCAGATCGGCAGCAGGATCTTGAACGCCGAGAGCCCGTAGAACGCCCACGCTCCGCCGATGGCGATGACCAGCAGTGCGGCGAGGATCGCCTCCGGTTGCATCGAATCCCTCCATCCATCGGAGGCGCATCCCGCGGGGCACGCGCGGGTCCGACCATCGGACGCCTCTCGGGCAGGACTATACGCCGGTGCGTGGCCAGTCAAGACCGATTTGCGGGCCCACGACGCCTCTCAGCTGCGCCTCATGGCGTGCCCGCTTGCGTCCCGGCTCCTGGCCACGTTCGCGCTCGCGTAGTGGAGGCTCTTGCGGCTGGCCTCGGGCATCGGGGCGGCGAACACGGTCTGCTCGGCCTGGAGCGCCTTGACGAGCTCGCGCAGCTCCGGGTCCCGCCCGGCATACGAGCTGATGCGCTCCGCGACGGACGCGATGGCCGACCGCGCCTGCACGAAGTCACCGGACCGGTTCCGCAGCACGGCCTCCTGCCGTGCCCTGGCCGCGAACAGGCGCGCCACGGCTCGATCGACCTCGGGATCGCGGGCCTGCGCGTCGTTGGCCTGGTGGTCCGCGTAGGTCCACGTCAGACGCGCGGGTTCGTCGCCGAACACGCCATCGCGATCCGTGAGGGTCACCACGGCGCCGGCGTCGCGGCCGAGGTCGCCGTACGGGAACGACAGCCGGAGCACGACCTCCACGACCTGCTCCGAGCCGAGGTCGCCGATGGCGACGACCGTCCGTCCGCCCCGACCGGTGACGGTGTACGGGCTGAGCGGCTCCACCCGGATCTCGTCGCGAGCGGTCACCTCGAGGGCGACATCGCGTGCGACGATCTCGAGCGTCTCCCCCACCTCGGACGTGATCGCGTCGCGGATCTGGGGCGCGTCCGCGATGTAGTAGAAGTGGCCCCCGCCGGCGTCGGCGAGGTCCTGGAGGAGCCGCTCGTCGAAGTCGTTGCCGACCCCGAACGTCGTGGTCGACACGCCCCGGGCACGGAGCGCGGCGGCGTGGGCGGCCAGCTCGCCGGCATCGGTGATCCCGACGTTCGCGAGCCCGTCCGTGAGGAGCAGGCATCGGTTCACGCCACGCTCCGACAGGTGCGCCGCGACCTGCTCGCAGCCGCGCAGCCAGCCGTCGGCGAGGTTCGTGCTGCCCCGCGCCTCGATAGTGCGCAGCCGCTCGACCGCGCCGCGACGCGCCTCGGCGGACGCCTGCGTCGACTCGATGACGACGTCGACGACATCGTCGTAGACGACCACGCTGAAGCGGTCGTCGGCCTCGAGCCGCGCGATGGCCTCCTCGACGGCCTGCTTCGCGATGGCGAGCTTGGCCCCGGACATCGAGCCGGACCGGTCGAGCACGATCGCGAGGTTCACGGGAGGTCGGCGACGCTCGCCGGTCGCCCGCGGCGCGACGATGCGCCCGAGCACGAAACGCTCGCTGTGGCTGGTGGCGCGGATGTAGCGGCGGTCCTGGCGGACCGTGAACGGCTGGTCGGTGGTCGTGGTCATGGTCAGTCCTCCTCGAGGAGCTCTCGGGCGATCGTCACGAGACGGTCGACCCGCTTGTTCTGGGTCCGGCTCAACGGTCGCCGGACGTGGAGCTCGACGTCGGGAGCGAGGACGACGCGTTCCCACTGGGAGCGCTCGACCGGGTTGGTCGTCGGGCTGGTGTACTCGCCGACCGATTCGGCGATGCTGGCTGGGCTGCTCGTGCTTGCGTGAACGGGGGCTGGCGGGCTCGATCGAGAGGGCGAAGAACGCCGGTCCGCCCGTGGCCGGTCGGGTCGACGCGAGGACGGATCGGACGTAGTCGAGCGCCGTGTCGGGCGGCGGCGGGGCGTCCTCGGCCTCGGTCAGGCCGCGGATGGCATCGTCGTCGAGCTCGTCGAGACGTCGCCGGATCTCTGCGAGCGGCAGGTGGTCGCGCTGGAGCCGCCGGATGAGGCGCAGACGACGCAGATGCTCCTCGCCGTACTTGGAACCGGGCCCGGACGGGCCGACACCCGGCAGCAGGCCGCTAGAGAGGTAGTAGCGAACCGTGCGCGGCGTCACCCCGGCCAGGTCGGCCAGTTCGGTGAGCGAGTAGCGGACGTCATCGGACATGGGTCGATTGTGCCAGTGGAACGTCGCACTGTCAATACCTGCTCATCTCCCGCCGCGATATGCATCCGACACGCATAGGCACGCGATCCCTTGCCGGCGTCGAAATCGTGCATACAGGCCGTTCGCCATCTCGACCACCCCGCCACCGCGCCTCCACACCGACTCCACACGGCGGCGCGATGGTGGGGACAGACGGGATCCGAGGTGGATCCCCGAGCAACCTCTCAAGGAGCACCACGAACCATGCGAATCATCGCCGCGATCGTCCTGGTCGCCGTCCTCGCGGTCGGCGGCGGGATCATCGCCACCACCGCCTATCAAGCAGGCGTCAATACCGCGGTCACCCAGGCCGCCGCCGACGGCGCCACCGTCGTCAATCCGGTCGTCGTGCCCGCCTACGGGTACGGCTGGCATCCCTTCGGCTTCGGCTTCGGGTTCTTCGGCTTCCTGTTCACGCTGTTCTTCCTGTTCATCGTGTTCGCGCTGATCCGGGCCATCGTCTGGGGCGGCCGCGGCCGTCGCGGCGGCTGGGGCGGACCCGGCTGGGGCGGCCCGGGCTGGGACCCCGACGCCCGTCGTGACCACTTCGCATCGAAGTTCCACGGCACGTTCGAGGACTGGCATCGCCAGGCCCACGGCGACGGATCGGGTCAGACGACCAACCCGCCGACCGCCAACCCGCCGACGTCGACGCCGCCCGCCGGCTGACCGGCTCTCCCTCCCTCCCACGCGCCCCCGGGCATCATCCCCGGGGGCGCTCCCGTCTCCCCCACCCCTCTACGATGGCCATCATGCGAACCGTCCTCGTCGTCGACGACGAAGCCAAGATCGTCCAGCTCGCGCGCGACTACCTCGAGCACGCGGGCTTCGCCGTGCTGACGGCAGCCGATGGCCCGAGCGCCGTCGAGACCGCGCGGCGCCAGCACCCCGATCTCATCGTCCTCGACCTCGGCCTGCCCGGCCTCGACGGTCTCGAGGTCACCCGCGAGCTCCGTCGCGACTCCTCGATCCCGATCGTGATGCTGACCGCGCGCGACGACGAGCTCGACAAGCTGCTCGGGCTCGAGATGGGCGCCGACGACTACCTGACCAAGCCGTTCTCCCCGCGCGAGCTCGTCGCGCGCGTCAAGGCCGTCCTGCGACGCACCGAGCGGACCGCCGAGCCGGGCGACGTCATCCGGGCAGGCGACGTGGTCCTCGATGTGCCCCGGATGCGTGCCGAGGTCGCCGGGCGGACGGTCGACCTCACCGCGACCGAGTTCGGGCTGCTGGCCACGCTCGCGGCCAGCCCGGGCCGGATCTTCACCCGGTCCCAGCTCCTCGACGCGCTCCGTGGCGTCGCCTTCGAGTCGTACGAGCGGGCGATCGACTCGCACATCAAGAACCTGCGCCGCAAGGTGGAGCCGGATCCGCGCGAGCCGCGGTACGTGCTGACGGTCTACGGCGTCGGGCTATCGCTTCGTCGACGACCGTGGAGCCGGCACGTGACGGTTCCCGGCGGACCCGACGGACCCGGCGGACCGAACGATCCCGGCCCTCCCCGCACCCGGCCGAGCCGACCATGGCCGGCACCGGCCGTGGGAGCACCAGGGCTTCGACCGGCGCGACCCGTTCGCACGCCAGATGCGGGCGCGGGCGCGCTACATGCGCCGACACGAGTACCGCCAGAGCCAGGGCTGGCGACGGCGCCAGGGCTTCGGCTGCATCTTCGGGTTCCTGTTCCTGCTCATCGTCGCCTCGATCGTCGCGGGCCTGGCGTCGGTCATCTCGCACCTCGGTCCGCTCCAGATCGTCATCGCGGCGGCCGCAGCCATCGCGATCCTTGCGGCCATCGCCCGCGGACTGATCGGCGCCGGCCGGGACCTCGACAAGATGCTGGCCGCGACCCGCCGCGTCGAGGACGGCGACTACGGGGCCCGCGTCGGCAAGACCCGCTCGGACCTGCCGGCGATCCGCGAGCTCGCGAGCGGCTTCGACACCATGGCCGCCCGGCTCGAGGCCGACGAGGAACAGCGCCGGACGCTGCTCGCCGACGTGAGCCACGAGCTGCGCACGCCGCTGGCGGTCATCACCGGCAACCTCGAGGCCATCCTCGATGGGGTCTATCCGGCCGACGAGTCGCACCTGACCCCGATCCTCGAGGAGACCCGGGTGCTCGAGCGGCTCATCGACGACCTGCGGACCCTCACGCTGTCGGAGGCCGGCACGCTGGCCCTCCACCCGGAGCCGACCGACCCCGACGTGCTCGTCGGCGACGTCGTCCGCTCATTCACGACGACCGCCACACGCGGGGGCGTCACGCTCGTGGCCGAGGTCTCCGACGACCTGCCGATCCTCGACCTCGATCCGGTGCGGATCCGCGAGGTCCTCGCGAACCTCGTGGCGAACGCGCTGCGCCACACGCCGGAGGGCGGCACGGTCACGATCCGCGGTCAGGCCACCGCCGAGGAGGTCGTGCTCGAGCGTGACCGACACCGGCCCGGGCATCGAACCGGCGTTGCGGCCCTACGTGTTCGAGCGGTTCGTCAAGGGCGACGGGTCGCGCGGCTCCGGGCTGGGTCTGGCCATCGCCCGCGGGCTCGTGGAGGCCCACGGCGGCACGATCTCGGTCGACTCACCGGCCGGTGGCGGGACCACGTTCCGGGTCGCGTTGCCGCGCGGCCTCTCCCCGGAACCCGCTACGGGCGGCTGATCCGGACGTCGTCCACGGCCGCCTCGACCGTGCTCGCGCCACCCTCGTCGGCCGCCTCGAAGACGATCCGCACCTTCTCGCCGGCCCACGGGGCCATCGAGACCCTGACCGTGGTCCAGCTCGGCCGGTCCACGTTCGGCGCGCCCTTCTCCTGCTTCACGAGGGTGCGCGTCCCGTCCTCGCGTTCGACGTAGGCCCGGAAGTAGTCGGCCGCCGACGCGTTCGAGCCGTGCGCGAGGTAGTACTTGAACGACAGCGTGCCCGTCGGCGAGGGCAGGCTGATCGAGCCGGGAGCGCACGGACGTCACGCCGCCGTCGACGTCGTACGACCGAGCCGTCGAACCGGCCAGCTTGCCGGTCACGAGCGCCCTCGAGCCCGACGGGACGGTTCCCGCCTGCCGGGCCGTCGCTGCCGGGTTGCCGCGCTGCCACGCGCCGCCGGTGGCGGTGTCGGTGTGGAGCGGGTCGGCGTCCCAGCCCGTGGCCGTCTCGAAGTCCTCGAACAAGCGGGCCGCAGTGGGTCTTCGCCTTGCCCAGGATCGAGTACCGGCAGCTGGCCCGCTCGATGAGGTACAGGATCGCCGAGCGGTTGCGGTCGGTCTCGCGCTTGATCAGCTCGTCGGCCGGGTAGAAGCGGGCGAGGCCGCCGACCTTGGCGTGGCTCGGATAGAGCTCGAACGTGTACATCCAGATGCGCTGGCGTGCCGTACGCCCAGTCGATCTCGTCGCCGTCGGTGATGTACAGGCCGCTCGACTGCATCGGGTGGTAGCCGTTCAACTTGGCCATCTTCTTGCCCATCGCGGCGAGGGCCGCGTGGTCGTCGACGGTCATGTCGCTCGGGACGTCCTTCTTCGTGTAGCCGTACGGCCAGAGGATCTGCTCGCCCGCGGTGTGGAACGTGATCGCGGTCTTGATCTGCTGGACGCCGCCGATCCGGCGGCTGAGCATGAAGTCGCGCATGGCCCGGGTCTCGGGCGCGGAGAAGGCCGCCTTGCCACGGTACGTGGCCGAGGCCTTGTTGCCCGATGAGCCGCCGCAGCAGCCGAACTTGTAGCCGTAGTTGCGGTTGAGGTCCGTGCCCCGGTGGGTGGAGCCGGCGTTCGGCTGGCGGTTCTTGCGCCATTCGCGATACGGGTCGCCGGTCAGGTCGAACTCCGCGCCGTCGGGGTTCACCGCGAACACGATCCAGATCTCGCGCGTGTTCACGATGTTCGTGATCTGCGTGTTCGTGCCGTAGTCGTTGGTCAGCCAGCGCAGCAGCGCGAGGTTCTGCTCGAGCGAGAGGTGCTCGCGGGCGTGGTGGAGCGAATCGAAGAGGACCTCGGGCTCCGGCTCGTCGGTCGCGACGTTGTCGGACACCTTGACCGCCCACATCTCGCGGCCCAGGTAGCTCTTGCCGATCGAGAACATCTGGACGATGTCCGGGTGGGCCGTCTGGGTCGCCTGGAGGACCGCGACCATCTCGGCATAGCTGTGGTACTTGCTGTCCTTGGCCGGGAAATCGGCGGCGGCAACGGTGGGCGGGGCGGCCGCGGCACCCGTCGTCGCCACGAGGGCGAGGACCAGCGACGCGCCCATGACGAGGGCGGCGGATCGGCGATGCATCGGTCAAGGATGACCCGTCGTGTCCACTCCGGTCCACCCGGCGATGGGGCTACGACGCACCGGGACCCGGCGGAACCCGCGGCCGTCCGCGGCGGAGTCTCTGGACCCCACCCGGCCCGCTCCGACGAGCGACCGGCCACCAGCCCAGGAGGGTCCGCGATGACCCGATCCATGGTTCGCGTCGGCGGGGGTCTTGCCGCCGCCCTGGTCCTCGCCGCGACGGTCGCGGCTCCGGTCCTCGCCTGCGGGGGGCTCATCGGTCCGAACGGGGCCGTCAACCTGCTCCGCACGACCACCTTCGCCGGCTACCACGACGGCAACGAGCACTACGTCACGGCCTTCCAGTTCGCCGGCGGCGGCGGGGCCTTCGGGAGCCTGACTCCCCTCCCCGGCATCCCGTCCAAGGTCGAGAAGGGCGGCGACTGGACGCTCCAGCGCCTGCTCCGCGAGACCGAGCCGGTCTTCCTCCGCGAGGCCGCCGCGTCGCCAGCCGCCTCTGCCGCGGGCGACGCCGAGGTCCTCATGGAGGTCCAGATCGACGCGCTCGACATCACCGTCCTGCGCGGCGGCGCCGACGAGGTCGGCGCGTGGGCCACCGAGCACGGCTTCCGGCTCCCGCCCGATTCGCCCGAGGTCCTCGACTTCTACGCGGCGCGCAGCCCGATCTTCCTTGCCGCGGTGTTCGATGCCGACGCGGCCGCCGAGCGCGGCCAGGCGGTCGGTGACGGGACGCCGGTCCACATCACCATCCCGACCGACAACCCGTGGGTCCCGCTGCGGATCCTCGCACTCGGCAAGACCGGCGCGGAGCGCGTCGATGCCGACGTCTTCATGCTGACCGACCACACGCCGGCCCTCCTGCCGGTCCCGACCGGGGACAACGGCATGTCGCTCGACCACAGCGCCCCGGCGACGGTCTCGCTGCTCGACGACCTGCGCTCCGACCGGGGCATGGAGTGGGTGCCGTCGAGCGCGTGGCTGACGAAGGTCCGGATCGATGCCTCGGCGCGCGCAGCTCGCGTTCGATCTCGCGGTCGACACGACCGCGGCGGCGCAGCCGTCGCGGATCATGGCCGGCCTGGACATGCCCGGCGGCCCGGGCACCTTCGCGTCCGAGGCGGCGGCCCGGCTGCTGCTCGGGCTGACGTTCAGCATCGGCGGCATCGGCGGCATCCTGATGCTGGTCCGACGCCGGCCGCCGGTCCAGATGGCCTGACCGGCATGCCGGAACCCGCGGTCCGTGCCAGCCGCCGACCAGGGCCGCTCGCCCTGGTCGGCGGCGTCGTGCTCTCGCTGAGCGTGGCGGGCATGGCCGGGGCCTGGGTCGAGCTCTCCGGCCGCGACGACCCGACGGTCGCGATCGAGATCCACTACTCGCAGTACGAGCCGAGCGCGGTGATCGTGCCGCTCGGCGTCCCGGTCACGTTCACGATCCACAACGGCGACCCGATCGACCACGAGTGGATCGTCGGCGACGCCGCGGTCCACGAGCGCCACCGGACCGGCACGGAACCGGTCCACGGCTCGCGCCCGACCGAGGTCACGGTCCGTGCCGGCGAGACGGTGACGACGACCGTCATGTTCGCCGCGGCCGGGTCGCAGCAGTACATCTGCCACCTCCCCGGCCACGAGGCGTACGGGATGGTCGGCACGGTCACGATCGGCCCCGGCTGAGCCGCGCGCCCGGGCACGGATCGGGCCCCGCGTCGCCGCGAGGCCCGTCCAGGTGCGACAGCCGCGGACCGTCAGGCGCCGGGGCTGCCCTCCGGCACGCGGGTGACGAAGATCGCGTTGATGATCGGCTTGTGGCCGCGCGGCGACGCGAACTCGATGTCGAGCACGCCGTCGGTCACCTCGACCACGAACGTCTTGTCGAGCGCGGTGTAGCGCGCCCCGGCCTCCTCGACGACGTCGAGTGAGCGCAGGACGCGGGTGCCCTCCAGGCTGACGTCGAAGACGCGATCCCCGACGTGCCGGAACTGGAGCTCGGCGAAGCTCAGGTCCACCTGGTAGAAGCCGTTGGCGACCGCGAACTTGTAGGCGGTCATGTCCTCGCGGAGGTTCTTGTAACGGGCGTCCTCGGTCGGTGCCCGCGATCGAGTGGCCGGTGCTCCGGACCGAGCCGCGTCGGACGTAGCCGTAGGGACCCGAGCCGTACGAGCGGTCGGCGGCGAACACGTCACCGTCGGCGTCCACGTAGCGGTTCGCCGCCGGCGTTGACGCCCTGCTGGAAGTCGGTGACGACGAGCGTCACGGGCACCTGCAGGAGGGCGTTGTCGGGATCGTCGGTCTGGACCGCGACCAGCGCCCGGTAGACGTCGGGCGCGAGCCCGGTCGTGTCGACCGAGATGTCGAGGTCGACCGTGCCGTCGGGCGCGATCGTGCCTTCCGTCGGCGCGACGGTCAGCCACGGGACGTCGCTGAAGGTCGGCAGGCCGGATTCGACGAGGTACGCGTTGAGCGAGTTCTGGCCGACGGTCCAGATGTTGCCGACGGCGTCGAGCTCGATGCCGGCGCCGCCGAAGCCGCCGCCGTCGGGATGCGGGATCCCGCGCGTCGCCTCACAGGTGATCGGGTCGATCAGCCAGATCGTGTCGGTGTCGGAGTTGGTCTGCTCCCAGAGCAGTCCGAAGGAGCCGTTCCAGGCGAGACCGGAGATGTTCGGGTCCGGCGGGCTGCACTGCGAGAGCGTCTCGCCGGGGGTCGGTGTGAGACGGGCCGGCCACGCGATAGACGATGCCCTCGTTCCAGCCACCGATGTAGAAGACATCGGCCGCCGGGTCGTAGGCGAGGCCACGCTGGCTGGTGTCGCCCCACGGCGACCCGGTGATCTTCTGGACCACCGTCCCGTCGGCCGGGTCGATGCCGTAGATGCCGTTGTCGCCACCCACGTTGACCTGCCAGATCAGCTTGCGGCCCCTGTCGAAGGCCATGTCCGCGCCCCACTCGGCGAAGTCGCTGAGCGCGAAGTCGCCCAGGCGGTCGCCCGCCGGTGGTGAAGTGCGCGTCGATGAGGTCGATCGGGTCGCCCAGCCAGACATCGCCCGTGTAGGCGACGCCCCACGGGAGCGACATGTCGGTCGGCCAGCTGGCCACGACGTCACCGTCGGCGGTCAGGCGTGGCGGGACAGCCGTCCCGGCCGCGGCCGACCCGAAGCCACGCGTCGAGCGCGCGTTCGGGTTCGTCCCGGCGGGCAGCGTGCGGGCGCCGGGCTTGCCGGCCAACGCGGCCGTGCCGCCACCGAGGTCCACCTCACCGACGGTGAAGTGCAGGTCGGCGTGGCCGCCGGGGTTGCCCAGGACGAGCGTCCTGGTCACCTGGCGACCGGCCGGCAGCAGGAACGACGGCTCGAGGTCGCCCTCGAGCGAGGCATGCGGCTGGATCTTGTGGAGCGCCACGTCGGCGCCGGGCGTCGAGACCGCCGAGACGATCTCGGTGTCCTGGGTGACCGGCACGTAGCCGTCCTTGGTGATGTCCGTCGGCCAGGTGCCGGCCGGTCCGATGATCGAGTAGGCGCCGTCGGCGTCGCTCGTTGCGACGATGTCGAGCGGCGTGCCGGGCGGGTAGTCCGCATGGAGCGTGACCGTCGCCCCGGCGATCGGGTCGCCGTCATGGGCGTCGGTGACGGTGCCGCTGACCCCGCCGAACGAGTCGGGCAGGGCCACGTTGAGCGTCACGTCGATCGCGACCTGCTCCGAGCGCGGCGCGTTCGTGACCAGCACGAGCTGGGCGTGGTACTCGCCGGGCGAGAGACCCGGGTCGCCGATCGTGACGTTGATGACCTGGCTGCCGCCCGTCGCGACCTCGCCCGTCGCCGGGTCCGGCTTCAGCCACGAGACGTCGCTGAACGGCTGGATGGTGCCGTGACCGATGTCCGGCGCCCAGTCCGTCGGGGCGTTGAAGTCGCCGAGCACCATCGCGGTCGCGATGCTCCCGTCATCGTTGCCGAGCGCCTCGAGCGGGACATCGAAGGACATGCTCTGGCCCGCGAACGTCACGGGCACGGCCGCGACCACCTCGAAGGTGAGCGCGTCGGTGACGAGGACGACCCCGTCGGGACCGTGGGTCTCGAACAGGTCGAGGAGGTACTCGACGCCGACGTCCTGTGTCGGCAGGCCGAGCACGTCGGTCGCCGGGACGCCGGTGGACGGATCCTCATCGACGTCGAGGAAGACGTACCCGACGACCTGGTCCATGGGCGTGCCGGGGCTGAAGTCGAGCTCCATCGAGACGACCGAGCTGCCATCGGAGCCGGCCAGGACCTTCCCGACGTCCACCGACCCATCGGCGTCGCCGATCGGGTCGTTGATGATCGTCGTCAGGCTGGCCGACGCGACGTCGGTCGGGGCCCAGCGCGGGAACGCCTTCGGGAAGGCGTGTCGACCCCACGTGGGCGCACGGGTCACGTTGATCTGCGGTTCCGGGAGGGGCGGCAGGATGACGCCCTGGTCGCGCTCGCGGGCGACCCAGTCGAGCGGCAGCGAGCCGCCGTTGGACACGGTGACGGCCTGCGTCGACGTCTTCCCGAAGTCGACGTCCGCCGTGAGCTCGGTCGGGTCCACCGCGGCCGTCGGCGCGCGGAGGCTGAAGTCGCGGGTCGTCTCGACGCCGTCGGTGACGGTCGCGGTCGCGCTGCCGTCCTCGTACAGGTTGGCGGTCGCGGTGACGTGGTAGGTGCCGGCGAGGAGCCGGAGCTCGTAGAGCCCGTCCTCGTTGGTGGTCGTGTGGCGGCCGCCCGGTGTCGCGTGGATCTCTGCGCCCGCGATCGGCAGGCCGTCGTTGGCGTCGGTGACGGTGCCGGTGATGAAGCCGGTCGGGACGGTGGTGATGCGGATGGCGTGGTTCGGACTCGAGGATCGACTCGAAGAAGCCGATCTGGAGGGCGTCGGTGCCGGTCGCGTCCTCGATCCCGACGGTCGCGGTCCGGCCGTCACCCGGGTTCGCCGGATTGCCGCCGTACAGCAGGTCGATCGTGCCGTTCTCCCAGAGCTTGATCTCGAAGTCGAGCAGCGCGGCCGCCCCGAGGACGCGCACGTCGGTGTACTCGATGACGAACGCCCGGTTCGGGGCCGTGCCGACGGTCCCCGAATCGATCGACCCGACATCGGTGATGTAGAGGTCCTGCCAGAGGGCGTAGATGGCCGCGTTCGGCGCCCCGCCGGCCGGGATGCCGGTCGGGATGTAGAAGCCGGGCTCCGGGGCCAGGAAGTTCACGTAGCCGTTCTCGGTGAGATAGACCTGCGTGTACTCCTCGCCGTAGAACGGGAACGTGAACGGCAGGCGCAGGCGGCCGGCGATCTCGTCGCCGAAGAGCGCGGTCTGGCCGTCGGCGTCGACCCAGTCGAAGGCCGATCGGGGCGCAGGCGTGCCCGAAGTCGTCGAGCTTGCGGAACAGGGCGAAGTCCTGGGTCACCGGGTCGCCGGCCGAGGTGATCTCGGCGCTGCCGGTCTCGGTGCAGCCGTCGGCCGAGGCGCTGATCGTGAACGTGCCGATCGGCAGCTCGAGGCTGTAGTGGCCCGCACCGTTCGTGGTGACGGGATCGACGGGCGTGCCGACCGCCCGGACCGTGACGTCCGGGATCGGCGAGCCGTTCTCGGCCGACGACACGGTGCCGCTGACGGTGAACCGCGGCAGCGGGTCGAGGGCGAAGTGCTGGGTCGTGGTCTCGTCGGTGACGACGACGACGCTCGGGACGACCGAGCCGAAGTAGCCGAAGGACGCGGCGCTCACGGTGTAGTCGCCGGCCGCGAGGAGCATCGCGTACTTGCCGTCCGCGTCGGTCGAGGTGGTGAACGGGCGGGTGCCGTTGTCGGCGGTGACCTGGGCGCCCGGGATCGGGTCGCCCGTCGCCGAGTCGGTGATCGTGCCGGCCAGGGTCCCGCCGGTCGCCACCAGGTCGGCCGCGGCGCCCGGCGTCGATGCGGCCGTCGCCATAGACGTTGTTCGGGTCGCCGTCGGGGTCGCCGCCGCACGAATCGTCGAGACGGTCGACGGCGGTCGAGCGGATCGCGCCGGTCGCCGCGTCGAAGTTGCCGCGCAGGGCGTTGTCCGCGGACAGCAGCAGGGCGAGGGTGCCCGCGACGTGCGGAGCCGCCATCGACGTGCCGGAGAAGGACTCGTAGCCGCCACCGGGCACGCTCGAGACGACATCGACGCCTGGCGCCGAGACGTCGGGGTTGACCTTGCCGTAGGCCGACGGGCCGCGGCCGGAGAAGTCGGCGATGACGTCGTTGTCGTCGGTCGCGCCGACGCTGAACGCCTCGAGGAAGTCGCCGGGCGACCCGCCCTCGCCGCAGAACGGGCCGGGGTTGCCCGACGAGAAGACCGGGATGATGCCGGCCGCGCGCCAGGCCTGGACGGTCTCGAGATAGAACGGGTCGCCGGGGCCGCCGCCCCACGAGTTGCTGACGATGTCGGGGCGCTGGCTCGGGTCGGGGTTCTCGCCGTTGAGGTCGGTCGGGGCGAGGACCCACTGGCCGGACGACAGCAGCGACTCCTCCGAGCAGTCGATGACCTCGCAGCCCTTGGCCGCGATCCACTTGGCGCCCGGGGCCACGCCGATGTCGGGCGTGAAGGGGCCGGGGCCGTCGCCGCCGAGGATCGTGCCCATCGTGTGCGTGCCGTGGGCCACGTTGTCGCAGGGCTCCGGGTCCGGGCACGTGCCCGACGGATCCCACCAGTGGTAGTCGTGCGTGAACGTCCCGTCACCGTTGTTGCCGAGGTAGTGGTCGACGAGCGCGGGGTGGGTGTATTCGACGCCGGTGTCGATCGTCGCGACGACGACGCCCTGGCCAAGGATGCCGTCGGCCCAGGCCTTGTCGGCCCCGATCTTCGCGACGCCCCACTCGGGCTCGCCGGCGGCCGCGAGGACCGCGACCTTCGGGTCGATCGGCTCGACCAGCGGATAGCTGCGCTCGGCGCGGATCCGCGCGACCGCGGGGTCCTTGGCGAGGGTCGTCGCGAGCTTCGAGAGCGTGGCGGAGTCGCCTTCGACGACGAGCACGTTGGTGAGCCAGTAGGTGGTCGCGTTGACGCCGCGGGCCTTGGAGGCGACGGCCGCGGCGGCCCGCTGGGACGTCCCGGCGGTCGACGTGAGGGCGTCGATGACCGCCTGGCCGCGCTTGGCGCGGTCCTTGACCTTGGCAGCGGGCTTGAGGTCCGCCTTGGCCCGGAACTCGACGACGATCTTCTTCGCCCGTCCGCCGGCGAGGTCGCGCTGGAGCTTGCCCTCGATGGGCGCGGCGGTGCTCCTGGCCGGACTGGACGTGCCGGCGCCGGCGGCGGCCGCGACCCCGGCGACCTGGATGATGAGGAGCACGGCGGCGATGACGGCCGCGAAGCCACGACGTCCCTGCATGACCGAACCCTCCACTCCGCCGACTCGACCGGTCGACGTCCCTCCGTGCATCGATCCCCCTCAGGACCGACGGATCGAGCGGACGGCGCAAGACGCCGACGACGCTCAGGCTCGGGGCTCGGATCGACGCGTGTCTGGGCGGCGGTCCGCGTCCCGCGTCGTGATGCTACACCGCGGCCGTCGCGCCGGATCGGTGGTTGCGCAGGCCCCCGCGGCGGGTCGGTTCGACCGGTATCCTCGCGGGGATGCGCCGCCTGCCGGACCCGTACGACGACATCGCCGCCGGTCGTCCCGCGGCGATCGGGCTGGCTGGTCCGGCCCTGCTCGGCAGTCGGCTGCTGACCAAGGAACTCGCCTTCCCGCCCGACGAACGGGAGACCTTCGGCCTGCGCGGGCTGCTGCCCGACCGCGTGCTGACGATCGAGGAGCAGACCGAGCTCGAGCTCGAGCATCTCCGCGTGAAGGCCGACGCCCTGGAGCAGTACATCGGCCTCGCGGCGCTCCAGGACCGCAACGCGACGCTCTTCTACCGGCTGCTGACCGATCACCTCGAGGAGTTCCTGCCGATCGTCTACACGCCCACGGTCGGACGGGCATGCCAGGAGTTCAGCCACATCATCCGGCGGACCCGCGGCACGTGGATCACCCCGGCCGACCGCGACCGGATCCCGACCCTCCTGCGCCAGGGTCCGTTCGAGGACGTGCGGCTCATCGTCGTCACCGACAACGAGCGGATCCTCGGGCTCGGCGACCAGGGCGCGGGCGGCATGGCCATCCCGACCGGCAAGCTCGCGGTGTACACGGCCGCGTGCGGGATCCATCCGGCCCTGACCCTGCCGGTCTCGCTCGACGTCGGGACCGACAACCCGGCGCTCCTCGCCGATCCGCTCTACCTCGGCTATCGGGCGCCGCGCCTGCGGGGCGCCGAGTACGACGCGCTCGTCGAGGCCTTCGTCAGCGGCGTCGAGGAGGTCTGGCCGGGCTGCGTCATCCAGTTCGAGGACTTCAAGCAGGCCAATGCGCTGCGCCTGCTCGACCGCTACCAGGGCCGCGTTCCGGCCTTCAACGACGACATCCAGGGCACGGCCGCGGTGGTCCTCGCGGGCGTCCTGTCCGGGCTGCGGGCGACGGGCCGGACGCTCGGCGACGCCCGGATCGTCGTGGTCGGGGCGGGTGGCGCCGGGATCGGCATCGGCCGGCTGCTGCGGGCCGCGATGGGCGAGGCCGGGCTGTCCGAGGCGGCCATCGACGAGGCGATCGCGCTGGTCGACACGCAGGGCCTGGTCCACGCGGGCCGGACCGACCTCGATGCCACGAAACGGGAGCTCGCGGTGCCCGCGGTGGACGGCGCCGGCCACGCCGACGCTGCTCGAGGTCGTCCGCGACCGCCGGCCGACGATCCTGGTCGGGGCGACCGGGGTGGCCGGCACGTTCACCGAGGCCGTCATCGACGCGATGGCCGAACGCGTCGGACCGGCCGACCGTCCGATCGTGCTGCCGCTGTCGAACCCGACATCCGCGTCCGAGGCGACGCCGGCCGACGTGCTCGCCTGGAGCCAGGGCCGGGCGATCGTCGCGACCGGGTCGCCGTTCGAGGCGGTCACGCTCGACGGCGTGCGCCACGAGATCGGCCAGGCGAACAACGCCTTCATCTTCCCGGGCGTCGGCCTCGGGGCGATCGTGGCCGAGACCCGGGCCATCACCGACCGCATGTTCCTGCTGGCGGCCAGGACGCTGGCCGCCGCCGTCACCGACGAGCGGATCGCGTCGGGCGCGCTCTACCCGCCGATCTCGTCCCTCCGGGCGGTGTCGCGCGAGATCGCGACCGCCGTCGTCCGCGAGGCGATCGAGACCGGCGTGGCGGGCGCGGACATCTCGCCCGATGGCGCATCGGCCGCCGTCGATGCGGCGACCTGGTGGCCTGCGTACGTGCCGTACGAGCCGCTCCGGTTCGTGCGAGCGCCGGCGAGAGAACGAGACGTGAGCACGCTCGTCCGCGCGGCGGTCCTCGAGGCGACTGGCGAGGCCGCCGTGATCCAGTCGCTCGAGCTGGCCGAGCCGCGGGCCGGCGAGGTCCGGGTGCGCCTGCTGGCCTCGGGCGTCTGCCATTCCGACCTGCACGTTCGCGACGGCGAGTGGACCCGCCCGACGCCGATGGCGATGGGCCACGAAGGCGCAGGCGTCGTCGAGGCGGTCGGGCCGGGCGTGTCGTTGCGCGTCGGGCAGCCGGTCGCGTTGTCGTGGCTGGTGCCGTGCGGGACATGCCGGGCGTGCCGGGCGGGCCGGCCGTGGGCCTGCCCCGACTCCCCGTCGTTCCGGCACCGCCTGCTTGACGGCGAGACGGCGTTGCACCGGCCGGGCGACGGCGCGGGCACGGCCGGCGAGGCGGTCCTGTCCTATTGCGGCATCGCGACGATGTCCGAGGCGACCGTCGTCCCCGAGGCGGCCGCGATCCCGATCCCCGACGGTGTCGATCCGGCAGTCGCCGCGCTCATCGGGTGCTGCGTCTCGACCGGGGTGGGCGCCGCGCTCAAGACGGCCGCGGTCGAGGCCGGCTCGACGGTCGCGGTCATCGGCCTCGGCGGGGTCGGGCTGTCGTGCGTCATGGGCGCCGCGCTCGCGGGCGCGTCCCGGATCGTGGCGGTCGACCGGGTCGCCGCGAAGCTCGCGACCGCGCTCGATGTGGGCGCCACGGACGGCCTGCTGGCGGGCGCCGACGACGCCGAGACGCTCGCCGCGCTGCGCGACCTGACCGACGGCGGGCCGGACTACGCCTTCGAGGCGATCGGGCTGCCCTCGACGGTCGAGCTCGCCATTTCGTCGCTGCCGCTCGGCCGGGACGGCGGTCCTGGTCGGCATGACCCCGCTCGGGGCACGGGCCTCGTTCGACGTCTATCCGTTCGTCGACGAGAGCCGGCGGATCCTGGGCTCGAACTACGGGTTCGCCGACCCGGCGGTGGACTTCCCGCGGTACGCGCAGTGGCACCTCGACGGCCGGCTGCCGATCGACCGGCTGATCGACCGGCGGATCGGGCTCGACGATCTCGAGGACGCCTTCGAAGCGATGCGCCGCGGCGAGTACACGCGCCAGGTCATCACGTTCGACTGAGGGGCCTGCACGGCCGGAACTCCGCCAAAACGGCGTCGTGGTGACCGTTAGGCTCACTTCGCGAGCGATCTGACCCGGTTGCCTGCATCGTGATGCATCCCGTGGGTCGACGCCACTCGGGGCCCATGCATCGTCATGCATCTTGAGTACGTCGAACGGCGCCACGACCGCGCCTAACGCCCCTCCCATGACCGTTTGGCGGAGAAGTGGAGCCGGCGGGGACCGGTCCGCGCGCGCACCGGACCGGTCCCGCCGCGCCCCGCTCAGCCGCCCGCGGTCGGTGACGCCGCCGGGCGGGCCCGGCGCAGCTGCCCGTCGGCCAGTCGCGCCTGGAGGCGCTCGAGGATCCGGTCGGCGCGGGCCTGCTTGAGGGTCCCGGCCTTGACCGCGGCATCGAGGTCGGCCTTGACGGCCGCCACGATCGCAGCGCTCACGGTCGCGTACGGCACGTTCTGGGCGGCGGCGACGTCCTTGAGCGACTTGCCCGCCCGCAGATCGGCCCGCAACTCCGCCGGCGTCATCTTCAGCGCATCGGCCGCGGCGGTGACCCCGTCCTTGACCACGGCGACGGCCTTCGCGGCCTTGCCACGCAGGCCGGCGAGCAGCGCGCAGCCGTCGGCCGGCGCCGCCTGATCCGCGCCTTCAGTCGGTCGCCCGCGGCCTTCGTCATGTCGCCATCGGCGACGGCCTTGTCCACGGTCGAGATCGCGGCCTTTCGGGCCGCGGCGGTCATCTCGGCCTCGCTGACGCCGAGGTTCGCGGCGAACGCCGCCCGGAAGTCCGCGCAGTACTCACCCGCATCCCGCGCGGCCGATCCGCTCGGTGCGGCGGCGACGACCGGCGCGAGCGGGCGCAGCCGGAGCGGTCGAGGCGGCGACGGCGCTGATCAGCGTTCCCCCCACGAGCGCGCTGATCACCATTGCTCCCGCGAGACCCGCGGTCCTGAGATTCGGCATCGATGTTGACCCCCTTCGATGACGCGGCCCACGTGACCCCGTCGATGTCCGCACATTCGCCGAGGGCCATGAAGAACGTGTGTGGCCGCGCGACAGTCTTCACGACTCCTGAACATGGGCGCGGCTAGGATGCGACGCATGTCGGCGCACGCGCGGATCCTGGTCGTCGAGGACGAGCCTCGCCTCGGCGAGCTGCTGCGGCTCTATCTCGAGCGCGACGGCCACGCGGTGACGGTCGTCGGCGATGGCCGAGCCGCGATCGATGCGGTCGAGGCGGACGGCGTTGACCTCGTCGTGCTCGACCTGATGCTGCCCGGACTCGGCGGCGAGGCGGTCCTCGAGGCCATCCGCGATCACGGCGACATCCCCGTGCTGATCGCATCGGCCAAGCGCAGCGACGCCGAGCGCATCGCCGGCCTTCGGATGGGCGCGGACGACTACCTGGCCAAGCCGTTCAACCCGCACGAGCTGACCGCGCGCGTGGCCGCCATCCTTCGGCGCAGCGGTCGGGGCAGTGAGGCCGGAGCGACGGACGAGGCCCTGCTCTCGCTCGCCGACGGCCGCCTGGTCGTCGACCCGGTGAGCCGCCAGTACACGCTCGCCGAGGCCCCCGGCGCTGGCGGTGGTGGCACCACCGTGCGGCAAGCGGTCGCCTCACGCCGGGCGAGGCCGGCCTGCTTGGCGCTCTCGCCCGACGCCCCGGCAGCGTGCTCACCCGCGAGCAACTGCTCGACGCCGTCACCCGGCGCCCCGACGATGTCTACGATCGGGTCGTGGACGTCCACGTCGCGAACCTGCGGCGCAAGCTCGGCGACGACCCGGCCGCGCCGTGGCTCATCGAGACGATCCCGCAGGTCGGCTACCGGCTGGTCGCGACCCGGGATCCCGCGTGACCGAGGCGTCGTCGAAGCCGCCGCTGGCGTGGCGGCTGAGCCTCATCCTCGGCGCGATCGTGCTCGGCGTGCTGCTCGTCGCCGGGGTCGTCGTCAATCGGGTCGTCAGCGGCGGCTTCGAGACCGTCATCGCGGGCCAGCAGCAGCAGCGCCTCGATGACGCGGCGGACAACCTCGCCGACCGGCTGGACCGGCCCGCCCGCGTCCTCGCCATCGTCCGGCGGCTCGCGAACAACCTCGGCGGCGAGGTCCGGGTGATCTCGAGCGACGGCACGACGCTGACGGCGTTCGGGCGCCAGCCGGACGGCGCGGTCGCCCACTACACCTCGCCGATCGTCGTCGACGGGCAGACGCTGGCCACGCTCGAGGCCGACCTGCCGGCGCAGGTCGGCGACCGCGGGTTCCTGCCGCTGTTCAACGTCACGCTGCTGGTGGGCGGCGTGCTCAGCGTGCTGGGCATCGCGCTTGCCTCGACCTATGTCGCGACGCGTCTGACCCGGCCCCTGCGCGACGTGGCCGACGCGGCGCGCCGGCTCGGTGCCGGCGAGACGACGGCGCGAGCGACCGGCGGCGACGACCGCGAGTCGGCGGACCTGGCCGATTCGTTCAACGCGATGGCCGACCGCCTCGAGCGCTCCGAGATGCTCCGGCGCCGGGCCGCGAGCGACATCGCCCACGACCTCGCGACGCCCGCGACCGTCCTGGTCTCGCAGATCCAGGCGATGGTCGACGGCGTCGTGCCGGCCGACCGCGAGAACCTCGAGGCGGCCCGTTCCGCGGCGACGGCGCTCGGCAGCACGGTCGCCGAGCTCAACGACCTCGCGAGCGCCGAGGCCGCGCCGCTCCAGGCCCAGCCGACCGCGGTCGATCTCGGGGCCGCGATCCACGAGATCGAGCGCGAGCTCGACGGCCTCCGCCGCGAACGTGGCCTGCGCCTCGAATCGAACGTGCCCGTCGGGACGATCGTCGTGATCGACCCGGGACACCTCGCGCGGGTCCTGCGCAACGTGGTCGGGAACGCGATGACCCACAGCCCGGACGGCGCTCGCGTGGCGGTGGCCGTCGACGCACCGCCGGCGGCGCCGCTCGTCGCGATCCGGGTGACCGACGAGGGTCCGGGCATCGCGCCGGCCGACGTCCCGCACATCTTCGAGCGCTTCTACCGCGCAGACCCCTCGCGCGCGGTCGACCCGCGGACCGGCCGCCGGAGCGGGAGCGGCATCGGGCTCACGATCGCCCGCGAGCTCCTGGCCGCGAACGGCGGACGGATCGGCGTCGAGCGCACCGACCCGGGCGGGACGACGTTCCTGATCGAGCTGCCGAGGGGCGACCCCGCCTAGGCGCGAACGCGCGTCGACGTCCGGCTCGCCGCGCCTCCTCTGTCCCGTCGAGCTCCTCCATCGGCGCCAGCACCGGCGGCTCGGGCTCCTCGATCGGCGGCAGCAGCGTCCGTCCCGTGATCAGGCGCGTGCCGCGGCCGTGGGTCAGGAACGTCCACGCCCAGCGGATGAGGACGACGATCCGGTTCGAGAAGCCGATCAGGTACGCGATGTGGATGCCGAGCCACAGCAGCCAGGCCGTGAAGCCGCCCTGCTGGCCGAACGGGCCCATCCAGCGGGATGTCGGTGACCGCCGACAGCCGCCCGATGACCGCGACGTCGCCGTGGTTCGAGTAGCGGAACGGCTCGTGCGGCCGGCCGAGGATCCGGCGGCGGATGACCTTCGCCGCGTACGACCCGCCCTGGATCCCGCCCTGGGCGACGCCCGGCGTCGGCCCGGTCCTCGTGCCACGGCTGCACGGCCGCGTCGCCGACGACGAAGATCTCCGGGTGGCCCGGGACCGTCAGGTCGGGCTCGACGAGGACCCGCCCGGCTCGATCGGTCTCGGCCCCGGTCGCCGTCGCCACCTTCCGCGCGAACGACGACGCCTGGACGCCGGCGGCCCAGAGGACGGTCCGGGTCGGGATCGTCTCCTCGCTGCCCTCGGGCGTGACGACGCGGACGCTCCGGTCGTCGATGTCGATGACCCGGGTCTTCGTGCGGACCTCGACGCCGAGCCGCTCCAGCTGGCGCTTGGCCGATGCCGACCGCCCGGGCGGGTACGGCGGCAGCACGCGGTCCATCGCCTCGACCAGCGATGATCTTCGCGTCGGCCGGACGGATCGCCCGGAAGTCGCGCTTGAGCGTGTCGTGCGCGATCTCGCCGAGCGCGCCGGCGAGCTCGACGCCGGTCGGCCCGCCGCCGACGATCACGAACGTCATCCACTCGTCCCGCCGTGCCGGGTCGGCCTCGCGCTCGGCGGCCTCGAACGCGATCAGGATCCGGCGGCGGATCTCGCGTCGCGTCCTCGATGGTCTTGAGGCCCGGCGCGAGGGGCGCCCACTCCGGGTGGTCGAAGTAGGTGTGGTGGGCGCCGGTCGCGACGATGAGCGTGTCGTAGTCGACCGGGCCGCCGTCCGACAGCAGGACCTGGCGCTTCTCGACGTCGATGCCGACGGCCTCGCCGAGGATGACCGTCGTGTTGCGCTGCTTGCGCAGGATCGAGCGCAGCGGCTGGGCGATGTCGCCGGGCGACAGCGCGCCGGTCGCGACCTGGTAGAGCATCGGCTGGAACAGGTGGAAGTTGCGCCGGTCGATGAGCGTGACCCGGACCTCGGGGTCGATGCCGAGGTTGCGCGCCGCGTACAGGCCGGCGAACCCGCCGCCGATGATCGTGACGCGATGCGGCAGGCGCGGCTCCTCAGGTGGCGCCAGGTCGGCGGGCGGGGTCGTCGCCGGGCTCGAGGCGGCCATCCGCGGTCCTAGCGACCGGCGCCTGGCGCCCCGGCGACGCGCATGCGCAGCGTGTGGCCATGGGTCGCGAACGACCCACCGGGCAGGGTGCCGGTCACGACCTCGAAGACGGCGGCGCCGGCGTCGTTGCGCTCGTGGATGGCCGTCGTCGTCTCAGCGACTGTGGCGATGAACGCGATCGCCGCCACCCGCACATCGCGAGCACCGGCCGTCGGCGTCCCCCACCCAGCGCGCTTCGATGACGAACGTGCCATCGGGATCGGTCGAGGCCGCATCGATGGCCAAGGCGGAGTCGCCGGCCTCGGCCGCGGCGCGGAGGTGTGGGAGGAGGTGGGCCTCGGGCTCCTCGGCGACCCAGCCTTCCTGGGCCGCGACCGCGCGCAGCGCGTCGAGCGCGGCGAGATGCGCCGTGGCGTCGCCGACGCCGATGCCCCGCGGTCGTCAGGGTCCCAGCGCGGCGGACGCGCGTCGCTACTTGTCGCGTTCGGGCCCGGCCAGCACGGCCTGCGCGGCCGCGAGCCGCGCGACCGGGACGCGGAACGGCGAGCACGAGACGTAGTCGAGCCCGATCCGCTCGCACTTGGGATCGACTCGGGGTCGCCGCCGTGCTCGCCGCAGATCCCGAGCTCGAGGTCCGGGCGCGTCGCCCGGCCCTTGTCGACCGCGGTCTTCATCAGCCCCGCGACCGCGTCGTCGAGGGTCTGGAACGGGTTGACCGGCAGGATCCCGTCCTCGACGTACTTGAGGAGGAAGCCGCCCTCGGCGTCGTCGCGGCTGTAGCCGAACGTCATCTGGGTCAGGTCGTTGGTGCCGAAGCTGAAGAACTCGGCGTGCTGCGCGATCTCGTCGGCGGTCAGGGCGCCGCGCGGGCACCTCGATCATCGTCCCGAAGACGTACTCGACGCTCGACCCCGGCGGCCGCCTCGACGGCCTTCGCCTCGGCCTCGAGGATCGCCTTGGTCGCCGTCAGCTCGTTCACGTGGCCGACGAGCGGGATCATGATCTTGGCCTTCGGATGGCCGCCTGCCGCGCTGGACGGCGATGAGCGCGTTGAGGATCGCCCGGGTCTGGACCTTCACGAAGTCCGGGATCATCAGCCCGAGCCGGCAGCCGCGCAGGCCGAGCATCGGGTTCTGCTCGTGCAGGCTCTTGATCGTGGCCAGCAGGATCCTTGTCCTCCTCGGACGCGCCACCGTTCGCCTCGGCCCGGGTGACCTTGACGAGCTGCTCCTCGAGGTTCGGGCAGGAACTCGTGGAGCGGCGGGTCGATGAGCCGGATGACGACCGGCAGGCCGTCCATCGCCTGGAAGATGCCCTCGAAGTCGCCCTGCTGGAGGACCTCGAGCTTGGCCATCGCGGCATCGAAGCGGGTGACGGCCTCGGCCTCGTCGGCGATCAGCGTCTCGCCGGCGGCGGCCTTCGCCTTGGCCCGCGTCGCGACGTTCGCGACGAGGATCGCGCCGCGCACGATCTCGAGCCGCTCGCCCTCGCGGAACATGTGCTCGGTGCGGCACAGGCCGATGCCCTGCGCGCCGTAGCTCCGCGCCAGCGCGGCCTCCTCGGGCTTGTCGGCGTTGGTCCAGACCTGCATCCGGCGGACCTCGTCGGCCCAGCCCAGGATGCGTCTGGAGCTCGGGCTGGTCCTCGAACCGGGCCGAGACGGTCGGCAGCGCGCCGACGAAGACCTCGCCGGTCGAGCCGTCGAGGCTGATCCAGTCGCCCTCCGCGAACGTCACGCCGTTGGCGGTCGCGGTCTTCGCGCCGTAGTCGATGATGAGCTCGTGGCAGCCGGCGACGCACGGCTTGCCGATCTGGCGGGCGACGACCGCGGCGTGGATGGTCGCGCCGCCGCGGGCGGTCAGGATGCCCTGGGCCACGGCCATCCCGTGGAAGTCGTCGGGCGAGGTCTCGATCCGGACGAGCACGACCCGCTCGCCGTTGCCGACCCACTCGACGGCGGTGTCGGCATCGAACACGGCCCGCCCGACGGCGGCGCCCGGCGACGCGTTGAGGCCCTTGGCGATGCGCGTGGCCTTCGCCCGGGCCGCCGGGTCGAACTGGTCGCGCAGGAGCTGGTCGACGTGGGCGGGCTCGATGCGCATCGAGCGCCTCGTCCTTGGCTGATGACGCCCTCGTCGACGAGGTCGGCGGCGATCTTGACGGCCGCGGCCGCGGTCCGCTTGGCCGAGCGCGTCTGGAGCATGTACAGCTTGCCGCGCTCGATCGTGAACTCGAGGTCCTGGACGTCGCGGTAGTGGCGCTCGAGCTGCTGGCCGATGCGCTGGAACTCGGCGTAGACCGCGGGCATGTCGGTCTGCATCTGGCTGATCTTCGGCGCGGTCCGGATGCCGGCCACGACGTCCTCGCCCTGGGCGTTGGTCAGGTACTCGCCGAACAGGACCTTCTCGCCGGTGTTCGGGTCGCGGGTGAACGCGACGCCGGTGCCCGAGTCGTCGCCCATGTTGCCGAAGACCATCGTCACGACGTTGACCGCCGTGCCCAGGTCGTGGGCGATCTTCTGGTTGTTGCGGTAGTCGACGGCGCGCTTGCCGAACCAGCTGGCGAAGACGGCCTTGATGGCGAGGTCGAGCTGCTCGTACGGGTCGCTCGGGAAGTCGCGGCCGGTGTCGGCCTGGACGATCGCCTTGAACTCCTCGGCGAGGGCCTGCGCAGGTCGGCGGCGCGAGAGGTCGGTGTCCTGCGCGGCGCCGTGGGCGCGCCTTGGCCGCCTCGAGCGCGTGGTCGAAGCGCTCGCCCTTCACGTCCATCACGATCCGGCCGAACATCTGGATGAACCGCCGGTAGGCGTCCCAGCCGAAGCGCTCGTTGCCGGTCAGGGCGACCAGCCCGTGGAGCGTCTCCTCGTTCAGGCCCAGGTTGAGGACCGTGTCCATCATCCCGGGCATCGAGAACTTCGCCCCCGAGCGGACGCTGACAAGGAGCGGGTCGGCGGCGTTGCCGAACCCCTTGCCGGTCGGCGTCTCGACCTCCTTGACCGCCTCGAGCACGTCGTCCCACAGGCCGTCCGGGAGCTTCTCGCCCGCCGAGAAGTAGTCGTTGCAGGCCTCGGTCGTGATCGTGAAGCCGGGCGGGACGGGCAGGCCCGCGTTGGTCATCTCGGCGAGGCCCGCGCCCTTGCCGCCGAGCAGGTCGCGCATCGAGGCGTCGCCCTCGGCCTTGCCCCCGCCCCAGGCGTAGATGTAGCGCTTGGCGGCGCGGTGGACCCGCTCGGCCGGCGGGCGTGGCGGTGTCGGTCATCGGGCGATCTCCTCGGCGGGGTCCGCGGCCGGCCGCGAGGGCCGTGGCGAAGGGTCGGTCGTGAGCGGTTGATTGTAGCGTCGCGACCTCGCCGACTCAGGTTGCGAGATGGTCGCGCGCATGCCCGATCCGTGACCGATGGCACTGGACGGGGCCGCCCGCGCGGCGGGTACCATCAGACCGCAACCACCGATGGAGGCCGCCGCGCCCATGACCGAACCCGCCAGCCTCGCACCGGCCGCGTCGGCCGACCCGGCTGTCCCGGCCGCTCCCCGCGTCATCGAGCGCGAGGCGCCCCAGTACAACGCGCGACTGGTCCGCCGCGAGGACGAGACCGAGTCACTCGCCTACTTCTGGGTCCGCTTCGACGGCGAGCCGACGCCATTCGAGGCCGGCCAGTACATGACGATCGGGGTCATGGTCGACGGCCGGATCGTGCAGCGGCCGTACTCGGTCGCCTCGCCGCCGGCCGTCATCGGGACCGACGGCTACGAGTTCTACGTGCGCCTGGTCCAGGGCGGCACGTTCACGCCGTTGCTCTGGGACCTGCCCGTGGGCCACCCGATGCGGATGATCGGCCCGAAGGGCAAGTTCATGCTCGCCGAGAACGACGAGCGCACCCACATCTTCATCTCGTCGGGAACGGGCAACGCCCCGTTCGTGTCGATGATGCGGCAGCTCCTCGTCGACGGGCGACCGCGCAACGTCGTCTTCCTCAACGGGGTCTCGTACGCGCACGAGCTCGGCTACCGCACGATCCTCGAGGACTGGGAGGGCTCGGGCGGCTACCCGGTCCGCTACATCCCCACTGTTTCACGCCCGGCGGACCCGCTGAACGCCGATTGGATGGGTCGGACCGGCCGGGTCGAGATGATCCTGGGTCCGGTGCTCGACGAGCTCGGTCTGACGCCGGCCGATTCGATCGCCTACATCTGCGGCAACCCGGACATGATCCTGTCGGCCGAGGAGACGCTGCTCGCCCGCGGCTATCCCGAGGAGCAGGTCCACAAGGAGCTGTACTGGCCCAAGGGCAAGGAGCCGCGTGGCGTGGCCGCGGCCGACCTGGCCGCGGCCATCGATGCCGCCGAGGCGAACGCCGACCAGTAGTCGGCGAGGGCCGGCGGTGCCGGTCTGGCGGGTTCAGGCGCTCCGGAAGTTCGAGTACTCCTTGCGGCCGCCGAAGAAGCCCATCCCCCAGGTGCCAAGGTCCCCGCCGATCGCCAACAGCAGGAAGATGATGTTGAGGAACGTCAGGCCGTTGGGGGCGACGAGCCCGTAGATGAGCGTGGTCCACGGCAGGAAGATGAACCCGAGGCCCAGCCAGATCTGCGAGCCGAAGAGGGCGTTCCAGTACGCCCCGTCGTTGGACCAGCCACTGAGCAGGGCGAGCCTCGGCAGGATCGCTCCGAAGATAAGGTTGATGCAGCCCACAACGGCCTCCCTCATCGACGATCGACCCAGCGGCGCGCATTGGGCAGCGCACCGATCATCGCCGTTCGCGGGAGTGTAGCCGGGCGTCCCACTCGCCGGTATCACCCTCCCGGGGTTATCCGGCGTGGCGCGGCCTCGATCTGGCGCGCCGCCGCGCACCCGGGCCCTTGAGTCGCGGTTGTACGCTAGTGGGCGAGCGCGAGGACCCGCAGCCATGCGGACGTATCTCATCATCGCGAATCAGACCCTCGCGGGCGAGGAGCTCCGGCACGAGATCAGCGAGCGCCTCGCCGATGGGCAGGCACGCTTCCACGTCGTCGTGCCGGCCACGCCGGTCTCCCACAGACTGACCTGGGAGGAAGGCGAGGCCCTCGAATCCGCGCGTGAGCGATTGGACGCCAGCCTCGGCTGGCTCCGCGAACGGCATGCCGAGGCGACCGGGGAGATCGGCGACCACGATCCGGTCCAGGCGGCGCGCGACGCGCTGCGGACCATCGAAGCCGACGAGATCATCCTCTCGACGCTCCCCGCCGGTCTCTCGCGCTGGATCGGTCAGGACGTCCCGAGTCGATTGCGCGGCGCGGTCCCGCTGCCGCTCACGGTCGTGACGCCGCCGAAGGAACCCCAGGAGGCGTGACGGCCGGTCGTCCGGACGTCCGAGGTCGCCGCCCTACCCCGCGTGGGCCGCCTCGAGCCGGTCGAGGATGAGCCGCGTCACGCCCTCGACCGGCACCCGCTCCTGGGTCATCGAGTCGCGGTCGCGGACCGTGACCGCGCCGTCCTCGAGCGAGTCGACGTCGACCGTCACGCACCACGGCGTCCCGATCTCGTCCTGGCGGCGGTAGAGCTTGCCGATCGCGGCCGTGTCGTCGTAGACGGCCATCGTGTGGCGCTTCAGGTCGGCCTTGATGCGGTGGCACAGCTCGACGATCTCGGGCCGCTTCTTGAGCAGCGGCAGGACCGCGACCTTGTACGGCGCGAGGTCCGGGTGGAGCGCCGAGGACGACCCGGGTCTCGCCGCGGACCTCCTCCTCGCGGTAGGCGTCGATGAGGAACGTGAACGCCGCCCGGTCGGCGCCGGCCGCCGTCTCGACGATCCACGGGATGACGTGCTCGTCGGTCGCCTGGTCGAAGTACTCGAGGTTCTCGCCCGACGCCTCGGAGTGGCGCGACAGGTCGAAGTCGCCGCGGTTGTGGACGCCCTCGAGCTCCTTCCAGCCGAACGGGAAGCGGTACTCGACGTCGATCGCCTTCTTCGCGTAGTGGGCGAGCTCGTCGGGCGCGTGCTCGCGCAGGCGCAGCCGCTCGGGCGTGACGCCGTAGCGCTCGTACCAGGCGCGGCGCCGCGGGCAGCCACTCCTCGAACGCGGCGGCCGCCTCCGCCTCGGGGCGGACGAAGTACTGCATCTCCATCTGCTCGAACTCGCGCATCCGGAAGACGAAGTTGCCCGGGCTGATCTCGTTGCGGAACGACTTGCCGATCTGGGCGATCCCGAACGGCAGCTTCTTGCGCGACGACTGCTGGACGTTCTTGAAGTTGACGTACGAGCCCTGGGCCGTCTCGGGGCGGAGGTAGATGACCGACGCGTCCTCCTCGACCGGGCCCATGAACGTCTTGAACATCAGGTTGAACCGGCGCGGCGCGGACAGCGGGCCGCCGTCGTCCGGGCAGCGCAGCCCGAGCCGCTCGACGATCGCCGGGGTCCTGCAGCTCGGTCGCCGTCAGGTGCTCGGCGCCGGGCAGCTCGTCGAGCCGGAAGCGGCGGTGGTCGGTCGCGCACTCGACCAGCGGGTCGCTGAACGAGCCGACGTGGCCGGACGTCACCCAGACCTGCGGGTGCATGAGGATCCCGGCGTCGAGCCCGACGATGTCGTCGCGCTCCTGGACCATCGCCCGCCACCAGGCGCGCTTGACGTTGTTCTTGAGCTCGACGCCGAGGGGCCCGTAGTCCCAGACCGCGTTGATGCCGCCGTAGATCTCGGACGACGGGAAGATGAAGCCGCGCCGCTTCGAGAGCGAGACGATCGTGTCGAGGTCCGCGACGGCGGGCGCGACGTCGTCGGGATCGGTCGGGGAGGTCACGAGGGGGTCTCCGCTGGTACGCGACCTTGGCAGGGCCGCGCGGGATGCTGACCCGCCGATGCTACCAGAGCGAACCGCCCGACCGGTCCAGAAAGGGTCTTGACATCGGACCATCCTGATGTAGATTCGGTCGACCGACCGATTCGGTCGAACGACCGAATGAGCGATCATGCAGGAGGGACCGGAGCCATGGCGTACGAGATCGAGGGCCGGCTGCTGGAGGTCTGCACCTGCAACGTGCTGTGCCCGTGCTGGGTCGGCGAGGACCCCGACTACAAGACCTGCGACACGACGATCGCCTGGGGCATCGAGAAGGGCTCGATCGAGGGCGTCGACGTCAGCGGGCTGACGATGGCCGTCTCGGCCCACATCCCCAAGAACATCCTCATCCCGAAGTCGTGGAAGGCCGTCGTGTTCGTCGACGATCGCGCGACCGGCCGAGCAGGAGGCGGCGTGCTCCGCAGCTGTTCACCGGACAGCTCGGCGGCGCCGTCGCCGACCTCGCCGGCCTGATCGGCGAGGTCGTCGCCGTCGAGCGCGCCCCGATCGCCTTCACCGTCGACGGCGGCAAGGGCCGGCTGACGATCGGATCGCTCGTCGAGGCCGAGATGGCGCCGTTCGTCGGCGCGACCGGCAAGCCGACGACGCTCGCCGAGACCGTGTTCAGCACGATCCCGGGCTCGCCCGTCTACGCGGCCAAGGCGAGCCAGTACACGCGGACGGCAGCCGCCACGGCATCCCGAGCGTGGACCTCGCAGGGCCACAACGCCCTGCAGGGCCACTTCCGCTTCGCCGCCTGAGCGGCGGCGACTCGGAGCGCTGACCGATGTTCGCCCCCGCCCACCTCCGCGCCCCGCGACGCGACCGGGCGATCCTCGCCGGGTCGCTCGTCGCGCTCGCGGTGCGCGGCCTGGCTCGCGCTGTGGCTCTGGGAGGGCTCGCCGTACGGGCACTACCTCCACCACGACGGCGGCGACGGCGGCCCGCTGCCGCTCGAGGCGGCGCTCTTCTCGCTCGGCTGGATGCTGATGATCGTCGCGATGATGCTGCCGTCGAGCGTGCCGCTGGTCGTCACCTTCGGGGCGCTCGTCGGCCGGCGGCGACGGCCGGGCGTGCTCGTCGCGCCTGCTGCTCGTCGGCTACCTCGTCGTCTGGGGGGCGTTCGGGCTCGGCCGCATGGGTCGCCGATCGCGGCATCCACGCCGCCGTCGACGCGCTGCCCTGGCTCGCCGAGCATCCCCAGCTGATCATCGGCGCGACGCTGCTGGCCGCCGGCCTGTGGCAGTTCAGCCCGCTCCGCGACCGCTGCCTCGATGAGTGCCGCAGCCCGCTCGGGTTCGTCATGAACCGCTGGCGCGGCACGTCCGAGCGGCTCGAGGCGCTCGCGATGGGCATCGCCCACGGCGCGTTCTGCGTCGGCTGCTGCTGGTCGCTGATGCTCGTGATGTTCGGGGTCGGCCTCGGCAGCCTCACCGGCGATGCTCGCGCTCGGCGGCCTGACGGCGGTCGAGAAGAACCTGCCGTGGGGACGGCGCCTGACCCGGCCGCTGGGCGTCGCTGCTCATCCTGGCCGCCGTCTACGCGATCGCCGCGTGAGGCGCTGGGTCGTATGCTCGACGCGTGGCGGACGACACGGCGACACGACCGCAGACCCGCGCCGAGCGCCGGGATCAGGCGACGGCCGACACCCGCGCGGCGATCCTCGCCGCCGCCCGCGCGTGCCTGCTCGCCGACGGCTACGCGAACCTCTCGACCCGGCGCGTCGCCGAGGCGGCCGGGCGTCCCGCTCAGCCAGATCCACTACCACTTCGGCAGCAAGCAGCAGCTCATCCTCGCGGTGCTCGAGGCGGAGAACGCCCGGCTCCTCGAGCGCCAGCGCGCGATGTTCGCGGCGCCCGAGCCGCTCTGGGAGCAATGGGAGCGGGCCTGCGACTTCCTCGACGAGGACCTCGAGTCCGGCTACGTCCGGATCCTCCAGGAGATGATCGCCGCCGGCTGGTCCGACGCCGAGGTCGCGGCCGCGGTCCGCGAGGACCTGACGGGCTGGTACCGCCTGCTCGCCGAGGTCGCCGAGCGCGAGGCGCACCGGCTCGGCGGGCTCGGCGCCGTTCACGCCGGCCGAGGTCGCGGCCCTGATGGGCATGCCGTTCCTCGGGCGCCGAGGCGCTGATCCTGCTCGGGATGCCGGATTCGGTCGTCCCCGCCCGCTCGGCGCTGCGCAAGATCGGCCTGGTGATCCGGATGCTCGAGGAGCGCCCGGCGTGACCACGCTCGCCGACGCCGGCGACCCGGCACGAGCAGACGCGCGCCCGCTACCCGGACGCGACCGGATTCGTCGAGCGCGACGGGTCCGCGTCTTCTGGGAGCGCTACGGCGACGGCTCGCCGACGATCCTGCTGATGCCGACGTGGTCGATCGTCCACTCGCGCCACTGGAAGAGCCAGATCCACGACCTCGCCCGCCACTTCCGGGTGGTCACGTTCGACGGTCGCGGCAACGGCCGCTCCGACCGGCCGCTCGACACGGCGGCCTACGCTGGCTCGGCCTTCGTCGGCGACGCGATCGCCGTGCTCGACGCGAGCGGCACGGAGCAGGCGGTCGTGGCCGGCCTCTCGATGGGCGCGGGCTATGCGCTCCAGGTCGCCGCGACCCACCCGGAGCGCGTGCTGGGCGCCATCCTGATCGGCGCCAGCATCGCCTCGACGCCCCGGCCGGCGCCGGACCCGGGCCCGATTTCGATCGCGAGCTGGACCGCTACGAGGGCTGGGACCGCTACAACGCCAACCACTGGCGCGCGGACTGGCCGGGGTTCACCGAGTTCTTCTTCGAGCAGGTCTTCAACGAGCCGCACTCCACGAAGCCGATCGAGGACATGGTCGGCTGGGCGCTCGAGACCGACCCCGAGGTCATCATCGCCGCTGAGTACGCCCCGTACATGGACCCGCCGGACGGCTGGGCGGGAACGGACGAGGCGCCCGCCCGTGCGCGTCATCCGCCGGGTCACGTGCCCGACCCTGGTCATCCACGGCGACCGCGACCTGATCAGCAGCCCCAAGGTCGGACGGCGACTCGCCAAGCTCCTCGGGGCACGGCTGGTGATGCTCGAGGGCGCCGGCCACGCGCCGCTCGGTCGCGATCCGGTGAAGGTGAACCTGCTGATCCGCGACTTCGTCCGGAGCCTGGGGACCGGGACGTGATCGACGACCGCACCGACCGATCGGTCCGACGCGACTGGAGTCCGGCGTCGCGCGTCGGCCCGACGCGTCCGGGTTCGCGACGTCCGCCGACGGCGTCCGCCTCGCGTACGACGTCTTCGGGGCGGGCGAGCCGACGCTCGTGCTCCTCCCCTCGGCGCCGATCGTCCACTCGCGGCAGTGGAAGGCCCAGATCCCCTACCTGAGCCGGTCCTACCGCGTCGTCACGTTCGACGGGCGCGGCAACGGCCGCTCGGACCGGCCGACCGACCCTGCTGCGTACGCGGACGAGCGGTTCGTCGAGGACATCGAAGCGGTGATGGACGCCACGGCGACGGCGCGTGCCGTCCTCGTCGGGCTCTGCGTCGATGGCGTCTGGCGGGCGATCCGTCTCGCGGCCGAACGCCCGGAGCGCGTCGCGGGCATCGTCGCGTTCGCGTCGGCGTGCCGCGCCTGAGTCGGACGCATCAGCACTACCTGGACGTGAGGTTCGACGACGAGCTGCCGACCGACGAGGGCTGGGCGAAGTTCAACCGGCACTACTGGCGCCGCGACTACCCGGGTTTCGCGCGGTTCTTCTTCGAGCAGATGGCCACGGAGCCCCATTCGACGAAGCTCATCGACGATGCGGCCGGTTGGGCGGTCGACGGCTCCGTCGACGTCATGCTCGCGGAGCACGAGGCGGCCTTCACCCTGGACCTCGAGGCGGTCGAGGCGATCTGCCGCCAGGTCACCTGCCCGATGCTCCTCGTCCACGGCACGGACGATCACTGCCAGCCGATCGCCAAGGCGCATCGACTCGCGGAGCTCACCGGCGCGCCGCTGGTGATCGTCGAAGGCGCCGACCACATGATCCCGGGCCGGCACCCGGTCCTCGCCAACCTGCTGATCCGCGACTTCGTCCGGTCATTAGACGAGAGGATCGATCGATGAACGCCTCGACCACCGCCTCGAAGACGACCTGGACCCGTGCGCTGTCCCGCCCGCGACGGGCCCTCTACATCTCCTCGCCGATCGGGCTCGGCCACGCCCAGCGCGACGTCGCCATCGCCGCCGAGCTGCGCAAGCTCCATCCCGACCTCGAGATCGACTGGCTCGCCCAGCACCCGGTGACCAGCGTCCTCGAGGCGCACGGCGAGCGGATCCACCCGGTGAGCGCCTGGCTCGCGAGCGAGTCGGCGCACATCACCTCCGAGTCCGCCGGCCACGACCTCAACGCCTTCCAGGCGATCCGGCGCATGGACGAGATCCTCGTCGCCAACTTCATGGTCTTCCACGACGTCGTCGAGCACGGCGAGTACGACCTCGTCATCGGCGACGAGGCGTGGGACGTCGACTACTACCTCCACGAGAACCCGGAGCTCAAGCGCACGGCCTTCGCCTGGATGACCGACTTCGTCGGCTGGCTGCCGATGCCCGCTGGCGGCGAGCGCGAGGCGTTCCTGACGGCCGACTACAACGCCGAGATGATCGAGCACGTCGCGCGCTTCCCGCGGATCCGCGACCGGGCGATCTTCGTCGGCGACCCCGACGACATCGTGCCCGACGACTTCGGGCCCGGCCTGCCCGCCATCCGCGACTGGACCGAGCGGCACTACGCGTTCTCCGGCTACGTGACCGGGTTCGACCCGACGCCGCTGATCGAGGGCCGCGAGGCGCTCCGCCGGGAGCTCGGCTACCACGACGACGAGCGCGTGGTCATCGTCACGGTCGGCGGCTCCGGCGTCGGCGAGGCCTTGCTCCGGCGGGTCATCGCGAGCTATCCCGATGCCGCCCGACGGGTCCCCGGCCTGCGCATGATCGCCGTGGCCGGGCCGCGGATCGACCCGGCGCTGCTCGACGCGCCCGCGGGCGTCGAGGTCCGCGCCTTCGTGCCCGGACCTCTACCGGCACCTCGTGGCCGCGGACCTCGCCGTCGTCCAGGGCGGCCTGACGACGACGATGGAGCTCGTGGCCGGGCCGCCGGCCGTTCCTGTACTTCCCGCTCGCGCAACCACTTCGAGCAGAACCGCCACGTCGCCCACCGGCTCGACCGCTACGGCGGCGGCCGGCGGATGGACTACGCGACCTCGGATCCGGACGCGATCGCCGAGGCCATCGCCCACGAGATCGACCGGCCGATCGCCTATCGCCCGGTCGCCTCGGACGGCGCGGCGCGTGCCGCGGCGCTGATCGCGGAGCTCGTCTGACCGGACCTCGACCGGGGGTCCGGCTCAGGCTGCCGGCAGCGTGTCCGCGAGGAGGCGGAACGCGTTCCCGCCCATGACCTTCGCGATCGGTCGTCGTCGAGGCCCGCGTCCAGCAGCGCATCGGTGAGCCGCACCATCCCGCTCGCGTCGAACGGCACCGGGACCGCGCCGTCGAAGTCGGAGCCGAGCGCCACGTGCTCGGCCCCGGCGACGCCCGATGGCGTAGCGGATCGAGCGGGCGATCGACGCGGCATCGTCGCCGCCGCAGGCGGTCGGCCAGAACCCGATCCCGACCAGCCCGCCCGTCGCGGCGACCCCGCGGAGCTGCTCGTCGGAGAGGTTGCGCGCGTTGTCGCAGGTGCCGCGGACGCCGGTGTGCGAGACGACGACCGGCCGCCGCGACATCGCCACGACCTCGTCGATCGTCGGCCCCGAGGCGTGCGCGAGGTCGAGCACCATCCCGCGCGCCTCCATCCGGCGGATCATCTCGCGGCCCGCCCGGGTCAGGCCGCCCTTCTCGACGCCGTGGGCGGACCCGCCGAACGCGTTGTCGAAGAAGTGGCTCGGCGACATCATCCGGAAGCCGGCGTCGGCGACGACCTCGACGTTGGCCGGGTCGTCGTCGAGCGCGTGCGCGCCCTCGATCGCGAGCAGGCCCGCCGTGATCGCCGGCTCGTCGGTCCGCCGCGCGACGTACGCGTCGAGGTCGGCGCGCGAGCGGATCAGCGTGAACCGACCCTCGGATCGGCGCGCCATGGCGTCCGCCCGCTCGCGCCATGTGCAGCGCCCGCGCGAGAAGGCTCCGCCACGTGGCCCGCGGCCAGCCCCCGGCGAGCGCGAGCAGGATGACGTCGTCGCTGCGGTCGTCGTTGCGCTCGATGTTGAGGTGGCGCGGCGACTTCGTGCTCGCGGCGAGGACCTGGAGCGCGACGTTGCCCTCGATGAGGCGCGGCACGTCGACCTGGCCCTGCCCGGACCGCTGCAGCAGGTCGCGGCCCCACAGCAGGGAGTCGGCGTGGAGGTCGGCCACCAGCAGCCCGCGGTGCAGCGCGCGGGCCCGCTCCGACGCGTCGTACGGCGGCGGCTCGACGGTCAGGCAGAGGCGTCGCTCGGCCCGCCCGACGAGGGCCCGGCCGCCCGCCCGGGCCCCGGTGACGGTCGCGGCCCCCGCGGCCGCCACGAGGAGCGCCGTGCGGGCTGCACGCACTGGCGTCGTCATCGCCGCGTCAGGCCACGCGCCAGCGGGTCGGCGTGATCCGCACGACGACGTTGTAGTCGGCCTCGAACGACTCGGCCGTCCAGCCGTAGCCCTGGATGTTCGGCAGATACTTGGCCAGGTAGGCGGGATTGGCCGACGCGTCGGGCCCGGCCGGGTCGATCCGGGCGATGCCCTCCATCGTGACCACCTCGTCGCCGCTGACGTCGGTGTTGAGGTTGAACGAGACCAGCGGCCGTTCGCGGATGTTCTCGTTGCGGGGCGCGCGTTTGTGCGAGTAGACGAGGATCTCGCCGTCCGCCCACAGGAACCAGACCGGCGAGCTCTGCGGCTGGCCGTCGGGGTTGGTGGACGTCAGCCAGCCGACCGTGTCGATGGCCAGTCGGCCGAGGGCGCGGGCGCCCGCGTCGTTCGATGGGACTGGGGCGCTCATCGAGCCTCCTTGAGGTCCAGACGCATCACGCGCTCCTCCTCGACGAAGCGGTCGGTCGGGACGAAGCCATAGCGCTCATAGAACGGCTGCGGGGTGCCGGGCTCCTGGCCGCAGCTGGTCCAGAGCGTGTCCGCACCGGGACGGGTCCGCAGGTACGCCACGACCGCGTCGAGGCAGGCGGTGCCATAGCCCTGCCGCTGGACGCGCTCGTCGATCAGGAGACGCCACAGGTAGTACGGACCGATCAGCTCAGGATCGCCGGCCAGGGTCTCCTCGGGGATCCCGTCGCTGATCATGACGAAGCCGACCGCGCGGTCGCCGTCGTAGGCCGCCCACATCCGCGGGATCGCGCGCGCGTCCTCGACGGCATCCGCGAACGACTTCTCGACGCTCGCCACGAACCGATCCTGGCCGGCACCGCGCCGCAGAGCGAGGGCCGCCTCCCGGTCGGCGTCGGTGACGATGTCCCGGAGCTCGACGGTGGCCATCAGCGGGCGAGCGGGACGGCGCGGACCTCGTCGAGGAAGGCCAGCGACCGGGCATCGCGCTCGAGGGCGTCGCGCACGAAGTCGCGCAGGGCGGTCTCGACCTCCCGTTCGACGCCCGCCGCCAGTCGGAGGGCCGCGATCGCCTCGATGTCGAGGCGCTGGTACGCCTTGAGCAACTTCAGGGCATCGAGCGTCAGACCCGCCCGGTCGTGTGGCGGCCCGGGACAGCGGTCGCAGACCACCCCGCCGAGCGGCGGCACCCAGCGGAACCGGTCCGCCGACTCGAGGACGCGGTCGCACTCGACGCAGCGGTCCACCTCCGGGCGCACGCCGAGCTCGTCGAGGAGGTGCATCTCGTACCAGCGCGCGACGCGGCCCGGCGCCATCCCGACGTCGAGCAGCTCGTAGGCGCGTCGCAGGAGCAGGTACAGGGGCTCGGCCGCGTGGCGCTCCTCGAGCGAGCGGTCGGCGAGCTCCGCGATGTACCAGGCGGTCGCCGCACTCTCGAGCGAATCGCGCAGGTTCAGCCACGCGTGCCCGACGCTGACCTGGGTGACGACGTCGAACGTCCGGCCACGGGCGAGCGCCACCGTCAGCTCCGCGAACGGCTCCAGGCTGCCGCCGAGGCGTGACGTCGGCCGGCGGACGCCCTTCGCGATCGCCTTGAGCTTGCCGCTGCCGGGCGTGATGAGCGTCAGGACGCGATCCGCCTCGCCGAGGTCGAAACGGGACAGGACGATGGCGTCGGTGGTGTAGCGGCGCGGGGCGGGCATCGATGCGACGGTACCACCGGCACGTCACCGGCGGTGGCCGGCCGCACCGCTTCGTCGCACCTCATGACGCGAGGGTCATCCAGCTCGGGCCGACGCGCGTACTCGAAGTAGACGCCGGTGCGGTCGCGTCCCCCGCGCCGGCGTCGGTTCCTGCGCCAGTCAACAGGCTACCTGCGTGGTACACGTTTCGTGTACACTCGTCCCACGATGACCACGATCTCGACCGACATCGACGTCACGGCGCTGATCGCCGACACGGAAGCGGAGATCGTCCGCCTCGTGGCCGATCGCGACCCCTCGACCCACGGCCTCTACGAGATGGTCCGCTACCACCTCGCGCTCGACGGGTCGGGCTCCTCGGGCGGCAAGCGCATCCGGCCCCTCCTCGGCCTCCTCGCCTACCACTCGATCGCGGGCGAGCACCGTCGGGCCCTGCCGGGCGCCGCGGCCGTCGAGCTCGGCCACAACTTCAGCCTCGTCCACGACGACATCGAGGACGGCGACCGCGAGCGCCGTCACCGCCCGACGCTCTGGGCCGTGCACGGCGTGCCCCAGGCGATCAACACCGGCGACACGCTCTTCAGCCTGTCGCGCATCGCGCTCCACCGCCTGACCGACCTCGGCTTCCCCGACGCGAAGGTCCTGCGCCTGATGCGCCTGTTCGACGAGACGTGCCTCGCCCTGTGCGAGGGCCAGTACCTCGACATCGCGAGCAGCGCGTCGGACGAGGTCATGAGCGTCGACGCCTACTTCGACATGATCGGGCGCAAGACCGCGGCCCTGATCTCGGCGTCCATCGAGGCGGGTGCCCTGCTCGCGACCGACGACGACGAGGTCATCGCCCGGTACCGCGGCTTCGGCTGGGCGCTGGGCCTCGCGTTCCAGCTCAACGACGACCTGCTCGGGATCTGGGGCACGGAACGCTCGACCGGCAAGGAAGCCTCGGACATCGCCCATCGCAAGAAGACGCTGCCGGTGATCTACGCGCACGAGACCGGCGGCCCCGAGGACCGGGCGCGGCTCGCCGAGCTCTACGCCCAGGCCGCCCCGACGCCCGAGGACGTCGCCGAGATCGTGGCGATCCTCGATCGGACAGGCGCCCGCGAGCACACCCGCGACGAGGCCCATCGGTACCGCGACGAGGCGCTCGCCGAGCTCGATGCGGCGGGGGTCGTCTCGCCGGCCGCGCGCGAACACCTCGAGCGGCTCATCGTGGCGGCCATCAGCGCCTAGAAGGCGCGGCGACCGGCCCCGGCGGCCGAGATCGACGACCTAGCGGTCGGACTCGTCGTCGTCGGAGTCGCGCCGCTCGCGGACCACGAGGACCTTGCCCACGCGCCGGCCGTTGGTCGTCTCGACGGTCAGGGTCAGGCCGTCCGTCTCGACCCGGTCGCCGGGCTTCGGAACGCCGCCGATGCGGTGGTAGATGAGCCCGCCGATCGTGTCGTACTCGTCCTCGTCCTCGAGCCCGAGTGAGATGTCGAAGAGCTCCTCGAGGTCGTCGACCGATGCCCGCCCGTCGACCCGCGCCTCGTCATCGACTGAGCTGGACGATCATCGGCTCCTCTTCGTCGTACTCGTCCTGGATCTCCCCGACGATCTCCTCGAGCAGGTCCTCGATCGTCACGAGGCCGGCCGTGCCGCCGTACTCGTCGAGCACGATCGCGAGGTGGACCTTGCGCCGCTGGAGCTCGTGCAGCAGGTCGTCGACGGTCATCGACTCGGGCACGAAGACCGGCGTCCGCAGGATCGAGCGGACGGACGGCCGCTCCTCGACCGAGCCCTTCAGGAACGGCAGCAGGTCCTTGGCGTAGAGGATGCCGACGATCTCGTCGATCCGGTCCTCGTAGACCGGGATCCGGCTGTGGCCCTCCTCGATGACGGTGTCGATCGCCTCGTCGAGGGTCGAGGTGGCCGGCAGGGTCACCATCGCGATGCGGGGCACCATCACCTCGTGGACGCGCTGGCTGCCGAGCTCGATGACCGCGTTGATCATCTGCTCCTCCTCGGCCTCGAGGATGCCCTGCTCGCCGCCACGCTCGACGATCAGCCGAAGCTCCTCGGCGGTGATCTGCTGCTCGCTCGTGACGTTCGCCCCGAACAGCCCGGTGATCTTGCTGGTGATCCAGGTGAGGACGGCGATGACCGGTCCGAGCGCGCGGGCCAGGAACTCGATCGGGAGCGACAGGGTGATCGCGAACCGCTCGGCGTTGGCGAGCGCGAGCGTCTTGGGCACGAGCTCGGCGAAGACGATCGTGAACAGCGCGAGCAGGATCGTCACCAGGATCAGCGACAGGCCCTGCGCCGTGCCGCGGTCCATGCCCGCGCCTTCGAGCAGGCTGGAGAGCTGGTCCGTGAGGCTGACCGCCGCGTAGGCCGAGGCGAAGAAGCCGATGACCGTGAGGCCCAGCTGGCAGACCGCCAGGAACCGGCCCGGATCGTGGATCAGCCGGCTGACGCGCCGGGCGCCGGGCCGGCCTTCCTCGACCAGCTGCTCGACGCGGCTGCGCCGGATCGAGACGAGCGCGATCTCGGCCGCGACGAAGAAGCCCTCGAGGATCGTGAGGAAGACGATGACGACGAGCTCGACGAACGGAAAGCTCACGCTCGACCGCCTGCCTCGGCATCGGGCGTTCGATCGCCTGTGGGATCGGGTGGTGCGGCGGCGGGATCGGCGGCTTTCGGCTTCGCCCGGGGCTCGCGGATGCGGGCCGGGATGCCGACGGCGAGCTTGCCCGCCGGGACGTCGCGCGTGACGACGGCGCCGGCCCCCGTCCGGGCCCCCTCGCCCACCTCGACCGGCGCGATCAGCATCGTGTCGACGCCGAGGAATGCCCCGTCGCCGACCGTCGTGTGCTGTTTGCTGGTGCCGTCGAAGTTGGCGGTGATCGTGCCCGCCCCGACGTTGACGCCTTCGCCGATCTCCGCGTCGCCGAGGTAGCTCGCGTGATGCTGCTTCGAGCCCGCGCCGAGATGCGTGTTCTTGAGCTCGGCGTAGTTGCCGACCTGCGCGCCACGCCCGACCACCGTGCCCGCGCGCAGGTGGCTGAACGGGCCGACGGTCGCGTCGTCCTCGATGACCGACGCCTCGACGACGCTGGCCCACACGGTCGCCCGCTCCCCGACGGTGGCATCGATCAGCTCGCTGCCCGGGCCGATGACGCTGCCGGTCCCGATGGTCGTCCGGCCCCGCAGGATGACGTTCGGCTCGAGCGTGACGTCGGGGGCGAGGTCCACCGACCAGTCGAGGTAGACCGTGGACGGGTCGCGCATGGTCACGCCGGCCTGCATGTGGGCCTCGTTGAGGCGCACGCGCAGGCTCCACTCGGCGGCGGCGAGCTGATTGCGGTCGTTGATGCCGTCGAATCGGCCGTCGTCCTCGAAGCCGACCGCGGCCACGATCCGGCCGTCCTCGCGGGCGAGCCGGACGAGGTCGGTCAGGTACAGCTCGCCGGTCGTGCCCGACGGCTCGAGGCTGGCGATGCGCCGGCGCAGCCAGGTCCCGTCGAACGCGTACAGGCCCGCGTTCGTCTCGTTCGTCTCGAGCTCCTCGGGCGTGGCGTCCTTGGCCTCGACGATCCGCTCGACCGTCCCGAACTCGCCACGCACGACCCGGCCGAGCTGGGCGGGGTCGGCGGCGAAGACGCTCGCGAGCGCGATCGCCGCGTCGTCCTCGCGGCGGGCCTCGAGCACGGCGTCGATGTCGGCCCCTGTCACGAGCGGCACGTCGCCGTACACCACGACGATCTCCGCGACCTCGGGGACCGCCTCGAGGGCCGCCCGGACCGCGTCGCCGGTCCCGCGCGGATCCGCCTGGAGGGCGAAATCGGCCCGGTCGGCGAAGGCCGTCGTGACCGCGGCCACCGGCGCCGAGTACACGACCGTCGGCCGCCCGGCCTGGCCGTCAGCCGTGCTCGCCCAGGCGTCGAGGACGTAGGCGAGCATCGGTCGCCCGCAGAGCGGGTGGAGCACCTTCGGGAGCGATGAGCGCATCCGCGTGCCGAGCCCGGCCGCGAGCACGACGGCGACCGCCCTGGTCGCGTCGGTATCTGGGGGGTTCACAGGGAGTGGCGCCGCGGGGCCCGGGTCGGACGACGTCGGTCGGTCGCGACGCCCTGTGGTCCCGGCGCGTGTGGGTCGGATGTCATCGGATGGGTGGCGGCATGGTATGGGCGCCCCGTTCGGAGTGTCAACCGAGCGGACGTCACCGCGGCAGGCGTGCGATGGCCTCGATCTCGACCCTGGCGCCCTTGGGCAGGGCGGCCACGCCGACCGTCGAGCGAGCGGGCGGTGGGTCCGCAAGGAACCGTGCGTAGATCTCGTTGACGGCCGCGAAGTCCGCGATGTCGATGAGGAAGATCGTCGTCTTGACCACATCGGCCCAGGTGGCGCCGGCTGCGTCGAGGACCGCGCTCAGGTTCGCCATCACCCGCTCGGTTTCGGGACCGATGCCGCCCTCGACGATCGCGCCCGTCTGCGGGTCGAGCGACGCCTGGCCGGCGGTGAAGAGCAGGCCGTCGGCGACGATGCCCTGGCTGTAAGGACCGACCGCGGCCGGGGCGCCCGTGGTCGAGACGGCTCGGTGGGTCATGTCGTCGGCTCCTCCTCGTCTGGCTGGGTGACGATGCTGGTGGCCGTCACGAACGGTGCGGCGTCGCCTGGCGGCGTGAGCGTCCCGTCGCGCAGGCTCGCCCGGACCAGGTCGGCCGCGGCGGTCGCGTCGGCCTCGGAAGCATAGAGCGCCCAGAGGGTCGGACCGGAGCCCGACAGACCGAGTGGGCGCCCGAGAAGCCGGTTGAGGGCACGCCGGAACGTCACGATCCCGGGCAGGACCGCGGCCGTCGCGGGCAGGAGGTCGTTGGCGACGGTGAGGACGCCGGCCCGCGCGAGGAGGTCCGCGGCCGACAGCCCCGAACGGAGCTCCTCCGCGAGATGGACCGACGACATGCGGACCGAGCCGTCACCGACGCCCCGCAGCGCGTCGAACGCGTCGAAGACCTCGTGCGTCGAGATCGGGACCGCTGGCGTCACGAGCAGGACTCCCGGCGCCCCGCGCAGGCCGCGCAGCGCTGCGACCCGCTCGCCGCGTCCCTCGACGAGGGCCGGGCCGCCGACCCCGAAGAACGGCACGTCCGAGCCAAGCTGGGCCGCGACGCGCAGACGCGCGTCCGGATCGAGCTCGGCGCCCCACGCCTCCAGCGCGGCATCTAGGGTCGCGGCCGCATCCGAGGACCCGCCGGCGAGCCCCGCCGCGACCGGGATCCGCTTCTCGAGGCGGGCCGCAAGCGCGGGCGCGGGCCCCGGGCCACCGGCCCAGCCGCCCCCGACCGCAGCGCGGACGGCGGCCAGCGCCCGGAACACGACGTTGTCGGACGGCGGGCCGGGATCGAAGCCCTCGACGTGAAGGCTGTCGGCGTGGCCGCCGGCGTGGGCGAGGCTCAGCCGATCGGCCAAGCCGAGCGGCACGAAGACCGAGTGCAGCTCGTGGAAGCCGTCCGGGCGCCGGCCGACCACGGCCAGCGTCAGGTTGAGCTTGGCCGGCGCGAGCCGGAGCACGGGCGTCAGTCGTCGGGACGGGTCCGTCGCGGCCATCACGAGCGCGACGTCTCGCGACGGGTGCGCCGATCGGCCCCGATCGGGCCGAGCGCCTCGCGCAGGGCCAGCCACTCCCCCACCGCGAGGGTCTGCGGGCGCCGCTCGGGGTCGATGCCGACCGCCTCGAGGGCCGCGGTCACCTCGGCGGCATCGAACGGCAGCTGGCGGGCGAGGACGTTGTGGAGCATCTTGCGGCGCTCGCGGAAGCTCGCCTGGACGAGCCGCCAGAGCTCGTCCTCGGCGTCGGGGTCGAGGCGGTCGTCGGCGTCGAACGGCTCCACGACGATCACCGCCGATTCGACGGCCGGTGCCGGCTCGAACGCCTCGGGGCGGACCGTGAACGCGATCCGGACACGGGCGTGGTACTGCACGAACACCGAGAGGTAGCTCATCTTCCCGGGCGGCGCGGCGATCCGCTCCGCGACCTCGCGCTGGACCATGAGCACCGAGCGCTCCGGCCGCGGGGGCGATCCCAGCAGTGCGTGCAGGATCGGGCTCGTGATGTGGTACGGCAGGTTCGCGACGACGTCGTATGGCGGCTCGGCGAGCCGGACAAGGTCCTGGTCGAGCGCGTCGCCCTCGATAAGGCGCAGCTGCCCGCTCTCGAGCGGCCCTTCGAACCGGTCGCGCAGGAACGCCGCGAGCCCGCTGTCGAGCTCGACGGCCGTGACCTCCGCCCCCGCCGCGAGGAGCCCGCCGGTCACGAGTCCGAGGCCGGGCCCGATCTCGAGCACGCGGCGGCCGGGCTCGGGCGCCGCCTCGGCGAGGATCGCCTCGAGCACGTCCGGGTCGGCCAGGAAGTTCTGCGACAGCGCGTGGCGGGCGCGCAGGCCGGCGGCCCGCAGCGTGGCGCGCACCTCGGCCGGGTCGAGGCGAGGCCGGGCCTGGCCGCTCACCGCTCGGCGTCCCGTGCCGCGAGCGGCAGCGACGGGCGGGCGTCGAGGTCGAGGCCGGACCGGTCGCCCGCCGCGAACCGACGCGCGCCGGCCGCTCCGATCATCGCGCCATTGTCCGTGCACAGGGCAGGCCGGGGCACGATGAGCGGGATGCCGAGCTCGTCGGCCTCGCCCGCCAGCCGCGCCCGCAACGCCGTGTTCGCCGCGACGCCGCCGCCCAGCACGATCGAGCGGGCGCCGCTCGCGCGGGCCGCGCGGATCGTCTTGGTCACGAGGACGTCCACGACGGCGTCCTGGAACCCCCAGGCCAGCTCTGCGACGATCTCGGGCGGGAGCGCGGCCTCGGGGTCGTCGGCGATCCCGGCCTCCGCGCGCGCGTCGGTGACCACCCGCCGGGCGGCCGTCTTGAGCCCGGAGAAGCTGAAGTCGAACGAATCGCCCAGCCACGCCCGGGGGAAGACGCGGTCACGCTGCGTCGCGCCCTCGGCCGCCTTCGAGATCGCGGGGCCGCCCGGATACCCGAGGCCGAGCAGGCGGCCGACCTTGTCGAACGCCTCGCCCGCCGCGTCGTCGACCGTGGCGCCGAGCGCGCGGTAGGTGAGATGCCCGCGTCATCTCGGCGAGGAACGTGTGCCCGCCCGAGACGACGAGCGTGACGAGCGGGAAGACGGGCTCGACGTGCTCCTGACCCTCGGCGAGCCAGGCCGCGTACACGTGGCCCTCGAGGTGGTTGACCCCGATCAGCGGCTTCTCGTGGACCCACGCGAGCGCCTTCGCGAGGTTGATGCCGACGAGCAGCGACCCGGCCAGCCCGGGACCGTAGGTCACGGTCACGGCGTCGATCTCGGACCACGCCGCCCCGGCATCCGCCCAGGCCGCATCGAGGACCGGGACGATCCAGCGCAGGTGGGCGCGCGCGGCCACCTCCGGCACGATCCCGCCCGACGCGGCGTGCAACGCCACCTGGGAGGCGACGACGTTCGAGCGGATCGTCCGCCCGTCCTCGATCAGCGCGATGCCGGTCTCATCGCACGACGACTCGATGGCGAGCACGAGCGACCCACTCACGCCCCGCCGCCATCGGGGTCGTCCGGGTCGCCCGGGATCTCGACCGCACCCTGGTGATCGCCCCGGTCGTCGGGATGGACCGGGGCCGGCGCGGCATCGAGCTCGGCGCGCAGGCGCTCGATCCGCTCGCGCATGATCGGCCCGGTCAGCGCCTCGGTCGTCATGATCAGGGCGTCCTCGCCGTCGTCGCTGTAGTAGCGCGGCCGGAGCCCGACCGGCTTGAAGCCGTACTTCTCGTACAGGCGGCGCGCGGGCAGGTTCGAGAGGCGGACCTCGAGGGTCGCCTCGCGCGCCCGCCGGTCGATCGCGAGGTCGAGGAACGCGAGCAGGAGCCGCTCCCCGATCCGCTGGCGGCGCCAGGCCGGGTGGATCGCGAACGTCGTGATGTGCGCCTCGTCGACCATCAGCCACATGCCGCCGTAGCCCGACGATCTCGTCCTCGACCCGGACGACCAGGTAGTGGGCGAGCCGGTTTGTCTCGAGCTCGCTGCGGTAGGCGTTGGCCGGCCACGGCGCGGCGAAGCTCGCCCGCTCGATGGCGTGGACGACGACGAGGTCCTCGATCCGCATCGGCTCGATCCGGAGCCTCAGCGGGGGTCGTGCGACCATGCCACCTCCCCGCTCATCGCCGCGACCCCGCGCGGCAGCGTCACGTACTCGGGCACCAGCAGGGCGAGATCGTCGACGTCGCCCGCGGCCAGCCGGGCGCCGCCGAGCCGCAGGAGCTCCGCGGCCAGCGCGTCACGCGCCGACTCGCCACGGGCGAGCGCCTCGGCCGGGGCTCGGCCATCGAGGTCGACCGCGACCAGGACGTCCGCCGGGTCGAGCTCGGGCTCCCGATCCGCCGGGAGCAGGGCCGGCGCCGCGCCCTTCGCGGACGAGGATGCGGTCCGACGGCCCGGCGGGCAGCAGAAGGACGCCGTGCCCGGCCTGCGATCCCATCGAGGCGCGTGGCGGCGGACAGCAGGGCGGCCGCCGTCGCGATCCCGACGATCGGCCGGCCCAGCCCGTGCGCGAGGCCCTTCGCGGTCGCGATGCCCACCCGCAGCCCGGTGAACGCGCCCGGCCCGGTGCCGACGACGATCGCGGCGATCCGCCCCCGGTCGATGCCCGTGGTCGGCGAGCAGCCGCTCGAGCGCCGGCAGGAGCGTCTCGCCGTGGCGGTAGCCGGCCGGCCAGCTCGTCACCGCGAGCACATCGCCCGTCGTGCGTGCCGATCCCGATGGCGATCCGCGTGGTGGCGGTGTCGATGGCGAGGACGACCTCGCCCGCGGTCGCGGCGCTCACCGGACGGCCTCCAGGTAGTGCTGGTGGCGCTCGCCGTGGGCGATCAGCTCGATCTCGCGCGGGTCGTCGCCGGAGCCCGCGATGACGACGTCGAGGCGTTCCGCGCGGGATCGCGTCGCCCATGCGTTCCGGCCACTCGATGAGAGTGACGCCGCCGGCCCACCGGTCGTCATCGAGCAGCCCGCCGGCCAGGACGTCGGCAGCGTCGGCCAGGCGGTACAGGTCGACGTGGAACATCGGCAGCCGGCCCGCGTACTCGGACATGAGCACGAAGCTCGGCGAGGTGACCGTCTCGCGCACGCCCAGCCCGGCCCCGAAGGCCTTCGCCAAGTGGGTCTTGCCGGCCCCGAGGTCGCCCCACAGGCACAGCAGGTCACCGGGCCGGGCGACGGCGGCCAGCGAGGCCCCGAGCGCGGACGTGGCGTCGGGATCGGGGCTCGTGACGTGTCGGCGTAGGAGGCTCGTGGCAGGCATCGGGGCGAGGGTAGCCGAATGCCGGTGGCGTCGCGCGAGCCGATGGTCCTGCCGTGGGGACGGTCAGGCGAAGCGCTCGAGGTCGCCGAGCGGGACCGCGACCGAGCTGCCGTCGGCGAGTCGCACGTGCCCGGCCTCGAGATCGACCCCGCCCGCGAACCGCCGCCGACCGGCCGGGCCCAGCCAGCGGCCTTCGAGGCCGCTCAGCGCGCCGGCCCGGATCCGGACGAGATCGGGCGGCGGCGCCGGCACGACGAGGTCGGGAGCGTCGAACACGAGCATCGGCGGGTCGGCCACGATCGCGGCCTCGCGTCCGACCATGGCCGCGAGGAGCGCCATGATCGGCCCGGCCAGCGGCCGCCGCGTCGCGCCGTCCATGACCAGGACCGCGTAGGGCGGCAGGCGGTGCAGGGCGGCCCGCTGGCGCGCCTCGGACGCGAGGAAATCGCGCCGCTCCTTGCTCGCGAGCCCCGGCACGACGATGCCCCGCACGCCCATCGCCCGGGCCCGCGTCAGCGTCTCGGCATCGACCCGGGCATCGACCACAAGGATCGAGCCCGCCATGCCGACGTCGAGGCCGCCGGGACGCAGGCCGCCGTCCGGCTTCGTCGTGAGGCTGAGCCGGCCGCGGGTCGGGCCACCCAGGACGACGATGCCGCGGATCCCGCGGCCGGCGGCCCGCATCGTGATCGCGGTGCCCGGGCGCACGTCGCGGACGATGCCGGCGACCGGCGTCTCGAGCGGATCGACGATGTCGCCGGTGGCGACGCGCCATCGCGTGCGCCAGGGGAAGAGGTACTCGCCGCCGTGCGCGCGGCCCGGGCCGGTCCCGCCGGCGCCGACGACCCGGCCGATCGCGTGCCAGCGGTCGCCCGGGCGCGGCTCGACCGGCTCGGTGACCACCTTGTCCTCGAGCCGCGGGTCGCGCAGGCGCTCGGCGATCGGGGCGCCCGACGACGACCGACGCCCCCGCCTCGACGATCGCGCGGTCGCCCGGCGAGAGGGCGAAGACCGCGTCGACGGGCGATTCGATCAGGCGTCGCAACGGCACGAGCTCGAGATCCGTCGCGGGCCCGGCCTCGGGAGCGGGACCCTCAGGATCGCCGAGGGCCTCGCCCGGGTGCCAGCCGTTACCCATCGGGCGCGCCCGCGGCGGCGGTGACCTGCCACGAATCGAGAAGCTCCCGACGCCGGTCGGCGCGATCGGGCAGGCGCAGCGGCACGTCGCGCAGGTCGACGAGCAGTCCGGCCAGCCCGCCCGAGACGTCGACCGCGAAGTGGCGGCCGCGGCCGCCGAGGCGGACGCTGTCCCTGAAGCGGAACTCCGCGGTCGCCGACGCGCCCGGGCGGCAGGGCCACCATCGCGAGGCCGCCGGGCATCAGGTCGATCGGGCTGCGACTCCGCGGCGTCGGGCTGCCGGCCACCCGCGGCCGGTCGTGGACGACGAGGCTGCCGGCACTCCGCCCGGTCTTGAGGCCGGCCGGTGTCACGACGCTGCCGAGCGGCGCCAGCAGGTCGTCGGCCAGGTCGGCGATGACCGCCCGCCGCTCGTCCGGATCGGGGATGGAGCCCAGCGGGCCGAGCAGCCGGGCGTGGTCCAGGGCGTAGCCGCTCGCGCCGGGCCGACGCAGGACGTCGGCGATGGCGAGCGCGACCGCTGGCGGCGGCACGATCGACCAGACGCCGCCCGCCGCGACGATGAGGTCAGGGGCAGGTTCGCCGGCGGCCTCCGGCGTCGCCTCGATCAGCCGTGCCAGGGCCGCACGGGCGGCCGCCATGCGCAGCGCGACCCCGTCGGCCGTCGAGTCGGCCCACGGGGCGATCCGCAGCTCGCGGAGGCGGTCGCGCAGGCGGTGCCGATCCGAGGCGACCGTCATCCAGCCGAGCACGCGGTCGACGGTCGCGTCGTCGGGGTCGGCCGGGGCGAGGCCGGCGTCCGGCACGATCGCGACGTCGACACCGGCAGGGTCCGATGGGCCGGCGGGATACGCCTTGGCCCGGAGGCCGCCGTCGTAGCCGATCTCGATGAGCTCTATGCGGCGATCGAGCACGTCAGCGAGCGTCAGCGTGGCCGCGCCGAGCACGCGGCGGGCGTCGTCGACGGGCAGCGCCAGGGCGGACAGCAGGTCGCGCAGGGGCGCCCCCGCGGCGCCCGGGCGGGCCGCAGGGGCGAGCAGCGTCTCGCCGCCCCGGGCGTTCATGTCGCCGAACGCGGCCGCGCCCTCGGTCATCGCGCCGGCCAGGATCGACGAGGCGCTCCGGCCGCCGGGTGGCCGCGGCGGCGACGAGGGCGGTCAGCTCGGCCAGCGCCCCGCGCTCGTCGGCCCCGGCCGGGTCGCCCGCGCCCGCCAGGATCCCGTCGGAGCCGCCGTCGAGCAGCATCCGGGACATCGCGAGCGGGTCGGTCGTCTCGGCGCTGGCCGCCACCGTCCGCCACCCGCTCCGGGCCGCGGCCGCGACGAGCGGCGCGAGCGCCCGTTCCGAGGCGGCCACGACGGCCAGGCGTCGGGCCGGCGTCGAGGTCACCGAGACCTCGGGCAGCAGGTCGGGGCGGTCGGGATCGACGCGCAGGTGCGCCGCGAGCTCGGGGTCGGCATCGGCCACGCCGGGCCAGGAGCAGATGCGCAGCGGCATCGGGGTGGGACCGGGCCGGGAGCGCCACGGAGCCGAGGAGGCGCCAGGCGTGGTCGATGCGGCCGACCAGGGCCGCGCCGGTGGTCGCCGCGCCTCGATCGATGGCGAGGAACGCGCGCGGGTCGCTCGTCATCGGGCCATGCTACCCGGCGCCTGCCGGGCCGTGGTCACGCGTCCCAGGTCGCCTCGTCGTCGTACTCCTCGAGCCGGGCGATCAGCAGCTCGATGCCGGCGTCGTCGGCCATGATCTCGGTCGCCGAGGAGAGCTCGCCGCCGAACAGGCCGCGCAGCACCGGATCGAAGAAGAGCATCGCGTTCGCGCCGAGCGGCGCGGTACGGCCGGCTGGCCTCGAGGAAATGGACGGCCGGGCCGGTCAGGCCGCGCAGCTGGATCTCGCGGGCGACCTGCTCGACGAGCTCGTCGCGCTGCTCCTCGGTGGGCTCGAGCGGCGTGGTCACACGTCCTCCGATGGCCTCGGCGCCGTGGCCGATCGGGGCCTGGGGCATCGCCATGGCCGCGGCGAACGCCTCGTAGGCCGCCTTCCCGCGCAACGCGAAGATCACATGGTCGATGGTAGGACACGCACGGCAGTTCTCGCGCACCGCCTGGACGGTGATCCGCGCGGCCTCGTCGAGCGGGAACCCGCCGACGCCCGTGCCGAGCGCCGGGAAGGCGATGCTCGTGGCGCCGATCTCGCGGGCACGGGCCATCGCCGAGCGGACGGCCGCCGCGATGGCCGCGCCGCTGGTGCGCCGCTCGCGATCGAGCGACACGGCGTGGATGACCGCGCGGGCCGCGAGGGACCCGGCGGTCGTGACGATCGCCTCGCCGAGCGGGACAGGCGCCTGGCGGACCGCCGCGAACTCGATCGCGTCGCCGCCGGCGCGCTTGAGCGCGCCGCCGACGCCAGTCGACATCCAGAGCGAGAGGTTCGCCGCGTTGACGATGGCGTCGACCTCGAGGTCGCAGATGTCGCCGTTCCAGAGTTCGATGCGCGCCAAGTCAGATCTCCACTCGGTCGAGCGTGCGCAGACCGACTGGTCCGGGCGCGCATAGTACACCCGGGGTAATCGCGCGGAGCATCGACGGTGACCACCTCCCACGAGTTCGTGGTGCGCGCCTGCGCCAACTCCGCGACCGTGATCCGCTCGTCGCCCTGGCGTGCCGATGAGCGTGAATTCGTCGCCGAGCGCCGACCGGCGGCCCGGGCACGTCGGTCACGTCGACCATCACCGCGTCCATCGCGACGTTGCCGACGAGCGGCACGCGTGCGCCGCGGACCAGCGCGCTCGGCCCGGTTCGAGAGCGAGCGCGGCCAGCCGTCGCCGTACCCGAGCGGCAGCGTCGCGATCCGGCTGGGCCGCGTCGGTCGCGAACGTCGGGCCGTAGCTGATGCCCCACCCCGCCGGCAGGTCCGCGACCCGGACCGGCCGGGCATGGAGGGACAGCACGGGCCGCAGGTCGGCTGCCGGCGGCACCGGGCGGCGCGTCCGGGCGGATCTCGTCGGGCGCCAGGCCGTAGATGGCGAGGCCCGGGCGGACGCCGTCGTAGGCGGCCAGACGTCGCCCGGTCAGGAGCGCCGCCGCTCGCGCGCGCATGGCGGGCCGGCAGCGCGGATCCCGGCCGCCGCGCAGCGCCGCGGCGCGTCCTCGAACCGGCCGAGCTGGCGCGTCCGTTCGCTCGATGTCCTCGGGCGCCTGCAGGTGCGTCCAGAGGCCGGCCGACGACGACGTCGCCGCTCGCGCGGATGGCCGCGGCCGCCGCGACGATCGCTCGCCGGGCCGAACCCGCCGCGTCCGAGGCCCGTCTCGACCTCGAGCTCGATCCGCGAGGCGGCGCGAGCCTTGCCGGCGCCCGGTCCGGAGAGCCGCCGAGCGTCGCGGCCAGCAGGCCGGGTCCCCGGCCGCGATCCGCGATGCCGCGACGCGCCGCGTCGGGCGCCCAGGCGCCGGCGGGATCGGGTACAGGACGAGGACGGGGGCCCGGATCCGGCCGGCTCGCAGCGCGAGCGCCTCGTCCAGTGTCGCGACGCACAGGCCGTCGACGCCCGCCTCCACCAGGGCCCGGGCGACCGGCAGCGCCCCGTGGCCATAGGCATCGGCCTTCACGACCGGGCGGACGGCGACGCCGGGCCCGGCGGCGGCGCGGACGAGCGCGAGGTTGACGTGAGCGCGTCGAGGTCGATCTCGAGCCACGCGGTCCGCGGCAGCGGCGGCAGGCCGGCGGCCGCCAGTCGCTCGTCCACGGGATCGCTGGGTCCGGTGCGGGCCATCCCTCGGCTCGGGCGCCGGCTCAGGCCGGGTCCGGGGTCCGGGACGCCGGGCCCGGGGCGCCGGCCGGTTTCCCGGTCGCCTCGTCGGCCGCGGCCGGCTCGCCGGTCCGTGCCACGAACCCCAGGCGCCCGCGGGCGCGCCGGCGCTCCGCGGCGGCCGCGAGACGCTTGCGGGCGAGTGCGAGCCCTTCGGGCAGGTCCGACGCGAGCACGCCGGCGTCGCCGAAGCGCTCGCGCGCCCCGTCGCCCGCCAGACCGTGGAGGTAGACGCCCAGCCGTGCGGCCGCGAACGGGTCGAGGCCCTGCGCGAGCAACGCCCCGATCGCACCCGCGAGCACGTCGCCGGTGCCGCCCGTCGCGAGGGCCGGGTTCTCGAACGGGGCGATCGCGACCGAGCCGTCGGGCGCCGCGACGACCGTGGCCGCTCCCTTGAGGACGACGACCTGGCCCCACGTCGTCGCGGCGGTCCGCGCGGCCACCACGCGCGCGGCATCGTCGGCCACGAGGTCGCCGTCGGTCGCTGGGTCGACGCCCATGCCGGCCCGCAGTCGCGCGAACTCCCCGGCGTGCGGGGTCAGGACGCCCGGTCGGGTCATCGTCGTCCACCACGCATCCATCGTCGCGAGCGACCGGAGCGCCTCGGCGTCGAGGAGGACCGGCGGCCCTTCGGCATCGCCCGCGGCGATGAGCTCGCGGACCAGCTCGACCGTTGACAGCCCGGGGCGCAGGCCCGGTCCGACGACCATCGCGTCGTGTTCGTGGTCGAGGATCCGCGCCAGCGCGCCCTCGGCATCGATCTCCTCGACGTCGTCCTCCGGCAACGCCATGGTCGTGGCCTCGACGACCTTCGCCGCGAACAGCGGCTGCAGCGACTCGGGGACGGCCAGCGTCACGAGCCCCGCGCCCGTGCGGCCACCCGCGCGGCACACGAGCAGCGCGGCCCCCGCGTAGTCGAGCGATCCGGCGACCACGAGGAGCTTGCCGAACGAGCCCTTGTGCCCGCGGATCGGACGCTCGGGCAGCAGCGCCCCGGCGGCATCGTCGTCGAGCCGGACAGCGCCCTCGGGCACGGGTGGCTTGCCGGCCTCGCCCGCGGCCGTGTCGGCCGGTCGCCGGCCGAAGCCCACCGGCCCGCGCTCAGTCACCGGCCGGCTCCACGTCGTCCGACATGGTCGTCCGACCGGCGGCCACCACGACCTCGTCCGCCGGCCGCGGGGCGTCGGAGGCGAGCGCCCCGGCGCCGGACGAATCGGCGAGGTCGCGCAGCCGCTCGATCCGGGCCAGGATCCGGCGCTCGCGGTCATCGAGGCGGTCCTCGATGTCCGGCGGGAAGACGTACCGTGCCGCCTGCCGTGCGGATGCCGAAGGCGATCGCGACCGCATAGTCGGATTCGTGCGTGATCGAGACCGCGATCCGGCCCATCCCGAGCTGGTCCGCGCGGGCCGCCGCCCGGCCGTGGAGCTTGATCGAGGCTGGCCCGTCGGCAGTCGCACGACCTCGATGTCACGCCAGCCGATGCCGCGGACGCCGAGACCCAGGACCTTCGATACGGCCTCCTTGGCGGCCCAGCGCCCGGCGAACGTCTCGGGCCGGTCGCGCACGTACCGCTGCTCGGCCGGGGTCAGGACGCGGCCCGAGAACCGGGGCCCGAACTTCGCCAGCGTGGCCCGGATGCGGTCGACCTTGATGATGTCGATGCCGAGCTCGGTCGTGCCCGACGGGACCCCCGCGAACGGCGGCGGCTGCGGGTCGGTCGGATCGCCGGCCGCCATCGCGCTACTCGACCGTCACCGACTTGGCCAGGTTGCGCGGCTGGTCGACGTCGGTGCCGCGCGCGACCGCCATGTGGTAGGCGAACAGCTGGAGCGGGATGACCGCGAGGATCGGCGAGAGGGCCTCGTGGGTGTCCGGGACCCAGCAGACGTCGTCGGCGAACCGTTCGATCTGGACGTCGCCCTCGGTCGCGACCGCGATGACCCGGGCGTCGCGGGCGCGGCCCTCCATCACGTTGCTGATGACCTTGTCGTAGACCGGCGAGCGGGTGACGACCGCGACGAGCGGGCACTCGGCGTCGAGCAGCGAGATCGGGCCGTGCTTCAGCTCGCCAGCCGCATAGCCCTCGGCGTGGACGTAGCTGATCTCCTTGAGCTTGAGCGCGCCCTCGAGGGCCGCCGGCAGGCCGAAGCCGCGGCCGACGAACATGAACCCGCGCGAGTTCACGTACCGCCGGGCCAGGACGGGCGCGATGGCCGAGGCCGCCTCGATCGCCCGGGCGGCGGCGGCGGGCAACGCTCGGAGGGCCGCGCCCAATGCCAGCTCGTCTGCTTCGTCGAGCGTCCCGCGTGCACGGGCGATCGCCGCGGCCAGCACGACCAGGGTCGTGACCTGCGTGACGAATGTCTTCGACGCCGCCACCGCGATCTCCGGGCCGGCCTGCAGGAACAGGACCGCGTCCGCGTCGCGGGTGATGGCCGAGCCCACGGTGTTCGTGACCGCCACGACCGGGCAGCCGCGCTCGCGGGCGAGGCGGACCGGGGCGATCGTGTCGGCGGTCTCGCCCGACTGCGTGACCGCGATGACCAGCGTCCGCCCGTCCAGGGGCGGCGGGCCGTACCGGAACTCCGAGCCGGCGGTCGCACGGGCCGGCAGGCCGGTCCATGCCTGGATCGCCGCGGCGCCGACCAGCGACGCGAAGTACGCGCTGCCGCACGCGACGAGCTCGACCCGCTCGATCGTCCGGAGCGTGTCGGCCAGCCCGTCGAGCTCCTCGACGACGATGTGCCCGTCCCGGTGGACGCGGCCGGTGAGCGACTGGGCGAGGGCCTCGGGCTGCTCGTGGATCTCCTTGAGCATGAAGTGCTCGTAGCCGCCCTTCTCGGCCGCCTCGGGCGACCAGTCGATGGTCGTGACGGGCCGCTCGATCGGCTCGCCCGCGACGTTCGTGATCGTCACGCCCCAAGGCCGCAGGTCGGCGACGTCGCCCTCCTCGAGGAAGACGATCTGGTCGGTGTGGACCAGGATCGCCCCGACGTCCGACGCGAGGAAGCTCTCGCCGTCTGCCAGCCCGACGACGAGCGGCACGTCCTGGCGGGCGCCGACGAGCCGGTCGCCCTCGCCGCGATGCATCACGACGATCGCGTAGGCCCCGTCCATCCGACGCAGCGCCGCGCGGACCGCATCGGCGAGGTCGCCTTCGTAGGCCTCCTCGATCAGATGGGCGATCGCCTCGGTGTCGGTCTCCGAGGTCAGCAGGTGGCCCCGCGCCTCGAGGCCGTCGCGGAGCTCGCGGAAGTTCTCGATGATGCCGTTGTGGATGACCGTGATCGCGCCCGTGCAGTCCTGGTGGGGATGGGCGTTGAGGTCGTTCGGGCGGCCGTGGGTCGCCCAGCGCGTGTGGGCGAGGCCGATCGCGGCGTGCGGCGTCCGGTCGGCGATGGCCGTCTGGAGGTTGGCGAGCTTGCCGGCCCGCTTCTCGACGAAGAGGTCGCCCGCGTCGTCGACCAGGGCGATCCCGGCCGAGTCGTAGCCGCGGTACTCGAGCCGCTTGAGCCCCTCGATGAGGAGCGGGCCCGCCTCCCGCGGACCGGTGTAGCCGACGATGCCGCACATGCCGTCAGATCCTCCGTTCGCCGGCGCCGCGTCGGGCGGATCGGCATCGGTACTCCGATGGGTGGGCACCGAAGCTAGTTTAGTCGCTCTCCCGCGACCCTCGCGAGCGAGTCGGCCAGTTCGGTCACGAGATCCGCGTCCGGGCCCTCGACCATGACCCGCAACGCGGGCTCCGTGCCGGACGGCCGGACGATGACCCGACCGGTCGGGCCGAGCCGGCCCGATGCCTCGGCGATGGCCGCCTGGAGGATCCGGTCCGCCTCCCACTGGTCCTTGTGACGCGCCTCCACGGCGCGCTGTTGCTGGGGCAGCATCGGGATGTCGGCGGCGAGCGCGGCCAGGCCGCGTCCGCTCGAGGCCATCACCCGCAGGACCTCCATCGCGGTCACGATGCCGTCGCCGGTGGTGGTGTGGTCGAGGTCGATGACGTGGCCGCTCTTCTCGCCGCCCAGCCGGGCGCCCGAGACCTGCATGCCCTCGAGGATGTACTTGTCGCCGACCGGCGTGCGGACGACCTGGCCGCCGGCCGCCTCGACGACCGACTGCAGCCCCCCGTTCGAGAGGACCGAGACGACGACCGCCGCCCGGCAGGGCGCCGCGACCGAGCCGATCGAGCGCGAGGATGCCCAGGACGTGATCCCCGTCGACCACCTCGCCGTTCGCGTCGATCGCGATCAGCCGGTCGGCGTCGCCGTCGAGCGCGAACCCGACGTCGGCGCCCCGGGCGACGACCGCCTCGGCGAGCGAGGCCGGGTCGGTGGCGCCGCACCCGAGATTGATATTGACGCCGTCGGGCTCGGCGTGGATGACATCGACCGCGGCGCCGGTCGCCCGCAGGATCTCGGAGCCGAGGACGGCGCCCGAGCCGTTCGCGCCGTCGAGCACGAGGCGCGATGCCGGTCGCCCGGACGCTCTCCGCGAGCGCGAGCCGGTGGCGCCGGTAGTCGTCGACCAGGTCGTGGCTGACGACGATCCGCCCGAGGCCGGTGTTCGTCGCGCCGCCGAGGTCGTCCGAGCGCCAGATCAGCTGCTCGAGCTCGTCCTCGACCGAATCGTCGAGCTTGAGGCCGTCGCCGTCGAGCACCTTGAGCCCGTTGTCGTCGGCCGGGTTGTGCGAGGCCGAGACCATGATCCCGGCCGCGAACCGGCCGCTCCCGGCAAGGAACGCGAGCGCGGGCGTGGGCACGACCCCGACCTGATGGACGTCGGCCCCGAGGCTGGTCGGCCCCGGCCGCGACCGCGGCCACGAACATGTCGCCCGAGCGCCGCGTGTCCTGGCCGACGACCAGCGACCTGCCAGGACCCACGAGGCGATGCGCGGTCGCTCGGCCGAGGGCGTAGGCCGAGCGTCGGCTTCAGATCGACGTTCGCGACGCCACGGATGCCGTCGGTGCCGAACAGGCGGGCCATCGACGGCTCAGCCGGCCGGGGACGCGGAGGGCGAGGCCAGGCTGGGGGCCGCCGACGGCGATGGCGACGGCGGGGGTGGTGCGGTCACCGTCACCGGGATCGTGGCCGGGTTGGCCGAGACGAGCGTCAGACCCGGCGGGAGGTCGACCGTCACGTCCACGTTCGTCGTGCCCGGGTCGAGGTCGCTGACGTCGAGGTCCGCGACGAGGGTCGAGCCGTCGAGACTGTCGAGGTCGGCCTTCGACCCGCCGACGACGATCGAGCACCCGATCGACGGGCACCGCGTAGCGCAGGTCGATGTCGGCACCGACGAGGCGGTAGCCCGACCTCGAAGTTGCGGGTGGACGTGACCGGCCGGAACGTCACGGTGACGTCGACCGTGGTCGGCCGCGACCGGCGAGACGCCGTCGGGCGGGTCGAGTCCGACGGTCATGTCCACGGTGGACGACGCGCCCGAGACCGAGACGGGTTGCGTGTCGATCGACTGGAGCGCGGCCAGGCGCTCGGCGTCGCCCTGGACGGTCACGGTCAGCGGATCGACGGTGACGGTCGCAACCTCGAACCCGGCTGCCGGGTCGCCCGTGACGACGGGGTCGACCGACGACGGACCGCGAGCTCGCCGGTCGGGAAGACCAGGATCTTCACACGGGCGCTGTCGGGCTCGACCTTCACCGGGCTCACCGCATCGCCCAGGCGATCGATGGCCGTCAGCGGCGAGCGACTGGTCGATGCTCGAGACCGGAGGTCTGGATGACCGGTGAGGCCCGCACGGCGACGACGTTCGCGACGACCGAGGCGGGCCCGGACACGTCGACCTCCGTCGGCGATACCGTGGGCGTGCCGATATCCAGGCCGTCGGGGACCGTGCCGTAGTCGACGGTCACCGGGACCTTCTTGGTCTTGAGCTCGTCGAGCTGGACCGTGACGACGTCGGGGGTGAAGTCGATGACGTTGATCCGGTCGTCGATGGACTGCACGACGACGGGCACCGACTTCGGCCCGGACCCCGGCTCGATGCCGGACAGGTCGACGGTCGCCGTGAAGGTCGAGCTGATCGCCCTGGCGCCCGATGGGGACACGTAGCGGACCTCGGTCACGGGCGGGATGGCCTGGAGGATGAACGTGTCCTCTGGTTGGCCGACGGGCTCGATCGGGATGTTGACCTGCAGCGTCGAGGCGCTCTCCGACAGCACGAGGCCGCCGTAGAGGAGGGTCGCCAGTCCGATCGCGGCGAGCTTGAGGGGCCAGTTGTGGACGATCAGCCTGTAGAGTCGGGTCACCGCGGTGCCTGTGCGGCCGCCTTCGTGGGCGGTTCCTCGTCGGGCGTCGTGCGCGGCGGCGGCGCGACCGGCTTGGAGCGCCGCATCATGCGCCCGAGGTCGCCGAGGCGTGGCGCCCGTCCGCCGGGGCCGCTCGGGCCTGAGGGGCGCCAGCCGAAGGCGCCGCGACTGCCGGTCGGGTCGAGGAGGTTGCGGACCGCGGTGGCAAGCTGCGCCTCGTTGAGGTTGCGGACGATCCGGCTCCGCTCGACGAGGCTGATCTGGCCGTTCTCTTCCGAGACGACCACGACGATCGCGTCGGTCTGCTCGGCGATGCCGAGGGCGGCCCGATGGCGGGTCCCGAAGCGCTCGGTGTGGATCGTGGTCTCGGCGAGGGGCAGCAGCGCCCCGGCCGCCAGGATCGCGTCGTCACGGATGATGACGGCCCCGTCGTGAAGGGCGGTCCGCGGCGCGAAGATGGTCAGCAGCAGGTCGGCGGACAGGTCGCCGTGGACCATCACGCCGGTCTCGGCGACCTCCTCGAGGCCGGTCTCACGTTCGATGACGATGAGCGCCCCGACCCCCTCGGCGGACATCACCGAGGCGGCTCGCGCCACCTCGATCGCGACATGGTTCGAGGCGCGCGATCTCGGCCGGCGAGAGGAGCCAGGCGAACGACCCGACGCGGCCGATCCGCTCCAGCGCCCGTCGAAGCTCGGGCTGGAAGACCACGACGAGCGCGAACAGGCCGACGACCGCTCCGCCCTGCAGGATGCGGGTCAGGAGGACGAGGTTGAACGCGACCGCCATCGCGTAGACGACGATGAGCACGCTGACCCCGATGACGAGCCGGACGGCGCGCGTCCCGCGGATCAGGCTGAAGAGCCAGTAGATCAGGAGGGCCGTGATCCCGATGTCGATGACCGCGTTCCACGTGACCTGATCGAGGATCGACCTCAGGAACTCCATCGTCCCGCGAGTGTAGCATCGGGCTCCTGCCCGGCCGCCCCCACTGCCGCGGTCGCGACCAGGTCGGGCATCAGGTGCAGAGGGCCGCCAGCCGGGTGTCGTCGGGGAAGCGATCGGCGGCCATCGTGCACAGCCGCGCCCGCGTGAGGTCGTCGCCGGCGAGGTCGACCAGGCGGCCGAGCAGGACGAGCTTGTCGGCAGCCGGGGTGCGCCAGCCGCGATCGAGGTACAGCTCGGTCAGGCTCAGGTGGACGTCACCGGCCGCAGGCGAGACGGCCAGGGCCTGGTAGATCGAGTCCATCGCGGCATGCAGGTTGCCGATCGAGCGCTGGGCCGCCGCGGCCTCCAGGTAGCACCGCCGGGCCTCATCCTGGTCGCCGCCGTCGAGCGCGGTCTCCGCCGCCGCGGTCAACACGGCCGCCGCCGACATCACCGAGCGGCGAGGGTCCCGCTTCTGTTCGACGAACGAGGATGACGCGGTGCCGGCGCCGGCTGGCAGGACGCCGGGGACGCCGCCGGCCGTCGCTGGGCCTTCGAGCGTGCCGAGCGCCCGGCTGAGCGCCTCGGACGCCGGGTCGACGCCGGCCTCCTGCAGGCGGATCACGAACGCAGCCACGCCCTCGCGGCGGCCGCGTGACTCGGCCAACTCCAGCGCTCGACGGGCGGCATCGGTCGCCTCGAGCAGGCGCCCGTCGCGATCGAGCACGGCCGAGAGCCGATCGAGCGTCTCCGCGGCGTCGACGCGCCGCCCGGTGATGGCGAGCATCTCCGCCCGGCCGCGCAACGAGGCCTCGTCCTCGGGAGCCCGGGAGAGCGCGACCTCGTAGGCGGCGAGGGCCTCGCTGATCCGGCCGGTCCGGGCGAGCACGCCCGCCAGACTCGCCTGCGGCATGGCCCGGTCCGGGGCGATCGAGGCGGCCTCGGCGTATGCGGCGATGGCCTCGTCGAACCGACCCCGCAGCGAGGCCGCATGCCCTCGCCGGAGGGCATCCTTGTAGCGTTCGTAGAGCGCTTCGCTCACGGGGCGTCCTCTCCTGCCAGCAGCTCCACGAGCAGCGCCTTCTGGACGTGCAGGCGGTTCTCGGACTGGTCGAAGATCAGACTACGCGGTCCGTCCATCACCTCGGAGGTGATCTCCTCGCCACGATGGGCGGGCAGGCAGTGCATGACCACGGCGTCGGGGCCGGCCGCGTCGAGCAGCGCCTGATCGACACGGTACGCGGCGAAGGCGTCGCGGCGCGCCTCGGTCTCGGCCTCCTGGCCCATCGACGTCCACGCGTCTGTGTAGACGACCGCCGCGCCGCGGACGACCTCGGTCGGGTCCTGCCCGAAGACGAGGCGCCCGCCGGACGCGGCGGCGAGCTCCTCGCGCCCGGGCCACGATCCGCTCGTTCGGCGCGTAGCCGGGCGGGTGCGCGAGCCGGATCTCCATCCCGAGCGCGGCACCGACGAGCGCGAGCGAGTGGTAGACGTTGTTGCCGTCGCCGACGAACGCCACGACGCGACCCGGGAGCGGCCCGACCGCCTCCTGGATCGTGAAGGCGTCGGCGAGCGCCTGGCACGGGTGTTCATGCAGGCTCAGGCCGTTGATGACCGGGACGTCGGCGTGCGCCGCCAGCTCCTCGATGACCTCGTGCGGTCCGGTTCGGACGACGATGCCGTCGACATAGCGCTCGAGGTTGCGGGCAACGTCGCGCACGCTCTCGCGCGCCCCAAGGACGGCGTCGTGCGTCAGGTAGATGGCATGGCCGCCGAGCTGGACCATCCCGGCCTCGAACGTCACCCGCGTCCGCAGGCTGGGCTTCTGGAAGAGCATCGCGAGCGTCCGGTCCGCGAGCGGCCGATCGGCGTGCCGCCGACTGGCCTGGTACTCGGCCTTGAGCGCGGACGTCCTGGCGAAGACACGCCCGACCTCCGCCGCCGACAGATCCGCGACGCTGAGCAGATCCCGCCCCCGCAGGGAGCTGGCGCTCATCCGTGCGCGACTAACGCTTGGTGTACTGCGGGGCCTTGCGCGCCCTCTTGAGGCCGTACTTCTTCCGTTCCTTCATGCGCGGATCACGCGTCAGGAGGCCAGCCTGGCGGAGCGGCAGGCGGTTGCCGTCGGGGTCGAGCTCGAGCAGCGCCCGGGCGATGCCGTGGCGGATCGCCCCGGCCTGGCCGGTCACGCCGCCGCCCTCGACCTTGATGAGCGCGTTGAAGCGGCCCTCCGTGCCGGTCACCCGGAACGGCATGCGCACGTCCGCCTCGTTGATCGCGTTGCCGAAGTGCTCCTCGAGCGTGCGGCCGTTGACCACGATCTCACCCTCGCCCGGCAGGAGCCGGACGCGGGCGATCGCCGTCTTGCGACGGCCGGTCCCGGAGAAGAAGGCTGGTGTCGACATGCGGTTCGGGCTCCTCGTCAGGCGAGCGGCTCAGGCCGCTGGGCCTGATGCGGGTGATCGGATCCGGCGTAGACCTTGAGCTTGCGAAGCTGCTGGGCGCCGAGGGTCGTGTGCGGCAGCATCCCCTTCACGGCGCGCCGGATGACCTCCTCCGGTCGCCGGGCGAGCAGGTGCCCGAGGGTCTCCTGCTTGAAGCCGGCGGGATAGCCGCTGTGGCGGATGTACAGCTTGGACTCGAGCTTGTCGCTGGTGACGGCGATGCGCGCGGCGTTGAGCACGATCACGTGGTCGCCCGAATCGAGGTTGGGCTGGTACGTGGGCTTGTGCTTGCCCTCGAGAACGCGGGCGATCCGCGACGCGAGGCGGCCCAGCGTCTCATCCGTCGCGTCGACGACGAACCACTGTCGCTCGATCTCGCTTTCCCGGACCGCGATGGTCTTGGCGTTCATCGTTCCTCGTGTTCTCCATTCGGTTCGCCCGACCGTCGCCCGAAGGCGACGCGCCGGAGGCAGAGCCCCTTTGCGGGGGCCGCTGCCCCCGAGAGGGCTGGTCCACCGGCGACCATCGCCGTGCGGACCGCTGCTGCGTCCATCTTGCCGAGGCCCGCCTCCACGAGGAGGGCCACCATCCGCCGGACCATCCCTCGCAGGAAGGCGTCGGCGCGAACATCGATCGTCACGACCCGGCCGTTGCGCCGGACCCGGACCGACATGACGGTCCGGACCGGTGAGCGGTCCGTCGCCCCGAGAGCGCTGAAGTCGTGCCGGCCGATGAAGACCGAAGCGACGTCCGCCATCGCGGCGATGTCGAGCGGGTCCCGCACCCCGAGCGCCGTTCGCTCGCGAAGCGGGCTGCGCGGCCCGTTCCAGACGGTGTAGCGGTACTCCCGATACCGCGCCGCGTGCCGGGGGTGGAAGTTCGCGGTCGTCCGGCGCAGATCCGCGATGGCGACGTCGCTCGGGAGAAGCGCATCGAGCGCCTTGCCCAGTCGTGCCGCCGTCAGTGGCCCGTCGTAGGAGAAGGTGATGACCTGCCCCTCGGCGTGCGCTCCGGCATCCGTCCGTCCGGCCCCGTCGACCCGCTCAGCCGCCTCGTTGCCGAGGCGCCGCAGCGCGTCCTCCAGGACCCCCTGGACCGTCCGCTTGCCAGGGTTGACCTGGAAACCGGCGAAGTCCGTTCCGTCATATTCGACCCGGGCGCGGTAGCGAACGGGCACGGTCTCTCGGCCGTGTGTGGGTCGTCGGTTAGACGAGTTCGATCTGGACGATCTCGGCCGCGTCGCCGCGGCGCTGGCCGAGGCGGACGATCCGGGTGTAGCCGGATGTTCGGTCGGCGTACTTGGGTGCGATCTCATCGAACAGCTTGTTCACGACGAGCGGCTCGTTGGGGAACTGGGCGACGACGGCCCGCCGAGCGGCGAGATCGCCGCGCTTCGCGAGCGTGATCATCTTCTCGACCCGGCCGCTGATCTCCTTGGCCTTCGCCTCGGTGGTCTTGACCCGCTCGTAGCGGATGACCGACACGGTCAGGTTCTTGTACAGGCTGAGGCGCGGCCCCTGCTTGCGACTGAGCTTGCGTCCGCCGATCCGGTGCGCCACGGGTCAGGCCTCCGCCTCGTCGTCGAACGGCTCTTCGCCATCCCCGACGTCGAGCCCATCGGACTCGGTCTCGGGGACGATGAAGCCGCGCATGCGGAGGCGCTCCTTCATCTCGTCGAGCGACTTCTTGCCGAAGTTGCGCATCCGCAGGAGGTCGTCGTCCTTGAGCTGGAGCAGCTGGCCGACCTTGACGATGTTGTTGCGCTTGAGCGAGTTGTAGGCCCGCATCGGCAGGTCCAGCTCCTCGATCGGCATGTCCAGCATGTTCGAGGGCAGGGCCGCGGTGCCGGTCACGGCCACGGCCGGGACGGCCGCCATGCCGATCGTGACGAACGGGCGGAACTGGTTCACCAGGATCTCCGCGGAGCGGCTCAGGGCCTCCTCCGGGGTGATCGTGCCGTCGGTCTCGATCTCGATCGTGAGCTTGTCGTAGTTGGTCATCTGACCGACCCGCATGCCCTCGACCCAGTAGTTGACCTTCTTGACCGGCGTGAAGATCGCGTCGACGGCGATGACGCCGATCGGCAGCGCCTCGGCGCGCTCGGCCCCGAGGTAGCCGACGCCGCGCTCGACCGTCAGGTCCAGCTCGATCGTCACGTCATCGGTGTCGAGGGTCATCAGCACGAGGTCGGGATTGACGATCTCCACGTCCGCGGACTCGGCGATGTCGGCAGCAGTGACCGCGCCGGCGCCGCTCTTGATGAGGCGGAGCTGGACGGGGTGCGCCGCGTAGCTCTTGAGGCGCAGCTTCTTGACGTTCAGGACGATCTGGGTGACGTCCTCCTTGACGCCCGGGATCGTCGAGAACTCCTGGTAGACGTCGCGGATCTGGATGCTCGTCACCGCGGCGCCCTCGAGCGAGGACAGCAGGACGCGCCGGAGCGCGTTGCCAAGGGTGACGCCGTAACCGGCCTGGAGCGGTCCGGCCTCGTACTTGGCGTACGTGCCGGCTTCCTCGACAGGCTCGATCTGCGGGTTTTCGAGTTCGATCATGAGCGTGCTGTTACCTCGAGTAGTACTCGACCACGAGCTGCTCGTTGAGGTCGAGCGGCATCTGGTCGCGGTTCGGCGGGGTCACGACGGTTCCGGACAGGTTGGCGGCGTCGATGCTCAGCCACTCTGGGGCCTGGTGGTTCCGGAGCGTCTCCTTGGCGATCTTGAATGGCTCGCGGGCCCGGTGCGACTCGCGGACCTCGACCTTGTCGCCGGGCTTCATCCGGTACGAGGCGATGTTGGTCGGGCGGCCGTTGACGGCGAAGTGGCCGTGGGCGACGAGCTGGCGGGCCTGAGCGCGCGATGTCGCGAAGCCGAGCCGGTAGACGACGTTGTCGAGCCGCGTCTCGAGCGAGCGGAGCAGGTTCTCGCCGGTCACGCCGGGGTGGTTGGACGCGTCGACGAAGTAGTTGCGGAACTGACGCTCCAGCACGCCGTACGTGCGGCGGACCTTCTGCTTCTCGCGCAGCTGCAGCCCGTACTCACCGACCTTGCGGCGACGGACGCCGTGCTGGCCTGGCGGTGTCGGCCGGCGCTCGAATGCGCACTTCTTGGTATAGCAGCGGGTGCCCTTCAGGAAGAGCTTGGCGCCCTCCCGCCGGCACAGGCGGCAAACGGATGCGGTGTAACGGGCCATGGGTCCTCTGGGGCTCTAGACTCGACGCCGCTTGGGCGGGCGGCAGCCGTTGTGCGGGATGGGCGTGACATCAGTGATGGCGCTGACCTCGAGGCCGGCGGCCTGGAGCGAGCGGATCGCCTGTTCGCGGCCCGCGCCCGGGCCCTTGACGTAGACCTCGACCTGGCGCATGCCGTGCTCCATCGCGCGGCGGGCTGCGCCGTCGGCCGAAAGGGCGGCCGCGTACGGGGTGCTCTTGCGGGAGCCCTTGAACCCGGCGACGCCGGCCGAGCCCCAGCTGATGACGGCCCCGTTGAGGTCCGTGATCGTGATGATCGTGTTGTTGAACGTGGCCTGGATGTGGACGTGGCCCTGGGGCACGTTCTTCTTCTCACGCCGACGCTGCTTGACCGCCTTCTTGCGTTCCGCCATGCCTGGTCAGTCCCTCGTCACTTCTTGCGCCGGACGCCGACGGTCTTCTTCGGACCGCGACGCTGGCGAGCGTTCGTCTTGGTTCGCTGGCCGCGCACTGGCAGGTTCCGCCGATGGCGAACGCCCCGGTACGATCCGATCTCGATCAGGCGCTTGATGTTCAGCGCCACTTCGCGGCGGAGGTCGCCCTCCACCTTGTAGCGCCGGTCGATGAGCTCGCGGAGCCGGTTGACCTGCTCTTCGGTCAGGTCGCGAACCCGCGTGTCGGGATTGATGTTGGTCTGGGCGAGAATCTTCTCGCTGGTGGGCAGGCCGATCCCGAAGATGTAGGTCAGGGCGACTTCGACGCGCTTCTCACGCGGGATGTCGACGCCGGCGATGCGTGCCATCGGTTACCCCTGCCGCTGCTTGTGCTTGGGATTGGTGCAGATGACCATCACGGTGCCGTGGCGACGGATGACCTTGCAGTTGTCGCAGCGCGCCTTGACGGAAGCTCTGACTTTCAACGGATCCTCGGGCTCATGGTGTTCAGTGGTCGGTTGGCTACTTGAGACGGTAGGTGATCCGTCCGCGCGTCAGGTCGTAGGGCGACAACTCGACACGGACCCGATCGCCGGGCAGGATCCGGATGAAATTCATCCGCAGCTTGCCGCTGATGTGGGCGAGCACCCGGTGGCCATTCTCCAGTTCGACGGCGAACATCGTGTTCGGCAGCGGCTCGATGACCGTTCCCTCGACTTCGATCGCGTCTTTCTTGGCCACAGGTCCTCGTGCTTCCCTTTTCTCACGCGCAGTGTCGGCCCGACCGGGCCGACACACGAACGCGTAGCGTATCAAAGATGCCCGAACCCGGCAACCGCGAGTCCCTCACAGCGAGGTCAGGACCTCGGGTCCGTGCTCGGTGATGGCGATCGAGTCCTCGAAGTGCGCCGCGAGCGAGCGATCCTGGGTCACGACGGTCCAATCGTCGTCGAGGACCCGTGCCTCGGCCCGGCCGAGCGTGAACATCGGCTCGATGGCCAGGCACAGGCCCGGCTCCAGCTTGCGGCCGGGCCGGCCGGTCCGGAAGTTGGGCACCTGGGGCTCCTCGTGCATCGCGGTCCCGATTCCGTGGCCGACGAACTGGCGGACGATGCCGTAGCCCCGGGGCGTGGCGACGTCCTCGACGGCGGCCGCGATGTCCTCGATGTGGTGGCCTGGCACGGCCGCGGCGATGCCGGCCTGGAGCGCGAGCCGGGTCGTGTCGATCAGATCGGCCACCTCGGCCGGCGGCTCGCCGATGTAGAACGTCCGCGCGCCGTCACCATGCCAGCCATCGACGATCGCCCCGGCGTCGACCGACACGATCTGTCCGGTGCGGATGGTCCGTTCGCCCGGGATCCCGTGGACGATCTCGTCGTCGATCGAGATGCAGACGCTGGCGGGGAACGGGCGGCGCGGGTTCAGGCCGGGATAGCCCTTGAACGACGGGGTCGCTCCCGACTTGCGGATGTGCGCCTCGGCCAGGCGATCGAGCTCGGCCGTGGACACGCCCGGCTTGAGCTCGCCCTCGATGAGGGCCAGCACCTCGGCCACGACCCGGCCGGCCCGTCGCATGCGCTCGATCTCGGCACGCGACTTGCGGGTCACCATCTCAAGCGGTCTTGGGCGGCAGGCCGAGCGTGGCGAGCGTGGCATTCGTGACGCTCGTGATGTCGCCACGACCGTCGACCGTCTGGAGGATGCCCCTCGACCGGTAGTGGTCGACGACATCGAGCAGCGGCGGGACCTGTTGGGTCATCCGCGCCCGGACCGTTGATTCCTCGTCATCGTCGCGCTGGGCGATCGGCGAGCCGTCGATGTCGCAGATGCCCTCGACCTGCGGTGGATGGGAGGCGAGATTGTAGACGTGGCCGTTGGCCGTGCAGATGCGGCGGTTGGCCATGCGCTGGACGAGATCCTCGATCGGGACGTCGATGTAGACGGCCGCGTCGACACGGCGTCCGGCCTCAGCGAGCGCCTCGTCGAGCGCCTCGGCCTGGACGCGGGTCCGCGGGAAGCCGTCGAGGACCGCGCCGCTGAGGGCGTCGGCCGCCTCGAGCCGGTCGAGGAAGACGCGCACGATCGTGTCGTCAGGGACCAACTGGCCTCGATCCATATACCGATCCGCCTCGCGCCCGAGCGGCGTCCCGGCCGTGACCGCTGCCCGCAGGAGGTCGCCCGAAGCCAGGATCGGGACACCAAGGCCCTCCGCGAGGACGGGCGCTTGGGTGCCTTTCCCCGCCCCGGGTGCGCCGAGGAGCACGACCGTCTTCATCGCAGCCCCGACCGGGGTTCATCGGGCGTCGACGTCATCGGATCATTCCTTCGTGTCGTCATCGGATGAAGCCCTCGTAGTTACGCATCATCAACTGGGCTTCGATCTGCTTCATCGTCTCGACGACGACCGAGACCACGATGAGCAGGCTCGTGCCGCCCAGACCGAGCGTCGCGAGGTCCGGGAAGGCCAGCGCCACCACCGATGGCGACACGGCGACGATGGCCAGGAACAGGGCGCCCGCGAACGTGATGCGGCTCACGACCCGCGCCAGGTAGTCCTGCGTGGGCCGGCCGGGCCGGATGCCCGGGATGAAGCCGCCGTTCTTGCGGAGCTGCTCGGCGGTCTCGTCGGGTTTGAACGTGAACGCGGTGTAGAAGTAGGTGAAGCCCATGGTCAGCAGGAAGTACATGAGGATGTAGAGGGGCGATCGCGGGTTGAAGAACGTCACGACCCATTCCGCGATCTGCTTGACGATCGGGATCTCCGAGGTCGTGAAGTAGGACGCCAGCTGCTGCGGGAACAGCAGGATGCTGACGGCGAAGATGATCGGGATGACACCGGCCTGGTTCACGCGGAGGGGCAGGAAGGTCTGCCCGCCCTGGTACATCCGCCGGCCGCGAACGCGGCTGGCGTACTGGATCGGGATCCGACGTTGCCCTTCCTGGATGTAGATGATCACGCCGACGGCGGCGATCGCCACGATGCCGAACGCGACGGCGGCCGAGATGTTCGGGTTGACGATGAAGCCGTTGAGAGCGCCCGGCGCCCGGCTCACGATGCCGGCAAAGATGATGAAGCTGATGCCGTTGCCGATCCCCCGCTCGGTGATGAGCTCGCCGATCCACATCAGGGCGATCGAACCCGCCGTGAGCGTCGCGAGCTGGGTCAGGGTCTCGAAGCTGGCGAGGTCGAACGTGCCGGTCAACGCGCCCTGCGAGTTGAGGAGCGCCAGGAACCCGTAGGCCTGGAGCAATGACATCGGGACCGACAGGTACCGGGTGTACTGGTTGATCTTGTTGCGCCCGAATTCACCCTCGCGGCTCAATGCCTGCAGCGACGGCACGACGCCCTGCATCAGCTGCATGATGATCGAGGCGTTGATGTAGGGGTTCAGGCCCAACGCCACGACCGAGAAGCTCGCAAGCCCGCCGCCCGAGAACAGGTCGAGCAGCCCGATGATCGGGTTGCCTTCGACCAGCTTCTTGAGTTCCGCGGCGTTGATGCCCGGGACCGGTACCGCCGCCAGCAGGCGGAAGACGATCAGCAGTCCCAGGACATACAAGATCCGACGCCGGATGTCCGGCGCCCGGAAGGCATTGAGCAGGGATTCGAACACGGGCTAGGCGTCGTCGCCGGACGTCGTCTCGGCCTCGTCGGACTCCTCGGCCGTGCTTTCGGCGGCAGGTTCGTCGGTCTTGGCGGGCGCGGCCTTCGCCTTGCCCTTGGTCGACTTGGCGCGGGCGGCCTTGGGCGGCGCGTCCTCGACGGCGGCCGTCTCGGTCGGGGCCGTCTCGGCCTCGGGCTCGGCTTCGGCGACAACGGCCTCCGCGACCGGTGCCGTCTCGGCCTCGGCCTCAGCCGACGCTGCGGGGGCGGGCGCTGTCTCGACCGGCTCGGCCTCGTCGGCCTCGGGCGGAGCGGCCTTCGCCTCGGCGGCCGGGCGGGCCCGCTTGGTCGGGGCCTCGGCGCCATCGACGCCCAGCGCGCGAGTCGGCGCCCCGGGGATCTCGAGGACGTTGGCGACGCCCCCGGCTGCCTCGATCTTCGTCCGGGCGGATGCGGTGTAGGCATCGGCCACGACGAACAGCGAAGCCGACAGGTCGCCGGCGCCGAGGATCTTGAGCGGCTTGCTCGGGGTGCGGACGAGCCCGACCGCGCGGAGGATGTCCGCGTTGATCGTGATCTGGCCCGAGCCCGAGCTCTTGGTCGCCCTGGCGGCCTTGCCGGACGGCGGCGCCGTCTCGAATGCCCCGCGCTCGACGAGTGCCTCGATCGCGCCGACGTTCACGACCTCGTACTCGACCCTGAACCGGTTCTTGAAGCCGCGCAGCTTCGGGATGCGCATGTGCAGCGGCGTCTGGCCGCCCTCGAACCACGGCGGGATCGAGCCACCGGCCCGGGCCTTCTGGCCCTTGGTGCCGCGGCCGGCCGTCTTGCCCTTGCCCGCGGCGATGCCGCGGCCGACCCGGGTCTTGGCCTTGTGCGCGCCCTCGGGCGGGCGCAAGTCGTGCAGCTTCATGCCTTCTCCTGGCCGGCGCTGATGCGGTTCTTCTCGTCGTTCTCGCCTGCGCTCGCTCGCTCACGCACGTCAGTGCGCTCGCTCGCGTGCTCGGCTCCGCCTCGACCCGAACGCGCCTGAGCGCCGGCTGGCTTGCTGTCGTCCAGCTCTTCCATGGTGACGAGGAAGCGGACCTGGCGGACCATGCCGCGGGTGGCGGGGTTGTCGGCGACCACCTGCGAGCTGCCGATCCCCTTCAGGCCGAGCGCACGGAGCGTGGCGCGGTTGCGGGCGATGTGGCTGATCTCGCTCTTGATCTGGGTGACCTTGAGCTTAGCGGCCATTGGCCACCTCCGTCCCGGGCGCCGGCTGGCCGGAGATGCGGCTGGTCAGGCGGACGCCGCGGCGGGCGCTCAGCTCCTCGGCGGAGTGGAGCTCCTGGAGCGCCTTGATCGTCGCCTTGGTGACGTTGACCGGGTTGGTCGAGCCGTACGTCTTCGAGAGGATGTCGCGGACGCCCGCGGCCTCGAGCACGGCTCGGACGGAGCCGCCGGCGATGACGCCGGTGCCCTGGGAGGCGGGCTTGAGGAGGACGCGGCTCGCGCTGAACTGGACCGTGACCTCGTGGGGGATCGTCGTGCCCACCATCGGGATCTTGATCAGGTTCTTCTTCGCGTCCTCGACGCCCTTCCGGATCGACTCCGGGACCTCGCCGGCCTTGCCGAGCCCGACACCGACGTGTCCGGCGCCGTCACCGACGACGACGACCGCGCTGAAGCTGAACCGCCGGCCGCCCTTGACGACCTTGGCGACGCGATTGATCTGGACGACGCGCTCTTCGAGCGCGAGCTTGGATGGGTCGATGCGTGCCACGTGGGCTCCTTCCGATCAGAAGTCGAGGCCGGCTTCGCGGGCGGCATCGGCGAGCGACTTGATCCGCCCGTGGTACCGGAATCCGGCTCGATCGAAGACGACGCGCTCCACACCGGCGGCCTTGGCCCGCTCGGCGATGAGTCGGCCGACGACGGCCGCCTCCTCGGACTTCTTCGAGGAGGAGCCGCGAAGCTCCTTCTCGGTCGTCGAGGCCGCCGCGAGCGTCCGTCCGGACGTGTCGTCGATGACCTGCGCGTAGATGTGATTGAGGCTGCGGAAGACCGCGAGGCGCGGCCGCGAGCCGGTCCCTGCGAGGCGCAGGCGGATCCGTTCGTGGCGCTTCTGTCGCGCGGCGCCGCGAGTGGCGACCTGTGTCATCGGACTCGTTCCTCGTTGGTCATCGGGTTACTTCTTGCCGCCGATCTTGCCGGCCTTGCCGGCCTTGCGGCGGACCTGCTCGCCCGCGTACCGGACACCCTTGCCCTTGTACGGCTCGGGCTTCCGGGTCGAGCGGACCTGGGCGGCCATCTGGCCGACGAGCTCCTTGTCGATCCCGACGACGGCCAGGCGGGTCGGCGTCTCCACCTCGAAGCTGATGCCCTCGGGCGGGTCGATCTCGATCGGGTGGCTGTAGCCCAGGTTGAGCTGGAGCTTTCGGCCGTTGAGCGTCGCGCGGTAGCCGACGCCGGTGATCTCGAGGCCCTTGCGGTAGCCGTCGCTGACGCCGATGACCATGTTGTTGATGAGCGTCCGCGTCAGCCCGTGGAGCTGCTTGTGGGTCTTCTGCTCGGTCGGGCGCGTGACGACCAGGTTGGCCTCCTCGCGACTCACCGACATGTCCGGGTGGAGCGCCCGGGTCAGGGTGCCCTTGGGCCCCTTGACCGTGACGGTCCGCCCGTCGATGGTCACGTCGACGGTGGCGGGGACGGCGATGGGGAGACGGCCGATTCGCGACATGTCGTCTACCAGACGAACGCGAGGACTTCGCCGCCCAGCTGCGCCTGACGCGCCTGCTGGCCGGTCATGATCCCCTGGCTCGTGCTGACGATGACGATGCCGAGTCCGCCAAGGACGCGCGGGATGTCCGTCTTGCGCGCATAGACCCGGAGACCGGGCTTGCTGATGCGCTTCAGGCCGGACACGACCGGGACCTTGCCGTCGACATACTTGAGGGTGAGGCGGAGGACCGGGGCGGTCCCGTCCTGCTCCTCGTGGACGTCGGCGATGAACCCCTCGTCCTTGAGGATCCGGGCGATCTCGCGCTTGGTCCGCGATGCGGGGACGACCACTTCGGTGTGCCGGGCGCGCGAGGCGTTCCGGACGCGAGTGAGCATGTCCGCGATCGGATCGGAGATGTTCATCGGTACCCTACCAACTCGACTTGGTGACGCCCGGCAGCTCGCCGCGGAGGGCGCGCTCCCGGAAGCAGATCCGGCACAGGGCGAAGCGCCGCATGAATGCCCGCGGTCGCCCGCAGACGTAACAGCGGTGGTAGCCGCGCACCTTGAACTTCGGTGTTCGACCGGCTTTCGCGATCAACGATTTCTTGGCCATGGTTCTCCCTCCCCGCGCCTACGAGGCGAAGGGCATGCCGAGGAGTTCGAGAAGCTTCTTCGATTCCTCGTCGGTCTTCGCCGTCGTCACGATGCTGATCTCCAGCCCGCGGAGACGGTCCACCTTGTCGTAGTCGATCTCCGGAAAGGCCAGTTGCTCCCGGAGGCCCAGTGAGAAGTTGCCCCGCCCATCGAACGACTTGCCGGGAACGCCCCGGAAGTCGCGGATGCGCGGCAGCGCAAGCGTGGTCAGCCGGTCGTAGAAGTCCCACATCCGCTCGCCGCGGAGGGTCACCTTGGCCCCGACCGAGTTGCCCGTCCGCAGGCGGAACTGGGCGATCGAGCGCTTGGCCTTGGTGACGATCGGCTTCTGGCCGGTGATGAGCGCGAGGTCCCCGGTGGCCGCGTCGATCGCCTTGGCATTGGTCAGGGCCTCGCCCAGGCCGATGTTGACGACGATCTTCGAGAGCCGCGGGATCTGCATCGGGTTGCTGTATTCGAACTGCTTCTGGAGCGCCGGCGCGATCTCGGCCGTGTAGCGCTCCTGGAGTCGGCTGGTCATGCCTTGACCTCCAGCTGCTCGCCGCATTGGCGGCAGACGCGGACGCGACGGCCGGTGTCGAGGGTGGCGTGCCCGATGCGGGTCGGCTGGTGGCAGCTGGAGCAGACCAGCATCACCTTGCCGATCGGGATCGGCTGGGCGATGTCCATGATCCCGCCCTGCTGCATCTTGGGCATGCGGTCGCTCGTGCTCGAGCGTCTGGCGCGGCTTGGTGTGGCGCTTGGAGATGTTCAGGCCCTCGACGACGACCGAGACGCCGCCGGCCGCGGAGCCGCGCCGGTACATGCTCCGGCCGCCGCTCGGCGGCGCAGGCGTCGGATCACGCGATCGACGGTCCCGCGCTTGCCGGCGTCCTTGCCGGCGAGCACGACGACGGTGTCGCCCTTGCGGATCTCGGGGACCTTCGTCGCGCGCACGGGCGCGGTTCGCGCGGCCATCACAGCACCTCCGGGGCGAGCGAGACGATCTTCATGTAGTTGCGGTCGCGGAGCTCGCGGGCCACCGGTCCGAAGATGCGCGTCCCGCGCGGGATTGCCCTGGTTGTTGATCAGGACCGCGGCGTTCTCGTCGAAGCGGATGTAGCTGCCGTCCGGCCGCCCGTACTCCTTGGCCGTCCGGACGATCGACCGCCCGGACGACGTCGCCCTTCTTCACGGCGGCGTTGGGGATGGCCTGCTTGACGCTGGCGACGATGACGTCACCCACGCCGGCCTCGGTCTTGAGCGAACGACCCATCACCCGGATGCACTGGATCGTCCGGGCGCCGGTGTTGTCCGCGACCTTGAGGCGGGTCTGGGGCTGGATCACGAGGCGGTCTCCTCGGCGGCCGCGTCGGCACTCGCGGTGACGGCGTCGTCGCCGGTGTCGGCGCTGTCGGCCGTGCCGGCATCACTGCCGTCGGCGGCGTCCTCGGCCTCGGCCGCGCGGACCGACCGGGGTGTGCCGATGCATGGATGGCCTCGGTCGTCTCGGCCTCCTCGGACACGACGGCTTCGCCGGGCAGGCCGTGGTCGCCCGCACGGGCGACGACCTCGACCAGCCGCCAGCGCTTCGTCGCCGAGAGCGGCCGCGATTCCTCGATGAGGACCGTGTCGCCGATGCGGGCGTCGTTCTCCTCGTCGTGGGCCTTGAACTTGGTGGACAAGCGGATGACCCGCTTGTACAGCCGGTGGCGGGCCAGGCGCTCGACGGACACGACGATCGTCTTGTCCATCTTGTCGCTGACCACGCGGCCGACCTTCGTCTTGCGCTTGCCTTGCACCGGGGTGTTTGCTCCTGTCATCGCGTGATCTCCCTCACGCCGTCCGGCCGAGCTTGCGCTCGCGCTGGACGGTCAGGATCCGCGCGATCGTTCGCCGCGTCTGCGGGATCGTGCTGAAGTCCTTCAGTTGTCGGGTCGAGAGCGCGAAGCGCGCGCCCCACAGGTCCTGCTTGGCCTCGCGAAGGGCCAGGTCGAGCTCCGCGTCGGTCAGCGCGCGGACCTTGTCGATATCCATCGGGTCAGGCCTCCTTGGCGCCGTCGCGGACGACCACGCGCGTGGCGACCGGCAACTTGTGGCTGGCGAGGCGCATGGCCTCGATCGCGGAGTCGTGATCCGACGCCGGCCATCTCGAAGAGGATGCGGCCGGGCTTGACGACCGCGACCCAATGGTCGGGGGCGCCCTTGCCCGAGCCCATCCGGGTCTCGGCCGGCTTCTTGGTGGCGGGCTTGTCCGGGAAGATCCGGATCCAGATCTTGCCGCCGCGCTTGACCGAGCGGGTCATGGCGCGCCGGGCGGCCTCGATCTGCCGGCTGGTGATCCACGCCGGCTCCTGGGTCGCGAGGCCGTACTCGCCGAAGGCCACGGTGAAGCCGCCCTTGGCCACGCCGGACATCCGTCCGCGCATGACCTTGCGGTGCTTGACGCGTTTCGGCATCAACATCGTCAGACCCCCGTCACGGCTGGCGTCGGGGCGCCGATCTCGCGCGCCGGCGGCGCGCTCCGGGGCGATGTCGCCGCGGTAGATCCAGACCTTGACCCCGATCCGGCCGTACGTCGTGTGGGCGTGGACCTGGCCGTAGCTGATGTCGGCGCGCAGCGTCGCCAGCGGGATGCGGCCTTCCTTGTCCCACTCGCGGCGGCCCATCTCGGAGCCGCCGAGGCGACCCGCGACGGCGATCTTGACGCCCTTGGCGCCGGCCTTCATCGAGCGCTGGATGGCCTGCTTCATCGCCTTCTTGAAGGCGATGCGGCGGCTCAGCTGCCCGGCGATGTTCATCGCCACGAGGTAGGCGTCGAGCTCCGGCTGGCGGATCTCCTTGATCTCGAGCTTGACCTTGCGGTCGGTCAGCGCGCCGACCTGCTGGCGGAGCACCTCGACGTTCGCGCCGCCCTTGCCGATGACGATGCCCGGCTTGGCGGTGTGGATCGTGACCGTCACGTGGTTGATGCCGCGCTCGACCTCGACGCCGCTGACGCTGGCGTTGGCCAGCCGGCGGTCGATGAGCTGGCGGATCGCGATGTCCTCCTTGAGGGAGGCGGTGTATTCCTTGATCCGCGTACCACTTCGCGGTCCAGGTGCGCGAGACACCCAGGCGGAAGCCGTACGGATGGACCTTGTGTCCCATGTCAGGCCTCCTGGTCCGCGACGACGATGGTGATGTGGGTCATGGGCTTGTGGATGGGGAACGCCCGACCCTGCGCCCGCGGCCGGAAGCGCTTGATCGTCGGGCCCTCGTCGGCGACGGCATCGACGACGACGAGGTCCTCGGCCGACAGGTTGTGGTTGTTCTCGGCATTGGCCGTCGCGCTCTTGAGGACGCGCGCGACGTCACGCGCGGCGTACTGCGGCATGAACCGCAGCAGGGCGGCGGCCTCCTCGACGGGCTTGCCCTTGATCGCCGGCCGTCACGAGACGGGCCTTGCGGGTCGAGCCCCGGAGGTACTTGGCGGTAGCGGAAACACGCACGGTCGACTCGCTCCTACTTCAGCGACGTCGATCGCTCGGTGTGCTTGCCGTGCCCGCGGTAGTTGCGGGTCGGGCTGAACTCACCGAGGCGATGGCCGACCATGTTCTCGGTCACGTAGACCGGGACGTGCTTCTTGCCGTTGTAGACGGCGATGGTGTGGCCGATGAACGTCGGGAAGATGACGGACGCGCGAGACCAGGTCTTGACGACCTTCTTCTCGTTGCGCTTGTTCATCTCCTCGATCCGGCCGAGGAGGCGGGGCTCGACGAACGGGCCCTTCTTGACTGAACGGGACATCGGCTCCTACCTCCCCGCTACTTGCGATGCCGCGATCGGACGATGAGTCGTCCGGTCGTCTTGGACCGCCGGGTGCGATAGCCCATCGCGGGCTTGCCCCACGGCGTCTTGGGCGGCATCCCGGTCGGGGACTTGCCTTCGCCACCACCGTGCGGATGGTCGCGTGGGTTCATGACGACGCCGCGGACCTCCGGCCGCTGGCCCATGTGCCGGGCGCGGCCGGCCTTGCCGAGGTTCTGGTTCTCGTGATCGAGGTTGCTGACCTGGCCGACGGTGGCCATGCAGCTTGCATGCTGATCCGGCGCACCTCGCCCGACGGGCAGCCGGACCTGCGCGTACTCGCCCTCCTTGGCCAGGAGCTGGGCCGACGTGCCCGCCGACCGGACGATCTGGCCGCCCTTGCCGGGCACGAGCTCGATGTTGTGGATCGTCGTGCCGAGCGGGATGTTCGCCAGATCGGCAGGGCGTTGCCGACCCGCGCCTCGGCATCCGGGCCGGCCACGACGACGTCGCCGACCTTGAGGCCGTGGGGCAGGAGCATGTAGCGCTTCTCGCCGTCGCGGTAGTGGAGCAGGCCGATCCGCGCCGAGCGGTTCGGGTCGTACTCGATGGTCGCGAGCCGGGCCGGGACGCCGAGCTTGTCGCGCTTGAAGTCGATCCGGCGGTAGTGCTGCTTCTCGCCGCCGCCGCGATGGCGGACGGTCATCCGGCCCTGGTTGTTCCGCCCGGAGCCGCGGATCTGCGGCTCGAGCAGGGGCTTGTGCGGCTCGCTGGGTGGTGATCTCCTCGAAGGTCGAGCGAGTCATCTGCCGGAGGCCCGGCGAGGTGGGCTTGTAGCTGCGAAGCGGCATCGTCAGACCCCCTCGAAGAATTCGATCTTCTGGCCGGGGGCCAGGGTCACGATGGCCTTGCGCCACGGGGTGGTGTGGCCGACGATCCGGCCGCGCTGGTCCCGCGTCGCTTCTCCTTGGCCTTCGTCGTCAGGACGTTGACCGCGACGACGGTCACGTTCTCCTTCTTGTAGAGCTCCTCGACCGCGGCCTTGATCTGGATCTTGTTGGCGTCGTCGTGCACGGCGAAGGTGTACTTGCCGCGACCCGACTCGTCGATCGACTTCTCGCTGATGACCGGGCGGATGATGATCTCGGGGGCGGTCAGGGCGCTCATGCGTAGACCTCCTGCATCCGGGCCAGGGACGGCTGCTCGATCAGGACGAGGTCGGCCTTGAGCAGGTCGACCACGTTGAGCGAGTCGGCGAGGATGATCTCGACCGTCGGCAGGTTGCGCGCCGACAGCTCGAGCTTCTCGTCGCGCCCGGGCGCGACCACGAGCACGCGGCCGGTCGCCTCGAGGGCGCGCGAGCACGCCGGCGAGGTCCTTGGTCTTGATCGCGTCGAGCCCGAACGTGTCGATGACCTTGATCGGCCTCGTCGCCGAACTTGGCGGTCAGCGCGCCACGGAGCGCGAGGCGCTTCATCTTGCGCGGCAGCCGCTGCTCGTACGAGCGCGGGTGCGGCCCGAAGACCGACGCCGCCGCCGCGGTAGTGCGGGGCGCTGATCGGAGCCCTGGCGGGCGCGGCCGGTGCCCTTCTGGCGGTACGGCTTCTTGCCGCCGCCGCGGACCTCGCCGCGGGTCTTGGTGTCGTGCGTGCCGGTCCGGCGGCCGGCCAGCTGGGCGGTCACGACCTGGTGGAGGACGGCGGCGTTGACCGGCGCGGCGAACAGCTCGTCGCTGAGCTCGACGCTGCCGACGGTCTTGCCGGTCCGGTCGTAGAGGTTGGTCTGCGGCATCGGTCAGGCCTTCTTCACGAGGATCAGCGAGCCGCGCGGCGCCGGGGAGGCTCCCCTTGACGAGCAGCAGGTTGCGATCCGGATCGGTGCGCACGACGCGCACCTTCTTGATGGTCACCCGCTCGTCGCCCATGTGGCCGGCCATCTTGAGGCCGCTGTAGACGCGACCCGGGCGTCGTGCCCGGGCCGATCGAGCCGGGCTCGCGGTGATGGTCGGAGCCGTGGGTCTTGGGGCCGCGGTGGAAGTTGTGGCGCTTGATGTGGCCGGCGAAGCCCTTGCCCTTGGAGACGCCGGTCACGTCGACCAGGTCGCCGGCGGCGAACAGGTCGTCGAGCGCGACGGTCTGGCCGACCTCGTACGTCGTCGACGTCGTCGACGCGGAACTCGCGGATCGGTCGCGACCTTGGGCAGGTCCTTGAGCTGGCCGGCCTCGGGCTTGTTCAGCTTCTTGACGACGTCGGTGCCGAGCTGGACGGCCGTGTAGCCGTCGCGCTCGGTCGTGCGCAGCCGGGTGACGGTGTTCGGCTCGATGGCGAGCACCGAGACGGCGACCATCGTGCCGTCGTCCTGGAAGACCTGGGTCATGCCGACCTTGCGGCCGATCAGTCCGATACTCATCGTCTCATCACATCTTGATCTCGATGTCGACGCCCGCCGCCAGCGAGAGTCGCATCAGGGCGTCGACCGTCTTCGACGAGGGGTCCAGGATGTCGACGAGCCGCTTGTGGGTGCGGATCTCGAACTGCTCCCGGCTGTCCTTGTCGATGAACGGCGACCGCAGGACGGTGAACTTCTCGATCCGGGTGGGCAGCGGCACGGGACCGACGACGTCGGCGCCGGTGCGCTGGGCCGTCTCGACGATCTGGGCCGCCGACTGATCCAGCAGTCGGTGGTCGTAGGCCTTGAGGCGGATCCTGATCCGCTGCTTCGCCATCTCGTCCCTACTCGACGATGCTGACGATGGCGCCGGCGCCGACGGTCCGGCCACCCTCGCGGATGGCGAAGCGCTGGCCGACCTCGATGGCGATCGGGGTGATCAGCTCGACGCTCATCTCGACGTTGTCGCCGGGCATGATCATCTCGGCCCCGTCGGGCAGGCCGATGGCGCCGGTCACGTCGGTCGTGCGCAGGTAGAACTGCGGCCGGTAGCCGTTGTAGAAGGGGGTATGGCGGCCGCCCTCCTCCTTGGTCAGGACGTAGACCTGGGCGGTGAACTTGGTGTGGGGCTTGACCGAGCCAGCTCTTGGCCAGGACCTGGCCGCGCTCGATCTCCTCGCGCTCGATGCCCCGGATGAGGCAGCCGACGTTGTCGCCGGCGCGGCCCTCGTCGAGCAGCTTCTTGAACATCTCGACGCCGGTGACGACGATCTTGCGGGTGGGCTTGACGCCGACCAGCTCGACCTCGTCGCCGACCTTGACGATGCCGCGCTCGATGCGCCCGGTGGCGACCGTGCCCCGGCCCTTGATCCCGAAGACGTCCTCGACCGGCATCAGGAACGGCTTGTCGACGGCCCGCTCGGGGGTCGGGATGTAGGCGTCGACCGCGTCCATCAGCTCCTGGATCGGCGCGTAGGCCGGGTCGGCCGGGTCGTCGCCGGCCTCGAGCGCCTTGAGCGCCGAGCCGCGGATGACCGGGATGTCGTCGCCCGGGAAGTTGTACTTGCTCAGCAGCTCGCGGACCTCGAGCTCGACCAGGTCGAGCAGCTCCTCGTCGTCGACCATGTCGACCTTGTTGAGGAAGACGACGATGTACGGGCACCTCGACCTGGCGGGCCAGCAGGATGTGCTCGCGGGTCTGGGGCATCGGGCCGTCGGTCGCGGCGACGACCAGGATGGCGCCGTCCATCTGGGCGGCGCCGGTGATCATGTTCTTGATGTAGTCGGCGTGGCCCGGGCAGTCGACGTGGGCGTAGTGGCGGGCGTCGGTCTCGTACTCGACGTGGGCGATGGCGATGGTGATCCCGCGCTCGCGCTCCTCGGGCGCGTTGTCGATCGAGTCGAAGGCGCGGTACTCGGCCTCGCCCTTCAGGGCGAGGTACTTGGTGATCGCCGCGGTCAGGCTCGTCTTGCCATGGTCGATGTGGCCGATCGTGCCGATGTTGACGTGCGGCTTGGTGCGCTCGAACTTCTTCTTGGCCATCGTGGCTGCTCCCGGCTTCCTGCTAGACCTTGGACTTCTGGACGAGTTCCGAGGCCAGGTTGCCCGGCACCTCGGCGTAGTGGCTGAATTCCATCGAGGACGTCGCGCGACCCTGCGACATGCTGCGCAGGTCGGTGACGTATCCGAACATCTGGGCGAGCGGGACGAACGCCCGGACGACCTGGGTCGTGCCGCGCGACTCCATGCCCTCGATCTGGCCGCGGCGGCTGTTGAGGTCGCCGATGACGTCGCCCATGAACTCCTCGGGCATGAGGACCTCGACCTTCATGATCGGCTCGAGGATGGCCGGGTCCGCCTTGCGCGAAGGCGTCCTTGATGGCCATCGAGCCGGCGATCTTGAACGCCATCTCGGACGAGTCGACGTCGTGGTACGACCCGTCGAACAGGGTCACCTTGACGTCGACGACCGGGAACCCGGCGTAGATGCCCGTCGCGAGCGTCTCGCGGATGCCCTGGTCGACCGGCTTGATGTACTCGCGCGGGATCGTGCCGCCGACGATCTTGTCGACGAACTCGTAGCCCGCGCCCTTCTCGGACGGCTCGAGCTTGATGACCGCGTGGCCGTACTGGCCCTTGCCGCCGGTCTGGCGGACGAAGCGGCCGTTGCCCTCGGCGGCGCGGCGGATGGTCTCGCGATAGGAGACCTGCGGCTTGCCGATGTTGGCGGCGACCTTGAACTCGCGGATCATCCGGTCGACGAGGACGTCGAGGTGCAGCTCGCCCATCCCGGCGATGAGCGTCTCGGACGTCTCCGGGTCGGTCTTGACCCGGAAGGTCGGGTCCTCCTCGGCCAGGCGCTGGAGCGCGAGCGCGAGCTTGTCCTGGTCGGCCTTCGTCTTGGGCTCGATCTTGACCTCGATGACCGGCTCCGGGAAGGTCATCGACTCGAGCACGACGGGATGGTCGGGAT
>CAVPHR010000002.1:0-34482 GCA_963704775.1 uncultured Chloroflexia bacterium | reverse complement strand
CGTTCGCCCCGGCATACTGGCCCCATGCTCGAGCGCCGGCACCTCCGATGACCGACCGGCTGCGCATCGGGATCGTGGGCTGCGGCGATGTCGCCCATCGGCACTACCTGCCGGCGCTGCGCATCGCGGTCGGACCGTGTCGAGGTCACCGCCCTCGCCGACCCGAACGCGGACGCCGCGGCCGCCCTCGCCGCGGCGCTGGCACCGTGGTCGCCGGGTGCCCGGACGTATCGAGGCGTCGAGGCCATGCTCGACGCGGAGACCGCTCGACGCGGTCATCGACCTCGCGCCGGCGCCGCTCCACGGCGCCGTCAACCGGGCGCATCCTCGAGGCCGGCGTCGCCTGCTACAGCGAGAAGCCGCTGGCGTCGAGCCTTGCCGATGCCGATGCCCTGATCGACCTGGCCGCCGGCGCGGGGTCGCCGTTCCTCGTCGCGCCGGGTCGGCGCGCGACCGCGCCGCATCCGCTGGCTGCGGCGACCTCGCCGACTCCGGTCGGCTCGGCGGGCCCACGCTCGCCGTCGCCCATCACGCGGATCCGGGTCCGGCCGCCTGGCGCGAGTACACCGGCGATCCCACGCCCTTCTACCGCGAGGGGTCGGTCCCGGTCTTCGACCACGGCGTGTATCGGCTCCACGAGATGACGCGCCGTGCTCGGTCCGGTCCGCCGCGTGCAGGCGATGGGCTCGATCGCGATCCCGCGCCGGCGGGTCCGCGGCGGCCCGTTGACCGGCCGCACGATCGAGGTCACGACGCCGGACCACGTCCTGATCCACCTGGAGTTCGCGAGCGGCGCGCTCGGGCAGCTGCTCGCGAGCTTCGGCACGCCCGAGACGCTCGCGCCATGGCTGGAGCTGCACCTCACGGGCGGCACCGTGAGCTTCGGCGGCAAGTCGTGGGAGCCTGGACCCGCCGGTCAGCATCTACACGGACGACGAGACCGATGCGGCGACCGAGGGCTGGGCCACGGCGTCGAGGTACCGCGGCGATGAGTACAGCGTCGTCGAGACGGGCGCCCGCCACTTCATCGCGTGCCTCCTGGGCGAGGAGCAGCCGCGTCCTCACCCCGAGCACGCCCGCCACGTGCTCGACGTCATCCTTAAGGCCTACGCCTCGATCGACGACGGCCGCGCGCACGCCACCGAAACGTCGTTCTGAAGCGGTCGGTCAGGCGCCGACCGCCTGCAGGACGAAGCGCACGACGAGGCCCGTCGCGACACCGGTCACGACGACCGTGATCCACGCGACCATCCGTTCGTCGATGGGCCATTCGAGGATCCTGTCGGCACGCTCGGCCAGGGCCTGCGCCGCATCGAGGGCGGGCTTGCCGGCCTGGAGCGTCGCGAGGTCGGTCGAGGCCCGGACCGGCGCGTAGGCCTCGGCGACGAGCCGCCGCGTCATCGCCACGTAGCCGGCCTTGGCGGTCCGCATCTGCCCGTGCAACCGGACCATCGACAGCAGGAACAGCCCGACCATGACCGCGAGGATCGTGACGCTCGTGCCGACGGTGGTCAGGTCGCTCCCGGCGAAGATCAGAACGGGTGCGGCACCCAGGACCATGACCCAGAACCCCGTCATCGCGACCGACCCGAGTGGCCCGAGCCCCAGGGCGCGATCCTGAGGGAAGTCGTCGAGCTGGAGCTCGGCGCGCCCGAGACGGTCGAAGCCGAGCAGCACGGTCCCGAACGCCCAGACGAACGTCATGACCGGGAGAAGGACCACGCCGAGGAAGAGGATGTCCACGGCCGCGACCGCGACCCCGAAATCCGCCATCGTGCTCGGGATCGACGCTCCGACGGCGATCGCGACGAGGCTGACCGGCCCGATGACGCTCGTGATCCGAGCGAACCAGCTCGCCGCCGGCCGCGTGGGCGCGATCGACTCGAGCACAGGCGTGAGGGCCTCGACCCGGCTGACCAGGATCGGCGTGCCGACCAGCGTCGCGAGCATGAGCAACCCGAAGACCGCTTGGCCCAGCGCCGACCCGACGGACGCCTGGTTCCCGGCCGCGACACCGGTCAGGTCCAGGATCGCGATCAACGCGCCCAGTCGGAGCAACGCCACGGACGACCAGGCGACGACCCAGAGCCAATGCGGCCCAGGCAACGCCGCGAGGACGCGTTCGGTCAGGGGCCGACGAACCGTCGTCGGGCCAGCATCGCGATCCTCGGCCTCGACCGAGCTCCCCATCGCGGTCTCGGTGTTCGCCATCAGGCCCCGATCCTAGCGCGCGAGACCGTCTCGATACCCGTGGGCCCGCCGATCAGCGACTTCGGCGGCGCTGCGTGGCGCCGGGCCGGCCCCTGATCAGCTGGCCGGTTCGTACACGAGCGTCCCGCCATCCTGGAGCGTGATGGTCAGCACGTTGTTCGCGATCACGTAGCTGGCGCTGTTCGTGAACGCGAGGATGTACACGTCGCTTTTGACCCCTCGCCGCAGATGACGATGGTCGACGCGACCGGGCACGATCGCCAGACCTCCGGTCGCGGTCGCCGTCCAGTTGCCGGTCAACGTCGTTGCAGTCGGCCGTCGCACTGAAGGTCCCGCCCTGGGCGAATGAGGCTGTGTACTTGAAGCGCTCGGCAGCCGGGACGTCGCCACCGGACTCGGGTTCGCGCGTCGTGAACGATGTGAGCTGCCAGCTCGTGCCGACGAGGTCGCCGCCGGGCGGCGGCGTCGGGGCAGGGGTCGGCGACGGCGTCGGTGCCGGGGTGGGTGTGGGCGTCGGTGCCGGGGTGGGTGTGGGCGTCGGTCGCCGGGGTCGCGGTCGGCGTGGCCGTCGGACCCGCACTCGTCCGTCGCTGACGCGTCGGCCGGGGTGGGGGAGGCGGTCGGGGTCGGTGTCGGGCTGGGCGTGGGCGATGGGCTCGCGGTCGGCGTCGGGCTCGGGCTCGGGCTCGGCGACGGGGACGCAGACGGTGTCGGACTCGGAGCCGTCGCGTCGGCGACCACCGGCGCGGTGCCGGCGTCCACGAACGTGCCCGTCCCGTCATCGGCCGTGGTCAGCGTCAGGGCGTCGTCGGTGATCGCCCACGTCGTCACGTTGCTCAGGGAATGCGCGAACAGGCTGCCGTACGAGCCTTCCGGGCAGGCCACGAGCGTGCTCGGACCGGCAGTGATGGTCATGCCGCCGCGGCGATCGAGCTCGTAGGTACCGCTGATCGCGTTGCAGTCCGCCCGCGCGATGAACGTGTCGTCCGTCGAGAACGCGATCGTGTACAGCGGCTGCTCGGCAGCCGGGATGACGCCCTGGAAGGCCGGCGTCTTCCCGGTGATCGCTGCCAGTTGCCACGTCCGGCCGGTCAGCGATCCGCTCGTCCGAGTCTCGGTTGACGAACGCGAACAGCAGCAGCCCGGCGACGAGCACGCCGATGACGACCAGCGCGATGGTCGTCGTCTGCGAACGCTCCTCTTCCATGGGAACCCCCTGACGATCAGGACCGCCAAGGCCGGACGGGCGGCAGGCTCAAGATGCTAGCGGAACTGACCGCCACGATGATGCCGGTCGCGTACCCTACGACCGTGGCGCACGTGATCGACTACATCGAGTTCGCGGTCGACGACCTGGAGCAGTCGAAGGCCTTCTACGCGAAGGCGCTCGGCTGGGAGTTCAACGACTACGGCCCCGACTACGCGGGCATCAAGGACCCGAGGACCGGCGGGGAGTTCGGCGGGCTCAACCCGGCGCCGATCGGATCGCGAGGCGAAGGGGTGCTGGCGCTGATCCGCACCGACGACGCCGAGACGGCCCTCGCCAGCGTGCTCGAGGCCGGTGGCCAGGTCCGGCTGGCGATGCACGACTATCCGGGCGGGCGGCGGTTCATGTTCGCGGATCCCTCCGGGAACATCCTCGGGGTCTACGAGCCGTCCGAGTGACCAAACAAGCCTTCCTCGCCGAGATCCGTGCGACCCACGAGCCGCTGGCCGCCGCGATCCGCACCCTGGCCGACGACGCGTGGGACGCCCCGCTGGCGGACATGGACGACTGGACCCGCAAGGACGCCCTCGCGCATGTCGGATGGTGGACTGACCACTCTGCGCGGGTCGTCACGGCCCTCCGAGCGGGCCAGGTGCCGTACGAGCAGGACCCCGACTTCGACATCCACGCCCAGAACCGGTCGATCCTCGAGGAGTTCCGCGATCGAAGCGCGGCCGAGGTGCGCGCCTACGAGGCGGCTGCCTTCGGGCGGCTGGTCGCGGCGGTCGATGCGGCATCGGACGAGGACCTCTTCACGCCAAGCCGGTTCCCGTGGCTCGAGGAGGAGACGCTGGCTGCGGCCGTCGAGTGGGATTCGACCAAGCACTACCGGGAGCACCTGCCGCACCTGACGGCGTAGCCGTGCCAAAGGCGACCGGTCCCTCCAAACCTCGCTTCATCCCGCCGATGCTCGCGACGCTCGTCGGCGCGCCATTCGACGACCCCGACTGGCTCTTCGAGGTCAAGTGGGACGGCTTCCGCGTCGAGGCGATCCTGGACGGCGGCACCACCCGGCTGTGGACACGCGGCGAGCAGGACGCGTCGCGCTACTTCGGGCCGTTCCTCGATCCGCCGACCTGGCTCAAGGCTCGGACCGCCATCGTCGATGGCGAGGTCATCGCGCTCGACCGGCACGGCGAGCCCGACTTCGCCCTGCTCCAGGCCCGGATCAAGGGCAGGGGAGGGGCCGCCGAGCCGACGCCGTTCGTGTACGAGGTCTTCGACCTGCTCCACCTTGACGGCCGGTCGCTCCTCGACGAGCCGCTCGAGGAGCGCCGCCGACTGCTCGGCAAGGCGCTCCGACCCGACCCGCGCGTCCGGCTGAGCGAGCACATCGAAGCCGACGGGATCGCGTTCTTCGACGCCGCCCGGGCGCGGAGCCTCGAAGGGATCATGGCCAAGGACCGCCGCTCGACCTACGTCCCCGGCAAGCGGACCGACCGCTGGCTCAAGGTCAAGATCCGCCCCGAGCAGGAGCTCGTCGTCGGCGGCTGGGTGAAGGGCACCGGCCGGGCGATCGACCTGGGCGCGCTCCTGGTCGGCGTCTACGAGGATGGCGAACTGCGCTACGCCGGCAAGATCGGTGCCGGCTTCACGAACGACAGCCGGGCGGAGCTGCTCGCCGCGGTCGCCCCGCTCGCCGCCGACGAGCAGCCCTTCGCGACAGCACCCCCGCGCGCGGCCGCCCGCGATGCCCAGTGGCTGCGGCCCGAGCTCGTCATCCGCGCCGAGTTCGCCGGCTGGACGGGCGACGGCCTCGTCCGCCAGGCCGCCTACAAGGGCTTCGACCTCGAGAAGGACCCTCGGCGGGTCATCCGCGAACGCCCGAAGGCTGCCGGCGGCTAGGGATCGCCGGCGCGGATCAGCTCGGCCACCTCTGCGAGATCGTCGCCCAGCTGGTGATCGCGCCCGGGCAGCAGGTGCAGCCGCGCCTGCGGGATCGCTCGGGCGTACAGGTCGGCATGCGACGGCGGGACGGTCTCGTCCTCGAGCCCGTGGACCACGTGGACGGCCAAGCCAGGTGGCAGCCTCGCTCCGAGGTCGATCGGCAGCTCGAACTCGTCCGCCGGCCAGCCGCCGTCACCCACGAATGGAGCGGCGATCAGCACGACCGCCGCAAGTCGCGGTGCCGACGGCGGCTCGGCGAGGACGTGGATGAGGATCGTCCCACCCACCGAATGACCCACGACCACGGCGCCATCGTCGAGGTCCGCCACCGCCTGGCGGATCGCCGGACTCCATGTCGCGGCACTCGGGTCGTCCTCATCGGGCATCCGCGGGTAGCGGACCTCGTGTCCGTCCCCAAGAGACCGCCGAAGGCTCTCGACCAGCTTGTCGTCCCATGAATCGTGCGTATCCGCGCCGCCGCCCTGGATGAAGAGGACTTGCCTCGATCGCCCCATCCGATCCTCCTTCGCGGCGGCGACCCGGCCGATCGACACCGTATCCAGCAAACCACAAGAGGTCCTCCGGCGTAACGTCTGAGGGGCGTCCCGCGTCCCAGTTCCGCCGGCCGATCCGACCGCCGCGTGACAGATTCGCGTCCACACGCGAAGATATCGCGGCTGCCGGGGACGAGGCCCGGCACCGGCCACCCGCGCATGAGCACCTGATGACCGACCTGCCCAAGTCCGCAGCCGACCCGGTTGCCAACACCTCCACACCCGACGGCGAGACGCCAGCCGGCGACCCCGAGCTCGCGGCGCTCGTCCAGCCCGAGGCATCGTCGGGCGACCCCGAGCTCGCGGCGCTCGTGCAGGGCGACGCCCCGGCGAACGACGACCCCCGGTGAGCGACGACGCCCCGGCGCGACCGACGACGACGCCCCGACGGTGACGTCCGCCACGGACGAGCCCGCCGTCGATGCCGTGCCGGTCCTCCCCGTCGCGGCCGCCGTGGCCGACGGCGAGCCCTCGGCTCGGCCACGCCGCAAGCGATCGCTCGCCCTCCGCTTCGGCGCCTCGTTCGCCCTGGGCCTCCTGCTCACGGTGGGCGTCGGCGCCGGCGTCCTGTACGCGTGGGGCCAGCAATACGACAGCCGGATCCTGCCCGGCGTCCGCATCGGCAGCACGGAGCTGAGCGGGCTCACCCGCGAGCAGGCGGAGGCGGCGATCGCGAACGCCTACGGGTCCCTCGGGACCGGGGAGATCACGCTCGACGGCCCGGACGGACCGGCGACCATCAGCTACGCCGACGTCGGCCGCGGCCCCGACACCACGGCGCTGATCGACGCGGCGCTCGCGGCCGGCCGCTGGGGCGAGCCCTTCGCGAACCTCATCGGCTCACCCCAGGCCGCGATCCGCGGCGTGACCCTGAACCCCGCCGTCAGGTACGACCGCGACAAGCTGACAGCCGCCATCGAGAGCCTCGCGACGACGATCGACCAGACCCCCATCGACGCCACCGTGTCGGCCGCCCAGGGCGGGTCCTACAGCGTCTCCCCGGCGAAGGTCGGCCGCGCCGTCGACAAGGAAGCCCTGATCGCGGCACTCGACCAGCAGCTCGGGGCGCTCGACGCGCCGGCGTCGATCACGCTGCCCGTGCCGATCGTGACGTTGCCACCTGCGGTCGCCACCACGACGGCCCAGACGGCGAAGGCGGCCGCGGACCGGATGGCCGCCGACGTGGTCATCGCCCGGGGCAAGGACAGCTGGACGATCGACGGCAAGAGCCTGGCGCCGCTGATCTCGTTCTCGACCGCGGCCGACGGCAGGGTCACCCCGGTCGTCGACTGGTCGGGACTCGACCCGATGGTCACGAAGCTGGCCAAGAAGGTGAACCAGACCCCGCAGGACGCGGGCCTGAGGATCGTCGGCGGACGCGTCGTGGCGACCGGCGCCAGCCGCGAGGGCCGAACGCTCAACGTCGACCGCATGAAGGCCGAGATCATCGGCGAGATCCTGGCCCGCCAGGACGGCGCGGCGGCATCGACGCTCGCCCCCATCGTCAGGGTCGTCAACCCGAAGCTGACCGCGGCGGACGCCAAGTCGTACGCCGCCAAGATGCGGCCCATCAGCTCCTACAGCGTCTTCTACTGGGTCATCGTCAACAACCACTGGGGCGGGAACATCGAGGCGCCGGCCACGAAGATCAACGGCACGGTCGTGCCGGCCGGCACGGTGTTCGACTTCTGGAAGGTCGTCGGCGACCTGCGCAAGCTCCCGGGCACGGGCCCGGGCAACGCGATCGAGGGCGGGAAGATCACCGTCACCGGGGCGTTCGGCGGCGGCATCTGCACCACGTCCACGACGCTGTTCAACGCCGCGTTCCGGGCAGGCATGGTGCCGCTCGCGCGAGCGAACCACAACGAGTACATCACCCGGTATCCGGCGGGCCTCGACGCCACCGTATGGATCGTCGGCAATACCAAGCAGACCATGAGCTTCAAGAACGACACCAAGTACCCGATCCTGATCACGCGGAGCGTCAGCAACTCCGGCGGCAAGCGATGGCTCACGTTCAAGATCTGGAGCGTCCCGAACGGGCGGACCGCCAAGATCACGGATACGGTCATCCAGCATGGCCCGCGCGCGATCCACAGGACCGTGAAGGATCCGACCAAGCCCGTGGGGTACCGGTTCTTCAACAACGCCCCGGCGGACGGCGCCAAGGTGTGGACCACCGTGTCGATCTACGACCACGGCAAGCTCCACTGGAGCAAGCGCTACTTCTCGAACTACCCGGCCGTGGACGGCGTCACCGTCGTGGGGACCGGCTGACGCCCGGGCGGTTTCAGCGCGCCCTGTCGAGCCTCAGCGCCTCGAGGACGTCGCCGGCGAGCGCGGCATTCCAATCGCGCTCGGCGGCGGTGAAGAGCGCCCGGGCGAGGTAGATCCGCATCGCCGGACCTACCCTCGCCCCAACAGACGGCGAAGGGCGCCCGTCGGGCCCGCTGAGCCCGACTCCATGCACCAGGTCGCCGTCTCGAGGAGCGTCAGGCCGACGACGTCCGGGACCCGTTTCCAAGCGCCCAGAGAGCCCCACTTGTGGGCCTCCCGCCGGGCGATCTCGGCGTCGTCCGTGGCCACCGACCACAACGCCGCCATCCAGAAGCCGCCATCGTCTTTCTTCGTGACTTGGTAGACGATGTACCCGTCCACAGCTGGTCGCTCGAACGGAGGCGCCGACCAGTCCGGATCGGCCGCTTCGAAAACCACCATGTAGAACCGTAGGGACCTCTTGCGGTCCCACTGTGATGGCACCTCCATCGCGACCCATCTGTCAGGCCCGACCGCCTTCTCGGCCGCCATCATCTTCTCGAGCGCGAGCGTCGCCCACGCGACCGCCTCGTCCCGGGCTCGTGCGCGACCTTTGAACCGGACGACGGGTTCGCCACCCATCGTCCGAATCCCACACGCCAGCGAAGCCCTTGCCCCAGCCCGGCACGTATCGACATTGCGTGATCGGCAGCAGGCGACCCGCCGGTCTCAGGTCTGACTCGACCGGCAGCAGGCCTACGATGCCGCGGAAGTCAGTCGCACCGGCGAGTTCCAACTCGAACGGGTGCCGCAGCTCCTCCCAGCGATCGATGAGCTTTCCGCGACCCTCCCGCGTGTCGGCGAACCGCGTGGGCCGATCCGGCGCTTCCCGATCCCAGATACCGATGAACCCATCACCGACGCCTGGTACGTACCGATAGTCGGCCCAGGACACGCCTCGATCCACGCACCAGAAGCCATCCGTCATCCAGTCCATCGCCCGGAGGTAGCCGTCGAGACCGACCGCGAACGATGGCGGTCCGGCCACGCCGCTTTGGGTTGCGGCCATTTCTAGCCCAAGTCGCTCGATCAGATCCCACAGCCGGTCCTCAGCGAACACCTCGCGGCGGCTAGTCGTCTTTGCGACCTCATCGGTCGACATCGAACGCGGCGTGTGGCTCGACCAGATGGCGAAGGACTCCGCGCTCGCTCTCATCTCCGCCTCGGACAGACCGGCTCCGGTGGCACGCACGGCGGCCGGCGAGAGAACGAGCGACGTCGCGGCCATGCCCGGTTCGGCAACGAACACATACGCGAAGTCGCTTTGGACGACGGCACCGCAGAGCGTCGGTCCGTCGAGGCGTTCTGCGATCAGTTCGGCGAACGCCGGATCGACCGACTCGACGGCATACTCGGACTCGGCCCTGAGCCACCCATCTGGTCCGGGCGTAGCCCCATCGAACCCCAGGTCAGTGAGCAGCTCATCGAGGACGTCGGGGTCTGCCTGCGACTTGGCGAGAACGATCGCGCCCGTGTACCCCACGACTCCGACTGTACGCCATCGGTCATCGGAGGAATCCTGCTGATCGGCCCGAGTGAGATCAGCCGATCGGCGAGAGCCGCGCGATCGGGATGATCCGGTCCGTCTTCGACGGGTACTCCGCGAATTGCGGGTGCTCCGCCAGGTGCCGGTCCCACAGGGCGTCGCGGTCGGCCCCTTCCGCGACGGTCGCGGTGGCCTGGAAGGTTCGGCCGTCGGTTTCGACCGTCACGACCGGGTTCGCGACGAGGTTGCCGAACCACGCCGGATCATCGGGCTGGCCGCTCTTCGACCCAACCACGACGTAGTCGTCGCCGTCGCGCGAGAAGGTCACCACGGCCGTCCTCGGTTCGCCGCTCTTCGCCCCGGTCGTCGTGAGCACCATCACGGCCTGCCCCTCGAAGAAGCCGCTCGTGGGCCGGCCGTTGGCGCGGATGTCCGCGATCAGGTTCTTCGTCCAGTCCGCGTAGTCGGTCATCGGAGATCCTCGGGTCCAGGCGCGCTACCGTTGCGAGAGCAACCATCCCACAGATGGGCGCCAGGCGCTGGAGCAGGTGAGGGACCGCCTCGCCGTTCGCTCAATGTGACCGCGTCCTGGCCGGGGCAGGGGAGCGGCCACTCGCGATCGCCGATCAGGCCTCGGTCACGACGCTTCCATGCGCTCGAGGAGCGCCAGCGTCGTCTGCCAGCTGCGGATCGTCATCGACTTGTACGCCGGCGTCCCGACGATCTTGCCCAGTCGGCTTTTCGTCCGTTCGGCGCTCAGCCGCTGCGAGTAGATCACGCCGGTTCCCGGCCACACCTCGTCGACGCCGGGCCGCGGGTCGAAGACCTTCATCGCCGTCGGCGCGTCGATGTCGATCAGGAAGACCGCGTCGCTGTGGTACGTCTCCGGGTGGTCGCCGAAGCCCTTCGGCCGCTTCCGGACGACGGCGCGAAGCTGGGCCAGGGTCAGGACCAGCACCGAGATCAGCTCGCTGTCGAGCTTGAAGGTCGTCGGGAGGGCCTTCTCCAGTTCTCGCTTGATCGCGGCAGCCGACTGGTCGGAGCTCAGGATCACGTTGCCGCTGGCGATGTAGGTGGAGACCTCCGTGTGGCCGTGCGACTCGAGGAGGTCGCGCAGGGCCGCCATCGGCACCTTGTTCCGGCCGCCGACGTTGATCCCGCGCAGGAGGACGAGGTATCGGGTCATCGTGGGCATGAGGATGCCACGACGCAGCAGCGCCTGAGCGGTCGGTGCGGTCGGGCAACGGATATCTGCGACCGGGGCCTGTGCTCGTGCTCCGGCCTGTGTAGTCTCGGCACATGAGGGGTACTTCAGGGAGGTCCGGTCGAGTCGCCGTCGTGGCGCTCCTGGCGCTGAGCCTTCAGGGTGCGTCGATCGTCGCCCTGCCACCAAGCGCGGCCAGCGCCGCCACGACGACGATGGTGATCCCGGCGTCGGCCGACACCTATGTCGACTCGGCCGCGCCCGCGACGGTATTCGGGACCCAAACGACGATCAGCGCGGATGCGTCGCCGACGCGCTACGTGTTCCTGCGCTTCGACCTCACGGCAGTCACCGGCACCATCACCGCCGCAACCCTGCGACTGCACACGCGGGACACGGCCGACGCCGCGAGCCCCTCCGGGGGCACCGTGCGCCGGATCACCGGCAACGCCTGGTCAGAAGCCGCCACGACCTTCAACAATCGCCCATCGACGAGCGGCACGACGGTCGCGTCGTTCGGCTCCGTTGCCCGCAATACCTGGTACCAGGTCAACGCGTCGTCCGCGGTCGCGTCGGGCGGCGTCGTGAACCTGTCGATCGTATCGACCAACACCGACGGTGCGTATTACGACGCACGGGAATCCGGCGCGAACGGACCGCAGCTGACGTTGACGATCGAGTCAGGCCCGTCCAGCACGTTGACGCTCACGTCAACGGCGGACACCTATGTCGAGAACGGCACGGCGGCGGGCACCAACTTCGGCACATCGACGACGATCGTCGCGGACAACTCGCCCATCCGGCAGGCCTTCCTCCGCTTCGATCTCAGGGCCGTGTCGACCGTCGGGTCGGCGAAGCTCCGCCTGCACGTCGTGAACAATACGAATGGCCCCAGCCCATCCGGGGGGACGGTCAGCCGCGTCAGCGGGACCTGGGCCGAGACGACGACCACCTACAACGACCGGCCGGCGCTGGGCGCCTCGCTCGTCGCGTTCGGCGCGGTGACCCAGAACGCGTGGGTGGAGGTCGACGTCACGAACGCCGCGGTCGCCGGATCCATCCTCGATCTGGCCCTGACGTCGACCAACACCGACGGTGCCTACTACGACGCTCGGGAATTGGGGGCGAACGCGCCGCAGCTGGTCGTGTCGACCACTGCCCCTCCGCCACCTCCGTCAGGCATCGTCATCGCTGCTGTTGGCGACATCGCCTGCGCGCCGACGAGCGCGGTCACCAGTACGTCGTGCCGGCAGCTGTCGGTCTCGAACCTCATCCAGAACGACCCATCGGTCCAGCAGTTCCTGGCGCTGGGCGACCTGCAGTACCCGAACGGCGAGCTTGCGAACTTCCAGAGCGCCTACGAAGCAAGCTTCGGTCGCTTCAAGGCCAAGACCCGGCCGGCGCCCGGGAACCACGAGTACAACACGACCGGCGCGACGGGCTACTACACGTACTTCGGACCGCTGGCCGGGGATCCCAGCAAGGGCTACTACAGCTTCGACGTGGGCACGACCTGGCACGTCGTGTCACTCAACTCCAACTGCTCGATCGTCTCCTGTGCCGCTGGCTCGCCACAGGAGCAATGGCTCCGCGCCGACCTCTCGGCGAGCACTCGCGCTTGCACGATCGCGTACTGGCATCATCCGCGCTGGACCTCGAGCACCCGGGGCGACAACACCAACACCGACCCGCTGTGGCGCGCCATCGCGGGCGACGGCACGGAGCTCGTGCTCGCCGGCCACGAGCATGTCTACGAGCGGTTCGCACCGGTCAGCGCGACCGGTGCCGCCGACGCCAACGGCGTGCGCTCGATGGTCGTCGGAACGGGTGGCAACAGCATGGGCACGTTCGGCACCACCCATGCGAACAGCGTGGTGCGCCTCCGAGCGTTCGGCGTCCTGAAACTGACCCTCTCGACCGACGCCTATGCCTGGCAGTACGTCAACGAGAGCGGCACGGTGCTCGACAGCGGCAGCGGGACCTGCCACTGATCGTGCCGCCGCGACCACATCTGTCAGCGGCGTCAGGTCACGCTCAGCGCTTCCCGAACCCGGGGATGGCCGCGGCCTGCTGCATCCACGAGGCGACCTGGTGTTCGTCGATGTCGTCCAGCGATTCGATGTCGACGCCGCGCGTGGTCTTGCCCATCCCGATCGGCGTGACCGGTGGCTCGGGCTCGAGGGACGTGCCGCGCCCGAACGCGAGCTTCACGTGGCCTTCGAAGCCGCCGCACGAGAAGCACCAGCCGTCGCCGACGCCATACCACGCCATGCCCCATTTCACACTGCGCTGCAGACCCGGCAGTGTCGACGCCGCCAGGGCATCGACGCGCTCGGCGATCGAGCGCTGCGGCTGCGGCAGGCTGGCGATGTAGGCAAAGACCGGCTTGTCGCCCAACGCGGCCCTGGCCGGGCTCGCCCGGCCGGTCATGGCGGCCGGCAGCGTCGTGAGGACGTCGCCCTGCTCGGCCGTTGGCTTCTCGCTTGCCATCGATGTCCCTCCCCGTGCCGCTGACGTTGGCGGCGACGCATGATACGAATGATGCCGAAGTCGACTGGCACTGCGAAGCCCCAGTTCAGGAGCGAAGGATGACCGAACCCACCACGACGACGAGCGTTCGCGAGCTCATCGAGCGCTTGAACCGGGAGATGGATGCCTGCCTGGTCCGCGGCGACTCGATGGGTTAGGCCGCCTTCTATGCGGACGACGCGACGATCATCGGGTTCGACAAACGCAAGATCCAGGGGCGCGAGGCGATCGATGCATTCTGTCTCGCGATGACAGGCGTCACCGAAGCGACCGCTGTGGTCTTCGATGTCGGCGCAAGCGGCAATCTGATCTACCAGGTGGCGACGTCCTTTGCCCGTTGGGTCAGGAACGGCGAGGAAGGCAGCTACCTGTGCGACTGCATGTACGTGTGGCGCAAGGAAGCGGACGGCAGCTATCGCATCTTCCTGGACGCCTACAACTAGGCTCGGCCGCGACCAGTGGGACCCGCCGGCGATCGCGCTCGCCAAAGCCGACTGGGCGGCGATATGGCGGCGATCGATGGGCGCTAGCGGACTCGTTGCCACCCGGCACCGACATCCGCGTCGCCTTGATCATTCCGGCCCGCGAGGCCATACCATGCGCGTGCGATGGAGCGATCGATGACCTCGAAGATGCGCCGCCTGGCGGCCCTGGCCGTTGCCCTCGCCCTCGTCGGCCTGTTCGGCTTCGCGGCCCCGGTCGGGGCCGACGACCCGGACTATCCGTGGTTCTCGTGCGCGGAGGGGCAGGCACACCTCACGTCGCCCGGGCGGGTCCTCTCGGTGGCCCAGGGCGGGACGGCCGTGATGACGATCGACATCGAGCGCGTCGGATGTCCGGACGAGATCATGTTCTCCGCGGATTCGGCTCCGGCCGGGATGGTGGCGACCTTCAGCGAGAGCCCGACCACGGCCGATTCCGTGACCCTGAGTTTCAAGACCTCGGCTACGGCAGGGAGCGTGACGCCGGTCGGCACGTACGGCTTCTACATCCACCCGTCGACCGGACACAACCCGTATGGCACGTACTACGCGTTCGACGTCACGGTGACGCCGAGCCCGCAGCCGATCGCGACGACCCCGCTGCCGACGCTCGTCAGCGGCACGGTCGGTTCGACGACCACCCGGGTCAGGACGAGCTGGACCGGCATCGATCCAGACGGCATCCGCTCCTTCCGGGTGCAGCGGCAGGCGAACGGTGGCAGCTGGCACACCGTTACGCTGTCCTCGGTCGCGGCGACGTCCATCACGGAGTCCCTGACCTTCGGGTCGACTTATCGCTATCGGGTGGCGGCAACGGACAAGCTCGGGCACACCGGCGCCAACGCCTACGGTCCCACGTTCCGGGTCCGGATCATCCAGCAGACGTCAAGCGCCCTCACGTCGCCCTGGACGTGGACGACGCAGAAGACGAGCTCGGCGTCGGGCGGCAGCCTCAAGTACCAGCCGTATTCGGGCGCCGAGTTCACGTACAGCTTCACGGCGAGCAGCGTCGCCTTCGTCTCGGTCAAGGGGCCGACGCGCGCGAACAACGTCAACTTCTCCATCGACGACGTGGTCGTTCGGTCGGACGTGAGCCTCAACGCATCGAAGACGACCTATCGGCAGATTGTGTTCGCTCGGAACTTCGGCGTGAAGGCCACGCACCGGCTGTACGTGCGCGACCTGGGACGAGTCGGCCACTCGCGGCTCGACATCGACGCCTTCCTGCTGCTCGACTACCTGTGAGCCCGGCCATGCACGTGAGCGACTACATCCAGCTTCACGGACGGCAGTCGAGCTGACCTGCTGGCCGCGACGGCCCCGCTCGCGGCGGGGGAGCAGCCCTTCGCGACCCGCCGCCACGAACGGCTGCCTCGACGACGCCCACTGGCTGCGCCCCGAGCTCTCCTCATCCGCGCCGAGTTCGCCGGCTGGACGGGCGACGGCCTCGTCCGCCAGGCCGCCTACAAGGGCTTCGACCTCGAGAAGGATCCGCGGCGGGTCATCCGCGAGCGCCCGAAGGCGAAGGCATGACAGATGCCCGCCGACGTAGGGCGATCTCACGCGACCGTCGCCCCGACCGCCACGCCGACCATCCCGCTGACCGCGGCCAGGACGAGTGGCTCGGGGCCGCTCGCGGTCGTCGTCGAGGCAGCCGCCGCAGTCGGCTCCGTTTCCGCGGCTGACGCGATCGCCGCGGGCTGGCCAGTGGTCCCAGCCGCTGATACGGCGCCCTTCGTGCCGGCCGCAGCGGTCGCGAGGTCACCTACGACGATGACGCCCGACATTCCTCGATGGAGTGCACACGCGTACGGGTAGACGCCAGCCCGATCGAATGTGTAGGACACGGTCTTTCCTGAAGCGATCTCGGTGTCGCGTGAGCCCCAGGACTGGTTCGCCCCGGTGATTAGGTGCGTGAAGTCGGAGCCGTTGACGAACGTCACGGTGCCTCCGACCTCGGCGCTCGTCACCGTTGGGGCGAAGGCGCATGGCAAGAGATTGATGCGAACGTCCTCGCCCGCGGTGTCCTTGGGCATCGGAAACCCGTGGTAGCACGGATCGCCCGCGGACGCGACGGGTGCCACGGCCAGCCACAGGACGAGGGTGGCGGTGGCGGCAAGGAGACCGGCGATGGCGGTGAGACGTCGGTGCATGACGATGACCTCCGGGCGGTCGAGCTGTCCATCTCCCTACACCGGCCATCGCCTTTCGGTTCCCGGCATCCACGCTGACGAGGCAGGCGTTGGCGGCGTTGAGCACCGAGGACCCGCGGACCGGCGGCGAGTTCTCTCATTCGCGACTTCCGACACCTGTCCGGCGACGAGCGCAGTCGAGAGCTCGTGGCTGAGGTGCTTGGGCTCAAAGGGGAGCGAGATTGGTTGAGGGCTGTGCAGGAAACCCTCGATAACGCTGAGATCGAAGTCGGCTACTTTCCTGGCTACGGGGCGATCGTCGCTTGTCCTAGGTGTGGTGCGGGCCTGTCATCAATTTGAGGGCTGGCAGCAGATGGACTTCGACAGAGACGACTTGTACGCCGGAGCCTCGTGCCGCGAGTGTCGATGGTCGGGGGGTGGCGAACTCTAGCGGCTATCGTTCAAGCGCGCAGACATAACTCACCTTATCGGAAGTAGTTAGGCGCGGCCCGATCCCGCCCAAACCGGTCCACGCTCCCTGCATCAGTCTGCGGTCAGCCCGTGACGCCCACGGCATCGGCCTCGACCGCCGGGCTCCTCGGCGAACTGCATGCGGTGCAGCCGCGCGTACAGCCCATCCATCGCCAGCAACTCATCCTGCGTCCCGAGCTCCACCAGCCAGCCGTCGTCGAGCACGGCGATCCGGTCGGCCGCCCGGATGGTCGACAACCGGTGGGCCACGATGATCGTCGTCCGCCCGACCTTGAGGTGGTCGAGCGCGTCCTGGACGAGCCGCTCCGATTCGTTGTCGAGCGAGCTGGTCGCCTCGTCCAGCAACAGGATCGGCGGGTCCTTGAGCATCGCCCGGGCGATCGCCACGCGCTGGCGCTGGCCGCCCGACAGCCGTGAGCCCCGGTCGCCGACGACGGTGTCGTAGCCGTCCGGCAGCGCGCTGATGAAGTCGTCCGCGTTGGCCGCGCGGGCTGCGGCGACCACGTCGGCCTCGGTGGCGTCCAGGCGGCCGTACAGGATGTTCTCGCGGATCGTGCCGCCGAACAGCGTCGCCTCCTGCGCCACCAGGCCGATCTGGCCACGCAGGCTCGGCACCGTCACCCCGCGGATGTCGACGCCGTCGATCCGGATCGCCCCGGCGGTCACGTCCCACAGCCGCGGGATGAGTCCGGTCAGGGTCGTCTTGCCCGACCCGGAAGGCCCGACGAGGGCGAGGGTCTCCCCTGCCGGGATCGTCAGCGACAGGTCGCGCAGCACGAGCCGGTCCGGCACGTACCCGAACGACACGCCGTCGAGCTCGATCCGGCCGGCGACCCGTGGGCATCGGTCGCGCTCCGGGCGCCTCGAGCGACGGTCGGTCGGCTGTCGATGATCTCGAAGACCCGGGTGATGGCCCCGGTCCCCTCTCGGAACTGGCCGTACAGGCCAGCGATCGTGCCGAGGCTCGCGGCGATCGCGACGCCGTACAGCAGGAACCCGGTCAGCGTCCCGATCCCGAGCTCGCCATCGATGACCTGGTGGCCGGTGTACCACAGCAGCCCGGCGAGAGCCCCGAACCCGAGCAGTCCCATCAGCGCCCCGAACATCGCCCGCCACAGGGCGAGGCGCGAGCCGGTCGCGACGACCGTGCGCAGGTCGGCGTCGTAGCGCTCGAGCTCCCAGTCCTCGCGCACGTAGCTCTTGACCACGCGGATCCCCGACAGCGCCTCCTCGGCGGTCGTCGTGCTCCGCGCGATCGTGTCCTGGACCTCCGTGCTGATCTTCTGGAGCGGCCGGCCGAAGACGATCGCCACCGCGATGAGTGCCGGCGCGAGCAGCAGGACGATGAACAGCAGGGTCGGGCTGAGGGTGAACAGGATGATGATCGAGCCGACCAGGCCGATGATCGCCGACAGCAGGCTCGTGACCGTCTGGGTCAGCATCGTCCGGACGAGCGTCACGTCGCTCGACAGCCGCGAGACGAGCTCGCCGACGCGCCGGCTGGCGTGGAAGTCGAGCGACAGCGTCACGAGACGCCCGAACAGGTCGCCCCGGAGCTGGGCGACGACCCGCTCCCCCACCACGCCGAGCAGGTAGGTCTGCAGGAATGAGCCGATCGCCTGGATGAGGAACAACCCGAGCAGGATGACGACGAGGCGGTCGAGCCCGGCCGAATCACCGCCGGCGACGACCTCGGTGGTGATCCCGGCGATGACCAGTGGGAACGCGAGACCGATGAACGCCGAGATCACGAGCCCGACGAGGGCCACGCCGAACCGGCCGCAGGTTCGGGCGCAGGTAGTGGAACAGGCGACGCCCACGGGACGCCACCGAAGCCACGGACTTCGCGGACGACGGCGCCCGCGTCGGTCGGCATGCGGGCGAACTGCTGGGACATCCCTCGATGATGGCACCGAGTGCCGACACACGCTGGCAGGCCGTCTCGCGCCGTCATCGCCGGGCGTCGTACGGGCTGACGAACCTCAGCTCGCTCGGCACGCCAGGTACGCGTACAGCGGCAGGTCGAGCGCGATGTGCCACAGCATCGGCAGCAGCAGCGAGCGCGTCCGCAGCGTGATGAGGCCCGCGATGAAGCCGCCGAAGCCGAGCACGACCATCAGCAGCGAGCGGCGAGCCGCCGACGTCCGGGCCGCCGTGCGCGAGCCCGAACACGACCGCCTGGGCGATCAGCGCGGTCCACGTCCCGGTGACCCGGCCCGGTCCACGACATCAGCGCGCCGCGGTAGGCCAGCTCCTCGGATGCGCCGTTCGCGACCGCGAACACCAGCGCCGGCAGCAGGAACCACAGGTCGCCGAGCTCGAGCGAGAACGTCCCGAAGAACGGCCGCGCCAGCACGGCGCCCACGAGCAGGCCGATCGGCCCGAGCACGATCGCCCCGGCGACGGCCCAGCGGACGACCGAGCGTGCCGGCCAGCGCAGCCCGAGGTCGCTCCCCTTCGCGCGCAGCACGACCGCCAGCAGCGCCAGCACCCCGATGACGAGCGCGCCCTCGGCCAGCCGCCAGACCGCTGGCGGCGAGCCGATCGACGTGCAGTCGGCGCCGCCCGGATCCGCGACGGGTGGGGGAGCAGCCCCCAGGCGAGCCCGACGGCGACCGGGATCGGGGCCGCCCAGGCCCAGCGGACCGGCGCCTCGCGGCGCACCGCGACCACGACCCCGCCGACCAGCACGGCGAGCACGAACGGGCGGGTCTCGCGGACGGCCGCGGCGAGGATGATCAGCCCGAGCGGGACGAACGAGCGGGCGAACTCCGCGGGGTCGGCTGGCAGCGCGCGCAGGCTCCGCACGGGTCCCCTTCCCTGCTCCGGGCGTCGGCTTCGGCTACCGCCGGCGGAACGAGAACAGGGTACGCGCGGTGCCCGGGATCGGCGCCTCCTCGACGATCTCCCAGTCGGCGGCGAACGCGGCCCGGAAGTGCTCGATCGTGTAGTCCGGGAACACGTCTTCGCGCGTGGCGAGCAGCGTCTGGACCATGTCGTCCTCGCGCGGCACGAACTCGATCACGAGCTGCGGCGCGAGCGTGGCGAAGAAGGCGCTGATCCGCTCGAGCGGCACGTTGCGCCCGATCGCGAGGTGGTGGACGAGCGCGAGGGCCAGCAGGCAGTCGGCGTTCGCGCGCTCCGCGAGCGAGCGCCGCTCCCGTCCGCCCAGCCGAGCCCGGGCTCGGGTCGGCGAGGTCCATGACCAGCGGGCAGGATGTCGGCGATCCCCTCGGCGCGGACCGCGCGGTAGTGGCGCTCGACGGCGGCCGGGTCGATGTCGAAGGCGACCACGTCGCGGCCCGTGGCCGGCGGCGATCCGGCTGTAGTGGCCGGTGTTCGCGCCGAGGTCCCAGACCCGCTCCCCCGCCGTCGCGCCGATGAACCGCCCGACGAGCGCCTCCTTGGCCGCGGTCGCCTCGGTCGTGTAGCTCGTGTGGTCGTCGTAGTCGGCCCACTCGGTGCCGCTCGGCTTCCAGCGCAGCCCCGCGACGGTCCCGCGCAGGCTCTGGACCAGCGCGGCCTGGTTGACCATGCGGCCCTTCTGGACCTCGGCCGCGGCGGCCTCCCCTGCCCCGGCGTACCGGCGCTGCGCCCGGGCGTGGAGGTGGAGGTGCGTGCCGAGCCCGAGGTTCAGCCGGGTCGAGCCGCGGCAGGAGCCGGCGGCGAGGTCGAGCGGGATCCCGTCGAGCTGGTCGCGCAGCAGCCGGCCAGCGGACGTCGCGCTTCGCCATCAGCGCGAGCGGCGCGAGGAAGTGCTCGCAGAACTGGCGGTAGGCGAGCCACGGGTGGCCGGGCTCGGTCCGCTCGAACGAGAGCGTGTCGATGAGGACCGGGCGGCCGCGCAGGAACTGGACGTTGTAGGCGGTCGCGTCGCGCAGCGTGAAGCCGTGCTCGATGCCGCGGGAGCTGGAGGTCGAGCGTCAGCAGCGCGGCGTCCCGGAGCTGCCCGAACGTCCACTCGTACGGATAGCTGACGAAGCCGATGCGCTCGGTGCGGATGACCGCGTGGGCGCCGTCGTCGTCCGCCGTCGGCTCGACGGCCTGCCAGCCGAGGATCATGCCCCGCTCGATGAGCGCGGCCGCGTAGGCGCTCGCGGCGAAGGCGTCCCACTCGGCGGCGAATCGCGGCTCGATGCGCCGGTGCGGCTGGCCGTCCCGCCAGAAGACGTAGCCGCTGGGATCGCGGAAGGACGCGGGGTCGCGCCCGACGGCCTGGTCGGTGGCCGTGGTCGCCACCGGGTCACTTGGCGTGATCTGGACCGTCGACCTGCTGCGTGGCCTCGTCGCTCGCGCCGCGGCCCCGGAACGCGTGCGTGGCGCGCGCGATCTGGCTGCGGAAGAAGATCGGGATGGCGACGAGCGTGGCGATGACGGCCTGGATGATGAGGCTGCCGGACCCGGGATCGATATAGGCGAGGTCGAGGTGCATCGACGCCTCCTCGGTCCGAAACGGCGGACCGACCGCGACGAAGGTACCACCGCTCGTGCGAGTCCTTCTTCGACCGGTTGGTACGGGGCCGGGGCCAGCCGTTGGTCAGGCCGGTCCGGGGTTCCGTGGCCGCGCCGGCGGGCGGCGGGCACGAAAACGCCCGAAGGAACCGCCGATCAACAGTCGACCCCACCAATGCAAGCACCGGCGACATCGCTCGTTGTTCAGGGCCCCTTCGGGCAAGACCTACGATACCCGGGCGGACCGCCGGAGCGGAAGGGGTGTTATCCACGAGTTTCCGAGTTCGTGGCGCTCGTCCACGATGGTTATCCACACGCTGTCCACGACGAGGCCCTAGACGTTGCTGCCGGTGACGATCACCAGGGCCGGGCCGGCCTCGACCGGGCGCCGCAGGGCGCCCGCCCACGACGCCGCCGCGGCGCCCTCGACGGTGATCCCGAGCTCGGTCGTCAGCTCGGCCTGGGCCTCGTGGAGCGCCGCCTCGCGAGACGAGCCGCATCTCGTCGACCCGGCCGGCCATCAGCTCGACCGCGCGCGGGATGGCGACCCGCGTCGCGATCCCGTCGGCGTAGGTCGCGGCGCGTCGGTGTCGATCGGCCGGCCCGCCCGGAAGCTCAGGGTCATCGCCGCGGCGCCCTCGGCCTGGACGCCGACGACGCGGCAGCCCGGCGCTACGTCCCGAGCCACGAGCCGACGCCGTTGATCAGTGCGCCGTTGCCGACCGGGACGAACGCGGCGGCGACCGCGGGGAGGTGGCCCGCCGCGACCGCGTCGGTCACCTCGAGCGCCATCGTCGCGGCGCCGGTCGAGATCCCGGATCGTCGCCGTCGACGAGCAGCTCGACCGGCGTGCTCGGCGGCGTACGCCTCGGACCGCGGCGACGGCCGCGTCGAAGTCCTCCCCCGACCTCGTGGACCGTCGCGCCGAGCGCGCGCATCCGCGTCGACCTTGCCGGGGTTGGCGTTGCAGCGACGTGAACACGACGGCCGGGATGCCGAGCGCCGCGCGCCGCGTAGGCGACGCCCTGCCCGAAGTTGCCGGCCGACGCCACGACGATCGGCCGGTCGGGGCCGATCCTCCCCTCCCCTGCCAGGCGGTGGACGGCGACCCACGTCCCGCGGCCCTTGAACGAGCGGATCGGGTTGACCGTCTCGACCTTGACGATGACCGGCACGCCGAGCCGCCGCGACAGGCCCTCGTGGACGTACTGGGGCGAGCCGGAAGGCCGGTCGATCCGGCGTGGGCGGCGCGGATCGCCGCGGGGTCGAGCTCGGGATGCGATCACGCGGGCGTGGCTCCCGGTCGCGCCGGACAACAGAAACGCCCGAAGGAACCGCCGGTCCGTAGTCAGCGCCGCTGATTTGCATCCGCGACACTGCTTTCGGTCTGGGGCCCCTTCGAGCAAGGCTACGATAGCCGACGCCGTCGTGGAGCTACGGACTTATCCACGAGTTCGGCGAACTCGGCTGGCGGCACGTTGTCCACACGGCTGTCCACGGTCGGCGCTCAGTCGAGCTCGAGCGAGCACGCCGCCTCGAGGACCGGCAGCCCGTCGTCGATGATCGACCGGATCGCCGCCGATCGCCAGCGCGCCGCGAAGCGCTCGAGCGGATGCGTCTCGCGTCAGCCGCCGTCGCGCCGAGCCGACGGCCGGCGATGACCGGGCCGACGGTCGTCGATGCCAGGCGATCGCGGCCGCGGCGATCGGCGAGCCCTCGACGACACGCATCACCGGGCCCGAACGCCAGCCGCGACGTGCCGGACGCCGATTGCCGTGGTCACGTGGTTGCCGTGGAGCGTCCGTCGCCTCGGGATGGAACGTCCAGCAGGCCGCCGGCGCGAGCCAGCTCGAGATGGCTGAACCGGCCGTCGGCGTCGGTCTCGAGCAGCAGCGACGTGGACGATCGCCGTCGCCGCGCGCCACGACCTCGCGCCAGCGCCGGCCCTTGCGGCCCTCGGCGACCGTCCAGGTCACGGTGCGATCCGTCGGCCACCGGCCCCACCCGGCCAGCCGGGTCGGGCGCGGTCATCGCTCGGCGGCGACGCGCCGCGGCGCTCGTCGGCGTCCTCGACGGCGCCGCGGCCCAGCGCGTCGGCGACCGCCTCGAGCTCGCCGGCCAGCGGCGGCGCGACGCGCCCGGCGACGCGGACGTCGCGCTCGCCGTACTCGAGCTCGACCGTGCCGCGCTCGCGGACGCGCGCCAGCAGCTCGCCGGCCGCGTACGGCAGCGCAGACGTCGACGTCGACCCACAGCGAGGCGAGCAGGGCCGCGATCTCGGCGCGCAGCGTGTCCATGCCGTAGCCGGTCAGCGCCGACACGAACACCGCGCCCGGCGATCGCCGGCGCCGGGCGTCGCGCCGTCGCGCGCGGCCGGTCGAGCAGGTCGGCCTTGTTGAACGCGACCAGCCGCGGCTTGTCGCCCGCCCCGAGCTCGTCGAGGACGGTCTGGACGGTCGCCCGGTGCTCCTCGAAGTGCGCGTCGGAGGCGTCGACGACCTCGACCAGGACGTCGGCCCGGTTGACCTCCTCGAGCGTCGCCCGGAAGGCGTCGACGAGCTGGTGCGGCAGCTTGTGGATGAAGCCCACGGTGTCGGTCACGATCGCCGTCTGGCCGTCGCCGAGCTTGACCTGGCGGCTGGTCGGGTCGAGCGTGGCGAACAGCTTGTCCTCGGCCTGCGCGACCTCGGAGCCGACGAGCGCGTTGAGCAGCGTCGACTTGCCGGCGTTCGTGTAGCCGACGATGCCGACGGTCGGCCACAGCCGCCGGTCGCGGCCGCGGGCGGCCGTCTCGCGCTGCTGGCGGACCTGCTCGACGCGCTCCTTCATCTTCGAGATCCGGGTCCGGATGATCCGCCGGTCGGTCTCGAGCTGGCTCTCGCCCGGTCCGCGGGAGCCGATCCCGCCCTGGGTGCGCGACAGGTGGGTCCACAGCCGGGTCAGGCGCGGCAGCTGGTACTCGAGCTGGGCGAGCTCGACCTGGAGGCGGCCCTCGTGGGTCTGGGCGTGGAGCGCGAAGATGTCGAGGATCAGCCGGCTGCGGTCGATGACCTTGACGTTGAGCAGCTCCTCGAGCGCGCGCTGCTGGGCGGGCGACAGCTCGTCGTCGGCGACGAGCAGGTCGAAGCCGGTCTCGCGCTTGGCCGCGACGAGCTCCTCGGCCTTGCCCTTGCCGACGTACCAGTTCGGGTCGACGTGGCGGCGGTTCTGCCACTCGGCGCCGACGACCTCGGCGCCGGCGGTCGTCGCCAGGTTGGCGAGCTCGGCGAGCGAATCCTCGGCGGTCCAGCCGTCGTCGTTGCCGGTGTCGACGGCGACGAGGAAGGCCTTCTCGATGGGCGGGGCGAGATCGATCAGGTCGGTGGGCATGCCGGCGAAGGATAGCCGCTCGCACCGGCTCGACCGACCCGCGAATCGAGGTGACCGTGATGTCGACGTCTCCGCACGGCGTCATCCTGTGCGCATCGACCGAGCATGCGGCATCGAACGCGCTCGACGTGAGGGAGGCATGGAGCTCCAGACAGATGCATCGACCGATCGGGGTCACGCTCCTCGCAGTCGGGCCGGCGTGGCCGGGCTCTTCGAGATCTGGCGCACCCTGGTGTTCCTGGGGATCGCCAACTTGACGTTCGTCGGCAAGGAAGTCGCGTTCGAGGATCCGCAGTGGGGCCAGGCGTTCTGCGCGATCCTCCTCGCCGGCGATCTGGTTCTGGGTCGCGGCGGGCTTCTGGAACGTCCGCGCCTACGCGTGGTCGTTCGGGATCTTCATCAGCCTGTTCACGCTGATCTTCGGGTTCTTCGCGGTCCTCGGTCGTCGACGCTGGAAGCCGAGTTCGTCGCCGATGTTCCTCGCGTTCGTGATCTTCTTCTACCTGAACTACCCGGGTGTCCAGCGAGCAGTTCGTCGAGCACGAGATGTCGCTGCTGACGCCCGAGCAGCGAGCCGCGCTCGAGCAGATGCAGGCCGCGCAGCCGCGATGGCCATGGCCGCCGCGGCCGCGACCGGCCGCACCGGCCGCGCCGGCCGCCCGGCCGACGCCGCCGACGCCGCCGGCCGCCTCGGGCGCCGACGCCGCCGGCTCGCCAGCGCGGTCCGGATCGCGAACGATCGAACGAGACCGATCCGCGTCGCGGGTCGGTCTCGTTCCGTGTCAGGCCGCCGTCAGCGCAGCGGGCCGGCGACCGCGAGCGAGTCGCAGGGCGTCTCGGACGGCAGGCCGTCCGTCGCGTCGAGCCAGTCGATGTCGGGCTCCGAGCGGAACCACGTCCGCTGGCGCTTGGCGAACGCGACGTTGCGCTCGGCGTCGAGCTCGATCGCCGCGTCGCAGCGTCAGCTCGCCCGTCGAGGACCGCCCAGGCCTCGCGGTAGCCGATCGCCGAGAAGGCCGGCAGGCCCGGGTCGAACCGCTCGCGCAGGGCGCGCGCCTCGTCGATCAGGCCGGCATCGAACTGGGCCCGGGCGCGCGCCGCGATCCGCTCGCGCGTGGGCGGCGGGCTCGACGTCGAGCCCGAGCCAGACGACGGGCCCGGGTAGCCGCGCGGCCGGCGGGCGCGGCGCGTCGCCGCGCGAGCTCGGCGATCTCGAGCGCGCGGACGACGCGGCGCGGGTTGCGCAGGTCGACGCCCGCCGCCAGCGCCGGGGCGAGCGCCTCGAGGCGCGCGACCGAGCGCGCGCAGGCCGTCGGCGACCAGCTCGGCCTCGAGGCGGGCGCGGACGGCGGGGTCGCTCGGCAGCGCGTCGGTGTCGAGGCCGCGGGCGACGGCGCGCAGGTAGAGGCCGGTGCCGCCGGCCAGGATCGCGACGCCGCCGCGCGCGGCGAGGTCGGCGAGGACGCCGCGCGGCGTGGCGCGCGAAGTCGGCGACGCTGAACGGCTCGTCCGGGTCGACCAGGTCGAGGCCGTGATGCGGGACGCGCGCCCGGTCCGCGGCGGTCGACCTTGGCCGTGCCGATGTCGAGGCCGCGGAAGACCTGGCGCGAGTCGGCCGAGATGACCGCCGCGGCACGGCCGTCCGCGCGGACCGCCTCGGCGAGCTGGATCGCGAGCTCGGTCTTGCCGGTCGCCGTCGCGCCGGCGATGACGATGAGCGGCGGCGCGGCTCGGTCACGCCCCGACGAGCGCGCCTCGCAGCGCGTACGGGCCGGCGTGGTCGATCCGGACGAGGACCTCGCGCCCGACGAGCGCCGTCGTCGCCGGCGAGGTGGACCAGCTTGTTGCCGCGCGTCCGGCCGGAGAGCCGGCTCGCGCCGCGGCCGGCTGCCGGGCGCGCGTCGTGGCTCGTGGCGCGCGCGGCGGCGTCGACCGCGTCGACGAGGACCTCGACCTCGCGGCCGAGCCACGCCTCGTTGCGCTCGAGGCCGATCGCCTCCTGGACGCGCGAGCAGCGTGTTGAGCCGGCGGCGCTTGTCGTCGGCCGGCACGTCGTCGGCGAGCTGCGTGGCGGGCGTCCCGGGCCGCGGCGAGTAGGCCGCGGCGAAGACCTGGTCGTAGCGGACGGTCTCGAGCAGCGCCAGCGTCTCCTCGAACTGCGCCTCGGTCTCGCCGCAGAACCCGACGATGATGTCGGTCGAGATCGTGATGCCCGGGACCGCCTCGCGGATCCGCGCCAGGCGCTCGGGGTAGTGCTCGATCGTGTACTGGCGGCCCATCCGGCGCAGGACCGCGTCGGAGCCCGACTGGACCGGCAGGTGGAGGTGCTCGCAGACCGATGTCGCAGTCGGCCAGCGCGGCGATGAGCCGGTCCGACAGGTCCCACGGGTGCGAGGTGACGAAGCGCAGGCGCCCGATGGCCGGCCGGCCGTCGGCGGTCCGCAGCCCGTCGATCGCGCGGATCAGCTCGGCGAGGTCCGGCCGCCCGGCCAGGTCGAGCCGGCGGCCCGCCCAGCGCTCGCGTCGTCGACGTGCGCCGAAGCGCGGCTCGGGCGCCAGGTCGTGGCCGTACGAGTTGACGTTCTGGCCGAGCAGCGTCACCTCGCGGTAGCCGGCGGCGGCCAGCGCGCGCGCCTCGTCGACGATGTCGTCGAACGGGCGGCTCCGCTCCGGGCCGCGGCTGAACGGCACGATGCAGTAGGTGCACGTCTTGTCGCAGCCGTAGATGATCGGCAGCCAGGCGGCGATCGCCGAGCCGCGCGCGACGGTCCCCTCCCCGACCGCCCGGGCCCGGGTCGCCGGCAGGTGGTCGGCGACGCCGACGACCGTGCGACCGACCGTCGTCGTCGCACCCGACGCGCCGCCGATCGGTCGCCTGCGCCGAGGCCAGCCCGAGCCGGTCGACGAGCTCGGGCTCCTCGTCGGGCCGCAGGAACAGGTCGACCGCCGGGTAGCGGCGGCGGAGGCCGGCCCGGTCCGGCTCGCGCACCGAGCAGCCGGTCAGCACGACCCGCATGCCCGGGTTGGCCGCCTTGAGCCGCGCCAGCTGGCCCTGCCGGCCGATGACCTTCTGCTCGGCGCCCTCGCGGATCGCGCAGGTGTTGATGACGACGAGGTCGGCGCGTCTCGAGCGAGGCCGCCTCCTCGCAGCCGGCGGCCAGCAGCCGCCCGGCCATCTCCTCCGAGTCGCTCCGGTTCATCTGGCAGCCGAGCGTCCAGACGTGGAAGCGCGGCAGCGTCCGCGCTTCGGGCAGGTACTCGGCCAGGCGGTCGTCGTCGGGCGCGGCCGGGCGGCGCGGCGCGCGCGGCCGCGGCGGCGGGCACGATCTCGAGCATCGGCAGCGGCGCGGGTCGAGGGTCGATCGGTCGGTCATGGCTGTGCGGGCGAGCCTACGCCGAGCGCCGCGCCGGGACGCCAGCGGCCACCTCGGGCGGGACCCACAGCCCGGCGTGCGCCTCGGCGTAGGTGCCCGTGTCGCCGTGGTAGTCGCTGCCGCCGGTCGGCGACGAGGCCGAGCGCGCGCCGCGACCTCGCCGACCGCGAACGACCGTGGCCGCGTCGAACGAGCGGTAGTAGACCTCGAGCCCGCCGAGGCCGGCCTCGGCCAGCTCGCGGACGACCTCGATCCGCGCCGGCGCCTCGCTGAAATGGGCCAGGACGGCAGCCCGCCGGCGGCCCGGATCGCCTCGATCGCCTCGACCGGGCCGAGCCCGCTCGCGCGGCACGTAGGCCGGGCATGCCCCAGCCGAGCAGCCGCCGGAAGGCGTCCTCGACGCTCGTCGCGTGGCCGGCCGCGATCGAGCGCCCGCGCGACGGTCGGCCGGCCCGAGCGCGTCGTCGTCGCCGAGCGCCGAGACGTCGGCGACCTGGTCGTCGATCGGCAGGTCGAGCTCGCGCAGCAGCGCGACGGTCCGCTCGAAGCGCTCGCGGCGCCGGCGCGCGCTGGGCCGCGAGGGTCGCCTCGAACGCCTCGTCGGCCGGATCCATCCCGAAGCCGAGGATGTGCAGCTCGCCCTCCCACAGGCCGAGGTCGCGGGTGACGATGGCGTTGATCTCGACGCCCGGGATCGAGCGTCAGGCCGGCGGGACGGCGCCGGCCGCGACGACCTCGCGGTAGCCGGCCAGCGTGTCGTGGTCGGTCAGCGCCAGGAGCCGTGACGCCGGCGCGCAGCCGCGGCCGCGACGAGGTCGGCGGGCGCGACGACGCCGTCGGAGCGGGTCGTGTGGGTGTGGAGGTCGATCGTCGAGGGGACCGGGCGGCTCGACCGCGGCCGGCGCCGCCGGCGGCAGCGGGTCGTGGCGGCCGCCGACGCCGGCCGCGGCCGTCACGTCAGGCCTCGACGAGCCGCTGGATCCGCTCGATCGGCGAGGGCCCGGCCGGTGGCCGGGTCGATGTCGACCTGGACGGCGTTGAAGACGACGGTCCCCTCGCCCACCTCGAAGCGCGTCGGCAGGGCGTTGATGAAGCGCGGCAGGACGGTCCGCGGCGTCGAACCCGATGACGCTCCAGACCGGCCCGGTCATGCCGAGGTCGGTCTGGTAGGCGGTGCCGTTCGGGCAGGATCCGCTCGTCGCCGGTGACGACATGGGTGTGCGTGCCGACGACGACGCTGACCCGCCCGTCGAGGTACAGCCCGAGCGCGTTCTTCTCCGAGGTCAGCTCGCAGTGGAAGTCGACGAGGCGGACCGGCGGCAGCGGCTCGGACGACTCGTCGAGCAGCCGGTCGGCGTCGGTGAACGGGTTCTCGATCTGCTGCATGTACGTGCGGCCCTGGAGGTTGATCGACCGCGATGTCGGTGCCGTCGAGCGCCTGGTAGGTGCCCCAGCCGCGGCCCGGGACCTCGTGCGTGCCGTAGTTGAGCGGCCGCAGGACGCGGTCGTTCGCCTCGAGGTACGGGTAGATCTCGCGCTTGTCCCAGATGTGGTTGCCGCTGGTGATGACGTCGACGCCCGCGGCGAGGATCGAGTCCGCGGTCGACGGGCGTCAGGCCCATCCCGCCGGCGACGTTCTCGCCGTTGGCGGTCACGAAGTCGATGCCGCGCTCGTCGCGCAGCTCCGGCAGGAGCGCCTCGACCGCGATCCCGGCCGGGCTTGCCGATCATGTCGCCGATCATCAGGACGCGGACGGCGCCCTGGGGGCGCGGCGCGTTGCCGTTCGCCGGGTTCCCGAGGCGCGTCCGCCCGATGTCGCGGGCTGGCTCGCGGCCGCCCTTCCCGCCTGAGTCCGAGTCGTCATGCATCCCGAGGAGTCTACCGATGCCGGGCGATGCCCACGGCGCGTGCCCGAAACCGGGGCTCCGATGCCGACGTAGCTGTAGGTGGCGGATGCGCCTCCCCATCTCCGTCGACCAACGGCGACGACGCGTCCGCGCGAAGGAGGTCGGAGGAATGACGATACGTCGATCCCTCTCCCTTGGCAGCGCCGCGTTGCTGCTCCTGTTGAGCGCGATGCCGGCAACGGCGCACGATCGCCACGCGCCCGACTGCGTACGTGACGCACTACCTGGTCTCCGATGGATCGGTCCCGGCCGATCTCGTCGACCCCAACCTCGTCAACGCGCTGGGGCATCGTCCACAGCCCGACGTCGCCCTGGTGGGTCGCCAACAACGAGACGGCCGACCTCGACGCTCTACAACGGCGACTTGGCGCGAAGCAGGCCGCTCGACGGTCGACCGTGCCGGGCGCCCCGACCGGGACCGTGTTCAACGGCGGCACCGGGTTCGCCGTGACGAAGAACGGGGTCTCGGGCGCAGCGCGCTTCCTGTTCGCGAGCGAGGACGGCACGATCTCCGGGTGGAACCCGACGGTGCCCGCTGCCGGCTCGACCGAAGCCATCGTCGGCGCCGACCGGAGCAAGCAGCACGCCATCTACAAGGGCCTCGCGATCGCGACGGTCGACGGCGCCGACTACCTCTACGCGACCGACTTCCACCACGGCCGCGTCGACGTCTTCGACAGCACGTTCGACGCGCCAGTCGTGGCATCGACGCGCTTCAAGGACCGCGCACCTGCCGCACGGCTACGCCCCGTTCGGGATCCAGGCCATCGAACGGCATGATCTTCGTGACCTACGCGAAGCAGGACCGGGCTCGTGAGGACGAGATCGCCGGCCGCGGCACAGGCTTCGTGGAGCGCGTTCAGCACTCAACGGGCAAGTTCCTCGGCCGCGTCGCCGTCGCGTGGCGCGCTCGAATGCCCCGTGGGGCATCGCGTGGGCGCCGCGCTGAGCTTCGGCCAGTTCACCGGCGACCTGCTCGTCGGCAACTTCGGCGACGGTCGCGATCAACGCGTACCGGCTCGATCGACGGTCACTGGCAGTTCGCACGGGACCCTGCGCGACGGCCGACCACAAGGCGATCGAGATCGACGGGCTGTGGGGCATCGGGTTCGGCAACGACGCCAACGCCGGACCGTCCACGACCGCTCTTCTTCGCCGCCGGTCCGGACGACGAGGCGGGCGGCGCGTTCGGGACCATCACCGCGCCGTAGACGCGGCCGGTTCATCAAGGCGGGGTCGGCGCCAGCCGGCCCCGCCGTTTCGATGTCCGACGGTCGGTCAGGGTGCGACGACCTACTTCGCGTACTCCACGGCGCGCGTCTCGCGGATGACCGTACCTTGATCTGGCCCGGGTAGGTCAGCTGCTCCTCGATCTTCTTGACGATGTCGCGCGCCAGGCGCGTCGCCGTCAGGTCGTCGATCTCCTCGGGCCGGACGAGGATGCGCACCTCGCGGCCGGCCTGGATCGCGAACGAGCGCTCGACGCCGGCGAAGCTCTCGGCGATGGCCTGCAGGTCCTCGAGCCGCTTGACGTACGTGTCCATCGACTCGCCGCGGGCGCCCGGCCGGGACGCGCTGATCGCGTCGGCGACCTGGACGATCGGGGCCTCGAGGCAGGCGTACTCGACCTCCTGGTGGTGGGCGGCGATCGCGTTGATCACCTTGAACGGCAGGTTGTGCCGCTGGGCGATCTGCGGCGCCGATGGCGGCGTGCGGGCCCTCGACCTCGTGGTCGACCGCCTTGCCGATGTCGTGGAGCAGGCCGCCCATCTTGGCGATCTGGACGTCGGCGCCGATCTCGGCGGCGATGACCGCGGCCAGGTGGCTGGTCTCGACGACGTGGTTGAGCACGTTCTGGCCGTAGCTGGTGCGGAACTTGAGCCGGCCGAGCAGCTTGATGATCTCGGCGGGCAGGCCCGGGACGCCGGCCTCGTAGGCGGCCTGCTCGCCGGCCTGGCGCATGACGAGCTCGACCTCGGCGCGGGCCTTGGCGACGACCTCCTCGATGCGGCCGGGGTGGATGCGGCCGTCGGCGATGAGCTTGGTGACCGCGATCCGGGCGACCTCGCGGCGGACCGGGTCGAAGCCCGAGAGGATGACCGTCTCGGGCGTGTCGTCGATGATCAGGTCGACGCCGGTCGCCTGCTCGAGCGCCCGGATGTTGCGGCCCTCGCGGCCGATGATGCGGCCCTTCATCTCGTCGGACGGCAGGTGCACGACCGAGACCGTGTGCTCGGCGGTGTGGTCCGCGGCCACGCGCTGCATCGCGGTGATCGACGATGTCGCGGGCCTTCTCCTGGGCCTCCTCGCGCGCGGCGCGCTCGATGGCGCGGGCGATCTTGACGGCGTCGTGCTCGGCCTCCTCGCGGACCGCCTCGAGGAGCACGCTCTTGGCGTCCTCGGCGGACATGCCCGACACGCGCTCGAGGGCGGCGACCTGCTCCTGCTGGGCGCGGGCGAGGTCCTCGCGGGTCTTGTCGAGCTCGCGCTCGCGATCGAGGAGCTTGCGATCGCGCTGCTCGAGCATGTCGGTGCGCTGGTCGAGCTGCTCGTCACGGGCGAGCAGGCGGCGCTCGAGGCCGGCGAGCTCGTTGCGCTTGGCGCGGGCCTCGTCCTCGGCCTCGCCCTGCATGCGGAGCTTCTCGTCCTTCGCCTCGAGGATGAGCTCCTTCTGGCGCGCACGGGCCTCGGCTTCGATGCGGCGCGCCTCGGACTGGGCGGCCTTCATCGTCTGGGATGCCCACAGGCTCCGCACGAGCACGCCGAGTACGGCTCCGCCGACGGCGGCCAACAGGGCCACCGCCACGACGACCATGGTGTCCATCTGTGATCCTCCCACCCGACCGAACGGATCGATCGGAGGTCATCTATGCGGGTTCGGTCGGCCTCGATCGCGAGGTTCGGGGCGACAGGGTCGCTCGGATGCGTCCTTGATCCCTCGGTGGGCCGCGATCGAGCCCGGGCTGGGTCGCAACGCCGCTTCAGCGGCGCTGTTGATGTCTGCTGCGTAGCCTACGTTCCGCGACGCGGAGGGTCAACCGAACCGCAACGTCCCTGGACTACGGCGCCTCGGCCACGATAGTGCCCTGGTGGTAGAGGATCCGCCAGCGGCCCTCGTGTCGCTGCCACACCGTCAGGCGGCGGGTCACCCGCGCGCCCTGGCGCAGGGTGTACGTCAGCAGGTACGTGTCCGGCGCGATCGCGCCGGCAGCCGAACTCGCTGGTCTCCCACGGATCGCTCGCGGCGTATCCCGGGTCCGCGTAGCGCGCTTCGAGGACGGACCAGACCGTCTCGCGATCGTAGATCGTCCCGGAGGCCCCGACCTCCCGAAGTCCGGCGGGTCTGGGCCTCGAAGCGGCCCTGTCGTGCCGAGCTCGAGCCGGTGGAAGCTCGGCTCGCGGGCGCCAGCTCCGCGAGGACGTCGTCGCTCATGGCAGCACCCGCACGCCGCCGCACGCCCACGAGCTTCCGTTCTCGTCGAAGGAGCCGCCTCCGATGCTGACCCTGTCCCCGTCTCTGGCGACCTGGCGGCCCTTCTCATCGAGGATCGAGATCGGCTCCGACGCGACCGCGGTGTAGCCGGCCGGCCAAGCGATCTGGCGAGGCGGACCGGACCCGTTATTCAGGGCGACACCGGACTCGGCATCGGCGACCAGGCGCCGTGGATCAGCGACGACATGCACGGCGACCCGGTCGGCCCGGAGCTGACCCCAGCTCGATCGTGGGCGTGGGCGTGCCGTCCGGGCCCCGCACCCGGCGATCGCCGTCGTGAGCACCAGGGTCAGGAGAGCGCCGACACCCTCACGGCGCGATGACGGTGAGTTCGCCGCAGGTCTGCCACGTCTCGGGGGCGACCTCGCCGCCGCCGAGGGTGACGCGGTCGCCCACCTTGGCGATCCGCTGCCCGTTCTCGTTCGTGACGAACGCCGGATTGCCGGTGATGCCGACGAACCCCGCGGCCAGATCACCGCCCAGCGGGTCCCCTCGCTGACGATGCCGATCCCCGATCGCTCCTCCCGAACCAGCACGCCCGTCGAGCAGGGCGGCCATGCAGGCCTGCGGCGATCCCGGACCCAAGGCGCCGCCGTCCGAAGCTCGAGGGTCGGCACGGGCCCGATGGTGTAGGCGTCGCATGCGACGAGGCCGAGCGCGAACCTGGCGACGACGACAGCGCGTGCGACCCGCCTCATGCCTCCGCCCCCGCTTCGGCCCCATCGGCGTCCATTTCGGCCGCGAGCACCATGCGGCGACCTCTCGGCAGGTCTCCGGGTCGAACCCGTTGCGCGCCAGGAGCGCGTAGGCACGCTGCCGGCGCTGGCGGGGGTCGGCGACGCGGGCGAGCGAGCGCGACTGCTTCCGGATCAGCTGTTCGGCCGCCGCCGGTCCGCCGACGCCGCCGGCTCCCCGTCGCCATCCCCGGGCGACCGCCTCCCGGCGCTCCTCGAGGACCAGTCCATCGTCGTGCGGTCGACCCCCTTGAGCCGGAGCTCGTCGCGGATCGCCCGCTCGCCGCGTGGACGGGCCCGGTCGCGCGACTCCACCCACGCCCGGGCGAACGCTTCATCGTCGAGGACGCCGAGGTCCAGCAGCCGCGCGATCGCGCCGTCGACCAGCTCGGGCCGATAGCCCGCGGTCGTCAGCCGGCGCCGGACCTCGGTCACGGAGCGAGAACGGGCCTCGAGGAACCGCGCCGCGGCCTCGAGGACGACCTGGGGATCGTCGACCTCGGCACGCTCCGCGCGACGTTCGGCATAGGTCCTCGATGATCGGCGGGCCATGCTCTGTCCTGCCACGCTACTGCACGGCGGGTGCTATTCC
>CAVPHR010000001.1:0-2216926 GCA_963704775.1 uncultured Chloroflexia bacterium | reverse complement strand
CCGTCTTGGGGCCGATGCCGGGGAGGCGCGCGAAGGACTCGATCAATCGAGCGACCGGTTCGATGAGGGGGGTGACCACCGAGCGATGTGACCTACATGCCCGGGAGGCGGAGCCCGCCGGTGACGGCCGCCATCTTCTCTTCGGCCAGCTCGCGTGAAGCCCGGAGCGCGTCGTTGACGGCGGCGGTGACGAGATCCTGGAGCATCTCGACATCGGCCGGGTCCACCGCGGACGGGTCGATCGTGACGCTCACGAGCTCCTGCTTGCCGGTCACCTGGGCCGTGACCACGCCACCGCCGGCCGACCCGTCGACGATCGTCGACTCGAGTTCGGTCTGGATCCGCAGCATCTCCTGCTGCATCTGCTGGGCCATCCGCTGCAGATTGGCCATGCCCATCGGCTCAGCTCCTTTGGTGCGGGTCGTCGGTCGCCAGTCTGGCGGATGCGTCGGGTGCGTGCTGCCGTCAGTCGACCTCGGCGACGTCGACCAAGACGTCGGCGAAGATCCGGTTGGCCTCGGCCATGACCAGAGCCCCATCCGAGCTCGGCTCGGGCGGCGGCGCCACCTCGATGTTCGCGACCACGCATCGGACCGTCACCTCATGGCCCAGCGACTCGCCGATGCCGGCCTCGATCTTGGCGCGTCGGCGCTCGATCGCGTCCTTAAGGAACGACTGCTCCTCCGGGAAACCGAGGGTCACGATGGCGCCATCGACCGCGACAGGGCGGCAGGCGAGGATCAGAGGCTTGGTCGGCGGGTCGGCACTGAGCCGGGCGACGACATCCGGCCAGGCGGCGAGCAGGGCCGCCAGTCCATCGCCCGCGGGTGGGGACGACGTCTTGGCCGGCGCGGTCTCGACGGGCACCGCAGCCTGCGGCGGCGTCCGGCGCGGTCTCGACGGGCGCGGCGGCTGCGGCCGTTGCCGGCTCCTCCCGCTCTGGCGCCGGCCCGGCAGAGGCCGGTGTGGCAGCATCGGTCGCCGCCTCGGGAGCGGGTTCGACGTCCGGCTGGGCCTTGGCCTTCGCCGTCTTCGCAGTCGACGTGGCGGCAGGCGGTGACGCGACGGGCGCCTCGACCGGGGCCGCCGGCGGCGGAGGCGCAGGCTGGGCGCGGGGCGCAACCGGTTGCGAGGTCGTGGCGGCCGGACGCTGGACGGGGGGTCTCGCGCCCTCGAGCGGCGGCGGGGCGCCGACCGTCGGCAGCGCGAAGGTGCCCGGGCTCGTGAAGAGCGCGAGCTCGAGCTGCAGGCGGAGGCCACCGACGCCGGCGCGGTCGGGGTCGATCGCCGCCAGTCGTCGCGCCGCCTCGGCAAGTCCGGGGGTCGCGCGCCCGTCACCGGTGGCCAGCTCCTCGACCAGACGGCCGCGGATCGCGTCGATCGCCTGGTCGAGCAGGATCCGGGCGTCGCGGCCGCGCTCCTCGAGCCCGTCGAGCAGGGCGATCCCGGTCGCGGCGTCGCCCGCGACCAGTGCCTCGACGAAGCCGTCGACTGCCTCGGCATCGGCCAGCCCGAGGAGGTCCCGAACGCGACGCTCGTCGATCGTGTCGGGCGCCGACGACAGCAGCTGATCGAGCATCGACTCGGCGTCGCGCATGCCGCCCGCGGCGAGCCGGGCGATGAGCCGGATGGCGGCCGGGTCGGCGGTCCGGCCGTCAGCCTCGAGGATGCGGGCGAGCTTGCCTTCGATCTCGGGCACCGTCAGGCGCCGGACGTCGTAGCGCTGGAGCCGGGACAGGATGGCCGGCGGGAAGCCGGACGGCTCGGTCGAGGCGAACATGAACGTCACGAAGTCGGGCGGCTCCTCGAGCGACTTCAGCAGGGCGTTCCAGGCGTCCTTCGTGATCTGGTGCGCCTCGTCGAGGATGTAGACCTTGCGCTTGAGCTCGCCCGGCGGGTACGGCAGACGCTCGCGGAGCTCGCGGACGGCATCGATGCCGCGGTTGCTCGCGGCGTCGATCTCGACGAGGTCAAGGGTGACGCCCTCGCGGATGGCCACGCACGAGGGGCAGGCATCGCAGGCGTCGCCGTCACGCAGGTCGGTGCAGTTGACCGCCTTGGCGAGGATCCGGGCGAGCGACGTCTTGCCGGTGCCGCGCGGGCCGACGAAGAGGACGGCGTGGGCCACGCGACCTGTCCGGACCGCGTTGCGGAGGGTCTCGACGACCGCCTCCTGCCCGACGATCTCGCCGAACGTCTGGGCGCGCCAGCGGCGGTAGATGGCTTGATGCGGAACGGGCGACGTCACCAGGTCCTCGGGTCGAAGGCGTGCGGGATCGAAATGCCGTGCACCCTCCGTCGAGCAGATCGTCCCCGTGCCCACCATGACGGGCGGCTCGGGCCAGGCCGTGCCGCGGCACCCGACGATGATCGCTTAGTGCTGCTTCCTTCCGGACCTGACACGGTTCGCGGTTCGCCGATGCGCGGGACCCGGTCCTCAACGTCGCACCGTCGGGCAGCGTTCGAAGACGGAGACCTCGGGAGGGGATTCAGCCCTGCTGGAGCGGATTGCAGGTACAGGGCACCGCTAGTTCCCCGCCTAGCACGGCTTGGGAAGGATACCGCGCCTCGCCCGTGCCGGGGCGGAGTCGTCGTGTCGCCTCCGCTCGGAAGCTCCGTGCGAGCGTGGTCGATGGGAAGGCGGCGGCGAGCACCGGAGCGAGCGCACTCTGACGTGCGTGAGCGAGGAGCGGAGCCGCCAACGCCCCCAGCGGCCATGATCGCACGGAGCGTTAAGGGTGGCGGAGAGGGCGGGATTCGAACCCGCGACGGGTTGCCCCGAACCGCATTTCCAGTGCGGCGCCATAGTCCACTAGGCGACCTCTCCCCGAAGGGAATCGGATGTTCGGTGGAGCGAGCGCGCGGACGCGCCAACGCCGGCATCGGCCGAGCCGAGACGACGGTCTGTGGCGGAGAGGGCGGGATTCGAACCCGCGGTGCTTTCGCACACCGCTTTTCGAGAGCGGCACCATCAACCACTCGGACACCTCTCCGCGGGGGAGGATACCAAACCCCGGGTCGAGCCCGGCCCGGAGCCCCGTCCGGGCGGACGCGTCAGGCGACGGGCGCGGCGGACGCGGTCGCGAAGAGCGCGAGGGCCTCGTCGCGACGGATGCCGCTGACGACCTTGATGCGGCGGCCCAGCGACTCGTGCTGGGCGAGCTGGATGACGGTCCCCGCCGCCCCGTTGCGATCGTTGGCGAGGGCGTAGACGAGGGCCTCGACATCGCTCTCGAGGAGCGCCCCGACGCACATCGCGCACGGCTCGAGGGTGGCGAAGATCGTGGCATCGGCCAGGCGGTCGGCGCCCAGCTTTCGGGCGGTCTCGCGGAGGGCGTTGATCACTGCGTGTGCCGTCGGGTCGTTCCCCTCCTGGACCCGGTCATGGGCACGGGCGACCATCGCGTCGTCGACGACGGCGACGGCCGCATTGGGCCGCTCGCCGCGAGCCAGCGCAAGGCCGGCTTCCGCGAGCGCCTCGCCCATGAAGAGTTCGTAGTTCATGGCAGCGATGCTAGCAGACGACCCCGAGCCCACCGTTGGCGGGACGCTCGCGGACGCTACCCAGCCGCAACCGTCGGCCGCGCGAGCGGAGGGGTAGCATGGCGCCCGCGATGGCAGGAACGAAGCGGATCGGCATCCTCACCGGCGGCGGCGACGTGCCCGGCCTCAACGCCGTCATCAAGAGCGTCGTCTACCGCGCCACCGAGGTCGGGAACGAGGTCCTCGGCATCCGGCGCGGCTGGGAGGGCCTGACCCACGTCCGCCCGGACGGCGGCCTGGACCCCGACTACCTGCGACCTCTCGACCGCTCGAACACCCGGACCATCGACCGGACGGGCGGCACCATCCTTCACACCTCGCGGACGAACCCGCGCAAGATGCGCGCCGCCGGCCTGCCGCCCTGGCTGTCGGACACGGATCGCGCCCGCTACGCAACGGCCGCGGACACGTTCGACCTGACGCCGCTGGTGCTGGAGCATCTCGCGGCCCTGGACATCGACGTCCTGGTCACCATCGGGGGCGACGACACGCTGTCGTACTCGCAGGTGCTCGTGAACGAGGGCATCCCGCTCGTCGCGATCCCCAAGACCATGGACAACGACGTCCAGGGCACCGAGTACTGCATCGGGTTCTCGACGGCGATCACCCGGGCCAAGGAGGCGATCAACCGGCAGCGCACGACGCTCGGCTCGCACGAGCGGATCGGCGTGTTCCGGATCTTCGGCCGGGATGCCGGCTTCTCCGCCTTGTACACGGCGTACGTCACGTCGGGTCGATGCGTGATCCCCGAGGCACCGTACGACCTCGACTCGCTCGCCGAGATCCTGGCCGCCGACCACAAGGCGAACCCGAGCCACTACGCGTTCGTGATCACCGCCGAGGGCGCGATCTGGAAGGGCGCCCAGATGGCCGACGTCGGGGAGGCGGACGCCTTCGGGCACCGACACAAGGCCAACGTCGGCGAGGCCCTCGCCTACGAGCTTCGGGCTCGGACGGGCATCGAGACGCTCGCGTCGGAGCTGACCTACGACCTGCGATCCGGCGAGCCCGACTCGATCGACTCGATGGTCGCGACGACGTTCGCGAACGTCGCCATGGACCTGGTCGAGGCCGGGGAGACCGGCCGGATGGTCGCCATCCAGGACGGCAAGTACGCCCACACGCACCTGCCCGACCCGAAGCTCGGGCCGCGCAAGGTCGACGTCCCGGTCATGTACAACGTCGCCCGCTTCCGGGCGCGCTACGACGGGAAGCTCGGCGACCCGATGCTGCTGGTCGGCCTGGACTGACGCCCTTCCTCGGGCCGGGGCTCAGCTGAGGGTGAGGCCCGCGAACAGGATCGACGCCAGCGCGAGGGCAAGCGCCAGGTTGAGGACCGTCGCGGCCGCGAACACGAGGATCGGCTTCACGCCCGCCTCGCGCAGCGACGACACCCGGAACTCGAGCCCGATGCAGACGAACGCGAGGATGAAGAAGATCGTCCGCAGATCGGTGCCGGCGACGCGAACGATGTCCGCGGCCTTGTCGACGCCCGACGAGTTGATGAACCACGTCGCGATCGCTGAGGCCGCGATGAACCCGAGGATGAACTTCGGGAATCGGGTCCACAGGACGCGCGGACTGACGGTCGCTCCCGGCTGACGCTCGACGCGATACACGAAGTAGACGGTGAGGAGGAAGGCCACCACGCCCATCAGCGCGTTCTGCGTGGCCTTGACGATCGCGGCGATCTTGAGGGCATCGTCGCCGACGATGGACCCCGCTGCCGTCACGGCCGCAGTCGTGTCGATGTTGCCGCCGATCCAGGCGCCGCCGACGGCCTGCGAGAGCCCGAGCTGCTCGACCAGCCATGGCTGGATGAAGATCGATGGCAGTGCGAATGCGATGACGAGGCTAGCGACGTAGGCGAGCTGTTCCTTCTTGGCGGTCACCGCGCCGGCGGCCGCGATCGCCGCGGACACGCCGCAGATGGACACGCCGGCGGCGAGCAGGGCGCGCAGCTTGTCGTCGATGCCGAGGGCGCCTGCGAGGAACCACGTCGCGAGGAAGACGGTCGTGATCAGCACGATCGACTGGATGATCGAGGGGACGGCAGCCTGGGCGATCAGCGCGAGGTTGATCGAGGCCCCGAGGAGCACGAGACCGGTCTTGATGAAGAACTCGGTGCGGAACGCGGCGTTGAGTTGATCGCGCACGCCGAGCGCCTGCAGGACGGCGCCGCCGATCAGGCCGACGACGATGGCGTAGACCGGGAACTCGATCGACTTGACGAACGCGACGTCCGGAAACCACGTCGGCACATTCGCCTCGAGGTACCGGACCAGCAGTGACAGGCCCACGACGATGAGCAGCGAGACCCCAGCACGGACCCACCAGTCGAGGGTCCGCGGCCGTTCGATCGCGATCTCCGGCCGGAGGGTGGCTTCCGCGCTCACGGGATCACGCTCTTCGTGATGACCCCGGCCAGGACCAGGATGAGGAGGACGAGCCCGACGATGGTTGCCGCCCAATCCTCATTGATGCCGGTTCGTTCGGTTCGACCCTCGCCTGACGGCTCGCTCACGGACGTCCCTCCCGTCGTGTTTATCTACTAGATGAGTAGGCTTAGTCGGGTTTCTGCCAGTGTAGCCAACGACGATGGCACTTCGTGCGCCGATTCCGCAGATGCGGAATCGATGGGACCGTCTAGGACTCGAGGCCCGACAACCCCCGAATCGCCCGGGCCAGGGCGGACATGTCCTCGTCGGCGTGGCCCTGGGCGATCAGCCCGGACTCCAGCTGGGCCGCGAGGGCGCTGACAGGCAGCGCCGCACCGAGCTGGGCCGCGAGGTCCAGCGCGATCCCGAGGTCCTTGCGATGGAGCGCGACCTTGAACCCCAACGGGTAGTCGTTCGCCAGCATCCGGCCGCTCCGATTGGCCAGGACCCAGCTCTGGGCCGCACCACCGCCGAGCGCCTCGACGACCTGCTCGACGTCCAGGCCCGCCCGGATGGCGAGGACGATGCCCTCGGCGACGCCCAGGTAGGTGCCGGCGAGGATGACCTGGTTGACCGCCTTGACCGCCTGGCCGGCACCGATCGGTCCGACGTGGGTGATGGTCTTACCGATCGCCGACGAGCACGGGCCGGGCGCGCTCGACATCTACGGCGTCACCGCCGACGAAGATCGTCAGGGTCGCCTTCTGGGCGCCCTCGCTGCCGCCCGAGACGGGGGCATCGACCATCGCGAGACCACGCTCGCGCAGGCGTGCGGCGAAGTCCCAGCTGCCCGACGGGGCGATCGTCGAGCAGTCGATGATGAGCGTGCCCTCGCGGGCGCCGTCGACGATGCCGTCCTGGCCGAAGATGACCGCCTCGACGTCGGGCGTGTCCGACACGCAGACCACGACGATGTCCGACCCGGCCGCGACGGCCGCCGGCGTCTCGGCGATCGTGACGCCGGCCTCGACGAGCTGCGGGGCGCGGCCGGCGGTCCGGTTCCAGCCGACGACCGGGAAGCCGGCACGGACCAGGTTGGCGGCCATCGCCGCGCCCATCGTGCCGAGTCCCACGAAGCCGATGCGTTCCACGACCACCTCCCGCGCCGTGTCGGGCTGGGGGCGACCCCGATCCCGGCGGAGTCCGATCGTACCGCGTCAGTCCGAGAGCGTCGGCCTTGCCTGGTGACGGTGAATGGTGCGACGGCGAGGGATGCGTAGCCACCGACCCCGTCGTACCCAGGTCCAGGAAGGCAACGCGCTCCACCTCGCGTGGTGGTGGTCCGAGCCGGGTCTCCGGGATGTTCTCGAACGCGGGCCACCGCATGGCACAATCCCGACGTGATTCCCGCCCCGATGCCGTGACGCGAACGCTCGTCTTCGTGGAGACCCGCGCCGACGTGGGTCCGCACGATCCGTCCGTCGATGTCGTCGTCCTCGACGCCTCGTGGACTCCCGCGGTTGGGGAGCGGCTCGACCTCATCCCGCTGCGACCCGCGCTGGCCGCGGTGCTGGACCGGGTCAACCTGTACGACGGGTGCCTGGACGTTCTCGATCGATGGGAGGCGGCGCGCGGCGCCGCAGACCTCTACCGCATCGGCCGGGAGTCGTGGTGGTTCCGCGTCCGGCTGACGGCGCGCTGGCCAGTCCACGAGGCGATGCTCTGGCGATTGCTCCTGGACGAGTTGGCACCGGCCGACCGCTACGGCCGCGTGGTGATCCCGGCGGCGGCGTCAGCCCTGGTCGCCGCGGCGCAGGCAGGGCGACCGGGGCGACCGCCGATCGTGGTCGAGATCGTCGAGGAAGCGGCGGACGATGCCGCAGACGAACCTGGCGCGACTGGGGTGGTCGCGACCTCCATGGACGTCGCCCGACGCAGCGTGCGTTGGGCTCGGCGGTCTGCCCGTCGCGTCCGGCGCGGCGTCGCTCGCGCCCTCGGTCGCCCGGCGCCGCAGCCGGTGATCTCGCCGCGGGCCGCCGAACTCGCTCGGCGAGCCGCCGTGCTGGGCGACCGCGTCGAGCGCCTGATAGGTCAGCCAGGCGCGGTGCTGGCCGTAGCCACGGCCGGATTCTTCCAGGTCACGCATGAGGGCGGTCGGACCCGGTCGGTGGACCCGTACCTGACCCCGGTCATCGACCGCCTGGTCGACGATGGCTTACCGGTGGCGACGCTCGGCCTGCAGCTCGACCACCGACGCGACACCGACTGGGCCAACATCGAGGCGGACACGTCACTGCTGCCGCAGTCGATGTTCAGGGGCCGCTGGGGGCGACCGGAGGACGACCTCCTCACTGCCGCCGACGTCGACGGGATGCTGGCCGAAGTCGGCCCACCGCTGCTCGTGGGCGGTGCCGACCTGGCGTCGACGGTCTCGGCCTCGGTGGCCAGCTTTTGGACCAGTCAGTGGATGGCCGCGGAGGCCCGGACCGTGGCCCGTGCCGAGCGGATGCTGCTCGACCTCCGGCCGAGCGTCCTGTTCCTGGACCACGAGGGCGGGCGGACCGCCTACGTCGTCGCCGCCCGGCGCCTGGGGATCCCCATCGTCGTCGTGCAGCACGGGGTGATCTACCCCGGCAACCCGGAGTACTGCCACCCGCTCCTCGATGGCCTGGTCCGGGCGGACCTCACCTGCGTGTTCGGAACCTACGAGCGCGACGTCTTGGTGGACCAGGCCGGGTTCGACCCAGCGACCGTGCTCGTGACGGGCTCGGCCCGCTCCGACCCGGACCACACCGCCGACCCAGCATCACCGACCGAGCGGGCCGACGTCCGCCGCGATCTGGGCGTCGCCGAAGGCGACCGGACGCTGGTCGTCAGCGTGGCCCACAACCCTGTCGCCGGGGACCTGCACAGCGTCAACATGGTGGGGCGGATGCTGGGCGGACCCCTGCCCGGCGTCCATGTCGTCTTCAAGCTGCACCCTATGGAGAAGTCCGAGGGGCGCTACCGGGCCACCCTCGAGGGGATGGCCAGGGCGGGCGGCTACGATCCGCCGCCTATCAGCGTGGTGCGCGACTACGACCTGTTCCGCCTTCTGCGCGCCGCCGACGCGCACCTCGGCCAGTACTCGACGGTGCTGACCGACGCGATCCTGGCAGGGACGCCGTCGATGATCGCGATCGGCTTCGCCTACAGCGACATCCTGGGCTACGTGGACGCGGGCGTGGCCGTGCCGGTCCGCTCGGTGGATGACGTGCGGGCGTTCATGGCCGACCCCCGGCCGCCCGATCCGGCCGACAGGGCCCGGTTCCTGGCCAGGCACTTCCAGCCCGGTGACGCGACCGGGCGCATCGTGGCCGCCATCGGCGCGGTCAGTGCTGCGAGCGTCGGCCCTACTCGGTCACCTTGAATGGTGCGACGGCGAGGGATGCGTAGCCGTCGTCGAGGAGGTAATGGGCATCGTACTCGCCAGGCGGGAGCGGCCAGTCCCCTTCGCCGTTCGCGTCGATCGTCACGCTGCCCTGCACGACCTGGCCGGTGTAGACGTAGAAGAGGTACGAGTCGACGAGCGGATCCCCGTCGCGCTCGTAGATCCCGATCCAGTCCCAACGCGAACCCGGCCCGTCGCGCCACGACACCACGAACGGCGCGCCGGTCTTGACCGAGGCCGGGGCGATCGTGAGCGTGGTCTTCGCGCCGATCGCGGCCACCGAGAACGGCGTCACCGAGCTGACCGACTCGCCAGACCGCAGCTGGACGAGGTAGTCCCCCGGGGCGAGGGCGCTGGTCGCGAGCTCCGCCGTGCCATCGAGCGGGTCGGTCAGCGGGGTCGTCAGGACCGGGTCGACGATCGCCGAGGTCCCGGTCGGGATGATCGACACCGCGTCGGCCGGGCCGTGGTAGCGGACCTTGACCGGGTCACCGGCCGTGACGAGGCGCTGCTCCACGGCCACGAACGTCGGCGGGACCCCGGGCGTCACGATGAACGTCCCGACGACGCCCCGATGGTCGGTGCCCCACGGGTCGACGGCGAGGTCGACCTGGGGTCCGCCCTGCTCGCCCACGATCTTGACGTCGGTCGTCGCGGACGCGCCCGACGAGTAGATGATGTCGATGCGGTCCTGCGGGTCCTTGTGATCGGGGTACCCGTCGACGAGAGGCCGATCGGCCCACCACGTCAGGCCCGGATCCTTCACCGGGTCCGGATGCAGCTCGCGATAGGCGTCGCGGAAGCCGGCCGCCTCGACCGCCGTGCTGACCGGCCACGGGACCGCATACAGGAGGTTTGGACGCGAGCCAACGGCCGCCTCGGTCCAGTCCCGGTGGGACGGCGCGTTGAAGTCGCCGGTCAGAAACGCCGGGATGCCGGCCTCGACCAATGCGGGCAGGACGTCGAGGCGTTCCTGGACGGCCGGCAAGCGCGTGTCCTGCTCGAGCTTGATGACCTCGTCGACCGTCTTGCCGTCGCGCACGTAGTACGGCCCATAGGGGTCGGACGGCAGGTGGACGTTCGAAAGCGCGACGACGGCGCCCGGTTGGATCTCGATGAAGACGTAGCGGCCGTTCGCGTCAGGCGGGTCGATGATCGGCAGCTTCGAGACCACCTGTGTCCGGGTGCTGGCGTACGGCCAGCCGAGTGCGTCGGCCACCATCTGCGTGTTGCCCTCGGCCTCCTCGAGGGCGACGACATCGGGGTCGGCGAGCTTGATGGCCTCGATGATCTTGTCGAAGTCGATCTCGTCGCCGCCGTATTCGATGTTGAAGTCCATGAGCTTGAGCTCGGCCTGGGCCGGGGTCGGGACGGGGGTCGGGGCGGGCGTGGCGGCCGGCGTCGAACCGGTCGGATCGGCCGAGGGGGCGGAGCTCGGCGTCGCCGGCGCGCAGGCGCCGAGGAGGAGCGACACGACCACCAGCGACGACGACATCCGAGCGCGCACGGGGCCACCTCTTCCGCGTCGATGCGAGGGAGGAGCGGTCAGCGCGCTCCGTGCCCGATCGGCATCGTAGGCGGCGGCGATGGGCGGCGCCGCCGATGTCGCGTCGCGCGGTCCGAGGCCGCCGGACGTGCCTACAGGAGGATGGTGAGGACGATCGCGACGAGCGGCGGCCCGGCCTGCAACGCCGCCGCGGACAGGAACCGGCGGTCCGTCGCGAGCAGCACGACACCCGCGAGCACCATGCAGAGACAGGCGAACAGGACGATCGCGGTCCCCGCCGTGACCTCCCCGGCAGCGATCAGGACAAGCCCGGCGACGATCCCAAGGCCGAGGAAGAGGTTGTAGAAGCCCTGGTTCAGGGCCATCGGGCGGATGATGTCGGCGTCGGCCTGCGACGCGACATGGAACCGCGCCCAGACGTTCGGGCGCGACCAGACGATGCTCTCGAAATAGAAGAACCCCACGTGCAGCAGCGCGGCGATCAGCGCGGCGAGCTGGGCGATCGGGGACATCGACGCCATCGTACGCCTGCGGCAGATCGAAGATGCCGGCAAGACGACCAACGGCTAGATTCGAGCCCTCACGAGCGAAACGCAGCGGAGGGTTCGGATGTGACCGTCGCTCCATCGAAGCTTTCGGAGCTCCAGACGTTCCTCAAGGCCAGGACGGGCCTCAAGGCCGTCTCGATCGGGATCGTCGGGAATTCGAAGCACAAGAGCGGATACCACCTCGGCCGCGACCGGATCTTCAAGCACGGCGGGCAGGGGGAGAATGACTACAGCGTCAAGACCGATCGCGACATCGCGGGCCTCTCGGATTCGGCGTCGGCCATGGACATCGGCTCGTTCAAGGGGTTCCGCCGGATGTCCAAGTTCATCGTCGTCGGAGGCCCGGGCGAATGCGCCGGACACCCGCGACATCCGGGAGATCATCTTTTCGCCCGATGGCAAGAAGGTCCTGCGCTGGGATCGAGAGCGGGGAGTCGCGTCCAAGCCCAAGCCGGGCGAGGCGGACGACAGCCACCTGACCCATACCCATGTGAGCTGGTATCGCGACAGCGAGAAGCGCGACAAGACCGGTGTCTTCCGACGCTTCTTCGACGGCGGCCCGCCGACGGCGATCGCAGAAGGCAGCCGAAGAAGCCGAAGCCGAAACCAAAGGGAGAGGTCGTGAAGAGCTTCACCATCCCGCTCGCCGCCCGCCATCGCCACCGCTGCCGAAGGGCACCCGGCTCTTCGACGCGAGCGACCTGAAGGAGGTCGCCTTCAACATCGACCCCGGCCGCGACATGCCCTTCCTCGGCGAGCCGTTCAAGGGCGTCGCGATGATCCATCGGACCAACGAGGACGGCACGGCCTCGGGCAAGGTCTTCTTCGCGAAGACGTCCGACCTGAAGAACATCCGACCAGCCTGAGGTCGCGGCAAGGCAGGGAGTGGCGCGCCCGGCGGGACTCGAACCCACGACCTTTAGGTCCGCAACCTAACGCTCTATCCACTGAGCTACGGGCGCACGATGCCGGCGGAGTGTGGCGGAGAGGGAGGGATTCGAACCCTCGATGCAGGTTACCCCACATGGCGGTTTAGCAAACCGCTGCACTAGACCTCTATGCGACCTCTCCGGGCCTCGGCGGCGGAAATGCTACCACGGGGTCGACGCCCGGCCGGATGCGGTACCTTCGCCAGCCCGTTCCGTGTCGAATCGAGGTAGATCGATGACCGACGAACCGCGGATCGAGCGCGCCCCGACGACCGAGGAGGAGATGCACGCCCACACCGTCGGCGAGCTGGTCGTCCATGGGACGACCATCCACCTGGCCGGCTACGACCCTGAGTGGCCGCGCCTCTACGCTCGCGAAGCGATCCGGATCCGAGCCGTTCTGGGCGACCGGGTTCGGCGGCTCGAGCATGTCGGCTCGACATCGGTGCCCGGGCTCGCCGCCAAGCCCGTCATCGACATCGTCCTGGCGGTCCCCGACTCGTCGGATGAGCCGATCTACGTACCGGACATGGAAGCCGCCGGTTACGTCGTCCGGATCCGCGAGCCCGAGTGGTACGAACATCGGGTATTCAAGGGCCCCGACACGAACATCAACCTCCACACGTTTACAGACGACGCGGTGGGTCTGGCCGAGATCGATCGGATGGTCCTGTTCCGCGACTGGCTCCGCACCCACGACGACGAGCGTGACCTGTACGGCAACCAAGCGCGAGCTCGCCGCCCGCGAATGGCGCTACGTCCAGCACTACGCGGACGCGAAGACCGACCGTCGTCGAGGGGATCATCGCGCGCGCCCAAGCCGATCGGAGGCGATGAGGGACCTATCATGAGCGCGAGGCCGATTCGACCGGCGAGGCCACGACCGGGAGGGGACGATGCTCAGCGAGGAACTGCGGAAGCTGCTCATCGCGCAGATCGGCAACGAGCTGGCCGCGCATCAGCTGTACTTGGCGATCGCCCTCTACTTCCAGCGCCAGAGCCTCGACGGCTGGGGCAAGCTCTTCCGCGACCAGTCGATCGAGGAGGCCCAGCACGCCACGAAGATCATGGACTTCCTGACCGACAACGAGGTCGAGTTCGACCTGCCGGCGCTCAAGGCCACGTCGACCCGGTTCGGCTCCGCGCTGGCCGCGGCGCAGCGGGCGCTCGAGTCCGAGCGGACGGTCGCCGCCCAGTTCGACCGGATGGCGGCGCGTCGCAGCGGCCAACGGCGACCACCGCGGCCACCAGTTCCTCCAGTGGTTCATCGAGGAGCAGGTCGAGGAGGAGGCGAAGATCCAGCACATCGTCGACCTCATCGACAGCGGCATCAACCTGTTCCAGGCCGAGGCCCTGCTGGGCCAGTTCGAGTAGCGCGCCCCGCGGCCCGCGACGCATTGACGCACGGGGCGTGCTTGGGCTACCGTCCGCTGCACGCATGAGCCACTACTTCTACTTTCGATGCCCGGCATGAGCGTTCTCGGTCACTAGGACCGAGGGCACGGGTCGTGCCGGGCGAACGAGGCAGAGGCAAGTCCTCTGCTTTTTTGTTTGGCCGGCCGATCGACGAGGAGACAGACACGCGATGTTCGTCGTGATGGCGCCAGGACGCGACCGAGGCCGAGATCCTCGGCGTCAAGAGCCAGATCCTGGCCGAGGGGCTGACCCCTTCGAGCACGCCGGGGCCGAGCACGTCGTCATCGCGGTCGTCGGCGAGATCGGCGGCGCGCCGGCCGGTCCTGCATCGATCGCTTCGCCGCGCTGCCCGGGGTCGAGACGCGTCACGCCGATCAGCCGGCCGTTCAAGCTGACGTCGCGCGAGTTCCACCCCGAGGACACGGTGATCCGCGTCCTCGACGCGGTCATCGGCGACGGGTCGCTCACGATGATGGCCGGACCGTGCTCGGTCGAGAGCCGCGACCAGCTGTTCGAGACGGCCGACGCGGTCGCGGCGGCCGGCGCGACGGTCCTGCGCGGCGGCGCGTTCAAGCCGCGGACGAGCCCGTACGCCTTCCAGGGCCTCGGCGTCGAGGCGCTCCGCTACCTCGCCGAGGCGCGCGAGCGGACCGGCCTGCCGGTCATCACCGAGGTGATGGAGCCGAACCAGGTCGACATCGTCGCCGAGTACGCCGACATCCTCCAGATCGGCACCCGCAACATGCAGAACTACTCGCTGCTGCGCGACGTCGGGCGGGTCGCCCGGCCGGTCATGCTCAAGCGCGGCTACGGCGCGACGGTCGAGGAATGGCTGATGGCCGCCGAGTACATCGTCAGCTCGGGCAATCCCAACGTCATCCTGTGCGAGCGCGGCATCCGCACGTTCGAGACGTACACGCGCAACACGCTCGACCTCGCCGCCGTGCCGCTCCTCCACCACCTGACCCACCTGCCGGTCATCGTCGATCCGAGCCACGCCACCGGCAAGCGCTGGCTCGTCCGGCCGCTCGCGATCGGCGGCGTGGCCGTCGGCGCCGACGGCGTCATGGTCGAGGTCCACCCGGACCCCGACGCGGCGCTGTCCGACGCCGAGCAGCAGCTCGACATCGAGGCCGTTCCGCGACCTGATGGCCGCCATCGTGCCGGTCCACGAGCACGTCCGCGGACTCCACGCGGACCGCAGCGTCGGTCGGTGCGTCCGTGGGCGAGCGGCGGCGGGCTGGCCAAGCATTGAGCGCCTCGACCGTCTCCGGGGCCGGATCTGGCGCGGCCGTCGTCCGCATGGCCGATCGCCTGCGCGGCGAGCTGCGGCTGCCCGGCGACAAGTCGGTCAGCCACCGCGCCCTGCTGCTGGCCGCGATGGCCGAGGGCGAGAGCCGGATCACCGGCGGCCGGGGACGGCGCCGACGTCCGCTCGACGGCCGGCGATCGTGCGCGCGCTCGGCGCGACGGTGGAACGCGTCCGCGAGGACGGCAGGACCGTCGACTATCGGGTCGTCTCGCCGGGCGCCGATGGGCTCCGACAGCCGGCGGCCACGCTCGACTGCGGCAACTCCGGCACGAGTCTGCGACTGACGAGCGGCATCCTCGCCGGCCTGCCCATGACCGCCACCCTCGATGGCGACGATTCGTTGCGCGGCCGTCCGGTGGCTCGTATCATCGAACCGCTGCGCTCGATGGGGGCGTTGCTCCGTGCCCGGCAGAACGATTCCCTTCCTCCCCTGACCGTGACCGGTCGTACTCCGCTGGCGGCAATCGACTACACCACCCCGGTCCCGAGCGCTCAGGTGAAGTCGGCGGTCCTGCTGGCAGGCCTCAGGGCGGATGGTCGGACGACCGTCCGGGAGTCGATCGCCACGCGGGACCACACGGAGCGGATGCTGCGCGCACGTGGCGTGCCCGTGGAGCGTGGCAGCGGACCGGATCGGGCGCGTGACTTGGACGGTCCAAGGAGGGATGGCGTTGCAGGCGGTCGAAGAGCGAGTCCCGGGCGACGTGTCCGCGGCCGCCTTCTGGCTGGTCGCCGGCTCGATCCATCCCGACGCCGAGCTGACTCTGCGCGACGTCGGCGTCAACCCGACACGGCGCGCGGTCATCGACCTGCTTCGGCGCATGGGCGCCGACATCGATGAGAACCTGGTCGGAGCCGGAGCCGCTTCGGGCGATGACGTCGGCGAACCGATCGCCGACCTGGTCGTGCGCTCGTCCGCGCTCCACGGCATCGACCTCGACCCCGCCGACGTCGCCGCGGCCATCGACGAGATCCCCGTCCTCTGCCTCGCCGCGGCGATGGCCCACGGAGCCACGACGATCCGCGGCGCCGGCGAGCTGCGCCACAAGGAATCCGACCGGCTCGCCGGGATCGCGGCGGGCCTGCACGCCCTCGGGGCGCGCATCGAGGTCGTCGGCGACGACCTGCGCATCGAGGGCGATGCCCGCCTGCGCGGGGCCGCGACCGACAGCCTCGACGACCACCGGCTCGCCATGACCTTCGCGATCGCGGGGCTCGTGGCGTCGGGCGCGACCAGCATCGAGCGTCCGGCATCGGCGGCCATCTCCTATCCCGGCTTCTTCGACGACCTCGAAGGGGTGCGAGCATGACGAAGCGGGTCGTCCTCATCGGCCACCCCGTGGCCCATTCGCTGTCGGGCGCCATGCAGCAGGCCGCGTTCGATTCGCTGAACATCGACGCGAAGTACGAGCTGTGGGACCGCGCCCCGATCGCCCTGGCCGACGCCGTCGCCGAGCTGCGGACCGACGACTTCCTTGGCGCGAACGTCACGATCCCGCACAAGGAGCGGGTCGTGCCGATGGTCGACCGCCTCACCGAGGAGGGCCACGCCACCGGCGCGGTCAACACGATCACGCGCGAGGGCAAGCGGCTCGTCGGGCACAACACCGACGTGCCCGGCTTCAAGGTGGCGCTCGACGCCCTGGTCGGCAAGCAGAAGATGCCGCGCCAGGCAGTGGTCCTGGGCGCCGGCGGCGGCGCGCGGGCCGTCGTCTACGGCCTCATCACCGAGGGCTTCCAGCGGGTCATCGTCTTCAACCGGCATCTCCATCGCGCCGAGGGCCTCGTCAAGCACTTCGGCCGCAGCGCCGCGCACATGGAGCTGCGCGCGATGCCCTGGCACGAGTCGATCATCGAGGCCGAGCTCGCGAAGACCCGCGTCCTCATCAACGCGACGTCCATCGGGTTGACTGGTGACGAGAGCCCGGTCCCGCCTGAGGTTCTGCATCCGGACCTGCTGGTGCTCGACCTCATCTACGCGAAGACGCGCCTGCTGCGCGAGGCTGAGTCGGCCGGCGCGACCGCGAGCGACGGCGAGCTCATGCTCCTTCATCAGGGCGCCGCGGCGTTCACGCTCTGGACCGGCCAGAAGGCGCCGCTCGAACTGATGCAGCAGCGTCTCGCCGAGGCGCGCGCCGGCGGCCTCCGCTCGGCCGAGGGCGAACCGGCCGGGACGCCGGAGCCGACCGGCGAATCGGCGGCCGACACGCCGGAGCCGACGGGCGAACCGACCGCACCCGCCGTCGTCGACTGACGGCGTGCTCGACCACGTCTCGCGAGCCTGACCGATGCCCGCGTTCCGCTTCCTGACCGCCGGGGAATCGCATGGCCCGGCCCTGGGAGCGACGATCGAGGGCGTGCCCGCCGGCCTGCCGATGACCGAGGACGACCTGGCGGTCGACCTGGCTCGGCGGCAGCGTGGGTACGGCCGCGGTGCGCGTCAGTCGATCGAGCAGGACCGCGCCCAGATCCTTGGCGGCGTCCGGCACGGGCGCACGCTCGGGTCGCCGATCCTGCTGCTCATCCCCAACCGCGACTGGGAGAACTGGACGCGGGTCATGCAGGTCGCGCCGCTGACCGACGCCGAGGCCGACGAGCTGTTCGCGGCCGCCGACGAGGGCAACAAGCGAGCCACCCCGGTCACCCGGGTGCGCCCCGGCCACGCGGACCTGGCTGGCGCCCTCAAGTACGGCTTCAACGACGTCCGCGACGTCCTCGAGCGCGCGTCGGCGCGCGAGACGGCCGCTCGCGTTGCGGCCGGTGGTGTCGCGCGCGTCTTCCTGCGCGAGCTGGGCATCGAGGTCTGGTCGTTCAGTGCCGAGGTCGGTGGCGTGGCGGTCGATCCGGCGAATTGCACGCGATCGCGCGACGAGGCGGACGAGTCGCCGCTCCGGTGCCCGGACCCCGACGCGGAGACGCGGATGATCGCGCGCATCGACGAGGCGCGGTCGGCAGGCGACACGGTCGGCGGCGTCTTCGAGGTCGTGGTCCACGGGCTGCCGATCGGGCTCGGCTCGTACGTCCACTGGGACCGCCGGCTCGACGCCGCCCTCGCGGCCGCGGTGATGAGCATCAACATCGTCAAGGGCGTCGAGTTCGGGCTCGGCTTCGAGCAGACGCGGCGTTTCGGGTCTGCCGTCCACGATGTCATCGAGGGCCGGGGCGACGACGGCCGCTGGGTGCATCGGACGAACAACGCGGGCGGGCTGACCGGCGGCGTCACCAACGGCGAGCCGCTGGTGGTCCGTGGCGCGGTGAAGCCGATCTCGACGCTCGCCCGACCGCTGCCGTCGGCCGACCTCGTGACGGGCGAAGCGGTCGACAAGGCGCACTACGAGCGCAGCGACATCAGCGTGGTGCCCGCGGCCGGCGTGGTGGCCGAGGCGATGGTCATGCTCACGCTGGCCGCGGCTGTCACCGACAAGTTCGGCGGCGACACGCTCGAAGACATCCGCACGACCCTCGCTGCCTACCACGCGCGCATCGAGCGCGCCCCCGAGGCACCGGTGGCCGGCGGCCGACGATCGGCCAAGGTCGCGACCGGCGGCGCCGGGACGGCCGGCGGCGACGCCGCCGAAGCGCACGGACTGACCGGCACGGACGAAGCCGGCTCCGGCGGCGACGACTAGGGCCATGGACGTCGTGCTGGTCGGCCTGCCCGGCAGCGGGAAGAGCGTCATCGGCAAGCGGCTCGCGCAGCGCCATCGTGCGTCCTTCATCGACCTCGACGAGCGGATCGAATCGGCGACCGGCCGATCGATCCCGGAGATCTTCGAGGAACAGGGCGAGGCCGCCTTCCGGACGCTCGAGCGGCAGGCCGTCGCTGACCTCGGCGCACCCGATCGCGACCCGGTCGATCCGCCGTGTCGTCGCGACAGGCGGCGGGGCCGTCGTCGACCCGCGCAACCGCTGGCACCTCTACCGGGGCCGCGCATCGGTCTGGCTCGACGGGCGACCGGAGGTCCTGGCCCAGCGCCTCCGCCGGTCCCCGCATGTCCGCCCGCTCGTCACCGGACGCGATCCGATCGGGACGATCCGGGACCTCGCCGCCAAGCGCGAGCGCTTCTACGCCGCGGCAACGATCCGGAGCTCGGGCGTGGCCGAGGTGCACGGCATCGTCGACGCGCTCGACAGCCGCCTGAACGAGCTCGCCCCGGCGATCGCGAGCCGGTCGGCCACGCTCCTCCAGGCCGAGACGCCCATCGGGCGGTTCGTGCTGGGCGAGGGGATCGCGCGCGACGCGCTCATCGATGCCCTCGAACGCCTGTCGGCACGCCGGGCGATCCTCGTCTCCGAGCCCGGCGCATGGGCGGCCGTCGGTCAGGGTCTTGCCGACGCCCTCGGCGCGGCCGGCTGGCCGGTCGAGCAGGTGATGCTGCCGCAGGGCGAGGATGCCAAGCGCCTCGCGGTCATCGAGACCGCGTCGAGCGAGCTCGCGCGGCTGCGCGTGGAGCGCGCGGAGCCGCTCGTCGCGATCGGTGGTGGCGCGCTCGGCGATGCGGCCGGGTTCCTGGCGGCGACGTATCTGCGGGGCGTGCCCATCGTCCACGTGCCGACGACGCTGGTCGCCCAGATCGACTCGTCGATCGGGGGCAAGACGGGCGTCGACCTGCCCGAGGGCAAGAACCTGGTCGGGGCTTTCCACCAGCCGGCCGCGGTCATCATCGACGTCGCGGCACTTCGGACGCTGCCGGAGCGGCACCGTCGGGCCGCGCTGGGCGAGGCGGTCAAGATGGCCGCGCTGGGCGACGAGCGACTGTTCGAGCTGCTCGAGGAGGCAGGCCCCGCGATCGCCGGCGGTGAGGCGTCTGCCTTCGACTCGGGGGCGGTCGCCGAGGTCGTCGAACGATGCGCCTGGGCGAAAGTCGCGGTCGTCCTGGCCGACGAACGCGAAAGGGACGCCGGCGGCGGACGGATCACCCTCAACCTCGGGCACTCGCTCGGCCATGCCTTCGAAGCGGCCGGCGGCTACGGCGGACTCCTCCATGGCGAGGCGGTCGCGTACGGGTTGCGGGCCGCGTGCCGGATCGGCATCGAGGCCGGGGTCACGCCACCCGAGCGGGCCGAGCGGATCGGCCGGCTGCTCGACAGGCTCGAGCTGGCCCGCGAGCCGCTCCCCTACCCGATCGATGCGGTCCTCGACCTCCTCGCGACCGACAAGAAGCACGCGGGCGGGCACCTGCGCTGGGTCCTGCCGACCGCGGACGGCGTCACGATCCGGGCGGACATCGAGCCCGATGTCGTGGCACGCGCGGCGGGCGCGCTGCTGGCTGCTGGGAGTCCGCGATGACGGCCGTGCTGGTGCTCGAGGGCCCGAACCTCAACCTGGTCGGCACGCGCGAGCCCGAGATCTACGGGCACGAATCGCTCGAGGAGATCCACGCCGGGATCGCGGCGCGCGCGGCGGAGCTCGGCCTCACCGTCGACTTCTTCCAGTCGAACCACGAAGGCGCACTGATCGACCGGCTGCATCGCCGCGACTTCGACGTCGCGATCGTGAACGCGGGCGGTCTGACCCACACGAGCGTCGCGCTCCGGGACGCCCTGCTGGCGATCCAGCGGCCGTTCATCGAGGTGCACCTGTCCGACCCCGCCACGCGCGAGCCGTTCCGACAGGTCAACTATCTGAACGACATCGCGCTCGAGTCGATCGTCGGGCAGGGCGCCCGCGGCTACCACCTCGCGCTCGATGTCATCGCCCGCCAGTTCGGGGACGCGCGTGCCTGACCGACCGCCCGAGACCGCCGAACTGCGTCGCCTGCGCCGCAAGATCGACGCGCTCGACCGCAAGTTGGTCGGGCTGCTGAACGAGCGCGCGGAGCTGGCCCGCGAGGCGGGCCGCGAGAAGACCAAGGTCGGGCGGCGCGCGATCCGCGACGCCGAGCGCGAACGCGAGGTCCTGCTCCGGGTGTCCATGGCGAACCACGGACCGATGCCCCAGGCCGACCTCCTCGCGGTCTACCGTCGGCTCATGGCCGCGACCCGAGCACTCGAGGCCGGCGATCGGGCCCGCGGCGATGGGGACGGCCACGACTGATCCGGGTGCCGGGCCGCTGACGCGCTTCGCCCCGGCCCCGACCGGCTTCCTGCATCTCGGCCACGTCGCGAACGCGGTCTGGGTCTGGGGGACCGCCCGGGCAGTCGGCGGACGCGTCCTGCTCCGCGTCGAGGACCACGACCGGCAGCGCTGCCGGCCCGAGTACGAGGCCGCGCTCCTCGAGGACCTCGACTGGCTCGGGTTCCGGGCGGACCTCGGCCCCGTGCGCCAATCGGCGGACGACGCCGCCTACCGGGACGCGCTGGCTCGGCTGGAGGCTCGGGGCGTCGTGTACGGCTGCGACTGTTCCAGGACGACGTTCGACGCGTGGGAGCAGGAGCGGGGCGAGCAATGGTCCGGAACAGGCTGCCCGGGCGGGTGCCGCGACCGCGGGCTCGACGGGCCCGTGCTTCGCGTCGCGCTCGGCGCCGGAACGGAGACCTGGATGGACGGCATCGTCGGCCCCTGCGCGGGCGACGTGGCCCCGACTGGCGATCTCGCGGTCCGTGACCGGCACGGCAACTGGACGTATGGGTTCTGTGTCGTCGTCGACGACCTTCGTCAGGGCGTGGACCTCGTCATCCGCGGCCGCGACCTCCTCGAGGCGACGCCGGCGCAGATCCGGCTCGGGCGGCTCCTGGGACGGGAGGCGCCGCCGGTCTTCCACCACCATCGGTTGATCCGCCGGCCGGACGGGTCGAAGCTCTCGAAGGCGGCCGGCGACACGGGCGTCCGCGAGCTGCGGGCCGCCGGTCAGTCGGCAGAGGCCGTCATCGCGTCGGCGGCCGAGGCGTCGGGCTGGATCGAGCCCGTCTGATCCGGCGCGTCAGGCCGGCTCTGTTCGGTCCTCCATCTCCCAGGCATGGTCAAGGGCGTGCCAGGCGATGCGCCGGGCGGCATACCGGGCGGTCCACCGCCGGCCCGCCAACGGCGATCCGTCCGACGGCTGGCGCAGGACCTCGAGCACCGCGGCCCGCTCGGCCTCGACGGCCGCGCGGTCGGCGAGAGACGGGGTCGGGAGCTTGAGGCCGATATCGCGCGCATACGCATGGTCGGCCTCGATGACGTGGCCGGCCATCTTGTCGCGATCGCGCCCGCCGCCGCGCGGGCCCTTGCGGAGCTCGGCTGGCGCCGCGGCCACGACGCGGTCGAAGATGACCCACGCCGCCTCGACGAGGCTGGCGATCCTCTGTGCCTCCGCGGCGGTGGTTGAGCGGCGGTCGGCGTCGGTGATCGCCGATGGGACGCCGAAGTCCGTTCCCGCCCCGCCGGTCACCGAATCGATGGTCTCGAGGTCGCTCGCCGACACGCCGGGCAACGTCAGGCTGGCTTCCCGGGCGACGATGGCGTACCGCGGCCTGTGCTCGATCAGAGAATCGATCGCGAGCGAGGCATCCTTGCCGCCGCGGCTCCAGCCGGGCCAATCGATCGCCCAGACGAAGGTCCTTCTTCGCCCCGACTTCCTCGCCGATCTCGATCCGTGGCATGCCCCCGAGGATACGGCCTCAGGCGATCGTGGCTGCTCGCAGCTGGGTCACGAGGCGGGCGAGGGCGTCGATGTCCCTGCCATCGGTCCCCAGCGCGTCGACGAGGGCGGACGCGACGATCACGCCATCGGCGCCGGCCTTCGCGATCGCCCGGACGTGGGCCGGCTTGCTGACGCCGAACCCGACCGCGACCGGGACCGGCGAGACCGCCTTCACGTCCCGCACGAGCCGACCGACCGACGATGGCAGGCTGGTCCGGGCGCCGGTGACGCCGACGAGCGACACGCAATAGAGGAAGCCGCCGCTGCGCGCGGCGATGGACGCGCGCCTGGCGGGCGGCGTGGTCGGCGCGACGAGGTAGACGACCGCCAGACCAACGTCGCGGGCGACGGCCTCGAACGGTGCGCCCTCGTCGGGCGTCAGGTCCGCGACGATCAGGCCGGCCGCACCAGCTCCCGCAAGACGGCGGGCCACGGCCGCGCCGTCACCGCCGCCGATGACCTGGTTCGCGTAGCCCATCGGCACGAGCGGCAGATCCGGCCGGGCCGCCCCGATGCGCTCGATGAGCCGGAGCGAGCCCTCCAGCGTGGCCCCGGCTCGCAGCGCCACGCCCGACGCCCGCTGGAGCGTGGCGCCGTCGGCGAGCGGATCGGAATACGGCAGCCCGACCTCGAGGATGTCGGCACCGGCATCGGCCGCCGCGAGGGCGATCCGCAGGCTCGACTCCGCGTCGGGGTAGCCCGCGACGATGTACGGGATGAGGGCCGCACGACCTTCGTCACGGGCGCGGGCGAATGCCGCTGCGATCCGTCGGGCGCCCCCGGTCTCGTTCGTGCCGGTCGCCGCCGTCGCGGTCGTCATGGCGCGGCCACGTCCGGGATCGCTCCGGCATCGAACGCGGCGACCACGGCCTTCGGGGCGGTGCGGCGCCAGGCGGAGACGATGACGTCGCGGACGATCGATGGGTCGAGCGCGTCGAGCCGCACGCTGACCCACCCGAACCGGCCGACGTATGGCGCCAAGGAGACGGCGTCCGGGAAGGCGGCGATCAGGTCGGCCTGCTGGTCCCGATCCGTGCGGATGCTCGCGCCGCCACCCTCCTGCCCCGTGATCAGGTAGATCTTGCCGCGGACCCGGAACGTGACGTCGCCGGCGTGCTCGGCGTCGCCCCAGGTCTCCTGTTCATGGGTCTCGGGCAGCGACAGGCAGAACGCACGCAACTCGTCGATGTCTATGGCGCGCTCTCCCACGGCTCGACGTCGGCGAAGCGCTCGAGCGCCGCGAGGTCCTTGTCGCCGCGCCCAGAGAACCCGACGAGCATCAGGACCTCGTCCGGCCAGCCGCCGCCAGGACCGCCGATCGGCCCGTCGACCCCTGCGAGGATCCTGGGCAGGGCCGCGATCGCGTGCGCGGTCTCGAGGGCGGGCAGGATGCCCTCGGTGCGGGTCGTCGTCTTCATCGCGGCCACGGCGGCCCGATCCGTGGCCGATGCCACCTCGATCCGACCGCCCTCCGCGAGGGCGGCGAGCTGTGGCCCGATGCCCGGGTAGTCCAGGCCGGCCGACGCCGAATGTGCCTCGACCACCTGGCCGTCGCGGTCCTGGAGCATCAGCGAGCGCGAGCCGTGCAGGATGCCGGGCGTGCCGCCCAGGATCGCCGCGGCATGGCGCCCGGTCTCGATCCCGTCGCCCGCCGCCTCGACGACCGCGAGACGGACCGATGGCTCGCCGATGAACCGGGCGAGCAGGCCGATCGCGTTCGAACCGCCGCCGACGCACGCCACCGCGACGTCGGGCAGCCGTCCCTCCACGGTCGTGAGCTGCGCAGCGGCCTCGTCGCCGATCCGCCGTTGGAGGTCGCGCACGATCGTCGGGTACGGGTGCGGGCCCATCGCCGAGCCCAGGACGTAGTGGGTGGTCTCGACGTTCGTGACCCAGTCGCGCATCGCCTCGTTGACCGCGTCCTTGAGCGTGGCCGTCCCCGAGGTGACCGAGCGGACCTCCGCCCCGAGCGCCCGCATCCGCAGCACGTTTGGGCCCTGGCGTTCGATGTCCTCGGCGCCCATGTAGACGACGCACGGCAGGTCGAGCAGGGCGCATGCGGTCGCCGTTGCGACCCCGTGCTGGCCGGCGCCGGTCTCGGCGATGACGCGGGTCTTGCCCAGTCGCCGGGTGAGCAGGGCCTGGCCCAGCGCGTTGTTGATCTTGTGGGCGCCCGTGTGCGCGAGGTCCTCGCGCTTCAGGTACAGCCGGAGGTCCGGGATCCGGGTCTCGGCGGCCCGCCGGCCCTTAGACGCGGCACCGAGTCTCTCCGCCTCGGTGCGGACCGCCGCGGCCAGGCGGTCGGCACGGTAGATGGGCGTCGGCCGGCCGGCGAACCGCTCGAGCAGGCCGCGCAGCTCGGCCCAGAAGACCGGGTCGTGGCGGAGCGCGTCATAGGCCGTCTCGAGTTGCTCGAGGGCGGCCATCAGGGTCTCGGGGACGTAGCGGCCTCCGAAGTCGCGCTCCATCCCCCAGCGCCCGGCGGCGTCGGCGTCGAGGAGGCCGGCCGCCACCGGTGTCGGGCCGAACGGCGTGTTCGGCCGGTCGTCGCGCGCCGCGCGGGCCCGCTTGATGAACAGCGCGACGAGATACGGGTCCTTCACCGGGCGCTGCCCCGCTTCGCGTGGGAACTCGACGCCCGACGCGACGTCGACGCCGACCGCGGGGATGTCGCGCAGCGCCCCGGCGACATTGGCAGGCGCGAGGCCGCCGGCCAGGGTGACCGGGAGGTCCCGGGCGACCGCGGCGGCCAGGGCGGTCGAGGCGCGCTGGCCCGTGCCGCCCGGATGCGGGCCGCCGGCCGTGTCGAGGAGCAGCCGCGCCGCCCCGGCTGCGAGGAACGCCCGCCCTCGCTCGACGAGCCGCGACGCGGCGGCTTCGACGTCGGCCGGCGGATCGGCCGGCAGGTGGAGCACCTTCCAGACGGGCCGGCCGACCGTCGCGACCGCGGCTATGGGCTCGTCGCCGCTGAGCTGGATGGCGTCGGGATCGATCGCCGCCGACGATGGCGGCCAGGGTCTCGGCGGAGGCATCGGCGGTGATCGCCACGAGCCGGGGTCGGGAGTCGCCGGCCGTCAGGCCGCGGACCGTCCGGGCGATCTCGGCGGCCTGGTCGATCGACAGCTCTCGGGGCGTGCCGGGCACGAGGTTCAGGCCGAGCGCATCGGGGCGGGCCGACGTCGCCGCGACCGCGCTCCCGATGTCCCCCACCCCGCAGATCTTCACGAACGGACGGCGCGCGATGTTGGCGGGATCGGCCGGCGACCGCACCGGCGGCCGACGAACGCCCGAGCGGCCGCGGCCGGGTCCGGCGAGCGCATCAGGGCCTCGCCGACGAGCGCGCCATCGAACCCCTGCGCCCGCCAGCGCGCGATCGTGTCGATGTCGCGGACGCCTGATTCGGCGATGACGAGGCGGTCGTCGGGCACGAGGGCCAGGAGCCGGCCGGCGCGGTCCGGGTCCACCGCCAGCGTCCGCAAGTCGCGGTTGTTGAGGCCGATCAACCGCGCGTCCGTCTCGAGCGCCAGCCTGAGCTCGCGCTCGTCGTGGGCCTCGACGAGCGGCTCGAGGCCGAGACCGAGCGCGGCATCCACCAGCGCACGCAGGCGCCGCTTCGAGGGGTGCAGGACCGCGAGGATGAGGACGGCATCGGCGCCCGCCGCCCGAAGCTGCTCGAGCTGGCGGTCGTCGACAACGAACTCCTTGGCGAGCACCGGGATCGAGACCGCCGCGCGGACGGCGCGCAGGTCGTCGATCGAGCCGCCGAACCAATGCGGCTCGCACAGGACCGAGATCGCGGCCGCCCCACCGGCCTGATAGGCACGAGCCCGCGCGACGATGTCCTCACCGGTCACCGCGATCCGGCCGGCCGAGGGCGAGGAGCGCTTGATCTCGGCGATCAGATGCAGGCCCGGCCCGAGGAACCGATCGATGAACCCGCGGGGCGGCGAAGCGTCGGCGACGGCCCCGCCATCCGGGCTCCCGGCGAGGAACTCCTCTTCGATGTCCGCCCGTCGCCGGGCCGCGATCTCCTCGACGACGCTGCGGGGGCGACCCTCGGCGGCGGTCGGCCGGCCGTTCGAGGACTTCGGGCGACGCGGCGCCACGGTCGCCGTCATGCGGTGACCCCGGCGGCCTCGGCGGCCCGGCGCTCCGCGCGCAATCGCTCGAGGAGCTCGAGGCCCAGGCCGGCGTCGATGGTCAGGCCGGCCCGCTCGATCCCCTCCTCCATCGAGCCGACGAGATCCGCGACGAGCAGCGCGGCCGCGGCGTTGAGGACGACGACGTCGCGTCGGGCGCCCGGCTCGCCGCGCAGCACCGACTCGACCATCCGGGCGTTGTCGTCGGCCGTCCCGCCCGCCAGCTTTGACGTCGGCGCGACGACGAAGCCCAGCCGCGAAGCCGGGATCTCGTGCCGCTCGACGCCGTCGGGACTGACGTGATACAGGACGCCGGTGTCGTCGAGCGGCAGCTCATCGATGCCGGCCCCGTGGATGACGAACGTCTTCTCTGTCCCGAGCCGCTGTGCGACCTCGGCCATGCGCGACGCGGTCGCGGGGTCCGCGACGCCCAGCAACTGGCGCGTGGTGCCGGCCGGATTTGTCAACGGGCCGAGGAGATTGAACGCGGTCCGGACGCCGATCTCCCGGCGGGTCGGACCGGCATGCTTCATCGCGGGGTGGAAGTTGGGCGCGAACATGAAGGCGAACCCGACGTCCTGCAGCGCGGCGCCGGCGGACGCGGCGTCATGGTCGATCCGGATGCCGAGCGCGTCGAGGACGTCGGCCGAGCCCGCCTTCGACGTGATGGCCCGGTTCCCGTGCTTTGCGACGGGGACGCCGGCGGCGGCGGTGACGATCGCCGCGGTCGTGGAGATGTTGAACGTCCCGCTCCCGTCACCGCCGGTCCCGACGACGTCGATCGCGCCGGCCGGTGCCTCGACCGCGACGACCCGCTCGCGCATCGCCGCGGCGAATCCGGCGAGCTCCTCGACGGTCTCGCCACGCATGCGCAGGCCCATGAGCAACGCCGCCAGCTGGGCGGGCGTCGCCTCGCCGTCCATCACGGCGCCCATCGAAGCGCGCGCCTCCTCCATCGACAGCGTCCCGCCATCGACGATCGTGACGAGCGCGGCCCGGACCTGGTCGCTCACCCGACCACCTCGGGCGTCTCGGCCATGCCGGCCGTGGCGAACGTGCCGCTCGCGGCGTCGAGCAGCGAGGCCTCGCCCTCGCCGGCCTGCCGGAGGAAGTTGGCGAGCAGGTGCGGGCCGTCGGGCGTGAGCACGCTCTCGGGATGGAACTGGACGCCTTCGAGAGGAAGCGTCGTGTGCCTGATGCCCATCACGACGCGATCGACCTCGCTCATCGCGGTCACGCGCAACTCCGGCGGCAGCGTCGCCGGGTCGACCACGAGCGAGTGATAGCGGGCGGCCATGAACGCGGGCGGCATGCCCTCGAGCAGACCGGCCCCGTCGTGGGTGACCTCGGACGCCTCGCCGTGGACGAGCGTGGGGGCCCGGATGATGGACCCGCCGAATGCGACCGCCATCGACTGCATCCCGAGGCAGACCCCGAGGACCGGGATCTCGCGCGCGGCGGCGACCTGGATCGCCTCGACCGAGATGCCGGCGTCATCCGGGTCGCCCGGCCCGGGCGAGATGACGATGCCGCGCAGGCGGACCACGGGATCGTCGGCCATGGCCTCGACCTCGAGCCGATCGATGGCGTCGTTGCGGACCACCCGGACGTCGGCGCCGGCCGCCTGGAGCGGCTGCACGAGGTTGAACGTGAAGCTGTCGTAGTTGTCCACGACGAGGATCACGGCCGGACCTCCCGTCGCCGGCTCGGGCTCCGGTTCGGCGGCCGGCGCGTCCGGCACGCCGGCTGCCATGTCGATCGCGCGGCGCAGGGCCGCCGCCTTGTGGTCGGTCTCCTCGAACTCGCGCTCCGGCACGGATCCGGCCACGATCCCCGCGCCCGTGTGGACGTGGGCCTGGCCGTCCCTCAGGACCGCGCTCCGGATGGTGATGGCCGTGTCCATGTTGCCGTCGTAGCCGAGATAGCCGACGGCGCCGCCGTAGAGCCCGCGGCGTTCGCCCTCCGCGGCGGCGATCAGCTGCATCGCGCGGACCTTCGGGGCGCCCGACAGCGTGCCGGCCGGGAAGACCGCGCGGAGGGCGTCGAGCGCATCCAGGTCGGGTCGCAGGCGGCCCTCCACATGCGACACGAGGTGGAGGACGTGGCTGTAGCGCTCGACCTCCATGTACTTGCTGACGGTCACGGTGCCGGCCCGGGCGACCCGCCCGAGGTCGTTGCGCCCGAGGTCGACGAGCATCACGTGCTCGGCGCGCTCCTTGGGGTCCTTCTGGAGCTGCTCGGCGAGCAGGGCGTCCTCGCGGGCGTCGACGCCGCGCGGCCGCGTGCCGGCGATCGGGTGGGTCGTGAGGCGGTCGCCCTCGACGCGGAGCAGGAGCTCGGGCGACGCGCCGACGACCTCGAACGACGGAGTGCGAACGAAGAACAAGTACGGGCTGGGGTTCACGCGGCGCAATGCCCGATAGATCGCGACGCCGTCCATGGCGGCGCCGGTCGCGGGGTCGGCCGGCAGCTCGAATGACTGGCGTCGGGCCAGGACGACCTGGATGGCCTCACCCGCGGCGATCGCGTCCTTCGCCACTTCCACGGCGTGGATGTAGGCGTCGCGGCCGAGACTCGTGTCGATGGGCTGCGCCGTCGCGGGCACCACCCCGTTGCCCGAGCGCGCGTTCGTGCCCGCCAGCTCCACGGCGGACGGCCGCGAGGTCCGGTCGAGCGCATCGAAGATGGCGGCCTCGGCGATCCGGTACCGGCCCTCGAGATCGGGCGCGTCGGTGTGGAGCGATGCGATCGCCGAGAGCGTGTGCGTCAGGTGGTCGAACACGATGACGAGGTCGGTCTCGATGAAGGCGGCCATCGGGACCGCGACAGGGTCGCGATCGGGCAGCGGGACGGTCGGCTCGAACGCGGAGACCGCGTCGTAGGCGAGCGCGCCGACCGCTCCGCCGGTGAACCGCGGCATCCCCTCGATCGGCAGGACGCGGCGACGCGGCACGAAGGCCCGGATGGCGGCCAGCGGGTCGGGAACCTCGGCGACGTCGATCGGCAAGTCCGGCGCGTAGACCGGCACGGTCACCGGGCGGGTCTGGGTCCGGGCCACGCCATCGCGGACCTCGAGCAGCCGGCGCGGGCCGACCCCGAGGAACGAATAGCGTCCGACCCGTTCGCCGCCCTCGACCGATTCGAGGAGATACGACGGGCCGCCGTCGTCGAGCCGCAGGAACGCGCCGATCGGGGTCTCGAGGTCGGCCGGACGCGTCGCGCGCAGCAGGACCGTGTCGGCGTCGCTGGCCAAACGCTTCGTCTGGGCCAGGCTGAGCGGATCCGTCGTCGTCATCGCGTGGGCCTCTGAAAATCACAAACGACCATTCGTCCCCGGGACGAAAGGTCGTGCCTTCCGCGGTGCCACCCTCATTCGGCGATGCCGCACTCTCGTGACCGACGGGTCGTCCGGTGTCACCCGGCAGCCGATCGGCGCTGCCCTCTATCGCTGGCGCTTTGCGCCGGAGCCTACTGGGTGGGCGTCTGCCGCCAACCGTTCGGTCCGGAGGCTCCCGGGTCCATTTCCCATCGTCGTCGTCCCGGCTCGCACCAGCCGCCGGGTCTCTGGATCGACGTGCGACGGGTACTCGTCCCGTTCACAGCCCGTTCTTCGTGATGTGGCCGGGAGTATGGGCGGAGGTCGCGGACGACGTCAAGCGTCCGACGGCGACCCCGGTTCGTGCCCGTCGCAGCGGAGCACCGGCAGTCTCGGATAGCGCGGGTAGCGCGGATCCGTTCGCGACCGCTCGCAGAGGCGGAAGATGCTCCCACGCCCGGACCGCACGAGACGCGCATGGCGACACGTGTCGCACAGGCCCGCGACCACATCACGTGGGACGTCGGACGGTTCCATCGCGCGAGGCTACACCGCGATCCGGGAAGATCGCGAACGTCAGCGGACGGGCGCTCCGTAACCCCCGATCCGGCGACGGACCAGCGGAAGCCAGACCATCGCTCCCAGGGCCTGGAGACCGACGATGACGACCAGTAGGAGGCCGGGCAGCGTCAGGATCAACCCCGGCACGATCCACTCGAAGTCGCCGGCGAACGGGGCGAACACGTCCGTGCCCGTGAACACGACGTTGTCGACCCGTTGACTGGTGTCGATCCCCGGCACGGCGAAATCCGCACCCGGCTGGTCCGGGCCGTCGCCACCACCCACGACGCCGCCGCCGTTCGGCGGGGTCGACCCCGCGGCGGGAGCGGACAGCGGCGATGTCGGGGCCGCACTCGCGGTGGGCGACGCGGACGCGGCCGGCGCCGATGCGGACGGCGTGGGCGTGGCGGTCCCTGCCGGCCCCGTGGCGACGGGGCCTTGCGTCGGGTCCGGGGTTTGTTCGGCGGTCGGCCTCGGAGTCGGTTTGGGCGTGGGCTTGGGCGTCGGCTTCGGCGTCGGCTTGGGCGTGGCCGCCGCTCCCGGCTCGATCGTGACCGTGAGGCCATGGGGCTGGTCGAACGGGTTCTGGCAATCGATGTTCTGGAAGGCATCCGCAGTCCACGTGTAGCTGCCGTCGTTCGTGCCGGTGACCCGGATCCCGATCCTGACCTGGTCGTCGGCCGAGCCACCATTCAGCCGACCGGCGCCGGTGACGGCGCGTGCCTCGACGGTGGTCGATCCGCTCTTCGAGACGTCCCACGGCCCGCCACTTGGGTCGGCCACGATCGAGGTCGCACCGACGCTGAACGCCCCGGGGATCCGGACCTGGACGCATCCGATCTCGTCATTGCCGCCCGCGCCACCGGTGTTGGTGACCGTGACGATGACCGTGACCGTGTCGCCGGCCTCGAAGGCTGACGGTGTCCGTGTGACCTGCCAGCTCTGGGCGGCGGCCACGGGCCCGGCGATCGCCAACGCCACGCCGGCCACGGCCATGGTGGCGACGACACGACGACTGCGCGAGCGGAGGCCTCTCACGGCCGCCCGATCAGGCGACATGCAGATACGGCGTCCACAGTCGAAGTGGCTGGACGTCGCTTCCCGGCAGGGGGGCGTTCGGTGCCTGCTCGATGCCCTTGATGAAGATCTCGACGAGACGCGCATCGAGCTGGCTGCCCGACGCGTCCTCGAGCCGGACGAGCGCCTCTCGCACGTCGAGCGCCTTGCGATAGGGCCGGGTCGTGGTCATGGCCGAGAAGGCGTCACCCGACAGCGAGGATCCGCGCGACGAGCGGGATCGCCTCGCCGACGAGCCCATCGAGGTACCCGTTGCCGTCCCAGCGCTCGTGGTGGTGACGGACCCCGGCCCGGATCACCGCGACGTCGGGAAGGTCGCGCACGATCATGTCGCCGAGGGCGACGTGTTGCTTGACGACGGCGTACTCGTCTGCCGTGAGCGGGCCGGGCTTGCGCAGGATCTGGTCGGGGATGCCGATCTTGCCGACGTCGTGGAGGAGCCCGGCCACCCGGATCGTCGCGATCAGCTCGGGATCGATGCCCGCCTGCTCGGCGAGGAACACCGCGTACCTGGCCACGTCCTCGGAATGCCGCTTCGTGTACCGATCCTTGGTGTCGACGGCCAGGATCAGGCCCTGGAACACGTCGAATGTCCGTGCCTCCGCCGGCAACGAGACCGCGATGCCGGCATCCCGGACGGCGTCGCCGCCGCTCGCCTTGGCCTCATGCAGGGCATTGGCCGCCACGGTCAGCAGACGAGGTCACGGAGTCGGCGTGGTCCGGGAACGTGCAGATCCCGGCGCTGATGGTCAGCGGCAGCTTCTCCGAGGCCTCGAATTGGAGCGAACGGACGGTCAGCGTCGCGCGAAGGCGCTCGATCGACGTCGCGCAGGTGACTCGTGTCGGCATCCGGGACGAGCATCATCAGCTCGTCCGGCCCGTATCGGCCGATGACGGCCGAGGGGGCGCCTCGCGTGCGAGGCCCTCCAGGACCGTCATCAGGACGTCGTTGCCCGCCGAGTGCCCGTACGTCTCGTTGAGCATCCGGAAGTTGTCGACATCGACCAGGGCCACCGAGAACGCCTGACCCTCGGCGCGGCCGTGCTCGACCGCGGCGGCCACGGCCTCGACGAGCGCCCCGTGATTGAGTCGACCGGTCAGCGGGTCCAGACGGGCGGCGTCGATGAGCGCCCCCGTCTGGCGGCTGATGCGACCTTGCGCGGCACGGAAGACGAAGAACAGCGCGGCACGACGCGACGAGGGCCGCGGAGAGCGTGACCAGGACGACGTTCCGCCGCATGTCGTCCAGCTGGGCGAGGATGGGTCCGGCGTCGCGCCAGACGCCAACGACACCTCTGACGCCGCCGTCGGTCACCAGCGGGAAGTACTCGCGCAGGACGGAGGCCGGCTCGAGGGCCGGACCCATGGCCTCGCTCGGCGGCGGTCGGGTCGATCCCGGCCGTGGCCGTCCGGCCACGGAGCGCCGTCGCGAAGTCGGGCGTGATCGGGCGCCTTTGCGCCGCGTGACCTCCGGCTGGTCGGAGGCGATCGACGCTCCCGTCGGGCAGCCGCACCTCGACGTGGACGATCTTGCCTGGTCCAAGCGAGCGTCCGGAGTCGCTCTTCAAGGGCCGTCAGACGTTGCGGCTCGGGCCCGCCCGGTCCCAGGTCATCGGGCGACAGTGCGCCCGTGACGAACAGCCGGACCAGGGCCGTGTCGGAGCCGACGACGTTGTTGATGGTGCTCGTAGAGAACTGCGCCGACACCATGATCGTCTGCGCCATCGCCGTGACGCCGACGATGGCCAGGAAGATACCGAAGACGATGATGAGCAGGACAGGGCGAGGGAGTCGCGGCGGAGCGCCGAACATGGCCAGGCTGGTTCCTTCCAAGTGAGGCGGACATCAAGACCGTACGCGTCACGGCGCCCGACGCCCACTGGACGGAAGTCCTGTCGGTCGCGCGCGTCCGAGCGTGGCAGACGAGCGTTCGGCAGTGTGGCGGAGAGGGTGGGATTCGAACCCACGGAGTCTCTCGACTCAGCGCTTTTCAAGAGCGCCGCCATCAACCGCTCGGCCACCTCTCCGGCAGCGCAGGATACCAGCGGCCGATGTCGCGGCCGCTCGCGGCACCGGGCTCGTCCGCTAGCGGGCCGTGTGCCGTGACGGACGACGCCGTCGATCGCCGCCGAGCGTGCGGCGCACATAGGGCAGCCAGAGCATCGCGCCGGCGCCCTGTGCGAGGACCGCGAAGATGAGCAGGATGCCCGGCACGGTCACGACGAGTGTCGGGACCAGCCATTCGACCCCCAGGCCTGTGCCATCGAAGTCGACGGCGACGCGTCGGCGCTCAAACCGGGTCGGGCCGACGTGCAACCTGTTCCCGGGTCGCATCGATCGTGCCGGCTCCGATCCGCTGGGCCGGCCGACGATGGGCGGATCGACGGGTCGGATCCTCGGGCCCGACGATCAGGCCGCCGCGCCCCATCGCTCGGGAGGGCGGAGGGACCGGTGTTGGCGCCGCGCTGCCACTCGGGTCATCGGACGGCTGCGGCGTCGCCGGTGGCTCGGTCGCACCGAGCGGCAGCGTCGGCGTCGGAACGGGCCGCGGCGTCGGCACGAGCGGCGGCAGCGGTCGGCAAGGGGCGGGAGGGTCGGCAGTGGCGGGAGCGTGGGGAGCGGCGGCAGCGTCGGCCGCGGGGTCGGCGTCGGGGTCGGCGCCGGCGTCGGGCGTCGGGGTCGGCTCAGGCGTCGGCGTGGGCTTTGGGTGCCGGCGTCGGCGTCGGCGCTGGCGTCGGGGTCGGGCGTCGGGCGCTGGGAGCCCTGACCGTGATCGTGACCGTCGCCTGCGTCGAGACGAGCCCACTGATCCGATACCGGAAGGTGTCGGTGCCGCTGAAGCCGTCGTCCGGGTCGTACTTGAAGCCGCCGTCATGGTTGAGGTTGAGGTCGCCGTGGTCGACGTCATTGGTCAGCGTGGCGCGACCACTGCCGACGCTGATGTCGTTGCCAAGGACCCCTGGCTCCTCGACCTCGAGGCGCTCCTCGAAATCGGTCGAGTAGGAGTCGTTCACCGGCAGCGTCAGCAGAGCCGCGCGGGTCGGCACCGCGGTCGATCCGCACAGGACGAGGACGAACGCGATCGAGCCGACCAGGCGGGCGGCTCGCCGTCGGCTCATGCGACCGCCCTCGGCGTCCAGAGCCGGGCCGGCACGTCCTCGCCCGGCATCGGCGGGTTCGCCGCGGTCTCGAGTCCGGTGACGAAGGCGACGACCAGTCGTTCCTCGAGCTGCGTCCCGGCCGCGTCCTCGAGCCGGCGGATCGCCTCCTGGACGTCGAGCGCCTTGCGGTACGGCCGCGTCGTGGTCATCGCGGAGAACGCGTCGCCGACGGCGAGGATCCGCGCGATCAGCGGGATCTCCTCGGCGGCGAGCCGATCGACGTAGCCGTCGCCGTCCCACCGCTCGTGGTGATGACGGATGCCGGCCCGCACCGACTTCGATGTCGGGCAGGTCGCGGACGATCATGTCGCCGAGCACGACGTGCTGCTTGACGATCTCGTACTCCTCGCTGGTGAGCTTGCCGGGCTTGCGCAGGATCGGATCCGGGATGCCGATCTTGCCGATGTCGTGGAGCAGGCCGGCCAGCCGGATCGTGCCGATCGTGGCGTCGTCGAGTTCGAGGCGCTCGGCGAGGAAGACCGCGTAGCGCGCGACGTCCTCGGAATGGCGCTTGGTGTAGCGGTCCTTGGTGTCGACCGCGAAGACCAGGCCCTGGAGGACGTCGAAGCCCGACGACCCGCCAGCACCCGTCCTCGTCCTCGGCGCCGGCCACCCGGATCGCGTCGCCGCCGCTCGCCTTGGCCGCCCCGAGGGTCGCGGCGACCGTCGCGAGCAGCACGGTGAGCGACGCGCCGTCGCGCGGATACGCGGCGATCCCGGCGCTGATCGTGATCGGCAGGCGGTCCGGCGAATCGACGTCGAGGCTGCGGTCGACGAGCGCCGTCGCGGAGCCGGACGATGGCCGGCTCGAGCTCGTGGAAGGCGTCCTCCGAGCCGCGATGACCAGGAACTCGTCGGGGCCATAGCGACCGACGACCGCGCCGGTCGGGGCGACCGCCTCGAGCACCTCGAGCACGGTCAGCAGGACGTCGTCGCCGACGCGGTGCCCGTGGTTGTCGTTGAGCAACGTGAAGTTGTCGACGTCGACGAGGGCGATCCCCGACCATGGCGTCGCGTCGTCCGGGCCGCCTCCAGCCGGGTGGCCAGCAGGCTCACGAGGGCGCCGTGGTTGAGCGTGCCCGTCAGGGGGTCGCGTCGGGTCGACTCGACCAGCTCGCCCGTCTGGCGCGTCAGCCGTCCCTGGGCGGACCGGAAGATCAGGAACAGCAGGATCGCGGCGAGCATCGCCGCCGTGAGCGTGACGATGAGCACGTCCCGGCGAACCTCGTCCAGGCGGGCGAGGATCGGCACCCCGTCGCGCCACAGGGCCACGACGCCGACGACGTTGCCCGCCGTGTCCGTGATCGGCAGGCGCTCACGGAGGATCCACGGGCTGTCGAGGTCGGCGGCCGGCACGCCCGCCTCGGCACCCGCGACGATGGCGGCGTCGGGGTGAGTTGCCATGGCGGCCGCCGATGCGGCTCGGATCCGGCGCGCTCGGGACCGCGGCCAGGAGCGTGCCGTCGGCCCGGCGCAGCTCCGCATGGCGAACCCCACCGTCGCCCCCGACGAGCGCCGAGAGTGCTCCTCGAGGACCGCCCGCCGAGCCGGGTCGAGGGGTACGCCTGCGGCAAGGTCGGTCGTGGCCAGTCCGCCGTCCGCTGCCTTCGCGCTCGCGAAACGCCGGACCGACGCGAGGTCGCCATCGACGACGGCCTGCATCGTGACCGCGGTGAAGTGCGTGGTGACCAGCGTCGCCTGGGCGGCGGCCGTGATCCCGACGAGCGCGATGAACGCGCCGAAGACGAGCAGCAGGAGGACGGGGCGGCGGACCCGCGGCTCAGTTCCGAACACGGGCAGCGCAAGGCTCCGAACGGACGTCGACCCGACGAGCCTACGGGCTGGCTGGCCGCCGTCCCACCGGACATTCGTACTGGTGGCGTATCCCCGAGACGCCTCAGTTGCGCGCTCGCACCGGGGCCGCGGTCAGGCGGCTCGGCGCGATGACGCTCCCTACCTGGCCGCCTCCACGACGACCGTGCCGGCGATCAGGTCGTGCCAGCCGCGCTTGCGCTTGTCGATGAAGATCCAGATGTACCCGAGGTAGAACACGAAGCCGGAGATCCAGTAGCCGATGCAGCCGCAGGATGGCCTGGCCGCCGGTGACCGGTCCGCCATCGCGGTCGCGCACCACGCGGATGCCCATCATCCTCATGCCCGGCGTCTGGCCCGACCGTGCCCAGTAGTACGGGAAGTACATGAACGGGACGACGATGACCGCCACGATCGGCAGGATCGACAGGATGGGCAGCACGACGATCAGCACGACCGACAGGAGCGCCAGCAGGCACACGAAGACGCCGACGATGATCACGTCGACGATGTACGCGACCAGGCGCGAGCCGGGACTGGCGAAGGCCACGCCCGGCGCGGGACCGGGCTCCAGCTCAGGGGCCTGCCACCCCGTCGGTTGAACGCTCATGACCCATCCCTCCCGCTCCGTCGACCCGTCAGGACCGTTTGACGACGACGGTCCCGGCGATCAGGTCGTGGAAGCCCCGCCGGCGCTTGTCGACGAGGATCCAGATGAATCCAAGGTAGAACACCGCGCTGGACACGTACATGCCCAGCATGCGCAGGCCGCGCGGTCCCCCACCCGATCCGTCCGCCGGTCCGGTCATCGACCACCCGGAGGCCGAAGATGGCCATCCCGGGCGTCTGGCCACCACGCGCCCAGAAGAACGGGAAGTACAGCAGGACCAGGAGCACGATCAGCAGGACCAGCAGGACCGTGGCGACGACCGAGCCGGCAGAGACGTCGACGGTCTCGCGGTCGTCGCTGATCGACGCCCCGCTGATGAAGACGAAGCCGACCAGGATGGCGAGCACGATCGACACCGCCGTCAGGATGATGCGTCGATCAGATAGGCCACCAGCCGGGAGCCATGCGGGGCGAAGTCGATGCCCGGCGCGGGACCTTCGGAGTCCGGTGCCTCCCAGGCCACTTCGGTTGGTCCTTCCGGGTCGGTCATCGCCCGATGGCGTCGCGGCCGAGGTACGGGCGCAGGACCTCGGGCACGGTCACCGAGCCGTCGGGCGCCTGGTACGTCTCGAACAAGGCGGCGAGCACGCGGGCGAGTGCGAGCCCGGACCCGTTGAGCGTGTGGACGAGCTCCGGTTTCGCGCCGGGTTCGGGCCGGTAGCGGATCGCCATCCGACGGGCCTGGAAGTCGCGGAAGTTCGAGCACGAGCTGACCTCGAGCCAGCGCTCGACGCCGGGCGACCAGACCTCGAGGTCGTACTTGCGCGCCTGCGTGAAGCCCATCTCCCGCGTGCTCATCAAGAGCACCCGGTAGGCAAGTCCGAGGCGCTGCAGCAGGATCTCCGCACGCTCGGTCATCCACTCGAGTGCGGCCGGCGAGTCCTCCGGGCGCTCGAACAGCACCATCTCCACCTTGTCGAACTGGTGGACGCGCAGGATGCCGCGGGTGTCCTTGCCGGCGGCTCCCGCCTCGCGCCGGAAGCACGGGGAGTAGGCGGCGTAGCGGATCGGGCAGGTCACTCGCGTCGAAGATCTCGTCGCGATGGAGGTTCGTGACCGGGACCTCGGCGGTCGGGACCAGGTACAGGTCGTCGCGGGTCACGACGTACATCTGGTCTTCCTTGTCGGGGATCTGCCCCGTGCCACGGGCGCTGTCGCGCGTTGACCATGGCCGGCGGCCAGACCTCGGTGAAGCCGTGCTCGCGGGTGTGGACATCGAGGAACCAGTTGATGAGCCCGCGCTGGAGCGCCGATCCTGCGCCCTTGTAGACCGGGAAACCGGAACCCGTGATCTTCGCGCCACGCGCGTTGTCGATGATGTCCAGGGTCTCCCCGAGTTCCCAGTGCGGCTTGCGGGTCCACGTCGCTCCGCCCGCGAGCGCATCGGCGCCGACCTCGCCCTCGACCGGCTGCTCGCGTGCAAGGAGCTCGCCCCAGGTGCGGATCGTGACGTTGGCCTCCTCGCCACCGACCGGGATGTCCGGGTCGGGTGGATTGGGGATCCGGAGGAGCTGGTCATCGAGGGCCGCCTCGGTCTCGGCGAGCTGCGCATCGATCACCTGGATCCGCGTGCCGGCCTCGCTCGATGCCGCTTTCAGGCGAGTGACGTCGGGGCCGTCGGGGGCCGCCCCGCCCTTGATGGCCTCGCCGACCTGCTTCGAGACCGTGTTCCGCTCGGCCTTGAGCGCCTCGCCCTCGGCGAGCAGTCGCCGACGCGTGGCGTCCAGCTCGAGCGCGGTGTCGACGAGGGACGGGTCCTCGCCCTTGTCGCTCGCGCCGCGGCGGATGACATCGGGCTCATCACGCAGCCGCTGCAGGCCGACGCTCACGACGCGCCCTCCGACAGCTGCGGCGCCGGACGCCTCCCGGGCGCGTTCCGTGACGAACCCGGGCTCGAGGCTGGCCAGAAGCCACCCCGCCCGCGGTCCGTTCGTCCGCCCGAGGAACGCGAGATAGATCGCCTCGAACGCCCGTCGCGGCGGCAGCTCGCCCTCGCGGGCGACCGTGAAGATGAGCGACTGCCAGGCGTCGCCGCCGGCGGGTCGCTCCCGTTCGGCGGAGCCGGAGAGCGTCACGAGGAATCGGCGTTGGGCATCGTCGAGATCCGCCGCGGCCTGGGGGACCGCCTCCCGATGCACGGCCAGCCGGGCTGCCTCGGGCGCATAGGTCTCGAGCCAGGCGCGCGCCGCCGCGACGCGCTCGTCGAGGATCTCCGACTTCGCGTTGCGGTCAGCGGGCTCCCCTTCTCTGCCTCGACGCGCGCCGCCGACATCGACGCCCGGGATCTGGACGAGGAGCGCCAGGTGCGAGAACGCCGGCCGAAAGAGCGCCGCCTCCTCCGCGACATCGGCGTTGGCGTCAAGCAGCGAGTAGCGGAACGTGGCCTCGTGCCCCGGCGGCAGCTCGCCCTTGACCTCGCGACCGGCCGTGGCCGCCGCGAACTTGTCGAACTCGTCGAAGAGACGCGGGATCGCATCGGTGCCGTCCGGGTCGAACTCGATCGCCTGGTTCGGCCGCGGCCGGAGGAACAGGAAGCGGAGCTGCTCGGGCGGGATGACCTCGACGATCTCGTGCGCGGCCGCGCCGCGACCTTTGGACGTCGACATCTTCTTGCCGCCGATGTTGAGGAATTCGTACGGCACGTTGAGCGGCGGCTCGCGCTCGAACACCTCGCGGGCGATCGCGTCGCTGCGGTCGCGCGAGCCGCCGGCGGTCGAGAGGTCCTTGCCGCCGGGTTCGATCGTGACGCCGAACAGCGACCACTGGGCCGCCCACTCGAGGTTCCAGGGCAGCTTCGCCGTCCCGCCGAACGGCGAGATCCAGCCCGACGAGCCGCAACCGTGGGCCCAGGTCACCAGGTCCGGGCCGGCACTCGTAGAAGACCCGCTCGCCGTCCCATTTCGTCACGATCGTCGTGCCGACCTTGCCGCACGTGCGGCAGATCACGCCGATCGGGTGCCAGGTGTCGGGATGCTGGACGTTGGCGACCCGCCGGTAGATCTCGCGCACCAGGGCGGCCTTGTCGAGGGCGGTGCGGATGAACGGGTCCATCGCCCCGGTCGGGTAGATGTCGCTCATCCAGTAGTAGCGGTCGGGATGGATGCCGAGCCCGGCGAAGATGTCGATGAAGATCCCGGCGTGGTGCCGCGCGTAGGACGCGTGGCAGTCGCCGACCTGGTCCGGGACGTTGGCGAGCGGCCGGCCCATCTCGGTCTCGATCGCGTCAGGCGTCAGGAGCGCCTGGGCGTCCATCGGGTCGAGATCGTCGACGCCGTAGAGGAACGTCGTCTCGATCCCGTTCGCGCGCAACGCCCGAACGATGACATCAAGGATGACGGGGCCACGCAGGCTGCCGACGTGGACCGTGCCCGACGGCGTCTTCGAGTCGTTGACGACCTGGGGTCCGCCGTCGCGGACTCGTGCCGCGAGTTCGTCCGCCCAGTCCATGAGCTCTCCGAGGAATTAGGTGATGCCGACGATCCTGTAGGTGAAGTCGCCAGCGGGCACCCTCACCACGACCTTGTCGCCCTTCTTCTTGCCGAGGAGCGAGCGTCCGACCGGGCTCTCGTTCGAGATCCGGCCCTCCGCGGGCTTGGCCTCCGCGGACCCGACGATCGTGAACGTCTCTTTGCCGTCCGGGCTCTCGACGGACACGGTCGAGCCGATCTGGACGTGATCGGTCGAATGGTTCTCGTCGATGATCGTGGCGTTCTTGATGATCGCCTCGAGCGTCTGGATCCGACCCTCGACGAACGCCTGCTCGTTCTTGGCGTCCTCGTACTCGGCGTTCTCGGAGAGGTCGCCGTGCTCCTTGGCGTCGTGGATCCGGTTGGCGACCTCGGGTCGCTTCACGCTGACCATCTCGTCGAGCTCGTGACGAAGCTTCTCGAGCCCGTCACGGGAGAGGTAGGTGGGCTTGTTGTTCACGTGAGGTAGCCCCCGATGCAAGGTTCCGATTGGGACGACCGGGCCTGGGCGGTCAGGAGATAAAGGAAAGAACTCCAGGCATGCGACGGGCATCCCGCGCGCCTGAAGTTCCGAACCGGGAGCGAATGGTAGTCGCGAGGGGGAAGCGTGTCAAAGGGCAGCGCGCGGGTGCTAGGGGCCCTCGGCGAGACGCAGGAGGCGCCGCTTGACGCGCTGGAGCGAACCGCGGTCCGGCATCGCCACGAACAGGGTGTCGTCGCCTGCGATGGAACCCGCGACCTCGGGCCAGCGCGCACGGTCCAGCGCGGCCGCGATCGCGTGCGCGGAACCCGGCAACGTGCGCAGGACAAGCAGCAGTCCCGCCTCGTGGATCTCCAACGGCAGGTCGGAGAGCAGCTTGCGCAACCGGTCCTCGCCCGAGGTCTCGGCCTCGATGAGGCGCGGCGGCAGGGCGTACGCGGCGATCCCCTCGCGCGACACCTTGATGAGGCCGAGCTCGGCGACGTCTCGGCTGATCGTGGCCTGGGTCGTACGGAATCCGCGCTCGCGCAGGGCGGTCGCGAGCTCCTGTTGGGTCCGCAACGGCCGTGATTCGACGAGATCGCGGATCGCCCGCTGTCGGAGCTGCTTCATGACCTCCACGCCTCGCCCTCCCTACCGGGCCAGCCAGACGACGACGATCAGGGCGGCGAGCCCGACCCGATACCAGACGAAGATGTCGAGCGAGCGGGTTCGGACGTAGTCCATCAGGACGCGGATGGCGATGAGCCCCGAGACGAACGAGGCGATCAGGCCGACGATGAGCGGACCGATGTCGATGGTCACGCCCGCCTCCCCCGTCAGCAGCTGACGGGCCTCGAAGATGACCGCCCCCGCGGTGATCGGGGTCGCCATCAGGAAGCTGAAGCGGGCCGCGGACGCGCGATCGAGGTTGGCCACGCGCCCGGCCGAGATCGAGATCCCGGATCGACTGATGCCGGGCACGAGCGCGAGCACCTGGGCGAACCCGATGCCGGCCGCCACGGGAAAGGTGAGTTGTTCGAGGCGGCGCGAGGTGCCGCCCCAGCGATCGGCGAGCGCCAGGATGGCGGCCCCGACCACGAGCATGACCGCGACGAGCCCGATCCCCCGCAACGACGTCTCGATGACGTTGTTGAACACCGCCCCGATGATCGCCGCGGGGATCGTGGCCGCGACGATCAGCCAGGCGAGCCGACGGTCCGGGTCGTCACGGAACGACCGATCGCGCACGGCCGCGAAGCCGGCCGGCACGATCCGGAGCCAGTCGTGGCCGTAGTAGAGGAGCAACGCGGCCAGCGTCCCGAGATGGAGCATGACGCCGAACGCGAGCGAGTCGATGAACGAGTCTTCCCAGCCGAACAGGAACGGGACGATGATCAGGTGCGCCGACGACGACACCGGCAGGAACTCGGTGAGTCCCTGCACGATGCCCATGACCAAAGCTTGGAACAGGAGATCCATGTGATCCCGGACCGCGTCGGGGGCTCAGCCGGCCGACGCGGTGTTGGTCATCAGGTCAGCGGATGAACAGTGGGGCGAGGACGAGGGAGATCGTCGCCAACAGCTTGACGAGCACGTGGAGCGACGGACCGGCCGTGTCCTTGAACGGATCGCCGACCGTGTCGCCGACGACGGCGGCGGCGTGGGCGTCGGTCTTCTTGCCGATCGGCAGACCGGCGGCGTCGAGGAGATGGCCCGATTCGATGTACTTCTTGGCGTTGTCCCAGGCACCACCACTGTTGTTCAGGACGGTCGCGAGCATGACGCCCGAGATGGTCCCGACCATCAGCATGCCGGCGACGGCCTCAGCGCCGAGTAAGAGGCCGATGAGGATCGGCGTGGCGACGGCGACGAGCCCGGGAGCGATCATCTCGCGCAGGGCTGCCTTGGTCGTGATGTCGACGACCCGGGCGTAGTCCGGCCGCTGTGTGTAGTCCATGATCCCGGGCATCTCACGGAACTGGCGGCGGACCTCGACGATGATCGACTGGGCCGTGTTGCCGACCGCGCGGATGGCGAGAGAGCTGAAGAAGTAGACGAGCATCGCCGCGAAGAGCGCCGCGATGAAGACGTTGACGTTGGCGAGGTTGACCGAGTTCAGTAGCTCGGCGCCGGGGACGCCGGCCAGGATCCGGCGGCCCTGGATCAGGTTGATCTTGTCGATGTAGGCCGAGAACAGCAGGAACGCGGCGAGCGACGCTGAGGCGATCGCGTAGCCCTTGGTCAGGGCCTTGGTCGTATTGCCGACGGCGTCGAGCCGGTCGGTGATCTCTCGGGCGCCGGCCTCGGCCCGGCTGAACTCGGCGATGCCGCCGGCGTTGTCTGTGATCGGACCGAACGTGTCCATAGCGAGGATGTAGGCCGTGGTCATGAGCATGCCCATGGTTGCGACGGCGGTCCCGAAGATGCCACCGACATTGCGCCCGTCGGCCGACTGGAGGTTGGCCTGCTCACCAAGCCAGAAGCTCGCGAACAGCGCCGCGCCGATGGTCAAGGCGGTCACGAGGGTCGTCTCGAAGCCGACCGCGGTGCCGGAGATGATGTTGGTGGCGGGGCCGGTCCGGGACGCCTCGGCGATCTCACGGACGGGGCGGAAGGTGCCCGCGGTGTAGTACTGGGTGATGTAGACGAACGCGACGCTGGTTGCGAGGCCGACGATGCCGGCGCCGAAGAAGTAGACCCAGGTCGGGAAGCCGCTGGTCCCGGTCCCGCCGTTGGTCTGCATCATCACGTACGTCGTTATGCCCAGCCCGACCACCGACAACACCGTGGTGACCCAGTAGCCGCGGTTGAGCATGTTCATCGGGTCCTCGTCTTCCTTGCCGCGCACGAAGAAGATGGCGACGATCGTGGCCAGCAGGCCGAAGGCCCGGACGACCAAGCGGAAAGAAGATCCACGACTCGGGGTTCGGCCAGTTGTTGGTGACCGCGATGGCGTAGACCGCGACACCGAGGATCATCGCGCCGATGTTCTCGGCCGCGGTCGATTCGAAGAGGTCCGCGCCACGGCCGGCGCAGTCGCCGACGTTGTCGCCGACGAGGTCGGCGATGACGCCCGCGTTGCGAGGGTCGTCCTCGGGGATGCCGGCCTCGACCTTGCCGACGAGGTCGGAGCCGACGTCTGCCGCCTTGGTGTAGATGCCGCCGCCGAGCTGGGCGAAGAGCGCGACGAACGACGCCCCGAACCCGAAGCCGACGATCAGGAACGGCGCCTGGGCGACGGTTTCAGGATTCAGTCCGCCGAAGAGGGCGAAGATGCCCGTAGACGCCGAGCAGCGAGAGCGCCACGACGAGGAAGCCCGAGACCGCGCCGCCACGCATCGCCACCTGGACCGCCTCGACCAGGCTGCGCCGGGCCGCCGATGCCGTGCGGACGTTGGCCTTGACCGCGATGAACATGCCGATGATGCCCGACGCCATCGAGCACGCCGCCCCGACCAGGAACGCGAACCCGGTTCGGAAGCCGAGTGCGGGGCCGAACGTATCGGTCTCGGCGACCGCCGCGGTCTCGAAGACCGAGATGATCAGGCCCACTGCAACGGCACCGACCACCGCGAGGACGGCGATGGTGATGTACTGCCGCCGGATGAAGGCGACCGCGCCCTCGTAGATCGTGGCGGCGACGTCCTGCATCGCCTGCGTGCCCGTGTCGCGAGCAAGGACATCGCGGGCCAGGTAGATCGCAAACAGGATCGCGATGATGCCTGCCGGCAGGATGATCAATTGGAGCGCACTGGCATCCATCAGGTCAGAAGGTCCTCCACCCTTGGGCTGTTGACCCGATGCCGTCCTCGGCTCGTGGCATGCGCCACTTGGGACGGGCGAACCGGGGAGTGCTGCCTCTGGTCCCGACGGCATGCACCGGCGGCTGGGACCTTGCAGGCCGGCGGCGAGTGTAACAAGGCCCGAAACAGCGGGTCAAACCCGGACGCCCGGGAGGATATGCAGCCGGGTTTCGGCCGACGGCGGTCATGCGGGACAGCCCCTATACTGCCGGACTTGTGAGCCACCGACCCATCTCGTGAGCGGACGACCCGCGCTCGGGTGTCTCCTCGAGATCGTCGAGACGCTCGTCCTGACGCTCGTCATCTTCTTCGTCATCCAGACCTTTGTCGCCCAGCCGTACCAGGTCAAACAGCAGTCGATGGAGCGGACTTTGGAGCCGGGACAGTACGTCCTCGTCGACAAGTTGACGCCCCGGATCGACCCGTACAAGCGGGGCGACATCGTCGTCTTCAAGCCGCCGCCCGACTGGGTCCAGCCCGACAACACGCCGTTCATCAAGCGCGTCATCGGGGTCGGCGGGGACACGGTCGAGGTCCGCGACGACGGCAAGGTCTACGTGAACGACATCGCCATCAGCGAGCCGTATCTCTACGCAGCCGACGGCGTCCCCCAGCCGACCGACGCCGACCCCGACCTGAATAGCTGGACGATCCCGCCCGGCGAGCTGTTCCTGATGGGTGACCATCGCGACAACTCGGCCGACTCGCGGGCCTTCGGCTCCGTGCCCGTCGACAACGTCATCGGACGAGCGTGGCTCCGCTACTGGCCGATCGACACGTTCGGGATCCTCGCGACACCGACCTACCCGGAGCTGGCACCGGACGCCCCATGAATCCGGCCCTGGCGGGGGTCGCACTCGCCATCACGATCGGCGCGATCGTCGCCGTCTCGACCCGGGATGCTCGGGCGGCCGTACTGGGGCTCGCCGTCACCCTGGTCGGGGCGCCGATCCTCGCCGACCCCATGGCCGACACGGCCGCGCTCGCGGGCCGCGTGGTCGCTTCGGTCCTCGCGAGCTACCTGCTCTGGATCGTCGTCCGCGACGGCGAGTGGGGCACGGGCGGGTCGCGGCTCGGCTGGGCGTCGGACGCGTCGGTCGCCGCCGCAGCCGCCATCGCCGGCTACGGCACCCACGGCCTCGGGGCGCCGGCCCTCGGCCCGCCGCTGGCCCAGGCGGCCGGATTCGCGCTCGCGGCGCTGGCCGTCGCGCCGCTCGTCACCGGTCGGGATGTCGTGCGCATCGGCATCGGCCTGCTCCTGCTGACCCATGGCGCGCTGCTGGTCAGGGTGGCCCTCGGCGGGACGCCGTCGGCACTCGAGCAGCTGGTGACAGCGGGCCTCGTCGTCGGGCTGGGCGGAGCCGTCGCAGTCCTGGCCAACGCCGCTCGCGGCGACGGCGCGGACGGCTTCGAACTCGAGCCGGAGGGCCGACGTGTGCCCCGGTTCCTGCCGCGCCGGCTGCCTGCGCGGAGCGTCGGGCGCCCGGACGAGCCGGCCCGACGAGCGCCGTATGCCCATCCACTCGACGATCGCCCATGAGCATCGTCGTCTTCGTCGTCGTCACGATCGGCGCCGCGGGGATCGCATTCCTCGGGCACGGACGGGAAGGCGTCGCGACCGGCGTCGGGATCGGCGGACTGGCGATCGCGGTCATCGCGGCCCTCGCCATCGACCCGACCCAGACCCTCTCGATCGGCGGCACGACGGTCGCGGCGTCGGAGTACGTCCGGCTCTTCCTGATCCTCGGTTCGCTCGTTGGCCTGGCTCTCGCGGTCGTCGGGCTGGCGGCCGGGTCGAGTCGCGATGCCCCGGCCGTCATGCTCGGGATGCTCGGCGGCAGCGGTCTGGCGCTGTCGCTGCCCGATCCGCGCATCGCGGTCCTGGCCGCGACCGCGGGCGGGCTGGGTGGCGTCCTGCTGACCCTGACCCCGACCGGTGGCCGCATCGGCGCAACCGTGGGCATCCGCGCACTTCGTCCGCTGGTGATCGCAGGGGCGATGGCGATCGCCGCCACCGCCTGGATCGGCCGGGACCTGAGCCAGCTGGCGGCCCAGCCGGTCGTGTTCGGGCTCGCCTATCTGGCCTTCGCCCTGGCCGTGGCCATCCGCCTTGGCGCGATCCCCTTCCACGTCTGGGCGGCGAGGCTGACCGATGCCGTGCCCGAGGCGGCCCTGCCGATCGTGACCGCCTGGGGACCTGCGGCGTTCGCGGTGGTCGCGCTGGCCTGGACCGACAATTCAGTCGCCCCATTGCTCGTCGAGATGGACAACGAGCGGGCCATCATCCTCGTGATCGGCGTCGCCTCCATCATCCTGTCCGCGTTCGCGGCCTGGATCCAGGACGACCTGGAGCACGTCGTCGGCTATTCGATCATCGGCGACGCGGGCGTGGTCCTGCTGGCGATCGCCACCCTCGAGACGGCCGCGTGGGCGCCGGCCCGCATGTGGATCCTCGCCTACGTGGTGGCGCGGAGCGCCTTCGCGGCCTGGGCCGCATCGCTCCGGGCGACGATGGGGACCGGCCGGATCCCGGAGCTGCGCGGGTGGGCGCTGCGCGCTCCGGTCCTCGGCATCACTTTCGGGGTGATCGTCGTGGCCGGCATCGGCCTGCCGGGGCTCGCCGCCTTCGAGGCGCGTTGGGACCTGGTCGACCTCGCGCTCGTGCCGCCGTTCGATGCTCTCGTGTTCCTGGCCACATTGGCGCCGCTCGCCTACTACGGCCGGCTCCTGTTCGTCGGACTCTCGAGACCGGAGCGGGTAGACCCCGAGGAACGGTTCGCAGGATTGCCGCGGCGAACCCCGCTCGACCTCAACGACGTGCGCGGCTCCATTGGCACGTTCTGGGCGGCCAACAGGGCGGCCTCGTCGATCGCCGTGGCGAGCCTCACGGCGCTCCTCGCTCTCACCGTGTCGGCCGGCGGCCTTGGCGGGCCGGATGCCGCGAAGGCCCTGCAACCTGGTCTCGAGGGACCGACGGAGTCGTTCGTGCCGGAGCCGGGCGCCACGTCCGGCACGTCATTCCCGATCGAGACCGAGCCACCCGGCGAGGAGCCCAGCGGACCGTCGTTCCAGCCGATCCCCACCGAGGAACAGGCGGGACCCACGCCGTCCTAGTCGGCCGGGGCGAGCACCCAGCGGTCGATGTCGCGGTCGTAGTCGTGGAGCTCCTCGGGCCGGAACCAGAGCCCGAGCTCGGTCTCGGCGGCCTCGGGGCCGTCAGACGCATGCACGATGTTCTGGGCCGTCTCCAGCGCGAAGTCGCCACGGATCGTGCCGGGCGCCGCCTCGTGTGGGCGCGTCGCGCCGTTGATCGCACGGACCACGGCGATGGCATTGGGACCTTCGAGCGCGGCGGCCACCAGCGGCGCCGACGTGATGAACTCGACGAGGCCGGCGAAGAAGGGCTTCTCGCGATGGGCCGCGTAGTGGGCCTCGGCAAGCGCAGCGTCGACGCGGACCAGCTTGAGGCCGACGACCTTCAGGCCGCGCTCCTCGTACCGCGCGAGGATCCGCCCGACCAGCTGGCGCTGCACGCCGTCGGGCTTGACGAGGACGAGGGTCCGTTCAGTGGATGGCATGACGTCCTTGGGTGATCGGATTCAGTGGATGCCCGATATCGTATCGGATGACCGGCACGGACTGGTCAGCTGTGCGAGCGCCAGTCCTCCTGGTCGTCGCGCCAACTGCCCTCGTCGTCGCGCGACCCGGACTCGCGATCGGGTTCCGGCGGCGCGAAGGCCTCGAGCGTCTCGGCCCCGGCCGGCGCTTCGGGCTCGGGCTCGGCCGGCGTTTCAGCCTCGGCCGGCGCTACTGGTTCGGGCGGCGCTTCGGGTTCGGGCCCGCCCGGCATTTCGGCCTGGGCCGGCGTTTCTGGCTCGGGCGGCGTTTCTGGCTCGGGCGGCGCTTCGGGTTCGGGCGACGTCTCGGGTTCGGGCGCCGCGGGCGCTTCGAATTCGGCTGCCTCGGAGCGGGACTCAGGCTCCGCAGGTTCGGGTGGCAGCTGGACCGCAGCAGGTGGCCAGGCCGCCGGCGCGATCGACTCGTCCAGCGACTCGAGCCACCACGCCTGGGCGCGGTGCTCGGTCGTCGATGGAGGCTCGAACCACTCGACCGACGTCGACGGCGGCGGGGTCGAGGCGCTCGCGACCGCCGCCGCGTACGAGCGTCGCGCCTCCGTCTCGTGGCCGACCGCTCTGTAGGCGTCACCCTGGACCAACTGAAGGCCCGAATCACTCGGCTCGCCGAGCAGGCTCAGCACCGCCGGCGCGAGCGCGGGCGCCATTCTGACCACGAGCCCGAGATGGACCGCGGCACTCTGTCGGTCGCCGGTCTCAAGGGCGGCGCGGCCGGCATCGAACAGCGCCGACGCGTCGAGGTCGCTCGGGACCGAGAGCGCCGCCCCGGCCGCCAGCGCAGCCGCCTCGTGGAGATCCCAGAGGCCCGGCTCAGCCTCGCGTGCGGCGTCGGTGACCCCGACGGCGTCGAGTTCTCGATCGTCGCCGACGGCGGTCGCGTCCTCGCGGTCGGACTCCATGGCGCGATCGGAGCGTTCTGGCGGGAACAGCGTGCTCGGCGACGGCACCGGCTCGGCGGGGTCACCCGGCCAGACGCTCGAGCGCGGCATGCCTGCGAAGATCGAATCGATCGGGCCCCCGTTGAGGCTCAGGGCGCGGCCCGCCAGGCGCCGCGCCTCGCTCGGCCGTCCCAGCGCCGATGCGGCCTCGGCCGCGACGATCAGGGCCACGACAGCCTCACCGCCGCCCGCCAGCGCCTCACGGGCCACCTCGCCACCACCGACTAGGTCCCCGGTCCGCCAGCGCACTTCGGCGAGATCGATCCGGGCGGTCGCGTCCAGCACGCCCCGGCCGGCGAACGTCTCGAGCTCGGACCGGGCGAGCGCCAACGACCCGAGCCGCAGATGGAGCGTGGCCAGATCCAGGGCGGGGTCGCGGTCGTCCTCGTCACCGGGCAGCGCGGTCCCGCGGCCGTCGTCGAACGCCGCCTCGGCACTGGCCTCGGCCTCGGCGCGGCCCGATTGCTCGTCCGTCATCGAGTCCCGGAGCGTGTGTGGCGTTGACGAATGGGTCGGCTCGGGCGGTTCAGGCAGGGCAGTCACGGGTTCCGCGTCGCTAGGGCCGGCGGCGAAATCGGGTTCCGGCGCGCTACCGGAGTCGAACGCTTCGGCCGCCGCGATCGAGTCGGCGATCGACGGAGTCTCGGGCGAGTCAGGACGTTCGGCTTCGTCGTTACCCTGGTGCTCGTCGCGGCCCTCGCCGGACTCCCGGTCCGTCATCTCGTCCTCGTCCACGACCAGGCCCTGCCGCTCAGCCCGGCAGCCGGAGCTGCGACTCGAGCCCGCGGAGATGCCGAGCCGGCGCGACGACGGCCAACCGCAGGGCATCGTCATGGAACAGCCGGGCGGCCAGCTCCTGCACGGCGTCGGCCTTCACGGCCATGACCGCCTCGAGGGCCTCGTCGAGCGTGAGCACCCGATCGTGAAGCGCCTCCTGCCCGCCGATCCACGACGCGACGTGCCGCGTGTCGTCCATCCGCAGCTCCATGCCGCCCGCGAGGTAGCGCTTGGCCTTCTCGAGTTCGTCGTCGGGGACCGGTTCGTCGCGCAGTCGGGCGAGCTCGGCCAGGATCGCCTCGAGCGCCGCCCGGATGCCGTCGGGGTCGACGCCGGCCGAGACCTCGAGCGCACCGGCATCGGCGTAGTCGACAAGGCCGGACGAGACGTCATAGGCCAGACCCCGTTCCTCGCGCACGGACAGGAAGAGGCGGCTGCTCATCCCGTCGCCCAGCACGGCATTGAGGATGGCGAGCGTCCAGCTGTCGGGGTGATCGCGATGGAGAGCCGGCAGCCCGAGGCACAGCTGGGCCTGCGATGTGTCGCGCTTGCCGACGGCGACCCGCGGACCGGCCGGCAGGATCGGCGCGGGCGCGAACCCGGGCAGCTTGCCGTTGCCCGTCCCGAACGCCGTCCCGACGAGGTCGACGGCATCCGCGTGCGACAGGTCCCCGGCAACGGCCACGACCGTGTTCGCGGGCCGGTAGGCCGTGCGCCAGAAGGAGCGGATGGTCTTCGCGGGCAGGGCCCGGATGCCGTCCTCGTCGCCGCAGATCTCCCGACCCAGCGGGCCATCGCCGAACAGCGCGCTCTGAAAGAGGATCTGGCAGTACTCCGACGGGTCGTCGAGGTAGGACCGGATCTCCTCGACGATGATCGTCCGCTCGTTCTCGATCTCCTTGGTCGCGAGGGTCGGGCGCACGATCAGCTCACCAAGGACGTCGACCGCCCGAGCCGATTCCCGGCGCGGCACGCGGACCCAGTAGACCGTCGACTCGCGATCGGTCGCTGCGTTGAAGGAGCCGCCGACGCCCTCGATCGCCTCGCTGATGGCTCGCGTCGAGGGGTACGCGGACGTGCCCTTGAACGTCAGGTGCTCCATGAAGTGGGCCACCCCGGCCTGGGCGTCGGTCTCGAGGCGCGATCCGGCCAGGACATACGCGGCGATGGAGACTGAGCGCGCCCCCGGCATCTGGGCGCTGATGACGCGCGGGCCCGAAGCCAGCACGGTCCGTTCGAACATCGTCGGGATGGTACAGGAACCGGTCTGCGACCCAGCCACAACGCGCCACCAAGCTTCGGTCGGGGGTGGCGCCCGCTATCCTGACGCGGTGCCCGTCGTCGCCCGCCGCCCGAGCCGGATGGACGCGACCGTGGATGTGAGGAGGACGGTATCGATGATGCGCCGACACCTGTCGTGGCTGGCGGCCCTGCTGACCGTCATCGTGCTCGTGGGAGCCTGTAATCAGGCCGGGGAGAGCAGCGCCCCATCCGGCGGTGCGCCCGCCTCGGGCGGGTCCTCGGCCCAATGCGCCGGCACCGGGACCCAGGGCGGCTCGGCCGATCTCCAGATCCCCGATGTCGAGGCCGGCAAGTTCAACGTCGCCATGGTCCTGATCGGGCCACACGATGACGGCGGCTGGAGCCAGGCCCATTACGAGGGACTCCAGTACGTCTGCGAACACGTCGCCGACAGCCACGTCGCCTACATCGAGCTCGTGCCCGAGGGGGCCGACTCCGAGCAGGTCTTCCGGAGCCTCGCGCGCAAGGGCTTCAACTTCATCATCGGCACGTCATTCGGCTACATGGACCCGATGGCGACCGTGGCCGAGGAATTCCCCGACGCGACGTTCCTGCACCTGACCGGCTACAAGTCGAACGGCAAGAACTTCGGCAACTTCTTCGGCGCGGTCGAGGACATGAAGTACCTCGCCGGCATGCTCGCGGGCTCGCGGGCCAAGGCCGACGGCAACCCGAAGATCGGCTACATGGCGACCTTCCCGATCCCGGAGGAGCTGCGCCTCGGCAACGCGATCATGCGCGGCGCCAAGGTCACGTGCCCCGACTGCACGATGGACGTGCGCTTCATCAACACCTGGCACGACCCGATCAAGGAGCGTGACGGCGCCGCCTCGCTGTTCGACGCGGGCGCGCAGGTCGTCTTCACCGGCGCCGACACGCCGGCGGTCGCCGACGTCGCCAAGGAGAAGGGCAAGTGGGGCGTCACCTACGACCATCCGGGTTCGTGCAAGGTCGATGCGTGCCTCACGGCCCCGTATTGGATCTGGGGCCCCGAGTACACGCGGATCGCGGAACAGGTCAAGTCCAAGACATACAAGGCCGGCTACGAGTACTTCGACGCCGACGCCAAGGCGATGGGCCTGTTCGGCTTCATGGACGGGGAGACGCCCCAGCCGGGCGTCGCCAGCCTGCCGGCCGAGGACGTCGCCAAGGTCAAGGACACGCTCGCGAAGATGCTGGCCGGCACGTTCGGACGGTTCGATGTCTTCGCCGGGCCGATCAAGGACAGCACCGGCAAGGAACTCCTGCCGGCGGGTTCGAAGCTCGAGCAGTCCGACCTCGACCAGTTCCCGCCCGGCGCCCCCGGATCGGAGTGCAAGACCTGCATGTACTGGTGGAACGACGGCATCAAGAGCGAGTTGCCGGCACTGCCGACCCCGTAGTCGAAGGCATTCGAGGCGGCGGGCCGGAGCTCGTCGCCTCATGCCGCCTCGGTTCGTGGCGCCAGCTCGGGATCTGCCATGACCGCGTCCATCGCCCCGCCCGCCATCGAGGCGTCGGGCATCGTCAAGTCGTTCCCCGGCGTCCTCGCGAACGACCACGTCGACTTCGACGTGCGCCCCGGCGAGGTCCACGCTCTCCTCGGTGAGAACGGGGCCGGCAAGAGCACGCTGATGAACGTCCTCGCCGGGCTCTACCAGCCCGACGAGGGCCGGCTCCTCGTGGACGGCGAGCAGGTCACTTTCCGGTCACCGCGCGACGCGATCGCCCACGGCATCGGGATGGTCCATCAGCATTTCGCATTGGTCCCATCGCAGACCGTCGCCGAGAACGTGCTCCTCGGCATGGAGCGGCCGCGCTTCAGGCTCGACCTGCGCAAGACCGAGGCCGAAGTCGAAGGGATCGCGCAGGAGCTCGGGCTGCACGTCGATCCTCGCGCCCACGTCTGGCAGCTCTCCGTCGGTGAGCAGCAGCGGGTCGAGATCCTCAAGATGCTCCACCGCGGGGCGCGGATCCTGATCATGGACGAGCCGACGGCGGTCCTCGCGCCCCAGGAGGCCGAGGAGCTGTTCGTGACGCTCCGGGCGATGACCGCCGCCGGCAAGAGCGTCGTCTTCATCAGCCACAAGCTCGGCGAGGTCCTGGCCATCGCCGACCGGATCACCGTCATGCGGGCGGGTCGGGTCACCGCGTCGGACGTGCTCCCGGAGGGCACGACACGGGCCGATCTCGCCGGGCTCATGGTGGGTCGGCCCGTCCTCGAGGTGCTCGACCGCGCGCCGGTGGAACGCGGTCGGGTCGTCCTGTCGGTCAGCGGGGTCTCGGCACTCAACGATCGTGGCCTGCCCGCCCTGCGCGACGTGTCGCTCGACGTCCACGCGGGCGAGATCGTCGGGATCGCCGCTGTCGCGGGCAATGGGCAGGCCGAGCTCGCCGAGGCGATCACGGGGCTCCGGAGCTGCACCGGCCGGATCACGATCGACGGGTCGGACATCGCCAACCGGCCCGCCGATCGACGCGATCCGGGCCGGCGTCGGCCACGTGCCCGAGGACCGGGCCGGGGTCGGGAGCTCGCCCAACCTCTCGATCGTCGACAACCTGATCATGAAGAACTACCGGCGCGAACCCATCGCGACCGGCTGGCTCATGAACGACACGGCCTCGCGGGCGATGGCGACCCGCCTCATCGCCGCCTACGCGGTCTCGTCGCCCTCGATCGACACGCCGGTCCGGATCCTGTCGGGCGGCAACCTCCAGCGGGTCATCCTGGCGCGCGAGATCGATGCTGCGCCGACGCTCCTCGTCGCGGTCCAGCCGACACGGGGCCTGGACGTCGGGGCCATCGAGGGCATCCACCAGACGCTGCTCGAGCTGCGTGAGCGCGGCACGGCGATCCTGCTGATCTCCGAGGAGCTCGAGGAGCTCCTCGCCCTGGCCGACCGGATCGCGGTGATGTACGAAGGGCAGGTCGCGGCATCGGTCGACCCGCGCACCGCCGACATCCACGAGATCGGGCTGTACATGACCGGCGGTGCCACATGAGGGTCCGCCTCGAGCCACGGGCCGACATCCCGCGCTGGATGACGCCGGTCCTGACGATCCTCGCCGTGGTCGTGGCGCTCGCGATCGGCGCGCTCATCCTGTGGTTCGTCGGGGGCGATCCGGTCCGCTCGTACCTGCACATCCTCGATGCCGCGTTCGGAAGCGTCGGGGTCATCAGCGACACGCTGGTCAAGGCGACGCCGCTGATCCTCACCGGGCTCGCCTGTTCCATCGCGTTCCGGATGCGTCTCTGGAACATCGGCGCCGAGGGCCAGTTCCTGCTCGGCGCGTGGGGCGCCAGCGCGATCGTGCTCGCGCCGGTCCTGCCGGCCGACACCCCGGCCATCGTCATGATCCCCGTGATGATGCTCGCGGGCGCCGCCGCGGGGGCGCTGTGGGGCCTGATCCCGGGCGTGCTGAAGGCGAAGCTCGCGGTCAACGAGATCATCACCACGCTGATGCTCAACTACATCGCCCTGGCCTGGGTCCAGTTCTGGGTCTTCGGGCCGTGGAGCGAATCCGGCTTCCAGGAGACCGCCCAGTTCCCGCGGACCGCCTATCTGCCGCGGTTGACCGACTTCGCAGACGCCGTGCCCGCGCTCGGCGGGCTGACGATCCACCTCGGGCTTCCTGTTCGCCCTTGTGGCGGCGGCGATCGTCTGGTTCGTCGTCTCGCGGACGCGCTGGGGCTACGAGCTCCGGCTCATCGGTGACAACCCGCGCGCCGCCCGCTACGCCGGCATCGACATCGGCCGACGGATCATCGTGGTGTTCGCCTTCTCCGGCGCACTGGCGGGCCTCGCGGGGATGAGCGAGGTGGCCGGTGTGGTCCACCGGCTCCAGGACCACATCTCGCCGGGCTACGGGTTCACTGCGATCATCATCGCGTACCTCGCGCGGTTCGGACCGTGGCGCGTCGTCGTGGCATCCATCCTGTTCGGGGCGCTGATCCTCGCCGGCCGCGAGATCCAGCCGTCCGGTGTCCCCGCGATGATCCAGGGGATCATCCTCTTCTGCCTCGTCGGCAGCGACGTCCTGGTCCGCTATCGCGTCCGATTCAGCCGCGCAGCGGCGGTCGCGGCCTGATGGACCCGACCCTCATCCTGGCGGCGGGCGTTGCCAGCGGCACGGTCCTGCTCTTCGCCGCGGTCGGGGAGATCTTCGCCGAGCGTTCCGGCGTGCTGAACCTCGGGGTCGAGGGGATGATGCTCATCGGCGCCGTGGCAGGCTTTTCGGCCGCGGTCACGACCGGCAATCCGTGGCTGGCCCTGATCGCGGCGATGCTCGCCGGCGGCCTGCTCAGCCTGCTGCATGGGGTCGTGACGATCCACCTGCGCGCCGACCAGGTCGTCTCGGGGCTCGCACTGACGTTCCTCGGGACCGGGCTGGCGCGCGTCCTCGGTGACGGACTCTCGAACGCCGGGGCGATCGAGACCCTCCCCAACCTGACCATCCCGATCGCGTCGTCGATCCCGTTCATCGGCCCGGTGTTCTTCCGCGACCAGAGCGTGCTGACGTACGTCGGCTACCTGCTCGTTCCCGCGGCCTGGTTCTGGATCAATCGCACGCGGCCGGGCCTCCACCTCCGCGCCGTGGGCGAGCGCCCGTCCGCCGCCGACGCCCAGGGCATCGACATCTATCGAACGCGCTACGCCTACGTCTTCGTGGGCGGCCTGCTCGCAGGATTGGCCGGGGCGACGATCACGCTCGCTCTGGCCCCGGGCTGGTATGGCGACCAGACGGTTGGCGGCAGCGGCTGGATCGCGATCGGCCTCGTCATCTTCGCCCAGTGGAGCCCGATCCGCGCGGCGATCGGTGCGTATCTCTTCGGCGCCATCTTCCGGTTCATCATCGACATCCAGGGGGTGACGACGATCCTGGGGGTCTCGAACCCGTTCCAGGCCGGCCGCTCGGCCACGTTCTTCCTCGAGATGCTGCCCTACGCGTTCGTGATCATCGTGGTGATCCTCGGCTCGCGCGAGGCGCTGCGGCGGCGTGTGGGGGCACCGGCGGCCCTGGGGCTTGCGTACGTCCGGGGCGAACGGAGCGGCTGACGGCTGGACGGTTGCCGTGACGGCCCGGTCGGCTACTCCTCGTCCTTGGTCTCGAGGCTGAGCAGCTCCATCTGGACGTAGTCGCGCATCTCGAACGCGAGCTGCGTCGGCGCGAACGGCGACCCATCCTCGGCGCCCGGACCCACCGGTGCGAACTCCACGACGACCCGCTCGTCACCCTGGACGAGGGCGTAGACCAGGAGCTGGTCGGGCCGCGTCTCGAACTCGAGATGCTCGAACGAATCGATGTTCAGCGTGATGGCCAGGGGCGTGAAGTAGGTCGAGGTGTCATCGGCGTCGACGACGATCCGCTCGACCCAGCCGGTCCCGTGCGCGACGACCTCTCGACCGCGCAGGTAGCGGTACGTGACGGTCTGCTTCAGCAGCGGACGGAGCAGGTGGAGCATGTCCGTGCGGCTCGAAACGACTCCCTGGTTCACGAAGAACTTGGCGGCGGCCGGGGTCGTCACGAGTCGTCTCCAGGGCACGCAGGATGGACGAGTGACGCCGATGGTACCGCACGGGCGAGCCCGTCACGACGCGTATCATCGCGCCCATGCTCCTCGCCATCGACATCGGCAACACCAACGTGACGCTCGGCCTGTTCAAGGCCGGCACGCTCGTCGTGACCCGCCGCGCGGCAACGAACGCGCGCGCGAGCGCCGACGAGTTCGAGGCCCTGCTCGACGCGCTGCTGCGCCTCGACGACGCCTCGCTGGCCGACGTCGTCCGCGATGGTCGCCGCCTCGGTCGTCCCGAGCCTGACCGCCGCGACCGAGGCCGTCGCCGCCCGCCGGGAGCGGCCACTCCTCCTCGCCACCGCCGGCACGGTGCCGCTGGCCGTGCGGGTCGACCGGCCGCAGGAGGTCGGAGCCGACCGACTGGTCAACGCCCTCGCGGCTGGCCGGATCTACGGCACGCCCGCGGTCGTCGTCGACTTCGGCACCGCCACGACCTTCGATTGCGTCGCCGTCGATGGCGCCTATGTCGGTGGGGCGATCGCCCCCGGCCTGGAGCTCGGCCTCGAGGCGCTCGCGTCGCGGACCGCCAAGCTGCCGCGGATCGAGCTGCGCGCCCCGGACCGGGCGATCGGGCGCGACACGGTCTCGGCCATGCAGTCAGGCACGGTCTTCGGCTACCAGGCGCTCACCAGCGGCCTCCTCGCGCGGATCCGCAGCGAGCTCGCGGAGATGGGCGGTGTCGCCCCCGCCGACGTCCGGGCGATCCTGACCGGCGGGTTGTCGGCGGCGCCGTGGGCGCAGTCGCTCGCGGGCGTCGACGCCATCGACCCCGACCTGACACTCAAGGGCCTCGCCATCCTGCACGCCGAGGTCGTCGCCGGCGAGCGACTCGAGCTGGGTCTGCCGTGACCGGCCGGCTCGAGGGACGGCTGATCGGCCTCGGTGTCACCGGCTCGATCGCCGCGTACAAGGCCGTCGAACTGCTGCGCCTGCTCGCGGGCCGAGGGCGCCGACGTCTCGGTCATGCTCTCCCCCGCCGCGACCCGGTTCGTCGGGCCGCTCTCGTTCGCGGCGCTGTCGCGCCACCCGGTCGAGACGGAGTTGCTCGACCTCCTGCCCGATGGGCGGATCGGCCACGTCGTCCTGGCCGACTCTGCGGACGCGATCGTCGTCGCGCCGGCGACCGCGCACTGGCTGGGCGCGATGGCCAACGGCCTGGCCGGCGACGTCATCACGGCCACCTGTCTTGCGACCGCGGCGCCGGTCGTCGTCGCGCCGGCGATGGACGGCGACATGTGGACGCACCCGGCGACGAGGACGAACGCCGCCCGACTGCGCGACGACTTCGGCTACGTCATCGTCGAGCCCGAGGCTGGGCCGCTGGCGTCGGGCCAGTCTGGCGTCGGTCGCCTCGCCGAACTCGGCGCGATCGTCGACGCGGTCGTCGCGGCGGTGGCGGACCGACCGGTCCGCGCCTCAGATCCCGCTGCGCGCCCGCCCCTCATCGAGCCCGGCCGCGACGCGGACCTCGCCGGCCGGCACATCGTCGTCACCGCCGGCGGCACGCGCGAGCCGATCGACCCGGTCCGCTTCATCGGCAACCGCTCCACCGGGAAGATGGGCGTCGCCATCGTGCAGGCGGCGCTCGACCGCGGGGCGCGCGTGACGCTCCTCGCCGCCAACGTCGAGGTCCCGCTCCCCGAGGATGACGCCCTGACCGTGGTCCGGGTCGAGTCCACCGCCGACCTTCGCGCGGCGCTCCTGCGGGCAACGACAACCGATGCCGAGCGGGCCGGCTTCGATGCCCTCGTCATGGCAGCGGCAGTCGCCGACTTCCGGCCGAGCGATCCGATCGATCGCAAGATCGAGCGCGACGGCTCGCTCACCCTCCAGCTCGAAGCGACGCCCGACCTGCTCGCCGAGATCGCCCGGATCGCCCGCGGCCTGGACGCGGACGGAGCCCCGACCCGGCGGGCGCTGCGCCCGACGCCGGTCCTCGTCGGGTTCGCCGCGGAGACCGGCTCGCTCGAGCGGGCCGCAGACAAGCTGCGTCGCAAGGGCGTGGACCTGCTGGTCGCAAACGACGTCGCCGAGGCGGGCTCCGGCTTCGGCACCGATACCAACCGGGTCGCGATCCTCGCGGCCGACGGCACGCGCGACGACCTGCCATTGCTCGCCAAGCGGGCCGTCGCCGACGAGATCCTCGACCGGGTCGCCCACGCGCTGGACGACCGCGATGCAGCCGCGCAGACTGGAGCCAGCACGGAACCAGCCCGGGAGCCAGCATGAGCACCACGACCGACACGCCCCGCCGACTGACCGTCGTCGACATCGCGAAGCGCTACGCCGACGGGGAGCGCCTGGCGATGCTGACCGCCTACGACTTCCCGACCGCGAAGCTCCTGGACGAAGCCGGCATCCCGCTCCTGCTCGTCGGCGATTCGGTCGGCCAGGTCATCCTCGGCTACGAGTCGACCGTGCGGGTCACGATGGACGAGATGCTCCACCACACCAAGGCCGTCGTGCGCGGCTCGGAGCGGGCGCTCGTCATCGCCGACATGCCATTCCTCTCGTATGCGACGCCGGACGAGGCGCTCGAGAATGCAGGGGTGTTCCTGCGCGAGGCCGGCGCCCAGGCCGTCAAGGTCGAAGGCGGCGTCCGCACCGCGCGGATCATCGAGACGCTCGTCCGTGCCGGCATCCCGGTCATGGGCCACATCGGCCTGACCCCACAGTCGATCAACACCATCGGCAAGACACAAGGTCCAGGGCAAGGACCGCGACGCCGCCCGGTCGCTGCTCGCCGACGCCCAGGCGGTCCAGGAGGCGGGCGCCTTCTCGATGGTGATCGAGCTCGTGCCGGAGCAGCTCGCCGCGGCGATCACCGAGCGCCTGCGCGTGCCGACTATCGGCATCGGCGCCGGTGCCGGCTGCAGCGGCCAGGTCCAGGTCATCACCGACCTGATCGGCCTCGGCGACTTCGTCCCCCGGCATGCCCGCCCGTACGCCCACGTGCGCGAGTCGATCCTCGACGCGGCGAAGGCGTACGCGGCCGACGTCGCGGCAGGCACGTTCCCGGGTCCCGCCGAGACCGTCCGCATGGACGACGCGGTCCTCGACGAAGTGCTCGGGCGCGGCTCCCCGGACCGGCCGGCCGGGTCGGTGCCGGTCGGCGGCATCCCGCTCGACCGCGACCTCTGAGCGCCGACGCGCCGCTCTCGCTCCTGCCCGTGTCGGCCGGCGGACGGCACGTGACCCGGGTCGTGCGCACCCGTGCGGAGCTGCGAGCAGCCCTCGCAGCGGCCCCCCGACCGGTCGGCCTCGTGCCGACGATGGGCTGGCTGCACGACGGCCATCGGGCGCTCATGCAGCGGGCGCGGCAGGACGACGCGACCACGGTCGTGACCATCTTCGTCAACCCACGCCAGTTCAACGAGGCGGCCGACTACCAGCAATACCCGCGCAACGAGGCGCGCGACCTCGCGATCTGCGAGGCCGAGGGGGTCGACCTCGTCTGGGCGCCGCCGGTCGAGGAGGTCTACCCGCCCGGCTTCGACACCGTCGTCCACGTCGGGGCGCTCGCCCGACCACTCGAGGGGACCGCCCGTCCCGGCCACTTCGACGGCGTCGCCACCGTGGTCGCCATCCTGTTCGGGCTCGTCGGCGCGGAGCACGCCTACTTCGGCCAGAAGGACGCGCAGCAGGTCATGGTCATCCGCCAGATGGCGCGCGACCTCGCGATCGCGACGGAGGTCATCGCCTGCCCGACCGTCCGGGAGCCCGACGGCCTTGCGCTGTCGTCGCGCAACGTCCACCTCGACCCGGACGAGCGGATCGCGGCGCGCCGGTGCTCCGCCGGGCGCTCCGAGCGGCCCGGGCGGCCTGGGATGCCGGCGAACGCTCGGGCGACGAGCTGCGCGCCACGATGCGCGGGGTGCTGGCCGGCGGAGCCGCTGGCCGAGGTCGAATACGTGTCGGTCGCCGACGGGGCGACGCTCGACGAGCTCGAGCCGGTGTCCGGGCCCGGCGCTGGCCTCGCTCGCGGTCCGCTTCGGCTCGACCCGCCTGATCGACAACGAGCCGCTGGGCTGAGAGCGCGTCAGCCGTCGGCTCGCGACACCCAGGATCCGGTCGATGAACAGGTACTCCCAGACGAGCGCCTTGATCTCCTCGATCTTGCCGGGGTCCGCGGGGTGGGTCTTGACCAGCAGGTCGTGGACCTCGGACGCGACCGCGTACGTGTCCTCGGGCACGAGTGTCGCGAACAGGTCCGCCCGGCGGATCGCGTCGACGACCGCGGTCGCTGGGCCGGTAGCCGCCGGTCAGGACCAGCCCCAGCGCCCCGACGCCGTCATCGGCCCTCACCGGTGCGCCCCGACGATCGCGGCGATGACGTCCTCGCGGTCGCCCGGGACGATGACGAGGCTGCGCGGCCCGATCCGCTCGAGCATGTGCTCGGGCTCCATCGCGCCGATCGCGACGCCGCCGATGACCTGGTCGAGGTCCGGGCCCGGGTGGAGGGTCTCGCCGTGGACGCCCTCGAGGACCATCGCCAGCGTCGGGTTCGACAGGATCGGCCGGTACGGCAGGACGCCGAGCAGCGGGATGCCGTGGCGGGCCAGGCCCTGCTCGAGCGTCCGGGCCAGCCCGGGCTTCGCGTCGAGGTCGACCTTGTTCACGATGGCGCCCGCGACGTGCACGCCCTGGCGCTCGAAGAGCGCGGCGTTGAGCACGATCTCGTCGATCGGCCGCCCGACCCCGCCCTCGGACACGATCACCGCCGGCGCGCCGAGCATCGCGGCGACCGCGGCATTCGACAGGCCGATGACGGCGCCGACGCCGGCGTGCCCGGTCCCCTCGATGAGCAGGATGTCGCGGTCGCCGCGAAGGCCGCGTGGGCCGTCCGGATCCGGTCGCCGAGGTCCTCGACGACCCGGCCCTCGATGTAGGCCTGGGTGAAGCCGCGCGGGATGTGGACCGGGCTCATCTGGCCGAGCGGCTCGGCGAGGTCGAAGACGCTCTTCATGAGGACCGCGTCCTCGTCGGCGGGCACGCCGTCCTCGATGATCGTCCGCTGGCCGACTGGCTTGATGAACGCCGGTCGAGAGGCCGCGCCGCTGGAAGCCGTCCAGCACGCCGAGGCTGACCGTGGTCTTGCCGCGGTTCTGGCCGGTCGCGGCGAGGTAGACGTGGCGCATCGGGCGCCTGCGAGTCAGCGGTGCGAGGCGGTCTTGCGCTCGATCTGAGCGAGGGCGTCACGCAGGCGCGACATCGTCTCGGCGTCGACCGCGTCGGGCTCGAGGTACGGCCCGAGCCGCTCCATGATGTCGGCCACGAGGCCGAGGAAGACGCTCGCGTCGGCCACGAAGAACTGCGGCTCGTTGTTGTAGCGCACGAGCGTCAGCCGGCCCTGGAGGACGCGCCGCTCCTCGACGTGGGCGATCTGGGTCGCGAAGTTGTGGCCCTGGATGCCGTCGGGGTTGTTCAGGAAGTTCAGGGCGTTGTCGATGGCCAGGCCGAACCGGGCGCGCCAGGCGACGAGGCGCTCGTGGACCTCGGAGCGGGATGCGGACCTCGGCGACCTCGTCGAAGACCTCCGGCGCGACGGTCAGCAGGCCGACCAGCGTCGTGCCGGCGCGCGGCCCGAGCATCACCTGGAGGCTCCGCTCGAGGGTGAAGACCTCGGAATCGAAGCGCGGGCTCGTGATGACGTCGGTCAGGAGGTCCTCGACGTTGTCGAGGATGCCCGGCTCCGCCACGGCGTTGGCCAGGTGGAGGATCTCCTCCTTGAACAGGAACTTCTCTTCGTGGTCGAGCATGGGCCGCGATGGTAGCACCGGGCAGGTGCCCGCCAGGGGCCGTACGTCAGGCGAGGATCTGACCGATGAGCATCGAGGTCGTCCAGGCGATGTAGTCCTCGAGCGGCCAGCCGCGACGCTCGACAAGTCGGGCATACGTCTCCTCGGCGGTCAGCGCCCAGGCGATGTCGGCGGCCCGTTCGGGGTCAAGTCCGTCCCGCAGGGTGCCCGGCGGCCAGTGGCCGACCGCGTCCGCGAACACGGCCCGGCGACCATTCTCGCGCTCGAACCACGCCCCACCGATCTCCGGGTCGCCCACGCCCTTGCGCAGCACCTCGACGAGCTTCGAATGGGTCGCCCAGAAGTTTCCTGCGGTCTCCGCGAACACCTCGAGCGCGACCCGAGGCGTCCCGCCGCGCTCGATGACCGACGCGCGCGCGCGCTCGATCGGGCGCTCGGAGTCGACCTGTTCGAGAAGCGCGTCGATGATCCCGCGCTTCGAGCCGACCGAGGTGTAGATCGTCTCGGCCGAGACCCCGGCGGCCGCCGCGATCTGGGCGACCGAGGTCACCGGATAGCCGCGTTCGGCGAACAGCTCGAGGCCGGCATCGAGGATCCGCTGCCGCGTCTGTTCGGCCTGCGCCTGGCGCAACGGCGAGCGATATGGACGTTTGACGATGGTGTCACTCATTTCATTCCAGTATGGTTCAGGTGATTACAGGTTCACTGTAACACAAGTCACCGAAAGGGGCCCTCGAATGACCGCGATCCAGTCCGCCAGCTCCCGTCCCCAGCGCCGCGTCGAAGGCATCGTGCCAGAGCGCAGGCTCCTTGGGTCCGTGCTCCTCGTCATCGGCGTCATCATCGCCGCCGGCTTCGTCTCCGACCAGTTCGACCAGTACACGCTCATCGCCGTCAGCATCACCTGTCTCGTCGCCTTCGCCGTGTCCCGTGAGTACGGCTACGCCATCCCGGCCGGCATCACCGGCGGGCTCGGCACCGCGACCCTGCTGATCGCGAACAGCGTGTTCGCACCGGCCTACGTCCCAGCCGTGTTCTTCCTCTCGATGGCCGGCGGGTTCCTGACCGTCTGGCTGCTCGGCCTCGGGGCCGTTCCGCAGGAGAAGCATCCCTGGCCCCTCGTGCCCGCCACGATCCTCGGCGCGTTCGGTCTCGCCTTCGCGGCCGGTCAGCCGGATGCCATCCAGTGGATCCAGGTCGCCGTCGCGGCCGTGATCATCGTCGCCGGCGCGGGACTCCTTCTCCGCCGTCACGACGAAGGTTCGACCGCCGCATGATCCGACGCGAGCCGCCTCCGCGGCGCCGGGTCCTCCGGCCAAACAGAAGCCCCGACCGGGAAGCGGTCGGGGCTTCGTGATTCGTGATCGGGTCGGGGCTTACGGGTACAGGCCGCGCATCTCCATCGCGTCGGCGACGCGCTCGACCGCCAGCAGGTACGCGGCGGTCCGCATGTCGCACTGCTCGCGCTGGGCGATCGCGAGCGTCTCGCCGAACGCCTTGACCATGATCTCCTTGAGCTTCGCGTTGACGACGGCCTCGCTCCAGTGGTCGCGGTTGAGGTCCTGGACCCACTCGAAGTAGCTGACCGTCACGCCGCCGGCGTTGCACAGGATGTCGGGGATCATGAACATGCCCCGGCTGAAGAGGATCTCGTCGGCGTCCGGGCGTCGTCGGGCCGTTGGCCGCCTCGGCGATCAGCCGGGCCTTGATGTTGCCGGCGTTGCCGGCTCGTGATCTGGTTCTCGAGGGCGGCCGGGATGAGGATGTCGCAGTCGACCTCGAGGACCTCGGCGTTGCGAGATGTCGGTCGCGCCCGGGAAGCCCTGGACCGTGCCGTGCTCGCTCTTCCAGGCGATGACCTTGGCGATGTCGAGGCCGCTCGGGTTGTGGATGCCGCCGGTCGAGTCGGAGACGGCGACGACGCGTCGCGCCCTCCTCGGAGATCAGCCTGCGCCGCGATCGAGCCGGCGTTGCCGAAGCCCTGGACCGCGACGCGTGCGGTCTTGCAGGTCCATGCCCGAGGTGGCGGGCCGCCTCGACGATGCATGTAGACGCAGCCGCGGGCCGTCGCCTCGTTGCGGCCCTCGGAGCCGCCGAGGCTGATCGGCTTGCCGGTGACGACGCCCGGGACCGTGTAGCCCGGCGTGCATCGAGTAGGTGTCCATGATCCAGGCCATGATCTGGGCGTTGGTGTTGACGTCCGGGGCCGGGATGTCCTGCTCGGGGCCGATCAGGACCTCGATCTCGGTGAAGAACCGGCGGGTCAGGCCCTCGAGCTCCTTCTGGCTGAGCTTCTTGGGGTCGACGATGACGCCGCCCTTGCCGCCGCCGTACGGGATGCCGACGACGGCGCACTTCCAGGTCATCCACATCGCGAGGGCCTTGACCTCGTCGAGGGTCACGTCCTGGTGGTAGCGGATGCCGCCCTTGGCCGGGCCGCGGCCCAGGTTGTGCTGGACGCGATAGCCCGTGAAGACCTGGACCGATCCGTCGTCCATGTGGACCGGGAAGTGGACAGGTGAACTCGCGGCGTGGCTCGCGCAGGACGTGGCGCATGCCATGGTCGAGGTTCGAGCCGCTCGGCGGCGAGGTCGAACTGCCGCTGGGCGACTTCCCATGGGTTGATCGCGGCCGCGACGTGCTCGGTGGTCATGGAAGAGGAGACCTCAGTGTCGGGCGGCGCTTCGGCGCCGCCGCGTCGGTGTGGGTCGTCTCCCGGACGACCCCACGGGGCGCGTCGGGGTGGGTCCGGCGACGCTGCGTTCGGGCCGACGATGCGCGACTCATGTGCCGCTCGAGTATAGCCCGGGAGGTCGCTTCGGTCGCCTCCCCGATGGTACCGGTCGGCAAGGTTGTCGCAACCTTGCCGCAACCCCATGGCCGTGTCGCAGACGCGTGACTATGCCCGGTACAGCACCGCCGCGCCGACGCAGCCGGGCCCGAGGTGCGGCCCGACCGACGGGCCGACCAGGTCGATCGTCACGCTCGCCGGATCGAGGTCCGGCGCCTGGGCGAGGACCTCGTCGCGGAACGCCTCGACGTCGGGGGTCACCGTGTGCAGGATCGCGAGCCGCTCGATCGGCCGCTCGCGTGATCAGCTCGATGAGCCGCTCGCGCGCCTTGGCCCGGGTGCGGACCCGGTCGGCCGTCTCGACCACGCCGTGCTTGACCGTGATGATCGGCTTGACCGAGAGCAGCGTCCCGATCGCCGCCTGCGCGCCGCTGATGCGGCCGCCCTTCTTGAGGTACTCGAGCGTCTCGAGCGCGACGTACATCCGCATGTCCGGGCGCGCGCGACTCGAGCGTCTCGGCGATCTCGGCTGCGGGCCGGTCATCGGCGGCCATCTCGACGCCCATCCGCGCGAGGATCCCCTCGGCCATCGACGCGCCCAGCGAGTCGACGACGTGGATCTCGCGGTCGGGCAGCATGTCGCGCGCGATCTGGGCGCTCTTGATCGTGCCCGACAGCGTGCCCGCGACGTGGATCGAGACGATCGCCTCGGCGCCCGCCGTCGAAGGCCGCCTCGTAGGCCTCCTTGAACTCGCCCGGGCGACGACGCCGCGGTCGTCGGGAACGGCGCGTCCGGCGCGACCATCCGCTCCCAGAACGCCTCGGCCGACAGGTCGACGCCGGCCTTGAACGTCTCGGTGCCGAAGTTGACCAGCAGCGGGACGACGCGGATGCCCTCGGCCGCGGCGTCGGCCGGGATCCAGGTCCGACGCCGAATCGGTGAAGATCGCGACGCGGCTCAAGAGCGTTCCTCCTCGCAGACGGCCGCGGACGTTGCGGGCATGATACGGGCCGGGTCCAGCCCGGTGTCACGGTCCGCGTGCCGATGAGCCGCTACGCTTCCCGCGATGGATCGCTCCCTGTGGGCCGTGCTGGCCGGCACCTTCACGCTCCGCTTCAGCACCGGCCTGACCGGCGCGATGCTTGGCGTCTACCTCGCGAACCTGCCGGAACACGGCGGCCCGGTCGTGGCGGCGACGACCGCTCGGCGCTGCTGCACGCCGACGTTCTACCTGTCGGAGCTCGTCCTCTCGCCGGTCTTCGGGTTCGCTGTCCGACCGGCTCGGCCACCACCGGGTGATGCTGTTCGGGCCGGTCTTCGGCGCGGTCGCGGTGATCCTCACCGGGCCTGACGACGAACCTCGTCAGTCCTCGGCGGGCACGCGCATGCTCGAGGGCGCCTCGACCGCGGCCAGCATCCCGTCGATCCTCGGCTTCATCGCGCTCGCGACCGCCGGCAACGAGCTGCCTGCGCGGCAAGGCGGCCGCCCGCTTCGAGGGCGCGACGCTCGCCGGGCATCGGCGCCGGCTTCGCCGTCGCGCCGCTCGCTGTTCGCGGCGCTCGGGCCCGACGGCGTTCTTCCTGAACGCCGTCGTTCTACGGCGTCTCGTTCCTGATCTACCGGTACGGCGTCGCCGATCACGACGCCGACGAGCGAGCGCCGAGCGGCCACGGACACGAGCCGCACGGTCGGACTGGCGCCGCTACGTGGCGCTCGCTGCGGAGCTCCCACGTCTGGCTGCTCGCCCCGACCTGGATCGCGGTCAACGCCTCGATCGGGCTGTGGTTCAGCCAGTCGATCTTCCAGTTCTCGAAGGCGAACCCGAGCTTCCCCGACCAGGTCCTGCATGCAGGGCTTCAGCGCCGTCCAGATCTCGCTGGCGGCCGTCGTCATCGGGATCGTCTTCGGGGCCGGCCTGCTCTACTGGGGCAACCGCTTCAAGAACATGCGGCGGACGACGATCATCCTGTACGGGATCCTCGGCGGCGGCGTGCTCGTCGGCGGCGGGCCTGGTCGTCAACCACGGCGGCCGGACTGCCGCTCGTCGTGCCCGTCGGGCGCGGTCGCGGCCGCCGGCGTCGGGCTGTTCGTGCTGGCCGGCGCGACGCCGGCCGCGCTCGGCCTGCTGGCCGACATCTCCGAGCGCTTCCCCGCCGACCGCGGCGCGATCATGGGCCTGTACACGTCTTCCTCGCCATCGGCCAGATCACCGGCGGCCTCGATCGGCGGCTTCGCGGCCGACTGGCGGCGGCATCGACGGCATGCTGGTCGCCACGGTCGCGCTGCTGCTCATCGCGCTCGCTCCCGCTCGCCCAGCTGCGCCGCCAGGAGCACGACGTCGGCGGCCTCGGCTCGCCGGCCTCGGTCGACGACGCGGCCGCCGGCATGACCGACCGGACGACCCTGGGTGCCGGTCCCGCTGGCGCGCGGTGCGCGCGGCGCGGTCGTCGCGCCGCACCACCTCGCGACCGCGGCCGGGCTGCGCGATCCTGCGGGCCGGCGGCTCGGCGGTCGACGCGGCGATCGCGACCAATGCGGCGCTCGGCGTCGTCATGCCGAGCGGCTGCGGGATCGGCGGCGACGCGTTCTGGCTGATCTGGGACGCGGCGACCGGGCGGCAGGCCGCGCTCAACGGCTCCGGGCGGGCGCCGGCTCGCGCGCCGATGCCGGCGGCGCTGCGGGCCACCGGGCTCGACCGACGCTCCCGCGCCGCGGGCCGCTGACGATCACGGTCCCGGGCGCGGTCCGCTCGTGGGGCGACGCCCACGCGCGGTTCGGGCGGCTGTCGCGCGACGCGTCCTGGCCCCGGCCATCGAGCTGGCACGGGACGGCTTCCCGGCCTGGGACGGGTTCATCGACGCGGTCGAGGGGACCGCGCCGATCGTCGCCGAGAGCTCGGGCCCGACGCCGGGTTCGTCGCGGTCTTCCGGCCGCACGGCCGGCCCTGGCGGCCGGGCGAGCTCGTCCGCCTGCCGGCGCTCGCGGCGACGCTCGAGACGCTGGCCCGCGACGGCTTCGACGCCTTCTACGACGGCGACCTCGGCGAGCGCCAGGCGCGGGCGCTGGCCGCCGCCGGCTGCGCCGCATCACGGCGGCCGACCTGCGCGGCCCACACCTCGACGCTGGGGCGAGCCGATCGCGATCGACTACCGCGGCGTCCGGGTCACGACCCACCCGCCGAACAGCTCCGGCGTCGTCGCGCTCGAGCTGCTCGGCGATCCTCGAGCAGTTCGAGCCGCCGGCGCCGCGGGCGTTCGGGCCGGACGGCGTCACCGACCCGGGCTGGATCCACCTCGGCATCGAGGCGGCGAAGCTCGCGATGGCCGACCGCGACGCCCACCTGACCGACCCGGCGTTCGAGACGTGCCCGGTCGAGCTGCCTGCTCGACCCGGCGTACGCGGCCGAGCTCGCCGCGCGGATCGACCCGCGGCGGGCCGCCACGCCGCCCGCCGCGACCAACCCGCGCGGCGGCGGCACGATCTACCTCGCGACGTCGACGGCGAGGGCAACGCGGTCAGCCTCATCGAGTCGAACTACATCGGGCTTCGGGTCGGGCGTGGTCGACCCGGACACCGGCATCCACTACCAGAACCGGGGCAGCTACTTCAGCCTCGACGCCGACCACCCGAACGTCCTCGCGCCGGGCAAGCGGACGCTCCACACGCTGCTCCCCGGGATGCTGTTCCGGGACGGCCAGCCCGGGCCGTGGGTCGTCGCCGGCTCGATGGGCGGCGACGCCCAGCCGCAGATCCACGCCCAGTTCGTGTCGGCGCTGGTCGATGGCGGGGTCGACGTCGCGACCGCCGTCGCCGCGCCGCGCTGGTACGTCGAGCCCGCCGACCACTTCGCGCCGCCGACTCGACGTCCACCTCGAGCCGCGCCACGCGCCGGGCATCGCCGAGGCGCTGCGCGCGCTCGGGCCACTCGCTCGTCGCCGACCGCGCCGTTCGACTCGAGCCTCGGGCACGAGCACGCGATCGAGCTGGTCGACGGCGGCCCGGGCGCGCCCGGCGGCTCGGTCGCGGCCGCGACCGACCCGCGCAGCGCGGGCCTGCCGGCGGTCTGGTAGGACGCAGGTCCGGCGACGCGGTGGCACCGACGTCCGGTCGCCCGCGGCCGGAATGCCCTCTGACGGGTATACTCGGGCCCGCCGGTGGCGGGCTGCGCTCACACGACGCCGCCACCGGCGCGACGTCCGGCGTGCGCCGCTCGGGGAGGGCGCGTGACCTCGAACGTCGGCCAGAACTACCCGTACACGAGCGAGACCGAGGACGAGCGGGCGGCGACGCATCGCCTCGCTCGTGGCCGCAGCGGGGCGAGTCTGGCCGGCACGCTCGCCGCCGAGACGACGCCGCTCGACGACGAACGAGCGCTGGTGGGTCTGGAAGTGCCCGACGCCGGGCTGCCCGGGGCTCCTCCACGCCGCCGGCTACGCGGCCGAGAAGCACGCCGTCTACGTCGTCTGCGACGGGACCTGCGCCAAGACCTTCCTGCGCTGAGCGAGCTCCCTCCGACCCGACCACGGGCCCGCGGCCTCCGCCGCGGACCGTCCAGGCGAGCCGCCGCCGCCTGATCACCGAGGGCATCGGGATCGCCGTCTCGGCGATCGGGTTCGGGTTCGTCTACGGCCTGTCGGCGCGCGAGGCCGGCTTCTCGCCCATCGAGGCCGTGGCGATGAGCGTGATCGTGTTCGCGGGCGCCGCCCAGTTCGCGGCCGTCGGCTACGTGGCGAGCGGCCTGGCGTGGCCCGGCGTCGTGCTGCTGACGGCGCTGCTCAACGCGCGCCACCTGCTCTACTCGGCCGCACTGCGCGCCGTGGCTGCGCGGACGTGCCCTTCCGCCGCCGGGCGGTCGATGGCGCACCTGCTGACCGACGAGGCCTTCGCGCTGTCGATCGGCCATTTCCGGCGGCTCGGCCGGACCGACGAGTGGGGCTACTGGGTCGGCGGCGATCGGGGCGACCTTCATCCCCTGGAACCTGGCCACGCTCGCGGGCGTGGTCCTCGGCGGCCAGATCCCGGACCCGGCACGCTTCGGCATCGACATCATCTTCCCGGCGGCGATGATCGGGCTCGCGGTCGGCCTGATCACCGGGCGGCGGGAGCTCGTCGCGGCGATCGTCGGAGCGCGGCATCGGCGTGGTCGTGGCGCTTGCTGACGAGCCCGTCGATCGGGATCGTCGCGGGCGGGATCGTCGGGCCGGCGGTCGGGCTGCTCGTCCCGGCGAGCGCTGGCCCGGGAGACGGCCCCGCTCGGGACCTCCGCATCGGCCGACCGGTACTCGATGCCCGGCGCCCGCGTGGACCTCGAGGCCCCCGACATCGCGGCCCCAGGCGATCCCGGTCGGCCCCTGCCGAGATCGGCCGATGAGCTCGGCGGCATCATCGCGATCCCCGACGATCCGCCGCCGACCGACGAGGATCGCCCGATGAGCACGAGCCTCGTCGTCCTCGCGGTCCTGATGTTCGCGGTCACCTATCCGACGCGCGCCCTCGGCCTGCTGACGCCGGGGCTGGACCGCCTGCCGCGGTGGGCGTTCGACTACCTCCAGCTCGTCGGCCCGGCCGTGCTCGCGGCACTGGCCGCGGTCGCGTGATGGTCGTGGTCGGACGACGACGGGCGTGCCGTCGTTCCACATCGGCATCGAGTGGGTCGCCGTCCTCACGCTGCCTGGCCATCGTGGCGTGGCGGCGCAACCTGCTTCTCGGGCCTGATCGCCGCGGTCGCGATCGTGGTCGGTCGCACGGGCGCTCGGGATCGCTGAGCTGCCCTGGACGGGCGCGGTCGACGGTCAGCCCCGGCGGGCGTCGACCTCGATCTCGATCAGCAGGCTCGGGTCGATCAGGGCGCGGACCTCGACCATCGTCGCGGCCGGCCGGATCCCACCGAAGAACTCGCCGTGGACCGGCGAGGATCTCGCCGGAACGAGCGATGTCGGTCACGAACATCCGGGTGCGGACGACGTCCGCCAGGCTGAACCCGGCCTCCTCGAGGGCCTCGCTCGATGATCTCGAGGACTCGCCCGGGCCTGCGCGCCGATGTCGCCGGGATGGCGCGACCGGCCGTCAGGCCCGGCGTCCGTCGTCCCGGCCACCCAGCACGAGTCACCGACGACGACCGCCCGGCTGTAGCCGCCGATGGCCTCCCACGGTCCGCCCGACGAGATCCGACGGCGTTCGGTCATGGCCTCCCATGGTTCGCCCGACGGGGTGCGGCGGCGCTCGGTCACGCCTGCGCGGCGCCGGGCGGCGCGTCGCGCCAGGCCAGGACCTCCGGGTCGCGCCGCGATGGCCAGCAGCAGCCCGGCGAGCAACGCCGTCCGGGGCACGATCGAATCGACCTCGAGGTACTCGGCCGGCGAGTGATCGTTGCCGCCGATCGGCCCCAGGCCGTCGAGGCTCGGGATGCCCATGCCCGGACGTCGTGTTGGCGTCGGAGGCGCCGCCGGTCGCGCTGTCGTTGATCGTGAAACCGAGGCCGCTCGGCGACGGCCTTCGCGTGATCGACCAGGCGGCCGCTGCGCGCGAGCTTCTCCATCGGCCACCAGCGCGCCATCGGCTCGAACTCGACGATCGTGTCGGGCACGACCGTGGTCGGCTGCGACCCGGCGGATCTCTGCCTCGGCCGCCTCGAGCTCCGTCGCGCGTCGACGGCCCGGACGTCCACCTCGAGCGAGCAGTGCTCGGCCACGACGTTGGGCCGCGTGCCGCCGGCGATCACGCCGACGTTGACCGTGACGCCCGGCCAGCGCCCGTTGAGGGCGTGCAGGTCGCGCACGATGCGGGCCGCCTCGAGGATCGCGCTGCGGCCCTTCTCCGGCTCGACGCCGGCGTGGGCGGCGCGGCCGTGGACGGTGATGCGCAGGTCGAGGATGCCCTTGCGCGACGACACGATGTCGCCGTTCGCGCGGGCGCACTCGAGGACGAGCGTCGCGTCCATGGTCCGCGGCGAGCTCGCTGATGTGCGGCGTCGAGGACGGCGAGCCGATCTCCTCGTCCGGATTGGCGATGAACACGAGGCGCTCGAACGGCAGGCCGCCGAGCTCGCCCATCAGCGCCTTGAGCGCGTACAGCCCGGCGAGGAGCCCGGACTTCATGTCGGTCACGCCGGGTCCGCGGGCGATGCCGTCGGCGATGGCAAAGGGTCGTGCGGCGGCCGTGCCCGGGTCGAAGACCGTGTCCATGTGCCCGATCAGCAGGATCCGCGGGCCATCTGCGCGGCCCGTGAAGGTCGCCACGACCGTGTCGCCGAGGCGACCGGCGGGGTCCGGCCGGACCTCGACCGTCGCCCCGAGGCTTGTGAGGAACTCGGCCGTCCAGCGGCCGACCTCGTTGACCCCGTCGGGCGTGTAGCTGCCGCAGTCGATGTTGACGAGGCGCTCGAGGTCGCCGAGGTAGCTCGGGAGGTCGGCCGCGACGGCGTCGCGCAAGGCGTCGAGCTCGGGTGCCAGGGGGCTGGCGGTGGGTGCGTCCATGCCCGGGAGTCTATCCCGGGCGGACCGGACCCACCGGGTCGGCTCCGTCGTCTCCGGCGCGGTGTCCGCTTGCTATCCTGCCGGGACCGTGCGACTGATCGAGACGCGCCTCCTCGAGGGCCCGAACGTGTACCGGCTCGAGCCGGTCGTGAAGCTCGAGGTCGCCATCGGGCGGCGGCGGACCTGGTACGGCCAGCGCGATCCGGGGCGCCATGCGCTGGTACTGCTCGGGGCGTCCGTCCCGCCGCGGGACTGGCCCGATGACATCGTCGCGGTCGTGGGCTGGCTCCGGCGTCTGCGGTCCGACCACGGCGAGGGCCGAGGCGGCGTCGCCGTCCATCGCTCGTCGGATCCGGGCCACTGGATCGTGACATTCCCGTGGGTCGGTGCGGAACGGGCGCAGACCCTGACCGAGGCCGCCCTCGCCCTCGCGGGCCGCGACGTCTCACCGTCGCGCACGGCGCGCCTGACCGGCAACCAGGAACGGCTGCTCGTCCGCTGGTCCGAGCGGATCCGCGAGGCCCGGACGACACCCGCGTCCTGGATCCGCGACGCCGATCGACGGGTGCCGGTCATCTCGATCTCGGGCACGAACGGCAAGAGCACCGTGACCCGGCTCATCACGCACATCCTGATCGGCGCCGGGCGACACGTCGGCACGACGACCTCGGACGGCGTGCTCGTCGACGAGCGCCTGGTCGAGCCCGGCGATTGGACCGGGCCGAGCGGCGCCCAGCAGATCCTCGCCCGCCGGGACATCGACGTGGCCGTCCTCGAGACCGCGCGCGGCGGCATCGTCCTGCGCGGCATGGGCTACGAGTCGAATGAGGTCAGCATCCTGACCAACGTCTCCTCGGACCACCTCGACCTCCAGGGCATCCACACGCTGCCGGAGCTCGCCGAGGTCAAGGCCACCGTTGCCCGGATCACGAAGCCCGACGGCTGGGTCGTGCTCAATGCCGACGACCCGTACGTCGCCGCCGTCGCCCGGCGGGTCAAGGGTCATGTCGCCTATTTCTCGATCGACGACGGGTCCGCGGTCATCCGCCGCCACCGGGCAGCGGGCGGTCGGGCGTATCTGATCCGGCGCGGTACGCTCGTCGAGGCCGAGGGCGAGCGCGAGACGCGCATCGTCGAGATCGGGCAGGTGCCGATCACGATCGGCGGGCTGGCCCGCCACAACGTGGCCAACGCGCTGGCGGCGGCGGCCGGGGCGCGCGGCCTGGGCGCGTCGATCGCCCAAGTCCACGACGGCCTGATCGACTTCCGGCCATCGGCCGAGCGGTCGCCCGGACGGCTCAACATCTATCGGCTTGGGCGCTCGCGTCGTCATCGTGGATTTCGCGCACAACGAGGCGGGCGTCACCGCCATCCTCGATGTGGCCGAGGGGATCGCAGCCGGGGCGGCCGGGCGAGCGGCACCGATCACCGCGATCATCGGGACCGCCGGCGACCGGCCGGACGACACGCTCCGCGGGATCGGCCGGATCGCCGCCGAGCGCGCCCAGCGGGTCGCCATCAAGCAGACGCTCAACTACCTGCGCGGCCGGACCCCGGAATCGGTCGTCGGCGAGCTGCTGGCCGGCGTCAAGGCCGGCGGCGGGACGGTCGCCGACGTCCCGGTCTACGGCTCCGAGAAGGAGGCGCTGCGGGCCGAGCTCAACGGGGCGGCCGGGCACGGGCCCGACGGGCGCAAGGCCGATGCCGCCCGGGTCATCGTGCTCATGTGCCACGAGGACCGCGACGGGGTCTTCGAGCTGCTCTCGAGCCTCGGAGCGCGCCCGGTCGACGTCGCCTCCGAGCTGACCGAGCTGGTCCCGAGGCTGCAGGGCCGCCCGCGGCCGGACTGACGGCGCCGCCCCGCCGCACTAGGCCGGCCGCGGCCACCAGGCGCGGACGTCCAGCCGGGCGGAGAACCGCAGGTGCGGCGGCTCGTCGGGGAGCACGAGTCCGTGGCTCGCGGCCATCGTCTCGCGCTCGATCCGCACCGCGGCGGGCTGGAGCGGCCACGGCCGGTGCCGGATCTCGGTCCGCAGGATCCGCCCATCCCCGTCCATCGCGAACAGCCGCTGGCGATCGGTCAGGAACGCCTCGAGTGAACCGGGCGCCGCGAGCTCGACCGGTCCGACCGCCCGGTAGCGGGCCTCGAACCGCGCCGGCGGGCCGCGATGATCGATCCGGACCGAGCGGTAGTCGACGACCTCGTTCACGTTCCCGACCGTCATCGCCGCCTCGTAGTACGGCAGGTGGAACGCGGTCCGGGCGCCCTCCACCGCGACCCGACTGCCGGCGTCGAGGCTGAGGAACCAGACGCCCTGGCGGCCTGCGTGCCGGACGTACGTCCGGACGTTGAGCTCGGGGAAGGCGCCCGCGACCGGTGGCGCGGGCAGGCCCCGCGGGCCCACGTCCTCCATCCGGAACGGCACGATGCCCAGGTAGGCGTGGCCATCGAAGAGATCGAGCTCCAGCCCTTCGGGCACGAGTGGCCGGATCGCGTCGGGCTCGATCGGCCAATGGGCGAACAACAGGTCGACCCAGCGCATCCGCATGACCCACGGGCGGGGTCCGAGCGCCGACACGCGGGTCATCGGGGCGCCGCGTCCGTCGTCCGATGCGCGCGGACGGGCATCGGTCAGTCCTCGGCGAGGACGACGATCCGGTCGGCCGCCGCGAACGTGGCTGACGCCGTCTTGGCCGGGTTGACCGACACGCCATAGGCCGCCGATGCATCCTCCGCACGCGCCGCGATCCGGTACCCGAACGCGATCTCGCCACGCCGTCGGGCGGCCTCGATGACCGCGGCGAAGGGCACCGCCTGGCCGAGCTGCACGTAGTCGCCCGCAGGCTTCAGGTAGATCTCGGAGCCCTCCGGGTCGAGCAGGTCGCCGAAGACCGCGTTGAGGTGCTTCGACTCGGCGACCTGGGCGATCATCAGGCTGATCAGGCGGTCGCTGACGATGAAGTCGTCGGCGCGGGCGACTTCCGCGAGCGCCCGATCGCGCAGGTCCAGCATCTCGCTGACGATGGAGAAGTCGCGATCGAGCCTGGCCGCGATGTCGCGCAGGTGCAGCAACGTGATGAGTGTCCGCGCGTCGGCACGCGACGGATCGAGCGAGTCGTAGCAGAGCACGATGATGTGATCGAACGTCTCGACGCCGAGGCGGTCGAGCGTCGCGCGGTCGGTGGCGTCGCCGGCCTGGAACGTGATCCGCTGCGCGGTCAGGCGCGGCTCCAGGCGGGCGATGTCGGCCTCGATGCCGGCCCCGGCCGCCAGAACTCGCGTCTCCGAGCCGGCCGCGACGTACGCATCGAGCTCCGCGATGATCGCGGGCGCCCGCCGGTTCCAGCCGAGGACCAGCGTCCGCTCGGGCGCGGGCGTCCGCGCCGGCGCCTCGCGCAGCCACGCCTCGTCGACGTCGGGCGCATCGCCGCCGAGGTTGATCTGGTCGTCGTCCGCGGCGATGACGATGAGCCGGTCGCCTTCGGCGATGACCGTGTCCGAGCGAGGGTTCAGGTGCGGCGTCCCGCCGCTCGGGAGCAGCCCGATCACCGATGCGTCGGCGAAGGCCGCAAGGGTGTCCCCGAACGGCCGGCCGGTGAGCGCCGGCTGCTCGGTCAGATAGATCTCGTCACCCGCGAAGTCGAGCAGCTCCGAGTACACCACCGAGAGGCCTGACTGGCGGCAGGTCTGGGCGGTGATCCGCGCGATGACCTCCTCGGACAGGATCAGCTCGACCTCGTCGCGCCCCACCATCCGCGCGACGTCGAGGTTCGCGCGATCCCGGATCTCGGCGACGACGTGGTACGGCTCGGGCCGGCGATCCGGGTCGTTGGTGATCGCGAGGATCGTCTTGATGACGTCGGCGTCGGGCTCGTCGCCCTCGGGCGCCAGGACCACGATCGAGCGCGCGGTCGAGGGGCTCACGATGCGCACGTCGTCGATGTCCATCGGGCTGCCCGAGCGGCAGACGAGCTTGGTCCGCCCGGTCTTGCCGACCCGGGCCCGGATCTCCTCCTCCATCTCGACCTTGTCGCGTTCGGCGAGGATGACGATCGAGCGGCGGGGCTGGTTCGAGTTGGCCTCCACGATCTCCGAGATGACGGTGTGGATCTGCTGCGACCAGCCGAGGATCACCGTGTGGTCGCGCTCGACGACGGTGGAGCGGCCCTTGCGCAGCTCGGCGAGCTTGCCCTCGAGCCCGGTGTTGAGGATGCCGATGAGCGTGCTGATGATGAAGATGCCGCCGAGGGTGATGACGAACATCGAGAGCAGGAAGCCGCCGCTGCCCTGTCGCCGCCCATCGTGCCCGGGTCGAGCGTGCGCAGCAGGCCGAGCCGGAGCAGCGTGCCGAAGTCGAGGTCCGGTTCGCCCTCGTGGCCGGTGATGAACACGACGAGTGCGACGGTGACGACGAGCACGACCGAGATGACGAACAGCCCGACGATGAGGGCGATCGTCCCCCGACCCATGAACTCGTCGAAGCGATAGCGCAGGCGAGCCCGCCAGTCCAAGGCGGCTAGCCCTCCGGGGCTTCGAGTTCGCCGGGGTCGGCGAACGCCGTCCCGCCACGGGACGCGCCGGTCGCCGCCATCGCCTCGCGGTAGACGCCGATCGCGTCGTCCACGCAGCACACGACGAGGTCGCCCGGGATAGCCCGCCGGAGCGCGGTCCGCACCGCGGTCATCTCGTCGAGCACCTTCTCCGAGCGGGTCGTCCGGCCCGTGCCGTCGGCCCTCGTCGAGCGGACGCCCTCGATGACGTTGGTGGCGGTCTCGCCCGGCACCCGGCCGCGCAGGTTCTTGTCCTCGCGGACGATGATCTCGTCGAATGCGGTCGCGGCGATCGCGCCGTACGCCTTCTGGTCCTCGTCGCGGCGGTCGCCCGGGATCCCGAGGACGCCGATGGCGCGGCCGGACCGCGACGCCGTCCCGGGCGTCCGGAGGCGACCGGCCTTGGTCACAGGCTCGGTCATCATCCGCCCGACGAAGTCGGCGAGCTGGCGCATGCCGTCGACGTTGTGGCAGTAGTCGATGACCACCCGGACCCCGCCGACGTCGAGCAGGTTGAGCCGCCCTGGCGCCTGGAAGAAGGACGTCGTGAAGGTCCGCAGGCCCTGCCGGATGTCGTGCAGGTGGGCCCCGGAGGACCAGGCCGCGGCCGCGGCGGCCAATGCGTTCGCGACGTTCATCCGGGCCCGGCCGCCGAACGTGGCGGGGATCAGGTGCGTGTAGAGCACCGGCATCGTCCGCGGGCCGAGCTTGAGGACGATGAGCTCGCCCTCTGCAGAGGCCTCGAGGCAGAATGCCGCCCCGCCGCGGCCGGTGTGCCCGTCGACCCGGTCGAAGCCGTCCTCGCCCTTGGTCGTCGACATGCTGAAGAGCACGACACGTCCGGCGCAGTGGCGGCCCATCCGGTACACGTGCGAGTCGTCGGCGTTGAGGACCGCCGTCCCCGAGCGCGGCACGGCCTCGACGACCACGCCCTTGACGTTCGCGAGCTGGCCGATGGTGTTGATCCCGCCGAGGCCGAGGTGGTCGCCCGCGACGTTGGTCACCACGGCCACGTCGTTGCGGTCGTAGCCGAGTCCCTCGCGCAGGATCCCGCCACGCGCGACCTCGAAGACCGCGGTGTCCACGGTCGGGTTCTGGAGCACGGTCTGGGCCGACTTCGGCCCGGACATGTCGCCCTTCTTGATGAGCCGGTTGTCGACCACGATGCCGTCGGTCGAGGTCATGCCGACGCGCCGGCCCATCAGCTTGAGGATGTGGGCGATCATCCGGACCGTCGTCGTCTTGCCGTTCGTGCCGGTCACCGCGATGATCGGGATCCGGGCAGGCGACCCTGACGGGAAGAGGGAGTCGATCACGGGCCGCGCGACGTACTGCGGCTCGCCCTCGGTCGGGTGGGTGTGCATCCGGAAGCCGGGCGCCGCGTTGACCTCGACGATGGCGCCGCCGGTCTCGCGCACGGGCGTCGCGATGTCGGGGCAGATGAAGTCGATGCCGGCCACGTCGAGGCCCACGATCCGGGCCGCGGTCTCCGCGATCTCGACGTTGTCAGGGTGCGCCTCGATCGTCCGGTCGATCGACGTGCCGCCGGTCGACATGTTGCCGGTCAGCGCGAGCTTGATCCAGGTGCCCGCCGGCGTGACGGTGTCGAGCTCGAAGCCCTGCGCCCGCACCAGCGCGTCGGCCGCGTCGTCGAGCTTGATCCGGGTCAGCACCCTCTCGTGTCCGATGCCCCGGCGCGGATCCTGGTTGGCGAGGTCCACGAGCTCGCGGACGGTGTGCTCGCCGTCGCCGGTCACCGACGCGGGGACACGTTCCGCGATCGCGGCCATCTTCCCGCCGATGACGAGGCACCGGTAGTCGTTGCCAGCCACGTACGTCTCGACGACGAGGTCGCCCGACCGGCTCTCGGCGAGGGCGCCCTTGAAGGCCGCGCGGACCGCCTCCTCGGAGCGCAGGTCGAGGTGGACACCCCGGCCGTGGTTGCCGTCGAGCGGCTTGACCACGCACGGGAAGCCGAGGCGGTTCGCCGCCGCGACCGTCTCCTCCTCGGTCGTGACGACCTCCGACCGCGGCACGGGCAGGCCGGCCGAGTCGAGCAGCCGGTTGGTCAGGCTCTTGTCCGACGCGATGTCGACGCCGATCGCCGACGTCTGCGAGGTCATCGTCGCCCGGATCCGTTGCTGATGGACGCCGTGCCCGAACTGGACGAGCGAATGGCGGTCGAGCCGGATGAACGGGATGTCGCGGCTCACCGCCTCGTCGATGAGGGCCTGCGTCGACGGCCCGAAGGCCTGCCGCTCGGCCAGGCGGATGAGCCGTTCGAGCTCCGGAGCGAAGTCGAAGAAGACCTCCGGGTCGTCCGGGGCGACCAGGTAGTTGACGAGGGCGACGGCCATCTTGCCGGCCTCGAGGCCGACCTGCTCCTCGCGGTATTCGAAGATGCAGTTGTACTGGCCGGGCTGGCCGGCTGCGCGCGTCTTGCCATGGCGGACGTCGGTCCCCGCGAGGTTCTGGAACTCGAGTGCGATGTGCTCGGCGATGTGGCCCATCCACGTCCCCTCGCGCAGTCGCGTGATAAAGCCGCCGCGGCGCCCGAGCGAGCAAGCGTGGTCCTCGAGCGTGGGGAGGAGCGCCACGAGGGTGTCCGTGAAGTTCGGGACCTTGTTCGACGGGTACTGCTCCAGGACGCCGAGGTCGACCAGCATGCGGATGACCGGCTCCCGCGCCCAGTAGTTGGGGCCGCGCAGAACGCGTGTCTCGAGGATCCGCAGGGTCGGCGCGAGCGCGCCGGTCACGGCCGCCGACTCGCCCGCCTTGGCCGCGCGCGCACCGCCGCGCTTCGGGCGGGACGCGGGAGCGGTCTGGGCCACGTGACTCCTCCTCGGTCGAGGGCTTTTCGATGACGGCGCCGAGCCGTCGCGCGGGACGACTAGCTCGACGCGGCCTCGCCGCCCGGCAGCGCATGCAGCGTGGGTGATGTCAATCGCTCGCGGTGGCGCAGGTCGAAGCGGTAGCCCGACGGCAGCGAATGGAGCACGACCCCGCTGATCATCAACGGCCGGTGGCCGCGGACCTCCCAGGCGTCGGTCTCCGATTGCGAGCCGTCGACGACGGTGATCGAGCCGCGCCCGATGACCTCGAGGATGCCGTCGGGTCCGACGACGCCAGCGGTGTCCTCGTCGACCCCGAGACCGAGCAGCGACGGGTTCTGCGCGATGAGGCTGAGCAGCCGGCCGAGCCGGTTCCGCTGCTGGAAGTGCTGGTCGATGATGACGCCCGGCAGGACGCCGAGACCGGCCGAGATCTGGGCCATCCGGTGCTTGGGCGTCGCGCCCGACGCCCCGAACGCGATCATGTGGCTCGACATCGCCGAGGCGCCGGCGGACGTGCCGGCGACGACCGCCCCGTGGCGGAACCGCTCCAGGATCGCATCGGCGAGGCGCGTCCCGCCGATCGTCGAGGACAGGCGGAGCTGGTTGCCACCGGTCAGGAAGATGCCGGTCGCGTCGCGGACCGCGAGGGTCGCCTTCTCGTCGTTGGCCTGCGGGCGCGTGACCGCGTGGAGCGGGATGACCCGGGTGACCCCGAGCTCACCGAACACCTGCTTGTAGCGTTCGCCCGCCTCGAGGCCCAGGGACGACGCCGTCGAGATCACCGCGATCGTCGCATCGACCCCGCCCGCGAGCGCGACGAAACGACTGAGGATGACCCGATCCCGGACCTTGTCCTCCGCGCCGCCGATGATGATGACGGTTCCCTCGGTCACAAGCCTCACGGACTTCAGTGTTGGATGGCGGTGAGGATACCGCCTCGCAGCCGGCCCCCGCCCGGAGGGCCGACGAGCGCCCGACGTCGGCGTGCGAGAATCGACCCATGGCCGACCCGAACGAGCCACCCACCCTCCGACCGGTCCCCGGGTCGGCGCGCGGCCGGGGTCGGATCGTCGTGGACCTCAGCGAGATGATCGACCGCCCGACCCGGCGGCGCGCGGGGGTGTTCCGCCGGGCGCTGCGACGAGAGACGTCGCGCCTCCGGGACCCGCGCCGGATCGCCGCAATCGTGCTCCTCAGCCTGACCTTCGCGCTGCTGATCGCCGGCCTGCTGGCGCGTGGCGAGTCGGGCGGCGCAGATGCCCGGGCGTACTGGGCCGGCGTCCGGATCTGGCTCAACGGCGGCGACGCCTATCACCCAACGGGGCCGTTCCTGCCGTACGTCTATGCGCCGTGGATGCTCCCGCTCTTCGCGCCCTGGGCGATCCTCCCCTGGGACGTGGCGTGGTTCATCTGGCGCGGGTCGACGATCCTGCTCCTGCTCTGGACGATCCACTGGGCGTACCGACGCCGGCCGCTGACGACGGCGGTCATCTTCGCGGTCCTCGCGTTCCCGTTCGGGGCCAACCTCGACACCGGCAACATCAACCTCCAGCTGACGCTGATGCTGTGGGGCGCCCAGTTCACCGGCCCACGTCTCGGCGGGCTGTTGTGGGCGCTCGCGACCTGGATGAAATGGGTGCCCGCGATCCACTGGTTCATCCTCGCCCCGCGCACGCGCCTGTGGGGGCTCGGCTGGCTGGGGGTCTCGATCGCGCTCAGCGTGATCACGCTGCCGCTCACGATCATCCAGCTCCAGGTGCTGTTCGGGTTCGGAGCGCGGCCGCTCCGCCTCGACTACCTGGTGTTCCTGTGGGCCTTCGTGCCGTGGCTGTACCGGCGTCCTGACCCGTTCGACTTCCTCCGACCCGCCACCTGGCGGCGGTGGCTCGAGACGCTCCGCACCAAGGTCCGAGCGAGGGTCAGCCCGCCACTCCCGGGCTGACGACGACGGTCGGCTCCGGTGCCACGAAGTCCTCCCGCCGGCGCTCGGACACCGGTCGGAGCAGAAGCGCGCCGAGGGCCATCAAACCGACCGCGATCCACAGCGTGGTGCGCGGCCCCTGCCCGCCCCCGATCAGGTCGATGATCAACCCGCCCACCGCGATCGCCAGCACGCCCGACGAGGCCGTCGCAACGTTGGAGAGGCCCATGTACCGACCGGACGAGGCTTTCGGGATGATGTCGGTCATGAGGGCCCAGTCGACCGCGAGGAAGATGCCGGCGGAGAGGCCGTACATCCCGGCCCCCAGATAGGCGAACGGCACGCTCGGCGCCGCGGCGCAGATCGCAAGCCCCACGGCGCCCAGGACGCAGCTCGCCCAGATCACGGGCTTTCGACCGATCCGATCGGAGATGCGGGCCGACGGCACGACGGCGATGAGCGTCCCGAGGGCGACCAGCCCGGTGAGCCCGATGATCACGAGACCGGTATCGGTCTGATCCAGGCCCAAAGACCGCCTCAGGTAGGGCGTCGCGAGCTGGGTCAGCATGGAGCCGGCCATCAGGATGGCCAGTCGCGAGCTCACCAGCCACAGGAAGCTGCGCTCGCGCAGGACATCAGTGCCCCATGCCTCGGCCGCTATGGAGAACCAGGACCGACCCTCTCGCGACTTCGCTTTCGGCCCTTCGCGCACGCGGATGACGACCGACAGCATGGTCGCGAGTTCCAGCACGCCCAATGCGATCAGCCCGAGGGCGAAGTTGTTCGTGGCGGTGGCGATCCCGCCGATGACGAACCCGGACACGTTGCCCATGACCTGCATCAGGCCGACGAGTGCGCTCGCGAAGCCTACCTGGGCGGCCGGCACGAGATCGGGCACATACCCCTGGAACGGGCCCTGGGCGAAATTCGAGCTGAACTGGAGTAACGCGATGAACGCCGCGATCGCGAGCAGCGTGTTGCTGTTGGCGATGGCGACCAGGAACACGACATCGAGGATCGAACCGATGAATATGTAGGGCTTGCGGCGTCCCCAGCGGGAGATCGTGTAGTCGGAGATCGAGCCGACGGTCGGCTGCACGATGACCGCGATGATCACCCCGACGACGGAAATGAGGAACAGCGACCGACCGACCTCGTCCTTCGGGACGAGCTCGGTGAACTCGAGTCGGCCGATCATGATCGAGTTCAGGCCACTGAAGATCGACGAGAGCCCCAGCCAGTAGAGCGAGAGCCGGACCAGTTCTCGCTTCGGCAGTCGTCCGATCGGCCGGCCCGTGACCGGGTCAAAGCCGCTCGTCGGCGCCTCCCCAAGGGTCTCGGTCACGGCCTTCTCGGCGGTCGGCTGGGTCTCGGGAGCGCTGGGACCGGGCTCGACTGGGCCGCCTGTCATGTGGTCCACCCTCGGCGTGACGGTGCGAGGTGCACCGACATCCTACGCCTCCGCTGATGACGCTCCGAGGGCATCCAACGTTACAGACGTGCGCAGCGGGACCAGCCGGCGGTCGGTGGCGCCGGGCGCCACGTACCGGAAGATCGAGCGGTCCAGCGAGTAGATCCCGGTCGACACGAGACCGATGGCGCCGAGCCGGAACGAGAAGACCGGGTTCTCGCCGTTGCCCGCGTAGTGGAACGCGGCGCCGTCCCGGCGCAGTACCGCGAGGTTCGCCTGGCCCCCGAAGCGATCGTGCAGCGCCCCGAGCATCTGGCCGACGGATCCGTCTGGCTGCCACGCGTCCTCGAGCCAGCGGGCCCCGACCTCGGTGTCGGCACGGCCATGGATCCGGCCCTGGGCGCGATAGGTCGCGCGCAGACCGCGGTAGTCGCGAAGGTCCCCGTTGTGGCTGAACGCGTATCGCCCGGCCGGGTCGTCGAACGGCTGGGTGTCGGGGACGGTCAGGGTCGAGAGTCGCGACGGACGGCGCAGGTGGACGAGCACGGCGGTCGTCTCGTTGGCGCCGACGTCCGTCCGGGTCGGGTCGTCGCGGAACGCCCGCAGGTCACGGTACGAGGCCAGCGAGCCATCGGCGGTCAGCCAGGCCGCGCCCCACCCGAACCCGGCGATCCCGAACCGCTCCAGCCGCTCCGCGAACGGCCACAACGCATCAAGGCGGAACGGCTCCTCGGCCCGGGCGACGAAATGCTCACACACGGTCCCGATGCTAGCGTGTCGCCGATGGGGAGCGCGCACCCCACCGCACCCGGAGGAGCGCCGTGACCCACGAGGCTTCCGACACGCCCGCGGACCCGACTGCCGCGCCGGCCGTCGCCTGGGATGCCCCGCGGCGGACGGACCGTCGCGGCCGGCGGTGGGCGTGGCTGGCAACGGCGATCGGGCTCTGTGGACTGGTCGCGTTGGCCCTGACCGAAGGCCTCATCGGAGGCGGCGGGGGCGGCGTCGTGCTCGACACCGCGACCGACGGCGTGGGCTTCGCAGGAGGGACGGAGCTGCCGCCCCTCCTGACGGTGATGTTCGCGGTGATCGCGGTCATTGGCCTCGTGACCTTGATCGGACGAGGATCTCGCCTGGACCGTGTGGCAGGCATCGTCGGCATCGCAGTCCTGGCGTTCAGTCTCGTGTCCGTGACCCAACACCGGCCCGTTGCCGAGGACACGACGGCGCGCCTGTGGGGCGACGGCGTCGGGCACTCGACCAGCTCCCCGTCCGGGATCGGGTCATGGTCGGAGTACGACGTCGGCCCGGGCGAACCGGCCACGTTCGCATTCGCCATCCGCAACGACGGACTGCTGCCGGCGACGATCCTGGGTTACGCCCACGGCCCCACGCGCGACCTCGGGTTCGACATCGTCGGTCTGGGCTCGCTGCCGGCGTCCGAGGCGAACCGTGGCGATGGCCGGCCACCGCAGATGTCGGCTGCCGTCGTCGCCTGGCCGATCCGCCTCGAGCCGGGCGCGCAGCTGATGCTTGTCGCCGTCGGGCGCGGCGGCCCGTGTGCCGCCGGCGTGCCTTCGGATGTCGCGGAGACAGTCGCCCTGGTCTCGCACGTGCGATTGGCGTACCGGTTGGCCGGGTGGACCCGCGAGGTGGACGTCCGACTGCCGACGATCGTCACGGTCCCGACGGACCTCGGCGCCTGCTGATCCTCGCGGCTCACCAGCGGATAGTCTCCTCGTAGTCGGCGAAGTACTGGCCGATCACGGGCAGGTCGAACGCGCGCAGGATCGACTCCTTCGGCTCGCGCGAGATCAGGAATCGGAACGAGCGGTCGACCAGGTCGTGCGGATCGCTCGAGCCGGGCGCGAGGCGCTCGAGATCGTGGTCGGACACGGCCACGCGATGGCTCGACATCGAGCCGTCGGCGTCGGTCAGCGTGACCCCGCAGCTCCAGCCACCGTCGGCGGCCTTGGTGCAGCTGACGTCGATGTCGGTCATCGGGCCTCACTCCCCTGGCAGGTGGGACACCAGTATGTCGTCCGTGGAAGGTCCGAGCCCTGCCGTGTCGAGGCGATCGTCGTGCGACAACGCGGGCATCGACGGCCGGCACGGCCGTAGACGTACAGCGGACCCGATGCGGCCGGATCGCCCGCGGTGGTGACGCGTTCGGCGCCGTGGCTGGGCGAAGCGTTCGCGAGGAGCAGCCGTCGGGCGGTCGCGATCAAGCGGTCGAGGGTCGCGTCGTCGAGCGCGCTCACGGCCGCGAACGGCGACACCCGCTCGATCCACAGGACCTCGTTCTTGTAGACGTTGCCGATACCGGCGAGCGCGCGCTGGTCCACCAGGGCGACACCGATCTCCATGCCGGTCCGGGCCGGGTCGCGCAACCGTCGACGCGCCTCGGCGCCATCGAACGCCGGATCGAGGAGGTCCGGACCGAGACGCGAGAGCGACGGGTGGAGGGCGGCGGCTCGCGCCTCGAAGAGCTCGACGACCGGCGCATCGAAGCAGACCGCGACGGCGCCCGGCACCTCGAGCACCAGGCGTGCCCGGGCCGCGGGCCGGCGCCACGGCTCGCCCGGCCGGTAGCGGTGCCACGACCCGTTCATGCGTAGGTGGGTGCGGAGCTCCAGACCGCCATCGAACCGGATGATCAGGTTCTTGCCGACCGACTCCACTGCGTCGATGCGACGTCCGACAAGGCGCTGGGTCTGCGGAATCGCGCCCGGGCCGTTGGCGCGCGCCGCGGTGACGGCGCGTCCGACGAGGTGCGGCCGAAGCCCGGCGGCGGTCCGATAAAGCGTGTCGCCCTCGGGCATGCAGCTACCTCGCGGTCCGCAACATCAGGCCGCGATAGGCGTTCACGAACCCGGCCTCGATGAGCATCGGGCGTCGCGGCGACTCGGCGACCGGCAGGCCGTCAACTTTGCGAACGACGAGCTCGCGGAGGCGGCCGCTGGTGACGAGGTCGGCCAGCGCCCGCGTCGCGGCGGCGGCCACGGCAGCATCGTCGGCCGGGGCCAGGGTCTGCAGGGTCGAGCCGCCGCGCTCGAGGTAGAGCGCAGCGAGGCCGTCGACGAGGACGACGTATGCCCCGGCGGCTCGCTGCAGGGGTCGGCGGTCGTGCTCGTCACGCCGGGGCCAGGGCAGTGCCGCGCCGTACGGGTTCGCCGGGTCGGTGGCGCCGAGCACGTAGGTTGCGGACCCCGAGGCCGGCTCCGATGCGTCCCGGACCGCCCGCAGCCGGTCGAGCGCGCCTGCGAGCGCGAACTGCGCGGCGCCCAGCCCGTCGACGAAGTAGCCGCGCCGGATCCGGCCGGCATCCTCGAGCGCGCGCAGGACCGGGTACACGGCACTGAAGCCGCCCTCGAGGCCTTCCGACGCGACCGCCTCGCGGGTGAGCACGCCATGGCGCTCGAGCATCGCGATCGCCTGAGCGTGGAGGCGTTCCGTCGCGGTGAGCGTCGCCGGCGGCTCGACGAGCGACCACCGGCCGGCGGCCTCCGGCGGGCCCAGCGCGGTGAGCCGGCCAGCACGCGGGCGGCGGTTCCCGCCACTCCCCGTGCGCTTCCAGCGCAGCGCCCGGAGCGGGGCGAACGTGTCGTTGGTGACCTCGCCGGCCCACACGAGGTCCCACAGAGCGTCGAGCACCTCGCGGTCGGAGCCGCCGCCCGACGCGGCATGCAGCTCGCGGTAGAACGACGCCCCGCGACGGGTCAGGTGCTCGCGCAGAGCCTCATGTCGCGATCCGCTCGGCCGCTCGACGCCCTCGACCGGCCCGAACGGCCGGAGCGCGTCCCGGCCGGGCCGGATGAGCGCGATCCGCCCGTCGTCGCGGCCAAGGCTCCCCCGCCCCACCCAGGCCACCTCACCCAGCGAGCCCAGTTCGTCGAGAAGGCGTGGCTGGTAGCCGGCGATGCGGGCCGGCAGCACGTCCCGCTCCAGGACCGACGCCGGGATCGGCAGGCCGGCAAGCTGGTCGACGACCTCCGCCAGACGCTCCAGGGCGGCCGTGCCACGGAACGGGGTCGGGGCACTCCCGACCGCGGCGACGCCGTGCCACTCGGGCAGGAAGCGCGCGAGTGCGGCCGGATCGACCGGCTCGACCTCGCGCCGCAGGCGCGCCAGCGATCGACGCCGGAGCAGCCGCAGGACGTCCGGGTCGCACCACTCACGTTCCGCCCCGCCCGGCCGAAACTCGCCGCGGAGCAACGTGCCGGCGGCGAGCAACCGCTCCAGCGCGTCCTCGACGATGCCGACCGGCAGACCCCAGCGCCGTGCCGGGTCGGGCGTCAGGAACGGGCCGTGCGAACGGGCCCAACGGGCGAGCAGTCCGTCGAGCGCCCCGCTGACCGGCGCGAGGAACGCCTCGGGCACCCCGACCGGGGCGGAGACGCCGACGCCATCCCGATAGCGGGCGACGTCCTCGATGGCGATCCAGCGCTCCTCGCCGGCGATCCGGGTCCGGACCGCGCGCCGCCCGGAGGCCAGCTCGTCGAGCCACGGGCCGGCGACATCGGCCCCGCCCTCGACCCGGGCCGCCAGCTCGTCCGTGCTCAGGTCGCCGAGGCGGCGAAGCAGGTCGTGGACCCCGTCGGCGGTCGTCGCCCGCCGATCCTCGGTCAGCGCCTGGAGGGACAGCTCGAGGTCGGCGAGCGCGTCGGGGTCGAGCAGCTCGCGCAGCTCCTCCTGTCCGAGCAGCTCGCGCAGGAGGTCGCGGTCGAGGGTCAGCGCGCCGGCTCGTCGCTCGGCCAGTGGCGTGTCGCCGTCGTACATGTAGGCGGCGACGTAGTCGAACAGAAGGCTGCTCGCGAACGGGCTCGCCCGCTGCGTCTCGACGCTGTGGATCGCGATGTCGCGGCGTGCGACGCCGGACAGGACCTCGCGCAGCGCCGGCAGGTCGAAGACGTCGCACAGGCACTCGCGGTAGGTCTCGACGAGGATCGGGAAGCTGCCGTAGCGCGAGGCGACCGCGAGCAGGTCCGCGGCCCGCTGGCGCTGCTGCCAGAGCGGCGTCCGGGTCCCCGGCCGGCGACGCGGCAGGAGCAGGGCCCGTGCCGCGTTCTCGCGGAACCGGCTCGCGAACAGCGACGACGACGCCACCTGCCCGACGACCAGGTCCTCGATCTCGTCGGCCTCGGGGAAGAGCAGCGCCTCGATGCCGTCGAGCGGCGCGTCGCCCTCGGGCAGCCGGATGGCGATGCCGTCGTCGGACCAGATCGTCTGGACCTCGAGGCCGAGGCGCTCGGCGAGGCGGCTCTCGATCGCCATCGACCACGGCGCGTGGACGCGGCCGCCGAACGGGGTCAGCAGCGTCAGCCGCCAGTCGCCAAGCTCGTCGCGGAAGCGCTCGAGCACGATGCGCTTGTCGGTCGGCAGGGCTGCCCGTCGCCTCGCGTTCGTCCTCGAGATACGCAAGCAGGTTCTCGGCGGCACGCTCGTCGAGGTCGTGCTCCTCGCGCAGTCGCGCCGAGGCCGCGCGGCGACCCTCGGCGCCCTTCGCGAGGTCGGCCTCCAGCTCGCCGACGAACGCGCCCATCGCACGCCCGAGCTCGATCGGGCGGCCCACGGCGTCGCCCTTCCAGAACGGCAGCTTGCCGGGCACGCCCGGCGCCGGGCGTGACGGTCACCCGGTCGTGGCCGATCTCGTCGACGCGCCAGCTGCTGGCGCCGAGGACGATGACGTCGCCGTGCATCCCCGCGCGGAGCTCGTAGACCATCTCCTCGTCGAGCTCGCCGACGCGCCGGCCGGGCGTCCCCGCCTCGCCGACCATGAACACGCCGTACAGCCCGCGATCCGGGATCGTGCCGCCGCTCGTGACGGCCACGACGCGCGCGTCGCGCCGGCCCTCGACGACGTCGGTCACGCGGTCCCAGACGACGCGCGGCTTGAGCTCGGCGAACTCGTCCGACGGGTAGGCGCCGGCGAGCATGCCGAGCACGCCCTCGAGCACGTCGCGGGTCAGCGTCTCGTACGGCGCCGCCCGGGTGACCGTCTCGAGCAGGTCCGTCGACCGTCCAGCGGTCCATGACCGTCATCGCGACGAGCTGCTGGGCGAGGACGTCGAGCGGGTTGCGCGGGATGGCGGTCGCCTCGATGGCGCCGTCGTGCATCCGCCGGGTCACGACCGCGCACCTCGAGCAGGTCGCCGCGGTACTTCGGGAAGATGACGCCCTTGCTCGGCGCCCCGACCTGGTGGCCGGCCCGGCCGACCCGTTGCAGGCCGCGGGCGACGCTCGTCGGGCTCTCGACCTGGATGACGAGGTCGACGGCGCCCATGTCGATGCCGAGCTCGAGGCTGGACGTCGCGACGAGCGCGGGGAGGCGTCCGGCCTTGAGGTCCTCCTCGATCGCGAGGCGCTGCTCGCGCGCGATGCTGCCGTGATGGGCCTTGACCAGGTCCTCGCCGGCCAGCTCGTTGAGGCGCTGCGCCAGTCGCTCGGACAGACGCCGGCTGTTCGTGAAGACGATCGTGCTCGTGTGGCTCGCGGATGAGCTCGAGGATCCGCGGGTGGATCGCCGGCCAGATGCTGGTCCGCAGGTCCGGGCTGGTCGCCGGGCCGCCGGGCTGCTCGTCGAGCGGCAGGACCTCGCCGATGGCGGCCATGTCGTCGACCGGCACGACCACCTGGAGGTCGAGCGGCTTGCGCGTGCCGGCGTCGACGATCTCGACCTCGCGGTTCGGACCCGACGCCGCCGAGGAACCGCGCGATCGCGTCGAGCGGCCGTTGCGTGGCGCGTCAGGCCGATCCGCTGCGATGCGGCTCGGCGTCCGCCGGGCGGAGAGCGCTCCAGGCGTTCCAGGCTCAGCGCGAGGTGGGCGCCGCGCTTCGTGCCCGCGATCGCGTGGACCTCGTCGACGATGACGTGCTCGACGCCGCGGAGGACCTCGCGGGCCTGGCTCGTGAGCATCAGGTACAGCGACTCGGGGGTCGTGATGAGGATGTCGGGCGGGTGCCGGGCGATCTCGCGGCGGTCCTCGGACGGCGTGTCGCCGGTCCGGCTGGCGACGGTGATCGTCGGCGGCTCGGCTCGCCGAGGCGCTGCGCCGCGTGGCCGATGCCGGTGAGCGGCGCACGCAGGTTGCGCTCGACGTCGTAGGTCAGGGCCTTGAGCGGCGAGACGTACAGCACCCGGACCGTGCCGGGTCGGGCCCGTGGTGCGTTCCGGGCGTCGGATGGGTGGCGAGCCGGTCCAGCGCCCACAGGAATGCCGCGAGGGTCTTGCCCGCTCCCGGTGGGAGCGTGGATCAGCGTGTTGCTGACCGGCCGCGATCGCCGCCCAGCCGCGTGCCTGCGCGTCCGTCGGCGCCTCGAAGCTCGCCTCGAACCACTCGCGGACAGGCCGCGAGAACGGGGCCAGCGGATCGGCGCGGACGGGGACGGTCGCGGTCACGGGACGGTGAGTATAGGCGCGTCCCACCGTCTAGACCAGATGTTCTGTTTCGAGCGTGACCTGCGCCCCGGACGACCCGTGCCGAATGGCCCGCGAAATGTGGCCCTTGGGCTCATTTGCGATGCAGGACATCGCGGTGCAATAGCGGTGGTCAAGCACTAATGTGGTCAGCAGGCGCCGGAGGGGCGCCAGGAAGGGAGCGAAGGGATCATGGACCGTCGCACACTCAGGTTGGCGCTGGGAGGGATCGCCGCCGTCCTGTTGTTCCTGCTCGTCAATCCGTGGCTGAAGCCACCCGAGGGCACCGTCCACGACATCGTGCTGTGGGGCTTCTGGGGGTCGTTCCTCATCCTGCTCGTGGTCCTGTTCCAGGAACGCAACGAGCCAGGTGGCGATGACCGTCGAGATCGAGGGTCCTGCCTTCACCCGCTTCCTGTTCAGCAATTCAAAGGCCGGCCTGTTCTGGCTGCCGATCCGGTTGTTCCTCGGGTTCTCGTGGATCGACGCCGGCTGGCACAAGCTCACCGGCGAAGGCTGGATCGATGGCGGCGCCGCCCTCGCGGGCTACTGGACCAACGCGGTCAAGATCCCGGCTGAGGGCGCCGGCCGGCCGCCGATCACTTACGAGTGGTATCGCGACTTCATCAACTTCCTGCTGGCCGGCCACCACGAGACGTGGTTCGCCTGGGTCATCACGTTCGGCGAGCTCGCGGTCGGCGTCGGGCTGCTGCTCGGCGCGCTGACCGGCCTCGCGGCCTTCGGTGGGGCGCTGATGAACATGTCCTTCTTGCTCGCCGGCTCCGCGTCCACCAACCCGGTCCTGTTCACGATGGCCATCGGGCTGATCCTGGCCTGGAAGGTCGCCGGCTATTACGGCCTCGACCGCATCCTGCTGCCGATGCTCGGCACGCCCTGGCACCCCGGCGTCATCACCGGACGGGAGACGAATCCACAAGGGGCTCCAGCCGGCTGACCACCGCTGGCCCAGATGGGCCACGCCCGTCCTACCGCCCCCGGACTGCTCAGCCTGGGGGCGGACCCTTGTCGAGGCCGTGCCCTCACGGAGATCGGCCGATCGCGCGCGGCGCGGAACCGGACCTTCGTCGGGTCGTCCGGACCCCGATCAAGGCGCACGCTCGACCCGTGAACCCGATCACCGCCGAACCGCTCGCCTCCGAGCCTGTGCCGATGACCCGACCGTGGCTCGTCGATGCGGCGGCCATCGTGCTGGCGCTCTTCGGCTTCTGCCTGATCTGTGGCGGGCTCCTCATCGTTGCGATCGGCGCATTCCTTGCGTGGTTCTACGGCCTGGTGGGCGGCGGCGGGCTGGAAGATCTCAGGACGGCCGCCGTCGGCGGTGTGATCGCCGGCTTCGGCGTCCTGGAGTGGCTGCTGGCGATCAAGGTCCTCGCCGGCGTCGGCCAAGCCCGCGTCGTGGCCATCGTGATATCCGCGCTGTTCGCCATGCTCAGCGCCGGCGTCGCGCTGGCGGGGCGCGGTAGCGAGAGCGGTCTCGAAATCCTTGTCGCGCTCGTGTCGAACGCCTTTGCGGTCATTGCGCTCGTCCTGACCGGCCCGTGGTTTGCTCACCCAGACGTCCGTGGTCCGGTCGCACCGATCTCAAGGCAGCGGCGGCAGAGGGTCAGGCTGGTCACCCTTGTTCTCGCAGCGGGGATCGCGGTCCGGTTCGCCGCACCGTTCCTTCCACAAGGTGATGACGCGTCGCTCAGCTACATCCGAGCGCTCCAGGGGAACGACCTAGCCTATCCGGGGTCAACGTTGCACTCCGTGGCGGATCGGGCCGCGAGCACCAGTTTCACTGGTCGGACGCCTGCGATGATCGAGCATCGGTATTCGGCGCCAGCATCCGTTGACGCGGTGACCGTCTGGTATGACGGTCAGCTCGCCGCGACGGGCTGGGTTCGCGACGACTTCTCTGAGACCGACCGGGAGAACCGGCGTCACCTCACCCCGCGATGGCACAAGGGTTTCGCGCTCCTGAGCCTCTTGTTCGCGCCGACGACCGATCCGGCCGCATCCTCGTACACCGCACGCGTCGACGAGACGAACCTGGGACTCGATCCGGGACCGCTTACCGCTCTGCTCGCGTTGCCAGCGGTGGACCTTGCCTACCCCGGCTCGACGGTCAGCAGGGACCCGACCGAGGAAGGACGCATCACGGCATCGTCGATCGTCCACGCAGCAACGATCGGTCGCCACTACCGCACATTCGCGTCCGTCGATGAGGTATTCGCCTTCTACGATGAGGAGCTACGGCAGCAGGGCTGGGCGATCGGCCCATCGGGCAGCCCGAGTCATCGATCATGGCGCCTCGGCTCGGCCAACCTCGGGCTGTCGGTGATCCACCGCGATGCGGACCGCCCGTTCACGCAATACGACATGACGATCCGGGAAATCCTTGGACCGGAAGCGACGCCCGGGTTGCCCTGGGAATAGCCGGAATCGATCAGCCTGGGGGCGGAGCCTTGTCCTGTCGGACGCCACCGAGCAGGTCGGCCGCCTCGTCGGTCGCGGTCAACTCGAGGTCGGTGAGGAGGTGGCGGCGATCATGACTCGAGTGGTCGACGAAGCCGTCGAGCCGCTGGTGCAGGTCGCGCATCCGGGCGACCTGGCCCTCGGCCACCGGCCGGAACGCGTCCGCATCGCCGGCAACGCTCCACAGCTCGAGGAAGTCGTCGAGGCAGAACGCCGCGGTGGCGAGCGCGTTCGCCCATTCCGCATCGTGACTTCGTTCAGCCGACCGCGCGAGGGCGGTCTCGACCGCGGTCTGTCCCTGAGCGCAGGCCACGCACGGCGGACGCTTTCGGGCGACCCGCAAGCGGACGCGGAGCCAGCGTCCCCTCGCACCGAGCGCAGCGCGGATCACCTCGAGCCGGCGCTCGAGCATCGCGCCGTACAGGATCGACGAGCCGAGCGTGCCACCGGGACCGCGTCGGTCGGCGAGGATCAGCTCGCGGACGTGGCGCCGGCAGAATCCCTGGGTGCGCTCCAGCTCGGCGCGGAACCCGATGTCGAGCACATGCTGGGCGATGATCGAATCCATCATCGAGCGCTCCGACCGGGCGCGGACGACGCAGATCGGGCAGCCGCCCGCCGCGATCGCCGCGCTCAACCGGACGTCGACGATGTCGCGTGCCGGCAGGTCGGACGTGGCCGGGCGCCCGTCGCTCGTCATCAGCGGGCCGCCCGGATCGTGAGCGGGTCGATGGCGCGGAGCGGGCCGTCGACGGCGGACACGCTGAACCCGGCGCGCTCCAGCAGGCGTCGGGCGATGTCCGCCCGCGTCGTCCGGTCGATCGGCTCGACCGGGTCGCGTTCCGCGAGCGTGACCTCCGCGTAGTCCGCAGGGCTGACGGCGAGGAGCGCGCCGGCCAACCCGGATCGCCGATGACCCGGCGCGACGCCGAGCGCCAGCAGGTCGCGATGGCCGCTGTCGGATACGGGGCCCGCGACCGCCAAGCCGACGACGCGCGTGCCGACCAGCGCGGCCGAGACGATCGCCCCGTCCTCGATCGCCGCGGCGATCAGCCCGTGCCCGGCATCCGCATCGAACGGCGCGACGACCCGCGGCGCCAGGGTGCAGGCGGCCCAGGCCGCCGCGTCGAGCGAGGGCACGACCGCGGGCTCTCCGGCGCCCGTCTCGGGTTCGTCGTCGCGCGACGCCGGCGTCGCCTCCGGGTCCCACCAGCCGCGCTCGCGGGCCTCGCGCAGCAATCGCGGGACCATCAGCTCCCGGACGAGGCCGGTCGTCTCCCGCGATCTCGCCTCCGCGGCGGCCTGCGTCGCGTCGATCGGGATGCCCGCGTTCGGCGGATCGATGAACGTCTCGGGCGGCGGCGACTGGCCGTAGCGCGCGCCCTCGGCAGCCCAGCGGTCGCGCCAGTCGGCCGGCGTGGCCGATGGAACCTCGCGATGCGCGCCCGCGAGCCAGATGAGGCTCCAGGACCGTGGCACGACGCGATAGGCGTCGTAGCCGCCGCCGCCCGTGGCGAGCCATCGGCCGCCGGCGTGCCGATGCGCGATGGCATCGACCAGACGGGCCGCCTCGCCCATCGCGGTCGTCGTCACCCGCAGGTGCGCGAGCGGGTCCCACGCATGCGAATCGGCACCGTGCTGGCTGACCACGATGTCCGGGCCGAACGCGGCGGCCAGCTCGGGGAGCAGCGTGCGCACGGCGTCGAGCCACGCGCCCTCGCCGGTCATCGGCTCCATCGGGATGTTGACCGACGTCCCGGCCGCCTCGCCCTCCCCGACCTCGTCGACGAAGCCGCTGCCCGGGAACAGGTACAGGCCGGATTCGTGGATCGAGACCGTCAGCACGCCCGGGTCGTCGTAGAAGATCGCCTGGACACCGTCACCGTGGTGGACGTCGAGATCGATGTACAGGACGCGAAGGCCGTCACGGCGCGCCCGGGCGATGGCCAGGGCCGGATCGTCATAGATGCAGAACCCCGACGCGCGGACCGGCATCGCGTGGTGGAGGCCGCCGCCCGGGTGGAAGGCGTGGTCGACGTCGCCGCGCATGACCGCCTCGATCGCGCGGATCGACCCCCCGGCGACTGCCGCGGCGGCGTCATGCATGCCGAGGAACGCCGGATCGTCGCCCTCGCCGATTCCCGCGAGCGGACCCCCGAACGGCGCATCCGAGAACCGGCGAACGACCTCGATGTAGCGGGGGTCATGGCACCACGCGAGCTCCTCGTCGGACGCCGGCTCCGGGGTCAGGCCCGGCAGGGCCCCCAGCGATGTCAAGAGGTCGATCGATGGCCCGAAGCGTCTCGGCGTCAGCGGGTGGCCCGGCCCGAAGTCGTAGGTCAGCGAGCGGGGTCCGTAGACGAGCAGCATGCGTGGCACGATAGCCGCGATGGAACGGGTCTACACCACGCCCCTCCTCGACAAGCTCGGGATCCGGCCCGGGATGCGGGTCGCGCTCATCGACATCGAGGACGAGGACATCCGTCCGCTGCTCGCCGGTCGCACCTCCGACATCACGGAGGGCTGGCCCGAACCGGACACGGACGTCGTCCTGCTCGGCGCCGATTCGATGGCGCAGCTGGCGGTCCTCCCAGACCTGGCCGGCCGGATCCGGCCGAACGGCGCGATCTGGGTCGTGTCGCGCAAGGGCAAGGCCGCGACCCTGCGCGACGTCGATGTCATCGGGGCTGCGAAGGCATCCGGGCTGGTCGACAACAAGGTCGCCTCGTTCTCGCCGACCCACACCTCCCTGCGCCTCGTGATCCCGCTCGCCCTTCGGGGAGTACCATCCTCGAATGCCTGACCTGCTCCTCATCCTCATCGTGATCCTCGTGGTCGTCGTCTTCTGGCGCGGCCCCAAGAATCTGCCGAAGCTGGGCGAGGCCCTCGGACGGGGCGTGAAGGAGGCAAAGGCCGAGGCGGTCTCGGCCCAGGCCGAGATCCAGGCACGCGTCGACGGCGAGCCGACCCCGCCCGCCGAGGGCACCACGCCCGACCGACCCGCCTGACCGAGGCGACCCGACCCCTGGCCCTGGAGACCGCGTGATCCCCGACGAGATCGCCGCCCTCACGCTCCGCCCCGGCCCCGGCTCGCATCGGACGACCGTCACGATCGACGGTCTGTCGACCGAGACCCTCGCCGACCTGCCGCCGCTTCGCGATCGCCTGCTGTTCGTCGGCCTCAACCCGTCACCGGTGAGCGTGGAGGCCGGGCACTACCACCAGGGCCGCCTGGGTCAGACCTTCTGGCGCCGGCTGATGCTCGCGGGCATCCTGCCGCCCGGGACGCCGGTCGAGGACGCCGACGACGCGCTCGTGAAGGCCGGCCACGGCATCACCGACCTGATCAAGCGCCCGACGCCGCGCGACACGGCGAGCGACGCGGACCTCACGACCGGCGTCGGCCCGCTCTGGCAGAAGATCGCGCTGTGGCGGCCGGCTGCCGTCGTCTACATCTACAAGCGCGCAGCCTCGATCTCGGCGGGTCGGCAGCTCGAGGAGCGCTGGGGCCACCTGGCGGGCGTGGCGATGGCCGGCCGTCCGTGCTTCCTGATGCCGGGTCCATATGCCCCGACCGAGGAGGTCGACGAGGGCCTCAACTTCCTGCGCAACCTCTCGGCGGCGCTCCCGGTCGATCGGGCCTAGGCGGTCACCCGACGGTCGCCGGCCGGTCCTCCTCGGGGGCCGACGGGAGCCCGCGCGCGAAGGCGGCCAGCAGCAGGACGTAGCCGACCACGGAGATCGTCGTCCAGACCAGAGCGACCCACGACCAGATCGTGAAGTCTGTAAGCGTTGTCGCGACGAAGTAGAGCGCGGTGCTCGCGATGGCGCCGCTGGCGGATCCGACGAGGACCAACCAGGCACCGAGGGTACCGAGGCCCCAGGCCCGGGTCGGCTCCTCGCCCGCCGCCATGCCTGAAAACATCACGACGGCGAGGTAGGCCTGCGCCGCGAGGGTCAGCCAGCTGACAGCCAGGATCGCGATGTTGTACCCGAAGTTCACGTCGCCCCCGTCAGCTGAGAGCCGCACGATCGTGACGATGCCGCCGAAGATCGACGACCCGGCGAGAAGGGTCGCGACGAGCGCGATCGTGGTGGCCCATCGGGAGCCACCCTCCGGATCCGCGTGCCGGCGTGCGGCTCGCACCCCGCGAGCGACGTAGACCGTTCCGAGCGCGGCGAGCAAGGTCGTCATCACCGTGTACGCGATCAGCCCAGGTGTGAGGAATGTCAGGCCGTCCGCCGGTGGCGTCACGACCAGGAAGAGCTCGGCGACCCGCCCGGAGATCACCTGCAAGGCTTCCGCCACGGCCAGCAGGACCAGTCCGACAGCGAGGGCTCGATGCGTCGTCCAGGCACGTGGGTGCCGGGCGAAGAGGGCGGCCCCGAAGAGGATGGTGGCGACCGTCGGGACGATCGACAGGATCACGCTGAGGATGGCCCGGACATAGGGGCCGATGTCGGTCTCGGCGACAGGCCAGAGCGGCAGGACGCGATCGAGCGTCTGGACGAGCCCCGTCGCGACGGCGAGGACGACGAAAGCCCACGACGCAGGAGGCAACCTCGCCGGGACCCGGGTCAGCGGATCAGGAAGATGCGGTGGGCGCGCTTCTTCCCACGGCGTGCCGTCGATGGTGTGGCCGACCGGTTCGTCCATGCGCACATCGTCCGCCGATGTCGCCACCCGCGTCAATGGTGATCGCGGTCGCTCGGCGCAGGCTTCGCGCGCCTCAGTCCTGCTGGTCCCAGAGCCACTCGCGGAGGCTCAGCCCGCTGTCGTGGACGGCCGCGGCGGCCTCTCGACCCACATAACGAAGATGCCATGGCTCGGGCTTGTAGCAGGTCACCGATGGGCTCCACTCGGGCGGATAGCTCACGACGAATCCGTACCGCCACGCGTGGGTCGCAAGCCACGTGTCACCGCCGTCGACGTCGATCGCCGTCCCGAGCTGGTGCTCCGAATGACCCGGTCGAGCTGCGGACGCGAGCGCGTAGTCGCTCCCGTATGCCCGCTCGAGGCTCTCGAACGTCGCCACCTGCTGGGCGTAGCTGCGATAGGCGGACCGGATGATGAACTCGAAGCCGGCCTTCCGGGCCGCCCGATCCATCGCCCGGAGGTCGGCGATGACGAGTCGCCGGATCTTGCCACGACCCGCGACCCCGGCATCAGCCACATCCACCAGGTCTGGCGGCACGTCGGACGGCGCCAGGGCGAAGGTGGGATCGAGCAGCGTCAGCCGCCAGTCGTCGGGCGTCCGATGCGAGGTCAACTCGTCGGCGCGATGGCACGTCGGCAATGGCCCATCGAACCCCGCGCCCGATCGGCTGAGCGCGCCGCCCGGCCCGACCAGGGTCCAGGCTGCGGCTGCGGTCAAGGCGATCGCCACGACCACGAGGATGGAACGTCGCACGGGACAGCTACTCGATGCGAACGGCGTCGGGCCGGGTCAGCCGCTCGAGCGGCGGCAGCATCAGAGCGACGAGTGCGATGGCACTCGCCAGGCTCACGACGAGCGTCAGCAGGAGGGACGCGTCGGGCAACGCCACCTCGGTCGCGTCGGCCAGCCGGAGGATGGCCTGCGCGATCGCGATCCCCAGCGCAGCACTGAACCCTGCGACGGCCACGAGCGGCGCACCAGCCTGGAGCAGGACGAGGGCCCGCAGCCGCGACACGGGCATCCCGGCGCTCCGCAGCAGGGCGAACTGCCGGCGTCGCTCGAGGATGCCGGTCGTCACCGCGACAGCCAGGCTGCACCCGGCGAGGATCAGCGAGGCCGATCAGCCCGAGCCCGACGACCCGCCCGAACTCCTCGTAGATGCGTGACGACTCACGATCCTCACCAGCGAGACGGACGTACGCGGTCGGGACGTCCGCCATCACGGCGGTCCTGACCCGTTCCGCGGTCGCCGCGGAGCCATCGGTGTCCACATAGAACTTGGTCGGCGACGGCGCCGGACCGGATGCCCCGATGGCGCTCGGTTCGACGATGAACAAGGGCAGGCGGTTGGCGACCCGCTCGTTGGGGACCTTGACGAATGCCACGTCCCCATCCGCGACGGTCAGCGTCAGGGGAGCTCGACGACCACGATCCGGGATGACCTGGTAGTCGCCGGGCGCGAGGTTGTAGATACCCCCGACCAGATGGATCGGCGACGAGCCACAGTCGGCGGCCGAGAACTCGAATTGCCGGGCGACATCGGCGCATGGGGCGACCCACACCGTCGCCGGTCCCGTCTCGAGCATCTCCGCGGTCACGATCGGCAGGACCGCCGTCACGCCCGGAACCGCGGCGATCCGAGCCGGGACCTCGGCGAATGGCGGCCCCTCGTTGTAGGGCATCTCGACGTAGACCTGATCTGCGTGGAGGACCCCGGCCCGGTCGAACGTCTGGCCCCTCGCATATCCGACGAACGTGAAGAAGGCGCTCGCGACGAAGACGGCCATGATCACGCCCGCGATCGAGCCGAACGAGCCCCGCGGATCGTCGGTGAGGCGGCGGGACGCCAGGAGCGTCGATGCGCCGACGCGGCAGCGCGATGGAGCGCGCGGCCGACGAGGAACGTCAGCCACGGCCCGATCAGGACGATGCCGAGGATGACGCCCCCGAACGCGCCACCGACCAGGGCGATCGACCAGAGGCTCTGCGACACGCTGCCGCGCAGGATCGCCATCGCGATGATCAGCACGACCACTGACACGATGAGCGGCACCGCGCGGACGCATCCCGGGCATCGGCGGGGTCTGACGACGCTGGACGCCGAGCGGCGAGATGGCCACTCGCCGGAGTGCCACGACCGCAGCCAGCGCACCGATCGACCGGGAATCGCCAGCAGCAGCAGGGTCGCGGGCAGGAGCGGCGGCAGGATCGCGTCCGGGAACCACGTCGCCTCGTCGAGCGGCATCCTCGCCACGAGCGGCCGCGAGAGGAAGAACAGCCCGATCCCGACGATGACGCCGAGGACTGACGCGAGAAGCGCCTCGACGGCTGCGAGCCGCGTCACCTGCGAGCGATGTCGCGCCGACCAGTCGGAGCGCGGCGAGTCGCTGCTCACGCCGAGCCGCCGACAGCCGCGTCGCCGTCGAGACGAAGACCGCCACCGGCACGAGCGCACCGATGACGGCGAGCACGATCAGTAGGATCGCGATCGGGGGAGTCTCGGGTGTCGGTGGATGTCGTCTCGAACCCCTTCACCGGGGCCGTGCCGAGCTCCGAGAGGGCGCTCGGCGTCATCCCGATGACCGCGACGAGCTCGTCGGGTGAGCGGAGCGCCGCATCCCCGATGGTGCCCGACGACCGTCCCGATCCGGTCGCCGAGCTGGTCGCGCGGCGCCGCGGCGATCCGTGCCGCCAACGCCGGGGAGACGACGCCTCGCCCGGACCGGGGAGCCGATCGATGCCCGGCGGGACCGGCGCGTCGTCGACGAGCGGCGCGAGCACGACGGTAGCCAGTCGCTCACCCTGGTACATGTCGTACATCCGTCGTCATCAGCAAGGCCGCGTCGTCCGCGGTGCCGCTGTCCGAGAACAGGAAGTTGGTTCGCCACGCGCTGCGCTCGCCACGGTCGTTGAGTGCGGGCAGGAACGAGAGCGCGAAGAGCAGGATCGCCGTCCCGATCGCGACCGCGAGCGCGGTGAGTGCGAGCCCGACGATCGCGCCGCGACCGCCGGCTCAGCGCGAGACGGAGGCCGAGACGGATCACGTGAGGTCTGCCCCGCTCATCCGGCCGTCGCGAACGATGACCTCGCGATGGGCATAGGCGGCCACTCGGGCCTCATGCGTGACGAGGACGACGGCCGCCCCCTGCTCGATGGCGGCGCTCGTCAGGAGCTCCATGACGTGCTCGCCCGCGAGGCTGTCGAGCGAGCCCGTCGGCTCGTCGGCGAACATGATGGCCGGTTCGATCACGAGGGCGCGAGCGACCGCGACGCGCTGCGCCTGGCCGCCCGACATCTCGCCGGCGCGTCGGTGCTCGAGGCCGTCGAGGCCGAGCCGCGGGAACCAGTCCGCGGCCTGCTCCTCGGCCTGGGCCGCGGCCGACGCCGTTGAGGAGCAGCGGGAGCGCGACGTTCTCGATCGCCGCGAGCTCCGGCACGAGCTGGCCGAACTGGAAGACGAACCCGAAGGCCGTGCGTCGAAGCCGGCTGCGCTCGGCGTCGCCCATCGCGTTGACGGACCGGCCCTGCGAAGGCCACCAGTCCCTCGTCGGGGACGATGATGCCGGCGAGGCAGTGGAGCAGGGTCGACTTGCCCGAGCCGCTCGGGCCCATGATCGCGACGATCTCGCCGGGCGCGAGGGCGAAGTCGAGGCCGCGAAGCGCCTCGGTTGCGCCGAACCTCTTGCGCAGGTCCGTTCCGGTGAGCAGCGCCGCGTGCGGGTCGGCCCACGACTTCGATGGCAGGAACTGGCGGACGGCGATCATGGGACCTCCGGGACGGCAAGCAGGTTCGGAACGAAGCTCGTCGACGCGGGCGGCCGTGAGGTCCAGCCAGCGCAGGTCGGCTTCGAGGTGGAACAAGGCGTAGTCGGCGAGGAGCGCGATGGGCATCGTCGCGGTCCGGCGGACCGCGGTCAGCTCGCGCATCCGCTCGAGGTGGGCGTGTCGCTCGGCATCGACCAGTGGCTCGACCGGCCGCCCGGACAGGATCGCGAGCACGACCTTCGTGAACAGCGACGCCTGGAGGTGCGGCTCCGCGTCGAGCGGCCGTTCAAGCCAGCGCTCGAGTTCACGGGTCCCCTCGTCCGTGATCGCATAGCGGCGGCGGTCGGGGCCCTCGGCGCGCTCGACCGCCTCGACCCGAACCCGTCCTCTTCTCCTCGAGACGACCCAGCGTCGAGTAGACCTGGGCGAACGCCACCGGGCGGTCCGGCGCGAAGTAGCGGTCGAACAGCCGCTTCAGGTCGTAGCCGTGTCGAGGCTGCTGCTCGAGGAGGCCAAGGAGGGCATATGGGACGCTCATGGGCGCCACTATAAACTCGGTTTATAGTCACGTCAACCGGGGGTCGGATGGCCTCCGAATCGGGTGGCGGTCGGCGCCGACTCGAGCAGTCGTGCATTCGAGGCGGCCCAGGCCGCGTCGTCGCCCGGGCCCGGGATCGAGCGAGCGCCGCGGATGCCATCGAGGTCGCCCGCGAGGACGACCTGGCCGTCACCGACGATGTAGGCCACGTGGTCGGGTCGCGGCCCGGGCGTCGTCAGCACCCGCATCGCGACATCGCCAACGTCGATCACGTCGCCATCGGCCAACTCGCGGGTTTCGTAGGGCAGCCGTTGTCCCCCGCCGGGCCCGACGAGCACCTCGGCATCGAACTCCATCGAGAGGAGTTCGGCACCCGCCGCGTGATCGGGGTCGACGTGGGTCAGGGCGATCGCGCGGATCGTGCCGCCGCGCGCCGTCGCCTCCGCGATCGCCCGGTCCAGCCCGGGGCCCGTCGGGTCGCCCGGATCGACCAGCACGAACGAGTGACGACCGACGAGGTACGCGTTGACCGGCTGGCCGGCGACGCCGCCACCGGCCGGCATGCCGATCCGGACCACGCCCTCGGCCGCCTCGGCGACCTCGACCGAGCCGAGCGGGCCCTGCGCCAGCCGCGTCCGGACGTCGTCGAAGTCCCCGACGTGCTCGAGATGCTGGAGCGTCGCGCTCGTCGGCAGCCACATCGCGAACTCGCCGGCCGCCATCGCATCGAGCGCATCGGCCGGGCGACGCCAGACGTGCTCCACGACCTCGTCGCCTTCGAGCGACGCCTTCGCGCCGTCGGGCAGCTCGGCCGCGAAGAACCGGGCGTCGAACCGGCGCGGCATCGATGGCGGCGTCACCCAGCGCGAGATCGGCACGAGCCAGTCGGTCCGGAGCGTCAAGTCGAGTTGGGCGGCCAGCGCCTGGAACCCGATCTCGCCACCGACCAGGGCCGCCCGCGCGGCCCCGAGCGCACCAGGCGACGAGCCCGGTCCCACGTCCGCGAGCAGGACGCCGGCCTCCTCGAACGACTCGCGGATCGCCGCGACGTATGCAGCGATGGCCTGGGTCGGCGGCAGGTCTCCACCGAGGGCCGCTGCCGCCGCCTCCGGCGAGACCACGGACCGGGCGACCAGGCTCGGGTGGGCATCGGTCGGGTCGACCCGGCCGCCAGGAAAGACGTGGACATCGGGCGCGAACGACATGGACGCCGGCCGCCGGCCCAGCAGGACCTCCTGGCCATGCCGTCCGGGGCGCATCAGGACGACGGTCGCCGCCGGTCGGGACTCGACGGGGTCAGCCACCGCCGGCGTCGAGCTGCTCGCGGAATGCGTCGACGTCGGTGACGGGGAGGCGGCAGACGAAGCCGCGACAGACATAGGCGGTGGGTCGGCCGTCGATGGCGACCCGGTTCGCAAGCAACGGGATGACGCTCCCGGCCGGATCCGCGCTCACGGCGACGACCTGGTGCGGGCGGAAGCCAGTCTCGACGACCCCGAGGAGCGCCCGCGTCGCGGTGTCGTCTGGCTCGCCGACGATCGCGACCTCGACGGCGGGCGACAGAGCCAGGTCCATCGCCGACAGCCACTGCGCGAAACCGGTCGGATAGCGGTCGACGAACGGGACCACGGTCCGCAGCGCTCGCTCGGCCGCATCGCGGTACCGGCCTTCGCCGGTCCAGGCGGCAAGGCGGAGCAGGACCAGCGCCGCGACCGAATTCCCGGACGGGACCGCGTTGTCCTGGAGGTCCTTGGGTCGGGCCACCAGACGCTCGTGGTCATCGGCGGTGTCGAAGAACCCGCCGGCCGGGTCGGCGAACCGCGCGAGCACCCGGTCCATCAGCCCGACGGGCGGTCGTGAACCATCGCTCGTCGAAGGTCGCCTCGTAGAGCGCGAGCAGGCCGTCAGCGAGGTCCGAGTAGTCCTCGAGGACGCCCTGGCCGGTCGCACGGCCATCCTTCCACGATCGCGCGAGCGCGCCATCGGCCGAGAGGAGGCCGGCGATGATCGTTTCGGCCGCCTGGACCGCCGCCGCCCGATACCGTTCGGAGGCCTCGGGATCGTCTCGCCGAATGAGTCGCGCCGCGTCGGCGAAGGCGGCGATCGCCAGCCCGTTCCAGGCCGCGAGCGCCTTGTCGTCGCGGGCCGGCTGCGGGCGGGTCGACCGGCGCGCAAGCAGCTTGGCGCGTGACTCGGCCAGACCGGCCTCGAACGCGGCGTCCTCGCGCGACGGCGGCGGCGTGTGGATCTCCGGCCAGACCCGCGACAGGATCGTGCGGCCCTCCCAGTTGCCCTCCTCGGTCACGCCGTACGCCGCCATGAACGGCTCGGCGTCGTCGCCGAGGACCTCGCGGATCTCGGCCGCTGACCAGACGAACGTCAGGCCCTCGACGCCTTCGGTGTCGGCGTCCTGGCTCGCCGCGAAGGCGCCGTCGTCGGTCGTGAGCTCCCGGATCATGTAGTCGAGGGTCCCGGTCGCGACATCGCGATAGCGGGTCTCGCCGGTCGACGCCCAGGCGTGGAGGTAGACCCGCGCCAGCTGCGCGTTGTCGTAGAGCATCTGCTCGAAGTGCGGCACGAGCCACACCGGGTCGGTCGAGTAGCGGTGGAAGCCGCCGCCCAGCTGGTCGTGGATCCCGCCGTCGGCCATCTTGTCGAGCGTGAAGCGCACGACGGCATCGAACCTGGGGTCGCCGCCCGCCTGACGGCGCAGCAGGTATTCGATCGTCATCGGCTGCGGGAACTTCGGGGCGCCGCCCCAGCTCCCGTTGCGCGCGTCGAACGACTGCATGAGCGCGCTCGCGACGGTCTCGAGCAGCTCGGGCGTGGGGTCGTCCGTCCCGGCCTCGAGCCGTTGCTGGTCGACGAGCGCCCCGACCAGGCGCGTCCCGGCGCCCTCGACCTCGGCGCGTTGATCGCGCCATGTGCGGGCGACCCCCTCGAGGACCTGGCGGAACGACGGCATCCCGTGGCGCGGCTCGTCCGGGAAGTACGTTCCGCCGTAGAACGGCCGGCCGTCGGGGGTCAGGAAGACCGACATCGGCCAGCCGCCGCCACCGGTCATCGCCTGGACCGCGCCCATGTACAGCTGGTCGAGATCGGGCCGCTCCTCGCGGTCCACCTTGATCGCGATGAAGTGGTCGTTGAGGTAGCGCGCCGTCGCCTCGTGCTCGAACGACTCGCGCTCCATGACGTGGCACCAGTGGCATGCGGCGTAGCCGATCGAGAGGAAGATCGGCCGGTCGAGCAGCGCAGCGCGAGCGAGAGCGTCGGGGCCCCACGGGAACCAGTCGACCGGGTTGTTGGCGTGCTGGAGCAGGTACGGGCTGGTCTCGCCGGCTAGGCGGTTGGGCATGGACGGATGGTACGGCCCGAGCCATGTCGCCGGCCGAGGCCCGGCATCCAAAGGTCCCATCGGCCTGCACACCACTCGTCTGGTGACGGGATGCGACGGTTCCGGCGGTTTTCGGTGCCGGCGGGCACCAAGAACCGGCTGTAACGCCCAGATAAGCCGTCGGGAGTATGGTCGTGGAGACCGCCGACGCCTACGCTGACCGCCTGTCTGCATGGGGGAGACTCCTGATCGTGAGGAGGCTCGGTTCGATCGTCGCTGCGCTGCTCATCTCCGGCGTCCTCGCGTCGGTGGGAGCGGTCGCGCCCGTGGCGGCAGCCTCCCCGGTCCCCAAGGTCGTGATCATCGTCGGGCCGGCCGGCGCAGCCACCGATGGGTATCGCGCCCAGGCGCGCGCCGCGGCCGCCGTGGCCCGGAGGTACACGCCGGACGTCACCGAGGTCTACTCCCCCAACGCAACGTGGCCCGCGGTCAAGGCCGCGCTCCAGGGCGCATCGCTGGTGGTCTACATGGGCCACGGCAACGGCTGGCCGAGCCCGTATCGCGATTCGCTCTACGGACCCACGCAGAACGGCTTCGGGCTCAACCCGAGGGCCGGTGGGAACGACGCCACCCATCAGTACTTCGGGGAGAGCCGGATCGCGGCCTCGATCAACCTCGCGAAGAACGCGGTCGTCCTGCTCCATCACCTGTGCTACGCGAGCGGGAACTCCGAGCCGCAACTGCCCGAGGGCACACTCGACCAGGCAAAGCAGCGGGTCGACAACTTCGCCGCGGGGTTCATCGAGGCCGGCGCGGCCGCCGTCATCGCCGAGGCGATGGACGCGCCTGCGGGGTACGTCAAGTCGGTCCTCGGCGGGAACCGGTCCATCGACGCGATCTGGCGCACGGCGCCCGGCGCGAACGACCATGTCTTCGGGTTCGAAAGCAAGCGCAGCCCGGGCTACATCGCGCAGATGGATCCGGCGCACGCGTCGTCCGGCTTCCAACGCTCCATCGTGCTGCGCGAGGGGCTCGCGTCGGCGGACGTTCTCGCGGGCGCCCGCGGATCAGCGAGCGGGGGCGGCCACGCGGTCGTGCCGGGCTCCCCGGACCTGCTGGAGACCGGGATCAGCCTCGGAACCCCGACCTTCAAGGGGCTGACGGCGGCGGGCGGCAAGGCGACGCTCCGGATCCGTTTCAAGATCAAGGATCGCGGTGACCTGCCGAAGTCGATCCAGGCCAGCGTCCGCTGGGATCCGCTGGACGCGCCGCTCGTCCCGACCGACCCGGTGACCGAGGTGCCGGTCGAACCGCCGATGCCCGGAGTCGAGGCGTCCCCCTCACCGGTCGAGACATCGGCGCCCCCGTTGCCGCTCCTCGCCGAACCTGCGGCGACGACACCGGGCGATCCGGCCGGCCCGACCGCGACGCCCGAGCCGACCGCGACCCCCGAGCCGCTCCAGCCGGCGCCGCCAGCCGCCGACCTCCAACTCGTGACGCCCGAGCGTCTCGGTGACGTGGTCGCGCCCGCGAAGCTCAATCTCGGGTCGAAATACCTGTCGATGCCGGTGGTCCTGCCGGCTGCGTCCGGTCGCTACCGACTGACGATCACGCTCCACGACGGCGATGGCGTCGCGTATGACGCGGCGACGCAGGCCGAGATCCCGACCCTGGTCGTCCGGGTCACCGGCGACCCCGACGGCGCGATCCTCGTCGCCCCGGCGATCAGCCTGACCGCCGGAAGTGACGTCGAACTGCCGGTCGGCGTCGTCAACCTCGGCAAGACCGCCTGGGGCCACCGGCCGATGATCGACGACCGCGGCCCGGGCGACCCCGGAGCAGCGGCGACGCTCGTCGGGCGCTGGCTCTCGCTCGCGGACGGCACGATGTCACCGGCGACCGCGGGCGCACGCGTGAAGCTGCCGGCGGGCCTCGAGCCGCGCGTCACGACCGATGCGGTCCTCGCGATCTCCGTGCCGGCCGCTCCGGGTGACTACCTCCTCGTCCTCGACGTCATCACCCCCGACCACGGATCGCTGATCGCCGCGGGCGTCGAGCCGACCATCGTCCGGGTCGCCGTCGTTCCGTAAGGGCGAACCGGGGGTTCACGACACCCTCCGGCATGGTCGCGGCCTACCATGCCCGCATGACCGACAACGCCCACGACCCCGGTTCGGATCGCAGTTCCGCGCGGGTCAAGGACCTCCCGCAAGACGTCGCTGCGGAGCCGATCCATCTCGGAGCCGGCGCCGCGGACACGGGCGTCGTCCGGATCGGGACCGCGTCGTGGACCGACCCGACGATGACCGCCGCCGGCGTCTTCTATCCCGAGGGCGCCGATTCGGCGGAGGAGCGACTCGCCTACTACGCGAGCCGGTTCCCGCTCGTCGAGGTCGACTCGACCTACTACGCCCTGCCCGCCCGACGGACAGCCGAGCTGTGGGTCGCCCGCACGCCGCCCGATTTCACCTTCGACATCAAGGCGCATGCGCTCATGACCGGCCAGCCGACTGAGACCAAGCGCCTGCCGAAGGACCTGCGGGCCGCGCTGCCCGAGGACATCGCGGCCAAGCCGCGCATCTACGCCAAGGACCTGCCTGATGCCCTGCGCGACGACGTGTGGGCGTGGTTCGCCGACGCGCTCGAGCCGCTGAAGGAAGCGGGCCAGCTCGGCTCGATCCTGCTCCAGTACCCGCGCTGGTTCTTCACCTCATCGGAGAACCGCGACCAGATCGAGGAGGCGACCGGGCGCCTGCGCGAAGCCGGCATGACCGGCGCGGTCGAGTTCCGGAGTGCCTCCTGGTTCAACGAAAAGAACATCGAGCGGACCCTCAAGTTCCTCGGCGACCGCCAGATCCCGATGGTCATCGTCGACGAGCCGCAGGGCTTCAAGTCGAGCGTGCCGGCGGTCGTCGCGGCTACCTCGCCGGATCTCGCGATCGTGCGATTCCATGGTCGGCGCACCGAGACCTGGGAGGCGAAGGGCATCCAGGCGGTCGAGCGGTTCCGGTACCTGTACGACCGCGACGAGCTCGAGGAGTGGGCGCCGCGCGTGCAGGAGACGGCGGGCCAGGCGAAGGACACGCACGTCCTGTTCAACAACTGCTACGCGAACTACGGCGCGACGAACGCGCTCGAGCTGGCGCAGCTCCTCCTCGACCTCGAGGCCGCCGACGCGTCGTAGTGCGCCCTCGCAGGGCCGGATGTCAGATCTCGACCTCGCCTCGGATACACGTGATCGTCGCGCCGCCGACCCAGATCGTGCCGTCGGGATCCTGGCTTATGTGAACGCGCCCACGCCGGCCCAACGCGGTTCCCTGGCTTGCGATGTAGGGTGAGTTCGCCCGGCCTGTCCGCAGGAGCCAGCCCGCGAGCGACGCGTTGAGACTGCCGGTCACTGGGTCCTCCACCGTTGCTCCGTTGGCCGGGAAGAACGCCCGGACCTCGAACGCCGCCGGCCCACCGGCTGGATAGGGCCCAACGACTCCGACGTCCATGTCGATGAAGGCCGGCTTCAACGCCAGGACCTCGTCTGCTGATGCCAGGAGGATGGCGACCCAGCCCGGGCCGTTGTCCGCCCACTGGGCGTCGACGATCGAGTCGCGTGAAATCCGGAGAGCCTCGGCGATCGTGACGACCACGGCCTCCTCGACCGGCCCGTCGCGAATGAGCGGCGGAGCCGCGAATGCGAGTCCGTCCGCGGTTCGCCGGATTCGCACCAGCCCCGCCCCGCATTCCTGCACGATCAACGTCGGGTCGCGTGGAACACCACCGGCCTCGAGCCAAGCGTGGCAGGTTCCGAGCGTCGGGTGACCAGCGAATGGCAACTCCGGGCCTGGAGTGAAGATCCGGACCCGGTAGTCGGCTTGATCCGAGGTCGGCGGCAGGAGGAACGTCGTTTCCGACAGGTTCGTCCAGGAGGCGAACTGGTGGAGGGCTGCGTCGTCGATCCCGGTCGCATCATGGACGACCGCGACGGGGTTGCCGAAGTAGGGCTCATCCGCGAACACGTCGACCTGGCGGAACGTCCGTTTCACGGTTCGAGTCTGCCACGCACCTCGCCGCTCCGCGAGGTGAGTCTGACGCCGCGGTGATGACATCGGCGTAGGATTTCGGCCATGAGTGCGAACGCCGTGGCTGGCTTTCAGCCGAGTACCTCCGGACTTCACTTCTCGAACAGCTTCCCGCCCGGACCGACGGTCAAGCTCGGGCCCCTCGACCCGCGCTGGGTCGGCGTCGGCGACGCGAGCTCGGGCCTCTGCGGCGGGATGAGCTGGTACGTGCGCGACTCGTTCGCGAAGAAGCGCGCGATCCCGCCGGACACGTCGCCGCCGGCGAACGGCTCGCCGCTGTTCAAGGCGATCGTGCGGAACCAGGTGCAGTCGCTCTACTGGCTGAGCGTGCCGTTGCGGTTCTACTGGCTGTCGGCGTTCGTGGGCGGCAAGCCCGGCCGCCGGGCGGTCGACCACGACTGGGCGAAGATCACGAGCACGATCGACGCCGGCAACCTGCCGATCATCGGGCTCATCCGCAAGTCGTCGTGGAACCCGTTCAAGCTGACCTCGAACCACCAGGTCCTGGGCTACGCGTACGACGACGATGGCACGACGCGCCACCTGAAGGTCTACGACCCGAACCACCCCAACGGCGACAACGTCGTCATCACGATCGCGGCCCCAGGCCTCTCGCAATCGACCGGCGAGGATGTCCTGGACGTCTTCAACGCGGGTTAGTTCGCGCCACACAACCTGACACGTCGCGGGTCCAGGTTGATCGCGCGGGCCAGAGCGGGTATGATCGAGCTGTCTCCCCCGCCGCATTGCCGCGAAGGATTCCCATGACCGAATACGACGCCGCGACCGAGGGTGAGACCGGTCGCCGACCCGCCGCCGCGGAGCTGTTCGCGGGCGTCGGAGGCTTCCATCTGGCACTCGACCGCGCAGGTTTCGACGTGGTCTGGAGCAACCAGTGGGAGCCGGCAACCAAGGCCCAGCATGCATTCGATGCGTACGAACGGCATGTCAGCAACGGCGACTTCCAACGCTACGGACGCGACCTCGAGGCCGAGCCCAGACAAGGCTCCGACTTTGGGCTGATCGAGCACGTCGCATCCAACGAGGACATCGCAGTCGTCCTCGATAGGTACGAGGCGCAACCCGGCGGTCGCGGTCATCCCGTCGTCCCAGATGTCGACTTGCTCGTGGGCGGCTTTCCGTGCCAGGACTACTCGGTCGCCCGCACACTTCGTCAGGCGCACGGCCTCGTGGGCAAAAAGGGCGTCCTCTGGTGGGAGATTCACCGACTGCTTCGCCTGAAGCTCGCAGCCGGTCGACCCATCCGGCATTTGTTCCTCGAGAATGTCGACCGCCTCATCAAGTCGCCGACTGGTCAGCGCGGCCGCGATTTCGCGGTGATGCTCGCGTCGCTCGCCGACCTCGGATATGAAGTCGAATGGCGCGTCGCCAATGCCGCCGAGTACGGGTTCCCCCAGAAGCGCCGCCGCGTCTTCATCATCGGCCGACTCGGCAGGCACGACGAGAGCCCGCGAGACCAGCTGTTGAGCACGGGTGTCTTGGCTCGCGCCCTGCCCGCTCGATCGCGCGGGACCATTCGACTGGGTGCCGATCGGTCTGGACCCGGACATCAAGCGTGTCAGCGACGAAGTTCGGTCTGGGCGCGCGAAGACGCCGTTCGGGAATGCCGGCGCTCATGCGCATCCGGCCCGACGGTCTCGGGGCGGCCGTCTGGACCACTGAGGTCGAGCCCGCCTACGCCGGTCGTCGCCAAGTCTCGGCGGACATCCTCGAAGCGACGGAGGACGTCCCCGAACAGTTCTTCGTTGATAACGCTGATCTGGCGAAGTGGCAGTTCCTGAAGGGCGCCAAGAGCCTTACACGAATCAGCCGATCCACTGGTCTCGAATACACCTACGACGAGGGGCCCATCCCGTTCCCCGACCCGACCGACCGAGCCTCACGGACCATCCTGACTGGCGAAGGCGGTGCGACGCCGTCCCGGTTCAAACACCTGATCCAGACAGAGGACGGCCGCTTCCGGCGGCTGACGCCACGCGAACTTGAGCGACTCAACGGGTTCCCGGGCGACTGGACCGCCGGGATGTCCGACGGCAAGCGCGCTTTCATGATGGGCAATGCCCTGGTGGTCGGGCTCGTCGAACGCGTAGCGCACGAGCTGATCCAGCGAAATCGCCGTCCCGACCGCGCCGGCGGAGCGCGCAGCGGCCTCCTAGCGCTCAGTGGCCGGACGGCAACTGCCAAATCCGCCCCCATCGAGTCCGGCCGTTCGCAACGTCATGCGGGCGAACCGCGCCCGCGACACAGGCCCCGAGTTGACCCTGCGTCGGGCGCTGCGTGACGCACGGCTAGGCGGGTATCGCATCAATTGGCGCAAGGCCCCGGGCCGACCTGACATCGCCTACCCGGGGCGCAAGGTCGCGATCTTCGTCCACGGCTGCTACTGGCATCACTGCCCGCGCTGTTACCCGAACCTGCCGAAGTCGAATGCCGAGTTCTGGGCCCGCAAGTTCGAGCTCAACCGGGAACGTGATGCCCGAAAGCGCGCGACCTCGAGGCTGCCGGCTGGGCCGTGCTCGAAATCTGGGAGTGCGATGTTCGAAGTCGCCTTCGGAGCTCCGTCGAAAGGGTCGACATGGTCATCTCGACCCGCTAGTTGCGGCTGAGGCCCAGGACCCAGATGGAACTTTGACCAGCTTCGAGAACCGCTGAAGAATGGCGACGGATCCTCCGAAGGTCACGATGCCATCCGATAGGAGGTCCGTGAGGCCGGTATCGCCAGTGACATAGACGAACAATCGACGTCGATCTGCACATCCGCGTCGAGGAGCCGCATGAGATCGCGGTATGCGAGTGCCCAGTTGCCAAACTGGACGTCTCCGAAGATCGTGGGCGAGGTCCTTGCGAGGACGAGGTCTTGGCCGGGAATACCTTGCTCCATCGTGACCCGCGCCGCGTTAGTCCATTGACTCCGTCGGCCGGTCTCTCGGTCCCATACGGACGACCATCGCTCACGGGACGTCGACCAAAACACAAAGACCACAATCCGGCCAGGTTGGACGAGATGTCGTATCGCGCGAGGTCGAAACCCTCACGCGAAGTTGCGAGGGATGTCGAGTCAAAGATGATGCCGTCTTCGACCGTGGCTTCGAACCCCCATCGTCCCGCTTCGACGAACGCACCCTTGAGACTCTCGTTTAGAGATGTCGCAGTGAGGCCTTCGCGCGAAACTCCACTCCGAGTTCGCGACGATGCGACCACGGCATGCGTGCCGGACACGAGTGAACGCACCTCCGACTCAATCTCCGGATACCTAGCCAGGACAAGGTCCGAGTGATGGTGCCGATACTCGGCTGAGATCCGAAGGTTCAGTTCAGTCAGCTCTATTGGGTCACCCATGGGCCGTTTCGAGCTCCTAGTCCGATGATCTTTCGAGGTGAGCGCTCAAGCTAGAACATCGTTGAGTTCCACGGCGCCGACGGCGTCGTGAACAGCGCGTCGGCCGCGGCGAGCGCCCCGGGCGGCACTCGCGCACTCGACCGGCGCCCGGCCAGGTCGGCGAACCGGAACGCGCCGAGGTAGACCGCCGCCACGTCCCGGATGTCCATCGACAGGTCCGGCGCCGCGCGTCGTGCCGGTCACCGTTGCGACGCCGTCCTCGGTCGGGACGGTGAGCTGCCACAGACCGGCGTTCCACGGGCAGAAGTCGTCGGTCACCTCGAAGACGAGGCTGCCCGGCCCGCGGTACGACCGGCGCCTCGAGCGCGGCGGGCAGGTCGATGATCCGCAGCCACATCGCCATCGCGCGACGCTGACGCCGAGCCGGCGCGGCTCGGTACCAGCTCGAGCTGCAACGGGTGCGGCATCGGGCCGCGCCACGCGCTTGACGAGGCCGACCAGGTCGATGCTGAACACCCACTGCCAGAGCGCGCTGCTCGGCCGCGGCGTCGAGGCCGATCGAGCTCCAGGACCGTCAGCGACGTTCTTCGGGCCCGCGGTCGTCCCAGTCGGCCTTGATGCGATAGATCGCGTAGCCGCGCGGCTCGCCGTCGACCTCCAGCACCGCGCGGAACTTCGTCCCGTTCCCGCGGCGCATCCACTCGGCGTCGTCGAGCAGCTCGAGTCCGCCACTTGCGCGTCGCTCCGGGTCAGCGAGCCCGGGCGTCCGGCGCGGACGCGCCTCGTAGATCGGCGGGAAGAGCTCGACCGCCTCGTCGCGTTCGACCAGCCGGACCCGACCCAGCGACTCGCACCGGCCGCGCGAAGACGATCCGCGTCCGCTCGATGTCGAACTCGGCTCTGGAGCGTCCCGATGCCGTACCCGAACCGCTGGTAGATCGCCGCTCTCGGACGCCCACAGGACCGCGACCGGCTCGCCGCGCTCGCGCGCCTGGTCGAACAGCCAGCGTCATCATCAGGCGCAGGATCCCGCGCCGCCGATGGCTCGGCAGCGACGCCGATCAGCGTGATCCCGGCCGCGCCGACCTCGCCGCCCGGCACGGTCAGCCGGAACGAGTAGGCGCCGCCGGTCGCCGACCCAGCGTCTCGCCATCGACGGCGCCGATGAGCCGGTCGAGCTCCAGCAACCGGCGCTCGTGCTCGATCTCGGCGTCGCTGAATCCTTCGGCGAAGGCCGTCGCGAGTCGGCGCGAAGAAGGCTCGCGAGCGTCTCGTCGGTGCGGGCTGGCGCAGGCGGATCGGTCGTCGTCAGTCATCGGCGAATCCTGCCACGCGGCGTCCGTCGGACGTGCGCGCGCGCTCAGACCGGCGGGCAGCTCCTGGGCGTCGGTCTGGGCCGCCGCGAACAGGTCGCCGACCTTCGGCCACGCGCTCGACGATCGTCCGGATCGTCCAGCGGTCGGGGCGCAGGTCCGGGTCGTCCAGCTCGTCCCAGGCGATCGGCGCGGAGACCGGGGCGCCCGGCCGCCGGCCGGACGGAGTACGGCGCGACCAGGGTCTTGATGCTACGCGTTCTGGGTGTAGTCGAGGCGGGCCCGGCCCTTGCGGGCCGCCTTCGCCCACTCCCACGAGACGAGGTCCGGGACGGTCGAGCCGACGGCGCGTCGAGACGCGCTCGACCCAGGCGCTCGTCTCGTCGAACGCGTACTTCGGCACGATCGGGATCCAGATCTGGATGCCGCGCTTGCCGGTCGTCTTGGGATAGCCGCGGACGCCGAGGTGCCCGAGCGCCGTCCGGTAGAGCCGGGCCAGGACGAGGGTCTCCTCCCAGGTCGTCTTCTCGCCGGGGTCGATGTCGATGTAGGCGAAGGTCGGCTGCCACGGGTCGGGCAGGCGCCCGGTCCAGGCGTGGATCTCGAAGCTCGCCTGGTTGCCGAGCCAGCACAGGGTCGCGGCGCGGTCGGCGATGAGGTGGTCGTTGGCGTCGCGGTCGGTCCGGCCGTCGACGCCGGTCTCGTGCCAGCGGGTCAGCCACTTCGGCGCGGTCTCGGGGATGTCCTTCTGCCAGAAGCCCGGGCGCGCCGGCGCCGTTCGGGAAGCGCTGCAGGTTGAGCGGCCGGTCCGTCGAGGTGCGGCAGCATCGTCGGCGCGATCCGGGCGAAGTAGCGGATCAGCTCGCGCTTGGTGATCGGGCCGCCGCCGTCGGGCTCGCGCGGCTCGAACAGCGGCTTGTCGAGGTTGGTCAGCTTGAGCTCGTCGCCGCCGACCTGCCAGACGCCTTCCTTGCCGAGCGCATCGAGCGCCGCGAGCTCGTCGTCGGTGACGCGCCAGTCGTCGGGGACGTCGGTCGGCGCTCGGCCGCGGCGGCCTTCGGCCGTGCCGGCCGCCTTCGGCCTTCGATGCGTCTTCGGTCGGTGCTTCGGCATCGGCGCATCGTCGGCCGCGACTCCGGCTCGGTCTCGCGGGCGTCTCCGCCTCGGCGGCACGGACCGCGGCTGGTCGTGGCGACCGGCGTCCTCGCGGATCGACGGTCGTCGGGTCGCGGCCCGGCTCGATGCCCTTGTACGCGGTCTGGCGGACGATGCCGTCGCGCGTCCAGCCGCCGAGCTCGGCGCGGATCACGAGCTCGGGCCGGACCCACGTGACGCTCGCCGAGTCGCCGCCCCAGCGGCCCTGGTAGTCCTTCGGCGGCGGCGGGTCGAACGGCGGGTCGTCGATCGCGAGCGGCTTCGAGCCGTCGCGAGCAGGTCCTTGCGGATCGCGCCGGTGAACCCGGAGCCGACCTTGCCGGCGAACCGCAGCTTGCCGTCCTCGTACACGCCGACCGCCAGCGCGCCGAGGTCCCGCGCGTTGCCCTCGCCCGGCGTCCAGCCGCCGACGACCAGCTCCTGCTCGGGCCGGATCTTGATCTTCAGCCAGGCGTTGGAGCGCCGGCCCGGCTCGTACCGCGACGCGGCGGAGCTTGGCGACGATGCCCTCGAGCCCCTTGGCCGCGCGCGGCCTCGTAGAACGCCTGCCCTCGCCCTCGACGTGGGCCGCGAAGCGGACGCGCGGGTGCTCCTTGAGCACGCTCCGGAGCAGCCGCTTGCGATCCTCGAGCGGGACGTCGAGCAGCGACCGGCCGTCGAGGTAGAGCAGGTCGAAGCCTGGTAGACGAGGCCCGCCGACGCCCTGTCTGGCCGAGCTTGGTCTGGAGCAGCGAGAAGTCGGGCCGGCCCGTCCTCGTCGAGCGCGACGACCTCGCCATCGACGATCGCCTGCTCGGCGTCGATCCAGCGACGGCGGGCGACAGCAGCCGCGGGAAGTAGGTCTCGGCGTCCTTGAGGTTGCGGGTCCAGGTCCTGACCTTGCCGTCGTCGACGACGGCCTGGACGCGGAAGCCGTCCCACTTGATCTCGAACAGCCAGTCCGGGTCGCTGAACGGCTTCGAGGCGAGGGTCGCCAGCATCGGCTCGATGTGCTGGCGGCATCGGCGCCTCGACCGCGCCGGCCAGGTCGATCTCGGCCGTCGGCGGCCGGCGCCTGGCCGATCCAGAGGGCGTCGCGGTCGGCCTTGACGTCGTCGTTGGTCCGGCCGGTCTTGACGCTCTGCGGGTGGTCCTCGGCGTCCCAGCCGGCCTGCGACGTCCGTCGTCGCGCTTGTGGATGAGCAGCCACTGCTCGCCCTGTCGTCCTCGAAGGCCCGGGCGCCGGGTCGTCGCCCTTGCGCCGGCGGCCGCTGGTCCGGACGATCGTGAACCGGCCGTTGAGCTTCTGGCCGTGGAGGCTGGAACTTGAGCTCGCCGTCCGCGATCGCGCTGCGCGGCGTCGAGGGTCGGCGCCTCGGGCTCCCAGGTGCCCCAGTCCCAGACGATGACGTCGCCGGCGCCGTACTGCTTGGCCGGGATGACGCCCTCGAAGTCGAAGTACTCGATCGGGTGGTCCTCGACGTGGACGGCCATCCGGCGGATCGCCGGAGTCGAGGGTCGGGCCCTTCGGGACGGCCCAGCTGACGAGGACGCCGTCGATCTCGAGCCGGAAGTCGTAGTGGAGCCGCGTCGCGCGATGGCGCTGGACGACGAACCGCCCGGCTGCGTGCCGCGGCGCGTCGGCGCGGCCGGCGCCGGCTCCGGCGTCTTCGCGAAGTCGCGCTTGCGGCGGTATTCCTCGAGGGGCATCGCGGTGAGTGTGCCGAGCCGCGGGCCGTCGCAGCGCCGAGCTCGCGGCCGGTGCCGAGCCCGCCGGCCGGGCTCAGGCGGTCTTGCGCTTCCGGGCGGGCTTGGCGGGCGCCTCGGCCTCGTCGTCGGCGGCCGCGGCCTTGGCCTTGGCCGGCGGCCGTCGGCCTTGGCGCGCCTTGGCCGCCTTGGCGGCCTTCGGCGTCGGCACACGGACACCGGCTTCGTCGCCGCTCGGCCTCGCGCGCCGCCTTGGCCGCGTTGACCGACGCCTCGAGCGCGGCCATCAGGTCGATGAGCTTGCCGCTCTCCTCGGGCTCCTCGACCTCGACGGTCTCCTTGCCCTCGACCTTGGCCTCGATGATCGTCTCGAGCGCCTCGCGGTACTCGTCCTTGTACTGCGCCGGGTCGAACTCGCCGGTCATCGCCGACACGAGCTGCTTGGCCATCGCCAGCTCGGCGGGCTTGAAGTCGTACTCCTCGTCGCCGGCAGGTCGAGCTCGCCGGTCGAGCGGATCTCGTCGGGCCAGTGGAGCGTCGTCAGGAGCATCGTGTCGCCGAACGGGTCGAGCGCGGCGAGCGCCTCGCGGTCCTTGATCACGACCTTGCAGATCGCCGTCAGCCCCTCGTCCTCGAGGACCGACTTGAGCAGGTAGAACGCCTTGCGGCCGATCTTGTCGGGCTCGAGGTAGTAGGCGCTCTTGACGAAGCGGACGGCCGCGTCGTCGCGCTCGGCCTTCGTGAACTGCTCGATCTCGATCGAGCGGACGGTCTTGAGCGGGACGCTCTCGAGGTCCTCGTCGGTGATGACGACGTACTCGCCGGGCGCGTACTCGTAGCCCTTGACGGTGTCCGACGCGCGAGATCGGCTCGTCCTCGACCGGGCACCAGACCTTCATCTGGATCCGCGACAGGTCCGTCTTGTGGAGCATGTTGAAGCTGATGCCCTTGGACTCGGTCGCGAGATAGAGCTTGACCGGGATGGTGACCAGCCCGAACTGGATGGCCCCCTTCCACATCGCGCGCGCCATGGTCAGACCTCTCTGCGTGTCGCCCGTCGCGCGCGGGTACCCGGCCCGGGGCGTCGGGACGGTCACCATAGCGCACTCGGCAAGCGCGCGGCGTTGCGGCGACGCCGTCACGCGCGTTGCAGGACGACGAACGCATCGAGGCCGACGAGCGGATGCGGCCCGGCCGTCCGCGACGACCTCGAGCGTGATCGTGTGCGTGCCGCCGCCGGGAAGGTCTCGCGTGAAGACGACCCGGCGGTGATGCGTCGACGGCGCGCGCAGGCTCGATCGTCGCTGACGTAGACGCCATCGATGTAGACCGTCGCACCTTGCCGCGACGCGGGCCGCGTCGGCGCCGACGACGGCGATCGCCGCGGCCGGTGAACGTCAGCCGATCGTGGCGCGCCGGCTGCGTCGAGCCGGTCGAGCGTCGTCGCTGATGCGCCGCGCGTCGAGCGTGGTCTGCGCCCACGACGCCGGTGTACGTCGACCGACGGCGCTGCGGTCGTCGACGAGGGGACACGGATCGGTCGCGGCGTCTGCGACCCACGGGCTCCAGTTGCCGGCCGCGTCGCGGCGCGGACGCGGAACTGGTACGTGGCGTCGAACGCGAGGCTGCGTCGGACCGACGCGGACCGGCGCCGCGAGGCCGTCGTGACGCCGTACCACGGCGCCGCCGTTCGTGCTGCGACTGGACCTCGTAGCCGGCGATCGCGCTCGACGGATCGGTCGCGGCCGGCCAGCGACGACGCGACCGGGACGCGTCGTCCGGCCCGATCGTGGCCGTGCCGACGATCGCGATGGCCGGCGGCCTGGGCGGTCGGCAGGTCGTTCTCGACGACGACGTTGACGGTCGTGGTCTGCGATGCGGCCCTGGTTCGTGCCGCTCGACCGTGATGTGGTACGTGCCCGGCCGGCGTGCCGGTCGGGACGCGCGACCGAAGCGTGGTCGCCGTTGGCGGTCCAGCCGATCAGGCTCGTCGGGTCGAGCGCGGCGGTCCAGCCGGTCGGGCAGCGACGTGATCGACGAGCTCGACGCGCTCGAAGAAGGTCGCGCTGCGGGCGAGCGTGAGCGGCACCGCGCACCGTGCCGCCCGCCTCGCCGGTCGTCGGCCGGGCGCCGTGGCCGCGAGCGCCGAACGTCGCCGAGCGGCGCCGATCTGCGAGACGTCGAGCAGCGGCTCGTGGGTCGCGTCCGGGTCGGTCGAGGTCTTCCAGTTCAGGTTGCCGAGGTAGCGGAGGCCTCGCGGACCTCGGCCGGCGTCGCGTTCGGGCGGCTCGCCTTGTAGAGCGCGACCGCGCCGGTCGACCGTCGGGCGCGGCCATCGACGTGCCCGACGATGTAGCGCGTAGCGTCGGCCCGGGCATCGTCGACCAGATGCATTTGCCGGGCGCGATGATGTCGACGTCGGCGCCGTAGTTGCTGAAGTCGGCGAACGTGTCGTCCTTGTCGTAGCCGCCCCACGAGTAGCAGCGCTTGCCGCCGAGCCCGCCGGGCTTGCCGTCCGTGTCGGCCAGGGCCGAGACCGTGATGACCTCGTTGTAGGCGGCCGGGATGTTGCTGGCTGCGCGCTGTGCGCTGTCGTTGGCCGCGGCGGCGACGACCGTGATGCCGCCGCGCGACGACGCCGGCAGATCGCCTGGTGGAGGATGTCCGTTGTTCGTGTAGCCGCAGTTGCGCGTCGTCCGAGCCGGCCTTGGTGACGCTCATGTTGACCGCCTCGAACAGCGGCCGGCTCGAGTCGTTCGGGTCGCGCTGGGCGAGGATCCAGTCGAGGCCGCAGACGTACCACGAGAGCAGGCCGTAGCCGTCGTCGTTGAGGATCTTGACGCCCCACACGCGGGCGCCCGGGGCGACGCCGACGACGCCGAAGCCGTTGTCGAGGGCGCCGACCGTGCCGGCGACGTGCGTGCCGTGGCCGTTCGTTGTCGCGCCAGGCCGCGCGGTCCGAGCGTCGAGCAGTTGTAGCCGCCGGCGACGTTGAGGTCGGGTGCGGCGGCGATGCCCGTGTCGACGATCGCGACGTCCGCGTCGACCCGCTGGTCGAGCCGTCGATGCGCGGCGACGGTCGATTGACCTGGCCGCCGACGCGCGAGACGCCGGTCGGGATGGTCTGGGCGGCGAGCTGGACGACCTCGTCGGGCACGACGGCGACGACGTTCGGGTCGGCGAGCGAGCGCGCTGCTGCTGGCCTGTCGAGCTTGGCCGTGAAGCCGCGGAACGCGCGCGATGAACGTGCGGTCGGCCTGGACGCCGTCGCGCGCCGCGGTCCGGCTCGACGACCGCGGCGGTGTTCGGCCGCTCTTGAGCATGACGATGTAGCGGCCGGTGGCGTCGGGGCCGCCGTTCGGGGCGGCAGGTGCGTCGGCGCGGCCGGGTCGGGTGCGGCACGGCTGGTCGGGTGCGGCGGGCGGTCGCGACGGCTCGGCGGCGGGCGTGGGCGTCGGCGGGGCCGACGGGCGCGCTCGGCGCGGGTTCGGCCGTCGGGCTCGGCGGTGGGTTCGGCGCGACGGTGTCGGCTGCGTGCTGGGGGCCGGCGTCCGGAGTCGAGCGTCGCGCTCGGTTCGCGCCGCGCTCGCCGGAGCGACAAGGGTCAGGACGATCGAGCGCGGCGAGCAGCGAGGCGGCGGGCCGGCGACGCATGGGCACTCCGTTGGGACGGGCTTCGGAGGAGCTCGGAGCGGGACGGCAGCCACGCACCGCGCTCGACCTAAGTGTCCCTCGCCTGGCAACCCGCGCCAACGGCCCCATCGTCCGGGTGCCCTGTAGGCGACCGGTCCTAACCGCACTGGACCCATATGGGCTATGCGTGGCGGCCCGGTTCGCCGCCCTCGGCGTCAGATCGCGGCGCGGATCTCCGTCTCGGCCTCGGTGACCGCGGGCCAGGATGTTCGAGCGCATCGTGTCGAGCCCGGTCCAGACCGCCTTGGTCGCGGTCGAGATCGACGTCAGCTGGGCCTTGAGCGTGCGGACGAGCTCGAGCTGCTCGCGGATGGCGGTCAGCGCCGCGGCGATCGCCGCGGCATCCACCTCGACCTCGCGCTCGGCGAGCGAGGCGAGCGCCAGCAGCCGGGCCAGCCGGACCGCCGCCTCGAGCGTCGCCGGCTCCGGGGCGTCGGGGTCGATGACGCAGTAGACGTCGTCGCCGACCAGGTTGAACGGCGCGACCCCGGTCGGCGCGTGGGCCGGCGTGAAGACGACCAGCCCGACCGCGCGCACCGCGGTTCTCCTTCGCCTCGCGCAGCTCGTCGCGGATCGCGCGCATCGACATCGGCCGGTCCTTGGCCTCGATGACGACCCGCAGGTCGCAGCCGCGCGCCACCCGCGCGTCGAGGGTCAGCACGAAGTCGCCCTTCTTGGACTTCAGGAGGGCGCCCGCCTCGGTGCCGGTCCGGTCGAGCAGGTCGCCGGCGCCGCGGGCGAGGTCGCCGAGCATCGCCTCGAGCAGGTCCTCGAAGTCGGCGCCCTTGGCCGCCGACTGGGCCCGTTCGGCGCCACGGGCCGCCGCCGCGGCCTCGATCGCGACGAGGCGCTCCTCGAGCGACTTGAAGCCGGCGGTCATCTCCTGGCGGAACTGGTGCATCGGCGAGTTCAGGCGGGTCGGGTCGAGCAGGTGCGCGAGCTTCGAGGCGTCGCCGTCGAAGTAGCGACTCGAGCATCCCGCCGATCCGGCCGATGGCGCTGTCGCGCTTCGTCTCGTCGAACAGCTCGTCGACCATCGCCGCGCAGCGCGCCGCGGTCGCCGAGGAACTGCTCGAGCGTGCGCGGCAGCCGGCCGTCGCCGTCCGCGAAGTTCGTGCGCAGCGTCTGCTCGAGCGCGGCGGCGGCCTTCTCGTTGACCTGCTCGGCCTGGCGGATCAGGCTTCTCGAACTCGGTCCGGACGACGTCGACGTTGACCGTCACGCCCGCGTCCTGGAGCGCCAGCAGCCCGATCCGCAGGGCGCGCTCGACGAGCGGCAGGCCGATCGTCGCCCGGTCGTTCGGCGAGGAACGCGGCGAGCGCCGGGTCGGCGACGACCAGGCGCTCGACGACGATGCGATCGCCATCGAGGCGGACGCGGGTCGGCAGGGGCGTGGGCTCGCCGCTGGCGATGGGGGTCGGGAGCGGGTGGATGGTTGCGGAGTCCATGGGCCGAACGGTGGCGGTGCCCCGTGACATCTAGGTTGTCACGCCCGTTACGGCAGAGGCCGTACCATGGCGATCGCCGGCGGCTTGGACGCCCACGGGCTCGGCCGGCGACAGCATGAGGTTCCATGTCGCGCGCCCCCGGACCCCATCGCCTCATCGCGTGCATCGGCGCGCTCGGACTGATCGCCACTCTCATGACCCCGGCCTTCGCGGCCGACCCGAAGCCGGGCACGGACGCGCGCCTTCGCGCGGAACGGCCCGCCTGGGACGAACGGGTCAGTGACCCCGGCACGACCGGCGGCGCGACCGAGCTGGTCGATCCGCTTCCGCGCCGGCACGACCGCCTCCAAGCGCCTCGCGGCGACATCGATCGCGTGGCGTCCGACGGCTCGCCGACCGGCCCGCTGCGCGGCTCGCGCTGGTCGAGACGACCGACGTGCAGGCGGCCAATGCCGCGCTCAGGGCCGATCCCGCCGTCCTGCGGGTCAGCGTCAACCACCGCTCCTTCCGCGACCTCGACCCGACCGACGACACGTACTTCCGCGAGCTCTGGGGCCTGACAACACCGGCCAGCCGCTGTACCAGGGCGAGTCCGGGACCGAGGGGCTCGCGGACGCCGACATCGATGGCCTCCAGGCCCTGCGCCATCACGACCGGAGACCCGAGCGTGGTCGTCGCCGTCATCGACGACGGCGTCGACTTCAGCCACCCGGACCTCGCCGGACGGGCCTGGACGAACCCCGGCGAGTGGGGCGGTGGCAAGGACACCAACGGGGTCGATGACGACGGCAACGGCTACATCGACGACGTCCACGGCTGGGACTTCTGCCACGACGACAACACGGTCCACGATTTCGACGACGACTTCCACGGGACCCACGTCGCGGGCACGATCGCCGCGTCCCTCGACGGGCACGGCGTCGTCGGCGTCGCGCCGTCGATCCGGATCATGGCGCTCAAGTTCATCCACAACGAGAACGACTGCGGCTCGGACCTCCAGGCCGCCGCGGCCATCGACTACGCCGCGTCGTTCGGCGTGCGGATCGTCAACGCCTCATGGGGCGGCGCCGGGGACCGGACCGAGGACTCGGAGCTCTACGACGCGATCGCCGACCACTCGAGCTCGATGCTGTTCGTCGCGTCGGCCGGCAACACGACACGACAACAACGACGGTCCCTCGCCTGCGGTGCCCGCCTCCTTCGACCTGCCGAACATCATCTCGGTCGCGGCGCTCGACAACGACGGGGGCATCGCGGGGTTCTCCAACTACGGCGAGCATTCGGTCGACATCGCCGCGCCCGGCGTCGCCATCCTGAGCACCCTGCCGGCCGACTCGATCGATCCGCAACCCGGCTGGGGATGGCTCGACGGCACCTCGATGGCCGCGCCCCACGTCACGGGCGTGGCGGCCCTGATCGCCTCATACGCCCCGGGCCTCGCGGCCGACCCGGCGGCACTGCGAGCGCGTCTGATGGCGACCGGCAAGGCGATGCCGGCGACGGTGGGCCTGACGGTCACGGGTCGGACCGTCGATGCGTATCGCGCGCTCGACACGCTCGGCCCGATCGCCCTGCCGCCGACGGGCGCGACGTTCATCAAGGGTTCGATCCTCGGCCCGACGAAGGTATCGACCAGAGTCGGCTGGCCGGCCGCGACCGACGACCTGACCGGGATCAGCGCGTACGGCGTCGGCCTCAAGATCGACGGCGGTGCCTGGCAGACGTTCGTCAGCAGCACCAAGGCGCGGACCGCGGATCGCTTGCTCAAGTTCGGGCACACGTACACGTTCCGCGTCCGGGCCCGCGACGGCGCCAAGAACTGGGGACCGCTGGCAGTCGGCCCGCTCCTCGTGCCGAAGCTCTTCCAGGAGACGAGCACGCACCTGGCCTATCGCGGCGGCTGGACGACATCGAAGAGCTCGACCGCGTCCGGCGGCAAGTCGAAGTTCGCCACACGGAAGGGCGCCAGCGCGACGTTCACGTTCACCGGTCGCGCCTACGCGCTCGTCGCCGCGAAGTCCTCGGGCCGCGGCAAGTTCAACCTCTACGTCGACGGCGTCTTCAAGTCGACCGTCGACCTGCACCGCTCGAAGGGGCTCGGGCGCGTCGTCGTGGCGACCGGTTCCTGGGCGTCATCGGGCCCGCACACGGTCAAGCTCGTCGTGGCCGGGACCAAGGGCCACGCCCGCGTCGACGTCGACGCGATCGCGATCCTGAAGTAGGGCTCAGCTGCCCCGGTAGGTCGTCATCGAGTACGGCGCCAGCAGCAGCGGCACGTGGTAGCTACGCGCGACGTCGGTGATCCGCAGCTCGACCGCGAGCTTCGTGAAGAACGTCGCGTCCTCGTGCGCGACGTCGAACTCGAGCCGGTAGTCGCCGGCGGCCAGCGGGCGCTCGAGGAGGTCGCGGACGCGGCCGTCGCCGTCGGTCAGGGCCTGGGTCATCCGGATCGGCTTCTCGCCCACGTCGAGGCGATAGAGGGCCACGCGGACACCGACCGCAGGGACCCCGCGCTCGGTGTCGAGGACGTGGGTCGAGATCGTGGGTCGGGTGCCGCCGGGGGGTCGGCCACGCGTTCCTCCGGGCTATGCTTCGCAGATGGGAACGTTGCGGATCGAGGTCGGCGACCTCCACTTTACCGCCCGCTGGGAGGCGGCGGCGCCGCAGACCATCGAGGCCATCCGGCGGATGCTGCCGATCGACTCGAAGCTCATCCACTGCCGCTGGACGGGTGAATCGACGTGGATCCCGTTCGGCGACTTCCGGCCGGGTCTCGAATACGAGAACCACACCTCGCACCCGGCGCCCGGCCAGCTGGCGATCTACCCGGGCGGCATCAGCGAGTGCGAGATCTTCTTCCCGTATGGCGGCTGCACGACCGCCTCGAAGGTCGGGCAGCTCGCGGCCAACCACTTCGCGTCCGTCGTGCCCGACGACGGCTGGGACGACCGCCTGCGCGAGATGGGCCGGCGCTGCCTCTGGGAGGGCGCCCAGTCGATCTTGATCAGCGAGGTCGAGGGCTAGCGCGTGGATGGCAGTCAGACCGCCGTGCTTGTCGCGATCATCGTGGTCATCGTGATCGCGATCGGCGCGTCACGCGGCCGGCGCTCGGGCGGCAGCGACGGCGTGGGTGGTGCGGGCGGGGCGGGCGCGACGCCCGTCGACGGCGGGCACGGGCACAGCCACGGGCCGGGCGACGGGCACGACCACGGGCACAGCCATGGCGACGGCGGGGGCGGCGGCTTCGATTCCGGGGGCGACGGCGGCGGAGGCGGTGGCGATGGAGGCGGTGGCGGCAACGGCGGTGGCGACTGACCGGACGAGGCGCGGTTCGCTGGTCCACTTGACCAGGCATCTCCGCCATATGTCCACCCCGGGAGCCGTAGGCGCCATCGACGAGGTCCTGGAGCGGCTGACCCGCTGCGCGATGGCAGCGTTCACGCTCGATCTCGCGCCCGCGGCCGGCCCAGGACGGCGATCGTCACGTGGAATCCCGGCTACAGAGCGCCCAACGCTCCGACAGCGTCACATCTGGCGGAGTTCACCGGCGCCGGGGCGGCCTCGATGACCGACCTCGTCATCCGCGGCGGGACCGTGGTGACCGCGACCGGGTCGCGGCGGGCCGACGTCGCGGTCCGGGGCGGGGTCATCGAGGCGATCGAGCCTGATCTGGCGGGCCCGGCGGCGGGCGCGGCCGAGGTGATCGATGCGACCGGGCTGCTGGTGCTCCCCGGCGTCATCGACGTCCACACCCATACGCGCGTCGCCTCGGACGCGGTGCCGGACCGCTTCTACCAGGACTCGGTCGCGGCGGCGTTCGGCGGCACGACCACGTTCCTCGCCTTCAACAACCCCGGGACCGGCTCCTCCGCGGCCGCTGAACGCTCGCTCCTCACGGGCGTCCGCGAGTGGCGCGCCGCGACCGACGGCGACAGTGCCATCGACGTCGGGCTGAGCCTCGCGGTCAGTGGCCACGCCGACGACCCGCTGACCGAGCTGCCGGCAACGATCGAGGCCGGGGTCGCCACCTCGAAGGCGTTCATGGTCTACGACTTCCGCCTGCCCGACGATGCGCTCGCCGGCGCGATGGGCGTCATGGCCGCGCACGGCGGGATGCTGCAGGTCCACTGCGAGGACCCGGCGCTGCTGGACGCGGGGATCGCCGCTGCGCTCGCTCGCGGGGAGTCGGCGCCACGCTTCCATGCGAGCTCGCGGCCACCGCGTGTCGAGGCGGTCGCCACGGAACGGGCGCTGGGCTTCGCCCGTCAGGCCGACGCGCCGGTCCATGTCGTGCACCTCTCATCGGCAGCCGCGCTCGAGGAGGTCCGCCGCGCGAAGGCGGCCGGGGTCCGGGTGACGGCCGAGACCTGCCCTCACTACCTGGTGCTGACCGACGAGCGATACGACGAGCCCGACCCGACGCGGTGCGCCTGCTTCGTCATCTCACCGCCACTCCGGTCCGCGGCGGATCGCGACGCGCTCTGGACCGGCCTCGCGGACGGCAGCCTCGACCTCGTGGCCACCGACCACGTCCCGGACCGCATGGGCGTCGAGAAGGCCGAGGCCGGCCGGGGCGTCCCGTTCGACAAGATCAGCAACGGCGCGCCCGGGATCGAGACGCTCCTGACGCTCCTCTACTCCGAGGGTGTCGCGAAGGGCCGGATCACGCAGGAGCGCCTGGTCGACCTGCTCGCGACGACACCGGCGCGGCGCTTCGGACTGGCCTCGAAGGGTGCGGTCGCGATCGGCCTCGACGCGGACCTCGTCCTCTTCGATCCGGCCGGTCGGCGCACGCTCCGCGCGGCCGACCTCCACCACACCAGCGACTACACGCCGTATGAGGGTCTCGAGGTCACCGGCGGCGTTCGTGACGTGTTCGTGCGGGGCCAGCGTGTCATCCGGGACGGCGCCTTCGTGGGCCGGCGCGGCTTCGGCCGGTTCGTCGAGCGGGGTGCGGTCGCCGGCTGACGGTCTAGACCGCCACCGAGGCGAGGACCTGGGTCGCCACCGCGCCGATGATCCCGAGGCGCTGGCTGAGGACCTTGCGGACCTTGCGCCTGATCCGGCCCGGGAGCGGCGGGCGCCGATGGACCCAGACCTTGCGGACGTGGTTCGGGACGAACCAGGACATCCGCTCCCCCGCCGGCGTGTAGAACACGTCACCGGCCTGGAGGATATGGGTCTGGCCGGACGCGGTCACCTCGGCCTCGCCGTCGAGGATGTACGCCCATTCATCGACCGGGAAGACGAAATCCTTGCGGCCCGCCGTACTCTCCCAGACGCCGCTGCGCAGGCCGCCCTCGGACGACTCCAGACGCACCGCCGATCGAGTGACCGGCGCGTCGGGACTGCCGGCGTCGGCGTTGCTGCTGAAGCCCCGGGCGGGCTTGGTCACCGCCGCGAGGTCGACGTCGGCCGGTCGAAAGGTCTGCATCCCGGGCAGCCTAGCGAATCGACAGGGCAGGCGTCACCCGATCCGGTGAGGCGCCTTCACGCGATGCCTCGCGCGTCCCACGCACGGCCCCAATGGAAGACACGGACGGCGACGAGCACGCCGAACGCGGCGAGGACGAGGATCGCGGCGGCCGCGATCGACGCGTCGAGGTCGCCGCCCTGGAACTCCGAGTAGACGACCAGCGGCAGCGTCTGGGTCCTGCCCTCGACGTTGCCCGCGAACATGATCGTTGCCCCGAACTCGCCCAGCGACCGGGCCCAGCTCATCACCAGGCCGGCCGCCAATGCCGCGGAGGCCAGGGGCACCGTGATCGCGCGGAACAGCTGGGCCTCCGAGGCCCCGTCCACGCGAGCCGCGTCCTCGAGATCCCGGTCCACGCCGGCGATCCCGGTCCGGGCCGACCGGATGAAGAACGGTGCCGAGACGAAGGTCTGCGCGAGGATCACGGCGACCGTCGTGAACGGCACCGAGAAGCCGAGCACCTCGAATGGCGCCGCGAGGAGGCCGCGTCGTCCGAAGACCAGCAGCAGGGCGAGTCCGGCCACCGAGGGCGGCAACACGATCGGGAGGTCGACGATGGCCTCGAGCAACCCCTTGCCGCGGAAGGCGCGGCGTGCGAGGACGAACGCGAGCGGCAGCCCGAGCGCGACCGTGATGACGCAGGCTGATCGCGGTGGTGACGAGGCTCAGCCACAGGGCGTCGAGGACGACCGGCGAGGCGACCGCGGTCGAGAGCGACCCGTCGAGGATCGCCCGGACGACGAGGGTGAGGACCGGCAGCCCGAGGAACAGCGCGAAGAGCGCCGCCAGCGCCGTGATCGAGCGCTCGCCCCAGCGGCCGAAGTGCCGGACATCGGACTTCGAATGTCCGAGCGCCGCCGGGCTCCCCCCGGGCCGCCCGGCGGCCTCGTCGATCACGACGGAGGCAGGAAGCCGAAGCCGCTCAGGATCGCCTGGCCGTCGGGGCCGGCGAACCACTCGAGGAAGGCCTTCGCGGACGTCGAGGTTCTTCGAGGCCTTGACCACGACGCCGGCGTAGGTCGCCGGCACGTTCGCCGCGTCGGGCACCTCGACCGTCGCGACCTTGGTCGAGGCCTTGGCGTCGGTGACGTAGACGATGCCGGCATCGCCCTCGCCCAGCTCGATCTTGGCGACGACCGCCTTGACGTTGTCCTCCTTCGAGGCGACGTTCTTCGCGTACGCGGCCGCGTAGTCGGCCGGATAGCCGGATTCCTTGGCGAGGTTGTCCACGAGTTGCTTCGCGTACTTCGTGATCGGCACCTCGTCACCGGCGGCGATGACCTTGACGCCGGACTTGGCGAGGTCGGCAGGCGTCTCGATCCTGGCCGGGTTGTCCGTCGGGACGATGACCGTCAGCTTGTTGCCGGCAAAGGTGACGGCGGCGCCATCCGCCAGACCCGCGTCCACGAGCTTCTTCGGGTTCGTCGTGTCGGCCGAGAGGAACACGTCGGCCGGTGCGCCCTGCTCGATCTGGGTCTCGAGCGCGGACGACGAGTCCGTCGAGATCGGTCACGGTCGTGCCCGGATATGCCGTCTCGAACGCCGCCTTGGCCTTCTCGAGGGCGCCCTTGAGCGACGCGGCCCCGTAGACGGTGAGCTCGACTGGCGCGGCGGACGGTGCGGGGCTCGCCGAGGCAGGGGCGGGTGTCGCGGGCGCCGTCGACGTGCCCGCCGACGGAGAGGCTGCCCCGCTCGAGGAGCAGGCGACCGCGACCAGGAGCAGGAGGGCGGTGAGGACGGCGAGACGGGCCTTCACCCTCGCGGCTCCCTTGAGGACGGGATCTCGACGATCACGTTGGTGGACTTGACGACACAGACCGCCTCGTCGCCGACCTTGAGATCGAGGTCGTCCACGGCCTCCGCCGTCATGAGGCTGACCAACCGATGCGGGCCGGCGATGACCTCGACGACGGCCGCCACGCGATCACGCTCGATCCGCGTGACGATGCCCGGGAACCGGTTGCGGGCCGACTGGGCGACGATCGGCCGATCGGTCGACGCCTTGCGTCGCTCGGTCAGCAGTCGGGCGACCTCATCGATGTCGATCAGGCGCTGGCCGCCGTCGGATCGCTCCATCCGGAGACGGCCCTCGGTCTCCCAGCGCCGAAGGGTCTCCACTGTCACGCCGAGCATCTCGGCTGCCTGACCGACGCGCAATCGCGTTGCCTGTGGCTCGCGAGTCTCGTTCATACAGCGGAGTATCTGTCGGAAACGGCCCGCGTGTCTAGAAGTATCGCCTCTCGTACCGAGGATTCGTCGCGTGGCCGGTCGGTCCGCGATACTTGTCGCCATGATGGACACGGCAGCCCGCGTCGCCTGGATCTCGATCGCCCCAGTCAAGTCGATGGCCCTGGTCCCGCTCGAGTCGGCGGTTCTGGAGACGACCGGCATCGCCGGCGACCGCGCGTTCGCCGTCCTCGACCCTCACGACCGCCTGGTCGGCGGGAAGCGGCTCGGGCCGATGGCCCGCATCCGGCCCGACTACGACCCGGTCGGTCGCACGCTGGCACTCCATTTCCCGGACGGATCGGTCGCGGCCGGCGCGATCGAGCTCGGCCCGACGTACATCGCGCCGTTCCGCACGCGTCCGCGGGCCGTGCAGCCGCTCATCGGCCCGTGGAGCGAGGCGGTCTCGACCTGGGCGAGGCAGCCGCTCCACCTGGTCGCCCTCGCCGAGCCGGGTGACGGCGGCGACCGCGGACCGAGCGCGACCCTCGTCTCGAGCGCGGCGCTGCTCACGCTGGCCCAAGCCGGCGGGGCGGACGAACCGCTCGACCCGCGGCGGTTCCGGATGACGTTCGGGGTCGACGGCGTGGAGGCATACGCGGAGGACCGCTGGGTGGGTCGCAGGGTCCGGGTCGGCGGGGCGGTCGTGTACGTCGAAGGCAACGTCGGCCGGTGTGCCGTCACGACCCAGGACCCCGACACGGGCTACCCGACGTTCGACACCCTGCACGTCCTCAACGAGACACGCGGATCGCTCGAGACGACCGAGCCGCTCCCGTTCGGTGTCTGGTCGAATGTGGTCGAGCCCGGCCTCGTCCGCCTTGGCGACCCGATCGAGCTCGTGGTCGCCTGAGGACCGACGGCTACTCCAGCAGCGCGTATGCCCTGACGGTCAGGAACTCCGCGAAGTCGTCGGCGAGGACGAGGCGATCGAGCAGATCGGCGGCGTCGGCCAGGCGGCCCTCGCCGGCCTCGCGCAGCCGGGCCAGTTCCTCGTCGCGGATCGAGGCGTAGAGCGCCGGGTCCACGATCCGACCGTCGTCGAGCGAGATCGACTGCGTGACCCACAGCCACAGCTGCGACCGGCTGATCTCCGCGGTCGCGGCGTCCTCCATGAGGTTGTCGATCGCGGCCGCACCGACGCCGCGCAGCCACGAATCGAGATACGCGAGCGCGACGCGGATGTTCGCCCGCAGGCCGGCCTCGGTGACGCGGCCGCCCTCGACGGTGAGGTCGAGCAGGTCGTCGGCGGTGACCGAGACCTCCTCGCGCAGCCGGCGCTTCTGGTTCGGGGCGGCGCCGAGGACACTGTCGAACACCTCGGTCGCGATCGGGACCAGGTCCGGATGGGCGACCCACGTGCCGTCGAACCCGTCGCGGCTCTCGCGCTCCTTGTCGTCGCGGACCTTGGCCAGGGCCACCTCGGTCACCGCCGGATCGCGGCGGTTCGGGATGAACGCCGCCATCCCGCCGATCGCGTGGGCGCCGCGCCGGTGGCACGTCTGGACGAGCAGGTCCGTGTACGCGCGCATGAACGGCACCGTCATCGTCAGCTGGGCCCGGTCCGGCGTCGAGATGGCCGGGTCCGTCCGGAACTTCTTGATGGCACTGAACAGGTAGTCCCAGCGCCCGGCGTTCAGCCCGGCCGCGTGCTCGCGCAGCTCGTGGAGGATCTCGTCCATCTCGAACGCGGCGAGGATCGTCTCGATCAGCACGGTCGCGCGGACCGACCCGCGCGGCACGCCGAGCGCGGCCTGGGCGTGCAGGAAGACGTCGTTCCAGAGCCGCGCCTCGTGGTGGGACTCGAGCTTGGCGAGGTAGAAGTACGGCCCGGTGCCGCGGGCGACCCGCTCGGCGGCGTTGTGGAACAGGTACAGCCCCGCGTCGAAGAGCGACGCCGAGACCGGCGAGTCGTCGACGAGGAGGTTCGATTCGATGAGGTGCCAGCCGCGCGGCCGGACCAGCAGGGTCGCCGTCTGCTCGGCGAGCCGGTAGGACTTGCCCTCGGGCGACTCGAAGGTCAACGTCCCGCGGACGGCATCCATCAGCGCCGCCTGCCCCGCGACGACGTTGGCCCACGTCGGCGACAGCGCGTCCTCGAGATCGGCCATGAAGACCCGTGCGCCCGAGTTGAGCGCGTTGATCATCATCTTGGGCTCGGCGGGACCGGTGATCTCCACCCGGCGGTCGTCGAGGTCGGCCGGCGCCGGCGCGACGACCCACTCGGTCTCGCGGACCTCGCGCGTGCCGGCCAGGAAATCCGGCAGGACACCGGCATCGAGCTCGGACTGGCGCTCCTCGCGACGGCTCAGCAGATCCAGGCGGACGGGGCCGAAGCGGCGCTGGAGGTCGGCGACGAACGCGAGGGCATCGTCGGTCAGGACCCGATCCGCGCCGGGCACCGCGGGGCCGCGCACGATGACGCCGGGCGGGGCCATCAGCGGTCACCCCGGCGGACGGTCGCCTCGATCAGGCCGTGCGGCTCCGTCGTCGACACGTAGACGAGGCGGTCGTTGGTCATCCCGAACGGCGACAGGTCGACCGGCCAGTGGTGGAGATTCGGCAGGACCATGCGCACCTCGTCGAGCTCCTCGTGGCGCTCCAGCATCGCCCGGCCCATGATCCAGATCGATGCCTGGACGCTCGGGCTGTCGTGATCGGCGAAGACCTCGAGTAGTGTGCCGCGAACGGCCTGGTAGGTCTCGTCGTGATCGAGGTCCGGGGAGCCGTATCGCCAGATCGCCGCGATCTTGGTTGCCATCAGCCGGTCGTCCGCCTCGGGGAGGGTCGTGAACCGGTCACGCGGGAAGCCGGTGAACGCCGATCGCGTCGTCTTCATGACGACGAGGTCCTCGACGCCGGCCTCGACGACCACGCCGTCCGCCGTCGCCGCCACGGTCGCCACGCGGGTGCCCTCGCCGCCACGCACGAACGCATCGGTCGCCGGCGTCCCCGCAACGTCGATCGGTCGCCAGGCGTGCTCGCGGACGTTGACCGTGGCCCGCTCGACCTGGTCGACGTCGAGGAAGTGGCGCGCAAGCGCCGTGGCGTACGCCTCGATCGAGCCCGTCAGGTGCTCGGCGGCGAAGGCATAGGCGGTGTTCTTCATGGTGTCGGTGGCGACGACGAGGCTGTTGTCGCCGTCGGTGTGGGCGGCCACGAAGTCGCCTTCGAGCGCGATCGCGACCGTCACGTCCCGAAGGTCGTGCGGCGTGGCCTCGCGCCCGACCCGGACGATCCGGATGGCCGCCTTGCCGTATCGATCGGCGGTGAGTTCGATCACGATCCGCCCTCCGTGGCTCCCGCACGCAGGGTCGCATATCGGTCGGCTGCGATGTCGATCACCGCGTCGAGCGCGCGATGGAGTTCCTGCTCGCGATCGCCGTCGAGCGCGGCCTCGAACCCGGGCAGCAGCGCCGCCCGAGACCGGCCCGCGACGAAGACGCAGTAGCGGAAGCCGAAGCGCGACTCGTACGCGGCGTTGAGCTGTTCGAAGGTCGCGGCCAAGTCGGCGACCGGGGCGCGGTCGTAGCCCTGCTCTGCGAACGACAGCGCCGAGACCGCGCCGGCCGGCGCCCCGAGCCGCGGGTGGGCGTCGACGAGCTCGACCTGCTCGTCCTCGGGCATCGCGTGGGCGATCCGCCGCGCGCCGTCGAACAGCTCACGGACCGTCCCGAACGGCCGGGCCATGGCCAGCCGGCCGAGGAACCGCGGAGCGCCCTCGAACAGCGGCGCCACGCCGGCCGCGAACTGGCCGGGCGACACCACGTCGAGCACGTCGATCGACGGCGGGACCGCGGGACGCGCGGGGCTGCTCACGGCGCCGGCTCCGGCCGCCAGGCCGGGAAGAGATCCGATGCGTCGTCGGTCAGGTAGCCGCGGCTCCGCGGTCCCGTAGACGATGGCGATGCGGGAGCGCTGCCCACCGAGATCGTGCGTGTAGGCGAACCAGTCGCCGGCCGGCGACCAGGTCGGTGGCCAATGGTCGTTCTCGTGCGTGTTGGTGATCCGCAGCGGCCCGCGCCGTCCGTCGGGTCCGATCGTGTAGATGTCCTCGTTCCAGTTCGATGCGTCGCCTGCGTAGTCGTTCTCGCTCGAGACGAACGCGATCTCACCGAGCGAGCTGACCGACCCCTCCGACGCGTTCGGCGTCTGGATCGGCAGCGTGTCGGGCGCACCGCCAGCGACCGGCGACATACGCAAGCGTCGTATCGGCGATAGTCCGTTCCGAGCGTCACCAGCAGTCGCGTCCCGTCCGGCGTCCACGACGGCCAGTTGCCATCGATGACGTGCGTCGGCTCGCCCGACCCGTCTGCCGCGCGGACCCAGACGCTCGAGTGCTTCTGCCAGTCGGCGACGTAGGCGATCCGCGTGCCGTCGGGCGACCAGGCCGGCGCGCCCTCGATGCCCGGACCCTCGGTCAGCTGGCGGAGGTGGCGGTCCGGCGCGCTCGGATCCGCGTCGATGATCCACAGGTCGCCTTCCGATTCATCGGACAGGCGGGCGAAGGCAAGTCGGGTGGCGTCGGGCGACCAGGCGGGCATGAGCTCGAACTCGGGCAGGTCCGTCAGGCGGACGAGATCGGACCCGTCGGTCGCCACGCTCCACAGGTCGGCGGCGGACGGGATCGTCGTGCCGAGCTCGAGCTCGATGCGGGCGAAGGCGATCCGCCCGACTGGCGGGACGGCGACGTCGGGCTGGGCAGGCCCGGGTTGCACGGTCGGCGGCCCGGGCACGTCGGTGGTCGTGACGCATCCGGACAGAGCCGCGGCGAGGACGACCGCCGCGACCGGCGCGAGCCCTCGCCGCCCTACCACCCGCCGACCTCGCGGATGAGCCGATGCAGGACCCGCGCCGCCACGAGACGGCGGTACTCGGCGGTCGAGCGGACGTCGTCGATGGGCTGGATCTCGCGCGCGAGCGTCTCCGCGGCGAGGTCCGCGGTCTCGGGCGTCGGTGGCCGGCCCTCGAGCACGCCCTCCGTCGTGCGGACCCGGATCGGGGTGGCCGCCACGGACCCGAGGGCCAGGCGGACGTCGCGCCAGCCACGAGCGATCGGGGCATGCTCGTGGCTGCCATCGCGCCACGTGAGGGCCATCACGACCTTGCTGATCGATTGGGCGCGCCGCGTCCCGACCTTCCGGAAGCGGACCTCGCGGCCGGTCCCGATCGGGATGCGGATCCGCAGGATCAGCTCGTCCGCGGCCAGGGCCGTCGTGCGGTAGGACGGCCAGAAGTCCGCGGCCGGGACCAGGCGCTCGCCGCGGACGCTGCCCAGGACGAACGCCGCGTCCATCGCGAGCAGGACCGGCAGCGTGTCGCCGGCCGGTGATGCGTTGGCGGCGTTGCCGCCGAGCGTCCCGCGGTTCTGGATCTGGGCGGCGCCGATCGTCGCGGCCGCCTCGACCAGCCCGGGGAGATGCTCGCGGCAGACCGCGGAGCGGCGGATCTCGGTGTAGGTCGTCAGGGCCCCAAGGACGACCGCGTCACCGTCGATGACGATCCCGCGCAGGTCGTCGAGGCCCCACAGGTCGACGATCCGGGCCGGCGGCTCGCCGAGCTCGCCGGTCAGCGCGACCATCAGGTCCGTGCCGCCCGCGATCGGGCGGGCGCCATCGAGTGACCGATACGCCTCGGCGAGGTCGCGCGGGCTGACGACCGGCGGCTCGATCGGCACGCTGCGCCTAGCCCTTGCCCCGACCGCGCCGGCTGCCGAGCACGAGCAGGACGAGCCCGGCGATCATGCCGAACCCGACAGCGAGCTGGGCCGGGGTGACCGCGGCGGTCGGCTCGGGCGACGTCACCGTCGCGAGCGGCGCGAGGGCCGGCGGCTCCGTCACGGCGCGTGGCTTGCGCAGCCCAGGGGCACGGCGCGTGGCCGTTCGTCGGGACCGGGATGCGGTCGGTCTCACGGCTCATCGCGGGCCCCCGGCGGCCATGGCGATCGCATCGATGATCTTGGTGTAGCCGGTGCAGCGGCACAGGTTGCCCGCGATCGCCTCGCGGATCGCGTCCTCGTCGGGGCCGCCGCCGGCGTCGAGGTAGGCCCGCGCCGCCATCAGCATGCCCGGCGTGCAGATCCCGCACTGGGCGCCGCCGGTGGCGAGGAACGCGGCCTGCAGCGCGTCGAGCGTCGGCGGTCCGCCGGGTTCGGTGGCGGGCTCGGCCAGTCCCTCGACGGTGCGGATGTCGGCGCCGTCCACCTGGCAGACCGGCACGAGACACGAGTCGACCGGGGCGCCGTCGAGGAGCACCGTGCACGCGCCGCACTCCCCCTCCCCGCAGCCTTCCTTCGTGCCGGTCAGGGCGAGGTCCTCGCGCAGGACGTCGAGCAGTCGGCGCATCCCGGGGACGTCGACCTCGACCTGGGCGCCGTTGACGGTGAACCGGATACGTCGTCATGCGCGGGCCGGCTCCGAGGCGCCGGGCGGCAGCGGGGCGACGTCCGGCCGTCCGGCGAGCGCCGCGAGGATCCGCTCCGGGCTCGCCGGCAGGTCCGTGATCCAGACGCCCGGTCGCGTCGGCGATGGCGGCCACGACCGCGGGCGCCCCGACGTCCATCGGCAGCTCCCCGACCCCCTTGGCGCCGTGCGGCGCGCCCGTGAACGGCGCCTCGACGAGGATCGTCGAGATCCGCGGCGCGTCGAGCGAGGTCGGGATGATGTAGGTCGCGAGCCGGTCGTTGAGGTAGCGGCCGTCGCGCAGCTTGATCTCCTCGATCGTGGCGTAGCCGACGGCCTGGAGCGTGCCGCCCTCGACCTGGCCCTCGGCGAGGACCGGGTGGATGACCGCGCCGATGTCGTCGGCGGCGACGACGTCGCGGACATGGACCTCGCCCGTGTCCAGGTCGACGTCGACCCGGGCGACGCAGGCCGCCCAGCCGAACGCCGGGTACGCGTCGCCGCGGTAGGTCTCGTCGTCGAAGCTGATGCCGGGATACGGCTCGAAGCGCTCGTCGATGCGGATCGGGCCGGCGCGCGGCCGTGGTCGCGGTAGACCTCGGCGAATCGGCCGCCCGTCGCGCTCCTCGACCGTCTCGCGCAGCCGCCCGGCCGCCTTGATGACCATGCCGCCGACGACCATCGCCGTGCGCGACGCGACGGTCGGGCCGCTGTCGGGCACGATGGCCGTGTCCTGGGGCGCCATCTCGACGTCGTCGTACGGCGACGCCGAGCGCCTCGGCGACGAGCTGCGGGAAGATCGTCTTGGTGCCCTGGCCCATCTCGGTCGACCCGGTGAGGATCCGGATCCGGCCCTCGGCGGTCAGCTCGAGCGAGACGACCGAGGCGAGCTTGACCTCGCCCGACCCGGTGAAGCCCGCGCCGTGCCAGGCGAGGGCCAGCCCGATCCCGCTGGCGACGTGCGTGCGCTCCGTCCGCAGCGCCGAGCCCGGGATCGTGCCCGACCCAGTCGCGAGCGCGCCGCGGTCGCGCCCGGTCCGCTCGCGCAGTCGCTCGAACTCGGAGGCCTCGGCGGCCCGCTCGAGGACCTCCTCGCCGGCCACGCTCTCGCGCAGGACCTGGCCGGTCGGCGTCGTGTCGCCGAGGCGGTAGACGTTCCGCCGGCGGATCTCGAGCGGCGACATGCCGATGCGCTCGGCGATCCGGTTCAGGTGGGTCTCGGCCGCGAACTCGACCTGCGGCGCCCCGAATCCGCGGAACGCGCCGTTGGGCGGCGTGTTCGTCCGCGTCGCGCGGGCCCGGATCCGCACGTTCGGGCAGCGGTACGGGCCGCCCGCGTGGATGGCGCCGCGGCTCAGGACGACCGGCGTGAGCGTGCAATACGCGCCGCCGTCCATCACGACCTCGATGTCCTGCGCGAGGAGCCGGCCGTCGCGGGTCACGCCGGTCCGGTGGCGGACGATGGCCGGGTGGCGCTTGGTCGTGGCCGCGATGTCCTCGTGGCGGTCGTAGATCATCCGGACCGGCCGCTGGGCCTTCAGCGCGAGGAGCGCGGCGTGGAGGGCGATGACCGAGGGGAACTCCTCCTTGCCACCGAACCCGCCGCCGGTCTCCGCCTGGATCACCTGGGCCTGCCGGTCGTCGATCGCGAGGCCCTTCTTGAGCGCGGTGTGGACGTAGTACGGGCACTGGAGCGAGCCCGTGATGGCCACCCCGCCGTCGTCGCGCGGGACGGCGATCATCGCGTTGTTCTCGATGTAGAGCTGCTCCTGGTGGCCGACCCGGTACTCGCCCTCGAGGACGAGGTCTGCGGCGCCCATCGCCGCCTCGACCTCGCCGCTCTCGATGGTGTAGGTCGCGAAGACGTGCTCCGAGACCAGCGGGTCGAAGATCGCGGGGAGCGGCTCGGTCCGCGGCCTGATCGGCCCGGCGCGCGGCGCGCAGGGTCGCGCGGTCCGCGGCGGCGAGCAGGGCCAGCGGCTCGGCGTGGTGCTGGATCTCGCCGCCGATCGGCACGAGGACCGGCTGGTCCGCCTTGATCGAGCTGACGATGTTCTCGCCCGGGATGTCGGCCGCGGTCACGAGCACGACCGACGACCAGTCGAAGGCGGGGTCCTGGTCGAGCGCGACGAAGCGTGCGTGCGCGTCGGTCGAGCGGATCGTGGCCCCGTACCAGGCGCCCGGCACGACGAGGTCGTCGGTGTACATGGCCGTGCCGGTCAGCTTGGCCGGACCCTCCCGTCGGGGCGGCGGGACGCCTCGGGCACGGCCCGGTGCGATCCGACCGGGCGGGATGACGAGTGCGTCGGGCGCCTCGGTCCGGGACGTCATGTGGGCAGCGACCCTCCTCGAACCTGAGCGTACCATCGGCCGGCCGTGGAGGAGGGCACGCGAGCGGCTGGATCACGATTCGCACCGCTCCGAACCAGACCTCACCGGTCCTCCCAGCGCGTTGCTGTGGGACACCAGCAAAGAGTCCCAGAGCCTCTGGAAACAGTCCTATGGGCGGTGCGCCGCCCTATCATCGACGTCCCTTGGCCCGATCATCATCTTGGAGTCATTCCGGACCATGGCCTTGTCTCAGGACGCGCTAATCGGCATCTTCGTGGCCATCGTGGCGGCGGACGTCATCGTCATCGTCCTCGCCCTGCTCTGGTCGCGGATCACGGGTCGCGAGCGGAGTCGCCCGGCAACGGGGGCTGCGCACGGCTCAGCGGTGGCGCGAGCGAATGGCTCAACAGCAACGAACGGGGGAAACGGCAATGGTGGCAATGGCAACTACGGGGTGGCGAGCATGAACGCGGCAGGACGGATCGTTTCGGTGGTGCCCGCGATGGAGGCGTCGAACGATCCCACGATCGACAGCCTGACCGGGCTGCTCGTGCCGAGCGCGTGGTCGCGGACCGTGGCCGACGAGGACGCCCGCATCAAGCGCTATCACCGCCCCGCGACGATCGTCATCATCGAGCTCGAAGGGCTCGACAAGCTCGTCCAGCTCATGGGTCCCGGGTCGATCGAGCGGATCGTGCCCGCGGTCGCCGACACGATCCGGCGCGGCGCCCGCGAGGCCGACCACGTCGCCCGCCTGGGCACCGGCCGGTTCGCCGTCCTGATGCCCGAGACCGACGAGATCCTCGCGATCAACTACGTCGAGCGGATCCGCCGCGCGTGCGAGCTCTGGCTCGAGGCCGGCGCCGTCGCGCTCCATCTCGCCATCGGCTGGGCGAGCTCGGCCGGCGACGGCGGGTTGGCCGACGTCGAGACAACGGCCACGGACCGGATGTACGTCGAGCTTCGACGGACCGCCCGGGTCAGCGCCGCGACCGACCCGACGGTCGGCGAGGGTGGCGGCGGAGGGCTGGAACCGGCCTTCGGCTAGACCCTCACAGAGACGACGAAAGGAAGACGAGCCCGGCGCGACGCGCCGGGCTCGTCTCGTGATTCCCGGCCGTTCAGCCGGGGGTCTGCGCGGGCAGGCCCGGGACCGTGGCCGGAGGCGTGGTCGTCGCCTCGGCCGGGACGGTCGCCTCGCGGCGGATCCGGCCCGGCAGCGCGAGCGCCACGACGGCGCCCACCGCGACGATCGCCGACCCGACCCAGACAGCCGGCACGAGCCCGTCCACGAACGTGGTCGGGCGTCTCGTACGAGCCGGCCGACGAGAAGACGCTGGCGAGGACCGCCACCCCGAACACGCCGCCGATCTCGCGGATGGTGTTCGTGGCGCCCGATGCCTGGCCTTCCTCGATCGGTCGGACCGCGGACAGGACCACGTTGGCGATCGGGGCGAAGAACAGGCCCATCCCGATGCCGGCCATCACGAAGCCCGGAACGAGGACCAGGTACTCCACGGTCGGCGAGGTCACGGCCGCGATCCAGGCCAGACCGGCCGACAGCAGGACCATGCCCGCGACGAGGATCGGCCGGCCGCCGATGCGGCCCGCCAGCAGCCCGGCGATCGGGGCCACGAAGGCCGGCATCGCCGTCCAGGGCAGGGTCCGCAGGCCGGACTGGAACGGGCTCAGGCCCTGGACCACCTGGAAGAACTGGACGAGGAGGAACACCGCGCCGAAGACGCCGAAGTACATCAGGAACGAGACGACGTTGGCGGCGCGTGAAGGCCCGGCTGCGGAAGAACCGGAGCGGCAGCATCGGGGACTTGGCCCGCGCCTCCCACACGAAGAAGGCGGTCATCAGCACAGCGCCGATCGCGAGCGCGCCGAGGATCTGCGGATCGGTCCAGCCGCGCGTCGTTGCCGTGGATGACGCCCCACACGATGGCCGAGCAGGCCGGCGCTGACGAGACCCGAGACCGGGCAGGTCGAGCGCGCCGTCCGGACCGTGCGATTCCTGCGAGGCGGAAGAACGAGAGGATGATGGCGACGATGCCGATCGGCACGTTGAGCCAGAAGATCCAGTGCCAGGAGACGCCCTCGGCGATGGCGCCGCCGACGAGCGGGCCGATCGCGATGGCGAGGCCGGCGATGCCGCCCCACGCACCGAGGGCGACGGCGCGTCGCTCCGGCGGGACCGCGGCCGACAGGATGGTCAGGGTGAGCGGGCGTCACGATGGCGCCGCCGAGGCCCTGGACGGCGCGGGCGAGGATCAGCACCTCGCTCGAGGGCGACGAGCGCCGCGGCGGCCGAGCCGGCGGTGAAGATCGCGAGGCCGATGACGAACATCCGGCGGCGGCCGAACCGGTCGCCGAGGGCGGCGCCGGTCAGCAGCAGGACGGCGAACGTCAGCGTGTAGGCGTTGACCATCCATTCGAGCTCGGCGAGCGAGGCGCCGAGGTCGGCCCGGATGACGGGCAGCGCGGTCGTCACGACGAGGTTGTCGAGCGCGACCATGAACAGCGCGATCGACGTGATGGCAAAGGTCCAGGCAGTGGACCGACGGGAAGTCATTCCTGGCTCTCCTTTCCCGGGGTGGTCCCCGGTTTCCCCGGGTCACCCCCGGTTGCGAGTTAGTAGTCACTAAGCTCGCGAGTCGAAAAAAGGGGGTGGTCATCAGCGGGCAGCGGCGATCCTCCCGAGCGACGCGAAGGAGAAGTCGCCGGCCTCGGCCATCTCGGGCCCGATCGCGGCGGCGGTGTTCATCAGCATGCCCTTGCGCGAACCAGTGCTCGAGCTCGAGGTCGTCGGCGCCGGACAGCTCGCCGACCATCCGGTACATCCGCATCCATTCCTCGCCGACGGCCTCGCGGATCTCCGGGTCGCCGCACGCTGCGTAGGCCTGGAGCTGGCAGAGCAGCAGCTCGCGGTCGCGGAGGAGGTCGCAGTAGGCGAACGCCCATCGCCGTCGAGGATGTTGTCGGTCGAGGGGTCCTGCTCGCGGGCGGCTCGGCCGGCGGTCTCGAATGCGAGCGCCGTCCGGCGCGAAGCCGTGGCGGACGGCGGCGATGAAGAGGTCCTTCTTGGTCCCGAACAGCTGGAACAGGTACGGCTGGCTCACGCCGGACCGGCGCGCGATGGCCTCGGTCGAGGTGCCGGCGTAGCCGGTCTGCGCGAATTCGGTCATCGCGGCGGCGACGATCTCGTCGCGTCGCTCCTCCGCGGAGAGGCGGGTGGTCGGTGTCATGTCGGTAACTTAGTGAGTACTAAGTCGCATGTCAACCCGGCAAATGTCAGCGTGCAGTGGCGAGATCGACCTAGTCGCGCCCCAGGCGGATGCCACGGCCTGGCGTCGCGCCCGTGTGGACGCCACCGTCGACCACGAGGACGCCGTTGACGATGACGTGGTCGATGCCGTCGGGGAACTGCCGCGGCTCGTCGTAGGTCGCGTTCGAGCGGACGGTCGCCGGGTCGAACACGACGATGTCGGCGATCATCCCGTCGCGCAGCACGCCCCGCTGTCGAAGCCCCAGCCGCGCGGCCGCGGCCGACGTCATCTTGCGGATCGCCTCCTCGAGCGAGAGCAGCCCCTCGTCGCGCACGAACTGGCCGAGGATCCGCGGGAACGAGCCGTACGTCCGCGGCGCCGGCTTCTCGCCGAGGAACGTCGAGTCCGTGCCGACCATCCCGACCGGATGGGCGACGAACAGCGGCAGCGTCTTCGACCACGGACCGCTCGTGACCTGGCTGACGCCCAGGTCCTCGGACAGCAGCAGGTCGCAGATGGCGTCGACGGCGTCGTGGCCGGTCTCGTCCATCACCTCGGCCAGGGTCCGCGACTCCCAGCGCAGGTTGTCGGGATGGCGTGAACGCCCCGAGGCGGAGGTCCGCCCAGCCGCCGCGTCCCGTGTAGGCCGCGCCGCGGGCCGCGATCTCGGCACGGAGCCGGTCGCGGGCGCGCCCGCTCGGCGAGCCGCCCCTTGAGCGGTCCCGGCCCGCCCGCCTGGATCCACGCCGGCAGCTGGATCAGCAGGCGGGTGCTCGCCCACTCCGAGGGATACGTGTCGAACGTGACGTCGAGGCCCGTCGGCCCGCGCATCGTCGACCAGCGCGAGCAGCGGCTCGGCGGGTCCCGGGTGCGTCTCGCGGTGATAGAAGTGGGTGATGTGGGCGGGCGCGCCGGCCCGACGCCCGATCTCGATCGCCTCGCGGAACGGGTCGAGATAGCGGTCGCCGAGCGGGTAGCGCACGTGGCTGTGGTAGAAGCCGCCGGCCCGCCCGGCCTCCGCGGTGAGCGCGGCCAGCTCCTCGGTCGTGGCGTAGCTAGCCCGGCGGGTAGTCGAGCCCCGATGAGAGCCCGACGGCGCCCTCGGTCATCGCGTCGCGGAGCATGCTCGCGCATCCGGTCCATCGCCCGGCCGTCGGCGGGCACGTCGTCCCAGCCGAGGGCCGCGATCCGCAGCGCCGAGTTGCCGACGAGCGTCCCGACGTTGACGCTGACCGTCCCGTCGAAGCGCTCGAGGTAGCGCCCGACCGAGTCCCAGTCGTAGTCGATCGCCGGACGCCCGTCGAGCCCGGAGTCGAGCTCGACGAAGGCCTCGAGGTCCTCGCTGCGCTGGAAAATGGCGCGAAGCCGTTGCCATCGACGCCGACGATCTCGGTCGTGACGCCCTGGCGGACCTTGGGCTCGTGGCGCGGCTCGGCCAGGATCATCAGGCCGCCGTGGCTGTGCAGGTCGATGAAGCCGGGCGCGACGACCCGGCCTGTGGCATCGATCCGGCGGCCGACGTTCGCGGGAGGCGGCTCGCCCGCGTCCAGGATCCGCAGCCGCTCCCCGTCGACGACGACGCTCCCCGCTCGCCCGGGCTCGCCCGTCCCATCGACGATCGTCCCGCCGCTCGATCAGCAGGTCCACGCTGTCCGACACCGTCATCCCGCGGGGACTCCGGATCCCTCGAGGCGGCGGCCGCGGACCCAGGCGCCGCGGACCATGTCGGGGTGCGACCGGAAGATCAGGCGGCTCACGAGGTCGTCGGGGTCGTCGTCGGTCGACGCCCGGGATGGGCGCCGCGAACGACGGGTCGATCACGATCAGGTCGGCCTCCTTGCCGGCCTCGAGCGAGCCGATGCGCGTCGTCGAGCCCGAGCGCCGTGCGCCCCGCCCAGCGATGCCGAGCCGCAGCCAGTCGAGCGGCGCCAGGACCGGGCCGCGCTCGACGCCCGCGCGTCGCGAGCGCGTTCTGCGCGTAGGCCCCGACCCGCATCGCCGTGAAGATCGACAGGTCCGGCCCGCCCGCGACGTCCGACCCGAGCCCGACCGACAGCCCGGCCTCGAGGTACCGGCCGAGCGGCATCACCCCCGACGCGAGGAACAGGTTCGAGGCCGGGCAGTGGGCGACCCGCGTCCCGGTCTCGACGAGCCGCGCCAGCTCGCGATCCGAGAGGTGGACCGCGTGGGCCAGCACCGTCCGCTCGCCGAGCCCGCCGGCCCGGTCGTAGACGTCGACGTAGTCGAGCGCCTCGGGGAACAGGCGCGCGACCTCGGCGATCTCGCCGCGGTCCTCGGAGACGTGGGTCTGCCAGTACGCGCCGGTCGATGCGGCGAGCGCGGCCGACTCGCGCAGCAGGTCGGCCGTGCACGAGACGGCGAACCGCGGCGTGACGGCGTAGCTGCAGGCGGCCGTCGTCGCGCGCCGTGCCAGCGCTCGATGAGGCCGGCCGACTCGCGCAGGGTCCGCTCGAGGATCGTCGCGGGGTCGATCGTCGGGTCGTAGGTGCATCCGATCCATCATCACCTTGCCGACGATGGCCCGGATCCCGTGCGCCTCGGCCGCCCGGAACGTGGCGTCGAGGCTGGCCTCGTAGACCGCGCCGTAGACGAGCGCGGTCGTCGTGCCCGCGGCCGCGAAGGCCCGCCAGGCGAGCGGGCGCGAGGCGCTCGGCCGTCGGCCGCGTCGAAGCCGCGCTCGAGCGGGAAGATGTAGCGCTCGAGCCAGGTCAGCAGGTCCAGCCCGGCACCCGAGGCCGGCGTTCGGGAGCTGCGGCAGGTGGGCGTGCAGGTCGACCATGCCCGGGCAGCACGACCCACGGCCGCAGGTCGATGGCCGCGGCGACGTCTGCGTCGGGCGGCCGCTCGGCGGCGGGCCCGGCGAAGGCGATCCGTCCGCGCGTCGTCGACGACGAGCAGGCCGTCGGGCTCGTGGCGCGTGCCGCCGTCGTCGAGCGGCGTCAGCAGCCGGGCGCGGAGCGCGAACGGCGGGTCGCGCGGGCAGGTCCACCGCGCGAAGGCTAGCAGGGCGCCGATGCCGCGGCTCCGGACAGGCAACGACCCGGATCGCGTGGATGCCGGGCCGGCGGCTCGCGCCGGAGCGCCTTAGCGCTTCTTGCCGCGAACCTCGAAGAGGTGGGCCGTCCACTCGGAGCCGCCGCGGTCGATCGTCGCCGAGCTGCCGTGCCAGCCGCAGGTGCAGGTGATCGTCTGGTCGCGGTGCTTGTACTCGTCGATCACGTGCTTGAACGGCTCGTTCGACGGGCGTGGCGGGCTTGACGGGCGGACGACTGTTCAACGGAGACTCCTGCACGGTGCAGGCACGGGCACGCAATGCGCGGGGGGGACGCTAATCGTACCCGATTTGGCCGACTCGCCGCTCGGCTGGCCCGGTGTCCGGAGGACCCGTTGCCGTCTGCGCGTCAGTCCGGGCGAGAGGTGGTAGCCGAGCCGCCGCGGCAGCCGGCGTGACCTCGCGCAGGACCGGTCGACCGTGCTCGCCGCGCTCCTCGGCGGCCTCGCGCCGGACGATCGCCTCGCGGATCGACCCGCGCCCCGAGATAGCGGAACGGCTCCGGCGGGAACGCCCGCGGGCGCGACCGCCGACGAGCGGCCGAGGCCGCCAGCGCCGGGTCGACCGGCGCCGTGTCCGAGCGCCAGCGCCGGCCAGCAGCCGCCCGGCCGACGAGCGACGGCGCCGACGCCGTTGCCGCTGTAGCCGTGGGCGTAGTGGATCGGCCGGCCCGGGACGCGTCGCCGAACCACGGCAGGTGGTCGGCGGAGATGTCGATCGGGCCGCCCCAGGCGTCCTCGATGCGGACGTCGCGCAGCGACGGGAAGAGCCGCCGCAGGCCGGCCGCGGCACGGCGCCGCGGCAGTCGCGTCGTCGGTGAAGGCCGCGCCGATCCGGCCGCCGAACCCGGCCCGGCCGCCGCCGCCGCCGATGGCGATCCGGCCGTCGCGGGTCGTGCGCAGGTAGTGGAGCGTGAACCGGGCGTCGGCGAGGCCCTCGCCGCCGGTCCAGCCGAGCTCCGCGAGGCGGTCCGGGATCGGCTCGGTCAGCACGATGTAGCTCGACCAGGTCACGAGCCGCCGGCCGAACGACGGCCACGCCGCGGCCCAGGCGTTGAGCGCGACGACCGCGGAGCCGGCGAGGACCTCGCCCGCGCCCGGCCGCCGAGGTCGTCCGGATGCGGACCGGCCGCGACCGGCGCCGGCCCGGCCGGCGCGCGCGCCGGCGACCCGGCGCCGAGCGCGCCGAGCCAGCCCGGCCGCTCGCCGTCGAGCTCGACGACGCGTCGTGCCCTCGTGGATCGACGACGCCGCGCTCCAGCAGGACGCGCGCGCAGGCCGCGGGCGAGGATCGCCGGCTGGACGGTCGCGGCGCCGGGCATGAACGACCCCGCCGCGGAACACCGGCGAGCCGACCCGGGCCGCGGACCTCGTCCGCGGTCAGCGCGCACGTAGCGGTCGCCCGACCCCGAGCGCCGCGCAGGCCTCGGCCGCCTCGCAGCCACTTGCCGTCCTGGGCCGGCGCCGCGCTGACCGACAGCGAGCCGGCCTTCGTGTACCAGGCGTCGACGCCGTGCTCGGCGCACCACGCGCCGAGCTCGTCGACCGCCGCCGTCCATCGCCCACGCGACCGCGATGCGCCCCGGCCTCGCCGTACCGCTCGATGAGCGTCGGCAGCTCGTCCCACCAGCCCGTGACGAACCCGCCGTTGCGCCCCGACGGCCCGCCGCCGCAGATGTCCGCCTCGAGGAGCACGACCCGCGCCCCGGGCTCGAGCTCCGTCGAGCCGGAGCGCGGTCCACAGCCCGGTGTAGCCGCCGCCGACGATCACGACGTCGGCCGTGGTCGTGCCGCGCAACGGCGGCGCGGCCGTCGGCCAGGCGCGGCGTCCGCGGCCGCCTCGGCGGCCAGCGCCTCGCGCAGCCACCACGACCGGCGCGTCGCCGCTCGGCCGGACGCCCGCCAGCACGCCGGTCAGTCCTGCGCCGGGCAGCAGGCCCGGGTCCGAGGACGTCGTCGACGGTGACCGGGTTGGGCACGAGCCCGAGCGTCGGTCATGTAGTCGATCGACGCCGTCCAGCCGGCGGCGTCGATGGCGCCGAGGCCGTCGGCCTCCTGGACCGGGCCCGTCCACGACGTCGATCGTCGCGGCGAGGATGGCCGCCTGCGTCGTCGCGCGCCGTGGCCAGCTCCGGGACGGCCTTGATCGCGGCATCGAGCCCGACCTGCGGGTTCGCCGTGATCTCCTCCATCGCCCGCAGGGTCGCGGCGACGAACGCGGCGATCGCGTCGCGCTTCGCCTCGAGCGTCGCGTCGCCGGCGATCAGCCCGGGCCCGGGCAGCGGCGTGATGTCGTCGACGCGCAGGACCGTGACCTCCTCGCCGGTCAGCTCGAGCTGGACCGGCTCGTTGTTGGCGAAGCCGGTCGCGGCGTCGACCGCGCCCGGCTGCGACCGCGGCGCCCTGGCCGAAGTCGGGGTACTCGACGATCGTCGAGGTCGTCGGGCGTCAGGCCGGCCGACGCGAGCAGCGCCTGGAGCATGATCCAGGACGAGCCGTAGCGGCCCGGGATGCCGAGCTTCTTGCCCTTGAGGTCGGCCGCGGTCGCGATCCCCGACGACGCCTTGGCGAACACGATCGACGGGAACTTGCCGTAGATCGTCGCGACGTACTGGATCGGGATGCCCTGGCTGACGGCCGGGATGACGCTCGTGCCGTCGGCGATGCCCGACGTCGATCGCGCCCTGCCCGACGAGCGTGACGAGGTCCGGGTCGATCTTGTTCTGGAACTCGACGTCGAGGCCGGCCTCGGCGTAGTAGCCGGCCTGGTCGGCGAGGTAGAACTGCGCGAACTGGACGCTCGGGATGAAGCCGAGGCCGACGGTCAGCTTGACCGGCGCGGCCGACGGCCCGGCGGCGGCCGACGGCGACGCGCGCCGCGGCCGATGGTCGCCGGCCGACGGCGGCGGCGGCGTGGCGGTCGCCGCCGCCGGCAGTTGCAGGCGACGACGAGCAGGCCCGAGCGACGAGCAGCGGCGACGACGGGAGCGGAGACGCGATGACACGGGGACCTCCAGGTGGTGACGGGTGGGAGCTCAGCGGGCGCCGACGAGCCGGCGCTCGACGAGGACGACGACGAGATAGAGCACGATCCCGACGAGGGCGATCGTCAGGAGCGTCGCGAACATCAGCGGGATGTCGAACAGCGACCCGCGGGCGAGGTTGATGAGGACGCCGAGGCCGCGCTCGGCGCCGGCCCACTCGCCGACGATCGCGCCGACGACCGCGAGCGTGACGCCGACCCGCATGCCGCCGAGGATCGATGGGCAGCGCGGCCGGGATCTCGAGCGTGGTCAGGACCTGGCGGCGCGTCGCGCGCAGGACTGCGGCCGAGCTCGAGCAGCCGCGGCGTCGACCGAGCGGATGCCGACCATCGTCGCGACCGCGACCGGGAAGAACACGATCAGCGCGCAGATGACGACCTTGCTCGCGCAGGCCCGGCCCGAACCACAGCGCGAGCAGCGGCGCGAGGGCGAGGATCGGGGTCGCCTGGGCGGCGACGAGGTAGGGCGACAGCGAGCCGCTCGACGAGGGCGCTTCGCGCGAGCGCGTAGCCGACGACGAGCGCGCAGCCCGGCGCCGACGACGAAGCCGAGCGCGACCTCGACGAGCGTCGTCGCGAGATGCGGCTGGATGGTGCCGTCGACCAGGCCGACGACGAAGCGCGACGACGACGGTCTCGGGCGGCGGCAGGATGAACGGCGGGAAGCCGCCGACGACCACGACCGCCTGCCAGACGCAGGACGAAGACGACGAGCGCGGCCGACGACCGAGAGCGAGCGCCGACGCGGCTCATGCCGCGGCCATCGCGGCGCGATCGCCGAGGTGGCGCGCGGATCTCGCGCGGCCGTCCGCGACACGACCGCCGCGTCGAGGTCGTCGATCGAGCGCGGCCGCGGCAGCGTCGACGGGGATGTCCGCGACGACGCGGCCCGGGCCGCGGCGACAGGACGACGACCCGGTCGGCGACGAGGATCGCCTCGGCGATGCTGTGGGTGACGAGCACGATCGTCGTCGCCGCGCCGCTCCCAGAGCCGCAGCAGCTCGAGGTCGAACCGCTCGCGGCGTCAGCGCGTCGAGCGCGCTGAACGGCTCGTCGAGCAGCAGCACCTGCGGGCTCGAGCGCGAGCGCCCGGGCGAGCGCGACGCGCTGGCGCGTCCCGCCGGACAGCTCGGCCGGGCGGTGCCGTCAGCGACCGCCGGGTCGAGGCGCGACGAGCTCGGCGAGCTCGGCGAGCCGCTGCGTCGCGCCGCTCGGGCGGCCAGCCGGCGAGCTCGAGCGGGTAGGTGATGTTGTCGGCGGCCGATCGCCACGGCAGCAGCCGCGGCTCCTGGAAGACGAGCCCGATCCGCGGGTCCGGGCTCGTCGATCGGCGTCGCCGTCGAGCGTGACCGCGCCGCGGTCCGGGCGCCAGCAGCCCGGCGATGACGCGCAGGAGCGTGGACTTGCCGCAGCCGTTCGGCCCGATGCAGCGCGACGATCCCGCCGCCGGCGACGTCGAGGTCGATGCCGTCGAGGACCGGCAGCGCGGCCGCCGTCGCGGGTCGGGAAGGCGAGGCCGACGACATCGGTCGAGGCGCAGGGCGCCGCTCACGGGATCGCCGTCGGCCGGTCATGACGCGGCCCGGCGAGCGGCCGCAGGATCGGCGCGGTCGCCGGGTAGAGCGCGAGTACGCCGTCGAACAGCCGGTCGTAGCGTCGCGGCGAGCTCGGCGCGCGGCTCGATCCGGTGGTCGATCCGGGTCATCGCCCCGATCGCGGCCGGCGACGTCGGGATGCGCCGCCGATCGCCGACCGCGCCGAGGATCGCCGAGCCGAGGACCGCGGTCTCGAGGACGGCCGGGACGGCGACCGGGAAGCCCGTCACGTCGGCCTTGATCTGGTTCCAGACGTCGCTCCGGGCCGGGCCGCCGCAGGCGCGCATCTCGGTCACGCGTGACGCCGGCCGCGAGCATCGGCGTCGCGACGTGGCGGATGGCCAGCGCGCGAGGCCTCGACGATCGCGCGGGCGAGGTGGCCGCGGCCGTGGCCGAGCGTCAGGCCGGCGAACACGCCGCGCGCCGCCGGGTCCCAGATCGGCGAGCGCTCGCCGGCGAGGTACGGCAGGAAGACGAGGCCGTCGGCGCCGGGCGGCGTCGCGGCGGCCTCGGCGAGGAGCGCCTCGGTCGTGATCGTCGCCGCCGAGGATGCCGTCGCGGTACCAGTCGAGCGCCCGGCCGGTCGCCGCCATCGCCGCCCCGACGCTGTACAGGCCGGCCAGCGGCGCCGGCGTGACGAACGCGCCCGGCGACCTCGACCGGCTCGGTCCCAGTAGACGCCGAACCCGCCGGCCGAGCCGCCCGGGTCGTAGGCGTCGCCGGGCTCGAGCAGCCCGGCGCCGAGGTAGCTCGCGAAGGCGTCGACCGTCCCGCCGACGACCGGGATGCCGGCACGCAGGCCGAGCGCGTCGGCGGCGGTCGCGGTCAGCTCGCCGACGACCGTCGCCGGTCGCGCCGGTCGGTGGCAGCCGGTCGCCGCGGCACGCCCGGTCGCGGCGACCGCGCGCCGGGTCCGGGACGAGCCTGGTCGGGGACGAGCGGCGCGACGGCGACGCCGGTCAGCCGGAACGCCAGCCACTCCCAGGTCGAGAGGTACCAGCGGGTCGCGGCGGCGACGGCCGGCTCGTGGCGCTCCACCCAGAGCGCGGCCGGCAGCCCGCCGAGCGCCCAGCCGCGGACGCCGGTCGCGGCCGCCAGCTCGGCCGCCTCGGCGGTCGCGCGCGTGTCGAGGAAGGTGATCGCCGGCCGGGTCGCCTCGCCGCGGGCGTCGACCGGCGACGAGCGTCGGGCCGTGGCCGTCGACGCCGATCGCGACGATCTCGCCGAGGTCGGCGGCGTGCAGCGCGCGGACGGCGCTGACCACCGCGGACCACCAGGCGCCCGGGTCCTGCTCGGCCCAGCCGGGCCGCGCCCGACGTCGAGCGCGTAGCCGGCCCGGGCGAGCGCCGAGCAGCCGGCCGTCGAGCGTCACGAGCCCGGCCTTGACCTCGGTCGTGCCGAGGTCGAGGCCGAGGATCGCCGCGTTCGCGTGGCGCTCATCGGCGTCGCCTCGGCATGGCGGCCGGCGCGGCTCGGTCGAGCGCGACGACGGCCTCCGCGGTCGCGACGTCGGTGACGAGCGTCCGGACGACGCCGGCCCGCAGCGCGCCGAGGATCGGCCGGACCTTGCTCTCGCCCGCCGCGACGCCGATCGCGACCGGGACGCGCCCGAGCCGGCGCGCATCGAAGGCGATGACCCGCTCGCGCAGGGCCGGGCAGACGAACCGCCCGTCGAGGTCGAACGGGGCGACGAGGACCTCGCCGACGGCGCCGGACGGTCTCGAGCTCGCGCTCGACCCGTCGCCGACCGCCGACGCGCGCTCCAGGCCGGGCCGCCGATCCCGAAGAGCGCGACGTCGAGCCGCTCCCACAGGTCGAGGACGGCCCGGACGCCCGCGTGCGCGACGAGCGCCCGCTTGCGTGGCGGCGTCGTCGACGAGCCCGGGCGCCATCAGGCCGCGCGGCCTGGCCGCCGAGGGCGTCGGCGACGCGCCGGTACGGCTCGCGCTCCGGGCCGGTCGACCAGTAGCCGCCGCACAGCGGCACGACCGTCGCGCGCGACCGGGCGTGGCCGCCTCCTCGAGGGCGTCGGCCGTGCGCCGACACCGACGCCCCGTCGCCGATCCCGACGATCGCGCCGTCGCGGACCGCGCCGCGCAGGACCTCGGCCGCGAGCCGGCCGACCATCCGCCGGGTCAGGTCCTCGGGACCCGCGACCGTCGGGGCGAGGTGGACGGCGTCGAGCCCGTAGCTGCGGCGCAGCGCGTCGGCCGCCGGGCTACTCGACGGCGGTCCGGTCGACGATCCGGATCTCGACGATGCCCTCGGCCCGGGCGCGCTTGAGGAGCCGCGACGACCTGCGGCCGGGTGACGCCGAGCTGCTCGGCGATGGCGTTCTGCGTCTCGCCGAGCTCGTAGTAGAGCCGGCTCGCCCGGACGAGCTGGTCGAAGTCGCTCATCGACCGTCACCGGGTCGATGCACAGATGTACTGAACAGATGTGCATCCACGTCCCGCGCATCATGCGACGGCGCGCGGCGATCCGCAAGGGCTGATCCGGGTGTTACCCCGTCAAACGGGAAGCGACGGGCGGAGGTCCGCCCGTCGCTGGTGTGCCGCGGGGAGCGCGGTGGTCAGCCGGCCGCCTTCTTCACCATGGCAGTGATCTTCGTCTCGTCCGCCGGGGTCAGCTTCGTGATCGCGTACGAGGTGGGCCACATGGACCCCTCGTCCAGGCGGGCTGCTTCCTCGAAGCCAAGCGTCGCGTAGCGCGAGTTGAACTTCGAGGCGGGCTTGAAGAAGACCACGAGCTTGCCGTCCTTCGCATAGGCGGGCATGCCGTACCAGGTCTTTGCCGAGAGGTTGGGCGCGGCGGCGGTGATGAGAGCGTGGAGCCGCTCGGCCATGGCCTTGTCCGGTGCCGGCAGGTCGGCGATCTTCGCGAGCACGTCGGCCAGCCCTTCAGCCTTGTCGGCGCCGCGGCGCGCCTCCGCCTTCTGCTCCTTGGCGCGCTCCTTCATCGCGTCTCGTTCGTCGTCCGAGAACACCTTGGCGGTCTTCTGTGTCGCAGCCATCAGTCGTTTCTCCTCTGAGGATCTTGATCGGGTTGACCCTCATCCTAGGGAGCCGCCGCCGCGATGGCTTCTTCGAAACTGATCGAATACCAAACTGAACGAGCGGGCCCCGTTGCCGGAGCCCGCTCGTCGGGTGTCGCGATCGCGCGACGGAGCTACATGAGGTGGAGCGAGACCGGCGGGACCGACTCGTAGCCCTGGTGCGGCAGGCCGATGTACGGGAACGTCCCGAGGAACGGCATGTCGGCATTGCTGTCGACGCCGTCGCCGACCAGGTTGTTCGGGGTGCGGTTCGGCAGGCCGAACGCCCCGTTGAGGAACGTGCCGTAGCCCCGGCGATCGCGCGGAGCTCGATGTCGGTCACGTCGTCGACCAGGCGCCGGCCGTTCGGGAAGCCGCACAGGTCGCCGCTCAGGACGGCCAGCCGGTCGGGCTGGCTGCCGTCCGGCGGTGCCGCCGGGGCAGGCCCCGTTGGCGCCGGGCAGGATCGGCCGGTGTTGACCCGCAGCATGTCGGCCAGCCAGCCGGGTTGGAGCCGATCGGCGTTCACGCCGGGCACGCCCTTGAGCAGGATCAGCGAGAGGTCGGTGCGACCGGTCGTGTCCGCGTCATCGAGGGCGGGGTACAGGAAGTTGACGAGGCCGGCGAGCTCCGGCGCCTCGTAGTACTTGGCGAACTGCTGTCGTTCGACGGCGCCTGGCCGTTCCAGTAGTCCTTGAGGTGGCGCGGGATGATCACCTCGTTGATGAGCGGGTTGCCGAGGCGCGAGACCTGGACCCACGGCCCGGACCACTTGACCGTGCCGTTGCTGTCGATGGTCTTCGTGCTCGCCTGCCGGCTGGCGCTCGCCCACACGCCGACGACCGGCTGTCGCGGCCGATCTGTGCGGACCTCGCGTCGAGCGGGACCTGGATCGCGATCGAGGCGGTGTTGTAGCCCGCGACGCCGTCGACGCCGGGCGCGGCGTCGAGCGGGATCACGTGCAGCGTCGTTGAACGGCCGCAGGCCACCGAGGTCGAAGATCGAGCCGAGGTCGACGAAGAACGCGTCGTCGCGCGGGCCGGCGAAGAGCCTTGGTGCCGTTCGACAGCCGTGGACGCCGCCGGCGGCGAGGGTCGCGTAGTCGGGGTGCGAGCGCGGCCCGATGTTGGCCGGCACGGTGCGCAGGTCGTTGCCGAGCGATCTTGCTGACCGTGCCTTGGTGCGCTCGACGACGTTGTAGGTCTGCGGGGCGAGCCAGGTCGCGTCGTTGACCGTGGTGATCGGGCCGTTGTTGTACAGGAACGACGAGACGCCGCTTCTTGCCCGGACTGCTGGCTGGGTCTTGAACCGGAACGTGTAGGTGACGTCGTCCTTGCCGTCGCCGGTGTTGTCGATGTGGATCTGGTAGCGGACGGCGTCGTCGAACGGGTGGAAGTTCGGGCCGCCGCCCGGCTGCTGGAGCGGGATGTAGTTGGCGATGATCGTCAGCTTGGTCGGATCGTCCGGGCTGACGAACGCGTAGAGGTCGGTGTTGTCGGCGGCCGGATCGCCGCCGATGAGCGGCGCCTCCCGGTGGCTGGATGCGAAGACGCCGGAGACGGACGTCAGCCGCGATGAGGAGGGCGCCGGCGAGGCCGACGACCCTGGATCGTGTGGACACGACGATCTCTCCCGTGTGATCTGGGGTGGTGTGCAGGTCCTCCCCACCGGACCTGTCCGGGACTGACGCGGACCGGCGTGTCGCGACCTCCACCGTGTGTCCGTCCGGTGATGGCGCGGCGTCGGTGCGCCGATTCGGATGAATCGGCGTCCGCGGCGCTCAGGGCCAGGTCGGCGAGGAGCCGGCGGGCCTCGGCGGCGCCCGTCGCCGAGAAGCCCGGGTCCGTCGGCGAGCGCCAGCTCGAGGTCGTCGGCGGGCCGTCGTCGCGTCGCCGAGGGCGGCCGCGATCGCGCCGGCGTGGTAGCGGAGCAGCGGGTCGCGCGAGCCGAGTCGGAGGGCTTCGTCGGCGCGGTCCTTCGCCTCGTCGTCGCGGCCGAGCCGGTGGAGCGCCCAGGCGAGCGCGTCGGCGGCACGGACCGTCGGCGTCGCCGCGTAGCGCGGCCTCGGCCAGCTCCAGGGCCGTGGCCGGGTCGCCGTGGTCGGCTTCGAACAGGGCGAGGTCCAGGTCGACGATCGACGCCGCCGGCCTGGAACAGCGCGATCTCGGCGCGGGCGAGGTCGAACGCTGCGCGCCGCGGCGTCGTCGCCGGCCGCGGCCTCGGGCCTCGCCGAGGGCGATGACGTACTCGGGCAGCGGCAGGATCGCGGCGGCCCGCTCGAACTGTCGCGGCGCCGTCTGCGAGGTCGCCCGGCGGCCGACCGCCAGCCGACCCAGGCCGGCGATCGACGGGGCGTGGTCGGGCACGAGCGCGAGGGCGCTTCTCGTACGCGGCCTGTCGCGGCCGTCGGGATCGCCGTTGTGCGACCAGCAGGTTGCCGAGCAGCGCGGTGACGAAGGCCGTGTTCTCCGGCGCGAGGCCGGGTGACGCGGCGGCCTGGCGCATCGCCTCGAGCGCGCCCGGCAGGTCGCCGTGCAGCTCGCGGACGTACGAGAGCCGGGCGAGGCGACGGCAGGTCGGCGCGAGAGCTCGACCATCCGCTCGACGGCTCGGTCGTCGCCTCCGTCGTACCGACCGAGCTCGACCAGCGCGTCGACGACGACGCCGTGCGCCGGCGGCGTAGTCCGGCGAACGCTTCGACCGCGGCCTCGCCGGTCTCGAGCGCGTCGGCGAACTCGTGCTTGCCGAGCTGGAGGCCGCCGAGCCCGACCAGCGACGAGGGCGTCGTCGGGCGAGAGCTCGAGGGCGTGCCGGAGGGCGGCCTCGGCCGGGGCGTAGAGCGACGGATCGGCGGTCTCGCGGACCCGCTGGAGGAGGGCGAGGCCGAGGTCGCGCTGCGCGGCCGGCGTCGTCCGGGTCGGCCGCGACTCGGCGCCGTCGAGCGACGTCGATCAGGGCCTGGGTCGGCGGAGGTCGATGCCGTCGGCGACGGCGTGCCGGCGGTGGCGCGGTCGCGGTGGCGACTGGCGGCGCCGCCGACGGTGGCGCGGTCGTCGACGCGGACGGGAGCGGCGACGGAGTCGCCGCGCGCACAGCCCGCCGACCACGCAGGACGAGCGGCAAGGGGCAGGGTCGAGGCGGCGCGTCCGCGACGATCATGGCCGTGGATACGGGCCGCGGTCGCCGGCCGGATGACACGCGAGCGACGCTAGAGGACGCGCCCCGGGTTGAGGATGCCCAGCGGATCGAGCGCGGCCTTGATCGCGCGCATGACGCGCACCGCGTCGGCGCCCCGCTGGGCCTCGAGCCACTCGCGCCGGGCCATGCCGATGCCGTGCTCGCCGGTGACCGTGCCGCCGAGGTCGAGGGCGGCCTGGTACAGGTCGGCCTGGACGCGCCTTGGTCATCGCCTCGGCCGCGCGGGTCGCCGCGCTCGAAGACGAGGTCGGGGTGGAGGTTGCCGTCGCCGGCGTGCCCGAACGTCCCGATCCGGACGTCGTGCTTCGCGGCGATGCGCTCGATCGCGCGGAGCATGTCCGGGACGCGCGAGCGCGGCACGCCGACGTCCTCCATCCGGACGTCGCCGAGCCGCTCGAGCGCGTAGTGGGCGGCCCGCCGCGCCTGGCGCAGCCAGTCGGCCTCCTGCGCGTCGGCGGCCCGGACGACGTCGGTCGCGCCGGCGGCCCGGCAGGCGGCCTCGGCCCGCTCGAGCTCGTCGATCGGCGGCGGCGCCGGGCATGTCCGACTCGATCATCAGCATCGCCGCGGCGGTCCGGTCCAGGCCGAGGTTGTTCATGTCGTCGACGGCGCGCGATCGTGAACCGGTCGAGCAGCTCGAGGGTCACCGGCGACAGCCCGGCCGCCGCGATCGCCGCCGACCGCCGTCGCCGGCGCCGTCGAGGGTCGGGAAGAAGGCCAGCATCGTCGAGCGCGGCGGCGGCGCCGGGCGCAGCCGGAGGGTCGCCTCGGTGATGATCGCGAGCGTGCCCTGGCTGCCGACGAACAGGTGGGTCAGCGAGTAGCCGGCGACGTCCTTGATGTTCTTGCCGCCGGTCCGGATGACCGCTGCCGTCGGCCATCACGACCTCGAGCGACAGGACCGAGTCGCGCGTCTGGCCGTACTTGACGCAGCACAGGCCGCCGGCGTTCGTGCCCAGGTTGCCGCCGATCGAGCACATCTCGAAGCTGGCCGGATCCGGCGGGTAGAACAGGCCCTCGCTCGGCGACCGCGGCCTTGAGGCCGGCGTTGATGATGCCCGGCTGGACGACGGCGACGAGGTTCTCGCGGTCGATCTCGAGGATCCGGTCCATCGCGGTGAAGGCGATCGTCAGGCCGCCCTCGATGCCGGCCGCGCCGCCGGACAGGCCGGTCCCGGCGCCGCGCGGCACGATCGGGACGCGAAGCTCGGCGGCAGATCCGGACGAGCTCGGCGACCTCGGCGGTCGTCGTCGGGAAGCGCGACGGCGCCGGGCAGGCCGGCCGGCAGGTAGGGCGTCTCGTCGCGTCGGTACGACTCGCGGTCGGTCGCGTCGGTCAGCAGCCGCAGGCCGGGGAGGCGCGGCGCGGATCGGCGTCGAGGAGCGGGTCGGTGGTCGTGGCCGGCGGTGTCGGAGGCCAGTGGTCGGCACGGACCGCGGTCGATGCCGGCGGGACGTCACGGGTCGCGCGGTCGAGCTGACGCGGCCATCGGCCCTGCGCTCGCCGCGCGCCTCCTGGCGCTCGCGATCGTCGCCGGTCGGCCTGCCGCCTCCGCCGGCCGGCGCCGGTCGCGCGCCGCGCGGCCGTCGCCGCGCCGGCGTCGCCGGCGACCACGCGTCGCCGCCGGACGGCGACATCGTGCCCGGGCTCGTCGACCGGTCGAGCCTCGACCTCGACGCGACCTACGACGCGTCGCTGCGAGCTCGACTGGGCGACGCGCGCGATCTCGCGTCGACTCGACGGCGACGATCACGAACACCTCGGGCGGCGCCGATCGACCGGGTCGAGCTCAACACGATCGCGGCCCGGCTCGGCGGCGATCCGCCTGCGACCCGGTGACGCGTCGACGGGCGTCGCGGTCGCGGCGACGCGTCAGCGACCAGACGATCGTCGTGCCGCTCGGCGGCATCCTGCCGGCCGGCGGCACGACGCACGGTCCGGGTCCGCTACCGCGCCACGCTCCGGACGCAGCCTGAGCCGGCTCGAACTGGCTGTTCACCAAGGCGAACGGCATCGTCGACCTCTACCGCTGGCTGCCGTGGGTCAGCCGCAAGATCGCCGTTCGACCGGCCGAACCACGGCGACCCGTTCGTGACGCCGATCGAGCCCGTCGGTCCGGGTCACGGATCGTGACCGATCCGCAAGCTCGTGCTGGCCACGACCGGCGACCGCGTCGCGGCCAGCGCCGACGGCCTGACGCAGACGTTCGAGGCGACGCAACGTCCGCGACTTCACGGTCACCGCGGCGCACCGACTACCGGACGCGTGCGCGGGTCGTCGGCGACAACGATCGTCCGCGTCTACTACCGGCCCGGCGCGCCGGGCGCGGCGATGCTCGATGCCGCGGCCGACGCGTTCGACGCGCTCGAGGCGCGGCTCGGGCGCCTATCCGCTACACGGTCGTTCAAGGTCGTCCAGTCGGCCGGCGGCTACGGGATGGAGTCGCCGGGCCTGATCTGGATCCCGACCGGCGTCGGCCGCGTCGAACCTGCGCTACCTCGCCGCCCACGAGACGGCCCACCAGTGGTTCTACGGGATCGTCGGCAACGACCAGGCGCGCGAGCCGTTCGCCGACGAGGCCGCCGCCGACTTCGTGGCGCGCTTCGTCCTGGGCCTGCGAGCGCGGCAGCCGCTGCTCGACGGCGCGCCTCGACCGCTCGATCTACGAGTACTCGGCCGCGCTGCTACTACGAGACGGTCTACATCCAGGGCGGCAACCTGCTCGACGACGGCGCGGCGGCGGATGGGCTCGACCGCGTTCTGGGCCGCGCTGCGCGGCTACGTCGCCGCCAACCGGTACGGGCTCGACTCGACGGCGACGCTGCTCGACGCGCTCGACGACGGCGACGCCGCTCGACCTCGGGCGACGCTGTTCGCGCCCGCGGTTCCCGCGGATCTACTGACGGCGCGACGCGCCGCGAGCCGCGCGGTCGGCCGCGAGCGCCTTGCGGCATCTGGCGGAACGACGGCCGGCAGCAGCGGGCGCCAGGCGCGCCAGCCGGCGACGAGCCAGGCCGACGACCAGCCGCTCGCGGGCGCCCCACGGCAGGCCGTAGTCTCGCGGACCGACGGCGGCAGCAGCCCGACCGACGGCCACAGGGTCCAGGCGTACAGCGCGCGGGTCGGCACGCGGCAGCCGGGCGCAGCGGCGCCGGGGAGCGGCGGATGCAGGATCGACGCCGGCCAGCTCGCGCGCGAGCGGCCGCGACCTGGACCGGGCCGGCCGGGCCGAGCATCTCGGCCGACGTACGCGTCGAACGCCTCGAGGTCCGCGCGGCAGCAGTCGCCTCGGGCACGCCGAACGCCCGGCCGATCGGCCGCGTCTCCGCGTAGAACGCGCCGCGCGCGCGCGCGGCGAGCGGCTCGAGCCAGGCGTCGTCGACCGCGATCGTCGAGTCGACGAGCGTGGCGTGGACCCACAGCGACAGCTCCGGGTCGCGCGCCGCGTAGCCCGGCCCGGCGATCCCGCGATGGAGCGCGTTGAGCCGCCGGATCTCGGCTCGGGCCGCGGCGGTCGTCCCGTACACGATCGTCAGGTAGCTCCGCAGCGTGCCGGCCAGCCGGCGCCACGGGTCGGCCCGGAAGTCGGAGTGGTCGTCGACGCCGGCGGCGACCGCGGGATGGGCGAGCTGGAGCAGCAGCGCCCGCGGGCCGGCGCCGAGCAGCAGCATCGCCTCGCGGTTGAGCCGCCACGCCTCCGACGCCGGGCCGTACAGGCCCGGGTCCGGCGCCCGAGTCCGGCGCCGCCGCGCCGACGGTCCTCGCGTCGATCCGCGCGTCCGACACGACGCGTATCCACCGGTGCACGATATCGGACGATCACGGAGGGACGCCGCGATGACGCGATGGCGACGCGCTGGGGCGCCGACTTCGACCCCGACGACTCGCCCGGCTCGAGACGCGGATGTGGAAGGCGTACTACCGCCGCCAGCCGGCGCGCCTGTTCGGCCTGCTCGTCCTGGCGCTGCGCGCGCAGGCGCACGTCGTCGTGGCCGCGCGCGCTCGCCGCGAGCCTGCTCCTGACGAGGGCCGCGGCCGGCTTCGCCCGGGCGACCGGCGACTACGAGCGGTTCGCGCCCGGACATCGGCCGCGCGTACCGGATGCTCGGCCTGCCCGAGCACGTCGACGCCGAGGCCGTCGCCCGCCACGAGCTTCGCTGGTGGGTCGTCCGGCGCGAGATCGGGCTGGCGGCCGGCGACGCGGCGGGCGACGCGATCACGGACCTGTACGCCGCGATCTACGACGTCCCGCGCGAGCGCGTCGCCGAGGCCGGCCGGCTGCGCGGGCTCGCGGCCGAGGTCCGCGACCGCGGCGCGAACGACGACCCGGACGGGCCGACGGGGCGCGGGCACGGCCTACTGGCCGGAGGTCGCGCGCCTGCTGCGCGAGTCGTATCGGAGCCTGCAGCCGGCGCCGTCGACGACGGAGCCGTCGGAGCGCCGCGACGAGCGGGTCGCTCGCGCGAGCCGGCCTAGCGGTCGTCGGGCCGCCGGCCGACGAGCCACCAGGCGGCCGGGAAGATGCGCGGCCGCGACGGCGAGCTTGACCGCGTCCCAGACGAGGAACGGCGTCAGGCCGCGGCGATCGTCTCGGCCGACGGCAGGTGCCGGCGACGAGCTTCAGCCACGGCAGGCCGATCGCGTAGATGACGACGCTGCCGATGAGCATCATCGCCGAGCGCGCCGCCGAGCCGGCGATCCCAGCCGAGCTCGGCCAGCCGGCCGACGACCGCGCCCGCGACGACGAACCCGATCGAGGTAGCCGCCGGTCGGCCCGAGGATGACGTCGATGCCCGCCCTTGCCCTCGGCGAAGAACGGCAGCCCGACGAGGCCGAGCAGGACGTACAGCGCGACCGCCGCGACCCGCGCCGGAAGCCGAGCGCGCCGCCGACGACCAGCACGCCGAACGTCTGGCCGGTCACGGCACCGGCTCGCGCGGGATGTAGATCTGGGCGGTCAGGTAGATGAACAGCGCGCCGGCGACGATCAGCGACGATGTGCCGGACGCGGGCGTTCGATGCGCTCGCGCGACGCGGATCGGGACCAGGAAGTCGGCGAGGGTGAGGCCGCGCTCGGCCGCGGTGCGTGCGGTCGAGTCGCGGGATGGCGATCGTCATCGAGGCTCCGTCGTCGGGGGTCGCGTCGGGGTGCGACCGACGCGCCGGAGTCTAGCATCCGGATTCACTCGTACTGGACGGCCCGGACGATCGACAGGCGGCTCGCGAGCCGGGCCGGATAGGCCGCCGCGAGCATCGCGACGGCGACGCCGAGGACGAACGCGAGCCCGATCGATCGGCCACGGGATCGCCGGTCGCGAGGTCGAGCCGGCCGCCGGCCAGGACGACCATCAGCGCCGCCGACGACGAGCCCGAGCGACGACGCCGAGCGAGCGCCCCGGCCAGCCCGAGGACGCCGGCCTCGACGACGACCGAGCGCCAGACCTGGCGCGGGTCATCCCGGCCGCGCGCAGGATGCCGATCTCGCGGACGCGCTCGATGACGTTCATCGTCAGCGTGTTGACGATGCCGAGCGCGGCGACGATGACGGCGACGACGGCCAGCGCGTCGAACAGCCCGAAGATCCGGCCGAGCGCGTCGCTCGATGGCGCCCTCGATCCGGTCGAGCGGTCACGACCTCGAGGGCCGAGCTGGCGGGCGGTCTCGGCCGAGGTCGTCGCGGGCCGTGGCCGGGCGCGCTCGGGTGCGAAGCGGACGGCGAAGGCGTCCGCGCCGGCGACGCCGAGGCGTCCGTCGCGTCGGTCCAGCCGACGAGCATCGACTCGCCGCCGCGGCCGGGCAGCGTCGCTCGACGATCCCGACGACGCGCAGGTCGAGCCGTGCGTCGCCGTCGGCCGCGGCCACGGTCAGCGACTCGCCGAGCCGCGAGGCCGAGCCGCTCGGCGAGCGCCGCCGGCACGATCGCCGCGCCGCCGGCGTCGAGCGCCGCGAGCGCCGCCTCCCGGTCGCCCGCCGACGAACGTCAGCCGGCCGTCGGCGGCGAGGTCCGCCCCGACGACCGCGGCGCCGTCGGTCCGCGTCGCCGTCGAGCGCGACGTCGAACGTCGCGATCGGGCTGACCCGGGCGACGCCGGTGACCGCGTCGAGCGTCCTCGGCGACGCCCTCGTCCGGCGGCGATCGGCCGGATCGAGGTGACGACGACGTCGCCCGGGACGACGTCGGCGATCCAGCCGGCGGCCGCGGCGCGGGCGTGCTGGCCGACCCCGCCGAGCGCGACGATCATCGCCAGCCCGACGGTCAGCGCCCCGAGGTCAGCGTCGTCCGGCTCCGGTCGCGCAGCGACCGACGCTGCGGGCGAGCCGCTCCTCGAACCGGAACAGGAGCGCGAACGGCGCGCCGGCGACCCGGGCGAGGGCCGGCAGCGAGGAACGGGATGAGCAGCGTGGCGACGAGCAGGACCGCGTAGACGACGAGCGCCCGGACGACGCCGGCCGGCCCCGCGTCGCGCGGCCAGACGAGGAGGCCGGCGAGGGCGACCGACGACGAACACGACGACCAGCCAGCGCAGGCGGGCGCGCCGCGCGGCCGGCAGGTCGAGCCGGGCCCGGAGCGCCTCGACCGGCTGGATGCGGCCGGCCCGGCGGGCCGGCTCGAGGGCGGCCGCGAGGGTCACGACGACGCCGACGAGCGACGCGCGGTCGACGGCGTCGAGAGCGGCAGCGCCGGGCCGTCGAGCGGTGACCGAGCCGACGTCCGCGACGCAGGCGACCATCGCCGTCGCGAGCAGCGCGCCGAGGACGAGCCCGAGCGACCGACCCGACGACGCCGAGCACGAGCGCCTGGGTGAGCATGAACGCGCGTGACCTGGCCGCGGCGTCGCGCCGGCGGCGCGCAGCAGGCCGACCTCGCGGATCCGCTCGATGACGGTCATCGAGAGCGTGTTGAAGATCAGGAACGCGCCGGCGAACAGGGCGATCGCGGCGATCAGCGCGGTCGTCGCCTGGAAGTCGGCGGTCGAGGCGCGCAGCGACGCGGCGAGGTCCTGCGGCGACGAGACGACGTACGGCTCGACGAGCAGCCCGGCCTCGAGGGCGGCGGTCACGGCGGCCGCGGTCGGCGCCCGGCTCGAGGCCGATGTCGACGCGGGTCACGCCGGTCTCGTCGAAGACCGCCTGGGCCGTGTCGCAGCGGCACGACGACCGTCCGCCCGTGCCACCGCGTCGAGCGGCCCGTCGCCGGCGACGATGCCGACGACCCGGTAGTCGGCCGGTTCGCCCGCGCCCTGGATCGTCGAGCGTCGAGCCGACGGCGAGCCCGTCCTGCGCGGCCAGGCGCTCGGTGATCGAGCGCGCTCGGCTCGCCGGCGCTGGTCAGCGGCGACGCCGGCGACGAGCGCGAAGTCGTGCAGCCGCGGCGTCGGCGACCGGGTCGATGCCGAGGACCGTGACCGGCGGCGGCAGCGCGGCCGGACGGCCGAGGTCGCAGCGAGGTAGGTCCGGCGCTCGAGCGCCGGCGCGGCGACCGCGACGCCCGGCGTCGCCGGCGATCGCGGCGACGGTCTCCGGCCCGAGGCCGCGTCTCGCCGAACGCCGCGACCCGCAGGTCGGCCCGGCCGACGAGGTCGCGGACGGTCCGCTCGGACCGACGCCTCGATGCCGGCGTTCGTGGCCAGGCCCGGCGAACAGGACGGCGACGCCGAGGGCGACCCCGAGCGACGCGTCAGGACGGCGCGCAGCGGCCGGGCCGCGAGGCTGCGCAAGGCGAGTCGGGTCAGGCCGACCATCGGGCGCGCGCCGCCTACAGGCCCGAGCTGGGCGAGCCGGGCGATGAGCGGGGCGGCGTCGTGGCGTGTCGCGCCGGCCGAGCTCGATCGTGTCGCGGATCCGCCCGTCGCCGATGACGAGGACGCGGTCGGCGTAGGCCGCCGCCTTCGAATCGTGGGTGACGAGGACGACGGTCTGGCCGCGCTCGACGCACGAGCGCCAGAGCGCGTCGAGGATCTCGGTGCCGGTCGTGTAGTCGAGGTTGCCGGTCGGCTCGTCGGCGAACAGGAGGGCCGGCCGGGTGACGAGCGCGCGGGCGATGGCGACGCGCTGCTGCTCGCCGGCCGACAGCTGGTCGGGCTTGTGGTGCTCCTTGCCGGTCAGGTCGACGAGCGCGATGACGTCGCGGATGCGCTCGGCGAGCTCGCCGCGCGACGGGTCCTCGCCGGCGATCGTGAACGGCAGGGCGACGTTCTCGGTGACGTCGAGCAGCGGGATCAGGTTGAACGACTGGAAGACGAAGCCGGTCCGGTCGCGGCGCAGGCGGGTGGCCGCGTCGTCGGACAGCTGGCTGATCGACCTCGCCCTCGAGGATGACCTCGCCGCGCGTCGGCCGGTCGAGGCCGCCGAGCAGCTGGAGGAGCGTGGACTTGCCCGAGCCCGACGGGCCCATCAGGGCGACGAACTCGCCGCGGCGACCGTCAGCGAGACGCCGCGCAGCGCCTCGACGGTCGTCTCGCCGAGCGGGTAGGACTTGGTCAGGTCGCGGGCCTCGAGGATGGGCGGCATCGCGCGCCAGTGTATCCGCCGCTACGGACCCGCAGGAAGAACGCCCGTCGACGCCGCCGACGATCGGTCTCGACCAGGCCCGGGCGGGTCGTCCGGGTCGACGACGCGCAGGCCGTGGGCCGCCGCCGATGTCGGCGGTGCGGCGCGTCTCGTCGGGTTCGATGGCGTCGACCGGCTCAGCCGAGGTGCGGGGTCGGGGCCGGCGGACGGAGATCGAAGCTCGGCGCCGACGAGGGTCGGTGTCGGGTGTCGGCACGGCCGTCGGCTTCGGGGTCGGCTTCGTCGTCGGCTTGGGGGTCGCGCGCGGGGTCGCCTGGACCGGCTTCGGCTTGGTGGCCGGCTTGGGCTTCGGCTTGGCGGTCGGCTTCGGCGTCGGCTTCGCCGAGCCGCACTTGTCGGCGAACAGGACCGTCCACATCTTCTTGCCGTTCGGGCCCTTGTAGGCGCCGATGCCGATGACGTCCCAGTCCCTGCCCAGGATGTTCGCGCGGTGGCCGGACGAGTCCATGAACATCTGGTGGATCGCGGCGGTCGCGATCGTCGTCGCGGGTAGTTGTTCCAGCCGATGTTCTCGCCGGCGACGTTGTAGCAGTAGCCGCGGTCGGACATGCGTCGAAGACCTTGCCGTAGCCCGGGATGTCGTGGCTGAAGTAGTCGCGCTTGATCATGTCCTTGCTGCGCCAGCGGGCGATGGACCGCAGCGTCGAGTCGACCTTGAGCGCCTTGCGGCCCGCCGCCGCGCGGCTCTGGTTCGTGAGCGCGACGAGGTCGTTCTCCGAGGCCGCACTGAAGGCGCCCTCTGCCCAGGCTGCGGCCGGCGACGGCGCGGCCAGGCTGAAGACCGAGGTGATGGCGAAGACCAGCGCGACGGCGGCGGCCATGCGCCGGGTGATCGAGAGCGTCACGCGAGCCGACATGCGATACGGGAACTCCGGGGCTCACCGGGCGAGGGTCCGGTGTGGTCCTCACCGTAGGTGGCCGGTGCGGCAGGGTCCGCGGTGCGATAGTCCGGGTGCGCCGGGTCGCTCGTACCGACAGGCTGGTGCGCTGCGCGCCGGTCCGCAGGAGGACGGTGCGGTCCGGGGGTGTCGGCCCGGTCGCCGCCTCGGTCAGGGGCGGCGTCGCTCCGACGCGAGCGCGCGAAGGGCCCGTCCAGTGTCGCGCTGGCCCGGACCAGCTCCGCTTCGCCGACCTGGGCGCCGATCTCGTCGGCCCAGACGCGCTGGGCGGCCTGGATCGAGCGCAGCGCCTTTCGGCCCGCCGGCGTGAGGGCGACGAGCTTCGCTCGCCGGTGTCCCGGGTTGTCCACGTATGCCGCGAGCCCGTCGCCGACGAGCAGGTCCGCCACCCGCTGGACGCTCTGGCGGGCGAGGTTCAGGGCACGGGCGATCTGGGCGACCGTCATCGGCGCATGGTCCGCGGCGGCGAGGACCTGCCAGCGGGCGCTCGTCTGGCCGGCGGGACGCGCCATCTCGTCGCCGGCGGCGGTGAGGACCCCGTTGAGTCGAAACACCTGGACCACGAGGCCGCTGAAGGCGTCGCCGGCGGGGGTTCGAGTGACCGCCTTTCGCGCCGATCGCGAGGCGGTTTCTTCATTGACAGGATGCTGTCGCTTTGGTACGCTGGACGCCATGACAGCATTCTGTCACATCCCCTCCCCGACCGGCAACCCCACCGCAGGCCTGCAGTGACGCGGAAGGACGCCAGCCGCGCTTCCGAGGTGCTCGGCCTTCGCGCGATCAACCGCGCCTACATGGCCCGCCAGCTGATGATCGAGCGGTCGCCGATGCCGGTCGCCGACGCGATCGAACACCTCGTCGGGCTGCAGGGCCAGGTCCCGCTTTGTGCCGTACACATCGCTGTGGTCGCGGCTGGACGGGTTCGATCCGGCGGAGCTCGGTCGGATGGTCGCGGACCGCTCCGTGGTCCGGACCTCGCTGATGCGAGGCACGATCCATATGGTCACCGCGCGTGATGCCCTCTTCCTGCGCCCGATCCTCCAGCCCGTGCTGGAGCGCGTGCTCCGTCAGAGCAGCCCGTTCGCGCGGGCCGTCGCGGGGATCGATGAGGCTGCCCTCTTCGAGGCGGGTCGGACGATGGTCGAGGCGGAGCCCTTGAGCCGCGCCAAGCTCAGCGTCCGGCTTGCGGAGCAGTTCCCCGGCTATGACCCGTTGGCGATGGCGTACATGGTCGCCGGACTCATCCCGATGGTGCAGGTCCCGCCGCGCGGTGTCTGGGGGGCGAAGAGCATCCAGGCGACCTGGACGACTCTCTCGTCGTGGATCGGGACCCCCGTCGGAGTCGCGACGCCCGAAGACCTCGAGACGATGGTCTTGCGCTACCTGGCAGCGTTCGGGCCCGCGTCGGTCGATGGACATCCAGGCCTGGTGCTGGCTGACGAAGCTCGGCGCGGTCGTCGAGCGGCTCCGGCCGCGGCTCATGTCGTTCCGCGATGAGACCGGCCGCGAGCTGTTCGACCTCCCCGACGCCCCGCGTCCCGACCCCGCGACGCCCATCCCGCCGCGGTTCCTCGGGGAGTACGACAACCTGTTCCTGTCCCACGCCGACCGGTCGCGCATCGGTGCGATCGACATCGCGGACCGCAACTTCCGCAAGGGCCCGTTCTTCGTCGACGGGTTCGGACAGGGTTGCTGGGACATCATCCGCGAGGGCTCACAGGCCACGGTCGTCGTGGAACCGTTTCGGCCGCTGACCCAGGCCGACCACCTCGCCGTCGGCGAGGAAGCGGAGCGGCTGGTGACGTTCCTTGCGCCGGACGCGACGTCCCGCGACGTCCAATTCGAGGGCGCCTTCGCCTAGCCGCCCCTGGTCAGTGCCAGGTCTGGAGCTCGACGATGTTGCCGGCCGGGTCCGCGACATAGCACCAGGTGACGTGTCGGCCATCCGCCGTCGTGAACGTCACGACCTCGCCGACCGCTGAGCCGCCGCTGCCGAGCACCGCGTCACGCGCCGCGGCGACATCGGGCACCCGGAACGCGATGTGACCCCAGCCCGGCCGGTCGACGGCCGGCGGGCGCGGCGTCTCCAGGTCGTCGTACTCGAAGATCTCGAGTGTCGGACCGCCCTCCGGCCCGCCGGGCAGGCGCAGGTGCGCACCCCGCAGGTGCGCGTCCGTCAGGCCCGTCGCACGGTCGAGGTCCGGCGAGCGGAAGTCGCGTTCCGGCGGCACCAGATCCATGCCGAAGACGGTCTGGTAGAAGGCGGCCAGGGACCGCCAATCCGACGTCGTGACGTTGAGATGACCGAACTGCGCGCCCTCGATCAGTGGCATGACGCCCTCCCCAAGTTTCCGGGTACACTCCGCTGGCCTCGCCCCGGCGACGGCATGCGTGGTGGCCTTAGCTCAACCGGCAGAGCACTGGATTGTGGCTCCAGAGGTTACGGGTTCGAGCCCCGTAGGCCACCCCACCATCGCATTCTCACCTTGCCGATCGGCCGGATCGGCGCGCCCGTCAGCCGGCGGCTGCCAGAGCCGCCACCTGCGCCGAGGCACCGGTCAGGATGGGCTCCCCGTGGCCGACGAGCAAGGTTGCGAACGTCAGCGCGCCGAGCTTGGCGACCGATGCCTTCGCCGCGACCGGATCGGCGGTGAATTGTCGGATTCGAGCCCTCCAGCGCGCCGCTCGAGGTCCCGAGGGCGTCCCCTGCGACCAGCAGGCCACCGACCTCGTCGAACACGGCGACATGACCCGCGGTATGACCGGGCGTCGCGACGATCCGGAGGTCGAACACCTTGTCGCCGTCGGCGACGGCGGTCAGCGGCCGCGGGACGACGATCGCCGGCAGGTCGTCGGCTCCGGCATAGCCCTTGGCGTCGGGCGCCTTGTCGAGCACCGCCGCTGCACTGCCTGCGTGGTCGGGGTGCATGTGGGTCAGGATGACGTGACCGACTGCGGGCCAGTCGAGGCCGATCCGTTTGAGCGCCTCGCCGATCGCGTCCTCGCTGCCGGCGATGCCCGTGTCGACGATCGCGGCCTCACCGCCGCGCACGAGCACGTATGCGGAGACGAACCCGAGGTTGGCCCGTTCCCAGGTCACGGCCGCGCCCGAGCCGGCGGGCTCCGACGGCGGGGCGGACGATGCTTCGGGCGAGCCGGCGGATGTGCTCGACGCGCCACCCGTGGGTCGTGGCGTCGAGGAGGATCCCGCGGCGGACGATCCCGATGCAGCCGGGGCGCAGCCTGCGATCCCGACGATCGTAAGCGCGACGGCACCGCGCCCGAGGTCGGTCAGAAACGCGCGGCGGGTGAGCGGGTAGGCCGTCGTCATCACGGCACATGGTACGGGCACGTCCGATCTGTGGTTCTCGGACAGCCAGTTCGGTCATGCCCCGGGCGATAGAGTCGGGGCATGCAACAGCTCGAGGACAGCCATCGACAGCGATCGCCCGTGACTCGGGGTTCTCCGGCGTCGTGCGTGTCGACACCCCTGACGGCATCGAGCTGGTGAAGGCGTACGGACTGGCGGATCGGGCCCACGCGATCCCGAACACGATCGAGACGCGGTTCGCCATCGCGAGCGGGATGAAGACCTTGACCGCCCTCACGGTCGTCGGCCTCATCGCCGACGGGACCATCGACCTGACGACGACCGCCCGGTCCGTGCTGGGCGCCGATCTCCCGTTGATCGACGATGGCGTGACCGTCGAGCATCTCCTTGCGCATCGGTCGGGGATCGGCGACTACATGGACGAAGGCGCCATGGGCGACATCACCGACTACGCGATGCCGGTCCCGGTCCACCAGCTCGCGACGACCGAGCAGTACCTCGCGGTGCTCGGCGGCCATCTCACGGTGTTCCCGCCGGGCGAGCGGTTCGCGTACTGCAACGGCGGGTACGTCGTGCTCGCGTTGATCTCGGAGCGGGCCAGCGGCATGCCGTTCCACGACCTGGTGCGCCAACGCGTGTGCCGGCCCGCGAGCATGACGAACACGGAGTTCTTGCGCTCGGACGAGCTGCCGGGCGACGCGGCCCTTGGGTATCTCTCGAACGACAGCCCGCGGACGAACGTCTTGCATCTGCCGGTCGTCGGTGGTGGTGACGGCGGGATCTACTCCACCGTGGCCGACTGCCGGTCCTTCTGGCAAGCCCTCTTCGACGGACGGATCGTGCCGGAGCGATGGGTCGCAGAGATGGTGCGGCCGCGCAGCGACGTGCCGGACGAGGGGAAGCGGTACGGCCTCGGGTTCTGGCTCCACGCGTCGAGCGCTGTCGTGATGATGGAGGGCTACGACGCGGGGGTCTCGTTCCGGAGCATGCACGACCCGGTGTCGGGAGTCAGCACGACCGTCATCGCCAATACGTCGCAGGGGGCGTGGCCGTACTACGAGCTTCTGGAGGAACGGCTGGCGACCTAGGTGTCGGGCCCCCGCCGCGCGGTCAGCCGGTGATCTCGGCCCGATCGGCGAACGTCGCCGCGACGATCATGGAGCCGACGAGCCAGACCGTGATCAGGACCAGCGCCGTGTCCGCCGACAGCGCGGTCGGATCGGGCGGCGCCCCGAAGCCCTCGTTGCCGCCGACCGCCGCGGTCGCCAGGCTGAACGGCAGGTACTTCACGACGTCGGGCAGGAAGATCTGGGCGAAGACACCGCCGAAGTAGAGCGCGATGCCGATGCCGATGCCGGCCAACTGGCTTCGGGCGAGCGTCGCCACCGTGAAGCCGATGGCAGCTTCCGCGCTGATCGCGATCCAGCCGCGCAGGAACAGCTCAGGCAGGCCGCCGATCGTTGCCCCGTCCGACAGCCCGTCGAGCGGGACGCCGGCGATGGTCGCCCCGAGTGCCGCGACCAGCACCCCGATGCCGTAGGTCACGAGCAGCCCGATCGCGAGGATGACCGCGACGCCGACGAACGTCATCAGCGTGTACGTCACGCGGCTTTCGCCGCGCGCGATCGTGCTCTTGAGCGTCCCCCAGGTCCACTCGGAGCCGGCGATCGCCGCGCCGTAGATGACCGCGAACAGCCCACCGAGACCGAGGATGAAGCTCAGGATGAGGTCGTAGGCGCCGGGGAACGTCACGAGGAGCAACGCCGCGGCCCCGTCCCCGCCGTTCCCGTTGCCGTTGCCGCCCCCGCCCCGGCCGCCCGTTGTCGCGACGGCCAGCACGATCAGGATGAGCAGTCCGGCGATCAAGCCGAAGGTGACCCACGTCGCGGGCCGGCGGATGAGCTTGCGGACCGTCGAGAGGAAGATCCTCATACGCCGGCCCAGTCGGACGGTCCGGAAGGCGTCGGCGGCCGTCCCGCGAATGTCCCGTCCGGGTCGGCGGTCTCGCTCCGGGTCAGCGCCAGGAAGAGCTCCTCGAGGTCGTTGCCGGCCTCGAGACCCGATGCATAGATCCCCGCCTGGCTGAGGGCCCGATTGATCTCGGATGACCGGTCCTGCGGGATCTGGACGGTCAGCCAGCCATGCTCCGTGGACGAGGCGGCCACCTGGTCCGGGCCGGTCATCGCGGCCAGGACCTCGGCGGCGCGCGTGACCTCGTCGGGTGCCACGCGCACACGCACGACCCCCTCGGCGGCGAGCAGGTCCCGCATCGTGCCCTCGCGGACGAGCTTGCCCTTCGCGATGATCCCGACGACGTCGGCGAGCTGCTGCACCTCGGCGAGCAAGTGGCTCGACACGAACACGGTCTTGCCGGTTGACGCGAAGTGCTTGAGCGTCTCGCGCATGGCAACGATGCCCGCCGGGTCGAGGCCGTTCGCCGGCTCGTCGAGCAGCAGCAGCTTCGGGTCGCTCAGGAGCGCACCCGCGATCCCCAGGCGCTGCTTCATGCCGAGCGAGTAGCGCGAGACCTTGTCGCCCCCGCGCTCGGTCAGGCCGACGAGCTCGAGCACCTCGCTCACGCGGTTCTTCGGGGTCTTCGGACCCGCGGCCGCGAGCGCACGGAGGTTCTCGCGACCGGACAGGTACGGGTAGAACGACGGGGTCTCGACGAGGGCCCCCACCTCGAACAGCCGGCGCCGGTCGCCGCGCGCGAACGGGCGGCCGAGCATCTCGATCGACCCGCCGTCGGCGTGGATGAGGCCGGTCAGGAGGCGCATCGTCGTAGTCTTGCCGGCCCCGTTCGGGCCGAGGAAGCCATACACGACGCCGGTCGGGACGCTCAGGTCGAGGCCGTCGAGCGCCAGCCTCGAGCCATAGCTCTTGCGCACCGCTCGCGTCGCGAGCGCCAACTCACCTCCGCTCGTCATCGCCCGATAGTGAACCATGTCCGGCCTTGGGCCGGGGCGGCCTCCGGCGCCGGCATCCGTCCGGGCGACCGGCTACGCGGATCCGGTGACAGCGATCCCGAGCTCGTCGAGCGAGTCGAGCAGCTCGTCGGGGTCCCGGTAGACGCGGAACGCCCCCGCGGCCCGCAGCTCGTCCTCGCCGTAGCCGCCCGTCAGAAGGCCGACACTCAGCATCCCGGCACGCCGCGCGGCCAGCAGGTCCCACACGGCGTCGCCCACGACATAACAGTCCGCGATCGCCACGCCGAGGCGCTCCTGGGCGACGAGGAACAGGTCCGGCTCGGGCTTGGCGCGCCTGACGTCGCCGCGATCGACGACGACCGTGTCGGCCGGCACGCCGAGCACCTCGAGCGAGCGGTCGATCTCGGGTCGCCGGCCCGATGTCGCGATCGCGTAGTGCGACGCCGGTGCGGCGCAGCGTCGCCAGCAGCTCGACGGCGCCCGGCAGCGGACGTCGCTCCGGCAGGATCTCGCGGAAGATCTCGCCGTGACGCTTCTGGAGCGCCTCGGTCTCGTCGTCGGTCAGCTCGCGCCCGATCTCGCGGGCGACGGCGCGGGCGAACAGCCCGCCGCTCATGCCGATGCGGCGATGGATCCGCCAGCCGTCGACCGGGTTGCCGCTCTCGAGCAGCGCCCGCTGCCACGCGAAGACGTGCGCGTAGACGGTGTCGACCAGGGTCCCGTCGAGATCGAAGATGAGCGCCCGCATGCCGCCGAGTATCCCATCGCGGCCGGCTCTCATGGCATCCGAAGGTTCATCGCCGACCGTTGGGGCACGGAGGGGTCGAGGGGTCGACCATCGCAAGCCCATACATCGGAGAACCACCCATGGAATGGACACCCCTGCCGATCCGTCGCGGCGTCGCGACGCTGACCCTCGCGGTCGGCCTGCTCGCCGTCGGCGGCGTGGCCGCCGTCTCGGCGGCGAGCCCGGATCCCTCGGCGTCGTCGGCGCCGAGCACCACGACCCCGGGCGGCACGACCGCGCCGGGCACCACCACCGCGCCGTCGACCGGCGGCGGCCAGGTGAAGGGCGACTGCCCGAACATGGGCGGCTCCGACGGTTCGGGCGGCTCGTCCGGCAGCCGCTCGAGCGGCACCGACAGCACGCCGACCACGCCGACGCCATCGAGCGACCCGGCGACCGTCCCCGACGTGTAGGGAACCCTCACCGCGATGGCGGCCCCACCCGGGCCGCCATCGCGGCCACTCCCCGCTCGTCAGGCCGGCCCCGCTCCCAAGGGATCGGGGTCGGCAGACGACCAGAGCGTGCGGATCCGAGCGGCCGGCGTCATCTCCATCTCGCCGTCGTCTCGGACCCACCAGCTGGCGAGGCCGCGCGAGCGCGCGAGCGCGGCGATGCCGTCGATGCCCGCGAGGAACAGGGTCTTGCTCCATACCTCGGCCCACGCTGGATCGGGGCCGGCGACCGTCACCGCTTGGAGGCCATGTCCTCCAGGTTCACCCGTTCGCGGATCGATCAGGTGGTGGACGGATCGACCCTGCGCATCGCGCCAGCGGTTGATCGCTGTCGATGACGTGGCGACTGCTCCGGACGCCAGGCGGATGACGGCCTTTGGGGATTCGCCGCCCGCTGGGTCCTGAATGGCGATCGACCAGTCGCCACCCTCGGGTGACGGCCGGCGCGCCACGAGATCGCCGCCTGCCTCGAGGAGGAAGCCGATCCGTGCTCCGGTCAGCCCCGCGCGCTCGATGGCCCGCGAGGCCCACCGGAGCGTGAGACCCTTCCCGATCCCGCCGAGGTCGACCGGCGTCTGGACGGCGACCCGCGACGACCGGACATCCACGGTCAGCCAGCGGCCCGTCCACGACGATCTGGTCATGTCGGGCGGTCGGGCCGGCGGTTCGTCCGGCTGCACCGGAACTCCCCGATATCCGAGACGCTCGAGATCCCCGAGCACGCGCGCATCGAACCGGCCGGCGGTCAGACGCCCGGCCCGATCGGCAGCAACGAGGGCACGGACCAGCCGGCGGTCGACTGGCACCATTCGCCCGGTCCCAGCCGATCGGTTGATCGTCGTCAGGTCGCTCGTCTCGCGGAACCGTGACATCGCGGCCTCGGCCGCCTCGAAGGACTCCGAGACCGCCGACCACGCCGCTTCGATCACGTCGGTGCCGTCGGCCGGCTGCGACCGATGGGAGTCCGTTTCGGCCACGATGGACTGACGTTGGTCGAGGTCAGCCGCTGTCAACCGGAGCGGGGAACCCATCGCGCGGCGCTCGAAACGTCGGACGTCGATGGGGTCGACACCGGTTGTCGTCACGCTTGGTCCCTCCGTCGATCGTCGCGCTGCCCATCTTCCTGAGTCCGGGGCCCGTCCAAAGGTTGCAACGGATCGTCATCAGGTGTTCACCCGATTGTGCCCGGACCTCCTATCGTCCAGAGTCGACCTTGGTCGGGGGGCTTGGGCATGTTGGGAGCGTGAGCTTGGTCAGCGTCAAACTGGTCGAAGGCGTCGCGCTCAGGGTGCCGGTCGCCGGGGTTGCGATCGCCCGGTGGAAAAAGGGGCGTCGAGTCGCGATCGAGCCCCAGATTCCGTCGATCCGTGTCGCAGAGTCCCGCGGTACGGTCTCCGGTCGCGCAGCGTGGACCGAGCGGATCCGCGAGGAGGCAAGTCGGTGCGTCCGATATCAGCGACCGGCGGCCGTCGTTGTCTTGCGGCTGGAAGCCTTCGATCAGCTCGTGGCGGTCGGCGCGTTCGACGGCGGACGCCTGTGTCGAGCCGTCGTGGCCTCGCTGCAACGATCGGCGCGTGACACGGATTTGGTCTTCGGCGATGGCAACGGCACCATTCGTGTCCTGCTCATCGAAACAGAGGAACCGGGCGCGCAGGCCTACGTCGATCGAGTCACTCAGGTCCTGCGCCCGTGGATCGAGACCGGCGACGCGGAGGTGGGGCTCACGGCGGCTTGGGCAGCGACGTCCGAGCTGGCCGATCTGTCGACCGCTCATCGCCTCGCGGAGGCGCGATCGGTCGGGGCGGCGGAGGGTTGGCTCCGGTCGGCCTCCGTCCGTCGTGTGACGAAGGCGACGACCTGGCTAGATCTCGATCTCCCGGACGAGCCCCTCGCGGACAGCGTAGCGGACCAGGGCCGCGGTGCCGCGGGTGCCAAGCTTCTCCGACAAATTCGCGACATGACGCCGGACCGTGTGCGGGCTGATACCGAGACGGCGCCCGATATCCGCGGCCCCGAGGTCGCTGGCGAGGAGCCCGAGGATCTCTCGTTCACGGACGGTGAGCACTCCGCCCGATTGGAGCCACCGGATGGAGTCGTCGACGACCACGGAGGTGACGCTGCTGTGGAGATAACGCTCGCCACGCATGACCGCCTGGATCGCGTCCACGAGCTCGATGGAATGGGCCCCCTTGACGACATATCCATCGGCGCCGGCGAGTAGGGCCTGACGCACCGTCTCTGCGTCCCGGTGCATGGTCACGACCACGAGGCGCGTGTCGGGCGATCGAGCATGCATGTCGCGAAGCAACGCGACACCGTCGCCGTCGGCGAGCGACAGATCCACGAGGACGACGTCGGGTCGGTGCTGCTCGAGCAGATCGAACGCGCCATCCACGCTCGGACATTCGCCCACGACATCGAAGCCATTCGTCGTCAGGACGAGCCGCAGACCCTCGCGGACCAGGTGATGGTCCTCGATGAGCGCGACGCGGATCGCTCGGCCGAGCGGCCCAGGTGATGCAGGTCGTAGCACAGACACGGCCTTGGGATGCTGTCCGGGGTTCATCGCGGACCGACGGGCTGCGGGGCCTGCCGACCCTCTGACGCCCGACCGAAGAGAGCTCCGGGCGGTGGAAGCGGGACGCGCATGAGGACCGCCGAGCCTTTGCCTGGCGCCGACTCAAGCCACAGGTCGGCTCGAAGGATCAGAGCCCGCTCGCGCATGCCCGCGAGTCCGAGTCCGCGATCCCTCGTCGCATTGGCGTCGTATCCGATCCCATCGTCGACGATCCGTACGGTGAGGACGACGCCGTCGGAGGTGAGGTCGACTCGGATCCGTTCGGCGTGGGCATGCCGGATCGCGTTGGTGAGGGCCTCCTGCACGACGCGATAGACACTCATCTCGTCCTCGGGATCGAGCACTCCCGGGTGCGACAGTTCTGGGTCGGCGACCACGGTGATCTCGACCCCGGCCGTCTCCGCGAGTCGCTTGACGGCGGCGACGAGGCCGGTCTCCACGAAGCGATCCGGGCGGAGCCGGTAGGCGACGTCCCGCGTCTCGTCCAGCGCGATCGCCGCAAGCTCCTGGGCGCGGCCGATGCCCGATCTCGCCATCGCCGAAGGGGCCTGCTCACCCGCCCAGAGCGATGACTCGGCGGCGTCAAGCGTCAGGACGATGGCGGTCAGCGTCTGGCCGACGCCGTCATGCAGATCCCGACCGAGCCGCTTGCGCTCGTCCTCCTGAGCGGTCAGAAGGCGATCGCTGGCCCGTCGATAAAGCTCCGCGTAGCGGCGACTCGTCGTGGCCACCCGGTCTGCCATGACGGCCACGAGGACGGCGATGACGACCATGAGCGGCCACTCCGCGAGGTCGAGCTCTGCGAACCCCGGATCCGCGGGCCCCGTCGAGGCCCCCAGCTCGAAGTACGCGACCAACAAGACCATCGCGAGGGCGATCCGCACCACGCTGACCCGCAGACCGAAGATGAAGGCCTGGAGGGTCAGGACCACCCAGATGCCATGGAACAGCACGTCCGGATCCCAGACCTGCGCGAATGTCGCCAGGGCGAGCACTACGAAGGCGCCGTCAAGGACAAGTTGGAGACGCCACGGGTGACGGGCGACCCGGTCTCCGATCATGGCCATGTTCGTGAATGCGGGATGAGTGCTTCGAGTGGTCATCGATCGTGCCGAATGAACGGATGACTGGCCAATCCGACTTACTCGAGCGTGCCTGATGAATAGTACGAATGGTCGTATTCGAGTAGTCCGAATGGTGGTGCGTGAGTATGGGATCGGGCGTTCGGATGCTGCAATGCTCCGAACCCACGCAAACAACACCAGTCCTAGAAAGCGTGGTGCATCCAGGTCACAGGTTCGGGTCGCGCGTCCCGACGCCGTCGCCCCCTCGCCGGACTCCGACGAGGATCGAGTCGATCGCCGCCGATCGTGTTGCTCCGGTTCGTCATCGGATCTGAGGGGAAGGAAGACACGATGGCCATCGCCGCCTCACCCCACTCGGCGCTTGCCGGACAGCAGACGCATCTGGAGCTGCCGGGGATCCCTGGCCATCGTCGCGCGGAGCCCGATCGCCCAGGCGACCAAGCCGAACCGGACATCGTCTTCGCGATGTCGGCCGGTCACGACGGCGACGTGATGATCCGTGCCCTGGTCGCGGCCCAGGAGCAGGAGCGTCGGAGGATCGCTCGCGACCTGCATGACGTCATCGGGCAGGCGCTCACAGCAGTCAAACTCAACCTCGAAGCGCTCCGTCGCGATCCTGGTGGTCGGCCGTCGGATAGCGATCTCCGGCGCTCGATCGCGATCGTCGATCAGGCGATGCGGGACATTCGCGACGTGGCCATCGACCTGCGCCCGGCGATCCTCGACGACCTCGGCCTCGTGGCCGCCGTTCGCTGGTACGTGTCGCGGCAAGGTCGGCTCGTCGGATACCGGACGAGGTTCACTGCCGATGTGATCCCGCCCGGCCTGGGCGACGAGCTCGAGTCAGCGTGCTTTCGAGTCCTTCAGGAAGCCCTGACGAACGTCGCGCGTCACTCGCAGGCTAGGCACGTACGCGTGGAGCTCCGGCGCATGCAGGGCGACCTCGTCCTCGTCGTTGAGGATGACGGAGTCGGGTTCGATGTCCTCCGCGCGAGACGGCGTGCCGGCCGGCAACCGCACCTCGGCCTGACCGGCATGTCGGAGAGGATCTGCACGATCGGTGGCTCGATCGAGATCACGTCGGCACCAGGTCGGGGCACACGCATCAGCGCCCGGTTCCCGCGGACGGTCGAGATCGACCTGGCAGCCGGCGGATGATCCCCACGATCCGGGTTCTGATCGCCGAGGACCATGGCATGGTCCGCGCGGGATTGGTCCGTCTCCTGCAAGACATCGCCGGCGTCGATGTGGTCGCGGTGGCCGTCGACGGACGGGACGCCGTGACGCTCGTCGATGAGCACCGTCCCGACGTCGCGTTGCTCGACATCACGATGCCGGGCCTGAGTGGCCTGAACGCCCTGACGCGGATCAAGGCCGACCACCCCGAAGTGCGCGTGATCATGCTTTCGATGCATGACAACGAGGAGTACGTCGCGCATGCGCTGAAGGCTGGCGCGTCCGGGTACTTGCTCAAGGACTCGGACCTCGCCGAGCTCGAGTTGGCGCTCCGGTCCGTGATGCGGGGCGGCTCGTATCTCACGCCATCGGTGTCACGCCATGTCATCCGCGACTTCACCCACCGGTCCCCTGCCGAGGCAGGCGCCTACGAGCGGCTCACGCCTCGACAGACCGAGATCGTCCAGCTGATCGCCGAAGGGCACCGCAACGCTGAGATCGGCGCCATCCTCGGGGTCTCGGAGAAGACCATCGAGACGCACCGGATGCAGCTGATGGCTCGTCTCGACATCCACGACGTGACGGGCCTGGTCCGATACGCCATCCGGATGGGGCTGGTCCCCGCCGACAAGTGAGCGCGCACCCGGGCGACGCCTAGCCGCCCGAGGCGCCGGTGGATCCGTGCGCCGGCGGTGGTGTCGGCTTGGGCTTGGGCTTGGAGGTCGAGCCGGACGAGCCGCTCCCGCCCGACGACCCGTTGCCGGTCCCGCCGACGCGAGCGGCGCGCGGGACGGCCGGGAGGTTGATCGCGTCCGGGATCTGCATCGCCGAACCCTTGATCGCTGCGACCCGGGCCGTCAAGCGCCTGACAGCCGAGTCGAGATCGTTCACGTCCCGGGCGACACCGTCATACCCATCGGCAGCGCGCGCGTACGCTCCGCCGGCGACCTCGATCTCCGCTGCCATGCGGTCGTTGTGGCGGCCGAGCATGTCGATCGCCTCGCCGACCGGTGCCCGATCGATGATGGTCGCTCGGTCGCGGTCGATCTGGAGGACGGCCACCACTGCGAGGGAGCCGGCATAGACGCCGACGCACAGGCCCATGGCCACACCGACGTGATATGGGCGACGCGGCTCGGCGGTCGTCCCCGGGCGTGGCTTGGCGGTCGGTCCACCAGATGGAGGGGAGGGATGGTCGGTCATCACGGCACGACGATCTGCTTGGCGGCACTGCTCACGGCCACCTTGGTCTCGTGGTCGTGGACGTACAGGCAGTACACCCTGTAGGTCATCCGTCCGGAAGGTGCTCCACCATCCGTCGCCACGGTCGTGGATGCCGACGTGACATGCGCGACCTCGGTGTCCCGGTCCTCCGGTGGGTAGTGGATCTCACCGTCGGTCGAGCGCACCAGGGCGTATCCCGAGAAGCCTGACGCGCTACAGGCTGACCAGTCGGCTCGAACCGCGCCACCGGCGAGCGACAGGCTCAGGCTGAGCGGACCTGAACCGCCGCCGTCGTCGCCCCCGTCGCCGCCGCCACCCCCACCGCCGCCGGTTCCGCCGGCGGCAACAGGCTTGGGTGTCGACCGGGGTTTGCTGCCACTCCCCCCGCCATCGCCGACACCGTTGGCCGCCTGGCGCAGCGCGGTGAGCCGCGCCTGGGCCCTGTCGAGGAGGCCCTGCAGCTTGGCGAGCTTTGTCTGGGCGCCCTTCAGCTCCTTCTCGAGTTCCTGGGCGGTCTTGCCCTGCGTGCTGACGTACTCCCTGGTGCCAGCCAGCGCCGACGAGAGTGCGACGGTCAGGTCGTTCAGCTCTTCGAGCTGACTCTCGAGCGTGTCGCCGCGTTCCTGCTGGGCGGTCAGCGCCTCCTGCAGGGCGCCGAGCGACATCGGCGGGGCAGGCGGCGGAGCCGCTGCCGCGGTCAGCGCCGCAGCGACCTCGATCGAGGCGAGGCCGACGAGCAGGCTGGCGGCCACTCCGAGAACGACGATGGCTCGGCGCAGTTTCAGGGGCGGGCTCATGGGCCTGGTTCCTCCCGAGCGAGCGTGGATGTGTGAGCGATGGGCGCGGCAGGTCGGTCGATCGATGCTGGTGCGGGGGTCGGCGCGGCGACCCGATCGTCGGCCGGCAGGCTCGTCGCGAACGTCGGGCGCCGCTTCCTGGCAACCCAATAGCGGTACGCCGCTGCGACGATGACGACCAGCCCCGTTGCGACGTACACCAAGCGGAACGCGTCCGAGTCGGTACCGGCGAGCATCCCGTGCGCCCAGCTCAGGAGGAACACCGCGAGGCTCAGCCGGTGCAGCTTGAGCCACCACCCGGATGGGAGCGCCTTGGTGTAGCGCGCGGTCAGCCCGGTCAGGAGGAGCGCGTACAGCGCGACCGACCCGATTGCGACCGGTAGCGGGCGGTATCCGGAGAGCCCTGGGACGAAGGCGCCGACGACGCTGACCTCCGCGTAGGGATCGAGGATCAGTGCCGCGATGTGAGCGATGACGAAGCTCACCGCGAAAACGAACAGGTTTTCGTGCCAGGGAAAGAGCCGCTTTGACAGCTTCCAGGTCGACTGGTTCACGGGGTGACTCAGGATCAGCCCCAACGCGACCTGCACGGTCAGCACGAGATAGGCCGTGATCCCGGTCGCGCGGGCGGCGAGCCACAGGCGCATCTGGGTCTGGTACTGGTCCTGTGCCGGCACGACCCGCTCGGTCGCAGCGAACACAAGGATGCCGACCAGGGCACCCAGGATCACGACCGTTCGGCCACTCAGCCGCACGACGAACTCACCGTGGACCCGGTCATGTGGGAATGGTCCGGCGCGTCAGGGGCGGTCATCCCGACCCTCCCGGCGCACGTGACACCGACGCCTCCGATCATAACCCCGCTTCGCCACCCCCGACATCCGCCTGAGGCTGGCCGATGGTCCCGAGGGTTCAAGCGTTTCGTACCGCGGGCGGGTGGCGCGTGCACGCACCACCCCAGACCAGCCTTTTTGTGCTCGCTCAGGTCCGACCCGGACAGACCTCAGGTGTTGTGCCGACCCGGACCGGGTCCGGCCCGCCTCGGAACGCCCTGCCGACCGGATGGCGGAAGTCCTGCCCGGCCTCGGACGATGGACCCCGGCCGGGCGACAGGCACCGCAACGAGCCGAAGGGCGAACGGGACACCGACGTGAACCGTCGTTTCGGAGCCTGTCCCCGGCCAAGGATCCCGGGCCCGCGGAGGCCTGGACGCACGAGGCCGGTGAGGGGAGATGACGGATCACATGCGAGGACCGATCGATGATTGGCCGGCGGACGACCGCCGTGCTGCGCCGTCCCGCCCGCTGCGGATCGAAGGGTTCGCCGGCCTGGAGGCCTCACAAATGGTCCTCATCAGCTGGTGGCTCGCGTTGGTGGCGATCTGGGTCGTCCAGCAGGCGCACGACGGCCAGCACGAACGCCACGAATTGCCAGCCCTCTTGCATCTGCTACGGGATGCGGCGCTAGCCGTCCCGCTCGCGGCCCTGGCGCTCCTCGGGGCGACGATCGTCCTTGCTCCCCGCCTTCGTCGGGTCGCCCCCGAGGCTCGCGACGGCCTGGGCGACTTCGACCGGCTCCTGTGGGCGGTGGTCGCCGTCGCGCTCTTCGCCGCGCTGAGCATTCCCGGCCATGAGCTCCATGGCGCCTTGTTCGGCGTCGAGCAGTCCGAGGTCGGATGGCTCGTCCATGCCCTCCTCGATGCGTCGATCGTCGGGATCGGCGCCTTCATCGCGCTCTTCCCGGTCGCGATCGTCGTCGGTCCCCCCTTCCGACGCGTGCGATCGGGGGGAGCGTCGCTCGCCGACCTATCCCGATCTGACACGGATCCATCCCCTGCACTCATCGCAAGGAGCACCCGATGATGGGAACTCGACATCCGGCACGTCGCCCCGGTCGCATCCGGGGTCTCGCCATGGCCGCGGCATCGGCGCTGCTCGCCGCCACGCAGGTCCTCGTCGTCGTACCGACGGTCCATGCCGCGACGAACGACCTTCGTCTGTCCGTCGTCAGTGCCCGGGACGAATCCCGGGCACTCGGCGGTGCCGGCGTCTCCCAGGGTGACCCGGTCCCCAGCTACACGTGGATGTTGAATCTCGACAACACCGGCACGACCGAGCAGCGAACGCCCGGCGACGGCTGCTCCCCGGAGGACCCGGACTATCCCGGCTCCTGCCACTGGGCGTCGATCGCCGGACTGCGCTCATCCAGTCCTGTCATCGCACAGGGCGACCAGACGACGCTGAGCGACTCGGTGGCGTTGCAAGACCTCGAGGACGGGCGCTACCTGATCTCGGTCCTGGCGGACGGTTTCAAGCTCGACGGCATCGGCTTCACCGTGCCGTTGAGCGGCAGCGGCATCGTCGAGGTTCCCCTCCAGCCGCTGCCCCTGCCCACGGCCACGATCCAGGCGCAGGTGTTCGCGGACACCGATTCGACCAATGGTCAGTTCGACCCCGGTGAGAACCCGCTCGCCGGTTTCGCCGGCAAGATCGCCGACACGCTCGGCCAGGTCACGACCGATGTGTACGGCAATCCCCTGTGCACGACGTATGAGACCGACGACGACGGTCAGGTCGTCCTCGACGGCGACCTCCTGCCGACGGTCAAGACGGTCGGCAGCAAGTGCCTGAGTGACGCCGACGGGGTCCTGCGGATCCCGAACCTCGGCCCGAACCGGTACGCGCTGACGCTCGTGCCGCCGACCGGGTCCAGCTGGGTCCAGACCACGACCCTCGAAGGCAATCACGACTGGGACGCCTGGGTCATGGAGGGCGCGACCGGCCTCGACACGGAGTTCGTCGTCGCCGGTGAACCATTCCCGGCCATCATCTTCGGGTACGTCCCGGGTCCGACGACCTCGTACTGGGACGACGCGGCCCATTCGTTCACGGCAGGTGGCCACGGGACGATCAAGGGCGTCGTCGACGCCGTCGACATCTACGTGCCGACGACCGGCGGACTCAGTCTGCCAGGCGACTGCTGCGGCGGGATGACCGGCGCCAAGGTCGACCACCAGATGAACAAGCCGTGGGTCGTGCTCTCGGATCTCGGCCGGGGCGACACCGCGGTCTGGATCGGGCGAGGCGACAGCCACGGCGCGTTCACGATCCCGGACGTACCTGACGGCACGTACCAGCTGACATATTGGGACGAGCCCCAGGACTACATCCTCGAGCTGACCAACGTGACCGTGAACGGTGGCGAGACGGTCGACATGGGCATCCTGCCGATAGCCGGCTGGTGGACCACGTTCGAGGGCTACATCTTCAACGACACCAACCGGAACGGCCGCAAGGATCCCGGCGAGGCGGGCGTCCCGAACTTCGGTCTCACGCTGCGCACACGCGGCAATTCGCTCATGGACCGCGGCACGACATCGGCAACGACCGACCAATCCGGCCATTACTTCTTCGAAAGCGCCTACCCGCTCAATGAATGGCTGGTCCTTGAGGCGTATGACGACCGCTACTACACAACGGGCGTCACGTATCAGGCCGACAACCAGCCCGATCCCACGACGATCCTCGGCCAGGGCGTCGACGTCAGCGTCCTCCCGGTCATCGGCCTAGGGGGCACGATCGACTGGGGCGTGCACGCATACGACCCCTCGGGCACCAACGGCGTCGATCCCCAGAACGGCGGGATCGTGGGATCCATCAGCTACGACACGACCCGCAACGAGCTCGACCCGCGCTACGCGGCGGCAGAGGACTGGCAGCCCGGAGTCTCGGGCCTGACGGTCGACCTCTACACCACGGTCCCCTGCCCGGGCGACGGCACGGTCGCGTGCGACGCAGATGGCCTCCACGCCCTCGCCGACGACGGCTCATATGCCCGCGGCAAGCTCATCAACACCTACGTGAGCGAGACCTGGCAGACGCCGACGGACTGCGCGGCTCGCGACGTCAACGGCGACGAGCTCACGTACCCGGACAAGCAGCAAGTGCTGCCCCCGTCGAGCGGCGGCTACGCCTGCCTGGAGGGCCCGCTGATGGGCGTCCAGTTCGGCACGTACCCGGATGCCCAGGGCACGTCGGGCGCCAACTTCGGCGCGGCGGTCGACGGGAACTACGGCTTCGGCGATGGCTGCTTCGACGGCGACCTCGACGCGACGGATCCGTCCGCTCCCGACTGCGTCGACGGCAGCTTCGAGGCCCTCCCCGCCGACGACTACCTCGTCCATGTCGAGAACATCGACGACATCTCGGGCGACCCGATCTACAAGTTCACCCGGGAAGAGGACATCAACATCGGGAACGGCGACAGCTTCGTCCCGCAGGTGCCACCGCCGGCATGTGCCAGCTCGCTGCACCAGGTGGACGTCGCCGACATCGGGACGGACGACTACCCGGCCACGACCATCCCCGACCCATCCGGATCCGGCGGTCCCGACCTCCAAGTGGACGCCTCGGAGCCGACGCAGAACGCGACCTTCGTGGACATCGGCGGCTCGCCCTACGAGGGCCAGGCCACGCCGCTCTGCGACACCAAGCTCGTCACGCTCCAGAACGGCAAGTCCGTCGTCCCGATGTTCAACGTCTACACGGATGTGCCGTTGCCGGGTCGCTTCTTCGGCCTGATCGTCGACGACCTCAACTTCTCGTCCGATCCCAAGTCACTGCTCTACGGCGAGAAGGCCGGGGTCCCCTTCGCGCCGGTCGGGATCTACGACTACGCGAACCGACTGGTCACCACCGTCGAGTCGGACTACAACGGGATCTTCGACGTTCTCCTGCCGTCGACGAACCGGATCAACTGCCCGACCCCGTCGGGGGTGTGCGCCAACCTCTATCGGTTCGTGGGCAACGACCCCGGCATCCCGGGGCGGCTGAACCCGAACTTCAACCCACAGTTCCGGACGATCGCGGCCGAGTTCGAGGCGATGCCCGGACTCATCATCCCGTCCGACAACGCCCCGACGCAGATGGCCGTGAGCATCCAGCTGCCCGGCTCGCAGCAGAACCAGGTGGTCAGCTGCGCGCTCAATCTGCCGGGGGTCGCTCCGACGACACCGGAGCTCTGGACCGTCTCGAAGCCGTATGCCGATCTCGGGATCGTGGCCCAGGCGTTCACGATCAAGGGCCGGGGATTGGCGGCAGCAAGGGCACCGGCCAGGTGACGCTCGACGGTGTCGACCTGCCGACCACCACATGGACCGATCAGCAGATCGAGGTGTCCGTGCCGACGAGCACGATCGCGGGCCCGCATCAATTGGCCGTGAAGGCCGACAACGGCCGGACGACCGTGAACGGACTGACATTCCATGTCTTGAGCGTGCCCTCGGGAACGCTGCCCACGCTGGGTGTACTCGACACCTTCAACCGATCCAATGCGATAACGCTCGGGTCGAACTGGAGCCAGCTGTCGGTCCCGATCCTCGGTGCCTCGATCCGGACGAACAACAACCAAGCCCTTGCCTCCGTGCTCGGCCAGGCCATCTGGAATGGCCCCAGCAGCGCGTATGGGACGGCCCAGGGAGCCGCGTTCACGATCGCGAACACGACCCTGAACGGTGACGCCCTGATCCTCAAGGCCAGTGGCGGCAGCACGACGCTCCCATCCACGTACATCCGCGTCCGTTACTCGAGCGGATCCGGCGGGCAGGTGATCGTCGAGACCACGACGAACACCGGCGGCAGCTACACCAACCGGGGCACGTTCAGTGCGTCCTTCGCGTCGGGCAACACGCTCAGTGCGGTGGCCCTCGCCGACGGCACGGTGAACGTCTTCAAGACCGCAGGAGCCGTCACGACGCTCGTCGGGACCGCGACCGGTGCTCTCGGAGCGAATACCGGCCGGATCGGGCTCCAGATGCCGACCAATGCCCGGGTCGATGATTTCCGTGGCGGCAACGTCACGGTCGCCGGCGGCCCGACCTACCGACCGACTTTGTACGAGGTCGGCAGCGGCAAGCCCTACGCGACCATCCAGGCCGGCATCGATGCCGCTGCCGGCCAGTCGAACGGCGAGGCCCTCGTGGTCGTCTATCCCGGCACGCCCCAGGGCGCTCGGGTGAACCCGCGCGGGGCCTACTACGAGAACCTCATCATCGACGCCCCGATCAAGCTCCAGGGCGTCGGGCCTGGCGGCATCTATCCGGATGGCACGCCCGTCACAGGCTCCATCGTCGACGGCAGCGCCTTCGGCGGGGACACCGCACTGGCCGACGCCTGGCGCGACCGGATGGCCAGCCTGACGTGGGTCGGCAACCAGGCCGTCTTCGAAGGGCCTGTGATGACGCTCCTCGCGCGGACCACGAGCCAATTCGGCGTGGCATCGCCGGCCAGGATCGACGGCTTCGACATCCGCGGCGGCGACCAGTCCGACTTCCCGAACAACATCAACGAGATCGGCGGGGGCCCGACCGGGTTGCCGCCCAACGCTGAGACCCAGGGCGGCGGCGTGTTCGTCAATGCCTACGCCCACTACCTCCAGATCACGAACAACGTGTTCCAGGCCAACAGCGGCTCGTACGCCGGCGCGATCCGCATCGGGACGCCCGACCTGCCCGCGCCGGATACCAGCCAGCACAACGACCACATCCGAATCGCCAACAACCGCATCCTCGCGAACAGCGGCACGAATCTCGCGGGCGGCATCGGGCTCTTCGCCGGATCCGACTCGTACGAGATCGCCCGCAACGACATCTGCGCCAACTTCTCGGCCGAATACGGCGGCGGGATCAGCGCGTACGGCCTGAGCCCGAACGGCTCGATCCACGACAACCGCGTCTACTTCAACCGTTCCTTCGACGAAGGCGGCGGGATCATGATCGCCGGCGAGCTACCGGCCGACCCCAGCCTGCTCTCGCCGGGCTCCGGTGCGGTCGACATCCTTCGAAACACCATCCAGGCGAACCTGGCCGACGACGACGGCGGTGGGCTCCGGTTCCTGATGGCGGGCAACTTCCCGATGAACGTCGTCGACAACGTCATCGCCAACAACATCTCGACGCACGAGGGCGGCGGGATCGCCATCGACGACGCACCGGATGTCCGGATCATCAACGACACCATCGTCAAGAACCTGACCACCGCGACCGCGGTGACCAGCAACGGCCAGCCGGCACCGGCCGGCGTGTCGACCGGGGCCAACAGCGCCCAGCTCCAGGCCACGCTGCCCAGCGGCTCTCCGACCTTCAGTCGACCCACGATGTTCAACGACATCTTCTGGGACAACCGGGCGGGGACGCAGGCGCTTGGCACCGTCACCGGGATCGGCATCGCCGGCGACGCGAGCCCGGTCGTCCACTGGGACGTCGGGACCGCCGATGCGTCGGGCCTGCTGGCGCCGAGCAACTCGATGCTGCAGGTCCCCGACGGCACGACCGCCAGCCCAAGCAACACATACGGCGTGGACCCGACGTTCATCAGCGAGTACAGCACCTCGGTTGCGTTCCAGCCGTGGCGCGGGAACGTGAATCTCGTCGGGGCGATCATGGTGGCCACCGACGTCCCGCCGACGCTGATGGGCGACTACCACATCCCGACAAGCTCCCCGGCCCGAGATGCGCTCAACAGTGTGGCGTCGGTCGGATCCATCTCGGCGCCGACCGTCGACATCGACAATGCCGCACGGCCCACCGGGGCCCGCTACGACATGGGCGCCGACGAACTGCCCGGCACGACCGTCGTCGCCTTCCCGCGGACCGGTGTCCTCGACGCCTTCACGGGGTCGAGCGGCGGACTGAGCTCGAACTGGGACGGTGACACCTCCCAGGGCGACTACCGCATCCAGGCGAATCAGATCCAGGTCCGCGGTGGCGGGACCGTCTGGTGGAGGGCAGGATCCACGCCAGGCGCGAACCAAGAGGCCTTCCTCACACTGACCAAGCTCGGCCCGACGGCGACGCAGCAAGGGCTGCTCCTCAAGAGCAAGTCGCCCGGTGCAAGCAAGGCGTCCTACATCAAGGTCGTCATCGTCCCGGAGGCAACGTCCAGGTCTGGACGAAAGCCCCGAAGCACAGCCCGTACCTGCAGGCGACGTTCGCCGCGCCGTTCGCAGTCAACGACAAGCTCGGTGTCCGGACGCAATCCGATGGCTCCGTGACGGTCTTCAGGAACGGCGTCCTCGTCGGCACGACGAACGTGACCGCCGGGACCCACCCGTGGGCCGGATCGCTCGCCGGCGCAGGCGGCCGGATCGGCGTCATCTACGCCGGAACCGGCAACCCGCCCAACGACGCGACGTTCGACGACTTCGGAGGGGGGACGCTGCCGTGACCCCCCGCCGAGCAAACCACCCCACTACACCGGTCCAGGGAGAGGCGGACATGGCCGAACCGACTCGATGGCGACGCATCAGCCGCCGCGATCTGCTCAAGGCAATGGGCCTGACCACAGCCGCGATCGGCCTGGCACCCAGCCTGCAGGGCGATTGGCTCAGATCGCCCGCGGCCCATGCTGCTGGCCCGGCGCCCAGCCTGCGGCTGGTTGGGACCGACGGCTGGATCTCCCTGCCTGCGAGTCCAGCGATCGGCCAGTTCCACCCGGACAACCTGGCGCCGGACGGGCTCACGACGTACATCTTCGGGTTCCGCAACGTGACGGGCCTGAACGAAGACCTCACATTCGCGCAGAAGAACCACGCGCAGCACTCCGCCCCGTTGTTCTGGGCGAAGGAGGGCGAGCAGTTCATCGTCGAGCTCACGAACGTCGGCCTGGCTCAGCGGCCCGACCTGTTCGACGCACACACCCTCCACTGGCACGGGTTCAAGAACGTTCTCGCCTTCTTCGACGGCGAGCCGACGGGCTCGGTCGCGGTCCCGGCCGGCCAGTCGTTCACGTACGTGTACATGTCCCATGACCCGGGCACGTACATGTACCACTGCCATGTCGAGGACGTGGAGCACGTCCAGATGGGCATGACGGGGATCGTCTTCGTCCGCCCCAAGCAGGACGCCATCGCCGCGAAGCGGGCCATCGGGGCCACCCGGACCTCCCCCAACAACATCCCGTTCAAGGGCTTCGCCTACAACTGCGGCGACGGCTCCACAGGCTTCGATCGGGAATACACGATGTTCCTGAGCGAGGTCTGGGCCGAGGCCCACTGGGCGGACGCCCACATCCAACTCCCCGAGTGGAGCGACTATCGGGCCGACTTCAGCCTGCTCAACGGCCGCGTCTACCCCGACACGCTCCTGCCGCACAGCCCGATCGACCCGATCCCGAACCCGGCTCCGCCGTACCTACCGGTGAGCCGCGACCCGGACACCGGCGACCTGGCGATCCCGCCCGGTCGGCCGGACCTGCAATACCAGCCCCATTCGGCGCTCATCACCTGCGAGCCGGGAGAGAACATCCTCCTGCGCTTCGCGAACCTCGGCTTCAAGGAGGCCGCGATGACGCTGACCGGGATCAAGCTCCGGGTCGTCGGCCGCGACGCGACGCTGATGCGTGGTCGCGACGGCACGGACTCGAGCTTCGAGACGAACACGCTGGCCTTCGGTGCCGGCGAGAGCTTCGACGCGATCTTCAAGGCCCCACCCCACTCGGGCGGGAGCGGACCCGACAAGTACGTCCTCTTCAACCGGACCTACACGCGCGCTGACAACCTCGCCGGTGGCGGCGGGCAGCGCACCGAGGTCCACGTCCATCCCACCGGGACGCTGCAGGCGCAGCGCTTCCCGAACGACTGGGGCCTGTGATGGCGGACATGAGCGGAGTGACCACGATGTCTCCAACCCTCCACCACCTGGGCCGGGCGTGGCTCGCGATCCTGGTCTCCGTGGCGCTCGCGGGTGCGGCCATCCTCGCCGCCGCGAACACCGCCACGACCCGGGCCGCCACCGAGGCTTCCAACCGGGTCGGCATCGCCTGCACGACCGACGCCGGCACGACACCACACTTCTCGCTGACCACCAGATCCGGCTTCATCAACCTGCCGGACGGCACGACGGCATTCATGTTCGGCTATTCCGAGGGGAGCCAGCCTTTCCAGCACCCAGGCCCCGTGCTCTGCGTGAACGAGGGTGACACCGTCACGGTGATCCTCCACAACACGCTGAGCCGGCGGGTGTCGATCGCGTTCCCCGGGCAGCACGACGTGCTTGCCAACGGCGTCCCCGCACAGCCCGAGGTGGACGGCGGCGGCCGGATCACCTCGATGACCACGTCGGCAGCGCCGTCGACCGGCAGCGTGACCTACACGTTCGTCGCGGACGAGCCAGGGACGTATCTGTACGAGAGCGGCACCGACCCTGAGACGCAGGTGCGGCTCGGACTGTTCGGCTCGCTGATCGTTCGACCGTCTCTCGGAACGGGGTTCGCCTACGACCGGCCCGACTCGCAGTTCAACCCCGACACCGAGTTCCTGGCCCTGCTCTCGGAGATCGACCCCTACCTGAGCGCCGCGGTCCAGGCCAACAAGACGTTCAACTTCAACAACTACCACCCGCGCTACTGGCTGATCAACGGCCGCGGCTTCCCCGACAGTATCGCCGACAACTTCGCGGCGTGGCTGCCCGCCCAGCCCTACGGCGCCCTTGCAGCCATCCATCCCAACGACAAGTACCTCGCTGACGGCGTCACGCTCAACCCGAGCCCGCAGAACCCGCTGCCCAGCCTGACGCGGTTCCTGAGCGTCGGAACGGAGGACTACCCGTTCCACCCGCACGGCAACAACGGCCGGGTCATCGGTCGCGACGGCCGTCCGCTGGAGGGACCGGCGGGACAGGATGTCTCCTTCGAGAAGTTCGCCGTGAACGTCGGGCCCGGGCAGACATGGGACGTGCTGTTCAGCTGGCGCGACAACGAGGCGTACGACTCGACGACGCACCCGATCCCGGTCGACGAACCCAACCTCCAGGACCTCGAGGTCGGGATGTTCTACAGCGGCAGCGCCTACCTTGGCGAGTCCAACCCGATGCCGCCGGGCATCCAGACCCTCAACGAGTGCGGTGAGTTCTACATCATCGCCCACAACCACGCCCTGTATCAGATCACCTCCTGGGGCGTGAACATGACCGGGCCGATCACCTACACACGGGTCGATCCGCCCCTGCCCAACAGCTGTCCTTCGTGAGCGGTAGGGGAACGACCATGCTTCGAGATCGATCGACCATGCGCCGTCTCGCGACGTCGCTCCTCCTGGGCCCGGCCCTGCTGCTCCTGGCGCTCGCCGTGCCAGCCAGCGTCGCGGCCGCCGGACCCGTCACATCGAGTGCGTGCACGCCGACCGGTCCCGGTGCGGTGAGCTGCGACCTGTGGGCCAAGACCGGCACCCTCGCCCTGCCGGGCAGCTCGACGCAGATCTGGGGCTTCAGCGCCTCGGCGGCCGGCGCCGCATCGGTGCCGGGCCCTGCGCTCATCGTGAACAGCGGCGACGCCGTCACCGTCAACCTGACCAACCAGCTGTCGGTGACGACGTCCATCCTGTTCGACGGCCAGCCCGTGGCTCCCGACCTGACCGGCGTGGCGAGCGGCGCCACGACGACGTACGCCTTCACCGCCGGAGCGCCCGGTACGTACCTGTATGAGGCTGGCCTCCTGCCCGGCACGCAGTACCAGGTGGCGAAGGGCCTCTACGGGGCCCTCATCGTCCGCCCGGCCGGCGGTCTCCTCCAGGCCAACGACGACGCGTCCACAGCATTCGCCGACGAGGCGCTCGTCGTCCTCGGCGAGGTCGACACGACGCTCAACTCGAGCGCCACCCCAGCCACGTTCGACCTCCGCAAGTACGCCCCGCGCTACTTCCTGATCAACGGCACGGCGTACCCGCAGACCTCGCCGATCACCACGATGAGCGGCAGCCGGCTGCTCCTGCGCTACCTGGACGCGGGCCTCCAACACCATTCCATCGGCGTGCTCGGCTTGCGCCAGACCGTCGTGAACGACGACGGCTCTGCGCTGGCCAACCCGCGGCACATGGTCGCTGAGTCGCTCGCCCCCGGCCAGGGGACCGACGTCCTCGTCGACATCCCGGCCACCACCGCCGCGTCAACGAAGTACCTCCTCTACGACGCCTCGATGGCGCTGAACAACACGACCGGCACCGGCAGCAATGCCGGCATCGGCGGGATGCTCACGGTCATCGACGCGGCCGGCTCCGGTTCGGCCGGTGATGCCGTCGGACCGATCACGAGCGGTGTCACGGTCGACGCGAGCACGGGCGCCCTGTCCGCGAGCGTCAGCGACGCCACGACCGGCGGTGCCAGCGTGGCCGCAGCCGAGTACTTCATCGACACCGCCGGCGCCCCAGGCACCGGTACGACGATGTCCGGCTCGTTCCCCTCGGATCCGGCAGCCGTAACCGCCACGGTCGCAGTCGGATCGCTGTCGAGCGGCACCCACACCGCCTTCATCCGCGGCCAGGACGGCCTCGGCAACTGGGGCGCGACGTCGTCCGTGGTCTTCAGCCTCGACACGGTCGGGCCCGCGACCACGGGTGCGCTCCTCACGCCCCCTGCCGGCAACGGCACGGCGAGCCTGAGCCTGACGGCCACGGCCAACGATCAGCTGACTGGCGGCGCGAACATCGCGGCCGCGGAGTACTTCATCGACGTCGTCGGTCCCGTCGGGAGCGGCGCGGCCATGACCCTGAGCACGACCTCCGCACCGGTGTCGAGCCTGAGCGCGACGATCTCGGCCGCCACCATCAATGCCCTGACAGCGGGCGTCCACACGATCTTGGTCCGCAGCCAGGACGTAGCGCTCAACTGGGGAACCACGACCTCGGTCGCCCTGACCGTGGACAAGACAGGCCCCCTGACCAGCGGTGCCAGCGCGAGCCCGAATCCGAACAACGGCACCCTCGGCGTCAACTCGACCAACCCGTCGGTCCGTGTCCAGGCGACGTTCGATGACGCCGCCCCCGCCTTCGTCAAGAGCGGCGAGGTCTTCATCGATGTCGTCGGCGCCGCTGGTTCCGGCATCCCCATGGTCCCGGCGGACGGTCTCTTCAACACCGTCCACGAGGTCGGCTACGTCGACGTCCCCTTGACGACGATCGCGCCGCTCACCCAGGGCAACCACACGATCTACATCCATGGCAAGGATTCCATTGGCAACTGGGGCCCGACCGCCCCGGTCACGCTCGAGATCGACAAGACCGGGCCGACGACCAGCGGCGTGACGTTCGTTCCACCTGCGGCCAATGCCCAGGCGGTGGCGGTCAGCGCGATCGGCAACGACGTCGCGACCGGCAACCACAACGTCGTGGCCGGCGAGTTCTTCATCGACACGACGTCCGCCGCCAACGGCACGGGCACCGCGATGACCGCCGCCCTCCCCTCGCCGAACGCCACGATCGGCGGCACGATGCCGGCGGCCACCACCGCCGGCCTCTCGACCGGCCTTCACACCTTCTACGTCCATGCTCGCGATGCCGCCGGCAACTGGGGCCCGCGCGTGAGCGCGTCCTTCCGGATCGATCGCACGGCGCCCACGTTCTCGAGCATCACCCTGAGCCCCAGCTCGATCCCGAGCGGGACCGCGACCACCGGCCTGACCGTCAACGGCGCCAGCGATGGCGCGAGCGGCAGCGGCGTCGGCGGCGGAGAGTTCTGGATCGCCAACAGCAACGTCCCGGCGGGCGGCGGTACGGCCTTCAACGGGCTGACGGCCTCGGTCCCGACCGGATCCCTCGTCCCGGGCACCTATACCGTGCGAGTCCGGATCCGCGATCTCGCCGGCAACTGGAGCACCGGCAACAACGGCGTTCGGACGGCGACGCTGACCGTGACCGGACCAGTCCCGGTCGCGATCTTCAGCGACGGCTTCGAGCTCGAGACCCTGCCGGGTACCTGGACCAGCGCATCAACGACGAACACGACAAGGCTGAATGTGACCACCTCGGCGGCGCTGGCCGGCACCCACGGGCTGCAGGCACAGGGCAACAACACCAACTACGTCCAGTACAACTTCGGGACGTCCGCGAGCCCCGCCACGGCCATCTACGACGCCCGGTTCTCGTTCCGGCCCAATGGCAAGACCACCAGTGGACAGGACATCCTCTCGGCAGCCACGAACAGCGGCAACTTCGGCAACCCGGTCTTCAGGGTTCGCTACCGGACCAGCAGTGGGACACCGCAGGTCCAGATCCAGCTCGGGAGCAGCAATGCCAACGCGACCTGGACCACGATCAATGGCGGCACCGCCGTCAATACCATCGAGGTCGTCTGGCAGGCCGTCGGCAGTGGCGGCCCGAACCCCGGGAGCCTCCGGCTCTACGTCAACGGCGTGCTCTCGCAGACCTTGGCGACGGCCAGCACCAGTTCCGTCGGGGCCGTCCGGCTGGGAGCCGTCACCAGTGGTGGCGGATCCTCCACGGCCGAGTACTTCGACGCCTTCGCATCCAAGCGATCCGCGACGCCGTTCGGGCCCTAGCGATGACCACCGACGTGAGCCCGAGCGAGGAGAAGGCGACCCCGACTCGCGACCCGGCGCCGGTCAGCATCCGGCGCCGGCCGCGCCCATGGGCGGTGACCCTGATCGGCGTCGTAGTCCTGCCTCTGCTCGTCTCCGGCGGTCTGTCCGCCCTGGGAACGAGCGCCGAAGACCCGTCGAGTGCGCGGGTCGTCAGTGCCAAATCGCTCGAGGCCGACTACGGCGTCCGGTTCGACCTCGTCGCCGTGACCGCATCCGGCGGCCTGGTGGACCTCCGGTTCACGGTCGTCGACGAGGCCAAGGCCAAGTTGCTGTTCCACGACGTCGCCAGCAGTCCGGCCCTGTTCGTCGAGGGCAGCGGCCGGGTGCTGCGCACGAGCAGGGGGATGGGTCACCACCTCAGCCTGCTGAGCGGCGGTCGCTACTTCGTCCTCTTCTCGAACTCGGGTGGCGCCGTCCAGGCGGGGACGCCGGTCTCGGTCGTGATCGATGACGTCCGGCTCGAGTCCGTCGCGGCCCAGAGCTGAGCGGCTCGCCGATGCGCCGGATCCCTCGACATCGTCATCCGGACCGCCGTCACGGAGCGGGCACCGGTGTCGTCGGTCTGCTTGCAGCACTCCTGATCGCGGCGTCCTCGATCGGGGCTCCGTCGGTCACGGCGCGTCACCGGACGTCACCGACTCCGTCGAACGTCCCGTCGATCATCGATCCGGCTCTCGAAGCCGTGCTCGCGCACGTCGGTCCTCGCGACCAGATCCCGGTCATCGTCATCCTGAAGGACCAGGTCGATCCTCGAAGCGTGCGCGCACAACGTGGCGAGCGCCGCGACGCTGCGCTGGTCCGAGCACTCAAGGGCCGGGCGGATGGGACGCAGGGTCCGCTCCGCGCGGCCGTCACCCAGGGCCGTCACGACGGCGAGGCGACCGCCGCGACCGCCCTGTGGATCCTCAACGGTGTTGCCGTTACCGCCCGGCCGGGACTCATCCGGCGGCTCGCCGGGCGTCCGGAGGTCGCTTCGATCCTGCCGGATCGGTCCATCGCCGCCCCTCCGGCCGCCGCGAATGCGACCAGTGGGACCGCCGTAGAGCCGAACCTCGCGTTCATCGATGCCCCGGCTCTCTGGGACCTCGGCTACCGGGGCACGGGCGTCGTGGTCGCCTCCATGGACACCGGCGTGGACGCGACGCATCCCGACCTCGCGACCAGGTACCGCGGCGGCACCGACTCCTGGTTCGACCCGTACGGCCAACACGCTGAACCGACCGACCTCAACGGCCACGGCACGATGACGACCGGCGTCATGGTGGGCGGCAGCGCTGGCGGCACGGCGATCGGTGTCGCCCCCGACGCGCGCTGGATCGCCGCCAAGATCTTCAACGACGCAGGCGTCGGCACGTCGACGGCGATCCACCTCGCATTCCAGTGGCTGCTCGACCCGGACGCGGATCCGGCGACCGCGGACGCACCCGCGATCGTCAACGGCTCGTGGGCGCTGGGTGCCCCAGGCTGCAACCTCGAATTCGCGCCGGATCTCCAGGCGCTCGTCGCCGCAGGAATCGCGCCGGTCTTCGCGGCCGGCAACTATGGCCCGTCGGCGAGCACGTCGGGCAGTCCAGCGAACAACCCCGACGCTTTCGCGGTGGGCGCCATCGACAACACGGGCAGGATCGCGAGCACGAGCAGCCGCGGCCCGACCTCGTGTGGGCGGACGAGCTCGGTGACCTATCCGGCCGTCACCGCCCCGGGCGTCAACATCGTCACCTCGGAGCGAGGCGGCTTCTACGGATCTGCCTCGGGAACGTCGCTGGCCGCCCCGCACGTGAGCGGCGCCCTCGCCCTGCTTCGGCAGGCATTCCCCACGGCAACGACGACGCAGCTCGAGGCGGCACTCGTGGCGTCGGCGGCCGACCTCGGCACTGCCGGAATCGACAACACTTTTGGCGCAGGCCGGATCGATCTTCAGGATGCCTACACCTTCCTGGTCGGCGCCTCGGCGACCCCGACGCCGACGCCGACCGGGACTCCCCTGCCGACTCCGACGCCCGCACCTACCCCCACACCCACACCCACACCGACGCCGACGCCGACGCCGTCGCCGACGTCCTCGCCCACGCCCACGCCCACGCCTCCGGCTGACCGTGCCGGCCCGCTCGCCGGCCTCCCGGTCGTCGCTCCGAATCCAGCCAATGGGACCTCGGCGGTCGCGATCAGCGTGACGGTCGACGACAGCGGGACCGGTGGATCGCCGATCACGGCGGCCGAATGGTTCGCGGACACGGCCGGACCGGCCGGCGCTGGGCACGCCATGACCGGCTCGTTTGGCACGAACCAGGTCACGGTCTCCGATGCGTTGTCGATGTCCGACCTGGCTAGCCTCACCGACGGCTCACACACGATCCTGGTCCGAGGCCGGGACGCGGCCGGGAACTGGGGACCGACGTCCTCCGCGGTGCTCGTCATCGACCGGACGGGTCCGACCGCATCCGGGGCGACGGCCGCCTCTGATCCCAGTCAAGGCTCGACGACGGCGACGCTGACCGGTTCGCTCGCTGATTCGGCCTCGATCCTGACTGGGGCCGAGTGGTTCATCGGCACCGATCCCGGCGCAGGAGGGGGGACGACTCTCGCAGCCACCGATGGTGGCTTCGACGCGTCCACCGAGGCCGTCCGGGCCTCCGTCCCGCTGGCGGGAAGGCCGTTCGGCGAGATGATCATCTCGGTGCGGGGTCGCGATGGTGCCGGCAACTGGGGGCCGGTCGCGACGACGGCCTTCACCGTGACGCCGGCCGACGGGGTCTTCGCTGACGGCTTCGAAACCGGCACGACCAACCGCTGGAGCGCCCGGACCGGCACGGCCCGGCTCTCGGTCACCGCGGCCGCGGCCGCCGCCGGTCGATGGGGTTTGAGCGTTTCGATCGCGTCTGGGACACACGCGTACGTCACCGACTCCACGCCCGTGGCAGCGACTGCCTACCACGCCCGTTTCAGCTTCGACGCTCGCGCCCTGTCAACCGCGAACCAGGCGATCGACGTCTTCAGCGGCCTCGACTCGAAGAACGCCGCGATCGTCCGACTCCAGTACCGCCGCGCGGCTGGTGGCGTCGGTCAGATCCGCATCGGGGCGTCGCGCGCGGGTGGGACGACCTTCACGGCGTGGACGAACCTTGCCGCGGGTCAGCATGCGATCGAGCTGGGCTGGCAGTCAGGCACGTCGACGAGTCTCCGGCTCTGGATCGATGGCGTCGCCGGTCCGACCGCCACATCGCTCGATACCCACAGCTACCGGCTCGAGACCGTGCGCCTCGGCCCGTCGGCGGGCTTGACGAGCTCGATGGGGGGCGAGCTCCGATTCGACCGATTCGTTTCGAGCCGCGGCTCGACGATCGGCCCGTAGGTCATGCGAATCTGGCCGATGGCCGGGCGCCAGCTCGCCCTGCTGATGGTCCTGGAGGTCCTCCTCGGCGCGGTGGCCGCCGGTGTCCTCGGCGCGGATGCGGTCTCGGCCGCAACCGACCGTGAACGCCACGTCAAGGTCGTCATCATCGTGGGACCGGTCGGTGCCCTCACCAGTAGCTATCGCGCGCTTGGCGAGGAGGCGGCCGCGGCTGCCCGCAAGCGCTCCGACGACGTCGTCACCATCTACTCCCCGAACGCGACCTGGCCTGTGGTCCGTCGCGCCCTTGCGGGTGCGTCGATCGTCGTGTACCTGGGGCACGGCAACGGGTGGCCGAGCCCGTATCGCGATGCGCTGTACGGTCGCACGCAGAACGGACTCGGCCTGAACCCGGTGGCCGGGGTCGACAACGAGGCCCATCAGTACTTCGGCGAGCGATATCTCGCGGACAAGGTCCGACTGGCCCCCGGGGCCGTCGTGGTCCTTGGCCACCTCTGTTATGCAAGCGGGAATCCGGAGCCGGGCGGGCCCGATCCCACACTCCATGTCGCCCAGCAGCGCGCCGACAACTACGCGGCGGGCTGGATGGCCGCCGGCGCGACCGCAGTGATCGCCGAGGGCCATGGGCGGCCGTCGTACTACGTCACCGCTCTCCTCAAGGCCCGCGGCACCATCGAGCGGATGTGGCGCGCCGCCCCCACGTTCCACGATCACGTCATAGAGATGCCGAGCGCCCGGACGCCCGGCACGACCGTGCTGCTCGACCCCGACCGACGGTCGCGCGGATATTTCCGGTCGCTCGCAGTGGCCCCGGGCGCGCGGATCGCCCGCTCGCTTGCCGGCGCACCGGCCGCCGTGCCGGTGCTTCCCAACCGACCCGTCGCCCTGTCGCCGGCCCAGCGCGGGGCCCGATTCGGGGCTCCGTCGATCGCTGGCAGGCCGGTGGCCGGGACCGATGCGGCGATGACGCTCGTCGCGGACGCGACGACGCTCAGCCTTCTGCCGGGCGACATGTCGATCGGAGCTCGCTGGGATCCGTTGACGCCGGTGGCACCCGCGCTCCCGGCGCCTGACATCGTCGCGACCGCTGAGGCACCGCCCACCGAGCCGAGCCCGTCACAGGATGCCGGCGCGACTCCCGACGCGGAGGCCGGGCCCGTCGATCTGTCGTCGAGACGGTCTGTGGCGGCGGATCCGGCTCTGAACCTTGACGATCCACCGAACATCGACCTCATCGGCCCGGAGACCCTCGGCTCCGTCGTCTCGGTGGCACCCGCCGGCCGGACGCCCGATGGCCTTGCCATCCCGATCTCGATGCCTCAGGAGCCGGGTCTGTACCGGCTCGTGACGACCGTCCACGACTCTGAGGGCGTGGCGTTTGACGCTGAGACGCAGGCCCTGATCCCGGCGCTGCTGGTCCGTGTGACCGCGTCGATGTCGGCAGCCTACGCAGCACCGGCCGAGCTCCACCCGGATCCCGATGAGGCCTTCGGCGTGCGTGTGCGCGTCGCAAACACAGGAACGGACACGTGGCGACGGCCCGCTCCGATCGATCCGGTCCTCGGGCAGCGCGTTCCCGGCGATGGCGAACCCCTCCTCGTCGCCCGGTGGATCGGCCTCGATGACATCGTCCCATCCGGTCAGCCGCCGTCCGCCGCCGTCCTCGCCGCCGACATCCGTCCCGGCGCCGAGACGGTCTTCCAGTTCGACATGGTCGCGCCACAACGGCCCGGTCGCTACCTACTGATGTTCGACATCCGGATGGCGGACGGTCGGTCGTTCGCGTCGATGGAGATCCCGCCGGGCATCACCTCCGTCGTCGTCGGCAGACCGGAGCACCCGCAGGAGCGGCGGCCCCGAGCGCGAGGGAGCAAAGGCGCCGGGTGACCCGATGACTGGTCGCGTCCCGACCAGGCGACGCACCGCATCCAGGCTAGCCGAGCGGACGGTCGATGTAGGTCTGGTAGTCGGGCATCTGGCGCTCGTACTCGCTCGCCATGAGCGGCGACGAGACCATGAAGTCAGCAGATGCCCGGTTGCACGCGACCGGGATGTTCCAGACGACCGCGATCCGGAGCAATGCCCGGACGTCGGGGTCGTGGGGCTGCGGCTCGAGCGGGTCCCAGAAGAAGACCAGGAAGTCGATGTCGCCCGAGGCGATCATCGCGCCGAGCTGCTGGTCGCCGCCGAGCGGCCCGCTCTGCAGCTTGACGACCCCGATCCCGAGCTCGTCCTCGAGCAGCGTGCCGGTCGTTCCGGTCGCCACGAGGTCGTGCGGCACCAGCACCTGCCGGTTGAACTTCGCCCATTCCACGAGGTCGCGCTTCTTGTTGTCGTGCGCGACCAGGCCGATGGTCTTGTGGGTCGGGAGCCGGACGGCCATGGGTGCCTCCATTCGTACGAGGCCGTTCTACCACGCACGGGAGACGCCCCGCGTTAACACCGGATGCCGGCTCGGATGCGTGTGGGTGCCGCCCGTCCCGCGGCGGTCAGTCGAGGTGGAAGACCTCCTCGAGCCGCTGGTGGAAGCCGGTCGCCGGGTCGGTCAGCGGGTCGATCAGGTCGCCCATCTCGGCCTGCCAGCGGGCGTTCACCGTCGCTCGCGGCCATGTACGCCTGGAACCGCGCGAAGTCGTCGACCTCGAGGTAGGCGAACAGGTCGTCGCCGCGCAGGAAGATCGAGTAGTCGCGGGCGCCCGCGGCCCGCAGCGCGTCGAGCATCTCCGGCCAGACGGCGGCGTGCCGCCGGCGGTACTCGGCCTCCTGCCCGGGCAGCAGCCGCATCGTGAATCCGACCCGTTCCATCGGCATCCTCCGAATGTCGTGGGCCCCGGAAGCGTTCGCTCCCGGGGCCCGGTGAGTCCGCGTCGAGGACGCGGACTTGACGTGACGGCGTCCCTAGAAGTTGAAGTTGTCGATGTTCGTCTCGTCGAACCGGAAGGCCGGTCCGAGGATGACGACGCTGTCCTTGCCGATCGTGTACGGCTGGTCGCCGTTGAGGCCCTTGACCGTGAAGGTCTCGCCTTCGGTGCCCTTGATCTCGCCGCTGACCAGCTTCGCGGCGACCTGCTAGGCCAGGTAGCCGAGGTCCGGGACGCTCCAGAGGCCGAACACCGGGGAGGTGCCGTCCTTGACGAACGGCTTCATGTCGTTCGGGAAGCCAAGGCCGGTCACCTTGACGCGTCCGCTTCTTGCCGGCCGACTGACGACCTGCGCGGCCGCGAGGATGCCGACCGTGGTCGGGGCGACGATGACCTTGAGGTTCGGGTACTTGGTGAGCAGGCCCTGGGCCTGCGTCGTGCTGACCTCGGCGCTTGTCGTCGCCGTAGACGGTGTCGACGAGCTTGAGGCCCTTGTACTTGGGTCCTGGGTGAGGGTCGTCTTCATGCAGGTCGATCCAGGCGTTCTGGTTCGTCGCCGTGGCGGCGGCCGACAGGATCGCGATCTCGCCGGTGCAGTTCGGGGCGAGCTCGCACGCCCACTCGGCCAGGTTGACGCCGATGCGGCTGAAGTCGACCTGGTTGACGAAGACGTTGTAGGCGCCGACGGCCGGGCTGGAGTCGAAGCCGACGACCTTGATCCCGGCGGCCATGGCGGCCTTCAGGTCCGGCGCGACCTCGTCCTCGCCGTCGGCCGAGATGATGATCGCGTTGACCTTCTGGGTCGTCAGGTCCTTGATGAACGGGACCTGGAGGTCTGCCTTCGGCTCGTTCGGTCCGACCTGGGTGACGGTGCGCCGCCGAGCTCGGTGGCGGCCTTGTCGATCGCCGATCTTCGCCGCGGCGAAGTACGTGGTTGACGATGTCCTTCGGCAGATAGCCGACCTTGAGCGGCGCCGGCTGCGGCGCTCGAGGCCGCGGCGCTCGGCAGCGGCGGCACTGCGGCGCTGCGGCGCTCGGGGCCGCGGCGCTCGGCGCTGCGAGCCCGAGCTCGAGCACGCCGCGAACACCACGGCGGCGATGCTGACGAGGGCGATCCCGCGCCCGATCGGTCTTGATCTTCAACGCTGTTCCTCCTCTGTCTACGACGATCGCTGACCTCACCACGGGCGACCGAGTCGGCCGGCGGGGGCCGCCCTCCCGAGACTCGATCGACGGCCGACTTGGCCTGGTGAGCAAAGGTGGGGATGACGACCGACACGATCAGGAGCAGCCCGAGGGCGATGCTCTGGACGTCGACCGACACGCCGGCGAGGCGAAGCGCGTTCTGCATGACCGCCACGACGAGGACGGCCAGCACGACGCCCGGGATCGTGCCCGGACCCGCCGAAGATGTTGACGCCGCCGAGCAGGACGACCGTCACGACGGTCAGGGTCATGCCCTGGCCGGCGTCGGCGCGGGCGCTCGAGAGGCGCGAGGTCAGGATCACGCCCGGCGAGCGCGGCGATCAGGCCGGACAGCACGAACAGGCCGATCTTGACGCGCGCGACGCGGACGCCGGAGAAGCGGGCGGCGCCCGTGTTCTTGCCGATGGCGTAGACCTGCCGGCCGACCCACGTCCGGTGGAGGACGACGCCGAGGACGAGCGCGAGCGCCGAGGAAGATGACGAACGGCCACGGGATCGGCGGTCCCGGGCACGTGCCCGAAGCCGATCTCCGTGAAGCCGGGCGGGAAGTCGCTGACGCCGCGCGGCCCGAGGACGATCAGGGCCAGGCCGCGGAAGAGCGCGAGCGTGCCGAGCGTCACGACCAGCGACGGCAGGCCGCCGCGCGCGACGAGCAGGCCGTTGAGCAGGCCGCCGAGGGCGCCGACGACGAGGACGACGGGGATCGCCGACCTCGATCGGCACGCCCGCCGCCCACAGGAAGCCGAGGATCGCGCTGGCCAGGCCGGCCATCGACTCGACCGAGAGGTCGATCTCGCCCGCGATGATGATCAGCGTCATCGGCAGGGCCATGATCGCGACCTCCATGAGGGCGGCGATGAGGTTCGAGAAGTTGCCGGGCGTCAGGAAGAACGGCGAGAGCGCGTTGCCCAGCACGATCAGCCCGAGCAGGGCGACGACGAGCAGCGTCTCCCAGCGCGCGAGCAGGCGCGTCCACGATCGGCCGCTCTCGGCGCGCGAGCCACGCGCGCTCATCGGCTCGCCGTTCAGCGTGGCGGCGCGCTGGAGGCGTCGCAGGATGAGCGCGTCGGCGCTGACCGCGACGAGGATGACGAGGCCGTAGATCGCCTGGAGCCAGAACTGCGACAGGCCGACGAGGATGAGGGCGTTGGCGATGAACCCGAGGAAGAGGGCGCCGAGGGCCGCCCCGACGAGGGTCCCCGTGCCACCGAAGATGTTCGACGCCGCCGACGACGACCGCGGCGATCGACCTGGAGCGTGTACGCCGCGCGGCCGACGTCCCGTTGATCGTCCCGAACTCGATGACCCACATGCACCCCGGCGACGCCCGCCAGCAGGCCGCACAGCGCGAAGGCCACGAAGACGACGAGCCGCGACGGGATGCCGAGGATCGCCGCCGCCTCGGGGTTGCTGCCGACCGCGTAGAGCTGCCGCCCGAACCGGGTCCAGCGCAGGAGCACCGACCCGATCGACCACGACGACGACGCGATCAGCGACGAAGATCGGGATCCCGAGGATGTCGTCGCGCGCGGCGTCCGTGAAGCCGGGCGGCAGGCCGGCCAGCGGGACCTGGTGGCTGCCGGCGATGCAGGTAGTCGATGCCCCGGAAGATGCTCAGCGTGCCGAGCGTCGCGACGATCGCCGGGACCCGCAGGACCGTCACGATGAACCCGTTGATCATCCCGAGGACGAGCCCGAGGCCGATCCCGAACGACGATCGCGCCCGGCGCATCGAGCGATGTGCTGCTCGAGCGATGCTGGCGACGCAGTAGGCGACCAGGCCCATCATCGCCTCGACCGAGAGGTCGACGTTGCGGGTGATGACGACGAGCGCCTCGCCGACGGCGGCCACGGCGATGATCGAGGCGAGGACCGCGACCTGCGAGAGGTTGTCGACGGTCAGGAACTGGGGCGCCGCGAGCGACACCAGCGCGCCGAGCACGAACATGATCGCGACGAGGCTCAGCTCGCGCTGGCGCGCGACCGCGGCCAGCCACTGCGCCGCGCTCGCGACGCTGGCCGGCGGCCGCGATCACGGCGGCTCAGCCATCGGCGCCACCCGGCGTGGCACCGTCGACGACCGCCGCCGGATCGTCGCCGCCGCGTTGCCGGTCGCGGCGAACATCACCCGCTCCTCGGTCGCGTCGGTCGCGCGGGATCTCGGCGGTGATGCGGCCCTCGTGGAGGACGAGGATCCGGTCGGACATCGCGAGGACCTCGGGCAGGTCGCTCGAGATGAGGATGATCCCGAGGCCCGACGCGGCCAGCTCCGAGATGATCCGGTGGACCTCGACCTTGGCGCCGATGTCGATGCCGCGGGTCGGCTCGTCGAGGATGAGCACGCGTCGGCTTCGAGGCCAGCCACTTGGCGAGCACGACCTTCTGCTGGTTGCCGCCCGACAGCGCGCCGACCATCTGGTCGACGCCGGTCATCTTGACGTTGAACTGCTCGGTGTACTCGTCGGCGACCGCCCGCTCGGCCGATGCCGCGTGACGAGGAGCCGCGGGAAGAGCCGCGGCAGGATCGGCAGCGTCACGTTCTGGGCGATCGAGAAGTCGAGCACGAGGCCCTCCTGGTGGCGGTCCTCGGGCAGGTAGGCGATCCCGGCGTGCATCGCGGCCGACGGGCTGGCGAAGCTGACCGGCGTGCCACCGAGCCGGATCTCGCCGGCGTCGCGCTGGTCGATCCCGAACAGGACCCGCGCGACCTCGGTCCGGCCGGCGCCGACCAGGCCCGGCGAAGCCGACGATCTCGCCGGCCCGGACCGAGAAGCCGACGTCGCGGAAGACGCCGGCCCGGGTCAGGCCGTCGACCTCGAGCAGGACCTCGCCGATCGGCGTCTCGACCTTCGGGAAGAGCGACACGGCCCGGCCGACCATGTGCCGGACGAGGTCGGCGGTGGTCAGCTCGCTCGTCGGGGTCGTGATGACGTGCCGGCCGTCGCGGAAGACGGTCGCCCGGTCGCACAGCTCGAAGACCTCGTCGAGCCGGTGGCTGACGAACAGGATCGCGACGCCGCGCGTCGCGCAGGCGGCGGACGATCGTGAACAGCCGCTCGACCTCGTGGGCGGACAGCGACGCCGTCGGCTCGTCGAGGATCAGGACCCGCGCGTCGACCGACAGCGACTTGGCGATCTCGATGAGCTGCTGGTCGGCCATCGACAGGCCGCGGACCGGCGCGCCGACGTCGAACTGGACGTCGAGCTCCGTCGAACAGCGCCTGCGCCGCCCGGCGCGTCGCGCCCCAGTCGATGACGCCCGAGCCGGCCGGACGGGGCGTGGCCGATGAACACGTTCTCGGCGACCGTCAGGTCCGGGAAGAGGCGCGGCTCCTGGTGGACGACGGCGATGCCGAGCGCGCGGGCCTGGGCCGGGCCGTGGATCTGCGATCGGCTCGCCGTCGAGCCAGATCGTGCCGCTGTCGGGCTGGTGGACGCCGGCGAGGATCTTGACGAGCGTGCTCTTGCCGGCGCCGTTCTCGCCGACGAGGCGCGTGGACCTCGCCCGGACGCAGGTCGAGCGAGACGTCGTCGAGCGCCTGGGTCGCGGCGAACCGCTTCGAGATCCCGCGCAGCTCGGCGCGCGGCGGCGCACGCGGTCGCCGGCCGTCGCGGCTCGGCGGTCACTGCGGGCTCGTCCGCGTCGCGGGCGCGGAGGCGGCGGCGCGGCGTCGTCGTCGGCCGATCAGGCGGACGTCGATGCCGCGCGCTCGCAGGGTCGCGACCATCGCCTCGGGCGCCCGCTCGTCGGTCAGGACGACGTCGATCTCGTCGGTCGGGCAGAACGTCGCGAACGCCGCGCGCTCCCACTTCGTGCTGTCGACGATGCGCGATGACCTCGCGCGCCGCGGCGACCATCGAGCGCTTGATCTGGGCCTCCTCGTCGGTCGCATCGGCTCAGGCCGGACTCGAGCGTGAAGCCGGCGGCGCCGAGGAACGCCTTCTGGACGTTGATCCGGCTGAACAGCCCGTCGCCGAGCTGGCCGACGACCGACAGCGCCTCCCAGCGGACGCGGCCGCCGAGCATCAGCACGGTGATCCCGCGGATGCCCGGCGAGCTCCGAGGCGAGCCGCAGCCCGTTGGTGATGACGGTCAGCTGGCTCCAGCCGCCCCGCGCCTTGAGCTGGCGCGCGACGGCCAGCGCCGTCGTGCTCGCGTCCATGACGATGCTCTCGCCGTCCTGGACGAGCGCCGCGGCAGCCGCCCCGATCCGCGACTTCTCGTCCTGCCTGGAGCCGCTCGCGGATGTCGAACGAGAGCTCGGGCCGGCTCCGATCGAGCGCGATCGCGCCGCCGTGGGTCCGGACCACGCGGCCATCGGTCTCGAGGGCCGAGAAGGTCCTTGCGGATCGTGACGGCCGACACGCCGAAGCGGGTCGCCAGATCGCTCACGCGGGCACGTCCGTGCTCCTCGACGATGCGGGCGATGTGCTCCTGGCGTTCGCGAGCGAAGACGTCGCCCCGAGTTGCCGCCGGCAGGCAAGGTCACGGCGCTCCAACTTGGTCGATCCGGGTCATGGCACGGGTTTCGATTGGGTCCCGGCGCACCTTAGAACGAACGCGAATGCAATGTCAAGAAAGCAGATTGAAATCAATCGAAACTTGTGGCACGCTGTGGGCACGTGGCCTCGGAGTGCCACCACCCGGATGCGTCTCGCTCCGTCCGGGAGGATCCTGTCCCGGCCGGTGGACCGTCGGCGGCCCCACCTCCTCCGGTGCCCCTGCGGGCATGCCGGCCGGGCCGGATCCATCGACCACGAGGCCATACCATCGCGGTCGAGCCACCGAGCAGGCCCGGATGGGACGGAGGCAGACGTGACCAGTCAGCCGGCCATCGTCGCAGCGCTGGCGTCCCAGCGCGATCGAGCTGCCGTCGTGGGCCTTCGGCAACTCGGGCACGCGGTTCAAGGTGTTCGCCCAGGAGGGCGTCCCGCGCGACCCGTACGAGAAGATCGCCGACGCCGCGCAGGTGAACCTGCTACACCGGCGTCGCCCCGACGGTCGCGCTGCACATCCCGTGGGACAAGGTCGACGACTACACCGACCTCGCCCGCCACGCCGGCGACTGCGGCGTCGCCCTGGGCACGATCAACTCGAACACGTTCCAGGACAACGACTACATGCTCGGCAGCGTGTGCCATCCGGACGCGCGGGTCCGGCGCAAGGCCGTCGACCACCTGCTCGACTGCATCGACGTCATGGACGCGACCGGCTCGCGCGACCTGAAGCTGTGGTTCGCCGACGGGACGAACTACCCGGGCCAGGACGACATCCGCGCCCGCCAGGATCGCCTGGCCGAGTCGCTCGCGGACCGTCTACGACCGGCTCGGTGCTGACCAGCGGATGCGTGCTCGAGTACAAGTTCTTCGAGCCGTCGTTCTACACGATGGACGTGCCGGACTGGGGCACCGCCTTCGTCCATTGCGTCGCCGCTGGGCCGACAAGGCCAAGGTCGTCGTCGACACCGGCCACCACGCCCCGGGCACGAACATCGAGTTCATCGTCGCCTCGCTGCTGCGCGCCGACAAGCTGGGCGGCTTCGACTTCAACTCGCGCTTCTACGCCGACGACGACCTGATGGTCGGCTCGGCCGACCCGTTCCAGCTGTTCCGGATCATGCACGAGGTCGTGCAGGCCGGCGCCCTCGCGCCCGAGGTCGGCGTGGCGTTCATGCTCGACCAGTGCCACAACATCGAGCCGAAGATCCCGGGCCAGATCCGCTCGGTCATGAACGTCCAGGAGGCGACGGCCAAGGCGCTGCTCGTCGACCAGGCCGCGCTCGAGGCCGCCCAGGCGGCCGGTGACGTGCTCGGTGCCAACGCCGTGCTGATGGATGCCTACGACACCGACGTCCGGCCGCTGCTCCGCGAGGTCCGCGAAGGCGCTCGGCCTCGATGCCGACCCGATGGCGGCCTACGCCCGATCCGGCTACGCGGCACGCATCGCCGAGGAACGCGTCGGCGGCCAGCAGGCGGGCTGGGGCGCATGACGGCACGGGTCCCGACCCGGTCCGGCGCGGCCCCGACCCCGCGCGGGCCGGCCGAGGAGCTCATCGACCGCTCCCACCGGCTGGGGGCCGACCCGCGCAACACGAACTACGCCGGCGGCAACACGTCGGCCAAGGGCTCCGCGATCGATCCGGTGACCGGCACGCCCGTCGAGCTGCTGTGGGTCAAGGGCTCGGGCGGCGACCTCGGCACGCTGACCGAGGCCGGCCTGGCCGTGCTGCGCCTGGACCGGCTTGCGGGCGCTCGTCGACGTCTACCCGGGCGTCGAGCGCGAGGACGAGATGGTCGCCGCGTTCGACTACTGCCTGCACGGGCGCGGCGGCGCCGCGCCGTCGATCGACACCGCGATGCACGGGCTCGTCGACCCCGCCCACGTCGACCACCTGCACCCCGACTCCGGCATCGCGCTCGCGACCGCCGCGGACGGCGAGGCACTGACCCGCCGCTGTTTCGGGGACCGGGTGGCGTGGGTCCCGTGGCGCCGACCAGGGTTCCAGCTTGGCCTCGACATCGCGTCGATCGCGCGCGACCGGCCCGATGCCATCGGCGCGATCCTGGGCGGTCACGGAATCACGGCCTGGGGCGACACCTCGGACGAGTGCGAGGCGCGCTCGCTCGAGATCATCCGGACCGCGGAACGGTTCATCGCCGACGAGGGGCGGCCGGAGCCGTTCGGCCCGGTCGTCGCGGGTCTCGAGCCACTCGCCGCCGACGCGCGGCGCGAGCGCGCGGTCGCGCTCCTGCCGCTGATCCGTGGACTCGTCTCCACCGACAAGCCCCAGGTCGGCCACTTCAGCGACGCGGATGTCGTCCTCGACTTCCTGGCCCGCGAGCATCACCCCCGCCTCGCGGCGCTCGGCACGTCGTGCCCGGACCATTTCCTGCGCACGAAGGTCCGGCCGATGGTCCTCGACCTGCCGCCGACGGCGCCGCCCGAGGACGTCGCGGCCAGGCTGCGCGAGCTGCACGAGGCGTACCGCGCCGACTACGCCGCCTACTACGAGCGTCACGCCACACCGGGCAGCCCGGCGATGCGCGGTGCCGATCCGGCGATCGTGCTGGTGCCCGGCGTCGGCATGTTCTCGTTCGGGTCGACCAAGCAGACGGCCCGCGTCGCGGGCGAGTTCTACGTCAACGCGATCAACGTGATGCGCGGCGCAGAGGCCGTGTCGACATACGCGCCCATCCCCGAATCGGAGAAGTTCCGGATCGAGTACTGGGCGCTCGAGGAGGCCAAGCTGGCCCGCCTGCCGGCGCCGAAGCCGCTCGCCACGCGCGTCGCGCTCGTGACCGGCGCCGGCTCCGGGATCGGCAAGGCCATCGCCCGCCGGCTCGCCGCCGAGGGCGCCTGCGTCGTCGTCGCGGACATCGACGGCGCCAGCGCCACGACCGTCGCCGAGGAGCTTGGCGGTCCGGATGTCGCGGTCGCGGTCACGGTCGACGTGACCGACGAGGACCAGGTCGTGGAGGCGTTCCGGGCCGCCGTGCTCGCCTTCGGGGGCGTGGACCTGGTCGTCAACAACGCGGGCCTGTCGATCTCGAAGCCGCTCCTCGAGACGACCCTGGCCGACTGGGACCTGCAGCACGACGTCATGGCCCGCGGCTCGTTCCTCGTGTCGCGGGAGGCGGCGCGCATCATGATCGAGCAGGAGATGGGCGGCGATATCGTCTACATCGTGAGCAAGAACGCGTTCTTCGCGGGGCCGAACAACGTGGCGTATGGCGCGTCGAAGGCCGACCAGGCCCACCAGGTCCGGCTCCTTGCCGCAGAGCTCGGCGCCTTCGGGATCCGCGTCAACGGGGTCAACCCCGACGGCGTCGTGCGCGGCTCGGGCATCTTCGCCAAGGGCTGGGGCGCCGACCGGGCGCGGACCTACGGCATCGCCGAGGACAAGCTCGGCGAGTTCTACGCGCAGCGCACGCTGCTCAAGCGCGAGGTCCTCCCCGAGCACGTGGCCGCTGCGGTCTTCGCGCTGACCGGCGGCGAGCTCAGCCAGACAACAGGTCTGCACATCCCCGTCGACGCGGGCGTCGCCGCCGCCTTCCTGCGGTGACCGCGGGGTCGCTCGCAGCGATCGACCTGGGCGCGTCCAGTGGGCGCGTGATGACCGGCCACGTCGGCCCGCGAACGCTCGAACTGCGCGAGGTCCACCGCTTCCCCAACGACCCGGTCGCCCTGCCCGACGGTCTGCACTGGGACATGCTCCGGATCCAGTTCGAGGTCGTGGCCGGTCTGCGGGCCGCGGGCCGCGAGTCCGGGAAGCTGGTCGGCGTCGCCGTCGACTCATGGGGCGTGGACTACGGCCTGCTCGACGGTGCCGGCTCGCTGATCGGCGCACCGTTCCACTACCGCGACCGGCGGACCGAGGCGGCCGTCGCGGCGGTCCACGCGGTCGTGCCATTCGAGCGCTTGTACGCCCGGACGGGTACGCAGTTCCAGCCATTCAACACCGTGTACCAGCTGACCGCCGAGGGCGGGACGCCGCGCTTCGAGGCGGCCCGGACCATGCTCATGGTCCCCGACCTGATCGGCTACTGGCTAACCGGCGTCATGGCGGCCGAGGAGACGAACGGTTCGACGACCGGCCTCTTCGACATCGAGCGGCGCGGCTGGGCGACCGACCTGCTCGACGAGCTGGGCCTGCCGCGCGCGATCCTGCGTCCGACCGGTCGGCCCGGCGAGATCGTCGGCGCGCTGCGCCCCGAGATCGTCACCGACGCCGGCCTCGCGACCGCACCTGTGCTGGCCCATGTCGGCTCGCATGACACGGCCTCGGCCGTCGTGGGCGTCCCGGCGGAGGACGAGCGCTTCGCCTACATCGCGTGCGGGACCTGGGGCCTCGTCGGCGTCGAGCTCGAGCGGCCGATCCTGACCGAGGCAAGCCGGTCAGCGAACTTCACGAACGAGCTGGGCGTCGACGGCCGGATCCGGTACCTGCGCAACGTCATGGGCCTCTGGCTCCTCCAGGAATCGCTCCGGACCTGGGAGAACGCCGGCGAGCCGTCGGACCTGTCCGGGCTCCTCACCGCGGCGGCGGAGCTGCCGCCCGGCGGCCCGCAGATCGACGTCGACGACCCGGGCTTCATGGCACCGGGCGACATGCCGGCGCGGATCGCCACGGCGTGCCGGAAGGCCGGCCTGACGCCGCCGTCCGGCCGGCCCGCGCTCGTGCGCTGCATCGTCGACAGCCTCGCCGCGGCGTTCGCGCGGGCCGTCGAGGATGCGGAGCGGCTGTCGGGTCGCGATGTCGAAGGTGGTCCACCTCGTCGGCGGCGGCAGCCGCAACACGCTGCTGTGCCAGCTCACCGCCGACGCCTGCGGACGACCGGTCGTGGCCGGCCCGGTCGAGGCGACCGCCCTCGGCAACGTGCTGGTCCAGGCGCGTGCGCACCGGCTCGTCGAGGGCGATCTCGAGGCGCTACGCTCGCTCGTGCGCACGACGTTCCCCCTGCAGCGCTTCGAGCCACGGCACGAGATCGGCCGCCGATGACCACGACCACATGAAGCCTCGACGCCGCCTTCCGCGCTGGCGGGAGCTGCAGCCCTACCTCCGGACGGGCCCGATCCAGCGCAACCCGACGGATCGCCGCCTGGCGTCCGCCGCCACGATCTGGGATCTTCGATCGGTCGCGCGCCGGCATACACCACGAGCGGTGTTCGACTACGTCGACGGCGCCGCCGAGAGCGAGACGAGTCTGCGGCGATCGCGCGAGGCCTACGCTCGCGTCGAGTTCGTGCCAAGCGTGCTCCAGGATGTGTCGCAGGTCGACACCTCGACGACGATCCTCGGACGGCCGTCTGCCCTGCCCCTCGTCTTCGCGCCGACTGGCTTCACCCGGCTGATGAACCATGAGGGCGAGCCGGCGGTCGCACGCGTGGCTGCGCGGCTGGGCATCCCGTATGCGCTCTCGACGCTTGGCACGACCTCGCCCGAGGACGTGGCACGCGCCGCACCTGGATCCGACAAATGGTTCCAGCTCTACCTGTGGAACGATCGTGACGCGGGGATCGATCTCGTTCGCCGCGCTCGGGCCGCCGGCTTCACCGCGCTCGTCCTGACCGTCGACACACCGGTGGCCGGCGCGCGGCTGAGGGACGTCCACAACGGCTTCACGATCCCACCGACCCTGTCCGTCCGGACCGTCGCCGACATCGCGGTCCACCCCGGCTGGTGGTTCAACCTGCTCACGACCGAGCCGCTTCGGTTCGCCGCCTTCGAGGAGACGCAGGGGACGGTCGCCGACCTCATCAACCGCGTGTTCGATCCGACGATCACGGTCGCGGACCTGGGCTGGCTGCGCGAGGAATGGAACGGGCCGATCGTCATCAAGGGTGTCCAGACGGTCGATGACGCCCGGATCGTCGTCGACGCCGGAGCCGATGCGATCGTGATCTCGAACCACGGCGGCAGGCAGCTCGACCGGGCGCCGACGCCCCTGGAGCAGCTGCCTGCGATCGTCGCAGCCGTCGGGGACCGCACGGAGGTGTACATCGACGGCGGCATCCTCGCCGGCGGCGATGTCGTGGCGGCGGTCGCGATGGGCGCCCGGGCGTGTCTCGTCGGGCGGGCCTATCTGTATGGCCTGATGGCCGGAGGAGAGCGCGGCGTCATGCGCGCCGGCGAGCTTCTCCGGAAGGAGACCATCCGCACGATGCAGCTCCTCGGTGTGCGTCGTGTGTCTGACCTGACGCCGGATCGGGTTCGGCTTCTGAAGCCCTGATCCGTCCGGGGCGCTGCCGCCTGGTCCAGGCGGATGTGACGCCGACCGCTGACGGCGACCCGGGCCTCATGGCATGCTCCACCCATGCCGGACGCCGTCACCTCGTCACCGCGCGACACGATCCGCCCGCTGCTCCGGACCCGGCAGGTCCGCGAGTTCACGGACGAGCCGCTGACCGACGCAGAGCTCGAGGCCATCGCCGATGCCGGTCGCTGGTCCGGCAGCAGCCAGAACGAGCAGCCCTGGCGGTTCATCGTCATCCGGGACGTGGCCGTGCTCCGAGCCATCCACGGACTCGGGTTGCCCCAGACGCGATCCCTGAAGACCGCGGCGGCGGCCGTGGCGATCGTCCTCCCCTCCCAGCGCGAGCGGCTCGTGTCGGACGCCTACGACGACGGTCGAGCCGCGGAGCGGATGCTGATCGCGGCGAACATGCTCGGGCTTGGCGGCGGCATCGGGTGGGTCCGCTTCGACACGCTCGATGCGGTTCGCGAGCTCCTCGGTCTGCCGGAGGATCGCCTCGTTCGGACGATCCTCTCGCTGGGCCACCCGACCGAGGCCGCGCGGCTCCCCAAGTCGAAGCCCGGCGAGGCGCGCCGGCCGCGCGAGGAAGCCGTCTTCGAGGAGCGCTGGCCCACCGAGTGAGGCGCCGGACGGGGCACGATGTCTGTACGATCGGGACCGTCCGGCATCCTGGAGGTTCGCGCGAATGCAGCAGCAGCACTCGATCACCATGCTCGGCACGGGGTTGATCGGCGACTTCTACACCGCGACCCTCAACGGACAACGGGGCCGCGACCGCGTGCGCGTCGTGTACTCGCGGAGCGCCGAGCGCGGCGAGGCGTTCAGCGCGCGCCACGGGATCGCCGAGAGCACGACCGACCTCGAGGCGGCCGTCAACCACCCCGACACCGATGTGGTCGTGGTCGGCCTGCCGAACTTCCTCCACGAGGAGGCGGTCGGGCTCGTCGCGAAGGCCGGCAAGGCGGTCCTCTGCACCAAGCCGCTCGGGCGCACGGCCGAGGAGGCCAGGCGGATGCTCGAGACCGTCGAGAAGGCCGGCGTGTTCGCGGGCTACCTCGAGGACCTGTGCTACACGCCCAAGTCGCTCAAGGCGGTCAAGCGGGTCCGCGAGGGCGCGATCGGCGACGTGACGTGGGTCCGCTCGCGGGAGACGCACCCCGGGCCGCACAGCGCGTGGTTCTGGGACGGCCGCCTGACCGGCGGCGGCGCGATCATCGACCTCGGCTGCCACTGCATCGAGATCATCCGCAACTTCGTCGGCAAGGGGAACCGCCCGGTCGACGTCCTGTGCCACACGGACACGCTCGTCCACCCGATCGCCGACGAGGACAACGCGATCGCCCTGATCCGCTTCGAGTCCGGGGCGATCGGGCAGTTCGAGGTCAGCTGGACGTTCCGCGGCGGGATGGACCTGCGCGACGAGGTGGCCGGGACGCACGGCACGATCTGGCTGAACCACTTCCTGCGCACGGGCTTCGAGATGTTCACCGCGGGCGGTGGCGGTGGCTACGTCGCCGAGAAGGCGGAGACCTCGGCGGGCTGGCTCTTCCCGGTGGGCGACGAGGTGTCCGAGCTCGGCTACGTCGAGATGTTCCGCGACATGTTCGACGCGATCGAGGGCGGTCGCGCCCCGCAGGAGACCTTCTACGACGGCTATGTCGTCAACGCGATCATGGACGCCTGCTACCGGTCCGCGAAGCGCGACGCCTGGGAGCCGATCGACGTCGACTGGCGCGCGGCACCCACGCCGAGGATGGCATCGAACCCGGAGATCTACGAGAACAAGGTCGTCATCAAGCGCGAGATCCTGCCCGACGGGCGGCACAAGCTGATCCTCAAGGACCCAGGGTCGGGCGACTTCACCGATCGGATCGTCGACGGCGGCTGAGAGCGGCCGCGGGCCCGATCAGCGCCCGGGCTACTCGACCGTGGTCTCGGTGAGGAACCGGCAGCGGTCGACGAGGTGCACGTCGGGTCCCGTGATGGTCAGCGTCGCGCTCAGCGGCAGGGCAGCCGATGACGTGCCCGCATGGATCCGGATCGTGCCGGCCTCGATCACGCGCCGGTAGTCCGCCCCGACGTAGGCGAACTGCTCGGTCGAGAGCCGGAACGAGACGGTGCGTCGCTCGCCGGGCTCCAGCCCGACCCGCCGGAATCCGCGCAGCTCCAGCACCGGCCGGGCGACCGTCGCCGCCTCATCGCGGACATAGAGCTGGACGACCTCGTCACCGCGGCGCGTGCCGGTGTTGGCGACGTCCACGGTGACGGTGACCTCGCCGCCGTCGGCGGGCACCTCGGTGCGGTCGAGCCGCAGGTCCGAGACCTCGAACGTCGTATAGGAGAGGCCGAACCCGAACGGCCACAGCGGCGCCACGGACCCGTCCACGTAGTCGCCCTTCGGCTGCGAATGGCCGCCGGTCGGGTGGTGCCGATAGGTGACCGGCACCTGGCCGACGTTGCGCGGGATCGAGATCGGCAGCTTGCCGCCGGGGTTCACGGCACCCGTGAGCACGTCCGCGATCGCGTCCGGGCCGGCATCACCGGGCACCCAGGCGAGGAGGATCGCGCGCAAGGTGCCCGGCAGCCCATTCGATGGTGAGCGGTCGGCCGCTCACGACCACCAGCACGACCGGGGTCCCGGTCGCAGCGACCGCCTCGAGAAGCTCCTGCTGGCGACCGAGGAAGCCGAGGCTCAGGCGGTCGCGGAACTCGCCGGTAGTCGAATCGTCGGTGAGGCCGGACCGTTCGCCGAGCACGACGATCGCGACGTCCGACGTCCGCGCGATATCGACCGCCTCGGCGAGCTCCTCGTCCGTGCCGGCCGAGATCCCGGTGCCGCGGGCGTACCGCACTTCCGCATCGCCCAGCGATGAGCGGAGCGCATCGAGGATCGTCCGCCGGCCGGTGAGCTCGTCGCCCGGCTCGATGACCTCGCCATCGCCGACGATGCCGAGAGCGTCGGTGCCGTTGCGCATCTCGCGCAGGGTCTCCATGTGGACCAGGTGGCTGTAGTCCCCGAGGAGGTCCCGCACGCTGTCCGCGATGGGGCCCGACCACCGCGACGCTTCGCAGGTCTGATGCGAGTGGCAGCAGCCCGTCGTTCTTGACCAGGACCAACGACTCCTCGGCGAGCGTCCTGGCCACCCGTGCCTCGTCGGCGACGAGGGCGTCGAGGGTCGCCTCGGCAGGGACCTCGACGTACGGGCGGTCGAAGAGGCCAAGGCGGAACTTCATGCGCAGCACGCGCGCGACCGTCGCGTCGAGTTCGGCATCCTGGACCCGGCCGTTCTCGAGCTGCTCATCCAGTGGCGCGCCGAAGGCGACGGTCCGCGGCAGCTCCGAGTCGACGCCCGCGACGAGCGCCAGGCGGGCCGCCTCGCCGAGGTCCGGGGTCAGTCGGTGGGCTGTGGCGATCATCTCGACGCCGATGTAGTCGGAGGCGACGATGCCATCGAAGCCCCACTGGCCGCGCAGGATCGCCGGTCAGCAGCTCGGTCGACGCGTGGCAGGGCACCCCGTCCACGTCGCAGTAGGCGGGCATGACGCTCGCGATCCGCGAGCTGGCGGACGGCCGCCTCGAACGGGAACAGCTGCTCGTCGCGCAGCTCGCGCGCGCCGATGTGGGCCGGCGCCTGGTTGAGACCACCCTCGGCCAGCCCGTGGCCGACCATGTGCTTGGCCGTGGCGACCACCCCGCCGAGCAGGTCGGGCCCCTGCAGCGCCTCGGTGTAGGCGCAGCCGAGCTCGGCTGCCAGGTACGGGTCCTCGCCGTAGGTCTCCTCGATGCGGCCCCAGCGCGGGTCGCGGCCGATGTCGAGGACGGGGGCCAGCGCGTGGCGGGCGCCGGTCAGCAGCATCCGCCGCCGGATCGTCGTCGGCCATCGCCGAGACGACGACCGGATCGAAGCGTCGCCGCCGCCCCGATGGACTGCTGGAAGCACGGCGCGGCCCAGGCGATGCAGGCCGTGCAGGCACTCCTCGTGGACGATCGCCGGGATCCCGAGACGCGTCCCCTCGACGAGGTAGCGCTGGATCGCGTTCGCGGTCTCGGCCACCTCGATCGGTCGCAGGTTGGTCGAGCCCGCCAGCCGGGTGATCTCGCCGATGCCGTCCGCGGCGAGGGCAGCCAGCGCGGCCTCGTCGAGGCCCGATCCGTGGACGACCTCGAACGCCCAGAACGACCCGAGCTGGGCGACCTTCTCGGCGCGTGTCATGCGCCCGAGCAGGTCGGCGACGCGCGCCTCGACCGGGAGCGCCGGGTCGCGGTAGCTGGTCGCCGATGGTCGCCATCAGCCCTTCACCGCCCCGGAGGTGAGGCCCGCCGACGAGCTGCCGCTCGGCGATGACGTAGAAGACCAGGGCCGGCACCATCGCGAGCACCGTGAACGCCAGGATCCGGGCCGTGTCGCTGGTGTACTGCGTGGTGAAGTTCGTGACCCCGAGCGGCAGCGTCCACTGGTCGGCGCTCGAGAGGACGACGAGCGGGAGCAGGAACGCGTTCCAGCTCGTGACCACGGCGAGGACCGCCACCGTCGCGAGGGCCGGCCGCGAGAGCGGCAGCAGCACCCGCCAGAAGAACCCGAACGGGCCGCAGCCGTCGATGAGCGCCGCGTCCTCGAGCTCGGCCGGGATGCTGCGGAAGAAGGGGCGCAGGATGAGGATCGTCAAGGGCAGCTGGAAGGCGGCCTGGGGCATCGCGACGCCCAGCGGACTGTCGAGCAGGCCGAGACCGCGCACCAGGATGTAGAGCGGCAGGATCGCGACTGCGGTCGGGAACAGCAGTCCCAGGGCGAAGAATGTGAACAGGACCTCCCGACCGGGGAAGGCCATCCGCGCGAAGGCGAACGCGGCCAGCGCCGAGAGGGCCACGACCGAGAACGTCGAGATCGCGGCGATCAGGGCGCTGTTGCCGAGCTGTCGCCAGAAGTCGGCGGACGCGAGCACCTCGGTGTAGTTGGTCGGCGACCCAGGGATCGGGCCAGCCGAGCGGCGCATTGCCGATCTGGCCGTTGTCGCGGAAGCCACCCAGGACCGCGTACGCGAGCGGGACCACGATGACGCCTGCCACGACGATCAGGACGACGTAGCGCAGCGAGCGCCCGACGAGCCGCCTGAACTGCGCGGATCACGACCGGGCCGGCGACGTCGGCCGAGGCGGCCGCTGCCACGCTACCCACCGGCGGTCGTGATGGCGCCCTCGGTGTCGCGGCGCAGCACGAAGCGCTGGTACGCGAGGGCGACGAGGAACGACACGCCGAACAGGATCACGGCGACCGCGCTGCCGTAGCCGAGCTGGAAGCGCCGGAAGCCCCAGTCGAACAGGTACGTCGCCATCGTGTTCGAGGCGTTCGCCGGCCCGCCGCCGGTCGTCACCCAGATCAGGTCGAACAGCTGCAGGGCGCCGATGATCGAGAGGAAGACCGACACGCGCAGGGTCGGGCCCAGCAGCGGCAGCATCACGTAGCGGATGGCCTGGCGGCGGGACGCGCCGTCGATCGCGGCAGCCTCCTCGAGCTCGCGCGGGATCCCCTGGAGTCCGGCGAGCAGCAGGATCATGTGGAACCCGAAGTACTTCCACGAGATGACCACGAACAGCGTGATCAGGACGATCGAGCGGTCCGCCAGCCACAGCTGGGTGAACGCCCCGAGGCCGGCGCCGGCCATGGCCTGGTCGACGAGCCAGTCCGGCATGAGCAGGAGCTGGAAGATCGCCGCCGTGATGACCTCGGAGAGGACGTACGGCGCGAAGAAGATCAGCCGGAAGCAGCGCCCGGCCGCGAAAGCGCCGGTTCAGCATCAGCGCGAGGCTCAAGGCGAACGGGATCTGGATGACCAGCGACAGCGTGACGAAGAACACGTTGTGGGCGATCGCGGAGTGGAACACCGGGTCGGACAGGGCGCGCTCGTAGTTCGCCAGCCCGACGAAGTCGGTCAGCGGCTTGAGCCCGTTCCACTTGAACACGCTGTAGTAGATCGCCTGGACGATCGGGATGACGACGAAGACCGCGTAGACGAGCAGCGCGGGCAGCACGAACAGCACGACCGTCGTGCAGCTTCGACGATCGGCGACGCGCCGATCGGGGACTGGGAGATCGCAGATGCGGTCATCGGTCCTCCAAGGATGGCGAACGGGCCGGCGTGACGCCGGCCCATTCGATACGCAGTCGCGAAGGGCCGGTCACTGGGTCTTGGCGGCCTCCGCGATGGTCTTGGCGACATCCTCGGGGGCGGCCGTGCCGGCGTAGAGCTCGGCGATCGCGTCGTTGATCGCCGCGCCGAGCGCCGGGGTGGTCGCCTGGTCGAGGTAGAGCTGCGCGAACGTCGCCTTGGCCGGTTCTCGAGGACGGTCTTCAGGTACGGGTCGGTGACCGGCCGCCTCGGCGCCGTTGGTGGCGGGGAGCGTGCCGTCGTTGAGGCCGGCCCAACGCTTGGCGACCTCGACGCTGGAGAGGAACTTCACGAAGTCGACGGCCTCGGGCGGGGCATCCTTGCCGATGGCCCAGCCGTCGGTGCCGCCGAATGCGTCCGTCGGGGCGCCGGCGCCGCCGGTGAGAGCCGGGAACGGGAACCAGGCGAGGTCCTCGCCGATGCCCTTCTTGCTGGCACTCTCGCCGGCCTGCGCGCCCGGGGCCCACTGGCCCATCAGCTCCATGGCGGCCTTGCCGTTGCCCATGGCCGCTGACTCGTTCGGGTAGGTGGCCGCGAGGAAGCCCTCCTGGTACGGCTTCAGGTCGATGAGCTTCTTGAGCTGGGTGCCGGCGTCGACGAACGTCTGGCTGTCCCACGCCCCGTCATTGACGGCGGGTTCGAGGGCGGCCTGGCCACCCTGACGGATCGAGAGGTACGCCCACCAGAACATGCCCGGCCACTTGTCCTTGCCGCCGAGCGCGATCGGGGTGATCTTGGCGTCCTTGAGCTTGCCGACGTCGGCGAGCAGCTCGTCCCAGGTCGCCGGCGGCGGCCGTGATCCCGGCCTTCGTGAAGAGCGCCTTGTTGTACCAGAAGCCGACCATGCCGAAGTTGTACGGGATGCCGTACTGCTTGCCGTCGACCTGGTAGATGCCCATGGCTCCGGGATTCATGGTGTCCGCCCAGTCCGCGACGTCGGCGGTGATGTCCTTGACGAGGCCGGCCTCGACCTGCTCGGCGAGTCCGCCGCCGCCCCACGACTGGAAGACGTCCGGCGGGGTGCCGGCCTGCATCGCGGTCGCGATCTTGGTCTTGAGCGCCTCGTTCTCGAGGACCGTCTCATTGATGGTCACGTTGGGATGCGCCGCCATGTACTCGTCCGCGAGGGTCTTGAGCAGCGCCTTGCCCGGATCGTTGACCTGGAGGTTCCACCACTCGATGGTGACGGGCTCGGTCGAGGCCTCCGATGGCGACGGGGCTGCGGCACTCGGTGCGAGCCGCCGATGGGGCGCTGCTCGCCGCCGCACTCGGGCTGGCGCCGCCTCCCCCGTTACATGCTGCGAGCATCCATGGCCACGATGGCCAGGTAGCCCGAACAGACGCCGATGCATTGACACGACTCGCCCTCCTGTCATAAGTCAGTCCTCCCGGCACGTTCTGGCGCGGTCCGGTCGAGGTCTCCTCGCGACGGCGGACCGGCAGCCCGCGGCTGCGTCCCCTTCGCGTCTCCTCCTTGCGAAAGTTTCGAGCAATCGGGCGATTGCTTTCGGCCCCGAACGTTACGGACCGGAGTCGGTCGCGTCAAGACCCGAATGCAGACGCGCAAATGGGTGGCAACCTGGCCGAAACTTTCGGTACACTGTGTCCATGACGAGCTCGACGCTCAGCAGCAAGCCACGTCGATCCGATCGGCCCACGATCGCGAACGTCGCCAAGCAGGCAGGCGTGTCAGTGCCGACGGTCTCGAAGGTGATCAACGGCCGATCCGACGTGTCGCCCGAGACACGGCTCCGCGTCGAGGCGGCCATCCGGGAGCAAGGGTATCGCCGATCCGACCGAACCCTCCGGGCGGCCCCGATCATCGAGCTGATCTTCCACGAGCTCGAGAGCGAGTGGGCGCTCGAGATCGTCCGCGGCGTCGAACGCGTCGCGGGCCAGCAGCACATGGCCGTCGTCCTCTCGGAGCTCCATGGGCGGCGGACGCCCGGGCGTGGCTGGATCGAGGGCGCCCTCGCTCGCCGGCCGACCGGCGTCATCGCGGTCTTCTCCGACCTGAGCGAGTCGGTGCGCACCCAGCTCAAGACCCGCGGCATCCCGCTTCGTCGTCGTCGACCCGACCGGCGAGCCGATGCACGACACGCCCTCGATCGGCGCGACGAACTGGAATGGCGGCCTGGCCGCGACGCGGCACCTGCTCGGGCTCGGCCACCGCCGGATCGCGGTCGTCGGCGGGCCGGCGGACATCCTGTGCAGCCGCGCCCGGATGGACGGCTACCGCGCCGCGATGGACGCGGCCGGTGTCGCGATCGATCCCGACCTTGTCAGCCACGGCGAGTTCCAGGTCGAGGAGGGGGTCCGGAAAGGCCGGGCGCTGCTCCGGCGATCGGACCCGCCGACGGCGGTCATCGCCGGCAACGACCTGCAGGCGCTCGGCGTCTACCAGGCGGCCCGCGAGGCCCGCCTCCACATCCCCGAGGACCTCAGCGTGGTCGGCTTCGACGACCTGCCAGTGGCCCAGTGGGTCGGGCCGCCGCTGACGACCGTCCGGCAGCCCCTCGTGGAGATGGCGATCGCGGCCGCGGAGCTGGTCCTCGCGATGGCCCGCGGCGAGCAGCCCGGGCAGACCCGCGTCGAGCTCGCCACCGAGCTCGTGGTCCGGGAGAGCACCGCCCCGCCCCGGGCCTGAGGGCCGTCAGCCGCTCCGGCCGAGCACGAGATCGCGACCGGCGACCAGCGCGGCCAGCTTGGCCGTCGTCGCCCAGCGGGCGGTCTGGCTGAACCCGCAGTCCGGGACCAGTGCCAGCCGCCCGGGCGGCACGCCCGCCGCCAGGACCAGATCGATCCGTTCGGCGACCTCGTCGGCCGATTCGAGGTGGTAGTTCTTCACGTCCACGACGCCGGCGGCGACGTCGCGCCCGGCGGCGGCGATCTCGCCGAGGATCTCGACCTCGGCCATCTCGCGGTTGGCGAACTCCAGGACGAGTTCGTCGACCCGGAACCCGAGCATCGCGTCGAGCACGGGCCGATACGTCCGGCGCGCCAGTGGCCGGCCGAGGAAGTTCCCGAAGCACAGGTGCGCGCCGAGCCGGACCCGCCCGACGACCGGCTCGACCGAGGCGTTGAACAGGGCCGCGAAATCCGATGGCGCCTCCGGGTGGATCGCTGGCGAGGGGTCGTCGATCTGGATGAACGTCGCGCCGGCCGCGGCCAGGCCCTCGAGCTCCGCGCGCAGGATCGGCACGAACGCCTCGGCTGCGTCGTTGCGGTGTCGGTAGACCTGCCCGGGCCCGTACGCCAGCCGCCCGGACAGCGTGTACGGCCCCGGGATCGTGACCTTCAACGGGCGCTCGGTCCGCCGGGTCGCGAAGCGGAACTCGTCGACGACGCCCAGGCCATCGGGCGCGGCGATCGGCTCGAGGACGTCGAACCGGTGCTGCTGGTCGTGGCCGCCGGCACCGAGAAGCCGGTCGGACGGGCGTGCCCGGACGCCGGTCAGGTGGCGGTAGAACTCGGCGGTGAAGAAGCCGGCCCGGCGCATCTCGCCGTCGCTGACGACGTCGATGCCGGCCCGCTCCTGGTCGCGGATCGCGAGGTCGACGCCGTCGTCGAGCATCTCCGCGAGATCGGCCGGGCCGAACTCGCCGCGCTCGGCGGCCGCGATCCCGGCCACGAACCACGACGGCCGCGCGTGCGAGCCGATCACGCTCGTGAGCAGACCGCCCGGTCGGTCGGCCGGGCGGACGGGTCCGGTCATGCCGACGAGGCCGGGCGGACAGGTTCGAACGCGAACGCGCGCGCCGGGTTGTCGACGAACAGGCTCCGCTGGACGGCATCGTCGATGCCCTGGTCCCGCATCTGCGCGGCGAATCCGTCGAGCAGCCAGGCGAGGCCGGGCGATCCGCCGTACGCGTGGTAGTACCCCTGTCGCGCCGCATCCATGCCGAGCAGGATGCCACCGATGTGGCCGTCCTCGAGCGCCCATCCGATCAGCTGCACCGTGCCGTTCGCGGCGTCTCCCCAGCGGAAGGAGCCGTCGTACTCGGCGAAGGCGCCGGTCCCGAGCAGCTCCCGGTGGTACCCGCGATCGACGATCTTGTCGACGTGGCTCAGCGCGACGTGCGACGGCGCCACACCGAGGTCCGCCAGCACGCGGACTTGGGCGAGCGCCCCGGTGCCGCCCTCGCAGTGGGTGAGGATCGGCGCCCCGGTCGCGAGATGCGTCACGGCGGCCGCCTCGAAGATCCGGCGGTCGCGGCCCGACGGCCCGCCCTGGCTCCCCGCGACCTTGATGACGCCGGCTCGATGCGCCGTTCGACGGACATCCGGCCCGGCGTAGTCGTTGGCGTCGATGCCGGCGGTCACGTCCAGCGTGAACCGCTCGGCGATGGCCGCCACGGGTTCGCGCACGCTCCAGTGATCCGGGCCGTAGTAGCGCTCGTGATGCAGCCCGGTCGGCCCGACGATGTGGATCCCGGAGCGGCGACTCAGCTCGGCGAGCTTGACGACGTTCCGGCCGCAGTCGCACGGCATCGCGTCGATCACGGCCCTCAGCCCCACCGCCACGGCCTCGGCCACCTCGCCGGCCATCCGCTCGACGTCGCCCAGGTCGAAGTCCGGGTTCATCCGGACGGGCGCGCCGCCGTCGATGACCAGGTGCTCGTGGGCGTACGTGACCCCGAGCTCGGCCGGGTCGATGTCGCCGAGAACGGTCCGGACGACGCTCACGGCGCGCTCCCCTCCCCGTCCGGCACCGCGAGCACCGCGCCGTCGCGGCGGAGCCGGCCGACGGCCTCCGCGACCGGGACCGCCCGGACGTCGCCGCCGCGGCCGACCGCCATCGCCGCGACCGTGCCGGCGGCCTGGCCCATTGCCATGCACTGGGCCATCGAGCGGATCGAGGCATGGGCGTCGTGGGTCGCCGAGAAGCACCGCCCGGCGACCAGCGTGTTCGCGCCGTCGCGCACGATGAGCGAGCGCAGCGGGATCCCGACCGCGGCCCCGTCGGGCAGGTAGCGCCATGTCGTGCCGTCGCCGCCGGACCCGTGGTGGTCCTCGATGGGGGCGCCGCAGAGGCCGATCTGGTCGTCGAACTGGCGAGCCGCAAGGACGTCCTCGGCGGTCACCCGGTAGTCGCCGTACACCCGGCGCGTCTCGCGCACGCCGACCCGCGTCCCGAGGGCGACGAGCGAGGCGCGCTCGTAGCCGGGCACACGGTCCACAAGGAACCGGGCGTACTCGAGCGCCTGTCGCCGCCCGGCGATCTCGAGCTCGGTCAGGACGTCGGGGTCGGTGGCGTTGCGTACCCGGCCGTCGGTGTCGCGCCGGACCTGGGCGAGGCGGGTCATGATCGTGGCCGTCACCCCCGCGACCGGCGTGACGTGGTCGCTGCCCTCGAGGCGCGGCAGGTCGTAGCCGTCCGCCGCGGCCTCGGCCATCAGCGCATGCAGCCCCGCCTTGTCGATCGTCCCGCGCGCGGCCATGTCAACGTTCGCCATCCGGAACGTCGTCGTGGCTGTCTGGGCCGGCGCCTCGTCGCCCGCGAGCTCGTACCCGAACCCCGCGTGGTGGCTCAGGTCCGCGTCACCCGACGCATCGATGAAGACCGACCCGCGGACGAGGCGAAGGCCGGCCCGGGTCGCGACCAGCACCTCCGTCACGCGACCGTCCTGCGTGTGCGCCTCGACGACTGTCGCGTGGAGCAGGATGCGGGCGCCCGCCGACTCGACCAGCCGCTCCCAGACGACCTTGAGGTGCTCCGCGAGGTACGTGACGCCGGTGCCGGCGCCATACGTGTTCGGGCGGGTCACGACCGGGCCGAGACCACGCAGTCCCTCGACCACGTCGTCGGCGATCCCGCCGACCACCTTTCGGGCGTTCGCGCCGGGCGTGTAGAAGCCGTAGAACGTGTCCAGGACCGCGGTCGAGGTGCCCCCGAGGAATGGCAGGGCGTCGATCAGCAGCGTCCGGGCGCTGCTGCGCGCTGCGGCGATCGCAGCCGTGGAGCCGGCCGATCCGGCGCCGACCACGACAACGTCGAACGAGCCGTAGACGTCGGTCAACTGGCTCGTCCGAGGACGACCTCTGGAGAGCCCGCGGGGTCGCCCGACTCGATCCAGCGGCCGATCGAATCACGGGAGAAGAGCTGGTCCACGACCATCGAGGAAGCACCGATCACGCCCGCGAGGCCGCCCAGGGACGAGCGCTGGATCAGCAGGTCCCGGGTGGCGAGCGGCAGCGAGCGGCGATAGACGGTCTCGCGGATCGAGGCGAGGAACTGGTCAGGGCTGTTCGCGACGCCGCCGCCGATCACCACGAGCGACGGGTTGAAGAAGTTGACGACGCTCGCGAGCATCGAGCCGATGCGCCGGCCCGCGTCCTGCAGCAGGGCGACCGCGACCGGATCCCCGAACGACGCGGCACGCGCCACGTCCTGGGCGGTGACCGTGCCGTGCTGGTCGAGCGCGACCTGCAGGCGGGCCGATCGGCCGTCCACGGCTGCGGCCGCGCCGGCACGGCCGAGGGCGCCGCCGCCGGCCAGCGCCTCGAGGCAGCCGAGGTTGCCGCAGCGGCAGACGACCAGCGGGTCGTCGACGACCTGGATGTGGCCGACGTCACCGGCACTCCCCTGCGCGCCGCGGTGGAGGTGGCCGTCCGAGATGATGCCCGCCCCGATCCCGGTGCCGACCTTCACGACCACGACGTCGTCGTGGCCGGCTGCGACACCCGACCGCCACTCGCCGAGGGCGAGCAGGTTGACGTCGTTGTCCACCCAGACCGGGGCGTCGTACCGGTCGGCGAAGCGCTCCCGGATCGGGTAGCCGTCCCAGCCGGGCATGATCGGCGGCGAGATCGGGCGGCCCGACCCGAACTCGACCGGCCCGGGCACGCCGATGCCGACGCCCCACAGCCGTCCCGGGATCGCCTGCGCAGTCGCGAGCAGGGATTCGAAGAGGGCGTCCACCCGGTCCAGGCAGCGTCCCGGTCCCGCCTCGATCTCGGCCGGCTCGTCGTGGTGGCCGAGGATCCGCCCGTCGAGGCTCGTCACCGCGACGTCGATGCTCGTGGCGCCCAGGTCGGCGACGAGCACGTGGCCGGCGTCGGCGCGGAACGTCAGCTGGCGGGGTGGCCGGCCGCCCGTGCTGGGTCCCACCTCGCCTTCGGTGACCAGCCCCCGATCCAGCAGTTCGCCGACCCGCTGCGCGACGATGGCCCGCCCGAGCCCCGTCCGCGCGACCAGTTCGGGCCGCGATCGCGAGCGACCGAGCCGGATCTCGTCGAGGACCATGACCAGGGCGTCGAGGGCCTCGTCCGCGAGTGGCGCGTGGACCGGCATCTCCATGTCGTCACCGATCATAGCCGTTCTTCGTCCGCTGGTCGGTCGACTTTTGCACTTGACAGGACAAAGTATGATCGTCGGGCTGGGAGGAGGCCTGGGGGATCGCGCGTTCGGACCGGTCCGGATGGCCGCGGGGCTTCCTTCATCGGCAGGCATTTCGGTAGAATGTCTAGACAGGCTCGTCCCCGACTCGACCCAGAGCAGCAACCCGCACGCAAGGTGGTGGGCAGGGCATGACGCGAACGATCGCCGACGTCGGCGCCGCGGTCATCGGCACGGGCTTCATCGGCACCGTCCACGTCGAGGCGCTGCGCCGGATCGGGGTCCAGGTGCGAGGCGTTCTCGGCAGCACGCCGGAGCGCGGCCAGGCACGCGCCACCGCGCTGGGCGTGCCCCATGCCTATCCCTCGCTCGACGCGCTCCTCGACGACCCGTCCGTCGACGCGGTCCACGTGACGTCGCCCAACGACCTCCACCTGCCGCAGGCGAAGGCGGTCCTCGCGGCGGGCCGGCACGTCATCTGCGAGAAGCCGCTGGCGATGTCGGCCGATGAATCGCGCGAGCTCGTCGCCCTCGCCGCCTCGACCGGCCTGGTCAACGCCGCGAACTTCAACATCCGCTACTACCCGTTGAACCAGCACGCCCACGAGGTGGTGACGTCGGGCGAGATCGGCGACGTGCGGCTCGTGACGGGGCGTTACTTCCAGGACTGGCTTCTCCTCGAGAGCGACTGGAACTGGCGCCTGCAACCGGAGCGCGGCGGGGCGCTGCGGGCGGTCGGCGACATCGGGTCGCACTGGCTCGATCTCACGAGCTTCATCACTGGCCAGCGGATCGTGGCCGTGATGGCCGACCTCGCGACATTCGTGTCGGCCCGTCGCGAGCCGACCGGCCCGGTCGAGACCTACTCGACGGAGGTCGCCGCGGAGACCGTCACCCGCGACATCGCGACCGAGGACACCGCGACGATCCTGATCCGCTTCGAGAACGGTGCCCGGGGCGCGGTGAGCATCAGCCAGATCAGCGCCGGCCGGAAGAACTCGCTCCAGTACGAGGTCGACGGATCGCTCGCGTCGGTCGCCTGGGATTCGGAGCAGCCCGACCAGCTGTGGATCGGCCACCGCGAGCGGCCCAACGAGATCCTGATCAAGAACCCGGCGCTCATGGGGCCGGCGGGCCGAGCCGCCGCTGCACTGCCCGGTGGCCACGTCGAGGGCTTCGGGGACACGTTCGCTGCCCACTTCCGGGCCGTCTATGCGGACATCGCGGCCGGTCGGCCGTCGGCCAGGCCCGGCTACCCCACGTTCGCGGAGGGCCACGACGAGATGCTCGTCAACGACGCCATCGCCGAGAGCGCCCGCCTCGGCCGCTGGGTCGACGTCGTTCGCGACCCGGACCCGGCGGGCGTCCCGGTGGAGGCGCAAACCCGATGAGGCTCGGCCTGCTGACAGCCCCGTTCCCCGAGACACCGCTGCTGGACGTCGTCGACTGGACGGCGGCCAACGGCTTCGACAGCATCGAGATCGCGTGCTGGCCGCGCACGACGGGCCCGACGCGTCGGTATGCCGGCACGTCCCACATCGACGTCGCGAACCTGTCCGCCGGCCAGGCGAGCGAGCTCGTCGACCAGGTCACCGCGAAGGGCCTCACGATCTCCGGACTGGGTTACTACCCGAACCCGCTCCATCCGGATCCGGAGCACCGCGCCAAGGTCATCGGCCACCTCAAGCTGGTCATCGAAGCGGCCGAGGCGATGGGCATCCCGTACGTGAACACGTTCATGGGCGCCGACGGCTCGAAGACCCCCGACGACAACTGGGCGTCAGCGCTCGAGATCTGGCCGGACATCGTGGCATTCGCCGATGACCACGGGCGCAAGGTCACCCTCGAGAACTGCCCGATGCTGTTCAGCTACGACGAGTGGCCGGGCGGCCACAACCTCGCGACGACGCCACGGATGTGGCGTCGGATCCTCGAGACATGGGGCGGCACGATCGGGCTCAACTTCGACCCGTCCCACCTCATCCTCCAGATGATCGAGATCCCGCGCTTCATCCGCGAATTCGGGCCGCACATCCTCCACGTCCAGGCCAAGGACCTGATGATCGATCGCGACGGGTTGTACGAGCGCGGGATCCTGTCGGCCGGGATCGGCTGGCAGGTGCCGCGAATCCCGGGCCTCGGCGAGGTCGACTGGGGCGACCTGTTCTCGGCGCTCTATCAGACCGGCTACGACGGCGACATCATCATCGAGCATGAGGACCGCGTGTTCGAGGGCACCGACGAGCGCGTGAAGCAGGGTTTCCTGGTCGCGCGTGACGTCCTGCGGCCCTACATCAAGTGACCATCCCTGGCCGTTCGGACTGATCAGACAAATACCCCGACCGCCGAAGGGTGATATAGATGAGGAGGTGGAACGGTTACACGGTATCGCCACCACGTGACAGAGAGAGATCCGCACGTCGATGCGACCAGGTCGGTCGGTCGAGTGCAAGGAGGAGGAGCAGCAGCATGATCAAGGGATCGATCCGCACCGCGCTGGGGGGCTTGATGGCGATCGCCATCGTGGCCTGCTCGAGTGGTGGTGCCTCAACCGCACCGAGCGCAGCGGCGCCGAGTGCCGCCGCCCCGAGCGCAGCCGCGCCGAGCGCGGCCGCGCCGAGTGCAGCCGCAAAGACCTACAAGATCGGCTATTCGAATGGCGGCGGCGTGGGCAACGGCTTCCGTGAGGAGCAGGTCTGCACCGCCAAGGCCGAGGCCCTCGCCTCCGGCCAGGTCTCCGAGCTGACGACGATCCACCGCAACACGGACGCTGCCGGGCAGCTCCAGGACATCCGCGACCTCATCGCCGCGGGCGTCGATGCGATCGTCTTCAACCCGAACGACCCGGCGGCCCTCAACCCGGCCCTTGAAGAGGCCAAGGCTGCAGGGATCGTCACGGTCGCGGTCGACCAGTTCGTGACCGACCCGAACACCTACCAGCTGTTCAACAACCAGGTGAAGTACGCAGAGCTCGGCGCCAAGTGGCTGTTCGACAAGCTCGGCGGCAAGGGCACGGTCTACTACCAGCGCGGCTTCGCCGGCGCCGGCGCGGACACCGACCGCCACACCGGGTTCACGAACATCCTCAAGCAGTACCCGGACATCAAGGTCCTGCCGACGGTCGATGGCATCGCGACCCAGTGGGATCCGGCGATCACCACGCAGGTCACGAACGACTTCATCGCCAGCGGCGACTACGACACCGTCAACGGCGTCTGGACCTCGGGCATGGACGTCGAGGCGATCGACGCCATCAAGGCAGCCGGCAAGAAGTTCGTGCCGCTCGTCGGCACGGATCGCGGCGGCTCGGTGACGAAGTTCCTCGACGACACGAACTACCCGGGTCTCGACGGCGCGGCCGTCACCAACACCGCTGCCGTCGGCGGCGCGGGCGTCTCGCTGGCGCTCAAGCTGCTGAACGGCGAAACGATCACGACCGATCCGTCGGCGGCGCAGCCGAACACCGTGCTCCTCGATCCAGTCCTGGCAGATGACCAGACGGACGCGGGCAAGGCCGAGCTGCAGTCGTGGCTCGTCGACGGTCTCGATCCCAGCTGGCCGCTCGGTCTCGTGATCGAGGGCTACACCCACTACACCCCGGAACAGGCCATCGCCTGCAAGGGCCCGAACGGCTAAGCCGTCCCGGCCACCAGCGAATCGAGGGGATGCCGGGTTGCCGGCATCCCCTCCCCACACCTGACGCCAGGAAGTACATGACCGTCACGGCCACGGACCTCTTGCTCGAGGCGACGGACATCTCGAAGACGTACGGCGCCGTGGTCGCCCTGCGATCGGCGTCCCTGCGTATTCGTCCCGGAGAAGTCCACGCGCTCATGGGCGCCAACGGCGCCGGGAAGAGCACTCTCGTGAAGATCCTCACGGGTGCGGTGCGGCCCGACACGGGCGCGATCGCCGTCCGCGGTCGCGAGCGCGTGGTCCACTCGCCCCTCGAGGCCCGGCGAGGAGGGCTCGTCTCGGTCTACCAGGAGCCGGCCCTGATCCCGGACCTGGACATCCGGTCCAACCTGCGTCTCACGGAGACGCCCCTCGAGCCGTTCCGGCATTGGCTCGGAGAGCTCGGACTTCCCGATCTGGACCTGTCCGCGATCGCCCGGCGTGTGCCGCTCGCCTCCCTCCGGATCGTCGACCTTGCGCGCGCCCTCGCCATCGAGCCCGACGTCCTCATGCTCGACGAGATGTCGGCGGCCCTGCCGGCCGACCTCACGGAACGCGTCCTCGAGGTGATCGGGCGTCTGCGCGGCGGCGAACGCTCGGTCCTCTTCATCTCGCACCGCATGATCGAGATCGCCGCGGTCTGCGACCGGGCGACCGTCCTCCGCGAGGGTGTCACCGTCGGCGTCGTCGACGTCACGACGGGCTCGGAGGACCGCATCGTCGAATTGATGCTCGGCCGGGAGGCCGCGGACCTCTCGAAGCCACGCGCCGACCGGGCGGCGGCCGGGACGCGCGCGGCGGACGCCACACCACGTCTGACGTCCCGCGCGATCAGCTCCGGCACGAAGCTTCAGGACGCCACCTTCGATCTCTACCCGGGCGAGGTGCTCGGCGTCGTCGCGCTGGAGGGCCAGGGCCAGGACGAGCTCTTCGACGTGCTCGCCGGCTCCACGCGGCCGAGCGGCGGTGAGCTCCTCGTGGACGGCGCGCCGGTCTCGTTCCGACATCCAGCCGACGCCATCCGGGCCGGCCTCGTCTACGTGGCGGCCGATCGCGCCGAGGCCCTCCTCATGCAGCGCTCCGTGCGCGAGAACATCGCCCTGCCGTCCGTGGCCGGCATCGGCCAGTGGGGCCTGATCAACCTCGCGACGGAGCGCAAGACCGTCGACGCCGCGGTCGCCAAGCTGCAGATCGACGCGCGCGCGGGCGCCGAGGTCCGCCGGCTGTCGGGCGGCAACCAGCAGAAGGTGACGATCGCCCGCTGGGTGGCGAGCGGCGTGCGCACCCTGCTCTGTTTCGACCCGACGCGCGGGATCGACATCGGCACGAAGAACCAGATCTACGTGCTGCTCCGCGACCTGGCCGAGGCCGGGGCGGCGGTCATGCTGTACACGTCGGAGCTGAAGGAGGTGCAGCTCGTCTGCGACCGGGCCATCGTCATCTTCGGCGGCCGGGTGGTCGACGAGATCAGCGCGGCCGACGCGGACGAGCCGACGCTGCTGCGCGCTGCGTACCACCTCCGATCGGATGCCGCGATGCCAGAGGAGATCGCGGCTGAGGCCCTCGGCGACGACGCGGTCGAGCCGACCGCCCACGCGAGCCTCGAAGCCGAGAGCGCCACCGATGGGCCGATGCCGGAGCCCGGGCCCGCCACCGGATCGGACGGCGGCCAGTGAGCGCCGCGACGGACACCGTGGTCCGCGCGCGGAGCGGTCCCGTCGATGCGCTCACCGCCTGGTGGCGACAGAACACCTGGACCCTCGGGCTCGTCGTCTTCCTCGTCATCCTCCTCGCCTTCACGAAGGCCATCCAGCCGACGTATGGGGTGACCGGGATCCAGGGCCTCGCGATCTCCGTCCTGCCACTCGCGCTGGCGGCCGTCGGCCAGGCGATCGTGGTGATCTCGGGCGGGATCGACCTGTCGATCGGCGCGATGATGGCCCTGACCAGCGTAGTCGCGGCCTCCCTCATGAAGGGCCAGAGCGAAGAGTTCGCCATCGCGGTCATCGTCGGCGTGATCGTCCTGGGCATCGTCCTCGGCGTGATCAACGGCAGCCTGGTCGTCGTGACCCGGGTGCCGGACATCGTGGTGACGCTGGCGATGTCATTCGTCTGGGCCGGTTGCGCACTGCTCGTGCTGAAGTCCCCGGGCGGCGGAGCGGCGCTCTGGCTCAAGGAGCTGCTGAAGGGATCGCTGGGCAACGAGTGGGTCCCGAGGTCGGCCGTCGGCCTGATCCTGATCGTCGGGATCACCTGGATCGCCATTCGACGCTCGAGGGTGGGACTGCAGATCTACGCCATCGGGAGCGACAAGCTCGCGGCGTTCCGCAGCGGCGTCTCGGTCGGGCGCACGAAGATCGTCGCCTACGCGCTCCTGGGTCTGTTCTCCGCGATCGGCGGCCTCGCGCTCACCGCGAGCACCGGGATCGGGACGCCGGTCCCCGGGCCCTACACGCTGCTGAGCGTGGCCGCGGTCGTCCTCGGTGGCGTCAGCCTCGCGGGCGGTCGGGGCGGCATCGTCGGTCCGGTCCTGGCCGTCGTCATCCTCCAGTTGATCCGCACGGACATGACGTTCCTTCGGTTCGACCCGAACCTCGCGGTCGTGGCGCAGGGCGTCATCCTGATCGGGGTCGTCATGGTCGGCAGCCTGCTCCAGCTGCGGAGGACGCGCGCATGAGCGGCGCAGTCGAGAGCGCCGGCACACGCAACCCCTGGCTCACCGCGGCCGCATGGCGCGCCCTGTTCCGGGACCGCCCGATCATCCCCCTGCTCGGGCTGCTCGCGATCCTGGTCATCCTGCGCGAACTGGCGCGACCCGGGGTCTTCAGCGCCGACTTCACCGGGACCGTCCTGCGCGCTGCCGTCCCATTGGCGATCCTCGCCGGCTGCCAGACGTTGACGATGCTGACGGGCGGCATCGACCTGTCCGTGGGCGCCGTCGCCTCCATGTCGGGGTTCGTCGTGGCGACGGTCGTCGGTGGCCAGGGTCTCGCTGTCGCCATCCTGGTGGCGCTCGCGATCTCGGCACTGGTCGGCGTGCTGACCGGGATCGGGGTCGGGGTCTTCCGGGTCCACCCGCTGATCATGACCCTGGGCATGGGACTGGTCGTCCTCGGGCTGGCCAACGTCTGGCAGCTGGCGATGGTGCAGACCGGAGCGGGCGTCTCGCCCGAGATGCGGACGCTGGGGTCGGACCGCCTGTTCGGGATCCTGCCGTACAGCCTCATCATCTTCGTGCCGCTGGCGGCGCTCATCCTGCTGGCCCTGCGACGAACGGGATACGGCCGCCTGCTCTACGCGATCGGCGATAACCCCATCGCCGCTCGCCTCTCGGGCGCACACGCGTGGCGCGTCCTCGTCGTCCTGTACATCATCTCGGCCATCCTGGCCGGCGTCGCCGGGCTCCTGATCTCCGGCCTGACGAACGTGGCCAGCGTCACGCTCGCGGACAGCTACGTGCTCCCGTCGGTCGCCGCAGCAGTCATCGGCGGGACGTCCATCCTCGGCGGCCGGGGCGGCTACGCCGGGACGATCGTCGGTGCGCTGATCCTGACGGTGCTCACCTCGCTCCTCTCGACGCTCGGGTTCCCGGAGGCTGTCCGCCAGGTCCTCTTCGGGGCGATCATCGTCGTCGTCGCGGCGCTCTACACGCGGGTCACCGGCGAGACCTGATGGACGCCCACCCGCTGGGGACGGCGACCAGCGCCGGCGGGAGGCTCGTCCTCGACGACCGCGTCGCGAGCGGACGGATCTCGATCGAGGACGGGGTCATCGTCGGCGTCGCTCTCGACGAGGAGGTGGATGCCGGCGATCCGTACATCGCACCGGGGTTCGTGGACGTCCACGTCCACGGCTGGGGCGGCCACGACGCGATGGGCGGCCTGGCCGACCTCGACGGGATGGCGCGAATGCTCCTCCGACACGGCGTGACGTCGTTCCTGCCGACCGCGGTGACCGCGCCACTCGGCGCGCTCGTCGCGTTCGCGGAACAGGTCCGCGCGTGGACGCCGGCCGCTCCGGCCGATGGCGCCGAGCCGCTCGGGTTCAACCTCGAGGGGCCATTCCTCGCGCCGGCCCGCCACGGCGCCCACGATCCGGCGCTCCTGCTGGCCCCGGCCGACGTGCCGGTCGGGGCGCTCGAGCCGCTCGTCGACGGGCTGCGGCTGCTGACCGTCGCACCCGAGCTGCCAGGGGCGCTCGAGCTCATCCGCTGGCTGCGCTCGCGCGGGGCGGCGGTCTCGATCGGCCATTCCGCGGCCACGGTCGAGGAGGCGCGGGCGGGCTACGACGCGGGCGCGACGTCGACGACCCATCTGTTCAACGCGATGAGCGGCATCGACCACCGGGCACCAGGCCTGGCGGTGACCGCCCTGCTTGACGACCGCGCCTACGTCGAGCTCATCGCCGACGGCGTGCACGTCGATGCCGCGTTGTGGCCGCTCGTCACGCGGCTCAAGCCGGTCGAGCGGCTCGTGCTCGTGAGCGACGCCCTCCCGCTGGCCGGGATCGGCGACGGTCGGGGCAGGCTCGGCGCGCTGGAGATCGAGGTCGTCGGCGAGCGGGCGACCCTCGCCGGGACCACGACGCTCGCCGGGTCGGTCATCGCGCTCGACAGCGCGGTCCGCAACCTCGTCGCGTCCGGTGCCTCAGTGCCGGCCGCCGTCGCCGCCGCGAGCCGCAATCCCCTCACCCTGCTGGGGGTCACGGATCGAGGCCGGATCGCGGTCGGTCAGCGCGCCGACCTCGTCGAACTCGACGCCGACCTAACGGTCAGTCGCGTCATGCGCGGCGGGACCTGGTTCACCGGCGGCCACGGGACCGCCTAGGACCGGCTGAAGCTCGAAGACCGCCCGACCCTGGGCCGCTTCGACGGGATGGTCGACATCGACGCCGTCGAGCAGGCGGATGAACGGGACACCGAACCGCATGCCCCGGGCGACGGGGCCGAGGACCTCGCGGAAGAAGTCGACCCGCTGTGTCGGGTCGAGCTCCATCGCCGTGACGTCCTCGGTCCGGCCTCGCACGGTGATGGTCGCGCGGCCCGAGGCGCGCAGGTTGCGCACCCAGTGCACGTCGCCCCATGGGGACCAGACCCACCGCCGGCCGGCGACCGCGATGATCGCCAGCGGCGTGGTGCGCGGCAGGCCACTCGTCCGGCCGCGGATGGTGATGAGCCCGTTGAAGCCCATCGGGACGCGGGCACCCAACAGGGACTTGGCGATCGGGTTGAAGACCGTGACCCAGGGTGGGGCTCCACGGGCGGCGGTGCCGGTTCGTTCGCTCATCGGGGTGGCTCCTCGTGCGTCGATGCAGTGGGGTGTCACACCGTCGACCCGCCAGACCGCGCAAACGTGACCGGCGCGGATCTCAGCCGGCGACCACGGTGAGATCCAGCTCGCCGAGACGGTCCGGATCCGCCAGCACGTCGATCGCGACGATCCGGCCGCCCCTCACCGTCAGGGCGACCACCGAGAACGGGCTCCCATCGGGCGCCCAGGCGACGCCGCCTGGGACGCCGTTCACGAGGATCCGCGTCGCGGTCTCGGCGAACCGGCGGAAGGTCATGGCCTGCCCGGCGACGGCTTCCGCCCCGTGGACGAGCGAGACCAGACCAGGCCGCGCCGCACCGCCGTCGGAGCGCAGCACCACGTCCGGGTCGAGGACGGCCACGAGCCGTTCGAAGTCACCGTCGCGCGCCGCCGCCAGGAACGCGTTGGCGACGGCCCACTGGCCATCGAGGTCGACATCGGGCACTGGCGCTCCCTGGACGCGGCGGCGGGCACGGCTCGCGAGCTGCCTCGTCGCGGTCGGCGTGCGGCCGACGATCGGCGCGATCTCGTCGAACGGCACGGCGAAGACGTCGTGAAGGACGAAGGCGACGCGTTCCGCCGGTGCCAGCGAGTCGAGGACGACGAGCATGGCGAGTCCGATCGAGTCGCCCAGCAGGGCCTCCTGCTCCGGATCGATCCCGGCCTCCGGGCTCAGGATGGGATCCGGGAGGTGGGTCTCCAGGGACGCGTCGCGGCGCGTCTTGCGCGACCGCAGCATGTTGAGGCAGACCCGCCCGACGACGGTCGTCAACCAGGCCTGCATGTTGTCGACGTCGCTCGTGTCCGTGCGGCTAAGGCGGATCCACGCCTCCTGGACGGCGTCGTCCGCCTCGGTCAGCGAGCCGAGCATCCGAAAGGCGACGCCGCGCAGACGGGGGCGGTCGGCCTCGAAGCGCTCGGCGAGCCAGTCCTGGTCGTTCATGGGTCACGTCCCTGCGGTTAGCGCGTCATCTCATCGACCCGCGACTCGGGGCGAATGTGACCGAGACTGCCGCGGCCTAGCGCGGCGGCATCGCCGCCTGGGTGCGCTCGACGTCGTCGAGCATCCGGATCGTCGCCTCGACGACGACCCCGAGGTAGCGCTCCCCGTATTCGGCCGTCGACTCGCGGGCGTCGCCCCATGTCCCCGAGTGTGTCGCGCGGTGGACCGAGCCCGGCGCGGAGAAGAAGAACGCCGTGTGGACCGGAGGCGGGTTCGTGACCTCGGGGAATGGGGGCATCTCCGCGTTGGCCGCGTCCATGTCCACGAGCCCCGGGTCGATCGCGAGCACGGCCGACGTCTCGCCGCGGTTCGCGTGCAGCCCGGTCGACGGGCCGAAGAATTCGCCGGACTCCTCGGCGGTCATGCCGTCCCAGTAGTTGATCGGGAAGGCGACGGTGCCTGGCGGCAGGCGATCGGCCGCGTTCGCGCACGCGTAGGCGATCGCGTACGTGTTGTCGTAGTGGCCGTTGAGGAACACGATCCGCCGGAACCCGATCGACGCGAGCGAGGCGCACAGGTCCTCGATGAGCGACATGAACGTCGGGATTCGGATGTGGACGACACCCGTGAACCCGACATGCGGGTACGACAGGGCGTAGTTGATCGATGGCGCGACGACGGCGCCGACGCGCGGCGCCACGCGGCGGGCCACCGCGGTCGGGATGAGGACATCGGTCAGGAGCGGCCCGTGCGGCCCGTGCTGCTCGGTCGAGCCGGTCGGGACGATGACGGTCTGGTGCTGCTCAAGGAATGCCCGGACCTCGGGATCGGTCATCTCCCCGAGGAACACGGTCGGCGGCTTCGGCATGACGTCCTCCGGTGGCTGGGTCAGGCGATGGTCGTGGTGAGGGCCCCGATGCCCTCGATCGAGACGGTCACGGTGTCGCCGGGACGCAACCGGCGGGTCGGCCCGGGTGGCGTGGCGAGGCGGACCGGCGTCCCGGTGGCGATGAGGTCGCCCGGCCGGAGCTCGAGGTGGCGGCTGAGGTACGCGACGATCTCGGAGATTGGGAAGCGCATCCGCGACGTCCGGTCGTCCTGGATCGGCTCGCTGTCGACCGAGCAGGCGAGGCCGACGTCGGTCGGGTCGAACGCGTCGGCGGTGACGATCCAGGGCCCGACCGGGCAGAAGCCCGGCATCGACTTGCCGAGCAGCCACTGGTCGCCGTCGAGTCGCTCGTCGCGCGCCGAGATGTCGTTGATGCACGTGTAGCCGAAGACGGTCGCATCGTCGCCGATGATGACGCCCAGTTCGACCTCCGCATCGACGTCGTCGGTCACCGACCGGTCCCAGGCGAGCGACGCGCCGTGCCCCGCGACGGACGCCGCCGCCTTGCCGTAAATGAGAGGCCTCTCGGGCCGCGCCGCCGCACCGGGGCCGTCGTAGTTGAGGCCGACGGTGTAGATCGCCCCGGGGTCGGGCACGGCCGGGCCGAACGTGACCGTGGCCAGGGGCACGCCGGCAACGGCCGGCTGGGCATCGAGCCAGGCCCGGACATCGGCCAGCGCGTGGCTGTCCGCGGCGAGTGCGCGCATGGAAGGGCGCAGGCCGGACGGCAACTCGATCGGCACGACGCGGTCGTCGCGCACGACCGCGGTCCGGAACCCATCGTCTCCGACGATCGTCGCGAGCCGCATCGGTCAGGCGCGCACGGTGGCGTCGGCGAGGAGCGGTGCGACGGCCGCGCGCATGACGTCGGCCATGCCCGCCACGCCCGTCCAGCGCTCGAACGCGATGGCCGCCTGGGCGATGAGCATCTCGGAGCCGTTCGCCGCCCGCAGGCCGCGCGCTCGCGCCGCCTTGAGAAGCGGCGTCTCGGCGGGGACGTAGACGAGGTCGAAGACGGTCGCGCCCGCGGGCAACGCGTCGACGGGGATGGTCGCCCCGGGATCCAGCATGCCGACGGTCGTCGCGTTGACCGCCACGTCCGCGGAGCGCAGCGCCGCCTCGAACGTGGGACCCTCCAGCACGACTGCCGACCGGGCCGCCGTGCCGACATCCGCGAAACGCGCCAGGAGCGTCGTGGCCGATGGCTCCGTCCGGTTCCCGATGGTCACACGCCGTGCGCCCGCCGCGAGGCACGCGAACACGACCGCGTGCGCGGCCCCGCCGGCGCCAGCGACGACGACGTCGGCCCCGGCAAGCGGACGGCCCATCGCGAGCTCCACCCCGACCACGAAGCCCGGCGCGTCCGTGTTGAACCCGACGAGGCCCCCGGACGCGCTCTTCGCGACGTTGTTGACGGCGCCGATCGTCTCGGCATCGGCTTCGACCTCGTCGACGAGTCCGGCGACGACCCGCTTGTACGGCGCGGTCACGCCGAGGCCGAGCCACTCCGGACTGGAGCGCGCCTCGCGCACGGCCGCCTCGACCGCGTCCGGCTCCAACTCCAGCAGCACGTACCGCGCGTCGATCCCGGCCGCATCGAACGCGGCGTCGTGCATGACCTGCGAATGGCGGCGCTTCAGCGGCTTCCCGATGAGGCCGACCCGTCGGGTCATCGCTGCCAGGGCGTTGGCGGGCGACGGACCGGACCGGCAGATGCCGGGAAGGTCACGTTCGGGATGATCTCGTCGACCCACAGCTGGAGCTGGTCCGGGTCGGGGGTCATCGTGTGCAGGAAGAAGTACTCGACGCCCGCATCGACCCGCGCCTGGAGCGAGGCGATGATCTCGTCGGGCGTCCCGAAGAGGTAGACCGACTCGAGGTAGTTCGGCCCCCGCTCGCTGCTCATGACCTTGAGGAAGGCCCTGTGCTGCTCCTCGCGGGCCCTGGCCGGGTCGTTGGTCATGACCAGGTGCAGGAAGTTCTCGTGCGCGACGATCGTGCTCGAGGGGTCCTTGCCGGCCTCGTGCATCGCGACCTGCAGCTCCGCCCAGTCGCGGGCGATGTCGGGTGGCGGGCAGGTCGGCCGCGGGATCCAGCCGTCGGCCCGGACGGTCCGTGCCTTGACCGACTTGACGAACTTGGGCACGTCCGGCGACTTGGGGTCGGCCAGCTGCGACCCGCCGCCGATCCACAGCAGCGGGCGCTGCGAGGTCCTCGGCTCGATGAACACGTCGTCCACGTCGTAGAACTCGCCGTGGTACGTGACTCGCTCGCCTTCGAGCAGCGGCATCATGATGTCGAGCATCTCGTCCGTCCGCTTGCCGCGCTCCGACTTGTGGACCCCGACCGCCTCGTACTCGACCTCGTTCCAGCCCACCCCGGCACCGAGGATCACCCGGTTGTCGGACAGGAACTGGAGCGTGGCAAGTTCCTTGGCCAGGATGACCGGGTTGCGCAGCGGCATGATCAGGATCGACGTCCCCAGCCGGACGCGCTCGGTCGCCCCGGCGGCCACGGCGAGGGTGATGAGCGGCTCGAGCCAGTCGACGCTGTAGAAGCGCTTCGCCGCCAGCAGATGATCCGTGATGAACAGCGAATCGAAGCCGAGCTCCTCCACCCGTCGGGCGAAGGTCTTGATGCCGTGAGCGCGCTCCGGCCCGTCGCCCTCCCAGACGTACGACGGCAGAAAGACGCCGAATCGGCCCACATCGGTCATGAACGATCCACCTCTGGATAGACGGGATGCGGCCTCATCGGCCGTGATACTCCGGGTCACGCTTCTCGAGGAACGAGCGGGCGCCCTCGAGCAGGTCGTCGGTCGCGAAGATCCGCTCCGATGCCTCGAGCTCGGCGGCGAGGCCGGTCTCGAGGTCGGTCTCGGTCGCCAGGTCGATCAGTCGCTTCGCCTCGCGCACGGCGAGGGGGCCCCGCGCGGCGATCTCCTCGCCGATCGCCCGTGCCCGCGCGCGACGGCCTCGCCGGCCGGCACGACCTCATGGACGAGGCCGATCCGCTCAGCCTCGACGGCGGTCAGGACCTTGCCCGGTGAGGATCAGCTCGCGGGCCCGCGCCGAGCCCACGACGCGCGGCAGCCGCTGCGTGCCACCGGCGCCGGGCGTGACCGCCAGGCGCACCTCCGGCAGGCCGAGCCGGGCGCGCTCCGAGGCGATGCGGATGTCGCAGCACAACGCGAGCTCGAGCCCGCCACCGAGCGCGTTGCCCTCGATCGCGGCGATGGTCGGCATCGGCAGCCCGGCCAGGCGCCGCGCGACACCGGCCTCGAGCTCGTGCGCGCTCGCGGCCGCCCGGGCCCCGCTGGGCCTCGAACTCGCCCACGTGCGAGCCGGCCGAGAACGCGCGCTCTCCACGCCCGGTCACGACCACTGCCCGGACCTCGTCGGCCGAGGCCGCCGCGAGCGTCGCCAGTGCCGCGTCGAGCTCCCCGAGCAGGTCCCGCGTGACGAGGTTGAGCGGCGGGTTGACCAGCTCGAGATGGGCGACGCGGCCGAGCTCGAGGATGACGAGTCCGCTCACGATGTGGCTCCGAAGTCGGCAGCCAGGCCCATCGGTCCGGTCGCGTACAGCCGCGCAGATCCATGGTCCGCAGGTCGTCGGCGACGCGCGGCCGGAAGCCCATCTGGGCCAGCACGTCACGCTCGACGTCGATGCCCGGTGCGACCTCGGTCAGGACGAGGCCGTCGGCCTCCAGAGCGAAGACGGCTCGCTCGGTGATGTAGCGGACCTGTTGCCCGCGCTCGCGCGCCAGCCGGCCGTTGAACGAGATCTCGCGGACCTCGGGCACGAACTTGCCCAGGCTGCCCTCGCTCGCGATCCGGACCCCGCCGTCGATCTCGACCTCGAGGCCGCGCGCGGTCAGCGTCCCGACGAAGTTGATCCGGCCGGTCTTCGCGCTGATGTTCGGGAACCCGCCTGGGCCGCGGACCCGTCCCTCGAAGGCATGGACGTTGACGTTGCCCTCGGCGTCCACCTCCGCGAACGAAAGGCTCGCGATGTCGAGCCCGCCGCCGTCGTAGAAGTCGAACATGTAGGGCTGGTCGATCATCGCCTGGTAGTTGAAGCCGGCGCCGCCCTCGTTGCCGGCGACCGGGACGCCGCCGAAGATGCCCTGCTCGACGGTCAGCACCAACTGGTCGGTGATGCCCTCCTCCCAGGCGACCCGCCCGATGAGCTGGCTGATCCCGAAGCCGAGGTTGCAGATGGCGCCGGGCGGGAACTCGAGCAGCGAGCGGCGAGCGATGATCTTGCGGACGTCGAGCGGCAACGGCGGCTCCGGCCGCACCGGCCGGCGCTGCGCCCCGGCGTAGTAGGGCGAATCGCGGGTGATATACGTCTGCCACTGGTCCGGGTCGACGTAGACGTGGTCGATCAGTGCGCCCGGCACCTTCACGTCGCGCATCCGCAGGCTGCCGCGGGTGGCGAGCTGGCGGACCTGGGCGATGACGATGCCGCCGCAGTTCCGGGCGGCCATTGCCATCGCGAGCATCTCGCCCTGGACCGCCTCGCCCTCCATCGTGAGGTTGCCGTCCTCGTCGGCGGTCGTCCCGCGGATGACCGCGACGTCGATCGGGAAGGCGTGGAAGAGCAGCCATTCGCGGCCGCGGACGGTGACGACCTCGACGAGATCCTCGGTCGTCCGGGCGTTCTGCCTGCCGCCGGTCTGGCGCGGGTCCACGTACGTCCCGAGGCCGACCTGGGTCAGGACGCCCGGCCGCCCGGCGGCGATCTCGCGCATGAGCTGGGACAGCACGCCTTGCGGGAACGAGTACGACTCGATCTCGTTCGCCTCGACGAGCGCGCCGAGGCGCGGCTCGTTGCCGATGTTGCTGCCGATGGTCCGGCGTTGGAGCCCCGACAGCCCGAGCTGCGAGAAGCCGCGGTCGGCGAAGTCGCCGATGCCGACGATCCGGACCGTGGTCAGGTCACGCGGGCGGCCCTCGTCCGCGAAGACCGTCGCGAGCTCGTCGATGAAGCGCTGCGGCAGCGCGTGGCCGGCGCCGGACCCGCCGATCACCACCGTGCTGCCGTCCCGGACGAGCCCGACCGCCTCCCGGACCTCGATGACCTTGCTCACGGCATGTAGCCCCCGGCGTTGGGGTTGAGCGTCTGGCCGAGGTACAGCGACGACGCATCGGAGAGCAGGAAGATCACAGTGTCCGCCACCTCGTCGGCGCGCCCGAACCGCCCGAGCGGCATGTCCCGCAGCCGTCGGCGTCCCTCGTCGCTGTCGGCGAGCTCCGTCGTCATCTCCGTGATCGTCATGCCGGGCGCGACGGCGTTGACGCGGATACCGGCCGGCCCGAATTCGCGGGCGAGGGAGCGGGTCAGGCCGATCAGCCCGGCCTTGGCCGCGCTGTAGGCGGCGGTCTCGGCGATCCCCATCTGACCGAGGCGCGAGGCGATGTTGACGATGCCGCCGCTGCCGCGCTCGACCATCGACGGCAGCACCGCCCGGCACGTGTGGAAGGCGGCCGTCAGGTCCGTGGCGATCACCGCGTCCCACTCGGCTGGCTCGATCCCGAGGAACGGCCCGACTTGGGTCAGCCCGGCGTTGTTCACGAGTCCGTCGACGCGCCCGAACCGGTCGATGACCGCCGCCACCAGCCCCTCGGCCTGGCTGCCGTCGGCGAGGTCGGCGGCGAAGGCCGCGCCGTCGGCGCCGGCCGCGCGGACGAGCGCGAGCGTCTCCTCTGCCCCGCTCGGGGACGCGTGGTAGTGGACGGCGACCGTCGCGCCTTCAGCGGCGGCCTTCACGGCCACGGCGGCACCGATCCCGCGGCTGCTGCCGGTGACGAGCACCACGCGCCCGGCGAGGCGTCCCGCCCATCAGGCGACGACCGCGGCGCGCCGGTGGGCCGCGGCCTCGGGCAGCGCGGATGCCGGTGGCGGGGCGGTCGAATCGCGCATGACCAGCTCGGTCGGCAGGACCTCCCGGCGCGGCGAGGCCCCCGCGAGCAGCCGTTCCGCGAACGCGAACCCGCGACGACCGATCTCCTGCAGCGGCAGCCGGACGGTCGACAGCCGCGGCGCCGCCATCGCGGCCGTCTGGATGTCGTCGAAGCCCGCGACCGAGACCTCGCGCGGGACCTTGATGCCGAGCGTCGCCAGCCGCTCCAGCACGCCCGAGCGCGAGCAGGTCGTTGGCAGCGACGACCGCGGTGAACGGCGTCGACCCGGCGAGGAGCGTGTCGATGCCGAGGGCCCCTGCCGTCACGGTTGAACCCGGTGCTGACGACCCGCCGCTCGTCGAACGGGATGCCCGCCTCGGCCAGGCCCCGGCGATACCCCGCCAGTCGCTGGCGGGCGACGTAGAGCGCGGCCGGCCCGGCGAGGAACGCGATCTGCCGATGGCCGAGCCGGACGAGCTCAGCGACCATCGCCGCGATGCCACCGACGTTGTCGACACCGACCTCCGGCTCGCCCGAGGCGTGTGGCGAAAGGTGCACGACGGCCGCGCCGTAGCCGCGCATGGCGGTGATGTGCTTGCGCCATCTCGGCATTGGCCACCGGGTCGTCGAGCCCGCTGCCCGCAAAGATGAGCGTGGCCGCGCGCATGGAGCGCAGCAGGCGGACGTACGAGTTCTCGCGCTCGGCGTTGCGATCGGAGCTGCAGGTGATGACCAGGTAGCCGCCGGGCGTGGCCGCATCCTCGACGCCCCTGACCACCTCCGAGAAGTACGGGTCGGTGATGTCGTGGACGACCACCCCGACGACCGGGATGTAGCTCTTCAGCAGCCCGCGTGCGAGGGCGTTCGGGACGTAGTCGAGGGTCCGGGCCGCCTCGAGGACGCGGGCGCGCGTCGCGGGGCTGACCGCGTACGGCGCGGACGAGACCACGCGCGACACGGTCGCGGTCGAGACCCCGGCCAGCCTGGCCACGTCGGTGATCGATGCCACGCTCGTCGCCCCGATCAGAACGGGAAGGTCGGCTGGTCGTCGCGCACCGTGACCCACTGCCACTCGGTGAACGTGTCGAGGCTGGCCTCGCCGCCGTAGCGGCCGCCGTTGCCGGAGTCACCCATCCCGCCGAACGGGATGATCGCCTCGTCGTTGAGCGTCCCGTCGTTGATGTGGACCATGCCGGTCCGCATCCGGTCGGCGAACGCCAGGCCGCGCGACGATCGAGCGCGTGTAGATCGAGGCGACGAGGCCGTAGCTCGCTGGCGTTGGCCAGGGCGATCGCCTCCTCGTCGTCCTCGAAGACGGTGATCGGCGCGACCGGTCCGAAGATCTCGTCGGTGAACGCCGCCATGTCCGGCGTGACCGACGTGAGCACGGTCGGCCGGTAGAACAGGCCATCGAAGGTGGCGCCCTCGTTCACGACGGCCCCGGCCGCGATCGAGCGCTGGACGATCCCGTCGACCCGGGCGATCTGCTTCTCGTTGACGATCGGGCCCAGCTGGACGTCCTCGCGATACGGGTCGCCGGTGCGCAGGCGCTTCGCCTTCTTCGTGAGGGCCGAGATGTACGGGTCGGCGAGGCTCTCGTGCGACGAGGTGCCGTCCGGCCGCGAAGCAGACCTGGCCCTGGAACTGGAACGCGGAGAACGCGCCGGCCGCGGCGGCGGCGTCGAGATCGGCGTCGTCGAGGACGATGAACGCGTTGTTGCCGCCGAGCTCGAGCGAGACCTTCTTGAGCAGGCCCGCCGCCAGCTGGCCCACCCGCCGGCCGACGGCCGTCGACCCGGTGAACGAAACGACCGAGACGTTCGGGTCGGTCACGAGCGCCTCGCCGACGTCGGCCCCGCCGACGACGACCTGGAGCAGGCCCTCGGGCAGGCCGGCCTCGCGGAAGACAGCCGCGAACATCGCGCCGCCGACGACCGGCGTCTGCGGGTCCGGCTTGAGGACGACGGCGTTGCCGAGCGCCAGCGCCGGCGCGACGACGCGCATCCCCAGCACCGACGGCGAGTTCCACGGCGTGATCGCGCCGATGACCCCGGCCGGGACCCGGCGGACCATCGACAGCCGGCCCTTGACCGCCGACGGCATCAGCGACCCGTACGGCTGGGACGGCAGCGTCGCCGCGTTGAGGATCTCGTGGTACGCGAAGTTCGACTCGTGGTGCATCTTGCTGTGCGAGGCGCCGGTCTCGCGCTGGGTCCAGGTGCCGAACTCGTCGCGGTTCGCCTCGTAGATGTCGGCGGCCCGGCGGATGATCCGCGCCCGCTCCTGGTAGTTCGTCGCCGCCCATGCGGGCTGGGCCGCCTGCCGCCGCGGCGGCGGCACGCGCGACGTCATCGGTGGTGGAGCCCCGGACCGTCGCGATGAGCCGGCCGGTCGCGGGCTCACGGTCCTCGATGGGCGCGCCGGTGCCCGGCTCCCAGGTCTCGACGAAGGACCCGAGCCAGCCCGGTGCCGCGGAATCCGTCGGGTCAGGTGCGATCGCGGCCATCGTGTCCTCCTTCGGGCGACGCGGCGCCCGTCGACCATCGTTCTGCGTAGGTCTGCGGCGCGCCCGTCGTGACGGCCCTCTGCCCGGTCGCGGGGTCCCGCCACACCTGCCCGCGGGCGAGCACGGCGTCGATCAGCCCCTCCTCGAGGTAGGCCGGGTACTCCCACGAGCGGACTTCGATCGCCGCCTGCCCCGGATACCCGATCAGCTCCCGGACGCGGCGGTCCGTGTAGTAGCCGGCGACGATCACGAGTTGCAGCGCCCCGAGCGTCGGCGGACTCGTCCCGCGCGAGGGCCTCGAGACGCGCCCCCGACGTCGGCGCCGAGCTCGGGCCGGAGTGCCGCTCGAAGCGGTTCGAGCAGGTCGGGCCGGGCGGTGAGCACGAACCGCAGCCGATCGTCGGTGAGCACGTCGGCGGCCGACGGCATGCCGTGCGCGGCGGGGATCAGGTGGTCGGCGATCGCAGCTGAGCGTCGCCCGCTCCGCGGCGTCGAGGCTCGCGAGCGGGTCGGTCCGGGCCGTGGAGGCGTCCGATCCCGCGGTCATGCCGGCACCTGCTGCTCGAAGCGGGTCTCGATCATGTGGTCGGCCGCCCGCAGGGCGATCGCGACGATCGTCGACGTCGGGTTCACGCCCGACGACGTGACGAAGCACGAGCCGTCGACGACGTACAGGTTCGGGACGTCGTGGGACCGGTTCCAGCGGTCGAGCACCGAGGTCTTGGGGTCGTCGCCCATCCGGGCCGTGCCCAGCAGATGCCAGCCGGAGTAGCGCATCAGCCGGTCGACCTCGATCTTGTAGGCGCCGGCCGCGTCCATCGACTCCTTGGCCCGCTCGATGTGGAAGTCGAGCATCCGGCGACAGTTCTCCGACATCCGGTAGTGGATCTCGGGCGCCGGGATACCCGACGAGTCGGTCACCGTCGAGGACAGCGTGATGTGGTTCGCCTCGTCCGGCAGGTCCTCGGCGAAGAGGCCCCAGTTCGCGCCGTGGCCGAGATGGCTCTTCACGTGGGCGTGGTGGTCGGGGCCCCACGCCTGCTCGCCGGCCCGGCTCGGCAGCGCCGTGTTGATCGGCCCGCCGGTCGGCGCGAGGCCCCATCGGGCGCCCCGGACGAAGCCGCGCTTCTCGTCGGTCTCGTAGAACTCGAGCGACTCGATGAGGTCGCCGAACTGCCCCTGCCAGCTCATCAGCGGCTCCTCGAAGAGGCCGGCGACGTTGGCGAACGGATGCATCATCAGCCGCTTCCCGACGAGGCCCGACGAGTTCGCCAGCCCGTCCGGGTGGTTCGGGCCGCCCGAGTTCAGCAGCAGCCGGGGCGTGCCGATCGCGTTCGCGGCCAGCACGACCACCCTGGCCGACTCGAGGTGCTCGCCGCCGGCCTCGTCGATCCAGGTCGCGCCGGTCGCCAGGCCGCGTGCATCGGTCTCGATGCGGCGGACGCGGGCGCCGGTGACGAGCCGCGCGCCGAGCGCGATCGCCTTGGGCCAGTGGGTCAGGTCGGTCGACGCCTTGGCGCCCTCGTTGCAGCCGGACTGGCACGTGCTCCGCTGGACGCAGGGTCGCCGGCCGTCGTACGGCGTCGAATTGATCGAGTTGAACTCCGGCCACCAGTGCCAGCCAAGCTTCGTCTGGCCGCGGGCCACCTTGAGCCCCGCCGACCCGATCGGGAGCGGCGGCATCGGGGCGTCCTCGGTGTCGGGCGGATAGGCCGGATCGCCCGGCAGGCCGGACACCCCGAACTGTCGGTCGGTCCGGTAGAAGTACGGCAGCAGCTCGAAGTAGTCGATCGGCCAGTCGTCGGCGACGCCGTCGAGCGAGCGGACCCGGAAGTCCGACGGGAGTGCCCGCGGCCACGCCCCCGCGAAGATGATCGTGGAGCCGCCGACCGCGTTGTACATGAGCGGCGAGACCGGGGTGTCGTCCTCGACGATCGGGTAGTCCGCCGCGAGGCCGCGGATGTTCGGGCTGGTCGCCCAGTCCTTGCGGGCCTTCAGTTCCCAGTCGAGCTTGTTGCCCGGATAGTCGGCGCGATCGAGCCAGCCGCCCTGCTCCAGGCACACGACCGAGAACCCGGCCTGGGCCAGACGGAGGGCCACGACGCCGCCGGACGCGCCGGCGCCGATGATCAGGACGTCCGCGGGTTCGCTGGCCATGGCTCCTCCTCCGACGCGGGTGGTCAGGATCGCGCGAGCGCGGGGGATGGGGCGGGCGTGCCGGGCATCAGGCCGACCTCTGCGAGGACCTCCGCCAGGAACGCCCGTTCGTCGTCGTCGAGCGGCAGGAGCGGCCGGCGGACGTGTGCCGACTCGAGCACGCCGAGGATGCGCAGGCACTCCTTGAGCCGCACCCGGTAGTCCCCGACCGGGGCCGCGAACACGACGTCGGCGAGGCGCTGGACCCGCCGGCCGAGGGCCCGCGCTTCGTCGATGCGACCGGCCTTCCAGGCCTCGATCATGTCGACCTGCTCGCGGGTCATCACCGCGCCGAAGCCGATCAGCGCGCCCGTCGCGCCGAGGACGAACGACTCGAGGATGAAGTTGTCGTTGCCGGTCAGCATGGTGATCGGGCGGGGCAGCTCGGCGATGAGGTTCACGGTGTCGACGAACCGGCGGGCGTCGAACGACGCCTCCTTGATCGCGATGACGCCCTCCACCGAGGCCATGGCGCGCAGGGTGTCCGGAGCGAAGTTGAGCCCGGCCAGCGCCGGCTGGAGCTGGAACAGGATCAGCGGCAGCCCGACCTCGGCGATGGCCTCGTGGTAGCGCACGGGGACCCGCGGGTCCAGCGGCTCGCTCAGATAGGCCGGGATCGGGAAGACGAGGAGCGCGTCCGCGCCGGCCGCCTTGAAGTCCCGTGCCTGGCGGACGGCGGCGTCGGTGGACGGCCCGGCCAGACCAGCGACGATCGGCAGGTCCGTCACCTCGCGAACGACCTGCAGGACGCGGACCTTCTCGTCGAGGGTCAGGTGCGGCCCCTCGCCGGTGTCGACGTTGATCGCCAAGGCGACGGGCCCCTGCGCCACGACCCAGCCGATGTACGAGCGCAGGGCGGGCTCATCGATGGAGCCGTCGGCCGTCATCGGGAGCACGGTGGCGGGGATCAGACCGTCGAGGTTCAGCGCCATGTCACGTACACTCCGGGCTCGTCAGCGTCGCGATAGCAATCCTTTTCTATCGTACGTCCGAATTGGCCGATCCTGTCGTGCGGTCGTGCATCCGCCCCGCCCCGCACTCGATAATCGATGGACACGTCTGGAGGAGATCGATTGGGCCAGCTCGACATCTTCGGCCTCGACGGCCGGGTCGCCCTCGTGCCTGGCGGGGGCGGCGGCATCGGCTCTGCCCTGGCCGAGGCACTCGCGGGGGCCGGCGCGCGGGTCGCGGTGGCGGGCCGGACGCCGCGACGCCTGTGAGGCTGCGGTCGAGCGGGTCAAGGCCGCCGGATCGGACGGCGTCGCGATCACCGCCGACGTGACCCTCGAGGCCGATTGCGATCGCATGGTCGCCGAGACGCTCGAGCGCTTCGGGCGGATCGACATCCTGGTCAACGCCGTCGGTGGCGGGGCCGGCAAGGTGCTGCATCCGGCCGAGGAGTACCCGCGCTCCGACTGGGACTGGATCATGGAGCTCAACGTCCGCAGCACGGTGCTCCCGACGCAGGTCGTCGCCCAGGCGATGATCGAGGCGGGCCGAGGCGGCGCCGTCCTCAACATCTCGTCGGTGCGGGCGAACCTCGGGATCAATGCGGGCTATTCGGCCTACGTGGCAGCCAAGGGCGCGATCAGCTCGTTGACCCGGCAATGGGCCACCGAGTGGGCGAAGCACCGGATCCGGGTCAACGCGATCATGCCGACGTTCGTCGACACGCCCCAGGTCGCAATGCTGCTCGAGGACCCCGACTTCAAGGCCGGCATCGTGAGCCGGATCCCGCTCGGGCGGGTCGGTGAGACGTCGGACATCGTCGGCCCGGCGATCTTCCTCTGCTCCGATGCCGCCTCGTTCGTGACCGGCCAGGTCCTGGGCATCGACGGCGGACTGACGGCCACCCAATAGCCGAGCGATGCGACCCGCTCGACTCGAACGCGTCACGCCGAACGTCTACACCACGACCAAGCTGCGCGGCTGCAACCCGAGCTTCGTCGTGACGACCGATGGCGTGGTCGCCATCGACACGCCCCAGCTGCCCACGCGCGCGGTCGCGATGCGGGCCGAGGCCGAGACGCACGGCCCGATCCGCTACCTCATCAACACCGAGCACCACGTCGATCACATCTTCGGGAACTACTGGTACAAGGGCGTGCCGGTCGTCAACCACCAGGGGCTGTACGACAACTTCATGGACCCGAAGGCGGCGCTGGACCCGTTCGACTACGCCCTCGAGGCGATCCCGACCGACGACCCGGACGCGGCGCCCCTCATCCCCGAGCGCGACGTCTACTACCAGGACCCGCAACAAGGGCACGATCGTGTTCACCGGCGACCTGACCCTGCGGGTCGGCGACCACACGTTCCACTGCCTGTGGACGCCTGGCCATACGCCGGGACAGCTCGCGGTCCACGTGCCCGAGGAGCGCGCGGTCTTCACCGGCGACACGATCTTCAGCGAATGCCAGACCTGGCTGATGACCTCGAACGTCGACCAGTGGCTCGAGGCGCTCGAGCGGATCCGCCAGCTCGACGTCGACTTCTTGATCCCGGGCCACGGACCGGTCCAGTCGATCAAGTACGTCGACACCCAACGAGCCGTGCTCATGACCTGGAAGGCCACGGTCGCCGATGCGGTCGCGAAGGGCTGGACGCGAGACGAGACGATCGCCCGCGTCCGCTTCGACAACAAGTTCGGCCCGGTCGACGTCGGACAGGGCTACATGATGGATCACATCCAGAACAACAACGCCGGCACGCTCTGGGACAAGTTCACGGCGCTCGGGTACGCGAAGGGCCGCTAGATCGCGCTACGCGCGGCCGGCCTCGACCTCCTCGGCGCGGGTCCGGCCGGCGAGCTGGATCAGGTCCTCGTGCAGCTCGAACCAGATGCCGTGGTAGCTGTCGACCCGGGGTGACGCGACGAATCGCCCGTCGCCGGCCTGTGCCGCCTCGACGGCCCGCCCGAGCCGGACGCGATAATCGGCCAGGCGCGCGCAGTGCGTCTCGAGCGGCGTGATCCAGGTCACGGCGGCGTCGTGCAGGGCGGCCAGGCGCTCGAGGACCTTCGCGTCGTACGCGGCGTCCGTGTGATCGTTGATGACCTGTCTGGCGGCATCGTCGCGGAGCTGCCATGCCGTGACGGCGTCCTTCACGGGGTGGTCGAGATCGAGGAACGCATCGAGCGCCTTCACGGCGGCGGCCGGCCCCCAGGCGGCTCGCTCGGCTGCAAGGAGCTCGTCGGCCTTGGCTGTCCCGGCCTCGGTGAGCCGGTGGGCGCCCGCGACGGTGGTGGTCAGCCCGTCGTTCGTGAGCTGGTCGACGATCGGCTCGACGTCGGCAGGCGTCGACAGGAGGGCGTCGGCCAGGGCACCGATCGTCGCGAACCCCTTGATCGCGATGACCCGAAGGCACGTCTCGGGGGTCACCGGCCGCGTCTGGGCGGCACCCGGCGTCGATGCGCGCGGGCTCGTCGTGTCGCGGCCGGGGCCGACCGCATCGACGTCGATGCCCTGCTCACGGGCCCATGCCTGGAGCGTCCGGGCTTCGGGCACGACCTCGGTGGTGCCCGGGATCGCGCCTTCGAAGACCTCACCGGTGGTCCCGTCGATGGTGATCACGGCTCCGGCCTCGAGGATCCTGCTCCCGAAGGTGACCTGGCCGTCCTCCACCGTGATGCCGACTGCGCCGACGACCGCGGGGATGCCCCAGCCGCGCGCGACGACCGCGGCGTGGCTCGCGAGACCCCCACGCGAGGTCAGGATGCCTGCCGCCCGGGCGATCCCGTGGACGTCGTCGGGCGAGGTCTTGGTCCGGACCAGGATCGTCGCCCGGCCGGCCGCCGCGGCCTTCTCGGCAGCCTCTGGGTTCGTCACGATCACCCCGCTTGCCAGCCCGGGTGACGCGGGCAGCCCGGTGGCGAGCGGCCGCAGGAGGCTGCTCTGCGCACTGGAGGTCGTGGGCGGATGGGCCAGCAGCGGCAGCACCCTGGCCACGGCATCGGTCTTCGAGAGCCCGAAACTGGCGTCCTCGGCCATGTCGACCGCGATGCGAAGAGCGGCCTGCGGGCTGCGCTTCCCGACCCGGACCTGGAGCATCCAGAGCCGGCCCTCCTCGATCGTGAACTCGATGTCGCACAGATCGGTGAAGTGGTGCTCGAGCCGGTCCGCGTACCGCCGCAGGTCGGCGGCGACATCGGGGAGTCGTTCGTCCAGGACGCCGATCGGCTCGGTCCGATGCGTCCCGGCGACGACGTCCTCGCCCTGGGCGTCGAACATCACGTCCCCATACAGCGACGGCCGACCCGTGGCCGGGTCGCGGGTGAAGACCACACCGGTCGCCGAGGTCGGGCCCCGGTTCCCGTAGACCATCGCCTGGACCGTCACGGCCGTCCCGAGGTCGTCCGGGATGCCCTCCTTCGCTCGGTACGTGCGCGCCCGGTCGCCGTTCCAGGAGCGGAAGACCGCCTCGATCGCCAGCCGGAGCTGGACCCATGGGTCCGACGGGACGTCCGCCACGCCGACCACCGAGCGGAACGCCGCCTCGAACCGGTCGCGACAGGCCTGGGCGAACGCCTCGTTCGCGGCGGTCCGCGCGAGACCGGCGGCCGTCGCGTCGTTCAGGCCGAGGTTGAGGATCGTGTCCATCATCCCGGGCATCGAGACGGGAGCGCCAGACCGCACGCTGACGAGGAGCGGGTCGGCGGCATCGCCGAAGCCGCGCCCGACCGCCGCCTCGACGTCCCGCATCCGGGTCCGGAGCTCGGCGTCGAGATCGGCCGGCCAACCGGTCGCGAGGAACGTCCGGCAGGTCGCCGTGGTGATCGCGAAGCCGGGCGGCACGGGCAGGCCCAGCTCGCGCGCCATCACCCCGAGGTTGGCGGCCTTCCCGCCGACGAGCGCCTTGGCGTCGTCGAGCGTGCCCGGCAGCGAGGCGTCGAGCGCGAACGCGTGGGTCACGAGCCCGCCTCCGGCTGCATCGCCCGCCAGACCCGCTCCGGCGTCAGTGGCAGCTCCCGGATCCGCACCCCGATGGCATCGTGGACGGCGGCGGCCACGGCCGGGGCGACGCACAGGAGCGCGCCCTCGCTCATCCCCTTCGAGCCGTACGGTCCGGGCCCATCCTCATTCTCGGTCACGTCGCTCTCCATTCGCAGGGGAAGGTCCATCGACGTCGGGATGCGGTAGTCGATCGCGCCGAGGTTCCGGATGCGGCCCTCCTCGTCGAGGACGAGCCGCTCCATCAGCGTGTGGCCGAGTCCCATGACCGCGGCGCCCTCGTCCTGGCCACGAACCTGCGTCGGGTTGAGGGCCTTCCCGACGTCCGACACCGTCACGTGCCGGGTCACCGTCACGTCGCCGGTCTCGCGATCGACCGCGACCTCGACGGCGGTCGCATTGAATTCGAAGAACGCCGACGTCCCGCCGAGTGGGTGGTCCGGATCGCCCTCCTTGCGCTGCTCGCCGTGACCGACGACCTCGCCCTGGAGCCGAGCAGCCTCGGCGCCGCCTTGCGACTGGATGTCGGCGCAGGCGCCCTGGATCGCGCGACCCATGATCACCGTCGACCGGCTGGCGGACGTTTGCTGGTCGTATGGGACGAGGGCGGTGTCGCCCATGACGACCGCGACCCGGTCGACCGGCACGCCGAGCTCTTCGGCGACGATCTGGGCGAAGATCGTGCGGGCCCCCTGGCCCATATCGGACGTGCCTGAATAGAGGACGGCACTGCCGTCGGCCAGCAGCCGCACGGTCGCGTGCGAGAGGCCGGTCGTCGGTCCCGCCTTCAGCCCGACGGCGATCCCGCGCCCCCGACCCAGAGGGGTCGGCTCGCCCCAGCCGATCATCTCGGCAGTGCGTCGCAGGGACATCGCCCAGTCGCCGTCCGCCGGCGTGTCACCCGCGATGAACGCGTACCCACGCGGTGCCAGGTTTCGGAGCCGCAGCTCGACCGGATCGATGGCCAGGACGCGCGCGGCCTCGTCCAGGTTCGACTCGACCGCCCAGATCTGCTGCGGGTTGCCGAAGCCGCGGAACGCGGTGGAAGGCACCGTGTGCGACAGGACGCTCCGGGCGCGGATCCGCACGGCGGGGACGGCGTAGGGCCCGTTCGACGTGAAGCTCCCCTTTCCCACCGTCCGGTCGGCGATGTCCGCATAAGCGCCGATCAGGTAGTCGGCGTGGATGTCGCGGAACACCATCGAGCCGTCGCGCAGGAACCCGGTCCGGACGTGGACCTCCGATGCCCCGCGGCGGACGGCCTGGAAGGTCTCTTCGAGCGTCAGCACGAGCCGGCACGGTCGACCGGTCCGGAGCGCGAGGAACGCGACGAGCGGCTCGTACTTGGCGTGTTGCTTGCCGCCGAACGCGCCACCCGGGTCGGGGGCGTAGATGCGGACCTTTTCGAGCGGTATGTCCAGGACGCCGGCCATGACCCGCTGGAGCCAGTACGGGTGCTGGATCGAGCTCCAGACCGCGATGCCGTCGCCGTCTGGTGCAGCCATGAACGCATGCGGTTCGATGGCGAACTGCGTGACCATCGGGAAGAGATATGTGCCCTCGACGACGACCTCGGCGTCGGCCGCGGCCGCATCGACGTCGCCCCAGCCGTAGCGATGCTCACGCAGGACGTTCGTCCCGGCGAGCCGATCGTCGGGTCGCAGCGACGGGTCCTGGACGAGCGGGGCGTCCGGCGCGAGCGCATCGGCGATCGTGACGACGGCTCGAAGCCGTTCGCCGTCGACGCGCACGAGCGCGGCACCCGCCTCGGCGGCGTCGAGCGTCTCGGCCGCGACCGCGGCCACCGGCTCGCCGTGATAGTGCGTCTCGCCGACCGCAAGCACCGGCCGGTCCTGGAACGTCGGGCCGAAGCGGGGCATCGGCCGGGGCAGGTCCGCGGCGGTCAGGACGGCCCGCACCCCGGACACGGCCAGGGCGGCGCTGGCGTCGATCGCGTCGATCCGGAACCGCGCGTGGTCCACGGTCACCAGCTTCACGAACAGCTCGCGGTCAAGGTGGATGTCGGCGACGTACGCCTGGCGACCGGTCACGCGGTCGAGGCCGCCGACCCGGGACGGGGAACCGCCGATCACCGCGGCCCCTCCGCCGCGCGCTGGACCGCCTCGATGATCTGCTCGTACCCGGCACAGCGGCACAGGTTGCCGGCGAGGCCCTCCTCGACCTCGGCCCGGCTCGGGTGCGGGGTGTCCGCGAGCAGGGCGTAGCCCGAGACGAGCTGACCCGGGATGCAGAACCCGCACTGGACGGCTCCCGTGTCGAGGAACGCCTGCTGGAGCGCATGCAGCTGGTCGCCCTGGGCGAGACCCTCGACCGTGGTGACCGCGGTCCCGTCCGCCTCGACCGCGAACACCAGGCACGAGTCGACGCTCACGTCGTCCACCAGCACGGTGCATGCGCCGCATTCCCCGACGAGGCAGCACTCCTTTGTCCCGGTCAGCCCGAGGTCGTCCCGGAGGACTTCGAGGAGCGTGTGGTGCGGGAGGGCCTCGACCGAGCGCGCGCGCCCGTTCACGGTCAGGTCGATGTGCCTGGTCGTCGTCATGAGGCCGCGGCCCCGGCGAGGCGGTCGATGGCGATGTCGACCGCGCGGAGGCCGAGCACGTGGAGCATCGCCAAGCGGTATTCGGGGCTGGCGCGCATCGATCGGGCCGACGGGCTAGCGTCGGCGAACAGGGTCTCGAGGCGCGCCATGCGATCGCGTCCCGGGGCCGCCGCATCGGCGAGGACGCCCGTCTCGTCGGTCACGAGCAACGGCCGCGGACCGAGGCTGCCGTACGCGAGCCGCGCGACCCCGTCCGGGGTGACGGCGCAGGTCAGCGTCACCGATGCGAGGTCGTGGCCGCGACGGCGGGTCCTGCGAAGATGGACCGAGCCGCGCGGACCCTGCGGCCGCGGCAGCTCCACCGCCAGCAGGAGCTCACCGCGCTCGAGCGTCGTGACGCCGGACCGGACGAAGACGTCGTCGATCGGGATGGTCCGGGTGCCGGCCGGACCGGCCACGACGACACGTGCGCCGTAGACGAGGAGCGCGGGCGCGGTGTCGGCCGCGGGGGACGCGTTGCAGATGTTGCCCGCCAGCGTCGCGCGGTTGCGGATCTGGACTGATCCCACGACCGAGGCGGCCTCGGCCAGGGCCGGGTAGTCGCGTCTTACCCGCTCGTCCGCGGCGATGGCCGTCATGACGGTCCGCGCGCCGATCCGCAACCGCGCCGTCCACCTCGCTGATCGTGTCGTCGAGCTCGCCGATCCGCTTGACGTCGACGACGAACCGGGGCGCGATCGAGCCGTCGCGCAGCCGGATGATCAGGTCCGTGCCGCCCGCCAGGAGGCGTGCATCGGGGCCGTGCTCCGCGAGCAGCGCGACGGCATCGGCGAGGCGGGTGGGTCGCTCGTACGCGAACGGGCGCATCGCCGCCTACGACCGCCGTCGTCGCGGCCGGGCCATGCCGTTCAGCTCCCGATCGCGGTGGCGGCGCTCGTCGTCTCGCCCGCCGAAGCGCGGGCAAGGATCTCCACGCGCCCGGCCGTGCCGTCGATCGTGATGCGGTCACCGGTCGCGATCCGGCTCGTCGCGACGGACGTGCCGATGACCGCGGGGATCCCGAACTCGCGGGCGAGGACCGCGGGATGTGATGTCGTGCCGCCGGTGTCGGTCACCAGGCCGCCGATCTTCGTGAACAGGACCACCCAGGCCGGATTTGTCATCTGGCAGACGAGGATGTCGCCCTCGCGGACGTCGTCGAAGTCGTCCACGGTCCGTACGACCCGGGCGATGCCCTCGACGACGCCGGGCGACGCCCCGAGGCCGGTGATGAGGCTGGTGTCCTCGGACTGGCGCTGGTAGAAGCGATCCGGGTAGCCCCAGTTGACGAGGTACGGGAACGCGAGCTGTGACGGCGTCACGGTGCCGACCCAGTCGCGCGGATGGACGCGCAGGGCCGCCTCGCGTTCGGCGCGGCGGCCGGCGACGACCCCCCGTGCGTCGAGCGAGTCGGGGCTTCCGATGAGGCTCCGCAACTCGTTGTAGCGGAGGAACAGCACGTCATCGGGCCGGTCCAGGCGCCCGGCATCGACGAGCTTCCGACCGACCACCAGCAGGACGAGGCGGAGGTGCGCGTTCGCGCCCTGGTCGATGTAGAAGTGGTGATCGGGCGTGAGCGGCGCCATCCGCAGGTTGATGGCGTTGGCCGCTCGCATGGCCTCGAGCGCGTCGCCGGTCAGTCCCTCGAGGATCTCCTCGGACGCGGCGGCGATGTCGCGGCGCATGGCCTCGATCGCGCTCGGGAAGTCGTAGTCGTTCGTCAGGTAGCCGCGCACGAGTTCGAGGACCGGCTCCATGTGCTCGCGGACCGTCGGGAAGATGAACTCGTGGCTCCAGACGGCATGCCAGCCGAACTCGCGCTGATACGGCTCGACGCGCTCGGCGATGAACCGGCGGCCGCGCTCGCTCCCTTGCAATGTCCGGGCGATCTCGTCGGTGTCCTCCGGGGTGAAGGCCGCTCGGAGCTCCGGGTCGTCGCGGACCTCGTTCTTCATCCGCCACAAGGCCTCGATGGAATCCCAGTTCCGGTCCGAGGCCGAGTTCTGGAGGCGCCCCAGCAGCTCCTCGTCGACCGCACCGCGCGTCTTCTCCATCACCGCGCGCAGGTCCAGCGTCGCCGACAGCTGGGCGAAGTTGAGCATCCAGTGGATCTTCCAGTGGCGATCGTGGATGTCGATCGCATCCTCGAGCAGGCAGGCGGCATCGGCCAGGTCCATCGCGTCGGCGGCATCGAGGCGCCCCTCGAGGAACGTGAAGTTGCGCTCCATCTCCGGGCGGAGGCGGTCGCGCCACCAGTCCGCGAAGTCGCGGCCGTAGACCGGCAGGACCACATCAAGGTACGCGCCCATCGTCGTCGCGAACGTCGCGTCGCGCGGCACCCGTGCGCCGTAGCGCGAGCTGTACTCGGTCCCCTCGATCCGGAGGTCCGGGTCGGCCGGGATCGCCGTCGTGTAGACGTAGCCGTTGACGTTCTTGGCCAGCCAGTCGACCGCGAACGGCGTCCCGAAGCGGCGGAACATGTGGTCGCAGCTGAGCCACCAGCCACCGATATCGAAGAACATCGGGCTGACCGGGTGCGGGATGTGCAGGTCGTCGTAGACCCAGAAGAAGTCCTTCTCGACCTCGGAGTCCCAGCTGATCGGGAAGGTCTCGTCTCCCAGGAACTGGCCGAGGATCTCCTCTGTCACGCCCACGGCGAGTCCTCCATCGCGTCCCGAGCCGTCAGAACCAGGTCCTCCGTGTCATCGATGCTCGATGATGATAGATGCGCACGGCGACGGAGGATTCGCGTCGCTCAGGTCGCCCCCTCGCCTCCAGCCGGCGCCGCGCCGGCCAGGGACCGGGCGACTCGCCGGGCATGCTCGCGGTAGGCGGCCTCGAACAGCTCCGCCGAGCGCTCCGCCCCGACGACCGCCCCGCTCGTGAGGACGGGCGGCAGCGCCCCCTGCTCGAGCAGGATCGCCGCCGTCTGGACCTTGAGCTCGTTGACGATCGTGGCATTCGCGACGGTCGAGCCCGGGCCGATGGGCGTGTCCAGGCCGGGCAGCCGGACGAGCGCGTCGCCGGCCGGGGTGCACAGGTCGATGACGATGTCGGCATGGTCGAGGAGACGGGTCCCGCTCGGGTGGTCGGGCGTGCCGGCCATCGACTGCGCGACCGATGTCACCGCCACGACCGGCAGGCCGCGGGCCCGGGCGCCGATGGCCATCTCGATCGGCACGGCCGTCAGGCCCGACGCCGAGAAGATGAGCATCACGTCGGTCGGGCCGAACTGGAAGTTGGCGAGGATGACCTCGGCGAGCCCCTCGGTCCGCTCGATGAACATCGCCTGGCGCTGGCCGTTTGCGCCGACGACCTGGGTGTGGAACGTCATCGAGAGCTCGGCGATCGGGTGGAACCCGGGGTACGAGCCGTAGCGCGGGAACATCTCCTCGAGCGGGATCCGCGAATGCCCGGTCCCGAAGAGGTGGACGAGCCCGCCGTCGCCGATCGCGCGTGCGCACAGCGTCGCGGCCTCCGCGATCGCGGGCATCTGGGTGGCTTCGATGCGGTCGAGGACCCGCCGGGCCTCGGAGAGCCATGCGCCGGCGATGCTCAAGCGGTCCTCCCCGGTCGCGCCCGTGGGTCGGGCGGACGACCCGTCAAGATGTCTAGACAGGTGTGCCATCCTAGGCACGCCCCGGAGACTCCGTCAACATGGACGCGATGACGCCTGCCGTGACCCCGCGTTACCTCGAGATCGCCGACTACCTGCGCCGCCTCATCGCGGCCTCCCGACCCGGCGACCGGCTGCCGTCCGAGGCCGAGCTGTGCGAGCGCTTCGGGGTCAGCCGGATGACGGTCCGCCAGGCCGTCCAGCTCCTGGCCAACGAGCGGCTGCTCGTCCGGCGCCGCGGCGAGGGCACGTTCACGGCCCCCCGCGTCGTGGCCCGGCTCCTGGGGTCCCCGCTCTCGTTCACCGAGAGCATGCGACGACGCGGACTGCGGGCGTCCTCGCGGATGCTCCACGCCGGCTGGATCGACCCGAGCCCCGAAGATCGCGCCGCGCTCCACCTCCCCGCCGGCAGCCGGGCCGTCGTCGTCGAGCGACTGCGTCTCGCCGACGATCTCCCGATGGCGATCGAGCGGGTCGTCGCCCCGCCGACCTGCGCCGGCATCCTCGAGGACGACCTGGCGGGTGGCTCCCTGCACGACGCCTTCGAGCGCCTCGGCCGGATCCCGACCCGGGCCCAGGCGCGCGTGTCCGCACGCCCGGCCACCGACATCGAGCGCAGCCTGCTCGGCCTCGGTCCCGACGGCGTCGTGCTGAGCGAGCGACGCACGATCGACGATCAGGACGGCATCCCGATCGAGCACACGGAGACCCTGTACGCCGCGGAACGCTACGAGTTCGAGGCCGTTCTCCAGCGCGGCGACCACGCGGAGGTGTCGTGACGACGAGTCGCCATCTCGGCCTTGACCTCGGCGGGACCAACCTCAAGGTGGCCATCCTCGAGTGGTCCGACGCGGACGGCGCCGTCCCGACACTCCTCGCGAGCGACACGGTCCCGACCCAGGCCGAACGCGGGCCGGACGGCGTCGCCGCGGTCATGGTCGAGGCCGGCCTGAATGCGATCGCGGTGCACGGGCCGATCGCGACGATCGGCATCGGCGTCCCCGGCCTGTTCGAGCGCGAGACCGGCGTCATCCGCCTCTTCCCGAACTTCCCGGGGCCGTGGACCGGCTACCCGTTCAAGGCCCGCCTCGAGGCCGGCCTCGGGCGGCCGGTCGTGTTCATCAACGACGCGCGAGCGCACACCCTCGCGGAGTCTCGGATGGGCGCCGGCCGGGGCGCCCGGACCATGGCGCTCGTGACCCTCGGGACCGGGATCGGGGGCGGGCTGATCATCGACGGCAAGCTGCATCTCGGAACGGGGACCGGGGGCGAGATCGGCCACCAGACCGTGCTCGAGGACGGACCGATGTGCGGCTGCGGCAACCGCGGCTGCGCCGAGGCCCTCGCCCAGGCCAAGGCCATCACGACTGCAGCCGGCAAGGCCAGCGTGGAGGAGGTCTTCGCGGGCGCGGCCGCGGGCGACGAGCGCTGCGTCGCCGCCGTGGAGCAGGCGACCCGCGCGTTGGGCATCGCGGTCGCCAACGTCGTGAACGTCCTCGCGCCCGATCGGGTCGTGGTCGGCGGCGGCATGTCCGCGGCGGGCGACATCATCATGGTCCCGCTGCGTGCCCGGGTCCACGAGCACGCGCGGATGCTGCCGCCCGAGCGGATCGACATCGTCCTCGCGGAGCTGGGCCCCCTGGCTGGCGGGATCGGGGCCGCCCTCGCCGGCGCCGAGGCCGTCTAGGCCGTCGAGCCGCCCGCGGCCGCCTTGCGCGCCCGGAACTCGTCGAGCATCTCGGCCGTGCGCGTCGCGCCGCAGCGGTCGGCGCCGGCGTCCATCACGTCGATCAGCGCGTCGAGCGTCCGGACGCCACCGGCCGCCTTGACCTTGACGTGCGGCGAAACGCTTGCGCGCATCAGACGCAGGTCCTCGAGCGTGGCGCCGGACGGCGCGAACCCGGTCGAGGTCTTGACGTACTCGGCGCCCGCGCGCTCGACCGCCTGGCACCCGCGGACGATCTCGTCCTTGGTCAGGTACGCGTTCTCGAGGATGACCTTCACGATGGCGCGGGCGGCGTGGGCGACGTCGGTCACTGCCCGGATGTCGGCCTCGACGCGCTCATCCTCGCCGGAGCGCAGCCAGCCGATGTTGATGACCATGTCGAGCTCGGTCGCGCCGTCGCCGATCGCCCGGACCGACTCGAAGACCTTCGTCTCGGTGCGATGTCGATCCATGCGGGAACCCGATGACCGTTCCCGACGAGGACGTCGGACCCGGCCAGCAGGTCGCGGCAGAGCGCCACGTCGGTCGGGCGACAGCACACCGACGCGACCTCGTAGCGCGCCGCCACGGCGCAGCCTTCGCGCACCTCGTCGAGCGTCAGTTCGGGTCGCAGCAGCGAGTGGTCGATGGTCTTGGCGACCCGCTCGTACGTCAGGTCCTCGATCGTCAGGGAAGTCATGCCCCGATGATGGCAGGCACGAGCAAGAATGTCTAGACAACCTCGGCGGCCCGGGGCGTCGTCAGCCCGACGCTTCGGTGACGCTCCAGCCGCCGTCGACGGCGAGGGACTGGCCGGTGATCTGGCCCGCCTCGTCCGACAGCAGGAAGAGGGCCGCGTCGGCGATCGCCTCGGCGTCGAGGAACCCGCCGGCGAGTGGCTGCTTGGCCGCGGCATAGGCCGACGTCAACGGATCCGACGACGCCCGCGCGGACATCGGCGTCGCGACCAGCCCGGGCTCGATGGCATTGACCCGGATCCCCTGCGGGGCGTAGTAGGCGGCCATCGTCCTCGCCAGCGCGACCTCGGCGCCCTTGATGGCGGCGTAGGCGTGGGTCGCGAACAGACGCGGGGACGGATGGCTGGCCAGCACGCTGCTGACGAGAACGATGGAGCCCCGTCCTCCCCCGTCGCGGGCCGGGCCGTCGAGCATCGCCCGCACGGCCTCGCGGGCGGCCAGGAACGCAGGCGTGCCGTTCATCTCGAGGGTCTCCTGCCAGCCCTCCAGCGGGATCTCGTGGATCGGTCCGTCGCCGAACTTCCGGCCGGATCGGCCGGCGACCGCGAACAGCCCGTCGAACCGGCCGAACGCCGCGCGCAACGCCTCGAACGCGGCGACCGTGGCCGCCTCATCCCGGAGATCCGCCGCTGCCCACTCGACGCGGCCGCCGGCGTCGGCGATCGACGTCGCGAGGGACTCGGTCCTGGCCGCGTCGCGTGACACGATGCCGACGCCCGCGCCCTCGGCCGCGAACCGGCGAGCTCCCGCGGCGGCGATGCCGCTGGCGCCCGTGACGACGATGACTCGGCCGGCGAGGCGATCACCCATGGGCCATATCTACCACACGCCCGTCGCGGTCGTACGGCCGCGGCTCAGCCACTTGCCAAAGTCATATGGGCCGTGTAGATTATCAATGTCACATTGACTATCAACACGACCACGAGGTCCGCGCCAAGTGCCACGTCAGCCACGGAGTCGCCCATCGCGCCAGGAGCGCGTCGATGAGCTGCTCGGGATCATGCTTCGCTGGGATCCGCGCGAGCGGGTCGGGGCGTTCAAGGCGTGGCTGCGCGGGTCGTTGAGCCTGGTCCATCTGCACGTCCTGACCACGCTCGAGACCGAGGGCCCGCTCCCGATGAGCCGCCTGGCGGACGCCCTCGACGTGTCGGTCGCAAGCGCCACGGGCATCGTCGACCGGATGGAGCAGCGCGGCCTGGTCGAACGACGCCACAGCGCATCGGATCGGCGGGTCGTGCAGGTCCACGTCACCGACACGGGCGGCGACGTGTTCAAGACGATCGACGAGCATCGACGGGCGCACGTCTCGGCGATGCTCGAGCGACTGACCGAGGACGAACTGGAGAGCCTGCTGATCGGCCTGCGCGCGACCCGCGCCGCGAGCGCCGCGATGACCGCCGAGGCCGCAGCGCAGACGGGCGCCGAGAAGATGATCTCCCTCTTCCGGACCTACCTGCGGCCCTACGCCGGCCAGCTCGTCCTGGTGATGATCCTGCTGCTCATCGGTGCGATCGGCAACCTGACGCTGCCCGACCTGAACGCCGACATCATCGACCAGGGGGTCACCAAGGGCGACACGGACTACATCATCCGAACCGGTGCCCTGATGCTCGGCGTGACCGTCATCCTCGCCATCGCGTCGGTGCTCGCGGTCTTCTTCGGCGCCCGCGTCGCGATGGGCTTCGGACGGGACCTGCGCAGCGCCATCTTCACGAAGGTCGAGACCTTCTCGCAGGTCGAGGTCAACACCTTTGGCGCAGCATCGCTGATCACCCGCAACACGAACGACGTCCAGCAGGTCCAGATCCTCGTGTTCTTCGGCCTGACGGTCATCATCTCGGCCCCGATCCTGATCGTCGGCGGGATCATCATGGCCCTCCGCACCGACGTCCCCCTGTCCGGGCTCCTGCTCGTGATCCTGCCGCTGATGGCGGCCGTGATCGGGATCGTCATGTCCCGGGCGATCCCCCTGTTCCGGCTCGTCCAGACCAAGCTCGACCGGATCAACCAGGTCATGCGCGAGACGCTCGCCGGCGTGCGCGTGATCCGTGCCTTCGTGCAGACCCGGCACGAGGAAGAGCGGTTCGACGTCGCCAACCGCGATCTGTTCGACACCTCGATCAAGGTGAACCGGTTGTTCGCGGTGACCATCCCGACGATGACCGCGATCTTCAACCTCTCGACGGTCGCGGTGATCTGGTTCGGTGCGCTCCGCGTCGAATCCGGCGATCTGCAGATCGGCGCGCTGACGGCCTACCTCCAGTACCTCGCCCAGATCCTGTTCGCGGTCCTGACCGCGGTGTTCATGTTCATCCTCGTTCCGCGCGCGACCGTGTCCTCCGGGCGGATCCAGGAGGTCCTGCGGACCGAGCCGGCCATCGTCGACCCGACCGAGCCGATCCCCTTTCCGATCGTCGTTCGACCAGGCCTGGTGGAGTTCCGCGACGTCGAGTTCCGCTACCCCGGCGCCGAGCAGGCTGTCCTGCATGCCGTCTCGTTCCAGGCGAAGCCCGGCGAGACCACGGCCATCATCGGCAGCACCGGCAGCGGCAAGACGACGCTCGTCAACCTGATCCCGCGGCTGTACGACGCGAGCGAGGGCGCCGTCCTCGTCGACGGCGTCGACGTCCGGGCGCTCGACCGCGAGGTCCTCTGGGACCGCATCGGGTTCATCCCCCAGAAAGCCTTCCTGTTCAGCGGGACCGTCGCATCGAACCTGCGTTTCGGTGACGAGTCGGCCACGGACGACGACCTGTGGCGGGCGCTCGAGATCGCCCAGGGACGCGACTTCGTCGAGGCCATGGAGGGCGGCCTCGAGGCCCCGATCACCCAGGGCGGCACGAACGTGTCGGGTGGCCAGCGCCAGCGCCTGGCGATCGCCCGGGCGCTCGTGAAGCGCGCCCCGATCATCGTCTTCGACGACAGCTTCTCGGCACTCGACTTCAGCACGGACGCCCGCCTGCGGGCCGCGCTCGCGAAGGAGCTCGCCGACCTGACCGTGATCATCGTGGCGCAGCGGGTCGGGACGATCCGCAACGCCGACCGGATCATCGTTCTCGACGCCGGGCAGGTCGTCGGGAGCGGCACGCACGACGAGCTGCTGCGGACGAACGAGACCTACCAGGAGATCGTCTACTCCCAGCTCTCCCACGACGAGGCGGCGTCATGACCGCACGACCGGGCGCGGGGGGACAAGGCGCGAGCAGCGCCGGGCGCCGGCGCACCGCCGCCGGGTCGTCCGGGCGGACCGGGCGGGCGCGGCCCGGGCATGATGGGCATGGGCCTGCCGGTCGGCCGTTCGAAGGACTTCCGCGGCGCGATGCGCAGGTTGTTCGCCCAGCTGGGCCCAGAGCGGCCGCTCATCGTCGTCGTGGTCCTGCTCGCGATCGTCAGCGTGACGTTCGTCGTGCTCGGGCCGAAGCTCCTCGGCGAGGCCACGAACGTCATCTTCACGGGCGCGGTCGGCGCCCAGTTCCCGGCCGGGGCCACCAAGGACCAGGTCGTCGCCGGGCTGCGAACGGCGGGCCAGGACCAGCTCGCCGGATCTCGTCGCGAGCCTGCCGATCACGCCGGGCGTCGGCATCGACTTCGCCGAGCTCGGCCGACTGGTCGTGATCCTCGTGGTCATCTACCTGCTGAGCTCGCTGTTCGCCTGGATGCAGGGCTACATCATGACCGGGGTCACGCAGCGGACGGTCTATCGCCTCCGCCAGGAGACCGACCGCAAGCTCGCCCGGATGCCGCTCCGCTACTTCGACAGCCACCCGCGCGGCGACGTCCTGAGCCGGGTCACGAACGACATCGACAACATCGGCCAGTCGCTCCAGCAGAGCCTGACCCAGCTCATCACGTCACTCCTGACCATCGTCGGGCGTGCTGATCATGATGCTCACGATCAGTCCGATCCTCGCTTTGATCTCCCTGCTGGCGGTCCCGGTGTCGCTCATCGTGGTCGCCCTCATCATCCGGCGGTCGCAGCCGCAGTTCGTCGCCCAGTGGGCCTCGACCGGCACGCTCAACGGCCACGTCGAGGAGATGCACACGGGGCACGCGATCGTGAAGCTGTTCGGCCGCCAGCGCGAGGCGATCGCGACCTTCGACGCCGAGAACGACCGGCTCTACCAGGCGAGCTACCGGGCGCAGTTCATCTCCGGGATCATCCAGCCCGCGATGACCCTCATCTCGAACCTGAACTACGTGCTGATCGCGGTCATCGGCGGCCTGCGCGTCGCCAGCGGACAGCAGAGCATCGGCGACATCGTGGCGTTCATCCAGTACTCGCGCCAGTTCACGTTCCCGATCATCCAGACCGCGAGCATCGTCAACGTGCTGCAGTCCGCGGCGGCCTCGGCCGAGCGCGTCTTCGAGCTGCTCGACGAGGCCGAGGAGATCCCCGACCCCGTCGCGCCGGCGACGATCGCCGGCACCGAGGGCGCGGTCGGCTTCGAGGACGTGTCGTTCCGATACGAGCCGGACGGTGCCGCTCATCGACGACATGGACCTCGCGGTGGCGGCCGGCGACACGGTCGCGATCGTCGGGCCGACCGGCGCCGGCAAGACCACCCTCGTCAACCTGCTCATGCGCTTCTACGAGCTCGACGGCGGCCGGATCACCATCGACGGTATCGACACCCGCGAGCTGACCCGCGACGAGCTCCGCCGGACGTTCGGGATGGTCCTCCAGGACACGTGGCTGTTCCACGGCACGATCCGCGAGAACATCGCCTACGGGCGCGAGAACGCCACCGATGAAGAGCTGACCGCCGCGGCCGAGGCCGCCCACGTCGACCACTTCGTGCGGACCCTGCCGGACGGCTACGAGACCGTCATCGACGACGAGGCCACGAACCTGTCGGCCGGGGAGAAGCAGCTCCTGACGATCGCCCGCGCGTTCCTCGCCGACCCGCGGATCCTGATCCTCGACGAGGCCACCAGCTCCGTCGACACCCGGACCGAGGTCCTCATCCAGCGCGCGATGGCCGGCCTGATGCAGGGCCGCACGACGTTCGTCATCGCCCACCGGCTCTCGACCATCCGTGACGCCGACACGATCCTGGTGATGGATCACGGCCACATCGTCGAGCAGGGCACCCACGACGAGCTGCTCGCGCGGAAGGGCTTCTACTACGACCTCTACCAGTCCCAGTTCGTGGAGGCCTTCGAGGAGGCCAGCTGAGCAGAACCCCCGGATCCGAGACACGAAGAAGGACGAGGGCTCCGAGAGCCCTCGTCCTTCGAGGTTTCGTGCCGGGTCGATGACCCGGGTGGTGGCCGCTAGGCGATCGAGCCCGACGGGCGGAGGACCGCGACCTTGCTCTTCTCGGTCTCAGGGCGCGTCGCCCAGACCAGGCCGAGGCCGGTGAGGAGGAGCGTGCCGCCGAAGCCGGCGAGGATCGCCGCCATCCCGAGGCCCATCTGCAGAGCCGAGGCCGTGACGCTGCCGACACCGAGCTCGGCGATCAGCGCGTGGGCTGTACCGGTCCACAGCTTCTCGCGAGCCGCACCCTCGATCGGGTTGGTCCGGTCGAAGCCGGTCCAGTAGCGCCCGTCGTTCTGGAAGTCGTAGGTGCCGGCCGCCTGGACGACCTGGCCGTCGACGACGACGTCCTCGGGGAACGTGACGGTCGTGGCGCCGTGGAGGGTGTGGTAGGAGATCGTGGCCATCTGGAACATGTACTCGCTGGCCGTGTTGACGAGCGGGTCGTTCGGGTTGAGCTCGCTCTTGTCGACCGTGAAGCCCCAGTCGTTGACGAGGAGCGACATGATCTTGTCGGCGCCGGCGGTCTCGCCGCGGTCGACGAGCTGGCCCTGATCGTTGTAGCTCAGGGTGACGTTCTGCGCGGCGCTGAACGCCTGGAGTGCCTGGGCTCCCTGGTTCGTCTTGTAGTAGGCGAACCCGCCACCCGCGATGAACGCGAGCCCCAGGACTGCCAACGCGACGCCGAGAACCTTCAGTCGACCGTTCATGATCCCATTCCTCGCTGACTTCTACTGCTTGGTTGTCTGAGACCACAGTCGGGGCTGAGGTGGATCCGGGCTACGGGCCATCGCGACCGTATTGACGGGCCACTCGGCGCGATGAGGGGCCGAATGGCACGGGTCGCCGCACGATGGGCGGTGCGATGACTCGACGAGGGTTGTGTCTGGGTGCCGGGGACCGTACGATGCCGCAGACCCTGAGCCGCCCACGTACGGGGCTCGTCCACGTTCCACTTCGGTGGCTGGATGCATGAGCCCGCGATGGTCGGTCGGGCGTGGAGGCTGTGGCATGGCGACCGTGACGTTCGAGCACGTCAACAAGATGTACGGCGACTTCCAGGCCGTGAAGGATCTCGACCTCGAGATCGGCGACGGCGAGTTCATGGTCCTGGTCGGGCCATCGGGTTGCGGGAAGACGACCAGCCTGCGGATGATCGCCGGACTCGAGGAGATCAGCACCGGCACCCTTCGCATCGGCGACCGCGTCGTCAACGACGTCCCGCCCAAGGACCGCGACATCGCGATGGTGTTCCAGAGCTATGCGCTCTACCCGCACATGTCGGTCCGCGAGAACCTCGCGTTCGGGCTCAAGCTGCGCAAGGTCCCCAAGCCCGAGATCGAGCGCCGGGTCAAGGAGGCCGCCGAGACCATCCAGCTCGACAAGCTCCTCGATCGCAAGCCAAAGGAGCTCTCCGGCGGCCAGCGCCAGCGCGTCGCGCTCGGGCGCGCCATCGTCCGCGAGCCCGCGGTGTTCCTGATGGACGAGCCGCTCTCCAACCTCGACGCGAAGCTGCGCGTCCAGACGCGCGCCGAGATCGCACGGCTGCACCAGCGGCTCAAGACGACCGTCGTCTACGTCACCCACGACCAGGTCGAGGCGATGACGATGGGCCAGCGGATCGCGGTCATGAACGAGGGCCTGCTCCAGCAGGTCGGCACCCCGCAGGTCCTCTACGACACCCCGATCAACCGGTTCGTGGCCGGCTTCATCGGCAGCCCGTCGATGAACTTCGTCGAGGTCCACATGGATGGCGTCGGCGACAGCGCGCGGCTCGTCGGCCCGGCCGAATGGTCGATCCCGCTCCCCTCCCGGTACCGCGAGGCGGCCACGCCGAAGGTGGGTCACACCCTGATCGCCGGGTTCCGCCCCGAGCATCTCGACATCGGCGAGGCCAGCCCGGGCGTCGGCGCCTTCCGGGCGCGCGCCGACGTCGTCGAATACCTCGGCAACGAGGAGCTCCTGCACATCAACGCCGCCAACCAGGACGTGGTCGCGATCGTCGGCTCGGAACATCGCGTCCGCCCCGGCGACATCGTCAACCTCGTCCTGCCGCTCGAGAAGCTGCACCTGTTCGACGGGGAGAGCGGCCTGACGCTCGCCCCGGACGTCGCGGTGGTCGCGGCCTGAGCGCCGATCCGCCCAACCGCGATCACACGGCCCCGGAGAACACCTCCGGGGCCGATCTCGTCGAGCGCATCGTCGAGTCGCGCGTCCTCCACCAGGGCCGCTACCTGACGTTCCGGGTCGACACGATCGAGCGAGCCGACGGCTCCCGGGCCACCCGCGAGATCGCCGGCCACCCCGGCGCGGTCACGATCGTGGCCATCGACGACCGGGATCGGGTGCTGCTGGTGCGCCAGTACCGGGTCGCCGTCGGCGAGGCGCTCCTGGAGCTGCCGGCGGGGACGCTCGAGATCGGCGACGACGGCACGACAGAGGATCCGGCCATCGCGGCGCGACGCGAGCTCGAGGAGGAGACCGGCATGCGGGCCGGGACCTGGCAGTTCCTGACCCGCTTCTACACGACGCCGGGCTTCACGTCCGAGGTCATGTACCTCTATCTCGCGACGGACCTGACGCCTGCCCACGGCGACCGCCTCGGACCCGATGAGGACGAGCGACTGCTGCTCGAGAGGATGCCGTTCGACGCGGCGCTCGCGGCGGTCGAGCGAGGCGAGATCGTCGACGCGAAGTCGATCGTCGGCCTCTTCTGGGTGGAGCGCTCGAGGCGCATGCCACGGTGACATCGAGCGTCCGGACGTTCGAGCCGGGCGACGAGGCCGCGATCCGCTCGATCATGGAGGCCTCGCTGGCGCTCGATGCGATCCCGGGCTTCACGGCCACCGACATCGAGCGGGGCCTGGTCCGGATCGTGCCCGACCCCGAGGGGACTGTCGTGGCGCTCGAGAACGACCGTGTCGTCGGCTACTGCACGCCGCACCACGACGACCTGACCGTCGATCCCGCGTGCCGCCGGCGCGGCCACGGCCGGCGCCTGGTCCGGGCCGCCCTCGACGCCGTGCGGCGACGCGGTCTCGACGACCATCTCCAGCTGTACGTCCCGCCGCACCTGCCGGGCTCGGTGGCCTTCGCTGAGGCGATGGGCCTGCGCTACCGCTCGAGCCTGTGGCGGTTCGAGCTCGCGGCCGCGCAGGCCGTGCCGCCGCCCGCCTTCCCGGCCGATGTCGTCCATCCGGGCCTTCGACCCCGCGCTCGACGCGGACCTCGACGCCTGGCTGCGGTTCATGCTCGCCACGTTCGAGGGCCATCCGACGACGATGACCTGGACGCTGCCGGTCATCGAGCACATCCACGCCGCCCCCGACTTCGACCCGAGCGCGATCCTGCGGGTGTCGGCGGCGGAAACGGCGGAGCCCGTCGCGTTCGCGCTGATCCGGGTCGACGAACCCGAGCCAGGCGTCAGGACCGGGGAGATCGGGCTGGTCGGCGTGCTGCCCGCCTGGCGCGGCCGCGGCCTGGGGCGCGAGCTGCTGCGCTGGGGCGTGACCGAGCTGCGCCGCCGCGGCGCGGGCGGGATCGAGCTGTCGGTCGAGGCCGGGAACGAGCGCGCCACCAACCTCTATCGGCGCCACGGCTTCGAGCCGACCATCGAGTGGCCGCACTGGGTCCTGCCGACCGGCTGAGGCCCTGGTCGCGCCGCCGCCTACGGACCGAGCCGGGCGAGGGCGTCGCGGTAGAGCGCGGTCTCGGGGCTCAGCGCGACCGCGAGTCGCAGATGCGTGCCGGCCTCGTCGCGCCGTCCCAGCCGCTTGAGGCTCTGGCCGAGGGCGAAGTGCGCGTAGTGGGCCGACGGGTCGATCTCGAGCAGCGCCTCGAACGTCACCCGCGCGCGCTCGTGGCGGCCGGAGTTGTAGTACGCCCGGCCGAGCGCCTCGAGGATCGAAGCCTTGCCGGGCTCGAGCCGGGCGGCCCGCTCCAGGACGATGGCGGCCTGGGCGTGGTGGCGGCCATCGAGCAGCTCGTGACCGCGCTGGAACAGCTCGTACGCGCTCTCGTGGTCATCGCCTGGCTGTTCGAGGTGGATCGGACTCGTGCACGCGTCGATGGTGGCATGGAACGCGCGCGATGTCGTCGGACGCCAGGCCGCGGCTAGCCCTCGCGCCAGCCGGCGAGGTCGACCTGCTTGAGCCGCGGCGAGTCGGTCAGGCCCGGGATGCGGCCGCGCTTGGCGATCGGGTTGCCGTCGATCTCCTTGATGTCGCCGGTGAAGTCGATCGGCGTCGCGCCGCTGATGTAGGACCCGACGGCGTACGAATCGACCGGCGCCTCGGCGTCCTTGAAGTAGGCGATGCGATCGGGGTTGAGTCCGCCCGAGACGACGATCTTTACGTGGTCGAAGCCGGCCTGGTCGAGGCGGGCCCGGACTTCGTGGACCAGCTCCGCGGTCACGCGGCCGCGCTCCGAGGGCGTGTCGAGCCGGACGCCGTACAGGCGGTCGCCGAGCGCGTGAGCGACCCGCAGCGCCTCCTCGGCCTCGTCCTTGAACGTGTCGACGAGCACGATCCGGGGCACGTCCGGGCCGATGTGCCGGTCGAACGCGAGCGCCGCCTCGACCGTGTCGCCGAAGATCAGGACCAGCGAGTGGGGCATCGTGCCGGTCGGCGCGAGACCGGCCAGTCGCGCGCCTGCGGGCGTCGACGCGCCGACACACCCGCCGACGATCGCCGCGTAGTCCAGGACGTCGGTGATGTCCGGGTGGATGTGGCGGGCCCCGAAGCTGATGACCGGATCCGGGGCCGCGGCATCGACGCACTCGCGGGCGGCCGTCGCCCAGCCGGTCGACTGGGCGAGCATCCCGAGCATCGCCGTCTCGTACAGCCCGAATGCGCGGTACCGGGCACGGATCCGGAGGACGACCTCCTTGGGCTCGATGACGTCGCCGTCGTCGAGTGCCTCGAGGCGGGTCACCTCCGGGTCGGCCGTGGCCAGGACGTGGCCGAGCAGGTTGCGCGCCTCGTCGATCCCGCACAGCACCGCGTGCTGGCGCGCGAAGACCTCCATGGTCACGACCGGATCGAGGCCCTCGCGCTCGAGGATGGTCTCGGCGCGGGCGAAGTAGACGTCGGCCGAGTCGCCGGAGAGGATCTCGTGCGACGGTCGTGCACGCTGCAGGCCCATCAGTCGGGATCGGCTCCTCTCTCGCGCGGGTCGTGGCCGTGGGCCGGCGACTCCGGCTCCGAGGTGGCGGCGAGTGTAGCGCATGGTTCCCCCGGCCCGCCCCCTGCCGGCGGCAGGGCCACGGCCGGTCGCGTCACGGCTTGACCGACGTCTTGATGCGATGCGCGTGCATCCGGTGCAGCCGACGGCGGTGCCGGCCGCGCCACCAGACCATGATCAGGACCAGGCTCATCAGAGCCGCCACCGCGAGCACCAGGAGGCTGACGACGCGGCCCCTCCCGAGACCCTCCGCGTCCGACCACGTTGCCGCGGCCTCGCCGGCAGACGCGGCGGATGCCGACAGGTCGCCCCGCGCGAACGCGTCCCGTGCCGCGGTCAGGTCGGCCTCGGGGTCCTCGTCCCACAGCCCGAGCGTCAGGAACAGGTCCCCGCCGATCGGGCGGACCGCGACGGCGTCCTTGTAGCGCTCGATCGTCTGGAGCTCTGCGTCGGCCTCGGCGACCGCGTCGTCGAAGCCGTCGTCGCCCTCGAACGCGGTCCGGAGCGCCTCGGGCGGCTCGAGCCCCGCGAGCGTGGCCGCGGATTCCACTGCGGCGCGCTGCTCGAGCACGCCGCTCGCGAGGTCGAGCATCGAGCTCGCGTCCTCGAACTGCCACGCTCGCATGGCGGCGCGGATCGGCGCGGGCAACCGCCAGTCGGCCGCCTGCGCGACCACGGCGTCGTAGCGCGTTCGTGCGGCCTGGCGGGCGTCGAGCAGCGGCAGGTCCTCGGTCCGGGCGACCCACGTGCGCCACAGGTCATCGAACGACTTGCCGGTCCGCGCCTCCAGCAGGTCGAGCAGCCCGCGCCAGTCCGGCGGCGCGTCCACGGACTCCACGGGCGTCCCGGCTGCCGGCTGGTACCCACCGACCCGGGCGCTCGCGTCGGCCCAGACGGCCTTGAGGGCGTCCGGACCGCCGGCCCGCTCCGCGATCGCCCGCGCGAGCGCGAGGCTGGCCGCGTATGCGTAGTCCTCCGTGGCCGCGGTCTCGCGGCCCACCGAACCCCACGCGTTGAGCGGGATCCGGGCCTTCTCGAGCTCCGGGGTCAGCACGTCACCGACCGCCTTGACCTTGAGGACGCCGGCCGCCTCGAGGCCGTAGTAGGACGCGAACGCCTCGTTCGCCCAGCGATCGGCGAGCAGCGCCCCGTTGAACCAGCCGTGCGCGGACTCGTGGAGCACCACGAAGTCGGTGGCGTAGTAGGCGACCTCGACGCGGCCCGCCTCCGGGTCGAAGAGCCCGGCGTAGCCACCGGTCGAGCGGCTGACCGCCTCCTGCACGACGAGCGGCTCCTCGCGCGGCCAGGGCAGGCCGATCTCGTCGCCGAGGACCGGCAGCGCTCGTTCGACGAGGCCGCCGACCCGCTTGTCCCACGCCGCGTCGTCCGGCCAGGAGCGGATGGTGAGCGGGGCCGCCTTTCCGAGGACGGTCGGGCTGAGGCTCCGGGTCGCGTAGGCCCCTGGGCGATCGCCGACGAGGAACGCGAAGAACGTCAGCGGCTTGTCGAGGCGGCCCGTCCGGAAGATCGTCCGCCCGGTCGAAATCGGTCGTGGGAGCGGGAATGGCCCCCTGCTCCACCTCCACCTGGAAGCCGGCCGGGAAGACGACCGTTGACGAGCTGCCGGCCGTGTCGTCGGTGGCGAACGCCCACACTGGGAACGACACGAGCGAATCGCCGATCCGGATGTCGCGCGTCGCCTTGCCGCCCTTGTCCGCGAGGTAGAAGCGGAGCGTGTAGTTCGCGCTCTTGCCGCTGTACAGCCGGCCCGCGAGATTGAGCTGGAGGACCGTGTAGTCCTTGGTCTTCTTGGTCTCGCGGATGGTCGGGTTCCCGGCGCCCGCCCAGGTGAACGAGTAGCCCGAGACCCCGGGCAGCACGGCGAGGAACGCCTTGTCGAAGTAGTAGCGCTTCGTGACCGTGTCCTTGAGCCGGTTCGTGAGCGTGAGTGCCAGGGTCACCCGGACGCGGTGCTTCGTCGGCTGGACGTCGTAGCGGGCCTCGCTGACGATCGTGAGGTCCGGCGTGGCGGCCCGCACCTCGGCGACCGGGGCGACGCCAGGCGCCGCCAGCAGGCCCATCGCGACGACGAGAGCAAGGAGGAACGGGACGGGCCGGCGCGATGCGCTCATCCCGTCAGGAGCTCCGGCAGCTCGGCTTCGTACCGGGCGAGGAAGCCCGGGTTGCGCGGCGTCCGCCCGCTCTGGTCGGGCACGCGGCCGCCGATCCAGATCCAGCCCTTCGACTCGTCGAGCAGCTGGTCCGCCACGCCGAGGATCCGTGCCAGCGCAAGACCCAGCCGGTCAGCGTCCGCATCGGCGATCGGGACCTCGACCGCGAGCAGCGGGCGCTCGTCCTCGCTGACGCTGAATTTCGCGAACGGGAACTCGTCGTTCCAGCGCAGCAGCTTCCGGTACGACTTGCGGAACATGTCGCTGATCGGCGGGGCGTACTGCGCCCACGCGATGATCGCGAGCGCGGGATCGAGGATGACGGTGACGCGGAGATCGAAGCGCCGGCGGCCGTCGAGCACGAGGTCCCAGGAGGCGATCCCGTCGCGATCGGCCCGCTCGAGCGCCTCCAGGCCAAGCTCGGCGAGCCATCGCTCGACGTCGGCCGGGCGCACGAGGGGCGCGCCGTGGTCGGCGGATGGCATGGCCCGCGGAGTCTAGCCGAGAACCCGGGGGGCGTCCGAGCGACGCGACGGCCCGACACGGCCCTCAGGCCGGTCCGGTCAGCGGTCGCCGATCGCCTGCTTCCCGCGACCGGCGCCGGCGACGACAGCCGCGGCAGGCCGGGTGGCCTCGCCGGTCACGACGACGGGCTTTCTTGCGGCGGTCGAGCGGCGCTTTGGGGTGGGTCGTGGCTCGACGGACTCGCCGCTCTTGATCACGCGGCCGACGAAGTCGGAGCTCCGGATGTCGGCCGCGACCCGGACGTTGCGACCGATGCGCACGCCGCGAGGGATCACCGCCCGCTTGCCGACGACCGTGATGCCGGTGTTCAGCCGGCCCGGCTCCTGCTTGTTCGGGCGGTCCGGGAACGGGCCGTCGCCGACGAGCGCGCCCTGCCCGACCACGACCTCCTTGTCGAGGATCGAGCGGTCGACGACCGCGCCGGAGCGGATGACCGAGTCGAACATGACGATCGAGTCGCGCACGACCGCCCCGACGCCCACGCGCACGCCCGGCGACAGCACCGAGTTGACGACCGTGCCGTCGATGACACAGCCGTGGCTGATCAGGCTGCGATGGACCTGGGCGGTGGGCCCGACCTTGGCGGGCGCCCGTTCCTCGGACCGGGTGTGGATGACCCAGTCCTTGTCGTAGAGGTCGAGCTCGGGGTCGTCGGCCAGGAGCGCCATGTTCGCTTCCCAGTAGGACTGGATTGTCCCGACGTCCTGCCAGTAGCCCATGTAGTGGTAGCCGAAGACCCGGGCGCCGGCATCGATCATCGCCGGGATCACGTTGCGGCCGAAGTCGACGTTGTCCTCGGTGAGCCAGCGGCGCAGGGCCTTCTTCGAGAACACGTAGACGCCCATCGACGCGAGGTCGCTCTTGGGCTGCTTGGGCTTCTCCTGCCACTCGATGACGCGGTTCTGCTCGTCCATCGCGAGGATGCCCATGCGCGACGCCTCGGCGAGGGGCACCCGGCGGACCGCGATCGTCACGTCGGCGCGGTGGCGGCGATGGGCCGCGAGGAACGGCTGGTAATCCATCTTGTAGATGTGGTCGCCCGCGAGGACCAGCACAGTGTCGCCGGGGTCGTGCTCGAGGACGTTGATGTTGCGCAGCACCGCGTCGGCGGTCCCGCGGTACCACTCCGCCACGCGGCCGCGCGCGATGTACGGCTGGAGCAGCTTCACCCCGCCGCGGTTGCGGTCGAGGTCCCACGGCCGGCCCAGCCCGATGTGGTCATTGAGCGAGCGCGGGTTGTACTGCGTCAGGACGACGACGTTGTCGATCTCGGAGTTGACGCAGTTCGAGAGCGTGAAGTCGATGATCCGGTACTTGCCGCCGAACGGCACCGCCGGCTTGGCGCGCTCCTGCGACAGGATGGACAGCCTCTCCCCTTCGCCGCCTGCGAGGATGACCGCCATCGTTCGCTTCACGCGTCCCGCCTCCCCTGGCACCGCGTCTGGACGCCGTTGCGTCACCTTGGGTGGATGCTAGCACGGGCCGCCGTCATCCCCGTGAACAGGGGCAGCGCCGCGGTGTGAACGTTTCGTGACACGCGGAGCGTGTCGGCGGCCTACAGGAAGAGGCGCGGGTTGACGAAGTTGCCCTTGAACCGGACCGCCCAGTGGAGGTGGGCGCCGGTCGAATGGCCGGTGTTGCCCTCGTAGCCGATGACCTGGCCCGACCTGACCCTACTGCCGGCCTTGATGCCGCCCGGGTAGGCAGGCTTCATGTGGGCGTACCACGTCTGGAGGTCGTCGCTGTGGGCGACGATCACGATCCAGGCCGGATCGGAGCCGTCCGCGTAGTTCCAGCCGATGTAGGCGACGACCCCATCGCCCGAGGCACGGACCTTCGTGCCCGCCGGCGCCACGATGTCGATGCCCGAGTGGAAGTGCGCGCAGTCGCCCTGCGGCGGCTCCCACGAGAACCCGGTGCACCCGAAGTTCTGGGTCACGTTGCCCGACATCGGCCACTCCAACGTCCCGTTGTACTCGGACGGGATCCGCCCCGCCCGGGTCTGTCGTCGGACGATCTCCGAAATCTTCGCGGCGAGCTGTCGCTGGGCCTTCGCGGCGACCTTGAGGGCCTTGGCCGCGTCCGCCTTGTTCCGTGCGATCTTGGCGAAGGTCGAGCGCTGGATCGCGAGGTTCCGCTGCGTCTCCTTCTCGAGCTTGCGCAGCTCGGCCTTGGCCGCCTTGAGAGCCTTGAGGCTGGCGTCGAGGGAGCGCTTCTGGTCGGCGGTCTCCTGGCGCAGGACGTTGGTCCGGTCGCGCGTGGCGGCGACGTTCTGGTGCAGTGCCGCCAGGGCCTCCTGGTCGCGAGCGATCTGCTGGGCGAGGGCCTTGTCCTGCTCGCCGACGTCGATGTACGCGCTCATCTCGGTGAGGAGGTCCGTGAACGTCCCGCCCGACAGGAAGGATTCGAGCAACGAGGTCCGGTCGGTGTCGTACGCGCTCCGGAGCCGCTCCGCGAGCATCGCCTGGCGCTCGCGCAGGTCCTTCTTCTTGACGATCTCCTGGCCCGTGATGTCGACCAGCTGCTGGTCCATCGCGGCGAGCTGGGCGACCAGGTCGGCGTACTTGGCCTTGACCTTGTTGATCGCCGCGCCCATCTTCGTGATCTTCTTGCGGACCGCACCGAGGTCCGCGTTGATGCCGGCCAGCTGCTTGCGCGTGTTGGAGATCTCGGTCGCGAGCCCGCGCTGCAGCGCGTTGAGCTCCTTGACCTGCTCCTTCTGCTTCTTGACTTCCTTCGCGAGCTGGGCCTGCTTGTCCCGCGCGTCGGTCAGCTCGTCGCCACGCACGATCGGCGTGGAGGACGGCGCACCGAGGAGCCCCATCACGAGGGGCAGGAGCATCAGCGAGGCGATGATCCGCTGGCGTGACGGCCGACGGCGGCGCGCACGCGCGCCATCCCAGCCGTTCGCGAACGCTGGGACTGATCGGTCTGTCTGGCGGCCCATCACTGAGGCGATGTCATCGTGCGAGCAAACTCCGTGGTCGTCGGCGAGCTTGGGGGCTCGCGCAGCGTCTGACGGCTACGCCCGCCGGTTCATCGCCGTCCAAATCGGGGCACTCGACCGCTGGACGACACCGGCTTGCGGGGCATCATACCCCTGAAAGTCTAGCCAACCACTCATCGCAACCCAGCCTGACGTTGGTCCGGGGTGGACCCGGACCGAGGGGCCAGCCCTCGAATCACGGCCGGATCAGCACCGCCCAGAGCGCTCCGGCGATCAGGAACGGCCCGAACGGCACGTACGTGCGGCGGCCGATCCGGCGGGTCAGCAGCAGCACGAGGAGCACCACGCCGGCCAGGATCAACCCGAACACGACGCCGCCGAGGGCTCGCTCGCCGCCGGACATCAGCCCCACCCCGACCAGCAGCTTGACGTCGCCGATCCCGAATGCACCAGCTCCGAACGGGATCGAGGGCAGGTACAGCACGAGCGGGATGATCACCGCGGCCAGGATCGCCAGGACGAGGTGCGTGCCGACGAGCGGGTTCAGCCCGCTCACGGCGTAGACGAGGGCGATCGGGATGACCGGCAGGGTCAGCTCGTCCGGCAGCAGCCGCTGGTCGAGGTCCGTCGCCAGCCCGACGATCATGGTGACGAACCAGGCCCCGAACAGGGCCATCGCGAGGGGATCGCCCCAGAATCGCAGCGGCAGCAGCCCGAGCGCCAGTGCGCCGACCAGCGCGGTCACCGCGGTCCGCCAGTCGCGGATCCGCCCGGACGGGTGCTCCTCGTCGTGTTCCGGCCAGCGGGTCGCGAACCGGTCCGCGGCCAGACCGAGGGCGAGGCCCATCACGGCCAGCAGGACCGCCACGACCTCGCGCGGCCCGATGTCGACGCCGCCGAGGTTCACGCCGTCCTGCGCGCGACGACCGCGGGCGCCCGCATGCCGGCCGCGGTCGTCAGTCGGTGCTGGCGCCCGCCAGCGCCAGCTCGACGAGCGTCGCGTGCGACACGCCGGTCGCGCCGCGAGGCGCGAACGGCAGGTTCTTGCGGTAATAGCCGGTCCCGGCGATGTCCAGGTGGACCCACGGCTTCGTCACGAACTCGCGCAGGAACAGGCCGCTCTTCACGAGCGAGCCCTCGGCACTTCCGGCGTTCTGGAGGTCGCCGGTCCAGCTGTCCATGTCGGGCACGTAGTCGTCGATCAGGGGGAGCTGCCAGTAGCGCTCGCCCGCGAGGTCCGCGGCCGCCATGACGTCGTCGTAGAACCCCTGCGGCTGTCCGAACGCGCCGGTCACGAGGTGCCCGAGCGCCCTGGCGACCGCCCCGGTCAGGGTCGCCACGTCCACGATGTGGGTCGCCCCGAGCTGCTCCGCGTATGTCATCGCGTCGCCCAGGATCAAGCGGCCCTCGGCGTCGGTGTTCGTGATGTCGACCATCTTCCCGTTGAGGGCGCGCACGACGTCGCCCGGCCGGGTCGAGTGCGGCCCGGGCATGTTCTCGACCGCGGGGGCGATCGCCAGAAGCGGCGTGCCGGGCGCCAGCCGGGCCACGGTCGCGATGGCCGCGATCACGGTGCAGGCACCGATCTTGTCCATCTTCATCTCTTCCATCCGGTCGGCCGGCTTGATGCTGATGCCGCCCGAATCGAAGCAGACGCCCTTGCCGACGATGGCGAGATGGCGGTCGAGCGCATCGCGCTCGCCGACCCCGCCCGAGCGCAGGACGATCATGCGCGGCGGGTTGTCGCTGCCGCGCCCGACCGCGAGGAACATGCCCATGCCGAGTTCGGCGGCGCGCACCTCGTCGATGACGTCGATCCACAGGCCGTGGTCCTTGGCGATCTGGCGAGCCTCGTCGGCGAGGACGTCGGGGCTGATGTCGTTGGCCGCCCGGTTGGACAGGGTGCGCGCCATGTTCGCGCCCTCGGCGATGATCACCCCGCGCTCGCCCGCCGCCGTCACCGCTTCGCTGTCCGAATCGGCGGGCGCGACCAGGATCAGCTCGTCGAGCTCCGGCGGCGCGGCCTCCGCCGCCTCGAGATAGATCGACTTGGGGTCGTATGACCCTTCGACCACGCCGCGGGCGACGAGCTCTGCGACGGCCTCGGTCGACGCGCCGGCCGCGTCGATCAGCGGCGCCAGCCAGAACGCGAGCCGGCCGACCGTCCGGCCGCCGAGCCGGCGCTCGGCCGCGGCCCCGATCCGCACGATCGTCTCCCGGTCCAGCTTGGCCGCATCGCCCGCGCCGATCAGCAGGACCCGTCCGGCCCCGATCTCGCCCGCAGCTGCCAGCGAGGTCGCGTAGCGTTTGGCCTTGAGCTCACCGAATGCGGCGAGCGCTCGCAGCTCGCCTCCAAGCCGACGATCGAGCTCGTCGAGTGGTCCCTCGAACGCCGGCTCGTCGACGATCGGGATGACCAGCACGTCCGTGGCGACATCCCACGGCTGGTCGTTGACGACACGGATCTGCACGATGATCGGGCCTCCGACACGTTCGTGTATGCGGTCGAGCTCCCCCGCCCGACTCGAATCCACGATGGGCTGCGCGCAGTGTACCCGCGGCCGGTCGGCGGGTCAGGGCGCCTCGGAAGGAGCCGCTGAGGGAGCCCCGGACGGCTCCTCGACGGGCTCGAGCGCGTCGGCCAGGTCCGCCTTGGCCCCCTCGATCGCGATGACGGCGCGATTGAGGCTGCCCTGGCCGATGTCGGCCATGATCACCACGAGACCGCGTGCATCGGGTGGCAGGCGCGCCCGGGCCGCCTTCTCGGCGTCGATCGCCTCGCGGACCTTGGTGGTGACCTTGCCGCCGACCGAGGCCAGGGCCTTGTACAGGCCGGCAAGCGCCTTGTCGTATGCCTCGTTGCGGTCGAGCCACTGGTCGAGCACCGTCACGTCGACCGACGCCTGGATCCGGTCACGGAGTTTCCGGCTCTCGGCGATCGAGGCGGCGGCCTGGTCGAGGGTCGCGATCGCGGTCTTGTACTTCGCGGCCCGGCCCTGTTCCGCGGCCACGCCCACCAGGCGGTCGTGCTCGGCAAGCTGGGCCGAGAGGCGGCCCGCCGCCGCGGCCCCGACCGTCAGCTGGCTCCAGGCAGCATCGAGGCCGTCGGTCGCGGCCGGCACCGGGATGAGGCGCGCGTATCGCTGCCGCATCTCCGGTGAGACGTGGAGGTCGGCCTCCGGGTCGTTGACGAACGGGACGGCCGCGAGGTCCGCCCGGATGGCCTTGGCCTTGGCCGTGATCCCGGCCAGCAGCGCGTCGCCCTGCGCGATCGCCGCATCGACCGTGTCGGGCGTGCCGTTGATCATCGCGGCGAGGGCTCCTCGCGCCTGCGAACCGAGGCCGTCGACGTCGTCGGCGAGGTCCTGCAGGTCCGCCTCGACCGCATCGAGCTTCGCCGCGACCGCGGCGTCGTTCTCGTAGACGAGGCCCGGCACGACCGGGCGGTCCGGGCCGGGCTGCATCGCGGCCACGAGACCCGCGGCCCCGAGAGCGATGACGATCGCGGCGACGATCCAGATGACCGCCGATGCCGCGGGCTTGGCGGACGCGATGGCCGGTTCGAGCCGCGCGACCGGGCCCGGCTTCGGGTCAGGCGCGAGCGGATCCGGGCCCGTCACGCGGGTGCGACCCCGTCGCCGGTCGCGCGTCCGCCGCCCGTGACCGCTCCGGCGAACACGTCTCCGCGGGTGCGCTGATCACGGGACTTCGCCCGGAGGTAGCCGAGAGCCCCTTCCATCGGGCGGGGCGCGAACCCGAAGCGTGGCGCGATGACGTCGAGCGGCCCGATGTTGTCGAGGCGCAGTTGCCGGATCTGGTCGGTGGCGACCGGGAACGGGATCCGCAGGGCCTCGGCGCTCGCGGCCACCAGCCGGATGATCGGCACGGGCATCGGGACGATGACGCGGCGCTTCTCCATCGCCGCGAGGACCTCGCGCGTGATCTCGCGGTAGGTCCAGTAGCGCGGCCCCCCGAGCTCGAACGCGCCGCCGACCGTGGTCGGGTCGGCGAACGACGCCACGGCCACCTTCGCGACATCGCCGACGTGGATCGGCTGGAACCGGCTGTCGCCGCTGCCCGGGACCGGGATGACGCCGGGTGACAGCCGGGCGAGGTCCGCGATGATGTTGAAGAACCCGTCGCCCTGCCCGAACTGGAGCGAGGGCTTGAGGATCGTCCACTCGAGCCCGGACGCCGCGACCAGCGCCTCGGCCTTGGCCTTCGAGCTCGCGTAATGGAGGCTCGGGTCGTCGACGACGCCCATCGCGCCCATGTGGACGAGTCGGCCGACGCCGGCCGCCTTCATCGCTTCGACGACGGCGCGCGTCCCTTCGGTGTTAATGAACCGCAGGTCCGCGCCGCCCCGGTAGTCGCGCGGGATCGCGACGAGATGGAGGACGGCGTCGGCTCCGGCCAATGCTGCGGCCACGGTCTGGGGCTTGGTGACGTCGCCGATCCGCGGTTCCACGCGGTCGCGCCAGGCGGCCGGCAGGCGTTCCAGGACGAGGTCGCCGGCTGTCCCCGTGCGCACGAGGGCGACGACGCGGTGGCCGGCGTCGAGGAGGGCCGGCAGGGTCCAGCTCCCGACGAATCCCGAGGCACCCGTGACGAGGATGGTGGACACGACCGCGGAATCGTAGCATCGGCGGATGACGAACCCTTCCGACGCCGACCGGGCGCCACTCACCGGCGAACCGCTCCGCCGCCTCGTCGAGGCGATGCCGAAGGCGGAGCTCCACCTGCACCTCGACGGCTCGCTCCGGGTCGCGACCGCGCTCGAGCTGGCCGGCACGCGCGGGATCGACGCGCCAAAGACATGGGCCGGCATGTCCGGCGCGCTCATCGCACCGATGCCGTGCCGCGACCAGGCCGAGCTGCTGCGCGCGTTCGATCTGCCGATCGCCCTGATGCAGGACGCCGACGCACTCGAGCGGATCACGGCCGAACTGGTCGAGACGAAGGCGGCCGACAACGTCAGCTACGTCGAGATCCGCTGGGGCCCCCTCCTGCACGTCGCCCGCGGGCTCTCGCTGGCGGACGGCATCGGCGCGGTCTGTGCCGCGGCCGCGGCCGCGGCGGCCCGCACGGGGACCGCGGTCCGGCTCATCTGCACCGCCCTTCGCTCGCACGACCCGGCCGCGAACCTCGAGCTCGCCGAGACCGCGGTCCGGTTCCGCGACCAGGGGCTGACCGGCTGGGACCTGGCCGGCCCCGAGGCCGCCTTCCCGGACCCGGCGCTCCATGCCGCCGCGTTCGAGGCCGCACGGGCCGGTGGCCTGCGGATCACCCTGCACGCCGGGGAGTGGGGCGGTGCGGCGCAGGTCCGGCGCGCCCTCGCGATGGGTCCGGAGCGTATCGCGCACGGACCGGGCGCCATCGACGACCCCGCCCTCTGTGCCGAGTTGACGGCGCGCGGCGTGCCCCTCGATCTCTGTCCGTCCTCGAACTGGCAGGCCGGGATCGTGCCGAGCGTCTCCGAGCATCCACTGGCGCGACTGCATCGGCTCGGCGTGCCGGTGACGCTCAACACGGATGACACGACGGTCTCGGATATCACCCTCTCCGAGGAATACGCCAACGCGGTCGAGGCGATCGGTCTGACACTCCCGGAGCTCTGGGCGATCGATCGGTCCGCGCTCGATGTGGCCTTCGCCGACGACGCGACCCTGACGCCGATCCGCTCCGGATTCGATGCGTGGGCGGCGCGGATCCCCGAGCTCCACGGCTAGGCCCGGCGCGGTCGGTTCCGCGCTTGACGGCCCGCAGGTTCGGGCGCAGCGTTACCCGAGGATCGCCGCCCAGCCGCGGCCGGTCCGAAGGAGCGACATGAGCCAACGCGATGCCGAGCGCAACGCCGGCGCGTTCCTCAGCCCGACCGATGGGTCGATGATCCCGGTGCCGATGCGCACGCTCAGCGACGAGTACCACGACGAACCCACCGACCCGCCGGACGACCGCGTCCCGGATCCGGAGCCACCGAGCCTCTTCCGGCGGATGCTCGACCGGCTGGGGCGGCCCTCTCCGGGCCACTGACGACGGCTCGAGTCGGCCGAGTCAGGTCGACACGGCCTCGAGCGCAGCCGCCAGGGCGGCGGCATCCGACGCGATCGCAGTCGGTCGGTCGTCGGTCGAGAGCGCGTCGATCTGCGCGCGTGTCGTGACCCCCGTCAGCATGAGGATGCAGCGCGCCCCGACGGCCCGGGCCGCGGCCAGGTCGCTGTGGATCGCGTCGCCGATCATCACGGCCTCCCTGACGTCGCGTCCGACCGCTTCCGCCGCGAGCTCGAGCAGGTGGGAGCCGGGCTTGCCGATGACGAGCGGGGTCGTCCCGGTCGAGGCCTCCACGGCGGCTGCGATGCTGCCCGCACCGGGTCGGAGGCCGCGCTCGGTCGGGTAGACCGGATCGCGGTTCGTCGCGATGAACCGGGCGCCGGCGCGGATGCAATCGCAGGCCGCCGCCAGCCGCAGGTAGGTCAGGTTGGGATCGAGGCCGGTCACGACCGCGTCCGGGTCGCCGGCCGCGGCGCGTCCGTCGATGCCCTCCTGGTGCATGCGCGTGGCGGCCGCGCCCGCGGTGACGACGTCGAGTCCGACGTCGCGCAACTCGCGCTCCAGGCCACTGGCGCCGAGCACGAGCACCCGGCGGATCGACGGTTCGTGATGGGCGATGTGGAGGGCCGTCGCCCGCGCCGACGAGACGACGGTCTCGGCCGTGACCGGCGCGCCCATCTTCGAGAGGCGGGTGACGTAGTCGGTCCGGTAGTGCATCGAGTTGTTCGTCACGTAGACGACGTCGTCGCCCCTGGCCGCGCGATCCGCGAGCACGTCGGCAACGCCGGGCACGGGCTCCGAGCCGCGATAGACGACGCCGTCGAGATCGACCAACAGAAGCAGGCTCACCCGCCGATCGTAGCGCCCCGCTCAGGCGCCGCGCCCGGGCCGCACCGTGAGGCCGGGTTTATGCACGATTTGGCGGCCCGCTTGCCCTTTCCCATCTATGCCCATGGATGCATTGCGGACGCCCGGTCTGCCGCGCTTGCAAATGGATGCATATGCATCCGACGGGCATAGCGGGCGGAGATCGACCTCGCGGCCGGAATCGTGCATAGGAAGCAGGCATGGGCTCGGCGCTGAAGGCATCACCGCTACGATGCAGCCCATGCCCTACAAGAGCTCCGACCCGCTCGCGAGCACGGAGTGGCTCCTCGTCGACGGGACCAACCTGCTGCACGCGCTCTCGAAGTCGACGGTCGCGGCACCGCGCGGCGCGCTGATCGGGCGGTTGCGCGGCGTGGTCCCGCCCTCGGTCGCCATCGATGTCGTCTTCGATGGCCCGTCGGAACCTGGTCTCCGCGGTGAGCGGATCGCCTCGGGCCTGCGGGTCCGCTACAGCGGCGGCCGCACCGCAGACGACGTCCTGCTCGGACTGGTCGACGAGACGCGCGCGACCGACGGCGCGGACGGCACCGCCGCGATCCTGGTGGTCACCGACGACCGCGACCTCCGCTATGCCCTCCAGCTCAAGGGCGCTCGAACGGCGCGGACCGTCGTGGCTGCTCGGCCGCCTGGACCGGACGTCGACGCGCTCCACCAAGCCGCGACCGCCGGCGCCGCCCCGCCCACCCGGCGCCGACGACGGTGACGACGATGGCGGCCCGCGCTGGGAACCTGGCCGCGGCGCCACCGTCAAGAAGGGCAACCCGCGGAAGGCACCCCGGATCAGACCGCGGCTGAGCCGCCTTCGCTGCTAGGATTTGCGCGTGACGATCATCGACGCCCTCGAAGACATCTGGACCAAGATCCTCGAAGTCACGGCGCTGTTCGTCACCCCCGACTGGAATGCGCTCATCGGCCTGCTGCCGTTGATCATCCTTCTCGGGGTGGTCGCGCCGTTCATCACGTTCACGATGCTCGGCATGCTCGTCTACCAGGTCCGCAAGCCACGCACCAAGGTCGAGTTCGCCGAGGGTCCGCGCTTCGCCGAGATCGGCGCCGACGGCGCCCCGATCTTCCCGCCCGGCCTGCCGCACTGCCGGCGCCACGGACTCATCTACCCGTCGGGCGTCATCCGCTGCGAGCGCGAGGGCGAGCTCCTCGCCGTCACGTGCCCGATGTGCGGCCTGGGCCGTGACGCGGAGATCGACACCTGCACGAACTGCGGCCTGGTCCTCAAGGTGAAGAGCCGGGCGATCGCGATCCGGACGTCCGGCCCGCGGCCGGGCGGGGCCGCTGCCGCGTGACCACAGACGATCGACACGATGACCCTCGAAGTCCTCTCCTCGACGCTCTTCTCGATCGGCGTGCTGCTGATCGCCATCGGGTTCGCCGCGCATGTCGGCCACGCCGTGATGCTCGCCAACGGCCGGCGGACCCTGCCGGTGCTTGTCACCGCCAACCAGCCGGCCTACGCGGGCGTCGTCACCGGCTCGTTCGTGAGCAGCCAGGTCCGGGCGGCGAACTCCGGCCCGACCACGGCCGCCTCCCCCACCCCGCTCTCGCGGGCGGCGATCTGGATCACGGCCACGGCGTGCGTCTTCCTCGGCCTCTCGTTGCTGTCGCGCGCGATCGTGGTCGGGCGCGGGCCGTGGGGCAACATGTTCGAGTTCAGCGTCGCCTTCGCGTTCTCGATCGTCGGCGGCTATCTCTTCCTGCAGCGCCGCTACCCGATCCGCTCGATCGGCTTCATCCCGACCGGCGTCGCGCTCGCGATGCTCCTGTACGCCTCGAGCCTGCCGTCCGAGATCAAGCCGCTCGTGCCCGCTCTCCAGAACGCGCCGCTGCTGACCATCCACGTCGGCATGGCCGTGACCGCATACGGGATCTTCGCGACGAGCTTCGCGGCCGGCGTCGCGTACCTCATCCAGGGTCAGGGCGACCGGTTCACGTGGCTGCCGTCGCACAAGGTCCTCGACGAGGTCGCCTACCGGGCGGTCATCATCGGCTTCCCGATCTTCGCGACGATGATCATCCTCGGCTCGTGGTGGGCCTCGATCGCCTGGTCCCGCTACTGGGGCTGGGACCCGAAGGAGACCGCGGCGCTCGTCACGTGGCTGACCTATGCGGTCTACCTGCACGCGCGCAACCAGCGGTCATGGGCCGGTCGCCCGGCGGCACTCCTGCTCGTGGTCGGGTTCGGGATGGTCCTCGTGACCTATTCGGGCTCGCTCTGGTTCAGCGGCCTGCACGCCTACAGCGGACTCTAGGCCGGTCGGATCGAGCCCCGGACGGTCCGGGCGAACAGCGCGACCCCGATCGTCACCAGCAGCGCGACGATCAGCCAGCGCGCGAGACCATCGACCGACGTGCTTCCGACGCTCGCCGTCGCGGCGGCGACCGGGGACGCGCCGTCGTCGGCCGCCTGGGCCGAGTCCGCCGGTGGGGCGTTCGCGGGCACATCCGTCGTCGTCGCGGCCGCGGGTGCCGGCGAGTCGACGGGAGCCTCCGACGCCGACCCCGGCAGCACGGCCGCCGGCTCGCCGTCGGGCGCCACGGGGGCCGGTGCGGCCGCCGCGGGTGCGGCCGCGACCACCCGGATCGTCCCCTGCATCTCGGGGTGGATCGCGCACAGGTACGCGAACGAGCCCGCGGTCGAGAATGTCTCCTTGAACGTCGCGCCCGGCTCCAGGGTCGAGCTGCCGAACGTGCCGTCGCCTCCGGTGACCGTGTGCGCGCGGTCGTCGCGGTTGACCCAATCGACGGTGCCACCCAGCGCGATCGCGATGTCGGCAGGCCCGAACGCCCGGTCGGCGATCGTCACGTGCGCCGTGCTGGGAGGCCCGGCCTCGCCCCCGCCGGCGACCGCATCGCCGCTCGAGGTGACGCCCGACCCCGTTGCCGAGACGACCAGCCGGCCGTGGTACGAGGCCTGGTCGCGGTCGCGGTGGTCGCTGTAGACGTACGTGCCCGCGACGACGCGGATCCGGAACGCCTCGCCGCGCTCGAGGTTGCCGCTGTCGAACCGGACGGGGCCCGACGTCGAGCGCATCCGGTGCCGCGTGTCGTCGGTGTTGACCCACTCGACGATGTCACCGGCGGCGAGTCGCGCCGTGGCCGGATCGAGGCTCGCGCCGATCCTGATGGTCAGCGCCGCTGGGCCGGTGACCGGCTCGTCATGGGCCGAGACCACCCCGACCGAACCGAGCGAGAGGAGGACCGAGGCGACGGCGACGAGCGTGCCGGTGAACGCGCGCGACGAACGGGACCAGGCGTGCATGAACGACCTCTGGATGCGAGACGGGGGGTATGCCTCATCGAGGCATCCCGCATCCAAAAGGTTTCAGTCAGGCCGTTTCAGCGTTCGCCGGTCACCCGGCTGTGGTGGCCGGATCCGGTCAGGGATGGGCCCACGGCGGCGGGACGTCGAGCGGCATCCCGGTCCGGCCCGACCCGGCCGATGCCCGTGCCGGCGGGACCCAGGCGCCCGGCCGGGCCGCCGCGGGCTCGTCCGCCGCCGGCTCGTCGGCCGCCTCCTCGGTCGCGGCGGGCGGCTGCCAGCTCTCGGTCGGCGTCCGGTCACGTGGCTCGGCGAACGAACGGAACGTGAGGAGCTTGCGCTCGAACGGCCGTCGCAGATACGGGTAGGCAGCCTCGATCTCGGCGAAGACCTCCTCGAGCTCCTGGCCGATCAGCTCGTCCCGCTCGATGAGCGCCTTGGCGAGGTAGTGGACGGCCGGCTCCTTCTCGCGGAGCAGTCGCTCGGTCTCCTCGTAGAGCTGCTCGAGGAGCTCGTGGGCGCCGACGAGCACCGGTCCGATCGGCGGCGAGCCCGGCTGCATCGGGATGACGAGCTTCGTCGGGCCCATCGCGAGCGATCCGACGTAGTCCTCGGCTGCCTGGGTCGCATAGTTGAGGTCGCTCGACGGCCCGGTCGTGAGCTTGTCGAGGAACCGGTTCTCGACGACGTGTCCGGCCAGCGAGGTCATGATCTGGGTCTCGATCGACTTCGCATAGAGCGAGGTCCGCTCCTCGCGCGGGCGCTGCTGGACGTAGCCAAGGGCATGGCCGCGCCGGATGATCGTCGCCTTCGAGATCCGGTGCTCCGGCCGCAGGTAGTGCGCGACCACCGCGTGTCCGGCCTCGTGGTACGCCGTCTCCCGCCGGTCCGTGAGGTTCCAGGACCGGATCGGCTGCTTGAGGCCCAAGGCACGCTCGTCGGCGGCATCGAGCCAGTCCTTGTAGGTCAGGTACTCGCGGCCGTCCTGGTGGGCGTGGATGAGCGCCTCGTTGATGATCGTCTTGATCTGGATCGGGGTCCAGCCCATCGAGTCGTTGATGAGCAGCTCCATCGGGATGTCCGGATCGTGGGCCTTCTTAGCGAGGTAGTGCCCGATGATGTCGACCCGGCCCTCGGCGTCGGGCCGGTGGACCTCGATGATGCGATCGAGCCGGCCCGGGCGGGTCAGGGCCGGGTCGAGGACCTGTGGCCGGTTGGTCGCACCGATCACGAAGACGAGCGGCTTGTTCTTGACCGGCCCGCGCTCGATGCCGAACCAGCGCAGGATCTTGTGCCGCCAGCGATCCTCGACGTGATCGGACAGCGAGTCCATCTGGTTGAGCAGGGTGTTGAGGCCGGTCCCACCGCCCATCATCATCCCGCCCATCATCATCCCGCCCTGGCCGCCCTGGCCGCCGCGGTTCATGCCGATCGAGTCGATCTCGTCCATGAACATGATGCAGGCGCCCCGCTGCCCGGGCTGTGCGTACTTGCGGCCGAGGCCGCGCGCATCGCGGAAGAGCTTCATCACCATGAGCTCGGTCATGCCCCAGAACATGCCGCGCAGCGAGCTCGCGTCGATGTAGATGAAGGGCAGGTTCGCCTCGGCGGCGATGACCGCGGCCAGGAACGTCTTGCCGGTGCCCGGCGCGCCCGACAGCAGCATGCCCTTGGGCATCTCGCCGCCGCGCGACTCGAACTCCTTGACGCCGCGCAGGATGCCGACCGTGACCTTGGCGTGCTCCAGGAGGTCCGGCTGGCCGCGGTAGTCCGCGAAGGACATGCCGATCTGCGGGTCGTCGGGCTTGATCGTGTACCTGCGCGGTCGGGACAGGAACCACATGATCCCGGCGAACTGGAGGATGCCGAAGGCCAGCGCGAACCCGAGCTGGATCGCGAGTGCCGGCGCGGACGTCAGGAACGAGAAGAACGACGAGACGACCATGACCGTGCCGTTCAGCGCGATCAGGACCGTCAGGATGGCAAGGACGGCGAGCAGTCGCCAGAGGTTCTTGTTCCAGATGAAGGTCAGGTTCGAGCCCATGCGGCCCAGGCGCTTCATCGGAAGTTCACGATCTGGTTGTCCGTCACGTGGACGACGAGGTTGAAGACCAGCGGGTCACCCGCCGCCGTGCGGCCGGTGATGATGATCTCGGTGACGGACCGTGGCCCGTCCTGCATGGTCGCGAGGGTCTGCACCGACGTCACTCCCTGCATGTTCCAGCTCTGGATCTCGCCGGCGAGCAGCCGGTACGGGTCGCCGCTCACCGCGGAGCGGAGCGAATCGGAGTTGTTCGTGGCCAGGGCGTCCGCGAGCTCCCTGACGACGGCGGGGGCGGCGACGCCGCCGGTCGACGGGTCGCCGACGGTCGGGGCCGGCGGCTGGCTGCGGTCGAAGGCGAGCGCCCCGAGAGCGAGGCCGCCCGCGAACAGCGCCAAAGTGATGAGGAGCGTGGCCAGGCGGATCCCCCAGCTCTTGATGCGCAACCGCCGGCGCCCGATGCGGGACGGCGGGCGCCGTCGCGACGCTGGCATGCTCGTCGCCCATCGCGTCCGGGAGCTGTGCCCCGTGCGTGCCCGCGAGGGGCAGGGCCGTGGCCGCCGCGGCCGCCATGCTCGCCATCTCGTCCGACGACGGGACCGGGGCACTCGCCGCGAGCTCCATGAGCTCCTCGTCGGACAGTGTCGGCGCCGGCGGCGGCGTCAGGGCGTCGCCCATATCGAGCGCGTCCGCTCGGTCGAGCGGCTCAGCCGGGGCGGGCGACTCGGCGGGCTCGACTCGGCCCGGCCTGGTCCGGCGTGAGCGGGTCGCGGACGTCGTCGCTCATTCGGGTTCGATCGGGTTGGGCGGCAGGATGATGCCGACCTGGCCGCCGGACGTCACGACGCGCCAGCTGATCGTGTCCTCCGTGCCGTCACGACGCACCACGTGGATGCCGTACGCGTGGACCGTGTACCCGCCGCCGACGAACGAGCCGAGATGGATCGGCGGGTCGACGCGGGCGTAGTCGGCGCGGAAGCGACTCGCCCGGAGCTCGATGTCGGAGCGCACCTTCAGCGCGTCGAGCGCGCCCTTGTCGTCGGCGGCGAACGCATTGATGAACTGGCGAGCGAGCGGCGACTCGGGGACGCTCGCCTGGATGTCAGGCTGGGGCGACAGGTCATTCGAGATGGTCGGCACGAGGAAGCCGATCAGGAGACCGATGGTCACCGTGCCCGCCGCCCGACCGATGCGTCGCAACCACAACCGACGCCTTCGCATCCGCGCTGCCCTCTTGCGGAGGTATCTCGACCGAATAGTAGACCCGCTCGCCCGAGCGAGTCATGAGAGGCGCCCTCTCGGAAGGCTCGCTCACGTTCGTGTTCGACGCCAGACCGGATTCGGATGTTCCGGTGCGCCCGGGCGCCGGTTGGTGCGGCGATGTCCGGGGGCGGACCGCCGTCGCCCGAGGGTGCCGGTCAGCGGGTCCGCGTCACCTTGTGGATGTTGCGGGGCGCGTCCGGGTCGAGGCCGCGCGCGACCGTCAGGGCCATCGCGTGGAGTTGGCCGGCGACGATCGTCGCGATCGGGGCGAGCCACTCGGCCGGGCGGCGGAGCGACCGCGACGGGCCAGGTCGCCGAGGCCAGGGCTGCGGGCACGTCCGAGACGATCGCGAGCTGCGCGTCGAGGTCGTCGCGCAGGCGCGCGAGCTGTTCGATGAGCCCGGCCGCGGTCGGGCCGTCCCGCACGATCGCGATGACCGGCACGCCAGGCTCCACCAGCGCGACCGGGCCGTGCTGGAAGTCCGCCGCGGAATACGGGTCCGCGAAGACGTGCGCAAGCTCCTTGATCTTGATCGCCCACTCGCGTGCGGTGGCGTATTCGAAGCCGCGGGCGATGACGAGCAGCCGATCCGCACCGGCCTGGTCGCGCGCGATGCGCTCCATCTCCGGTTCGAGGGCCAGCATCCCCGCGAGGGCGTCCGGGATCCGTGCCACTGCCGCGTGGTCCGCGGCGCGCGTGGCCGCGTCCGTCATGAGCGCCGCCGACAGGGCCGCGACGGCAAGAAGCGATGCGGTGTACGTCTTGGTCGCCGCGATCGCCCGCTCCGGGCCGGCCGAGAGATCGAGCGTCCAGTCGGCACGCTCGGCCAGTGGGGAGGACGGGTCGTTGGTCAGGGCCACGGTCGGGGCGCCCTGGCGCCGGGCCGCGTCCACGACCGCGACGATGTCCGGCGACGCGCCCGACTGGCTGATGGCCAGGACGAGAGTCCGCGTCAGCCGCGGCTCGGCGCCGTACACGGACACGACCGACGGCGTCGCGAGCCCGACCGTGAGCCCGTGCCGGACGCCCAGCACGTACTGCGCGTAGATCGCGGCATGGTCCGAGGAGCCGCGGGCGGCGATGACGACGTGGTCGATCTCGCGGCTGCGGATCGACTCGGCGATCGCGTCCACGGACGCCGACTGCGTCGCAAGGAATCGGCTCGCGGCCGCCGGCTGCTCGAGGATCTCGTCGCGGAGGGTCATCGCGCGGTCATGGTCGCACCCGCGACTCGACGCCATCGACCGCGACCGGGAGTCGGCCGGCGAACGGGATCGCGCCGAACAACGCCGCGGCGAGCGCGTCGAGCGAGTCGGGCAGGATCGAGTAGGTGCACGCGGCCGTGACGGCGCCCGGGTAGGTCGCGACGTCCCACGGCGTGCGCAGGGCGACCGCGATCGTCGGCGTGCCGGTCGCCGCCAGCGCGTCGACCAGCGCGGCCTGGCCCGGATGCCGCACCGAATCGATCGTCCCGACGACGACGAAGTCCGCGGCGTGCGCACGCTGCAGGGCGGCCGCGATGTCCGCGTCCGCCTGGCGCGATCGGCACGACGAGCTCCTCCACCCGGCCGTGCCTCGCCCGCAGGGCCCGGGCCAGCCCGGGCGCGACGACCGACGACGTGTCGGCCGGGGTCAGGTCGGTCGGCGTCGGCATGACGGCGAGGATCGTGGCCTCGGCGGGCAGCCGGAGCGGGAGCCGCCCCGCATCGTCCCGGACCAGCGTCATCGAGCGTTCCGCCAGCTCGCGAGAGAGCGCGCGATGCTCCGCGCAGCCGACGACCGCGAGGTCCGGCGTCGGGCCGACCGAGCCCAGCCACCGCCGCAGACCGTCGACACGCGCCAGCGACGCCGCGACGGCGGAGGCATCGATGTGGCCTCGTTCCGCGGCGTCGACCAGCGTCCCTTCGATCCGGGCGAGGGCGTCGCGGTCCGGCGAGCAGAGGAACAGATCAACGCCGGCCTGGGCCGCGGCGATGATGTCGGCCCCCTGGCCGGGACCCTGGGCGATCGCACCCATGTCGAGCGCGTCGGTGATCGAGACGCCATCGAACCCGAGCTCCGAACGGAGGACGCCGGTCATGACGGCCCGTGAGAGCGTCGCCGGACGCATCGAGCCATCGGCGAGTGCCGGCGCGGCGACGTGCGCGGACATGACGAGCCGGGCGCCGGCCTCGATGCCGGCCCGGAACGGCACCAGTTCCACGGTCGTCATCCGCTCGCGCGACCCGCCGACGGTCGCGACGCCGTGGTGCGTGTCGACGGCCGCCTCGCCAAGCCCCGGGAAGTGCTTGATCCCCGAGGCCACACCCGCTCGTTGCAAGCCGCGGACCAACGCCGCCCCGAGTCGCCCGACCTCGGCCGCGTCGTCGCCGAACGAGCGGATCCCGAGGGCCGGGTTGGTCGGGTTGGTCGCCACGTCCATCACCGGGGCGTAGACGACGTTGACGCCCATCGCCCGGGCCTCGCGTCCGACGGCCTCGCCGACCCGTTCCGCGAGGACCGCGTCGCCGACGGCGCCGAGCGCCATGTTCCCGGCGAACGCCGTCGGGCCGTCGCCGAGCGCCAGGAGCTGGCCGCCCTCCTGGTCCGCCGCGACGAGCATCGGGACGGGCGCGGATCGTTGAACAACCGCGCCACCAGACGCCGCCCCCGCCTGCTGGAACGCCTCGGTTAGCTCGCGCATCTGCCCCGGCGACCGCACGTTGAAGTGCCGGAACACGGTCATCCCCGCGGCCGGCGCCTCGGCCAGCCGATCCGCGACCCAGTCCGGCAGTGTCTCGCCGTCGAACGCGAGCATGACCCGCCCGAGGATCGCCCGGTCGGTCACCCCTTGACCGCGCCCGCGAGGCCGCGGACGAAGTACCGCTGCACGAGGATGAAGAACAGCAGGATCGGGATGACCGTGATCGTGACCCCGGCCGCGATCGAGCGGAAGTCGGACTGGAAGAAGCTCTGCAACGCCGCGAGCCCGACCGGCAGCGTCAGGCCCTCCTTCGTGTGGAGCATCAGCGACGGCCACAGGAAGTCGTTCCAGGACGTGACGAAGGTGAAGATCGCCACCGCAGCCAGCGACGGCCGGACGATGGGCAACAGGATCGACCACCAGATCCGCCACTCCCCCGCGCCGTCGACGCGCGCGGCGTCGGTGAGGTCGTTGGGCACGCCCCGGAAGGCCTGTCGCAGCAGGAAGATGTTGAAGGCGCTCACGAGGTTGGGGAAGATCAGCGCGGGCAGCGTGTCGTAGTACTGGAAGACGTTGACCGCCAGGATGAAGCTCGGGATGTAGGTCAGCTGCGCGGGCACGATCAGCGTCGCGAGGAGCAGGTAGAAGATCGTGCTGCGGCCGCGGAACCGCATCTTCGCGAGGGGATAGGCGGCCATCGCGGCGACCAGGACGTTGAGCAAGCCCGACCGCGACCGCCACGATCAGGCTGTTCATGAAGAACGTCGGGATCGGGAGCGTCTCGAGGACGCGCTGGTACGCGGCGATGGTCGGATCGCTCGGGATGATCTGCGGCGGGATCGAGTAGACCGGGTCGCCCGGGCCCTTCAGCGACGTCATCAGCATCCAGAAGAACGGGAAGACCGTGATGACGGCGAGGGCGATCGAGCACGACGTACCAGAGCCCGCTTGCGGCGACGGCCCGGGGCCGCGGCCGGCGGCGAGCACGCCGGAGCTCGACGACGGGCTCCGCGATCTGGATCATCGGTGCGCTGCTCATGCGTCGCCCTCCTCGCGCCGTTCGAGGAGCCGGACGTTGAAGACCGAGAAGACCAGGGTGATGGCGAGCAGGGCGATGGCGATCGCCGACGCGTACCCCGCGTGGCTGTTCACGAAGGCCTGTTTCCAGAGGTAGAAGACCATCGTCACGCCGGAGTCGAGGATCCCGCCGGTCCGGTTCGTCAGCACGTAGATCTCATCGAACACCTTCAGCGCGGCAAGGCTGGAGATGACGGTGACGAACACGATCTGCGGCCGGAGTCCCGGGATGCTGACGTAGCGGTGCTTCTGGAAGTCGCTGCAGCCGTCGATCCGGGCCGCGTCGTACAGGTCCTCCGAGATGTTCTGGAGACCGGCCAGGAAGATGACCGAGTAGTAGCCGACGCCCGCCCAGATCGTGAGCAGCATCGCGATCGGCAGCACGAATGCCGGCGTCGTCAGCCACTGGACGGGCTGGTCGATGACCCCCCACGACTGGAGGATCCCGTTGAGGAACCCGTTCCGGTCGAACAGCCAGCGCCAGGCCAGGCCGATGGCGATGCTGCCGCTGACCGCGGGCACGAAATACAGCGCCCGGAAGATGTGGATGCCGCGCATGCGGCGGTTGACGACGATGGCGAGCCCGATCGAGAGGACGACCAGGATCGGCGTGACCAGCAGGTAGACGAACGAATGGACGACGGCCAGCCGGAACGTCTCGTCGTCGAGCAGCTTCGCGAAGTTGTCGAGCCCGACCCAGACCGGCGGCGTCGCGATGTCGTAGTCGGTGAAGCTGTAGTAGACGACCGCGATGATCGGGTACACGACGAAGATCCCGAGCAGCGCGAGCGCCGGCAGCAGGAACGTGTATGGCGTGAGCGAGCGCTTCCTGGTCATGTCGTGATCCCGATCGTACGTGGCGGTGACGACACTGGCCCGCCCCGGATGGGACGGGCCAGTGCTCGGTTGCGCACCCGGGGGCCGGGCCGCGGAGCCGGTGAGACCTACTTCAGGAGCTTGTTCGCGTCGGCGACGGCCTTGTCGAGCGCCTCCTGGACGGCGACGCCACCGAAGATCGCCGATTCGACGGCCTTGCGGACGATGTCGTTGACATCGGCCTTGTTGGGGACGGTCGGGACGATGTCCTGATACGTCGCCACGGTCTCCTTGGCGATGGACCGCGCCGCGTCCTCGATGGCGGTCGGCGGTGTCGAGAAGAACGGGTCGTCATACGCCGCCGGCGAGGACGGGTAGATCGCGACCTGCTTGGCGAACTGGACCATGCTCCGTGGGTTCGTGAAGAACTGCGCGAGGGCGATGGACGCGTTCGGGAACTTGGTGTCCTTCTTGACGGAGATCGACATCAGGCCCTTGCCCGCCACGCCGGACTTGCCGAGCGGCGAGGGGACCATCGCGAGATTGCCGTACAGCGTCGCGTTGGTGTCCTTGACCTGGCGGGCCAGGTTCGGGCCCGTGGCGTAGAACGGCGCGGCGCCGGCCGAGAAGGCGTTGAGGCCGATCCGGTCATCGCCGGTCAGGACCGTCGCGTCGAGGGTCTTGTCGACGTTGTTCATGTCGGCGTACATCTGCAGCCAGGCCACGCCCTCGGGCGAGTTGAAGGCAAAGGACTTGCCGTCGTCGCTGAAGACCTTGACGTTGCCCTCGTAGACCATCTGGGCGAGCAGGTCGCTGACGGTGAGCCGGATGGCGCACTGGGCCGCGGCCTTCTCGAGGATCGTCTTGCACAGCGCGGGCAGGCCGTCGATGGTCTTGGGGAAGGCGTCGACGCTGACGCCGGCCTTCTCCATGATGGCCTTGTTGATCAGCTCGACGTTGAGGCCCTGGTACCAGGGGAACTGGTAGTTCACGCCGTCGATGAGCTGCTGCTTCCAGAGGTTCGGGAAGTAGATGTCCTGGACGGGCTTGGGGACCGTGCTGTCGAGGCCGAGCAGCAGGCCCTTGTCGGCGTACTCGCTGACCCAGCCCTCGCTGACCGAGAGGTTGATGACGTCCGGGGCGATGCCCGCGGAGAACGCGCCGTTGAGGTCGTCCTTGAACGTGCCCTGGTGGTCTTCCCACTTGACGTTGACGCCCGGGTAGGTCGCCTTGAACCGCTCGATCGTGTCCTTGATGTACGTGTCGAACGTGGGCGACAGGAAGAACGTCCAGAACGTGATCTCTGCACCGGGCTCGATGCCGGTGATGACCGCCTCGGCCGGATCCGGCGCGAGGACCTCCGCGCTGGGAGAGGCTGCCGGGGCCGATGCCTCGGCCGACCCGGACGGGGCCGCGGATGGGGCGGCCGACGGCGGTGCGGCCGAAGCTGCGCTCGGCGCCGTCGTTGCGGCTGGTGAACAGGCCCCGATGACAAGCGCGAGCAGCGCTGTCAGGGTGATCGCTCGTCGAGTGTTCATGCTCCTCCTTTTCTCCTCCTTGGTCTCGGACTGTCGTTTCGGGTGGTCGTCACGTGTCTCGCGGGGGTCGCGCGTCACGCACCTCCTTCCACCGCGGCGGCGGTGCTGACGGGGCTGGCGCCGTAGAGGGCCTGCTGGGCGATCGCGACGGCGCCCCAGGCGCCGGCATCGGCACCGACCGGCAGGGTTTCGAGGACGCCGGCCGGCAGCAGCTCGCCGGCGGTCGGCGAGGCGGTGCGGAGGCGCTCGAGTTCGCGCCGGATCGGGTCCATGAAGGGCTCGCCGGCATGTGAGACGCCGCCCCCGACGACGACGCGGTCGACGTCGTAGGCCATGACCAGCAGGTGGATGGCCCAGGCGAGCTTGCGACCGACGTCCTCGACCAGCTCGCACGCGAGGGCGTCGCCGGCGGCCGCCGCCTCGTAGACGTCGCGGGCGGTGAGGGCCGTGGGGTTCGGGGCGGACGGGGTCGCGGCAGGCGTCCGGGCGGTGGCGGCCCCGGCGGACGCGGGGTCGGGGCGTCCGCCGGGGTCGAGGCGTCGGGCGTGGCGGGCGCTCGGCCCGTGGCCGCATCGGCCGTCCCGGCGAGGCTGGTCGCGCGGCCCTGTGCGATGGCCTCGGCAGCGCGCCGGGCGATGGCCGGGCCGGAGACGAATGCCTCGAGGCAGCCCCGCTGGCCGCAGGCGCAGACCGGCCCGTTCGGGTCGAGGATGGCGTGGCCGATCTCGCCGGCGAGGCCGCGGGCGCCGCGATGGAGCCGGCCGTCGAGGATGAGGCCGGCCGCGATCCCGGTCCCGACCGCGAGGTACGCGATGTCGTCGGCGGAGCCGAGGACGCGCCGCCGATGCAGGCCGACGGCCGCGGCTCGAGCGTCGTTCTCGATGACGCACGGACGGCCGAGGCGTCGCTCGAGGGCGTCCCGCAGGGCCAGGTCGTTCCAGCCGAGGTTGACCGCGAGGGTCACGTTGCCGGTCGACCGGGTCCACGCGGCCGGGCACACCGATGCCGACGATCGCGACGTCCGTCAGCCGGGCGCCGGCACCCTCGAGGGCGAGGTCGATGACCGCGGCGATCGCGTCGGCGGCCCCGTCCTGGTCGGCCACGGAGGAGGCGTTCGTGGCCCGACCGAGGACGGCGCCGTCGGGGCTGGTGACGAGCACGGCGATCTTGGTTCCGCCGACGTCAACGCCGACCACGACGGTCTCACTCATCCGTGCACCGTCAGGCCGAGCTCGTCGGTCAGCAGCAGCGCGCACGCGCCGAGGAGCGTCAGGTCCTCGCCGACGCCGCCGTCGAGGATCCGGGTCTCGCGGGCGAGCGGTCCGAGTGAGCGGCGTGTCGCCTCGTCGCGGACCGCCTCGAGCCACGGCTCGCCGAGGGCCGTCACGGACCCGTGGATGACGATGCGGCGGACGTCGAGCGTGCCGATGAGATTCGCGATCGCGCTGCCGAGCGCACGGCCGGCGGCGCGGGAGATCGTTGTGGCGCGTTCGTCACCCTGCGCGGCGGCCTCGGCCAGGCGGGCGAGGCTGCCGCCCGTGTCGAGTCCCGCGGCGTCGGCGGCGCGCAGGATCGATGGGGCGCTCGCGATGGTCTCGAGGCAGCCGAACCGGCCGCAGTGGCACTGCGCGCCATCGGGCTCGACGACGATGTGGCCGATCTCGCCGGCACCGTCGCCGTCGCCGCCGAACAGCTCGCCACCGAGGACGAGCCCCGCGCCGATGCCGCGCCCGACCTTGATCGCGACGAGGTTCTCGGGGCGGTCTTCGCCTTCGAAGAGGTACGTGGCGATGGCGGCCGCGCGGGAGTCGTTCACGACGACCGTCGGGAGGTTGAATCGAGACTGGAGGGTCGGGCCGAGCGGGAGGTCGGTCCAGTCGAGGTTCACGGCCCAGCGGATCGTGCCCTCGCTGTCGACGATGCCCGGGGTGCCGACGCCGATGCCGAGGATCGGCTTGTGCGGCCCGGCGAGGATCTCGTCGATCAGGTCGTGGACGAGCTGGAGGGCGGTGTCGCCGTCGGCGCCGTCGACGTCGCGGGTCGCGCGGCGCTCGATCTTGCCGCGGAGGTCGAGGAGCGCGGCCGTGAAGGTGCGCTCGCCGAGGTCGAGGGTGACGACATGACGGGCGTCGTCGACGAGTTCGACGAGGGTCGGGGCCTTGCCGCCGGTCGAGGGGGCCTTGCCGGCGTCCCGCGCCAGGCCTTCCTGCTCGAGTTCCGCGACGAGCTCACCGACCGAGGTGCGGGTCAGGCCGGTGAGGCGGGCGATGGCGGCGCGGGAGATCGGGCCGAGGTCGTAGAGGGCACGGAGGACGAGCGACGCGTTGTGGGCGCGGGTCTGCGCGTGGGTCGCCTTGGACGGGAATTCCGTGCGTGCCATGCGCGCTGCGAGTCCTCCTCCAGGTCCGTCCGCGCCCCGTCACGCGGACGGTTCCACGGTCCGCGGGCCCCTTCCGGGCCCTCGACCCGACTTTGTCCATTCACTTGGCAAAGCCGCGTTGGGCCGGATGCTAGCGCCCCCTCCCCACTTTGTCCATACCCCGGACAAAGATTCCCGGGAGGTCGCCCTTGGATCTCCGCCAGATGTCCGTCGCCCGGAGCGCTAGGCGGCCTTGGACAGGCGATCAGCCGCGCTCTGCCCTCGTTTCGTGCGTGCACGAGGTCTCGGCCTGGCCGAATCTCGGCTCGAACGGCGCCCAACGCTCCCCCGATGGGCATTTGGCGGATTAGCCCTTCGCAGATGACCGTCGCACCCGCCGCGGTGCCGAACGAGGTGCGCCGGTCGCGTTGGACGGCCAGATCGACAGGGCCGCGATGGAGCCGATCGGCCTGGACAGCCAGCCGTGCGTCCGCCGGCCGTCCTCCGGGTACGCAGCGCGAAGCGTCGAACGGAACTCCGCGATCCGTCGCTCATTTGTCCGGCCGGCGGCAACGATCACCCAGGCCGACACCATTGCCGGATCCCAGCCATGGCCGGCCGCGATCTCACGACCGAGCCGACGTTTCTTGTCCAGGGTGCCGATCAGTTCGCCGACATCGACGATCTCGGTCTTCAGCTCGATGACGAGCAGTGCTCGCCGGCCCGGATGCCACGCGAGGATGTCGACCACGCCGCGCTCACCCCAGATCGCGAACGACACCTCGGGCAGGAACTGCCAATCCGGGTTGTCGCGCCGCAGCGTGCGGATCACCGACTCCGCGAGCTGGGAGTGTCGGGCGCTCAGCATGCGATCGAGGTCGGCGCCGCGGGTCCGCGCCTGGACCTCAACCCGCATCTCGAGCGTCGCGCAGACTCGCCGAAGAGTTCGGAGGGATACGGTGTCGACGAGGCCATGCTCGATCCGGCCGATGGTCGTTCGCGAGACTCGAGCGGAGCGGGCGACATCAGCCTGCCGCTTCCGCTGGCGAACGCGGACCGCCCGAACAGCCATCCCGAACCGTTGGTCATCCATCTGGTGCCATGTTGGGCGCGGGGGCTCACCGGGGCCTTATCGCTTCGCCCTTGAGTGCCGTCACGGCTCTCCGCCAAATGGACCCGGCTCGGAGCCTTAGGCGACCTGGTGGGGCCGAACCCGCCCGTTTCCCGACCGGTTCGTGCGTGGCGAACGACCGGGGCCCCCGATCCGTGCCTTGATGGCCGCCTACGGCCCCGAGGGGCGGTCATCTGGCGGAGATCGAGGGCGGATCGGCAGGGCTCCGGTCGGGGCCACGCTTGAGCGCCCGGCGTCCGCCGCAGACCCCATACCGCACACCCGTTCGATATGGCACACTGTGCACGACCGGTGCACAAGCCCCGCAACGCCGTGGATAACCGCCCCGCGCGCCGTGGACCACCGGCCCCCGAACGTGGACGAACGGCCACGGAACGTGGGCTGAGCGTGGAAACGGCCAAACCACCACATCTAGCGGGGCGGCACCCAAGCGCAACCACTACATCTTGTGTTTTTCGCTTGACTGTGCCGTTTCGCAGGCGTATCGTTTACGGGTCGCCCAACAAAGACCGAGAACGCCCGACACGCTCCGCCGCACGGCACGATCCGCCGGCCCGGAGCAGCCCCCAGGACCACTCGATCGGGACAGACAGCACGGCAATGCGGCAGCTACAGCCAAAGGCACTGGCGAAGCAGCCGCGGGGAACGGATGGAGGTACAGGAAGAATGGCTCGTGGGACCGCCAGCACCGCCCAGGCCACGGAACGGGGAGCCAAGGCAGACGCGTCGGCACGGACCGGCGCTGCAGCCACAGCCAAGACAACACGACCAGGCCGCCATGCCGGCCCGTGGGGCGCCTCGTTCGATGGCACGGAGGCTGACGGCAAGACCCCGGTCAAGGGCCTGACCTTCGAGCGGCGCTGGACGCGCCCCGGGATGCACCCCTACGACGAGATCACCTGGGAGTACCGGACCGCCGGCATCGCCAACGAGAGCGGCAAGTCCGTCTTCGAGCAGAAGGACGTCGAGGTCCCCGACTTCTGGAGCCAGCTGGCCACCAACGTCGTCGTCAGCAAGTACTTCCGCGGCCACCTCGGCACGCCCGAGCGCGAGACCAGCGTCAAGCAGCTCATCGATCGCGTCGTCAACACCATCGCGTCCTGGGCGGAGACCCAGCACTACTTCGCGACCGACGAGGACCTCGCCGCCTTCAAGGCCGAGCTGACCCACCTGATCGTCCACCAGAAGATGGCGTTCAACTCGCCGGTCTGGTTCAACGTCGGCATCGAAGCCCAGCCCCAGTGCTCGGCCTGCTTCATCAACTCCGTCGAGGACACGATGGGCAGCATCATGGATCTCGCCAAGACCGAGGCCATGCTCTTCAAGTTCGGCTCGGGCGCAGGCTCCAACCTCTCAACCATCCGCAGCTCCCGCGAGAAGATGGCCGGCGGCGGCACCGCCTCAGGCCCCGTCTCCTTCATGAAGGGCTACGACGCGTTCGCCGGGGTCGTGAAGTCGGGCGGCAAGACCCGGCGCGCGGCCAAGATGGTGATCCTCGATGCCGGCCATCCGGACGTCATGGACTTCATCGATTCGAAGGCGCACGAGGAGCAGAAGGCCTGGGCGCTCATCGAGGCCGGCTACGACCCGAGCTTCACCGGCGAGGCCTACGGCTCGGTCTTCTTCCAGAACGCGAACCACAGCGTCCGCGTGACCGACGCGTTCATGCAGGCCGTCATCGACGACAAGGACTGGACGACCCACGCGGTCGTGTCGCCGCACGAGCCGATGGACACGTACAAGGCCCGCGAGGTCTTCCACAAGATGGCCGAGGCCGCCCACATCTGCGGCGACCCGGGCATCCAGTACGACACCACCATCAACGACTGGCACACCTCGTCGAACACGGATCGCATCCACGCGAGCAACCCGTGCTCCGAGTACATGTTCCTCAACGACACCGCGTGCAACCTCGCCAGCCTCAACCTGATGAAGTTCGTCCGCGACGACGGCGAGTTCGATGGCGACGCGTATCGCTACGCGGCCAAGCTGACCCTCACCGCCCAGGAGATCCTGGTCGACAACGCCAGCTACCCGACGCCGAAGATCGAGGAGAACTCGCACAAGTTCCGCCCGCTCGGGCTCGGCTATGCGAACCTCGGCGCCCTGCTGATGAGCCGCGGCCTCGCCTACGACTCCGACGAGGGCCGGAACTACGCCGCCACCCTGACCGCGATCATGCACGGCGAGGCGTACAAGCAGTCGAGCATCATCGCCCGCGACCACGGCGGCCCGTTCGCCGAGTACAAGACCAACGAGGCGCCGTTCCTGCGGGTCATCAAGAAGCACCGCAACGCGGCCTACGCGATCCCGACGGTCGGCGTGCCGAAGGACCTCCTGCGCCACGCGACCGAGGTCTACGACGAGGCGCTCCAGCTGGGCGAGCAGTACGGCTACCGGAACGCCCAGGTCACCGTGCTGGCGCCCACCGGGACCATCGCGTTCATGATGGATTGCGATACCACCGGCGTTGAGCCGGACATCGCGCTCATCAAGTACAAGAAGCTCGTCGGCGAGGGCTTCCTCAAGATCGTCAACCAGACCGTGCCGGCCGCCCTGCGCAAGCTCGGCTACGGCGCCGAAGAGGTCGACGAGATCCTCGCCTACCTCATGGAACACGAGACCATCGAGGGCGCCCCGAACCTCAAGCCCCAGCACCTGCCGGTCTTCGACTGCGCGTTCAAGCCGGCCAACGGCGAGCGGTCCATCCACTACATGGGCCACGTCCGGATGATGGGCGCCATCCAGCCCTTCATCTCCGGCGCCATCAGCAAGACCGTCAACATGCCCGAGGCCGCCACGGCCGAGGAGATCGAGCGGGTCTACCTCGAGGGCTGGAAGCTCGGCCTCAAGGCGATCGCCGTCTACCGCGACAACTCGAAGCGCAGCCAGCCGCTGTCGACCTCGAAGAAGTCCGGCGACTCGTCGCGCCGACGCCGTCGATTCCGAAGTCGTCGAGAAGCTCCGCAAGCAGCTGGCGAAGGCGCAGGCCGAAGCCGGACTCCCCCATCGACGCCGGCTCCCGTCGGAGCGGACGGCGGTCACCCACAAGTTCGAGATCGCCGGCCACGAGGGCTACATCACCGTGGGCCTCTATCCCGATGGCCAGCCCGGCGAGATCTTCCTCAAGATGGCGAAGGAGGGTTCCACGGTCTCGGGGTTGATGGACTCCTTCGCCACCACCGTTTCCGTGGCACTCCAGTACGGCGTGCCGCTGCGCGACCTTGTGAACAAGTTCGCGCATGTCCGGTTCGAGCCGAGTGGCTTCACGGGCAACCAGGAGATCCCGATCGCGAAGTCGACCGTGGACTACATCTTCCGGTGGCTCGGTTCTCGCTTCCTGTCTCCGGACGACAGGGCAACGTTGGGTCTCATCGACCGCTCCGCGATCGTGGCGGACGCCCCGGCCTCCTCCCAGGGCTCCGCTACGGTCGTCGAAGCTGTCGCCGAACCGGGACCGGACTTGCCGGCCGAGGTGGTCGCCCGATCCGAGGCGCCCGCCCCGGCCGCCGAGCCCTCACCGGCTCCCGCAGAGGACATGCCCGCGGACGCGGGTGATCCGCCGACCGCCACGGCCGTGGCCGCATCCCCGGTCGAGGCTGCCGCGCCGGCTCCAACGGAGCTCGCGGTCATCGCGACCAACGGCCACACGAACGGTCACGGCGCGAACGGCAACGGCAACGGCGGCCAAGGCGTCGGCCGCCGGCACCACGCCCGGCGTCATCACGCTGAACCTCGGCCCGACCAAGGTCAGCTTCCAGACCCAGGCCGACGCCCCGAGCTGCGCGGACTGCGGCTCGATCATGGTCCGCAACGGCTCGTGCTACAAGTGCCTGAACTGCGGGAGCACATCCGGCTGCAGCTAGGGAAATCCTGTCCGTATAGGGAAATCCTGTCCGTAGCGAAAGGACCGAGCACGTGCTCGGTCCTTTTCAATTCAAGTTCGCTAGCTGGGTATTTCTCTGCTCCTGGTCGATGGCGGCTCTCGGCGTAACGGGTCATGCTGTGTGCAACATCCAAGGACGCCACCCAGGAGACTCCATGGACTTCAACAGCATCCTCATCGGATCAGAGAACCCAGAGCGACTGGTCGAGTACTACACGAAGGTGCTCGGGGCGCCGGGCTTCTCGGACGGGGGCTACAGCGGGTGGCAGCTCGGTTCGGGCTGGGTCACGGTCGGGCCGCACTCCCAGGTCAAGGGCCAGAACGCGAGCCCGGGCCGGATCATCTGGAACATCGAGTCCGACGACGTCCAGGGCGACTTCGATCGGATGAAGGCAGCCGGCGGAATCGTGATCGCTGAGCCGTACAACTTCGAGGCGCCCGACACGTCGATCTCGACGACGTCGATCGCGACCTTCGCCGACCCGGACGACAACTACTTCCAGCTCATGAGCCCGATGGAGATGTAGGGAGCTTCCCTACTTCGCGATCTCCCAGATCTGGCCCGCCGGGTCGGCGAAGCAGGCGGTCCGGATGCCCCACGGCCGGTCCATCGGACCGTTGATCAGCCGCGCGCCGCGCGTAACGACGTCCGCGCACGTGGCATCGACGTCGTCGACCGTGAGGGTGAACTGGATCCGCGCGCCCGCCCCTGGCTGTCCGACCTCAGCCGGGGCGATCAGCCCGTGCGCCTCCTCCGCCTTGAGCAGGTTGATCAGGGTGTTGCCGAAGTCGAAGACGGCAGACGCGTCGTCTTCGTAGTGGATCGGAAGCCCGAAGACCTCCACGTAGAACCGTTTCGTGGCCGCCAGGTCCTCGGCGAACACCGTGATGGCACTGATCCCGCTCGGCCACGAACCCATCCTCGGACTCCTTCAGCTGCCTTGTTACGAGATGTAGACCGCCGCCACCGCGTGAACTCATCGATGTCCGATGCCCGTGGTAGCACGGTAGCCCGCACCGGTCGCCTCCACCACGATCCTGGCCATGGATCTGCTGTCGGTGGTCATCGTGGACGACGACGCCCGATTCCGATCGGTCGCGGCCGGATTGCTCGCGAGTTCCGGTTTCACCATCGTCGGTGAGGCCGCCGATGGGACGGCCGGCGTCTCCATTTCGACACGGACGAGACCGGATCTCGTCCTGGTCGATATCCGGCTCCCCGACATCGACGGCTTCGAGGTCGCTCGGCGGCTGCTCGCGTCGCCGGTACCGCCGGCCGTCGTCCTCGTCTCGACGCTCGAGGCGGCGGACTTCGGCCGCCGGATCCGGACCAGCGGTGCCCGCGGATTCATCACCAAGGCGAGCCTCTCCGGCGATACCCTGCGGAGGCTCCTCACCCCCATCGAGGAGGAACGAGCATGAACCAGCGACGACTCATCATCGCGACTGTCCTGGCGGCGATCACGGTCGGTTGCTCGGGAGGCGCCGGCACGAGCGTCACCCCGGCACCAAGTGCCGCGGCGCCGAGCGCGGCGGCGGCCGTCCCCGAGGCCATCGTCGGGGCATGGACGACGACGATCACCGAAGCCGACCTCCGGTCCGGGGGCCTCACCAGCGCTGGCGATCTGGGCGAGAACATCGGCGTCTTCACGATGACGTTCGGAGCGGACGGCACCTGGTCGACGAGCCAGGAGACCTCCGCCACGATCAAGTGGCCCGTCTTCAAAGGCACCCTCGTCGCCACCGGCGCCGATTCGTTCCGCGAAACCACGACGTTTCCGGCCGACTTCGCCGGCGACGTCGTCGAATTCACGTGGTCCATCGACGGAAAGGACCTCGTCGTGAAGGTCCCGACGCCGCCTGACCCCGTTCTCCCCATCATCATGGAGACACACCCCTGGCAGCCAAAGTCGTAGTCGGCCGCCGGTCATCCGGCGGCGTTCCACTCGGAGTCCGGCTGGGGATCCTCCTGGCCGGACTCATCGTCGCGCTCGGCGCGGAGCTGACCCGCCTTGCCGGCGATTGGTCCCTTGGGTGGGTCATCGCCGACGCGCTTCCAGGGATCGTCTTTCTCGTCTGCGGATCCATCGCGTGGACGAGGCGGCCCGACACCGCGATCGGCCCCTTGATGATCGCCACCGGCTTCGCCTGGTATATCGGCACGTACGAAGCGACGACCGATCCCATCGCCGGACGCGTGGCCTACGGCTTCCAGGGCTGGTACGACGCGCTGCTCGCCTGGCTCGTGCTCGCCTATCCGACGGGTCGCCTCCGCCCGATGGCATCGCGTGTCGTCATCGCCGTGTTCGTCGGGTTGCTCGCCGTTCGCACGGCCGTTCGATTCGCGGCGTTCCGCCAGAGCATCGAGTACGACTTCGGCGATCCAGCCGAGGTCGATCGCTTCGTCAGTGACCAGTCGTTCCGAGACACGGCCGACGCAGTGTTCCGTATCGGCATCGCGGCGGTCGCGGTCGCTGTCCTGGTCCTGATCGTCTACCGACTGCGAACCGAGACGACGATCGGCCGACGCGTGGCGGGACCGATCCTGCTCGGCGGGGTCGCGTTCGCGAGCGGGATCGTCGTCGAGACTGTGGCGCTCGCGACCGCCGGATCGTTCGCGGAACGCTCGCTCGCGTGGGATATCGGGCAGGCCCTGACAGTGGTGACGGGGGCATTGGTCCCCTTCGGCTTTCTCGTCGGGTTGACCGGATCGCGGCTGGCCCGCGGCGCCGTTGCCGACCTCGTCGTCAACCTCGGTGACCCGCAGGGACCGACGACGCTGCGCGATCTCGTCGCCCGGGCCTTGCGTGACCCATCGCTGGAGATCGCCTATGGCATCGACGGAACGGACGGATTCGCGGACCGTGACGGCCGGCCCGTCATGTTGCCGCCACCCGAAGACGCCCGCCGGGCGGTGACCCGCGTCGGCGTCGGCGGGCGAACAGTCGCGGCGCTCATCCACGACCCCGCCCTTGCCGAGCAGCCTGAGCTTGTTCGGTCGGTGGCCGCGGCGGCCGGTCTCGCGATCGAGAATGAGCGCCTCGCGGCGGACGTCCAGGCGCAACTGGAAGAGGTCCGGCGGTCTCGGGCCAGGATCGTCGCGACGGGCGACGCCGAGCGGCGCCGGGTCGAACGCGACATCCACGACGGCGCGCAACAGCGGCTGGTCACCCTGGCGTTGATGCTGCAGGTGGCGCGGACCGAAGCCGCCGGCTCGGATCCCGAGATCGAGGCAGCCCTGGACCGGGCGGCAACCGAGCTCGACTCGGCGCTTGATGAACTCCGGCAGCTCGCGCGGGGGCTCCACCCGGCCGTTCTCGTCGAGGAAGGGCTCGCCACCGCGGTGGAGGCGTTGGCTGACCGGACGCCGATCCCCGTCGTCTTGAAAGCGACCGAGCGGCGATTCTCGTCCGAGGTCGAGGCGACGACCTACTTCGTGGTCGCGGAGGCTGTCACGAATGTCGTGAAGCACGCCCATGCGACGTCCGTCACCGTCCTGATCGAGGAACACGACGGGACCCTTGTGGTCGAAGTCGTCGATGACGGGGTCGGCGGCGCCCACGCACTGCCGGAATCGGGTCTCAGCGGTCTCGCCGACCGGGTGGCGGCCCTTGGCGGGATCCTGACCATCCGCTCGGAGGCGGGCGCCGGGTCAACGATCCATGCCGAGATCCCATGCGTGTAGTCCTGGCCGACGACGCGGCACTCTTTCGTGAAGCGTTGGCGAGCGCCCTCGCGTCCGAAGGCGTCGCCGTCATCGGGCAGGCGTCCGACGCGGGCGGACTCATCGAACTGGTCCGCACCCTCACGCCGGACGTGATCGTCGTCGACGTCCGGATGCCGCCGACGTGGACGACGGAAGGCCTCGTCGCGGCGGCAACGATCCGGGCGGATTACCCGTCAGTCGGGCTGTTGATCCTGTCGCAGGACGTCGAGACGCGACATGTCCTTCGGCTCCTGCGTGATTCCGGAGGTGGCGTCGGGTACCTCCTCAAGGACCGGGTCGGCAACCTCGCCGAGTTCGTCGATGCGATCGGACGGATCGGCCGCGGTGGTTCGGTCGTCGACCCCGAAGTCGTCTCGACCCTCCTCGGACGCGGCCGCGCACCCGGGCCCCTCGACGAACTCACGCCACGCGAGCACGAGGTGCTCGAACTGATGGCCGAAGGGCGGTCGAACGTCGCCATCGCGGATCGGCTCGGTCTGACCGAGCGGACGGTCGAGAGCAACGTCCGCGTCGTGCTGAGCAAACTCGGCCTGGAGCCGGCAGCCGAGGACCATCGCCGCGTCCTGGCGGTCCTGACGTATCTCCGTCGCGGGTAGGGCCTTCGCAACACGATCTCATCGCGCACGTCTCACCGGTGCCATACGACACCCGTCGACTATGTTGGCGGTCGCCGCCCGATCGTCCCGCGAGCCTCGGGGAGTCGCAGAATGACGTTCCATCGCCGGACCCTGGCGTTCCTCTCGATCGCGGCGCTGAGTGCCGCCTGCGCGAGCGCCTCGATCTCGCCTACGCCGACAGCTTCGCCGGCGGCGTCGAGCCAGCGGTCGGCCGTGGCGTCGGCGTCCGTGTCACCTGCTTCGGCCTCACCGAGCCTCGAGGCCACGACACCATCGCCCGCGGCCATCGCCTCACCCGCTGCGTCCGCGGCGACTCCCCCGCCGAAGCCCGAGGACGTGACCTTCGATCTGATCAACGAGACGCCGCACGACGAGGGCACGACCACCCTCGAGTACCGGATCACCTGGAGCTCACCCGCCGGGGTCGCCACCTCGTTCCGCCTGTATGGCGTGACCGGCTGCCTTCGCGAGGGCAAGAAATACGACGGCAAGCCGTGTGTGGTCCGCGGCATGAAGATCCCGTCGGATGCGCTCGAGCTGATCAAGACGGTCCCGGGCGACAAGCGGACGACGACCATCACCTGGAACGTCGGCGAGATCGGTGGAGGGCCCTACGCAGCGATCCTGATCCGGGCGACCAACGCCGCGGGCAATAGCATCTTCACAATCGTGCAGAGCGAGAACGTGTGCTTCCAGTGCGTCTATTGATCCGTCGGCCAGTGAACCGATGATTTCCGCCGGGCGACGCGGTCTGATGGGCAACGAAGTCCCAACCATGCGAGGAGCCCTGCGATGACCACCAACACCCAGTCGACGACCGAGGCCACGGGCGCCGGCCACTACGCCGACGTCAACGGGATCAACGTGTACTACGAGGTCCACGGCACGGGCCGCCCGCTCGTCCTGCTCCACGGCGGACTCGGTTCGGGTGAGATGTTCGGGCCGGCGCTGACAGCGCTCGCCGCGGGTCGCCAGGTCATCTTGCCCGACCTCCAGGGGCACGGCCGCACGGCCGACATCGACCGGCCGATCGACGCCCGGCTCATGGCCGGCGACATCGCCGCGCTGATCCAGGAGCTTGGTCTCGAGAAGCCCGACGTCGTCGGCTACTCGCTCGGTGGCGGCGTCGCCTTCTGGACCGCTTTCGACCATCCGGAGCTCGTCGGCAAGCTCGTCATGGTCTCGACCAACCTCAAGCGCACCGCCATCTACGCGGCGATGCTCGGTCAACAAACCCAGGTCAACGCCGCGGCGGCCGAGTTCATGAAGGACACGCCGATGTACCAGCTGTACCAGCGCGTCGCGCCGCGGCCCGAGGATTTCGGGCGCCTGCTCGACAAGATGGGCGCGTCGATGGCGAAGGACTTCGACCACTCCGAGGAGTTCGGGCGACTGCAGGTGCCGACCCTCTTCGCCTGCGCCGATGCCGACATGTTCCCGCCGAGCCATGCGGTCGAGGCGTTCGGTCTGCTCGGTGGCGGCGAGCGCGACGGCGGCTGGATGGCCGAAGGCCGACCGGAGGGCGGGCACGCGCTGGCGATCGTGCCGGGCACGACGCACTACAACGTCTTCGAGTCCCCGGTGCTGGTGCCGACCGTGCTCTCGTTCCTCGACGCTCCGCGCGGGTAGGTTCCGCCCTCTCTCCCTCGATACCATCGGAGAACGGCACGGCCGACGACGAAGCCGATACCGGCTCCGGTCGTGTTCATGATCACGTCGGTGATGTCCGATGAGCGCCCGACGCTGGGCGTCGATTGCGCGACTTCGATCGTGATAGACAGGACGACGGCCACGAGCAGGACCAGGAGGAGCCTGGCGCCGGGAAACACCCAGGCGATGGCGAGGCCCAACGGCACGAACATTGCGGCGTTCCCGACGATGTTCTGGAGGTCGATGGTCACGGACTGTCCGAATTCGACGCTGCGGCGAAGATCCCGGAAGGGCTCGAGGTTGATCGCGTAGGTGTCGCCCGGCGCGATGTCGCCCGGCCGCAGGGCGAAGACCAGGATCACCAGGATGACGGTGGGGATCGCCAGGAATTGAACGACCGGCACGGTTGCCTCGTCCCACGGTCGAGTCCGGTGGCGCCAGGCGACGGCGACGGCCCCGAGCAGGATGAGCGGGGCGGCCGCGATCAGCGCCAACCCGATCGACGCGAGGAGCCAGCTGAAGATCAATGTCGTCTCGCTAGTGGGCCGCGTCCGCGGCGTCGATAGTAGCGGTCGGACGTCAGCGGCCGCCGAACGTCGGCGCATCGGCGCTGACGATCGCGGAGGTCATCGCCTCTGGTGGTCCGCCACGGCGAGGAAGCCAGTCTCGGGTGTAGATGTAATGCCCCGACGGTAGACCTTGGAGTCGCTCCAATCTCAAGGACCGAACGACGGCCGCGAATCCTTCGGCCACTCAGTCGTGTGTCGCTCTCGCCACCGATATCGAACGATTTACACGACGCCCACACTCATGCTCGTTGACGGCGCCAGTTCGGCGTCGAAGACCGGGAGGCAGCGGGTGCTCCGAACGATCGTGGATCAGGCGAGGCAGGGCGACGAGGAGGCCTTCGGCGCCCTGGTTCGTGCGGTCGGCGATCGCAGCATCTTCATCGCGCATCGGATCCTGCGCGATGCCGGCCTGGCCGAGGACGCCGTGCAAGCGGCCCTCGTCACGGCTTGGCGTGAGCTTCCCACCCTGCGAGACCTCGAACGGTTCGAGGCCTGGTTCCACCGGATCCTCGTCAACGCCTGCTACGCCGAGGCCCGGCGTGGACGGCGGTTCGCGGCCAATGTCGTCCTCCTCGAGAAGGACGCACCCGGCCGCCACCGATGAGTACCTGGCGGTCCACGATCGGGACCAACTCGACCGCGGCTTCCGGCGACTCCCGCCGGAGCAGCGGGCCGTCCTGGTCTTCCATCACGCCCTCGGGCTGACCGTGCCCGAGGTGGCAGATCACCTCGGCATTCCCCTCGGGACCGCGAAGTCCCGACTGTCCTACGCAACCGCAGCGATCCGGGCGGCGCTCGAAGCAGACGCCCGGACGCCCATCCTCGACCGGGAGCACCTGGCATGACCACAACTCACGATCCCGATCGCCTTCTCGCCGCCTACCTGGCAGACGGGATGGAAGTCCTGCCGGATCGCGTGGTCGATGCCGTCCTGGATGAGGTCCACCGAACCCGTCAGCGGGCCGTGTTCGGCCCGTGGAGGACCCCACAAATGAACAGCATGCTCAAGACGGCCTTCGCGGCGGCGGCAGTCATTGCCGTCGTGGTGGCCGGTATCAACTTCCTGCCCGCAGGTAACGGCGGGATCGGCGGTCCCGGCGCATCTCCGTCGCCGGTCATCTCCCCGTCGCCGGAACCGAGTCCCAGTTCCAGCGCTGTCCGCATGACGGTTGCCGGGGTGCCAGACGGTACGCCCCCGACGCTGACCGTACAGCTTCCGGCGGGCTGGGAGCTGGGAGGGTCGTCTGCCAACTTCAACTCCGCGAACATCAATGCCTTCGTGAGCCTCGTCGACAACACATTCAGCGATCCGTGCGCGCACGTCGAACGTGTGCCGAAGCTAGGGCCCACCGTCGCGGACCTGGCGACCGCCCTCGGCGAGATCCCCGGCACGACCGCGACGGATCCCGTCCAGACGACGGTCGCCGGGCTCGCGGCAACGAACATGGAGGTGACGCTCCCGGCAGCGCTGCCGTGCGCGCTCGACCAGTTCTACTACTGGCAGATCGCGCCCGACGATGATTGGTGGCCACAGCGACCCGAAGAGCGGCTCCGCGTCTGGATCGTCGAGGTCGGCGGCGAGCGTGTCGCCATCGCCGCGCGCATGTACCCCAACACCAGCGAAGCCGAGAAGGCCGAGCTCCAGGGGATCGTCGATTCGATCGAGTTCGACACCACGCCCACCCAGCCTAGCGCGACCCCGGCCGCGCCCTAGCAGCGGCACCCTTCGAGGGCTCGGCTCGGTCGACGGACGCTTGTCAGGAAGCCGGGCCGGGCCGACTCGTCCGCGCGGCTGCCCAGATACGCGGGGCGGTCATGGGCAAGTACACGTACGGTCGGACGTCACCGGCCGCCGAACGTCGGCGCAGCCGCGCTCACGATCGCGGAGGTCATCGCCTCCGGTCGTGCGTGTTCGCGGATCCGGGCTTCGAGATCGGCGACCGCGGCGGCGATGTCGGTGCCGGCATCTTCGTGGTGGCCCTCGACGGTGACAAGGATCCCTGTCGTCGTCGGGCCTGAGGCGCTCTCGGCCGACTGGCGCCAGCACCATCGCCGGGCACAGACGAGGCCGGCCGCGTCGACGAAGACCACCTCGCCCGGCTCCGGCGATTCGCGCTCACCCGAGCCGAGGTCCGTGAACGACTCGGCGCCCGTCGCGAAGCGGACGGTCAAGCCGCCGGTCATGGCCCGCCGGTCGAAGATCGCGACCGGCAGCCCGGAGCGGATGCTGACGAGGTTGCCGATGTCGACGAGCGTGTTGATCGACGGGATGGAGCCCTGCTTCGTCAGCCGTCGGAGAAGAGCCTCGGCCGCCGATCGATACGCGGTCGGGTCGACGCCGAATGCCCGGAACGCGCGTCGCCAGGCGGCGAGGCTCGGGACCTCGGACAGCGGCGTGTCCCCGATCCGGGCGATGACCGTGGCCTGTTCGACGCGGAACGCCTCGACAAGGTCGGTCGGTGACGGCCCGTTCGTGACCCCGACCGCGTGGATCACGCCGCCGACGATCGTCGGAAACCGGGCGGTGATCGCCGGGTCGTAGCCGAAGAGCGGGTCCATCGGGCGTTCCGGTGTCGTCGTCAGAGCTCGACACCCTCGCCGAAGCGATCGCGATAGTCGAGCGGGATCAGCGGCTTCTCGCCGCGGGCCTTGAGCTGCTGCACGCTCCAGGTGTTGCCGTCGGGGTCGCTGAAGCCAAAGAACGTCCCGCCGTCGCGCGGATCGAACACCGTGATCTCGCTGCATTCGACGCCACGCTCGGTCAGCTCGCGGCGGGCGGTCTCCGCGTCGGCGACGCACAGCTGCAGGCCGCGGATCGAGCCCGGCGCCATCTCGCGCTGGGCGGGCAGGTCGCCGATGACGATCGAGCAGCCAGAGCCGCGGGGCGTCAGCTGGACGACGTGCATGTGCTCGTTGGTGGTGTCGTGGTCGAGATCGAAGCCGACCTTGTCGCGGTAGAACGCGACCGATGCGTCGATGTCGCTGACAGGCAGGATCACGACTTCAAGGGTCCAGTCCATGGGTTCCTCCTTTCGGGGCGCGGTGATCGAACGGTGACACGAGCCTACGGGAGTAGGCTGCGCCGCGTTGGCAGCACGCTGAGAGGGCCCCGAGCGTGACCGCGAAGCACATCGCCTGGTTCAAGTTCAAGGACGGCGTCACCGATGAACGAATCGACGAGCACCCGCGGGCGGTGCGGTCGCTGGCCGATCTCGTACCGGCCGTCGACGCGATCGAGTGCGGCCCGAGCTACACGGACCGCGCCGCGGGCCTGACGCACTGCATCATCGTCTCGCTGCCCGATCGCGCGTCACTGCCGCTCTACCTCGAGCACCCGGGGCAAGTGCCGATCGCAGACGCTTTGGTCGCCGATATCGCCGAGCTACGCGTGATGGATCTCGACCTCGGCTGATCCACAAGGCGTGCGAGCTCGCGATCAATCGCGACCTGTCTAGGACTTACCGGTTGTCGTCTTGACCCGACCGCCTTCGCGGCGAACGGTCGCTCCCTGCCATCGAACACCCATGAAGCCACTATGCGTGGCGGGTGTCTCTGTACCGTCAGCCCGCGATCGCCGCCGGCGCGATGCGGCGCACAATGCCCGGACAGGACGACCGGAGAACGACCCGACGGCATGACCACGAGACCTTCGCCCAGCACGGAGACCGAGGAGTTCTGGCGCGACTTCCTCACGCGTGGAGACTCGAAGGAGCGGCGGTCCAGGCGCGTCTTCAAGCGGATCCCGCGCGGGCCACGGTGCCGCTTGTGCGCGGCCCCGTTCGATGGGATCGGCGCTCCCGTGATGCACATCCTCGGCAGGGATCCGTCGACAAGCAACCCGACGATGTGCAACTCGTGCTTCAGCTTCCTGACCTCACACAATGGGGGCGCGGAGATCGAATGCACGATGCTCTTCGCGGACATTCGCGGGTCGACCGCCCTTGCCGAAGGGATGTCGGCAGGTGGGTTTCGGCAGCTCCTCGATCGGTTCTACACCGTGGCATCGGCCTCCGTCTTTCGGCATGACGGCATCGTCGACAAGTTCGTGGGCGACGAGCTCGTGGCACTCTTCTTTCCGCTGCTCAGTGGCGATCGCCATGCCGAGCAAGCCGTTGCTGCCGCGCAGGACCTCTTGCGTGCGACCGGGCACGCGGACAGCGGTGGACCGTGGGTCCCGCTTGGCGCCGGTGTGCACACGGCCCTCGCGTGGTTCGGCGCCATCGGCCAGGGATCTCATGTCGAACTGACTGCCGTCGGCGACGCGGTCAATACGACCGCACGGTTGGCCGCGGTTGCGTCGGCCGGAGAGATCCTGGTCACGACGGAGGCCGCGGCCGCCGCGGCCCTCGAGCCCACCTTGGAGCGCCGGCACCTCGACCTCAAGGGCAAGCAGCAGGTCACCGATGTCCTCGTCCTGCGCGTCGACGGCTAGCTAGCCCTCAACTGGCGGAGGCGCCGGACCTCCAGGACGAAGGAGATCGCGGTGAACACGATCGTCGCGACGACGCCGATGCGCACCCCGAGATTGACGGCATCGACGAGGTCGGCCAGCTCCTCGGTGGCTCTCACGTTCGGGGCGATGACGACCCATTGGCCGATCGCGAGCGAGATCACCCCGAGGATCGCGAACGCCGCGTCGAACAGCGCGCGGGTGACGACGCGGAACTCGACCAACGTCGGCCGGATCAGATTGACGATCGGCCCGATCAGGGCGAGGCCGAACAGGACAGTCAGGGGAACGTAGAGGTCGGTCCAGGCCGGGCCCGGGGCGAGCGAGCCGGTGGTCTGGGGCACACCGATCGCTCGCAGGATGGCCAGGGCGAACGCATTCAGCCCAAGGTCAAGAAGCGACGTCGTGTAGGGCACGGTCGTCGTCTTGGCTTCGCCGATGAGCTTGTCGGAGATCCCGTCGAGGTTGCCGTAGTTCGTGATCGGGTCGCCGGGCTCGATGGTGTGCGGGTCCCAGGCGTTCGGATCCTTCGCGAACCGCCGGTCGGCGTAGATGAAGATCCCTGTGACGATCGCGAACTGGATGGCGATCGGCACGAGCCCGCCGTACATCGACGACCAGGCCGTGCCGCCCCCGACCAGCAGGACCGCGAAAATGACGATGAGCGTGATCGCGACGTTGACGGTCAGGACCTTGAGGTACGTGGGGAACAGCTCCGGCCCGATGAGCTGCCGCCCGAAGCTGACCGAGCGCGTATCACCGCGATAGCGCGCCGCGACCACCATCGGGTTGCCGAATCGCTTGAGGATTGCGGCCTCCTCGTCGTCGGCGAGGGGCCGGCCGAGGGCATCCTCCGCGTCCTCGATCTGGGCGCGGAGGTTCTCGGTCAGCTCGGCGATGACGTCGTCCTGCTGGGCGCGCGGCAGCTGCTCCTTCACCGCGCGCAGATATCGATCGACCAGGGTGCTCATTGGGCGTTCTCCTCGATGATCCGTCGCAGCGAGTCTTCGATCTCGCCGCGCTCTTCGAGCAGCCGGGCCAGGATGTCCTGGCCCTCGGCTGCGAGCCGGTAGAAGCGCTTGTTCCGCTTGTCCTCCTCCCGCCATTCGCTGTCCAGCAGGCCCTGGGCCTCCAGGCGGCGAAGGAGCGGGTAGAGCGTGTTCTCCTCGATGTCCATCCCCTGGTCCAGGAGCGACTTGCGGAGCTCGTAGCCGTACGCCTCGGTCCGCAGTCGCGCCAGGACCGCGACAACGACCGCCCCTCGACGCAGCTCGAGCCGCAGGTTCTCGAAGGTGCCGTCCTCGGCCGGGTCATGGGATCGCGCTGCTGCTGTCATGTTCGGTGCACAGTGTGTGGCACACAGTATGTGGATGTCAAGAGTTTCCGACGGCCCGCGACGAATTCAGCCTTCCGTGATGCGGACCAGCTTGTCGGTCGCGGACTCGGCGCCCCAGACCTCGCCGGGCCGGCCGAGAAGCTGGCGGACGGCGGCGCCAGAGCTCGGCAGCGTGATCGGGTCGAAGCTCTCGGTCGCTGGATCGAAGCGGACGATGGCGTTGGCGCCGAAGTCCGTCAGCCACACGATGTCGCGCGTCGTCGACGTACACCGCGTACGCCTGCGGGCCGTCGCCGGGCAGGCGCCACTCCTGCCAGGCGCCGGTCCCAGGGTCGTGGACGCCGACCTGGCCCGCGTCCCACTCACTGACCCAGATGCGACCCAGAGAGTCCGACCAGACCCGGCGCGAACCCTGGCGTTGCGTCGGCGGCTCGACGATCGTGGCCGCGCCCGACGCGGGATCGATCCTTGCGATGTGGCTGCCCGCGAGCGATGCGTACCAGACCTCCCCGGCCGGCGTCGACGTGATGCCGTACGGGCCTCGCCCCTCGGGGTCATCGAGCACGGCCATGTCACCGGTCTTCGGGTCCAGCCGTCCGTAGATCCCGGACTGGCCGGTGAACCAGAGGATCCCGTCCGCACCGAAGGCTGCCGTGTTGAGGTTGGCGCCGGGCCGGTCGGTCGGCAGCTTGAATACGCGAACCTCGTCGGTGGCGGCGTCGACCCGGACGATCGCGTTCAGGCCGCCGTCGGTGATCCAGGCCGCGCCATCCGCGCCCGTGATGACGCCATGGGGCGCCGACCCGGCCCCGAGCGGGATCTCGCGAACGCTCCCGGTGGCCGGATCGAGGTGACCGAGGACGCCGTTCTGCTGGCCGGTGTACCAGATGCCGCCATCGGTCGCCGGCGCGACGTCATGTGGATGCGTTCCGGCGGGGACGTCGAACTCCTGGGCCTCCAGCGCGACGGAACCCGTGGTCGGCGTGGCGCTGCTCGGGGCCGATGGGGTCGCCGAACCCGAACCCTCCGCCGATGGTCTGGGACCGGCCGACTCGGACGACACACTCGAGCTGCCGCACGCGGACACCAGCACGGCACCGATGGCGATGGCGAGGAGACGGGAGCGCGGCATCAGGTTTCCCGCCATCGCCTACAGGTCGTACGCCTCGGGGTGCCGCGGCTCGTAGAGCAGGATCGGGTCGGCGCCGGGGAGTTCGAGGTTCGCGGCGAGGCCGAAGCCAAGGTCCTCGATGCCGCCGGTGAAGACGGCGCCTTTCGCCTCGAGCTGCGCCTTCGTGGCCGCGATGTCGTCGCACATCAGCGAGATCGAGTGATGCCGCGGAGACGAGTACGCCTCGGCGCCCTCGCCGCCGGATGTCGGGTGAACGCCCATCTCGCTCGGTCCGGTCTTGAAGATCGGCCATGGCGGCACGCTGTGCGCATCCTCGACCGACGGCCAGCCAAGGACGTCACGAAGGAACGACCTGGTTGCCTCCGGGTCGTCCGAGTAGATGAGCGTGTGGATCGCCTTGATCATGGGGGCATCCTACGGCGAAGCCGGGATTTCGGGGCCCTCACGGGCATGCAACGGGCGGCCCCGGCACGTGACCGGAGCCGCCCTGGAAAGTCGCTGACCCGACCGTCAGGCGCGGTCGCGTTCCATCGCGGCGAGGATGTTGCCGGCCGGGTCCTTGAACCAGGCGATGGCGCCGCCGTCATCACGGACGATGCCCCTGGCATTCGTCTTCGGGCCGTTCTGGCCGTCGTACTGCTCCATCCAGACTCCAGCGGCGGTCAGCGCCTCGACGGTGGAATCCAGGTCCTTGACCCGGAAGTTCAGCACGGTGAACACAGCCGGCTTGTGGTCGGGCTTGGGATAGACCAGGACCGGGCTCCCGCCCGTGCCATGGATCTCCATGATCCCCATCGCGGTGTCATCGCGAACCTCAAGACCGAGGGTGTCTCGATAGAACGAGCGGACCTCGTTCAGGTCCTTGACCGCGAAGCTCGAGAGCAATGTCGAATTGCTCAGGATCGCGTCCTTGCGCAGGGTGGGGGTGGTGGTGGCCATGGTTCTGCCTCCTAACTGCAGGCGAACTAGGATGGCGCGGCCGGGCGGTCATCGGCATCAAGCCATTCGGACCAGGGCAACAGGTGTCTTGCAATCCAGGCGACCGCCCGGACGAGGGAGGGTGAGCCGATGGAGACGGTCGCGGTCGTCCTGAATGTCGCCCTGGATCGGGTCGACGAGTTCGAGGCTGGCTTCCGCGAGCACGAGGTCCCCGTGTGGCGCGACCTCCGCGATCGCGGCCTCCTGGTCGGCGCCACGCTGAACCGGCTCGACATCTCGTCGAACCCGGTCGCCGGCGCCTTCCAGTACATGGTCGTCGCGGTCTTCGCGACCGGCGAGGGCCACCACGCCCACGACTCCCACCCGGGATTCCAGGCGTGGAACGCGATCGCGGACACGTATCAGGTCGGAGACGCGATGGCCTTCGGCGGCGAAACGGTCGTCCAGCTCAACGAGCCGTAGACCGGGTCACTCGGCGGGCTTCGAGGTCCAAGCGGGATCCGGGCCTGCGAGCCATTCGGTGTCGAACCGGCCGGCACCGTGGATCGCTGTGAGTCGCAGCTCGCCGGTGCCGGTGTTCGTGAAGCCGTGGGCTTCGCCCGGAGGGCTCACGACCACGTGTCCACCGTCGACCACGACGGTGCTCTCGCCGATCTGGAACGTGGCCTGCCCGGACTCGACCACGAACACTTCGGCGTAGGGATGCCGGTGCAGCTTCGGGCCGACGCCCGGCTGCGAGTGCACGAGGATCACCGAGAAGGGCACGTCGCCGTGCTCGGCGCCGACGAACTCGTGGGCGTGCTCGGTGTGATCCAGGTCGTCGAGGTCGATGATCGATCCGGTCTTCGAGTCCACGGTGCCTCACCTCCTCGATCCTCGGCGCATCCATGGGCCGGACCCGCATCGTATCGGCTGACGAGGACGAACGAGCACCCGGCCGAGAGACTCGACCGGGTGCGTCTGGCGGCGAACCAGGGAGCGTCGCCTACAGCTCGAGCTTGTCCATCCTCCAGGTCGCGAAGGCGACCAGGGCCAGGGTCGATGCCGCCCAGGCGATCGGTGTCACGAACCCGACGTCCGCGCCGGTCGCGAGCCCTATGGCCCACGGCAGGATCGATGTGGGAAGGAACGGTCCGATGTCGACCGGGAACAGCCCGGCGATGAGCTGCGGCAGGAAGAACACGCCGAACCCGATCGCCGCGACGGCGGGCTGGTTCGAGATGGCGGTCGAGGCCGCGAGGACGACGGCGACGATGAACGCGACGGATGCCGCGACACCGGCCGAGGCGACCAGCGCCACGCCGATGTCGACCGGCCCGTAGAGCACCGTCGACACGACGAAGGTCGCGACCAGCGGCACCAGCCCCGCCGTGATCGCCACTGCGATCGCGGCAGCGACCCACTTCGAGACCCAGATGGCCCCTCGGGACACCGGCTTGGAGGCGACCCAGGCGAGGGTCCCATGGTCGCGCTCGGCGACGAGCAGGCTCATGGAGGCGAAGATCGCGACCACGACGGCCATCTGCGTGCCGACCGCCGTCAGGAAGTTCGCCAGCGGATCGAGGGAGATCGGTTCGGACGGCGCCTCGGCGCCGGGAATGCTCGAGATGACCCAGTTCTGGATCGCACCGTTCGCGGCCGTAAGGACCAGGAACAGCGTGGTGACGATGAGGATGACCCAGGCGCGCTTGCCGTGGCGCCATTCGCCGATGTCCTTGCGGAACAGCGGTCCGAAGCCGGACAGGCGACGACTGGTGGTGGCGCGCCCGGTGCGCCGGGCAGGGGACGAGATTGTCGAGGCGGTCATGCCGCACGCTCCTTGGTGTTGACGAGGCGGAGGAAGACGTCTTCGAGTCCGAGGCGGACGAGCTGGTTCTCCGCGACGGTCAGGTCGTGATCGGCGGCGAACCGTGTGATCGCCGCCTGGACGCCGGCGGTGGCGCCGGGATCGACCCGGACGAGATAGGTTCGGCGGTCGGCGTCGCGCTCGGCCGGTTGGACCGAGGCGATCCCGGGATCGCCGGTGAGGGCGACGGCGGTCGTGTCATCCGCGCCGCCCAGGACGACCCGCAGCTGGTCCTGGTTGAAGCTCTCGAGCAGCTCGGCTGTCGGTGCCGAGCGGATGAGCCGCCCGCCATCGAGGATCGCCACGTGATCGCTCACGCGCTCGACATCTTCGAGGATGTGGGTGGAGTAGAAGACCGTGACCTCGCCCCGCAGCTCGCGCATCAGGTCGAGGACTTCACGCCGCCCGATCGGGTCGAGCGCGCTCACCGGCTCGTCGAGCAGCAGCACGGCTGGCGAGCCGACCAGTGCCTGGCCGATGCCGAGGCGCTGGCGCATCCCGCCGGAGTACGTGCCGGTTCGCCGGTCGGCGGCATCGGCCAGGCCGACCCGCGTCAGAACGGCGTCGATTCGCGAGCCGTCGGCGCGGCCATCGGCCGGATAGAGCGAGGCGACGAAACGCAGTGTCTCGCGACCAGTCATCCAGTCGTAGAAGCGCGGCTCTTGCGCGAGGTAGCCGACCTCGCGGCGGTAGCCGGGGCCGGCCTGGACCGGGACGCCGGCGACCGACGCGGTCCCACTGGTGGGCTTCGTCAGTCCCGCGAGCATCTTGATGGCGGTCGTCTTGCCGGCGCCGTTCGGCCCGAGGAACCCGAAGATCGAGCCGGCTGGGACGTCGAGGGTGAGATCGGTCAGGGCCGCCACGCCCGGGTAGTGCTTCGTGAGTCCGGCCGTCGAGATGGCCGAGTCCTGTGTCATGGCTGTCTCCGATGTCAGGCGAACGGGGCTCGTTCGCGTCTGCCATCAGGTTCGGGGGGCGGGGCCCCGGCGTCGTCGGTCCCCGGGCTCGAACGGGGAGCGCTCTTCGGCTCGACTCGCCGGGCTCGTCTCATCCCGCGGTATCGGTGCCGGCTCATCCGGCCCGGTCCTCCTCGTCAGCCCTCGACCGACCCCGGACGGATCAGGCCCGCCTCGTAGGCGAGGACCACCGCCTGCGCCCTGTCGCGCAGGTCGAGCTTGTCCAGCACGTGCGAGACGTGGGTCTTGACGGTCGGCTCGGCGAGCACAAGATGCTCCGCGATCTCGCGGTTGGAGAGACCGCGCGCCACGAGCTTGAGCACCTCGACCTCGCGCTCGGTCAGCTCACGAAGCGCCACGCTCCGCTCGTCGTTGACCGGCGGCAGGCGGTCGGAGAACCGGTCCAGCAGGCGGCGCGTGACGGTTGGCGCGAGCAGCGCGTCGCCGGCCGCGATGGTCTTGATCGCGACCACGAAATCGGCCGGGGTCACGTCCTTCAGCAGGAAGCCGCTCGCCCCGGCGCGCAGGGCCTCGATGACGTTCTCGTCGGCATCGAACGTGGTGAGGACGAGGACCCGGGCGTCCGGCGCCAGCCCATCGCGCACGATCCGGCGAGTTGCCTCGATCCCGTCGAGCACCGGCATGCGGATGTCCATGACCACCACGTCCGGACGCAGCTGGGTCGCCGCCTCCACGCCGGCCTTCCCGTCGGACGCCTCCCCCACCACTTCGATGTCGGCGTCGCCGTCGAGGATCATCCGAAAGCCGGTGCGGACGAGCTCCTGATCGTCAACGAGCAGCACCCTGATCGGCACGCTCATGACGCCGCCACGGGTTCGGACTCGATGGGCAGGCGCGCACGAACGCGGAACCCGCCCGCTGACGGGCCGGCGTCGAGTTCGCCGCCATAGAGGGTGGCGCGCTCCCGCATGCCGATCAGCCCGCGGCCGCCGGTCCCCGCCTCGCCGAGGTCGCGCGACCCGGAGCCGCCCTGGTCGGTGACCTCGATCTCGAGGGCTCGTTCCTCGTATCGCATGCGCACGCGCGCGCGGGCCCCGCTCGCATGCTTCAGCGCGTTGGTGAGAGCCTCCTGGACGATCCGGTAGGCTGACAGCTCGATGCCGGCATCGAGCGGCCGGCGATCGCCCTCGATGGAGAGTTCCACCGGCAGGCCCGCTGCCCGGACCTCCTCGATGAGTTCGCCCAGGCGACGCAGGCCGGGCATCGGCTCACGTGATGGGTCGTCGGCGGCCTGGCTCACGCCCAGAATCCCGAGCATCCGGCGCATGTCTGCGAGCGCCTCGCGGCTCGTCCGGTCGATCGCCACCAGGGCGGTCTTCGCCTGGTCCGGCCGCCGCTCGAGCGCCGTCAGGCCGGCCCCGGCCTGGATGACGATCACGCTGACGTGGTGCGTCACGATGTCATGCAGATCGCGGGCGATCCGCTCGCGTTCGTCCTGGACCGCCTGGCGAGCTCGTCCCTCGCGATCGGCTTCCTGGAGCCGGGCGTTCTCCTCGATCGCGTCCGCGTAGCTGCGGCGCGTGTGCGCCCAGTCGCCCAGCGCCCACACGATGCCGACGGAAAGCATCGTCTGGATGAAGCCCGAGACCGCGATCTGGGACCCTGCCCGCGGCACGATCAACGCGGCGAAGGCACCACCAACGGCGAACGTCGCGGCGAGGGATACCCGACGCTCGTAGCGCTCGGCGACGGTGAAGAGCGCCACGAGCGCGCCCAGGCTCTCGTTCACGATGGGCCCCTCGACCAGGCTTGCGTGGAGGATCGTGGCGGCGAGCGTGATGACCAGCACCGGGATCGGCCAGCGGCGCCGCCCGAGCAGCGGCAGGGTCTCGAGCAGGAGCAGCGTGATGCTGAGCGCATCGCGACGGCCCGCTTCGCTCGCTCCGCCGGCGACGGCAAGCAGCGACAGGGCCGACAGGCCGAAGGCGATCGTCGCGTCGACGAGCAGCGGGTTCAGCGACAGGCGCGCGCGCGGCTTTGCTTTCAGAGTCGTCACGCTCGTAGCCTACGGGGCGGCCGGCGGCCGCACATCGTGCTGGAGGTTGAGTCGCGCCCGCGACTCGAGGATGACCGGGCGGGCGCCAAGCATGGGCGAGCCGGGGCTGCCACCATCTCTGTGGACGGACGCATGCGACGCTACGGCGAGGGAGGATCGAGATGAAGATCGGGGCGATCGTTCCCCAGGGGTGGGTCGGCGAGTACGACGGCTGGGAACCGCTCGATGCATGGCGGCGCACGACGGAGGTCGCGCAGCAAGCCGACAGGCTCGGCTTCGATGCGATCTGGCTGTTCGACCACTTCCACACGGTCCCCCGCCCCACCGACGAGATCACGTTCGAGTCGTTCACATCGCTGTCGGCGCTCGCCGCGCTGACGACACGCGTCCGACTCGGGCACATCGTCATCTGCACCGCGTTCCGCAACCCGGCATTGACCGCGAAGATGATCTCAACGATGGATTCGATCAGCGGCGGCCGTATGGAGCTCGGCATCGGCGCCGGCTGGAAGAAGGACGAGTGGCTGGCCTACGGCTACGGCTTCCCCGAGACGAAGGAGCGGCTGGCGCGGCTCGGCGACGACCTCGGCGTCATCGAGGCGATGCTCGCCGGCGACAAGCACCAGCACGCGACGTTCGACGGCAAATACTCCTCGGTCCGCGACGCTCGCAACATCCCCAAGCCCATCCAGCAGCCGCGTGTGCCGATCATGGTCGGCGGCAACGGGCCGAACGTGACGTGGCGCCTTGCCGCGAAGCACGCGGACGAGCTCAACCTCGACGGGATGTCGCCGGCCGACGTCGCCGAGGCACTCCCCGTGATCCGGAGCCGGTGCGAGGAGATCGGCCGCGACCCGGCCACGCTCCCGATCTCGGTCCACATCTGGACCGAGGACCTCGAGACGGCCGGCGCCTCCCGGGTCGACCTCCTCGCGGGCTACGCAGAGCAGGGCGTCAGCCGGGTGATGGGCCTCCTCCGTGCATCCGCCCGCTCCGATGACGCCCTCGAGTCGCTCGTCGAGGACGCCAGGGCGGCGGGCCTGGAGCTCGCGTAGGACCGGGGCCGTGCCGTTCGCCCCGCCGGCGGAGTACGTCCGGCGGCCGTTCAGCCACGACACGTCGCGCGGCGTCCTCGAGCGCCGGGTCTTCCGCCGAGCCGATTCCGGCCCGACGGTCATCCTCATCCACGAGGCGCCCTGCATCTCGGCGCGAACCTTCGCGGTGGCGGACCAACTCGCGCAGCGGCACTACACGGTGGCTGTCCCCGAACTGATGAAGGAGGGGCCGTTCGGACCCGCCGCCCTTCGCCGCGCGATCGGCTTCGCGAGCTTCTGCGTCGCCCACGAGCTCTCGGCGTTCTCGACGGGCAAGACCGGGGCCATCGTCGAGTGGCTCCGAGCACTCGCCCGGGAGGAGGCGGCCCTCAACGGCGACCGCCCGGTCGCCGTGATCGGCATGTGCTTCTCCGGCGGGTTCGCGCTCGGCGCGATCACCGACCCGGCGGTCGGCGCGGCGGTCATGAGCCAGCCGGCGCTGCCGTTCGCGTTCACCGCCGCGCGGAAACGCGACCTCGGTGTCTCGCCGGGGGATCTCGACGCGGTCGAGCGCCGGATCGGCGACGGTGCCCCGCTCCGGATCATGCGCTACACGCTCGATTCAGCGTCCCCGAAGGAACGGTTCGACCGCGTCGTCCAGACCTTCCCGGCCTGCGAGCGCCGTGAGGTCCCCTCCGCGAGGAAGAAAGACCACTCGGTCCTCGCGAACAGCGTCGTGCCGGAGGCCGACCACGACCTGCGCGTTGCCCTCGACGAGACGCTGGCGTTCCTGGATCACCACCTCGCCCCGCGCGGTCCGAGCGCCTAGGCGCAGAGCGGCGGGTTCAGTCCGCCCAGGCGACTCGCCAAACGCGCCAGAGTGCGGTCGGGTCCGACAACGGATCGCCATGGACGAGGCTGAAGTCCGCCGGGCCGCCCTCGCGGATCACGCCGGCCTCGGGCTCGCCAAGGAGATCGCCGCCGCGCCACGTCGCCGCGCCAAGCGCCTCCCATGGCTGTAACCCGGCGGCCACGAGGCACTCGACCTCCCAGGCCAGCTGGTCGGCCCGGGTCGACCCGCCGCCGAAATCGGTGCCGGTCGCGATCGCGACGCCGGCCGCGTGCGCATGACGAACGCTCTCCTCGGCCCCGGCCTGGCGCTCGAGCGTCCGGGCTCGCCCTGCCGGGGCAGCGAATCGCTCGATCGTCGTGGTGGTCCCGAAGCTGATCCAGCTCCGGAAGATCGCGAGGGTCGAGACGAGCGCCGTCCCCTGCGCGGCCATCGTCGCGGCGAGATCCGCGTCGAGCTGCATCCCGTGCTCGATCGAGTCGACGCCGGCGGCCACGCCCACCCGGGCGCCGGCAAGGTGCGACGAGTGGGCTGTCACCTGCGCGCCGCGGGCATGGGCGGCCGTGACGACCGGGGCGATCTCGTCGGCGCTCCAGGGGGCGACACCGGCTTCCGGCCCGTCGAGATACAGCTTGAGCAGGTCGGCGCCGTCATCGAGCTGGCCAAGCGCAAGCCGCAGCAACTCGTCGGCGTCATCCGCCTCGACGGATCGGTCGCCGGGCATCGTGCCGGCGCGGTCCAACCATGTGCCCGCGGCGCGAACGTACGGGAGGCCCGATCGACCGCGCCACCGATCGCGGACGCCGAGGCTCAATGCCCGCACGCGACCATCGACGGGATCTGCGACTCTCGGGGCCCCGACGTCACGGGCCCAGCGGACGCCGGCGTTCGTCATCAGCCGGCCGTTGTGCTCGGCCACGGCGAGCAGCCGCTCGGGCGGGTCGTCGATGCGGTCGATCCAGTGCGCGCCGCCCGGCAGCGTCAGGTGGCTGTGGCAATCGACCATCCCAGGCACGATCGTCGAGCCGCTTGCATCGACGACCTCGATCTCGCCAGCCCGATCCGCCGAGGGCAGCTCACTCTCGTCGTCGCTCGGCCGGATCCAGGCGATGGCCCCGTCGATGACGAGGATGCTCACGCCGACCTGCAGGCGGTCCGATCGACCGTCTGCCATCGCTCCATCTCGATACAAAATGGCCGACACGCGCTGATGGTACGCGGCGGGGGCTGCGAATCGGCGGAGGTACGGGTCCCCCGATAGCCCGAGTAGGCCTCTCGCGGACTTCGGTGGTGGGCGCCTAGGCTGTTGACGTCGGTCAACACGCCGTCCCCGGCGACGACCGACCGAAGCGGCAAACCCGTCGCGAGGCGGGGACGCAAAGCCACGGGCCTCACGCAGGTAGCCGGGCTGCCGATTGGGAGGTGGGCCGTGGAGGTCCAGATCTCCCCGCGAGCACGAAATGTCGTGCGCGCGGCCTTGAACCTCGGCGTGGTGATCGTCGTGCTGCTTGCAGCATCGATGACCGTCCACGGCTGAGGCACCGCGGCCGTCCGACGCCAGTCGGGCGGCCGCTGTTCGTTCCCGGGGCGTCCAGGTCGAGACGTTCGCGAGACGCCGCCGGGCCACCATCGGTCGTGATGAAACGGTTGCCGGCCCGCGTACCATCGGGTCGATAGCGCTTCGGCCGAGGCCGAAGGAGGGGAGGCAGCATGGTTGACGTCCGGGGCAACCCGTGGGAGCACGACCCCGGTCCGACCGCCGCGAGCGGCTGGGCGGAGCTCTTCGCCGAGACACCGAACTACCGCGGACTCGGCCAGGCGGTGGTGGGACGCGAGGCGTTTCGATGGCACCACGGCCCGATGTTCTTCCGGGGCCGCCTCGATGGCTCCGCCAAGGTCGTGATCGTCGGCCAGGAAGGCGCTCAGGACGAGTCGCTTTCGCACCGCTCGTTCACCGGCGGGACGGGCGCGCGCATGCAGCATTTCCTGCGGTTCATCGGACTCGACCGCTCGTACCTGTTCCTCAATTCCTTCGTGTACCCGATCTTCGGCCAGTACACCCAGGACCTGCGCAAGCTCGCGCAGGATCCCCGGTCACCGGTCGTCAAGCATCGGAATAGGATCCTCGACAAGGCGGTCGTCGATGGCGATGTCCGCCTCGTGGTCGCGGTCGGTCGGGCCGCCAAGGAGTCCGTGGCGACCTGGATCGAAGCGCACGGGGGCACCGCCGATCCGGAGGCGCTCCACAACGCGACACTCGGCTCGATCCCGAACCGCGTGCTGGTCGTCGGGGTCCTCCATCCGGGTGGCGCAGCGGGCGGATCGACCGCGAACATCAAGGCCGACTTTTCGCGCGCCATCGGCCGCATCAAGGACCGGCTCCAGGCCCAGCCGACCTGGCTCCCCGTTGACGCTGGAATGACGCGGAATCTGAGCGCGGCCTACCCGTATTCCTCGGCCGCCATCCCGTATCGCGACTTTCCGTTCGGTACATGCCCGCGGCTGGGCCGGGGCGGGACCTCGAGCAACCGCAGCGACAACCAGCGCGCTATCCGCCTGTTCTCGGCCGCCGGGAAGTACAACGCCAGCGGAGCGCACCTCAGCGATCCCTCGACCGCCGGCGGGAGCAACGCTGGCTACGACGACGATCCGGGAGACCTGCCATACGAGCCGCCGCGCGCGAGTCCGCGAGCGTTCGATGCGGGTCCGACCGCCGCTCTGGCACGGCTCCTGCTCGGCGGCGAGCCCGGCTTCGACTGGCCCGACTTCGCGGCCCTTGGCGTCACCTCCCACCCCTCGTTCGGGGTCGGGCCGATCTATCGCGGCACGTTCAGCCAGCTCAGTCTCGTGGTCCTCGCGGACCAGCGATCCGATGACGACACGTTCGCGGCGCGGGCGCTCGCGGGCGAGGCGGGTCAGCGCTTCCAGGGCGTCCTGCGCGCAGCCGGTCTGACCAAGCGCTACCTCATCATCCGCTCTCTCCCGGTCGATACCCTGGATCTGACCCCGGCCAAGCGGCTGACCCTGGTCGACCATCCCAAGGTCCAGGCCCTGCATCGCGAGCTGTTGAGCCGCGTCCGCTCGAGCAACGCGGGCATCACCGCGCTCCTCGCCATGGGCCCAGGGGCTCGTCGGCTCGCACCCAACGTGGCACCGGCGGGCCTCGACGTCATCGAGCTCGCCGGGCACGACGAACCGGGCTTCCAGGCGTCCTGGCAAGCGGCACTCACGCAACTCGCCGGACGCGCCTATACGAAGGACCTGACGAACCCGACCTTCGTCGCTCCGACCGTCCGGAGCCAGGTGCCGCGCACGGACCTGCCGTACGGCACGCCGCGCTGGGTGGGCACCTCGGGCGACCGAGCCGTGCGCCCGAAGGACACCACGCTCGGCAAGCCGTCGCCGGACTACCTCAAGTTGTTCCTGCCGTCATGGGTCGCAGGCCTCGGCGCGGCCCCCCTCTCGCCGGCTGAGCAGGCAGCGGCCGACCAGCTCACCTGACCATGCCCGTCGACCCGCTCCCCCGCTACGGACTGCGCGGACGCGTTGTGACGATGAACGCGGCGCGCGATGTCATCGCCGACGGCGTCGTCTGGGTCGCCGACGGATCGATCACCGACGTGACCCCGGTGGGCCAGACGCCCCCGGGGCACGCCGCGTCCCCGGTCATCGCGACCGCCGGCACGATCTACCCCGGCATGATCGAGCTCCACAACCACCTCGCTTACAACGCCATCCCGCTCTTCCGGATCCCGCGGCTCTACACCAAGCGCGAGGAGTGGCAGGGGACGCGCGGATACCGCCGCTACGTCAGCGGCCCAGCGGGCGTGATCGCGTCGGTGCCCGACCTCATCAAGGCGACCATCAGGTACGTCGAGTGCAAGAGCCTCATCTCGGGCACGACGACGACGCAGGGCCTGACCCTGCGCGCGGCCCCGATCAAGCACCTCTACAAGGGCATCGTCCGCAACGCCGAGCAGCCCGATGCCGCGGGACTCGATCCGGCGCGACCCAAGATCGGCGACGTGACCCCCGATGGGCGCGAGTCGTTCCGCAAGTCGCTGAGCGGAAAGGGCGCTCGGATCGTCCACCTGGCGGAGGGGCTGTCGACCTCGAAGGCGCACGACCACTTCCTGGACCTGAAGTTCCCGAACGACACGTGGGCGATCGGACCGAAGTTCGTCGGCATCCACTCGACGGCGCTCAAGCCCGAGGACCTGGGCGTCATGCAGCAGAACGGCGGGTCGATCGTGTGGTCGCCGTTCAGCAACCTCATCCTCTACGGCGGGACCACGGACGTTCGCACCGCCATCGATCTCGGGGTCAAGGTCGCCCTCGGGTCCGATTGGGCGCCGACGGCCAGCAAGAACCTGCTGAACGAGCTCAAGGTCGCGCGGATCCACAGCGACGACCAGCAACTCGGGCTGACCGATCTCGAGCTTGTGCAGATGGTGACGGTCACGCCGGCTACGATGCTCGGCTGGCAAGGCTCCCTGGGGTCGATCGAGTCCACCAAGCTCGCGGACGTCTTCGTCGTGACGGGCAAGACCGGAGAGCCTTACCGCAAGCTCGTGGACGCCACCGAGACCGATGTCCGGCTGGTCGTCGTCGGCGGCGTCGCCCGCTATGGGACCCCGGCGCTCCTGGCCAAGTTGAGCCCGGTCGACGAGCAGATCGAGATCGCCGGCAGCATGCGGGCCTTCCACCTGGACACGAAGGATCCCGACCCGGTGCTGGGTCCGCTCGGACTCGCCGATGCGACCACGACGCTCGCCGACGCGCTCGAACACATGCCGGAGCGCGCCGCGGCCATCGGTTCGGCCTTCGGCGCACCCGAGCTCGGCATCGTGGCGAACGCGAGCGTGGGTGGTGCGGATGTGGACGCCCGCTGGTTCCTCGAGCTCGATCAGCCGCCGATCGCTGGACTCGACCCGACCATCTTCGAGGGCATGGCACCGGCCCTCCTCGACGTAGTCATCGGGGCGGAAACCTTCGCCTCGATCGCGGTTCCCCTGAAGCTCGACCCGTTGGCCACCGAGGGCGACGACACGTTCTTCGAGATGCTCGCGAACCTCGCGAACTTGCCTGACGCCATCCGCACCAAGCTGCCCGGCCGCTACGGCGAGGTGCCGCGGGCCCCGACCGTCGCCGTCGGCCTCACCGACGACGACCTGCCCATCGCGCCCCTGCCGCTCGGCGAGCTCCTCGACCGGCGGGGCGATCTCACGCTGGGCGACCGGCGCCTCATCGTCGAGCAGGCGATCGTGCTGCTCGACCAGGCCTACGTGCACCTCCCGATGAAGCGCGCGCGGTACGCAGTCGATCCGCTCCAGCGGTTGCGTCTGCTCGAGCACCGCCTCCAGGACGCCGACACGATCGACGAGCTGGGCCCCGAGAGCGACTTCCACGAGGAGTTGATCGACATCTTCACCTCGCTCCGCGACCTCCACACCCACTACGTCCCGCCCGAGCCGTATCGCTCGCACACCGTCTACCTGCCGTTCCTGGTCGAGGAGTGCACCCGTGACGGCGCGCTTCAGTACCTGGTGTCCAAGGTCGCGAACGGGGCCGAGCTCGACGCCTCGTTCGTCGCCGGCGTCGAGGTCACCCACTGGAATGGCACCCCGATCGGGCGCGCCATCGAACGCAACGCCGATCACCAGGGAGGCGGCAACCGCGACGCCCGGATGGCGCGCGGGCTCGATGCGATGACGATCCGAACGCTCGGGCGGACGGCACCTCCGGACGAGGACTGGGTCGACGTCACCTACCGCACCGAGGCTGGCGTCGAGCACGAGGTCCGCGTCCGGTGGCAGACCTACCAGCCGGCCGAACAGTCACCGTTCGGAGACGCCCAGCAGGCCCTCGCGGCTGCCGTCCCCGTCGGTTCGGGGAACCTCGGCCGACTCGGCGCGCTCGGCCTGGATGCGCAGACGACGACGGTCAACCTGGTCAGGCGCGATCTCTTCGCCCGGAATTGGCAGGCGTCCCCGACCGTCGGCTCGAACGAACTCGCAACGGACCTGCCGGGCGTCCTGCGCGCCAAGATCCGGCGCACCAGCATCGGGGATGTCGCGCACATCCGGATCTTCACCTTCCTCGTCCCCGATCCCGGCGAGTTCGTCAAGGAGTTCGTGCGCCTCGTCGAGGAACGACCGACGGTCGGCCTGATCGTCGACGTCCGAGGGAACGGGGGTGGAGACATCCGGGCCGCCGAGCAGCTGCTGCAGGTCATGACCCCGCGGCGGATCGAGCCCGAACCCGCCCAGTTCATCGTCAGTCCGTTGATCCGGCGGCTGTGTCTTGCCAACCAGGCCGACCCGATCGATCTGCGGACCTGGACGCCGTCCGTGGTTGATGCCGTCGAGACCGGCGCCACTTTCTCGACCGGATTCCCCATCGGGTCCGGAGACGCCGCCAACGATCGCGGGCAGGGATATTACGGTCCGGTCGTGCTCGTCACCGATGCGCGGTGCTACAGCGCCACGGACATATTTGCGGCGGGCTTCCAGGACCACGGCATCGGACGGGTCGTCGGCGTCGCCAACCGGACCGGTGCCGGCGGGGCAAATGTCTGGACGCACGACCTCCTGCGCCAACTGCTCACCGGTCGAGCCTCGCCGCTCAAGGCCCTCCCCCGGCTCGCGACCTTCCGGGTGGCTATCCGTCGCACGATGCGCGTCGGCCCGCACGCCGGCGAGCTCCTCGAGGACCTCGGCGTGGTCTCCGACCGGGTCCATCCGATCACGGTCGACGATCTGCTCCACGACAACCGCGACCTCATCGACACGGCCGTCGCCGAGATGCATGGCAGCCCGACCCGACGCCTCCAGACGGAGGTGACGCTGACGGCCGCGGCGGTCACGATCGATGTGCGGACCGCCAAACTCGATCGCGTCGACGCGTACGTCGACGGTCGACCGGTCGGATCGGCGGACGTGCAGGGCGACCGATGCACGTTCCGTGTGCCCCTGGAACTGATCGGCCCGGAACGAGCCCTGCGGCTCGAGGGCTACGAGGGCGGCTCGCTGGTCGCCGCCCGGCGATCGTCCATTCCCGTCGCCTAGGTCCCGGAAGTTCCCAGCCGCACCGGCGATTTTCGATGGACCGGTTGTGGATTCCGCGCGAATAGGGGTATAGTCGAGGGGTAGTGCCACGAAAGCGTTCGTGGCCGCATACGAGCACGACGCACTCGGACTCCTCTCACGACTGACGCGAGAACCCGATGAAGGGATCGCGTCGGGCATCGAGAGGAGTTTTAGATTTCGTGTTCAATGACAAGAACCTGACTTGCGCGGACTGTGGACAGGAATTCGTGTTCACCGGGTCCGAGCAGGACTTTTACTCGCAGCGTGGCTTCACCGAGCCGCGACGCTGCCCCTCCTGTCGCGCCAGCCGCAAGGCTGCCCGCAACAGTGAAGGCGGCGGCAGCTCATACGGTGGCGGATACAGCTCCGGCGCCGGCTATTCCAGCGGTGGCGGCGGCGGTGGCGGCTACAGTGGCGGCGGCGGTTACGACCGCGGTCCCCGAGAGATGTTCTCGGCCACGTGCTCGTCCTGCGGCAAGGAAGCCCAGGTCCCCTTCCGCCCGACCAGCGGCAAGCCCGTCTACTGCAGCGACTGCTTCCGCAGTCAGCGTGGCGGCTGACCCTATCCTCTCGCTGCGGGCCTAACGCCCGCCTCCCAAGCGTGATCCCCGACCCGGGTTGTCAGTCGACCCGGGTCGTTCGATTCCCGGGCGGATCCGCGCCCTAGTTGCGGCGGAGGAAGCTCGGGACGTCCAGGTCCTCGGCGACGTCCGCCGTCTCGGCCGGATCCGGGGTGACGGACCGGGTCTGGCGGCGGGTGCGGGCCGCCTCCTCGGGCATCGTGACCTCCGACTCCGACGCGTCCGGGGCCGACGGCCCATCGTCGGCCTCCTCGAGCGGCGTCGCCATCCGGACCGGCGTCCGCGGACGGGGCGCACGAGCCGGGTCGAACCCCGTCGCCACGACCGTGATCCGCACCGTGTCCTTGAGCTTGGGGTCGAGCGTCGCCCCGAAGATCACGTTGGCATCCGGGTCGGCGGACGCGCGGATCGTCTCGGCGGCTCGCGTCACCTCGTCGAGACGCAGGTTCTTCGACCCGCACACGACGAACAGGATCCCGCGGGCGCCATCGATGGTCTCCTCGACCAGCGCGTTGGCGATGGCCTGTCGCGCCGCGTCCACGGCCCGGTTCACGCCCTTGGCCGTGCCCACGCCCATGAGTGCCGGGCCCGCGTCCTTCATGACCGCGCGCAGGTCGGCGAAATCCAGGTTGATCAGCCCGGGGATCGTGATGATCTCGAGGATGCCCTGGACGCCCTGGCGCAGGACGCCATCGACGACCTTGAACGCGTCGACCAGCGATTCCGCCTCGGGGACCACGTCGCGAACGCGGTCGTTGGGGATCGCGATGAGCGTGTCGACCGACTGGCCCAGCTCGATCATCGCCGCATCGGCGACCTGTGCGCGGCGGTTGCCTTCGAAGCTGAACGGCTTGGTCACGACCGCGATCGTGAGCGCGCCCTGCGCCTTCGCGATGGCGGCGATGACGGGCGCGGCGCCCGATCCGGTGCCGCCGCCGAGGCCTGCGGTGATGAACACGATGTCGGAGCCGCTGAGCGCCGCGGCGATCGTCTCGGCGTCCTCCTTGGCCGCTCGCTCACCCACGTCGGGATCGCCACCGGCGCCCAGACCGTTCGTGACACCCGGGCCGATCTGGAGCCGCGTGAGGGCGAACGACCGAGTCAGAGCCTGCGCATCGGTGTTGCAGACGATGAAGTCGACCCCGCGCGTGCCCGCGCGGATCATCTCGTTGACGGCGTTGCCCCCGCCACCGCCCACGCCGACGACGCGGATGGTCCGGCGATGCACGCTCTGGCGGCCGCGACGCCTCTCACGACGCCCGGGGATGTAGTCGCCGAGGACGCGCGCAGCCAGCAGCAACAGCAGGATGCCGATGACGATGATGGGGAAGTTCTGGGCCACGAACTCCACGACCGGCAATCTAGCACCCCCGGCGAGCGGCCGGGTACCCGCCAATAGGTACTAGGGATCGATCCGGGGCGCTCGCGACGCAGGTCCGTCAGCCGTCCGCGTGGCCCACGCGCTTCAGGTCGATGCCGTCGGTCAGCGCCGCGACGGCGGCATTGGCCCAGGATCCGGCGGCGCCCGTGAGGTCGCCGCGGTCGTCCGGATCGAGGCTCGAGAGGATCCGGATGTAGGACTGCACCTGGAACAGTGTCCCGACGACGATCGCAAGTCCGGCCGCCTCGGCCAGCCCCTCGGGGGACAGGTGCCCGGCCCAGCGCGCCAGGTAGGCGTCGCGGAGTGCGTGCCGAAGGGCCAGGTCCGCGGGGCGGGTCGCGTACACGGCGAGGTCGAGGAACGGATGGCTGATGGCGGCGTCGGTCCAGTCGAAGATGCGGGGCGTGCCCGCTGTCGCGGCGACGTTCCACGGGTGGAAGTCTCCGTGGATGAGGGTCGGCGCGGGCCCGAGGGCGTCGAGACGCGCGCAGGCGTCGGTGAAGGCGCCGATCGAATTGGCCCAGGCCGTTCGGTCGTCGCCGGTCAGCTCGACGTCCAGCGGATCCAGGTCGGCCATCGTCGGCAGCGCCTCGGCCAACGCCGCGACCGACCGAACGGGCGCCCCGGCAGCGATCATCGCCTGCTCCCGTCCGATCCACGCCTGCTGGATCCCGGCAAGGACTTCGAGCCCGGACGCCCACGCCTCGGGTGGACCGTCGCCGAGGGTCGCCTCCCCGTGATCGAACATCAGCAGCCAGTTCTGGTCGGGCTCGACCGCCGCGACCCGGGTGACGACGTCCGGGGTCGCCTCGGCCAGCACGGCCGTGACCGCGGCCTCCTGATGGAAGACCGGCGCGCTGCACTTGAGGAACATCGGGCCGAGCGCCGACGGCGCGCGCAACACGATCGAGATGCCCCACAGGTAGACGATCCGGGGTGGCTCGAACGCGGCGGCGTGCAGCTCCGCCATCCGGTCGACCATCCAGCTCGACGCTCGATCGAACCAGCCCGGCGTCGACCAGGGCGGATCTCCCGCGGCCGGCCCGAGCCGGCGGCGACCGACCCAGCTCGGGACCGCATCGCGCAGCTCCGGGGGTTCGAGTAGGTCGAGCGGCAGCTCCGCCCAGTCGGTCCACTGGTATGGGCTCGGGGCGTCTGGGCCGATCGCCTCGAGGTCGACGATGACCACAGTGGGATCCCCGTCGGCGTCGCGGCGTCGGGAGTCGATGCGCAGCGCCCGCGGCGCGACGCCGAGGAGCGCCTCGATGGCGGTCAGGCACGCGCGTGTCGTGAACTCGCGCTCGAGGATCACCTGCGGCAGCCCGATCACGGCGTCGGGCGGCCACGAGGGCGCGGCCGACGTCAGCACCGCCGGGCGGCTCGGGTGCGGGACCAGCACGACGACCGTGCAATCGCCCTTGGACACGGTTCCTCCGACATTGGGGCTGGCGACCATTCTGCGCGACGGGACGCCGTGGAGATGGGTCGTCGATAGCATGCGGTCGAGGAGGGTGCACATGACCGGATCGACCGAGGGGCCCGCGGTGTCGCGTTCGGGCCCGAGCCAGCTCGAGCGGTACGTGGCCGGCGTGCGCTTCGTGGCGCCGATCATGCCCGCGACCGCGTCGGGCGCGATGTTCATCGCGTACCTGCTGCCGGCGCCGCTCGGCCGGGACGCGGCGACGTCGGTGTTGATCGGCATCGTGGCCGCGCTCCTCGTCGCCGTGCTCGGCGGCGCGATCGCGATCCCGTTCATGCGCGGTCGTGATCGCAGCCGCTCGTTCCTCGAGCTCTGGGAACGCTACCAGCGGCTCGAGGCGCGCCTCGAGGTGGCAAAGGCAGCCGAGAAGACGTTCGCGAACGCGGATGAGGCGGCCACCGCGCAGCTCGCGATCAGCGACGTCGAACGGATCGTGGGCCGCCTCAGGCGCTCGCTCGACTATGGCGGCGCCCCTGGCGGATCGGCGGTCGACGCGACGCAGCCTCCCGGCGGCGACGACGGCTCCGGCAGTGTCGGCCTGGTCGGCGTGTGGCAGCTGATCCACGCCGGGGAGGAGGCCCTGCTCCTCATCGAGCCGATGACCGAGGTCATCGGCCAGGCCCTGCTCGACCGGCGCCGGCTGGTCGGCTCGACCATCCCCCAGGCGCCGGCCCTGCTGGCCATGCAGGGCGCCGCGGTGCGCGGCCTCGACAAGGCGATCGCGGAGACCTATTTCGCGGCGACGGCCGAAGCACTCGGCGGAGGGCCAGGCAAGTGAGCGAGATGACCGCCCGCACGATCCTGCGGGTCGTGCTCCACGCCATCAACGATTTCCGCGACTCCCGGCGCGGCGAGATCGAGCGAGCCCGGAACCGCCTGCTGCTGACGATCTTCGTCACCTCGCTGCTCGCCTATGGCATCGAGGTGGTGGTGATCTTCGCGGGCGCGACCCCGGCCAACCTCATGGCCGCGATCCTGTTCTTCCTGGTCGGGGCCACCGTCGGACTCCTGGACCGCCTCCGCCGGGAGGCGAAGTCGAGCTCCGCGGTCGACGACTACGGGCTCTTCGAGGCGCGCCTCCTGCACACGCCGCTCCTGTCGGGGCTCGCGGCGGTCGGCGGCGTCCTGCTGATCAACGTCGCGCCCGCCCTCGCGACCTCGCTCTCGGCCGACCCGCAGAACGTCGCCGCGACCATCTCGCTCGGGTCGATCTACGACCTCTCGAACGTCGGCGGCATCCTGGTGGCGGCGGCGTTCGGCCTGACGCCCGGCGCGTTCTTCGACGGGCTCCAGAAACAGGCCGACGTGCTGCGCAAGGACCTCGAGAGCACGACCGCCTCTGGCTAGGGTTCAGCCGTGTCGGTCGGCCCGTGCCGTCAGCCGAGGCCGCCCGGGTACGGGAAGTCGCCAGGCGCGTCGTACGTGCCCGGCGCGCCCGCGCGAATTGAGGCGTCCGCGATCGCGTAGCCCCAGTTGGCGAGCGCGCGGCGGCGCGCGACCGGGACCTTCGTGAGCCGTGTCGCCATCTCGGCAAGCGGCTTCGTCTTCTCGATCGGACAGGGCAGCAGGCCCGGCACGTGGAGCTTGGCGAGGTCGTCCATCTCCGACCACGTCGCCCAGTACGCACCGTCGTGGTCCTTGCCGAAAGACGCCAGCAGGAGGCGCTTGCGCAGGCTCCGGACCTGGTTGTCGATGACGTTCATGACCCGCAGCGGCTGGCGGATCCAGTCGGTCGCGATGTCGGGCGTCTCCTTCATGCGGCCGCCACCGTCGCTCGCATAGATCGTGTAGCAGCTCTTGAAGACGGTCTCGAGCCCGAGGTTGTCGTAGACGCCTCCGTCGGCGAGGAGGATCCGCCGCTGGAACTCGGGCGTGCCGATGCCGGCCTTCGCGTCGCCCGAGCCGGGCGTGAACTTGCCGTCCGGGATGTCGAGTCGCACCGGTGAGAAGAACGGCGGGAAGGCGGCCGACGCGGCCACCGCGACCGCGATCGGGAAGTCCGCCCCTTCGTAGATCCCGAGCTTCCAATCCGCGACGTAGGGCCTACTGAAGCGAAAGAGCACCCCCGACTGGAGGTTCGTCGCGTTGATGACGAACCGCGGACCTTCGTCGTCGGTGGGCAGCGCCTGCAGCGTCGCGTCGCCGTAGAGGTGGTCCTGCAGGATCTTCGTGAAGGTCGATGCGGCCGTGGCGCCTGGCAGGAGGACGCCCCTGATGCCCGCCGGGACGTCCACCGGGACCGACGCGAACGCCATGATCGGCTCGGCGAGCTGCGTCTCGAAGTTCGTCGCGACGTCGTCGACGAAGTTCAGGTCCTTCCAGTGGATGCCGAGCAGCCCGGAGACGATCGACCCGCCCGACACGCTCGAGATCCGGTCCAGTCGGGCCAGCAGCCCGAGCTCGTTGAGCCGTCGCAGCGCCCCGACGTGGAACAGCATCGCCCGCGAGCCGCCGCCCGAGAGGCACAGCCCGGACGTGCCCGGTTCGGGCGGTTGCTTCTTGTCGCTTGGGACGAAGTGGACGGGCCACGTGGCGGCGTCGCCGGTGACCTCGATGTCGTGCGAGCCGCCCCGCGTCGTGTCGTCGACCATCGAATCCCCTCCGATCCATGTTCGCCGTTCACCTTAACGCGCTCTTCACAGCCTCGAGGGCATCCTGACGACGTCCAAGCCCGCTCTCACCGCGGGATCCTCACGAAGGGAGCTCGTCTTGCGGAACCACCGTCGACGTCTCATCACCGGGTTGCTCACGATCAGCGCGTTGGGTGCGGGTCTCATCGTCCCGGCCGCCACGTTCGCCGCGTCTCCGGCTGCCACCACGACCGCCGCGACCGACTGCCCCGACACCCACTGGCCGGCCTCGGTCCAGGGCCGGCCGATCCGGCTCCACGCGGGCGCGAAGGGCGGCGACTACATCTGGCACGACGCCAAGGGCTGGCACGTCCGGGTCACCCACGCCGGCTCCAGGAAGGTCATCTTCACGGGCAGGATCGTCTCGAGTGCCCCGATGACCGTGACGCCGTTCCGCCTCGAGAACCGCGACGGCATCACCTTGAGCGCCGACAAGCTCACGCTGACGTACCGGTTCCGCAACTACGGCAGGATCGACGGCTTCGACCTGAAGACGGCTTGCGCGCAGCGCCTGGTCATCGCGGGCTCGATGGCCGGCCACAAGCTGCCGGTCGGCCGGATCTGGCTCGGCCGCCACGGCGTCCATCCGCTCGAGAACCGCTTCGTGGTCGTCAAGGTCGTCTGACCACATCAGGTCCCGGGGTCAAGAGCGGCGGTCGGCGACGACCGCCGCTCTTCCTTGTCCCGGCCGCGCCCCGCAGCATCAGCCGCGGAACTCCAGGCCCACGGTCCCGGACGTCCGGAGCTGGCCATCGAGTGAGAGGTCGGCCGACAGCGACTGCTCCACGCCGTCGCCCACCTCGTTGAACGTGTCGGACGGCGCCGAGCAGTCGATGGTGTGGCGCCGGCCATCCGCGCGGATGCTCGTGAGCCGGACGCCATGGCCCTCGCGGGCGATCCGGATCGCGCCGGTCAGGGGCTCGATGATCTCCTCCGCGTGCCCGTCCTGGGACAGCCACACGTAGCCCGCAGGCACGTGCAGCGGTCCGCCCCAGAGACGGCTGGAGACCAACAGCGCCTCGAGCCGCGCACCCGGGTCGTCGTCGAAACCCGACGCTGAGATCCACGTCCAGCGGTCCGGCAGCCGGCGGCCCCAGTAGTGGGAGACGAGACCGGCGCCATCGAGCCTGATGGTCCGTGGTCCCAGGCGCAGCAGGCCGGTCACCTGCGCGTGCGGTCGAGCGACCAGCTCCATGTCGAATGGATGCAGCGGGCCGAACCAGTCCGGCCGCGGCGCCAGCCGTGGCTCGCCCAGCTCCCAGCGGACGTCCCAGCGGACGTCGCCCGCCGAGCCTGCGGAGCCCTTCGCGTCGAGCCGCGACTCGCCGATCCGGATGCCGTCGGCGTGGTCGGACCAGTCCGTCGAGACCTCGTGGATGACCGGGTGCACGCCCGGTCGCCAGGTGCTGACGCGGACCTCGGCCATGCCCGTCTCGCGGCGCACGACGTAGTCGACGATCGCGCCCCCCGCGGGGGTCCGGACCTTCCAGAACCAGTACTCGAGCGGCGAGCCGCGGGTGCCCAGGTCGTGCATCGGCGCAGTCTGCCCTACCCGCCCGGGATGCCGCGCACCGGAGCGCACCGGCGTGGCGCGACATGCCAGAATTCCGCCGATGCCCCAGTACGACCTGCCGCTCGACGAGATGCGGCGGTACACCCCGGACCTGCCCGAGCCCGCCGACCTGTGGCAGTTCTGGGACAGAACGCTGGCAGAGGCGGAGGCCACGGACCTCGTCGCGACCGCGACGCCCGTCGACACGGGTCTGACACTCATCGAGACGTTCGATGTCGGCTTCGCCGGGTTCGGCGGGAACACCGTCAAAGGCTGGCTCCACCTGCCGTCCGGGGCCAAGGGCCCGCTGCCCGCGGTCGTCGAGTTCGTCGGGTACGGCGGCGGGCGTGGCCTGCCGCACGAGCGGGTCATGTGGGCGGCCGCGGGCTACGCCTACTTCCTGATGGACACGCGCGGCCAGGGCTCGACGTGGTCCGTCGGCGCGACGCCCGACCCGGACCCGACCGGCGCCCCGTTCCACCCGGGCTTCATGACCCGCGGCATCCTGGCGCCCGAGGAGTACTACTACCGGCGGGTCTTCGTCGATGGCGTGCGCGCGGTCGAGGCCGTCCGGCGACACCCCGCGATCGACCGGGACCGGGTCGCGGTCACCGGCGGCAGCCAGGGCGGCGGCATCAGCCTGGCCGTGGCCGCGCTCGTGCCCGACATCGCCGCCGCCATGCCCGACGTTCCGTTCCTGTGCGACTTCCCGCGCGCGATCACGCTGCAGGACAAGGATCCGTACGCGGAGATCGGCCGCTACCTGAAGGCCCACCGCGACCATGTCGAAGCCGCCCAACGGACGCTCTCCTACTTCGACGGGGCGATCCTGGGACGGCGGGCGATCGCGCCGGCGCTGTTCTCGGTCGGGCTGATGGACGAGATCACGCCGCCGTCGACCGTGTACGCGGCCTTCAACCACTACGGCGGCCCGAAGGAGATCGTGGAGTACCCGTTCAACGCCCACGAGGGCGGCCAGGGCTTCCACGAGGTCGCGAAGATGCGCTGGCTGGCGGAGCGCCTGCGCGGCTGACAGCCCCTCAGCGCTGGCGGATCAGCCTGTTGTGCGGGAACGTCGGTGCCGGGGGTGGGGGATCGCCGCGGCGATCGTCGGGTCCGACGCGGCGTGCCGACGGGCCAGCTCGAGCCGCAGGCTCTCCTCCCCACGGGCCATCGCCCAGTGGTGGTTCGCCGAGAAGATCGGCTTCATCACGGCCGAGAGCCGCTTGAGGACGCCCTTCTCGGCGACGACCGTCCAGTCGTAGGTCACGGCGGTCATCGGTCCGCCCGGGTCGTCGGCCGTCCGCTCCGGGACCAGCGACCAGATCCCGACCCCGATGAAGTCGCCCTCGGCCTCCAGGCGGAAGCCATTCGGTGGGTCGGACTCGGTCACCGTGAACTGCCAGCGCAGGGTGTACGGCAGCCAGCCCTTCGTCCACAGGCTGACGACCTTGCCCAGGCCTGTCGCGTCGCCCGGCTGGAGCTCCCGCACGCGCAGGTAGACCGACGGCCACCAGCGCGACAACGCGGCCGCGTCGCCCAGGACCGCAGTGATCTCCTCGGGCGTCGCCGCGATGTGCCAGGTCGTGACGAAGTGGTAGTCGTTCGATGCCACGGTCGCATCGTACCGAAGCCGGCCCGTGTCAGACTGGCTCGGTCCACCCGATTCCGACCGCCAGGAGCGTTGCCGTGAGCCACCTCGTCGATTTCGACGCCGTGCCGCCTTTCGATGTGTGGGGCGAGAGCGTCCGCGCCCGGTCGCTCAACGGCGAGCGGCTGAGCCTCGCGATCGTGGAGCTCGCCCCCGGGTCGGTCGTGCCCGAGCACCGCCACGAGCACGAGCAGCTCGGGATGGTGGTCTCCGGGAGCGTCACGTTCACGGTCGATGGCGAGACGCGGGAGCTCCGGCCCGGAGGCACGTGGCGCATCCCGTCGAACCGGCCCCACAACGTCGTCACCGGTCCCGACGGGGCGCTCGTCATCGATGTCTTCGCGCCGGTCCGCGAGGACTGGGTGGCCATGCCCCACATCGAGCCTCGCCCGGTCCGTTGGCTGGGGCGCTGACCGGCCGGCTCGCCAACGGCCCGCGGGGCACCCCCACGCTCACCGGCCCGTCGTGATCGATCCGCCGCCGCGCGTCGCCACGCTCGTGCTCGTCACGCGCGACGGCGAGGTCCTCGGACGGCTTCCGGCGTTCGTCGCCGCGACGCCGTGGTGGATGGATGTCGGCCCGGTCGTCCGGGAGGCGCGCGACCGGTTCGGGCTGGACGTGACGATCCTGCGGCTCCTCGTGACGGAGCGACCGTCGGCCCACGGCGGTGCGGTGACCTACCTCGCCGAGGTCGACGCGGCGACCATGGACCCGGCGGCCCTGGCCGCGCTCGAGCCCTGGACTGGACGGTTGACCGACGACCCGCTTCGCCCCCCATGGGCCGAACCGGGCGGGCCGGCAGCGGACCTCGCCTGGGCCGACGGCGTGCTGCGCGCCCGGGACATGGCCCCGAGCGGACCGCCCGAGCAGATCCGGTCATGGAACCTCTCGAGCCTGTGGCGTCTGCCGACGACCGGCGGCGACGCGTGGCTGAAAGTGGTCCCGCCGTTCTTCGCCCACGAGGGCGCCATCCTCGAGGCACTCGCCGGCGCTCCCGTCCCGGCCCTCCTCGGACACGACGGTCCGCGGGTCATCCTTGCCGGGATCCCCGGCGAGGACCAGTACGACGCGCCACTCCCTCGGTTGCACCGCGATGGTCGACATCCTCGTCGGGATCCAGGTCGCCTGGCTCGGCCGCGCGGAGGAGCTGCTGGCGATCGGGCTCCCCGACTGGCGCGCCCCTGCGCTGACCGCGGCCATCGCCGGCCTCGTCGAGCGTGCCGGCCACCGGGTCGCGGCCGCGGACCGGGTCACGCTCGCCGACTTCGTCGAGGGACTGCCGTCCCGGTTCGAGCGGATCGCCGCTTGCGGCCTGGGCGATGGCCTCGTCCACGGCGACTGCCACCCGGGCAATGTCCGCGGGGAGGGCTCGAACCTCGTCCTCCTCGACTGGGGCGACTGCGGCGTCGGGCACCCGCTGCTCGACATGCCGGGGTTCCTCGATCGGATCGACCGCCACGCAGGTGGCACCCGTTCGCGACCGCTGGCTGGCCCGCTGGCAAGACCTCGTCCCGGGCTCGGATCCCGGGCGCGCCGCCGCGCTCATCGCCCCGGTCGCGGCCGCCCGGATGGCGCTCGTCTACCAGCGGTTCCTCGACGGGATCGAGTCGTCCGAGCACCCGTACCACCAGGCGGACGTCCCGGACTGGCTCGGTCGGACGGCGGTCATCGCCCGAGCCGAGAGCCCGGCCGGGAGCCGCTAGCCCGGGCGCGCTCCCCGGGAGCCATCACGCCCGACGTGGCAGACTGTTCGAGGCGCGGCCACCACGGTCGGGCGGTCGATGGAGGTGCTGGTGCGGGAGCGAGGCGTCCAATCCCGGCGGGCGAGGGCATCGGAGCCGGGGGCGAATCCCCCCGGGTCGTCCGGCGGACCGGGATTCTGGCCGGCTCTCGCGATCATCGCCGTGATCATCGCGACCGCGGGCTGGACGACGGTCGGCGTGCTGGTCATCAACGACAAGCCGGCCGCCGCCGCATCTGGGCCGATCGAGTCCGACGAGGCGATCGACGAGGAGTCGACGCCGCCGGACGAAGAGATCCCGCCGAGCCACCTGTTCGCCGACCTTGAGGCGCTCCTGCCGACCGTGCTCGAATGCACGACGCTCGACGTCCAGAGCTTCACAGGGACGGAGTTCATCTTCGACGACAGCTGGGGCACGAGCATGAGTGCGTTCCTGACGTCGGTCGGCAAGACGCCGGCAGACCTCCAGATCGCCCAGGCCCAGGATCCCGACGGCGTGCTCGACCTCGAGGTCGTCCTCGCATTCCGGCTCCCGGGCGTCGAACCGGAGAAGCTCCGCGATGCCGTCATCAACGGCTGGCGTGTGGACTTCCCCGAGCTCACGACCGGGACCGCGACGATCGAAGACAAGGCCGTCACCACCGGCGTCTTCGCGGAGGACACCCCCGCGAGCATGTGGTACATCAACGACGGTGTCGTCTTCGACATCGAGAGCGGCGACGAGGCCCTTGGCAAGACCATCCTCGCCGGCCTCCCGCCGGCTTCGGCCGCACCGGCCCCGTCGGCGAGCTGTGCACCACCGTCCGCGGAGCCGGCCGAGTCCGTCGCACCGTGACCGCCGCGCCACCGAGGTGACGGCGCCCGGGGAGCGGTACACCCACGGCCACCACGAAAGCGTGCTGCGGTCGCACCGCTGGCGGACGGCCGAGAACTCGGCTGCGTACCTGCTCCCCCACCTGCGACCCGGGCTGGACGTGCTCGACGTCGGGTGTGGCCCCGGCACGATCACGCTGGACTTCGCGCGACGCGTGACGCCTGGACGGGTGATCGGCATGGACGCCGAAGCGGACGTGCTGCGCGCTGCGACGGCGGACGCCGCGGAGGCCGGCCTGACCAACGTCACCTTCGAGACGGGCGATGCCTACGCGCTGGCCTTCGATGACGACAGTTTCGATGTCGTGCACGCCCATCAGGTCCTCCAGCATCTGGCCGATCCGGTAGAGGCTCTCGCGGAGATGCGCCGTGTGACGAAGGCTGGCGGCGTCGTGGCGGCGCGGGACATGGACGTCGCTTCGACCGTCTGGTACCCCGACGCGCCGGCACTCGACCGATGGGTGGAGCTGTACGGGCAGGTCACCCGTTCGAATGGGGGCGAACCCGCAGCCGGTCGACGGCTCCTCGCCTGGGCGCACGCGGCGGGCTTCGCGGACGTGACCGCGTCGGCGAGCGTGTGGTGCTACACGACCCCGGAGGAACGGGCGTGGTGGGGATCGCTCTGGGCGGACCGGGTGACACGCTCGGCGTTCGCCGACCAGGCGCTCGAATCGGGCCTGGCCGATCGCGACGAGCTGGCCACGATCGCCACGGCCTGGCGCGACTGGGCCGCTTCGCCCGACGGCTGGTTCGTCCTGACCTCGGGCGAGATCATCGCGCGACCGGGGTGACCCCGCGCGTCCGCTTGGACGCGCATCGCTCGACGCCTATCCTTGAGCGGTGACCCTCTATCACCTCGATGACCCGGGCGACCTCGTGGCACCGACGCTGCTGGCCGCGTTCGACGGCTGGGTCGATGCCGGGTCGTCGGCGACCTCGGCGCTGGCCCTGCTGGCCGACGACGCACCCGTCGTCGCGACCTTCGATGCCGACCGGATCTTCGACTACCGGGCCCGGCGACCGCCGCTGGAGATCGTCGACGGCAAGCTCGACGAGCTGACCTGGCCGACGCTCGACGTGCGCCGGACGCGAGCCGGCGACCGCGACCTGCTCGTCCTCGTCGGCCCTGAGCCGGACTACCGCTGGCGCGAGCTGGTGCGGGACGTCATCGACCTGGTCGGGCGACTCGGGGTCGAGCAGTGGATCAGCCTGGGCGCCATCCCGGCCGCCGTGCCGCACACGCGCCCGGTCCCGATCCTCGGGACGGAGTCGCGTCCCGGGCTGCTGAAGTCGGACGTGGCACCCGGACCGGCAGGCACCCTGCGCGTCCCGTCCGCCTTCGTCTCGGCGCTGGAGTTCGAGGTCTCGACGGCGGGCGTGAATGCGCTCGGCTACTTCGCCCAGGTCCCGCACTACATCTCGGGCCCGTACCCGGCCGCCTCGGTGGCCCTGATCGAGACACTCGGGCGGCACCTCGGGGTCACGCTCCCGACGGGCGACCTCGCGGACGAGGCGACACAGCTGCGGACACGCCTCGACACGGCCACCGCGCTCGAGGAGACGACACGGACCTATGTCGAACGGCTCGAGGCGATGGTCGACGAGCAGCGCCTCCCGGCCGGCGACGACCTGATCGCCGACATCGAGCGCTTCCTGCGCGACCGCGGTGGCGAGAGCACCCAGCGCTGAAGATGACCCGGTCTGACGCCTACATGACACGTTCTGTCATGGATGGGCGTATCCTCTCCAGGTGCGAGCCAGTCGCCTGGTCAACCTCCTGCTCATCCTCCAGACGCGCGGCGGCCTGACCGCGGCAGAACTTGCCCGCGAGCTCGAGGTCTCCGTCCGGACCATCCATCGCGACGTCGAGGCGCTGAGTGCGGCCGGCGTCCCGATCTACGCGGACCGTGGACCGTACGGCGGGATCCGGCTGGTCGATGGCTACCGGACCCGCCTGACGGGCATGACGCCCGACGAGGCCGAGGCCCTGTTCATGTCGGGGATGCCCGGCCCGGCTGCCGAGCTCGGCCTCGGCACGGTCGTCACGGCCGCCCGCCTCAAGGTCCTCGCCGCCCTGCCGACCGAGCTCCGGTCACGGGCTTCGCGGCTGGTCGAGCGGTTCCACCTCGACGCAGCGGGCTGGTTCCAGACCAGCCAGCCGGTCCCCCACCTGGCGACCGTGGCGGAATCGGTCTGGGAGGGACGGCTCGCCCGGATCGAGTACGAGCGGGGCAGCGGCACGGTGACCCGTGTCCTCGGGCCGCTCGGCCTGGTGCTGAAGGGCGGCGTCTGGTACCTGGTGGCGTTGACCGACGGTCAGATCCGCACGTATCGCGTATCACGAGTGGTCGACGCGGTCGTGCTCGAGGAGCGGACGGAGCGTCCGGCTGGCTTCGACCTCTCGACGTTCTGGGCGGAGTCGAGCGCCGCATTCGAGCGCGACACGCCCCGCATCGACGTCGTCGTCCGACTGCCGAAGAACCGCCTTGAGCGACTCGGGGACGCCGTCGGCTGGCACGCGATCGAGACGGCCGAGGCCCTCGACGAGCCCGAACCCGACTGGCTCCGCCTCCGCCTGGACCTCAGCTGGCCGGACGAGGTGCCCGGCCGCATCCTGGCGGCCGGGTCGAGCGTCGAGGTGCTCGAGCCGTTCGAGATCCGCGAACGGGTCATCGCGACGGCCCGTCGCATCGTCGAGCGCTACGAGCCCGTGGAGACCCGCGGGGACGCCGTCCCACCGCAGGGCGCCGACGCGACCCCCGCACCTCGGCTGAGGCCGGCCGATGCGTCTGCGACCGGCGGCTGAACCGACTCCGCGGCCGCCTTGCGGTTGCCGAGGTATCGGCGTGTCCGGAGCGTTTCGGCGATCTCGCGCTCACGCTCACGCTGCATGATCCGGGCTAGTTCGAAGTGCTGCATCGCGTTCGCTCCTCGCCTGGTGCGATCCGTCCCGACCGCGTCCTCGTGCGCGTATCATCTCTCTCATTCCTGCCAGAACTTGTCATGTAACAGGACATCATCGGAGGACAGAACGGACCGTGGCTGAAGGCGAGGTGATCGGTCAGAGCCGGTCGGAACGGTTCCATGCCGCCGAGCGCCGGATCGCGCGGATGAGCCACGTGCTCGACGACCTGTTCGAGGTCCCTGGCACCGGTCGTCGCGTGGGTCTCGACCCGCTGATCGGTCTGATCCCGGTCGTCGGCGACGTAGTCTCAGCGGCGGCCGGCGCCTACCTCATCGCCGAGGCCTCGCGGTTCCGCCTGCCGCCGGTCGTCCTCGCGCGGATGGTCGTCAACCTGCTGGTCGACCTCGCGCTGGGACTCGTGCCGTTCCTGGGCGACCTGCTCGACTTCGTGTCCAAGTCGAACGCGAGGAACCTCGCGCTGTTCCGGCGTTACGCCCTCGAACCGGAGGCGAGCACGACCGAGCATCGGCTCTTCTTCGCGGGCATCGGGCTGGTGATGCTCGGGCTCATCTGGCTCGTGGTCCAGGCGGTCGCCTGGCTGATCGGCCTGATCACGACCCCGGTCCGGCTCTAGACCCCGCACACACCGAAACGACCGCCCGGTCCCGAAGGGCCGATCCGGTCGTCAAGGTCGCTTGGTTATCGTGATCAGACCGCCGTGTCTCAACAGTTGCCGGCTCCGCCGCTGCCCAGCATCCCGCCGGAGAGTCGACGCGCCGCCGGTCCAGGGTCTCGGTGTCCGGCGTTCCGTTCGCGATGGCCACACAGTAGGCCGCGGACGTGGCGCCCCGTACCTGCCAAGTGTCCCGTCCTGACATGGACAGAAGTCATCTTGCGGGCGACCGGCGTGATGCGGTTGTGATGCCGCCGCCGTCGGCTGGAGTGCTCCCGGCACGGGCGCTGCCTACGATGGGCCGGATGGTCCGTCCCAGTATCGAGGCCCAACCATGACCTTCGACCCGAATGCCCGACTCGACCCTGGCCAGATCACCGACCGGCGCGGCATGGGTGGCCGGACGGGCGTCGCCATCGGTGGCGGCGGCCTCGGCCTCGTCCTGCTGATCGCCTACACGCTGCTTGGCGGCAACCCCGACGACCTCGGGGGGCTTCTCCAGCCGGGTGCCGTGACCGGCCCTGAGAGTTCCGCGCTCGCCGCCGAATGCAAGACCGGCGCCGACGCGAACGAGCGCGATGATTGCCGGATCCTCGGCTACGTCAACAGCGTGCAGACGTACTGGAACGGCGAGTTCCAGGCCTCCAACCTGCAGTACGAGCCGATCGACACCGTCCTCTTCACCGAGGCGACCCAGAGCGCCTGCGGGACGGCCACGGCCGCGTCCGGGCCGTTCTACTGCCCGACGGACAGGCTCGTGTACCTCGACCTCGGGTTCTTCGAGGAGCTGCGCACCCGGTTCGGGGCGACCGGCGGGTCACTCGCCCAGGGATACGTGGTCGCCCACGAGTACGGCCACCACGTCCAGGACCTGCTCGGCGTCCTCGGGCAGGGCACCGGCGGAGCAGGGCGCCGAGGGCCGGTCGGTCCGGACGGAGCTCCAGGCCGACTGCTACGCGGGCGTCCTGGGCGAACCACGCCGAGGCCGGCATCCTCGCGCCCGTGACCGACGCGCAGATCGCCGACGCGCTCGATGCGGCGGCGGCCGTCGGCGACGACCGGATCCAGGAATCGGTCAACGGCCGCGTCGACCCCGAGGCCTGGACGCACGGCTCGGCCGAACAGCGCCAGCACTGGTTCACGGTCGGCTACCAGGGCGGCGACCCGACCGCCTGCGACACGTTCAGCGGCGGGATCTAGCGGATCTAGCTCGCAGAGGCGAGACGGCGGTCCGCTTCGGCGATCGCGTCGTCGGGGTCGGCGCCGCGGCGCAGGACCGCGATCTCCATCCGCAGCTCGGCCGCCACCGGCGCCGCGTCGGCCATGGAGCGATAGCCGCGTTCGATCCGGGTCGCGAGGTGCGCGGCGTCGTCCTGGTCGGTCTCGGGCAGCAGCACCATGAACCGGCGCTCGCTCGCGCGCGACGGCGCGATCGGTCTCACGGGCCTCGCGACCGACGACGTCGACGAGGTGCCGGGCGAACCGGTCGGGCGCTGCGGGGCCGGGCCCGACGATCAGGTCGATGACGAGGACCGTTGTCGGTCGCCCGTAGCGCGCCTGGCGGGCCGCCTCGCGTTGCAGGGCCGCGCTCCAGTCGAGCCGCGTGTCGAAGTCGAGTGCCCGGCGCTGGTACGGCTTCGCTCGCCGGCGACGCGTCGCAGGGCCATCGAGGAACGCCTCGATCTTCTCGCCCGCGGCCTCCTCGTGATGGTGGTCGGGCAGCGAGAACTTGCGCGGACGTCGAGCGCGCTCGGGGCGTCGTCGGCCGGGGCGGCATGGAGTCGTCTGGGGCCGGCGGGCATGGGGAGCACAAGGATACCGGCGCGCGCCGGTCGACTGCCCGCGGAGGCGCGTCAGCCGGTCGAGCCGACCCGCACGACACCCGATTCGGCGAGCCGCGCCTCGAACCTCCGCGCGGCCTGCTCCAGCTCGTCGAGGTGCTGGGCGAGTCGCTGGCGCGCGGCCTCGGCGGCGGCGTCGAGGTTCGTCAGCTCGAAGATGCCCCAGTGCCGGATGATCGGCATCAGCACCTCGTCGCGATGGACGCGGATGTCGTAGATCCCGGCCTTCGCGATCGTGGCCGCCTTGCGGATGAAGCCCGGGATCCCGGCGCCCGGCATCTGGAAGGCGAGGACCTCGTCGACGATGGCGCAGACCGCGGCCGACGGCTCGAGCGCGAGCGCGGCGGCCAGGATGTCGCGGTAGAAGACCATGTGCAGGTTCTCGTCCGCGGCGATCCGGATCATGATCTTGTCGGCGACCGGATCGTCCGAGTAGCGCCCGGTGTTGCGGTGGGCGATGCGGGTCGCGAGCTCCTGGAACGTGACGTAGGCGAGGCCGTGCAGCGTGTCGGGCGCGTCGTGGTCGTAGCCCTGCTGGAGCTGGGTCATCCGGCCGCGCTCGAGCGCGATCGGGTCGATGTTGCGGGTGACCGTCAGGTAGTCGCGCAGCACGATCGCGTGGCGCCCCTCCTCGGCCGTCCAGCGGCCGACCCAGTTGATCCAGGCGCCGTCGCCCTGGCCGAACATCCCGTGGATGAGCCGGTGGTAGCTGGGCAGGTTGTCCTCGGTCAGCAGGCCGATCTCGAAGGCGGTCTGGGCGACGCCGGTCAGGCGCGGCTGGTCGGGGGTCCAGGGCTCCTTGTCGAAGTCGCGCCCGAGGCGGTACGGGATGTAGTCGTGGGGGAACCACTCCTGGGCGACCGCGGCGTGGCGGTCGTAGAGGCGCCCCGCCTCGGGTTCGAGTTCGATGAGGAGGGCGCGCTCGTCGTAGTCGGTCATCGCTGCAAGGCTAGCCGCGTCGCGGCGGACGCTCGTCGTGGGACCCGTGCGGACCTGCACCGGCAGCCGGGTGAGCCTGCTAGGCTCGCTCGCGATGCGGACCGTGACGGCGACCCGCTACGTGACGCCCCTGCGCGAGGGCGGCTCGCTGCCCGGGCCTCGTCGAGGCCGACGACGACGGCCTGTACGTCGTCAAGTTCCGCGGCGCCGGCCAGGGGCCGCGGGCGCTCGTCGCCGAGTGGCTGGCCGGCGAGCTGGCGCGGGCGCGTCGGGCTGCCCGTGCCGGACCTCGTCGCGCGTCGAGCTCGACCCCTCGCTCGGCGACGCCGAGCCGGACGAGGAGATCCACGACCTCGTCCATGCGAGCGGCGGGCTCAACCTCGGGCTGGACTTCCTGCCCGGGGCGCTGCCCTTCAACCCGGCCGCCGCGACCGCGGTCGCCACGCTCGATCCGGACTTCGCGGCGGACGTCGTCTGGCTCGACGGCCTGGTCACGAACCCCGACCGCACGGCGCAGAACCCGAACCTGCTCGTCTGGCACGGCCGCACGTGGCTGATCGACCACGGCGCCGCGCTGTACGTCCACCACACCTGGCGCGGATCCCGACGCCCACGCTCGGCGGGCGTTCGAGCGCATCGCCGACCACGTCCTGCTGCCGTTCGCCGGATCCGTCGCGGAGGCCGACGCGCGACTGGCTGGCCGGATCGACCCGTCCCTGCTCGAGGACCTGGTCGCCGCGCTCCCGGACGACTGGCTGCCGGACGACCGGGTGGCCGGCGACGCCGACGCGCAGCGTCGCGCCTACGTCCGCTATCTGACGCTGCGGCTCGAGTCGCCGCGACCCTTCGTCGAGGAGGCCGAGCGTGCCCGCGCCGCCGCGTGACGCCTTCCAGTACGCGATCGTGCGGGTCGTGCCGCGCGTCGAGCGCGGCGAGCAGCTGAACGCAGGCGTCATCCTGCTCTGCCGGTCGCAGCCGTTCCTCGGGGCGCGGACCGCGCTCGACGAGCGACGCCTCGCGGCCCTCGCGCCCGACCTCGACCCGGCCACCGTCCGGCCGCACCTCGAGGCCATCGAGCGCATCGCCGCCGGCGACCCCTCGGCCGGGCCGATCGCCCGGCTCGAGCCCGCGGAGCGGTTCCACTGGCTGGTCTCGCCGTCGAGCACGATCATCCAGCCGTCCGAGGTCCACACGGGCCTGACCGACGACCCGGCGGCCGAGCTCGACCACCTCTTCGAGACGCTGGTCCTGTAAACGCGGTCAGGCGGCCGCGTCGGCGAAGGTGATCTCGATCAGCGGCGAGTGGGCGGTCATCGCCTCGACGTCCTGATTCCGCCAGGCGTTCGCGACGATCCACTCGCTGATGCGCCGTCGCTCTGCCTCGTCCGTGACGATCCGGGCAGTGGCCGGCAGGTCGGCCTGCGCGGCGCCCTTCAGGTGGAACGTCAGATGCGGATCGGCGGAGAGGTTGTGGATCCAGGCGCGCGTCCGCTCGCTCGGGCTGCCGCTGATATAGATGCGCCCGTCGATGTTGTGGAAGACGATCTCGATCCGGCGCGGCTGATGGGTCCGCCGTCCGGTCGTTGTGATGTCGATCCGATGCCCCCGACTCAGGGCGCGCTGGGTCTTCTCATCCATCCGGATCAGCCCTTGGCGGCCTTGGCGGCGCGCATCTCGGCCTTCTTGGCCCGCTTGCCGGCCTGGTAGGCGGCGAGCGACTTCGGGCGAGTCGACGTCGGCCAGCGTCGGGTGGGTCGGCAGGACCGCCTCCCAGCCGGGCGGCTGCACGCCGAACCGCTTCACGACGATCGCCAGGACCGTCCGTGCCTTCATCGGGCCGAACCCCGGCAGACCCAGCAGGCGGGTCTCCAGGTCCTTGCCCGAGCTGGCCTCGGTCCAGACGCGACTGGCATCGTTCCCGTATCAGGTCGGCGATCGCCCGGGTCAGCTCCTGGACCCGGGCCGCCATCGCGGCCGGGAACCGATGCAGGGCCGGCGGCGTGCGGAAGACCTCGACGAGCGCGGTCGGGTCCATCGCCGCGATCCGGGCCGCATCGAGGTGGCCGATCCGGCGCTGGAGCTCGGCGGGCCCGCTGAACGCCTTCTGGACCGTGACCTGCTGGTCGAGCTCGAAGCCGATGAGCAGCGCGAGCGGGTCCGCGACGAGCAGCCGGTCCGCGGCGTCGTCGCCGGTGAATGGCAGTCGATCGAGCGTGGTGGTCATGAGCGAATGGTAGCCCTGCTACGCTCGAGCCATGGTCGTCGACCGTCGTCTGATCTCGGCTCCGCACCTGCTCGACGTCGTCGCCGGCACGTGGCTCGCCGACCGGCGCCTGCTCGTTGTCGACGAGCGGATCGAGGCCGTCCTGGGCCCGACGGACCCGGTGCCCGACGATGCCGAGCAGGTCTCGCTCGGTGGCGACTGGATCGTCCCGGGGCTCATCGATTGCCACAGCCACCTTGTCGGCGACCTCGAGTACGCCGGCATCCCGGCGGTCGACGTGTCGGCCGCCGAGGAGGCGATGACCGGCGTCCGGAACGCCCGCACGACGCTCAGGGCAGGCTTCACGACGGTTCGCGACGTCGGGACCTACCGGGCGTTCATCGATGTCGCGTTGCGCGACGCCATCGACCGTGGCTGGACGCCCGGACCGCGGATGCAGTGCGCCGGTGCCTACATCACCACGCCCGGCGGTGGCGGCGAGGTCACCGGCGACGCCCCGAGCCTCGGCGTGTCGCCGGAGCTCCGGGTGGGCGTGGTCGAGACGCCCGATGAGGTCCGCGAGAAGGTCCGGATCCTCGCCGGCGGCGGCGCCACGCTCATCAAGTGCATCGTGACGGGTGCGGTGCTGACTCGCGGGACCCAGCCGGGCGTCGTCGAGCTGTCGGAGCCGATGGTCCGCACCGCGGTCGAGGAGGCGGCGCGGCACGGCCTGTTCGTCGCGGCCCACGCCCACGGCACCGAGGGGATCAAGGTCGCCATCCGGGCGGGTGTGCGCTCGATCGAACACGGCTCGCTCGTTGACGACGAGGGCATCGCGATGCTCGTGGCGAGCGGGACCTACCTCGTGGCCGACGTCTACGACGGCGACTGGATCGCCGAGGAGGGCCGGCGCGCCGGGTGGCCGGCCGAGACGCTCGAGAAGAACGAGCTGACGACGCAGGCCCAGCGCGAGGGCTTTCGCAAGGCGGTCGCTGCGGGCGTCAGGCTCGCCTACGGCACCGACAGTGGCGTCTACCCGCACGCGATGGTCGCGATCCAGCTCGGCTACCAGGTCCGCCTGGGTCAGACGCCGCTCGAGGCGATCCGGTCGGCGACAGTCGTCGCGGCCGAGCTGATGGGCTGGGAGGACCGGGTCGGGTCGCTCGGGGCCGGCCGGTATGCGGACCTCGTGGCCGTCGAGACCGATCCACTGCTCGACATCGAGGTCATGCGACGGCCCGCGACCGTCGTCAAGGGAGGCCGGCTGGTCGACTGACCCGACCGGTCAGCGGGCGAGCCTCTGCGACCGGCGTTCGCCTGCCAGCGCGACTCCGACGTCGATGAGGCGATGCCCCACGCCATGGCGGAGCCGTCGGACCATGCCATCCGGTGGGCCTTCGTCGGCCAGCCGCGACCTCTGCGCCTCGGCCTGGTGGCCGGCGATCCGGGCATAGGCGGTGTCGAGGGGGGCATCGAACGTCGACGGGCGGCGATCGGATCGGTAGCGGGTCATGTCGGTCTCCTCCGAACTCATTCGATGACGATCCGGACGCCGTCGCCATCGTCATCGAGGTCGACGATCGGTCCCTTGATGCCCGAGACGATCGCCTCGCGCACGCGCTCGGCCGTGGCGTCCGACAGGCCCGGGATGCGATCGAGAGCCGCCCGACCGAGGGCCAGCGGGACCCGCAGATGGATGACCTTGCGACCGCGGTCGCTGATCTCGATGCGGATGGCACGGCCGCCCGTGCCGTCGCCGGCGGGCTTCTGGGGCGTCTCCGTCGCCGGCCGTGTGGTAGATCGGGTCGTGGGTGCGTCAACGGCGTCGGCGATGTTGAGCGCGTCGAGGATCGGCCCTGCCTCGTCAGCGGTCAGGCGACCTTCGGCGACCAGTTGCAGGACGCGGCCCATGGCGTCGTCAGTCATCGGACTGGCCCGCGGTGGTGGTCGATGCCTCGAGCGCCTCGAGTCGTCGGCCGGCCTCGGCGACGTCGATCTCGCCGGCCTCGAGTGCGCGCAGGATCGCGAGTCGGGCCGCATCGGCGTCGTCGGCAAGGGGCTCGGCATGGTCGACGACGACCGTCGGGCTGTCCGCCGTCGGGTCGTCGGTCGCCGTCGGCGCGGCGGGCGCGTGCGGGCGCATGACGGCCGATGCCTCGATCAGGGTGACGTCGCCGGACATCGAGCGGACGGTCATCGTCGGACGTCCCTCGCCGACGACGAGGACGCGGCGACCCGGGCTGCCCTCGCTGCGAGCCGTGACCTCGGACGTGACGTCGCCCGCGACCGTGCTGGCCTCCAGGCGGACGCCGCCGGCGAGCGCCAGGAGCATGTCGCCGCTGACGGTGTCGATCGCGAACGGGCCGGCACCGGCCAGGCGGCCGGCCAGGCGAACGTCGCCGCTGGTCGTGCTGACCCGCAGGGATTCGAGGTCCGATGCCCGGACGGCCAGGTCACCCGAGACCGTCCGTGCCGCGATCGCGGCGCGATCGATAGCGAGCATGTCGACGTCGCCGGACACGGTCTCGACCGAGATCTGCCCGCTGACGTCCCGGAGGCGGACGTCGCCCGAGGACGTCCGGAACCGCTGGTCGCCGGTCAGCCCGTCGGTCGTCACGTCGGCGCTGGACGCCTCGACGACGACGGTGGCGCGGGTCGGGACGTCGATGACGAGGTCCTCGCCATGGGTGCCGTCGTGCGTCCCAGGATCGAAGCCGTCGCTCGCGCCGACGCGCACCGAGAGGCTTCCCTGGCCGCGTTCGATCTGGAGGTGCGAAGCGAGCTCGCGATCCGCGTCGTGGATCCGCACGACAGATCCATCCACGCCGCGGAGCCGGGCGTCGCCCGAGCGGAGCCGGAGCGCGAGGAGCCCGGTCACACCGATCTCGTGCTCGATCGCGGCGCCGGCATCGACCCGCGTCATCGGGGCGTCTTCCCGAGGGACCGGATCGCGGTGGCGGCGGCCTCGGCACTGAGCTCGTGGCGAGCAAGCGCTTCGAGGATGGCCGTGCGGTCCATGGGCTGGTCGGCGGACGCGGCGGGCGACTCGGCCGCGGCCTCATCGAGGTCGTCGGCGTCCGCACGTTCCCCGTAGCCGAGGGCGCGGACGAGCGCCTCGACGCGGGAGCGGACCGTGGGGTAGCTGATGCCGAGCTCCCGCTCCATCTCGCGGAGATTGCCGCGGGAGCGGAGGAAGCTCTCCAGGAGGGCGAGCTGGTCGCGGTTGAGCCGTCCGAACCGCCCGACGCTGAAGTCGCCCTCGAGCGTGGTCCCGCAGCTCCCGCAGTGGAGGCGTGTGACCGCGAGTTCGCTCGAACAGACGGGACATGTGGAGATGACGTCGTGTGCCATGGCGCTAGTTGTACTGCATGAGTTTCACTTTGTCAATATCGACTTTCACTTTATGTAGGAACGACGCTCTCTCGTGATGGACGGTTGTTCAGAACGGCCAACCAACCGGGCACCACGGCGAGGTCGTCATGCGTCCATGCGGAGCCGGGCGCGTTTGCCGGGGTCCGGAACGGGCGTCCGTCCGATGGATCCGGCCCGCCCAGGCGCGAGACTGAGCTCGCGAGGTGGTCAGGTCGGCCACCGCACCAACGGACGGAAAGGAGAGAACCCGATGTCCGCTCAGCAGCAGATCTTCGCGACGGACGACTTCGGCATCCTGCCGTCCGCGCTGGTCGTCCTGATGACGATCCTCGCGATGCTCGGCGTCATCGCCAACGCGGCGGCCGCCTAGGCCACCCGCGGCAGCACACACCATTCCCCGGCCCCGGCAGGACGACCGTCCCGACCGGGGCCTCCGTCTGTCCGGGTCATCGCGGCGAATCGAAAGGCCCGGCGCTCTGGGGGCGCCGGGCCTCGGGTTTGCGGGTTCGCGACGGGGTCAGCCGGCGCGCACCGCTGCGGCGGTCATGTTGGGCCGACCCACCATCGAGTGGTAGTACCTCTTCGCGGCGTAGGGATCCATCCAGACCGTGAACGTGTTCGTTCGCACGGAGGCGAACGTGAAGTCACGTGTCCCGGTGAAGGACGGATCGGCCTTGAAGATCTGGCCCATCGTCAGGTTGGTGGTGAGCAGTGCGCGGACGAGCCACGATGCGCTGCCCTTCCCGGTGGCGAAGACCGTCCTGGCGCCGGCCCGCAGGAAGCCCGCGCCGTAGTTGTCGGCCCGCTTCTTGGCGGTCGCCTTGCTCGGCAGGGCCCGGCCCGGCTCCGAGTTGCCCGACGCGTAGCACAGGTGGTTCAGGATGACCACCGAGTTCTTCGCGAGGTCAAGGCTGGCCTTGACGTACTTCTCGCCGTAGTACTTGACGTTGCTGTTCCCGTTGTTATAGGTCCGGTTCAGCCCGAGGCCGTCCTTGCGGTCGGCATAGAAGGCGCCATACGGGCTGGGATGCCCGTTGCCGTGGCCAAGGTAGATGAAGATGTTGGCGCCCTTGGCAGCCGCCTTCACCCTGGTCCACGTGGCCCTGGGGCTGTAGATCTCGGTGACCGAGGCGCCGTATTTGCGGGCGAGGGCCGCGTACGACTTGGCTGCGCTCTTGTAGTGCGCGGTGCTCGACTCGACCGGGCCGACGACGATCACGACCTTGACGCTCGGCGGCGGCTGCGGGAGTCGGGCTGGCGGATAGCCCGCCGAGTGCGATGACGAGTGCGAGGATCGGGAACGCAACGAGGCGGGCCGATCGGTGGCTGGACGCCCTCTGGGCGCCGGTGTTGGGTACCTGCAAGACTCTTGCCTCCTCCCTGCCGGAACGCCGTGCGGGGGCACGACGACGGTGGGTGTTGGCCGCCAGCGGCAGGGAGATTTGCGAGGACGCGGGACGGGCTGCGCCGGCTCGACACCTTGGGGGGCGCTGAGGCGGGGCGGTGGATCGGGTGAGCCGATCCGGGCCGTCAGGTGGCGAGCACCCGACGCGATGACAGGGTTCCTGCCGTGGGGGCGGCGGTCTTCTGTTGTGCCTGTCTGTCGAGTGTGCCTTGGGGGTTGGCCCGAAGTATGGCAGCGTCGGTCGGCCTTTGCCGAGCCCGACTATCCGGTCATCGATGGGGGGCGAACGGGTCAATGCGCGGGCGCACCACCGATTTCGGCTATGCTCCGGGCGGCCCAGGCCCGATGTGCCCCATATCGCACGATCGGGAACCCTGTGCCGCCGTCGCGCTCCCGCGCCCGCGCTCGCGACGTGACCCACGCAGGAGCCCACGCTTGACCTTCGACTCTCTCGGCATCTCGGCCGATCTCATCAAGATGGTGGCCGAAGAAGGCTACGAAGTCCCGACACCCGTCCAGGAAGCGGCGATCCCGCTTGTGTTGCAGGGTCGCGACGTGCTCGCCGCGGCCCAGACCGGCACCGGCAAGACGGCCGCATTCGTCCTGCCCATCCTCGATCGGCTGCGAGCGCATGCGAACACGAGCTTCTCGCCGGCGCGCCATCCGGTGCGCGTCCTGATCCTTGTCCCGACGCGCGAGCTCGCGATGCAGGTCGACGAGAGCGTCCGGACGTACGGTCGAACCGTCCCACTGCGCTCGGCCGTCGTGTACGGCGGCATCCCGATGGACCCGCAGATCAAGGCGCTCCGGGCGGGGGTGGAGATCCTCGTGGCGACGCCGGGTCGCCTGCTCGACCTGGTCGGCCAGAAGGTCGCCAACCTCGGGCAGGTCGAGATCCTCGTGCTCGACGAAGCGGACCGCATGCTGGACATGGGCTTCCTGCCCGACATCCAGAAGATCATCGCGCTGCTCCCCTCCAAGCGGCAGAACCTGATGTTCTCGGCGACGTTCTCGGACGACATCCGACGCCTCTCGGGCACGATCCTGCGCGATCCGAGCACGGTCGAGGTTGCGCCGCGGAACGCGACGGTCGACGCGGTCAAGCAGCTCGTCTACCCGGTCGATCGCGACCGCAAGGAGGAGCTGCTCGCGCACCTGATCCGGACGTACGACCTGCGCCAGGTCCTGGTCTTCACGCGGACGAAGCTGGCCGCGAGCCGGCTCGCCTCGCGGCTCGACCGCGCCGGCCTCGATGCTGTCGCCATCCATTCGGACCGTTCGCAGCCGGAGCGGACGCGAGCCCTCGAGGGCTTCAAGTCCGGCGAGATCCGGGTCCTCGTCGCCACCGACGTCGCTGCCCGCGGCCTCGACATCGAGGACCTGCCCGTCGTCGTGAACTTCGAGCTGCCGTGGAACCCGCAGGACTACATCCACCGGATCGGCCGGACCGGCCGCGCGGGCGCGACCGGCGAGGCCATCTCGCTCGTGTGCATGGACGAGGTCGACCTGCTGCGCGGCATCCAGAAGATGCTCAAGGTCGCGATCCCGTGGACCGTCGAGGATGGCTTCGTCCCCGACCGGACCGCGGAGGCCCGACCGTTGTCGATGCGGGCGGGTCACGCCCGGACGACGCCCGAGCACCACGCGCACCGCAAGCCGGTGCGACGGGCGGGTCGGGTCGGGAGCGGCCGGAGCGGCTAGCTCGGACCGGCCGAGGCGGCCGGTTCCGGCGGCGGCGCCGCGGCGGGCTCCTCGGCGGCGGTCGTCGGGAGGCGCTCCACACCCGCGGACAGTGGTGCGTGCGTTCCCTCGGGGACGTCCATGACGGCGCCCGGGAAGAAGAAGCCGAGCATGATGTCGGCCTTGACCCGGTCCACGCCGTAGCGATTGATCAGGGCGTGCCCGAACGAGACGGTCTCGTCACCTTCGCCCACGAGCCCGAGCTTGACCTCGCGGAGCATGACGAACTCGCCACTCGGCCGCGTGAGTGCGCGTCCCGGGTCGAAGCCGGGCAACGTCGGGAGCTCGCCTGACACGAGATACGGGCCGACGACGAGACTGATCGAGTGCCATGAGGCGTGCATCGACATGAAGGGATCGTCGTCGGAGACGACCATGAGGACGTCGTCCATCGCGACGGTCATGTCCCCGGCGGCCTGCGGCGCGGCGCCGTCGAGCGGCTGCCAGCTCGTCTGGGCGAGGGTCATGTCCTTGGAGGTCTCGAGGAGGTCGCGCAGCTGCCCGGCACGGTCGACCGTGCCGCTCGCGATCCCCCCAGCCATGTATGCGTCCACGCGGATGGGCATCGAGCCCCCTTGAGCGTTGCCGAACTGTGACCCACACGGCCGCCGACGGGAATGAGCCGTCGGTACCCGATCCGATCATCCGGATGTACCCGTCCGGCGTGGCCGGCGCGACATCGTCAGAGCGGCTCGCGGCAGTCGAAGCAGCCAGCCGTCGAGGGCAACAGGGCCAGCCGGAGCAGCGACCGCGCGATGACCGACGGGTCCGTCCGGCTCTGGTTCGTCACGACGGCGATCGCGACCCGCTCGGCCGGCAGCCAGCGGACGACGGCCCGGAATCCGAGCAGGCGGCCGGAATGGCCGAGCGTCGGGTGACCATCGAACGCCAGGGCCTGGACACCAAGGCCGTACGGGATCGACGGGGACTTGGTCGCAGTCAGCGCGACGTCGCCGACCATCGCCGCGAGTGAGTCCGGGTCGAGGACGGCGCCGCTGTAGAGCGCGCTCGCCCACCGGACGAGGTCCTTCGGCGTCGATGCGATCGAGCCCGCCGCGCCGGCCGCGGTGACGACCGAGGTGAACGGCGCCATCGTCGTGCCGTCGCTGAGGTCGACCGGTCGGAGCTTGGCGCTGGCGCCGTCGAAGCGATAGCCGTGCGCGACCGGCCCGCCCGGAGACCCACCGATCTGCTCGAACGTGTGATCGAGATCGAGCGGTCCGAAGAAGCGCGACTCGAGCTGGGACGAGAGGGTCGCCTTGCCGACGCGTTCGGCGATGAGCCCGAGCAGGAGGTAGTTCGTGTTCGAGTAGTGCCACCCCTTGCCGGGCTTGAAGTAGGCCTTGCCGACGTACTTGAGCGAGCGCTTCGCGTCCCACGTGCGGCCCCGGTCGGACAGGAGCGCCTTGTCGATCTTCGGCTCGAGGAAGAAGTCCCGCAGGCCGCTCGTGTGGTCGAGCAGCATGCGCACGGTCACCCGCCGGTCGATGCGGAGCTCGGGCAGGTATTGGGCGGCCGGGTGCGCGAGGTCGACCCTGCCCTCCTGCGCCAGCCGCATGATCAGCGCGGCCGTGAACGTCTTGCTGATGCTCGCGACCGCGAAGGCCGTGTCCGGTTCGACCTCCTCGCCGGTCTTGATGTTCGCGAGCCCGCTTGTGCCCAGCCAGGTCGTGCCATCGGGAAACAGGATGGCCACCGACACGCCGGGGACGCCTTCGCGGACCCGGAGACGGTCGAGCCGACGCTGCAGCGTGTCGCGCAGGACCGCCGGCGACGGCGGCAGGAGCCCTTCGCCGACGGGCCGGCCGAAGAGGTGGTCGGGATCGATGGCCAGCGCGGCGGGCGCCGGGCCGAGGACGGCCACGAGCATCGACAACGCGGCGCCGATGACCACGACGCGCCAACGCCTCGCGGAGCGGCGTCGTGCGGCTGGCTGTGCGGGGTCCCGGGGGCTCATGCGGCCCGGGCGGATCGACGGGGCGCCATGACGTGCGCACGATACCCCGGGCGAGTCGCGGGTACCATCGGTCAGATGAACCCCGATCGGACTGCGTCCGGACTCCTTCGCGCCATCGGCCTCCTGCCCGACGGCCCAGTCGTCTGGGGCCGGCCGCTGCCGCCGACCGGCGCCGGGGTCTTCGTCGTCGAGGTCGCCGCCCCGCTGCCTGCCGCGCCGATCGAGTTGACGCGGGTCGGCAAGTGGCTCGAGCGGGTCGAGGACCTCCGCGTGGACGGGGAGCGGCCCACCTCGCGAGCCCTGGCCGCGAGGATCGGGGCGTCCTGGCTGCCATCGGAGCCGGTCATCTTCATCGGATCGTCGGAGACCTCGGTCAGCCGCAAGGTGGCCGCGATGCTCGCCACCCCGCTGGGCGACCGGCGGCCGTCGTCGAGCGGCCACTGGCTCCACGCGCTCGCGATGCCCGCCGGCACCCGGGTCTGGTGGGCGGCCACGAAGGCTGTCGAGGAATACGAGGACGCCCTGTTCACCGCGTTCGCCGAGGGCGTCGCAGATGCCGAGCGATCGGCGCTGCACGACCCGTCGTCGACGCTGCCGTTCGCGAACCTGCGCCGCCCGACCGGCGAGCGTCGGAAGACCGGTCTGACGCGGCTCGCTCCTGCCCGAGCCGGTCGTGGCACCCGCGCCGCCGACCCGGATCGTCCAGGTGCCCGACGGCGATGCCGATGGCGCCGACGGCAAGCCGCCGGTGCCCCGGCCGCGACGGCCGGCGGCCCCGAGGAAGGCCAGCCCGACACCGGTCGCCGTCGGGGCGACCGCGCTCGAGCCTGCCGAGGAGGCCGGGGCCCTGACCCCCGACGGCGCGAAGCGTCTCCAGGCCGAGCTCGACGGACTGATCAACGGGCGCCGACCCGAGGTCATCGCGTGGATCCGGTCGGCGAAGGAGCTCGGCGACCTCAAGGAGAACTCGGACTATCACGCGGCCCGCGCGGAGCAGTCGTTCCTGGAAGGTCGGATCCAGGCGATCGAGGCCAGGCTGCGGACCGCCGTGATCGTCGAGGCACCGGCGGCCGGGGCGCGGATCGGCCTCGGCTCTGTCGTTCGCATCGAGACCGACGGCGAGACCATCGACTACACGATCGTCGGCTCCTCGGAGTCCGACGTCGTGGCCGGCCGGATCTCGTCATCGTCGCCGGTCGGGCGGGCCCTCCTCGGCCGCTCTGAGGGCGACGAAGTCGTGATCGTCACCCCTGCGGGTGAACGCCACTATCTGATCGTGGCGGTCAACTAGGGCGCGGCTGGGCCCCGCCCATTGCGGCGTTGGCGCCTGCGTTTCCTCGCTCACGCACCTTGGGGTGCGCTCGCTCCGGGCCTCGTCGCCGCCTTGCCCTGGGCACTGCCGAGCCGCGCCGACTAGCTCTTGGGCGCGTCCACGAGCTTGTGTTCGACGGCGTACAGGGCGGCTTGCGTGCGGGACGCGAGGCCGAGCTTGCCCAGGATGTTCGACACGTAGGTGCGGGCGGTCCGTTCGGTGATGAACAGGGCCGAGCCGATCTCCTTGTTGCTCATCCCCTGGCCGAGCAGGCTGAGGACGTCCTTCTCGCGATCGGTCAAGGGTTCCGTGAGCTCATCCTCGGGGGACTTGCGGTTGCGCATGCGCTGCGCGAGCAGCCGCGCGACCGCCGGGTCCAGGTGGACCTCCCCGGCGAAGGCGGCCCGGATGGCTGCGGCCACCTCTTCGGCCTCGGCGTCCTTGAGGACGTACCCCGACGCGCCGGCCTCGAGGGCCGCGGTGACCTTCTCCTCCTCGATGAACGAGGTCATCGTCACTATCTCGGTGTCCGGGCGCTCGGCCTTGATCCGGCCGATCGCGGTGATCCCATCCATGTTCGGCATCAGCAGGTCCATCAGCACGACGTCCGGCTCCAGACGGCGGGCGACGGCGACGCCCTCGGACCCGTCCGAGGCCTCACCGACGACTTCGATGTCGTCCTGCAGGTCGAGGAAGACGCGCAGGCCTGAGCGCACGACGGCGTGGTCGTCGACGATCAGCACGCGGATCGGCGGGGTGTCGGACACAGGATCTCCCGGCGCCGGGGCGCCATCGTCGGATGTGCGGTTCGGGGTCGATATCGAGTCTATCAAAGCGTGGCTCCTGGTCGAGTCTCGGTCGGACGGCGGCCCGCCGCCTCGATGGCCGTCACCAGCTCGGTGGGCCGGAAGGTCTTGCGCACGAACGCATCGCCGACGGCCGTCAATGCGCTCTGGTCAGGTCCATCGAACGAGCCCAGGACGACGATCCGGACGCCGGGGGCCTGGGCGCGAAGCTGCTTGAGGAAGTCGAGGCCATCCTCGATCGCCGGCAGACGCGGGTCCACGACCACGACGTCCGGCTGGGTCGACGTCACCATCTCCAGGGCGGGTCCAGGCCGCCCGACGCCGCCGACGACGACGAGGCGCTCGCCGATCCCCAGCAGCCCCGCGAGGCTCTCGCAGACCCGATCGTCCGCGTCGACGACGAGGACTCGGAGCGGCGCAGCCCCCTGGCTTGGGTCGTGCATCCGCCCCATCGTCGCCCCGCGGCCCCGGTGCGGGAACGGACTCTTGCCGGGCGCGGCATCGGCCGAAGGACGGTGGCCCGCCTACGTCATCGGTCGCGGATGGACGCGTCCGCGGCGGGCTGGCGTCCGGCTTCCGCGGCGACCGGTACAAGCACGGACGTGGGGACAACGACCTCGATGGTCGTGCCCTTGCCGCTCACGCTGCGACACGCGAACGACGCCCCGATGCGCAACGCCCTGGCCTCCATGCCGGCCAGGCCGAGATGGCCGGCCGGCACCAGCTTGGGGTCGAAGCCCTTGCCGTCGTCCTCGATGCGCAGGCGGACGCCGTCGCGCGACGGCCCCACCTCCACGCGGACCTGTTGTGCGGCCGCGTGCTTCACGACGTTGTGGAGCGCCTCCTGGGCGATGCGGTACAGGGCCTCCTCGACCGCCAGCGGAAGCCGCTCGTCGCCGAGCGTGCTCTCGACCACGACCGGCAGGCCGATCCGGCCTTGCAGGGCCGCCGTGTGGGTCTTGAGGGCGCGAGTCAGGCCGTCCTGTTCGAGATTTCCCGGCCGGAGCTCGAAGATCAGCGCCCGCATCTCGGCGAGGGCTTCGCGCTGGAGCTCGCGGAGTTGGGTCAATTGCGTCCGGGCCGCATCGACGTCGCGGTCGAGGAGCATCTCGACCGAGCGCGAGACCAGGGTCATGGAGAAGAGCGCCTGGGTCACCGAGTCGTGGAGCTCGCGGGCGAGATGGGCTCGTTCCTCGCCTGCGGCAAGCTCGCCGGCCTGGCGCCGGAGGTCGCGCTCGAGGCGGTCGCGGTCGCCGACGTCCCGGGCCGCGCCGTGCGCCCCGACGAAGCGGCCGCCGTCGAGCATGCCGATGCCGTTGATCTCGACGAGCACGTCGTGGCCGTCGGCGTGGCGGAACGGGAGGCGGGTTCGCTGGACCGACGTCGGATGCCGCGACAGCCACTTGAACCGGACCTTGACCTCGCGCTCGACCTCGGGGGAGAAGAACTCCCAGTACGGTCGACCGATCAGCTCGGCGGCGGTCCGGCCGAGGATCGTCTCGGCCGAATCGCTGACGAAGGTCAGGAGGCCGTCAGTGTCCGTGACCCAGACCAAGTCCGGCGAGGACGAGACCAGGTACCGGTAGCGCTCCTCGGATCCGCGCAGCTCGCGCTGGAGTCGCTCGCGCTCGCTGATATCGCGGGATGCGCCGTGGATCCCGGCGAACGTGCCGTCCGGCTCGGCGATGCCGGTGGTGTGGACCTCGACCGGGGTGAGCCGGCCGTCCTTGCCGATGAGCGTGAGCTCCGCGACCTGCTGGGTGGCGGGGTCGGCGACCAGCTTCGCCCACCGGTCCCCCGCGATCGGCATCGAATCGGGCTGGACCAGCATCGAGAAATGCTGGTCGACCGCCTCGCTGGGCGAGTAGCCGGTCATCGCCTCGATGGCCTCCGAGATGAACGTGAATCGCCCGTCCGCGTCGGTTGCGAAGACCACGTCCGGCGAGTTCTCCACGAGGAACCGGTAGCGTTCCTCGGATTCGCGCAGCTCGCGCTCGAGACGCTCCTGCTCGCTCTGGCCGCGGACCGTGCCCTGGACGCCGGCGAACTTGTCGTCCTCCCACACGGAGACCGACGAGATCGCGGCCGGGAAGACAGTGCCGTCGTGGTGCTTGAGCATGTACCGGTATCGGCGGACGACGTCGCGCTCCTCGCGCTGCGATTCGAAGTTCATGATCGCCAGCGGCAGCGACTCCTCGGCCGTCAGGTCGGCGAAGGTCATGCCCGCGACCTCGGACGGTTTCCAGCCGAACAACGCCTCGGAGCCCTCGGCCATGAAGAGGAATCGGCCCTCCGCGTCGCAGCGGTAGATGACGTCGGGCGTCGTCTGGACGAGCTGGCGGAAACGCGTCTCCGACTCGCGCAGCTCGCGCTCGAGCCGGTCGCGCTCGCGCATGTCGCGGACCGAGCCGTTGGCCCCGGCGAACGAGCCGTCCTCGTCGAGGCGGGCCACCGCGATGAACTCGGCCGGGACGGGCTCCCCGTCCGGACCGCGCAGATTGACCCGGCCGCGCAGCTCCTGGGACTCGGCGGCCATGCCGGCCGACCAGTCGAGCTCGGCGACCTCGCGTGACGATTCGTGGACGAGCACACCGAAGTGCTGGCCGAGCAGCTCGTCGGGGCGATGCCCGGTCAACCGCTCCACGGCGTCCGAGAGGAACGTCAGGCGCGCGTCGGGCCCGACCGACCAGACGAGATCCGGCGCGTTCTCGACGAGGAACCGGTAGCGCTCCTCGGACTCCGACAGACGGGTGAGCAGGGTGCTGTTGGTGATCGCGATGGCAGCCTGGTCGGCGAGCCCCTGGAGGAGGTCGAGCTCCTCGGCCAGGAAGTCGCGCGGCGTGGCCGACGAGACCGCGAGCGTGCCGATGACATCGCCGCCCGGCGCTCGCAGCGGCGCCGCCGCCATGCCCCGCAGACCGAGACGCTCGGCGACCGCCACGTCGTCGGGCTCCTGCGGGATCCGCGGGTCCGCGAGGTAGTCGATCGTCGAGACCGGCACGCGCTGCTCGGCCGCCAGGCCGTTGATCCCGCCACCGAGCGGGAACCGCATGCCGAGGAGCCATGTGCGGGTCTTCCTGTCGGCGCCGCCGGCCACGACCACCGGGACCAGGTACGTCTTGTCGTCGGACATCCGGGTCAAGTGGGCGCCGTCGGTGCCGAGCAGGCGCTTGGCCTCCTCGACGACCCGTTCGAGGATCACGTCGGGCTCGCGCAGGGCCGCGATCCGTGCGGTGATGTCGCGCAGCGAGCGTTCCGTCTCGGCGCGGAGCGCGACCGCCTGCCGCGAGCGTTCCAGCTCCTCGATCAGCCGGGCGTTGGTGATGGCGATGGCGGCCTGGTCGGCCAGGCCGCCGAGGACCGCCTCGTCGATCGCGTCGAACGCGTGGCGCTCGTGGCGGTACACCTCGATCGCCCCGAGCGGGCCCTCGTCGCCGATGATCGGGGCGACGATCAGGTCGCCGATGCCGGTGGTGATCGCGAGCTCGTCGGTCTCGCCGACATGGATGAAGTCGGCGGCCAGGTAGTCCCCCGCCGTGATGACCCGTCCCTCGGCCATCGCCCGGCCGGACAGGCCCTCGCCCAGACGCAGGCGGGTCCGACGCACCGACGCGCGCTGCGCCTCGGTCAGCCCGGCGTCGTAGGCCGACACGAGCACACCCTCGATAGGGTCGAACTCGTCGATGACCGCGCCGTCGGCCCGGAGCAGCCGGAGCGCCTCGTCGACGATGCGCTGGAGCAGGTCGCCGGGTTCGCGGATGGCCGTGATCCTGGCCGCGATCTCGCGGAGCGCATGCTCGGCCTCGGCTCGACGCTCGATGACCGCCCGGGAGAGCTCAAGCTCCTCCATGAGGTTGGCGTTGCGGATCGCGATCGAGGCCTGGGTGGCGAGGGCGGTCAGGACCTCGAGGTCCGAGCCGTCGTACGCGCCGGGGCTGCGCGACACGACCGAGATCGTGCCGATCGGGCCGGCGTCGCCCGAGAGCGGTGTCGAGATCACGGCCCGGATCCCCATCGCCTTGATGAAGTCGTCGATCTCCTCGGTGTGATCGAAGCGGTCGTCCGCGAGGTAGTCGCGGGTGAGGATGGCCCGCTGCTGGGCGAAGGCCAGCCCGGCGACCGCCTGACCCGGCTTGAGGCCTCCGGTCTTGGCCCAGTCGGGGATGACCGACATGGCCTCGCCCGCCGAGTAGGCCCAGCGCAGGCTGTCCGTCTCGGGGTCGTACTGGTCGATCCGGGCGCCGTCCGATTCGAGCAGCCGGGCCGCCTCGTCGACGATCCGCTGGAGGACCTCGGCCGGGTCCAGGATGGCCGACACGCGGGCTGCGATCTCGCGCAGCGTCCGCTCGGCATCGGCGCGCCGGGCGATCTCGGTCCGGGAGCTTTCCAGCTCTTCGATCAGGCGGGCATTCGCGATCGTGACGGCCGCCTGATCCGCGAGGGCCGCCAGCAGGCCGGCGTCCTTGGCATCGAACGCGTCGGCCCGGTCCGAGTAGGCGTTGACGACGCCGAGCACCTCGTCGCGATGGACGAGCGGCGCGGCGATCACCGACCGGATGCCGCTCTCGCGGACGAAGCTGTCACGGTCGTCGGTATGGGCGAAGCGCTCGTCGGCGAGATAGTCGCCCGTCCAGGCGACCTCCCTGGTCGTGATCGCCAGCCCCGAGACGCCGACGGTCGCGTCGACCTCGAGGTTCATGATGAGATCGAAGTTCGCCTTGGTCCTGGCGCTGAACTCCGTGTCGGGCCAGGCCTCGGCCATCCCCTCGTCGCCGAGGAGATCGATGGTCACGCCGCTCGCCTGGAGCAGGCGGGCCGCAGCATCGATGACCGATTGGAGGATCTCCTCCTGATCGCGCATCGCGCTGACGCGGGCGGCGATCTCGCGGAGAGTCCGCTCGGCGTCGGCCGTCTCGGCGAGATCTGACTGGGAGCGCGCCAGCTGATCGATGAGGCGGGCGTTCGTGATGGCGATGGCGGCCTGGCCCGCGAGCGCAGCGACGAGGCCGACATCGGTCTCGTCGAAGGCGTCGCGCTCCTTCGAGTAGACCTCGATGACGCCGAGCGGACCCGCGTCGCCCGTGATCGGCGCGGCGATCATCGAGTGGAACCCGGTCCGCTCATAGAACGCGGTCGATTCGGGTGACGGCGGGAACAGGCTGACGAGGTCGTCGCCGGCGACGACGACGCGGTCCTCGGCGACGGCCGTCCCGGTCGCACCCACACCGACCGAGATCCACAGCCCGGTGCGCTCCTCCTCGGTGAACTGCTCGCCGAAGCCGTCGTCGTAGGTCCAGTGCAGGTTGCCGGTGGCCGGGTCGAGCAGGTCGAGGATCACGCCGTCGGCCCGGACGAGCCTGCCCGCATGCTTGACGACGTCCTTGAGGATCTCCGAGGGCTCGCGGAGCACCGTGATCCGGGCGGCCATCTCGCGCAGTGCCTGCTCGGCCTGGGCACGCCTGCCGAGCGCCTCGCGCGACCGATCGAGCTCCTCGATCAATCGCGTCGTCGTGATGGTGATGGCCGCCTGGTCGGCGATCGCGACGAGCAGTGCCGCGTCCGTCTCCGCCCAGGCGTCCGGGCGCCTCGTGTAGATCGTCAGGGCACCGAACGGCCCCGCCTCGCCCACGAGCGGAGCGGCCATGACGGAATGGATCCCGACCCGGCCGACGTAGTCGTCGCCGAGCTTGCCGTGATGGAACGAGGCGTCTTTGACGTAGTCGCCGGTCCACGCGGCCTGACCGGTCACGACGGCTTTGCCGGAGACCCCCTCGTCGATCGTCTCGTCCGGGTCCTCGGGCCATTCCTCGGCGTCGAGCCGATTGTCGCCCGATGCGTACGCCGGTCGGAGCGTGTCGAGTCTCGGGTCGACGAGGTCGATGCGGGCACCCTCGGCATCGAGGAGACGCGCCGCCTCATCGACCGCTCGCTGCAGCACGGCCGGCAGGTCGGCGGCGGCGCTGATCCGAGCATTGATCTCGCGCAGCGAGCGCTCCGCCTCGGCACGCTGGGCCAGCTCGGAGCGCGAGTGGTCGAGGGCCTCGATCAGTCGGGCATTGGCCATCGCCACCGCGGCGTGGTCGGCCAGTGCCCGCACGAGGGCGAGCTGCGACGCACTGAATGCCGAGGGCCGCGTGCTGAACGCGCCGAGCGCGCCGAAGACCTCCTCCCCCGACACGATCGGAGCCGCCACCATCGAGCGGATGCCCATGTCCTCGACGACCTTGTCCGGGTCGGGCGCGTGGTCGAACGCGGGGTCCGCGAGGTAGTCGTCGGTGTGCACGACTGCCCGTCGGGCGACGGCGTTGCCGAACATGCCGGTGCCGATCGGCAGACGGATCGAGCGGACGAACGCCCGGCTCCGCTCGCTCTTGATGCCTGCGTCGTGCGCGAATCGGAGGTGCCCGGTCTCGGGGTCGAGCAGATAGACCATCGCCCCGTCCGCCTCGAGCAGGCGTGCCGTCTCCTCGACCGCGGCGACGAGCTGGTCGTGGATCTCGCCGTGCCCGCCATCGGGATCGCGGCGCGCGGCCGCCCGCGCGCGCACGGTCGCCTTGCCGTTCGCCTTGCCGTTCGTCTTGCCGTTCGCGGCGGCGACCGGCTCGGTCGGGGCGTCGTCGCGGGGCGCGCGAGCGCGCGGTGTTCGAGTGGCCACGTTCCGAGGATACGACGGCCCTGCGAATGCCGGCATCGCCGTTCGCCGGGGCCGCCTACGTCATCCGGCCGATGGGTGACCCGGCGCCGGTGGGCGCCGGCAGGCGGCGTGCGTCCCCATCAGATGCTGTCGGCCGCCCACCGTCGGCGCCCGGTCGAGCCGGTGACGATGCCCCCCGACAGCCCGGCACCCTTCGCCGGCACCAACGAATCGCTGAGGTCAACGCCAGATGTTCGCTTCCCGAACCGCGCTTCGCCCCTCCGACGTCGCTCTCCGTGCCCTCATCGTGGGCCTGGCCCTCGCCACCGGCTACATCCACTCGACGCTGGGTGGTCTGCTGTTCACGCTGAATGCCGTCGGGTATGCGGTCGCCGCCGTCGCGATGGTCGTCCCGCTCGCGCTCGCCGTCCGGTTCCGCTGGGTCATCCGCCTCGGCCTCATCGGCTACGCGGCCACCACGATCCTCGGCTGGGCGATCACCGGCCCCTACTACACCACCGCCTACATCGCCAAGGCGATCGAGGTCGCCCTCATCGTCGCGGTCGCCGTCGACTTCGCCCGCCAGGACGGCAATCCGGTCAACGTCATCCGCCGCGAGTTCGCCAACTTCACGTCGTTCGTCGCCCGCACCCGCGGCACGGCCGGCGCCGGCGCCTAGTCAACCGACCCCACCCGAGCCTCGAAGGAGTCCACAGCCATGAAGCGCCTGACCCTCGCCCTCGGCCTGGTCGCCCTGGCCGCCGTCCTCGCCGCCTGCTCGGGCGCATCGGCGGCCCCGGCCACCCAGGCCCCCCAGGCCCCCGCCTCCGGCGCGCCCGCCGGCGATGCGGTCTCGATCACCGCCAAGGACCTGAAGTTCGTCCCGACGCAGGTGTCGGTCAAGGCCGACGAGGCGTTCTCGATCGACTTCGACAACCAGGACAGCGCCCCGCACAACGTCAAGATCTCGGCCGCCTCCGGGGCCGAGGTGTTCAAGGGCGAGATCGTCTCGTCGTCGAAGGTGGTCTACCCCGTCCCGGCCCTGGCTGCCGGCACCTACACCTTCATCTGCGAAGTCCATCCCGACATGAAGGGCACGATCACCGCCCAGTGACTGACTCCCGCCGGTACGGCGCAAGGAACCCCGGCCACGCCGGGGTTTCCGGTTGTCCGGCATCTTCGTTGTTGACACTGTGTAGTAGTACTGCTACATTCCGACGCGTAACGCCTACTACATGGAGTCCTCTCGTGATGGCCACCCCCGCCGCCCTCTACCGTCGTCTGCCGTCGTTGTCGCGGCGCGCCCGCCGTCTCGCGGTGGTCGCCGCGTTCGGCGGCTTCCTGATCCAGCTGTTCGGCTATGCGCTGCTGGTCGTGCCCGGCCGGCTGTCGGGCGCCGTGTGGGCCCCGGTCAGCATCGTCCTCCTGGCGACGACGTTCGTAGGCGTGGTCGCCGTCTACGGCTACGGCCAGGGCCGCCTTGACCGTCAGAGGTGCTCGACGAGCGTCAGCGGACCATGGCCGACCGGGCCCTGGTCCTCAGCTATGGCGTCGTCACGACGGTCATCGTCCTCGGCGGAGGCCTCCTCGCGCTCTACCTCTCGTTCGTCGGCCCGATCCAGATCGAGATGACGGTCCTGACGCCGTGGTTCATCGCGTTGGGCCTGTACGTCCCGTTCCTGCCGTTCGCGGCCCTCGCCTGGATCGAGCCCGATGTCCCCGGTGAGGACGATGAGCGCTAGTCGCGACCGCCGACGAGGAGACGCCTGACATGGCCGCGACCGCATCCCGCGCGTCGGGCGATCGCGAACTGGTGTTCAATCGACTGCCACTGCTGCGAGCCGATCGCGGGATCTCGCGCGGTGAGCTCGCAGAGGCGCTCGGCATCCACTATCAGACCATCGGCTACATCGAACGAGGTGAGTACTCGCCCAGCCTCCATCTCGCCCTCCGCATCGCCCGGTTCTTCGATCTGCCCGTCGAAGCCGTCTTCTCCCTCGAACCGTTCGGACAGCTCGGGGCCGACGCCCTGATGGCCCGCCCGACCGTGCTCCCCGACTGACCTGACCTGGAGTCCCTGATGCTCGAAGTGATCGATCTCGCAAAGCGCTACGGGCCCGTCACGGCCCTCGACGGCGCGTCGTTCCACGCCGACCCCGGCCGGATCGTGGGCTTCCTCGGCCCCAACGGCGCCGGCAAGACCACGACGATGCGGTGCATCTTCGGCCTCGCCCGGCCTGACCGCGGCGAGGTCCGCTGGGACGGCAAGATCGTCGAGCGCGACGCCCGACTGCGGTTCGGCTACATGCCCGAGCAGCGAGGCCTGTATCCGCGGATGCGCGTGGCCGAGCAGCTCAGCTACTTCGCCCAGCAGCACGGGCTCAGCGGCAAGGCGGCGAACGCCGCTGCCGCTCGCTGGCTCGAGCGGATGGGCCTGGCCGACCGCGCCAAGTCGAAGCTCGAGGAGCTCTCCCACGGCAACCAGCAGCGGATCCAGCTGGCGGTCGCGCTCGCCCACGATCCCGAGCTGCTCGTGCTCGACGAGCCGTTCTCGGGCCTCGACCCGATCGGCATCGCGACGATGACCGAGGTGGTCCAGGAACGAGCCGCCGCCGGCGTCGGCGTCGTGTTCTCGAGCCACCAGCTCGACCTGGTCGAGGACATCTGCGAGGACGTCGTCATCATCGCCCGGGGCCGCATCGTGGCCGCCGGGGCCATCGACGAGCTCAAGGCCGCGTCGGGCCGCCAGCACCTCGAGATCGAGGTCGCCGGCTCCGACGGCTCGTGGCTCGACGGCCGCACCGACCTGACCGTCCTCGACCGGAGCGGCGACCGGGTGAAGCTGCTCGTGGACCGCTCGGTCGACCTCGACGAGGTGCTCCGGCTGGCCCGACGTGCCGGCGAGGTCCGCACGATTCGCCTACCAGCCGCCGAAGCTCTCCGAGCTGTTCATGGAAGCGGTCACGCCGGCCGAGCCGGTCAAGGAGGTGGCGTGATGAGCCGCTGGCGAAGCATCTGGCTCGTCGCCCGCCGCGAGATCCTGGAGCGCGGGCGGAGCCGCGGCTTCATCTTCAGCGTGCTGTTCACGACCGCGATCGTGGTCGGCTCGTTCCTGGTACCGGCGCTCCTCTTCGGCGGGCCCGACGACGCCAAGATCGGGGTCGTGCAGCCCGCGCCAGAGGCGCTCGGCCCCTCCCTGGAGTCGATCGCCGTCAGGCGCGGATCGCACGCTCGTCCTGCTCCCCTACCCCGACCGCGCGGCGGCCGAGGCCGCCCTCAAGACCGACGCGGTCGAGGCCGTCATCGACGTGCCGGCGGACCTCTCGACGCCGGGCGAGGTCATCTACAAGGAGATCGGCTGACGCGGTCCTGCAGAGCATCGTCAGCGCGGCCGTGGTCGGTCTGCGCGTGAACGACGTGCTGACAGGCACCGACGTCGACCAGACCGCCCTGGCGGCCGCGCAGACACCGCCGGAAGCCGTCGAGCTCGACCCGCAGACCGACGCGGACCGGGCGCAGTTCCTCGTCGCCAACATCGGGGCCGTGCTCATCCTCGTCGGGATCTTCAGCTTCGGGTTCACCGTGCTGACCGGCGTCGTCGAGGAGAAGCAGAGCCGCGTCGTCGAGGTCGTCCTATCGACCGTCCGCGCCCGCGACCTGCTGATGGGCAAGGTCCTCGGCATCGGCGTGCTCGGCATCGTCCAGCTGGTCGTGTTCGTCGTCGCCGCGCTTCTGGCGGCCCGCCTCACCGATCGGCTCGTCCTGCCCATCCACGACGCCCGGCTCGATCTTGCTGCTGGCCGTCTGGTTCATCCTCGGCTACACGCTGTACTCGACCGCGCTCGGCTTCCTCGGCGCGCTCGCGTCGCGGATGGAGGAGGCCTCCAACGCCTCCACCCCGGTCACGATGGTCGCGATGATCAGCTACTTCGTGGCGATCTTCGCGGTCGTCAACGACCCGCACGGCACGGTCGCGATCATCGCCACGTTCATCCCGCCATCGGCACCGTTCGTGGTCCCTTTGCGGGCCGCGTTCGATGCGATCGCGCCGTGGGAGATCGCCCTCTCGATCGTCATCACGGTCGCCGCGATCTGGGTCCTGTTCTCGATCGGGGCCCGGGTCTACGCGGGCGCCGTCCTGCAGACGGCCGGCCGGATGAAGCTGCGCGACGCCTGGCGGTCGGCCGGGCAGTAGCGCGGGTCAGTCCAGCGGCTCGAACAGCCCGGGCGCGCCGCCGGCGTGCCAGAAGACGACGGTCTGGCCGTCCAGCTCGCCCGAGCGTGCCCGGCCGATGAGGGCGGCCAGCGCCTTGGCCGTGTAGATCGGGTCGACCAGGATCCCCTCGGTCCGCGCCGAGCAGTCGCGTGGCCTCCTCGGCCGCCGCGGTCCGGCGGCCGTAGCCGTCGCCGAGCTGGGACCCGTCGAGGACGATCGCGTCCGGGTGACACGGGCGGCGCGCCGACGAACGCCGCCAGGTCCGCGAGCTGCGACTCGATCGACGGCCGGAGCTCGGCCTCCGGCCGGGCGACGAGGACGCCGACGATCGGGCCGTCGATGCGGCCCGACGACGCCGTTCGCGACGACCAGGCCCGCCTGGGTCCCGCCCGTCGCCGAGGCCAGGAACAGCGCGTTCGGTCGGACGTCGGCCGCGGCGAGCTGGTCGAACGCCTCGGTGGCGGCCTCGAACTGGCCGTAGATACCGGGCAGCCCGGACCCGCCGACCCCGATCACGTACGGCCGGCGACCGGCCGCCCGTCAGCTCCGCGACGACGCGCGTCGACGATCGCGTCCGCGTTCCGCCCGCTCCGCGGTCGGCGAGCTGGTGGACGGTCGCCCCGAACGCCTCCGCGAGGCGTACGCCCGGACCGGGCGGGTCGACGGGCGGGCCGGACAGGACGAGGTGGACCGCGAGTCCGGCCTTCGCCCCGGCCGGCGGCCGTCAACCGGCAGTGGTTCGACCAGCGCCGACCGCTCGTGACGAGCGTGTCCGCGCCGTCGGCCAGCGCGGCGCCGACCAGGAACTCGAGGTTCCGCAGCTTGTTCCCGCCGAACGCGAGCGGCAGCAGGTCCTCGCGCTTGATCCAGATCTCGACGCCGTCCGCCGAGGGCCGCCGAGAACGCGGGCAGGCGGTGAAGCGGCGACGGCCGCGTCGAACAGCGCGAAGCGAGGCGGCTCGACCAAGGGCATGGCCGCGATGGTAGCCCCGTATCATCGGGCGATGGCCACCCGGATCACCCCAGCCGATCGGCTCGACGACGTCGGCCAGCACGCGGGCATGGAGCGCTCGATCGCGATCTCGGCGCCGCACGACCGGCGCGACGCGGCTGTATTCGTCGATCGTCGTCGACCGCGCCCGGCGACAAGACCCGCGTCCATCACCACGGCGAGTGCGAGACCTCGATCTACATCCTGTCGGGCCAGGCGCGCTACACGTGGGGCCCGACCGGGCTCGAGCACGCCTTCGATGCCGCCGCGGGCGACTTCATCTACATCCCGGCCGGCGAGATCCACGTCGAGGAGAACGCCTCGGCGACCGAGCCGCTCGTCGTCGTCCTGACCCGCAACTGCCCCGACTCGCACGTGGTGTACCTGGACGGCGGGCCGGACGGCTCGCTCGACGTCCCGGCGCCGTGCTGAGCCCGCGCCCGACGCGGCGTGACCGGCTGGCGGACCGCCCGCTCGCGGACCTGCTCGCCGAGCACGGCCTGACAGGCGCCCCGGAGCAGCCGTTCCCCACCGACGGCTGGTCCGGCTCGACCTTCAGCGCCCTCGAACGCGGCGGCGAACGGTTCGTCCTCAAGCGGACATCGGCGGCACGGGACTGGATCGTCCGCGCGACCCGCGACGACGCGATCCGCGAAGCGTGGCTGGCGAACGCCAGGATCCCATGGCGGGCTGGCTGCACGTCTCGGCCGCGCGCGATCGATCGCCTATCTCGGGGCCGGCGTGGACGCGAACGGCGAGGCCGCGATCCTGATGCCGGACCTGTCCGACCGACTCGTGGCGTGGGAGCGGCCGAGCCACGAGCCCGTCGCTCGACGTCGTCGCGACCGATCGGCTGCTCGACCGGATCGCCCGGCTCCACTCGCTGCCCTGGAGCGAGTCGCTCGTCGCGGCCGCCGAACGATCGGATGAGCCGCCGCCGCCGTGGTGCCCGCTGCCGGAGCGCCTGACGCTCCTGACCCGGCGCTCGGCGACCGGGCTACGCAGCCGACGGCAACCCGGTCGGTGACGATCTTCCTGGCGCGGTTGGGACGCCTTCGACCGGCTGGCGCCGGCGGCCGCGCGGGACCTGCTCGACCGGCTCGGCGCCGACCCCGCGCCGCTCGTCGCGGCCCTCGGGCGCCTCCCGTCGGTCGGCCTGCACGGCGACCTCAAGCTCGCCAACGTCGCACTCCTCGACGACGGACGGGTCGGCGCTTCATCGACTGGCAGATGACGCTCCAGGCGCCCGTCGCCGTGGAGCTGGGCTGGTTCCTCGTCACCAACAGCGGCGAGCTGCCCATCCCGCCCGACGACGTCCTGGCGCGCTACCGGACGTCGATCGGCTGGTACGCCGGCCGCTGGGGCTCAGGCACGAAGCCGCACGACCTCGAGGGCCTGGTCGGCGACTGGGCGCTGCAGCGCGACCTCGCGGTCGATCGTCGGGCTGCTGCTGCGCGGCTGGCGGAAGGGCCGCGACGCCGAGGCCGGGGTGACGCTCGCGTCGGGCGTCCTCGGCCGCCGACGACCTGGCGTGGTGGTGTGCCCGCGCGGTCGAGGCGGCGGAGCGCCGCCTGTAGCGATCGATCAGGCGGGCGCGGCGAGGTCGCGCCGCGGGAAGACCACCAGCGCGGCGACGACCGCGACCGCGATGACGGCGGCGAGGACGACGAAGTCCGCCGGGTCCGGCAGGCCCGGCCAGGATCGGCCTTGGCATCGACGTAGTGGAAGAGCGAGTACGGCTGGAGGCCACTTCGCGTCGGGCCACAGCGAGCCGAGGACGTCGAGGAAGTACGAGACGAGCACGACCGCCAGGCTGATGCCGATCGCGGGCGTGAGGCGGTCGAACGAGACCGAGGCGAGCAGCGCGATCGCCCCGAACGCCCAGAACAGGAGCGCGCCGTTCAGCCACAGGATCGGCAGGTTCGCCGGCACCGAGCTCGGCGGCCCGGCCGGTCGCGGCGCTGCCGACGAACGCGCCCGGCGTGAGGGCCGCCGATCGTGACCGCGACGAACATGGCGCCAGCGACCGCCAGGGTCAGGTAGGTGCCGCGGCGCGAGAGCGGCCGCGACAGCAGGACCTCGAGCGTCCCGCGCTGCCGCTCCCCGGCGACCGCCGCGGCCGCGAACCCGACGGCGAACACGAGGTTGAGCCCGACCGCGATCGGGTGGACGAAGCCGAGCGCGACGGCTCCGGTCAGGCTGAAGATGTCGCCGCCGCCGAACTGGGCGAACTGGGGCGGGATGGCGCCGCTCTCGAACAGCTCCTGGAACTGCGAGCCGAACGAGTCGAAGATGATCGGCAGGATCGTGCCCCACAGCAGCAGCGCCCGCGGCGACGATCAGGAGCCGCAAGCGATTCGCCCGCCAGGTGTGGGCGAGCAGGGCGCGGTTCATGCGGACGTCCCGGCTGCGGCGCCGGCCGGCGCGTCCACCGGCTCGTAGAACTCGAGGAACGCCTCCTCGAGGCGGGCCGGCTCGATCGTCAGGTCGTGGATCGGGGCGCCGGCGATCGCGGCCAGGAACGGGCCCACGTCGCCCTCCAGCCGGCACGTCAGCAGGCCGTCCGCCACCCGCACCTCGCTGACGCCGGCGACGCCCTCCAGCGACGGCGGCGGGCCGGCGAGGCGCATCTCGACGTTGCGCTTCCGTCGCGCCAGCAGCGCCGGGATCTCCTCGAGCGCGACCAGCCGCCCGGCCCGGACGATCGCCACGCGGTCGCAGACCCGCTCGACCTCGGACAGGACGTGCGACGAGAAGAAGATCGTGCGGCCGGCGCGCGCGAAGGTCGTCGAGGATCTCGTAGAAGGCGCGCTGCATGAGCGGATCGAGGCCCTCGGTCGGCTCGTCGAGGATCGCCAGCTCCGGGTCGTGCTGGAGCGCCTGGATGATGCCGAGCTTCTGGCGCATCCCGCGCGAGTAGTCGCGCACCGGGCGGCGGAGGGTCGCGGCGGTCAGCTCGAGCCGGTCGAGCAGCTCGGCGCGGCGGATCGGCGGGCGGCCGGACAGCGCGGCGAGCTCGTCGAGCAGGCGCTCGCCGGTCAGGCCGTCCCAGAACGCGATGCCGCCCGGCAGGTAGCCGACGCGCCGCCGGATCGCGACCGAATCGCGCTCGATGTCGAGACCGAGGACGTCGGCCTCGCCGGCCGTCGGCATGGAGGAAGCCGAGCAGGAGCCGGATCGTGGTGCTCTTGCCGGCGCCGTTGGGCCCGAGGAACCCGAAGATCTCGCCCTCGGCGACCTCGATCGTCAGGTCGTCGAGCGCGCCGGCGCCGTCGGCCCGACGCCGGCCGCGTAGCGCTTGCGTCAGGCCGCGGGTCTCGATCGCCGCCATGGCCACAGGCACGCTATCGGCGCAACCCGACCACGAGGAGACCGACCATGCCCAAGACCGTCCCGGCGCTGCCCGGCATCGAGCCCAGCACCTTCCCGTTCAGCCAGGTCGTCGAGGCCAACGGCCTCGTCTTCCTCGCCGGCCAGGTCGGCAACGCGCCCGGCAGCGGCACGGCGCCGTGCCCGGCGGCATCGAGGCCGAGACGCGCCAGATGCTCGACAACGTCGGCCGGCTGCTCCACGCGGTCGGGCTCGACTACGGCGACGTCGTCAAGGCCACGGTCTACCTGCGCGACTTCGGCGAGTTCGCGGCGATGAACGGCGTCTACCGCGAGTACTTCCCGACCGAGCCGCCCACCCGGGCGACGGTCGGCGTGACCGCGCTGGCGCCGACTTCCGGGTCGAGATCGAGGTGATCGCGACCCGCTGATCGGACCGGTCGGTCAGCGGACGACGAACTCGTCGATCGCGACCATCGGGTGGCCGGGCGGTCCCGAGCACTTCGATCGTCAGCGTGTGGGCGCCCTTGGCGAGGGTCTTGCTGAAGACCGCGGCGTGCGCCGCGAAGCCCGTTCGGTGCAGGTCGACGGTCTTGACGACCTTGCCGTCGATCGAGACCCGGGCCTTGCCACGGGTCGGGCCGACCGGGCCGTACCAGGTGATCGACTTGCCGGTGAAGGCGATCGTCGCCGTCGCGCCGGCCTTGGTCGCGTACTTCACCGCGTCACCGGCGTAGCCGTCGTGCCGCGCCGACTTCCACGTGCCCGTGTACGAGATGCGCGCGCTCTTCTCCGAGTAGCGGTGGAGCGCCACCGTCGGCTTCGGCTTCGCCGGCTTCGGCTTGGAGCCGACGCGGGACCCGGGGCCTTGGGCATCTTCGGCGAGGCCGTGAGGTAGTAGCGCATGACCTTGTTCACGTATGCCCTGGCCATGGGTGACCAGCCGCTCGGGCGCGAGGAGCCGGTCAACCACCAGTAGGCGACCCGCCGCCAGCTGCCGAGCCACTGTACAGGCCGCGGAACTTGCCGGCCGCCACCTTCTCCTGGTTCGCTGGCGTCGGCTTGGCATTGGCGTTGCCGAGGTAGTGTCCGTGCCCAGGCCGGCCAGTTCGACGGCATGATCTGGTACTTGCCGTACGCGCCCGATGTCTTGTTGCGGGCGTCGTAGCGTCCGCCGGACTCGACGCGGGCGATGGCGTTCATGAATTTGCCGAGGCCGGGGGGTTCTTGGCGAGCACGATCTGGGGGCCCGCGACGGTGAGCAGGATGGCCATCGCGAGGATCGCGACGACGACCGCCTGACGGCGGTGTGACCGGACTCGCAATGCGGCTCCTTCCTACCGGGACGACGCGGTGAGCGCGTCGAGCGTCGGCTTGTCGGGTCGGAGCGAACCGCGGTTGGGGCCGCGGCCTTGGGCACTCCGACGGCGACTGGACGGGTCTTCCTGCCGAGCGACACGGCCGCTGCGGCACCTGGGGGATGCCCTAGGGTACCGACGTCCCGCCGGTCGACGGCAACACCACCCAGAAGTCACGGTCGGGGTACCGGCAGCGCTCGCTAGGAACGCCGCGACGCGGTCCAGGACGTCGTCGAGGACCGGCTTGAGGGTGTGCCCGAGCCGCGGGTAGGTCACCAGCTCGCGCGTTCGGCAAGCAGCCCGACGGACGCCCGCAGGAGATCGATCCGCGCGAACGGATCCGACTCGCCCGACAGGAGCAGGACCGGGCAGCGTGATGGCCGGCCAGTGGGCGATCCGGGCCTCGGTCCGCTCCGGGCGCGCCGGGCGGATGGAGCGGGTAGCTGAAGCACACGAGCGCGGCGTACGGCGCATCGGGCTCGGCCGCGGCGAGGCTCGCCACCCGGCCGCCGAACGAGTGGCCGCCGACCGCGACATCGGGCGCGGACGGGACCACGGTGTGGAACGCCGGCAGCGGCGTCCTCGGCCTTGCGGCGGGCAGGTCGATCGCGCTCGCGTCCACGCCGCGCGCCCGCAGACCCTCGACGAACGGCGCCATGCTGGCCGCCGTCCCGCTCGCGCCGTGGCCCAGGAACAGGCGCGGACCCATCCGGGAAGCGTAGCCTTGTCGTGGGAGGTTCGGATGGGTCCGTGGTGGTCCGGATCGGGTCATGGCCGACCCGCCGACCGATCGCCATCCTCGCAACCCCACGTCAAAGGTCACGAGGACGTCCGTTTGTCGCTCGCTCCGGGCCGCCGTCGCGGCCACCACACCACCGGCGTGATGCCTGCGCTCTGGGCGCTCGTCATCGCGATGCTGGTCGGGCTCGGCGGGCTGGCCGGAGCCGGCTCGGCGAGCGCGGCGGACCCGGCGGACGAACCGACACCGACGCCCACCCCGACCGAGACGCCGACGCCCACGCCCATCCCGACCCCGCCGTGGCCCGACGAGCCGACCGTCCTCGGTGCGACGGTCAAGTTCTACGGACGCGGCTACGGGCACGGCGTCGGGATGTCGCAGTACGGCGCCCGCGGACGCGCGCTCGATGGCCAGAGCGCTCCCGACATCCTCGCCCACTACTACCGTGGCGCGACCCTCGGCCCGCTCGATCCGGCTCCGGCGATCCGCGTGCTGGTCCTCAGCCGCTTCAAGGTCAGCAAGGCCAAGCCGCTCGTCATCTACGGCCGCCGCATGGCGTGGGGCATCGACGGCATCGGCGGCGTCTTCCCGCCGAACGCCCGACTGACCCTGACGCCGACAACGAAGACGACGAAGGCCGGCACGACGACGACGTGGCGGGCGCGGGTGTTCGACACGACCGGCGCAAAGCTGCTGAGCGTGGCGGTCAAGAAGTCGTTCGTCATCCGCTCGACCGATCCGGGCGGTCGCCTGCAGCTGTTCTCGAAGCCGACCACGTACGACCAGTACCGGGGCACGCTCCGGGTGGTCCCGCGATCGACGCCGACGGTCAGCGTCGCCAACCGCCTCGCGCTCGAGCTCTACCTCCGCGGGGTCGTGCCGGCCGAGATGCCATCGACCTGGCCCGACGGAGGCGCTCCAGGCGCAGGCCATCGCGTCGCGCTCGTATGCCGCCCGCAAGCTGCGACCAGGCGTCTCCTACTACGACACGGTCGACGACTCGCGCTCGCAGGTCTACCGCGGCTCGAAGGCCGAGCAGCGCGACGACGAACGCCGCGATCGCGGCGACCGCGAACCAGGTCCTGCGCAAGGGCGCGACCGTGGCCAACACGATGTACCACTCGGCCGGCGGCGGCGCCACCGAGAACAACGAGAACGTGTACACCTCGGCGACCGGCAAGAAGGTCGCGGGCAAGGTCAGCTACCTGCGCGGCTCGATGGACCGTCGCCTCGACGGGTCCGCGTACGACGACGCCTCCCCGTACGCGACGTGGCACATGCGGCGCTACTCTCGGGCGCGTCTCGTCGGCCTGGTTCGCGGCCGACCCACGCACCGACGTCGGCGACCTGACGGCGCTCGACCTGACCGCGCGTGGGGTCTCGGGGCGGCTCATCAAGGTCACGCTCATCGGCAGCGAGGGCACGAAGACCGTGTCCGGCGCCGTCTTCCGGTCCGTCCTGAACGCGGCCAGGCCGGCGGGCGACCCGATGCTGCGCAGCACGCTCTTCGACACGAAGCCGGTCCCGTAGCGACTGTGATCGACGGGCGGCCCAGGTGCTGGTGGTCGGGCGACGCGGGGCCGAGCCCCGACCCGCTGATGGTCGCGTACCACGACGACGAGTGGGGCACGCCGGTCCACGACGACACCGAGCTGTTCGAGCGGCTCGCGCTCGAGTCGTTCCAGGCCGGGCTGTCCTGGTCGACGATCCTGCGCAAGCGCGAGGCGTTCCGTTCGGCGTTCCGCGGCTTCGATCCGCGGGTCGTGGCCGCGTTCGACGATGACGATCGGGAGCGGCTCATGGCCGACGCGGGCATCGTTCGCAACCGGGCCAAAGTCGATGCGACCATCGGGAACGCGGTCGCGTTCCTGGAGACGGCGGCGGAGTTCGGCTCGTTCGACGCCTACCTCGCGACGATGGTCCCGGGCCCGCCCGCTCGGCTGCCGGCGACCGCGGCGTCGGGCGAGGTGCCGGCGACGACGCCTGCCTCGGACGCGCTGTCCGCCGACCTGAAGCGTCGGGGCTTCCGCTTCGTGGGCTCGACGATCGTCTACGCGTTCATGCAGAGCGTCGGGCTCGTCGACGACCACGTCGCCGGCTGTTTTCGCTATACCGGTCCCTAGAGATCCCGCCTCGACAAGCGCCACGCCGCGAGCGCCGAGCACGATCGCGATCCAGGCCGCGGACCAGGTGAGGAACGGGAGCGGCGGCGGCTCGAGGGCGTAGAACGGGTTGGCCTCGAGGTTCCGCTGTCCGCGGCCGACCGCGACGAGCGCGGCAAGGGGCGGTTCGAGGCCGTAGACGACCCCGCGCCACAGCCCGTCGCTCGGGAGCAGCCAGCGGCTGGCCTCCGCGACCGCGGCAAGGGACGTGATGTCGAAGGCAGCCGCGACCGCGGCCATGACGCCGGCCATCCAGCCGATGCCGAACGCGACGACCGCGATGGCGCCCGCCCCGATGGCCGGCAGCACGGTCCCGAGGGCCAGGGTCAGCGTCAGGAGCACCAGGGCCTGGGCCGCGAGGAACGCGATGGCGAGGACAGGCTCGGGCGGGCCGAACCCCGAGATGAACGAGACCACGCCGATCGCGAGCGCACCCGAGGCGATCGTGTAGCCGACGACGGCGACCGCCAGCCCGAGCCACCGCCCCAGCAGCAGGTCGGAGCGACGCAGCGGCCGCGCCAGGAGCGCGAGGGCCACGCCCGATTCGATGTCGGCGCCGACCGCCGGCGCGCCGAGGAACGCCGCGGTCATGGCCAGCACGAAGCTGAACATGAACGCGATGAGGATCAGGACCTGGGAGACGCCGATCCGGATCTGGAGCTCCTCGACGCCGTCGGCCCGGGCCAGGGTCACGAGGCGCTCGACGCCGAACGCGACCAGCAGCACCGACACGATCGTGAGCCCGGCCAGCACCCACACGATCCGGCGGCGCACGAGCTCGAACAGAGTAAGGCGGGCGATGACGATCACGGCTCGGCGCTCCCGTCCGCGGCGATCAGCTCGAGGAACCGCGCCTCCAGCGAGCCCCGACCGGGCTCGACCGCGTGGACGCGACCACCGGCAGCGACGATCGCCGCGACCAGCTCGGGAACGCGATCGGGGGCGAGCTGCTGGAAGGTCAGCCACTCCCCGTCGTCCTGCATCGGAGCGAAGGCGCCCAGCCCGGCTCGCACGGCCGGCTGGAGGTCGGTCGCCCGGATCCGCACGCCGTCGCCGGCGATGACCTCATCGAGCGTGCCGGCGGCCACGATCCGGCCGCGGTTGACGATGATGACCCGGTCGCAGACCTGCTCGACCTCTGTGAGGAGGTGCGAGTTCAGGATGACCGTGGCGCCGCGATCGCGGGCGGCGCGGACGATCTCGCGGACCTCGACCCGGCCCACCGGATCGAGCGCCGATGTCGGCTCATCGAGCAGGACGAGCTCCGGGTCGCCGAGCAGCGCGACACCGAGCCCGAGTCGCTGCTGCATCCCCTTGGAGAAGCCGCCGACCGCGTCGTCCGCGCGATCCTCGAGGTCGACGTGCTGCAGCGCATCGGTCGCGGCCTGGCGGCGCATGCCGGCCGGCAGGCCCGCCAGCTCGGCGTGGAGGTTGAGGACCTCGCGGGCCCGCAGCCAGGGCTGGTAGCGGAACAGCTCGGGGAGGTAGCCGATCCGCCGCCGCACCGCCCGGTCACCGAGTGGCGCGCCCAGGATCCGCCCCGTGCCCGACGTCGGCGTGGCGAGCCCGAGGAGCAGCTTGACGGTCGTCGTCTTGCCCGCCCCATTGGGCCCGAGGAGTCCGACGAGCTCGCCGCGCCCGACGGTCAGGTCGATGCCGTCGAGTGCGATCGTCGAGCCGTACCGCTTGCGGATGTCGTGGAGCTCGATCACCGGCTCTGACACGCTAGCTGTCACAAGCGGCCTCGATGCTCCCGCTCGACGACACCGTCGAACGAATGAAGGAGCTGAAACACATGGTCACCGTGGATTGTCCCTGGTGTGATGGGCCGATTGCCCTGGAAGCCGACGCGGCCGACGCGTCCTGCGACGGCTGCTCGATCCGCGTCGAGCTGGCGCCCGACCTCCCCGTCGTGACGGCACGAGCTGCCTGAGGGACGTCCTCATCGCGGCTGGAGTGACGCGGTGCGCAACACCCTGACTGGGGCGAAGACGAGGCTCACGAGCGCGATGGCAACGCCCATCGCCACGATGGTCGTCGAGCCCGAGGTCAGGTCGATGAGCGCGCCGCCCACCAGCAGCCCGACCGGCTGGAGCCCGAGCGAGATGGTCCGCGCCGTGCTGCCGATCCGGCCCAGGAGCTCGTCGGGCGAGTAGGCCGCCCGGACCGTGACGTACGTCACCAGCACGAGCGACTGGGCGATGCCCGACATCACCGCGACCGCGACCATCACCGGGACGACCGGCACGGTCGCGATGGCCACCAGACCGGCCGCCGCCACGAGATTGCCGCCGATGAGGAACGGCGCCACGGGGCGCCGGGTGGCGCGTTTCGCGGTGATCAGGGCCCCGACAACGGTCCCGACGCCGTAGCCAGTGAGGATCACGCCCAGGACCGCGGCGTCGTAGCCGAGGTCGCGGGTGACGTGGACCGCGAGCGCGGTGACGAGCGGCGCGGTGAGGATCGAGGTCGCGCCCCAGAACAGGATCGTGGTCCGCAGGATCGGATGGTGGGCGATGTACTCGATGCCTTCGCGGATCTCGGTCACGATGCGCTCGCGTGGCCGGTCGATCGGGGCGCGCAGGTCCCGCCGGACGAACAGGAGGCCGATCGAGGACAGGCCGAACGAGACCGCGTCGATGGCGAGCGTCCGTCCCGGGCCGATCGTCGAGGCGAGGACACCGGCGACGGCTGGGCCGAGGATGTAGCCGATCGAGTAGATCGCCTCGAAGTACGAGTTGGCCTTCGAGATCATCGGCCGGCCGACGAGGGCGGGCACGGACGCGGTGTAGCCGGCGAGGAAGAGCGAGCGCAGGACGCTCATCGGGGCCGCGACGATCAGGATGACCACCATCGTCGGGCCTCCGAGCAGGACCGACAGCGGGATCAAGGCGGTCAGGAACGCGCGCCCGAGATCCGCGATGAACATCATCCGCTTGCGGTCGGCGCGGTCCGCAAGCACGCCGGCCACCATACCGAAGACGAGATCCGGCAGCGTCTGGAGCGCTCCGACCAGGCCCATCGCCAACCCCGACCCGGTCAGCGCGAGGACGAGCAGCGGCAGCGCGGTGAAGCTGACCGCATCGCCGATCGACGAGATGCCCTGGGTCGAGAGCAGGACCCAGAAATCGCGGTTCTCGGAGAGCGGCACCGGACGGGTGTCCGAGGGCGCCGTCGGGATGGCGGGCGCGACGACCTCCGGCATGCTCTCGATGGTAGCGACGCCTTCCTGGCACGGAGCGGCGACCCGGCGCGAGCGGTGGGAACGGTGACCCGGCGCGAGCGACCACAGCGACCGCTACGATGCGGCGATGGAGCTTGCCCACGCCTCGGACGCACTGATCCGGGCCGGCCGACGCCTCGGAGCCCGCGGCCTGATCGCCGCAGGCGAGGGCAACCTGTCGATCCGGCTCGATGCCGACCGCCTGCTGGTGACCCCATCCGGTCGTCGGAAGGACGAGCTCGAGGCGTCCGACCTCGTCGTCGTGTGGATCGGCCATCCAGAGCGCGAGTCCGTGTCGGCGACCGGGTTGGCCCCGACCTCCGACCTGGCCATCCACCTCGCGATCCATGCCGCCCGCCCGGACATCGGCGCGGTGGCGCACGCGCACCTGCCGGCGTCGATGGCGCTGACACTGGCCGGCGAGTCGCCCGACCCGACGGCACTCCCCGAGACCGCGTACCACCTGCCGCGGCTGCCGATGGTCGCGTTCGGGGAGATGGGAAGCAAAGAGCTCGCCGCGCGGATCGCTGCGGCCCTCACCGAGGGACCCGAGCCGTTCGCCGACGCCGCGATCCTGGAGCGCCATGGAGCCGAGGCCGTCGGCCGCGATCCGGACCAGGCCGTCGACCGCCTCGAGCTGGTCGAGGTCCTCTGCCGCGCCTGGCGTGACTCGTTGCTGATTCGCGCTGCACGGGTCGGGCTGGGTATCGTGTGACCGTCGGAGTCGCTGTTCTTCGGAGGGAAGGATGAACGCCCGCGCATACCTGGCCGAGCTGCTTGGCTCGTTCCTGTTCTTCACGATCGGCTACGCGTCGGTCGCTGCGTTCGGAGTGGCGAGCGCCCCCACTCCCAATCTGCTGGTCGTGCCGTTCTCGTTCGGGTTCGGCCTGTTGGCCGCGATCTTCGCGTTCGGGCACGTCTCCGGGGGCCATTTCAACCCGGCCGTGACCGTGGCCATGGTCCTCGACAAGAGGACCACCCCGGCCGATGCGGTCGGCTACATCATCGCCCAGATCATCGGCGCGATCGCGGCCGGGGCCATCGTCCTGATCGCCGTGAGCCAGGAGGCCGTGAAGGCCGGCATCACGAAGCCCGGCACCGGTATCACCGACATCGGGGCCCTGATCCTCGAGGTCGTCTTCACGGCCGGCTTCATCGGCGTGATCCTCGCCTCGACCAAGCGCGTGCCCACCCTGGCGCCGCTGGCCATCCCGCTCGCGTTGGTCGCCATCCACTTCGCCACGGCCACGCTCAGTGGCGCCTCGGTCAACCCGGCCCGCTCGATCGGCTCAGCAGTGGTCGGTGGCGACCTGAGCCAGCTGTGGATCTACCTCGTGGCGCCGATCATCGGCGCGATCATCGGGTGGGCCGCGTACATCGTGATCGACCACGGCGGTGAGGAAGACGCCGTCTGACATCGCGCCCGGCGCTCCCCGCGCTCTGTGCTTCCGACGCTATGCACGATTCGCTGGGAGCGCAAGGGTGTCGGGTGCTATGCCCGTCGGATGCATGACCGTGGGGAGGAGCAGCCCGGGCGGCTCCTCCCGCGGCACCGTCCTCACGCGTTATGCATCCATGCGCAAAGTCGGGCGGAGGTGACGCCCTCGCGCGATTCGTGCATAAAGGCGCCAACATGAACGGCGCCCCGGACCCAGAGCCAGGGGCCGCGACCCCGCGCGCCGCGCCGCGCGGACTGACCTAGAGATCCTCGAGGCTGAAACGGCGGGCATTGCCCATCTGGGCCCAGACGCGGTCCTGGGTGACCGCCAGCATCTGGCGGATGTGGTTGCGGTCGTGATGCACCCACTCCCCGAGCAACTCGTCGACCCGTAGCGCGCCAACGTGCGGGTGGATGCCGACGCGCGAGAGATCGTCGGTCGTCAGCCCACGGACCAGTCCCACGCCGTCGCGCCGCAGTTCGACGAACTCCGCCGCAAGCTCGGCGGCGGGCCGCAGATGATCCCGCCGGGCCTCGGCGACCGCGGACTGGTCCCACGTCTCGAGATCGGCCGGGATGTCGGGACGGTCGGCCGCCAGGATCTGGCGGATCCGGCCGGCGAAGCCCCGGCGCTCCGCCTCGATGAGATGCCCCACGCACTCGTTGGCGCTCCATTCGCCCGGCGCCGGCCGCCAGCCGCCCTCGTCGCCGAGCGCGCCGAGCTCACCCGCGACCACGAGCGCGGAGGCGTCGAGCAGATCGGCGATCGTCGCCGGCGGCAGCGCGGGAAGGGCCGGCGCGTCGCCCGACTGTCCGCCGGTCACGACGGGTCCGCCGGCGCTGATGCCGCTGGCGCAGCCGCGGCCGGACTCGGCGCCGCGACCGCGATGCCCGTCGGCATGACCGGCAGGGACCGGCCGCCTTCGGCCAGCCAGCATGCCGCCGCCTGCCCGCCACCGACGTCGAACAGCGGCGGCTCCTCGGTCCGACACCGGTCGAACGCCAGGGGGCAGCGCGGATGGAACCGGCAGCCGGGCGGGACCCGGCTCGCGTCGGGCGTCTCGCCCGACGAGGATCGTCCGATGCGGCCCGTCGCCACGTCGGCGGGTCGGGCGTCGGCGACACCGACACGAGGGCCGCGGTGTACGGGTGATGGGACGATTTGATGACCTTCTCGGCCGGCCCGATCTCCATGATCCTTCCGAGGTACATCACGGCGATCCGGTCGGCGATGACCCAGGCCAGCGACAGGTCGTGGGTGATGAACAGGTAGGTCAGGCCGCGCTCCTTGCGGAGGTCGAGCATCAGCCGCAGCAGCTCGGTCCGGATCGAGACGTCGAGCATCGAGACCGGCTCGTCGGCGACGACGAGCTCCGGCCCCATGACCAGGGCGCCGGCGATGACGACGCGCTGGCGCTGGCCGCCGGACAGCTCGTGCGGGTAGCGGAACGCGAAGTCGGCCGGCGAGCCCGGCCGACTCGAGGGCCGATCGGACGCGCGCCTCGCGATCGGCGAGTCGCGGCGCCAACGCCGTTGACCTCGAGCGGCTCGGCCACGAAGTCGTGGATCGTCTGCTTCGGGTTCAGCGTCTCGTACGGGTCCTGGAAGATGAGCTGGACCCGACGGCGGTAGTCGCGCAGGGCCTTCGTTGCCCCACAGGTTCGAGACGTCGTTGCCGTCGAACGTGATCTTGCCGGCCGGTCTGGCGGGTCAGCTTGACGATGACCCGGCCGGTCGTGGTCTTGCCCGACCCCGACTCGCCGACGAGGCCGAGGACCTCGCCGCGCTCGATGTGGAGGTCGATCCCGTCGACCGCGCGGACCACGCCGCCCGGCCGGCGGGCGAATGTGTCGACGAGCCCGCCACGGATCGGGAAATGGACCTCGAGCCCCTCGAGGCGGACGAGCTCGGTCACGAACCGACTCCCGGGGCGACCGTCTCTGGCGCTGGCGGTCGGGGCACCGCGATGCCCCGCCGGGCGACGACATCGGCCGCACTGATGAGCACGCCGGCGTCCTTTCCCGGTGGATGGAGGTGGCACGCGACCCGGACGCCGTCGGGGAACAGCACCTCGGGCGGGACGACCTCGCGGCAGACGTCCATCACGAACGGGCAGCGCGGATGGAACCGGCAGCCCGCCGGCGGGTTGCGCAGGTCCGGCGGCGACCCTGGGATGATCTCGAGGCTCCGCCGGTCGGCGTGGATGTTCGGGAATGCCGCGAGCAGCTTCTGGGTGTACGGATGCCGGGGCACGGTGAAGATCCGGCTGACCGGGCCCTCCTCGGCCACCTGGCCCGCGTACATGATCAGGACCCGGTCGCACGTCTCGGCGATGACCGACAGGTCGTGGGTGATCAGGATGAGCGACAGCCCGAGCTCGCGACGGAGGCGCTCGAGCAGGTCCAGGATCTGGGCCTGGACCATGACGTCGAGGGCGGTCGTCGGTTCGTCCCCGATGACGATGGCCGGGTCGCAGGCGAGGGCCATCGCGATCATCGCCCGCTGGCGCATCCCGCCCGACAGCTCGTGCGGATAGGCGTCGGCGCGCTTGCGCGGGATCCCGACGAGCTCGAGCAGTTCGCCCGCGCGTCGCTTGCGCCCGGTCCTTCGGCTCGCGCGAGGCGGACCTCGATCGGCTCGGCGATCTGGTCGCCGACCCGCTGCACCGGGTTGAGCGCGTTCATCGCGCCCTGGAAGACGATGCTGATCTCGCGCCAGCGGTAGCGACGCAGCTGCGTCCTCGGTCTTGGGCACGAGGTCGATCCCGAACAGCTTGATGCTGCTGCCCTTGCGGATCCTCGCGTTCGCCGGCAGGAGCCGGACCAGCGACAGCGCGGTCGTCGTCTTGCCGCAGCCCGACTCCCCGGCGAGCCCCAGGCCTCGCCGTCGTTGAGCCGGAAGCTCACCCCGTCGACCGCCTTGACCGAGCCCGACTCGAGCTTGAAGTGCGTCCGCAGGTCCTCGACCACGAGGAGCGGCGCGCCCGGGTCGGCCTGCTTCGGCAGCGGCCACTGGCGTCGACCACGGGCGGCCAGCAGGGCGGTCTCCGGCCCGTCGCCGGCGTCGCGGGCGTTGCGCGTCGCGGCCTCGGCGGCGAGGGCCGCCTCGGCCGCGATCGCCGCGACACGAGCCTCCTCGACGTCCTCGACGGCACGGTCTTCGTCCCGGACGAGGTCGCCGGCCAGCTCGAGCTCGTGGCGGGGATCGGTCATCGGCGGGTCCTCGACTTCGGGTTGAGGATGTCGTCGAGGGCGTTGCCGACGAGCGTGAACGCGAGGACGACCAGGACGACGCAGACGGCGGGCGGGGCGATGTACCACCACGCGCCGAGCCCGGGCGCCCCGGCGCTCTGGGCGGAGTCGAGGATCTGGCCCCACGACGGCGCGAACGGGTCGCCCAGACCGATGAACGAGAGGCGTCGTCTCGGTGAAGACGGCCGCCGGCGAAGATGAGGACGGTGTTGGCGACGATCAGGTTCACGACGTTGGGCAGGATGTGCCGCCGCATGATGTGGCCATGGCCGCTGCCGATGACGCGGGCCCGGTCGACGAACATCCGCTCCCGGATCGACAGCGTCTGCGAGCGGATGATCCGCGCGGTCGTCGCCCAGCTCGTGATGCCGATGACGATGACGATGACGAGCAGGGTCGCCCGGATCCCGAACAGCTCGGCCTCGACGCCGATGATGTCGAGGATGATCGGGGCGAGGATGATCGCGAGCACGAAGGTCGGCAGGACCAGGAAGAAGTCGGTCAGGCGCATGAGGCCGTTGTCGAGCCGGCCGCCGACGAAACCGGCGACGATGCCGATGACGGCGCCGACGAGGACCGTGATGAGCGTCGCCAGGAGCCCGATCGACATCGAGATCCGGGCGCCGTGGACCGTCAGGTTGAGGATGTCGCGGCCGAGTTCGTCGGTGCCGAGGATGTGGGCCGCCGACGGTGGCTCGAGCGGTGCCGCGGTCGCGGTCGTGACCGTCTCGAGCGGCCCGACGAAGAGGTTCGGCGCGATCGCGAGGATGCCGAAGATGACGAGGATGGCGAGCCCGACGACGCCGTCGGCGCGGCGGCCGAACCGCCCGGCGAACGTTCGCGTGTTCTTGGCGCGAAGTCGCCAGCGCTCGGTGCGCAGGCCTGACGCATCGATCGTCGGCGCCGAGGGTGTCGATGGCGGTCGTCACGTCCGGACCCGCGGATCGAGGAAGCCGTAGACGAGGTCGGCGACGAGGTTGGCCACGACGACGGTGATCGACAGGAGCAGGAAGACGCCCTGGAGCACCGGGTAGTCGCGGGACGCGAGCGCGTCGACGGTCAGGGTCCCGAGGCCCGGCCAGTTGAAGACGACCTCGGCGGTGATCGCGCCGGCCGACCACGTAGCCGAGGTTGATCGCGATGATCGTGACCGTCGGCAGCAGCGCGTTCGGGAACGCGTGCGACCCGAGGACCCGGCTGTCGGTCAGGCCCTTGGCCCGGGCGGTCGTGACGTAGTCCTCGGACCGGGTCTCGATGATCGACGAGCGCATGAGGATCGAGTACCCGCCGATCAGCCCGAGCGACACGGTCGCGAGCGGCAGGACGAGGTGTCGGGCGAAGTCGAGGAGCTGGTCGATGGGCGAGTCGTACGTCGCGCCGACGGTCGAGCATCCCGGACGTCGGGAACCAGCCGAGACCCGCCGCGAAGATGATGATCAGCGGCATGCCGATGCACGAAGTACGGCATCGAGTACAGGATCAAGCTGACGCCCGTTGCCGAGCCGGTCGATCGAGGCCGCCGCGTTTCCAGCCGGCATGCGCCCCGAGCCACAGGCCGACGACGATCGCGATGAGCTCGCCGAGGCCGATCAGCAGGATCGTCGGCCAGAAGCGCTCGCCGATGACCTCGGTGACCGGCTTGCCCCGGAAGTTGAACGAGTAGCCGAGGTCGCCCTGGAGCGGTCGACGTGGTGTAGCCGACCAGCTGGTCGGGGAGGAGTGGCTTGTCGAGGCCCCACTCGCGCGCGGACCTGGTCGATCTTCTCCTGGGTCAGGTACGGGTTGCGCAGCAGGACGCGCTCGGGCGACCCGGGCATCATCCGGAACAGGATGAAGTTGAGGACGACGATCGCGATGATCGTGAGGATCGCCTGGGCGCCCTTGCGGGCGAGGTAGCGGCCGCTCATCGCCGGCGCGTCGCTACCGGCCGCGCCGGTCAGGCTACGCGCGTCGGTCCGAAGGCGGGTGGCCCGCCGAAGCGGGCCGACCCGGTCACTCGTCCTCGTCCGCAGCCGCGGCTGCGGCCGCGTTCCGCCGGCGACTGAACCACGACGAGACCGACGGCCACGATCGACGACCACGGCCACGGCCCCGGCGAGGAGCGGTGCCGAGGATCCGGCGTCGCTGCCGCTCGTCGGCGTCGGTCGTCGCGCTCGGCGGCGGGCGTGGCGACGGCCGCCTGCGACGCAGCCCGGTGCGGACGCTGGCGCCTCGACGGATGGTGCCGGCGTCGGCACGGCCTTCGCGTCCGTCGAGCTTCGTGTAGTCGAGGGTGCCGTACGTGAAGAACGGCGTCCCGTTCTCGGGCGGCTGGTTCTGCCAGCCCGCGAACCTGTCGGTCCGGTAGGCCTCGAGGTTCGCGTCGTAGTACAGGATGTGGTAGGCGGCTCGTCGTAGATGATGTTCTGCATCTGGTGAGGATGGCCTTGCGCGCGTCGTTGCTGGTCGCCTTCAGCTGCTCGGCGTACAGCTCGTCGTAGGCGGGTTCGCAGTACTGGCTGTCGGACGAGCGTGCCGATCGCGTCGCAGCGGAAGATCTCGAGCAGGCCGTTCGGGTCGACGCCACCGCCCAGCCCCACAGCTCGATGTCGTAGTCGGCCTTGTACTTCTCGCCGGCCTCGGGCGGGAGATGATCTCGGTCAGGCGCCGCCGAGCTGACACCTGGGTCGTGACCTTGATCCCGAGCTGCCGTACCACTCCTGATGAACTGCGCCGCCTTCGGGTAGTTCTCGTCGGAGTCCGGCATGAACAGCCGCAGGTTGATCGGCTTGCCTTCCTTGTCGAGCCGGTTGCCGGTCGCGTCGAGCGGGTAGCCGGCGTCGGTCAGCTTCTGCTTCGCCATCTCGATGTCGAAGGTCCGCGGCGTGGTCGGCTCGACGTGCCACTGGGTCAGCACCGGCGGCACGATCGTCGTGCCGACGTCGCCGTAGCCGCCGAGGACCCGATCGACGAGCGCCTGGTGGTCGACGGCGTAGCCGAGGGCGTCGCGGAACTTCGGGTCGAGGAGGGCCTTCGTCGACGGTCCGCCGTCCGGGATCGTCTTGCCGTTGCTCGCCCGTACTGTTGAAGGCGAGCTGCGTCCAGCCGTTGGCACTGCCCGCGACGGTCGCGATGTTCGGGTCGGTCTTCGAGCTGGTTGAACTGGTCGGAGTTGGGGCCGTGGGCGTAGTCGAGCTCGCCCGCCTTGAGGGCCTGGACCATGGTGTCGGCGGTCTTGTAGATGATGAGTCGACCTCGTCGGCGAAGCCCTGTGTTCCCCAGTAGTTCGGATTGCGCTGGAGGCGGACGAACTGGCCGGTCTGCCACTCGACGCCTGGTAGGGGCCGGTCCCGACGAGCGGCGGCGTGAACTTGGCCTTCGCCGATCGTCTTGTACGTCTCCTTGCCCCAGATGTGCTTGGGGAGGATCGGGATCGTACGATCTGCAGGACTCGGTCGGACGGGTCGTCGGTCGTCACGACCAGCGTCGACGGGTCGGGGCACGCGACCGCGGTCACCCCGGCGTCCTGCATCGTCGGCTCGAGGTAGCCGGCGCCGAGGGACTTCTCCGCCTTGATGGCGTCGAGGCCGAGCTGCCACGAGAAACAGGCGTCGGCCGAGGTCGCCGGCTCGCCGTCGGACCACTTCATCCCGTCGCGGATGTGGAACGTCCAGGAGTGGCCGTCGGCTGCCCGCTCCCACGTGTCGGCGAAGGCGCGGACCGGCTCGAGGTTCGGACCGAAGTCGACCAGTAGTTGTAGTTGAGCCCGAAGGTCTCGTAGCCGACGACCAGGATCGTGGCGTACGGGTTGAGCGAATCGAGGTCCTGGTCGTGCCGACCCGGAGCACGACTCGTCGGCGGCCGAGGTCGACGCCGCTCCGGGCAGCACGAGGGCCGCGTCAGGGCCCCGGCTCCGAGGACTCGTGCCAGGCGCGCGCGCATGGTAGAACTCGCATTCGAACTCTCCTCCATCGGGGTCCGTAGCCTCCCCGGACCGCCGACGCTCACCGCTTCGAGTGGCGGTACGGTGGCACAGGCCGCGGACGACGTGCAAGCGACGGCTACGCACCACGCGCATCTAGACCATCCAGGACGTCGCCGGGTCGGCCTCCAGCAGGATCGGCCGGTCGATCCGGAAGCGCGTCGAGCTCGCCGGCCGACGGGGTCGCGCCGTCGAAGGCGAGCTCGGCCGCGACGCGACCGAGGACCGAGGCGAACTTGAAGCCGTGGGCGGCCCCGAGGAGCGACCGATGACGCCCGGGCGCCTCGGGCAGCCGGTCGACGACGAAGTCCCGGTCCGGGGTCAGCGTGTAGAGGCAGGTCTTGGTGTAGATGTCGGGCCCGACGGCGCCGGGCAGGTGCGCGGCCAGGAACGTCGCCGACGCGCCGAAGGCGGCCTCGTCGCGCTCGAAGGTGCGGGTCGTCCGGGGTCGTCGGCTGGCCGCCGCAGTCCTGGGCGGCCTTCGGCCCGGCCTCGCCGTAGGTCGGGAAGCCGTAGAAGGACGGGTCGTCCATCCAGATCCAGACCGGGAACCGGTCCGGCGCGAAGGCCGCCGGGTCGGGGCGGCGAAGTAGGTGACCTGCTCCTTGGTGATCGTCAGCGGCAGGCGCCGGTCGAACGGCGCGAGCAGCTCGTTCGTCCAGGCGTCGGCGGCCAGCGACGACGCGGCCGGCCCGGTGGGTCGTCGCCGCCGGCGTCGACCTCGAGCTCGCCGCCGACCTGCGCGGATGGCCGTCACCGGCGTCCGGTCCAGGAGCGTCGCGCCGTCGCTCGGTCGCGAGCCGCCGGTGCGCGGCGTTGCCCTTGAACGGGTCGGCGAGGCCGCCCTGCGCCTGGCACATCGCCGGTCGTGTCGTCGTCGAGGCGCCACTGCGGCCAGCGGCGCATGACCTCGGCGGCGTCGAGCAGCTCGAACGGCACGCCCTCGGCGGTCAGGCTCTCGGTGTAGTCGGCCATCGGGATGGCCGGGTCGGCCGGCCACAGGTCGAGGCCGCCGGTGATCGTCACGATCCGCTCGCCGGCCTCGGCCTCGACCTCGGCCCACGTCTCGTAGGCGCGCTTGGCGAGCCGGACGTAGTCGGGCCGGTGGTAGGAGAGGCGGATGATCCGGCTGTGGTCGGCCGACGCGCCGTTGGCGTGGCCGAGCTCGAACCGCTCGAGGCCGAGGACGCCGGGCGCCCGGCCGGCTCGAGCGCCCAGTAGGCCGCGCCGGACCCGAGCGCGCCGAGGCCGACGACGATGACGTCCCAGTCGCGTCGCCGGTCGCATCACGCGCCGACGCGCGGTCGAGCGCGACGCCGCTGGATCGCGACCACGCGTCATCGCGTCGGTGATCCGGCCGTCCAGGGTCATCGCCAGGACCTCGTCGAACGGCACCCAGCGGACCTCGAGCGCCTCGGTCGCCGTCGGGCGTCGGCCTCGCCGTGGCGTGAGGCCGGTCGCCAGGAAGAGGACGGCGACCTCGTCGGAGACCGAGTTCGACAGGTGGACCCGGCGCGAGCTCGCGCCAGTCCGCGGCGTCGACGCCGGTCTCCTCGCGCAGCTCGCGCTGCGCGCCCGTCGAGCGCGGTCTCGCCGTCGGGCACGCCGCCCTCGGGGATCTCCCAGGAGTACGCGTCGAGGGTGTAGCGATGCTGGCCGACGAGCAGCGACGCGGTCCTCGTCGTCGATGGCCGACGACGCCGGCCGCGAGGTTCGCGAAGTGGACGACGCCGTAGATGCCCGGGCTGGCCGTCCGGCCGGGTGACCTCGTCGTGCCAGACCGTGATCCACGGGTTCTCGTAGGCGACCGCGGCGCGACGGCGCGTCCACGGGCCGTTCGGCGACGCGGCTCGTCGTCCATGCGCCGGCATCGTCGCACGGCGACGGGCGGCGCGCGTCCGGCCGCGCCCGGACCGGCCCGTAGACTCGCGGCCATGACCGCCCGATCCGACGCCGAGGCCGCCCGCCCGGCCAGCCCGCCCACGCCACGACGTCACGGTCGACTGGGACGTCCGGATCCCGGCCCGCGACGGCGTCGAGCTGTCGGCGAACATCTGGCTGCCGGCGCCGACCGGCGGACGACCCGGACCGAGCGGTTCCCGGCGATCCTCGAGATGATCCCGTACGGCAAGGACAACTGGCGGCGCAACGCGGACATCGGCGCGTGGCGAGTGGTTCGCGGCGCGCGGCTACGCCTTGTGCCGGGTCGACGTCCGCGGCACCGGCTCGTCGGCGGGCGTCGCGCTCGACGAGTACACCGAGGCCGAGACGCGCGACGGGTACGACGCGGTCGAGTGGCTCGCGGCCCAGCCCTGGTGCAACGGCGCGGTCGGGATGTGGGGCATCAGCTACGGCGGCGTTCACCGCGATCCAGGTCGCCAAGCTGCGGCCGCCGCACCTGCGCGCGATCGTCCCGGTCCATGGGCACGGACGACCGCTACCTGACCGACGTCCACTACATCGGCGGCTGCGTGACCGCCAGCGAGCTGTCCCAGTACGCGGTCAGCCAGGTCGCGATGAACGCGATGCCGCCCGATGCCGGCCTTCGCGGGGCGCGGCTGGCGCGACGAGTGGCTGGCCGCGGCTCGAGGCGACGCCGCCGTGGCTGTTCGCGTGGCTCCGCCAGCAGACCGACGGGCCGTACTGGCGGCCAGGGCTCGCTCGCCCCCGACTACGACGCGATCGAGGCCGCGATCCTCAACATCGGCGGCTGGATGCGACGCCTACGTCGACCCGGCGTTCCGGATGCAGGCGCGCTGCACGGCCCCGTCGCCGGACGCTCGTCGGCAACTGGGTCCACGGCTGGCCGCAGCGACGCCACCCCGGGCCCGAACCTCGACGAGCTCCACGAGGTCGTCCGCTTCTTCGACCGCTGGCTCAAGGGCGATCGACAACGGCGTCGATGACGAGCCGGCCGTCGTCTGGTTCGAGCGCGAGTACGCGGACGCCGGAGCCGTTCCCCGCGGCGCTGGCCGGGCCGCTGGCGGGCGGCGTCGGCGTACCCGCACCCGGCGGTCGCGCGCGGCGACCTGGCGGTTCGGCGGCGGCGCGCTGCCGCTGGTCGGGCGCCTGCGTCGACGAGCGCGGCCGACGACGGTCGACGCCGGGCGTCGACCGCTTCGCGCACCGGCCGACCGTCGGGACACGCGGCCGCGCTGTCGTGGGGCGCCGGCGGCCCGCCCAACGGCCTGGCGCGCGACCTGCGGCCCGACGAGGCGCTCGGCCCGACCTACACGACCGAGCCGCTCGGCGAGGCCGCTCGAGGTCCTCGGGCGTGCCCGAGGTCGTCCTCCACCTCGCGGTCGTCGGCGCCGGTCGCGACCGCTGGTCGTCCGGCTGACGGACGTCGCCCCGGACGGGACGTCGGCCCAGGTCAGTGCCGGGGTCCTGAACCTGACCCATCGGCGCTCGCACGAGCGAGCCCGGAGCCGCTGGAGCCCGGGCGGGTCGAGGAGGTCCGCGTGCCGCTGCGGCACCGCCGGCTATCGGTTCGCAGCCGGGCCACCGCATCCGGGTCTCGGTCGCGTCGTCGTGCTGGCCGGTCGCTCTGGCCGTCGCCGTTCCCGGCCACGCTTCGAGCTCCATCGCGGGCCGGCGACGCCGTCGCGGCTCGATGCTGCCGGTCGATCCCGCCGGCCGGCGGCCCGGGCGACTGCCCGTCCCGGCCTTCAAGACGACGCCGCCCGACGCTGCCGCGCCGTCGGCGGCGAGGGCGCGCCGGACGACCCGCCGGTCTGGCGGATCGAGGAGGACGTCATCGCCGGCACGGTCACGGTCACGATCCACGACGGCGGCGAGGACGTCGCTCGACGACGGCCGCCGGCTGTACGCGGCCGAGACCCTGCGCCTGACCGCCTCGGACGCGCGACCCGGCCACGCGCCAGCCTCGACGCCGACGTCGTCTACCGCTGGCAGCGAGGTCGACGACACCGAGATCGAGATCCGCGCGCGACGCCTGCCAGACGAGCGACGCCGACGCTTCGACCTGGCCGTCGACCTCGAGGTCGACCTCGACGGCGAGCGGTTCTTCGAGCGCGCCTGGCAGGAGCGCATCCCGCGCCACCTCGTCTGAGCCGGGCGCGCTAGACTGCCGCGCCATGACGCCGCCCACGGATCTCGGCCAAGGCCGAGCAGCTTCACCGAATCGGTCATCCGCGAGATGAACCGGCTGGCGGTCGCAGCACGGCGCGGTCAGCCTCGCCCAGGGCTTCCCGGACTTCGCCTGCCCGCCCGAGCTCAAGGACGCGGCCGCGGAGGCCGTCGACGCCGACATCAACCAGTACGCGATCACCTGGGGCGCGAAGCCGCTCCGCGACGCGATCGCCGACGTCGACCGCCGCGCCACTTCCCGGCCTGGGGCGCCATCGACCCCGAGACGCAGGTCACCGTCACCTGCGGCGCGACCGAGGCGATGATCGCCGCGATGCTCGGCCTGCTCGACCCGGGCGACGAGGTCGTCGTCTTCGAGCCGTACTACGAGAACTACGGCCCGGACGCGATCCTGGCCGGCGCGACGTCCCGCGCTACGTGACGCTCCACGAGCCGGACTGGTCGATCGACCCGGACGAGCTGCGCGCGGCGTTCGGGCCGCGGACGCGCGGCGATCGTCGTCAACTCGCCGCACAACCCGACCGGCAAGGTGTTCACGCGCGAGGAGCTCGAGCTCATCGCCGCGCTCTGCGTCGAGTTCGACGCCATCGCCTTCACCGACGACATCTACGAGCACATCGTGTTCGAGGGCGAGCACATCCCGCTCGCGACGCTCGCCGGGATGGCCGAGCGGACCGTGTCGATCCACTCGATGTCGAAGTCGTACTCGGTCACCGGCTGGCGGATCGGCTGGACGATCGCGCCGCCCGACCTGTCGCGTCGGGATCCGGCGGGTCCACGACTTCCTGACGGTCGGCGCCGCCGCGCCGCTCCAGGCGGCGGCGGTCGTCGCCCTGGGCTTCCCGCCGACGCTACTACGACCGACCTCGTCGCCGGCTACCGCGCGCGGCGCGACCTCCTCCTCCCCGCCCTGCGGGCGGCCGGGTTCCGGCGTCGACGAGCCGGCCGGCGCCTACTACGTCATGACCGACATCCGCGACCTCGACCGACGAGGACGACGTCGCGTTCGCGCTGCGGCTGATCCGCGACCCGGGTGTGGCGGCCGTGCCCGGCTCGTCGTTCTTCTCGCGACCCGAGCTCGGCCGGACGAAGCTGCGGTTCGCCTTCCCGAAGCGCCTCGAGACCCTGGCGGCCGCCGCCGAGCGCGCTCGCGCACGCTGACCGCGCGGGTCTAGCCCGCCGGCACGCGACCGGTCGACCGTCCGGAGCGCGCGCGGCGATCGCCCGACGCGTCGCGTCGGCGTGTCGTACCGCATCGAGCGGGTCCGGGTCGATCGCCGTGCTCGCGTCGTCGTCCCGCCGATGCCGCGTGTAGAGGACCGGGTAGATCGCCCCGCTGCCGTCGGCCTCGAGGGTCACCGCGACGCGTCCGGCCCGCCCGCAGTCGAGCACGTGGGCGAGCGGCTGGACGCCGTCGTCGCGCAAGCCGCCGGCCGGATCGGCGGTCAGGACGCGGGCGAGGTAGCCGCGCTGGTGGAACAGCTCGGGCGCCTCGGCCAGCTCGTGCGGCGACGAACCCGATCGACGGCGTCCGGGCGCGATCGCCGGTCGATCCGGCTCCACGCCGAACCCGCGTCCGGGCGATGTGCGCCGGCGAGGACCCGCGCGTTGTAGCGGGCGCCGTGGACGGCCCCCGAGTTGGCCGGGATGCCGTGCCGCGGAGGCCCTTGGCGCCCTGGCCGATGCGTGCCGGCGAAGAACACGCCGGGCACCGTGGCGCTCTCCCACCAGGGCGTCTGGCCGCGGGCAGCTCGCTCGCCCCGAACGTCGCGACGCCCAGGACCGGCAGGTCCCGCAGCGGGGCGACGAACCCGGTCGCCGAGATGACGTCGTCGACCGCGAGCGCGAGGTCGCCGCCGCCGTCGGTCCGCCGCAGGTGGATCGTCAGGGCGCCGCCGGCATCCCGGTCGAGCTCGGTCGATCGCGGCATCGAGGATCGCCACGCCGCCGCCCAGGACGTGGTCCTCGTACGGCTGGACGTAGCGGGCCCGGACGCCGACGAGCGAGCGCGTGTCGACCGACAGCTTGCGTCGGCGACGGCGAGACCAGGACGAGCTGGCGGGCCCACGGCAGCAGCCCGTTCGCGAGCTCGAACCCGGAGTTCTGCTTGCCGATGATGAAGACCCGCCGGCCGGCGTACGTCTCGGCCGGGCGGACGTCGGCGTAGTGGTACGCGTGCTCCATGCCCGGCCCGGGCGGCGTGTACGGCTCGGCGACCCCGACCGCGAGGACCAGCACGCGGCAGCGATACTGGCCGTCGGTCGTCTCGAGCTCGAACCGCGCGCCGTCGGCGTCCGGGGCTCGAGCAGGTGCGTCGCCCGTCCATCCGCAGTCGTAGCGGACCTCGAGCGCGGCCCGCTCGGCGAACGCCGCGAGGTTCGCCTCCATCTCGGGGCGCGACGGGAAGTAGGAGCTGCCGTCCATCAGGCCCGGCTGGATCGCCCGTGGTCTCCGGCTCGTCGCCGAGCAGGCTGTTCCAGTCGTAGCGCTCGTACGCGCGCGAGCCGCGCGCCGCCGGCGCGTGCGGCTTGGTCCACGACAGCAGCCGCTGGAAGAACGGCCAGCGCCGGAACATCCCGCCCGGCGACGGGTCGGCCGAGATGACCGCGTGGGGCACGCCGAGCCGCCGCAGCGAGTACGAGACCTGGAGCCCGCCGGGGCCGCTGCCGATGACGACGACCGGATAGTCCCGGGCGGGAACGGGCGGGTCAGCTCCGCCATCGGTTCGCGGCTCGGAGCCGGCGTGCCTGGGCCTGGAGCATCCGGTACATGACCCGCGGGTGGGCGACCAGGAACGCCTCGACGGCCGGCCCGGCGAGGACCAGGCAGCGCATCGGGCGCACGCGCGACGACGTCGGCGATCGGCGTCTCGCCGAGCAGGATCGACACCTCCCCGAAGAAGTCGCCGCGGCCGAGGCGGGCCCGCTCCGTGCCGTCGACCACGACGGCCGCCTCGCCATCGAGGATCACGTAGAAGCCGGAGCCGCTGATGCCCTGGCGGAGGACCCGCTCGCCCGTCGCCGAAGACGGCCTCCTCGAACGTGTGGACGATGCCCTCGAGCTGCGGCGCGGTCAGGTCGGCGAACAGCGCGAACCCGGCGATGGCGTCGACCAGTTCCTCACGTCCGGCCATCGGGTCTCCCTTCGACGGTGCGTCATGAAGACGTCGCGCGATGATGGCATCGTCGCAGACCGTGCGCGGTTGACGCCCGCCGCCGCACGGCGCAGCATGGCGGTCAAGCCGCCTGGACGGCATCCTGAGGGACGAATGACCCTGACCCCCGACCGTCGCGTCGAGCTGCTGGCCAAGGCCGCGCCTGTTCGCCGGCGTCGACGCCGCGGGCATGGAGCGGATCGCCGCGCCGGGCGTCGAGGTCGACTTCCCGGCGGATCACGTCATCGCCCGCCAGGGCGAGATCGGGACCGGGTTCTTCGTCGTCGCTGGCGGGCGGCGCTCGGGTCGTCCGCGACGGCGAGATCATCGCCCGGCTCGGGCCCGGCGAGTTCTTCGGCGAGCTGTCCGTGCTCGACGGCCGGCCGCGCATGGCGCAGGTCGTCGCCGACGGACCGACGACCTGCCTCGCCCTCGCGTCGTGGGACTTCGAGGCGGTGCTGCGCGAGCAACCGGCCGTCGCGCTGGCGATCCTGCGCGGGCTCGCCCGCCGGCTGCGGGACCTGACCGAAGCCCGCCATCACTGAGCCATCGACGACGACCGAGTCAGCGGTGATCCGCGCCACGGCGACGGCGTCGGCCGGGACCGTCGACCTTCCTGTTCACCGATATCGAGGGCTCGACGCGCCTCGAGGAGCGGATCGGGACCGCCGCGCTACGCGGACGCTCCGCGAGCGCCACCGGGCGATCCTCCGCGCGGCGTTCGCGGGCGCACGGCGGTGTCGAGCAAGGGCACCGAAGGCGACTCGTTCTTCGTGGTCTTCGCGAGCGCCCGCGCAGGCCGTCGCCGCGGCCGTCGAGGCCCAGCGCGCGCTCGCCGCCGAGCCGTGGCCCGACGACGCTCCGGTCCGCGGTCCGGATGGGCCTCCACACGGGCGAGGCGCGAGCCGGCGGCGGCAGCCTCGTCGGCCTCGACATCAACCGGGCCGCGCGGATCGCGGCCGCCGGCCACGGCGGCCAGATCCTGGCCTCGGACGCGACGCGCGCGCTCGTCGCGAGCGCGCCTGCCGGCCGGCGTCACCCTGCGCGACCTCGGGGAGCACCGGCTCAAGGACCTGCCTGCCCCGGAGCGGCTCTGTCCAGCTGGATCGTCGACGGCCTGCCCGTCCGACTTCCCGCCGCTGCGGACGCTCGACGCCCGGCCGAACAACCTGCCGACCCAGCTGACCACCTTCGTCGGTCGCGACGACGAGCTCGCCGAGGCCGGCCGGCCTGCTCGAGACGACCCGGCTGCTGACCCTCACCGGGCCCGGCGGCACCGGGCAAGACGCGGCTCTCGCTGCAGGTGGCGACGTCCGCCGCCGACGCCTTCCCCGACGGCGTCTTCTTCGTGCCGCTCGAGCCGTCCGCGATCCGGATGCTCGTCGCGCCGCGATCGCGCGCGACCCTGGGACTCGCGGAGGCGGGCACGACAGCCGATCGCCGAGTCGCTCGACGAATGCTGGTCGGCGACGGCGCGTCCTGCTGGTGCTCGACAACTTCGAGCAGGTCGTCGGTGCCGGGCCGATCATCGCCGACCTGCTGCGACGCTGCGCCGAGGCTCACGGCCCTCGTCACCACCCGGGTCGCGCTCCACGTCTCCGGCGAGCAGGAGTACCCGGTGCCGGGGCTGCCCGCCCCGCCCGACACCCGCCACCTGTCGGAGACGGAGCGGCTGCAACCTGCCCGGCGGCGATGCGCGAGCTCGACCTCGACGACGCTCAGCCAGTACGAGGCGGTCCGGCTGTTCATCGCCCGCGCGGTCGCCGTCCGGCCAGGGTTCGCCGTCACGAACGCCAACGCGCCGGCCGTGGCCGCGATCTGCCGCCCGCCTGCACGGCATGCCGCTGGCCATCGAGCTCGCGGCCGCGCGGATCAAGCTCCTCTCCCCGGACGCGATCCTGGCCCGGCTCGAGCACCACCTCGACGTCTGCTCGGCCGGGTGCGCGCGACCTGCCCGAGCGGCAGCAGACGCTGCGCGGCGCCATCGCCTGGAGCTACGACCTGCTCGACGACGGCAGCCGTCGGCTGCTCGACCGGCTGTCCGTCTTCGCCGGGCGGCTTCGGACCTCGAGGCCGCGGAGGCGGTCACGCGGCCCGGCCTCGGAGCTCGGGCATCGACGTCGTCGATCGGCTCATGGCGCTCGCCGACCAGAGCCTCGTCCGCGTCGACGAGAGCGCCGACGGCGAGCCGCGGTTCGCGATGCTCGAGACGATCCGCGAGTACGCCGCCGAGCGCCTCGAGGCGCGCGGCGAGACGGGACGACGATCCTTGGCGCGCCACGCGCGACGGTTCGATGACGCTCGCCGAGCGGGCCGCGCCGGAGCTCTCCGGCGACGACCAGCGGCGCTGGCTCGATCGCCTCGAGCTCGAGCACGACAACCTGCGCGCGGTCCTCGACCGGGCGACGGCGCAGCCGGACCCGCCGGTCGCCATCGGGCTCGCCTTCACGCTGTGGCGTTTCTGGCAGAAGCGCGGCTACCTTGACGAGGCGCGGCGACGGCTCGAGGCGACTGGCAGCACGAGCCCTGGTCCCGCGACGACCCGCGACTTCGGGCGCGCCTGCTCGAGGCCCTCGGAGGGATCTGCTGGTGGCAGGCCGACCTGGCGCCGATGCGCCGAGTGCTACGACGAGGCCCTCGCGGATCTGGGAGGACATCGGCGACGAGGGCGAGATCGCGAACGCCTTCTACAACCGTGTCGTTCTCGTACGCGCATCGGGCACGGACGGGACGTGCGGCACCGGTGACCTGGAAGGCAAGGGCGAGGCGTACTCGACGAGGCCCTCGAGCCCTTCCGGAAGATCGGCGACGAGCGCGGCGAGGGCAACGCCCTCTGGGGGCTCGGCAGCTACCACTACTTCAGTGCGACGCCGACGGGTGGCGAGCCCGAGTTCCGCCAGGCGCTCGAGCTCTTCCGCAAGACCGGCGATCGGACCATGGAGGCTGGGCGCTGCACATGCTGGGCTCCTCGCTGATCCGGCAGGGGCGGACGCGCCGAGGCGAGGGACGCGATCGACCACGCGATCACGCCACTTCCACGCGGCCGGCGACGTGGCCGGCCTGACCCTGACGCTGTTCGACCTCTCGTCGGTGGCCGTCCAGGCCGGCGACCTGGAGCGCGCCGCGCCGGCTGCGGGGAGCGGCCATGAACCTCTCGACCGAGACCGGCGCACGCCTCGCGATGACGACCGAGGACGCCTTCGAGCTCGCTGGCGCGCGCCCGTCGGTGCGGACGATGCTGCCGCCCGAGGACCTCGAGCGGCTCGGCGCCGAGGGCGCCGCGATGACCCTCGACGAGGCGGTCGCGTACGCGCTCGAGGGCGCTGCGGCCGCGGCGGAACACGTATGATCGTTCGACGCCGCGAGCCGGCCGCAGCCGATCCTGATCCTCGACGGCGACGACCCGAGATCCTCGGCGGCGGCCGACCGACCGATATCGATCCCGCGGCCCTGATCCTGACCTGCGCCAACTGCGGGGCGGCGATGGACGAGCGCAAGTGCAAGCTCATCTGCCGCTGCGGCTACTTCCTGTCCTGCTCCGACTACTACTGAGCCCGCTCGTGGCGGCACGCCTCCGCCAGCGCCGGGTAGACTGGCCCCTCGATGACCGCCGAGCCCACCCCTCCGGATCCCGCCGCGCCTCCGGCGTCCGCGTCCGCCGCGGGCGGCGCCGCCGCGGAGCCTGCCCGCGAGAAGACCGGCATCCCCAAGAACCCCGGCCGGCGCGACCTCGGGATGAAGGTCACGCTCCTCTTCCCGGACCGCGAGATCGTCGAGCGCTCGTACGTCCCGATCATCTACACCGCCTGCCGGACGTGCTACTCGGAAGAGGCGCCCGAGGAGATCTTCCGGCGCGCGCTGGCCGGCGACTTCGACCCGGTCAAGATGCAGAAGCTCATCTCGTCGGTCATCGAGTCCGGCCACGGCTCGACCATCGAGCACGTCGTCTTCACCTTCGCGATCACCGGCGTGTCGCGGACGCTCTCGCACCAGCTCGTGCGCCATCGGGCGGGCGTCGCGTTCGACCAGCAGAGCCAGCGCTACGTGAAGTTCAAGGGCCAGGCCGACGATGCTGCCGACACTCGATCGCCGAGGCCGACCCGGCCCTGCGCGAGCGCTACGAGTCGCAGGTCGAGGGGTCGCTCGAGCTCTACGGCGACATGCTCGAGGCCGGTCTGCCCGGCGAGGACGCCCGGTTCGTGTTCCCGAACGCGGCCCGGACGAACCTCGTCATGACCACGAACCTGCGGGCGCTCATCCACATGTCCGGGCTGCGCCTGTGCACGATGGCCCAGTGGGAGATCCGGCGGCTGTTCCAGCTCGTCCGCCACGAGGTCTTCGCGGTGTCGCCGTTCCTCGGCTCGTTCCTGGCGCCCAAGTGCGTGCCGCTCGGCTACTGCGACGAGTTCAAGAACCGCGACGAGCACTGCCCGATCCGGCCGCACAAGGACAACGTCCTGGGCGCCTGGGCCGAGAAGGCCGCCGCGGCCAAGGCCGCAGGGCCGGGACCTGCCGCAGGCCTAGGACCGCGCCGGCCGGCCGCGCCGGCGCGGCGTACTCGGCGATCAGTCCTCGCGCGCGGGCAGCTCCGACACGAACCGGCGGATGACGCGGGCCAGCCGCGGCCCGGCGACCGCGCCGGCCTCCAGCACCTCCTCGTGGGTCAGCGGCTCGCCCGTGTACCCGGCGCCGGCGTTCGTCACGAGCGAGACGCCGCAGACCTCCAGCCCCACCCAGCGTGCCGCGATGCACTCGAGGACCGTCGACATGCCGACCGCGTGGCCGCCGAGCCCCGCGTACATCCGGACCTCGGCCGGGCGTCTCGTAGTTCGGGCCGGTCAGCCCGACGTAGATGCCCTCCTCCAGCGTCGACGCCCTCGGCCTTGGCGGCGGCGTGGAGGCGCTCCCGCAGCCGCGGGCTCCACGCATCGGTCAGGTCCGGGAAGCGCGGCCCGAGCTCGTCGGCGTTGGGGCCCATCAGCGGGTTCTGGCCGGTCAGGTTGAGGTGGTCGCGCATGACCATGAGCGTGCCGGGCCCGAACGACGGATCGAGCCCGCCGGCGGCGTTCGTCAGGACGACGACCGTCGCCCCCAGCCGCTGGAACAGCAGGACCGGCTGGATGACGAGGCCCGGGTGGTTGCCCTCGTAGAGGTGGAACCGGCCCTGGAGCATCACGACCGGCTTGCCGCCGAGCGTCCCGAGCAGCAGCCGGCCGGCGTGGCCGGGCGCGGTCGCCGCCGGCCAGCCGGGCAGGTCCGCGAAGGGGATCGCGACGGCGTCCTCGAGGTCGTCGGCGAGCCCGCCGAGACCCGGACCCGAGCACGATCCCGACCTCGGGCACGAGCGGCGTGAACTCGCGGACCGCCGCCTCGAGCATCGCCAGTCGGGCCGGCTGCGCGGCGGGCGGGATGGGTCGGGCCGGGTCCAGGCGCTGGCCGGCGTCGGCGGGCAGTGGCAGGTCGGTCATGCGGACCTCCAGGATCGCGTCCAGGGGAGCGGACGGCCGAGGCCCGCGGCTTCGTCGGCCCGACGGAAGTATCGACACCGGGATGCCGATCACGTCCCGTCGGGCGCGGACCCGCGGGGCAGCCGTGGTGAGACGGCCGCCCGGGCCGGGCAACGAAGCGCCCGAAGCGACCGGCGGCGGACCGAAAACCCTTGATGCGATCTCGGTTTCTTCGTTCCTGTCGGCCCCTTCGGGCAAGACCTACGGTACGGGCCGGCGTCGTCGACGGGTCAACGCGGTTATCCACGAACTCGCGGCTGGACCCGTCGAATCGTATCCACGAACTTCATCGACGCTGTGGACAAGCGTGTGGACGAGACGGTCGGGCCTGTGGGCCGCGGACGGAGCGGCTCTCAGCCGCCCATCGCGAACATCTCGACCTTGGGCAGCGACGACGTCCTCGCGTCGTCGCGGCCGAGCGCAACTCCGAGTACCGGTCGTCGCGGCGCGACCAGACGCCCTCGATGAACGCGGCCAGCGCCTCGTCCGAGGCCCCGCCCCGGAGGACCTCGCGGACGTCGGTCCCGTCGACCGCGAACAGGCACGTGTAGAGCTTGCCGTCGGCCGACAGCCGGGCCCGCGTGCAGTCGCCGCAGAACGGCACGGTGACCGACGAGATGACCCCGAACTCGCCGCGCGCCGTCGACATAGCGCCAGCGGTCGGCGACCTCGCCGCGGTACGCCGCGGTCGGCGGGCTCGACCGGCCAGTTCGCCCCGATCCGCTCGACGAGCTCGGCGGCCGGCACGACCTCGTCGAGCCGCCAGCCGTTCGAATGCCCGACGTCCATGTATTCGATGAAGCGCAGGATGACCCCGGTCTCGCGCGCCCAGGCCGCCATCGGCACGATGCTCGACTCGTTGATCCCGCGGCGCACGACCATGTTGACCTTGACCGGCGCGAGGCCGGCCTCGATCGCGGCGGCGATCCCGTCGAGCACCCGCTCGACCGGGAAGTCGATCCCGTTCATCGCCCCGAAGACCGCGTCGTCGAGCGAGTCGAGGCTGACCGTCACCCGGCGCAGCCCGGCGTCGGCCAGCGGGCCGCGCCAGGGCCCGCAGCGCCGAGCCGTTGGTGGTGAGGGTCAGGTCGATCTCGCCGCCGTCGGGTCGGCGCAGCGCGGCCAGCATCGCGATGAGGTCCGGCAGGTCGCGCCGGACGAGCGGCTCGCCGCCGGTGATCCGGAGCTTCTCGACGCCGAGCGCCGACGAAGGTCCGCGCGACCCGCTCGATCTCCTCGAAGCGAGAGGACCTGGTCCTTGGGCAGGAACTCGTAGTCGCGCCCGAAGATCTCCTTGGGCATGCAATAGGTGCAGCGGAAGTTGCAGCGGTCGGTGACCGAGATGCGCAGGTCGCGCATGGCGCGGCCCATGCGTGTCGGTGACACCCGGGCGTCCGTCGAACGTGGCCGGCAGTTCCATCGCCCTATCGTAGACCCGCCGGCCACGAACGGCCGTGCGGCGAAGGTTCTGGCGCGCCGCGGCAACACGAGCGACGGTGTCCCGGCCGGCCGACCCGTCCGGTACCACCGGCGCACACCGCTGGTACCTCTAGCGAACTGCACCGGACCTACCACCGCTGGCACGATGCCCCCACGTCCCGGATGCCCGGCCCCCCAGGCCGTCCGCCCCAGACACGCTTGAACGAGCGAAAGCCAATCACGATGACCAGCGAGGACTCCGACGCTATGGCACAGACGGACACACGACCCGGCTTCCGGCTTCCGTGGAGCTCGGACCGTGCCGACGCCAGCGACCCCACTGGTGCGGCCACTGACGCGTCCACCGATTTCGGCGACGCTCCCGCGACCGAGGAGGCCGAAGGCACTGCCATGATCGAAGCCGCGTCCGCAGCCCAGGACACCGAGACGCCCGAACGCCGTCGCCGACCTTCACGTGGTCGACCGACGCCGAGCCGGAGGCCCCTCGCGAGCCGAGGCCGAGGCCGTCGACGTCGTGCTGGAAGCCCCCGTCGAGTCGAGGAGCCGGCGCCTGCCGCCGCCAAGTCGACCAAGTCGAGCAAGTCGACCAAGTTCCTCGCCGACCTGACGAAGGCCATGCAGGCGACCGCCGAGGCCGCCGAAGGACGAGACGCTCGAGCGCTTCGCCGCCGAGGCGAAGGCCGCCACCGAGAAGGTCCAGGCCAACGCCGCCGAAGAGATCACCGAGCTGCGCCGGTCCGCCGACGACGACGTCGCGGCGATCCGCGAGTGGTCGAAGGGCGAGATCGCCCGCATCCGCGAAGAGACCGAGACGCGCATCAGCACCCGCAAGTCGTACCTCGAGGGCGAGCTCGAGGACCACGCCGGTGTCGTCGAGCGCCGCGTCGAACTGATCACCGCCAGCGTCGCCGCCTTCGAGGCCGAGATGGCCGCGTTCTGCGAGCGACTCTTCGCCGAGGGCGATCCCGCGACCGTTCGCGGCGATGGCCGAGCAGCTGCCCGAGCCGCCGAGCCTGGACGCGCCGCTGGCCGAGACGCCCGCCGCGCTGATCGGCGTCGCGACGCAGGCCGAGCCGGAAGTCGTCGCCGAGCCCGAGGCCGTCGCCGAGACCCGAAGCCGTCGCCGAAGAGCGCGACGCGCCGAGGCGCCCGTCGAGGCCGAGGCTGCCGTCGTCGAGGCGACGGCGAGCCGAGGCCGACCGAAGCCGACCGCGGACCTCGCCCCGAGGCTGAGGCCGAGGTCGAGGCCGAGCCGGTCGTCGACGCAGACGACCCGCGCATCGCGATGCTGGGCCTGAGCCCGGACTTCGCCGCCGCCGAGGCCGAGGCCGAGATGTCGGCCGCCGAGTCCGACGCCGGTGGCGACGCCGCCGATGAAGCGAATCAGGAGATCCCGACGATCGCCGAAGAAGTCGTCGCTGCCCGCCTGGCCGGCCTCGTGCCGCCGAGCGAAGCCGGCGAGCCCAGCGAGCGCCTGACCACCAAGGTCGTCGTGAGCGGTCTCGTCAGCGTGGCCAGCATCGCCGGCTTCAAGCGCGGCGTGGCACGCACCCAGGGCGTCGCGTCCGTCGGCGTGACCTCCGGACCCGATGGCGAGTTCGTCTTCATGGTCAGCCATCACCCCGACGTCAACCTGAAGGAAGTCATCCCGGCCCTGCCCGGCTTCAAGGCCCGCGTGACCGGCGACTCGGAGGATGGCTTCGTCGTCACCGCGCGCGACCCCGAAGCGCACGACTGACCCAGCGATCAGATCAAGAGGAGCCAGAGTGTCCCGTCCAGCCGTCGTCGTCGCGCTCCCATCGACCGAGTCTGAGTCGGTCGTCGCCGAGCTCGCCGGCGCCGGATTCGAGGTCTTCGAGGTCCACGGACCCGCCGAGCTCGAGACGATCCTGGCGCAGCGCAGCGACGTCGCTGTCGCCATCCTCGATGGCGAGACCGACTTCGACGAGTCGCTCGAGTACTACGCCGCTCTGCACGACGGCGAGCAGTCGATCCCGGCGCTCATGGTCGTCTCCGCCGAATTCATTCGATCGGCTGGCCGGTTCCTCGGACGCCCTCGAAGACGAGTACCTGACCCGACCCTTCACGCCTGACTCGATCCGCTGGCGCGTCGAGGCCATGTGCATCCGCCGAACGACCGTCGACGACGGGAGCGGACCGATCCTCCACGACGCCAACGTCAAGATGGAGGGCTGGACGGACCGCAGCGGGACGATCGTCGTGGTCTTCAACCCGAAGGGCGGCGTCGGCAAGACGACGTCGCGACCAACCTGGCCGTCGACCCTCCAGTCGCGGCGCGGACGCTCGGTCCTGCTCATCGACGCCGACACGGTCACCGGCCACGTCACGACCTCGCTCGGCATCGACGCCGTTCGGACGGTCGCGGACAGCTGGCGCGACGAGGCCGAGGGCGGCCCATGCCGAGACCCTCGTCGAGATCGCCTCGGCCCACTCGTCCGGGATGAAGGTCGTGTCGCTGACCGACTCGCCGCTCAACATCGAGGTCCTCGACCCCGCCCGCGTGGCGGCCGAGATCGCCGCGGCCCGGGGCTCGTTCGACGTCATCGTCATCGACCTCCACCCGTCCTACAGCGAGCTCAACCAGGCCATCTTCGAGATCGCCGACAAGATCCTCGTGCCGGTCACCCCGGACGTGCCCGCCATCCGGGCCGCGGTCCAGCTCCGCGACGTCGCGTCTGCCGAGGGCTACCGCGATCGCCTGGCCATGGTCGTCAACCGCGCCAACAGCGGGGTCGGCGTCCAGGACATGGAGCGCACCGTCGGGATGCCGGCGCTCGCCCTGATCCGCTCCGGCGGACTGCTCTTCGTGCGAGCCGCCAATGAAGGCCGGACGGTCATCGAGATGTTCCCGAAGGAACGGATCGCCGGCGACTTCGACGGCCTCGCCGACGCGCTGTTCGGGGTCGCCGCGACCGCCACGCCCACGACGAAGCAGGGCCTGCGGATCTTCGCGCGTCAGAAGGAAAGCGTCGGCATCCGCGTCGGCTGACGCCGCGTCAGCCCGATCCTCCGGGATCTCGCCCGCCTAGGTCTCCGCGTCCCTGCGTCGTCGCCCGCGCCACCTGGCGCCGCGCCCGGGATGCGCTCGGCACGTTCCCCGGTCGCGCGCATCGACCTGCTCGACGCCCCGCAGGTACAGGCGGTTCACGAGGATCACGTCCGCGTCGGTCCCGATCGGCCTGCTCGCCCATCGTCGCCCGCGCGTGCACGACCGGCACGAACATCTCGCTCGAGCGATCCAGCAGACGCGTGCGGATCGGTCCCCGGATAGAGGTTGACCGTGCCGATGATCCGGTACGGCGGCGCCTCGAGCAGCAGGTCGTAGGCGACCTTGTGGATCCGGTGCGCGGCGGCTTCGTCCGTGCTCATCGCCGGCAGCGAGGTCTCCCCCGCCAGCACGAGGATCAGGTCGTACGGGTCGATCGCCTTGAGCCCCGGCGCCTCGCTGAACGGCTCGGACCCGTCGAGCGGCGCCCACTGGACCTCGGTGATGTCGATCGGCTCGCGCCGGTTCAGCGTGTCGGAGAGTCGCCCGTCCACGGCCATCCGCCCGACCAGCCGCCATTCCTCGGTCAGGGCGTCGAACGGGATCCCGCGCCCCGTGCCCGACGGGATCGGCGGAGCTCGGCGTCAGCGCCGCGGGCACCGACGTCGGTGCGCCCGACGTCATCCGACGCCGCCATCGGGCGAAGGGATCATCCCCGGCGGCTTGGTCGTCGGCAGCGCCGACACCGGGTCGGGCACGATCTTCTTGCGCTTCAGGAAGTCGAAGGGCACGTCATTCCTCCGCGGAGCCGGTGTTCGAGCGGATGGTCTCCACGACCGCGCTGTCGGCAAGGGTGGTCGTGTCGCCGAGGGTGCGGCCCTCGGCGATGTCGCGCAGCAGGCGGCGCATGATCTTGCCCGACCGCGTCTTGGGCAGGTCCGGCGTGAACATCAGGAACTTGGGCTTGGCGATCGGGCCGATGACCTTGGCGACGTGCTCGCGCAGCTCGGCGGCCAGCGCGTTCGTTCGCCTCGACGCCGACCTTGGGGATGACGAACGCGAAGATCGCCTGGCCGGTGATCGGGTCGTTCTTGCCGACGACCGCGGCCTCGGCGACCTGCTGGTCGTCGACGAGGGCCGACTCCACCTCGATGGTGCTGATCCGGTGGCCCGACACGTTCATGACGTCGTCGACGCGGCCGAGCAGCCACAGGTAGCCCTCGAGGTCGCGCTTGGCGCCGTCGCCCGCGAAGTACTTGCCGGGGAACCGGCTCCAGTAGGTCTGCTTGTACCGCTCCGGGTCGCCGTAGATGCCGCGCAGCATCGCCGGCCACGGCCGGGTCAGGACCAGGTATCCGCCGCCACCGAGCGGCACCGGGTTCCCGTCGCCGTCGACGACGTCCGCGCCGATGCCCGGGAACGGGAACGTGGCACTGCCGGGTTTCGTGGCGGTCACCCCGGGGAGCGGCGTGATCATGATCATCCCGGTCTCGGTCTGCCACCACGTGTCCACGATCGGCGTCTTGCTCGCCCCGATGTGCTCGTGGTACCAGAGCCAGGCCTCGGGGTTGATCGGCTCGCCGACCGTGCCGAGCACCCGCAGCGACGACAGGTCGTGCTTCGCCGCGTACTGCGGACCCTGCTTCATGTGGGCCCGGATGGCGGTCGGCGCGCAGTACAGGATCGAGACCTTGTAGTCCTCGATGATCTGCCACCAGCGTTCCCAGGACGGGCTGTCCGGCGTGCCCTCGTACAGCACGCTGGTCGTCGCGTTCGCGAGCGACCCGTAGACGATGTAGCTGTGGCCGGTCACCCAGCCGACGTCGGCCGCGCACCAGTAGACGTCGTCGGGCTTGATGTCGAAGACCATCGCGTGGGTGAAGCTCACGCCCGAGGAGATAGCCCGCGGTCGTGTGCATGATGCCCTTGGGCTTGGCCGTGGTCCCCGAGGTGTAGAGCAGGTAGAGCATGTGCTCGGAGTCCAGCGGGACCGCCGGGCTGTCCTCGGACTGGCGGTCCACGATGTCGTGCCACCAGACGTCGCGGCCGTCCTGCATCGCCGTCCCGCCCTCGAGCGCGTCGCCGAGCCGCCGGACGACCAGCGTGTGCTCGATCGTCGGCGTCGTCAGCAGGGCCTCGTCGACCGCCGGCTTGAGCGCCGCCGGCTTGCCCCGTCGCCAGCCGCCGTCGGCGGTGATGACGAGCTTGGCCTCGGCGTCGTTGATGCGGTCCTGGAGCGCCTCGGCGCTGAACCCGCCGAAGATCACGGTGTGCGGCGCACCGAGGCGGGCGCAGGCCAGCATCGCGATCGGCAGCTCGGGGATCATCGGCATGTAGATCGCGACGCGGTCGCCGGTCCCGATGCCCGAGCTCCTTGAGGGCGTTGGCGGCCTTGCGAGACCTCGCGCAGCATGTCCGCGTAGGTCAGCGTGCGCGTGTCCCCGGGCTCGCCGACCCAGTGGTAGGCGACCTTGTCGCCGAGCCCGTTGGCGACGTGGCGGTCGAGGCAGTTGTAGCTGATGTTCAGCTTGCCGCCGGTGAACCACTTGGCGAACGGCAGGTCCCACTCGAGGGTCGTGTCGAACGGCTCGAACCAGTCGACCCGCTCGCGCGCGAGCCGCGCCCAGAAGGCCTCGAAGTCCGCCTCCGCCTCGGCGTAGAGGTCGGCCGTGGCGTTGGCCTGTGCCGTGAACGCCGGATCCGGCGGGAACGAGCGATTCTCGGCGAGGAGGTTCTCGATCTCGGGCGAGGCGGGGGACGGCTCGACGCTCACGGATCCCTCCTGGTTCGATGGGTTGGCCCGTCATTCTAGCCAGCCGTCGGCGCGGCGCGGCGAGACGACCCGGCGGTCACTCCTCGGGGGCGAGCTCCTCGTCGGTGGGACCGGCGCCGGGCTGGTCGGGCGCGTCGGGTCCGTCCTGCTGCCGCGAGATGACGACCCGCTGCGGCCGCGGGATCTCGATGCCGTTCGCCGCGAACGCGGCGAGCAGGCGCTTGCGCAGCTCGCCGGCCGCGGCCCACTGGTCCGGCGCCCGGACCGTGCCGAGGATCTTGAGGGTGATCCCGAACTCGCCCAGCGCCTGCGACCCGCTCGACCCGCGGCGCCTCGAGGATCCGGCGCTTCCACGCGGGCTCGCCGGCCATCTGGCGGCCGACCTCCTCGACGACCGCCATCGCCTTGTCGACGTCGGTGCCGTAGGCGACGGTCACGTCCTGGTTGATGCGCGACCACACCCGGGTCAGGTTGGACGCCACCTTGATCTCGCCGTTGGGGACGGTGTGGACGACGCCGTCGAGGTCGCGCAGCGTCGTGCGCCGGAGCGTGAAGTCCTCGACCGAGCCCGCGACGCCTGCGATACGCACGACGTCGCCCTTCGCGAACTGGTTCTCGACGAGGATGTAGGCGCCGTTGAGGTAGTCGCGGACCATGTTCTGCGCCCCGAACCCGACTGCGATGCCGACGACGCCAAGGCCGGCCACCGCTGGCCCGATGTCGAGTCCCAGCCGGCCCATCACCATCAGGCCGGCGATGACGACGATGAAGAATCGCAGGGCGTTGCCGAGCAGGGACTCGAGCGTGTCCATCCGCTTCTTGAGCTCGACGGCGCTCAGCTCCTGGGCCGTCCCCTCGAAGGCCTCGCGATCCAGCAGGGCCTTGACGATGCCGTGGACGAACATGTTGGCAAGGCGCATGGCGATGAGCGCGACGACGACGATGAGCACGATCGGCAGGACGTTTTCCTTGACGAACGCAAGGAACGCGTCCCATTGCTTGTCGGTGATGTCGGGCATGGCCGTAGCCTACCCGGCGGGTCAGGCTGGCGGCCCGCTCGTGTCGCGCGGCGGGAAGACGGAGCCGTCGAGGATCGTGCGCTCGCCCAGTGGCTGCGAGAGTTCGATCGTGATGGGCACGGGCGGATTGCTCGGGCAGTCGGCGCCACCCGCGATCTCGCTGACCGTCACCGTGACCGTGACGGCTTGCTCCTCGTAGACGACGATCGGCGGCCGGACGCGATTGGTCGGTGGCTTGCCGTTCGCACACGCTCGCTCGACGATCACGCCGTTCAGGGTGGTGCTGTCGGGAGCGGGCGCCGGTGCCGCCGGGTCCAGCCAGAAGTCGGCCATCGAGATCCCCGCGGGCAGGACGGGCTGGGCGTCGCATGCCCCGTACCCACCGGCCGTCCAGCCGTCCGGACCGCGCGTCGCCTCGACCATCACCCAGGGCGGGTCGCCCGGACCGAGCGCGACGAACACGACGGTGTCCAGATCGGAGACCACGCGATGCCAGCCGTCGGCGGGGAAGATGTCCGGCTCGCCGCCTTCGGCGATGACCGATCGCAGGACCGCGGCCGGGGCATCGGTCTCCAGCTCGGCCTGGCCGACCCCGCCCAGCGCGCCGGCGGGGAAGCGCTCCTCGCCGCCACACGACAGAGGGAGGGTCGGGTCGGCGATGACCGGCGGTGTCATGGCCGGCACGGGTTCGGACGAGGCCGGCTCGGTGGTCTCGTTCGCAGCCGGTCGGCCCGGCGGTCGCGTCGGGCGCATCGGTCCCGGGCGCCTGGCCGCAGGCGGCCACGAGCACAAGTGCAAGAAGAAGAGCTGAGGTCTGTCTTGTCATGGCGCCGTTGGGACGCCCGACGGGTCTGCCTCGTTTCGCTGGAGCGTGTCGGCCTACGCCGTCGCGGTGGTCGGGGTGCGGGCCGGCTCGCGCTCGGGGACCGTACCGCCAAGGCGGACCGAGATGGCCGCCGCGGCCTCGCGGGCCTGGGCCGCGAGCTCCGGCACGCGACGCGGGGTCAGGCGGAAGGCCGGCCCCCAGATGTCGACCGCGGCGATGACGTTGCCGCGCGCGTCGTGGACCGGCGCGGCCACCGCGTTGAGCCCGAGCTCGTACTCGCCGATCGCCGTCGCGTAGCCGCGCCGGCGGATGCGGGCGAGCTCCTCGAGAAGCGGCTCGAGCTCGGTGATCGTCCGCTCGGTGTAGCAGACGAGGCCGCGGCGCACGATGCGCAGGACCTCGCGCTCGGCGAGGGCCGCCAGCAGCACCTTGCCCGAGGCGACGCAGTGGAGCGGCGTGGCCCGCCCGGTCCAGTCCCCCACCGCGATGAGGTTCGGGCCGTCGACCTGCGCGACCGCGAGCATCGATTCGCCTGTCGAGGACCCCGAGGCCGGTCGTCTCGTGGGTCAGGCGGGCCAGGCGCTCGAGCTCCGGCAGGGCGATCCCGCGCAGGTCGAGCGTCCGCTCCGCGCGCTCGGCCAGGCGGATGACCACGAGGCCCAGCCGGTACTTGCCGGTCTCGTCGTCCTGCTCGACCAGGCCGCGCTTCTGGAGCGTGGCCAGCAGGCGCGAGGCCGTGGACTTGTGCAGCCCGAGGCGCCGGGCGAGCTCGGTCACCCCGGCCTCGCCCTGACTGTCCCCGAGGGCAAGGAGCAGGGCAGCCGCCCGATCGACCGAGCGGACCGCGTTGCCATCGAGGACCATCGTCTACCCCTCGCTTCCGTTCAGCCCGCGCCGGGCGATGCCATGCCGCCATGCGGTGTCGGCGCCGGCGCGTGATGCGCGCGATCCTCGAGGGCCGCGTCCATCGAGTCGGAGAACGCGGTGAGGACCCGATCGATGAGGTCGCCCTTGGCGTGCGCCTCGCAGAGGAACCAGGGCTCGCGGGAGTCGGGCTCGGGCATCGCGCCGCGGGCGTGCATGCCGATCGCGATCGCGTCGTACAGCTCGTGGTCCGTGGTGGCCCAGTCGCGGTACTCCGACGCCTCCTCCTCGCGGAACATGATCCCGAACATCGACGGGTGCCCGGTGAAGTGGTACGGGATGCCGGTCGGGTTGAGGATCTCCTTGAGCCCGTCCTGGAGGCGGCGCCCGGTGGCGTGGATCGTCTCGAGCGCGTCGGTCTCCCTGAGGATCGTCAGCGTCTTGACCGCTGCCGCGGCCGCGACCCGGTTGCCGGCGTACGTGCCGCCATGGCTGACCTTGTCGGGCAGGACGCTCCATGACCTCGCGCCGGCCGCCGAACGCCGCCGCCGGGATAGCCGTTGCCCATCGCCTTCGCGTAGGTCGCGAGGTCCGGCGTGATGCCGAAGAACTCGGCGGCGCCGCCCTTGCGCGAAGCGGAAGCCCGTCTTGACCTCGTCGAAGATCAGCAGGATCCCGAATTCCTCGGTGAGCGCCCGCATCGCCTTGTGGAAGCCCGGCTTGGGCATGATCCCCTGGGCGTTGCCGAGGACCGGCTCGACGATGACGGCCGCGATCTCGTGGCCCTGCGCGCTCGAAGAGCTGGCGCAGGAACTCGATGTTGTTGTAGCGGGCCGGGATGATCGTCTCCGCGACCGCACCCGGGATGCCCGCGACCCCAGGCCAGCGCGACCGGCTTGTCCGCGTCGCCCAGCTCGGACATGTCGTCCGGCCCGACGCTGATCAGCGCGTAGTCGTGGACGCCGTGGTACTGGCCCTCGAACTTCACGATCTTCTCGCGGCCCGTGTAGGCCCGCGCGACGCGCATCGCGTGCATCGTGGCCTCGGTGCCGGACACGGTCATGCGCGCCATGTCGACCCAGCCGGTCAGCTCGCAGATGAGCTCGACCGCGCGGACCTCGTCCTCGCTCGTCAGGCTGAAGCTGACGCCCCGGCGCATCCGCTCGTTGACGTAGTCGTCGACGCGCGGGTCGCCGTGGCCGAGGATGACCGGCCCGTAGCCCATGCGCAGGTCGACGAACTCGTTGCCGTCGATGTCCCAGACGAGGCCGCCCTGGCCGCGGTCGACGTAGATCGTGTCCTCGCCCCACGCCCGGAAGTTCGAGTCGGTGCCGCCGGGCATGTGCTCGAGCGCACGCGGTACAGCGTCGTGCTGGCGATCGCGGCGAGATCGACGGGGTCGGCTTGGCGGCGGGCTCGGTGGCCATGAAGGTCCTCTGCGTGCGGGTTGGGCCGGCCCGGTCCGTGGGACGGGAGTTGCGCGGAGTGGGACGGGCGGTCGCGCCATCGTGCCATATCGGCCTGAGCGTCGTCAACGCGACATTCGTCGCGCAGATGGGCCATCGAAGCGTGCGAATCCCGGCGCGGTTCGCGCCATCGACCTGCGCGATGCGCGTGTCCGTTGCGTCGTGGCACCATGCCCCGATGACCGCCACCATCCCGACGAACGGCCAGCCGAACCGCTCAGCTACTGGCTGCGCGAGCCGGGTCCGCCCGCCGATCCGCCGCCGGCCGTCGGGGAGCGACCACGACCGTCGACGTCGCGATCGTCGGGCGCCGGGTTCACCGGGCTCTGGACCGCGATCGCGCTGACCGACACGGACCCGTCGCTGCGCGTCGCCGTCCTGGAGGCGGAGACCGTCGCGTTCGGGGCGACCGGCCGCAACGGCGGCTTCTGCGAGGCGAGCCTGACCCACGGCCTCGCCAACGGCATCAGGCACTTCCCCGACGAGCTGGAGCGGCTCGAGCGCGAGGGCCTCGACAACCTCGCCGGGCTCATCGCCTTCACCCGCGAGCACGGCATCGAGTGCGACCTCGAGGAGACCGGCACGCTCTCCCTGGCCGACCAGGCCTACCAGGTCGACGAGTTCCGGGCGTGGGTCGACGAGGCGGCCGAGTACGGCGAGCACCTCGAGTTCCTCGACCGCGACGCCGCCCAGGCCGAGGTCCACTCCCCGCTCTGGCACGCCGGCCTCTACCGGCCGCCGGGCCGCGACGTCCTGCTCGATCCGGCAAGCTGTGCCGGGGCATCGCCCGGGTGGCGCGCGAGCGGGGCGTGCGCGATCCACGAGGGCACGCGGGTCACGAACCTCGAGCGCGTCGCCGGCGGCCGTCGTGGTCCGCACCGCCGACGGCGCCGACGGTCCGGGCGGGTCACGTCGTCGTCGCCACCTCGGCCTACTCCGGCTGGCTCCGCCGGCTGTCGCCGCTGTTCGTGCCGGTCTACGACTACGTGCTGGTGTCGGAGCCGCTCACGCCGGACCAGCGCGAGTCCGTCGGCTGGGAGCGGCGGCAGGGCCTCTCGGACGCGCAACAACCAGTTCCACTACTTCCGGCTCACCGCCGACGACCGGATCCTGTGGGGCGGCTACGACGCGATCCACCACTACGGCAGCAAGGTCGGACCGGAGCTCGACCGCCGGCCGGCGACGTTCGACAAGCTCGAGGCCCAGTTCTTCCGGGCCTTCCCGCAGCTCGAGGGGCTGCGCTTCCCCTACCGCTGGGGCGGCGCCATCGACACGACCTCGCGGTTCACGGTCACCTTCGGCCAGACCATGGGCGGGCGCGTGACGTACGCGCTCGGCTACACCGGGCCTCGGGGTCGGGGCCAGCCGCTGGGCCGGCGGCGTCGTGCGCGACTTCATCCTGCGACCCGACGAGGACCGGCTGCGGCTGCGCATCGTCACGAGCCCGCCGATCCCGTTCCCGCCCGAGCCGCTGCGCTCGGCGACGATCGAGACGGTCCGCCACGAGCTCGACCGCGCCGACCGCAACGACGGCCGGCGCGGCCTCATCCTCCAGACGCTCGACGCGCTCGGCGATCGGCTTCGACTCCTGAGTCGCACGAACCGCCGTCAGGCCGGGGTGGCCACCCAGTTCGGGAGCTCGCGCGACAGCGTCGCCAGCGGCAGCGAGCCGTGGCCGAGGACGGCGTCGTGGAACGCCCGCAGGTCGAAGCTCGAGCCGTCGCGTGCCGACAGCTCGGCCCGCAGCCGCTCGATCTCGCGCTGGCCGACCTTGTAGGTCAGCGCCTGGCCCGGCCAGCAGATGTACCGGTCGGTCTCGATGACCGCGTCGGTCTCGGACAGCCCGGTCTTCTGGAGGAAGTCGATCGAGCGCTGGCGCTCCCAGCGCAGGGCGTGCAGCCCGGTGTCGACGACCAGCCGGGCGGCGCGCCAGGCCTGGGCGTCGAGCATGCCGAAGCGCTCGGCCTCGTTGCGGAACAGGCCCATCTCGTCGGCCAGCCGCTCGCTGTACAGGCCCCAGCCCTCGACGTAGGCGCCACCGACCATCCGCGCCCCGAGCCGCCGGAACGTGTTGAGGTGCGGGTTCTCCATCTCGAGGGTGATCTGGAAGTGGTGCCCGGGCGCCGCCTCGTGGTAGGTCGTCGTCGCGAGCTTCGTGTACTTGCGGCTCGGGAGGTCGTAGCCGTTGGCGTAGTAGATGCCCGAGCGTGAGCCGTCCGTCGAGGGCGGGTAGTAGTACGCGAACGGCGCGTCCTTCTCCTTGTACTCCTCGACCGGCCGGACCTCGCAGCCGGCGCGGGGCAGGACGCCGAAGTAGCGCGGCGCGGCGGCCATCGCGCGCTCGATGTCCTCGGTGGCGCGCTCGACCAGCTCGGCCTTCGTCTTCGGGGTGTTGGCCGGGTCGGCATCGAGGGCCGCCCGGTAGGCGACGGTGTCGTCGCCGTAGCCGGCCGCTCGCGCGATCTCGCGGCGCTCCGCCTCGATCTGCTCGATCTCGTCGAGCCCGGTCCGGTGGACCTCCTCCGGGTCGAGGTCGAGGGTCGTCCAGTGACCGGATCGCGGTCCGGTAGAGCTGGTCGCCGTTGGGCGCGGACCAGATGCCCGGCTCCTCCCGGCTGGCATGGCGGTACTCGCCGCGCAGGGTGTCGAGGAAGGCCGTGTCGGCCGGGGTGACCACGTCGCGGACGACCTCGCGGATCCGTTCGCGGTCGGCCTCCGACGCGACCTTGGCCATCGAGGGGATGATCGCCTCGTCGACCGGCACGGCCAGCATCCGCTCGATCTGGGCGATCGTCCGCTCGGTCACGATGCGCGGCGCGGTCAGCCCCGAATGCATGCCGTCGATGAGGATCTGCGAGTTCGCGGCCATGAACGCCGGATAGGCGTGCAGGCGCCCGATGAAGGCCTCGAGCCCCTCGGGCGTGTCGGCCGGCTGGAACTGGGTCATCTGGGGCAGGAGCTGCTGCGGGCCCGCCCATCTGGTCGACGACGCGGAGCTCATGGAGCCGCTGGTCGTCCTCCTCGATGTTGAGCTCGGCGATGACCAGGAGCATGTCGCGGGTGATGCGCTCCTCGGTCGGGAGCCCGTCGGTCGAGATCGCGCGCGCCTCGTCGGCGGTCTTCTCCATGAGCGCGCGCGTCTTCGCCCGGCCCTCGGGCCCCGGGTCCTCCAGGCGGTCCGCGTAGCGCGGATCCCCGTAGAACGTGGCGGTCGTCGGGTTCAACTCGAGGATCGCCTCCCAGAAGCGATCCGCGAGTGCATCGACCGGCGATCCGGCCTCATTGGGCGTGGTCACAGTGGAGCCTCCTCTTGCGTCCCCTTGGCGGCCCGATCGGCCGCGGGATGAGTGCTCGGCGGCGCGTCAGCCGCGTCGGGGTCAGCGGCCCGACGGCCGCACTGGGCGCCTAATGTAGCGCCGTGCCGTCTGGCGCGTATCGGCCCGGCGAGGGCCGGTCAGCCGCCGAAGAGCGGCATCTGCTCGCCGCTCCGCTCGATCATCGGATCCAGTCCCAGGTAGGGCTCCAGGTCGGCCAGATCCGGCTTCTCGACATCGAGCCACCGGCGCAGGTTGTCGGACTTGATGATGTTGAACCCGCCGTCCTCGAGGGCCGCGCGAAGCAGGGGCGAGCGACCGATCTTGTAGCGCACGAGCTCGGTCCGCTCGGGGGCGATGACGAGGAAGCGCACGAGCGATTCGTTCGGCGGGATCCGGGCGTGACGGCGCAGGAGCGGCTCGCCCAGCATCGCCGTCCACTCGACCTCGAAGAGCAGCGCGACCTTGCTGCGGACGTACCAGATGCAGTCGACGTCGGCGAGGTCCTCGGCCGGCCGGCTGATGGCGCCGAGGTAGGCCTGCTTCTCGCGCTGGTCGAGCCGGTCGCCCAGCAGCTTGCCGTGGGTCCTGCGGCTCTGCTCGCGCCGGGCCAGCCAGACCCGGAGGCCGAGCCGATGGCCCGCGTCGGCGAGGGTCGCCAGCAGGTCGGTGTGCTCCTGGCTGCGCTTGAGCAGGTCGTCGGTGGTGAGCAGGCGATCCGGCGTGCTGGCCATGCTCCGGTAGCTCTCGAGACAGGCCCGGACCAGGCCTTCGTCGGGCAGGTCGTGGCCGGTGAAGAGCGTCGCGATGCGCTCGAAGAAGGCCGCCTCCGACAGCGGTCCTGCGGTCGAGAGGAGGCTGAAGACGGCCCACTCGACCCGGTCGGCCAGCGGGATCGCGGCCGCCTCCTGGTCCTTCGGGTCGCCGAGCCACCAGCGACCCGGCTCGATCTCCACGAGCCGCCCGTTGCCGGGCCTGGCCATCTCGTCGCGCACGAGCGACAGGAGCCGGTCGACGGGGTCCGGCGACGCCTCGCCGGCCGAAGCCACCCGGAGCGACCCGGGGCGCGCGTCGGGCGGGGCCCCGACCGCGCGATCGGCACGGCCGCCGCGCGCGGCGCGTGTCGGCGTCGCGAGCGGATCCGGTCCGCCGGCGCCCGTCGGCCGCCCCGTCGTCCGCGTCCGCGGGCCATCCGCGCTCGACGGGTCGACCGGCGGGCGGCCGCGCGGCCGCGCTCGGGCTCCGCGGTGGCGAGGCGCCGGAGCTGGCCGGCCCGATCGAGCCCGACGAGGACCTCGCCGAAGAGCCGCTCGTACCGGGCGGGCTCGCCGCGGGCGCGCAGCGTCTCGACGGCGGTGTCGGTCACGGTCCGGGCGGCCTCGGCGGCCGAGAACGGGCGCTGGTCGAACCGCTCCGGGGCGGAGAAGAGGCCCGGGCCGGGCACCAGGTCCGGGTCGCCGGCGCCACCGGGGATATGCGGCAGTGACACGTTGGAGCGCGTCCGCGGCGCGGGCGGCCGCGAGGCACCGGGCGGCAGGAACTCGACCGACCCGCCGACCTCGTCGTCGCCGTCGGCGAGCCGCGCGCTCACGAGCCGATAGCCGGCGCTGGCCCCGCCCAGCACGGCCGCGGCGAGGCCCTCCGGGCCGCTGTCGGCGAGCAGGACCGCGCGACCGTCACGGGCCATCGCGGGCGCCGCGGCCTCCAGCGCCCGGCCGATCGTGACGGCCTGCCAGCTCCATGGGGCACGCAACGAGGAACCGGCAAGGGCGTCGATCGGCAGCAGGGACGCCGCGTCGCGCCCGAGGACCCACGAGGTCGCGTGATAGGCGATGCCGAGACGTTCGAGGCCGGGCCGGACCGGCGGCTGGCCCAGGACCAGGCGGATGCGCGGCGCCGGCGCGCCACGGCCGGGCGCCGACGGCTCGTCGTTCAGCACGCGCAGCCCGGACGGGCTCGAGAGCGCGAGGACCGCGGTCGCGGTCCCCTCCCCGAGGCTCCGCAGGTCCTCGCCGAGCCGGGCCTGGAGCGGCCCGAGCGCGCCGCCCTCGAGCCGCTGGACGAAGCCGCGGACGAGTCGGACGGCGTCCTCGAAGGCCAGCCACGGGTTGCGCTCGCGCCACTGGGTCGCGCTCGGGAGACGGACGTGGCCGCCGTTGATGCGCAGGTTGGCGATGCGCCCGTTCGTGGTCGCCAGGCGGCTGGCCGGCAGGATCGTGTGGAGGAACGCGAGCCGGAGCGCTGCGAGGACCGGGGCGGCGCGCAGGTCGCTCTCGATGCGATCGAGGATGGCGACCAGCCCGACGAGCTGGCGCGCGGTGTGGAGCGCCATCAGCTCGTCGACGAGCGACTCGGCGCCATCGACCGGCGCGAACCGTCCGCGCAGGGTGGCCCGCACCTCCTCGACCCCGACATCGGCGGCGATCCGGGCGAGATCGTCGTCATCGAGCGGGCCCGATCGCTGCTCCGAGCCGCCGCGCTGGTCGCGGCAGACGGTGCAGCGGTAGTGCTTGGCGATCGGCTTCGCGGCAGAAGGGTCGGCGGTCGCGGCGTCCACGCCTTCGTCGAGAGCCCAGACGATCTCGTCGACGACCAGCGTCCGGCCGCACGTCGCGCAACGGGTGGCGTACTGGTCGCCGAGCGACACCTTCAGGCTCGACTCGCGGCGGGGCGAGGCGGCCATGCCCTGGAACGCCGCGTCGAGGTGGCGGACGTCCGGCGGCCGCAGCACGACCTCGGCGAGCATCCGGGTCAGCGGGGTCGACTCGAGCGAGACCGCGCGACGTTGCCGGTCGACCGCGGCACGGGCCACCCAGCCGCCCCGACCGAAGAGGTCGGCGACGACGTCGCCCGAGCTCGAGTGCATGTCGATCCGCGCGGCGACGAGGCCGGGCGGCGGCGGCGGTGCGGACTTCTCGAACGCCGGCAGCGAGAAGCCCGGCTGGACACTCGCGGGCGCGGATCGTCCCCTCATCGGTCAGATGCTACCGGACGGGCGATACCCCGCCCACCGTGTTCGCGGCCGATCAGCGCGGGCCTTACGGCTCGTCGAGCTCGTCGGGCTCCTCTTCGAACGCCTCGTCCGTGGTCGACTCCGGCGGCAGGACGCGATCGAGGTCCTCGATCTCCTCGTCCTCCTCGTCGTCCTCGAGGTCGTCCTCGAGGTCCATCTCCTCGCGCACGAGCGTGCCCTTCGTGTACGGGCGCAGGTCCGTGGACTTGGCGGCGGTCGGGAAGCTGACCTTGCCGTAGTTGCGGGGGTCCTGGAAGACCTCGCGGATGATGATCCGGACGTCCTTGTCGCCGAGGGACGTGACGCCCGCGGCGTACTTGTTGCCGTCGGCGATGAGCTTGAGCAGGCGGGCCGCGACGCGCGGCTCCACGACGCCGATGCGCATCCCGTTGCTGATCGCGATCAGCCGGTTGTCCTCGGGTACGAGCTCGACGTTGTCGCCCGGGTTCACCTGGGCCAGCTGGCGCGGGTCGGGCAGGTCGGTCAGGAAGGCGAACCCGGTCTTGCCGGTCTCCTCGACGAAGATCCCGACCGGGGCCTTGCTGCCCTCCTGGGCCGGCACGGTCTTCTCGCCGGCGGCCACGAGCAGCATCTTGAGCCGGTCGATGTTGCGCTCGGCGATGCGGTTGGTCGGGTCGAGGGCGAGGGCCGTCTGATAGTGCTCCCGCGCGGACCCAAGCTCGCCCAGCTCCCAGAGTGCCTTGGCGAGCCGGTTCTCCCCCTCGGCGTCCGGACCGAGCTCGAGGAGCTTGCGGTTCGTCGCCGCGGCGTCGGCCCACTGGGCGGCGGACGCGTGGGCGATGGCCTGGTCGGCCAGCTGGCGCTTCTGGCGGGTGAGATTGACGGGGCTCTGGGCGGTGGTCTCGACGTCGGGCGGGAAGGTCACGAGGCGGTCGTCCTTTCGGGGCGCGGAGAAGTTCGGGCAGATCGGGTTCGGGGCGCGCGGCCACGGCGAAAGGCCACTGCGCGGGCATCGCTTTCTAGCACCGTCCGGTCAGAACGTCAAACGATGCGGCGCTTCGGGGTTCGGCAAGGGTCGCGCGACGACGACATCGAGACGCCCGCCCCCTACGATCGACCGACCCCTCGAAGGAGTCAGCCATGGCATCGGACATCTTTGCGAAGATCGGCACGATCAAGGGCGAATCGCAGGACGCGAAGCACAAGGACGAGATCGAGGTGCTCTCGTGGTCGTGGGGCGTGAACCAGAGCGGCTCGATGGCCTACGGCGGCGGCGGCGGCGAAGGGAAGGCGAGCTTCCACGACTTCAACTTCACCCATCACATCGACAAGGCGTCGCCGGTGCTGATGAAGGCCTGCGCGACCGGCGAGCACATCAAGGACGCGACGATCACGGTCCGCAAGGCCGGCAAGGGCCAGCAGGAGTTCCTGATCATCAAGATGACCGACGTCATCGTCACGAGCGTCGCCGACAGTGGCGTCGGCGATGACGCGGCGACGGCCGAGAACGTGTCCATCCGCTTCGCCAAGGTCGACCTGGAGTACAAGCCGCAGAAGCCCGACGGCTCGCTCGATGTCGGCCTCCACTTCACGTACGACATCAAGGGGAACAAGGAGGGCTGACGGCCGGGCGCGACGGCGGCGCCGCGCGTGCCGCGCCTCGCCCCGCCCGGGATCAGGCCCGGAGCAGCAGGTTCCAGGCGATCACGATCACCCCGAGGCCGGCCAGCAGGACCGTCTGCCAGATCCAGTTGATGTCGCGCCGGCGCGCGGGCGATGCGCCGTGGAATGCATCCCACAGATAGAACATGAGCGTCAGCAGGGCCGGCCCCATGAGCCGCGGGATGGCCATCGCCCGGAGCGCGGCCGCGCCGATGGCGATCGCGAGCGCGTACGTGACCGCGGACCACAGCGCGTCGCGCAGGGTCACGAGGCGCAGCGAGGCCGCGCGGTAGCCGAGCAGGAACGCGATCACGGCGTCGCCCGCCGCGAGGATCAACAGGTCCCTTTCAGGGATGGCGGCCGTGACGCCACCGTCGGCGGTGGGCTGGACGAGGCCGCCCGGCACCATCGCGGCCACCCCGGTGAACCCGAGGAACGCGATGAGCAGGATCGTGACCAGCAGCGACGTCCGGTCGGCGGTCGAGAGGTCGTCCTGGTCGGCGTGGAGCCGCGCCTCGATGGCCAGCGCCCGCGCGACGATCAGCCCGGTCACGATGAGCGCCGGGATCAGCCACAGGCCGAACGGCACGAGACGGATCGCCCCGAGACACGCGACGGCCGCGACGGACGGCAGGATGAGCGCCTCGATGGCGACGCCGGCCAGAGCCAGCGTCGGGTGGCTCTCGTCGGCGAGCACCTGGAGCGTCCCGAACAGCATCGCGACGAGCAGCAGGATCGCGACCAGCCACAGCGCCGGCGGCTCCATCAGCCGCGACAGCCCGACCACGGTCATCGCCGCCAACGCGAGGTCGCGGCGGCCGAGTCGGTCGTCCATCGCCCCGATGGTACGCGAGACGTTCACCACGGCCGGGCCTTCACGTCCGGTCGGGCTTCGCGGCGACCCAGGCGCGGAGCTCCTTCAGGGACCGCGTGTTCAGCACGTTGGCGGGCTCCACCCAGGCACGTCGCGCCTGGCTGATGCCCCAGCGGACGTAGTCGAGCTCGCCGGTCTTGTGGGCGTCCGAGTCGACCGACAGCAGGCACCCGTCGGCCACGGCCCGGCGGGCGCGCTCGACGGCGAGGTCCAGCCGATGGGGCGACCCGTTGATCTCGAGGGCCGTGCCGGTCCGCGCGGCCTCGGCGTAGACCTGGTCCCACTCGAGGTCGAGGTCGTCGCGGGTGCCGAGCATCCGGCCGGCGGGGTGCGCGATGACGTCGACGTGCGGGCTCCGGATCGCGTTGAGCGTCCGCTTCGTCAGTTCCGCCCGCGGCTGCCGTCGCGAGACGTGGAGCGAGGCCACGACCAGGTCGAACGAGGCCAGGAGGTCGTCCTCGAAGTCGAGCTGGCCGTCCGCCCGGATCTCGAGCTCGCATCCGTGCAGGAGGCGGAACCCGCCGGGCGGCGTCTCCGGCGGCGCGGTCCCCGCCTTCTCCTCGGCCGCGAACTGGCTTGTTGAGCGCGGCGATGATCTCGTGCTGCTCGGCGACCTGGTCCGGACGCAGGCCACGGGCGATGGCGAGCGACTGCGTGTGGTCGGTCAGGACCTGGTAGGCGTAGCCGCGCCGGCGGGCGGCGTCGGCCATCACCTCGATCGGGTGGACGCCGTCGGTCCAGTCGGAGTGCGTGTGGAGGTCGCCGCGCAGGTCGTCCACGCCGATGAGGCTCGGCAACCGGCCCGCCAGTGCCGCCTCGATCTCGCCGGTGTCCTCGCGCAGCTCGGGCTCGATGAACGGCAGGCCCAGGAACGCATAGGCCTCGGTCTCGTCCGGAAACGTGCGCAGCTCGGCGGAGTCGCCGGTCAGCGGCTCGCCCTTCTCGTCGATGCGCAGGAAGCCCTTCTCCGACAGGCTCCAGCCCTGGTCCCGGGCCATCGCGCGGAGGCGGACGTTGTGCTCCTTGGACCCGGTGAAGTGGATGCGGTACGTGCCCGCCTCGCCCGGCGGCATGATCATCAGGTCGACCTGCGGGCCGCGCATCAGCCGCACCGCCGCCTTGTAGCCGCCCTGGTTGACGACGTGGTCGACGACCCCGAGCGCGGTGAACCGCCCGATCAGGCCCCCAGCGTCGTCGGTCTCGGCGAGGAGGTCCAGGTCGCCGATCGTCTCGCGCTTGCGGCGGAACGAGCCGGCCGGCTCCAGGCCGAAGACGCCCGGCGTGTCCGCGAGCGCGGCGGTCATGTCCTCGATGATCGACTCGGCCTTGTCGAGGAGCAGCCGCTTGGGCGTCGACTCGATGCGATCGATCCCCTCGAGCACGAGCGCCTCGGTCTTCTCCGACATCCCGCGCAGGCCGCGCAATCTGCCGGCCTCCGCGGCCGTGCGCAGGTCGTCGATCGACTCGATCTTGAGGTCGATGTGGAGCTGCCGGACGGACTTGGGCCCGAGCCCCGGGATCTGGAGCAGCGCCACGAGTCCGGGCGGGATCTCGGCACGGAGCCGGTCGTAGAACGCGAGATGGCCGGTCTTGGCGAGCTCGGCGAGCTTGTCGCTGATCGCCGAGCCGACGCCCGGGATGCGCGGCGGCGTCCCTGACCGGTAGGCGGCCACGATGTCGACGGGGCTGCGCCCGATGGCGTCGGCCGCCCGGTGGTAGGCGACGGTCTTGAAGACGAGCTCGCCCTTGACCTCGAGCATGTCCCCGATCTCGTGGAAGATCCGGGCCAGGTCGCCGTTGGTCAGGGTCGGTGGGTCGCCGGCGGGTCCGTCGTCGCCGTCGGGTCCGTCTTCGAGGTGGTCGTGGGTCACCGCCCGATGGTAGCGGCTACGCGCCCGCGGGCCGCCGAGCGCCGACCTTACGCGGCGACCACCCGGTCGCGACCGCCGCGCTTGGCGCGATAGAGCGCCTGGTCGGCGTCTCGACGAGCTCGTCGATCGGCTGGTCGAGGCGGTCGGCGACGGCCACCCCGACCGACACGGACACAGCCGGGATGCCGAGGTCCGAGAGGTCGAGCGCGGCGACGCTCTCGCGCACGCGCTCGCCGATCTCGAGCGCCACGCGCTCCGTGGGGTTGCGCAGCAGGACCACGAACTCCTCGCCGCCGTAGCGGGCCGGGACGTCGTCGTCGCGGACCGCCCCGACGATCGCCCGACCGACCGCCTTGAGGACGTCGTCGCCGGCGGCGTGGCCGAACCGGTCGTTGAGGAGCTTGAACCGATCGATGTCGACCATCAGCACGCCGATGCCGTCCTCCGCGCGCCGCCGCTTGGCCAGCAGACCGCAGAACTCGTCGAAGTAGCGCCGGTTCGGCAGGCCGGTCAGAGCGTCGGTCGAGGCCTGCACCTCGGCCGCGCGATGCGAGCCGGCTCGGGACAACGCCGCGGACGCCTCGAGGGCGGCGCCGTTGAGCAGCCGTCGGGTCGTCGCGGACCACGGCTCGGACGACCGCCTCGAGATGACGATCGCGCCCATCACCGCGTCCCCCGAACGGAGCGGGGCGGCCAGCATGTGGGTCAGCCCGTATGCGTTCCGGGCCTGCTCGGCGATCCGGTCCGCGGTGGCCTGCGCGGCGTCGTTCGCCACGGCGCTCGCGGCCGTGCCGAACCCGGATCGCGGGTGGAGGCTCACGGGTCGGCGGGTCGGGCGGACGAACGGCTCGTCGAGGCTCCCGGCGGCCAGGTGGGTCGTCGACGGCGCGACGCCCGGCCGGGCGCTGATGAGCGTGGCCTGGAGCGCCTTCGCCTCGGCATCCCGGCGGACGACGACGATGTGGTCGGCCCCGGCGCTGTTCGCCAGCTCCTCGACGATGGCCCCGACGATGGCGTCCTCGGAGACCGACCTGGAGAGCCCGGACAGGATCCGGGCGAACGACTCGGCCTCGGCCCGACGGCCGTTCTCGAGATCGGCGACGGCCCGGCGATGCCGGTAGGCGGCGATCCCGACGATGAGCGCGAGCGCCGCCACGACCCAGTCGAGGGACTGCCCGCCGTCGATCAGCAGGCGCGCCAACAGCAGGACCGTGAGCAGGATGAACGTGTCGGCGAAGATCCACCAGGAGCGTCGGATGCGCTGGTCTGGCATCAGACCGTCAGGTGGCCGGCGGATGGTTGGTCGGGTCACGTTGGAAGCAAAGGATGCGGGTCCGGATGGGTCCCGTCCATCCCGGCACTAGTACTCCCGGGGTAGTACTTCCGTACTACTCGGATGTCAGGCGGCGGTGTCGGATGCCGCCGCCGCGTCGTGCCCGCCGCCGCGCTTGACCTGGTAGAGCGCCCGGTCGGCGGCGAGGATCAGGTCGGTGGCCGTTCGCCCATCGAGGGGAAACGTCGCGACCCCGATGGACGCCCCGATCGGCACAGGACCGCGCTGCTCCCCGACGAAGGGGTGGTCGCGGAAGGCATCGAGCATCCGGGTCGCGGCGATCCGGGCCTCGGTGGCGTCGGTCTCGGGCAGGATGATCGCGAACTCGTCACCGCCGTAGCGGGCGGGCACGTCCGACGCCCGCAGCGTCGAGCGCAGGAGCTCGGCCGTCCAGGTCAGCACGCGATCACCGAAGAGGTGGCCGAACGTGTCGTTGACGAGCTTGAAGTCGTCGAGGTCCAGCATCAGCACGCTCAAGGGCTGCCGCGCGCGCTGGGCGCGGATGACCTCCTCGCCCAGGCGCTCGTGCAGGAACCGGTGGTTGTAGAAGTTGGTGAGCGGGTCGCGGTCCGCGCGGTTGCGCGCGTCCTCGTAGAGGCGGGCGTTCTCGAGGGCCATCGCGGCCTCGTTGGCCATCGTCCGGCCGAGCTGCAGGCGTTCGACGTCCCAGGTGATGACCGATCGCGAGAAGAGCTCGACCAGGCCGATCGACTGGCCCTTCGCGACGAGAGGGAGCATCGCCAGGACCTTGTTCCCCTCGCGTCGCAACAGCGCGACCTCTGCCTGGTCGGCCCCCGGATCGTCGGCCTCGACGATGATCGTCTCCTGCCGTTCGAGGACGCGGAGCGTCTGCGGATACATCGACACGTCGTAGTACGGCTGCATGTCGGCCGTCTTGAGGACGGGGTAGTAGCCGAGCGAATCGACCCGGCCCGCCGGCCGGTCCCAGTAGCTGATCGCGCACTCTTCCACGCCCATGGCAAGGGCGAGGTGGCCGGCCATCAGGTTCGCCACCTGGCGCGGGTCGAGGCTCTCCGACAGCTCGGCGCTCATGTCCAGCAGACGCCGCAGCTCCCCGGCGAGGTCCTGGGTCCGCGCGAGCAGCCGCGCCGATTCGACCGCGGTCGCGGCCTGGTCGGCGAGGATCGTCAGCAGTCGCAGGTCGTCGCGATCGAACTGGTCGAGACCCAGCTTCGAGAGCGTGATCACGCCGACGACGGTCAGGTCGTAGCGCATCGGCACCACGAGCATCGATTCGTCGACGTCCTCGGTGCCGGCGATCGTCGCGCCACGCTCGTCGGCGTTCGCGTCGTTGATGAGCAGGGCCTCGCCGTGCTGCGCGACCCAGCCCGTGAAGCCCTCGCCGAGCCGGCAGCGCAGGAGCTCGAGGTCGACCTGCTCGTAGGCGCCCACGATCCCGGCGAACGCGATCGGGATGACCGCCTCCGACTCGACCACGTACACCCGGGCGTTGTGGTAGTCGATGATCCGACGGGTCTCCTCGATGACGGTCCGGCCGATCTCCTCGACTGAGCCGGCCCGGCTCAGTCGTGCCGAGGCTGCCTGGAGCACGCCCAGCTGGGCGGCCCGCGCCTCGGTCTGCTCGAACAGCTCGGCGTTGGTCAGGGCGATCGCCGCGTGCGTGGCCAGCGTCGTGATGAAGGCGACGTCGCCGCTCGTCCAGTCGCGGGGCTCGTACGTGACGGCCGTCAGCGCCCCGATGACCCGGTCGTGATGGATGAGCGGCGCGACGAGCTCCCCGCGGAACTCGAGGACGTCGGCGTACTTGTCGAAGCCGTGGGACTCGATCTGGCGGACATCGGGGAATGCCAGGACGCGGCCGGTGCGCAGGACCTCTCCCACCCAGCCCTCGTCGCGGGCGAAGACCGGCAGGCGGGCGGCCATCTCGTCGGTCAGCCCGGCCCAGGCGGCGACGTCGAGCCGGTCATCCTGGAGGATGCGGATCGTCGTGCAGTCCGCGCGAAGGGCACGGCGCGTCTCGTCGACGATCGTCCGGAAGAGCTCCTGGCGATCATGCGAGGACGCCAACCGCTCGGCGATGCCGAGGACGGAGTCGAGTCGCTCGGCAAGCTCGATCTCGAGAGAGCGATCGCCTGGGGTCGGGCTTGCAGGCATCAATTCGGCCTGCGTCCCGAGCAGTCGCCGAAAGACCGACGGCCCTGCGCCGGGACGAGGCGGATCGGCCCCCCGAGACCCGGACACGCCGGGCTCGCGGTCGCCGACGGGATGACGAACGCTCACGAGCCGATGGTGGCAGCCGGGAACCGCGCCGACGGCGGTCCGTCGGTCATTTTCGGGTGGTACGGACGTACCCCGAAACGAGGGTCAGTGGCGGTGGGTTTGCACCGGCTCCGGCGCGGGCGCGGCGTGATCCGGGCCGCGCCCGTTCGACGCGCCGGATTCGACCGGATAGCCGGCCGCGCGCCAGGCGGGGAATCCCTGGTCCGCCCAGGCCACGTCCTCGAAGCCGGCCGACCGCAGCAAGGAGGCCGCGATCGACGCCCGGAAGCCCGCGGCGCAGATGGTCACGATCGGGCGGTCCCGCGGCAGCTCGGCGAGCCGGTCCGGCAGCGAGCCGCCGTTGATGTGCCACGCGCCCGGCACGTGTCCGGCCTCGTACTCCGAGGCCTGCCGGACGTCGATGAGCAGCGGGGCCTCGCCCGGGTCGCCGGCCATCGCACCGGCCAACTCGGCGAGGGACGTCCGACCGCTCGCCTCGACCGGGCGGCCCGACGCCGCCCATCCCTCGAAGCCACCGGCGAGGTGGCCGGCGATCTCGTCGTGGCCGATGCGCAGCGCCTGGCGGGTGAGCTCGTCCAGGTCGGCATCGCCTTCGACGACGAGGACGATCGGGCGATCGAGGTCCACGACCCAGCCGAGCCACGTCCCGAACGAGTCGTCGAGCGGGATCGAAAGCGAGCCCGGGATGTGCCCGGCGACATGCGCCGCGGGCGGCCGGGCGTCGACGACGAGCGCGCCCCCGGCGACGGCCGCCTCGAGCGCCTCGGGCGAGATCGGGGGCGGCTGCGGCACGACCGCGCCGAGCAGCCGCGGGCCGGCCTGGTTCATCGGGCGCATCCGCGCGAAGTAGCGCGGGATGGCCGGCTGGCCGGCCAGGAGAGCTCGGGCGAACGCGTCGACCTCCATCGGCGCGAGGAGCGCGTTGTAGCGCCGTTCGAAGCCGATCGTCGTCAGCGGGGTCGAGGCGATGCCGGTCGAACAGAGCGAGCCGGCCCCGTGGGTCGGGTGGACGGCCACGAAGTCCTCCATCGGGAGGATGACCTCGTGGAGCGAGCGGTACATCTGGTGCGCGAACGGGACCGCGTTCTCCGCCCCGAGCAGGTCGGTCCGCCCGACCGCGCCCACGAGCAGGGACCCGCCGCTGAAGAGGGCCAGCGGCTCGTCGGCCCGGGTCGTGTCGGCGAGCGCGTACGCGACGTGCTCGGGCGTGTGGCCCGGCGTGTCGAGCGCGGTGAACCGCAGGCGGCCCACCTCGAGCGTGGCGCCGTCGGCCAGGCCGCGGTGCTCGTAGCGAAGCTCGGCGCCTGCGCCGATGACGTGGGTCGCGCCGGTCAGGGCCGCGAGCTCGCGACCGCCGGACACGTAGTCGTTGTGGAGGTGGGTCTCGACCACGCCGACGATCCGCAGATCGTGGGCTCGGGCGGCCTCGAGGTAGATGTCGACGTCCCGGCGGGGATCGACCACCGCCGCGACGCCTGCGTCGTCGTCCGCGACCAGGGCCGACAGGTGGCCGAGGCCGCCGATCGAGAACTGCTCGATACGCATCGTCGGGGAGCGTAGCACCCCGGTCCGACGCCAAGCACTCGAGCGAGTGATGGGCCCGTTGGACGGTCGGTCGGCCATTCACGCCGTCCGGCCGACCGAGGACGATCGACGAGGCCGCTAGGTGGGCCGATTTACGTCCGATTTAGCCCTTTTCGAACATCTGGAACGTGACGCGATCGAATCCGTCCTCAACGTCGAGGAAGCCTTCGCGCCGAATGACTAGCGATGGAAAGCGCTCCAGGAAGAGTCGGCCGTAGTTCCGCTTGAACAACACCCCAGTCAATCCGCGGTACTGAAGCTCGGTCGGATCCTCGGCGTGATACTCGCCGATCAATACGTAGCGTGCCGAGGAGCGGATCATCTCGTCCATCACCAGTGGCAGCTGGTCGTCCGGCTGATGGATGAGGACTCCGGTCGTGAACACAAGATCGAATGTCGCGTCACGAAAAGGAAGCTCTCGCGCCGAGCCGTAGACCACATTGACGCCGGGTGCGTTCGTTCGTGCCCGCAGTAGAGCCGCCTCATTGATGTCGATACCCCATACCTGTCGGGCAGGCGAGGATCTGAGAAAGGGGCAGGAGATTCCCGCCTTGCCCGCAACCGACCTCCAGCACCGAAGCCGGCGCGAACTCGTCCAGGATCCCCGTCCAGAAACCACGTCGGCGATCGTCGAGCTGCGCGTTCCGCTCCACGTATTCGTCGCCGAACGAGCCGCTCCAGAGTTCCTCGGGAAGCGGTGCGGGCGTCGGTCGCTCGTCCGATCGATCCATATTCACCGACGTTGGACCTCCCAGCTGCGTATCTGCTGCCGAGACGGTTGACCGTACGCGGCTGTCGATCGGTTTGCGAACCCGGTGTGGCGGCGGGTCTCATTGTGCCCATCGCCGTCGTCCACCTGCAGCGCGATCGAGCACGCGTGGCTAGACACGCGTAGCGCAGGCGACGGGCTTCAGCGTCGTGTTGCGATCTCCAGCACTGCGCTGGTCAGGCGCTCCGCTCCCATCCCATCCACCAGCTCGCGGGCCTTTCGGCCCATCTCGATCCGAGCCATCACGTCGCCGAGCGACACGGCGACCGCGTCTCGCACTGCCTCTGGCTCGATCGTCAAACCGTCGCCCAGCCACACCGCCGCCCCGGTAGCAGCGAATGGCGGTCCTACGGTGAGTTGGTCCCTTGCCGCAGCGACGAGCAAGGCTGGTCGCCCCACGCACGCCACCTCGAACTTCATCGTGCCGGCGCCGATGACGACGATGTCCGCTTGGGCAACGAGACTGGGAAGATCGCGCGGGTCGCGCACGGTCAGGGCACCTTTGACCTGAAACTCACGTTGATCGTGCCCCAGGACGACCGTGGTCGACCATCGGTCGTCGGCCGCGATCTCCGGGGCAAGCCGAGCGGTCACACCAGCCGGATCGCTACCGCCGAAACACACGAGCACGCTCCATCGAGCCTCCCCGGACTTACCCAGGTCGGCTTTCGAGGCCTCACGCACGACCCTCCATGCAGACGAAACCGGCGCCCAGCTGTAACCCGCCAGGACCCTCCCAGCCTTGGCTCGGCCGTGCCAATCCGGGAGCGACGGCTGGACCACGGTGTTGACCGGACCACGCAACAGCTCGCGGTCATCGAAAACAACGAGGGAATTCGGGATCACGGCCAGCTGTGCCGGCATTCGGGTCTGGTAGATCGACGATGACCACATCGGCGGACGTGGAGCCGTCGAGCGCTGAGGCGCCGATCGACGATTGACGCCTTGCTTCACTTGGAGTTGGACGCCCGCGGAGGTACGTGATCGCCACTCGCACGCCAGCCGCCGAGAGAGCCTCTGCAAGCGTGGTCGCTCGGGCCGAATGTCCGCGGCCCTCGGTCGGGTGGGCGGTCGTGATCAGGTGGACGAATGGCACGGCTTCGTCAGAACATTTCCCACGCGAGCGGCTCATGACGCCCTATCGGCCTCCGCGCCGTTCGGCCGATGACGTTTGGCAGGTCTCGAACCTCGATGCCCGTTCCCGGACGCAGGATGGCGACATCGGCCTCCGTGACCACGGTCCCGACGGCGATCGGCCTGGCGGCGAAGAGCGACCGTCGGGCCGTGACATAGAGGTCGGCCTCCGACTCGGCCATCCGCTTGACCCCGTCGCCCAGCGATGCTTCTGTCTCGCGAATTGCGCGGACCATCTCCGTCAGCTCGTCTGGGACGAGCGCGAAGCGATGGTCCGGCCCAGCTCGGTCCCGGTCGGTCGTGAAGTGCTTCTCGACGACTGCCGCGCCGAGCGCTGTCGCGATGACCGGCGCGAGCCAGCCTGGGGTGTGATCGCTCCAACCAACGGGCACGCCAAATGCCCGATGCATCGTCTCGATCGCTCGTAGATTGAGGTCGGAGAACGGCGGCGGATAGTTGACCACGCAGTGGAGAAGGATGAGCTGGTCGTTACCCGTGGCCCGGACCGTGTCCACCGCCGCCTGGACATCGGCCAGGTCCGCCATGCCCGTCGAGCAGATGATGGGCTTGCCGCGGGAGGCGATCTCCCGGATGAGCGGCAGGTGCCAGAGCTCATACGTGGCGACCTTGAACGCCTTGACGCCCAGTTCGTCGAGCAACGCGACGGCCTCGAAGTCGAACGGGGTCGACAGGAAGTCGAGTCCGCACTCCTCGGCGTACGTCTTGAGCTCCCCGTGCCATTCTCGCGGGAGCTCCAGCTCGCGAAACAGCTCGTTCATCGACTTGCCGGGGGGAAGGACGTCATCGAGGTATTTCGCGCGCGTTTGGGTCTCGGCAACGATCCGATCGGCCAGGAACGTCTGGAACTTGACCGCGTCCGCCCCAGCCTCGGCGGCCACCTCGATCAAGCGCCTGGCTTGGCCGAGGTCACGGTCATGGTTCGAGCCCGCCTCGGCGATGATGTAGACGGGAGCGCCCTCGCCGACCTCGCGATCGCCGATCCGGACGACATTCATCGAGCTGGTCGAGGCGAAGGCTTCAGGGCTCGCACGGACCTAGGGAGGACCACCGCTGGACGTCGATAGGTCAAGGCCATGGTCCATACGATACCGGCTCTTGGGGCGACGCCGATCGCCAAACGCCGGCCGATGGCTTGATCGCCGATGGTGACGGTGAGGCCGGCAACCGAGGCCGACGAGGCGTTGCTGCTTTCATGGGCGAATGACCCGGTCACACGGAGCAATTCGTTTCATCCGGCGCCCATCGATCCAGGAGCCCATCGACGCTGGCTCGACGCACGACTCAAGTCGGCGAGCTCGCGGATCCTGATCGGACTCGAGGGTGACCGACCGATCGGGCAAATGCGATTCGACCGCATCGGTGATCTCGTCGAGGTGGGCATCTCGGTGGCGCCCAACGCGCGCGGTCGCGGCCTGGGACAGCAGCTGCTCGCGGCCGGGCTTGCTGCGCAGCCGCAAGACGCGTCGCTGGATGTCCCCCGTTACCAGGCACGGATCCGTCCTGAGAACGTCGCCTCCATCGCGTTGTTCCGACATGCCGGGTTCGCGCTTCGGTCGCAGGGTGACTGCGACGGTGTTCCCTGCCTGGTGTTCGAGCTCGAGACCGAGTCGGCGATCGTCGACGAATGAACGGATCCGGGTCGTTCAGGGCACCACGATCTGACGAATATCAGCGTTCAGTGCCGCCCACTCAGGGTGCGCCTGGGCGACGGCCAGGATCGCTTGCCAGCCGGCACGCTCGTCATCCAGGGCGGCCCACAGGCGACTGACCAGATCGAGGTCCTCGGCTGTGTCGACCGACCATCGCTGGTCGGCGTAGCTTGGATCGGTCGAAAGCCCCACGAGACGAAAGCGCTCCGGATGGCGGTAGAGGTACGGCGTCACGTGCTCCCGCCAGCCCGCGTTCTTGTCCTCATGCCACGCACGGGCGAGCGCCGGGAACCGCATCGCCTCGACGTCGAGGCCTCGCGGATACGTCCTGGGTTCCAGGGTGTTGCTTGCGTAGTCGGCATCCCTGTCGCGTAGGCGAGCAACGACGTCATCGATGATCGCCGGGTCGATGAGGGGGCAATCGCTGGTGACCCTCACCACGATGGTTGCCTCTCGCTCGACCGCGGCCTGGTAGTACCGGTCGAGGACGTCATCCGCTGAGCCACGGGCAACGTCCCAGTGACGCTCAAGCGCGAGATCGACGATCGGGTCATCGCCTGGAGCGGTCGTCGTGGCGACGACAAGGCGGTCGATGGTGCGTGCCGCTGACGCCCGCTCGACGACCCGGGCAAGCATCGGCTCGCCACCGATGGGTGCGAGCACCTTGCCGGGCAGCCTGGTGCTCCCCATACGCGCCTGGATGATGAGGACGGAACTCAGACGACGGCCTTCGCGAGCACGCGTCGGGCGACCTCGCCGGTCACGTCGATCACCCGCCCCACGTCGAGGTCACTCATGGCCGGGAACAGCGGGATCGAGACAGCCCGACGATAGAGATCCTCCGCCGAAGGACACAGTCCCTCCGGATAGCCCATGTCCTCGTAATACGGGTGCCGATAGACGGGGAGGTAGTGGACCTGGACACCGAGGTCGCGCTGCGTCATCGCCTCGAAGAAGGCCCTGCGCCGAGTCGCCTCGGACACTCGGACCACGAACAGATGCCAGGAGTGCTCCGCCCCTGGCAGGACGACGGGCAACTCAAGACCCGGCAGGCCTCGCAACTCCGCGAGATATCGAGCGGCGATCTCCCGGCGGCGAGCGATGAATCCAGGCAACCGTCGGAGTTGGCTCGTGCCGAGGGCAGACTGGACGTCCGTGAGGCGGTAGTTGAACCCAAGGTGCTGCATCTCGTGATACCACGGTCCGTCCATTCGCCGGAGCCGGGTCTCATCGCGAGTGATCCCGTGACTCCGAAACTCGCGCAGGTCACGAGCCAGCGCTGCGTCGGCGGTCAGGACCGCGCCGCCCTCGCCGGTCGTCAGGTGCTTCACGGGATGGAAGGAGAGCACGGTCAGGTCGGCGAGATGTCCGACGGACACACCGGCACGGGCTGCGCCGATGGAGTGAGCCGCGTCCGCGACGATCGGCAGTCCGTGGCGACGCGCGACCTTGCGGATCTCGGCATAGTCCGCCGGTTGTCCTGCGTAGTCGACGGCAACGATGGCGCGCGTTCGGCTGGTGATCGCCGACTCCAGACCGGCTGGGTCGAGCAGTCCGGTCACCGGATCGACGTCGACGAACACGGGTCGGGCGCCGAGGTAGAGCGCCGCATTCCCGGTCGCGGCAAACGTCATCGGCGGCATGACGACCTCGTCGCCAGGTCCGATACCAAGGACGGCGTACGCGGCATGGAGCGCGGCGGTGCCGGACGTGACGGCGACTGCGTGCGCGACCCCGGTGAAGTCCGCCAGGGCTTCCTCGAATTGCGCGACTCGCGGTCCGGTGGTCAGGAAGTCCGAGCGGAGCACCTCGACGACGGCCGCGATGTCCTCATCGTCGATCGACTGACGTGAGTACGGCAGCCGGTCAGGCATCGCTCGATGCACGCAGCTCGTCGACCGTGAGCCAATGGTCGTTGGCATCGCTCGAATAGCGAAAGCCCGACGGGACCGTCGGCGCATCGGCCCAATGATCGCGGTCCCACCAATCGGCGTCGGGCAACATGACATAGAACTCGCCGGCGTCGACCGTCCGGCGCGCATCGTCGACGCTGATCATCTCTTCGTGGAGCTTTTCGCCGGGGCGGATGCCGACGATCTCAAGTGTGGCTCCAGGCGCCAATGCCTCCGCGAGATCGGTGACGCGCATGCTCGGGATCTTGGGCACGAAGAGCTCGCCCCCGTGCATCAGCCCGATCGCCTGGATCACGAAGCGGACACCCTGATCCAACGTGATCCAGAAGCGCGTCATGCGTTCGTCTGTGATCGGGATCCTGCCGGTCGGCGCGAGCTGCTTGAACAGCGGGGTGACGCTGCCTCGACTGCCTTCGACGTTGCCGTATCGGACGACCGCAAAACGTGTGCGGTGAGGTCCAGCGTACGCGTTGCCGTTCATGAAGAGCTTGTCGCTTACCAGTTTCGTCGCCCCATACAGATTGATCGGACTGAAGCCTTGTCCGTGCTGAGGGCCACGACTCGCTCGACGTCCCTGTCCAGGGCGGTATCGATCACATTCTGTGCGCCGATGATGTTGGTCTTCGTCGCCTCGAATGGGTTGTACTCGGCCGCCGGTACCTGCTTGAGAGCGGCCGCGTGGACGACGACATCGATGCCGTCGAAGGCTCTCCAAAGCCGCTCCCGATCGCGGACATCGCCGATGAAGAACCTGACCCGAGGGTCATCGCCAAGCTCTTGCCGAAAGTCGTACTGCTTCAACTCGTCTCGGCTGAAGACGACGATGCGGCGCGGCTGATGGTCGGCCAGAACGGTGCGCACGAAGCGCCGTCCGAACGACCCCGTTCCCCCGGTGATGAGGATGGATCGGCCACGGAGGGGACTGTCCTCGCTCGTCAGGGTGGGTCTCCGTTAGCGGTCAGGTCTTCGGCTTGGCCTGCCAAGGATACCGAGGGCACAGGCATCGGGCGCAGTCACGCATGAGGCGGGGGCGATCGGGAGCCGCGATGGTAGACTCGACCCCGGCCGCAGATGGCCATCCCCGTGCTCCCAAACCGGAGATGACAGCGTGACCGACCGGATCCTGATCCTCGGCGGCGACGGCTATCTGGGCTGGCCGACGGCGATGGCCCTCTCGCGAGCCGGCCACCGCGTCGCCGTCGTCGACAACTTCGCCAAGCGCCAGTGGGAGCTCGAGCTGGGCGTCCGCCCGCTCTTCCCGATCCCGACCCTCCACGAGCGGATCCGCGCCTGGCGCGAGGTCACCGAGCACGAGATCGAGCTCTTCGTCGGCGACCTGACCGACTACGCCTTCGTCGAGTCGGTGATCGGCGACTTCCGGCCCGACACGATCGTCCACTACGGCGAGCAGCCGTCGGCGCCCTACTCGATGATCGACGTCCGGCACGCGACGTACACCCAGGCCAACAACGTCATCGGCAACCTCAACGTCATGTTCGCGATCCGCGACATCGACCCGGAGACCCACCTGGTCAAGCTCGGCACGATGGGCGAGTACGGCACGCCCGACATCGACATCGAGGAGGGCTACCTGACCGTCGACCACAACGGCCGGCAGCACACGTTCCTCTACCCGAAGACGCCGGGCTCGATGTACCACCTGTCGCAAGGTCCACGACAGCCACAACATCCACTTCGCGACTGCCGGATCTGGGGCCTGCGCGCGACCGACCTCAACCAGGGCGTCGTCTACGGCGTCGAGACCGACGAGTCGGCGCTCGACCCGCGCCTCGCGACGAGCTTCCACTACGACGAGGTCTTCGGGACCGCGCTCAACCGGTTCTGCGTCCAGGCCGTCGATCGGCCACCCGCTCACGGTCTACGGCAAGGGCGGCCAGACCCGCGGCTACCTCAACATCCGCGACACGGTCGCGTGCGTCGCGCCTGGCGGCCGCGAACCCGGCCGACCCGGGCGAGCTGCGCGTCTACAACCAGTTCACCGAGCAGTTCAGCGTCCTCGAGCTCGCCGAGCGCGTCAAGCACGGCCGCCGAGCACCTCGGCTGGACCGTGACGATCGAGCACACGGCCAACCCGCGCAAGGAGCTCGAGGAGCACTACTACAACGCCCGGCACACGAAGCTCCTCGACCTCGGGCTGCAGCCGCGCCTGCTCAACGAGGAGCTGATCGACACGATGCTCGCACAAGATCAAGGACCACGAGCGACCGGATCGACCCGGCCACGCTCGTCCAGAACGTCCGCTGGGTCCCGGAGCCGCCGCGCGAGTCGGTCCGCGTCTGACGCGGCCGACGCCGCTCGTGACGCGAACGGTCCTCATCACCGGCGGGCGCCGGGTTCATCGGCTCCAACCTGGCCCGGCTGGCTGGCCGCGCGCGGCGATCGCGTCCGGATCCTCGACGACCTCTCGATCGGCCAGCCGCGCCTACCTCGCCGGCGTCGCCCCACGACCTGCGTGCGCGGCTCGCTGGCCGACCGCGACGGCGGTCGCGCAGCGCCGTCGACGGCGTCGACGCCGTCGTCCACCTCGCGGCGCGGGCCGGGATCGACGACTCCGTCGCGCGACCCGCTCGGCACGTTCGAGGCCAACGTCGCCTGGTCGCGTCGGCGCTGCTCGAGGCGGCCCGGCTGGCGGGCGTGCGGCGGTTCGTGTTCGCCTCGTCGAACGCCGCCGCCGGCGACCACGAGCCGCCGAGCGACGAGACCGACCTGCCCCACCCGGTCTCGCCGTACGGCGCGTCCAAGCTCGCGATCGAGGCGTACTGCCAGGCCTACGCCGCGACGTACGGCCTGGCCGCCTGCTCGCTGCGCTTCTCGAACGCCTACGGCCCGAACTCGCTCCACAAGCAGAGCGTCGTCGCCGCCTGGCTGCGGGCGGCGCTCGCCGGCGAGCCGATCGACGATCAACGGCGACGGCGAGCAGACGCGCGACTTCGTCTACGTCGACGACCTCGCGGCGGCCATCGCGGCCGCGCTCGACGCGCCCGAGGACGGCGTCGCCGGCGAGCTGTTCCAGGCCGGGACGGGCGTCGAGACGACCGTCGACGAGCCTCGCCGAGGCGATCGGCCGGGCCGTCGGGCGGCGCGCTCGAGGTCCGTCCACGGACCGGCGCGGGCCGGCGACGTCCGGCGCAACGTCGCCGGCGTCGACAAGGCCGCGCGGCGTCCTCGGCTACCGGGCGGCGGTCGCGCCTCGACGACGGCCTCGCGCGGACCGCCGCCTGGTTCGCGGCCGCGCTCGCGGATCCAGCGCTGGCCGGCGATCGAGCCCCACGCCGCGTCCGGCTCGGAGTGAGCGCAGCCGCCGATGACCGAGTCAGCGGCCGACGCGGTCGCCGCTCCGACGGCCCCGACGCCGCCGGTGCGTCGCGCGGCCGTCGCCGCTCATGCGCGACGCGCTCATCACGATCGTCACCCGGTTCGGGCTGGCGATCCTCATCTTCGCCACGGACATCGCCCTGGCGCGGCTGCTCGGCCCGTCGGCCAAGGGCCGCTTCACGCTCGTGCTCCTCTACTCGCAGCTCGCCGCACTGATCGTCGGCTGGGGCATGGACCAGGCGCTCGCGGTCGTCGCGGGACGGGACCGAGCGACGGCCCGCCGCGGCATGGCCAACGCGATCGTCTGGACCGCGGTCGTCGGCGGGCTCTGCGGTCTTCCTGTCGCGTGCTGGCTGTACGGCCTGCCGACCGGCACCCGACCGGACGGGCCGCTGGCGACGCTCATCCCGAACCTGTCGGCCGCGCAGTTCACCGTTCGCCGCGCTGGCGATCCCGGGCGAGCTGTTCTTCGCGATCGGGCTGTTCGCGCTGCTCGGTCGCAAGCGGGTCGTCCCGTACAGCCTGATCCGCGTCGTCGCGCCGCGGGCTCCTGCTGATCCTCGTCGATCGCGGCACGCGGCGATCGCCCGGCTCAGCCTGGACGTCGCCCTGGTCCTGAACCTCGTCGCCCTGGTCGTCGACGGCCGGTCGCTGATCCTGTGGGTCGCCGCGCGCGACGGCACGCCTCGGGTTCCGGCCGTCGTGTGCCGCTCCTGGCCGAGGAGCTCCGCTTCGGCAGCGCGGTCGCTGCCCGGCACGCTCGCCGAGCGGCTCCAGTTCCGGTCGGACGCCTTCCTCGTCAACGTCATCCTCGGCGTCCGCGCAGACCGGCATCTACTCGGTCACGAGCGGGCTCGCCGAGACGCTCTGGTACGTCCCGAACGCGCTCGGGACCGTGATGTTCAGCCGGGCCGTCGACCCGAAGGCCGATGCCGGCCGGATCGCCGCGGTCCTGACCCGGACGACGCTCGCCGTGGCGTTCGTCACCGCGATCCCGGCGTTCATCTTCGGCCCGCGGCTGGTCCGGTTCGTCTACGGCTCGCAGTTCGCCGATGCCGGCGTGGCGCTCCGGCTGATCCTGCCCGGCATCGTCGCCTACAGCGTGGTCGCCGTCCTGTCGCGCTACATCGTCGGGGCGCGGGCGGCCCGGGACCGGCACGCTGATCCTGGTCGCCGGGCTCGCGATCAACATCGTGGCGAACCTGCGTCCTCATCCCGCCGTACGGGATCCGCGGCGCGGCGGCCGCCTCGTCGATCTCGTACATCGTGACCGCGGCGCTGACCCTCGTCGTCTTCCACCGCCTGTCCGGACCGCGGGCTGGCGCGAGACGCTGGTCATCCGGCGCACCGACATCGTGGCGCTGGTCGCCGCGCTGCCGGGCGATCGATCGACCGGCTCGCGCGGCCGTCGGACGGGACCGCTGGTCGGACTGCGCGGCGGCGATCGAGGCCGCCGAGCTCGTCATCGGCGAGCGCGAGCCCGGCGAGGAGCGCTGACCGGTGGGCATCCGGCTCGTCGTCGTCGACGACAACCCGCACCTCGCCTGGGACGGGCGGGTCCACCCGGCCAACGCCACGTTCCAGCGGTTCCTGGCGGCCGCTCGCTCGACCTGCCGGACGTCGCCGGTCGCGATCGATCACCATCGTGCGTGCCGCTCCGCGACGCGCGAGCGTGCGCCCGCGGACCCTGCCGCTCGACCCGCGGATCCGGGTCGTCGGGACGGCGCCGTTCGACGGGATCGCCGGCTACCTGCGCCACGCTCCGGCGATGCTCGGCGCGAACCGGCCACGCTGCGCCGCGCGATCGGCGCGGCCGACCTCGTCTGGCTCAAGGTCCCGGCCTCGAACGCGGCGCTGGCGGCGGCGATCGCGCGTCGCGGCCGGCACGCCGCGTTTCGGCTGGGTCGCCGGCAGCGCGGCCGACGTCGCCGCCGGCGCCGGTTCGACGGGATCGCGCGGGTCGGTGCCGGGCGCGTCGGGCTCGGCTACGACGCGTCGGGCGGCTGGCCGGCTCGGCGGCCGATCGCGCTCGTCGGTCGGCGAGGGGCTCGTCGACGGCGACGGGATCGTCGCCAGCCTGGTCGAGCCGGACGAGATGCGCGACCCGGCGGCGCGGCCGTGGCCGCCGGCGACGGCCGGGCCGCTCCGGCTCGTCTGGGCCGGCCGGCTGGTCGGCGGCAAGGGCCTCGAGTCGCCTGCTCGGCAGCGGTCGCGGCCCGACCCGGCGCCTCGAGCTCGACGTCCTCGGCGACGGGCCCGACCGCGAGCGCTGGTCGAGCTCGCCGACGACGTCTCGGCGTCGCGGACCGGGTCGACGTGGGCGCGGCCACATCGCCGATCGCGCGACGTACCTCGACGCGCTCGCGGCGCGCCGACGTGTTCGTCTTCCCGTCGCCCGCCGAGGGCTTCCCCAAGGTCGTGCTCGATGCGTTCGCGGTCGGGCCTGCCGGTCGCTCGCGACGCCGGCCGGTGCGCTCGACGAGCTCGTCGAGGCGGGTCTCGATCGAGCCGGATCGCGCCGTCCCGACGCCGGCGCCGTCCGATCGCGGCCTGGCGGCCGACTCCGCGAGCGCGACCGCGTCGGCCGTCGCGAGCGGCGCCGGCGAGCGAGCGCCTTCGCGGCCGCGCCACACCCGACCCGCGGAGGCCGCCCGGCTGGTCGAGCGCTGGCGAGCGTGGTGGCCGGACCTGCCCTGGGACGCGCTGAGCGCGTAGGCTCTGCGCGGTGCTCGCCGGGATCGCGCTTCTGGACTTCGATCGGCGCTGCTCGCCTGGGTCTACCTCGGCTACCCGCTGCCGGTCGCGCTCCTCGCCCGCGCCCGACCCCGTCCGTCCCGAGCGCACGACCGAGCCGCCCCGACGCTGACGGTCGCCATCGCCGTCCACGACGAGGCGGACCACATCGCCGAGCGGATCGACGACGCGCTCGCCCAGGCGGATCAGCGGCGCCCGGCTCGTCGAGGTCCTCGTCGGCTCGGACGGGTCGACCGACGCGACCGAGGCGATCGTCACGGCCTGGCGGCGCAGCGACCCGCGCGTCCGCCTGCTGTCGCTCGCCCGCGGCGGCCAGACGGCGACCCAGGCGGCCCTCTTCGCGGCGGCCCGCGGCGACGTCGTCGTCCTGACCGATGCCGAGACCCGCTTCGCGCCCGGCTGCCTGGCCGCCCTGGCCGAGGCGCTCCGCGACCCGCGCGTGGGCTGCGCGACCGGACGGCTCGAATGGCGCGACGAGCGGGCCACCGCGACGTCGACGCAGGAGGGCCTCTACTGGCGCTACGAGCGGCGCGTCCGCGAGCTCGAGAGCCGGGCGGGCTGCTGACCGCGGTGACCGGGCGCGCTCCTCGCGGTCCGGCGCGTCGAGCGTACCGGCCGGTGCCGCCGACCGCGTCGATGGACCACCTGCTGCCGCTCTACGTCCGCGAGGCCGGCGGCCTGCGTCGTCTACGTCCCGGGCGCGATCGCGACCGACCGGCCGATCAGCGGCCTCCGCGAGCAGTTCCGCAACCGGACCCGGACCGCGACGCGCGGCATCCGGGCCAACCTGTCGATGGTCGGCGCGCTGGCTCCGTGGCGGCGGCCCGGGTCCGGCGCTCGCGATCTGGTCGCACAAGCTGCTGCGCTGGGCGACGCCCGTGGTTCATCGCCCTCGTGGCGATCGTCGCGGGCTCGTGGCTCGGCACGCTCGGCGGGTCAGCCGGTCTACCTCGCGGCCCCGTCGCGGTCGGCATCGCGGGCGCTCGCTGGCCGGCGCTCGCGCCACCTGCTCATCGGCGCCGGCCGGCGGCCGCCCCGAGCCGTCGCCTTCGCCCGCTCGTTCGCGGTCGTCAACATCGCGTTCGCGACTGGGCTGGCTCAACGTCCTCCGCGGCCGCGAGATCGAGGTCTGGCACCGCGCGGAGTTCCGCGATCGAGGGCTGACGCGCCCGGACGGGCGCGCCTGGTCAGGACGAGGGCGCGAGCAGGCTGTCAGCGGTGCAGACAGTGTCGAATCATTGGACCCGGCGCGGGCTGTCACTTGGGCCGCTGGCAAAACCGGCCACGTGGCCGGCCGCCTGCACGAGGTACAGCAGGAGCATCATCGGCCAAGCCCGCGCCAGGACAGGGCCATAGCCTTTCTGAGCACCGACCGAGACCGCCCGAGCGAACCGCACATAGGGGATCAGAAGGACGCCCATGAGTCGGACCTTCGCCTGGCGATCCATCCGTCGGCGGAGGAAGCCGGCGAACGTCCGGCCGGCGTGGAAGTGGATCCGGATCGTCTCATCGAGGCTCAGCGGCTGGTCGTGGACGACTCGGATCGAATCATCGGCCACGAGCGAGCCACCGGACCCCTTGAGCGCGCGCTGATGCAGGACGTCCAGCGCACCCAGGCCATCGAAGTCATCGATGCGGTAGACGCCATCGCGCTTGTACGACACGTTGACGGCGCCGGCGATGCGCTGGGCTGGTCCGCTCGCGATGGGCGAAGCGATGACCGTCTGGACGACCAGAAAACTGGCCCAGTCGACCACCGATCCGGTGGCGCCGTTCTCGACCGACCCACCGATCGCCACGGCCTCCGGGTGGCGGGCGTGCGCTTCGACCATGCGGGTCCCCCAATCGGGCGGGACACGACAATGGTCCTCCGTGATGGCGACGATCGGGCCCGATGCCAATCGGTAGGCAACGTCGCGGAGCTGGAACACAGACGATCCCGGGATGGACGTCCAGGTCGTCGTCGGGTCAAGGACGTTCGGCGGGGGTGGAGCATTGCCGCTGCCGTCCGTGACGATGACCTCACCGCCGACCCGACGTGCCGCGACCTGGACCGACTCGACGTTCGCCTTGATCGCGGGCCAACCCTGGATCGTGCTGACCGTGAGCGAGATCGACGGCGCGATCGGCGCGGGTGATGCCATGGCGCGAGGGTAGGCTATCGGGCGCACCCCCTGCGCGTCGGCGACACAGAGAGGAACCTGCTTGACCGCGCCGCCCCCGCCGCCCCGAGCTGTTCCGACAGTGGCCGATGGGTCCGGGATCGATCGCCCGTCCGGCATCCGCTGGCGCCTGACCGCCTCATTCACCACCAGGTCTCGCGCGACTCGATTTCGAGCGCTTCATGGCGGAGATGCAGCCCTCACCGACAGACCGATTGCTCGACGTCGGGGTAACGGATCCAGCCTGGCGATCGAACAACTTCCTCGAAGCCCGCTACCCCTATGCCGGCCAGATCACGGCGGTCGGATTGGTGGACATGCCCGCTTTCCGCTTCCAGTTTCCAACGGTGCGATTCGTCGAGTCGGACGGTCGTCGATTGCCGTTCGACGACCAGTCCTTCGACCTCGGCTTCTCCAATGCCGTGATCGAACATGTCGGCGGACGCCGACGACCAAAGGCGGTTCGTCCACGAACTCGTGCGCACCTGCCGACGCGTCTTCATCGCCACGCCGAACGCCGGGTTTCCGATCGATCCGCATACGCTGCTGCCGTTCGTCCACTGGCTGCCGCGGTCGATCCGCCACCGCGTCCTCCGACTGACCGGGAACGCTCGCTGGGCGAGCGAGGCCGCCCTCCGGCCGGTCGGCGCGAGCGAACTCCGTTCCTTCTTCCCTCCGGGCGTCCCGTCCGAATCGCCCGCCAGCGCGTGCTCGGCCTCACGACTGTGCTGATCGCGATCACCGACACATCGGAACCGACGCCCGACTAGACGGCCTCGATCGCCGTCCTGTAGGCACTCGATCGTCGTCGCGGCGAAGCGGTCGGGGCTGAACGTCGAGGCCCACACTGGTCCCGCGGCAATGAGGCGCGACCGCAGTCCCTCGTCGGCTGCTCGCTCGGATCAGGCCATCCGTGATGGATTCCTCACGCGTCGGGTCCACGAGGATGCCCGCATCCCCGACGGCCTCTGGCACCGCGGTCGTCGAGCTGGCCACCACGACCGCTCCGCAGGCGAGCGCCTCGACGACCGGCAGACCCAGGCCCTCGTAGAGGGACACGTACGCCACGACGCGCGCATGTCCGTACAGCGCCTGCAGCACGTCGTGATCGACAAACCCGAGGAACGTGACCCAGCCCCGACCGTTGACGGCGTCGACCGCCGCGTCGACCTCGGAGGCGTGCCATCCGCGCTGCCCGACGATCACGAGCTGCAGATCACGCATACCCACCTGAGCGCGCCGCGGCGACCGCCCGGATCAAGCCGTGGAAGATTCTTCCGCGGGTGCAGATTGCCGACCGCAAGGACGAACGGAGCCCGGTCCGACAAGCCCGATCGAGTCGCGATGCCGTCTCGGCGACGGACAGCGGACGCCATCGGTCGGAGACCGCGCATGGGCGTGACGAAGACGCGAGCCGGATGCCAGTCCGTATCGTTCGATCAGTCGATCGCGGCTGAAGGCCGAGAGTCAGTGACGACCGCGGACCGACGGACCGGCGCGCGGACGAACATCCGCAAGCGCAGCTCCGTCCCCGGCCGAAGAGGCCATGGACGTCCTCGAACGAGACATCGTGGACGGCAGTCACGACCGGCAGGCCGGCGATGGGCGGCGCGACGTACTGGACATGAAGGAGGTCCGCCCGCACCCGCCGGACGACGGTCGGCAGCTCCAGGGGGATGCGCAGAAACGGCGACCGTGACCGCAGCTCGTGCAGCGCGCGGTTCGGCTCGAGCCCGGCCATCGGACGCCCTCGTCGACGAAGCACGATCGGTTCGACGGCATCGTCGGTCGCCAGCGCATCCACGAGGCCCGACGACGTACGTCTCGTTCGCCCGTCTGCGCGGCGACCGACGACGTGGGCATCCAAGGCGACCCGGATCGACTCGGGATGTAGCATCGGTAAGCCGTCACTCGTGCATGGAGCGCGCAGACGTCGATGCGCATCGCGATCCTCGGCATCCGCGGCGTGCCAGCCAACTACGGCGGCTTCGAGACATTCGCCGAGGAGCTCGGCAGCCGGCTCGCCGAGCGCGGGCACGAGGTGACGGTCTACGGTCGGGACCGGTACGTCGCGCGCGCGATCTGCGACCTATCGCGGGATGCGCATCGTCCGCCTGCCGGCGCCCCGCTCCAAGTACCTCGAGACGGTCGTCCACAGCCTGTTCGCCGCCTTCCACGCGCTCTTCCGCCGGTACGACGTCGTCTACGTCTGCAACTCGGCCAATGTCCCGGCCGCGATCGTGCTCTCGGGCGCTCGGCGCGGCAGGTCGTGCTCAATGTCGACGGCCTCGAGTGGCAGCGAGCGAAGTGGAACCGGTCGGGACGGCCTACTACCGGGCGTGCGCCTGGCTCGCGGCGCGCCTGCCCGTGCCGAGCTCGTCACGGACGCGCGGGTGATCCAGGACTACTACCGCGCGGCCTACGGCCGGGAGACCGACGTACTTCCCGTACGGCACGGAGCTCGGCGCCGGACCGACGATGACGGCACGCTCGGCGCGGCTCGGGCCTCGAGGCCGACGCGGTACGTCCTGTACGTCAGCCGGCTGGAGCCCGAGAACAACGCCCACGTCGTGATCGAGGCATACGCCGGCGTCGACACCGACCTGCCGCTGGCGTCGTCGGCGACGCGCCATACGCCAGCGACTACATCGCCTCGCTCCATGCCATGGCCGATCCGCGGGTCCGCTTCCTCGGCGCGATCTACGGCCACGGCTACCAGGTCCTGCGCTCGCACGCGACCGCCTATGTCCAGGCGACCGAGGTCGGCGGGACCCATCCGGCGCTGGTCGAGGCGATGGGCTTCGGCAACGCGATCCTCGCCAACGACGTGCCGGAGCATCGCGAGACGCTCGGCGATGCGGGCCGCTACTACCGCGGCCCCGACGGCCTCGCGCCGAGCTGCAGCGCCGTGCTCTCGACGACTCCTCGCCGACGACAATGCGCTCCGCCGCTCGCGACCGAGCCGCGCGACCTCTATGGCTGGGACGCCATCGCCGAGGCGTACGAGACCTGGCTTCGCGTCGCCGCCGGTGACTCGACCGCGTCCGGGGACCAGTCGGCGACCGACGCCCCCCTATACTCCGCCGGTGCCGCACGACCGCGCTGATCACCGGCATCACCGGCCAGGACGGCTCGTACCTGGCCGAGTTGCTGCTCGACAAGGGCTACCGCGTCGTCGGCATGACCCGCCGGTCGAGCACCGTCGACGACGAGCGGATCGCGCACCTCGCCGGCCGGCTTGAACTCGTCCAGGGCGACCTGCTCGACCAGGCCTCGATCGTCGCGGCGCTTGCGGCGACGTCGAGCCCGACGAGGTCTACAACCTCGCCGCCCAGAGCTTCGTGCCGACGTCCTGGAACCAGCCCGTCCTGACCGGCGAGTTCACCGGCGCTCGGCGTCACCCGGATGCTCGAGGCCATCCGCCAGGTCGACCCGACGATCCGCTTCTACCAGGCGTCGTCGAGCGAGATGTTCGGCAAGGTCCGACGAGATCCCCCAGACCGAGTCGACGCCGTTCCACCCGCGCAGTCCGTACGGCGTGGCCAAGGCGTACGGCCACTTCCTGACCGTCAACTACCGCGAGAGCTACGGCCTGTTCGCCGTCTCCGGGATCCTGTTCAACCACGAATCGCCGCGGCGCGGCCTGGAGTTCGTGACGCGCAAGGTCACCGACGGCGCGGCGCGGATCGCGCTCGGGCTGGCGACGGAACTGCACGATGGGCAACCTCGACGCCGAGCGCGACTGGGGCTTCGCCGGCGACTACGTCGGGCGATGTGGCTGATGCTCCAGCAGCCCGAGCCAAGCGACTACGTCGTCGCGACGGGGATCGCGCACTCGGTGCCGCGACCTGTGCGCAGATCGCCTTCGAGCGCGTGGGCCTCGACTACGGCGACTACGTCGTCGTCGACCCAGCGCTCTTCCGGCCGGCGGAGGTCGACCACCTTCTCGGGCGACGCCGACGCGCGCCCGGCGGATCTCGGCTGGGAGCCGACCGTCGACTTTCAGAGGGCTCGTCGAGATGATGGTCGACGCCGACCTGGAGCGACTTCGGGCGAGGATCCTGAGCCTCGGCCCCGTTGGTCGGCAGCCGTCACCGCCTGACAGGAAATCCCAGGCCGCGCAGGTAGTGCTTCGCCTCCAGGGGCGTCTGCTCGGTGAAATGGAACATGCTCGCCGCCGCGACCGCCGACGCGCCGCCCGTCGCGAAGAGCGTCGGCCATGTGCTCGTACGTGCCGGCGCCCCCGGACGCGATCACCGGGATCGTGCACCGCCGCCGCGACTCGACGGTGAGCTCGAGGTCGTAGCCCGTCCATCGTGCCGTCGCGGTCGATCGAGGTCAGCAGGATCTCGCCTGCGCCCAGCGCTTCGGCTTCGCGGCGCCACGGTCGACCGGGTCGAGGCCGGTCGGCGCCGCGTGCCCGGCGTGCGTATAGACCTCGTACGTTCCGTCGGCGTTTCGGCGCGGCGTCGATCGACACGACGACGCACTGCGAGCCGAAGCGGTCGCGCGACTTCGCGGATCAGGTCCGGGTCCTCGATCGCGGCCGTGTTGATCGACGACCTTGTCGGCGCCGACCATCAGCAGGCCGCGGACGTCGTCGATCGTGCGGACGCCGCCGCCGACCGTGAGCGGCATGAAGCACTCGTCCGCGAGCTCGTCGACCAGTCGAAGTCGGGGCCGCGACCCTCGCGCGTGGCGCGTGATGTCGAGGAAGACGAGCTCGTCGACCTCGCGCAGGTTGTAGACCTTCACCGCCTGCATCGCGCTGCCGACGCGCCGCCAGGAGTCGAACCGCACGCCCTTGACGAGGCCGAGTCCTTGTACAGCAGCGTCGGCATGACCCGGACCTTCAGCACGGCGCGTGCCCAGAGCGCCAGGAAGTTGCGCAGGACCGCGAAGCCCGCCTGCTGGCTCTTCTCGGGATGGAACTGCACGCCGAAGATCGTTGCCGCGCGCGACGGCCGACACGAACCCGCCGCCGTAGGGCGTGCGTCGCGAGCGACGTCGTCGGCGTCGCGGCAGCCGCAGCATGGTAGCTGTGCACGAAGTAGAAGTCGCGCCCGGCGGCGATGCCGTCGAACAGCGGCGACTCGCCGGTCGGCTCGACCTCGTTCCAGCCGACGTGCGGGATGCGCTCGCCCGGCCGTCGGCTCGAGCGGCACCGACCTCGCCGTCGATCCAGCCGAGGCCGTGCGGTCTCGCGTACCTCGGTGCCGCGCGTGGCCAGCAGCTGCATCCCGAGGCAGATGCCGAGGAACGGCACGCCGTCGTCCGAGCACCTGCTTCGTCGAGCGCGTCGATCGAGCCCGCGACTCGCGCAGGTTGCGCCATCGCCTCCGGGAACGCCCCGACGCCCGGGCAGCACGATCCGGTCGCGCTCGCGCAAGGTCGCTCGGGTCGTCGGTGACGACGGGCGTGCCGCCGCACTCCTCGACCGCCCGCGCGACCGAGTCGAGGTTGCACATGCCGTAGTCGACGATCGCGACCCGATTCACTGCGCGCCTCGAGCTCGGCTGTCTCGACTCCGGGTTGTCGTAGTTGATCTTCGTCAGGTTGCCGTGGCGGTCCTTGACGAGCTCGCCGCGGCGCGTCGGTCACGAAGAGCTTCTTGTTGGTGAACCGGTCGCAGACCTCGACGAACTCGTCGACGTCATGTCGATCTCGTCGAGGATCTCCTCGATCGGCGTGCCCGAGGTAGATCCACGGGAACTTGCCGTCGTGGCGCTGCACGAGCTCGATCGCCTCGTCGCGGCGCAAGCCGGCCGCGGCGGATGTGCAGGCAGGCGATGTCGGTCGCGCGGCCGAAGCCGTACTTCAGGAACTTGAAGTAGTCGTGGATGCCGGTCTGGACGTTGTCGAGGTTCTCGTAGTTGACGAGCGAGCCCTCGACCGGCTTCGTGGTACGTCTCGAACCCGTGCGCCTGGGCGATAGAGCGCGTTGCCGTAGCCGTCCCACGGCAGGTAGTAGCCGAGGAAGATGCCGGTCACGCCGACGCGCGCAGCTCCTCGTCGGTCGGGTACGTGTACTGGATGAGGTCGCGTCGGCTCGATGCCCGTCCTGCCCGACGAGGTCGGACACGCGCAGGCCGAGCAGCCCGCCGAACTCCTCGAGCCAGCGCCGGGTCGAGCGACGTTGTCCGGCCGCGGCCGCCGCCGGACCGCCGTACTCGTTCTGCGGGTTCTCGCCCCAGACGATGAGCGGATGCCCGAACTGCACGGCGATCCGCACCGGCATCGTGAAGATCGTCACGTGCTCGGGCCAGGAGATGTCGCCGACCTGCGGTCAGCGCCAGCCGGTTGATCCGCCGCCGCACGACCGGGTTCGTCGTCACCTCGATGTAGTCGACGCCGAGTCGCTTGATGTTCTCGATGTTGCGGCGGCCGATCGTCGGAGAGCTTGTCGGTCGTCGCGGTCACGCAGAGCGGGTTCATGCCCGAGCTCGAGCATGCGGATGACCTGGTAGGTGCTGTCCTTGCCGCCGCTGACCGGGATGATGCAGTCGTAGTTCGAGCCGTCGTGCGACCGGTAGCGGTCGAGGATCTCGATCGAGCTCGCGCCGGCGCGCGTCCCAGTCGACCGTCTGCGCGCGCTCGAAGTTCCGGCAGGCGCTGCAGACGCCCGTCGTCGTCGATGAAGAGGTCGGGCTTCGTCTCGGGCATCACGCAGCGGCGGCAGTACCTGATCATCGTCGACGTGACCTCGATTCGATGCCGTGCCTGGGTGGGAGGCGTCCACGTCTGCGATGCCTTCGTTGATGCGGAGCAAGCTCCGGGTGTTGCCGTCACATAGTCGACGACGGTCTCGTACGGCGTGATGCCGTCTCCAAGTGAGAGCGCGTCGTATAGCCGTTCGATACCAGCTCCAGGTCGCGTTCCTCGTCGACGGTCCAGCGAAGGTCCGAATCATCATTGGCGCTTTCGACGGACACGCTCAGGAAGAGATCCGGCCGCCTCTGACCGAAGCGCCGTCGTCACGTGTTCTCGATCGGACGGAGTCCGAGCGAGCCGGTCGACCCTCATGCAGAGTGTCGATGAACATGGCTTCGACGTCGAGGCCCCGTGGGAACGTCCGTCGCTGCACATTGCTCGCATAGTCAGCGTGGCTGACGTCGGTCGAGGAGCTCCTCGACCACCCGGTCCGTGACCGAGGGTCGATCAGTGGGCAGTCCGCCGTGACCCGCACGACCACATCGGCATCGGTGGCCCGCGCGGCCGCGAGCATCCGGGACAAGACGTCCATCTCGCTGCCGCGCACGACCACGACCCCCTCGGACGCGCCTGCGTCGGCGATCGCATCATCGCCGGCCGCGACCGAGGTCGCGACGACGATCTCGTCGAGCGACGCACATCGACGCATCGGCGGACCAGCGTGGGCGAGCATCGGCCGCCCGGCGAGGTCGTGAGGACCTTGCCCGGGAAGTCGCGTCGAGCCCATCCGCGCCTGGACGACGCAGACCCGCTTCATCGAGGCTCCCAGCGGATGCTTCGCTCAAGGCTTCTCAAATAGCCACCACGTCACGTCGTCCCAGCCCTCGGACTTGCCCGAGGCATGCCCTCATCGATCAGACGGAGCTCCGGGAACAGCTCACGATAGAGCCCGCCGTAGTCGCGCTTGAACAGCGCGCCTGACACCCCACGGTATGGGACTTCGACGGTCTCGGGCGCGAAGTACTCGCCGCAGAGGACGTATCGCCGCGACACGCGCACGAGCTCCGCCATCACCAGGGGCAGCGTGGACTCCGGCTGGTGGATCAAGACCCCTGTGGTGAAGGCCAGAGGTCGAACCACCGATCGCGAAACGGCAGCTCCCGGCCGAGGCAGAGACCGCGCTGACGCCGGGACACGATTCACCCGAAGCTGGGCGAGCGCCTCCTGATTGACGTCCACGCCGTAGGTCTCGCCCGGCGCAAGGTGGGGCGCGATCCATCGCAGGTTGGCGCCCGTGTTGCACCCGACCTCGAGGACGCGCTGCACCGCGTACTTCGAGAGCAGCAGTCCCAGAACGCGTTCCGTCCAGCCCCGGCATCGGCGTTCCTCTAGGAGTAGGCGTTTCCGAAGTCGCCGGCCCACAATCCCTCGAGCCGACCGGCCTCGGGAACGCTCGCCCGGCCTTTCCAACCATGGCCACACCTCCGACGGAAGGATACGGGCTTCGCGTTGGACGCCATGGTCGCGTGGTCAATCGGACGCGTCGCGTTCTGGCCCTATCCTTCGAGACGTGAGCACCCTCGACGGCAAGTCCGTCCTTGTCACCGGAGGAACAGGCTCGTTCGGCCGTCAGCTTCGTGCGCCGCATGCTCGCTGACCACGAGCCCAGCCGGTCGTGGTCGCTCAGCCGCGATGAGCTCAAGCAATACGAGTTCGCGGCCGAGCTGGGGAACGACCCACGGGTGCGGTTCTTCATCGGCGACGTCCGCGACTCCGACCGCCTCTGGCGCGCCTTCGACGGCATCGACGTCGTCGTCCATGCCGCCGCCCTGAAGCAGGTTCCGGCGGCCGAGTACAACCCGTTCGAGGCGATCAAGACCAACATCCATCGGCGCGCAGAACGTCATCGATGCCGCCCTCGATCGGCAGCGTCGAGCGCGTGGTCGCCCTGAGCACCGACAAGGCATCGAGCCCGATCAACCTCTACGGCGCCACGAAGCTCGTGAGCGACAAGCTGTTCGTCGCGGCAACGCCTATGCCGGCGCCAACGCCGACACGGTTCGCCGTGGTCCGCTACGGCAACGTCGTGGGCAGCCGCGGGAGCGTCGTCCCGTTCTTCCAGCGAGCTCGCGCCGACCGGCGTCCTCCCGATCACCGACGAGCGCATGACGCGTTTCTGGATCACGCTCGATCAGGGCGTCGACTTCGTGCATCGCCGCGCTCGGCGCGATGCATGGCGGAGAGCTCTTCGTCCCGAAGATCCCGAGCATGCGCATCGTCGACCTCGCTCGCGGCGATCGCGCCCGACGCGCCGGCTCGAGGTCGTCGGCATCCGGCCCGGCGAGAAGCTCCACGAGCAGATGATCAGCGTCGACGATGCGCGCCGGACCGTCGACGCGGGAGCGTTCTACGTCATCCAACCAGACGCCGACTGGTGGGACAGCGGCCCTGGGCGATAGCCCGCCTGTGCCGGAAGGCTTCAGCTACACCAGCGACACGAATCGACGATTGGCTGACCGTCGGAGCAGCTTCAGGCAATGGTCGCATGGTCTGAGCCGGTCGCTGCCATACGGTCGCCAGACCATCACCGATGACGACGTCCAGGCGGTCGCCGACGTCCTGACGTCGGACTTCCTCACGACCGGACCGCAGGTCGAGGCGTTCGAAGCCGACGTTGGCGACTGCGACCGGCACCATGCACGCGGCAGTTCTGACTCGTGTACCTCCGCACTGCATGCGGCCTATGAGGCGATGGGCGTCGGACCTGGCGACGAGATCGTCACCTCGCCGATGACGTTCGCTGCGACCGGCAACGCCGCCCTCTATCTCGGGGCACGACCGGTGCTTCGTCGACGTCGACCCCTCGACCGGCCTGATCGACCCGACCCTCGTCGAGGACGCGATCACCAGCCGCACCCGAGCCATCGTCGCCATCGACTACGCGGGTCAGCCAGCCGACTACGACGCGCTCCACGAGATCGCCGATCGGCGCGGCATCCCGATCATCGCGGATGCCGCACATTCGCTCGGAGCCACCGACCGGGGGCGATCCGGTCGGCACCCTCGCCGACGCCACGGCCCTCTCCTTCCATCCTGTGAAGCTGATCACGACCGGCGAGGGCGGGGCGGTCGTCACGGACGATCCCGACGTTCATGCGCGGGTAGTCGAATTCCGTTCCCACGGCATGGTGCGAGACCGGACGCGACTGCGCCGCGACGACGGACCGTGGTACGCGGAAATGCAGAGCCTGGGCTTCAACTACCGCATGACCGACATCCAATGCGCGCTCGGGCGCAGCCAGCTCAGCAAGCTCCCGCAGTTCCTGGCCCGCCGTCGCGCGATCGCAGACTTCGTACGACGAGGCCTCTCGACGGTTCCGGGCCTCGACCTTCCCGCGCGGCGCGCGGACGTGCAGTCCGCCTGGCACCTGTACGTAGTCCGTGTTCCAGCGTCGGTCCGACGGGCGATTCTTCGAGGCGCTCCGAGACTGCGGCATCGGTGTCCAGGTGCACTACCTTCCGGTCTATCTCCACCCGTACTACGAGGACCTCGGGTATCGGGCGGGCCAGTGCCCGGCGGCGGAGGAGTTCTACGCCCGGGCGATCTCACTTCCGATCTTCCCCGGGCTCTCGGATGAGGACTCGTCCCGCGTGGTCGAGACGGTGACCACCCTCGCGCGGGAGCTGCTCGAGTAGATCGATCGATGGGCGCTTCGCGGCCACGCAGGGTGCTCTTCCGAGTGGACGCATCGAAGTCGATCGGAACGGGCCATCTCGTGCGGTGCGTCGCACTCTCGACCGAGCTTGCGGGGCGAGGGATGGAGATCGGGTTCGCTGCGCGACCTGCAGCCATCCCGCCGCTCGATCACATGGAAGCGAAACGTCACTCGGTCATCCCGGTCGATGGCCAGGCGACGGAGGAACTCGCCGAGATCAGTCGTGTCGTCGGCCGCGAAGGCCGCAGCCGGCCATTCGAGGCACTCGTCGTGGACCACTATGGCCTCGGCGCGGACTGGTTGACGGGCGCTCGACGTTTGGCGAGGCGACGCATCGTGATCGACGATCTCGCCGACCGTCCCCTCCCCTCCGAGGTCCTGGTCAACCCAAGTCTCGGTGTGACGCCGCACGACTATGCGGGCCTGGTGCGGTCCGGCGACTCGTTTGCTGCTCGGGCCTCGATACGTCCCCTTGCGACCTGCATTTCGGTCGCCAGTCCACGGACTGCGGCTCCGAGTCGTGACCGACGTCCTCGTGACGATGGGGGGCAGCGATCCGACCGGTGCGACCCAGGAGGCGGTCGACGCTGTGCGAGTCGCATTGCCGACGGCTCGGATCGAGGTCGTCCTCGGAGCCCTTTATGTCGGCGAGCCCCGTTGGAGGCCCGGCATCCACGTGCACCGGGCGATCGGCGACCAGGCCATGGCTCGGCTGATGCGGACCGCCGACATCGCGGTGGGCGCTGGTGGCACGACTTCGTGGGAGCGATGTGCCCTCGGTCTGCCGACCGTGATCGTCCGGGTTGCCCGGAATCAGGACGCAAGCACGGAGCGGTTGGCCCGCGCCGGCGCGGCGATCGACGCTGGGCCATCGGAACAGGTCGACGTCACCGAGCCTTAGCGACTCTGATCCGCCGATTGGCGGAGGACGCGCCGGCGCGTCAGGCGATGAGCGATCGGGCGCGGGATCTTGTCGATGGCCGGGGCGTCGAGCGGTTGGCGAACCACATCGATGGGGTGCGGGTCCGCCGCGCATACGATGGCGGACGCTCGACCTGTTGTTGCGGTGGGGAACGACCCGGCCACGCGTGCCGCGTCAGTGGAGCAGGAAGTGATCCCCTTGCCGCCCACATGAAGCTGGCTGCGGGGTGCCGCTTGGCGACCGCCCGGGCTGCTCCTGATCGGCGAGAACGGCGCAGGACCAGCTCGGCCAGGTCCGGTTTGACCGTAACGCGACGGGGCCGAGGTCTCGATCTCCGTCGCTACCGAGCATCGAGGAACGGTCGGCCGGCTGCTCCTGTGGAGCGTGCCGTTCAGCGGTCCCGCTCGCGGGTCTGCCGCGGGCCGCCTGACGGCCCGGGTCAAGGTCGACAATGCCGCCTCGCGCCGACTCTTCGAGGCGGTCGGGTTCCGCTGTCGGCGATCGCGCGGGCGTGCTCCTGTACCATGCCGTCGCATCGGCTGACGCGACGCCAGCGATTGACTTGCTGCAGGACCATGACCCACGTTACAGCATGTCTTCGTGATTGCCGAGGCCGGCAGCAACTGGCGGATGGGCACGCCGGATCGCGACCGGCAGATGGCCCGCGCCCTCGTCGACGTCGCTTTCGAGGCCGGAGCCGACGCCGTCAAGTTCCAGACGTATCGGGCGGGCTACACGTACGTGGCCGACGCTGGATCCACCGAGTACCTGGCCGAATCGGGTCTGACCGAGCTCGATCAACGACATCTTCGCGGACCTCGAAATGCCGTACGAGACTGATCGGCGACATCGCCGCCTACTGCGAGCAGGTGGGCATCGAGTTCATGTCAACGCCGTTCTCGGTCGCCGATGCGGAAGCTGTCGATCCCAATGTACGGCGCCACAAGGTCGCCAGCTACGAGATCAACCACGTGCGCCTTCTGAGTGGCTGGCCGCGACAGGCAAGCCTCTGATCATCTCGACCGGTGCCGCCACCGAGGACGACATCGACTTCTGCCTGACGACTGTGCGCGCGGCAGGGTCGCGGGACGTCACCCTGCTCCAGTGCACGTGCCAGTTATCCTGCCCCGCCCGAAAGCCTGAACCTGACGGTCATCCCGTGGCTACGCGAGCAGTTCGGCGTGCCCGCGGGCTTTTCGGATCACAGTCAGTGACCCGATCGTCGGGCCGGTGCTGGCTGTCGCGCTCGGCGCGACGGTCATCGAGAAACACTTCACGCTCGACCACCGGCTGCCCGGCCCGGACCATGCGTTCGCGATCGAGCCGGATGGACTCAGGGCGATGGTCCAGGCAATTCGCGTCGCGGAACTCACGCGTGGCGACGGACAGAAAGACGTCGGCCCTCACGAGGAGGAGCTGCGGCAATTCGCGGTTCGCAGCATCCAGACCACACGTGACATCGAGGCCGGCGACGCCCTGGTCGAGGGCGAGAACGTCGATGTCCTCCGACCTGGCCAGCGACCCGCGGGCATGCACCCACGACACCTCGAGGCTCTGCGTGGCCGTCGCGCCGCGCGGCGGATACCCGCAGGGGACGGGGTCGAGACCGCCGACGTCCTGCCGCCGATTGTCGACGCCTGACGCGGAAGCGCTGGCGCCGCGGGAAGCGTCGGGTTCGCAGCGAGTGACGAGCCAGCCTTCGTCCCCGGAGCGACCGACCCGACAGTTCTATGTCGACGTGGCACGCATCGGGGCGATCCTCGCTGTGATCGCCATCCACAACTGGTCGCTGCTCGACGTCCTGTCGGTCGGGACTCCGCGATGGTGGGCGGTGGACGCCATCGAGTCCGCGACGCGATGGGCCGTCCCGGTCTTCGTGATGATCTCCGGTGGATTTCTCCTGGGGCCAAGACCGGACGAGACGGCAGGGACGTTCTACCGCCGGCGACTTGTCCGTGTCGGCGTTCCGGCCCTGTTCTGGATCGGTGCGTACCTTGTGTTCCGCGCGACGTACCTCCAGCAGGATCTGACGCCCACGATCGTCACGACCGATCTCGCCATGGGTCGGCCGTTCACGCAGCTGTACTTCGTGTACGTGATCATCGGCCTCTATCTCGTGACCCCGCTGTTGCGCCCGTTCACCGAGCGCGCATCGCGACGGCAACTTTCGGTGGCAGCAGGCGCCCTACTTGGAGTCGCGGCGCTCGATACGGCAGCGTCCTACGCACTGGATGCGGGCACGAGGGTCAACGGGCTGACGTACTGGGTCCCGTTCCTCGGCTTCTACATCGCCGGCCGGGCACTCATCGGGCTGCGCCTCACACGAACGGTGTCACTGGTCCTTGCCGCCGCCGTCGTGGTCATCATCGGCGGGCAGATCCTCGCGGTGTTCGTGCTGGCCGGGTCCGGAGACGGATCGTGGCAGCTCTACCCGCAAAGCTACTGGTCGGTCTTCGTCATCGTCACATCGCTGCTGATCTACGCCCTGTGCGCTCAGGAGACGCCCCGTCAACATCGGTCAGACGCGGTCGGGCAATGGGTCGCCGCCTTGGCCGCCGCGACGTATGGGGTGTTTCTCATCCATGAGATGTTGTTGTACTGGTACGCCGGGACCTTCGTGACGGGTTCTCCCGCCTCGCTGGTGACTGGTCGCGTCCCCGCATACGTGTTCGCGGTGGTCGGGAGCTTTCTGATCGTTCTCGTCGGGCAGCGAATCCGGGGCGTTCGAGCCATCTTCTGAGTCCGTGATCCCGGCCGCGCCGCCGATATACTCAGGCTCGATCGGCGGGCGGTATCCGGCATGCTGCCGAGCTGACCGAACCGGCTCCGGTTCAGGAGGGCTCGCTCGCCACCCTTGATGCGCCGTTCGTCTCCATCCGGTGAACCTCCCTTGCTCGACGCGTCGGCGTGATGGCTGAGTCGGAGGATCTCCGAGGTTTCCGATCCCGACTCTCCGGCCCGGGCGCCGTCGACTTCGCGACGTTCGCCACAGGCACATTCGTCTATCAGGGCGCCCGACTCCTCCTCAACCTCGTTGCCGCGGCGGTGCTCGGGCCCGAGGTGTTCGGGGTCTGGACGCTCTTCGTGCTCGTCGTGCTCTATTCGAATTTTGCGTCGCTTGGGATCACGAACGGCGCAGGTCGTAGAGATCCCCTACCTGCTCGGGGCTGCGCAACCTGAGGCTGCCCGACGCGTCGAGGGCGTGACCCTTCTGGCGACCTTGGCGTTCGGGCTCGCAGCAGCCCTTCTCGCGCTCGTCCTTGCGCCGATCATCCTCGGGCGCGAGACCGCCAACCTGAGCGTGGTCCTGTCCCTGAGCATCGCCGTCTTCCTTCAGCAGTTCTTCCTGTTGCAGCAAGTCCTGCTCCGGTCCCGGTTCCGGTTCCGTGGCGCGGCTGCACAGATGACCCTCCTCGGCGTGGCGACGATCGTCTTCGGATTGCCACTTCTGACGTTCGGCCTGATCGGTCTGGCGGTATCCCAGGTCCTGGTGTATGTCGTCGCTCTGGCGATGGCGGGTCGGCTCCTCGGGGGGATACCGCGGCCGACGTGGGATCCCGAGGTCGCACGACGATTGGTGTCGGTCGGCTTCCCGATCATGCTCGCCGCTCTCCTGTTCGGGCTGCTGACGACGATCGACCGCTGGCTGATCCTGATCTATCTCGATCGCGTCCAGGTCGGCTATTACGGGATCGTGGGCATCACCGTGAGCGGACTTCTCCTCCTGCCGGGCATCGTGAGTCAGCAGTACTACCCGCGACTCGCGTTCGCCTACGGAGCTGGGCAGGGCGGCGAAGCCCTCCTGGCTCTTGCGTCGCGACAGAGCCTCATCTCCGGGGGGCTCGTCGGCGTCGCGGCGCTCGTCGCCGCGTTGGTCGCCGTATTCGGCATCCCCAATTCCTTCCCGCGTACCAGGAGGCTGTGGTGCCCCTCCTGATCACCTTGATCGGGCTAGGCATCTACGGGCTTGGTGCCGCGTTCGGCGACCTCCTCAACACCATCGGCGCGCAACGCCGCTACCTTGCGATCCAGGCGTTGGTCCTGGCCATCGACGTCGCGCTGTCCGTGGCCCTCCTGATGGCGGGCTTCCGGCTCGTCGGAGTTGCGATCGCCTTGACCTTCAGCATGACCATCTACGCCATCCTGCTGTTCGCGAGCGGACGCGTTCTGATCCGACGGATCGATCCGGCATCGGCGACCGAGTGAGGCAGATCGTCTCGAGGCTAGTCAGCGAGCTTGGTAACGTAAACTTGCCGTCGTCCGAAGACGCCGGGTTCCGGCTACGCCTCAGGGCTAAGGCAGCAGCATAGGTCCGTCGTTGACGAACGCGATCCTCCTCGCGGGTATCGGCCTCGCCATCGTGCTGGCCGTGCTGATGCTCTCGCGAGACTGGCGCCTTCCGGCCTTCCTCTTCGGATTGCTTGCCATGCCGGGCAATGTGGACGATCTGCTTCCGCAGATGCGGCTCGATCCGAACGACATCGCCGACAGCACCGCACCGGTCCTCTCGGTCGTCGACCTTCTGCTCATCTGGGCTGTGATCTTGACGATCCGTGAGCGTCGCCCGGTGAGGACTCCGCGTGTCCTCCTCGGCCTGGTCGCGATCCTGGTCGGGCTGGCTGCTGTGTCGGCAGTGGCAGCGATCGCGCGCGGTGTCGAACCTGGCGCGGCCGTCCGCGGCGTGGTCGTGTTTGCCGGGCTCGCGGCAGTCCTGTCGCTCGCAGGGTCACTCATCCGGACGACAGAGGATGCCTTCCGTCTCGCCCTCGGGGCGGCTGGCGGCGGCGCGATCCAGTTCTCGCAAACGGCATCTACACCTCGACGATCTATAACCAGGATCGGTTCACGGCGACCACGTTCGGGCGGAACACCTTCGCGATCGCCCTGGTCGTCGTGACCATCCTCGCAGCGAGCATCGTCTTCAGCCGGTGGAGTCGACGCCGCGCTTCCCGGGCGGACACCGCGCTCGTGATCGGCGCGGCGATGATCAGTACCGCCACCCTCTTCGGAGCCGTCGCGACAGGGACACGCATGTCACTGGTCGCGCTGGCAGGTGCGGGACTGCTGATGCTCCTGCTGAACCGGGGGTGGCGGTCGCGAGCCGGCATCGCACGCGTGGGGGCCATCCTTGGCATCACGATCGCGATCGTCGGGTCCGCATCGCTCCTGACCGCCGAGGGCGGCCGCACGGTGTCGATCTTCACGACCCCGGGCGCGACGTTCGAGGGCGTCGCGGATTCCAGGCTCCATGCCGGTCTACTCGGAGATCAGGTCGCGAGCGGAGTTCTGGAGCCTGGCGATACAGATGGCTCAGGAGAACCCCCTCACCGGGGTCGGCCCGTTCCAGTGGAACGTCCAGCGCTACCGATACTCGCCGTTCGAGCCTCTCGTGGCCGATGTCCACAACGCCTACCTCCAGACGGCGGCGGAGTATGGGCTGCCGCTCGCGATCGTCTACCTGATCCTGCTCGTCGCCTCGCTGACGATCGTCCTTCTTGGTGCACGCCGGCCGTCCTCGCTGGCCGCGGTCGACGTGACGGTCGCAGCTATCTCCGCTGCGGCATTCGCCTACGCGGTGGCGGACCTGACGAACTCGAACCTCTTCAACGTTCGGATGGGCCTCGTCGGCTGGCTCCTGATCGCGGTCGCCGCCGTGTATGGCGGGGCGTCACGGGAACCCGGCGATGGGGATCCGGCGTCAGTGCTGGTCGGTTGACGACTGGTCCGACACGGCCCGTCACGGCCGGTGTGCGACGAGTTGGATGCTCGCGCCGGTGCGCAGCATCGGCGCGACGAGCGTCCACGTGATCGCGACGGGCGCAAGCACCGCGGCAAGAGCAAGCGAGGCGACGACGGGCGGCCCGAATGCCGCACTCGGATCGCGCTTGGCGAACCGGTACAGGAGGTCGGTCTCCGTGCCAGTCTTGTTCAGGATCGACTGCACGAGACCGATCGACCTCCATCTCGGGATAGAAATGACCGATCCTGTCGACCTTCATCCCCGACCTGGTGACGAGCGCCGTCAGGGAACGGGGCGTGAAATGCATTCGATGTCGTGGCAGGTCGAGATGGAACCAGCGATCGCCGCCGATGCGAGCCTGCAGGCTCGCGATGTTCGGGACGGAGATGACCAGGTGTCCACCGGGCCGGAGCAGTTCGGCGGCGTGACGAACGGCAGCGAACGGGTCGGGCAGGTGCTCGAGCACGTGCCACATCGTGATCACGTCGTACTCAGGATCGAGCGGCAACGACACGAAATCCCCGACCACCACGTCGATCCCGTACGCCGCGCGAGCAGCCTCGGCGGAGGCGGGGGCGAATTCCACGCCTGCGACATCCCAGCCGGCCGCACGCGCCGCGGCCAGGAACCTGCCTTTCCCGCAGCCGACATCGAGCAAGCGCCCGGGACGCAGCCCCGACAACTCCCGGAGTCGCACCGCGTTGTTCATTCGGTGAAGCCCGTCGATCAAAGGGCCACCCCGAGCAGCCTTCGGCTCGTAAAAGCCGGTCGTGTAGAGCGCGGCGAGGTCACGTTCGGTGATCGGATCGAGAAGCCAGCGCAGCCCGCATGTCTCGCATCCGCCGGCTCGGGACTGGCCCTCGCCCAGGACCGTGACGGAGAGCTTCTTCCCGCCACACGCAGGGCAAGACGTCGGGTGCGGAGCGGCGACGAGGTCAGTACGCGTTGTCAAGCCGACATCCGCCTCGATGTGGTGGGTCGATCGATGGTGCATTCGAACTTTCGGCCAGGATCGGGCAGCGCCCCATACTACCGGCTCGCCGAACTCGGACCGGTCGCCTCATGGTGAAACCGCGTGCGCTCGGAGCGTCCCCCGAGACCGAGGGGGCCTACGTATGGGCTGATCGGATCGCGCGGTCCTGGAATCTCGACGACGCCGGGCGCGACCGGCTCGCCTTCGACGGGTTCGAGACCGGGCCGACCCTTCTCATCGAGGCATTCGACGCGATCCTCGACGTCTCCCGGCGCAACGGGGGTGAGTCGGACCCGCCCGGACGAACGCTCTACCGGACGATGAAACGGCGGGGGCTCGACCGGTCGCTTCGCACGTGGGCCCTGCGCGCGAGTGCGGCCGCGTGGCCGATCGCGCGTTCGAGGGGCCGGCGGCGGCGGGTCGACGCCGCACAAGCGCCCGTGCTGTTCCTTTCCGAGCTCGCCACGCCGTCGACCCTCGAACCATTGATGATCGTCGCGCGGTCTCTCCCGTCCGACATGTCCCAGATCGCCACCTCGGACCCGCGCGCCCACTCTGCCTGGCGTCGCGAGGGTCGATCTCCGATCCCTCTCATCCTCCCGCTGCGGGAGCAACGGCGCCTCCGCACGGAGGCCTCTCGCTCGGTCACGCGTGCCTGGGAGGCTTTCGCGTCCGACCCACCGTCGATCGCCTTCCGAGGGCGTGACGTCACCTCCGAGATCGTGGCGGCGCTCCGACCGCTCGTCCTGCATTCGGTTCCGTGGCTGGCGGTCGAGCGTCGTGCCATCGAGCAGGTCCTGGCGACCGTCCGGCCGAGCGTCGTCGTCGTCGCTTCTGACCAGCATCGGATCGGCCGGCTCGCGGCGACGATCCGCGGAATGGCGCCCTGGCGGCTCGTCGTCCTCCAGCACGGGCTTCCCCAGGACACCATCGGATTCCTTCCGGTCGTCGCCGACACCGTCGCAACATGGAGCAAATCGTCGCGTGACTGGTTCATCGCGCGCGGGACCGGACCGGGTCGGCTCGCAGTGACCGGCAATCCGCGCCTCGACCGGATCGTCCGATCCGATCGCTCGGCGATCCAGGCACGCGTCTCCAAGCGACTGTCCCTCGAGGGGCGCCCCAGGGTTCTCGTCGTCTTGAGTGGGTCGTCGGCGGCCACGAGCGAGGCGCTCGTGCGTCTAGCGATCGAAGCGACTCGACGCCTGCCTGACTCCTCCGCCGTGATCAAGCTCCATCCGGGTGGCGGTGACTGGTCCCGGATCCGGGCGAGCGTCGCCGGCCTCGGTGACAGCCAGGCGCGCGTCCGCGTGATCGATCGGGAGCCGATCGAACCGTTGATCTGGTGGGCGGATCTCATCCTCGTCCACCGATCGTCCGTCGCGGTCGAAGCGCTCGCGATGGGAACCCCGGTCGTGGTGGCTGATCTCGATGGCGAGTCGATCGCCGACCTCGATCTCGTTCGACTCGCGCTGCCCCGGGTCGTCGACGGTGCCGCACTCGCGACGCTCGCCGAAGAACTCCTCGAACCCGATCGCCGTGCCGACTACTTCGGTCGGCGTCGGGCGACGCTCGAATTGGTCACGGGACCCGTCGACGGGAGGTCCGCAGAGCGGATCTGCGCATTGCTGACCCAGGTCGACGATCCTGACCGGCCCGACGCGCACCGACTTCAAGAGTCGCCGATCAGGTGAGAGCCAGAGGGCGAGCCGGAAGCCCGACGACCGTCGTGTCTGCCGGAACGTCACCGACGACGACGGCTCCGGCTCCGACCGTCGCTCGAGCTCCGACCGTTCGATCGTCGCGGACGACCGCAGCCATCGCGATGTACGACTCGTCGCCGATGGTCACGCCGCCCGCGATGTTCGCCCCCGGACCCACGAAGACATGCGAGCCGATGGCGGTGTGATGACCGATGAGCGCGCCGCGGTTGATGATGGTTCCGACGCCGATCGTGGTCCGAGCGCCGACGATGACGCCCGCGAACAGCACACAGCCAGGACCGATGCTTGCGGAGCGTGCCACCACCGCCGACGGATGGATGAGCGTCGCCAGCTCTCGCCCCTCTGATACGAGCCGTTCGATCAGCGCCCGACGGCGTGGCGAACCGATCGCCGGCACGACAGGCGTCCCGGGTTCGAACGACCTTTGGTCTGCGACCCAGACGATCGGGGGCTGATGCCCAGGGTCGGCCCGTTCCGGATCGAGCCCTTCGATCCAGGCGGCGACATCCAGGCCTGCGTCCGCCGCGATATCCGTGATCTCCTCCGCGAATCGCCCAGCCCCGGCGAGGATCAGCCGCGATCGCTGCGTACTCATCCGGCGAGGACGCGCTCGAGTGATCGATGCATCGCCAGGTCACCCCTGAGCCGTCGCTGCGATTCCTCGGCGATCGATCGCCGACGTGGCTCATCCTCGAGCAGTCGCGCGACCTCGTCGATCAGTGACTCGGTCGGAGCCTCGACATGGTCGACGCCGACTCGAAACGGAGAGGGGTCGTCCATCGGTTCGACGACATACACGGCCCCAGCCGCGGACGCCAGAAGCCATCGCAAGCCCGTGAAGTTTCCCGGCACCCTCTGGATATCCAGAACGACACGCGCGCGACGCAGGATCGCGTCGCGTTCGTCACCCCACCGGCCGTCGATCTCGACGACGAGTCCGAGGCGTCGGAGCCCCGGACGCAATGCGGTCAGGATGCGACCGCGCCGACGACGTGTCGAGGTCATCCCGGAACCGATGATGACGACCTCGATGTCCCGTGGACTGTCGGGTGGCGTCAACGGACCAGCGTGGCGGGCGTGATAGCCGAATGGCACGACCGACGCCGGGATCCCGGCCGCCGCGAGGGCCGCGCCGCGATCGAACGACGTCACGACGATCCGTGTTCCGCGACTGCTGCATCTCGCGGTCATCGCCAGATTGTCGACACGCTCCTGCTCGATGGCAGCGGCCTCCCGCCACGCGCCAAGCTGGCCCGGCAGGGGCATCCATTTGAGGGGTCCGGCCACGCGTCTCGTGGCTCGTAGGAGAGATCCGCTGATGCCCCCGGACCGCCCGAGCCCCGGCCGGTATCCCAATCGGGCCGTGGCTTTCGAGCCTCGAGGCAGTGGCTCCCCGAACCACGAGATCCGCGTCGAGGCAGGAGGCGAGTCGAGAAGCCACGGGTAGTAGCGCGGGGTTCCCACGGCGAGTACAAGGTCGAACTCTGCCTCGTCCTCGCTCCTTCGCAGCCACGCAGGGCGCACGTTGATCGACTCCGCCGCCAGTGCGATGGCCTCGAGCAGCGACTCCGTGTGTGGATCCGGGTCGCGACGCGCCAGTCCGAGCCGAACGGTCACCGCGACCAGTTCCGGTCCACGCTCACCGCAGCCACGTCTTGAGCATCACCCGCAGGAACCCGAGGCCGTAGCGCAGGTCGGTCCCCTTCTTCGAGTTGCCGGCCGTCCGGCGGCGGATGGTGACCGGCACGTCGACGACCCGCAGGCCGGCCCGCGCGGCGCCCAGCAACAGCTCCGGGTTGTGGAACTGGTCCTCGGTGAAGGCGATCTCCGCCAGTCGGGAGGCCCGGATGGCGCGATAGCCGTTGGCGATGTCGCTGACCTCGGTGCCGCCGATGAGGTTGATCAGCCGCGTGTAGACGGTGATCCCGGCGTCGCGCGCCTTCGACGCGTCCGCGCTCTCGCCCTCTGCCCATCCGCCGCGAGCCGACGACGAAGTCCGCCTCGTCGCGGACGATCGGCTCGACGAGGCGCTCCATCTGCGCCGGATCGTGCTGGCCGTCGGCGTCGAGCGTGACGACGACCTCGACGCCGAGCCGCTCGGCGACCAGGTAGCCGGTCTGGAGCGCGGCGCCCTGGCCGCTGTTGACCGGGTGGCTGACGACGTGGGCGCCCTTGAGCCCGGGCGACGTCCGCAGTCCCGTCGCGGGAGCCGTCGTCGATGACGAGGACGTGGGTCGCGCAGTCCGGCGACCGTGGGTCGGGATCTCGGCGAGGACGGCCGGCAGGCTCTTTGCCTCGTCGAGCGCTGGTATGCACACGAGGACGCCGCCCCATGTCTCGCCCCGCGACGCCTCGAGCTGCGCCGCCGAGAGCGCCCGGACGAGCCGGCTGACCCGCTGATTGGCGCGATCCGCCCGGCCGAGGGCGTAGAACAGGAGGACGTACGCGATCGCGACCGAGACGACGAGAACGGTGACCAGTCGCCCGAGCGGCTCGCCCGACAGACCGAGCACGTCCTGGATCGGACGGACGAGATCCGGGAACAGCGCGACGGCGAACAGGCCGAGCCCGACGAGGAGCAGCCCGGTCGCAGGGACCCGGCTGCCGGCGCCGCGGCGTCGGAGCCGCCCGATCGCCACGAGCACGAGCACGAGGGCGAAGACCAGTCCGACGAGGCGCAGGAGGCTGATCGGCATGCTCGGCCAGTGTAGCGCCGCCCGGGGACGAGTCGACGCGAGCCGGACCGGGCTAGCTGGGCCCCGCGTCCGGGTCGGCGCGGCGGCGCCGCCGCCAGGGCACGACCAGCAGGACCACGAGAGCGACGCCGACCGCGATGACGACGGCACTCCGCGCGACGTTGACGACGGGTTGGACACTGTCCGTGACGGCATTCGCGGTCACCGGCTGGGGCAGTTCGAACAGCGCGATCCCGACCCCCGACCAGACGCGCGTCAGTCCGCCGATCGCCTCGACCGTGCCGACGCTGCCACCCAGCGTGCCGGTCGTCCCGAGCACGGCCGGATCGTCGGCCACGAGCACCCACCGGACCCCGAGCCGGTCGAGCAGTGCCCGTGACGTCGGCTGGACGAACCACTCGTGGGCCTCGAGCAGGAGCTGGTTCGCCGACTCGAGGAATTCGGCGTCCTCGATCAGCGGCTGGCGTCCCTCGAGCGGGACCTCGAGACCGCTGAAGGCCTCGATCGTGCCGGTCGTCAGGGCGTTGCTGAGGACGACGTCGCCGCTCGACCCTGTCGTGCGCAGCGCCTCGAGCGCGGCCTGGCCGTCGGGCGGGAGCCGGAGCTCGGCGGCGTAGCGGGTCGTCGCGACGGGCACCAGCCAGATGACCCCCACGAGGGCCGCGACGAGGGGCAGGGACCGCGGGATCCGGACCTCGGCCAGCCACGACCAGAGACGCAGGTAGCCCGCGAACGCGAAGGTCATGCCCATCCCGGCGAGCAGTGGCAGGTACTGGCCGAAACGGACGAGGCCGGTCCAGCGCGGGACGTACGTGTCGAAGGCGAGCGCGAAGAAGCGCGATCCCGGCCCCGACGAGGGCGCCGGAGCCCACGAGTCCGAGGACCCCACCGCGAACACGCCGGCCACCGAGACCGGCCAGGAAGAGCGCCCCGATCGCGCCGAGCGGGATCAGCCACCAGCCGAACGCGGACGCCAGCCGGAGCCCGGCCCACGGCGAGGTGACGCCGCCGGCCAGCGGTCGCGCGGGCGGCAGCGGCTCGGGGACCGTGAACACGCCCGTGCTGCGCAGGAAGAACGTCCACGTCGGGTCCGGGCCGGTGGCCGTGCCCGGGTTGAGGGCGCCCCCGGCGGCCGCGGCACGACCCTGGAGCGCGACGCCCATCACGACGCTGATCAGCAGCCCGAGGAGCGCCGCCCGGACGAGCCAGCCGGCGCGCTCCATGCGCCGGTCGCGCGCGACGAGCCATTCGGCGGCCGCGAACGCCGCGACGACCAGCCCCATCACGGTCGCCGCGATCGCGTGGACGGACAGGCCCATGCCCAGGCACGCGCCGCCGAGCAGCACCCACGACCGGCGGCCGCTGCGCACGCCGCGCACCACGAGCCAGAGGGCCGCGAGCCCGAGCACGATCCCGAGCGCCTCGGGCTTGTAGGCGTCGAACTTGGCGAGATAGAAGGTCGTGCCGGCGATGAGCGCCGTCCCGATCAGCGCGGCCGGGTCGCCCGAGCCACAGCCGCAGGACGGCGAAGATCAGGAGGACCCCGAGCAGCGTCACCGGCACGCGCCAGGCGGCGAGCGCGTCCGCCCGAGACACGAAGCCGAGCGCCGAGAGGAACGCCTGGCTGTCGATGTTGAACACGAGGTAGTCGGGCAGCCAGCGGATGGCCCGGCCCCACTCGGCGACCGAGGTCGGGATGCCGCCGGCGGCCTCGAGCTGGGCGCCCAGCCCGGCGTAATACCACTGGAGCGTGTCCGATGGCGGCCAGCCGGCCCAGCCGATGGCGGCCGCCCAGGGCAGCGCGAGCGCCGCGGCCCAACCGACGGTCCCGGGCTCGGGTCGCGACTCGCGGACCCAGCGCGACCGCGATCGGCAGGCTCGTGACCGCGAGGAAGACGGCGACGATGGCGACGGCCACGCCCGAGAACAGCCCGAGCGCGACGAGGACGCCGCCGATCCCGGCGACGAGCATCTGCGAGACGACGACGGCGAGGATCAGCCGCGGGACGAAGGCCCTGGCGCTCGCCGGCCAGCCGGTCGGCGATCCGGACGCCCGGCAGGACCAGCAACGCGCCGAAGACGACGATGGCCAGCGCGGAGAGACCGACGGCGCGGACGAGCTCGATCATGGCGTCGGACACAGCGTGGCCGGGTCGAAGCGGACCGGGCCGTCTGTCGACCGGCAGGGTCACGCCCGGCAGCGGCTCGAAGGCGGTGACGCGCAGCAGGTCGACGTCGGCGAGCCCGCGGATCGTCACGTCGTCGCCGACGCCCTCGACCGGGACGACCACCCGGGCCCAGCCGGCCTCGAGGCCCTGGCCGAACGTCACCGGCGCGGCTCCGGCACCTGTGTCGATCTCGATGAGCGGGGCCGAGGTCGTCCCCGTGGCGACCGACAGGCCGGTGACCGGCACGACGATCTCGACGGCCAGGAGCCGCGCATCAGGGGCACGGAACGTCGGCTGCCACTGGCTGCCCGGGGTCATGTGCAGGACGTCATACCCGCCGCGATCGATGTACGTGATGCCGCCCCCGAGATCGCGCTGGATCGTGTCCTCGCTCCGTTCGCTCGGGTCGACCCGATACGGTGATGGGGGCGAGGTGTCGTGGAGGCCGACCAGCCCGTCCTCGACGTCGAGGAGGATCGAGCGTCCGTCGAAGGCCCGCGTGAAGTCGCAGATCGCGGGCAGCCCGCCGTCGAACGCGGTCTCCTGGGCGCGCAGCCGGTCGAGATACGAGACGCCGGTCAGGCGCTCCGGGTCGAAGCCGAGCTTGAACGGCCCGGGCAGCCACAGGCTCGGGACCTGCGCGCCCGAGAACGACCAGATCCATGCCTCGTACGCGTCGTAGGAGATCGCGACGTGGTGGCCGTCGGCGCGGACGCGGCGCGTCAGGTCGCTGAAGATCGGGTCCCACGCGGTGGCGTCGAACACCCGCCCGCCGGCGCGCCCCGGCTCCCACGCGTCCCGGACGAGACGGACGGACGCCACCGTGCCGGGCACCGACGCGAGGACGACGATCGCCACGAGGCCCAGGACCGCGGTCGCCGAGCGCACCCGCGACGCGATCAGGCTCAGGGTCGCCGCAGCGACGACGGTCAAGGGGATCGAGACGAGCAGCCAGATGCGGCGCTCCGAGACGAGGTCCGACCCGTCCACGAGCCGGTCGACGACGACGAGCGGCAGGAACGCCACGATCCAGACCAGGAAGAGCGCCAGGCGACCGGGGAGCGGCCGGCGGGCCGCCATCACGGCCAGCCCGACCAGCGCGAAGATCGCGACGACGCCGAACGCCATGACCGCATCGCCCAACCCGAGGCGCAGCGGCGGCGCGCCCGGGTACCCGCCGAGCAGGAGCGTCCCCGACTCGATGGTCGCGGCCACCCGCGGCAGCCACCACCAGGCGCTGATCAGGAGGCCGATCAGCCCCGCGCCGGCCAGCTCGACGATGGGGCGCGGCGTGCGGCCACGGATCGCCTGGACGAGGGCCCACACGCCAAGCAGCCAGCCGGCGAGCAGGGCGATCTGGAGATGCACGAGGACGATGCCGCCGAGCGCGACCCCGACGCCGATGACGCGTTGCCGGCTCGAGTGCGACAGCGCGAACCCGACCCCGATCACGAGGAAGACGAGCGCGAGGTCCCGCGGATACACCGGGAACCCGTTCTGCGCCGACGCCAGCGGGCTGTCGACCCAGACGAGGACGCGGTTCGTGAACGGCGCGGCCGTGACGGCCAGCAGCACGAACAGCGCGACCGCCAGCGGCCGGCCGGGCCAGATGCGCCGCCCGGTCCACCAGCAGGCGAGCGGCCAGAGCAGGGCGAGCCCCCACGAGCCGACGCTCAGGACCTGGTCGAAGGACAGGCCGAGCAGCCCGGCCAGCCCGCCGAACACCATCGGGTACAGCCCGGCGTAGTAGCTCAGCAGGCCGACGAACGGGCCCTCGCCCTGCCACGCGGCGCCCTGCATCGTGTACGCCACCCCGCGGTGGTAGGCGATGTCCCCGACGATCCAGCTCGAGATCTGGAAGACGTTCGACCCGATGACGACCGCCCAGACCAGGGAGAAGGCGAGCAGACCGATCGCCAGCCGGCGTTCCTGCCCCTCAGGCATCCTCGCGGACCACTGGCGTGGGTGCCCTGGACGAGCGCGAGGCCGGTCCCGGCCATCACCATCGCCGGGATCGTCACCTGGTTGAAGAGGAACAGGTTGTTGAACGTGGCGGCGATCGCGAGCGACAGGAACGCGCCGAAGAGGCCGGCTCCGAGCCAGCCTGGCGATCTCGCCAGGCGGATCGCCGTGGCGCCGAGCCAGGCGAGGCCCAGGAGCCCGATGAGGACCCCGTGCTCGGCGAAGAAGCGCAGCCATTCGTTGTGGGGCGCGTTCAGGATCGGGTCGCCGAACTCCACGGACAGCTGGCGGTACGCCCGGTAGCCCTGCCCGAGCAACGGCTCGTCGAGGAACATCCGCCCGGCCGCGGCCCAGGCAGCCAGCCGCTGCTGGTCGCTGGCGATGAGGATCTGCCCGGGCTGCACGGCGCTGCCGCTCCCGAGCGCCTGGCCGCGCAGCGAGAGGTACAACGGGACGAGCGCGACGCCGACGACGATGCCCGACCACGAGCAGGACGATCCCGAGCTTCCGCCCGATCCGCCAGCCGACGATGACGGCGACCGCGTACAGCACGATGAACACCGCCCGGTTGTAGGTGAGATAGGCCGCCAGCAGCAGCGGTGCGGCGAGGGCCGCCGCGGCCACCCGAAGCCGGGAGTCCGGCGCGAGGAAGACCGCCGCGAGGTAGACGCAGGCGGGCAGCATCACGAGGGCCGCGGTCGAGGTCGGCGAGCGGATGACGCCGGTGAGGCGGCCCGGCGTTGAACGGGCCGGCGGTCACCCAGCCGAGGGCGCTCTCGCGGATCGCGGCGTCGCCCCAGTAGTCGACCAGGCTGAGGAGGCCGGCGACCGTCGTCGCGACCATCGCGGCCACGAGCGGGCCGCGCGCGCCCGATCGCGCGATCCAGACCGTGGCCACGAAGACCACCAGCATCGTCGCCACGCCCTGGATCCACGTCCCCGCGGCGAGCGTCGCGAAGTCGGTGCCCCAGCGATCGAGGGTGCGGATCAGGCCCAGACCGGCGGTCCCGAGGAGAAGCAAGGCCAGCACGACCGGCGCCGAGGGCCGCGCCCGGGCCGACGAGACGAAGAGCCAGCGCAGCCCGATGGCGAGCAGCAGCGCGGCGGCGATGGCGGACTTCGAGCCGACCTCGTCGCTGACCGCGACGCCTTCGATGCCCTCGTTGAACGGCGCGATCGCGGCGAGGACCACGAGTCCGTTGGCCGGCGACAGGAAGCACAGGGCGAAGACCGCGTAGAGCCAGATGTCCATCTGGTTCCGCGTTGGCCTCGATGGTCCGGAGCCCGAAGTACACCGCCGCCAGGGCGATCCCCGCCCACATTCCCAGGCGATAGCGGTGGGCGGCATCGATCGCGGTCTCGGCGATCACGCGGTAGAAGTCGAGGACGCCGACCGAGGTCGACGGGACGTCGCCGTTGGTCGCACGCTCGGCGGGCAGCTCCGAAGTCGACTGGAGCGGTGCGGTCGGGCCAGGCACGTCGGTCGGTACTATAGCCGCACATGGTCTCCCGACTTCGGAGCCCGCTCGTATGGGGCCCGATCTCCCTGGCGCTGTTCGCCATCGTCATCTGGCGCTCGCGACTGTGGGAGTCGGGGACGGTGCTCACCTCGATGGACCCGGCGCCCCTGCTCGCGGCTGTCCTGCTCAGCCTCCTGCCACCGGTCCTGTGGGCCATCCGCTCCGCGGCGCTCCTCGCTGCGGCCGGCCACCCGGTGCCGATCCCGACGCTCGTCCCGATGACCACGTTCGCGAACACGATCAACAACCTGACGCCGGGCTCGGTCGGCGAGCTCGCGCGGCTCTACCTGCTGCGCGCCTACCACGGCGTCGACTACGCGACGGGCGGCGCGGTCATCCTCATCGAGCGCCTGGTCTCGATCGGGTATCTCGCGGTCAGCGCCGCCCTCGCCTGGCTCGCGGTCCAGTCCGCGCTCCCGGCGTGGCTCATCGGCATCGCGGCCATCGGCCTGGTCGCGAGTCCCGCGATCGCGTACCGGATCGGGCTGCGGCCGATCGCCTGGTTCATCGCGTACCCGCTTCGACGCCTGGGCGGGAACCGCTGGCCCGGCGCCGTCGCCGGGCTCATGCGCGCGGAGACCCTGACCGCCCGGCTGCTGGTCGACCCGGTCGGCCTCCTCCGGTTCGCGGTCGTGACCGGGCTGGTCTTCGCCGTCGGGGCCGCCCAGCTCATCCTCGTGGCGGCCGCCCTCGGCGTGACCATCGCCCCGCTCGCGGCGTGGGGCGCGCTCGGTCTCGCGATCACCGCGGGCGTCATCTCGTTCCTGCCGTTCGGCCTCGGCGCGGCGGATCTCGTCCTCGTCGCCCTCCTCGGCGCGCTCGGGATCGAACCCGCGACCGCGACGGCGATCGCCTTCGGCTATCGGCTGGTGAGCACGCTCCCGACGGCCCTGCTCGGGGTCGTCTCGTACGCGTGGCTGTCCGCCCGGCTCCCGGCGGGTGGCCTCGATGGCGCCGCCGATGCAGCCCGGTCCGGTCTCGGGGCCGTGGCGAGCCCGGATCCGGACGCCGTCCTGTGACGCCGGCCGGGCTCGTCGGGCGCAGCGGCCGTCCTGCTCGCCTTCGTGGCGGCGGCCTGGCTCCTGCTCCCGGTGGTCACCCGGCGACGCCTCGGCGTCCTGCACCCCGCGGTCGTCTGGCTCGCCCTCGAGGGATTCTTCTTCGGCGTCGGCTCCCTCGCGCTCGCGCTCGGCGAGGATCGGCCCGGCGCCGCGCTGTACCTGGGCGCCTGCGTCCTCGCCGCGGCGGCCGGCGTGCGCCTCGCGCATCGGTACGGCCCGTTCGCGGCCGGCGCCCCCATCCCCGATCCGTCGGCCAGCCCCGAACCGGAGACCGGCGGGCGCCGCTGGGTCCCGGTGGCCCTCGCGGTCGGTGCCCTGGCGGTCCTGACGCCGACGTTCCTTGAGATCGGCATCCCGCTGTTCTCCCACGATGCGACCGTCGCCCGGACCGCGCTGACGGGCATCCCGATCCAGCTCTTCCGTGTCGCGATCCCGGGCCTCGCGGCCGTCCTGCTGCTCGAATGGCTGGCCGGTCGGCCGGCGTTGGGCCGGCCGATCGTGACCCTGGTCGTCATCGGCTCGCTGGTGGCGCTGACGATCAGCCTCGCGAGCCGCTACCTCGTGATCGAGCTCGTCGCCGTGCCTGGTCCTGGCGTGGCTGCTGACCGGCCGGGCGATCCCGGTCCGCGCGGCCGCGATCGCCGCCCTCGTCGGGGTCGTCGGGTTCGTGGCGATCGGCGTCCTGCGCGCCCCGCGATGACTTCGCCACGGACACGGCGATGGTCGCCGCCCAGCGGACGATCAGCCGCCTGTTCCTCGTCCAGCCCCGGACGCTCGATGCGCTGCAGGCCACGATCCCGGCCGAGGAGCCCTACTTCCTGGGTCTGACCTGGCTCCGTCGCGTCGGCCCGATCGTCGGTCGCGACGACATCCCCAACCTCGGCTACTGGATCTACCCGAAGGTCGTCGATGAGGCGCAGGACGTCGCCGGGCTATGCCGCGCCCGGCCTGATCGGCGAGGCGTGGGCCAACTTCGGCCCGGCCGGCATCGCCATCTTCGCCCTGTTCGGGGTCGGCCTCGAGGCCCTCGCGGCCTGGGTCGCGAGCCATCGGGCCCGGGTCGTGGACATCGCCGCGGCCGCCCTCGCGATCCTCTTCGTGGCCCGGACGCATGCCCTCGGCCTGCTTGGCCTGGGCGTCCTGCTGGCCCTCGTGGCGGGCTGGTGGGCCCTTGCCGGTGCACGGCTGCACAGGAAAGAGGTACGGGCGAAACCACCCGGTCAGGTTGTAGTCGGCGGTAACCTAGACGCCCGATGATGTGGCTCGGACTCATTCCGATCCTGTCCTTTCCGAGCGAACTGGAGCACTCCCGCATGATCCGATCCACCACGATGCGTCGCCTCGGCCCTCGTTTCGCAACGGGGCTCTTGATGGCGTCGCTTGCGTTGGGGACGGTCGGCGCCACCGAGCGCCTCCGCGGTCACCGGCTACTCGACCGAGACGCCGATGATCCTCTTCAACGTCCCGCCCGAGGACCTGATGGCGAACCGCCACGGGATCTGCAACGGCAAGTTCCAGATCGTCGTCCGGACCGCGGGCGGTGTCGCCGGCGCCATCCGCTTCCTCGACGCCGCGCAGCACTGCGGCCTCAAGGCGATCCTCTTCTTCTCGGACACGGCGAACCACTCCACCGGCAAGGTCTACCCCTCCCGGGTGGCCGCGCTGGTCAACGGCGTCAAGAACCACCCGGCGCTGTACGGCTACCTGACCGTCAAGGAGCCGTCCTGGGTCCACATCTCGGGCGCCGAGATCCGCTCCCTCTACCGGGCCTTCAAGGCCGCCGACCCGAGTCGCCCCGTCGTGGCGCTGTTCGGCGACATCCCCCACTTCGGCGGCAAGGCCAATCCGTACACCGCGAGCATGGCCGACATCGTCATGGTCGACTGGTATCCGGTCGAGACGGCGCAACAACGGCTGCTCGCGGAGCGGCACGCACTACATCACCACCGGGCCGAAGTGGTTCAGCGAAGGTCCACGCCAAGATCGCCGCGGTCGACGCCCGGCACGCCGGCCTGGCTGATGATCCAGACGCACAAGTACCTCGCGCCGAGCTGCCACAAGAAGCAGCGCCCGACCGAGGCCCAGCTGCGCCGTCAGGTCCGCGACGGCCTGGCTACCTGAAGGCCACCGGGATCGCGTTCCACACCTTCCGGAACACCAACTACTCCATCGACCTCCATCGCGACGCGAAGATGGTCAGCTGGATCAAGACCGATCAGCGGTCAGGTCCACGCCGGCACCTTCCGCTAAGGGCTTTCAGGGCGGCCTTCGGGCACGAGGCCGCACTCGCCCACCCGAACTTGAACGCCGAGCCGGTTCCCCCGCTCGGCGTTTTCGTTTGCCCGACGATCGGAGCCGAGCGAGCCGTAGCCGGGCGGCGCCGGGTCGGTCCGGAGCAGCCGGTGCCTGGGTCGGCGCGACCGGTCCCGCCGGGCGACCGTCGCCGGCCACGTCCCGTACGGCCGCTTCTTCGGGAAGTTCTTCGTGATCCACGCCTTGCACCGGGCATAGACCAGGTGGTAGGTGTAGCCGTGCGCGCGCACCGCGAAGCTCTTCGGCCCGAAGACGGCCCGCTTGGCCTTCTTGAGGTCGACCTCCTGTAGAGCTTGAACAGGTCGTTCGCGCGCGACAGCGGCAGGTCGGTCCGGACGCTGTCCTTGGCGGACCGTGATGAGCTTCGGGAGGTCGTCGAGGCCGCGCTTGCGCACCTTGTCGAACGCGGCCATCACGAGCAGCTGCTGGCGACGGCGCGCGACGAAGTCGCTGTCGCCCTTGCGGCTGCGGGCGAAGATCAGCGCCCGCTGGGCGTTGAGGTGGCTCTTGCCGGCCGGCAGGCCCCAGCCGCGCGTGTGGCTGTTCACCCAGTAATAGGGGTCGTAGTAGGGCTCTGCAGTCGGACATCGACGCCGCCGACGGCGCTGATCGAGCCCGGTCACGCCCTGGAAGCCGATGAAGCACGTAGTTGTCGATCTCGATGTCGAACGCGCGCTCGAAGGCCGCCATCGTGTTGGCAGCGCCGCGGTTCGTCCGTGACTGCAGGTACTGGTACAGGCCGTTGACCTGTGGCGCGTAGCTGCCCGCGGCCGGGCAACGGGAAGTCGACGATGTCGCGCGGCACGCTGAACGCCGCGGACCGGCCGGTCGTCGGGTCGACCGAGACGACCATCATCGCGTCGGTCCGGTTGCCGGGGTGGGCGGGCCGGTAGTCGGATCCGAGCAGCAGCACCGTCAGGCGGCCGTCGGTGCCCAGCAGCGGGTCGGCGACGTTCGCGAGGGACGGCGGGGCGGATGCGCTCCCGGACGGCCCCACGCTCGGGGCGAACGACGGCGAGGACGACGGACTGGGCGGTGCGTCGGTCGGCAGCGCCGCTACCGGAGGCGGCGTCGGGCCGGGTTTCGCGCTCGGAGCCGGTGCGACGCCGACCGCAAGGGCGGCCACCGTGACGACCAGGATGAGCGGCAGCGCGAGGCCGCCGATCGCTACGGCCCGGGCGGCGGATGACATGGCGGCCCAGGCAGCCGCGATCTTCCCCATGCCTAGACCGTACCAGACCTCCCCAGAACGAACACCCGTACGATGGTCCCCGGCCCGCGTGACCAGGATGGACCGACCGGGACGGGGCAGTACAATCCGATGCGACTCACGCGCTCGTGGAGGACTCGGACCTGATCCGTCGTCACGCCGCGGCCCTGCATCTCGCCCTGATGCTCGCCGACGCGATCACTGCGATCGCGCTGTTCATCGGCCTGTCGATGATCCGGTTCGGTCCCGACGCCTGGCAGGCGACGTGGGCGACGGCCGGGATCGACGGCCGGCTCGCGGCCCTGCTCTACGGCATCTCGCTGGTCGCCGTCCTCTGGATCCAGGGCCTGTACCGGCTGCGGGTCCGCTGGTCGAGGCGACGCGAGGCGCTCGACGTTCTCTTCGCGGTGCTGTCTGCTCGCGGTGGTCGTCTTCACCGCGCTGTTCCTGTTCAAGCTCCCGAACGTCAGCCGGCTGTTCCTGGTCCTGCTCTTCCCGTCCCAGGCCCTGCTCGACGATCGCCGGCCGGAACGTCATCCGCGTCATCTTCCTCAACATGCGGGCCTCGGGGCGCAACACCCGGTACATGCTCATCGTGGGCGCGAACCCCCAGGCCGAGACGTTCGCCGACCTGATGGCCCGCCACATCGAGCTCGGCCTGCGAGCCGATCGGCTACCTCGCCGGGCCCGCGGACCGGGCGAGCGGCGACGACGGGCACGTCCGGCGACCGGTCCTGGGCGAGCTCAACGAGATCGAGGCGATCCTCCACGGCGCGGTCGTCGACGAGGTCGCGATCTGCCTGGCCGCCGCGGACCACGCGATGGTCGAACCGATCGCGCGCCTGTGCGAGGACGAAGGCCGGGTCGTGCGCATCCCGATGGTCGAGCCCGGCCTGATGCTGCCCGGCGGCCGCCTCGAGGAGTTCGAAGGGGTTTCCGTCCTGTCGCTCGTGTACGGCCCGGACCGGACGCTCGGCATGATCGCCAAGCGCGCCATCGACGTCCTGCTCGCGCTGATCGGGCTGGTGGTCCTGAGCCCGGTCCTGCTGCTCGTGGCGCTGGCCATCCGCCTGCGCGACGGGGCGCCGGTGTTCTTCCGCCAGGAGCGCGTCGGCCTGCACGGCCGGCCGTTCCAGGTGGTCAAGTTCCGCACGATGGTGCCCGACGCCGAGGACCAGCTGAGCGAGCTGGAGGCCCTCAACGAGATCCGTGGCCCGGCCTTCAAGCTGACCGACGACCCGCGGCTGACCCGGACCGGCGGCTGGCTCCGCCGCACGAGCATCGACGAGCTGCCGCAGCTCTGGAACGTGCTGCGCGGCGAGATGAGCCTTGTCGGGCCACGCCCGCCGCTGCCGAGCGAGGTCCTCGACTACGACATCTGGCACCGCCGACGCCTCTCGATGAAGCCAGGCATCACCGGGCTGTGGCAGGTCGCGGCCCGCCGGGAGGCCGACTTCGACCGGTGGGTGCGACTCGACCTCGACTACATCGACCGCTGGTCGCTGTGGCTGGACCTCAAGATCATGGTCAGGACCATCCCGGCCGTCCTCGCCGGCGAGGGTCGCTGAGCGACGCCTACGGGGCGGCGGGCGACGGCGATGCGCCCGAGGCCGCAGGCGGCACGTAGTAGCGGCTGTCCTCCCCGAACAGGTCCACCGAGAGCTTGGCCAGCTTCTTCATGTCGAGCTTGAGCAGGTAGATCCCGCCGGTCGTGCTGAGCGGCGGCCGGGTCGTGATCGAGTTGAGGACCTTGCGGGTGATGTTCTTGTCGTCCACCCGCTGCGCGACCGTGAGCATGTCGCTGAGCCGGTCGGGCGGGAAGTTCGTCACCAGCGCGTCCTTGGCGTCGTTGAGGATGTCCGGCAGCTTCGGGAGCATGCTGGGGTCCGTCAGCTTCTGCTCGAGCGCGACGAGCAGCTGCTGCTGGCGCCGCGCGCGCGAGAAGTCGCTGTCGCCGACGCCCTTGCGCGAGCGGACGTACGCGAGTGCGGTCTCGCCGTCGAGCTTGTGCTTGCCCTTCGTGAGGTGGAAGCCCACGCGCTTGTCGGTCCAGCCGCCGTAGAAGGGATCGTCGATGGCCCGCGGGTTGTCGATCGTGACCCCGCCGACCCGGTCGATCATCTTCGAGAACCCTTCGAGGTCCACGGACGCGTAGTAGTGGATCGGGATCCCGAGCAGGAAGCCGAGCTCCTTGACGAGCGTCGGGAGGCCGCCCTCGGGGAACTCCTTCTTGTGGTTGTTCGCGTAGGTCATCAGGCCGTTGATCTTGCCGACGAAGGTCTTGCCGTTCGACAGCGGGAAGCGGGCGATGTCGCGCGGGAAGCTGACCATCGCGACCTTGCCGGTCTCGGGATCGACGCTCACGACCATGAGCGTGTCGGTCAGCGCGTGCGTGCGCGTCTCGGACGAGTCGATGCCGGTCAGCAGGAAGTTGATGCGCGACTCGCGGGTCTCGGGCGTGGCCGCCGGGCTCGCGACGTACCCCGACGTCGGGCTGGTCGCACTCGGATCGGGCGTGGGACCGCCGACGTCCGGGCCCTCCTGGGCGACGAAGATGTGCGAGCCGGCGTCATAGAACCGCCACACCCAGCCCGCGGCCGCGACGTGCGTCACGACCACCACGAGGGCGAGGCCGGCAAAGATCGCCACGGGCTGCGGTCGGCGCCATGAGCGGCCGCGGTCGGACGTGGTCAGGGCGTCGCCCATCGCGATGATGCGCCAGAGCCCGAGCAGGCCGATCAGGACCAGGATCGTCAGCGCCGTCGAGGAGTCGATGAGGCTCAGGAAGATGCTGGCCGCACCGCCCGCCGCCTGGACGAGCGCCACCAGCGCCACGGCCACGACCGGCAAGGCGAAGATGACGGCGCTCCGACCGGACCCGGCATACCACTGTCCGAGACCGGGCCACAGGAAGGAGAGGAAGGTCGCGATGGACGGAGATCGGCGTTGCCGACCCTCCGTGTCTGGGTCACGCAAAGCGGCGCGAGTCTAGCATGAGATGACCGTGCGGCCGTTCGGGCAGGGGGGAACGGTTCGGCCCCCGGAATGGTCCGCGGCCACGGCCGGAGACCGGTTCTACGCATGTGACGCCAGAACGGTCCGTCTCGTTGCACCGGGTGCTCAAAAGATCGACACAGGCCACTGACCATCTTCGACTTGTACACTCTGTCTGACAAACTAGTTGACATCGATCGCCGCCATCACTATGGTTTGCCACGTCAACCAGTTTGGAAGAAGGCGAAAACGATGGAACGACGACACCTCGAGTCGGCAGCGGCCGACTACCCATACCTGCAGGGGCTTTGGACGATCCCACTGGGGATCGGGATCATCGTGGCAGGGATCTCGAACCTGCAGAGTCGGCCCACCGGCATCGGAGCGATCGCCCTCATCCTGGGCGGCCTCGGGTTGGCCGGGGGCGTCTCCCTGCTGATCGCTCGCTACTACCGCGACCACTATGGCTCGGTCACCCCGACCCGCGACCGGGTCATCCGCCAGGCCATCGCGATCGGTGCCTGGATCGTGGTCCTGTTCGTCGGCGCGAACGAGGCGCTGTTCTGGTCGCCCGACGGACCGCAGTGCATCTACGTTTCGGCCTTCGCGCTCGCGACCCTGGCCTATTACGCGATCCTCGTCGGCCTGCGGCCGCACCACCTCGTCATCTGGGGTGCCGTCTTCGTTGCCGGCCTGCTGCCGATCTGGGGCGGACTCGGGGTGGACCGCGACGCGCTGGCGATGATCCCGCTCGGGCTGGTCACGATCGCCTCCGGGCTGCTCGACCAGCGTGTCCTTGCGCGCTCACTCGCGGTGCCGACCGGCAACCGGCTCGAGGGCACCCATGTCGGAGGGTAGCGACGAGCTCGTCCTCGATCGACTCATCCACGAGCCGGCCCGCCTCGCGATCCTGACCGTCCTGTCCTCGGTGCGCGCCGCCGACTTCGTGTTCCTGCAGCGCACGACCGGTCTCACCCAAGGCAACCTCTCGAGCCACCTGACCAAGCTGGAAGAAGCCGGCTTGGTCCGGATCGAGAAGTCATTCGTCGGCAAGCGCCCCAATACCAGCGCCTCGCTGACCCCGGTCGGCAGGGAGCGGACCGCGGCACACTGGGAGCAACTCGACCGGCTGAAGGGACTGGCGGCCTCCTCGAGGGACCCGTAAGCCGCGTCGCAGGACCTTTGGGCATCCGCCTCGGGTCACATCATAACGAGGCCGCCGTCCACGGCCAGGACCTGGCCCGTGATGTAGGCGGCGTCGTCGGATGCGAGGAACGCGACGGCGCTCGCGACCTCCTCGGCGGTCCCGAAGCGGCCGAGCGGCGTGCGGCTGGTGATCTCGTCGAGGAGCGGCTGCGGCAGATCCTGGGTCAGCTCGGTCAGGACGAAGCCCGGCGCGACCGCGTTGACCGTGATGCCCCGGGACGCGAGCTCACGGGCCGTCGCCTTCGTCAGGCCGATCAGGCCGGCCTTCGCGGCGCTGTAGTTGGCCTGGCCCATCTGGCCGGCCTGGCCGGACACGGACGTGATGTTGACGATCCGCCCGGCGCGCGCCTTCAGCATCGGCCGGGTGACCGCCTTGGTCATCCAGAACGCCCCGAACAGGTTCGTCTCGAGGACCTCGCGCCAGGCCTCCTCACTCATCCGCATGATGAGGTCGTCGCGGGTGACGCCCGCGTTGTTGACGAGGATGTCGACACGCCCGTAGGCATCGATGGCGGCCTTGACCGCCGCCTCGGCCGAGGCCGGATCGCGCACGTCGCCCTGGATCGCGACGGCCTTGCGGCCGAGACCCTCGACGATCGCCACCGTCTCGGCCGCGGCCGTCTCGTTGCCGCGATACGTGAACGCCACGTCCGCGCCCTGGGTCGCGAGCCGGGTCACGATCCCCCGCCCGATGCCGCGCGAGCCGCCCGTCACGAGTCCCGCCTTGCCCGTCAGGTCGATCATGCGTGGACCTTCCTCTCCCTCGGCTCGGGCTCGCCCGGGACGACGTCGTCGAGCGGCACGTCGACCGGCCCCGGCTGGGCCATCAGCGCCGCGAGCGCGTCCGGGATCGGGTCGACCGAGTCCCAGTCGACCGGCATGCGCACGTGGACATCGTCGGGCTGGACCGCGGCGTCGCCGGCGATCCCGCGAGCGGGGTCGGCCGTCCACTCGATGGCGACCGCGCCGGACGTGAAGCCGGCTCCGAACGCGACGAGGATGATCCGGTCGCCGACCTTGATGCGGCCGCCGTTGACGGCCTCGGCGAGGGCGATCGGCACGGACGCGGCCGAGGTGTTCCCGTACTTGTCGAGGTTGACGAACATCCGCTCCATCGGCAGGTCCAGGCCCTTCGCGACCGCCTCGATGATCCGGATGTTGGCCTGGTGCGGGATGAACAGGTCGATGTCGGCGGGCTCCAGCCCGGCTCGCTGGATCGCGGCAAGCGCAGTCGAGGCGAGGGTCCGCGTGGCGAACCGGTAGGTCTCCTTGCCCTCCATCCGGATGTAGTGCTCGCCCCGCGCGATGGTCTCGGCCGACGGCGGGCTCTTCGCCCCGCCCGCCGGCAGCCAGATCATGTAGGCGCCCTGGGGCTCGGTCGTGAGCTCGATGCCGACGCTGCCGCCGGGCTCGTCCGACGCCGAGAGCACGACCGCGCCGGCTCCGTCGCCGAACAGGATGCAGGTGTTCCGGTCCGTGTAGTCGAGGAACCGGGTCAGCAGCTCCGCCCCGATGACCAGCACGTGCTTGGCCAGCCCGCTCGTGATGTAGGCGTGCGCGGTCGAGTACGCGTACACGAAGCCCGAGCAGGCGGCCGCGACGTCCATCGCGGCGGCGCGCGTGTTGCCGATGGCCTCCTTGACGAGCGCGGCCGTCGAGGGCATCCAGTAGTCGGGGGTGAGCGTCGCGAGCAGGATCAGGTCGATCTCGTCGGGTTCGATGCCGGCCGTCCGGATCGCCCGCATCGCGGCGACCGACGCCATCGACGCGGTTGTCTCGTGGGCTGCCGCCACCCGCCGCTCGCGGATCCCGGTCCGGCTCACGATCCACTCGTCGGACGTGTCGACCATCTTCTCGAGGTCGTGGTTCGTCAGCACCTGCGAAGGGGCATAGCGGCCCCAGCCCGTGACGTGGGCGTAGCGCGGGACCTGACTCACAGCGGCTCCACCTCCACCAGGGGTTGCTTGGCCTTGACCAGCGTGCCGCTCTCGGGGATGACCCGGATCACGCGGCCGGCAAGGTCCGACTTGATCTCGTTGAACAGCTTCATGGCCTCGATGAGACCGACGATCTGCCCGACCGCGATCTCCCCGCCGGCCTGCACGTACGGCCCGGATCCCGGTGCGGGCGAGGCATAGAAGATCCCGGTCAGCGGCGCCTTGACCGATGGGCGTGCCAGCGCGGCCGGGTCGCGACCCGCGGTCTGCGGCTCGCCGGGGGTGCCGGCTGCGGCGGGCGAGGCTGCGGCCGGCACCCCGGCGCCCGGGGCGGCCTGGACCGCCGACGGCTTGCGCAGCACGAGCCCGGTCCCGCCCGCCTCCACCTCGAGCTCGGCGAGGTCGGAGCGGTCGAGCAGGTCGGCCAGACGGTCGATGAGGCCCAGGAGCTGGACGTCGGCATCGTCACGCGGCGTCGGCTCGGGCGTAGGCGCGGCTGCGGCGGCGGCAGCCTCGTCAGGCGGACCGGCCGGCCGGCTCGTGTCGTCGGTCATGCATCCCACCGCCGGAAGATCAGGGCCGTGTTCTGGCCCCCGAACCCGAACGAGTTGCTGATCGCGGTCCGGACGTCCTGTCGGGCGGCCCGGTTCGGCGTGAGGTCGAGACCCTCGGCCTCCGGGTCGGGGTCCACCAGGTTGATCGTCGGCGGCACGCATCCGTCACGGATCGTCATGACCGTCACGATGGCCTCGATCGCGCCCGCCGCCCCAAGCGTGTGGCCGAGCATGCTCTTGTTGGCCGTGATCGAGACGCGGCCGGCATCGTCGCCCAGGATCGTCTTCATCGCCTGGAGCTCGGCCTTGTCGCCCTCGGGCGTCGAGGTCGCGTGGGCGTTCACGTGGTCGATGTCGGCAGGCGTCAGCCCGGCCTTTTCGAGCGCCCGTCGCGCGGCCCGCACCGCGCCGATCCCGCCTGGCGCCGGCAGCGTGATGTGCGAGGCGTCAGCGGTCGCACCGTAGCCGACGAGCTCGGCGAGGATCGCCGCGCCGCGGGCCTCGGCGTGCTCGAGCGCCTCGAGGACCACGACCCCGGCTCCCTCCCCGATGACGAACCCGTCGCGTCCGCCGTCGAATGGCCGTGATGCGCCCTCGGGGTCGTCGTTCCGGGTGGACAGCGCGCGCATCGAGGCGAACCCACCGACGAGAGCCTCGTAGATGCCGGCCTCGGCGCCGCCGGCGACCATGATGTCGGCGTCCCCGCGCCGGATGATCTCCGACGATTCGCCAAGGGCGTGGCCGCCGGTCGCGCACGCGGACACGGTCGTGAAGTTCGGCCCGGTCATCCCGAAGTTGATCGCGATCTGGCCGGCCCCGATGTTCGGGATGCCCATCGGGATCAGGAACGGGCTGATCCGGTCTGGGCCGCGCAGCGCATTGATCGAGAACCCGTCGATCAGCGTCCCGACGCCGCCGAGGCCCGTGCCCAGGATGACGCCGGTCCGCTCGGCGAGCTCGCCCTCGAAGCGTTCCGGGAGGCCCGCCTGGTCGAGCGCCTGGCGCGCCGCGACAAGGCCGAACTGGATGTATCGATCGGTCCGGCGCAGGTCCTTGCGGTCGAGCACGTGGCTCGCGTCGAAGTCGCGCACCTCGGCGGCGACGCGGGAGCTCAGGCGGGACGGATCGAACGAGTCGATGGTCCGCACCCCGGACCGGCCGGCGACGAGACCCTCCCAGGTGGAGGCCACGTCGTTGCCGAGCGCGGTCAGCGCGCCCATCCCGGTCACGACGACGCGGCGGCGGTCGCTCATCGGACGAGCTTGCCCGTGCGGACCGTGGCGGCCCGGTAGACGTCGCCCGGCAGGCCGCGTTCGGAGATCGCGTTGGCGACCGTCGAGCGTGTCGAACTCGGTCCGCTTGATCTCGGTGGTGACCTCGCCCTCGACGCAGTCGATCAGCGCCCACGACGCCGTCGGGTCGCCGTCGAAGACGTAGCCGGCCGACCCGTCGTTGACGATGAGCTTCCAGCCGAGGTCGCGCACCTCGGGCAGGTGGGTGTGGCCGCAGGCGATGACGCGGGCCTCGGTGCGGGCGGCCCGCTCGAGGGTGACGTTGGCATCGAGGACCTGGTCGAAGCCGGCGGTCTGCGATCCCGGCGACGCATGGCACAGCAGGACCATCGTGCCGTCCTCAGCGTGGATCCGGCGCTCGGCCGGGAGTCGGCGAAGCCAGGCGACCCGTTCGTCGCCGAGGGCGTCGTGGGCCCACTCGGCCGCCTCGCGCAACGTGTCGGGGACCCCGTCGGTCATCCACGGGAACGCCGCCGCGTAGTCGAAGTCGGCGACCGCGATGTCCGTGTTGCCCGACACGATCATGGCCCCGTCGGATTCCATCTCGCGCAGCGTGTCGACGACGGCGGCCGGGTCGGGTCCGTTGAACACGAGGTCGCCGCCGACACCCACGACGTCCGGCCGGGCGGACCGGATCGCCTTGCGCACGGCGTCGAGCGCGACGGCATTGCCGTGGACGTCGGAGAGGATCGCCATGCGCGTCACCGCAGCGCCCCCTCGCCCGGGATGATGAACGAGATGGTCGTCTGGCAGGCGACCTCGCCATCGACGCTCGCGATCCCCCGGCCGCGTCCGAACCGGCCGCCGAGCTTCTCCATCGTGACCTCGAGGCGGAGCGTGTCGCCCGGCACGACGATGCGCTTGAAGCGCGTCTCGTCGATGCCCGCGAAGAGCCCGATCCGGTCGCCGAAGCCGGGCTGCTTGGCGACGTACACGGCCATCGTCTGGGCGAGCGCCTCGACCTGGAGGACGCCGGGCATGACCGGCAGCCCCGGGAAGTGGCCGCCGAAGAACCACTCCGTTGCGGTCACGGCCTTGAGCCCGACGATGCGCTGCGCGGCCGCGTCGTACTCGACGATCCGGTCCACGAGCAGGAACGGCCAGCGATGCGGGATCAGCGCCTCGATCTCCCGGGACGAGTGGATCGTCGTCGGCGCGGCCGCAGCCGCCCCGGTCGGGGCGTCGGTCATGGCGTCGGTCGGGGCGTCGGTCATCGGCGGCTCCAGGTCATGTGAGCGTCAAGTCTGGCCGCTCGCGGTCGCGCCGAGCGACGGGGTGTGTGCAGGTCTGCATCGCGGCGCGGGATCGGCGATCACGCTCGGGCGGCGGCCGCCAGGATCGCGGCGCCCCCGACGCGGTCCAGCAGGTTGGTCGTGAACTTGCCCTCGAGGAAGCTCTCGTTGGCGAGAAGGGCCCGGTGGATGGCCACGTTCGTGACCAGGCCGTCGACGACCAGCTCGTCGAGCGCGACGCGTCCGCGGGCGATGGCGGTCGCCCGGTCCGGACCCCAGACGAGGAGCTTGCCCAGGAGCGAATCGTAGTAGGGCGGGACCTCGTAGCCGGTGTACAGGTGCGAGTCCATGCGCACGCCCGGCCCCCCCGGGGCGTGGTATCGCTCGACGACGCCGGCGCCCGGCCGGAACTCCTCCGATGGGTCCTCGGCGTTGATCCGGAACTCGATGACGTGGCCGTTGAACGTGACGTCGGCCTGGCTGAAGCCGAGGGGCTCCCCGGCCGCGATCCGGATCTGTGTCGTGACGAGGTCGATGCCGGTGAGCATCTCCGTCACCGGGTGCTCGACCTGGACCCGGCAGTTGATCTCGATGAAGTAGAAGTTGCCGGTCCGGTCCACGAGGAACTCGAGCGTGCCGACGTTCTCGTAGCCGGCCGAGACCGACGCCTTGATGGCACGTTCGGCGAGGTCGGCGCGGGCCGCCTCGGACAGGGCCGGCGTCGGCGCCTCCTCGAGGATCTTCTGGTGGCGCCGCTGGACCGAGCAGTCGCGCTCGCCGAGGTGGACCCCGTGGCCGTAGCGATCGACAGCGACCTGGACCTCGACGTGGCGGTTCTCGTCGAGCCATTTCTCCAGGTAGAGCGAATCGTCGCCGAAGGCCGCCTTCGCCTCGGACCGGCAGACCCGCAGGGCCGATTCGAGCTCGCGTGGGGTGCGGACCATGCGCATGCCCTTGCCACCGCCCCCGGCCGAGGGCTTGATGAGGACCGGATAGCCGATCCGCTCCGCCTCGCCGAGCGCGTGCATGTCGTCGCGCAGCATGCCGTCGGAGCCGGGGATCGTCGGCAGGCCGTGTTCGCCGAGCAGTCGGCGGGTGCCCTCCTTGCTCGCGAAGCGCTCCAGCACGCCGGCCGATGGCCCGATGAACGTCAGCCCGTGCGCGGCGACGACCTCCGCGAAGGCCTCGTCCTCCGAGAGGAAGCCGTAGCCCGGGTGGATGGCATCGGATCCGGTCACGAGCGCCGCCGAGATGACCGCCGGCGCCGACAGGTACGACCGCGTGGCATCGGCGGGACCGATGCAGATGGCCTCGTCGGCGAGCAGCACAGGGAGCGAGTCGCGATCCGCCTCGCTGTAGGCGATGACCGCCTCGACGCCCAGCTCCCGGCAGGCGCGCAGGATCCGGAGCGCGATCTCGCCGCGGTTGGCGATGAGGATCTTGCGGAACACGCTCAGCCGTCCGAGGCCGGCGCCATGGCCAGCTCGATGACGATCAGCTCCTGGCCGTACTCGACCGCGTCGCCCGACTCGACCAGGCTGGCGCCGACGACGCCATCGACCGGGGCGACGACCTCCTGGGAGACGCCGAGCACGTCGATGCCGCCGAGTCGGTCACCGGCGCGCACCCGTGTGCCCGTCTTGGTCTCCTGACGGGGCTGGAAGATGCCGACCGCCGGTGAGGTGGCGACGACGCGCCGGCTGTCGGCACCGGCATGGCCGTCTCGCCCGTCACGCTCGTCCCGACCGGGCCCGACCGGGGTGAGGCCGGTCGCGCCGCCCGCATGTCCATGTCCGCCCGCGCTCCGACCGGATCGCTCGGCCTTGCGCTCGCGGCCCGGCGCGCCATCCACGGGGCGGCGCAGCCGCACCTTCCAGGCGCCCTCGCGGACCTCGAGCTCGCCGAGGCCGGTCGCCGCCAGCTTCGCCATCAGCGAGGGCAGCAGCTCGGTCGCGAGGCGGTCGATGCTGGCGTGGTCGGCCGCTCGCTCGGCGGCGCCTCGCACGGCGCGGCGCTCGGTCGGGGACGGATCGGACACTCGCTAGACCTCCTCGCGCGCGGGTGGCTCGTCGCGCGTCCACGAGCCGACGGCGCCGCCGACGGTTCGCCGGCCAGGATCCAACAGGTCGCGCAGGCGGTCCCCGAGCCCGCGGGCCGACGCTGGCGGCATCTCCGGCAGCTCGGCCTCAGTGTAGGACCCCAGAGCCCGGTAGCGTCGGTACCTGGCCTCGACGAGCTCGTCGATCGTCATGGCCGACAGGGCCGTCAGCCGGTCGACGATGATGGCCCGCAGCCGCCGCGCGGTCTCGGCCGGGTCCGTGTGCGCGCCCTCGGCCGGCTCGGCGACGACGATGTCGATGACGCCGAGCTCATGTTGCTCCGCGGCCGTCATGCGCATCGCGGCCGCGGCGGCGGGCGCCTCGTCCGACGTCCGCCACAGGATCGCGGCACAGCCCTCGGGGCTGATGACCGAGTAGACCGCGTTCTCGAGGGCGATGACGACGTCGCCGACCGCGATGGCCAGCGCCCCGCCCGAGCCGCCCTCCCCTGTGATGACCGCCACGATCGGGGTGCGCAGGCGGGTCATGAGGGCCACGGACCGGGCGATCGCCTCGGCGATGCCGCGTTCCTCGGATTCGGGGCCCGGATGTGCGCCCGGGACGTCCACGAACGTGACGACCGGCAGCCCGAAGCGCTCGGCGAGCTCCATGATCCGCATCGCCTTGCGGTAGCCCTCGGGGTGCGGCATCCCGAAGTTGCGCCGGATGTTCTCGTCGGTGTCGGCGCCCTTCTGCTGCCCGATGACCGCGACCGGCCGGCCGTCGAGCCGGGCGAGGCCCGTGACCATCGCCTCGTCGTCGCCGAACAGGCGGTCGCCGTGGAGTTCGATGAACTCGTCGGTCATCGCGTCGACGAACTCGAGCGTCCGCGGCCGTCGCAGGTTGCGCGCCAGCTGGACCCGCGTCCAGGCGCCGTCGGACGGCCCGTCGGCGATGGCGGCAAGGCCGGCCCCGGCGCCGTTGGTCGAGGGCCCGTTCGTGGCCGTCGTGTCCGCGCTCGCGCTGCCGTCGCTGCTAGCCAGCTCGCCGACCCGGTCCGCGAGCGTCGAGAGGAACGACAGCGGGCGGAAGGCCGGCACGTCCTCCTCGGCGGGTTCGACGACCGCCTCGCCGTTGCCGGCGGGGAGCAGCCGGAGCAGGCCGATCAGCTCGTCGCGGAGCGCCGGTCGCGCCACGACGCGGTCGATGAAGCCGTGGCTGAACAGGAACTCGGCGCGCTGGAAGCCGGCCGGCAGCTCCTGGGCGATCGTGCCGGCCTGGACGCGCGCGCCGGCGAACCCGATGAGCGCGTTCGGCTCGGCGATGTTGACGTCGCCGACCGCGGCGAAGGACGCGAACACGCCACCGGTCGTGGGGTCCGAGAGCAGCGAGATGAACGGCACGCCGGCGGCCCGCAGGCGTTCGATCGCCGCGAGCGTCTTGGCCAGCTGCATCAGCGCGAGCGTGCCCTCCTGCATCCGCGCGCCGCCCGAGGCACTCACGACCACGAGCGGGACCCGGCTCGCGAGCGCGTGCTCCGCGGCGCGGGTCACCTTCTCGCCGACGACCGCGCCCATCGAGCCGCCCATGAACCCGAAGTCCATGACGCAGATCGCGATGGCGTGGCCGCCCATCGACCCGGTCCCCCACAAGGCGGCGTCGCGCATCCCGGTCGCGGCCTGGGCCGCCACGAGGCGATCCGGGTAGGCCTTCTGGTCGACGAACGAGAGCGCGTCCACCGACTGGAGGCCGGCGTCGCGCTCGAGCCATGTCTCAGGGTCGAGCAGCAGGTCCAGCCGAGAGGCCGCGGACAGGCGGAAGTGGTGGCCGCATGTCGGGCAGACGCGGAGCGCCTTGTCGAGCTGCTTGTTGAAGATCTGCGTCTCGCACGAGGGACACTTGGTCCACAGGTCCGTGGGATACGCGTCGCGCCGGGCGCGGAACGAGGGCAGCTTGAGCGGCATCAGGTCAGCCTCGTCCGGGCGACCGCCCGGACCGCGCGCACCATCGGGGTCCCGACCGGCCGGCGCAGACGCCACGCGACGTAGGCCGCCCCGGCGAGCGAGAGGGCCGCGGAGGTCAGCGCGCCGCCGATGAGCAGGGGCCGGACGAGGTCCGCGGTCGTCGTCCATCGGCTGGCCCCCGATGTACGCCGACAGGTCCGCATCCATCGATCCCGGCGCCGGAGTCGCGGCCGAGCGCGATGACGGAGCCCTCCGCGCCCGCGGCCGCCGGGAGCCGGCGGGCGAGCGCCGCCGCGGTCAGCCTCGCCGAGAGCGCCTCCTCGAACCGGAAGGAGGGGTGGATCCGTGGCAGCCGGGCGAGGCGGTCGGCGATGGCCCGCAGGCCGTCATCGGGCTCGAGCTCGGGGGGCACGACGGCCATCGGGGCCGGTGCGGCGAGGAGCGTGTCGAGATAGCGGTCGGTGACGAGGGCCTCGATCTCGCTCCCCTCCCGTCCGCTCGACGGCAGGGTCACCGGGCCCCCTCGTCGAGGTCGCGCGCGACGCTCCGCAGGGCGCGGTGGATGAGCACCCGGACGGCGCCCTCGGACCGACCGAGGACCCCGGCGATCTCGGCGGTGGACATCTCCTCGACGAAGCGCATGACGAGAGCCTGTCGTCGGTCGCCGGGCAGCCGGCCGATGGCGCCCAGGGCGGCCCGGGCCTCGTCGCGGCGGGTCACGTCGGCCTCGAGGTCGAGCGCATCGGCGACGCCTTCGGCGGCCTCGAGCGGCGCCTCGGGCCGGCGACGCGCCTGGCGACGGCGTTCGGCCACGACGTTGCGGGCGATCTGGAAGAGCCACACGCGGAACGTGGACGCGCCCTCGCCATCCTCGGGCCTGGCCCTCTCCTCGAACCGGCCGAGGTGGGTCAGGGCGGCGAGGAACGTGCGCTCGGTGGCGTCCTCGGCGTCGTGCCGGTCGCGCAATTCATAGACGGCGTAGCTGTACACCTGGGCCACGTACTTCCGATAGAGGGCCTCGAACCGTGTCGGGTCGGCCTGCGCCGCCTCCACGAGCGGGCGATCCCGATCGAGATGGACGACGTGCCGGCGCCCGACCTCCTCCGGTCGGCCTACTCTCCTCAATGCCGGACGGGCCATGGCGTTACACCGCGCTCGTGGCGGCGGCGGCCAGCCGGACGTGCGCGACCTCGCCGACCAGCACGGGGCGATCGCCGGCCGGCGCGTCCGGATCCTCGACGAGCAGGGCGCCACTCGTGGCGTCGACGCCGGTCGCGCGCCCGGTCCAGGCCGTGCCGTCGGGCCGGTCGATGCGGATGACCCGGCCGGTCGTCAGCTGCCGTGCCGTCCAGCCGTCGGCATCGAACCGGCCGCCCCGGAGCGACCCGATGCGCCCCTGCAGGCCGGCAACGAACTCGGCCGCCAAGGCGATCCGGTCGACCGGGCGCCCAAGCGAGGCCTCACGCAGCGATGTCATCGTCGGGGCCAGCTCGGGCGGGAAGTCGGCCGCGCGCCAGTCCGCGTTGATGCCCAGCCCGATGATCGCGCGTGGATCGCGCGTCCCGAGGCCGCTGGTCTCGCCGAGCACCCCGGCCAGCTTGCGCGCGGTCGTGCCGCCCGCCTCCACGACGAGGTCGTTCGGCCACTTCAGGCGGATGCTCCCGCCATCCAGGCCGGCGACCGTCTCGGCCGCGTCGGCCATCGCGAGCGAGGCGACCGCGGCCAGCTGCCAGACGCGCTCGGGCGCCAGCCACGTCGGCCGGAAGCCGAGCGAGAGCAGGAGCGAGGCGCCGGCCGGTGCCACCCACGCGCGGCCCTCCCGGCCACGACCCGCCGTCTGCTCGTCGGCGATGGCCAGGCAGACCTCCGGGGTCCCGTCGGCCAGCCAGTCGCGCACGACGTCGTTCGTCGAGCCGACGCTCGGGAATCGCTGCGACCGGGCCAGGAATCGGTTCATCGCGACGTGCGCCTGCCCGCTCAGCCGGCCGCGGCGACGTCGACGGTCTCGGGCCGCTCGAGCTCGAAGGCGTCGTGGAGCGCCCGCAGGGCCGTCTCCAGCTCGTCCTCGGCGACGATGCAGGTGATGCGCACCTCGGACGTCGAGATCATCTCGATGTTGACGCCGGCGTCGGCGAGGACCCCGAACATCCGGGCGGCGTAGCCGGGCGCGTTGTGCAGCCCGGCCCCGACGATCGAGACCTTGCCGACCGACGCGTCCGTCGTGAGCTCGCGCGCGCCGAGCTCGCGCACGAGCGGCTCGAGCACCTTCTTGCACCGGGCGAGCTCGACCCGCGGGACCGTGAACGACATGTCGGTCGAGCCGCCGTGCCCGACGTTCTGGACGATCATGTCGATGTTCACGCCCGCCTCCGCGAGCGGCTCGAAGATGGCCTTGGCCACGCCCGGCCGGTCGGGCACGTTCACGATCGTGACCTTCGCGACGTTCCGGTCGTGGGCGAGGCCGCGGACCTTGTTGCGCTGCTCCACGAGCGGGTCCTCCCTGATGAGCGTGCCGGGGGCGTCCTCGAACGAGCTGAGGACCTCGATGATGACGTCGTTGACCCAGGCCAGCTCGACGGCGCGGACCTGCATGACCTGGGCGCCCTGGTGGGCGAGCTCGAGCATCTCCTCGTAGCCGATGACCGGCAGCTGCCGGGCGGCCGGCACGAGGCGCGGGTCGGCGGTGTAGATGCCGCGGACGTCGGTGAAGATCTGGCAGCGGCCGGCCTTGAGGGCGACGGCGAGGGCGACCGCGGTCGTGTCCGTGCCGCCTCGGCCGAGCGTCGTGATCTCGTCCTGGCCGGTGCCCTGGCCCTGGAAGCCCGCCACGATGACGATCTTGCCCGCCTCGACCTCGGCCCGGATGCGGCGCGGCTCGACGCCCGCGATGCGGGCCCGGCCGTAGCGGCCGTCGGTGGTGATGCCGGCCTGCGGCCCGCTCAGGCTGATGGCGGGGAGTCCGAGTCCGTGGAGGGCCATCGACAGCAGGGTCGCGGCCTGGTGCTCGCCGGTCGCGAGCAGGACGTCGAGCTCGCGCGGGTCGGGCTCGTCGGTGATGGCCGCCGCGAGGCCGAGCAGCTCGTCGGTCGTGTCGCCCATCGCGGACACGGCGACCACGAGGTCGTTCCCGGCCGCGCGCTCGCGGGCGATCCGCCGGGCGACACGCTTGATCCGGTCCGCGTCGGCGAGCGACGAGCCGCCGTATTTCTGGACGACGAGGGGGGCAGGCATCCGGCGGGCATTCTACCGCCCGAGATCGGCGGTCCCAAACGGGGCGGACAGCAAACCGCCCGGCCGGTGGTCGGGACCGGCCGGGCGGAAGGAAATGGCCGCTACGGGATGCAGTCGGCTCCGAAGCTGAACTGGCGGGTGGTCATGCCCGGGGCCGCGATGGACCCGGCACGCGTGGTGCCCTCGTCGGCGATGACGCTCAGCTCCTGGCTGACGCCGCCGGCGACGACGACCGTCTGGTCGAAGACCGGCTGCGTGCCGGCGCCGTTCACGTGGACCGTGAAGGTGACGGACGCGCCTCCGGGTTCGTTCTGGTTCTGCATGCCCATGACGATCGTGCTGACGGTGCCGTCGCAGAAGCTGAACGCGTATGAGTTCGGCAGCGCCGGCGAATCGCAGTCGATGGTTCGTGTGAACGAGGCCGTCGACATGCCCGGAGCGCTCACCGTGACGGTCCGAGCCGTGTCTTCATCGACCGGCACGTCGACGTTTCGGACGTCGCCGCCGATCAGCGCGATGACCGTCGAGACTGCCGGCTTGGAGCCGGTGGCCGGCGAGGCGACGGTGAACGTGACCGACTCGCCGCCGGCGTCGTTGCCGTTGGTGAGCGTGACGCGGATCGCGCCGGCGCCGTTGGTGCAGACCTGCATGGCGGTCGCGTCGGGCTGCGGGTCGTCGATGCAGTCGCCCGTCCTGGTGAAGGACTGCGAGAACCCGCTGCCCGAGACCGTGACCGTGCGACTGCCGTTCTCGTCGACCGGGACGTCGAGCGAGCTCGAGCCGTTGGCGGCGACCGTCACCGCCTGGCTGAAGCTCGGCTTCGAGCCGGTCGCCGGCGAGCTGACCGTGAATGCGAAGGAGTTGCCGCCCGAGGCGTTGGTGTTGGCCAGGCCGACGCGGATGACCGCCGCCGTGCCGACGCACGCCGCGTTCGCCGATGCGCCCGGGACCGCCGGAGGCGGAGGCGGGGTCGTGATCGGTGTCGGGGTCGGCGCGGGCGGGTTCGGCGGGTTCGAGCCCCCACAGTCGCCCTTGAGCTTGAGGACGGCGTACGCGCCCTCGTGCCATCGGTGATACGCGTACGTGCCGTTCGCGGGGTTCGGGCCCCACGGGCCGGCCTTCAGACGCAACACGAGCTCGCCGCGGGCGTTCCCGCGGACGTTGAACGAGCCCGACGTCGAGGGGAACTGGTGGGTCTTGCCGTTCACGACGACCGGTGTCGTCGCGGCGGCAGTGAGCGTATGGACGCCCGGGACGAGGTTGCGATGACCCCACCGTCCGATGCGATAGCTGACGGTGATCCCCGGCTTCTGGTTCAGGCCGCGCCACGGAGCGGCGGATCCACCGGTCTTGGTCGTGCCGTCGGTGGCGACCCAGGACAGGGCGCGCCAGTCGATGACGTAGTGGCCGTCGACACACGTGGCCGAGGCCCTGACCGTGGCGTGGTGGGCAGCCGCGGCGGGTGCCGCGGCGAGCGTGGCAAGCAAGACAAGAACGATGACCGGCAGACCGCGCGCGACGGTCCGCATCCTGCGGGGCGAGGTGACCTGCACGTGCGACCCCCCTGATGTCGTCTGTGGCCTCTCGCGAAGGGTGCGTCGGTCGAGAGGCGAAGGAGGCTCTGAGCACCCGTGCGCCGCACGCTAGGAGTGGTCCGTTCGCTCCACAATGTGCATAACGACCCCTAGCCGCACGCGGTACTTCTGATTGGCGCGGCGCCGCACCGTGCCGCAGGGACCAAGACCCCACCGGAGGGACCTCGACCGATGTGCTTCGATCTCGACAGCCGGCCACCCATCGCGCCGATCGCCGGCGGCGCGCTCGACTCGGAACGGGTGACCCTGACAGCCGGGGATGGCAACCGACTTGCGGCGTTCCGGGCGCGGCCCGCCGAGCCGACCGGGGCGGGCATCGTGATCCTGCCCGACGTTCGCGGCCTCCATCCGTTCTACGAGGAGCTGGCCCTGCGCTTCGCGGAACGCGGCATCGAGGCCGTGGCGATCGACTGGTTCGGCCGCACGGCCAGCAGTGAGGAACGCGGCGAGGAGTTCGAGTACATGCCCCACGTCAATGCCACGACCTGGGGCGGGATCGCGACCGACATCGGGGCCGGTGTCTCGGCGCTGCGAGCCCCGGACGGCGATCGCGCGGCCCCGTCCGCGATCTACACGATCGGCTTCTGCATGGGCGGCCGCATGTCGTACCTGGCCGGAACGCTCGGGCTCGGGCTGGCGGGCGTCATCGGGCTGTACGGGACGGTTGTGGGACCGTGGCGGAACGACGCGCCGGCGCCGACCGAGGTCGCGAGCCAGATCGAGTCGCCCGTGCTCGCGATCTTCGGCGGCGCCGATACAGGCATCCCGCCCGAGCACGTCGCGGCATTCGAGCAGGCGCTCGACGCGGCCGACGTCGTGCACGAGGTCATCAGCTACCCGGGCGCGCCCCACAGCTTCTTCGATCGCAAGGCGACCGAGTTCGCCGACGCGAGTGCGGCTGCGTGGTCGAAGGTCCTCGCGTTCGTCGGCTCGACGACCGCGACCGGCTGAGCCGCGCCGGCTCAGGACCGGCTGACGACCTTCGCGCCGATGTTGCGCGGCTCGACGACCGCCACCAGCCCGGGCAGGTCGACGTTGGCCGCCGCGGCGCCGAAGGCCGCCTCGACCCGGGTGATGCCCGCCATCGAGTCGACGAAGGCGATGATCGTGGAGCCCGCGCCGGACAGGCAGGCGCCCAGTGCCCCGGCCTCGCGCGCCGCCTCGATCATCAGGGGGAACTGCGGATAGGCGGCGGCCCGGTATTGCTCGTGGATCCGGTCGACCGTCAGGAAGCGCAGCAGGTCGTAGCGGCCGGTCGCGATGCCCGCCACGCCGAGCGCGACGGCGCCGAGATTCGCGACCGCGTCGAGCAGCGGGACCTGTTCGGGCAACGCCCGGCGCATCTCCTCGGTCCCCAGGCGCAGGTCCGGGATGAAGAGGACCGCGCGCAGGTCGCGCGGCGCGTCGAAGCGGATGGCCTCCACGCCGTCGGGGGTGACGGTGCTCACCGTGAAGCCGCCGAGGAGTGCCGCCGCGGCGTTGTCCGGATGACCCTCGATCTCGCACGCCAGCCGGAGCTGCTCCGCGCTCGAGAGCGGCTCGCCGAGCAGGGCGTTGCCGGCCACGACCCCGGCGACCGTCGCCGCTGCTGACGAGCCGAGGCCACGGTCGAGCGGGATCTTGTTGTGCATGACGATGCGCCAGCCGACGCCGGCCGGCAGCTCGCCCCGGGCGGCCACGAGTGCCGCCTCGAGGCCGCGGACGAAGCGGTTCTCGCGGTCCTCGGTCAGCTCGTCCTTCCCCTCGCCCTCGACGGTCAGCTCGATCTCGCCACGGCTCCAGCCGCGGACCTCGAGCTCGACCCTATTGGTGAGCGCGAGCGCCACGCCGAGGCAGTCGTAGCCGGCCCCGAGGTTTGCCGAGGACGCCGGCACCTCGACCGTGATCTTGCGGCCGTCGAGCTCGGCGAGCCAGTGCGCGACCATCGCCCTACCAGCCCAGCGCCACGGCGACCGCGCCCACGGTCGGGGCGGCTTCGATGATCGGTGCCACCTCGCGCTCGGCCGTGGTCGGGTCCTTGAGCCCGTGGCCGGTGAGGACCGCCACCACGAGCGCATCCGGGTCGAGGTCGCCTGCCAAGGCGGCCGCCCGGACTCCGGCGACCCCGGCGGCCGATGCAGGCTCGCAGAAGATCCCCTCGAGGCGGGCGAGGTCGCGGTACGCGGCGAGGATCTCGTCGTCGGTCACGGCCGAGATCCGCCCGCCCGAGGCGTCCCGGGCCTCGACGGCGAGCGTCCACGACGCCGGGTCGCCGATGCGGATCGCGGTCGCGACGGTCTCGGGGTGGTCGACGCGATGGCCGTTGACGATCGGCGCGGCGCCGGCCGCCTGGAACCCCCACATGCGGGGGACGGTCGTGGTCACGCCGGCCGCTGCGTACTCGCGGAAGCCGGCCCAGTAGGCGCTGATGTTGCCGGCGTTGCCGACCGGGATGGCCAGCACGTCCGGGGCGCGGCCGAGCTGGTCGCAGATCTCGAACGCGCCCGTCTTCTGCCCGTCCAGGCGGAACGGGTTGACCGAGTTGACCAGGGTCACGGGATGGTCGTCCTGCTCGGCGAGAGCCCTGACGATCGCGAGCGCCTGGTCGAAGTTGCCGTCGATGGCCACGACCCGGGCACCGGCCGCCAGCGCCTGGAGCAGCTTGCCGATCGCGATCTGGCCCTTCGGCAGGACGACGATGACGTCCATGCCAGCGGCCGCCCCGTACGCGGCCGCCGACGCCGAGGTGTTGCCGGTCGAGGCGCACACGATCGCCCGCGCGCCGGCCTCGGCCGCCTTGGCGACCGCCACGACCATCCCCCGGTCCTTGAACGAGCCGGTCGGGTTCTGGCCTTCGACCTTGAGATGGAGGTTCGAGAGGCCCATCGACGCCCCCAGGCGTCGGGCGCGGACGAGCGGCGTGCCGCCCTCGCCGAGAGTCAGCGCCGGCGTGGCATCGCCGATGGGCAGGTACCGGCGATAGCGCTCCATGAGCCGCGGATGGACCATCGATGCGCCCACGAGGTCAGTCATCGATCGGATACCGGACGCCGCTCGCGGTCTCCAGGTACGCGCCGGGACGCGGCGCGACAGGCTCACCGGACGATGCGCCGGCAGGCGGTCGAGGCCCCCACGTCGACCCGGCCCCGCGGGCGACCGCCATCAGGTCGCCGAGCACGGCCGACGAGGTCGCGGCGCCGCCGGCGCCGGGGCCGTCGAACGCGACCCGGCCAACGGGCAGCGCGTCGACCTCGATCCGGTTGCGGACGCCGTCCGTGCGGCCGAGCGGCGAGTCGAGCGGCAGCGCGGTCGGCAGCGACCGACGCCGAGAGCGACCCGTCGGGGTCGAGCGACGCGGAGGCCAGGAGCCGGATGATCCGCCTCTGGGTCCGGGCGTCGCGCTGGTCGGCGAGGCTGACCGTGGTGATCCCGGGTCCGGCCGGGCCGCCGACGCTCTCCGGCCGGGTCTGGATCGTGGCCGGGTCGAGCCAGCGATCGAAGGCGAGCCGGGCGAGGATCACGAGCTTGTTGACCGCGTCGTGGCCCTCGACGTCGCCGGCCGGGTCGGCCTCCGCATACCCGAGGCGCTGGGCCTCGGCGAGCGCGGTCGCGTAGTCCTGCGGCGCGTCCTCGTCGGTCATCGCGCTCAGGATGTAGTTCGTCGTGCCGTTGACGATGCCCCGGACGCGTTCGATGCGGTTGGCGGCCAGGTCCGTCGCGAGCGGCCCGAGGACCGGGATCCCGCCGCCGACCGCGGCCTCGAACCGGAGCGTGGCGCCGGTGCGTCGGGCGGTCGCCTCGAGCTCGGCACCGTGGTGGGCGAGGACGTGCTTGTTGGCCGTCACGACGTGCTTGCCCATCGCGAGCGCGGCCGAGATCAGCGTGTGGGCCGGTTCGTCGCCACCCATCAGCTCGACGATGACGTCGGCCTCGTCGTCGGCGACGAGATGGGCCGGCGCATCGGTCAGGAGCTCGGCCGGCAGGCCCCGCTCGACGGCGCGCTCGACGTCGCGGACGCCGATCCCCGTCAGCACGAGCGCGACGCCGTCGGCAGGCCGCAGCGTGGCGGCACGCTCGAGGAGCGCGCACACGACCTCGCGGCCGACGGTCCCCGCGCCCAGCACGGCGACGCGCAGCGGTGCACCGCTCATGACTGGGATCGGGCGGGTCGCAGCATCGGCGGAATGGTAGCCGACGCCGCGTGTCGGCCGAGGGGTGAGGCCCGTCCGCTACACTCGCCGACGATGACGACGGAGTTGGCCCCCTCGCCCGCCGCGGCGCCCTCGGCGGCGCCACGGCCCCGGATCTTTTCGGGCATCCAGCCCTCGGGCGCGCCCCATCTGGGCAACGACCTCGGCGCGATCCGCAACTACGTCCGCCTCCAGTACGAGTACGAGGCGATCTACTGCATCGTCGACTACCACGCCCTGACCAGCCTCCACGACCCGGACCTGCTGCGCCAGCGCACGCTCGAGATGACCGCGTCGCTCGTCGCGCTCGGGCTCGACCCAGAGCGCTGCACCCTGTTCGTTCAGTCGCATCGACCCGAGCACACCGAGCTCGCCTGGCTGCTCGCGACGGTCACGCCGGTCAGCTGGCTCGAGCGCACGCCGACCTACAAGGAGAAGAAGGCCAACCAGCCCGATGACGTCAACCACGGCCTGTTGACCTACCCGGTCCTGCAGGCCGCCGACATCGTCATCTACAAGGCCTCGCTCGTGCCGGTCGGCAAGGACCAGGCGGCGCACCTCGAGCTCTCGCGCGAGATCGTCCGGCGCTTCAACGGCCAGTACGGCGAGACGTTCCCAGAGCCCGAGGCGGTCCACACCGAGGCGCCGATCGTGCTCGGCACCGACGGCGTCCGGAAGATGAGCAAGTCGCTCGGCAACACGATCGAGATCCTCGCCGCGCCCGACGTCATCCGCGGCCAGATCATGAGCATGGTCACCGACACCAAGCGGATCCTGCGGACCGACCCGGGCCGGCCGGAGATCTGCAACGTCTGCCAGCTCCACCGGTTCTTCGGCGACGACTACGAGTCCATCTGGGACGGTGAGCGCACGGCCCGCACCGGCTGCGTCGACACGAAGCGACTCCTGGCCGACCGGATCATCGCCCACTACGCCCCGGCGCGAGAGCGTTATCTCGAGCTGATGGCCGATCCCCGCGAAGATCGGGCGGATCATCGACGAGGGCGCCGAGCGAGCGCGCCCGATCGCCGAGGCGACCATGGCCGAGGTCCGCACGAAGATGGGCCTGCGCTAGCGATCCCGATCAGACGAGCTGCCACGGAGGAAGGAGACATGCAGGAGGTCCAGACCGTCGGACGGGACCCCCGACTCATCCGGATCATCCTCGTGCTGGGCGCCCTCGCGCTGTTCTTCATCGTCATCGGTCAGCTCGCGAACCTGTTCTCGTTCTTCGCCGACATCCTGCTGACGTTCTTCCTGGCCTGGCTCCTCGCGTTCATCATCAGCCCGATCGTGTCGCGCATCGTGGGCATCGTCCCGCGGCTGCCGCGGGCCCTTGCCACGGTCATCGTCTACACGGCCGTCGTGCTCGTCCTCGTGCTCGTCATCGTGCTGGTCGCCGGTGCCCTGGCGACCTCGATCGGCGAGTTCGTGGCCACCATCCCGCAGATCGAGCAGGACCTGCCCTCGATCCTGCGGCCGTGGCAGGAATGGCTGAACCAGGTGGGCCTGAGCCAGATCGATCTCGCCGCCCAGGCCTCGGCCCTCCTCGCCAACGTCGACGACATCGCCGCGGTGCTCGTCCAGCCGCTCCAGTCCATCGCGGTCGCGAGCGTGAGCGTGATCGGGACGATGCTGATCGTCTTCTTCCTGTCGATCTACATGGTCGTGGACCGCGACCAGATCATGGCCTTCCTGTTCCGGATCGTGCCGCCGACCTACGCCGAGGAGGCGCGGCTGCTCCAGACGTCGGTCTCGCGCTCGTTCGGGGGTTTCCTCCGTGGTCAGGCCTTCATGGGCCTCGTCTACTTCTTCATCGCACTGGGCACGAGCCTCCTCATGGGCCTGCCGCTCGCCGCGCTGACATCCACCGCGTCCGGCATCCTCCAGGCGATCCCGTTCTTCGGACCGTTCCTGTCCTGGGCCCCGCCGGTCATCGTCGCGCTGCTCTTCAAGCCCGATGCCCTCGTCCCGACGCTGGTCCTCATGCTCATCGGCTGGATCGTCGTGATGAACATCCTCCAGCCGCGGATCATGCAGGGCGCCGTCGGGATCCATCCGATCGTCGTCCTCGGCTCGGTGCTGATCGGCTCGCGGCTCGCGGGCGTCGCCGGCGCCGTGTTCGGCATCCCGGTCGCGGCCGTCGTGTCCGCGTTCTTCTTCCACTTCCTCCATCGCTCGACGGGCGACCGGACCGTGGCCGGGCGGGCCGCCCGCCGTCTGAGCGAGCGTGACGGAAAACCGGTGCACGTCCCGCGCGAGCCGACGCCGGGCAGCGTGGAGGACATCGACGAGGACACCGGCGAGTGGGTGCCCGGCACAGGGGCCTCCGAACCCGGCCAAGGGGGCGCCACGACGTGACCGACGACAGCCCCCCGGACATGACCCGGGAACGGGCCCGGACGGAGCGGCGCGATCTCGACAAGGAACGTGGCGAGCCGCTGGCGGGCGGCGTGGCAGGCGGCGTGCCGCGCGGCGGTCCCCGGGCCCTCCGCACGAATGCCCGCCCGCTCGGCGAGTGGACGACGAAGCCGCGGATCCTCGTGACCAACGACGACGGCGTCGAATTGCGCGGCCTGCTCGCGCTCAAGCAAGCGCTCGACGGCTTCGGCGAGGTGACGGTCGTGGCGCCGGACACGAACCAGAGCGCCGTCGGTCACCAGAAGACGCTGATGCGCCCGCTGCGCGTGCGCGAGCGGATCCTCGGCGACGGGTCGCTGGCGTACTCGGTCGACGGCTCCCCGACCGACGCGGTCAGCCTCGCGTTCCTCGGGTACTTCGGTCACGGCTTCGACCTCGTCGCCGCCGGCATCAACTACGGCGCCAACCTCGGCGACGACATCACGTACTCGGGGACGGTCAGCGCGGCGATGGAGTCGGTCATCAACAACTGCCCGGCCTTCGCGATCTCGCAGGAGTACTACGAGCACCCAGATTTCGCGCTGGCGGCCGTGGCCGCGAAGACCGTGGCGCGAAACCTCCTCGAGCACGGCCTCTCGAAGGGCGAGCTCATCAACGTCAACGTGCCGGCGGTCCCGATCGAGGAGTGCGAGGGCTTCGAGGTCACGCGGCTCGGCAAGCGCATCTACCAGGACCAGCTCGTCGAGCGGCTCGACCCACGCGGGATCCCCTACTTCTGGATCGGCGGGCCGCCGCCATCGGGGCAGGCCATCGTCGGGACGGACTTCCATGCGGTCGTGAACCGCCGGATCGCCGTGACGCCGATCCACCTCGACCTGACCGGGCGGCGCCTGCTCAAGCGCCTGCGCACGTGGTCGTGGCCGCTCGACGCCGACCTCGGTGCGGACCGCCCAGGCGCCGCCGAACCGGTCGCGGCCGAATCGGTCGAGGCGCCGGACGACGAGGCCTGAGCGGGCCTACCATCTGTGGCTCGGGGCGCGTCGCGTGCCGGCGCAGCGGCGGAGGAGACGACCGTGGACGACCTGTCGAACCTGATGAACCAGCTCGGTGGCGCCACGGGCGGCACGGACCCCGGAGCCGCGCTGGGCGGCCTCGCGAACGCGATCCAGAGCGAGGGTGGCCTCGACGGCCTCCTGGGCAAGCTCAAGGACGCCGGCCTGGGCGACCAGGTCGATTCCTGGATCTCGACCGGGCAGAACCAGGGGGTCGGTCCCGATCAGCTCGGCCAGGCGCTGGGTCCGGACACCGTCGGGCGGCTCGCCAAGGGCTCCGGCATCGACATCGCGGCCCTGCTGCCGATGCTCGCCGCGTTCCTGCCCCAGATCGTCGACATGCTGACGCCGGACGGCCAGACGCCCGCCGGCGGGCTCAACGGCGCCGCCGGCTCCTTGCCCGATCTCGGCGGGCTGATCGGCGGTCTCGGCGGGATGCTCGGCGGCCCGAAGGGCGGCTGACGCCCGTCTCCGACACCGGACGCGCGGCTGGGCGACGGCGCCCGGTCATCGACAGACGTCCATGCCTGACGTGACCCGGGTCCGTGGTCGCACCGGCCCGGCGAACGGCATCCTGCGGCCATGGAGCACGTCGCCAGCCTCGCCGTCGCGCGCATCGAGCGGTTCCTGGAGCAGGAGCCGATCGTCTGGCTGTCGACCGTCCGCCCCGACGGCACGCCCCACATCGTCCCGATCTGGTTCTGGTGGGACGGCGAGGCGCTGCTGGTCTTCTCCAAGCCCGACGCCCAGAAGGTCCGTAACCTGCGCGCCCGGCCGTCGGCGATGCTCGCGCTCGGCGACGCAGACGAGGACTTCGACATCGGCCTGATCGAGGGCCGGGCCGAGATCCTCGACCGCCCGACAGCCGAGGTCCTGCCCCCGGCCCATCTCGCGAAATACGCGGACCGCATGGGCAGCATCGGCCTGACGCCGGCCGAGTACGCCGCGACCTACTCCCTGGTGATCCGGATCGTGCCCGCTCGCTATCTCGGCTGGCACGGTCGAACGCTCCCGCTGAGCGCACGCCTCGCCGGCGCACCGGCCAGCCCCATCGTCGAGCCGCGCCGCGACTCGGTCGGGGTCGAGGGCGAGCCGTTCACGCCGAGGCCCGCGCGCCATGCCCCGGAGCCTGTCGCCCCGCGGCTGGCCGGGCGACCCAGCCTGCGCGACTGGCTGGCCGACCCGCTGACCCGCGGCTGGCGCGGGCTGAGTGCCGGGATGCCCCGGCCCCGGAGTGCCGGCGCGCTCTGATCCGTTCCCCCCGAGCCGGCGCCGCCGGCCCGGACGAAGGCGCGCCTGACCCCGGGTCAGTCGACGAGCGGCACGTCCACGACGTGCTCGGCGATGAACCAGACCTGCAGCTCGTTGCGGCGCAGGACGTCGCCCATCAGCAGGTCGTTGGTGCCCCAGTCCTCGGACGTCTCGGTGGCCTTGATCGCCTTGCGGACCTTGCCGATGACGGTCTCGTGGGCCGCGAGGGTCCGGTCGATCATCACGGTCACGTCCTCGGCGCCGTTCGGGGGCCGCGGGATCGTCGTCAGCTCGGCGGCGTGGCGCGGGTCGCCCACGGCGATGCCACCCAGGCTCTGGACGCGCTCGGCGAGCAGGTCGATGAGCTCGTTCTGCTCCTCGGCGTGCTTGTCGAACAGCAGGTGCAGCTGGTAGAAGGTCGGTCCGGCGACCAGCCAGTGGTGCTTCTTGTACATCGAGTAGAGCACCATCGAGTCGGCCAGGATCTCGTTGAGGAGCGTGCAGCTCTTCGTCTTCGCCGCGGCAGGCAGGCCGATGGGCAGCTGGCGCAGGGTGCCGTAGCGCTGGATCTCGGGACCGCTCGCGCCGAGCTTCGGGTCCGGGGACTGCGGCGCTGTGTCCGTTGCTGCTGGATCGTGTGACGGTCTTCGTGGCCATGGGTGGACCTCCGTGCGGGGCCGGTGGACCACCGACTCTGGGCCCGGGCCGTCACCGACAGACCGACGAGGACCGCCCCGCATCGCAACGGCGTTACGACGCGGCTCGACGGATCCCGGGTCTAGGCGTCAGCGCAACGTGCGCGCCGCGTAGCCCTCCAGGAGGCCGAGCGCCTCGGGCAGGTCGGTCCGGCCGAACCCGAGCCGGAAGTTGTTGCCCGGGTGCCCGAAGACCGAGCCTGGCACGAGCAGCACGCCCTCGGCCTCGACCAGCCCGGCCGCCCAGTCGTCGATCCGCACGCCCGGCACGGTCAGGCGCGGGAACCCGATCGAGCCGCCCCGCGGGCGGACCCACGTGAACCGGTCCGACCCAGTCGGCGAAGAACTCGTCGAGGCGCTCGAGGTTCGCGGCCACGATCCCGCGCGATCGGGCAAGGATGCGATCGCGGGCGCGCAACCCGATGAGGGCCAGGATCTCCGACGGCGCGGACGAGCAGATCGTCAGTGTAGTCCTTCGCGGCCATGCACCGTGCCAGCAGGTCGCGATCGTGCGTGGCCAGCCAGCCGATCCGCAGGCCGGCCAGCGCGAACGACTTCGACATGACGCCGAGCGACACGCCCCGCTCGAACGCATCGGCACCGGTGGTCAGGCGATCGGCCTCGTCGAACTCGAGGAAGCGGTAGACCTCGTCGGCGAGGAGGTGGATGCCGCGCTCGGACAGCTCGCCGCGTCAGCGTCGCCCACTCCGCGACCGACGGCAGCATCCCGGTCGGGTTGTGCGGCGCGTTGACGACGACGAGTCGCGTCGCCGGGGTCAGCGCGCCGAGCAGGCGCGGCACGTCGAGCGACCAGCCGTCCGCCTCGTGGAGCTCGTGCAGCGTGATGTCCGCGCCGTTCGCCCTGCCCACCTCGTAGAGGCTCTGGTAGCCCGGCCACGGCACGATCGCGTGGTCGCCCGGGCCGAGCAGCGCATTCATGAGGCAGAAGATGGCCTCCTCGGCGCCGGAGAAGGTCAGGACCTCGTCGGGCTCGATGCCGTCGTACAGGGCCGCGATCTCGCGACGCAGAAGCGGGTGGCCGGTCGACTCCGTGTAGCCGAGGGTCAGGCCGTCCCACAGGTCGCGCGTCTCATCGTCAGCAAAGGCGAGGAGCTCGGCCATCGACAGGCCCTGGACGTCCGACGCGCCCAGGACGTGCTCGACCGCGAACTCCCAGCGCGCGAAATACCGCTCCAGCGCGAACTCTGCGATGCGCATCGCTCCATGATGCGGCACGATGCCGGGTATGCATGACCCCGTCGCGATCGTCGGTATCCCGACCGCCCTCGGCGGCCATCTCGCCGGCATGGAGCTCACGCCGGCCGGGCTGCGAGCGGCGGGCCTGGTGGCCGCCCTGCGCGCCCGGCCCGGGCTCGTGACCACCGACCTGTTCGATGCCGGCGATCTCGCCATCGAACCCGGCTTCCGGCCCGATCCCCATCCACGCGCCAAGAACCGCGTCGCGATCACCGAGTTCCTGCCGCGGGCGCGCGATCTCGTGGTGACCGCGCTGGACGTGCCGACCGACCCGCATCGACCGGCCCGGCTGCTGATCCTCGGCGGCGACTGCACGGCCCACGCCGGCGGGCTCGCGGGACTGCGGCGGGTCCGGCCCGAGGCACGGATCGCGCTCGCGTGGTTCGATGCCCATGGGGACTTCAACACGCCCGACACGACGCCGTCCGGGAACGTCTGGGGCATGCCGTTCGCGATGATCTGCGGGCGCGGCGACGCGGACCTCGTGGCCGCGGCCGATGGACCGACGGTCCTCGAGGAGGATGCCGCCCTGCTCGGCGGCCAGGTCCTCGACGAGACCGAGTCGCGGATGCTCGCGGCATCGCGGATCGCGACGTTCGGGCGCCGGGATGCTCGCGACCGACAGTGGGCAGGCCGCCCTGCGCGGATGGGCAGGCGCGGTTGCGGCCCGCGTCGAGGGCGTCTACATCGCGATCGACATGGACTGCCTGGACGCGTCGGGTGGCTGGGCGGTCACGATGCCCGAACCCGACGGCCTGTCCCTGGAGACGGCCGTGGCCTCGGTGCGGGTGCTGGCCGAGACCATGCCCGTGGTCGGGTTCGGGGCGACCGGGATCACCCTTGCGAACGGTGATGTGGACCGGACTGTCGGTGCGGTCGCGATGCTCGGCGAGGCGGCTTTCGCGAGCCCCTCGATCTAGCCCTCGACGGCGGTGAGCGCCGCGCCGAGGTCGCGCGCAGCCGCCTCCGAGGCGACCTCCGCCACGAGCAGCCACGATGGGTTCTGCCCGGCATCGACCACGATGGCCCACGACCCGTCGTCCGCGGAGATCAGCGTCCCGGTCATGTCGCCGAAGGCGGCCGGACCGAGCTCCGAGCCGGCCGGGATGCAGCCGTCGGGGTCGCCGCAGAACGCGCCCTCGCGGAGCGTGAAGCTGGCGCCGCCGGGGCCGCGATAGCTGATCTCGAGTCGTCCGCCGCCGGCGAGGCGATAGCGACCCGTGACGACGAACCAGCCCTTCGGGAGGACCGGGCAGTAGACCGTCCACGTGACGGCGCCGGCCGCGTCGGCATAGAAGTCCTGGTTCTCGGCAGTGCCGCTGCAGGCGGAGGCGGGGCCGCCGGCAGGCGAGGGTTGGTCACTCGGCTCGTCTGTCGGCTCATCCGTGGGCTCGTCCGTCGGCTCATCGGACTCGGTCGGCTCGTCGCTGTCCCCCGGCTCGAGGGACTCGCCCGGATCGGCGCTGTCGGTCGGCTCGGACGACGATGCGCTCGACGGCGTCGCGGAGCCACCGCCTGGAGTCCCACTCGCCGACGACCCGCCGCAGGCAGCCACCATGGCCAGCACCACGAGCAGGATGAGGGGAAGGGCCCAGCGTCGGTCGGGACGATCGCGTCCCGGCGCGGTCGATCGACGTCGCGTCACCGGCCGAGGGTAGCACGCACCGCCTCGCGACAGGTCAGGGCCTCCCTCCGACCGTCGGGCGGTCCAGGCGGACGAAGGCCGCCGGCTCGAGCAGCGTCACGGCCGCGGCCGGCATGTCGCCGGCGGCGGCCATGGCCAGGCGAAGTGGTCCGGCGTGCGACACCAGGACCGTCGCGTCATCCGCTGCGAGAAGGTCGAGCCAGGCCGCACGAACGCGAGCCTCGAAGGCTGCCGCCAATTCGCCACCCGGCCAGTCGATCTCGGTCTCGCCGGTCGCGAGTCGCGCGGCCAGGGCAGGCTCGAGCGTCGCGAGCTCGTCGAAGGTCCGTCCCTCGGCGATCCCGAAGTCGGCCTCGCGCCAGCGGTCGTCGACGAAGACCGCCACGAGACCTGCCGCGTTCGCGATGGCGGTCGCGGTCTCGAGGGCCCGCCGACGCGGACTCGACACGACCCGGATCCCGGCCGGGAGCGTCGGCGCGAGCTCCGCTGCCAGCGTGGCGGCGGCGGCCAGGCCCGGCCCGTCGAGCGACGGATCGCTCCGCCCGCAGTAGCGGTGCCCGGACCATGCCGTCGGGGCGTGCCGGACCAGGACCAGCTCGGCCGTCCCGGGTGCGCCAGCCACGACCTCAGGCCGGCCGGGTCGCGTCGACCGGTCCAGGACCGCAGCCGAGATCGCCGCCGATTCGAACGTCGCCATCCGATCGCGGATGGCCACCGCGGCCGACACCAGTCCCATCGCCAGCGCTGCGCCACTCCCCTCTCCGAGGCGCAACTCCAGGTCAAGGACGGGTGCCAGGCCGAGGTGGTCGAGGATGACGGCGTGTCCCGGCTCGGGCGAGCGGTGGCCGGCGATCAGGCGCGGCACGACGGCCGGCTGGAGGGCCGCCGCGACCAGCGCGGCCGAGCCCGTGATGAAGCCGTCGAGCACGACCGGGATCCCGGCCGCGGCAGCGCCGACGATGACGCCGACGAGCACGCCGATCTCGAGCCCGCCGACCGCCGCGAGCACGCCGATCGGGTCCGACGCGTCCGGCCGGTTGACCTCGATCGCCCGCTCGATGGCCGCGACCTTGCGGCGGTGGCCGTCCGCGTCGACGCCCGTGCCTCGACCCGTCACGAGTCCCGCGGGCCGTCCCGTCAGCGCCGCGGTGATCGCGCTTGCCGCCGTCGTGTTGCCGATGCCCATCTCGCCGAGGCCGACGAGGTCGAGCCCGCCGGCGCGCAGCTCGGTCACGAGGTCGAGCCCGACCCTGATCGACCGGAGCGCCTCGGCCCGCGACATCGCCGGGCCCTCGGTCATGTCGGCCGTGCCCTCGCGGATGCGGGCCTCGACCAGGCGCCCACCGCGCGTCGCGTCGCGATCCGCGGCGGGGATCGGACCGGCCACGCCCACGTCGACCACGACGACCGTGGCCCCGACCTCGGCTGCCAGCACGTTGATCGCCGCGCCGCCGGCGACGAAGTTGGCGACCATCTGGGCGGTCACGTCGGACGGATAGGCCGACACCCCGTGGCGGGTCACGCCGTGATCCCCGGCCGCCACGACGATCGAGCGGCGGACGACCGCGGCGTCGGTCCGCCCGGTGATGCCGGCGAGCTGGACGACCAGCGACTCGAGCCGGCCGAGGCTGCCGGGCGGCTTGGTCAGGCGATCGAGCAGCGTCTCGGCAGCCGCCATCGCGTCGGAATCGAGCGGACCGATCCCCGCGAGGAGGTCGAGGATGGCCTTCTCGTCCGTCGATGGATCGCGCGCGTCCTGCGTTTTGCGGACCTCGGGCGTCGTCATCGGAGTCGGACCGGCAGCCCGGCGACCATCAGGACCGCCTCGTCCGCGAGCGCCGCAAGGCGCTGATGGGTGATCCCGACCAGGTCGCGATAGGCGCGTGCGCCCGGGTGCATCGGCACGATGCCCGAGCCGACCTCGTCGCTGACGACGATGACCGGTCCCGGGCGCTCGGCGATCGCGTCGAGCGCCGCGGCGACGGGCCCATCGAGGATCGGGTCGATCGGCCCTGGCTCGTCGCCGAGGAGCGCGCTGAGCCAGAGCGTCAGGCCGTCGATCAGGACGGGCTCGGCCGGGTCCGTCCGCCCCAGGGCGTCGACGAGATCGGCCCCGACCTCGATCGTGGGCCACGTCGCCGGCCGTTCCGCGCGATGCCGGGCGATGCGGTCGTCGAGCTCGGGGTCGCCGGGCCACGCGGTCGCGAGGAACCACGCCCGGCCATCACCGGCGAGACGGTGCGCGGCGGCGAGCCCGTACCGGCTCTTCCCGCTGCGCGTGCCGCCGAGCGCGAGGATCAGCGGGTGCGCCACGGCACCCTCCACGCTCGACCGGGGGCGAGACGTCGTGTCATGGCGCCGCGATCGCACAGGCGGCGAGCGTCGCCGCCAGTGCCAGCTCGACGCTCGCCCCGAGCCCGTCGCCGTCGAGCTGTCCGCGTGCGACGACGATCGAGGCGCCGGCGAGCAACCCGACGACGAGGCCGGTCGCCGCCCCGACGAGCGGGATCGCCGAACCGGCGAGGACCGCGGCCAGTGCCACGATCGCGACCCCGGTGACGACTGCAACGAGCGCGTCGAGCGTGCTGACCCGCTCGGCGAACCAGGAGCCGAGGCCGCCCGTCCGCGGGCGTCCGCGGGTGAGCCTCGGCAGGACGACGGGTACGAGCCGCGACACGGTCCCGGCCACGACGCAGACCGCCGCGCCGAGCAACGGACCGGCCGTCGCGAGGCTCGAGAGCGCTGCCACCTGTGCCCCAAGGACGAGGACCAGCGTCACCGCGCCGCCCGGGCCGATCGCCGGGTCCTTGCGGGCCTGCTCCGCCCGGCCCCGGTCGGCGACCAGCAGCGCGTCGGCGGTGTCCGCGAGGCCGTCGAGGTGAAGCGCGCCGGAGACGATGGCCATCACCGCGACCGCGGCGACCGCGGCCAGGAGCGGCTCAGCCCGGACCGAGGAGCACGAACGGCACGGCGCCCAGGAGGCCGACGACCGCGCCGACCACGGCGAACGCCGGCGCGCCCGTGGCGTCCAGCCCGGCCGTGCCGATCGGCAAGCGCGTCAGGAGGGCGAACGCCGCGCGAACCTCTGCCACGGTCCGTGCGGGGAGGCCGGCTCGCTCCCGCGCGATCACCGTCACGTCGCCCATCTCAGGCCGCGCCGACCGGCAGGCGGACGAGGGCCGGATCCACGCCGAAGACGTCGCGGATGTGTCGGTCGTCGAGCGTCTCGCCGGGCGGCCCGTCGGCGACGATCCGGCCGCCGGCCATCACCGCGATCCGTGGGAAGAAGTGGGCTGCGAGGGCGAGGTCGTGCAGGACGGCGATGATCGTCGTGCCGTCGCGCTCGTTGAGGTCGACGAGCAGCTCCATCACGTCGACCTGGTGGCGGATGTCGAGGTGGGCGGTCGGCTCGTCGAGCACCAGGATCGGCGCGGCCTGGGCGAGGGCGATCGCGATGAAGACGAGCTGGCGCTCACCCATCGAGAGCTCGCGCGCGTCGCGGTGGCGCAGGTGGCCGACGCCGACCCGGTCGATCGCGGCGGTGACGGCGGCACGGTCGGCCGGTCGGGGACCACCGAGGGGCGGCTCATGCGGCAGCCGGCCGAGCGCCACGACGTCGTCGACGCGCATCTCGAACGGGAGCTGCGCGAGCTCCGGCACGACCGCGATCGCGCGGGCCACGGCGCGCCGCTCGAGCGACGCCATCGGGATGCCACCCTGGCTGACCTCGCCCGAGCGAGGCGCGAGGACGCCGGTGAGTGCCCGCAGGAGCGTCGACTTGCCGGCGCCATTCGGACCGACGAGGGCGAGCCGCTCGCCCGCGGCGATCGACAGGTCCACCCCGGTCACGATCTCCCGCGCGCCGTAACCGATGGTCACGGCCGTCGCGGCCAGGATCGGCCGCGCGATGACGGGCTCGGCGATCACAGCTCGTACCCCGAGCGGGTGCGGGCCAGCAGGATCAGGAAGAACGGCGCCCCGACGAGGGCCATGATCACACCGACCGGGATGTCGCCGAGGAGCCGGGCGCCGAGATCGGCCGCCGACAGGAGCACGGCCCCGAAGAGCGCGGACAGCGGCACCAGCCGTCGGGCGGTCGGCCCGACCAGCAGGCGCACGACGTGCGGCACGACGAGCCCGACGAACCCGATGAGCCCGCTGATGGCGACCGCCGCGGCCGTCGCCAGCGACGCGAGCCCGAGGAGGATCCGCCGCTCGTGCCTGACGTCCAGGCCGAGGTGGCTGGCGGCCGTGTCACCGAGCAGGAACCCGTCGAGGATCCTCGCCCGAAGCGTCAGCACCAGGCACGCGCCGAGGATCAGCGGCGCCGCGACGAGCAGGCGCGTCCACGAGGACCCGCCGAGACCGCCGAGCAGGAACGAGAAGATCTGGCGGAGGTTCGTCCCCGAGACGTACATCGCCATCGTGAGCAGCGCGGCCAGCACCGAGCTGATCGCGTAGCCCGTGAGCAGGAGCCGCGTGAGCCCGCCGGCCGCCCCGGAGCCGCCGACGCGGAGGACGAGGTATGCCGTCGCGAGCGCACCCGCGAACGCGAGCCCATGGAGAAGGCCGAACTCGACCACCACGAGCCGGACCGGGATGAGGACCGCGATGGCAGCCCCGAGGGCGGCACCGGTCGCAGTGCCGAGGATGTACGGGTCGGCCAGTGGATTCCGGATCAGGCCCTGGAGCGTGGCGCCGGACACGGCGAGTCCCGCGCCCACCAGCATGGCCGTCAGGACGCGTGGCACCCGCAGGTCCCACACGATCGTCTCGGTAGCGTCGGTCCAGGTCCGCCCGAAGTCGAGGCCGAGCGTCCTCCAGAGGATGACCCCGACGGTGTCGCCGGGACCGATCCGGGCCGACCCGAGCGTCACCCCGGCGACGAGCAGCACCGCGAGCGCGACGAGTCCCGTGACGGCGATCAGTCCCGGGCGCCCCCGGACGCGCTCGGCCAGGCCGAGCGTTCCGAGGTCGGGAGAGAGCGCCGTCACGGACACAGCACGCTCAGTACTTGGTTGCCGCGGGGAGCACGATGTCGGGGTACATGCCCAGGGCGAGATTGCGCAGGCCGGTCGGCAGACGCGGCCCGGGGCGGGTGATCTCACTGTCCTGGACCGGACGGATGTCGCCGTTCTTGACCGCGGTCAGCACCGACCACCCGGTGCGCTTCGAGACGATCTCGGGCGTCGGGGTGTAGAAGGCGTTGACGCCCAGGAGGATGACCTGCGGATCCTTCTCGATGAGTGTCTCGAGCGGGATCGCGTAGGTCACCGGGTCGCTGGTGATGACGTCGACCCCGAGCAGCCCGACCATCTCGGCGAGGAACGAGCCCTCGGCAGCACCGAAGATCTCCCCGGTGGCGTCGGTGTAGCCGACGTCGTAGAAGACCCGCGGCTTGGTGCCGGCGGCGGCCGCGGCGGCCGAGGCAGCCGAGGCGATCGCGTCCATCTCGGTCTTCATCGTGGCGGTCAAGGCCTCGGCCTCATCCGCCTTGCCGACCGCATCGCCGACGAGCTCGATGTCCTTGTAGACACCGTCCACCGACGGTGCGTACAGGACGAGGACCGGGATGCCGACGGAGCGGAGCTGCGTGATCGCGTCGGGCGGATTGAAGCCGTTCCCACCGGCCACGACGAGGTCGGCGCCCAGGCTGACGATCTTCTCGACATCGACCGACCCGAAGGTCGCCACATCGGGCAACGCCTTGAGCTTCGGGTCGTCTGGATAGTCACTCGTTTCGTCGACGCCGACGACCCGGTCGCCGGCGCCGATCGCGTAGAGGATCTCGGTGTTGGCCGGGGTGATGGAGACGATCTTCTGCGGTTCGGCGGGGATCCAGACCGCGGTGCCCTCGTCGTCAACGACGTTCGCCGGGTACACCGTTGCGGGCGTCGGCGCAGGGGAGGGCGAGGCGGGCGGCGCGGCGGTGGCGACCGCGGCGCTCGCGCCGGCTGAGGCGACGGGACTCGGCGACGCGGCGGCGCCGGCGCACGCACCGAACAGGATCGCCGCGAGTGCGACGAGCACGAGCACGGGACGGAACGGGGAGTGAGGGGTGGACACGCGGGGAGCCTCCGGATGGTGGAAGGAGCGCGAGGGTCGCGAAGAATCGCGAAGCCCCTCGCTTCTGGTTCGAAGGGAGGGGCTTATCCGGTGGATCGCACGGTCCTGCCTACCTTTCTCTCGAAGGTTCGAGCAAAGCACCGTGGGTCGGCGACCGGACTTCCGCCCCCGAGAGGGCGGTCACCGTAGCGGGACTGTGCCGGAATCGCACCGGCTTCGCGACCACGCGGCGTGGGTCTGTAATGCGCCCGGAGCGTAGCACAGCGCGCCTCGAGGGCGGCTCGTTCAACCGGCGGATGAGAGCCCGATAAGCGCCCGATAAGGGCCGGCTGCGACGATGCCGGCCTCGCCTCCGCCCGCCGTCTGCTACCGCCGGGGGAGGTCAAGGACATGGCGGAGCATCGATGGCTGCGGGCGATCGGTCCCGGCGTCATCGCGTTGGGCGCGGTGGTCGCCATCGGTTCGTCGACACTGGCGGCGCGGGATCGCCCATGGACGCCGCTCGCCTGCGGGGGCGGCGCCGATGCAAGGGTCGCGGCAGCCCGGGAGGCCAGGGCCGTCACCCTCGCCGACCTCGGCACCGGCGCGTGGATGCGACTCGATCCGACCCTCGACGCGGATGGCGCGTTGGTGGGCCAGCGCCTGTCGATGGGCATCCACGAACGCGGATCCGCGCGGGTCATGGGACTCCCCGCGGAGTCGTTCGCGGCGGGGCCGTTCGGACGCCTCCTGCTGGTCGGGGCGGATGACGGCGTCGCGTCGCGTCTGTTCACGATCGACGTCGCCACCGGCTGCACCTCGGCGGTCGCGGATGTGGCCGATGTCATCCGGCGCGCGACGATCAGCCCGGGCGGCGACGCCGTCTTCGAGAGCCGCGTCGACCGGACGACCCGGGCCGATCTCGGCGTCTGGCGGCGGTCGCTCGACGGATCCGGACCGGCGTCGCGCGTGCTGGAGCCGATCCCGGCGGACGGGCGGTTCGGGCGGACGTGGTCCACGGAGTTGACCTGGTCGCTCGAGGGCGACCGGCTCGCGGTGCAGTCGTGCGGCGAGACGGCCTGCCGGACGCGCGTCCTCGAGCGCGCGGTGGCGGAGGGGCCGGTCCGCCTCATCGCCGACCCCGCGCTCGGACCGCTTGTCGGCTTGGCCGGAGCACGCCTTGTGAGCTACACGGCCTGCCGCGGTCTCCCCTGCCCGCTCGTCTCGGTGGATGCCGATTTCGGGCGGCCAGGTGCAACTCACCGATGCCGCGGGCCTGGCCACGCTCGCCGGCACTGGCCCCGATACGCGCGTGGTCCACGAATGGGACGGGCCGTTCGGCCGCCGGCTTCGGTCGGTCTCGCCCGACGGGCGCGTCACGGCAGACCTCGGGGCGATCCCGGCCGGCCTGCGACTCACGCCCGACGCCGTCCGGTCCGAGAGCGGCACGCGGCTGCCGACGGACTGGGTGCTGCTGTCCCCGGACGGCCGGCTGCCGGCCGGACCGGCTGCCGACGCGGCCCGGCCGACCCTCCGCCACGTCCCCGACGGCCGTTCCGTCCCGCTCGACGAGGTGACCCGATGATCCCGATGACACGATTCCTCCGGCGTCGCCGCGCCGCACACCGGTCCGTGGCCGTTGGGCTTGCCCTCGCGTTGATGACGGGCCTCGCCGCGACGGCTGCCGGCCATGGCCCGGACCCGGTCCTCGGTGGGCCGCTGTTCGGGCAGAACCAGGCGCTGCTGTTCGACTGGCGGACTGGCGCGGCGCCGCCGGCGGCGATCAAGACGGCGATCAGGGCAGCCGCGGCCGATGCGTCCTCGACCAGGGCCTCGAAGGCCGCCACGTTCGCGTACGACGCCGACGGGACGAACCCGATCGGCTACGGCGTCGGCGCCACGTGCGGCGCGAACGGGATCGCCTGCTTCACCCGCAACGCACCGGACGGCTTCACGATGTGGCTCCGCGAACAGGGCCACCGGTTCGACTGGGGCGCACTCAAGTGGTGCCAGTCGTACGCGAGCCCGCCGAGCGGCTGCTTCGACGTCGAGACGATCGCGCTCGACGAGTTCGGCCACGTCGAGATCCTCAACCACCACGTGAACTACGCGGACGAGCGCGACTACGACGATGCCGTCGTCCAGACGATCTCGCGCGCGAAGCCCGAGAAGGGTTGGAACACGCACCGCTTCGGGACGTGCGACGTCGCCACGCTCCAGCGCGAGTACGACGTGCCGAGCTCGACCGCGAAGTACTCGACCTGCCTGGACGTGTCGACCACGCTGACCCTCGCCGCCTCGCCGACGTCGGTCGCCTACCGGGACACGACGACGCTCACCGCCACGCTCAAGGTCGCCGACGTCGCGGCCTACGACCGCCTGCGCGGCAACGCGGCCTCGGGTCGGACGGTGACCCTGCAACGCAGGCCGCGTGGCACGACGACCTGGATCACCGTCGGTCCGATGGCCGTCGGCAGCTCCGGCACCTACAGCCTCGTGATCCTGCTCCTCGCCTCGACCGAGTTCCGGGCGGTCTTCAAGACGCCGGCGGACGAGGGCCTCAACGGCGACACGTCGCCGGTCGTTTTGGTGCCCGTCCCCGACTGCGCCACGCCACCGTGCCCGTTGTCGGTGCCCGCCGCCGATCTGTCAGTGCCCGCCGCCGATCCCGCCCTCGCTCGCCGGGTGGCCGGTTCCGCGTTCGGAAAGGAGACCCCGTGACCCGCTCGAGCTCCACCCGTGTCGTGGTCCTCGCTGCGGCCGCGCTGGTCGCCGCGTGCGGGCCCGGTGTGACTGCGTCGCCGCCACCGACCGGGGTGGCCGCCACGCCCGGCCCGTCGCCGGCGGCCGCGGGCGCGACCCCGCCGGCATCCGCAGTCGCGTCACCCTCGACGTCGGCACTCCCGCCCGACGCGGCCCTCGCCGCCGAGGGCGGCGATCCCGTCGTCGGCCAGCTCGGCACGTTCACCTGGGGCGGCGGCGGGTCGGACAGCCCATGGCTGCCCGGGTCGCCCATCGCAGTCGGGGCGGGCGAGCCGCTGTCGGTCACCCTCGCCGATCCGACGCGGATCGCGGCCTGGACCGCCGTCCGGGCTCCCGGCACGTCCACGAACGGGTCGGGGGCCGTCCCGGCAGGAGCGGGATCCGGCACGGTCTCGTTCGAGGTCCCGGTCCCCGGTCGCTGGACTGTGGCCGTGACGATCCGCTTCGACGGCGGCGGTTCGGCGACCTGGTACTGGCAGCTCGACGTCACCTGACCGGCCTGCCGCGCCGGCGCCCCGCAACCCCCGATGGCACACTCGTGGCACCATGCGACCCGTCGCGTTCCGGCCGCTCACCGCCTGCCTCCTCGCCGTGATGGTGCTCGGTGGCTGCGAGCCGGATAGGCAGTCCGAGTCCCGACTCGACGGCCTGCTCGTCCTCTCGGGCAGCACAGGCGGCACGGAGCTCCGGGCCTGGACCGAGCAGGACGCCGGCACGCCGATCGATATCCCCGACGGCACGACGTGGGTCTCGGCAGGACGCGCCGACGTCCTGGCCCTCGCATTCGCCGACGGCACGCTCCGGATCAGCGATCCGATCCGCCCGGACCGGGATCCGACGTGGGAGACGGTGGGGGCGACACTCTCGACCGGCGACGAGGCGGTCGGCCCTTCTGGTTCCCGGTTTGGGATCCCGACGGCGGCCGACTCGCGACCGTGGCCGGCGACTTCGACGCCGACCCGCGCCTGGCGATCATCGATCCGTCGGACGGGACCGCGTCCGAGGTCGAGCTGGGTCGACCGGTCAGCTACGCGCCGCCGGCGTGGGTCGGACCAGACCTCGTGGCCATCGTGATTGAAACGCCCGGTGCGACGACGTCGCTCCTCGTGGACACGGCGGCAGGCACGGTGACGGACGGGCCACCGGGTGCTCGGCTCCTTGCGACGTCCGCCGACGGCACGACCCTGGCCGCGGCCGAGGGCGGGACCGAGAGTTGGCGGATCGAGATCCGCTCCACGACGGCCTGGCTGGATGGCGGTGCCGCCATCCTCGCGGTCGTCGATCCGCCGCCCGACGCAGTCGCCGCGATCTCGATGGCCCTCGATCCCTCCGGCGACCGCCTCGCCGTCGCGTGGATACAGCGTGACGACGCGATCGCGGTCGCGATCTATGACGGATCGCTGGACTGGAAGCGCGTGCCCGGACCGGCCACGGACGACGCCGCGGGTGCGGTGCTCGCCTGGTTCCGCTGACGCCCGCCGCGCGGCGGACGGTCAGGTCAGGCGGTGGGGACGGCCTCGGTGGTGGCCGAGAAGATCGAGACCTGGGCCTCCTCGGGCAGCATCACGCCCATGACCTTCTGCAGTGTCAGGAGATGGACGCACGATCCCCAGCTCTCGAAGTAGTGGCAGGTGCATCGCCACTGGCCGGCGTCGAGACTGACGTGATGCGTATCGTTGTCACCGCGGAAGGTGAGCGACAGTCGATCGATGGTGATCCGATCGAGCTCTCGCGCGTAGCGATTCGCCTTCTCGACCTTGCCGATCAGGGAGCTGTGCATCGTCGTGCAACCTCCGTCGCCCCTACTCGGGAGCGCTCACGGGGCCGCCGTCCGGTCATGCACCTTCGACCGGTGATGGCGGTCGTGTGACGACAGGGTACACCTGCGAAACCCGCCGGTCACCCCTCCAAAATCGTCCCGACCGCACCAAGACCTTTGCCGAGGTCAGGGGGCGTTCGTGCCCTCGCGCCCGAAGTCGTCCTCGAGCCGGATGACGTCATCGAGCTCGGGCGTGGACACCTCGATGAGCTCGCACCGCTCGATCGCCTCGTAGCGGTGGATGCGGCCCGTCGCCACCCGTCGGTGGTCGCCCGGCCCGAGCTCCTCCTGGCCGACGACGCCGTCGTCGCCCTCGATGGTCAGCCGCAGCCGGCCCGACAGGACCAGGATGGTCTCGTCCTTGATCTCGTGCTTCTGCAGCGAAAGCCGCTTGCCGGTCTCGATGACCAGGACCTTGCCGACGTACCGGTCCGTATGGGCCCAGATGAGCTCGTGGCCCCAGGGCTTCTCGACGCGCCTCGCCGATCCGTCCCCCGACGTCATGAGCCGCGGACGAGCCGCTCCCCGGCCGCCAGCATCGCGTCGCGCGTCGTCTCCGAGGTCGCCTCGACATAGACCCGCACGAGCGGCTCCGTGCCCGACGTCCGCACGAGCAGCCAGGAGCCGTCGGCGACGTAGAACTTCGATCCGTCGTTGGTGTCGAGCGTGATGCTCCGGGTGACCGGTTGCCCGGCCAGCTCGGTCGGGGCCTGGTCGCGCAGCTCGACCAGCAGCCGCCGCTTGGTTTCGGGGTACAGGGTGCGTTCCACGTGGACGTCGACGCGGGTGTACCACGACGGCCCGGCGATCTCGTGGAAGTGCTCGATCGCCTTCGAGACCGGCCAGCGGCCGGCCGCCTTCTCGCGCAGGAACAGGTCGAGCAGCATGAGGTCGGCGTAGACGCCGTCGCGCTCGGGCAGGTGCATCCCGAACCCGAAGCCGCCCGACTCCTCGGCGCCCATCATCGCGCCGGTCTCGATCATCTTGGGGCCGATGTACTTGAAGCCGACCGACGTCTCGAACGTCTTGATGCCATAGATCTCGCCGAGGCGTTCCACCATCGAGGTGTTGTTGACGCTCACAACGACGGGCTGGCGCAGGCCGCGGTACTCGGCGAGGTAGTACATGAGCAGGCCGGTCACCTGGAGCTGATGGATGAACGTGCCGCGCTCGTCCGCTGCGCCCGCCCGGTCGGCATCGCCGTCGAGCAGCAGGCCCAGGTCGTAGCCGCCGCCCGCGAGCATCCCCAGCGCCTCGTCGACGTTCGGCCGGATCGGCTCGGGATTCACGCCGCCGAAGAACGGGTTGCGCTCCTGGTGGATCTCGGTCACCCGGATCGTGCCGCCGGCCAGCAGCCGGCTGATCCAGCCCGCGCCGGCGCCCCACATCGGGTCGACCAGGACGTGCACGTCGGCGGCCTTGAGGGCATCGACGTCGATCGTCCGCCGCAGGTACTGCTCGTAGCCGGTGTACGGGTCGTAGCGCTCGACCATGCCGGCGGCCTCGGCATCGGCGATCGGCCGGCGCTCGATGGGCGCCCCACCGTTCACCGCGATGCGGGCCTCGATGGTCTTGAGGACGTCCGGCCCCGCTGCCGAGCCGGTCGGCGCCTTGACCTTGAAGCCGTTGTCGACCCACGGGTTGTGGCTCGCCGTGATCACGATGCCGGCAGCCGCGCCGCGCTCGACGACCTCGTACGAGCTCATCTGGGTGGGGACGGCGTGCTGGGCGATCGCCACGCCGATCCCCTGCGCGAGCAGGACCTCGGCCGCCGCCTCGGCGAAGTGCTCGGACGCGAACCGGCGATCGAAGGCGATGACGACGCCCTTGGCCTGTTCGCCACGTTCGACGACGTAGCTCGCGACGCCGTCGGCGCAGCGCCGCACGTTCTCGAACGTGTAGTCGTCGGCGATCTTCGCCCGCCAGCCATCGGTCCCGAACACGATGGTCGTGGGCGCCGCTGCGCCGGTCGTGGTGGTCACGTCATCCTCCCGGTTCGGAGCATCGCTCGATGAGCTCGCCGATGCGTCCGGCGTCGGACGCGGCCCCGCGGAGCACCGCGATGGGCTGCGTCGCCGTCATGCTACCCCGCTCCAGCGGGGCGATGACCCCGAGACGCCCGCCCATCCGGCGGACGATGAGGTCGTCGGCGTCGACGGTGACCGTCTCGCCGGGCTGGACGACGGCGCCCGTCCCGTTCGAGCCGAGCGCCCCGAGCAGCGCCGACCACGAACCGAGGTCCGACCAGCCGACGTCCATGGCCGCCATCAGGACGCGACCGTCGCGGGCGGCGCCCTCCATCACCGCGTAGTCGATCGACATCGCCTTCTGGATCGACTCGTAGGCGCGCTCGAGCATCGAGGGCGAGCCGATCATCGGCCCGATCGTCTGGACGAGGCCCGTGTACCGCTCCAGGGCCGACCGGATGGCCCGCCGTCGCCACAGGAACATGCCCGCGTTCCAGGCGATCCCGATCTCGCGCTGGAGCTGCTCGGCCCGGGCCGGGTTGGGCTTCTCCTCGAAGCCGCGGAGCGGATACGCCTGGAGTCCGGCGATCTCCTCGCCGCGATCGGCGGCCGGCAGGAGGTAGCCGTACTCGGTGGCCGGACGGTCCGGCTGCACGCCGAGGGTCACGAGCGGGTCGTCGATGCCGAACGCGCCGGTGGCGAGGTGGTCCGCCGCGGCGCGCAGGACATCGCGGAAGGCGTCCTCGCGTTCGATGGTCTGGTCGGCCGGCAGCACGACCATGACCTCGTCGGGCGGGCGATCGATGGCGAGCGTCGCCAGGGCGATCGCGGCGGCGGTGTTGCGCCCGAGCGGCTCGAGCAGGAGGGCCGCGTCGGGGAGCTGGTCACGGACCATCGATTCGTAGCGACGGTCGGTGACGACCGTGATGTCGTCGGTCAGCGGGCGCAGGCGCGCGGCCGTCGCCTGGAGCAGGGACTCGGGGCCGAGCAGCGGAAGGAAGGGCTTGGGCCGCTCGGCCCGGCTGAGTGGGTGCAGCCTCGTCCCACCACCACCGGCCATGATCACGCCGTACATGCGCCGCTCATTCTAGGGGCGGGTCGAGGCCCGCCGACACCCGCGCCCGTCGGTCAGTCGGAGACCAGCACGTACTTGCGTTCCCAGATGACCTTGCGGGTCTTCTCGTGGTAGTAGCCGTAGACCTTGCGGAACCCGGCCATCGACATGTAGCGGTATTTCCACGGGTCCCGCGATCCCGGGCCGAGCGGCCCGTGGACGTAGAACCCACGGATCGTCTTGCGCCCCGTGTCGGGGTCCACGGTGGACTGGTAGCCGAGCACGATCCAAGCGTGCGTCCCGTGGTGGACGGTGATCCCGACCGGGTGGTTCGTGCGGTCGATGGCGGCCGCGATCGCCTTGATCGCGGTGGTCTTCGAGGTGTACGCCGACCACTGGTACGGCTGGCCGGTGTAGTTGCGCAGGGCCCAGGCCCAGCCCTGGACGTCGTTGCCGGCCGTCTTGTAGCGGTACCGGTTGTGCTTGCGGATCTGCGAGTACAGGCTTTTCTGCCGCGCATAGGACATGTTCGACGTGCCGCCGATGAGGTTCCACATCGACTGGGTCGCGGCCGGGACACACCACGTGTTCTTGTATTGGCGGACCACGGTGCTCGACCGGTAGAGGTTGATCGCGTACGGGGCGGTGACCGGGGTCGGCTCGGGGGTGGGCTCCGGCGTCGGCTCGGGGGTTGCCGTCGGCTCGGGGGTCGCGTCGTGGTGGCCGTCGGGGTCGGTCGTCTCGGTCGGCGCGGGATCGGCGGCGAGCGCGACGGGCAACGGCAGGAGCGCGAGACAGGCCACTGCCAGAACCCCCGCCCGAAGGACGGCAGTCAGGCGCGCGCGTGGCTCTTGGGCAGGCTCTGCGAGTCGCATGGCATCCGGTGAGCGGGGCCACCCGATGGTCGGGCGTACGTGGCACAAGTATCGCGCCTGCCGACCGTCGGGGCAGGACCCGATGGTCCACGACCTGACAGGACCGGATGGTCCGGTGCGCGCGCGCACAACGTTGCAACGGCGTTGCAGTTCCCCCGACCGCTGACTCTAGAAGCTCGGTGGGGTGAGGCAGAACAGCACATTGGCGGGCGAATCGCCGCGGTTCATGTTCCAGTGCGGCAGCCGCGACGGGAAGGTGATGGCGTCGCCCTCGCGCAGGACGTAGTGCTCCTCGCCGACCCACAGGTCCAGCACGCCCGCGAGGACTACGACCACCTCCTCGTCCGAGTCGTGGGTGTACGGCTCCTCCCCGGTCCCGCCGCCGGGCTCGATCGTCGAGAGGATCACCTGGAGACGGGACGCCATGTTCGAGGTCAGGAACTCGTCCACGGCCTGGAGGCCCGGGTAGGTCACGCGGCGTCGGGCCTCGCGCCGGACGACGCGCCCGCTCGGCGTCTCCTCGGCGAAGAGCTGGGCGATCGAAAGGTCGAGGGCGCGGGCGATCCGCTGGACCGTGGCGATCGAGGGGCTGGTCACGTCGCGCTCGACCTGGGAGAGGAAGCTCTCGGTGACCCCGGCCTGGGCGGCGACCTCCCGGAGCGTGCGGCGACGTGCCTTGCGGATCGCCCGGATGCGGGATCCGAGCTGCAGGTCCGTCGTCTCCATCGTCCCCTCCCGAGTCAGGCGCGCGTCGGCGGCCTGAAGTATAGGTACAGATGGTTGCGCCGGGGGCATCGAAGATCCGTCGTTTCGTGCGAGATTCACAGGAACGGCGCGTTGACGAGGCCGCCCCTCGCCCGTACCATCCGTGCCACCTGTAGCGATGCTACAGGGAGTGCTCAGCGCCCGATCGTCCGCCCCCGAGGACCGCCGTTGACCGCCTCCATGACGCCTGATTCGAGCGCCATGCCCCATGCGCCGGGCGCGGGCGGGCCCGGAGCGGGCGCGGGCCCCTCGGCGGATGCCCACCCCGACGTCGAGATCCTCGAGGTCACGAAGCGATTCGGCGACGTGACCGCGGTGGACCGGATGACCCTGCGCATCGCCCGGGGCTCGTTCTACAGCCTCCTCGGACCGTCGGGCTGCGGCAAGACGACGACGCTGCGGATGATCGCGGGGTTCGAACAGCCGACCGAGGGCGAGATCCTCCTCGACGGCAAGCCGATCGCCGGGGTCCCGCCCTACAAGCGCAACGTCAACACCGTCTTCCAGCACTACGCCCTCTTCCCCCACATGGACGTGGCCCGGAACGTCGGGTACGGCCTGCGCCAGACCAAGGTCGGCAAGGCCGAGGAGGACCGCCGCGTCGGCGAGGCGCTGGCGATGGTCCGCCTGGCGGGCTACGAGCGACGCCGGACGTGGGAGATGTCGGGCGGCCAGCAGCAGCGCGTGGCGCTCGCCAGGGCGCTCGTCAACCATCCGACGGTGTTGCTCCTCGACGAGCCGCTGGGCGCATTGGACCTGAAGCTCCGCAAGGAGATGCAGCTCGAGCTCAAGGCCCTCCAGCAGCAGGTCGGGATCACGTTCGTGTACGTGACCCACGACCAGGAGGAGGCGCTGACGATGAGCGACGTCATCGTCGTCATGCGCGACGGGCTCATCCAGCAGATGGGCGGACCCACCGAGCTGTACGAGCGGCCGGTCAACCGGTTCGTCGCCGACTTCATCGGGACGTCAAACTTCGCGGACGCGTCGGTGCTCGAGGCCGACGGCAGCGGCGGACACGCGACGGTCCGGACCGATCGCGGCCTCGTCCTTCGCGGACGCGTGACGGATCGGTCCGTGACGCTCACCGCCGGCGACGCGGTGACCGTGATCACCCGACCGGAGCGGCTGGAGGTCATCGCCGCCGACGGCGCGGGGGAGGCGCCGCCAGGCAGCACCCAGATCGAAGGACGGATCAACCAAGGGACATACCTCGGTGACCAGACGGAGTACCGGGTGGTCACCGAACGACTGGGCGAATTGATCGTCCGACACCAGAATGCAGCGGGCGCGGGAGGCGCCCTGGGGGCCGGCCCGGGCGATCGCGTGATCGTCCGATGGAACGAAGAAGCAAACCTGGTCCTGGCTGGCTAGGTTCGGACAGCACATCCGCGCAAAAGCGGACCGGAGGAGGCACACACGTGGCTGAACGGGATCTCGACGCGATGCTGCGACGGATGTCGCAGACCAAGGTCAATCGACGCAGCTTTCTCGGGGCCGCCGGCCTGACCGGCGCGGCCGCCGCGCTCGCCGCCTGCTCCGGCGGGGGCACGACCAGCGCCGCTCCGAGCGCCGCCGCGCCCTCTGCCGCTGCGTCGGCGGGAGCGTCCGCCGCGCCCGTCGCGTCCGCCAGCGCGGCCGCTGCCGGGCCGCTCGAAAAAGAACTGCTCATGTACAACTGGAGCCTGTACATCGACCCGGACAACATCGACGCCTTCAAGGCCGAGTTCGGGGTCGACACGTTCCAGTACGACGTCTATGGCAACAACGAGGAGCTGCTCGCGAAGCTCAAGGGCGGCGCGGGCGGCTACGACATCGCCTCGCCGACCGCCGAGTACCTGCCCGGCATGGTGGAGGAGGGCTTCATCCAGAAGCTCGACGTCAGCCGGATCCCGAATCTCAAGTACATCAACGAGAAGTTCAAGGCGCTCTGGTGGGACAAGACCGACGAGTACCACGTCCCGAAGGACTTCGGCACGACCGGCATCCTGTACCGCGGCAAGACCGTCCCGAACCCGCCTCAGTCGTGGGCCGACTTCTACACCTACATCAAGGGCGAGGGATCGGGCAAGACGGTCTTCGTCGACTCGATGGGCGACGTGATGGTGTTCCCGCTCAAGATGAAGGGCTACTCGCTCAACTCGGTCGACCCGAAGGAGCTCGAGGACGCCCGCCAGGTCCTCCTGGACGTCGCTCCGCACATCCTCGCGCTCGACTCCGACAAGTACGGCGACAAGCTCGCCTCCGAAGAGGCGACCGTCGCCCTGGGCTGGACCGGCCCGCTGTTCCAGGTCCTCGCCACCGAGGAGACGAAGGACGCCGGGTACGTCGTGCCCAGCGAAGGCTCGCTCTTCTGGCTGGACACGTGGGTCATGCTCGCCGACGCCCCGCACCCGAACATCTCGTATGCGTGGCTCGACTTCATCCATCGCCCTGAGGTCCAGGCCAAGGAGACGAACTACAACGGCTACGGCACGCCCAGCGACGCGGCGAAGCCGCTCGTCGACCCGGCAGTCCTTGCGAACCCCGCGGTCTTCCCGCCCGACGAGATCTTCGCGAAGCTCCAAGGCGCCGAGGACACGTCGGGCAACAACCAGCGCCTCGACATCTGGGAGGAGTTCAAGCAGAAGATCGGCGGCTGACGGCCGTTTGATCCGGGCGAACGGGTCGCGATGACCGACACGGCAGTCCCGGCACCACGGGCGGGGTCGACCGGCGGTCGACTCCGCTCCCGGCTGCTGACCACGATCCTGCTGCTGCCGGCAGGGTTCTGGTACATCTTCCTGCTCGTCCTGCCCCTGGTCATCATCTTCATCTACTCGTTCGGGACACGCGCGAAGAACGGCGGCTACGAGCCGGGCTTCGTGCTCGACAACTACGTTCGGGCCATCGAGAAGTCCGAGCCGTTCGTCACCAGCCTGCAGATGTCGATCATGGGGACGATCGGCTGCCTGCTCGTCGGCCTGCCGCTCGCCTATTTCATGGCCACGCGGGCCGGCCGGCGCAAGGGCCTGTTGGTGCTCCTGCTGGTCATCCCGTTCTGGACGAGCTTCCTGATCCGGACCTACGCGTGGCTGATCATCCTCGGCCCGGGCATCGGCCTGGCGGGCCAGCTCGAGAACATCACCGGTGCCGACCGGATCCAGATCCTGGGCACGCCGATCGCGGTCCTGATCGGTCTCGTCTATGGCTACCTGCCGCTCATGGTGTTCCCGCTCTACGTGACCCTCGAGCGGATGGACCGGACGCTGGTCGAGGCCTCGAAGGACCTCGGCGCGGGCCGCTGGGGGACGTTCCGCCAGATCACCCTGCCGATCGCCCTGCCGGGTCTCGTGACCGGCAGCATCCTCGTCTTCATCCCGATGATGGGCGAGTACGTGATCCCCCAGATCCTCGGCTACGGGCGGACGTACCTGATGGGCAACGCCCTCGTCACGGACTTCCTCGAGGCGCGGAACTGGCCGTCGGGATCGGCGCGCGCTGTCTTCCTGATCATCATCATGATCGTGACGATCGCGGGCTACCTGTGGTTCGTGAACCGCGGGCGCAACTCGCGTGAGGTCAGCGTCCTGTGACCGCGCCAGCCGTCGCCGCGGACGCGCCGCGCACGACCCGCCGGCCGGCGGTCCAGCGCCGCGGCGATCGATGGGCCGGCGTCGTGGAGGGCTACTTCCGCCTCCACACGGCGCTCGTCTACGCGTTCCTGTACGTCCCCATCGTCGTCGTCGTCGTGTTCGCGTTCAACGACACGGCGACCTCGACCAACCGCTGGGGCGGCTTCACGCTGAAGTGGTTCGACGTCGCGCTCAACGACACCGTCGTCCAGAACTCGCTGCGCAACTCGTTCCTGGTCGCGATCCCCAATGCCATCCTCGCGACCGCGTTCGGGACGATGGCGGCGCTCGGGCTCCAGCGGGTCGGCAAGCGGCTGCGGCTCGCGTTCGACACGCTGACCTACATGAGCGTCATCGTGCCCGAGATCGTCATCGCGCTTTCGACCCTGGTTCTGTTCGCGACGGGGTTCGACGCGCTCGAGACGTTCTTCGGGATCAAGCTCAACTTCAGCCACGCCACGATCATCGCCGCGCACGTGCTGTTCAACATCAGCCTCGTGCTGCTGCTCGTGCGCGCACGCCTGTCGGGGATGGACCGCTCGCTGGTCGATGCCAGCGCCGACCTCTTCGCGACCCCGTGGCGGACGTTCCGCCAGATCACGTTCCCGCAGCTGCTCCCGGCCATCGTCGCGGGGTTCCTGCTGTCGTTCACGTTCAGCTTCGACGACTACGTGATCACGTCGTTCGTGTCCGGTCCCGGCTCCTCGACCCTGCCGCTGTTCATCTTCGGCCAGGTCAAGCGCGGGGTGACGCCCGAGACCAACGCCGTGGCGACGCTGATGCTCGGGTTCACGCTCGTGCTGCTGTTCCTCGGCCAGGGCGCGCTGTCCTGGCAGGCACGCCGGGTCGGCCGGCGGAGCGACGGCATGGCGGCGGTCGTCACCGCGCGCTGAGTCGGGCCGGCGTCGGCCGGCGGCGATGGGCCAGGGCGCGACGTGGCGCCCCGCGACGACTACCCGGCGGCGGCCCCGACGGCCTCGGGCTCGGGCAGGCCCGCATCGGCCGCGAGGAGCGTCGCCTTGTCGGTTCGCTCCCAGGGCAGATCCAGGTCGGGCCGGCCGAAGTGGCCGTAGGCGGCGGTCTGGCGATAGATCGGCCGGCGCAGGTCGAGCGCGGCGATGATCGAGGCCGGCCGCAGGTCGAAGTGCCTCTCGATGATGGCCTGGATCTCGGCGTCATCGATTCGCCCGGTGCCGAACGACTCGACGCTGAAGCTGATGGGCCGGGCGATCCCGATGCCGTAGGCGACCTCGACCTCGAAGCGGTCGGCGAGCCCGGCCGCCACGACGTTCTTGGCGACCCAGCGTGCCGCGTAGGCGGCCGAGCGGTCGACCTTGGTCGGGTCCTTGCCCGAGAAGGCGCCACCGCCGTGACGAGCCATGCCGCCGTAGCTGTCGACGATGATCTTGCGGCCGGTCAGGCCCGCGTCGCCCATCGGCCCGCCCGTCACGAATTGGCCGGTCGGGTTCACGTGCATGACCGGGTCCGCCTCGCGCAGGTCGGCCGGGATCGTCGGCAGGATGACCGTCTCGACGATCTCCGAGCGCAGACGCTCGGCACGGACGTCCGGATCGTGCTGGGCGGAGACGACGACGGTCCTGACCCGCTTCGGCACGCCGTGCTCGTACTCGACCGTCACCTGGGTCTTGCCGTCCGGGCGCAGGTACGGCAGCTGGCCGGACTTGCGGACCTCGGCGAGCCGCCGGGCCATGCGATGGGCAAGGGCGATCGGCAGCGGCATCAGCTCGGGCGTCTCGCGGCACGCGAAGCCGAACATCATCCCCTGGTCGCCGGCTCCCAGCTCGTTGGCCGGCGCCGCGTCGTCGCGCACCTCGAGGGCCGCGTCGACCCCCTGGGCGATGTCGGACGACTGCTCCTTGACGGACACCAGGGTGCCGCAGGTCAGGTAGTCGAAGCCGTAGTCGGCGCGGGTGTAGCCGATGTCGCGGACGACATCGCGGACGACGGCCTGGAAGTCGACGTACGTGTGGGTCGAGATCTCCCCGAGGACCATGACGAGCCCGGTCGTGGTCGCCGTCTCGCAGGCGACGCGGGCGTTGGGGTCTTCCCGGATGATCGTGTCCAGGATCGCGTCACTGATCTGGTCGCACATCTTGTCGGGGTGACCCTCGGTCACGGATTCCGACGTGAAGAGATAGTGCGCGGCGTCGACGATGCTCATGCCAGGGTGGCGCCTCCAAAACGTCTCGTGGGCTCGGGGAGCGTAGCACGGCTCCCGCCCCGAGCACCGCGGATGGCGCGCCTCAGACGCCCGAGCGGACCGCCTCCAGGTCGAGGTCCCGCTCCACGCGACGCAACGCCTCGTCGCCGATCAACGCGTCGTCGCGCAGCTGGATGATGGCCTCGCGCTGGGCCGCCACCACGGCCAGCCGGATGGCCTGGTGGTCGAGCTGCTCCTGGGCCGCGGCGTCCGGCTCGTCGTCCGGGCCGGGCAGGGCGTGGTCCGCCTCGTGCGCGAACCGGGCCCGCATCTGGTCGATGAGCTCGATGTGGTCGGCGAACTCGTCGGCGAGGGAGTCGAGGCGGGCGACCGCGGCGGAGACAGCCGCCTGGCGGGCGACGACCTCCTCGCGGTCCAGGCTCGACCCGGCGACGACGCCGAGCCGCCGGATGATCCAGGGCAGCGTCAGGCCCTGCCCGACGAGCGTCGCCACGATGACGCAGATCGCGAGGTACGTGATGAGATCGCGCTGCGGGAAGTCGAGTGGCAGGGCGAGGGCGGCCGCCAGGGAGACGGCTCCACGCATCCCGGCCCAGGCCACGACGAACACGTTCTGGGGCGTCGGCGCCTGCTCGCGCTCCCGGATCTTCGCGCTGAGCATCCGTGGCACGTAGGTCCCGGGGAAGACCCACACGATCCGGGCCGCGATCACGACCAGGCTCACCGCCCCGCCGAGCAGGACCAGGTCCTGCGCCGACCAGTCCGACAATCCCTCGAGGACGCGGGGCAGCTGCAGCCCGATGAGCATGAACACGAAGCTGTTGATCAGGAAGGTCAGCACGTTCCACACGCCCTGGCCCTGGAGGCGACCGTTGGGCGAGAGGACGCGGGCCGCCTTGCGGCCGGCGATGAGCCCCGCGGTGACCGTGGCCAGGACCCCGCTCACCCCCAGCAGCTCGGCGGACAGGTAGGCGGTCAGCGGTGCCAGCAGCGACAGGACGATCTCGAAGGTCGCGTCGCTCGTGCGCCGCCAGGCGCTGGTGACGAGCCAGCCGACGACGACCCCGACGGCGATCCCGCCGAGACCGACGACGACGAACGACATGCCCGCCTCGACGAGCGAGAACGTCCCGGTCACCGCCACGATCGCGAGCCTGTACGCGATGAGCGCCGAGGCGTCGTTGATCAGGCTCTCGCCCTCCAGGATCGTGACGACGCGGGGCGGGACCCCGAGCCGGCGCAGCACGGCCGTCGCGGCCACCGCGTCCGGCGGCGCGACGATGGCCCCGAGCGTGAATGCCGCGGCGAGCGGCATGTCCGGGACAAGCCACTTGACCACCAGCCCGACCACGACCGTGGTGAACAGCACGAGCCCGATCGCGAGCAGGGCGATGGGCCGCGCGTTGGCCTTCAGGTCACGGATCGGCGTCTGGAAGCCCGAGCCGAACAGGATCGGCGGCAGGAACAGCAGGAAGACGAGGTCGGGATCCAGCTCGACCTGGGTGAGGACGTCCGGGGCCAGCGCGTACCCGAGGGCCCCGAGCCCCAGGCCGCCGATGACCAGGAGGATCGGGTAGGCGACGCCGATGCGCCGCGCGACGTACGCCAGGGCGGTCGCGACGACCAGCAGGAGCATGACGAGTTCGATCGGGCCGAGGCGTTCCATGGGTCGGTCGAGGCTGGCCGGGCGGACCGTCAGGCGGTCAGGAGGTGGGCACGGCCGGACGGTCGCGCCACGCGGCGAGACCATCGAGCACCAGGGGCTCGAGCCCGCCGGCCGGGGTGAAGCCGAAGACCGCACCGAGGAACGAGAGCTCCGCCTCCAGCGACGCCCGGATCGCCGTCGCGCCCCGGAACCCGTGGCCCTCGCCCTCGAACGCGAGATAGGCGTGCGGGATCTCGTTGGCCTGGAGGGCCGCCACGATCGCCTCGGCCTGGTTGGGCGGCACGACCTTGTCGTCGAGGCCCTGGAGGACCAGGACCGGGCAGGATATCCGGTCGAGGAAGTGGACCGGCGAGCGCTCGCGGTAGAGGTCGATCGCCTCCGGATACGGCCCGACAAGGCGGTCGTTGTAGCGGGACTCGAACTTGTGCGAGTCGGCGGACAGGCTCTCGAGGTCGCCCACGCCGAACCAGCTGATGCCGGCCGCGAACACGTCCCGGAACGCCAGGGCGGCAAGCGTCGTATAGCCGCCGGCGCTGCCGCCTTCGATGGCGAGGCGCTCGGGGTCGACGTCGCCACGCGCGACGAGGAACCGTGCCGCGGCGATGCAGTCGTCGACGTCGACGACGCCCCACTCCCCGTCAAGCGCCTTTCGGTAGGCGCGGCCGTAGCCGGTGCTCCCGCCGTAGTCGACGTCGACCACGGCGATTCCACGGCTGGTCAGCAGCTGGATCCCCAGGTCCAGGGCGCTCGAGGCATTCGCGGTCGGGCCGCCGTGCGATCGCACGACGAGCGGGGGCAGCTCGCCTTCGGGGCCGGCGAAGGCCGCGTTCGCCGGCGCATAGAAGAGCGCGTGCGCGATGCGCCCGTCGGTCGAGGCGAAGTCGATCGGCTCCGGGATCGAGATGGCGCCCGGATCGACTGAGAACGACATCGACCGTCGCAGGACTCCGGACGGGGCGAGGGTCGTCGGGTCGAACACGACGAGCGTCGTGTCCTCGGACGGCGAGCCGGCCAGCGCGACGACCTTGTCTGCACCGACCCGCAGGCCGTCGAGCTCGGTGAAGGCCGAGTCGACCTCACCGAGCAGCCGTCCGGGCTGGACGTGGACGATCCTGTCGCGACCCTCCGACCGGGCGATCGCCACGATCGAGCCGTCAGGCAGGAAGGCGTAGCTCGAGCGGTCGAAGACCCAGGCGGGATCGGCGAACTCGGCCTCCATCGCGGCCAGGGGCTCCAGCCGCGGCCCTTCGACCCGCCGGTACAGGTTCCACCAGCCGGTCCGGTCGCTGATGAGGTGCAGGACGCCGTCGGGCGACCACTCGGGTTGGACGATGGACTCCTCCGGGCCGCCCGCGGCGAGGTCGGACGGGCCGAGCGATCCATCCTCGGTGATCGGGGCCGTGCGGAGCCGCGTCGCGTCCCAGGGCATGTCGGGGTGGTCCCATTCGAGCCAGGCAAGGGTCATCCCGTCGGGCGAGAGGCGCGGCGAGGCCACGAAGTCCGGCCCGTCGGCGAGGACCACCGGCTCGTGCGCGCCGTCGAGGTCGATCGCGACGATGGCGGCCTGAGGCTCGACTTCCGCGCCGTGGTCCTCGCGGACCGCGTAGAACCGGCGACGCCCGGGATCGAAGCGCAGGTCGGCGTAGTGCCACGGACCCTCGGGGGTGATGGCGACCGGCGTCTCGTCGCCCGGGTCGAGCCGATACAGCCGTCCGTCGGCGAAATGAGAGAAGACGATCGTCCCGCCGGCCACGACATAGGAGCCGCCGCCGTACTCGTGGACGTGGGTCCGGACGTTGTAGGGCGCCGGGGTCAGGTCGACGGTCGTGCCATCGCGCGACGCCCGGACGAGCACCCGTCGGCCGGCCTCCGCGGGCCGGCCCTCGATCCAGTACACGTCGTCGCCGTCGACCCACGGCTCGGCCAGCCGGACGACGTCGGCGACGAGGTCGTCGACGCGGATCGGCGACGACCAGCTGCCGAAGGGCGCGATCGTCGGGCCCGGCGGCGGCTCATCGGCGCCCACCGGGGCGCCGTCCGTCAGGGTCGGGTCGTGCGCGTCCTCCATCACGGGAACCCTACCGCGTCCGGGACGGGCGCGGCAGCCTGCTCAAGGCTAGGGCGCCCGGCTCGGACGCGGCATCGCGCTCAGGTGCCGTGCTGCCACGAGGCCACGTACTCGGCCTGTTCCGCGGTCATCGGCTCGAGTTCGATCCCGAGCGCGGCGAGCTTCAGCCGGGCGACCTCGGCATCGATCGCCTCGGGCACGACGTAGACCCGCGGCTCGAGCTCGGCGTGGTGACGCGCGACGTACTCGGCCGACAGCGCCTGGTTGGCGAAGCTCATGTCCATGACCGCCGCCGGATGACCCTCGGCAGCGCCCAGGTTGACGAGCCGTCCCTCGGCGATGAGGTTGAGCTTCTTGCCGCCGATGTCGAACTCCTGGACGTTCTCGCGGACGTCGCGGACGTGGCCCTCGGCCATGTCGCGGAGGGCGGCCAGGTCGAGCTCGGCGTCGAAGTGGCCCGAGTTGGCCATGATCGCGCCGTCGCTCATCGCCTCGAAGTGCTCGCGGCGGAAGACGTTCAGGTTGCCGGTGGCCGTCACGAACAGCTGGCCCCAGCGGGCCGCGTCGAGGTGGGTCATCACCGCATAGCCGTCCATCAGGGCCTCGAGCGCCCGGACCGGGTCCACCTCGACCACGGCGACGTGGGCGCCGTGACCCGCCATCCGCGACGCGATGCCCTTGCCGACCCAGCCGTACCCCGCGACGACGACCTTGCGGCCCGCGATCAGGATGTTGGTTGCGCGCAGGATGCCGTCGAGCGTGCTCTGGCCGGTGCCGTAGCGGTTGTCGAAGAGGTGCTTGGTCTGGGCCTCGTTGACCGCGATGACGGGGAACCCGAGTGCGTTCTCGGCGGCCATCGCCCGCAGGCGGATGACACCCGTGGTCGTCTCCTCGGTCCCGGCGAGGACCTCGGCGATCTGCCCCGGGCGCGTGCTGTGGAGCAGCGACACGAGGTCGCAACCGTCGTCCATCGTCAGCTGCGGGTGGGTGTCGGCGACCGATTCGAGGTGCGCGTAGTAGGTGTCCCGGTCCTCGCCGCGTCGGGCGTGGACGGCGATCCCGTACTCGGCGACCAGAGCGGCCGCGACGTCGTCCTTGGTGGACAGCGGGTTGGAGGCAGCCAGGACGACGTCCGCGCCACCGGCCTTGAGCGTGCGCATCAGGTTCGCCGTCTCGGTCGTGACGTGCAGGCACGCCCCGATCCGCAGCCCGTCGAGAGGCCGATCGCGCTCGAAGCGTTCGCGGATGAGGCGCAGCACGGGCATCTCGCGCTCGGCCCACTCGATCCGGCGGACGCCTTCTGCGGCGAGGCCGAGGTCGGTCACATCGTGGGCGGGAAGCGTGGTCGTTGGGGTCATCGGGTGTCGGTCTCCTTGCGGTTGAAGAGACGGCGCAGCGGCGCCGCGAGATCGGACCAGGGCGAGCCCAGGCGATGGATGAGGCGCTCCTCGAACCGGATGTACTCGGAGAACCCCAGCCGCCGGTAGGCGTTGAGCGCGGGCGGGTTGTCGGCGCGGACGTTGAGCACGACCTGATCGCAGGTGCGCAGCAGGTCGGCGGTCACGGCGCCGGTCACGGCGGTCGCGAAGCCGCGCCCACGATAGTCCATGTGGGTCAGGACGTTGCCGATGACCGCCAGACGAGCCGTAGGACTGACGACATGGGTGCCGGCGGCCGACACCAGCAGGCCGTTGACCCGGACGCCGTAGTACACGCCCTCGGCCACCGTGCTCGACGGGAGCCACGACGCGAATCCCAGCTGGTAGAGGCGGTTGAGGTCGCTGATCTCGACGGGCAGGATCCGCTGGACGGTGGCCGGATACGGGCGGAAGTGGGCCCGGTCCACCCACATCCTGACCATGGCGGGCCCCGGGTCCACCCGGTAGTGCGCCTCGACCGCCGGCAACATCTCCGGGCGCATGGCGACGTATGCGGCTCGCGGCCGGATGACGTCGCGCAGGATCGTCGCGATGCCGTCGGTGCGGCCCATGACGAACAACGGCTGCGGGGTCGGGCCGTTGTACTCGAGGACCAGGCTGATGACAGCGTCGTCGCGCATCGCGACGCCCCAGCGCGTCCGGCCGAACTCGCGCTCCTCGAGGTCGCACAGGGCGTATGCGGCGAAGAGCCGATCGTGCCCGAGGAAGTCGCGCAGGAGTGCCCGGTCCGTGGTCGTGCGAGCGACCATGTCCTCCCGGCGACCGAGCGCGACCGTGGCCATCAGCCGATCGGGGGGTCGGCGGGGGCGCGCGCCGGCCGGTCGTGGCCCGGCTGCGCCGTCCAGCGCTCGATGGCCGCCGCGGACGCCGCCCGCAGGCCGGGCTCGAAGGGCGCCCGGATGACGCCCTCCTCGGTCACGATCCCGGTGATGAGCTCGGCCGGCGTGACGTCGAAGGCCGGGTTGCGGACGTCGGTGCCGACCGGTGCGATGCGCACGCCGCGGATGACCGCGACCTCGTCCGCCTTGCGCTCCTCGATCGGGATGGCCGCCCCGTCCGGGGTCTCGAGGTCGACCGAGCTTGTCGGGGCCGCGACGTAGAACGGGATGCCGTGGCGAGCCGCGAGGACCGCGAGCGTGTACGTGCCGACCTTGTTGGCCGTGTCGCCGTTGGCGGCGACACGGTCCGCCCCGACGATCACCGCGTCCACCTCGCCGCTGGCCATGAGGTGGCCGGCCGCGACGTCGGGGATCAGCGTGTGCGGCACGCCGGCCTGGGCCAGTTCCCAGGCCGTCAGCCGGGCGCCCTGCAGGTACGGTCGGGTCTCGTCGACCCAGACATGCAGCAGGCGGCCGGCGTGGTGGGCGACCTGGACGATCCCGAGCGCCGTGCCGAACTGCCCGCAGGCGAGCGGCCCGGTGTTGCAGTGGGTCAGGATCCGCAACGGGCCGTCGGCCGGCACGGGCAGGGCGGCAAGCCCGAACTCCGCCAGTCGCCCGTGATCGGTGGTCGCCTCCATGACGATGGCGTCCGCCTCGGCACGCAGCGCGTCGGCGATGGCCCCGCCGTCGTCGGACAGGTCGCCGAGCGATTCGTAGCGGGCCATCATCCGGTCGACCGCCCAGCGCAGGTTGACCGCGGTCGGGCGGGACTGGATCAGCGCATTGGCGCCGCCGCGCAGCGTCGCCCGGCGGGCATACGGCCGGCCGTCGCGGATGCGCTCGGCCGAGAGCGCCATCCCGATCGCGGCGACCTGCCCGATCGCGGGCGCGCCCCGCACGATCATCTCGCGGATGGAGTAGGCCACCTCGCCCGCCGAGCGGTTCTCGACCTCGACGAGCCTGTCGGGGAGCTGGCGCTGGTCGATGAGGAAGACGCCGCCGCCGTCCTCGCGGAACGGGGTCCGGAAGCCGGTCGGCGTCGTGGGACCCAGGTCGGCCACCGCCGGCTCGGCCAGGCCGAGCATCGCCGCGCCTGCCTCCGGGTCCAGGATCCCGGCCGCCGCCTCGGCCGATGCACGCTGGAGTGCCTGCGCGGCCCCAGCGACCGTCGCAGCGGTCTGGACGAGCTCGCCGGCGAACTGCCGGAAGAAGCGACGGCGTCCGAGGTCGACCGGCGTCGGCCCATCAGGCGTCGAGGGCGCCGCCTCCGTGGCGGTGTCCGGCCCGGTCCCCGGGTCCCCGTTCGACTCCACCGATCTCCTGCTCCGCCCGCGTCCGGCTAGTACTTGATGACGCTGGTGACCATGCGTCCATCGAGTCGATCCCGGCCCTTGAGGAACTCGAGCTCGACCAGGAAGGCCAGCCCGGCCACCTCGCCGCGCAGGCGCTCGATCAGCTCGATCGTGCCCTTGACCGTGCCGCCCGTTGCGAGCAGGTCGTCGACGATGAGGACGCGTTGGCCCGGCTCGATCGCGTCGCGATGGATCTCGAGGGTGTTCGAGCCGTATTCGAGGGCGTATTCCACGGTGATCGTCTCGGCCGGCAGCTTGCCCAGCTTGCGGACCGGCACCAGGCCGGCACCGAGCAGGTACGCGAGTGGAGCGCTGAAGATGAAGCCCCGCGATTCCATCCCGACGACGATGTCGATGCGCTCGTCCTTGTAGGGCTCGCACATCAGGTCGATGGCTTCCTTGTAGGCGACACGGTCCTTCAGGAGCGTCGTGATGTCGTAGAAGAGGATCCCGGGCTTGGGAAAGTCGGGGATCTCGCGGATCTTCGCGCGGAGCTCCTCGGCGGACATCGGTATCGGGGCCTCCATCGCATGGGCGGCGGGCGCCGGGTGGAGCGGGCGCAGGCCGGCTCGAAGTCTACCGCAGCGCGATGGGCCGTCCACCGACGACCCGCGGCCCGGGCGCGCCGGTCGTCAGTCGAGCGTCGGGCTCGCCGAGGTGGCGATGGCCGCCGGGCGCGCGACGCGGACTGTCCGGCGGAGGCGTCGGGTCAGGAAGAAGCCGCCGATGCCGACCGCGATGGCCACGCCGAAGGCCGTGGCCAGGCCCGTCTGGCTGCCCCCAGTGACCCGCAGGCTCGCGGCGATGATGGCGCCCGAGACGCCGGTGCCCATCGCGGTCCCGAGGGTGTCCGAGAGGCTCAGGGCGCTCGATGCAGTGCCCTGGGTACCCGGCGGCGCCTCGCGCAGGACGATGAGCGAGAGCGGCGCGTAGCCGAGGCCCATCCCGAGGCCGGCCACCGCGAAGGTCGGCACGGCCCAGGCGACCGGGACGTCGGGGACGAGGATCAGCGAGAACGTGGCAAGACCGATGACCGCCACGAGAAACCCGGCCTGCACGAAGCGGGCGGTCGGCCATCGCTCGGCGTTGCGTGCCTGGATCCACGACCCCGCGGTCCACGACACCGTCGCCGCGGTCAGCACGATGCCGGCCACGACGGCCGACAGCCCGCGGTACTCCTCCAGCGTCAGCGACACGTAGGCGTCGACGCCGAAGAACATGAACGTCATCACGCCACGCAGCAACACGGCCGCGGGCAGGATGGGCCGGGCGGTGAGCGTCCCCTGGGGCGTCAGGCGGCGGATGGCCGGGATCCCGAGGAGCAGGCCCAGCGCGATGAGCCCGACCGTCGGGAGCAGGTCGCCCATCGTCAGACCGACGGTGATCAGCCCGGCGCCTGCCGCGACCAGCAGCGCGTTCGGCAGGCGGCGTCGCTCGGCGGTCGCCGCGGCGGCCTCGGCGGCTTCTGCGGCGTCGGTCGGCGGCACGGCGGCGAGAGCGCGGACCGTCAGCAGCCCGGCCGCGGCGATGAGCGGCAGCAGGCCGAGGAAGACATAGCGCCACCCGAAGACTTCCCCGACGACGCCGGCGATGGCCGGCCCGAGCACTCCGGGCAGCACCCAGGCCGTCGAGAGCGTGGCGAACATCCGTGGCCGCAGCCGATCGGGCAGGCTCCGTCCGATCGCCACGTACGCGATGGGCGGGATCGTGCCGGCCCCGAGGCCCTGGATGAACCGGGCGGCGACGAGGACCTCCATGTTCGGGGCCAGCCCGCCGACGAGCAGGCCGATCGCGAAGAGCCCGAGCCCCGCCGAGAAGGGCCGGCCGAGGCCGCCCTTGTCGATGAGCCCGCCCACGACGGCGATGCCGATCAGCGAGCCGAGGAAGAACGAGGTGAAGACCCAGCCGTACAGCTCCATCCCGCCGAGCTCGCGCGCGACGATCGGCATGACGGTCGAGACCGCGAGGGCCTCGAAGGCGACGAGCGTGATGGTGAGGACGAGGCCGATGGTCAGGGCGCGCCGCTGGGGCGACCAGAGGCCGTCGTCGATGGGGCTAGCGGCCGGCTGCATGCTGCCTAGCATGGCGGGACGGCCGGAGAGCCGCCACGGGCAAGCGTCGCGGGTCGGGCCGGGACGTTCGTCGCGCCATGTGCCCGCCGGTGGGATCGGTCGCCCGACCTACCGGAGCGGGAACACCGCGTTGGCCACCAGGGTCGCGCGGGCGGTCGCGACCGCCGCCCGCCGCTCCGATGCGGTCAGGCCGGGCAGGTGGTCGAACCCGTGCAGCGCCGCACCGAGGACCGGCGGCGCATCGAGCCGGTGGACGGTGGCCCGAGGGGCCTCGTCGTGGATCCGGCTCGCGATGCGCGCCTCGAAGACCGGGTCCTGCGCCCGGAAGACGCCACCGGCGAGCACGACATCGACGTCGAGGCGGGCCAGACGCAGGCGCCGGACTATCGCGAGGCCCATCGCCGCGACCTCATCGGCCATCCGGTCGATGATCGAGCGCGCGACCGCGTCGCCGCCGCGAGCCGCGGCGAAGACGACGGGCGACAGCTCGCGCAGCCGGTCGACGTCGAGTCGCCCGAATTCGAGCGCATTGGTCACATCGAGCGGACGGCCGAGACCGAAGTGGCGCCGGGACCAGGGCCTCCAGCGTCGTCCGCGCACCTCTGCCGTCGCGTGCGCGGACCGCGGCGCCCAGCGCGGCCGTGCCGAGATCGCGGCCCCCGCCCCAGTCGCCCGAGATGTCGCCGTACGCCACGAGACGGGCGCGTCGGCCGTCGGGCGCGATCCCCGCGGCATTGACCCCCGCGCCGCAGATGACGCCGACACCCCAGCCACGTTCCGAGCCGGCGCGGACGGGGGCGAACGCGTCGTTTTCGATCAGCGTGTCGCGCGCGACCCCGGTCGCCGCGAGTGCCGCGGTCAGCCGCCGGACATCGCCCGGCGTGTCCGCGCCGGCAAGGGTGTACGCCCCGACATCGGCCGGCGGGCCGCCACCCAGCCCGGCCCGCGCCCGCGCGGCCGCGACGAGGGCGACGAACTCGTCCATCCCGGCGGCAAGCCCGACCTGCTGGTGCGAGATCGTGGGGCCGCGAACGGCCGCCAGCAGCCGTCCGTCCCGGGCCAGAAGCGCGACGTCCGTCTTCGAGTTGCCGCCGTCGACCGCCAGGACGGCCGCCGTCGGGCGGCCGCGCCCGCTCACGCCCAGTTCGGTGCGGCCGGGACGTCGTCGAGGTGGTCGATCCGGACGAAGCTCGCACCGGCCTCGCGCAGCCGTCCGAGGGTCCCGGGCAGCGCGTCGAGCGTCTGGCGCGGCCACGCGTGGACCAGGATCACGGTCCCGTCGCCGTGGGCCAGCGTGCCGGCGACGAGGTCCTCCTCGATGACCGCGGCGCCTCGGGCCGGATCCCAGTCCTCGACCCCGACGTGCCACCCGACGTGCCGGTAGCCCGACGCGGTGACCGCCGCCTGCACGCGCGGGTCGGTCGACCCGGCCCCGAACGGGCAGCGGAACCACGGCCGCGGATCGGCCCCGGTGGCGGCCTCGATAGCCAGGCCCGCGTCGGCGATGTCCTCGACCAGTCCCTCGTCGCTGAGCAGCGGCATCCGCGCATGGTAGTGGGAGTGGTTGCCGATGAGGTGCCCAGCCGTCGCGATCGAGCGCGCGACATCCGGGTAGGCCTCCGCCCAGCGGCCCTGGACGAAGAACGTGGCCGTGACCCCCTCGCGCGCCAGCGTCGCGATGAGCCGCTCCGTGACGCCGACGTCGGTGGGCCGGTCGGGGTGCTCGGTGTCGATCGTCAGCGCGACGCGGAAGGGCGTCTCGCTCACTTGTCGACGCCGGTCACGACCAGGCCGCGGGTGAAGAAACGCTGGGTCAGCAGGAACGCCGCGACCGGGATGACCAGTGTCATGAGCGTGCCCGCCTGGATCAGGCCCGGGTCGCGGTAGTGGATGCCGTTGAAGCGCTGCAGGCCGATCGCCAGGGTCTGCAGCTCGGGCTTCGTCGAGAGGTAGATGAGCGGGGCGAAGAAGTCGTTCCACGAGTACACGAGGTGGAAGATCGCGACGGCGATGACCACGGGCCAGGCCTGCGGGAGGAGCACGGAACGTAGCGTCCGCAGCGGGCCCGCCCCGTCGATGGCGGCCGCCTCGTCCATCTCGGTCGGGATCGTCATGAAGTACTGGCGCATGAGGAACACGTCGTAGGGGTTCGCGAAGAAGGCCGGCACCAGCAGCGGCAGCCAGGTCCCGACCCAGCCCAGCTTCTGGAAGATCGTGAACGTCGGGATGACGGTGACCGCCGCCGGCAGGAAGATCGTCGCGATCAGGAGCGTGAAGAGGAGGCCCCGGCCGGGGAAGTTGAAGCGAGCGAATCCATACGCGACCAACGTGCACGAGATCAGTGTTCCGATCGTGCCGATGAGCGCGATGGCGACCGTGTTGAACAGCAGGCGCGGGAACTCGATGAGGTCCCAGACCTTCCCGAAGTTCTCCCAGTGCGGGGCCAGCTCCCAGACGTGGTCGAGGGTCCGCCACGATCCCTGCCACAAGATCGGCGCGGCCGCTGGATCGGCCGGATCGACGAACGTGCTCTGCTGGCGGCCAGGCTCGAGCAGGGCCAGCGCGCGGGTCGTCCCGTCGATGGGGACCACCAGGAGCGGGAGCTCCTCCCCCTGGTAGGAGAACGTGATCGGGTCAGAGGGCAGCAGCGGCGAACCGGGTTGGGTGACCTGGGGGGAGCTCTTGACAGCGTAGATCGCCGAGCGCGCCAGCGGCGACAGGAACGCCGCGAGGGCGACGATGGCGATGAACGTCAGGAGGAAGGAGCGCCGGTCGTCGCCGCGCTCACGCGGCGGACGGCTGGCGGCTGCAGCCCGGCCCCGGAAGCGGCGCGGTCGGGCCTGCGCCAGCTCCTGGACACCCGCGGTCCGCTCGACTCCAGCCATCGCCTAGCGGGTTTCCCCGGCGTAGTAGACCCAGCGGCGCGAGAACCGGAACAGGACGAGCGTGATCAGCAAGGCCAGCCCGAACAACAGCCAGGCGAGCGTCGCCCCGTAGGCCATGTTCTGGAACGTGAAGAAGTTCTGGTAGATATAGAGGTTGTAGAAGAGGGTCGAGCCGCCCGGCTCGCCGGTCCCGTTCTTGAGGACCAGCGGGACGAGGAAGTACTGGAGCACCTCCACGACGCCGAGCACTAGGGTGTAGAACACGACCGGCGACATCATCGGGATCGTGATGAACCGCAGACTCGCCCAGGCCCCGGCTCCGTCGATCCGGGCCGCGTCGTACAACTCCGTCGGGATGCCCTTGAGACCGGCCAGGTAGACGATCATCCCGGCCCCGATCCCCCAGATCCCCATGAGCACGAGGCCCTGGTAGATCCAGGCCGGATCTTCGAGCCAGTCGGGCGGGTGCGAGACGCCGAGGAATTCCAGGAACTGGTTGATCCAGCCGGTGCCCGAGGACAGCATGCTGCCCCAGATCAGGACGCCGGCGATGAACGGCACGACGTAGGGCAGGAAGAACAGCACGCGAAAGGCGCCTGCGCCCCGAAGGTGGCGCGAGTGGAGCATCAGCGCGACCGCGAACGGCAACACGACCGCCACCGGCAGCGCCAGCAGCGCGAACTTCAGCGTGACCAGCAGGGCACTCCAGGCCTGCTTGTCATTGAGCAGGGTCTGGTAGTTCTTCAGCCCGACGAACGGAGCGGCTCCTCTTGCGCGAGGTTGATGTTCGTGAACGTGAAGACGAAGGTCGCGATCATCGGGAACAGCGTGAAGACGAAGAACCCGATGACCCACGGCGCGATGAAGACATACCCCCAGCGGGCGCGCCGCCACGAGAGCCCGGAGAACCGGGCCCGCATGGGGCGCGCCACGCCGGAGGCGGTCATGACCTAGCTGGCCTCGTCGAAGACGGCCTGCAACTGCGACTTGAGCTCGTTGGTCTCGGCGTCGATGTCGAGACCCGGGGTGGCCTGCCACTTGGTGCTGAAGGTATTCAGCAGCTTCAGGGCCTTGTTGTAGTTCGGCATGTACGTCTCGAAGTTCGGGACGTCGGCGTAGTTGACGCCCTCCTTGACCACGTTCCAGTCGATCTTCTGGGGAAGCTTCCGTCGTCCTGCGAGCGACGTGTCGAAGAACGCCTCCTGCTCCGACGGACGGGCCGGCATGGCGCCATACGTCTGGAGGAGTTCCTCGCGGGCATCGTCGAGCAGGTACGGAGCACCGTCCAGGCCTCGTCCGGGTGCTTCGTCGACTTCAGGATGCGGAACGTGTCCGCATTGAACGCCGCCGTGGTTTGCCCCTGGTACGAGGGCGAGGCCGCCACGTTCCAGTCGGTGCCCGAGGCAGCGATGCCCCAGGTCGCCCAGAGGTAGTTCTGGCTCATCGCGACATTGCCGGTGAAGAACGGGTAGTTGTCGGGATTGATGTTCGTGTCGAGGAACTGCGGACCGGTCATCGAGAGGTGGTCCTTCCAGATCCCGTCGTAGAACCAGTGCCACGACGCCTGCCACGCCTCGGGGATCTGGGCGGTCTTGCCATCGTCGCCGACGAGGGTCCCGGCCTTCCAGTACGCCCCGGTCTGACGTGGGTCGTCGCGCTGCGGCTCGAAGCCCCATTGGACGATCTTGTCCGGATCGAAGGCTGGGTCGGTCGCATCCTTTCCATTCTCGTCGACGGTCAGGAGCTGGCCGATCTTGCGTGCGGTGTCGTAGTCCCACGGGACCTTCGAGCCGTCGGGCATCGTGTACTGGCCGTTCCAGTCGTGCGGCGGTTCGTTGAGACCGGCCTCCTTGAACAGCTTCGCCCGGTAGAACAGGACCGAGGGATAGACCGCGAACGGGATGCCCGCCTGGCCCTCGCCACCGACCCGATAGAGGTCGACGGTCGCCTGTGGGAACTCGGTCATGTCGTACCCGTTCTTGTCGATGAACGGCTGCAGGTCGAGCCACTGGCCATGGAAGGCGTTGGCGCCGCCGATGCCCACCGGGCCGACGATGTCCGGCCCCGCCCCGGAGGCGAGCTGGACCGCGAGCGTGTCGGACGCACCCGCGTACGGCACGGCGACGAACGACAGGTGGATGCCCGGGTGCGAGGCGTTGAACTCGTCGGCGACCTTCTTCTCGGCGTCGACCTGCTCGATGGCGTCGCCACCGCCGAGGCAGCAGTACCAGACGATCTCGACGTCACCCGGCTTCCCGGTGGTGGCAGCGGTGATCGCGGTGGGCCCTGCCGAAGCCGACGCATCCGCGGACGCACCCGCCGATGCTCCGGCAGACGAACTGGGAGTCGTCGTCGACCCGCAGGCTGTGGCGACCAACACCACGATGGCGACAAGGACGCCGAGGCGCCCGAACGTTCGATCCAAACCGCACCTCCTCATGCGACTAGGTTCCGATTCGTCGACCGGCCAACTCATGGACAATCTCCTCCTCCGCTCTTTGGTCGTCCGTACTCGTCCATTTCGGCCGGACCACCACCCGCTCCACGTAGTAGCGGGTCCGATCGCCACGCACGTAGGTCCGGCCGAATTCGACCGGACGACCCTCCGCGGTGGTTGCGATGCCTTCGATGAGCAGGGCCGGCGTCCCGGGACGCCGATCCAAAAGACGCGCCTCGCGGGCCCTGAGCAGGACCGGCTCGAGGACTTCCCGCGCCCTCGCGATGCGCACGCCATACCGTTCGGTCAGCAGGTCGTAGAGGGAGCCGTGCTCGAGGTCGGACGCCAGCAGCCCGGGAAACCGCTCCGCTGGCAGGTGGACCTGCTCGAGCAGCAGCGGCTCGCCGTCGGCGAGGCGCAACCGTTCCAGGTAGAGCGTCGGCGAGCCGAGTTCGAGCCCGAGGGCGTTCGCCACGGCCTCCCCCGCGGACTCGGGTCGGGCCGCGACCAGCCGCGTCGCCGGATCGAGCCCGCGGAGCTGCATCTCCTCGCTGAAGGAGAGCTGGCCGGTGAAGTCGCGATCGATCCGCGGATGGAGCACGAACGTCCCGCGCCCGCGCGTCCGCTCGAGTCGTTGCTCGCGGGTCAGCTCGCTCAGGGCGCGGCGCACGGTGATCAGGCTGCAGCCGTAGCGCGACGCCAGGTCACGTTCCGTCGGGAGCCGGTCGCCGGGATTCCATTCGCCCGCATCCAGCGCCGCGAGCAGGTCAATGTAGACCTGGTGATGCAGCGGGATCGGGCCGAGCTCGAGTCGGAAGCGAGCCATCGGGCGGGGCGGACCTCGGGCGACGGTGCTGGATTTCGGGCTTGTGCGCGCGACGATTGCTGATAACGTTATAAGCATTGGTGTCAAGCCCCACCGATTCGTGAGGGAGCATGGGCCTGAAGATCGCCGTCGTCGGCGGCGGGAGCACCTACACGCCGGAGCTCGTCGAAGGCTTCGAGGTCCGGCGCGACCGGATGCCGATCGACGAACTCGTCCTCCTCGACACCGACCCGGAGCGCCTTCGGGTCGTTGGCGGCCTGGCCCGGCGGATGCTCGACGTTCGCGACTGGACCGGCCGGTTGACCTGCACCGGCGACCGCGACGCGGCCCTCGACGGCGCCGACTTCGTCCTCATCCAGCTGCGCGTCGGCGGTCAGGCCGCGCGGCTCGTCGACGAGACGCTGCCCCCGACGTTCGGGGTGATCGGCCAGGAGACCACCGGCGCGGGCGGCTTCGCCAAGTCGCTCCGGACCGTGCCGGTCGTCCTGGAGCTTGCCGAGATCACCGCCAGGCGGAGTGCCAAGGACGCCTGGATCGTCGACTTCACGAACCCGGTGGGGGTCGTCAGCCAGGCCCTCATCGATGCCGGGCACCGGGCCATCGGCCTGTGCAACATGGCGATCAACGTCCAGCGCGGGATGGCCGAGCGGTTCGACGTGACGCCGGACCGGGTCCGGCTCGAGCACGTCGGGCTGAACCACCTGACCTGGGAGCGCGCGATCTTCGTGGACGGCGTCGATCGCCTGCCTGAGCTCATCGAGTCGGACCTGGACGGCCTGGGCGACATCGCGGGGATGCCCGGCGAGGTCGTTCGAGCATTCGGGGCCATCCCGTCCTCGTACCTGCGCTACTACTACCAGACCCAGAAGGTCGTCGAGGACCAGCGCGCCGGGCATACGCGGGCCCAGGAGGTCATCGACATCGAGCACGAGCTGCTCGAGATGTACGAGGACCAGGGGCTTGCCGAGAAGCCGGCCCTGCTCGCGAACCGCGGCGGCGCGTACTACAGCGAGGCCGCCGCGCAGCTCATCGCGTCATTGCACGATGGCGCGGGCGACGTGCAGGTGGTCGACGTGCGCAACGGCGGCGCCCTCCCCGACCTGCCCGACGACGCTGTGGTGGAGATCCCGGCCACGATCGACCGCGACGGCGCTCATCCGCTGCCGCTGGCGCCGCTCGCGCCCGACATGCTCGGCCTCGTCCAGGCCATGAAGGGCTACGAACGACTCGCCGTCCAGGCCGCGATGAGCGGCGACCGGACGGTCGCGCTCCGGGCGCTGATGGCCAACCCGCTCGTCTCGGACTACGACATCGCCGCGCCGCTGCTCGAGGCCCTGCTCGAGGCGAACCGGGCGCACCTGCCCCGCTTCTTCCGCTAGGTCCTCGGCCCGCCTAGGTCCCGGCGAGGCGCTCCACGACCGGCGTGAGGTCATCGACGCCGCCGACCGTGATCGAGCTGATGCCGAGCCGCTCCCGAAGCGACTGGAACTTCTCGACGAGCATGTCGATCGAGCCGATGAAGAGGTGCGGCGAGTCGAGCACCTCCGTCTCGGTCAGCTCGATCCCGGTCCGCCCGGCGAGGTACTCGATGACGCTGGCCGCCTCGGCTTGGACGTCGTCCGTGATGGCCACCGGCCAGGCGGTCGGGTAGATGTTGAACGACAGGGCGTCGAACCGGTCGCCGGCGGCTTCGCGCACCCAGGCGATCTTCTCGGCGGTCGCCTCGAACGTGATGCTGCGCGGGTCGACCCGGTAGTCCACACGCGCGCGCGGCGCCAGGCCCACGATGTCCGCTTCGCGCCCCGCCAGCGTCAGGACCCGCCGGCCGCCGCCACCGATCATGAACGGCGGGTGCGGCTGCTGGACGGGCCGCGGCCCTCCCTCGTAGTCGGTGATCGTGTAGTGCTCGCCGGCGAAGGAGAAGGGGCCTTCCGCGAAGCAGCCCTTGAGCACCGCGACCGACTCGGTCAGCCGCGCGACCCGCGTCCCGACGGATTCGAACGCCAGGCCGATGGCGTCGTACTCCTTGCGGTTCCAGCCGGCGCCGACCCCGATGTCGAGGCGACCCCCGCTCAGGACGTCGAGCGAGGCCATGTCCTGCGCCAGGACGGCCGGGTGGCGCAGGTCGTTGTTGAACACGAACGTGCCGATCCGCAGGGTCGTCGTGGCGGCCGCGATCGTCGCCATCGCCGCGACCGGTGACAGCTGCGGGATCAGGTGGTCCGGGATGACGAGGGCGTGGAAACCGGTGGCTTCGGCTCGCCGGGCGACCTCCGCGAGCTTCGGACCGGACATCGGCTCGCGGGCGTCGGCGAGGAACGTGAAGGGCCGCATGCCGCCTACCATATCGGGCGTGACGCCAGCCGGACGGATCGCCGCTTGATCGACAGCCCGCTCGCGGCCGGGCTCGTCATCGCGGCGGGCCTGGCGGCTGGAGCGCTCAACACCATCGTCGGCTCGGGCTCGCTCATCAGCTTCCCGACCCTCCTGCTCCTCGGCTACCCGCCGCTCGTCGCCAACGTCTCGAACACGCTCGGGCTCGTGCCGGGTGTCCTCAGCGGCGTCGTCGGGTACCGGCGCGAGCTCGCCGGCCAGCGGTCGCGCGCCATCCCGCTGCTGGTCGCCGGGGGACTCGGCGGCCTGACCGGCGGGATCCTGCTGCTGGTCCTGCCCGAATCAGCCTTCAACCGCATCGTGCCGATCCTGATCCTCGTCGCGTGCGCGCTGATGGCCGTCCAGCCGCGGCTCACCCGCTGGATCGCCCAGCGGCGGGCCCGCGGCGATGCGACGCCTGCCCACGACGGCGGGCCACTGCTCCTGGCAACGGTGTACGCGACCGGCATCTACGGCGGCTACTTCGGGGCCGGCCAGGGGGTCATCCTCATCGCCCTGCTGGCCATCCTCATCGCCGACGACCTGCAACGCCTCAACGGCCTGAAGAACGCGATCGCGGTCACCATCAACGCCGTCGCGGCCGTGCTGTTCATCGTGTTCGCACCCGTCGCCTGGGAGGCCGTGATCCTGCTGGCCCTCGGGTCGATCGTCGGCGGCCAGATCGGCGCCGGCGTCGGCCGCCGGATGTCACCGTCGGTGCTGCGCGTCACCGTCATCACGGTCGGACTGGTCGTCGCGATCCGGCTCCTGCTCGTCTGAGCGAGCGAACTCAGTCGAAGTCGAAGAGGCCTCGGCCGGCGGAGAACTGCAGCACGAGCCCACATCGCTGGCAGATCTGCAGGACCAGCTTGTGGCTCGTGATGCCCCACCGGGAGTCCATCCGGCCCTGCTCCTGGTCGAAGTCCCGTCCCTGGCACAACGGACAGACCAGCACCGGCTTTGCCTGTTCTTCAGCCTGTTCCCACGTCATGGCGTTCCCTCCTGCGTGGTCCCGAGCGCAACCCCCGCGGGGTCGCGCAATCTCGCGATGACAGCCTGGGTCAGCGCCCAGGATCGTGCCGGCTGGGCCGGTGCCCGGAACCGGACCTGGTTCGAGGCGAACGTCATGTCGCCCGGTCGGACGCCGGGCAGCCCGCCGTCGCCGAGGAGGCGCATCGCGGTCGCGCGCGACAGGCTCGCCGCGAACCGGAAGATCAGCCAGCCCTCCTCGCGCGAGATCGACGAGATCCCGACCGTCTCGGCCATCAGCCGCAGCTCGGCGACCTCGACCAACCGGATGACGTGCGGCGGCATCGGCCCATACCGGTCGATGACCTCCTGGCGGAAGGCCGCCAGGTCGCCAGGGGTCCGGGCGCGCGCCAGCCGCCGGTAGAGCTCGAGCTTCTGCGCCTCGTCCGGCACGTAGTCGTCGGGCAGGCGGGCCTCGAGCGGCAGGTCGACGACCGCCTGGGGTGCGTCGACGATGGGCGCGCGACCCTCGCTCTTCGCCTTCTGCTCCTCGACCGACTCGGCGAGCATCCGCGAGTAGAGGTCGAAGCCGACCGCGGCCATGTGGCCCGATTGCTCGCCGCCGAGGATGTTGCCCGCGCCCCGGATCTCGAGGTCGGACAACGCGATCTGGAACCCGGCACCCAGCTCCGAGGCGTTGAAGATCGCCTGGAGCCGCTTGCGTGCCTCGTCCGAGAGCCGTTCGCGGCGCCGGTAGAGGAGGTACGCGTAGGCCCGCCGGCTGCTCCGTCCCACCCGGCCGCGAAGCTGGTACAGCTGCGCGAGACCCAGCGTGTCGGCACGGTCGATGACGATCGTGTTGGCGTTGGGGATGTCGAGACCCGATTCGATGATCGTCGTGCAGACGAGGACGTCGGCCTCGCCGTGCGCGAACGAGAGCATCACCTTCTCGAGGGCGCCCTCGGCCATCTGGCCGTGCCCGACGACGAAGCGGACGCCCGGCAGCATGCGCCGGAGCTGCTCGGCCTGGGCCTCGATCGTCTCGACCCGGTTGTGGACGTAGAAGACCTGGCCGCCCCGATCGAGCTCGCGCAGGATCGCGTCGCGGACGAGGCCGGCCGACGCCTCGGCGACACGCGTCTGGATCGGCAGGCGGTCCTCCGGCGGCGTCTCGATCGCGCGAGAGGTCGCGGATCCCGGCGAGGGCCAGGTTGAGGGTGCGCGGGATCGGCGTCGCCGAGAGGGTCAGGACGTCGACCTCGTTGCGGAGCCGCTTGAGGCGCTCCTTGGCGGCCACCCCGAACCGCTGCTCCTCGTCGACGACGACCAGGCCCAGGTCCTTGAACCGGACGTCCTTCGAAAGCAGGCGATGAGTGCCGATCACGATGTCCACGGTCCCATCGGCGAGGCCCTCGATCGCGGCCGCCTGCTCCTTCGCCGAAACGAACCGCGAGAGGAGGCGGACCTCCAGCGGGAAGGCGGCGAAGCGCTGGCTGAACGTCTCGTGATGCTGCGCGGCGAGGACCGTCGTCGGGACGAGGACTGCGACCTGCTTGCCGTCCTGCGTGGCCTTGAACGCGGCCCGCAACGCGACCTCGGTCTTGCCGTAGCCGACGTCGCCGACGACGAGCCGGTCCATCGGGCGGACCTGTTCCATGTCGGCCTTGACCTCGAGCGACGCCCGCATCTGGTCCGGGGTCTCCTCGTATGGGAACGACGCCTCCATCTCGGCCTGCCACGGCGTGTCGGGGCCGAAGGCGTGGCCACGGGCCCGGGCACGCGCCGCATACAGCTCGAGCAGCTCCTCCGCGAGATCCGCGACCGCCCGCGCGACCCGCTGCTTGGCCCGGAGCCACTCCGCGCCGCCGAGGCGGGACAGGGTCGGCCGCTCCCCGCCGGCATAGCGAGTGACACGGGCGATCTGCTCGACCGGGACGAAGATCCGGTCGCCGCCCGCGAACGAGAGCTCGAGGTAGTCGCGGTCCTCGCCCGCGCCGCCGCGACGCAGCATCTGCTCGTAGCGCGCCACGCCGTGGTCGATGTGGACGACGAGGTCGCCGGGCGTCAGGCGTTCGAGGATGTCGCGCGGGACGACCCGCCGCAGGGCCCGCGGGCGGCGGACGCGGACGGTCCCGAACAGCTCGCGGTCGGTGACGAACGTGAGCCTGTCCGGGCCGCCGGTGAAGCCGCCGTTCAGGCTGCGATCGACGAGCGCGATGGCCCCCGGCGGTGGGGCGGTCTCGATCCACTCGACGACCCCGACCGGCTGCCCGGCCTCCTCGAGCAGCTCCGCGAGGCGCGCCGCCTGGTCGGAGGCCAGCACGATGCGGGCGCCGTCCGCCCGCCAGCCCTCGACGGCATCGACCACCCCGGCCGCCCGACCGAACGGGAGGGCGGGCTCCCGCCAGCCGAAGAGGTCGCCCGACGACAACGCTCCGCGCGCCATCGCGCTGCCCTCGGGCGGCTCGGATTCCCACGTGAGCTCGAGCGTTCGCGACGACACGAGGCGGCTCTTCCAGTCGCGCGGCGGGAGGTACGTCGACGGCCAGTCCTTGGGCAGGTCGCCGGCCCCCACCAGCTCGGTCCGTCGCTCGTCCGCCTGGCGCCAGAGGAACTCGGCGGCCTCGGCGATGTCGCCCGGCTCGTCGAGCACGACGAGCGTGCCCGGCTCGAGGTGGTCGAGGCCCGTCGCGGGCGCCAGTTGGGCTGCCCAGACCTCTGCGGCATCGCCGACCGTCATCGCCCGTGTCTCGCCCACGGTCAGCGTCGGTCGAAGGTCGTCCGTGGTGCCCTCGAACCGGTCGAGGTCCGCAGCCAGGCGTTCGGGGAGCCGGGCGGCGGCCCGGCCCAGCCGGTCGCGGATCGTCGCGACGCCGCCCGATGGCAGCAGGAACTCGGACGCCGGCAGGAGCACGGCCTCGTCGACGACCCGCACGGTGCGCTGGTCGGTGGGGTCGAAGGCGCGCAGCGAGTCGACCTCGTCGCCGAAGAACTCGACCCGGATCGGGAGCGGCAACGAGGGCGGGAAGACGTCGACGATGCCGCCCCGACGGGCGAACTCGCCCCGACCCGCGACCTCGGTCACCGGGACGTAGCCGAGTTCCAGCAGCTCCCGGAGCAGTGCGTCCTGATGCAGCCGGGCGCCGGACCGGAGCCGGCGTGGCTCGGCCGGCAGGTCGCCGGGCGTGATCGTGTGCTGGAGGAGGGCCTGGACGCCCGCGACCATGACCCGAGCCCGACCGCTCCGCCAGGCCGCGAGGGCGGCCACGCGGGCGGCTGTCTCGTCGGCCACGAGCTCGCTGCGCTCGTAGGCGAGGGCGGTCCGCGGTTCGAGTGTCGCGACTGCCTCCGGGTCGCCGAGCCACGCCCCAAGTTCCTCCGCGACCCGGTCCCCGATCTCGGCGTCCCGGGCGACCCAGACGAGTCGCTCCCCGGTCCGTGCCTGGGCCAGGGCAGCCGCGAGATAGGACTTGGCGCCGTGCGGCACCGAGACGAGACCGACATGCCGGCCGACCCGTCGACTGTCCTCGTCCGCCCGACCGAGTCGCTCGAGCAGCGACGCGAACGTGCCGGTCTCGACCAGCAGCTGCGGCAGGGCCGAGAGGTCCGGCAGGCGATGGCGGCCACCCGCCCGAGCGTCCGTTCGGGCCTCGGTCCGGGCCGCCCGGCGCGCCCGCTCGGCCTCGGCCCGGGTTCGAGCCGCCTCGAAGTCCTCGACCTCAGCGTCCACCTCGGCGACGTCGAAGTCGACCTCGGACGTGCCCTCGGCCGTCCGACGCAGCGCGTGGCGTGCCGCGAACTCCTCGGCGACCTGTTCCGCGATGCGGCGGTCCCGACCGCGGCGGCCGCGCATGGGTGGCGTCGTCGACTCAGGCATCGCCGTCCGCCTTCCGCGGCAGGACCCGCCGCCAGCCCGTCCGCGTCTTGCGCACGCCGTCGGGTCCGGGCGGGCCGTCGACCTCGCCAGGCGCGGCGAGGCGGTCGACGTCCGCCGGTCGGAGCTCGAACTTGTTGAAGGCGTTGGCGGCCTTACTCGTCCCGTCCCGCGCCCAGGCCTCGACCGCGTCGGCGGCGGCGCCGAGCAGCTCGTCGAGGCGCTGGCGCTCGTCTGGCTCGAATTTCGAGAGGACGTGGTCGCGACCGTTGCGGGCCGGATCGCCGATCCCGATCCGAAGGCGGCTGAACTTCTCCGTGCCGAGCTCCTCGATCACGGAGCCGAGGCCGTTGTGGCCCCCGGCTCCCCCGCCCTCGCGGAAACGCAGCTTGCCGAACGGCAGCGCGAAGTCGTCGGCCACGATCAGCAGGTCGGTCAGCGGCGCGTGCTCGCGGGCCAGCACCTTCCGGACGGCCTTCCCGGATTCGTTCATGTAGGTCAGCGGCTTCACGAGCGTCACGTCGAGACCACGGAACCGGCCCATGACCACGCTCGACGAGTCGCGCTGACGCCCACGGCCACTCCAGCCGGCTCGCTCGGCGAGCGTGTCCACGACCAGCCAGCCGATGTTGTGGCGCGTGCCGGCATACGTCGAACCAGGGTTGCCGAGACCGACGACGACCTTCAACCGAACCTCCGCGGGACAACACGACAGGGCCCGATCCCGTCCGACTCGGTCGGCGGGAGGGCCACGTCGGGATGGTAGCGGGGTCGGTCAGTCGCTGCTGAGGGTCACTGATACGCGAGTCCCGACTCGCGTTAGAATGCAGGCATGGATGCGTCCCCCATCGAAGATCGCCTCGACGCGATCGCACCGTTGGCCGAACCGGTCCGTCGGTCCCTGTACCTGTATGTCGTCGGCCGACCGGATGCGGTCGGGCGCGACGAGGCGGCGTCTGCGGTCGGGATCGGACGTCCGCTGGCCGCGTTCCACCTCGATCGCCTGGTCGAGGCCGGGCTGCTCAGTGCCGAGTACCGGCGACTCTCCGGCCGGACAGGGCCCGGTGCCGGACGTCCGGCCAAGCTGTACCGGCGAGCGGCTCGAGAGCTCGAGGTCAGCCTCCCGGAGCGACGCGATGACGTGGTCGCGCGCCTGTTCGCGGTGGCCCTCGATGCGGAGCGGCTCGGCACGGCGTCGGGCACGGCCGCCCTCGAGCGCGTGGCCACCGACTACGGGGTCTCGCTCGGCCGCGAGGCGCGGGAGCGGGCCGGGTCACGGCCGTCACATGCCAGGCTGGCCGTGGCGGCCCTCGCGGTCCTGACCGATCACGGATTCGAGCCGTTCGAGCAGGACAGCGGCGTGGTCATCCTGCGCAACTGTCCGTTCGATCGGATCGCGAAGGACCATCGCGACCTCGTCTGCGGGATGAACCGATCGATCATGGACGGCCTCGTCGCCGGGCTGCACGCGACGGGCATCCGCGCCGCCTTCGATCCGCAGGCCGGCCGCTGCTGCATGACGTTCGAGGGCGCCGGCGCCGGACGGGCGTAGGCGCGGCCGCAGCGCGGCCGTCAGCGACGCAGCAGCCGGCGCTCCAGGTCGCGCATCGCGGCCTCCTCGGCCGGCTCGGCGTGGTCCCAGCCGCAGACGTGGAGCGCGCCGTGGGTCACGAGGAGGCATAACTCGTCGGCGGGCGACCAGCGCACGTCACCGGTCTGGCCGCCAAGGCCGGCCTCCGCCTGCTCGATGGCCCGCTCCACCGACACGACGATGTCGCCGAGATGCGGACGCCGGCCGGGAGGCAGCGGGAACGCGGCCGGCGCCGCGGTCGTCGGGGCGGGGCCGCCGGGGTGGCGCGGAAACGCGTCCGGCGCCAGGAGCGGGAACGACAGCACGTCCGTCGGGCCCGCCTTGCCGAGATGCGCTTCGTTGAGGCCGGCCAGCTCGCGGTCGTCGGCCAGGATCAACCCGATCGAGGCGGGACGTGGGGCGCCGGCCGCATCGAGCGCGGCGGCGATCGCCCGTGACAGCATCGCGATCGCGACCGGGCTGGCGACCCCGTCCCGCACGGTCACGTCGATCCGCCACGGCCTGACGTAGACCGACCGGGTCACGAGGCCGGGGTGCCGCCTCCGCCGCCGCTCGCGGCGCGGCGGGACTCGAGGTCGACGACCTCGCTCTGGGGATAGGCGATCCGCGTGTGGTACATGCCGAGCAGCTGGCCGACGAACGCCTCGCGGATGAGCTCGAGGTCGCGGAGCGTCAGGTCGCACTCGTCGAACTGGTCGTCGGCGATGCGCTCCTCGATGATCCGGCTGACCATCGCGCGGATCGAGGGCTCGTCACGCGACGAGAGCGAGCGGACCGAGGCCTCGACCCCGTCCGCGAGCATGATCAGGGCGGCCTCGCGCGTCTGCGGCTTCGGGCCGATATGCCGGAACGGTCGCGGGTCGACGGCCGCCGCGGCCTTGGCGCCCTCGGCGGTCGCGATGCCACCGTACGGCTCGGCCGCCTTCTCCTTCGCCCGGGCGAAGAAGTAGCTCATGATCGCGGTCCCGTGGTGCTGCGGGATGTAGGCGATGAGCGCCTTCGGCAGCTTGCTCTTGTAGGCGAGGTCGATGCCGTCGGCGACGTGCTGCTTGACGATCTGGGCGCTCACGGCGGGGTCGAGCTGGTCGTGGATGTTCTCGCCGCCTGCCTGGTTCTCGATGAACCCGAGCGGGTTCGCGAGCTTGCCGACGTCGTGGTAGTAGGCCGCGACGCGCGTGACGAGCGGGTCGGCGCCGATGGCCTCGGCCGCCCGCTCCGCCAGGTTGCCGACCATCAGCGAGTGGTGGTAGGTGCCCGGCGTCTCGACGAGGAGACGGCGCAACAGCGGCTGCGACGGGTTCGCGAGCTCCAGCAGCTGGAACACCGTGAGGATGCCGAAGACCGAGCCCAGGACGGCGAACGTGCCGACCGCGGCCACGCCCGAGCCCGCGGCCGAGATGCCTGATGCGAACCAGAGCTCGATGACGCCGCGCACGTCGCGGGCGCCGAGCAGCGAGAAGATGGTCACGACCGCGGCGTTCACGACGAACACGGCGACCGCGGCCTGGACGAAGACCTGGATCCGGTCGCCACGCCGGATGGCGACGATGCCGGCCATCCCGCCCATCAGGACGTACGCGGCGAACTCGAGGGACAGGCCGTTCACGGCCCCGCCGATGATCGCCACGAGCGCGATGACGACGGTCGCGAGGGACGCGTCGAGCAGGATCGCGAGCAGCATCCCGATCGCGGCGGTCGGGAGGAAGAACTGGAGGATGGCCCGGTCCGCGGTCAGCTTGAGCGCGATCGTGGCCCCGACGACCAGGATGCCGGTGAGCACGAGCGCGTTGTCGCGATGCCAGAGCTTCGGACGGAAGCGCCACATCCAGCCGAGCATCGTGCCCACGATCAGGACCGCGAGCAGGAACCAGCCGAAGAGGCTCGCGACGTCCGGACGGGTCTCGCCAAGACCCAGCGCATCGACCTTCTCGATGTCCTCGGGCGTCAGGCTCTCGCCCCGCCGGACGATGAACTCGCCAGGCAGGATCTGGACCCGGACCGGCAGGACGGCCTCCGCCCGACGGTCGCGCTCCTGCTGGGTCAGCTCTGCGTTGAACGAGGAGTTGGGCACGACGAGGGCGCTGATGAGCTGCGCGGCGAGCGCCCGTTCCTCGTCGTTCAGGTCGGCCGCCATCAGCCCCGCGAGACGGGTCCGCTTCTCGGCGACCTCGGTGTCTCGCAACTGGGTGCGCAGCAGCGAGTCGAGGATCCGCGCTGCTTCGGTCCGCACGATGGCCCAGCGGCCGGGTCGAAGGCCGACGAGCGTTGCCCGTTCCGCCTCGGTCAGGTCGGGGACCGCCGTCTCGAGCAGCGCCGCGCGCTGGTCATCGGGCAGGTCGGCGGCGAACGTCGTGTCGACGCGCAGGACGCGGCGCACGAACGCGAGCTGCTGCTCGTTGGCGATGGCAGCGGCGTTCTCTGTCGTGAAGTCGTACTGGGGCTCGACCGATTCGCGGGCTGCGGCCCGCTCCGCCTCGGTCCGGGCCGCGCTCTCGAACTCGACGGCCTTGGGGGCGATGATGTCGCGCGGGGCAAGGTCGCCCGTTGCGAGCGTCAGGCTCTCCTGGGGCAGGATGTCGGCGCCCAGGATCACCGTCAGGATGGTGACGAGGATGCCCGACGCGATCACGAATTGGGCCAGGTCGTGCCGCGTGAAGCGCGCGAAGGCGTCGAGCCGCTGGGTCAGCATGGGATGGGGTCCAGATCGATCACGGTCGACTCGTCAGTGCGTTCCGACGTCGTGGCCGGCGAGATCGGCCTGGGCGAGGGCTGCGGCGACCATCCCGCTCAGGACCTTGCCGTCGGCCCGGCCGCGTGTGCGCGGCGAGAGCCAGCCCATGACCTTGCCGAGGTCGCGCGCGCTCGCGGCGCCGGTCGCCTTGATCCCCTCGTCGACCAGGGCCTTGAGCTCGGCCTCTCCGAGCGCCTCGGGCAGGTATTCCTGCAGGATCGCGATCTCCGACTCTTCCTTGGTCGCGAGGTCCTCGCGCCCGGCGCCCCGGAACGCCTCGACCGACTCGCGGCGGGTCTTGACCTCGCGGGTCAGGACGGCGAGGTACTCGTCCTCGGTGAGGGGCGTGCCCTGCTTCTTCTCGACGTTGTACGCGGCGTTCACGGCCATGCGCAGGACGTCACGCCGCAACGCGTCACCGCCGCGCATGGCGGTCGCGATGTCGATCTGGATGCGTTCTTGAAGGGACACGGGTCTGGCAACCTCGGGCGGCGGTCGGTCCGACGATCTCGTCGGGCTGGTGCCGGGCGCCCGCGGGGGCGCAGGGCTTGGGTGAGTGCCGGCGGGCTGGCGCCCGCACGCGGCTCAGCCGGCCTGCGTTCGGGCGTTCTTCTTGCGCTTGGCTTCCTTGCGCTTGCGCTTCACTGACGGCTTCTCGTAGTGCTCGCGTCGGCGAGCCTCGGCGAGGATGCCGCTCTGCTGGATCTTCTTGTTGAAGCGACGCAGGGCGCTTTCGAACGTCTCGTTCTCTCCCACTCGGACTTCAGCCAATCCCGGTTCACCTCCTCGGGCCTCGTGTCGCGCTCGGCGCGTCCGGCAGGTGGCCCTCCTGCAGCGACGCGTGCTCGACGGACCCCGCCGAAGCCGCCGGAGTGTAGCCGAGGGTCCGGAACCGGTCAAACATCGAGCAACCCGCGCATCGGGCGCGGCGATCAGGCCGGCAGCTGTTGTCCGAGCACGAAGATCCAGTAGGCATCGAGGACGGCCACCAGCGCCCAGAACCCGATGATGAGCGTCGGCCGTCGCAGGAAGCACTTGCTCCACGAGACCCCGAGGGTGATCGACCGGGCGTAGAGCGCGATCGCCACGACCGCGACGACCAGCACGAATACGGCGGGCGTGACCAGCCAGGCGATCAGCCCGACCGTTCCCATCCGGCAGAACGTGAAGGCGAGGCGCTCGTATTTCTCCGGCTTGCTGAGTGGCGGGCGGACGTAGGTGGCCGGGCCTGGCATCGCCGTGAGCGACTCGCCATGCAGGCTGGTCATCGCAGGCCCGCCGGTGAGCGCTCGGGCATGTCGAGCTGGATGAGCCGCGCGGCCGGCACCATGCCAGCCGACGTCTGTCGCCGGAGCTGCCCGAAGACCTGTCGGGCGCAGAACGGGATCCGCACGGGATTCGCCTCGCCATCGGTCGATCCGACATGCACGCAGCATTGCTGGAGCCGCTCGACGTTCAGCGTCCAGGGATCCATGAACGTCTTGACCGAGAGGCGCTTGACGCGCAGCGCGATGTCGTCGATCGGCGCGCTGCCGCGGTCCGTCAGCCAGCGACCGAGGCTCTTGATGAAGCCCGAGACGCCCAGATCGCACACCTCGCAGATGTCGAGCAGGTAGTCGATGACCTCTCGCCGGCTGACCATCGCGGTCTCCGAGAGGAGGCCCGTGAGCGACTCCCAGAGCGCATCGTCCGGGGCGAGTCGGTTGCCGAACACCGCCATCCGCGCCTTGAGCCGATCGCGACCGATGAGCTGGACGATGGATCGGTGGCCGCCGTCGTCCCCACGAACGAAATACGTGAGCGATGAGCAGTCCGGGTGGCTGCACGGCAGGGCGATGAAGTCGGCCGGACCGACTCTCCCGCCGGTCTGTTCGCCCAGGCGCCGGATCGTTCCCGTGGTGGTCGCCCGGTCCATCGGGTCGATCTCGTGTGCGCGCCCTGTGGTGAACATCGGCTGGATCGCCACGCCGGCGACATAGTCGGTGGCGAAGGCATAGTCGACGACGGCGCCGACCTCGTGGTCGTTGACGCCCTTGGCGACCGCCATCGCAAGGGTCGTGAAGATCCGCTCGCCGGTGAGTCGCTTGATCGCCTCGGCCTTCATCTCGCGGAGGTCCTCGCCCCGGTGGTAGAGATGGGTCTCGAGCTCGAACCCGTCGAACTGCAGGTAGACCTCGACCCGATCGCGCAGCCGCGCCAGTTCGGCGAGGAACTTGTCGTCGCGCGCGATCCGGATGCCATTGGTGTTGAGGACCACGCGCGTGACCTTCCGCTCCGTTGCGGCCGCGATGATCTCCGCGATCTGCGGATGGACGGTCGGCTCCCCACCCGACAGCATCAGCGCGTCGACACGGCCGCCCTCGCGCTCGATCGCGGCGTCGAGAGAGCGGAGGATGTGCGGGAGCCGGGCGTGCCGGTTGATCCCGGGTCCGCTCTCGGCGAAGCACGTCGGACAGTGCAGGTTGCAGTTCTCGGTGACGTCGATCAGCAGGATGCAGCTGTGCTGGGTCTGGAGATCGCCGAGCCCGTCCATGTAGCCCATCGGGATCGGACGCGCGTTGTCGGCGGTGTCGGGCGTGATCTCGCGCGTCGGGATGCGCCACTGCTGGAGGTCCTCCCAGAGGGCGTGATCTTCCTCGTACAGGCTCGTCACCTCGCCGTGCCCTCGACGGCAGATCCGGCGCAGATAGACCGCGTCGTCCTGCGCCACGAGGTTGCCCTGCAGGATGTCGGTCTCGTAGTCGATCTCGCGATCGGGGTCCTCGCTGAAGCACTGCCCGCACACGGTGAGGACCATCCGCAGCGGCAGGTACGGTCGAAGCGCGAGCATGCGGACTCCCTTCGAAGGCGTTTCCGACGGTCAGGACCCGAACGGATAATTCGTCCCGGCGACGAGGCAGATCCCGAGGATCACCAGGAAGACCAGGACCGGGATCAGGACGGAGGCGACGATGCCACAACCAAGGCCGGCCGCGAGGGACGGTCGGGCTTCGCGGGACCATGCCGCAGCGACGATCGCGGCGATCGTGATCGCCAAGGCGACCGGGCCGGCGGCCGACCCGCCATCGACGCCGCCGAGGATCGCGATCGTGGCGTAGAGACAGAGCACATAGACCGCCGCGATCGCGATCACCACGATCTTGTTGCTCCCGCCCGCGCTGCTCTTCGCGGGCGTCCACCACGTCACAGCGGGCCAGGCGGCCTCGATATCGGCGTCGTCGTAGCCCGCATCGCGGGCCGCCTTGCGGAGCGCGTCGGCGGTGTAGCGCCCGCCATGCTCGCGGAAGTAGGCGGTCAGGCGCACGACCCGATCCTCCGCCCCGAGCGTCGCGGCATCGGGCGGACCGGTCGGCTCCGGCGGAAGCGAGCCGGTGGTCATCGCGCGCGACCTTCCCCGAAGACCGGGGGTGGCGCTGGCACCTGGTAGTCGCCCGCACGAAGACGCCGAAGGAAGTGCAGGGCCAGCAAGGCGGTGAGCGGGATCAGGACCCACTGCGGGCCACTCAGCCCGAGTGCCTGCGGCTCGTTGCCGCGGACGAACTCCACCAGGAACCGGAAGATGGCGGCGGCCAGGAGGTAGAGCTTCAGGGTGTCGCCGACGATCAGGACACGGTCCCGGAACCGGAGGATGACGGCGATCGCCACGAGGTTGAACGCGATCTCGTACAGCATCGATGGGTGCATCGGCAGCTCGCAGCCCGGGCAGCGTGCGAATGCGGCCGCCGCCTCAGGCGAAACGGAGATGCCCCACGGCAGGGTGGTCGGCGTGCCCAGCGGCAACTCGGACAGGAAGCATCCGATCCGGCCGATGACGGTCGCGACCGGCGATGGCCAGGACGACGCGTCGCCCGTCGACCGCGTGTAGCCGAGGGCGCGCTTCGCGGCGATCGTCGCCACGTAGCCGCCGGCGAGCGCGCCGATGAGGCTCTTGCCGCTGTGCTCGATCGCCCAGGTCAGCGGCACGCCATCGAGATGGCCGCGTAGTACTCGAGATGCTCCCAGGCCGTGATCAGCCGCGCACCGAGCGCGCCGCCCAGGATCGCGGCGACCGAGATCCACGACGATCCGCGGCTCGAGCCATGCCGCGACCCCGGAGCGTCGGCGTAGTAGAGGCCCAGCCCGACCGCCAGGGCGAGCACGGTGAAGACGTCGTGGGTCGCGACCGTGAATGGACCGAACGCCAGGACCGGCACCATCGGAGACCAGCCCTCCAGCGCATCGCCAGCCGGGCAACCGTAGCACGCCTCGCCGTCCCTCGCCGCGAGGCGCACCGGGTAGCATCGCGTCATGCCGACGCTCCTCGACCTGCTCGACGACGGCCGTCACCCGCATACGGCGACCGGCACGCGCTCGGCCTCCGCCGCGACGACGGCACGACGACGCACTGGAGCTTATCGCGAGCTCGACCGGCGTGCCCGGATCGCCGCGTGGCGCCTGCGCGCGCTCGGACCTCGAGCCGGGCGACCGGATCCTGACCTGGTCGCCGTCGACGCCCGGAGCTGCCGGCCGCCTACTTCGGGGCGATGCACGCCCGGCTCGTCATCGTCCCGCTCGACCTGCGCATGTCGGCCGACGCGGTCGAGGGGATCGTCGCAGGCCTCGGGCGCCCGCCACCTCATCCTGGGCACGGGCCGCGACGCCCCCGACCCGCGCGAGGCCGGCCTCGACCGGCTTCCCGACGACGACGGTCGAGGCCCTCGTCGGCCGAGCCCGGGCCGACGACCCGCTCTTCCCGCCCGACTGGGAGGCCGCCAGGCGCGCCTGGGGACGCCCGACGGCCGACGACGTCGTTCGAGCTCGTCTTCACGTCGCGGCACGACCGGCACGCCCGAAGGGCGTGATGCTGACCCACGACAACGTCGTCGCCTCGATCGAGTCGTTCCACCGGATCGTCCCGCCGATGGAGCACCGGATCGTGTCGCTGCTGCCGCTGTCGCACCTGCTCGAGCAGGCGGTCGGGCTGTACTACGCGCTCGATCGGTCGGCGCCGACATCCTGTACGTCCGGAGCCGCAACCCGCGGGTCATCTTCGACGCGCTGCGCGACCACCGGGTGACCTCGATGGTCGTCGTGCCCCAGGTGCTCGACCTGTTCTGGAGCGCCATCGAGCGCGAGGTCGAGAAGCGCGGCCGGACGGCCGCGTTCGACCGGCTGCGCGGCATCGCCCGGCACCTGCCGATGCGCGATCCGGCGCGCGCCTGTTCGGGAGCGTCCACACGCCAGCTCGGCGGCCACTTCCGGCTGTTCCTGTCGGCCGGGGCGTTCCTGCCGCCGGCGCTCCAGCAGGCCTGGGAGGACCTCGGCGTCACGGTCCTCCAGGGCTACGGCGCGACCGAGACCGGGACCGGGCACGTGCACGACGCTCGACGACCACGGGCTCGGCACGGTCGGCCGGCCCGCCGGAGGGCATCGAGATGCGCATCGCCGACGACGGCGAGATCCAGTTCCGGGGCCGGACCGTGTTCGGCGGCTACTGGAACGCACCCGGAGGCGACCGCCGCGGCGTTCACCGAGGACGGCTGGTACCGGACCGGCGACATCGGCCACCTCGACGACGAGGGCCGGCTCATCCTGTCGGGCCGGATCGAAGGACATCATCGTCCTGCCCAACGGGTTCAACGTCTATCCCGAGGACATCGAGAACGCGCTGCGCGATCGCCGGGCATCCGCGACTCGGTCGTCGCTCGAGACGCAGCCGGGCCGGATCGAGGCGATCGTCCTCGGCTCGGCGGCGGTCGCCGGCGAGGCGCCGCCGAGCCGAGCCCGATCCGGCGCTCCGCGACGATCGATGCCGCGGTCAAGGCCGCCAACGCGACGCCTCGGCCCGAACCAGCGGATCGCCGGCTGGCGGCTCTGGCCCGACGAGGACTTCCCGCGGACGCACACGCTCAAGGTCAAGCGCGACCCGGTCCGCGCCTGGGTCGCCGCCGACACGGCCGCTGCCGGTCGCCGAGCCGCTGAGCCGTCAGCTCGGGACGGGGTAGCCCGACCCCGAGCGTCTCGAGCGCGCCTGGATGCCCGGGCGCCGCGCGTCCTGGCGACGCCCTCGGGCAGCCAGTCGTAGAAGACGACCGTCGAGCCGACCTGCGGATGACGTGGACCGTCCCGGCGGCGTCTGGACCCGGCCGGGCCCGGTCGCGAGGTACGGCCTGCTGCTCGGCGGCGGCCTCCGCGGCCGCGGCCCGGGTCGGGGAACTCGTAGACGACGATGAAGCCCTTGTCGGGGTCCTCCGGCAGGATCGACCTGGTAGACGGCCCGCGGCGCGTCGCCAGCAAGCGGCGCCTCGGCCGGGCGGTACGGGCGTCGCCGACGTCGCGCAGGACGAGGTTGCTGCGCGCCGAGCGCGCGGACGAGCGCGGCCCGCGTCTGGCCGACCGCCGGCGTGACCGTCCGCGCGCGGCCCGAGCGTCGACGCCGGGTAGGTCGTGACCGGCGCCGCCGGTCGTGCCGCAGCCAGCGGCGAGCGACGCGACAGCCGCGAGGACGAGCGACGGCCCGAGCTGGCCGGAGCCGCCGGCGCGCGTCATCCCGGGCGGCCACGTCGAACGGCCGCCCGCCCATCAGGTGGACGTGGAGGTGGTCGACCGTCTGGCCGCCCCACGCGCCCGACGTTCGATGACCAGCCGGTAGCCGCCCTCGGCGATGCCCTCGTCGCGGGCGAGGTCTGCGCGGCGACCGCGAACAGCCGCCCGAGCAGCGGCCCGTCGGCCTCGGTCAGGTCGGCCGCCGACGCGATGTGGCGCCGCGGGATGAGCAGGATGTGGGTCGGCGCGCGCGGGGCGATGTCGCGGAACGCGATGACCAGGTCGTCCTCGTGGACCCGCGTCGACGGGATCTCGCCCGGCCACGATCCGGCAGAACAGGCAGTCGGCGCATCGGCTCGGCTCCTTCGGTCACCACAGCACCGGCTTCGAGCTCATCAGGAAGCCGATCGTCCCGACCAGCCCGGCCATCAGGTACGACACGTAGCGCTGCCGCTTGGCCCGCTCCTTCCAGGTCGTCGTCGTCGGCCGCCGCCTGACGCCGATCAGGCGCCGCAGGTTCGGCCGCTGGATGAAGAACGCGATCGCCGAGGTTGACGAAGTAGATCGTGAGCGCGAGCAGCAGCCACGGCTGCTGGAGCATCGATCGACCCGAGCGCGAGCACGAGTCCGAGGCCGGTCAGCGCCAGCCCGGCCCCGATGACGAGCGTGCCGTGCGTCTGGGCCCACAGGAGCGCCCGGACGACGCCGGCTCTCCGACTCGACCGTCGCGCGGCGGGTCCGCAGCGCGAACGGCAGCAGGATCGACGGCAGGACGAGGCTGATCGCCAGGATGATGTGGGCGACGAGCAGGATCGGGAAGAGGGTTCGGGCATCGCGGCGATTGTAGGTGGCGGCGGCCGTCAGGCCCGCCGATGGCCTCGAGCGCGACCCAGTCGCCCTCGGCCGCGGCGTCCGTCGACCACCAGCCGGCCGCCTCGAACGCCGCGCGCACCTCGGCCTCGCGGTCGACGAAGATGCCCGACGCGACGAGGATCCCGCCCGGGCCGAAGCTCGTCGCGGAGCGCCGGCGGCGAGCGGCACCAGCACGCCCGCGATGAGGTTCGCGAGGACGACATCGAACGGCGCCTCGCCGCTCGGCAGGCTGCCCGTCGCGGGCCCGGATCCGGCGCGCGAGCCGGTTGCGCCGCGCGTTGGCGACGGTCGCCTCGATCGCGATCGGATCGGTGTCGACGCCGAGCGCGCCGTCGGCGCCCGAGCTTGACCGCGGCGATCGCGAGGATCCCCGAGCCGCAGCCGACGTCGAGGACGCGAGCGCCCGCCAGCTCGCCCGCGGTCCGCGACCGCCTCGAGCGCGGCGAGGCACAGCCGGGTCGTCGGGTGCAGGCCGGTCCCGAAGGCCATCCCCGGGTCGAGGGCGAGGACGACGTCGTCGGGCTCGCGGCGGTGGCGCCGCCAGGTCGGCCGGATGACGAGCCGCCGGCCGACGCGCAGGACCGGGAAGTACGCCTTCCAGGCCTCGGCCCAGTCCGCCTCGTGGACGACCCGCGTCCGGAGCTCGCCGATCGGCCGCAGGCCGAACGCCTGGAGGTGACCGAGCGCCTCGGCAGCCTCGGCGACGGCCCGGTCGGCCGCTGCCCGGTCGCGCGCCGGCACGTACGCCCGGACGATCGCCGGCCGGGTCGGGTCGACCCGCGCACCGAGCCCCTCGTCGACGAGGTCGAACGCCGGCTCGACGGACGTGCCGCCGGGCGCGACCCGGCCGAGGATCTCGCTGACCGCCTCGACCGCCTCGACGTCGGCCTCGACGGCGAGCTCGAGCCAGGCGCCCGTCGGCGCCGTCGTCCGATCGGCCGCCGGTCACCCGAGCCCGAGCTTCTCGCGCAGCCCGCCGCCGCGAGCCGACCTGCTCGCCGGCCTCCTCGGCGTACGCCTCGAAGCAGCTCGCGCTGCGCGCTTGCGACAGCTTGGTCGGGACGACGACGTCGACCAGCACGTGCAGGTCGCCGCGTCGAGCCGGCTCGCCGGAGGTGGGGCACGCCCTTGCCGCGCAGGCGGATCTCCGTGTCGGGCTGGGTGCCGGGCTTGATCTCGACCTCCTCCTCGCCGTCGACGGTCGGGACCTGATCCTGCGTGCCGAGCGCGGCCTGGGCGATCGAGACGTCCGCCTCGTAGTACAGCTCGGTGCCGTCGCGCTTCAGCGACGGGTGCGGCTGCGACGTGGACGGCCACGTACAGGCTGCCGGCGGGGCCGCCGCGCGGGCCGACCTCGCCCTCGTTCGAGAGCCGGATCTGGTGGCCCTCGTCGATGCCGGCCGGGATCGTGACCCGGAGCGTCCGCTTGCGCTCGGTCCGGCCGTCGCCCTTGCAGGTCTCGCACGGCGTCTCGACGATCTTGCCCTCGCCGTGGCAGCGCGGGCAGGCGCTGACGTTGACCATCTGGCCGAGCATCGTCTGGCGGACGCTGCGGACCTCGCCGCGGCCGTTGCACTGCGGGCAGGTCGTCGGCCTCGGTCCCCGGCTTGGCGCCGGTGCCGTGGCAGGTCTCGCACGGCTGGAGCGACCGGGAACTCGATCTCCTTCTCGGTGCCCTTGACCGCCTCCTCGAACGTGATCCGCAGGTCGTAGCGCAGGTCGGCGCCGGGCTGCGGGCGACCGCGCCGTGCCGCGCCGGCGCCCGCCCCGCCGCCGAAGAACGCATCGAAGATGTCGGAGAAGCCGCCGAAGCCGCTCGAACCCGCGCACCCGGCCGCCCGCCGCCGTCGACGCCCGCCCGGCCGAACATGTCGTAGCGCTGCCGGCGCTCGGGATCGGACAGGACCTGGTAGGCCTCGTTGATCTCCTTGAACCGCTCCGGCGCATCGGGGTCCGTGTTGACGTCCGGGATGCCACTGCTGGGCGAGCTTGCGGAAGGCGCGCTTGATCTCGGCGTCGGTGGCGGTCCGCTCGACGCCGAGGACCACGTAGTAGTCGCGTTCCGCGGTAGCCATCGACGACGAAGGATACGGGAGGTGGCGGGTGACGCTCCAAGCACCCGGGCCGCGCGGTACTGTGCGGCCATCCCGAACGTGCATGCCGGAGGTCGTCGATGTCCGCTGAGCCCCGCCTGACGGTCGCGTTGACCGTCGATCACGACGCGATCTCCGACAGCGTCCGCCGTGGCGACTCGCCGGTGAAGTTCTCGCACGCCGAATTCGGCCCGCGGGTCGGGTCGGGCCGGATCCTCGACCTGCTCGCGCGCGAGCGCATCCCGACGACCTGGTTCGTTCCCGGCCACACGCTCGTCACGTTCCCCGACGACACCGACCGGATCGTCGCGGACGGGCACGAGGTCGCCTGTCACGGCTGGTTCCACGAGGACTTCGCCGAGCTCGAGGCGGCTGCCCAGCGCGACGTTCTCGCCCGATCGGTGGACGCGGTCCGGGAGCGGACCGGTGTCGTGCCGACCGGCTTTCGCGCGCCGTACTGGTCGCTCGGGGCGGAGACGCTCGCGCTGGTCGAGGCGGCGGGGCACGTCTATGACAGCTCGCTCATGTCGGGCGACTACCGGCTTCATCGGGTGCGCCACGGGGACCGGCATACCGTCGCGGACGGCACGACCTGGGGACCCGAGAGCGGGCTGGTCGAGGTCCCCGTCTACTGGGCGCTCGACGACTGGCCGTACTTCGAGCCCGGGCCGAACCGCGACGGGCTGTCGGCGCCGTCGAAGGTCCTCGAGATCTGGCTCGGCGAGCTCCGATACGCGCACGCGAACGCTCCGGGCGGCCTGCTGACGGTGACCGTGCATCCGGAGTGCACGGGGCGCGGCCACCGGATGGCGATGCTCGAGGCGTTCATCGCCGAGGCGAAGTCGATGCCCGGCGTCGTCTTCGAGCGACTGGACACGTACGTCAACCGCTGGCTGGAGAGCGCTCCGTCGCCAGCACCCGGGCCCGGCTGAGGACCGCTTCGAACATCGGCGCCGTCAGCTTGCCGGTGAACGTGTTCTGCTGGCTCGGGTGGTACGTGCCGAGCAGGACGTAGGGCCCGACCGCCACCTCCGCGCCGTGACCGAAGCGCGGCTTCGGGCGTGCCGGGTGACCCAGGTCCGCGAGGGCACGGAGCGCGGCGTCCCAGCCGAACTGGCCGAGCGCGACGATCACCCGCAGGTTCGGCAGCAGTGCCATCTCGCGGCGCAGGAACGGCGCGCACGTATCGCGTTCGACGTTGGTCGGCTTGTTGAGCGGCGGCGCACAGCGGACCGCGGCGGCGATGTAGGTGTCGGTGAGGGTCAGGCCGTCGTCGGCGCGCCGCGACGCCGGCCGGTCCGCGAGACCGACGGCATGCAGCGCCGCCCAGAGGAAGTCGCCCGAGGCGTCGCCGGTGAAGACCCGCCCGGTCCGGTTGCCGCCGTGCGCCGCCGGAGCCAGCCCGATAAGCAGGATCCGCGCCGTCCGGATCGCCGAAGCCCGGGACGGGCCTGCCCCAGTACGGCTCGTCGCGGAACCGCTTGACCTTCTCGCGAGCGACCTGCTCGCGCCAGGCGACGAGCCTCGGACAGCGCCGGCACTCGACGATCTCGGCGGTCGAGTGCCGCGAGGCGCCGCTCGATCCGCGGCGCCCATCGGCTACTTGAGCAGCAGGACGTCGAGCCGCCGCGACGTGACGGCCAGCCCGATGAGCCCCATGACCGACAGGTACACGACGTGGACCAGCAGGACCGGCGAGATGGCCCCGACCGAGAGCGAGCGGATGAGGTCGACGCCCTGATAGAGCGGCGTGAGCTGGACGAAGAGCTGCAGCGCCGGCGGATATGCCTCGATCGGGAAGAACGTCGCCGAGAACAGGAACATCGGCAGGACGACGAGCTGGACGAGGTCGAAGTCCTGCCAGGTCTTCATGAACGAAGTGGCGGCCATCCCGACGGCCCCGAACGCGAACCCGATGAGCAACGCCGACGGGATCGCGAGGATCACCCATGGCGAGGACGACCAGGCCGAGGACCAGCATCACCACGAGGAAGCCGACCGCGTACAGACCGCCCCGGATCAGCGCCCAGGCCAGCTCGCCGAGCGCGATGTCGCCCGGCCGACAGCGGCGTCGCAAGGATCGACGTGAACGTCTTGTTGTAGTTGAGCTTGAAGAAGAAGTTGAACGTGCTCTCGGCGATGGCGCCGTTCATCGCCGAGCTGGCCAGGAGAGCCGGGCGCGACGAACGCCTGGTAGCTGCATCGGTTCGCCGCCGGGACCCGTGACCGTGCCGACCAGCGAACCCAGCCCGAAGCCGATCCCGAGCAGGTAGAACAGCGGCTCGAAGAACCCGGACAGGATCATCAGCCACGCGTGCCGGTAGACGAAGATGTTCCGCTCGACCAGCCGCGCCGAGCGCCGGCTCCCGATGAGGAACAGCGGGGCGACCCGCAGCGCCGTCACTTGATCATCCGCCGCTGGATGGTGACGATCGTGGCGAGCGACCCGCCGATCGCGAAAGCCAGCAGCACGGTGACGTGCACGAGCATCAGCAACGGCTCCTCGCCAGCCGTCCCCAGCGAGAGCCCTCGGGTCAGCGCGACACCGTGGTAGAGCGGCGTCAGCCACGCGAGTGCCTGCAGGATGGCCGGCAGGTTGTCGAGCGGATAGAACGTCCCCGACAGCAGGAACAGCGGCGTGATCCCGAACCGGAAGATGGTCGCGAACCGGTTCGGGGTGTACTGCGTGGCGGAGAACGCCGCGATCGGCCCGGCGAACGCCATCCCGGTCAGGACCGCCGCCGGGATCGCAAACACGATCTGCCACGAGGCGGCCGCGCCGAACAGGACGATGACGAAGGTGAAGACCGAGCAGATGAGCGTGAGCCGGGTCACGATCCAGAAAAGGTTGCCGATGGCGATGTCGCGCGGCGTGATCGGGGTGGCGTACATCGCGTGATAGACCTTGTTCCACACGAGACCGCTCATGATCGGGAAGGTCGCCTCGAACGCGGCGGACTGCATCGCGGTCGCCGCCAGCAGCCCCGGAGCGAGGAACGCGAGGTAGCTGACCCCGCCGAGGCTGTCGGTGCCGGACTGGTCGACATATGTGCCGAGGCCCAGGCCCATCGCGGCCAGGAACATGACCGGCGACAGGAACGAGCTGAAGATGCTCGCCCGGAACGTCCTCCGGTACTGCAGGTAGCGGTGCTCGAAGACCCGCCAGACCGTGGACTGCGGCCGTACGAGCGCGGTCATCGCCGGGTCACTCGATCAGCGACCGGCCGGTCAGGCGCAGGAAGACGTCCTCCAGCGACGAGCGCCGGACCAGGACGGTCTCGGGCTCGAGCCCCCGCTGGTGCACCGCGACCGCCGCGGCTTCGCCGTCCTCGACGTAGAGCAGGATCCGGTCGGGCAGGTGCTCGATGCGCTCGGCGATGCCGTCGAGCTTGCCGTCGAGCGACTCGGCCTCGCCGGGCTTGAACCGCAGCTCGGTGACCTCTCGGGTGGAGTACCGCTCGATGAGCGCGCGCGGGCTGCCCTCGGCGACGATCCTGGCCTTGTCCATGACGACCAGCCGGTCGCACAGCTGCTCGGCCTCGTCCATGTAGTGGGTCGTGAGGACCAGCGTGACGCCGCGCTGCTTGAGCCGGTACAGGCGATCCCAGAGCAGGTGGCGCGCCTGCGGGTCGAGCCCCGTCGTCGGCTCGTCGAGCAGCAGGACGTCGGGCTCGTTGATGAGCGACCGGGCGATCGTGAGCCGTCGCTTCATGCCGCCCGACAGGGGCTCGACCTGGTCGCCGGCACGCTCGGACAGCTGGGCGAACTCGAGGAGCTCGTCGGCGCGGCGGCCGACCTCGGCATGACTCATCCCGAAGTAGCGGCCGTAGATGACGAGGTTCTCGCGGACCGTCAGCTCGTTGTCGAGGGTGTCCTGCTGGGGGACGACGCCGAGGCGCGCGCGGATCCGCGGGCCGTGCGTGGCGGGGTCGAGACCCATCACCACCAGCGTGCCCTCCGTGACCGGCGAGACGCAGCCGATCATCCGCATCGTGGAGGTCTTGCCGGCGCCGTTCGGCCCGAGGAATCCGAAGGACTCGCCGGGCGCGACATCGAAGTCGATGGCGTCGACCGCGGTGAAGTCGCCGAAGCGCTTGGTCAGGCCGCGGGCATGGATGAGCGAGGCGGTCGACGTGGCGCTGGGGGCGGGCACCTCCGCCGACACGAGGGTGTCGGACATGGGCGCGCATCGTACTCCCGGAGCGCTCTCGGTGATGGCCGCCGACGCCGCTCCGATACCCGCCCGAAACTGGCTACGCAGAAGTAGCATCATGCGGTATCATCGGGTGGACACGACGTCGTATCCCAGGAGCCAGCCATGGCCACCATTCCGATCCCAGTCGCGGAGTTGCTCGAGAAGGCGCTCGTCGGTGAGCTGACCGTCGTCGACGGCCAGGGCCGGCCTGTGACGTACCCGCTCATCCCCCTGTGGGACGGCGAGCGCGTGTACATGACCTCCTCGAGCCTGTTCAGTCGCAAGCTCGAGCACATCCGCGCCAACCCGAAGGTCTCGGTGTCGATCACGGACCCGGTGGCGGTCGATGGTCGGACCGACCGGGCGACGATCCAGGGCGACGCCCGGATCATCGAGGACGACCCGCATGGCGGTTGGGAGCGGCTCCTCCCCATCTGGGAGAAGAAGGAACCGTCGATCGTGTACTTCCTGAAGGCCCGCGTGGCGTTGCCGCTGTTCTTCGAGCGAGCCCTCATCGAGATCACGCCGCGACGCGTCCTCTACTGGTCCGACGGGGACACCGGCACCGTCCCGGCCGTGACCGTCGTCGGCGAGGAGGCGGCGTGATGCGCAGCACACCAGAGGTCGACGCACGGACCGGGCTCGAGAAGCTCGCCACCTATCCGTATCAGATCCTGACCTGGGTCGACGACGCCGGGTATCCGGTGAGTGCCGTCGTCGACGGCCGGATCAATCCCGCCGATCGCACCGCGCGTTTCGAGGCGCCTGCAGGGCTCGACGTCCCGACCGATCGCGAGGTGTCGCTGACCGGCTCGCACATCCGGCCGCAGCCGGGCTACGGCTACGACGAGCGACGTCACGTCACCGTCTGGGGCCCTGCGACGGTCTCCGGCGGGACGGTCAACGTCGACGCCCGGACCGCGTGGGGCTGGGACGAGTCGGAGGTGCCGTTCTTCGAGTATTCGGAGCGGTCGGTCGGCAAGTCCCGCCGCTACTTCGATGCGCTGTCGGCCGAGCGCGGGACGCCGGTCAAACCGCGCCTGTCGTTCGGGTTCCTCACGCTGCGGACCACCCGGCTCCCCTTCCTGACCGCCACGCTCGTGCCGGTGACGCTGGGCATCCTGATCGCCGCGTCCCACGGCCAGTTCGACCTGGTCGCGGCCCTGCTCACGATCATCGGGGCGTGCTTCGTCCAGCTGGGGCTGAACGTCGCGAACGACGTCTTCGACACCATCCAGGGCGCCGACGACGCGAACGTCACCCCGACCCAGTTCTCGGGTGGCTCGCGCGTGATCCAGTACGGGCTCGTGAGCCTGCGCCAGATGGCGACGCTCTCGACCGTGTTCTACGTCCTGGCCGGCCTGATCGGGCTGGTCCTGCTCGCGACGCACGGCTCGACCGCGCTGCTCGTCATCGGGGTCGTCGGGTTCGTCGTCAGCCTCGGCTACACCGCCCCGCCGCTCAAATTCGTCTATCGCGGACTCGGCGAGATCGCGGTCGCGCTCGGGTTCGGGCCGCTCATGCTGCTCGGGGCGTATGTCGTCCAGACCGGCGGAGCGCTGGCGTGGGAGCCGTTCGTGGCGTCGATCCCGGTGGCCCTGCTCGTGGCCCTGATCCTCTACGTCAACGAGATCCCGGACCGCCGCGGCGACGCCCGGGCCCACAAGCTGACGCTGCCGGTGCGCTTCTCGCAGGCGACCGTCATCGGCGGGTACAACTTCGTTGCGGCAGCGGCATTCGCCGCGCTCGTGCTCGGGGTCGTGGCCGGCATCCTGCCGATTCCCGCGTTGCTGATGCTTCTGGCGATCCCGCTCGCGGTCCGCGTCTCACGCGGCCTCGCCCCCAACTACGACAACCCGTACGCGCTGATGGCCGTCATGGGCGTGAACGTCAAGCTGCACCTGTACGCCGGCCTGCTCCTTTTGGGCGCGTATGTGGTCGTGCTGATCGTCGGCGCCGTCTGGCCGGGGGTGGACCTCTTCATCGGCTGAGGCCCCGGGCGCCTCAGGCCACGACCCCGCGCGCCGCCCACGCCCGCGCGGGGATCACGAACGGACCGCTGGACAGGCGGTCCCGGCAGCGCTCGCGCAGAGCGGCCGCGCGGGCGGGATCAAGGCTCGCCACGTAGGCGCCGGCCGGGCCGACGCCCTCGGTGAACGGCGCCCACCACGCGTCGAAACCGGGGAGCTCGAGGTCCGCGCTGAGGGACGTCTCGGTGACGTCGGTCAGGCCGGCCGCCGCGAACAGCTCGGTGAGATGACCCTGGCGCGCGCCCGCGAGCTGTGATTCGTCGGTCACGGTGGGGTCGAGGCTCCGCGCCACGTCCCAGAACAGCCCGAGGGGGCCGAGGCCGCCCGCGTGGTCCCAGACGGACGCCGCGACGACGCCGCCCGGGCGCGTGACGCGGCCCATCTCGGCGAGTCCGGCGACCGGATCCGCCATGAAATGCACCACGAGCTGGGCAAGCGCGGCGTCGAATGAATCGTCGTCGAAGGGCAGCGCCTCCGCTGACGCCTGGCGGACGTCAACGCCGGGCTGGCGCACGCGCGTCGCCTCGACGAACGGCGCCGACGGATCGACCGCTGCGACCGAGTCCGGCCCGAGCCGGGCCACGAGCTCGGCGGTCAGCACCCCCGGACCGCAGCCGACATCGAGGACACGCTGCCCCGCAACGACGCACGCCAGGTCGGCCAGCTGGGGCGACAGCAGCCGCGAATACCGGCCCATGAACCGGTCGTATGCCTCGGCGGCGACATCAAAGCTCACGGCGTCACCCTCTGCCAGGCGTGCAGGTCCGGAGGCCTAGACCTCCTTGAACTCGCCCTCGACCGTCTCCTCGCCGGCGCCCTCGGCGCCATCGGTTGCGCCGTCCGAGGCGGCACCGGCGTCGCCGGTCCCGTCGGTCCCGTCGGACCCGTCGCCCGAGGCGCCGTTGGCGGACTCGTCGGCCGCCGACGCCCCAGCCTGGTAGGCCGCGGTCGAGACCCGGCTGAGCGTCTCCGCGAGGGACGTCATGCCGCTCTTGACGGCCTCGACGTCGGAGCCCTTGAGCGACTCGCGCAGCGACTCGACCTTGTTCTCGACCTCGATCTTGTCCTCGGACGAGACCTTGTCGCCGAGGTCCTTGATCGTCCGCTCGGCCTGGAAGGTCAGGGCCTCCGCCTGGTTGCGGGTCTCGACCTCCTCGCGCCGCTTCTTGTCCTCGTCGGCGTGCTCCTGGGCGTCGCGGACCATCTGGTCGACGGCGCTCTTGTCGAGCATCGACGAGGCCGTGATGCGGACCTGCTGCTCCTTGCCGGTCGCCCGGTCCTTGGCCCGGACGTCGAGGATCCCGTTCGCATCGATGTCGAACGTCACCTCCACCTGGGGCACGCCGCGGGGCGCCGGCGGGATCCCGTCGAGGATGAACCGGCCCAGCGTCTTGTTGTCGGTCGCGAAGTCGCGCTCGCCCTGGAGGACGTGGATCTCGACCTGGCTCTGGTTGTCCGATGCGGTCGAGAACACCTGCGACTTCGAGGTCGGGATTGTCGTGTTCCGCTCGATGAGCTTGGTCATGACGCCGCCGAGCGTCTCGATGCCGAGCGACAGCGGGGTCACGTCGAGGAGCAGGACGTCCTTGACGTCACCGGCGAGGACGCCGGCCTGGATCGCGGCGCCGATCGCCACGACCTCGTCGGGGTTCACGCCCTTGTGGGGCTCCTTGCCGTTGAAGAGGGCCTTGACCGCCTCGACGACCGCCGGCATCCGGGTCATGCCACCGACGAGGATGACCTCGTCGATGTCACCGGGCTTGAGGCCCGCGTCCTTAAGGGCCGCGGTCACGGGTCCGGCCGTCTTCTTGATCAGGTCGTTGACGAGGTCCTCGAGCTTGGCCCGCGTGAGAGACATCACGAGGTGCTTCGGCCCCGAGGCATCCGCGGTGATGTACGGCAGGTTGATCTCGGTCGTGCTCGTCGAGGACAGCTCGATCTTCGCCTTCTCGGCCGACTCCTTGAGGCGCTGGAGGGCCTGCTGGTCCTTGGAGAGGTCGATGCCCTGGTCCTTCTTGAACTCGGCCAGCAGCCAGTCGATGACGCGCTGGTCGAAGTCGTCGCCGCCGAGGTGCGTGTCGCCGTTGGTCGCCTTGACCTCGAAGACGCCCTCGCCGAGCTCCAGGATGGAGATGTCGAACGTGCCGCCGCCCAGGTCGTAGACGGCGATCTTCTCGTCGCCCTTCTTGTCGAGGCCGTAGGCCAGCGCCGACGCGGTCGGCTCGTTGATGATCCGCTTGACGTCGAGGCCGGCGATGCGGCCGGCGTCCTTGGTCGCCTGGCGCTGGGTGTCGTCGAAGTAGGCCGGGACCGTGATGACGGCCTCGGTGATCTTCTCGCCCAGGTATGCCTCGGCGTCGGTCTTGAGCTTCTGGAGGATCATCGCGCTGATCTCCGGCGGCGTGTAGACCTTGCCGTCGGCGATCTTGACGGCCGACGCCGTCGCTCTTTGGATCCTTCTCGACCGTGTACGACACGAGGCCGATGCTGCGCTTGACCTCCGGGTCGTCCCAGCGGCGACCCATGAAGCGCTTGATCGAGTAGATGGTGTTCGTCGGATTGGTCACGGCCTGGCGCTTGGCCAGCTGGCCGACCAACCGGTCGCCGGTCTTCGTGAAGGCCACGACCGACGGGATGGTGCGGCCGCCCTCTGCGGATGCGATGACCGTGGGCTCGCCGCCCTCCATGACCGCGACGACCGAGTTCGTCGTCCCGAGGTCGATGCCGATGATCTTGCCCATGCTGCTGGTGTCTCCCTTTGATGTTGGTGTCAGTGAGGTGCGTGGCCGTTGATGGGTGCGGGACCGTCTGCCCCGCCGCCACCGTGGCCGTCGTCGTTGCTTGATTCGTCGGCGGGGCCGGCGACCGCCACGAGGGCCGGTCGAAGGACGCGGTCCCGGAGCCGATAGCCGCGCCGGATCTCCTCGACGATCTGGCCCTCCGACAGACCGGTCCCGGGCGCGGTCGCGATCGCGTCGTGTTCACGCGGATCGAACGGCCGACCCCGGGTCGCGTCGATGGAGCTGACGCCCTCCGACTCGAGCAGGAGCCGGAGCTTGCGATCGATCGCGGCGATCCCCTCGAACCACGGGTGCGTGGCGATCTGGTCCGGACGCGCCTCGATCGCGAGGTCGAAGTCGTCGGCGACCGTCAGGACCTTGCGGAGCAGGTCCTCGCCGGCGAGGCCGGCGTCGCGCTCCCGCTCCTCGGTCGTCCGACGCTCGGAAGTTCTGGAACTCGGCGCGTTCGCGCTGCAGGGCCGTCAGGTACTCGTCCGAGCCCTTGCGAGCCTCGTCGAGCTCGCCCTTGAGGGTCTCGATGTCGCCGAGCAGCTTGGTCGGCGAGATGTCGATCTCCTCGACGCGCCGCTGCCCGCGGGTCCGATGCTCAGGCATAGAGGTGGTCCACCAGTTCGTTCATCAGGCTCGAGACGAAGCGGACGGTGCCGATCGCCTGTGAATAGCTCATGCGCGTGGGTCCGAGCACCCCGACGACGCCGATCGCCTGGCCCGCCCGCCCGTACGGGGCGAGGACCAGCGACACGTCGCGCATCTCGATCGGCTGGTTCTCGTGGCCGATGAAGATCCGGATCCGGCCGGCCTCGGCGACGTCGCCGACGAGCTGGCCGAGGTACGTCCGGTTCTCGAGTGCCGAGAAGACCCGCCGCAGCTTGTCGCTCTGGGCGAACTCGGGCGCGTCCATGACGTTGAGCAGGCCGTCGCTGAAGACCTCCTCGATCGCCTCGCCGTCGTAGTCCTTGACGATGCGCGCGACCCGCTCGCCGATCCGGCGGGCCAGGGCCTCGAGACGGTCGTCCGCGCGGAACCGCTCGACGGTCGCCTCGGCCTGGACCGCGGTCTTGTCCGCGAGCCGCTCGTTGAGGAGACCCGCGACCCGGTTCAGGGTCGGCTGGTCGATCGAGTCGTCGTCCGCGAAGTTGACCAGCGCCTGCTTGATGGCGCCCTCGCGCAGGACGAGGATCAGGCTGGCCATCCGCTCGTTGATCGCGACGAGGTCGATCCGCCGGACGTGGGCGGAGCGGGGCTTGGCCGGGGTGGCCAGCCCGGCCGACCGCGTGATGCTCGCGAGCGTGGTCGCGGCGAGGCGGAACCAGTGCTCGCTGGCGAACTCCACCTGGCCGAACTGGTGCCGGATCATCAGCTGCTCGACGGCCGGCAGCGGCACGGCATCGACGATCGATTCGACGTAGAAGCGGTACCCGGCATCGGTCGGCACGCGCCCGGCCGAGGTGTGCGGGTGGGTCAGCAGACCGGCCGCCTCGAGCTCGGCGAGGATGCCGCGGACGGTCGCACTGGACACGCCGAGGCCGTAGCGCTCCACGAGCGCCTGCGATCCGACCGGCGTGGCGGTCGTGACATATTCCTCGATGACGGCCCGAAGGATCGCCTGTGTGCGAAGGTCCAGGGGGCCGATGGGGCGGCTTCGTCGCGCCAAGGTCGGTCTCCCACGGTAGTTAGCACTCTAGTGTCGAGAGTGCTAACGCGGTGCTCGCATCGTAGCAGTCGAGGCCTCCCGAGTGTCAATCTCGGGGACCGCCGGGCCGACCGCGGCTTCGTGGTACGTTTCCGGCGTGCGAGGACCCGGGTGAGCACTGCTGCCAGCCCCTCGCCCGTCCGACGGGTCGTGCGGGGCGTGAAGCGTCGCGCGGTCCGGTTCAGGGAACGCCGCCGGCTCTCCAGGGACCAGCGCTGCGTCATCTGCGGCGAGGCCGTCTGGGTCGCCGACCTCACGGCCACGGCCGGGCCGAGGCGGACGTGCCACATGGAGATCTGCACCGTCTGCGGCCACGTCTCCAACCCCGCCAACACCCACGACTACGGCCAATACGAGACCGTCGGGGACGATCCCGATCAAGCCGCGCGTCGGGACCGCGGACCGCAAGGGTCGCGAGTTCTACATGGCCGAGATGGCCATCGACATCCTCGGCCGCACTGACCTCGACGTCCTCGTCTACAGCGCGGGTCGCAGCCTGGACAACCACCACATCGCGGCCCTGCCGAGTGTGCGCAGCGTGGCCATCTCCGACGTCATCCGTCTCCGCGACGATGCCGAGTTCTACGACTCGAGCGAACCAGCGACGCGGCGATTCCCGGTCGTCATCGCGAGCGAGGTCATCGAGCACTTTCTCGAGCCGCGCGAAGACTTCGAGCGGCTGTTCGGCTTCGTCGAGCCGGACGGGCTGCTCGTCTGCTCGACGAACGTCTACGACGGGGGCGACCTGCGGCGCCAGTCGTACATCTTCACGCCGGGCCACACGTCCTACTACACGCCCGCGTCACTCGCGGTGCTGGCTGCCGCGAACGGCTGGCTCGTTGACCTGCGCGTCCCGCTGGTGGCGACCGGCTACGGCGGGCCGCGCAAGCGGTACGTCCTGTTCACGGCCTCGCCGGCCGTCCTCGAGGCGATCCACGCCTACTTCCAGGACCGCGAGTACGCGCCGTCCGATCCCCCCTGGGAAGACCCGGCGACGGCGGCTCACTAGGTCAGACGAGGCGGGCGAAGAGCTCGTTCGAGAGCAGCCGGCCGCGTGTCGTCAGCACGACCCGATCGTCGGTGGTGACGTCGAGCAGCTCGGCCGCGAGAGCCCACCCGAAGACGTCAGCGAGCGGCGGCTCCTGCGACGCGGCAAGTGGGATGCCGGTGTCGAGGCGGAGGCCGAGGATGATCTGCTCGGCAGCCGCGGCGGTGAGGTCGATCGGCTCCGAGCCGCCGGGCGGCAGCTGCGGCCGGGACCCGTCGGACGGTGTGAGCGCCCCGACATAGCCGTCCAGGCGAGCGGCATTCCAGCGCCGGACCGCTCCATCGAAGGCGTGTGCGCCGGGCCCGACCGCCTCGTGCGACCGTCGCTCCCAGTAGGTCAGGTTGTGCCGGCTCTCGTGGCCCGGGCGCGCCCAGTTGCTGATCTCGTACCCGCGGAATCCGGCCTCGGCCAGGCGCACGACCGCGTGGTGGTACATGGCGGCCGCGCGATCCTCGTTCTGGCCGGGCCCAGCGATCTCGCGCCAGCGACGGGCTCCCAGGGTCGTCGGGAGGTGATCGCCGTCGGGGCCGGTCAGGCCCTCCGCGTCGGGGTCGTCGAGCGTCAGCGCGTAGAGGGACAGGTGGTCCGGCGCCAGGTCAAGGGCGGCGTCAAGCGTCGCCATCCAGCCCGCGACGGTCTGGTCGGGGACGTCGTACAGGAGGTCCAGGCTGACCGACCGGATCCCGGCCTCGCGGGCCTCGGCGACGGCGTCGGCGACGTGGCGCGCCTGGTGACGGCGCCCGAGGCGGCGGAGCTGCGCGTCATCGAGCGACTGCGCGCCGATCGAGAGCCGCGTGACGCCGGCGCGGACCCAGCCCACCGAGTCGCCACGCTCGTCCGGCCCGGGGTTGACCTCGAGCGTGACCTCGGCCTCGGCGGTCAGCCCGTAGCGAGCCCGGATCCGCTCGACCAGGTGGGCGACGACGTCGGGCTCCAGCAGGGATGGCGTGCCGCCGCCCAGGTACAGCGTCTCGAGGGCAGCGCGCGTCCGCCCGAAGGCCGCGTCGAGATCGTCTGCGCGAAGCTCCAGTTCTGCCGCGAGGGCGGGCACGAAGGCGTCGACCCGTGCCCGCGGCCCGCGCGTCGCAGCGCCGGCGTAGACCACGAAGTCGCAGTACGGGCAGAGCGAGACGCAGAACGGGACGTGGACGTAGAGCGCGACAGGCGGACGGGTCGCGACCGACGTCCCGACCGTGGCCGCCTCGCTCACCGCTCGCGCGACCCGATGACCCGCCAGCCCTCGGGCGTGCGGCGGCGCTTCTCGATCTCCTCGTCCTCGCGGCCGCGCGGCTTCGTCTGGCCCGTGTGACCGGTGCACAGGAAGACCGCGAACCGGGTGATAGAGGCACCGAGGAACGCAGCGGCGATCCCGCCCGTCGCAGCGGTCAGCCAGCCGCCGATCAATCCCATCGAGAGGGCCATGAGCAGCAGGTACCGATCGCGACCGGGCGCGCCGAGGCGCGTCGTCAGCGTGTAGAGCAGCGCCTGGATGATGTTCGAGAGCGTCGGGTCCAGGCCGGTCGAGAGGAGCAGGCCGAAGAGCGCGCCACGGAACGTCGCCTCATCGATGAACGCGGTCGCGGTCGAGTTCAGCAGGGCGCCCGGGTATGACCACGTCTCGGGGAAGCGGATGCGGTGATAGCGCACGGTCGCGAACGCGATGGCGAACGCGACCCCCGCCAGGCCGTACGCGAGACCGCCGATGACCGCCCCGAGCCGGTCGCCCGAGCCCAGGAACAGCTCCTGCTGCGGCCGTGGGTGGATGAACAGGATCGCGACGCGCGAGACCGACGCCCAGCGCGTACCAGGAGATCCGACGGCGGATCTTCGGGCGCTCGCCGTCGCGCGTCGCCTCGTAGTACTCGGCCGTGCCGAAGCGCTCGGCGTCCAGGCGCAGCAGCGCCAGCAGCAGCGTCAGGCCGATCGTGATGAGGCCGCGGGACCACCCGACGAAGTCGTCCACCGCCGGCTGCTACCCCTCGCCCATGCGCAGCATCGCGAGGAAGGCCTCCTGTGGGATCTCGACCGAACCCACCCGCTTCATGCGCTGTTTGCCTTCTTTCTGCTTCTCGAGCAGCTTCCGCTTGCGCGTGATATCGCCACCGTAGCACTTGGCGAGCACGTTCTTTCGCATGGCCCGGACCGATTCGCGCGCGACGACGTTCGAGCCGATGGCCGCCTGGATGGGGATCTCGAACATCTGGCGCGGGATCAACTCCTTGAGCCGCTCGGCCAGTTGGCGCCCCGTGGATTGCGCCCGGTCCCGGTGGACGATGAGCGAGAGGGCATCGACGGGCTCGCTGTTGACGAGGATGTCGACCTTCACGAGGTTGGCCGCGCGATAGCCCAGAGGCTCGTAGTCCATCGACGCGTAGCCCTGGCTGCGGCTCTTCAGAAGGTCGAAGTAGTCGACGATCAGCTCGGCGAGGGGCATCTCGAAATGGAGCACGACGCGGGTCGGATCGAGGTACTCCATGTTCACGAACGTGCCGCGTCGGTTCGTCGAAAGCTCCATCAGCGGCCCGATGTAGCCCGAGGGCGTGACGACGCTGAGCTTGACCCAGGGCTCCTCGATGACCTCGATGTCGCTCGGGTTCGGCAGCCGGGCCGGGTTGTCGACGACGACCTGGCCGCGGCCGTTGGTCAGGATCACGTGGTACTCGACCGACGGCGCCGAGGCGATCAGGTCAAGGCTGAACTCGCGTTCGAGCCGCTCCTGGACGATCTCCATGTGGAGCAAGCCGAGGAACCCGCAGCGGAACCCGAACCCGAGCGCCACCGAGCTCTCCGGCTCGTACGTGAAGCTCGCGTCGTTGAGGTGCAGCTTCTCGAGCGCGTCGCGCATGAGCGGGTAGTCCTCGCCCGAGACCGGGTAGATCCCGGCGAACACGAGGCTCTTGGCCGGCTGGTAGCCGGGCAGCGGCGTCGCGGCGGGCCGCGTCGAGCTCGTGACCGTGTCGCCGACCTGGGCCTCGCGGACGTTCTTGAGGCCCGTGGCGATGTAGCCGACCTCGCCCGCGACCAGCTGCTTGACCGGCACGAGCTGTGGCCGGAAGACGCCCAGCTCCAACGGCTCGGCGACCGCGCCACTGCCCATCAGTCGGATCGACTCGCCATCGCGGATCGTGCCCTGGGCGAGCCGGACGTAGACGATCACGCCCTTGTAGGCGTCGTAGTGGCTGTCGAAGATCAGGCCCTGGAGCGGGCCCTTCGGGTCGCCCTTGGGAGACGGGATCCGGGCGACGATGGCCTCGAGGATGTCACTGACGCCCGTGCCGTCCTTGGCTGAGGCGAGGATGACCTCCTCGCGCGGGATCGCCAGGACGGTCTCGAGCTCCTCGATGATCGTGTCGGGGTCGGCCGAGGGCAGGTCGATCTTGTTGAGGACCGGGATGAGCGTGAGGTTCTCGCGCATCGCGAGGTGGACGTTGGCCAGCGTCTGGGCCTCGATGCCCTGGGTCGCGTCGACGACGAGGATCGCGCCCTCGCAGGCCTGGAGGCTGTGGCTGACCTCGTAGGCGAAGTCGACGTGGCCGGGCGTGTCGATGAGGTTGAGGCCGTAGACCAGGCCGTCCTTGGCGGTGTACTCGAGGCGGGCGGAGCGGGCCTTGATCGTGATGCCCTTCTCGCGCTCGAGGTCCATCGAATCGAGGACCTGGCTCGTCATCTGCCGGGCGTCGATCGTGTGCGTCATCTCCAGCAACCGGTCGGCCAGCGTCGACTTGCCGTGGTCGATGTGGGCGATGATCGAGAAGTTGCGCAGGCGGTCCTGGGGGATGGTCACGGTGCCGGAGTGTAGCCGGTCGGGGGCGGGTGACCGGAACGGCGCCGGCGCCGGCGGCTCAGGCGCTCACCTCAGGTCGAGGGCTCACGGCGCTCCAGTCGAATTCGATCGTGTACATCCGGCCGTCCGCGCGGGCGATGTCCCAGGCCTCGATCGGCGGGCGGCTCGATGCCGAGAGCGGTCAGGGCGGTGCAGACCTGGCTGCGGTGATCGGTCCCGTGGTAGAGCGCCTGGGCGAGCCGGATCCCGAGCGGCGCATGCGTCTCGTAGCCGCCGTCCTCGTATTCGACGACGTCGGTCGCGGCATCGAGATCGCGGGCGACCAGGTCCTGCCAGATCGGATCGTGAGCCTCCATCACAGGCCCGCAATGTCCGGGATGCTCGCCTCCTTGTCGAAGGACTCCGGTTCGCCACCGCGCAGGACATCGAGATAGAAGACGTCGCCATCGACGAGGTGGCGGAGCGTGTCCAGGATCGAGCCGTAGGTCCCGGGCACGGTGGATCGCCAGCTGGGCGTCGTCGAGATCGGCGCACACGTCCAGGAGGCGGATCGTGGCCCAGATATGGTGGGCGAATGCGTCGGCGAAGGATGGGCGTGGGCATCGTTGTCACTGTAGCGGTGGCACACTCGGCCCATGTCCCTGATCGAGCGCGCCGACTCGGTGCTGATCGTCATCGATGCCCAGCCCGGGTTCTCCGGTGCGTCCGGCGAGGAGGCCGCGGCCGCGGCGCTCTCACGCGAGGTCGCCGGATGGCTGACCGGGGTCGCCGCTGCCCTCGGCGTGCCTGTCGTCGTGACCGAGGAGGACGCCGACCGCAACGGCCCGACCGACGCGGTGATCCTGGATCGGCTGCCCGCCGACACGCCGGTCCTGCCGAAGGCCGTGTTCGGGCTCGCGGATGTGCCTGACGATCCTGGCCGCCGTCCTCGCGACGGGTCGCCGGACGGCGGTCATCGTCGGCGCCGAGACCGACGTCTGCGTCGCCCAGTCGCGCGATCGGTCTGCACGAGCGCGACTTCCGTGTCGTCGTCGTCGCCGATGCCACGTTCTCGCCCGGCGCGATGCACGAGCACGGCCTGCGCCAGATGCGGGACGAGGGGATCGAGGTCCGCCACGCCAAAGGCGTCTACTACGACTGGGTGCGGACGCTCGACGCAGCGCGCACGTTCGAGGCCGAGCATCCGGACCTCGCGACGCCGCCAGGGTTCTCCCTCTGACGACCCTCAGGCCTGGACGACGGCCAGCGCGGTGACCCCGGCGACCACGAGGACGACCCCGATCACCTGGACGCGGCTCAGCCGCTCCCCGAAGAGCAGGAACGCGACGACGGCGCTGAACGCCGCGAACTGCGACCCGAGCACGGCGACGATCGCGATGCTCTCGCGGGCGCCCCAGGCCGACGCCATCGAGCCGACGATCTCGCCGACGCCGGCGATGACCAGCAGCGGCATCGCAGCGCGGGTCAGGCGCAGCCGGCCCCGCAACAGCAGCGGCAGGGTGATCGCGACGACTCCGACGAGCCGCGCCCTGAGCGCGACCCACGCGAGCGGGACCAGCGAGGCCGCGGTCCCCATCGACACCAGGCCGACGCCGAAGATCAGGGCCGCGCCGATCGCGAGCAGCGTGCTCCGGCGCGTGTCGCCGGGCGCGATCGGCGGGGTGTGCGAGAGCGCCGACGGCGACGCGCGGCCCGTCGAGAGCGTCGGCGACGAGGTCGGTGTCGCCGGCGGGGACGTCGGTGCCGGACCGCTCGATGGACGACATGACGACCCCGACCGCGATGACGGCCAGGATGACGCCGGCGGCGAGCGTGACGGGATCGCCGAGCCAGATCGCGATGACGGCAGCGACGGCCCCCTCGGTGGCCACGATCGGGGCCACGATCGACACCTTGCCGATCTGAAGAGCCGCGTACGTCAGACCGAGGCCGCCGACGTAGCAAAACCCGGCGAGCAGCAGCAGGGCGAGCGTGCCGGGCTCCAGGCGCTCGATCGGGGCGTCGATGAACGCCAGCGGGACGCCGACGATGACGCCGATGAGCATCACCCAGCCGAGCACGACACGGGACCCGAGCATCCGGCTCGAGCGGGAGGAGGCGAGGGTGGCGGCGGCCCACAGCGCGGCGGCGATGAGCCCGCCGAGGATCGCGGTCACGCGCACAAGTGTGAGGGCTGCGTGGCGGGTCTGCGGCGCGGCCAGCACCCGTCAGGTGGCCCGACCGACCTGTGCTACCATCCGCCTTCGCGCCCGGCACTCACCCCGTGCCGCGTGCCGTCGACAATCCAACAACAGTGAGGTCAGCCCACCTTGGCCAAGACGCCCCGCACCTGGACGGGCGCTCGCACGCCGTCAGGACTCAAGCGCGTCCGTCAGGCCCAGAGCCGCCACGAGGTCCTCCAACCGCGCCGCAGCGCCGCGAAGACATACGTCGCGAAGGCCCTGGCCGTCGCCGCGGCTCCCGGCGATTCGTCGGTCGATGCGAACGCCGCGCTGATCGACGCGCTCAGCGCCCTCGACCGCGCGGCCAAGGCCGGCGCCATCCATCCGAACGCAGCCGCGCGTCGCAAGTCGCGCCTGACCCGCAAGGTCAACGCCGCCCTCGGCGGGACCGCTGTCCAGGCCGGCGGCCACGTCACCAAGTCGACCGGGAAGCTCGCCGCCCAGAAGGCTGCCAAGGCTCGCATCGCGGCCGGCAAGGCCGGCAAGGCCAAGGGCGCCCAGACGGCAGCCGGCAAGGCCCGTGCCGCGCTGAGCAAGACCGCCCGCGCCGAGGCCGCTGCCGCGAAGGCCGCCGAGGCGAATGCCGCGGCCGTGGCAGCACCGGCCAAGGCCCCCGCCACGAAGGCGGCAGCGAAGCCCAGCAAGGCCAAGGCGAGCGCCGCCAAGGCGACCACGACGAAGGCGGCCCCGAAGAAGGCGGCCGCGACCACCGCCAAGACCGCGCCCAAGGCGACCGCGAAGGCTGCCCCGAAGGCCAAGAAGCCGGCTGCCGACAAGAAGTAACGCGGCCCCGACAACGACGAACGCCCCGGTCATCGACCGGGGCGCTTCGATTCCAGGCACGCTCCGGGGCGTCAGGTCGGTCGGGCGACGATCCCCGGTTCGGTGGTGGCCTCGGCCTTCGGGCGGAAGACGCCGTACAGCGCGCCGCCGATCGACGCCGCCGACCACGGTCAGAACGAACACGCTGCCCGCCGTCCCGAGCTGCTCGCGTCCAGTAGAAGCCCGTGAACGTCGCCGCGTCGGTCACGCCGATCGACGCCATGTCAGGGCCCCGGCCCGCGTCGAGGTAGCGCTGGTACACGCAATCCGCACCCGACTGGCAGGTCAGCGACCCACCCAAGCCAGGATCGCGATAGCCGTTGTCCGCGAAGAAGAACAGTCCCTTGATGGCGAGCAACAGGACGGCAGCGGTCAGGCCGGTGATCGCCGCCGCGAAGACCGCGTTCGTGAGGATCCGGTGCCACGGCCCAAGGCGACGGTTCGATCGCGCGTTGGCGTAGTAGCCGATCATCACGCCCGACGGCAGGGCGAAGAGCCAGATGAGCGGCTCGATCGGGATGATCAGCAGGAAGCTGACCCCGATGGTGAGCGCCATCCCGATGCCGACATACGCGGCGAGGACGGCGCCACGGTCCGCGATCCGGTTCACGAGCCGGTCTTGGCCGCCGCCGGTTCGGGGGCGTGGCGCGCAGCCGACGGGACGCCCGAGAGCGCCCGGCGTCCCGGATACCGCGCGCCGTCGCCGAGCTCGCCCTCGATCCGCAGCAGGCGGTTGTACTTCGCGACCCGCTCCGAGCGGGAGGGCGCGCCCGTCTTGATCTGGCCCGTCCCCATCGCGACGACGAGGTCCGCGATCGTCGTGTCCTCGGTCTCGCCGGAGCGATGCGACACCACCGCCGACCAGCCGGCGCTTCGCGCGAGCTCGATCGCCTCGATGGTCTCGGTGAGCGTCCCGATCTGGTTGAGCTTGATCAGCACCGAATTCGCCGCGTCGGCCTCGATCGCACGGGCGATCCGCTCGGTGTTCGTCACGAGCAGGTCGTCGCCGACGAGCTGCACAGTCCCGCCAAGTCGGGCGTTGAGTGCCTGCCAGCCCGACCAGTCGTCCTCGGCGAGGCCGTCCTCGATCGAGACGATCGGGTAGCGAGCGGCCCAGTCGGCCCACAGGTCGATGAGCTCGCCCGACTCGAGCGTCCGACCCTCGCGGGCCAGCACGTAGCGTGTCGGGGCACCGCTCTACGCCGCTCCCCGGCTCGACCAGCTCGGTCGTGGCCGGGTCGAGCGCGATGGCGATGTCGATCGCCGGGTCGATACCCGGCCTTCTCGATCGCCCGCAGGATCACCTCGACCGCCGCCTCGTTCGAGGCCAGCGACGGCGCGAACCCGCCTTCGTCGCCCTGTCCGGTGGCGTGCCCCTCGTCGTGGAGGATCGACCGCAGTGCGTGGAAGACCTCGGAGCCGGCTCGCAGCGCATCGCCGAACGTAGGCCACGCCGACCGGCATGACCATGAACTCCTGGAAGTCGGTGGAGTCCTGGGCGTGCTTGCCGCCGTTGAGGATGTTGAACATCGGGACCGGCAGCGTTCGCGCGCCGACCCCACCGAGGTATCGGTACAGCGGCAGGTCGCACGCCGCCGCGGCCGCGTGGGCGACCGCGAGCGAGACGCCCAGGATCGCGTTCGCGCCGAGCTCGGCCTTGTTCGCGGTGCCATCGAGGTCGCGCAGCACGTCGTCGATGCCGGCCTGGTCGCCGGCGTCGAGGCCGTAAAGGGCTGGCCCGATGGTCTCCGTCACGTTGGCGACCGCGCGAAGGACGCCCTTGCCGCCGTACCGGCCCTTGTCCCCGTCACGCAGCTCGACCGCCTCGTGCGCCCCGGTCGACGCCCCGGACGGCACCGCGGCCCGGCCGACAGAGCCGTCCTCGAGGATGACATCGACCTCGACCGTGGGGTTGCCGCGCGAATCGAGGATCTCGCGGGCGTCGACGACATCGATGGCGGTGTTCACGCGGGCGTCTCCGGCTACGACTTCGACTTGACCTTGGCCTGCGGCGGGCCTTGGCCTTCGCGGCGGTGGCTTCGCGGCCGCCGTCTTCGGGGCGCGGCCGGCTTGGCCGCGGCCGCCTTCGCCGCCGTCGCCGCCTTCGGCGGCCGGTGGGTCGGCGCCGCCTTTGCGGCCGGGGCGGCTTCCCGCCGCCTTCGCGGCGCGCCTTGGCGCTTCGCCGCCTTCGCGCCGCTGCCTTGCGGCGTCCTCTCGGAGCCGCCTTCTTCTTCGGCTCGGGTGCCGGCCGGTCGAGCAGGACCGTGACGCCCGGCAGCTCGCGGCCCTCGAGGAACTCGAGCGAGGCGCCGCCACCGGTCGAGATGTGGGTCATCTTGTCGGCCAGCCCCTGCTGCGTGATGGCTGCCACCGAGTCGCCTCCACCGACGACGACCGTGGCGCCCGCTTCGGCGCGCTCGGCCAGCATGCGCGCGACCGCCTTGGTGCCGTGCGCGAACGACGGGATCTCGAACACGCCCAACGGCCCGTTCCAGAACACCGTCCGAACGTCGGCAAGCGCCTCGACCATCAGGTCCTGGCTGGCCTGGCCCAGGTCGACGATGTGCCAGCTGGCCGGGATCTTCTCCGCCGGGAGGGTCTTGTACTCGGTGCCGCGCGTGACTTCCTTCGCGACGATGACGTCGACCGGCAAGACGATCCGCACGCCCTTCGCCTCGGCCGCGGCCATGATCCGGCGGGCGTCCTCGACGCGATCGGGCTCGGCGAGGCTCTTGCCGACCGCCTTGCCCTGCGCGAGCAGGAACGTGTTGGCCATGCCGCCGCCGAGGATCAGCATGTCGACCTTGTTCAGCAGGTTGTCGATGACGCCGATCTTGTCCGAGACCTTCGCGCCGCCGAGGATCGCGGCGAACGGCCGCTCGGGCGCCTCGATGAGCTTCGAGAGCATCGCGAGCTCGCGCTCCATGAGCAGTCCCGCGTAGGCGGGCAGGAACTCGGGATCCCGACGGTCGAGGCGTGGGCCCGGTGGGCCGTCCCGAATGCGTCGTTGACGTAGAGATCGGCGTACGACGCGAGGGCCGCGGCGAAGGCCGGGTCGTTCTTCTCCTCCTCGGCATGGAACCGCAGGTTCTCGAGGAGCAGCAGCTCGCCGGGACGCAGCCGCTTGACCGCATCCTCCGTCCCGAGCCCGAGGGCGTCGCCGGTGACCGGCACGTTCCGGCGGATCAGCTCGGAGAGGCGCTGGCCGACCGGGCGCAGCCGAAGACCGTCCTGGACCTTGCCATCCGGTCGACCGAGGTGGCTGGCGAGGACGAGCCGCGCTCCGGCGTTGAGGAGCGTCGCGATCGTCGGGATGGCCGCCCGGATCCGCGAGTCGTCGGTGACCTTGCCGTCGGCGAGCGGGACGTTGAAGTCGACCCGGACGAAGACGCGCCTGCCCGAGACATCGACGTCACGGATCGTCAGCTTGTCCACGGTTCGCGCCGCCTGTCCCGGTCAGGCCGGGACCGGCAGGCGGGCGGCGACGAGGGCGATCAGGTCCGCGACCCGGCAGCTGTAGCCCCACTCGTTGTCGTACCAGGAGATGACCTTGACCATGTTGCCGCCGAGGACCATGGTCGACTCGCGCGTCGATGATCGAGGAGCGCGCGTCGCCCTTGAAGTCCATCGACACGAGCGGCTCGTCCGACACGCCGAGGATGCCCTCATCGGTCCCGCGGCGGCGGCGCGGAACGCGTCGTTGAGCTCCTCGACGCTCGTGTCGCGCTTCACCGTCGCGGTGAAGTCGACGACGCTGACGGTCGGCGTCGGCACGCGCAGGCTGAAGCCGTCGAACTTGCCCTTGAGGTCCGGGATCACGAGGGCCAGCGCCTTGGCCGCGCCGGTCGTCGTCGGGATGATGTTCTGGCCGGCGCTGCGGGCGCGGCGCGGGTCCTTGTGGGCGACGTCGAGGATGCGCTGGTCGTTGGTGTAGCTGTGGATCGTGTTCATCAGCCCCTTCTCGATGCCGACGAGGTCGTGGACGACCTTGGCCGCCGGGGCGAGGCAGTTCGTCGTGCACGAGGCGTTGCTGATGATGTGGTGGGTCGCCGGGTCGTAGCGCTCCTCGTTGACGCCCAGGACGATCGTGATGTCCTCGCCCTTGGCCGGGGCGCTGATGATGACCTTCCGGGCGCCGGCGTCGATGTGGGCGCTGGCCTTCGTCGCGTCGGTGAAGATGCCGGTCGACTCGAGGACGATGTCGACGCCCGAGGTCGCCCCACGGCAGGGTGGCCGGGTCCTTCTCGGCGAGGATCTTGATCTCGCGGCCGTCGATGATGATCGAGCGAGTCGCCGGCTTCGACGTCGCCCGGCGTAGGCGCCATAGGTCGAGTCGTGCTTGAACAGCAGCGCGTTCATCTCGGCGTCGACGAGGTCGTTGACCGCGACGACTTCGATGTCCGGGGCGCGCTCGATGAGGGCCTTGAGCGACTGGCGGCCGATCCGGCCGAAGCCGTTGATGCCGACACGCGTGGTCATGGTCGTCCTCCTCCTCGCATGCGGATCCGGGGGCGAGCGCCGATCCTGAGTTCGATGGCGTGCAACCTCTGCGCGGTCGGCGGACGCGTGCGTGGGCACCGGGACCGCGGGGACACCATCCTACGACGTCACGGCCGGGAACGGAGGGTGCGAACAGGTCGCGGCACGGGTCTACCAGACAAGGGAAGACCCCCGCCGGATCACGACGGGGGTCTCGGGCTTCGCGTCAGCGAAGAGTCGGGTCAGCCGCCGATCCGGAAGACCTTGCCGCCGCAGATCGGGCACGTGCCCTGGAGTGCGGCCTTGCCGTTCTTCATGGTGATCCGCTGCGGGTTCTGGACTTCGACCTTCTTCTTGTCCTTGACGCAATAGGCCTCGGCCATCGGGCTCCTCCTCGGTCGATGTTGAGCGTCACGAGAGCCTTCGTCTCGCATCCGCCCTGGGCTTCGCGATGTTTCGCTTGGGTATCCCCTCGATCAGTCCTGCCAGAGTGACGGCCGCCAGCGGTCCGTCCCAGCGTCGTGCTTCTGGCGATCCATCTCGGCCAGGACGAGCAGGCTCTCGAGTCCCGTCTCGACACAGGCCGCCTCGGCTGCGTCCTTCGCATCACCGCTGACGAACTCGCCTGTCGTCCGGTTGGCATAGACCGCACAGACGACGCCGGCTCGGCAGCGTGCGAGGGTTGCCAGCACGAGGAGTGCCGACGCCTCCATCTCGAAGTTCATGACGCGCTGGCGCGCCATCTCCTCCGCGAGGTCAGGGTAGCGGATGGGCAGCTGCGGGATCGGGCGCCCTTGCGCACCGAAGAAGCCCGGAGCCGTCGCCGTCACCCCGACGTGGTAGCGGTGGCCCAGCCGGGCCGCCGCCTCGATCAAGGCCGCGACCGCCTCGTAATCGGCGACCGCGGGGTAGCCATCGTGGACGAAGAAGCTCGTGGTCGCCTCGAGGCGGACGGCTCCGGTCGTGATGGCGAGATCGCCGAGCTGCATCTCCGGCTGGAGTGCCCCGCAGGAGCCGACCCGTACGAAGGTCGGACGGGTCGTGATGGCCAGGATCTCCGCCACCACGATCTCGACGTTGTCAGTACCGATGCCAGTGGCCACGACCGAGACGCGCTGACCGCGATATCGGCCGGTGACCGTGGCGAACTCTCTATGCCGGTGCTCCAGTTCGATAGATTCGAATTGCGTCGCGATGCGGGCGGTTCGGTCGGGGTCACCGGGGAGGAGGATGTACTCGGCCAAGTCGCCAGGGCCGAGTCCGATGTGGTATTGCCGTTCACCATCAGGGATCGCGATCCGGCGATCCGAGGGGTTTTCGACGCGGGTATCCGCGTTCGGCAAGACCTATCCTCTCGCTCCGGTTTGCTGTTCCGCAGGTGCGAAACTCGGCCGAGGATAGTCCCGCGCTCTCACGAGCGTCAAGCAGCGTCGGTCGTGCGTGGATCGTGCGTGGCCGTGCGTGGCCCGACCGGGTCGGCCGGACGGACCGGCGCAGCGCGCCGATCGGGGCCGTCGCGGGTCGCCGTGCCGCCGGCGAAGGCGGCCAGCCGGACGGCCATCCGGGCGGTCAGGAGACGCCGCAGATGGCGTCGTCGGAGGAGGGTCACCGCGACGGATGCGGCCGTCAGGGCGGCCAGCGTCCCGAGGCCCGCGATGCCTGCGTCAAGACCCGGGATCGAGGTCAACCCCGCCGAGCGTGTGTCGCCGTGCGCCGCCGAAGCGTCCGTGGGCACGGCGGAGCCATTCGCCGCCTTGTCGGGGCTCGAACCAGGGGCGACCGGGTCGCCCGCGAGCACGATTCCCGCAGGATCCGTGACCACGACGGTCCAGCCACGGTCCGTCGACTCGACGCGGCCGACGACGTTGATCGCATCACCGGGTTCGATGAGCGGCAGCAGGTCCGCCGCCGCGCCCTCGAGCACGACCGGACCGGTCGCGGTGCCGTCGTCGAGCGTGAAGCCCCCGAGCAGCAGGTCGCCGACGAGCCCGCCGACGCGGACCGTTCGACCGGCGACCGAGGCGAGGTCTGCGAGATTCGCATCGGGAGCGGCCGCGATGACGCCCGCTGCCGGCCCGACCCCGACCGGTGAACTGCCCGGGCCCGAGGATGCACCGGTGCCACCGGCGCCGGGCGCGGATTTCGTGCCACTCCCCGACGAGCTGCCGGGATCGACCCGCAGATCGCCCTTGCTCCGCGGCAGGATCCCGAACCGGCGATCCGTCGCCGAGGGGTACGGCCGTCGGACGATGCCGGTGACCGTCGCGAGACGGCCGGTGAGGACCGAGGCGACCGGGATGCCGGCACCGGACTGGCCGACCAGGACGACCCGATCACGACCGACGACGAGCTCCGCGCGCCAACGGTCGCCGAGCTTCCGCACGGCATCGATCCGGCCGCGCACGGTCACCAGGCGCCACTCGTGCGCCTCCTTCGGTGTCCCGTACAGCAGCACGGGCGCCGGAACGGCGGCCGAGCCGAGACGTTTGACCGCATCCGCGGCGATCCGGGGCGCCCCGTACGACCGGCCGACCTTGCCCTCGATCCGAAGGCGTGTCCCGACGGGCTGCGCGGTCGTATCGGGCAGGCGGACCTCGATCGCCGCGCTCGCATCCTGGACGACGACGAGCCGGCGGGAGGAATCGAGCAGGATCGCGGGTGCGGTCACGATCCCGACGATCGCGACCTTCTTGTCCATCCGGCCCCGCGCCTTGGCGATCGACATCGTCGAGATCGTCCCGCTCGGCTGCGGGCTCGGTGAGTGGGAGGACGACGGCTTCGGGCTGGCGCTCGAACGCGGGGTGGGGGTGGGTCCAGGGTCGGCCGTCTGGACGACATCGGCGAAGTCGCGGGCCCAGAGGCGGTAGCCATCGAGTGCGCCCGCACGCGTCGCTCGCTGGCCGCCGATGCCGACGACCCGATACGACGCCCCGACCTGGAACGCAGCCGTGGTGATGCCACTGGTCGCGTCGGACATGACCTTGACCGGGGCCTCGCCCGCTCGTTCCAGGATGAGACTGAGGTCGCCGCTCGACGCCTTCGACGGTCGCGTGGCCAGGCGGCCGGCAACGACCAGGAGACGCCCGTCGGCTTCCTCACCGAGGCCGCCGGCGCCGACCGCGACGGGGTCGGGCAGAGCCGCGACACCGTCCGTCGTGAGACCGCCGGTCGCCGGCCGGATCTCGAGCTGGCCGTACGGGGCGGCCAACGGGCCGGTGACAACGACGACCGTGCCTCTCGATGGCGCGACCGTGCCGGCCGGGAGCCGGACGGCGATCCCGGCGGTCGCGTCGCCGATCGTGAGCAACTGGGGCGTCCCGGTGCGTCCGGCCTCGGCGGTCACCACGCCGCGTGCCGACACCACGCTCCCGGCCGGCAGCGCCCGGATCACAGCCAGGGACACCGGAGCCGGCGTCGCTACCGGAGTCGGCGTCGCGCTCGTGCTCGGCAAGGGCGACGGCGAGACGGGCTCGCGCTGGGGGTCCCCGTGGCCGCGGGGGATGGCGTCGGCGTCGGTGACGGGGTCGGGGTTGGCGCCACGATCGTGAAGTCGCCCGCGCGCGTCGCGTGCACGCGGTAGCCCTCGACGCCCGTGCCGGAGCTGTCCCGCTGGCCGAGCGGCCCGCGGACGATCACGCGGTCGCCGGTGTGCGGCGCAAGGCTGCCGAGCGCCTCGGGTCCGATCACGCCCTTCACCGGCCCCGTGCCGTCGTCGACAGTCAGGCCAAGACCGTCGCTCAGGTCGCCCGGAGCGCCGTCGACGATCCCGTCGATGGTCACGAGCGATCCCTCGGTCGCCTCGCCGGCGGCGCCCGTCGCGATCTCGAGGGTCGCCGGCAGCCCGGTGACGCCAGTCGATCTCGATGGCCGCTTCATCGACGCGGATCACCCGCTGGGCGAACCTCGAGTCGAGCACCCCGGCCAGCCGAACGACCGTGCCGGCGGGCAGCGGCGACACGACGGTCGTGTCGAGATACAGGCCGATGCCGCCCGTCTCGTCCTGGACGAACGCGCTGCGCCCGCTCTCGAGCGCACCCAGGGCGGTCGTCAGGGTGCCCTCGATCGTCACGTCGACGTCGTCGGGCAGAGCCCGGGCGTCGGCGATCGAGATCGCGGCAGGGGTCGGTGTCGGCGTCGGGGCAGGCGTCGGCGTGGCGGCCGCGGTCGGGGTCGGCACCGGACTCGCGGCGGGGGTCGGGGTGGGTGTCGCGGTCGCAGACGGAACCGGGCTCGGCGGGAGGCTGGCCGTCGGCGTCGGCACGACCGTCGGGAGCGGTGTCGGTGCCACGGTCGGCAGAGCCGTCGGACCCGGCGTGGAAACCGGGCCCGGGACGGGAGCCGAAGCCAACCCCTGCGGCGACGGGGTGCCCTGCACGAACCAGTCCGTCGCGTTGTCGTTCGTGTCCCAGCCGTTCCCGGCGGGACCGCCCGGTGCCCGCTCAAGACTCGAGCCGGCGGGCGGGGCCACGGCTGCCGTCCCCTCGACGAACGCGTTCGTCGCATCCCCCCACCCCACGGCGTCGATCGCGGTCCCGCCCACGACTCGCAATGCCAGCGCCCCGCCGGTCGCCGCGAACCCGCCCGTGTAGGTCAGGTCGGCGATCGACGCATGCGAGCCCGCGGCGTTCGCGATCAGGACGCGACGGCCCGGCTCGAGCATCGTCGATGGCGCCCAGGACGCCTTGCGCGTCACGGTCGAGCCCGACGAGGTCGCGTACACGACCTCGAGGCCGGCGAGGTCGACGGCGCCGGCGCCCTGGTTGGCGATCTCGACGAACTCGTCGGACGCCGATGCGCCGCCGGTCTGGGCCTCGCTCACCACGAGCGTGGACGGCGGCCATGCGACGGCGGCGGCCGACACCGCATCGACCGCGACCGAACCAGGCCAGCCGGCAAGGGCAACGACGATGGCGACGACGATCCCGAGGCGTCCCGACCGGGCGCGATCCATGACGAACCTCCCGGCGGGACTCGGGCGGCATGCATGGCGGGGCGACCGTTGTACCAAGCGACGGTTCACCCGGACTCACCACGCGTTTATCCGGGACTCACCAGCCGCTCATCGGTCACGTATCGACTACGATGCGCACCACCCCGTCCGACCGTCAGATCACAGGAGAGACCGTGGCTCGCGCCAAGAGGACCGACCGCGCCGAGGCGCGACGTCGCTATCGAGCCGAGATGGCGGACGCCGAGGGCACCGCGGAAGGCATCGAAGGCGAAGCCCCGTCGGGCGCCGCGCCGGCACGACCCGCGAGCAAGCAGATGTCCAGCCCGCCCGGACGACTCGGGATCGGGGCGGCCTTCCGCCAGTCGATCCACCCGATCAACGTCCGCGCGGACCTCAAGGCGCTGCCGAAGCTCGCGACCGACAAGGCGCTGTACATCCCGGTCGCCATCACGGTGGGCTCGACGGTGCTGGTCCTCGCCACCGGCGCAACGAACTTCGCATCGGCGCTGCTGTACACCTACTTCATCCAGTCCCCCGCGATCGGCGGAGTCTTCCTCGCCGGCTTCCTGGCCCCTCGCGCGAGCTGGCTGCTCGGCGTGATCATCGGGCTCCTCTCGGCCCTCTGCTACACGGTGGTCATCGCCAGCGGCGTCCTCGGCGCCCCGAGCGACGCGGCCGTGCGCGACGTGGTCATCGCCGCGTTCGTCCTGTCCCCGGTCCTGGGTGGGCTGTTCGCCGCAGGGGCGGCCTGGTACCGCCGCTTCCTCCAGCTGTCGAACCCGAACCGCGGCCGCCAGGCGGCAGCGAAGCGCGGCGCCAACAACGCCAAAGGCCGGTCCCGCACCGGAGCGACCAAGACCCGGTAGAGGCAGGCGCCGGCGGACACGCCACAACGCCGGTCAGCCGAGCCGACGCATCCCGGCATAGCCGGTCTGCCGGACGCCGTCGGGCCGTTCCGGACCCCCGGCCGCGGCGGCCACCTCGGGGAGCGGCTGGACGTCGTGCGCGATGACGTTCACGACTGATCCCTCGCGTTGCAGGTCCCCGTCGATGAGCAGCAGCGCATGCCGCCGCACCACGGACCGCAGCCGTGCCCAGGTGTCCGGCCAGAGCGTGACGTTGACCATGCCGGTCTCGTCCTCCACCGCGAGGAAGACCGTGCCCTTGGCGGTCATCGGGTGCTGGCGCGTGACGACCAGCCCGCCCACCCGGACCGGCCCCGGCCCGCGTTCCGAGAGCGCGGCGTTGGTGACGGCACCCAGCCGGTCGAGGGCCCCCCGGAACAGCCCGGTGACCTGTCGCCTGGCGTCCATCCCGATCACCGCATAGGCGTCGCCGATCCGTTCCGACTCGGTCAGCGGCGGGAGCACGGGCGCTTCGGTCGCGGGCAATCGCAGGTCCAGTGGCCGCCCTGCCGCGGCCCCGCGCTTGCCGGCAGCCCGGCCCAGCCCGCGCAGCGTCTGGCCGTCGACGCGGCCGCGTGACGCGCCGGCCACCTCGCGCAGCTGCCACAGCAGTTCTCGCCGCGGCCGCCCCAGCGAGTCCAACCCACCGGTCCGGATGAGCCGCTCGATGGTCTCCTCGGGCAGGCCGGTCCGCTCCACGACATCGGCCAGTGACCGGTACGGCCCGCGCGCGAGCTCCGCGTCCAGGAGCGCCTCGTGCTGCTCGCCGATCCCCTTGACCAGGTGCAGGCCCAGGCGGACGCCCCAGCCGGCCGTGAGCTCGGGCGTCCAGCGGTCGCGCACGGCGTCGGTCGGGATGACGCAGGCCGGCGACAGGACCGGCTCCGGGCGCGCATCGATCCCCGCGCCGTCCGGGAGCGGCTCGCCGGGTCGTCCCACCCATTCGGTCGTGGTCTTATACGAGGAGGCGTTGACGTCCACCGGCAGCACCGACACGCCGTGGCGCTTCGCGTCGTTGACGAGGACCTCGACCGGATAGAACCCCATCGGCTGGGCGTTGATGAGCCCGACCAGGAACTGGGCGGGATAGAAGAGCTTCAGGAAGGCCGATTCATAGGCCGTCCGGGCGAACGCCGCCGCGTGCGACTTGGCGAACCCGAAGCTCGCGAACGCGGCGACCTGGCGGAACAGCTCCTCGGCTGTCGCCTCCTCCATCCCGGGCTGCTGCATCGCGCCATCGACGAACTGGCGATGGAGCTTCTCCATCTCGCTGCTCGAGCGCCACGTGCCCATCGCCCGCCGGAAACCGTCCGAGCCGGCCGGGCTGAAGCCCGCGACATCGATGGCGACGCGCATGACCTGCTCCTGGTACAGGATCACCCCCATCGAATCCTTCAGGATCGGTTCGAGGCTGGGATGGAGGTAGGTCACCGGCTCCAGCCCCTGCTTCCGGCGCAGGAACGGGTGGACGGCATTGCCCTGGATGGGGCCCGGCCGGATGATCGCCACCTCCACGACCAGGTCGTCGAGGTCCTGCGGCCGGGACTTGGGGAGCGTCTGCATCTGTGCCCGGCTCTCGACCTGGAAGACCCCGACGGTGTCGGCCGCCTGAAGCATCTCGAACACCTCCGGGACGTTCTCGGGGAGGCGGTCCATGTCGAGGCAGACCGCGCAGTCGTGCTCGATGAGCTGGAGCGTCTCGTCCATCGCGGCCAGCATCCCGAGACCCAGCAGGTCCAGCTTGATGAGCTTGAGCGTCTCGACGTCGCGCTTGTCGAACTGGACGACGACGCGATCCTTCATCGTGGCGCGCTCGATCGGGGCGATGTCGATGAGCGGGGCGGCCGTCACGAGCATGCCGCCCGAGTGGATGCTGAGGTGGCGGGGGAAGCCGTCGATCCGGGCGCAGAACTCCAGCCAGCGTTCCCAGTCGCTCATGTCGACCGTCGAGCCGCCGCGGGCCTGGGGCGGCGGCTCCGGCTCGATCCGGGCGACCGACGATCGGGATGCGGGTGGGTCCCAGCGGGCCGGGCGACCGAGCTTGTCCGCGGCCCGTGGCGGCGGCTCGAGCTGGCCACTCTCGGGATCGACCCGGCGACCGTCGATGAGCGGCGGCGCGACCAGCCGGTCCGCATCGGCCTTGTAGCCCGTCCCCTTCCCCGCCCGCAGCCAGGCGACGCTCGCCGGCGTGTCCCCGGGGCCGCCTTCGTCATCGGTCGGTCCCCCCGGCCGGATCTCGGTCCGCGGCGCAAGCCGGTCCGGAAGGGCGTCGGGCTGGTCGCCGTCCCGGAGCCAGGCGAAGGGTCGCGGCGCGTTCGGGTCCTCGGGCTTCGGTGGCTGGCGCCAGGGCGGCACCTTCCCGACAAGCGGTATCCGCGTGTTCAGCTGGCCCATCCCATCGACCAGGCCGAGCGCCTCGGCGGCCTCGGCCGCGCGTGCCTCGGCGGGGAGTCCCTCACCCGTCCGTCGGAAGAACTCGGCGAACCCGCCGTCGGCTTCGAGGTCGCGGCGGACCATGACGCTGTCGTACGTCTCGAGCGCCTTCGCCACGCGATCGACGAGCGGCCGCGGGAACCCGAGCGCGTAGCCCACCTCCCGGACCGCCGATCGCGCCCGGTACGTGACGAGGTTGCAGACCATGCCCGTGTGGTCCGGCCCATAGCGGTCGTAGACGTACTGGATGACCTCCTCCCGCCGTGCCGAGCTGAAGTCGATGTCGACGTCGGGATAGGTCGTCCGGCCCTCGTTGATGAACCGCTCGAACAGCAGGTTGTGGCTGATCGGCTCGACCCGGCTGATGCCGAGTGTGTAGGCGACGATCGAGCTCACCGCGCTGCCGCGACCCTGGGCCGGGATCTTCTGCTCGCGGGCGAACCGCATGAGGTCCCAGCAGATCAGGAAGAACTCGGCGAGCCCGGCCCGCTCGATCACGTCGAGCTCGTGGGCGAGCCGCTTGACGACGGCGGAGGTCAGCGGGTGATAGCGCTTCCGGGCGCCGGCGTGGCACAGCCCGACGAGGTACGAGAAGGGCGTCTCCCCGTCCGGCACCGGGAAGCCCGGGAAGCGGTACTGCTCGAAGCCGAGATCGACCGAGCATGACGCCGCGAGCTCGACCGAGGTCGCGATCCCCTCCGCCCAGGCGGCCGCCGTCCGCGCCCTCCCCGACGCCCGGCGGCATGGCCGCCATCTCCGCCCCGGACTTCAGGAACGACTCGCCGTCGGGGCGCCGCAGGTCGCCCAGCGTCTCGAGCGTCCGGCCGTGCCGGATCGCGGTCAGGACATCGGCCAGCTCGCGATCCTCGGGCCGGGCGTAGTGGACGTCGTTGGTCACGACGACCGGCAGGCCGAGGTCGTCCGCGAGCGCCACCGACTCCGCAACGAGCCAGTCGTCGTCGGCGAGCAGGTGGTGCGAGAGCTCGATGAAGAAGCCGCTGGACGCGGGTCCCCTCGCCGCGGCCGAAGAGCGTCGCGTACCGCTCCGCGACGGCGCGCGCGCCCGACCGGTCGCCCACCCGCAGGCGGCGCGCGAGCTCCCCGTCGCGACAGCCGGAGAGCGCGACGAGGCCCTCGGTGTGCTCGGCCAGCAGCGCCTGGCTGAAGCGCGGCACGCGCCTTCGTGCCGGCCATGTTCGCTCGGGAGATGAGCCGGCACAGGCTCCGCCACCCGACCGCGGACCGGGCGAGCAGCACGAGATGCGGGCCGCGGCCGCGCTCGCCGATCCCTCGCAGATCCTCCTTGACCGGCTCGCGATGACCGGGCAGCCGCTGACGCTCGGGCCGCGGCCGCGTGGGCACGCCGTCGACGACGGGATCGGCGAGGAGTGCCGCGGCATCCTCCGGCCGGCGGGTCCGTCGCCGGGCCCGGCGCGGCGCCACCACGATCCCGCCCGGATCCGCGACGGCCGGGTCCAGCAGCTCGATCTCCAGCCCGATGACCGGATGCAGGCCGACGGCCTCGGCCGCCCCGACGAAGCGGACCGCCCCGTACAGCCCGGCATGGTCGGTGACGGCCAGCCCGGTCAGCCCCAGCTCGACGGCCCGCTCGACCAGGTCGTCCGCGGGCGAGGCCCCATCGAGGAACGAGAAGTTGGTGTGGCTGTGGAGTTCGGCGTAGGGAGTGGGTGCCACGAGTCGCTCCGGTCGCATGGCCGGCTGCTTGGGGGCTGGTCATTATAGAACATGTGTTCTAGTCAGGAGCGACGTCCCGGCGACGACAGGGACGAAGGTCGGGTGGACATTCGCGGCCGCAGGGCGTTTCCTTGGGGCATGCGACCTGCCCGACCGCCCGTCCGTCGGCTCGTCCCGATCTGGCTCGGGGCCGTGCTTGCGGTCGGCCTGCTCCCCTCGGCCACGCTGCTCGGCGGCGTCCCCCCGGCCCGTGCCGCCACCGAGATCCGGCCCCGCATCACCGGCATCCAGCCGCTGAGCCACGAGGTCTACGGCTACCTGCCGTACTGGCGTCTCGACGCGGGCACGGTCGATCGGATCAACTACAACCTCGTCTCGACCATCGCGTTCTTCGGTCTGGGCATCAAGTCGAGCGGGGCCATCGATCGCGACTGGGTCGGCTACAAGGAATACGTCGGCGACGCGGCCGCGGCCGTGACCAACGCCGCTCACGACAAGGGCGTCCGGGTCGTGCCCACCTTCCAGCTGTTCGATTCGAAGGCCGGCTACCCGAAGATGACCAAATTCCTGACGAACCCCGCCGCCCAGGACCGGTTCATCGCCGAGGCGCTCGATCTCATGGCCGAGCGCAAGGCCGACGGCGCCGGCCTCGACTTCGAAGGGGTTCCCGCGCTCAACCCGCTGGGCAAGTACTACGTGCCGTTCGTCGCCAAGTTCCGCGACGCGATGAAGGCCCGGTTCCCGGACTCGACCCTGGTCAACGCGACCTCGGCCGGGGCGAGCGAGCGGATCATCAAGGGGCTCGTGCCGCTGGTCGACTACCAGATGGTGATGACCTACAACTACCGCTCCTCGGGCTCGAGCGTCACCGGCGCGATCGCGCCGCTCGACAACGCCACGCGCAACGTGAAGATCCACATGGCCCGGATCCTGCAGTGGGCCCCGGCCGATCACGTGCTCCTGGGCGTGCCGTACTACGGCTACAACTGGCCGGTCACGAGCAAGGTCCCCCACGCGACCGTCCAGTCGAACAAGACGAAGTACGGCGCGGTCAAGAGCGTCACGTACAAGAGCGCGCGCGACTTCCTCGCAGCCCACCCGAAGGTGAAGCGGCACTACGACGCGCTCGAGGGCAGCGCCTACTACACGTACTGGTCGAAGACCTACAAGACCTACCGCCAGGTCTACTTCGAGGACGAGCACAGCCTCTCGGCCAAGTACGACTATGTCCTGACTAGCGGCCTCGGCGGGATCGGCATCTGGACGCTCGACAACGATCGTGGCTACGCCGCGCTCTCGAACAAGCTGCGCGACAAGTTCTACGCGCCGATCCACGCGGTGAAGGTGAGCGGCAAGGTCGGGACGATCACGCGCTCGAGTGGCGTGGTGTCCGCCAACGTGCGCGTCCAGGCCCGTGTGACCGGGACCGTGCCGGAGCGCGGCTCGTGGAAATGGACCATCCGCGACACGACCGGCAAGCTCGTCCGCTCGGGGGCATACAAGAAGCAGACGCTCTATCCGGGTCGGCTGGTGAGGCACACCGTCCGTCTCCGGCTCGGTCTCGCGAGTGCCTTGCCGGCGGGCATGTACACGCTCCGCGTGCGGTTCATCCAGTCGAAGAAGACCTGGCGTTCGCCCGCGATCGAGTTCCGTCAACGGTACTGAGCGCACCCCGGACGAAATCGCTCAGGATCATTCCGCGAAACCTCGCAACATCTTGCGGGCGTCTGGCGTCTCACGGCCATGCACACGCCCATCCGACCGCTCGCGAATGACGCTCTCCGGAGCGCATTGCTGGTCGCCTTGGCGATGGCGCTGATCCTGGTCCTGCTGCCGGCGGTCCTTTCCGTGCAGGCGTCCAGCACCTAGATCACCACAGAACGTCTCGGTGCCTGGGGGCCTCGGGACGATCCGGCGGCGATCGACCGCGATGGTCGAGAGCCGACCTGTCGGGGAGCCGGTGAGCGACTCGCCCGACCTACAGGACCCCGTCGCTTGGGGGCGACGGGGTCCTGTCACGTCATTTCGGAGGCTGCGTCGTCTGTTCCGCTGTGAACGGCGGGGTGACCTCCCGAAGGGACGCCTCGGAGGCTTCGACATCGTCACGCGCGCACGACAGCCAGATCGCCCATGGGCCCAGCTCGGTGGCGACGTAGTACTGGAGGTGGACGTCGTCGTCTCCGTCCGGTTCGACTTTCGCCATCTCCAGGCGAAGGGCCTCGCCGAGCTGTAGAAAGACGCGCCCGAGACCCACGATCCGCATCTCTGTCGCGTGCGGATGCATGCCGTAATGCCATCGGCTGAGCGGCGTTTCGATCGATTCGGTCATATCTCCTTCTCCCGTTGCGAGCGCCGGTCCTTATGTGGTCGGGGCCCGGGGATGGGCGTTCCGTCTCCGAACAGCCAGTCGCCGCCGGTGATCTTGCCCACCCGGCCGGAAGGAAGACCGACGCCTCATACAGCCGGACGACGAGCCAGAGCCAGGCGGCAGTCGTGCCCCCAAAGAGGAATTGAGCCCAGCGAGGCTCCTGCAGTTGGTCCGGCCTGATCGGCGGCCTGATGAACCGTTCGAGCATGGGACGACTCCCTTCGGAACGGATGATAGCCAGCGGGCGCGCTGGCCGATCCGGTCCGCGAGAGCATCGCGGCGTAAAATCCCGGTCATGAAACGACTCATCGCGGGGATGGCGGTCGCCCTGGTGCTGACGGCGTGCACCTCGCCGTCAACGGGGGCGACGCCTGCGCCTACAGGCGCGGCGGCGCCAGCCTCGGCGGCGCCAGCCTCGATGGCGCCGGACTACTAGCCGATCGGTCAGTCGAGCCGCGGCGACGGGAACGCGGCCGGCACGGGCAGATGGAACAGGACCGCAGCGTCGAGCAACCGCTGGTACTCGTCCCGCAGGTGGCGTGATTCGTTCCGGAGCAGGGACGCTTCTCGCGAGCGCGGCCGCACGGTCATCAGGGTGCGTTGGACCTCGCACCAGTCGGCCAGGACGGCGACGGCGAGGCGTTGGTACGGCATGCAGGGCACCTGAGATCGGGAGTTCGCCGGCGGGGAACGACGGCGATGGCGCCACTCTGACGGCTGCCGTGCCTCGATTCCATGGTACGAGCGACGCCGATCGGCGCAGTACTCTCCGCCACCGGCCGTTTGGGCCCAGCGACGCCCCCGGCGCGACCGCGCGACGAGCCGCCTAAGGGGTCAAACGGCGCGTCGACGTGTTGCCGGGGACGCTCGCCGGTGAGTGCCCGCCGCAGTGTCGACGCCGGAACGAACTGGTGGCTATGGGGCGAACGCCCTATCGCGCATGCGAGCGGACCGACGAGCCGCGTTCGTAGGACGCGTTAACTCGACGTTCACCCCGCGCTGACGCCGCCCTCGCAGCATCGGGCAAAGAGGTCCCGGCGGCTCGCTCCTCCGACCTGCCGGGCCTCAATTCCTACGGGAGGTCCCGCCATCACCCGGATCCTGTTGCGCTCCCCGAAGGGTCCCTTCGAGATCGCATCTCCGGGCCTGACGCTGGACCAGAACCTGATCGGGAGCAACAGCGGCAACCTGATCTTTCTGGAGGCGTCTCATCGGCTCCTGGCAACCCGCGGTTCGTCGATCGAAGTCGACCGCTTCGCCCCGCACCTCATCGGGATCGACCAGATCAACGAGCGGTACGACGTCTACGTCGTGCCGTTGGCGAGCGCCTTTCGGCGTAGCTTCGTGGGCCACCTGGCCCGCCTGACGAGCGTGATCAGGCGGCTGCGGATCCCCGTCGTCGTCCTCGGCGTCGGCGCCCAGACATCGATCGACTACGACACCGAACGCCTGTCGTCGATCGCACCCGTCGTGAAGGCGTTCGCCAGCGCGGTCCTCGACCGAGGCCCGAGCATCGGTGTCCGCGGCGAGCTGACCGCCGACTACCTCTCGAAGCTTGGCTTTCGCGATGTCGAGGTCATCGGCTGCCCGTCGCTCTTCCTGAACGGACCGAACCTGGCCGTCCGCGATCGGGAGCCCTCCCTCAGAGCCGATGCCAGGATCGCTCTCAACGTCTCGCCCTACCTCGAGGCCATGGGACCGATCATCGCCCGCCACCTCGCGCTCTACCCGCGGCTGACCTATTTCGCCCAGGATCTCGACACCCTGCGCCTCCTGGTCGACGGAGAACCGCCGACCGAGGCGGCGCGGTCTGACGCCCTGCCCCGACACTGGTCGCATCCGCTGCTGGCGCGAGCGCGAACCCGGCTGCACCTCGATCCGTGGCCGTGGATCGACGAGCTCGCGACCCATGACTTCGCGTTCGGCTCGAGGATCCACGGCAATATCGCCGCGGTGCTGGCGGGAACGCCGGCGTTCGTCCTCGCCCACAATTCGAGAACGCTCGAGCTGGCCCGCTACTTCGAGATGCCGCACGCCGCGCTGTCGGACGTGTCGCCGAACGTGGACGCCGCCGACCTGTATGCGGCCGCCGACAGCGGCCCGATGGTCGCCAACCATCGCCGGCGAATTCGAGACGTTCGCGCGATACCTGTCGCGCCACGGCCTCTCGCATGTCTTCGAGCCCGGGCAGAACCCCACGGCATTCATGGCAGATGTGGCCTCGACCGCCTACCCGCTGCCGGCGACGGCAGATCGGAATCCCTACAGCCCGAAGGGCGATGCTCGTCGCGTCGGGCGACGCGTGCAGTCGGCGGTGTGGGGAATCACCCGCAAGCGCCTGCAGCTCAGCCGGGTCCGGTGGGCCGCCGAGGACTAGCGCGCCTGTTCCCGGTTCCGAGTGCCTACCTGGTTGAGGCGCGCGCCTCCAGGACCTCCGCCAAAAGCACGCTCGCAGAGAACGTCATCCCCTCGAACACTTCTTGCGGGACCACGTCGACGGTGGTCTGGCAGACGTCGATCGCCCGGATCCTTCCGGTCGCCTTGACCTTGACGCCACCCCACTCGACCCACGTGTCGTGCCCACGCTTGTGGGCGACGATCCGAGCTCGGCCCAGTCGCAGACGCGTGCCGTCCTCGTAGACGGCGTAGGCGGCTTCATCGCGAAGTTCCTTGAGAAGAAGGGTGGCTCGCTTGGGACTGATCGCCATGCTCATGACCGACACTCTGGAGCGACTCGGTCAACGCAGGATTAACGCTTCGCCCTCCATCGTTTCGCGCGCCGGTAGGATTCGGCGATGACCCGACCTGCGTTTCGCCTCGCCGTCTCCCTCGCGATGGCATTGGCCATCGGTGCGTGCGGCTCGTCCGTCCCGTCGGTCTCGCCCGCGGCATCCGTTGGTGCCTCGACCAATCCGGCGCCGTCGTCGTCCACCGAGGCGAGCGAGCCGGCAGGGCTGCCAAGCGCCGAGGCGACGCCTGTCGCTAGTGCCGGCGGTGAGGAAGGCCAGACCGAGACGGAATGGGGCCGGATCTGGGACGCGCCACCTGCCGGTTTGCCGGTCTTCCCGGCGGCGACCCTGTCCGAGGAGGCGGCGACGGGCCCGGCGACCGCGGTCTACGTCGTCGAAGGCGCCAAGCCGGCTGCGCTCGCGACGTGGTACCAGGATGCCTTCTCGACGGCGGGCTTCTTCACCGATTCGCTGTCGGGGCCTTTCGAGGACGGCGGGTACATCCTCGAGGCGACAGGCGACGACCCGGCCTGCCGGGTCTCGATGACGATCGCGCCGCTCGGCGGGACCGTGAGTCTCACCCTCCTCTACGGGGCCGCCTGCCCGCATCCGTAGCGCCGCCGTTGGCGATAGGTCTGGTGCGCGCCGACAACGACCGATCAAGCGTCGTATGCTGGCGGTGGATCGCCGCGGGGTCGGTCCGTGTGCCTGGGGGAGGCGACATGCAGACAGCTCGACCGCGAGATATCGGGGCCCTCATCCTGGTCGTGGGCCTGTTCCTGATCCTCTTCGTCGTTACCTTGACGCTCGGGTCGCCCCTGCGCTGACCCCCGCGAGGATCGTCTCGATCCCGGCCTCGTAGGCGTCGTCGAGGTCCCCGCCCAGCCGGAACGCCCCGGCGAGCTCCATGCTGACGAACCCATGCGCCCAGGCCGCGACCGTGCGCGCCGCCGGGAGCGACGCGTCGGGCCCGACGAGCAGTGCCATGGCCTCAACGAGCGGCCGGCCGGTCTCGGCGACGGCCCCCGGATCGGGCTGCTGCTCGGGCGCGACATTCGCGAAGAGGAGCCCGTAGGCATTCGGGTTCGCCTGGACGAAGGCGCGGTAGGCCAGGGCCGCGGCGCGCAGATCCGCCTGTGGGTCGCCGGTGGCGACCGCCTGTCGCAAGGCCCGCGCCAGATCTTCGGTCGCGGCTTCGGCGACCGCTCGGATGAGCGCCGCGCGGTTCGGGACGTGCTTGTAGAGCGACGGCCCGCGGACGCCGACGCGGTCACCGACGGCGGCCATCGTGACGGCGTCGAGCCCGCCCTCCTCCAGCAGCCCGCGGGCCGCGGAGAGGATGGCGTCTCGTGACGTTCGGGCTGGGGCTGGACTCATGGGTTCGATAGTAGCCTATTGACATTAGCCATGAAGGCTATAGAGTGTAGCCATGGCGCGGGGACGGCCCGCGGTCCCGGAGACCGAGGAGAACGAGATGACCGCACTGTCGACGACGATGACCGAACGGCAGACCGCCGCGACGGAGCCGGTCTCCGCGACCCGCTGGATCAAGCCCTGGCTGCGCGCCGAGGGTGCGGCGACCTTCGCGGCCGGCCTCGCGGGCTTCCTCTGGCTGGGCGTGCCGTGGTACCTCTTCCCGGTGCTGCTGCTGGTGCCGGACGCCTCGGCGATCGGCTACCTGCGCGGCCCCCGTGTCGGGGCGTTCGTCTACAACCTCGTCCACGACCTGGCGACGGGTGTCGTCGTCGCGGGCCTCGGGCTGGCGCTCGGGTCCGTGCCGCTCGCAGCGGCCGGGGCGATCCTCGTCGCCCACAGCGGCATGGACCGGTTGGCCGGCTACGGCCTGAAGCTGCCGACCTCGTTCAAGGACACGCACATGGGTCGGATCGGCCGCGAGGGCTGACCGATCGCGAGCCGCAGGGCCGGGCGCCACGAGCGTCCGGCCTTTGCGTGTCAGTCGTAGAGACGTTCCAGGTGCCACGTGCCGTCGATGCGGTCGAGGTAGACCAGGGCGAGCCAGCGCTGGCCGACGACCTTGACGTAGTCGCGGACGATCGGGTCGCGCCACCAGGCCTCCTCCACCCGCCAGCGGTTGCAGACCTCGACCGGCTCGCGCCGGCCGTTCCAGACGATGACGGTCGGCTGGCCCGTCGGGTCCGTCTCGACCTCGATGGCCGGGTGCTCGCGCAGCAGGCGGCTCATCCGCCGCTTTCCGTCCCGGGTTCGCCCAATCCGACCGATCGCCACGTCCAGCGCGCCTCGGGGAGCGGCGCCTCGGGGTCGAGCAGCGCGACCCGCCGGATCCGGTCCTCCCCGAACGTCAGGGCGAGCCTGGCCAGCTGCCAGCCAAGCCGCGCGTCGCGAGCCGCCTGCGGCACGAACAACGGGAGCTGCTGACCGGCCGCCGGCCCCACCCCGGCCAGCTCGAGGTCCAGACGAGCCACCGCGGCCCGCGGCGGGTCGCGCTCCAGGCGGGCGAACAGGAGGCGCTCGATCGCCTCGGCGTCGGCGGTCGGCTCGGGGAACCGCTGCTCGACGGCCACCTCCCCGGTCGTCCCGGCCCGGGCGAACGCGAGGTCCAGCTCCAGCCGCAGGTGCGCCCGCGTGGCGGCCAGGCCACGCGCCGACAGCTGCTCGGTGAGCGCGCCGGCCAGCCGGTGCAGGACGAACCGCAGCGACTCGAGCTCCTCCGACGGCGGCTCGATGGGGAGGTGCAGGGCCAGGCGTTCCGGCGTCCGGCGCGGCCGGAACGGATCGGTCTCCTCGCCCCGCGCCCGGGCGTGGAGCCGCTCGCCCTCCTCCCCGAACCGGGCGACGAGCGCGGACCGGGCGAGCTCCGCCACCGCCCCGACCCGGCGCAGCCCGAAGCGACTGAGCCGGGCCCGGACATCGGGGTCCTGGCTGAGCAGGCCGGACGCGATACGGGGCGAGGAACGCCGCCTCGTCACCGGGCGCGACGATGACCGGCCGGCCGTCACGGGCATGGACCGCGGCGATGGTCGCGGCGAAGCGCGTGCCCGGCGATCCCGGCACGGAACGAGGTCCCGGCACTCCCCGGCAGGGTCGCGGCGAGCGCCGCGGTCAGGCGCTCGACGAGGACCGGTTCGGGGCCCCACAACGGCCCGAGGCCGTCGATCTGGACCTCGAACAGCCCGAATGCCGCGTCGGCCGGGTCGATCGTCCCGGCAAGGCCCGGGCTGAACGCGGCGAGGGCCTCGAAGGCGGCCTCGGCCGCCGCCCGGTCCGCCTCAGGATCCGGATCGACGAAGTGCCGCCTCCGGTGCGAGTCGATGGGCGTTCGCCAGCGGGATCCCCCGCCGGACGCCGAGCGCCCGGGCGTCCGGGTTCGCGTCGATGACCGGTCCCCGGGTCCCACGGCCGGCCGCCCAGCACGAGCGGGCCCGGCGGGAAGGGCTCGGAGGCGCGGGCCGTCGCCAGTTCGAGCGGGAGGTGCGGGCGGTAGAGGTGGAGCAGTCGCATCGCGGTGGGTCCGTTCGAGATTCGATGGCGGGGGCCTTGTCGGCGGTGGGGATCGCCTCGATGAGGAGGTCGTCCCGGCGGAGGCAGGCGTCGCGTTCGCCGCCCTCCGCGTAGAGGATCCGGAGCGTCGCCCGCCGCCCCGGCGGGCCATATCGATTGCGCGCGACCAGCGCCTCCGTCCGCTGGCCGACGATGTCGCGCCCGAGCCGGATCCACGACCGCCGCGCGAGCTCGAGACGCAGGCCGCTCGACTCCGCGACCGCGGTCGCGAGGCCGCCGGAGAGCCCGGGCGCATCGAGGATCAGGAGCAGGATCTCCGCCCGGCGGGCGAGCGCGGCGAGTCGATGCAGGCGGTCGGCGATCTTGGCCGGCTTGTCGGTCTTGGCGAGTCGGCCGCCGGGCAGGTCGAGGACGAGCAGGTCGACCGAGCGGCCGGCGAGGAGCGAGCCCGCGATCGAGAGGCCCTCGTCCAGGCTGGCCGGCGTGATGACGACCAGCCACTCGAGCCGAACGCCGCGGGCGACTGCCTCGACCGGGTCGAAGCTGCGCGAGAGGTCCAGCCAGGCCACGACCGAGCCCTGCGCCTGGGCCTCCGCGACGACGCGGAGCGAGAGGGTCGTCCGGCCGCTGGAGCCGTCGCCGCGGATCGCGACGCTGGCCGACTTGGGGAGGCCGCCGGGTCCGAGGATCGCGTCGAGCGCGGCGAAGCCGGTATGGATGACGCGGTCGTCATCGAGGCGGGGCTCGAGTTCGTCCTGCGGCTCTGCGTCCTGGTCCGATGCGACCGCCGGCGCGGACGCCAGGGCCAGGGCCCCCATCACCCTCGGAGCTGCGGCACCCCATCGAGCCCGGAGGCCCGCAACAGCGGCGTCCACATCTCCATTGGCGGTCGACATCGGACCGCTAGATTAGAACATCTGTTCTAGTCAGACAAGCCCCAATCCAGTCAATTCGCCGTCCTACCATGCGACATGACCCGTTCGAACTCGGTCGAGCAACCTCCGCCTGAGCACGTGCGCAGGGCCTTCGGACGAGCCGAGGAACCGGTGCCGCTCCCCGGTGGTCGTGGCCTGGCCTGGCGTGTCGGCGACCTCGTCCTGAAGCCGGCCAACATCGCGCGCGGAGCTCGCGTGGCAGGCCGAGGTCCTCCCGACGGTCCGCGCCGACGGCTTTCGTCTGGCCGTGCCGCAACGCGCCGCCGACGGTGCGCTCGTGGTGGACGGCTGGGCCGCCTGGTCGTACTGGCGGGCGAGCACCGACCCGGTCGGTGGGCTCGACGTCATCGTCATCGGCGAGCGTTTCCACCGCGCGATCGCCGGGTTACCACGACCGGCGTTCATCGCCGCCCGGACCGACCCGTGGGCCATCGGCGATCGCGTCGCGTGGGGCGAGGCGCCGCTCGAGCCCTACCGGCACATCGAGCAGATCGCCCGCCTCGCAGACGTCCTGGAGCCGCTGACCGACCCCTGCCAACTCATCCACGGCGACCTGACCGGCAACATCCTCTTCGACGACGCGCTCGCGCCCGCCGTCATCGACCTCTCGCTGTACTGGCGCCCACCCGCCTTCGCGAGCGCGATCGTCGTCGCCGATGCGCTCGTCTGGGAGGGCGCGGACGAGACCCTGCTCGCGGCCGTCGCCCACGTCGAGCGGTTGGGCCAGTTCCTCGCACGAGCGCTGATCTATCGGATCGTCGCCGCCGTCGAGGGCGGCTTCGAAGCGACGGATGGCGACTTCGACGCTCGATACGGCTCGGCCGTCGACCTGGCCGTCACGCCATGAGGCGTCACGCCACCGACACGGCCGAGGTCTAGCCTCGCTCCCCTACCATGCTGCCGATGCCCGCCGCCCCGACCGAGCCACGACCCGAGCGCCCGATCCTCGTCGTCGACGATGACGCGAAGATCGTCCGCCTGGTGCGGACTTACCTCGAGCGCGAGGGCTACTGGTCGTCACCGCGGCCGACGGGCCGGCCGCGCTCGATGCCATCGAGACCCACCGGCCGGCGCTCGTCGTCCTCGACCTGATGCTCCCCGAGCTGGACGGTCGGGCCGTCATCCGGGCCGTCCGCCGCGACGACGAGGCTGCCGCCACGCCGATCATCATCCTGTCCGCGCGGGGCACGACCATCGACCGGATCGCCGGTCTCGAGGACGGCGCCGACGACTACCTGCCCAAGCCGTTCTCGCCCGCCGAGCTCGTCCTGCGCGTGAAGTCGATCCTGCGGCGCGCGACGCCGGCGACCACGGCGTCGGCCACGATCGCACCGACCGCCCCGCTCGCCCGCCCGAAGCCGATCCTCCGGCACGCCGACCTCGTCCTCGACCCCGACCGCCACGAGGTCCGCCAGGCCGGCCGGCCGATCGACCTGACCCGCGTCGAGTTCCGCCTTCTCGAGACGATCCTCGCCGCCGATGGCCGCGTCCTGTCGCGCGACCAGCTGCTCGATGCCATCTACGGCGACGACGGCGCGGAGATCCTCGACCGCACCATCGACGTCCACGTCGGCCGATTGCGCGACAAGCTCGGTGACGACGCCGAGCAGCCGCGCTACGTCGCCACCGTCCGTGGCGTCGGCTACCGGGCCGCGCGCGTCGATCAGAGCGCCTGATGGGCCGCGGCATCGCGGTCCGGATCGCGCTGGCGGCCCTCGCCTCGGCGGCCGTCGGGCTCGTGATCCTCGCGGTCGGCGTGGCCGTGGTGGGAGCCGACGTCTTCACCGCGCTGATGGTCGAAGCCGGCGACTCGGCCGAGCACGCGCGCGCGATGTACGACCAGTCGGTCACCGCGGTCGTCATCGCGGCGTTCGCCCTGGCGGCGCTGGCGAGCATCGTCCTCGCCGTCCTGCTCGCCCGGATGCTGGCGCGGCCGCTGGCCGATGTCGGTGCCGCCGCTCGGCGCGTCGCCGAGGGCGACTACGCCGCCCGCGTCCCACGCGAGGGCCCGGAGGAGCTCGCCTCGCTCGCCGATTCGTTCAACCAGATGGCCGCCAGCCTCGAGCGCCAGGAGGCGATGCGCCGCGACTTCATCGCCAACGCCGCCCACGAGCTCAGGACGCCGCTGACCAACCTGCAGGGCTACCTCGAGGCGCTGCGCGACGGCGTCATCACCGCCGATCGGGCGACGTACGAGTCGCTGCACGAGGAGGCCGACCGGCTCGTGCGGCTGTCGCGCTCGCTCGACGCGCTCGCCGAAGGCGACGCGGCGGTCGGCGCGCCCGACGTCGAGGAGATCGACCTCGCGGCGGCCGTCCGGATGGCGGTCGACCTGGCCCAGCCCGCTCTCGAGCGGGCCGGTCTCAAGGTCGCGCTGGAGCTCCCGGACCGACTGCCGGCGCGGGCCAACCACGACCAGCTGGCCCAGGTGCTGGCCAACCTGCTCTCGAATGCGGCCCGCTACACCCCGGCCGGCGGCACGGTCACGGTCCGTGCCGAACGACGGCCCGCGGACCTCCTCGTCTCGGTCATCAACACCGGCGACGGGATCCCGCCGGACGACCTCGAGCGCGTGTTCGATCGGTTCTATCGCGTCGAGAAGTCGCGCGACCGGGCGCGCGGCGGCGCCGGGATCGGTCTCGCGATCGTCAAGCAGCTCATCGAGTCGGCGGGCGGCCGGGTCGGGGCGGAGTCGGGCGACGGCCAGACGCGCGTGTGGTTCAGCCTCCCGGGCTGACGGCCGTGACTTGGCAATCCGATCGCGATCATCCCGACCGCCACGCCGGCGAGACCGAACCACTGGATCGGCTTGAGTCGCTCGCCGAGGAACGCGACCGCCGCGAGGATCGTGACCGCCGGCCCGAAGGACGCGGCAAGGCCGACCATCCATGTCGGGGCCGATTCGAGGCCGATCGCGAACGCGATGAGCCCGAGCACGTCGAGCACCGCTGCGACCACGATCGCGCCGACGATCTTGGCGTCGGACCAGGCGGGCCCACCGACCGGACGCCCGGATCGGCCGCTGGACCTTCGCGCGAGCACGACGAGAACGACGATCGAGGTCGCCGCGTTCACGCCACGGGCAAGTGAGTACACCTGGAGCCACTCCATCGTCTCGAGCGCGATGTCCGTGACCATCGTCATGAGCGAGAAGAGGACGAGCGCGATGATCGAGAAGACCACGCCCGGACCGGCGAACCGGGTCGCCCGCCAGCCCCCTTCGAACGCGATGCCGGTCAGGACGACGCCGATGGTCGCGATCGTGGCGCCGGCGGCCTGGAGCGTCGTGAGGCTCTCGCCGCGGAAGACGACGGACAGCACCACCGTCAGGCCGCCGAAGGCCGCGACGACCCCACTCACGACCGAGATCGGACCGAATTGGAGCCCCGTGAAGTAGGCCAGGTACGCGCCCGCGCCGATGAACCCGAGGAGTGCGGCGATCGCGAACGATCCCGGTTCGGTCGGCAGCTGTCGTGCCCGTGATGAGCGCGAGGGCGACGAAGATGACGGCGCTCACGGACTGCATGCCGGCCGTGACCCGGAGGCTGCCGATGACCCGGCTCGCGAGGGCCGTGATGACGTCGAGGGTGCCCCAGGACAAGGCGGCAGCGAGACCGGTCAAGAGTCCGAAGGGCATCGACGCAGCCTACGGGCCGTGTCTCATCGGCCGGATCGCGGTTGCGCACGCCGCGCCCACGGAGTCGTCGCGCCCGGCCGGCCGCGAGGGGGTCGCGTGCTAGACTCCCACCGGTTCGGCCCCTCGAGCGGCCGGCCGCCCGTGGGGATGTAGCTCAGCTGGAAGAGCACCGCGTTCGCATCGCGGGGGTCAGGGGTTCGAGTCCCCTCATCTCCACCACCCGACGCCCCGTCATCTGCATCATTCAGCCATGACGGATCGCGACGGTCGGATCTTCCTCATCGGGCTGATGGGCAGTGGCAAGTCCACGATCGGCCGTCGCCTGTCCCGCGAGATCGGCTGGCCGTACCTCGACAACGACCAGCTCATCCGCGACGTGACCGGCCACGCCGCTCCCGACCTCGAAGCCGCCGGCGGTGTCGAGGCACTCCACGCCGCCGAGACGGTCGCCTTCGAGCGCTCGCTGACCCTCGACCCGCCGGTCATCGTCGGTGTCGCCGCCTGGGTCGTGACCCGGCCGGACCTGCGATCGCAGATGCACGACGCCGGCCGGGTGGTCTGGCTGCGCGCGGAGCCCGAGACGCTCCTCGCCCGTGCCGGGACCGGCCAGGGCCGCCGCGCCGACGCCCTCTCACCCGAGTGGATCGAGGGCGTCGCAGCCGAGCGATCCCCCTGGTTCGCATCGGTCGCGGACCTCATCATCGACGTCGACCGACGCCGTCCGCGCGAGGTGGTCGGGGAGATCGTCGAGCAGTTCCAGCCCGCGGCGCACGACGCTCCGACGGTCTGATCCCGGGCCTGCGCGAGATGTAAACGATTGATTGACGTTGTGGCGTACCCTTGGGGCCCTCGTTGTCCCCGCAACTGAGGGGGGAGTGACTATGAGTAGATGACCCAGCTGCGGGGCGGCACCGCGAGCCCAGTGAACGGTCCGATATCGCATCTGGCCGTCCTCGAGGCGTCACCGAACGCGATCCTCGCGGTGGACGCGCAAGCCCGCATCACATATGTGAACCCCCAGGCCGAAGCGACCTTCGGCTATCCGCGGGGCGAGTTGATCGGGAACCTGGTCGAGATGCTCATCCCGGACCAGGTCGCCGACCGTCACGTCAGGCACCGTGACGGCTTCCTCGCCCACCCGGTCCCCAGGCCCATCGGCATCGGCCTCGATCTGGCCGGACGGCGCAAGGACGGGACCGAATTCCCGGTCGAGATCAGCCTGTCATCGGTCGAAACCGACGAAGGCGTCAAGGTCTTCGCGACCGTCGTCGACATCAGCGCCCGGATCGCGGCACGCGAGTCCGCCGAAAGCCAGCTCCTCCAGGCGCAGAAGCTCGAGTCGATCGGGCGCCTCGCCGGCGGAATCGCCCACGACTTCAACAACATGCTGTTCGCGATCAGCGGCTATGCAGAGATGCTCGCCCAGGACCTGTCGCCGGCGGCTCCCGGTCACTTCGATCGCGCGGCAGCGCTTCACAGTGTCGAGGCGATCTCGCAGGCGACCGAGCGCGCGACCGTCCTGACGCTCCCAGTTGCTCGCGTTCGGCAGGCGCCGCTTGGTCCAGCCGATCATCCTCGACCTGAACGCCCGCATCCGGGCCCTCGAACCGATGCTGCAGCCATTGATCGGCGAGAAGGTCCGCCTGGCGCTCCATCTCGATCGCGAGACCGGCTACCTCCAGGCCGATCCCGGCCAGCTTGACCAGATCCTCGTCAATCTCGTGGTGAACGCGCGGGACGCGATGCCTGAAGGCGGCACGGTGACGATCCAGACCGGCAACCGGTCGATCGACGCGAGCGAGGCGGCCGAGCACGTCGAGGTCAACCCAGGCCGGTACGTGGTCATGTCCGTGAGCGACACCGGGACGGGCATGGACCTCGCCACGCGCGCGCACATCTTCGAGCCGTTCTTCACCACCAAGGACGTCGGCAAGGGCACCGGGCTGGGCCTCGCGACGATCTACGGGATCGTCCGGCAGGCCGGAGGACATGTCGGGCTCGACTCGGAGCCAGGCAAGGGCTCGACGTTCAGGCTCTACTTCCCGCGTGACGACGGGCAGCCGACGAACGAACTGGCACCCGCGATCCCCGTCGCCACGACGGGCTCGGGGCGGATCCTCGTGGTCGAGGATGACGACGATGTCCGCCACATGACGGTCTCGCTCCTCAAGCGCGCCGGCTACGACGTCACCGCCGTGCGGGACGGGTCGAAGGCGCTGGCCCTGGTCGAAGAGTTCGCCGGCCAGATCGAGGTGCTGGTGACCGACGTGGTCATGGCCGGCATGTCGGGCACCGAGGTGGCCGATCACATCATGGAATACGCCCCGACGGTCGGCGTCGTTCTCCTGTCCGGCTACACGGGGGAGACGGCAGACCTCGCTCGCTTGACGGCGCGCGGGGCGATCTTCGTCGCCAAGCCGGTCACGTCGACGCAACTGCTCGAGGCCGTCGCGCGGGCGATGCCGGATCGCCGGGGAGTCGTCATCGATGCCTGAACGAGGGCTCGATGACGACCCGATCATCCTGATCGTCGACGACGATGCCGACCTCCGCAAGATGATGGTGCTCGCCCTGCATCGCGCCGGCTTCGAGACCAGGCAGGCGGGCAGCGGCGACGAGGCGCTCGCCTTGCTCCAGGCCCAGTCGGTCGATGGCGTCGTGCTCGACATGGGGATGCCCGGGGCATCGGGGACCGAAGTCGTCACCGCCCTGCGGAGCGACCCGGAGACGGCGACGCTGCCGATCCTGCTGATCACCGGCTCGGGCGACGACGACACCGTGCTCGGGGCCCTCGAAGCCGGTGCGGACGACTTCCTCTCGAAGCCGGTCCGACTCGACGAGCTCGTCGCGCGGATCCGGGCCCATCTGCGGACGAGGAACGCATGGACCAACCAGGTCGCGACCGAACTTGCGCGCCCGGGCGGACCTCGTCGGCGCGCTGGGCAACCTGGCGCTGTCGTCCGAGCCGGACGACGCCGCCGCTGCGCTGGTCACCGAGCTCGGCCGGAGCGCCGACTGCGAGTTCGTGGCGGTCCTCCAGATGGCCGATCGCGGCCGTCTGAACGTGCTTGCGACCTACAACGGGGCGGCCGGCGTCCAGCGCGGCGGGACGCTCGCGGCGGATCGCGCCCGATACCTGATGTCGCGCGTACGCGACGGCCCCTGGGTCGAGATCGTCGGATCGCGACTGCGCGACGATTCGACCAACGCCTTCTGGTCCGCAGGGCTCGAGCTGGCCGCGGGCGCCCCGATCTATGCGGGGACGCGCGTGGTCGGGGTCCTGATCACCGGGCAGTCCGGCATGGACCCATCGACGACGCCGGCCCGCCAGGCCAAGCTCCTCGCATCGGTCATCGACTACGCGAACATCCTGAGCGTCGCCGCGGGCGCGTCGATCGCCCATCACCGGCGGACGGCCGCCACGCGCGCTCGCCTGGAGCGCGTGATCGCGACACGAGCGTTCTATGCGGTCTTCCAGCCCATCGTCGAGCTCATCGACCATCGGATCACCGCGTACGAGGCGCTCACCCGGTTCACCGACGGGACGCCGCCGGACGTCCGCTTCGCCGAGGCGACCGAGCACGGCATGGGCGTGGAGCTCGAGGCCGCCGCGATCCAGTCGGCGCTCCAGGCCGCGGCCGCCCTGCCGGTGCCGGCCCCGATCAGCCTCAACGCACCACCCGACCTCGTGCTCGATCGCGACCGGGTGAAGTCGTTCCTGGCGATCGCCCCGCAACCGATCATCCTCGAGCTGACCGAGCACGCACGGATCGAGGACTACGACGGCCTGCGCGACGCCCTCGCGTCATACGGCTCCGGCGTCCGCCTCGCGATCGACGACGCCGGGGCGGGCTATGCCAGCCTCCGCCACATCCTGGAGCTGCGCCCGGCCTTCGTGAAGCTCGACCTGAGCATCGTCCGCGGCATCGAGGCCGATCCCGTGCGTCAGGCCCTGGTGTCCGGGCTCGTCTACTTCGCGGCCAAGACCGGCTCGGAGCTCATCGCCGAGGGCGTCGAGACCGACGAGGAGGCGAACATCCTCGTCGACCTCGGCATCCGGTTCGGGCAGGGATACCTGCTCGGCCGGCCGGAGGCGGTCGCGTGATCCGCTATGCAGCGCGAGTGAAGTCGGGGATACGCCGCAGCTAAGGGGCCCCGGTCACGATGCCGGGCATGAAGACGACCAAGGCCCAGCAGTCGGCGACGGGCAAGGCGGAGCGGCGGGCGAGACGGGCGGCCAGGGACGCGGCCCGTCGCGGTCGTGGGGAATGGGAGATCGTGCCGCTCGGCGGGCCGGTCGACCCGGTCATCGCCCGGCGGGCGCTCGAGGCATTCGTCGCCTTCGACCCGAGCGGGCCGTGGCCGGACGTAGCGTCGTCGATCATGCCGCTGCTCAAGCGCGTGCGACACCCGTTCCCGGCCCAGGCCGCGCCGATCCACCTGCGCGTGCCGCCAGGCGTCTGGACCGGCTTCGGGATCGACGTCGGGCCGATGTGGGCGCACGTCTCGCGCGACCTCCTGACGCGCTGGGGCGTCGACGACGCCACGCTCCTGGGCACGGCGCTCGAGAACCTTCGCCGGCGCGTTGTGGATGAGCCGCCGATCGTGGAGTCGACGACGTGGCGGGGCATGCCGACGACCGTCGTCCAGGCACAGGGCTGGGGCTCGGCGCTGATCCTCGCGCCCGACCGCCTCGGGCCCATCCTCGGTGATGAGCCGCGCACGCTGCTGACACCGGTCAGGAACGCGCTCGTCAGCCTGCCCGAGACGGTGGACCTGGATCTCGCGGTCGCGATGTGGGAGGTCTTCGCGGACGGCTCGGCCGACGAGCTCGACATCGAGCCGTTGCGCTGGACCGGCTCGACGGTCATCGCCTATGACGAGGAGCCGTCCTCGCTGCTCGACTGATCGATGGCGCCGTGGAGCTCCAGTGCGTGGTCGCGCAGCCAGTGGCGCCATCGCACGTGGTCGGGACGCCGTTCGGCCACTAGCGCCCAGAAGCCCGGACCGTGACCGAAGATCCGCAGGTGGGCCAGCTCGTGGATGACGACCGTCTCGAGGGCCTCGGGCGGGGCCAGGATGAGTCGCCACGAGAACGACAGGCGGCCGCCGCGCGACGCGCTCCCCCAGCGCGAGCGTGGGTCGCGGATCGTGACGACCGTCGGGCCGACATCGAAGCCCTCGGCGTACCGCGCGATGACCCTCTCGATCTCGGTCCTGGCGCGGGTGCGGAACCACGCCTCGAGGACGACGGCCGTGGACCGTCGATCCGCTGCGGCGCGACGAACGACGATCAGGTCCTCGCCGTCGCCACCGACACGTTCCACGCTCGATCGCCGGATGCGCGGCCGGGCCGCCTCGAAACGCAGTCGATGGAGGTCGCCGCGATAGCGGATCAGGGCGCCGTCCTCCAGTCCGCCCCGCGCCGCGAGCTGCTCGCGCGCGTCGGACTGGCGATCGAGGTGGCGGCGGAGCCACGGCTCCCGCTCCGCGAGGAACGCGGTGACGTGGCGCTCCGGGTCGGACCATCCCCGCCGGCCGGCGGAGGGGACCGTCACGACGACGCCGCGCTCCGGGTGGATGACCACGCGCAGCGTGCGCGCCCGCGGCGATCGCCGGAGCGTGTACGGGACGGGCCCGCCCGGCAGGCGCGCGATCGCGGGGTCCTCGGTGGCCCCGGGTGTCGAGCGGGTCACGCGCCCCGACGCAGGAGACGCCCGGGTCGTTGCCCGGTCTCGACCCGCGAGGACCGCCGGCTGGCCGTTGACGATCACGTGCTCGATGCCGCTCGGATGGCGGGCGGGCTCGAGGTAGCTCGCCTCGTCGGCGACCGTGGCCGGATCGAACACGACCAGGTCCGCGAACGCACCCTCCCGGACGGTCCCGCGGTCACGCAACCCGAAGGCGTGCGGCCGGCACGGAGGTGAGCTTCGCGATCGCCGTCTCGAGCGTCAGCGTGCCCCGCTCGCGCACGTACGTGCCGAGCACCCGGGCGGTCGAGCCGTAGGTGCGCGGGTGCGGCCGCCCCGCGTCGAGGATCGGATGACCGGGCCGGCGGCCCTCGGCGTCGGTGCAGACCGCGATCCAGGGCACGGCCATGATCGTCTCGACGTCGGCCTCGGACATGCAGTCGATGACCACCGAGACGTCGAGCCGGTCGTCCATCAGCGCGTCGAAGGCGAGATTGGCCGGCTCGGCGCCCAGGGCCTCGCCGAGCTCGGCGAGCGAGCGGCCCGCCCAGTCCGGATGACTCGCCGCGTGCGAGATGCGGATCCCGGACCAGCCCGGGTCGGCCGCCACGTTCTCCCAGCCGGAACTCCCCCGGGCGATCTCGTCACGCACCCGGAAGCGGACCTCCTGGTCGCCCAGCGCCGCCACGCATTCCTCGACCCCGAGACCCAGCAGAGCGGGCGGCAGCACGATGGCCAGCGTGGTCGCGGCGGCCGTGTACGGGTACTGGTCGGCGGCGACGTCCACGCCCTCCTCGCGGGCAGCCTCTAGGACGCCGACAGCCTCGTCGGCGCGGCCCGAGACCGAGCGCGACCCGCACTTGAGGTGCGAGACCTGGAGGCGGCCGCCCTCGCCCGAGGCACGCACGGCCGTCAGCGCCTCGTCGAGCGCCTCGAACAGACCGGCAGCCTCGTTGCGGATGTGGGTCGCGTAGAGGGCGTCGGCCCTGGCCGCGGCACTCACCAGGGCGGCCATCTCGTGCGGCCCGGCGTGGACGCCCGGCGCGTAGATGAGCCCCGACGATAGGCCGATGGCCCCGGCCTCGATCGCTGCCTCGACCTCCCCGACCATGGCCCGCAGCTCGTCGGGCGTCGGGGCGCGAGCCTCGGCCCCGATGACGGATCCACGGACCGTCCCGTGGCCGACCAGGAACGCGACGTTCGGCCCGAGCGACTCGCGCTCGACCGCGTCGAGGTACTCGGCGAACGACTGCCATCGCGCGGTCAGCGCGTTCGGTCGGAGCGAGAGCGCGACCAGCTCCCGGCCGATCGCCGTGATCGGCGCGAGCGTGTCGCCGCAGTTCCCCGAAAGCTGGGTCGTGAAGCCCTGGCGCACATGGCTGATCAACGCCCCGTCGACGAAGAGCGAGCCGTCGGAGTGGCCGTGCGGGTCGATGAAGCCCGGCGCGACCACCTTGCCGCTGACGTCCAGCTCGAGGCCGACCTCGCCCTCCGCCACCACGCCCAGGTCGCCGACGGCGACGACCCGATCGCCGCGGACGCCGACGTCGGCACGCACCCCCGGGGCGCCGGTCCCATCGATGACGCTCCCGCCGCGCAGAAGCAGGTCGAATCCCGTCACGAAGGCCATGGTGCCACGTCTGGCCGCCGCGGCCGGGGGCAACGCGACACTGATACACTCCGCGTTCCGTGGGGCCATAGCTCAGCTGGAAGAGCGTCTGCATGGCATGCAGAAGGTCCGGGGTTCGAGTCCCCGTGGCTCCACCAAGCCACCAGGATCCACACAGCGCATGACACCCGATCGGCCATCACCGCCCGCCTCCGGGCTGGAGCGCCTCATCGACGAGGCCCGCGCCGACCTGGCCCGCCGGTCGTCCGTCCCGCCCGAGACCATCGAGGTCGTCGAGGCCGCCGGCGTCGTCTGGCCGAACTCCGCGATGGGCTGCCCGCAACCGGACATGGCCTACCTACAGGTGCCGTCGGACGGGGCGAAGATCGTCCTCGAGGCCGCCGGCCGGCGGTACGAGTACCACTACGGCGGCCGGCGCGGCCTCTTCCTGTGCGAGGCGGCGAAGCGGCGCTGACGGCCGAGGCGCCACGGACGGCCGACGCCCCGGGACACAAAGAGGGCGGGCCTCCCGGTGGGAGACCCGCCCTCTCGTTTCGCTAAGGACTCTGGATCAGCGGTTGTCGACGTTGACGAACGTGCGACCCATCAATCCGCTCGGCCCGGTGTGCGACACCGCACCGAGATACCAGTCGGCGGTCAGGCCTGTCTCCAAGCCGGTCCAGCCGACGACGACGGTGCCGGACGCCCCGGTCACGGCCGACGCCGGGGCCGAGTTGATCGTGAGACTGCCGCCGGTCGCGTTCGGGACGATCCAGGACCACATGGTGTAGTCCGAGTCCGTTCCGATGGTCTGCCAGCCGTGGACGTAGACCTTCCACGCGCCGTCGGCTGGGTCGTCGATGTCGATCTGCTCGTCGGTGCCGCCAGCGGTGCTGGTCGCGGCGAGCGCACCATCGGGACCGTAGACGTAGACGTCAAGGTCCGCGTTGGGCTCGGTCGCCTCCGGTGGGATGGCCACCCGGAAGTGCGCGGCATCGGCGAGGGTGAACGTATGGAGGTTGGCGCCGCCGGCGGCGACGTCAGTCGGGTCGAAGTCCTGGTTGGGATCCTGCTTGACGTTGGCCTGGGTCACGGTCGCTTTGATGAGGCCATGGGCCCCAGCCGTGTACGAGCCGGTGTACCCGAACTTCACGGGGAAGCTGGCGGTGCCGGAGGCGCCGGTCCCGGAGACGGCTGCGGGGGCGTGGAACAGCGCCGCCTTGACCGCGATCGGGCTGCGGACCGAATAGCCCTCGCCCTTCCAGGTCAGCGAGCCGACGCGCCACGCGTCGACAGGGCCGCTCTTGTTGGTCACCGTGACGGTGAACGTGGCGGTCTCGCCGCCCCGGAGCCTGAGCTTCGAGGGCGTGACCTTGACCTTGTATCCGGCGGGTGCGTCGACATGGGCCCTGTAGGTCACCTTGTGGGTGCCGCTGGTCACAGCCGTCACCGTTCGGGTGATGGTCTCGTTGCCGACGACCGACGAGATGCCGATCGAGGGCAGGTTGAGATCCACGGGCCTGGTCGGAACGCCGACGCTCGCGAGGAAGTCGCAGTCGTCGGAGCTGACAAGGCCCCACTCCATCCCGCACAGGAATCCGACGTAGTCGAACAGGCCGGCGTCATAGACGAGACCGGGCTTGTTGAGGGAGCCCTTGAGGCTCCACCGACCGCCCGGATCGACCTGACCGGCGCCCATGGCGAACGGACCCGCGCGATGGACGCGGTCGTTGTCCCTGACGTTCGTGTTGGCCGTCGTCATGAGGGCCGACTTGGCCTCGGCCGCGGACCATTCGGGGTGCGCCTGCTTGATCAGGGCGTAGATGCCGGCCACGTGCGGGCTCGACATCGACGTCCCGGCGATGGCCTGGAACAGCTCGCCGGCCACTTCGCCCTCGTCGGTGAACGGGGACGCTCCGGCGAGGATCTGCAGACCCGGCGCGGTCACGTCGGGCTTGAGGATGTCAGGCGCCACGGCGTTCGGGCCCCGCGACGAGAAGATCGTCATGCTCGGGGCCGGGCGCCACTTCGTGACCCTGGGCTTGTTGCTGTTGGTCTTCGAGTCGAGCTTGGCGCGCGGGTGTGCGGCCTTGGCGATGTACGACTTGATCTTCAGGCCCGGCGTGTTGTCGACGTGGACCGACGGGACCCAATGGTTGTCGGTGAACAGGTTGTCGACATTGTCGGCGTTGTACAGGATCATGCCGACGCCGCCGGCCTCGAACACGGCGAGAGACTTCTCCACGCGCCCGACGACGCCGCGCTTGCACAGCACGATCTTGCCGGTCACGACCGTTGCATCGAGGGAACCCGGGGTGCACAGCTCGTCACCAGCCGCGGCCGCGTCGGCCAATGGGGTCCAGCCGAGGTCCTGCGTCAGGGAGGCACCCTCGTACCGCCGGCCGTTGCCGAGGGTGATGAAGCCCTCGAAGAACCGGCTCTGGGTGTTCGCCCCGACGGTCGTCACCCACGGCATCGTCGCCGGGTTGCCGACCGTCTCCGGACCCGGGCCGTCGTTGCCGGCCGAGGTGGCCACGAAGACGCCCGCGTCGGCGGCGAAGAGGAACGCGATGTCGTCGGCGCCGGGCAGGCCCGGGCCGCTCCCGATGGAATAGTTGATGACGTCGACGCCGTCGGCGACGGCCTGGTCGATCGCCGCGGCGAGGTCGGAGGTGAAGCCACCGAGGTTGCCGAGACCCTTGTAGGCCACGATCCGGGCGCGCGGGGCGATGCCGGTGATCTTGGCGATGGGGTCGCCGTGGATGACGGCCTGGACGTTCTTGTTGCCGGCGGCCGTCGAGGCGGTGTGCGTCCCGTGGCCGTTGTCGTCACGGGCCGAGTCGAACTCGTCGGGGTCGGCGCCGATGAAGAACCGGTACGTCTCGAGCATCTGCCGAGCGCCCAGCAGCTTGTTGTTGCAGGTGAAGGCGACGTCATTCGCGTTGTGCGCGGTGTTGCCGAATTCGCACGGCACCGCGGGGATCGGCGACGGCCCGTACGTGCCGTTGTCGGCGAACGAGGGGTGCTCCGGCCAGATGCCGGTGTCGATGACACCGACCACGACGTTCTCGCCGGTGAAGCCACTGGCGTAGGCGCCGCCCCGAGCGGTCAGCCCGAGGAACTTGCCGCTGCTGTCGGTCGCTGGCTGCCGCATCTGGTCTTCGAAGACGTGCAGGACGCCCTTCTGCGTTCGGATCGCGTCGACCTGCTTCGGCGTGAGCACGGCGGAGTAGCCGTTGAGCGAGACCGTGTAGTCGTGCAGCTTGGCCGCCGTCCCCACGCCGGCCGTCTTGAGCGACTTGTTGTGTTCGGCTGTCAGGAACCTCTCGTACTTCCTGGCCGGGGCGGTGTTGACGGCGACCCTCTTGCCCTCCGGGGCCTTGGTTCGCGCGTACCCGGTGAGCCCGCCTTCATACGTCGCGATCGGGGCCCCTGCGAGGACCACGATGTACGACTTCCTTCCGTCCTTCGCCAGGACCGGGGCGGCGGCCGTTGCCGCCAGCGACAGGGTCAGTAGGGCGAGGAACAGGCCCCGAATGAACGACTTCCTCTGCATTCGTTCTCCTCCCAGACGAATCGTTGAGTCCGTTCGATGGCAGATGGACCTCTGGACGTACTCGGCACCTCCACGATCGATGCGGTGGGGCGCGGCTGCACCGCCGTTGGCGCGCGCCAGGAGCAGGATCGCCCAGAGCTGGGGCATAGGGGCGGATGTGGGCGTATCCTCGTGTGCGCATCATGGCCGGTCCGTATCACGACCGCAATCCGAAGACCCTGCGACCCAAGTAGGGTGGTGACGACTGGCAACGCATTTCCGCGAGGGGGACCATGGGAACTGAGCCTCGACTGAGCCGCCGCCAGACCCGCCGACGCGCCACGGCGGGACTGCTCCTGGCCGGCTCCCTGCTGGTCGCAGCGTGTTCGGCGGCCGGCGCCAGCCCGTCCGCTGCGACGCCGTCGGCGTCGCCGAGCATCTCCCTGATCACTCCGGGCCCCAGCAAGCCGTTGGCCCCCGACGCCGCGGACACGTACTCCGGCATCCTCTCGTTCGACTCGATCGAGGGCGGCTGCGCGTTCCTCCAGGCCGCCGACGGGCGCAAGCTCCAGGTCCTCTATCCGGAGGGCTGGACCCTCCAGAAGTCGCCGCTCGAGCTCCTCGCACCCGACGGCTCGGTCCACAGCCGGGCAGGCGACACCGTGTCGGTCAAGGGCAGCGAGGCGACGGACATGGCGTCGATCTGCCAGATCGGCCCGATCATCCAGGCGACCGAGGTCCTCCCCCGCTAGAGACCCGCGCCACCCGACCCGCCAACGGGTCCCCTGTTATCTGGCACGATTGGCCCGTGACGACCGACGCCACGAACCCGGATCGAACGCTACGACCCGACCTCGATCGAGCCGCGCTGGCAGGCGCGCTGGGCCGAGCTCGGGATGGACGAGACGGACCTGCGCGACGACTCGCGGCCCAAGTGGTACCAGCTGACGATGTACCCGTACCCGTCGGGTGACCTGCACATCGGCCACTGGTACATCGTGACGCCGACCGACGCGCTCGCGCGATTCCGTCGGATGCATGGCTACAACGTGTTCTTCCCGATCGGGTTCGACGCGTTCGGCCTGCCGGCCGAGAACGCGGCCATCAAGAGCGGCGGACACCCGTTCACCTGGACGATGCAGAACATCGAGACGATGCGTCGCCAGTTCCAGACGATGGGCGCGATGTTCGCCTGGGAGACCGAGGTCGTCACCGCCGACCCCGCCTACTACAAGTGGAACCAGTGGCTGTTCCTGCGACTCCTCGAGGCCGGCATGGCGTATCGGGCGATGTCGCCGGTCGACTGGTGCCCCAATGACGGCACGCTCGCGCGCGAGCAGGTCGAGGGACCCGACCGCCGCTGCTGGCGCTGCGGCGCGCTTGTCGAGAAGCGCGACCTCGAGCAGTGGTTCCTGCGGACGACCGCGTACGCCGACGAGCTGCTCAAGTTCGACGGCATCGACTGGCCGGACGCCGATCCGGATCCAGCAGACGAACTGGATCGGCCGGTCCGAGGGCGCCGAGATCGACTTCGCGACGGCGGCGGACGACCACCAGCCCGGCGGCGACGTCATCCGCGTCTTCACGACCCGACCGGACACGCTGTTCGGCGCCACGTTCATGGTCCTGGCCCCGGAACACCCGCTCGTCGAGCGGTTGACCCACCCGGACAGGCAGGCCGAGGTCGAGGCGTACGTCACCCAGGCCCGCCGGCGGACCGAGATCGAGCGCCTGTCGACCGACCGCGAGAAGACCGGCGTCGCCCTGGGCGCCGATGCGATCAACCCGGTCAACGGCGAACGGATCCCGATCTTCATCGCGGACTACGTGCTGTCCGGCTACGGCACCGGCGCGATCATGGCCGTGCCCGCCCACGACGAGCGCGACTTCCTGTTCGCGCAGAAGTTCGGGCTGCCGATCCGGCGCGTCGTCGCCGCGCCCGGCGTGGACGCCACCGCGCCGGTCGAGGCGGCCTTCGTCGCGCATACCGAGGGCGAGGTGCTGGTCAACAGCGGCCGCTTCGACGGCAAGTCGGCCGACGAGGGTGGTGCGGCCATCGTCTCGTGGCTGGCCGAGACCGGTCGCGCGGAGCCGAAGGTCACCTATCGATTGCGTGACTGGCTCGTCAGCCGCCAGCGCTACTGGGGCACGCCGATCCCGGTCATCTACTGCGAGGTCGACGGCATCGTACCGGTGCCCGACGACCAGCTGCCGGTCCTGCTGCCCGAGACCGTCGACTACCACGGCAGCGGCGACAACCCGCTCAACCACGATGCGGCGTTCGTCAACGTCACGTGCCCCGTCTGCGGCCACCCGGCGCGCCGTGAGACCGACACGATGGACACGTTCGTCGACTCGTCCTGGTACTGGTTCCGCTATCTCTCGCCCCACAAGAGCGACGGACCTGTCGACGCGGAGATGGTGAAGCGCTGGACCCCGGTCGACGAGTACACCGGCGGCGCCGAGCACGCGGTCATGCACCTGCTGTACAGCCGCTTCTTCACGAAGGCGATGGCCGACCTCGGCCTGATCACGGAGCGGGAGCCGTTCCTCAAGCTGTTCAACCAGGGCCAGATCCTGGGCGCCGACGGCGAGCGGATGTCGAAGTCGCGCGGCAACGTCCAGGACCCGGACGACCTCGTCCGGCGGTACGGCGCCGACACCGTCCGCCTGTTCCTGATGTTCATGGGCCCGTGGGACCAGGGTGGGCCGTGGAGCCCGAGCGGGATCGGTGGCGTCCATCGGTTCCTGAACCGCGTCTGGACACTCGTGCTCGATCCGAAGGGTCGCGAGGCCGGCAATCCGGACTCAGGCGTCCTGGCCGCCGGCGAGACCGAAGCGACGGCCAAGGCCACGCTCCGCAGCGCCGCCCACAAGACCCTGCGCGATGTCTCCGCGGACTACGAGTCGTTCCACTTCAACACGATGCTCGCGAAGCTGATGGAGCTGTCGAACACCTTGTTCCGCTACCGCGGCACGCCGATCGCTGGCTCCGCGGAGTGGGACGAGGCGATCCGGCTGCTGCTGCTGATGCTGGCGCCGGCCGCGCCGCATATCACCGAGGAGCTGTGGAGCCGTCGGCTGACGGCCGCCGGCGAGCCGTGGTCATCGGTCCACGCGCAGGCCTGGCCCGAGGTCGACGTCGCCGCGACCGCCGAGGCCACCCGCGAGGTCCCGGTGCAGGTCAACGGCAAGCTGCGTGACCTGGTGACCGTGCCGATCGACATCACCAAGGAGGAGCTCGAGGCGCTCGTCCTGGCGCGCCCGAAGATCGTCGCCGCGCTGGCCGGCCGGACCCCCGAGCGGATCATCCACGCCGGCGGCAAACTCATCAACATCGTCGTCCGCGACTGATCGCGGTTGAGCGCGATGGGCGACGAGCAGGTGGCACCTGCGACGAAGGGTGTGACGGTGCATCTGCTTGCGACCGTCGACCTTGGGCCTGAGATCGAGGGCATGGAAGGGCGCCAGCTCCGCATGCGCATGGTCACCATCGAGCCTGGAGGCGTCTTCGGCCCGATCCACGACCACGTCGGCAGACCGGGCACCGTGTACGTCCTGCAGGGAACGATCACCGACCATCGAGACGGCGTCACCACGGAGTACGGGCCGGGACTGGGCTGGCCCGAGGATCGGAACACGAACCACTGGCTCGAGAACAACGGCGAGACACCGGCGGTGGAGATCTCGGTCGATATCGTCAGACAAGAGTGAATCGCGCCCAGCGTCTTGGAGTCGGTCCATGTATAAGATCGCTCGCCGAGTCGGGATCGCCTTTGGCTCGTTCGTCATCGCGTGGCTCGCGACCTCGTGGCTGGCCAGTTGGCTCTTCGGCTCCGGCAACTTCCTCGTCTGGGTGATCGCCCTTGTCGTCGGTGCCGGTGTCTACCTCGATATCCTTCGGCGAGACCGGCGCGTCGGCTAGCGCCGTTCGGACCCATCGGAGGAGACGTGCCTGAAGTCAGGATCGGAGCTCTTTGCTGGAACCAGTACACGGACTGGCCGAGCCTTCTTGAAGCCGGCGTTCGCGCCGACCGCCTCGGCTACTCGACGCTGTGGACCTGGGACCACCTCTATCCGATCGTCGGCAGCCATGAGGGGCCGATCTTCGAGGGCTGGCTGACGCTGGCCGCCTGGGCCCAGGCCACCGAGCAGGTCCGGATCGGCTTGATGGTCGGCGCGAACACGTTCCGTGAGCCGTCGCTCACCGCGAAGATGGCGACGACCCTCGACCACATCTCGAACGGCCGGGCCATCCTCGGCATCGGGGGGGCCTGGTTCGAGACCGAGCACATCGCTTACGGCCTCGAGTTCGGCAGCGGCTTCCCGGAGCGACTGCGCTGGCTCGGTGAGGCACTCCCGATCATGCGCGGCATGCTCCACGGCGAACGCCCGACGGCGGCCGGGCCGCGCTACTCGGCGAAGGCCGTCCGCAACGACCCACCGCCGATCCAGGAGCGGCTGCCGCTGCTCGTCGGTGGCGGCGGCGAGCGGGTCACGCTCAAGCTCGTCGCGAAGTACGCGCGACGCGAACAACGTCGGCGGCGGGCTCGCGACGGTGAAGCGCAAGGAGGCGCTCCTGCTCGAGCACTGCGAGACCGTCGGGCGGGACCCGTCCGAGATCGAGCGGACGAGCGGGATCGGCGCCGTGATCATCCGCGACTCGCGCGAGGAGGCCGTCCGCGTCCAGAAGGCCATGTTCGAGCGCAATGGCCACGCCGACCTGTGGACCGACCAGCCGGTCGGCACGCCGGAGGACGTCGCCGAGCGACTGCTCCCCTACCTCGACATCGGCTACCGCCACCTCATCGCGGGCTTTCCGTCGCCCCACGACGAGGAATTGATGACGCGCTTCGCGACGGAGGTCAGGCCGGTCCTGGAGCGGGCCGGCTAGCTGATCTCAGATCCTGAGCGACATCTTGGCGCGGTGGCGCGCCGCCTTGGCCCGGTTGCCACATGTCGCCATGTCGCACCAGCGGCGTCTGGCCGTCCGCGAGGTGTCGTAGAAGATCCACTGGCACGTGTCGTTGTCGCAGACGCGGAACCGGTCCGGATGGCCGCTGGTCAGCTCGGTGACCATCGCCTCTGACAGTCGCGCGAGTGCGTCGTCGATCGGGTCCCCGACATGGCGGTGGTCGACACTGACGCCGTCGGGCGACGGGGCGAGCTCGATGACCTGGCGGGCGTGCAGCGCCTGATTGACGGTCGCGAGCGCGTCCTTGCGAGCCGCGCGGTGCTCGACGACCGAGTCGGCGACCTCGCGGAGTGCCGCCCGGACGGTCCTGACCCGCTCGAGATCGCGGGCCGAGACGCGCGGGTGAGAGGCAGCCTCGCGGCGTGCCTTGTCGGCGCCTTCGTGATGGATGAGGCCGCGTTCGGCGAACCAGGAGAGGACCCCAGCGATGTCCGGGAGCTTCTCCCTGGGGAAACCATCGTCGTGGTCGAGGGTGTTCAGGAAGTCGAAGGTGGTCTCCACGCTGACGTCGTGGGCGTGGCCCGTTTCAGTGGGGTGGAGGGCAGTCTTGGTTGGCATCGTGTAACCACTTTAGACCACTTGACAGGTTACGCGCAAGGGTCTACATTACGAGTAACCGATAAAGAACTCTTAAACGGTTATCGGCGTAGCAAGAAGGAGGCCCGAAATGGAGCCCATCGTCATCATCGTCGGCCTCATCGCAGCGTTTGCGATGTTCGATCTCGCGGCCATCGGCCGGGGCGTCGATTCTCGCGACCGCATCCAGGACGACCACCGCCGCTAAGGCGAATTGTCGCGCCGCAACCGTTCACACACACCAGGAGTCCAACCTCATGCATCCCATCACCTTTCTCGCGCTTGATCTCGCGGCGGAACGCGCCCGAGAGGTCGAGTTCCATCGGCGGGTCATGCTCGCCCAGAGCAAGCGTCCGGTCCGGCCGTCGTGGCCACGCCGAGGTCTCGCAAGCGCCTTCGCGATCGTGAGCCGCGGGTCCGCCGCAGCAGCTCGTCGCCTCGACTCGGTCGTCGGTGACGACCTCGGTCGGACACTCACCTCGACCAAGTAACCCGCTAGATGCGCGACAAACGCCCACCCACCGACGGTGGATGAGACTCACAGTCTCGTCCACCGTCTTTTCTTTGCCCGGGACTCGGGCGAACGGCGTCAGGGCACGGGCGACGCCTCAACCGATGGTGAGACTGACCTCGTCCATCGAACCCTTGAACCAGTCGCCGCCCTCGGCCTGCGCCCCGACGCTGACGGGCTGATCGTTCGAGATCGTGCCGATCGTCCGGGTCGTCTGCCAGACCCGGCCATCGATGGTCAGCCGCACCGTCGTCGCATGCTTCTCGCACGTGATCGTGTGCCAGGCGCCGTCGGCCAGGTTCGGCCCGGTCGTCTTCTGCCAGTCGCGCGACGAGCCGCGCAGGTAGCAACGGGCGACACTGGCGCCGTCCTTCTTGACGATCTCGACCTTCCAGTCACCACCCGGCGTCGATTGGCGACCCTTTCGGATCAGGTCGTAGTCGTCGGCCGGGGCGCTCGTGAAGGCCACGTGCACCGAGATCACCAGGTCGCTGGAACCCGGGTCCAGCCCGCTGGCGTCCGGCACGATGACGCGCGACGAGGTGCCGTTGAACCCGTAGCCCTTGGTCCCGCCGATCCCGGCGACGCCCTTCTGGATGTGCTCGTGCCGGCCGTTGAACCCGTGGCCCGAGCTGTCGGTCATGGTCGAGCCTGAGGTCTCGTCCATGTGCCAGACGGCAGCCGGCGATGCGGCCAGGGCACTCCCGGCAGATGCGAGCAGCAACAGCGCGGACGAAGCGACGGCAGACAGTCGGAGACGCGACATCGGGGGCACCTCTGGGGAGGTCGGGATGGTCGCCATCACCCTACTCCGATGCCGTAGCGCCTGCGTTGCAGGCGACGGCCGCGCGGCCCGTATCCTGTCCGACGATGGCCACCCGCCCGGAGCCGAGCACCGCCGACCCGCTTGAGCGCGCATCCGCGACCGAGATCGCCGACGCCGTGAGAGCCTGGCTCGACGCGCTGGAGCCGGCGCAGCGCGCCCGGGCGATCTTCCCGTTCGAGACGGACGAGCGGTTCGCGTGGGCCTACACGCCGGGCGACCGGAACGGCCTGCCGATCGCCGCGATGTCCGTTGGCCAACGCGAGGCCGCGACCGCCACTCTCGATGCCGCGCTCAGCGTCCGAGGAGCCCGAGAGGTCCGGGCGATCATGGCCCTCGAGGAGGTCCTCGGCCAGGTCGAGCGCGATGCCGGCTGGCTCGATGCGCCGCGGCGGGATCCGGAGATGTACTGGTTCTCGGTCTTCGGCGAACCTGGCGGCAGCGAGCCGTGGGCCCTGCGCATCAACGGACACCACGTCGCGATCGTGGTGACGGTCGCGGGCGGCGAGGTCATCTCGGCCACTCCCTCGTTCCTGGGCGCGAACCCGGCCACGATCCCCGGGGGACCGCGGGCGGGCGAGCGGACCATCGACGGCGAGGAAACGCTGGCCCGGGCGCTGCTCGCGAGCCTGTCCGCCGATCAAGAAGCGATCGCCGTCGTCGATCCGGTCGCGCCGCCGGACATCCGGAGCGGCAACGGCCGCCGGGCACAGGTGGGGGGCATTCCAGAGGGGATTCCCTACCTGGCTCTGGACCTCGGTCAGCGTGAGGGCTTCGAGCGGCTCGTCCGCCACTACCTCGAGCGGGCGCGACCCGACATCGCGAAGGCCGAATGGGCGCGAATCCGCGCCGCCGGCTTGCTGCCCGTCACGTTCGCCTGGGCCGGTCCGGACGTACCCGGCCGTGGCCACTACTACGCGATCCGCGGGCCCGCCTTCCTCATCGAATACGACAATACGCAGGACGGCGGCAACCACATCCACTCGGTCTGGCGCGACCTGACGAACGATTGGGGCGAGGACCGTCTGGCGGCGCACTACCGGGAAGCACACCAAACCCGGGACGGCGCGAACGACTCCCGCGAGACCTAGCCGGGCGTCCCCGCGGTCGCGTCGTCGCCGGCGTCCGAGGCCGCCTCGTCGATCTCCTCGAGGTGCAGCTTCGTCATCGCGTCCTGCATCTGCTGGACCCAGCCGCCGTGTTCGGCTTGCATGACCCGCTCCGAGCGCTCGACGAGCCGGTCGAAGTTCCGCCGGAGCACCTGCTGATCGGGCGGGAGCGCCGTCCACCAGGCGCGGATGCCCTCGAGTGTCGTCGCCGCCTGGTTGTAAAGCATGATCGTCGCCTCGAGCTGCATCGATTCGAGATAGGTGGTGAAGACCCCGACGACGGCCACGGTCACCGCGACCCACAGCTGGAGCGTGGCGACCGCGAGGACCGAGCCCAGGGCGCCGAAGGCGAGCATCAGCCAGCGCAGGGTCGACACCCGGCGCTCGTGGCGCCGAACACCGTTGCGATAGAACGTGACCTGGTCGTCGATCCGGAAGCGGATGTACTCGGCCGCTCCGAGTGGGCGCGTCCCGTCGTCCTTGTCGCGGTCCAGCGTGGCCACGGGATCGTCGGCCGGACTGGCCGCGTCGATCGCCGCGAGGTTGACGTCGGTGAGCATCAGCGCGTTCATCGTCGACCCGACGGCCGCGGCCAGCTTCACCTCGCGCGACGTCCGGCGCGTCTCGTCGGGCGCGTACAGCCCGGTGCGGGCCCGATATCGGTAGGTCTCGCGCTTGATGGCCTCCGCAGCCCCCCGAAGCAGGACCCAGCGGCCGCCGGGTCGCAGGCGGGCCGCGCCCGCGACGAGCACGCCGACTCCGATCGGGATCAGCACGATGCCGTACTGGAGGACCTGGTCGGCCGACGAGCCCTCGATCAGCACCTTCACGTTCCGTAGCTGCGCCTGCAGGACGATGAGGATCGTCGCGAGCAGGCCCAGCGCGAGGATCGCCCTCTGGTACCACCCGAACGCGCGCTGCTGTTGTCGGGCGGTGCGTGCCAGGACCCGGTACTGGCGCCAGGCGGTGCGCAACGTCTCGTCCGGCTGGAGGCGTCGCAGGAGGAGGCGCTCGAGCAATGCTGGGTCTGCGTCGGGCGCAACCACCGTGAGGTCGATCTCGCCGAGGATCGCCGTCAGGTCGGGGTTCGCGAGCTTCGGCACGCGGTTCGCCGCGCGAGCAGCAGCGGCCTCGGCCAGGTCATCGGCGACACCGCCGCTGCCGGCGAGGGCGATGACCGGGATGCCGCGACGGACCGCAGACGCGACCTCGCGGACCGTCCCGGGGCCGCCACCCGCGACGAGGGCGACCGTCCGCGATGGGTCGGCGATGGCCTCCACCACCTCGAACAGGAGCGGCGTCTCGCCGCCCCACGCATCGCTGTCCGCGAGGATGAAATGGCTGTGGTGGGGCTCGAGTCTTGTGCCTCCGGAGGCCCCGGCGCGGGTGTCGTCCTCCCAGGTCACGCGCCCGCCGGGAGCGACACCGAGCACCGGGACCTGGAGATGCGCTGCGGCGATGGCTCCGCCCACGATCGCCATGATGCCCGCGTCCGTGCCGCCATCGACGACCACGGGTCCCACGGTCTCCACCGCCGGGACGACGCCGTCGTCGACCAGTGTCCGAATGCTCGTCTCCGTGGTCTTCGACAGCCCGTCGGCGCCGCCGATGACCAACAGGACCGGGCGCGGACCGGCGATCCCGAGCGCCGCGGTCATCGAAGGGACGGGCGTCCGGGCGCGCGCCTGGATCATCTGGGCGCGGTTGCCGCCCTCGAGATTGATCTGGGTCGCCTGATCGTTGCGGGGATCGTCGGTCATGTCGCTCATGGTGCACCGCAGCGGTCAGGTGTTTCAGCCCCTATGTGACCGAAGAACTCAAGTTCCTCGAGGGCCCCGAGGGTGCGGCCACCGAGGATGTCGCAGGCGGCCTTGACCCACGCCTCGGGTCGCATGTCCCAGCGTCGCACGCCCTCGAGATCGTCCGAGATGAAGAGCTGGCGGTCCCCGGTCCCGAAAGCGAGCACCGGCTCCCGAACGACAGGGATCGGGTCGCCGACACGTTCGGCGGTGTCGAGGTTCCAGAGGATGACGTGCTCGTCCTCGCCCGACGATGCGAGCCAGTGGCTGTCCGGACTGACGGACAGCGAGTTGATCCGATCGGTGTGGCCGAGGAGGAACCAATGGTGGGTCAGGCTTCCATCGGAGCCGATGGTCCAGGTGATCACCTGCCGATCGTCGCCGCCGCTGACGAGGGTCGTGCCGTCAGGGCTCACCTCGAGGCTGTTGATCTCGTTGCCGTACTTCTCCGACTGCGCCACTTGTCTCGGCGTCCCATTCGTGTCGACGACGTGGATGGTCCCGTCCTTCGCGCCCGCGAAGAGCCAGTTTCCGCGACTTGCCAGCGACAGGATCGGGCTGCCGAGATCCACGCCCGTCGAGGCCCCGGACGGTGCGACGACGGTGACTGAACCGGCATCGTCGGCGATCGCGAGGCCGCCCGAGTCGAGCATGGCGATCGCCGCGACCGGACCCGCCACGGTTGTGACCGTCGCGAGGCCGTCGACGGAGCCCGCCGTCCGCAGGACCTCGCCCGTCGAGAGGCCGATGGCCCAACCGTTGGCGCCCGGGGCGATCGCCGTCACCGGGTCGGTCGCGCGGTGGCCGAGGATCGCACCGGTCACCCCGTCGAGCTGCCACACGCCTTCTGGCCCCCCCGCGATGAAGGGCCCGGACGGGAGGACTCGGAGCCGATCGATTCGCGCGTCGGCGAACACACGGCCACCGAGGGCGGGCGTCCCGATGAGGTCCCACGTGACGAGGCGGCCGCTCTCATCGACGGTGACGGCTCCAGTCGGTGTGGCGGCGATGTCCAGGGCGTGGCCGTCCGTGGCACTGTCCGTGAACGGATCGGCCATCGGCAGCGAGGTGGCCGACGCACCGACCGTGAACTTGTCATCGAACCCGACGACGCGAAGGTCCCCATAGATGGACCCCACGATCCAGGCGTTCAGGTCGCTGGCGAAGCGGAGCTTGCCGCCATCAACGTCACTGGCAAAGACCGGGAACTGGCGCGGAGGCGTGCCTGGCGTCGACGTGTCCCAGATGAAGAGGTCGCCGGAATCGGACGTCGCACCGAGACGGTCTCCGTCCCCGAATGCGACCGCTCGCACCGTGCTCGTGTCGTCCGTGGACCATGTGTCGAGCGTATCGCTCACTGGATCCCAGATGGCGGCGCCGCGCTCCGTGCCGATGGCGATGCGCCCATCGGCGATGTCGAGGTCTCCGACTACGTCCTCCAGTCGGTCGAGCGACGGTCCGCGGCAGTCCGACGTCGAGACGACCTGCACCGCGCGGCGCTCGGGCGTGTCAACCACCGCGACGACGAAGTCGTTGCCCGGAGAGACAGCGATCGTCTGGATGTCACCGGGCACGAGGCACGACAGGCGTGGGGCCTCCTCCGGCCACGAACCGATGTTGATCTGGGAGGGCTCGTTCTCGATCTGATAGGCGATGGCGACCGTGGACCCGTCACGAGAGATACCCACGACGTTGGGGGGACCCGGTATCGCGGCCAGCCGACTGTTGGCACCCACGTCCCAGAACTGGACCACGTTCGAGAAGGAGATAACGGCTCGCGACCCGTCCGCGCTGAGCGCCGCCGAGTCGGGGTGTCCTCCTGGCGGACCCCCGAAGCGGCGCGGGCCCGGGCCCTGTGACAGGCCGACGAGGGGCATGGCCTGGAACCGCGGGTCGCCGCTCTTGGCCCGGGCCTCAAGGGCGAGCAGGAGCCCGAGGTCGAGCCGCGTCCCGAAGTTCGCCCGAGCGTCCGCGGCAAGACGCGAGGCCTCGGCATCGTTGCGTGCCTGGACCGCCTGGAACGCCACGAACCCGACCGCCAGGACCACGGCTGCCAGGCCGGCCACAGCGAGCCTCGCGATCCTGCCGCGCCGCCGTTGACTCTTCGCTTGGTCGATGTAGGCCCTGATCTCCGGCGTCACCTCGTCGGCGTTGTCGCGCGACCACTCCAGGGCAAGATCCAGCCGTCCTCCCGTCAGCGCGACCTGCCCGCGTTTCGAGCCGGCCCACTCCTCCGCGTCGTGACGCAGCCAGGTCCGGATCCGGAGGGCATCGAGTCGAGCGTCGATGGCCGCCTTGAGCGCGGACCAGGCCCGGAAGACCGCCTCGTGGACCGCCATCAGGACTTCCTGCGCCGCGGGAGGCTGACCAGTGCCGGGCGTGGCTGGCGCGTCCGCCGGGACCGGGATCGCCCGGCGATCGCGCGTCACGAGCCGGTAGTCCTCGAGGATCCCGAAGATCGCCGCGACGTCGGCGGGCAGGTCGTCCGCGACGAGCTGGGTCCGGACGGGCTGCCGCGATTCGTCGATGGCCACGAGCCGGAGGTACGAATCCACGACGTCCGCCTCGAAGCGTCCGACCTTCACCTTGACGTCGTCCACCGCGGCCTGCGCCCGGCGCTCGATGACGCGACTCACCGGCCCGACGGCCGCGTACTCGGTCGGCGTGATGACCGCCGGATTCGTGCGGGAGTGGTTCTTGGTCAGCTCCTGGAGCAGCGCCGCGAGGAGCGGCAGGGCCTCGCCCTGGACGGTGTCGTCGAGGATCTGCTCGACGAGCGTCTCCGGTTCGATGCGGATCCCGGCGAGCTGGGCTGGTCCGAGGATCACCTCGCGCAATGCGGCCCGGTCGAGCGGGCGGATCTGGACCGGGTCGCCCGGTGTCAGCGCCCCGATCTCCGTATCGAGCATCCACGGGTCGAGCGACGCGCTGCGCAGGACGACGATGACCGCCAGCCGGTCGCGGTCGATCGCCTCGAGCCGCTTGACGAGCTCGACTGCCCGAGCCCGGTTCGCGGGCAGGACGAGGTCCTCGGCCTGGTCGATGACGAGGACCACCCTCCCGTCGTCGGTGGTCGCCGCCAGGCGCTCGATCGCGAGCGCGAAGGCCGCCGGGTCCTTGATCAGGTCTTCGGCGTTGCTCTTGGGATCGGCCCGCTCGAGCTCGAGGGCGACGGACCGCAGGGCGTCGTCGCCGGGATCGACGACCGGCAGGACCGTGTTCCGGGGCCGCCGCTTGAGCTCCGGCACGACGCCTGCCCGGATCAGCGACGACTTGCCGCTCCCCGAGGGGCCGACGACGAGGACCGGTGCGGGCTTCGGTCGCTCGAGGCGGTCGATGACCAGCTCGATGTCGTCGTCGCGCCCGAACAGGACGGCCGCGTACTTCTCGGTCAGTCGCTCCAGGCCCGGGTACGGGGAGACGTTGGGGTCCCAGCTCGCGCTGTCGCGCGGCCCGAGCCCGACCCGTCCCAGGTCCGCCACGAGCTTGTCGACGAGTTCCTCGACGTCGCGGATCGGGCCGATCGACTGGGTCGCCGCCAGGACGGGGTGGACCGGTTCCTTCCGCGTGCTGATCTGGACGACGTGCTTCCGTCGGGCCATCGCGACCGCCAGCTCCGTGTGGCACCAGCGCGATTCGAGCGACGCCGGCGTCGCGAGGAAGACGACGATCCGGAACCGCTCCAGGTTGAGGAAGAGCTCCTCCGCCCACTTGGTACCGGCCGGGATCCCCTCGTCGCGGTCCTTGTCACGGAAGACGTCGTATCCGCGTTCCTCGAGCAGCTCCTGGATGCGGGTCGCGAGCTTGACGTCCTTCGACGAGTAGCTCAGGAAGACCGAACTCATCTGGCCGGCATGTCCCGGTCAGGGCACGACGTGGATGACGAAGTCGTCCTTGAACTTGCCGCCCTGGTAGTCCGGCGGCGCCGCCTGCGCGGTCATCCGGCAATCGTATGGGACACCAGTCGCCTGCAGCTTGACGTGGCCCATGTAGAGCTTCGTGCCGGCCGGGCCCGGGTCCGGCGTCGTCGGGAGCGCCTCGCACTCGAAGTCCTCGCTCGAGACGAAGATCCCGAACGCGTCGCCGGAGTTCTCGCGGACCCGGAAGTCCACGACGTCGCCATCGCTCGAGAGGTCGACGTTGATGAGTTCCTGGGCGTTCACGTCGAAGGCGGCGAGACCGATCTTGATCTTGCGCGAGACGGGCTTCGGCGCGTCGTAGTTCTCGGTGGCCGTGCCCGAGACCTTCACGACGCACGTTGCCGGGATCTGGGGGAAGTTCGTGGCGGTCGGCACTGGGTCGAAGACCAGCGCGCCGCTGGCATCGACCTTGCAGAACTCGTCGTTGTTGCCACCGGCCGCGCCGTGATCGACGACGATGTCGAGCGGGATCTTTGGGATCGAGGTCACCTTCAGCGGGTACTTGAACGGCCGGGCGAACCTGGTCGACGCGTCGCTGAACTTGATGACCGGGTGGGCCTTGGTGACGTCGAAGACCTGCGACGCGGACGCCAGCGGATCGGTCTCCGGCGCGTCGGCGATGATCGTGCACGAACCGAGCGCGTCCGCCTTGGCCTTGCCCGTCGTCGCGTCGATGCTGCAGCTGCCTTCGGCGCTGTAGGTGATGTCACTGCCGTCGGTCGCCTCGGCTTTGACGACGAACGTGGCGCCCCATGTGGCATCGGGGATCGGCGTCACGAACGACACGGAGACCGCGCCTCCGGACGGCGGAGCCGACGAGGGCGACTCCGACTCGGTCGCGGAGGCGGAAGCCGACGGCGACCCGCTCGCGAAGCTCGGCTGCTCAGATGGCGCGCCCGAAGAGCAGCCCAACATCCCGACGCTCAGCGCCAGGACCAGCGGGACGGCGACGAGGGTTCGCGCAGCGTGTCTGGTCATCGAAGGCTCGACCTCCTTGACCGGACGATACCTCGGTCGCGTCTCGCCGTGTCAGCGCGGATTGCCCTCGAGCATCCTCAACATCCTGCTGATAGAGCGCATCTTCGACAACCTTCCGCGCGAGATCTTCGAGGCGGCCAAGGTCGACGGCGCCGGCCCATTCCGGCTCTTCTGGTCGATCGTGCTGCCGATGTCCCGCCCGATCGTCGGGGTCGTGTCGGTGTTCGCGGTGATCGTGACCTGGAAGGAATACCTGTGGCCGCTGCTCGTGCTGCGCGACCCGGACATCCAGCCGCTCTCGGTCCGCCTCCCGACCCTCCAGCCAACGACGGACCTCGGCGTGTTCATCGCGGCGCTGACGATCTCGAGCATCATCCCGATCGCCCTGTTCCTGCTGTTCCAGCGCCTGTTCCTGCGCGGCGACGGGCTGAGCGGGGCGCTGAAGGGGTAGCCCACTGGCTCGCGGCGACCCTGGAGATAAGCCGCAGCTAAGGGGTCATCGGTACGGTCCGAGTAGACGTCTCGCCGCGTCGGTAGTGCCCCCGAAGTGGCGAGACGTCGCGTTCGTGCGCCGGCGTCCGCCCGCCGAACACATCCCGCCGGGGAAGGTCACGCGTGGACCAGAGCCCGATGCCGTGGCGGACGATCGAGGCGTCGTCGACCGCCGTTTCGCCGCCCGGCGAGCCGTCGAACGAAGGCCCGCCATCCCGTGTCGCGCGCGGCGCTGTGGTCGCGCTCGTGGCCGCGGCGCTCGTTGCGGTCGCGGCACTCGTCCTCGCGTTCGGATCGGGGGCCACGGGTGCCGTCTCGGTCGCCGGCGGCGCCCCGCTCGACGGCGCGTCGAGTGATCCGGGCCGCAGCCCGGGTGCCACGGGAGATCCGGCGGGACCGGGTGCCTCCACACGCGTCGTCGTCGAGATCGTCGGAGCCATCACGCATCCGGGCGTGTACGAACTGCCGCCAGGTTCGCGCGTCGGCGACCTCGTCGATGCCGCCGGTGGGTACAGTCCCCGCGTCGATACGGAGCGTGCCGCCAAGGCCCTGAACCAGGCGGCGGTGCTCTCTGATGGCGACCAGGTTCGCGTCCCTTCCCGGGACGACACCGAGCCCGAGGTCCCGAGCGGGAGCGGAGGCGCGCCCGGACCAGCGGGCGCCGGCGGCCTTGTGGACCTGAACCGGGCAACCAGCTCGGAGCTCGACGCTCTGCCGGGGATCGGGCCGGTCACGGCCGCGAAGATCATCTCGGCCCGCGAGGAAGCGCCGTTCGCGACCATCGATGACCTGCGCACCCGCAAGCTCGTCGGCGAGAAGACGTTCGAGCAGCTCAAGCCGCTGGTGACGGTTCGCTGACGTGCCTCGCAGCGGCTGGTTGGCGGTCGGAGCGATCGCCGCCGCCTGGGCGATCCCCCTCATCGGCTGGTCGATGGGCATGGCCGGTCTCATGCTCGCGGGTGCCGGCCTCCTCGTGGCGTGGTGGTGGTCGTCGCGCATCTCGACTCGATCCGGGGTCGTGGTCATCGTCGGGTCCGCGCTGCTGCTGGTTCGACTTGCGCTCGGGCCGCCCGCGCCCGTGGTCGGCGACGTGCCGGTCGGCCGTGGACCGTGGACGTTCGATGTGGAGGCGGTCGGCGCGGCGCGAGCCGGCCAGCAGACCGCCACACTGCGATCGAGTGGCGGCGAGCCGACGCCCTTCCGCGTGGCGGCCACGTTGCCCGCGTATCCGGAGGTCATCCCGGGCGACCGACTCACGATCGAGGGTGCCATCCATCCGCGACCCGACTCGCCCTACGGGGACTATCTCGAGCGGATCGGGGCGATCGGCACGCTGACGGCACGCTCGATGACCGTGGAACGCCCGCCGGCCGACGCGTCCCACGCGATCGAAGCTGCTCGGCAGGCCGCAGCCTCCGCCTTGGCGGCCGTCCTTCCCGAACCGGAGGCTGGGCTGGCGGCCGGCATCCTCGTCGGACTCCGCGACCGCGTGGATCGTGATCTGGCCGCCGCGTTCACGACAGCCGGCGTGAGTCACGTCGTGGCGATCTCCGGCTGGAACATCGCGATCGTCGCCGCGGCGGTCGCCGCGATGGCGGGCCGGATGCGCGGGCGTCGCCGATCGATCCTGACGATGGTCGCGATCGTCGCCTACGTCGCGTTCGCAGGCGCTTCGGCGTCAGTCGTGCGCGCGGGAGCGATGGCCGGGGTCGTTCTGCTTGCGCGAGAGTCAGGACGCGCCGGTCGGCGCGGCCGCCGCATTGGCCTGGGCAGCGGTGATCCTGCTCGTCGCCGACCCCGGGCTCATCCGCGACGCGGGCTTCCAGCTGTCCGCGTTGGCGACGGCCGGCCTGATCGCCTGGGCCACGCCGTTGACCGGCTGGATCGATCGCGTGGGTCGAGGCCATGTGCCCGGCTGGCTCGCGGAGAGCCTCGGCGTGTCGCTGGCCGCGCAGGCGGCGACCCTACCGATCGTGCTGGCCTCATTCGGCCGGCTCGCGATCCTGTCGCCGGTCGTGAACCTCGCGGTCGTGCCGCTCGTCGCTCCGGCGATGGCGGCCGGGCTCGTCGCGATGCTCGGCGGCTTTCTTGTCCTCGCCGGTGCGCCGTCGCTGGTCGGGAGCGTCCTCGCGGCACCTGGCTGGGTCTCGCTGCGGATCATGGTCGCGATCGTCGACGCGATGGCGTCCCTGCCGTTCGCGAGCGTGACCCTGCCGGGGCCGGTCGCCTCGGTCACGGCGGTGGCAACGCTCGCGGTCATCGCTCTCGCCCACGTCAGGTGGCGAGGGCGCCGACATAGGGCCGGCCGTCGCCGCGGAACCGCCGAACCCCGATCAGGTGCCACGGTCGAAGCGACCCTCCGCCCGACCCTCCCGCCTCCCGAGGCTCGCGGCGCTGACCCTCGTGATCACCGTCGTCGTGACGGGTGCCGTCATCGTCAGCAGGTCCAGCGGCGTCGCGCGGGTCAGCGTGCTCGATGTCGGGCAGGGCGACGCGATCCTCGTCGAGGGCTCGCGCGGCGGGCGCCTCCTCATCGATGGCGGCCCCGATCCCGGCCGGCTGCTCGTCGTGCTCGGCCAGCGGATCCCGCCGTGGGATCGGCGGATCGACGCGGTCATCCTCTCCCATCCCCATGAGGATCACGTGGCCGGTCTCGCCCGGCTGCTGGATCGGTATCAGGTGCGGCGGGTCTTCGAGCCCGGCATGCGCGGACCCGGACCTGGTTATGCGGCGTGGCTCGCTCGGCTGGCGTCGGCGGAGTCGCCGATGCGCCTGGGCCTCGCCGCGGGTGACCGGCTCGCGGTCGACGACATCGACCTCCGCGTCTTGTGGCCGGTCCGTGGCCGGGTCCCGCTCGAGCCGCCGGACGGCGGAACCGGCATCAACAACGTGTCGGTCGTCCTGCTCGGTTCGGTCGGCGACTACCGATTCCTGCTGGCGGGCGATGTCGAGGAGGCGATCGACTCGTCACTGCTCGCCGAGAGCCTCCCCCGGCTCGATCTGCTCAAGGTCGCCCACCACGGCAGCCGCACGGCCACGACGCAGACATTCGTCGACGCGGTCCGGCCGCGCATCGCGATCGCGTCGGCGGGGACCGGCAACCCGTACGGACATCCGGCGCGCGCCACCCTGGCGCGACTTTCGGCGGCGGGCGCCCGCGTCTTCCGGACAGATCGCGACGGGAGCGTGGCCGTGACGTTCGAGTCGCCCGAGCTGACGGTCCGTGCCGAAGGCGGCCGGGCGGTCCCGGCGAGCTCAGGGCGGTCCGCCGTCGGATCGACGATCCCTCGCGTTCCTGTGCGGTATCCCTGCTGGCGGGCTTGTCCCCGATCCGAGGCCAGCGACGCCGATCGCTCCGGTCGCCATTCGGCCGGGCCATACGCTCCAGCGTGGGCTACCATCCTCCCGATGACGATCCCGGGGCGCGTGGACGCCGCCTCCCTCCTGCTGTCCCTGGATCCCCCGGACTGGTTCATGCGGCACGCGCGCGCAGTCGCCGAGGTCGCCGCGTTCCTCGCGGCGAAGATCGAGGCCCGGGGGACCGCGGTCGATCGGCACGTGGTCGAGGCCGCGGGTCTGCTCCACGACATCGACAAGATCGTGCCCGAGGGCGATCGCGCCCGCGCCCTCCCCCATGGCGACGGCTCGGCCGACTGGCTGACCCGGCAAGGCCACCCTGAGCTTGCCCGCGCGGTGGCGGCCCACCCGGTGACGCGCCTGCTCGACAGCGAGGAGTACAAGCGCTGGTCGTCGTTCGCCAGCCGCGAAGAACGCATCGTGGCGTACGCCGACAAGCGGGCGGCCCAGCACCTGGAGTCGATGGACGCCCGCTTCGAATCGTGGCGCCAGCGCTACCCGCGCGTCTCGGTCGCCGACGGCCAGGATGCCGGCTGGGAGGATGATGCCCTGAAGGCCGTCCGGAGGCGGGCCGACAGGCTGGAAGCCGATGTCTGTCATGCGGCCGGCATCGAGCCGTCCGAGGTCGGGCAGCTCCGCTGGACCGCCGCGGCTCTGAAGGCGGCGCGGGGAGCCGCGACGTGACGACCACGCCGCTGCTCTATGTCTGGGGCGACGACGACCTGAGCCTCGGGCGGACCGTCGACCGATTCGCCAAGGCGCTGGCCACGGAGGGTGGGACGCCGCTTGAGCGCTGGGACCTGCGCGGGGAGCTGGCCGCCGCCATGACGCAGTTAGCCGCGCTCCACGAGCGGATCGGGACGCCGGTCATGTTCGGGGGCGGGACGCTCGCAGTCGTCGCCAACGTCGGCGCGCTGATGAAGACCAACGTCGGCCGCGACGCGATGCTCGACGCCGTGGGCCTGCTCGCGCCGGGCAACGCGCTGGTCGTCCTCGACGTGACGAAGTCCGGCGTGAAGAAGCCGTCGCAGAAGCGCCTGTCCGACGCGATCGAGGCCGCCGGCGGCTCGATCAGGAACTTCCAGTCTCCGAAGGGCAACGGGCTTGCGGGCTGGATCGAGCGCGAGGCACGCGAGCGGAACCTGAACTCGGCGCCGGGCGCGGCGAACGAGATCGCCCAGCGGGTCGGCGGCTTCGTCCAGGAGAACGACGCCGACGCGCCAGTTCCAGACCCGCAACGCCTCGATGGAGCTCGACAAGCTCGCGCTGTATCGCGACACCGCGCCGATCTCGGTCGAGGACGTCCGCGCGCTCGTCGCCGGAGGCCCTGCCGGGCTCGATCTGGGGGTTCGTCGATGCGGTCGGCAAACGGGAGACCGGGCCGGCCCTGGCGCTCCTCGAGCGCCTCCTCGCCGACCACCGCCGAGCCGGTCCTCGTCGTGGTCCTCCATCGACGCGTCCGCGAGCTGCTCGAGCTGGGCGATCGGCTGGCCGGCGGCGCGAACCTCGCGACCGCGGCCCGGGCGATGGGCATCAACAGCGAATTCCGGGCCAGCACGCTCGCCACTCAGGCCCGCAACTGGACCACCGCGGAGCTCGCCGACGCGCTCGACGGGCTCGTCGAGCTCGATGCGCTGGTCAAGGGTGCGCCAGGGACGTCGGCGGACGCGGCACAGCGACGGCTGGCGTTCACGCTCTGGGTGATGGACCACACGACGCGCCGCGAGCGGCGCACGGCCTAGACCCGAGGTCAGGCCGGGATCAGTCGGCGGCGGACCAGGCCTGTTCCTGGACGACGAGATCGCTCTCGATGGCGAAGACGCAGCGGCCCTCGCCGAGATCGAGGAGCTCGATCAGGTCGGGATCGATGTAGAGCTGGGAGCAGTCCTCGCACAGGCCGCCCGGGATGCCGAAGCACAGCCGCTCGCTCCGGTCGGGCAACCGGAAGGTCGTGTCGAACCGGGTCGTGATGAGCCGTCGAGCGCAGGCTGGGCAACGTTCGCGGAGGCGAGGACATGTGCGGACTGTAGGAGTCCGCCCGTCCCCACTCGGCATGACCCGACGGTACCCCCATCCGTCAGGCAGACAGGCCCCCTCGCTATTCGGCGGATCACTGGACCCGGAGGATGGTCTTCGCCTCGGCCCAGTGCTTCTCCAGGCCGTAGTAGTCGCGCTCGGGCGGCGTGAAGATGTGGACGATGACCGACCCGAAGTCGATGCAGGACCCAGTGCGATGCCGGCGTCCCCTCGCGCCCGATCGGCTTGACCTTCTCGTCGCGCAGGGCGCTGATGATCCCGTCGGCGATCGCGTCGAGCTGCCGCTCCGACCCGCCCGAGGCGATGACGAAGTAGTCGGCGATGGTCGTCAGCGGCGCCAGGTCGAGCAGCACGATGTCGGCGGCCTTCTTGTCCTCGGCGAGTTCGACGATGCGCCGGGCGAGGTCCAGCGGCTGACGCTCCGCCTTGGGCGCCTTGGTGCCGCGACGCGGCAGGCCATCGGCACTCGGCACGGACGCGCGCTTGGTCTGGATCCCGGGGTCGGTCACGATCGATCATCCCTCCTGTCGGCTCGATAGAGTCCATGGTCGCCGATGTAGCCCGCGACCGCATCCGGCACGAGATATCGCAGCGATCGGCCGGTCGCCGCCCGCGTGCGCAGCTCCGACGCGGACAGCCGGAGTCGCGGCCCGTCCAGGTAGACGGCGCGTGCCGGCGTCTCCGGGAAGTGCTCGGCGAGGAACCCCGTGTCGGCGTCCGGATAGCCGTCGCGGGGCGCGACCGCCAGCCGTGCCAGCTCGAGCACGCGCCGGGGCTCGTGCCACGTCGGCAGCCCGACGAACGCCTCGACCGAGACGATGAGCGTCAGGTCCCGGTTCTCGGCCGCGAGGATCTCGAGCGTGTCGGCGGTGTACGAGGGGCCCGGTCGATCGATCTCGATGCGACTGGTCCCGAAGGCCGGGTTGCCCGCGATCGCGAGCTCGACCATCGCGAGCCGGTGGACCGCGTCGGTGACCTGCTGGCCACGCTTGTGCGGCGGCTCGTGGACCGGGATGAACAGCACGCGTTCCAGGCCCAGCGCGTCACGTGCCGCCTCGGCGACCGCGAGGTGGGCGAGATGGATGGGGTCGAACGTGCCTCCGAAGATGCCCAGGCTGCCGGGCACGATCGGGGCCGGACCGAGGTCGGCAGTGGCGCTCACCGGCCCTCCCAGGGCTGGGCCTCCCACTCGAGCTCGGTCGCGCCGATCTTGACCGTGTCGCCCGGCGCGATCCCGGCCCGGCGCAGCTCGTCATCGATGCCGAGGCGGGCGAGGTCGCGCTGGAAGCGCTCGGCCGACTCCTCGACGTCGAAGTTCGTCTGGGCGGCGGCCCGCTCGATGCGTGCGCCGCGGACGCGGAACACACCCGCCTCCAGGCGCTCCACGACGAAGCCGTCGGTCATCGCCTCGATGCGATGGATGACGACGCCCGTGGCCTCGGGCGGGCCGGCGAGCTCGGCGGCGTCCGGGAGCATGTCGCCGAGATGGGCCCGAACCTCATCGAGCCCCTCGCCCGCCGCCGCCGAGATGGCGAGGACCGTCAGGCCTTCCTTCTCGCGGGCACGCTTGAAGACAGGCCACGCCTCGCGGGCCGCGGGCACGTCGATCTTGTTGAAGGCGACCAGCATCGGCTTCTCGAGCAGGGCCGGGTCGTGGGCCCGCAGCTCCTCGCGGATGACCTCGTGATCCCACTCCGGGTCGCGCGACGAGCCGTCCACGATGTGGACGAGGATCCGGGTGCGCTCCACGTGGCGCAGGAACGCGTGCCCGAGGCCCAGGCCTGCGCTGGCGCCCTCGATCAGGCCCGGCACGTCCGCGATCGTCGGGCCGCCGCTCGTCCTCGTCGCCGAGGTCCATGACGCCGAGGTTCGGCTCGAGCGTGGTGAACGGGTAGTCGGCGATCTTGGGCTGGGCCGCGGTGAGCGCGGCGAGCAGCGTCGACTTGCCGGCATTCGGCAGCCCGACCAGCCCGACGTCGGCGATCAGCCGGAGCTCGAGACGGAGCGCGGCCTCCGTCCCGGGCTCGCCCTTCTGCGCGTGCCGCGGCGCCTGGTGGGTCGAGGACTTGAAGTGCGTGTTGCCGAGGCCGCCCCGGCCGCCGCGCGCGATCATCGCCCGCTGGCCGACGGCCACGAGGTCCGCGATCAGCTCGCCGGTCTCGTCGTCGTAGACGCCCGTGCCGGGCGGGACGGTCAGGATCAGGTCGTCACCGGCCTTGCCGTGGCGACGCGAGCCTTCCCCGCGTCCGCCCGGGGTCGCCTTGAAATGGCGCTTGGCCTGGAAGTCACGGAGGGTGGTCTGGCCGGCGTCCACGGCAAGGTAGACGGAGCCGCCCCGGCCGCCGTCACCGCCATCGGGCCCGCCGCGCGGGACGTGCGCCTCGCGCCGGAAGGTCGCGGCCCCGTCGCCGCCGTCGCCGGCACGGGCCCAGATCTTGACGCGGTCGAGGAACATCGCGGGCATTCTCGCACGGGGCTCGCCGGCTCCCGCCGACGGCCGTGGCGCGTGATGGACCTAGAGGTAGCCGAGCGGATTGACCCGCGTGCCGCCATCCCAGACGGGGCCGCGCCAGACCTCGAAGTGGAGGTGTGGGCCCGAGGCATTGCCCGACTGGCCGACCCGGCCGACCTGCTGGCCACGCCCGACGTGCTGGCCACGCCCGACCGTGATCGCGGACATGTGGTTGTACGTCGTGTACAGCCCTGAGCCGTGGGCGATCCAGACCTGGTAGCCGCCGCCGTTGCTCTTCCAGCCGGCCCAGATGACGGTCCCGCCGCCGCCGGCGCGGACGCGCGACCCGTAGTCAGCCGCGATGTCGATCGCGTAGTGGCCGTAGTGGAAGTACTGGCTGATGTAGTTGCCGCCACCGACGACCGGCCAGACGAAGCGGCCACCGGTGTAGCGGGTGGGCGGGCGGGTCGAGCCGCCACCGCCGCTACTGGTGCGCGGGTGACTGACGGCCGGGTGCTTGACCGGCTTGGGGGTCGGGATCGGCTTGCCCTTGGCGCCGGGCACCACGAGGACCTGGCCGACCACGAGGTTCGGGTCCTTGAGGTCGTTGGTCTCGACGATGTCGGCCTTGTCGACCTTGTACTTCGCGGCGAGCGTGTCGAGGGTGTCATTCGCGGTCACCGTGAGGACCAGCCCGCTCATCGGCGGGATCGTCAGGACCTGGCCCAGGTGGAGCTCGTCCTTGGAATCGAGGTCGTTGGCCCACCACAGGGTCATCATCGAGACGTCGAACTTGGCGGCGATTCCGGTGAGCGTGTCGCCGGACTTGACCTTGTAGGTCCGCAGCAGGTCCGAGCCGTCCTCGACGGTCGTGTCGACAGCGACCGGCTTGAGCAGCGTGCCGTCGGAGAGGAACGGGCCCGTGATCGCGGCGAGTGTCACGCCCGGGGTGGTCACGCCGGTGTCGCTGTTGCCCAGGAGCTCGGAATCGCGCAGGTCGGCGGACGGGATCCGGGCGTAGATGATGTCCGCGCCGCTGCCCTCGTTCTCGTACTCGTCGTACTGATCGATCGGGTCCGTGCGCTGGAGGCCGGCGCCGCCGCCGACCGCGATCCGGGGCCCGTCGCCGTTGCCGGTCGTGCCGCCGATGGGCGCGCCCGAGCTGGGGCTGCCGGCCGACACGCTGATGACCGAGGCGCCGAGCACGATGCCGGCGACGGCCAATCCGACGACCCGATCCGGGCCGAGCCGCGTCAGAAGTCCGACGCGCTGCCGTCGAGCGGCGTGCTGCACCGAGCGTGCGCGGTAACGGGGCGTGGCCAGACGGGGAGAGTCGATGCGGGTGCTCGAGACGAGTGGCGCCGCCACCGGTGCACTCGCGTGCAGACGTGCAGCGGCCGTGGCCGAGCGAATCGAGCTGCGCACCTGTCGTGCGGCAACCAGGCTCCGGGTCTGGAGCACCTTCGCGGGATCGGCCTCAAGCAGCAGGGGCCGGCGCAGGCGTCCGATGACGCGCTGGAAGCCGACCGAAGCGTTCAGCAATACGGTCTCCTGGCGTGTGGACGGTCGGTTGGCGCTGGGGCGCTGCGGAGGGACGAGGGCTACGACCGTCCGGGTCGCGGTTCGAGCTGGGGGGTCTCATACGCGGCCGACGCCCGCGACTACGGGCTTACGACATCGTGCTCAACGGTACCACGCACGTTGCAACCCTGACAAACCGGTCGTGCGTCTTGGAACCACTTTTTACGCTCGAACGCAGTGAATCGAAGGTTTCAGATCGGGTTCGAAATCAGGCGTCGAGGCTCTTCGTCAGGGTCGAGAGGAACTCGGCGTTGGACTGGGTCTTCGACAGCCGGTTGAGCAGGATCTCGATGCCCTCGTTGGCCCCGACCGCCGACAACATCCGGCGCATCGTCCAGACCATCTTGAGCGTGCCCTCCTCGAGCAGCAGCTCCTCGCGGCGGGTGCCGGAGCGCTGGACGTCGATCGAGGGGTAGATCCGCTTCTCGGCGAGCTTGCGGTCGAGGATGAGCTCCGAGTTGCCGGTGCCCTTGAACTCCTCGTAGATGACGTCGTCCATGCGGGAGCCCGTGTCGACGAGGCACGTCCCGATGATCGTGAGGGAGCCGCCCTCCTCGATGTTCCGTGCGGCCCCGAAGAAGCGCTTGGGCGGGTACAGCGCGATCGGGTCGAGGCCACCCGACAGCGTCCGGCCCGACGGCGGCAGGGCCAGGTTGTAGGCACGCGCGAGGCGCGTGATCGAGTCGAGCAGGATGACCACGTCGCGCCCGGTCTCGACCTGGCGCTTGGCGATCTCGAGGGCCATCTCCGCGACGTGCGTGTGGTTCTCGGTCGGCTCGTCGAACGTGGAGCTGATGACCTCGCCCTTGACGCTCCGACGCATGTCGGTGACTTCCTCGGGCCGCTCGCCGATGAGCGCGACCATCAGCAGCATCTCGGGGTAGTTGGCGCTGATGCCGTTGGCGATCTGCTTGAGGAGCATCGTCTTGCCGGCCTTCGGCGGGCTGACGATCAGGGCGCGCTGGCCCTTGCCGATCGGGTTGACGAGGTTGATGAGCCGCTGGCTCAGGTTCTTCGGGTCCGTCTCGAGGTTGATCAGGACGTCCGGGTGGACCGGGGTCAGGTCGCCGAAGACGGGACGGCGACGGGCGGTCTCGGTGTCGACGCCGTTGACCGAGTCGACCCGGAGCATGCCCCAGTACTTCTCGGCCTCACGCGGCGCGCGGACGGCACCGGCGACGCGGTCGCCGATCCGCAGCCCGAAGCGGCGGACCTGGCTGGAGCTGACGTAGACATCGTCGGGGGTGGGCAGCAGTCCGTGGCGGCGCATGAAGCCGAAGCCTTCATCGACGATGTCGAGGATGCCGCTGGCGTATGCGTGGCCTGCGCGCTCGGTCTGGCGCTGCAGGATCTTGTCGACGAGGTCGTCCTTGCGCTCGCCGGTCTCGGCGTCGAGCTCGAGCTCCTTCGAGACCTGCTTGAGCTCGGCGACGCTCATCTCGCGGAGGTCGCTGACCTCGAGGTCGTTGCGCTCGCGGGCGGCTTCGAGCTCCTGCTGCTCTTCGTATTCGGTAACGGGGGCGCGACCTCCGCCTCCGACGGGATTCCGTCGGCGGGGACGGCGGTTTCGGGAACGGTCGCGCTGGTCGGGGCCTGGTCCGGGCATATGGGTAGGGGTCACCTGTGGGAAAGGGCTGGTCGGCTCACGATGAGGCCGGGTAGCGTGGGGGCCGAGCGGGCGGCGCGCGCGAATTGAGTCGCAGCGTCAAAGCCGGTCGGGACACTTGGAGCATAGACGCGCCGGAGCCGGAGCGTCAATAGGCCTGTTGTCGATGGTGCGGTGACCGCGCCCGAAACGCCGCGCCCGAGGGTCAGGCCTTGGCGGCCGCCGCCTCGCGCGCTGCGGTCCAGTCCTTCTTGAACTGGACGATGCCCGCGTCGGTCAGTGGGTGGTGGACCATCTGCTGCAGGACCTTGAACGGAACGGTCGCCACGTGCGCGCCGGACAGGGCGGCCTGTGTCATGTGGAGCGGATTGCGGATCGAGGCCGCGAGCACCTCGGTGTCGAGCTCGTGGATCGCGACGATCTCCGCGAGCTCGCGGATGACGGTCATGCCGTCCTGGTTGATGTCGTCGAGCCGGCCGACGAACGGCGACAGCAGGCTCGCGCCGGCTTTCGCCGCAAGCAGCCCCTGGTTGGCCGAGAAGATGAGCGTGCAGTTGGTCTTGATGCCCTCTTCGGCGAAGCGGTTGATCGCCTCGAGGCCCGTTCTCGCTCATCGCGACCTTGACGACGATGTTCGGAGCGAGGTTCGCGAAGTGGCGGCCCTCCTCGAGCATCGTGTCGACGTCGTCGGCCACGACCTCGGCCGAGACCGGACCCTTCGTGATCCGGCAGACCTCCTTGAGGATCTCGTCGTACGAGCCGCCGACCTTCGCGTAGAGCGTCGGGTTGGTCGTGACGCCGTCGAGCACGCCCCAGCGGGCGGCCGTCCGGATCTCTTCGATGTCGGCGGTGTCGAGGAAGATCTTCATGGCGGGAGCGCTCCTGTCAGCGGCGCGTCGGCCGTCGAGTGTACGGGCCGGACCGGCGTCTCGGGCACTGCGGCTGGCGGAGCGTCGACTCCGGTTCGGCGCGCGACCTCTTCGCCGGTCGCGCGGCTCGCGCGCGGGCGCCCGTTCGCGGACTCGGGCGCGGCCGCGTCCGGGAAGACCGGCTCGCGGCCGTCGCGGACGGCGAGCGCCGCCGCGACGAACCCGTCGAACAGCGGATGCGGCCGCTCCGGCCGGCTCTTGAACTCCGGGTGGAACTGGCTGGCCACGAACCACGGGTGGTCCTTGAGCTCGACGATCTCGACGAGGCGGCCGTCGGGCGACTGGCCGGACAGCAGCATGCCGGCCGCCTCGAGCGTCTGGCGGTAGCGGTTGTTCACCTCGAAGCGGTGGCGGTGGCGCTCGTAGATGACCTCCTGGCCGTAGACCGCGGCGGCCTTCGAGCCCGGCGTCAGCTTCGCGCCGGGTAGAGGCCCGAGGCGCATCGTGCCGCCCTTGTCCTCCATGTCGCGCTGGTCGGGCATGAAGTCGATGACGGGGTGCTCGGTGAACATGTCGAACTCGGTGGAGTTCGCGTCCGCCGAGCCGACGACCTCGCGGGCGAACTCGATGACCGCGCACTGGAGCCCCAGGCACAGGCCGAGGTACGGGACGTTGTGATCGCGGGCGTAGTGGGCGGCGAGGACCTTGCCCTCGATGCCGCGATGGCCGAAGCCGCCCGGGACCAGGATCCCGGCCGCGCCCTCGAGGCGCTCGTGGAGGTTCTCCTTCGTCAGCGCCTCGGAGTCGACCCAGCGCACGCGTGGCGTCGACCTCGTGCGCCCACGCCGCGTGCTTGAGCGCCTCGGTGACCGACAGGTAGGCGTCGGGCAGCTCGATGTACTTGCCGACGAGCGCGATCTCGAGGACCGGCTTGGGCGCCTTGATCCGCGCGACCAGGGCCCGCCACTCGTCGAGGTCGGGCGCGACGTCCGGGTCGCCCAGGCCGAGCTCGCGCACGATGAGCTTGCCGAGGCCGGACGCCTCGAACATGAGCGGGACCTCGTAGATGGTGTCGGCGGTCTCGGCCGGGATGACCGCCTCGGTCGCGACGTCGGTGAACAGCGCGATCTTCTCGCGGATCTCGTCGGGGACCGGGTGGTCGGAGCGCAGGACGATGACGTCCGGCTGGATGCCGATGCCGCGCAGCTCCTTGACCGAGTGCTGGGTGGGCTTGGTCTTGAGCTCGCCCGTGGCGGCCAGCGCGGGGAGCAGCGTCACGTGGACGTACAGCACGTTCGCCCGCCCGACGTCCTTGCGCATCTGGCGGATGGCCTCGAGGAACGGCAGCGATTCGATGTCGCCGACGGTCCCGCCGACCTCGACGATCACGACGTCCGGATCGCCGTCGCGGGCGACCCGGCCGATGCGCTCCTTGATCTCGTTGGTGATGTGCGGGATGACCTGGACGGTGCCGCCGAGGTAGTCGCCGCGGCGCTCCTTGGCGATGACCGCCTGGTAGATGCGGCCGGTCGTGACGTTGCTGAGCTGGCTCAGGTTCTCGTCGATGAAGCGCTCGTAGTGGCCCAGGTCGAGGTCGGTCTCGGCGCCGTCGTCGGTGACGAAGACCTCGCCGTGCTGGTACGGCGACATCGTGCCCGGATCCACGTTGATGTACGGATCGAGCTTCAGGATGGAGACGGTGAGGCCGCGGGCCTTGAGGATGCGTCCGACGCTGGCGGCGGTGATGCCTTTGCCGAGAGAGGAGGTCACGCCTCCGGTCACAAAGACATACTTCGCCATGGGTCAGGTCCTCCGGGGTTTTTCTAATGCTATCGGAAAGGCCCTCCGGAGGCAAGGCGTCAGCCCGGCGACCTGACCGCGAAGTCGCCCGTCCGGACCGGCGAACGAGAATGGACGTTGCACAAGGCCCGCTCGGACTCGATGAACGTCGCGCTCGGGTGGGACTCCGGCATCGACTGCGGCCGGGACGCAGGTCGACTCGTGGCCGATGCGCGGCGGCGTCCTCCATGCGCCGATTCCGCGAGCGTCTTCCTCCAGGCGCGGGCGCGCAGTCGTGCCGGCGTTCAGCCAGGGTCGAGCGGCTCGGATCTTGCATGCGCCGGACCCCGACGCGGCGTCGACGATGTGGATCGTGCAAGCGGCCGCCTCGCGAGCGGTCGCGGAGAGGGAACGAAAGCGGACGATCGCGTGCTCACCGAGGCGCCGAGAAGGTCTTCTTCCACCTCGCGCTCGACGGCCGGATCGGCCGTGGACCGACCGCGCGGCACGTGGATCCGGCAGCCAGACGAGGTGGAGCCCGATCGATGGCGCTGGCGTTCCGAGTCGGGTCGACATCGGGGCGAGATCGCCGAGATGCCGGTGCCGTCGCCCAGGCCGAACTCGTCAGGCGCTGGCTCCGCGCATTCGGGCCGGGCACCAGAGACGACATCAAGTGGTGGACCGGCTGGACGGTCGCCGCGACGAGGCAGGCCCTGGAGGCGGTCGATGCCGTGGAGGTGCACCTCGACGGGGGCCGCATCGGCTACCTCCTCCCGGATGACCTGGAGCCTACCGAGACGCCGGAGCCATGGATCGCTCTGCTTCCGGCCCTCGACGCGGCGACCATGGGCTGGACCGACAGGGAGTGGTACCTCGATGGACATCGCGGGGCGTTGTTCGACAGCGCCGGCAACGGCGGCCCGACCATCTGGGTCGACGGGCGGATCGTCGGCGGCTGGGCACAGCGCCGCAGCGGCGAGATCACGCCATTTCTTCTCGAGGACGTTGGCCACGAAACGACGGAGGCGATCGAAGCGGAAGCGGGGCGCCTCGCGGAGTGGGTCGGGCCGGTCAGCATCAGGTCGAGCTTTCCGACGCCACGCGAGATCGAACTGAGGGGTTAGGCCGCCGGACCTGTCGGCGGCCAGGCGCCGGGCGGCGGGTCCTCGAGGCCCTCGCCCCAGACCTCCGGGCCGCAGAAGAACGGTCTGCGCTGGGGCGGCGGCAGCGTCGCCGGGTCGGCCTGCCACGCGGCTACGGTGTCGGCCAGCCACGCATCGATCTCGCTGAACTCGGTCCAGCGCTGGAACGGCCAGCCGGCCTCGACGCAGATCCGCACGAGCGACCGCTTCGCGAACACGACGTCGCTGTAGCCCGCGGCATAGCGGTCGCTCTCGCCGTCGCCGATGAAGACGACGGCGCGGCCGGCGGCCTGATGGTGCGAGGACCCGCTGGCGCTTGCACGTGCCGCACACGAAACACGTCGGGTGCCCGTTCGGGTAGGCGATGGTGGCCCGCCGGCCGTCGAAGGTGGTCCGGGCCGTGACGACCGGCAGCTCCCCGACCCCGAGCGCCCGGAGTGCCGGCTCGATGAAGAAGCCGAACCCGTCGGAGACGACCTCGATCGGGATCCCGGCGGCCTGCGCGCGCCGGACGAACGGCACGAACCCGGGGTCGTGCGGCTGCTCGGCGGCGGTCGCGAGCAGGTCGGCCGGGTCGGCGTCGAGCATCGCCATCTCGAGGGTCATCAGCCGGCGCGAGCCCATGAGCCCGGCGTCGTACGCGGCCGCCTCCGCCTCCCAGGCGCCGGTCACGTACGCGGCCATGACCGTGTCGGAGACGTCGGTCAGCGCGACCGTGCCGTCGTAGTCGACGAGGATGGCCAGCGGCGGCGCCCCTGGCTCGAGGGGCGGGATCGGCGGCGCGGCGGCGCCCGCGACGCTCGGCCATCGCGTCAGGCCCGCCGGCGCCGGGCAGCCGATGCGTGTCGCCGATCCGCGTGAGCGCGACGCCGCTGACGATGATCGCGCCGCCGACGACCTGCCCGGGCGGATCGGCTCGCCCAGGAAGATGACGGCGAGGACGACCGCCAGCGCCGGGACCAGCGTCTGCAGGGCCGTCACGCGGGTCGGCCCGAGCTGGCCGATCCCGTTGAAGACGACGACGTTCGCGACCCCCGCGGCCAGCGCACCCGAGTAGATGACCGCGAGCACGACTCGCGACGCCGATCGTCGAGACCTCGACCGCCGACGAGCTGGACGACGCCGAGCGGAGCGAGGAACGCCGTGCCGGCGACCGTCGCCCAGGCCGTGGCACGAGCGGCGAGTGGCGCCGCAGGACCGGGCCGCCGAACGCGCGTGTACGTCGCCCAGCAGACCGCGGCGAGCAGCGTGAGGAGATAGCCGACGGCGATCGCCGGCAAAGTCAGCCCCGCGCCCGCGCCGACGACCACGACCACCCCGACGAACGAGACCAGGGCCCCGACGAGCTTCGGCGGCGTGAGCGTGTCCGAGCCGATCGCGACCGCGATCAGCGCGGTCAGGACCGGCGTCGCGGCGATGAGCAGCGCGGAGTCGCCGGCCGAGATCCGCGTCGAGCGCCGGTGGTCCACAGGATCTGGTAGATGCCGAACCCGAGGATGCCGAGGAGCGCCAGACGGGGCCAGCGTCGCGCGCGCGGCAGCCGGAGCGTGCCCTCGCGCCAGCGCAGGAGCGCGAGCAGGATCGTCGAGGCCAGCGCGAACCGGAGGAACGTGAACCCGATCGGCGGCAGGACCGTCGAGCGCGCCCTTGACGACGATGAAGTTGCCGGCCCAGAAGACCATGACGACCAGGACGGCGATCTCGGCGACGGCGCCGGTCGGCAGCGCGACGTTGCTCGGCGGCGCGTCCCGCGGACGTGCCGACGCCCGCCGATCGATCGGCGGGCGTCCGGAGTGCGTGGTCGGCCGAAGGCCGGCCGCCACGTCGGCGGCGGGCTCAGGCGGTCGATCAGACGCCCTCGCGGTCGAGCTCGAGGATCTCCTCGTCGGCCTCTTCGGTCAGCTTGAGCCAGACGAACAGGCCGGCCAGCACGGCGAGCGGGATGACGATGAGCGCGGCGAGGGTGATGCCGAGCGCGACGGCGACGGTCTTGAGAGCCTTCATGTCGGATCCTCCTGCTGCGATTTGGTGCCTGGTCGGTGTCAGCGCTGGCGGGCGTTGCTCGGGGTACCGGAGGCTGGGGCCCCGCTGCGACCAGACTCTTCGATGTCGTCCCGGGTGAATTCGGCGAGCTGGTGGTGGCTGCCGGCCTGGCCGCCCATGAGCAGGCGGAGGACGAACGCGCCGTCCTGCTCGAAGAAGAAGACGTCCCGCGGCTTCTGCTCGTCGATGTAGCGGCCGATGACGCGGAACGCGGTCTCGTAGTGGCCGGCCTGGTGCGGCGGCGGTGGCGGCTTCCGGCCGCGCCGGGCGGCGGCCTCCTCCATGAACCGGGCGATGTCGTCGTCGAGGAAGGTCAGGGTCTCCTTGACCTGAGCGTGCCCATCGAGTCGCGACCAGGTGCCGCCGTCGGCCCCGAGTGACCAGGCCCTGGACGATGAAGCCGTCGGGCGCCTCGACGAGCAGGACGTCGCTGCATCCCGCGCTGGTCGATGAACGCGCCGATGGAGCGGAAGACCTCCTCGAAGTCCTGGCGCGGGCTGCCCTCGTAGATCCGCATGCGGGTCGATCCTCCGTCAGGAGCCAGTCGTCTGGTCCAGCAGCCCGCGATCCTTCGCGCGGCGCTCGCTCGACCGGAAGACGCCGGTGGCGGCGAGTGTAACCAGCGCCCCGGTCGACCAGCAAGGCGACGACGATCGGTCGTGGGGTCCGGGGCGGCGGTTCCGGTGACCGTCGTCCACAGGCTGTCCGGGTCCGCCGATCGCCGGACGTGCCGCCCGGGAAGATCGCGTGGCGGACGCCCTCGATCCACCAGGTCAGCGGCGTCAGCAGCCCGAGCGCCTGGACCGGACGCGGCAGCACCGACAACGGGAAGACGGCGCCGCTGACGAGGAACAGGGCGCCCGCCGACGGCCTCCGGGTAGTGACCACGACTCCTGCCGCGTCTGGAGGCAGATCGCGGCGAGCAGGACCCCGATGGCGACGATCGACGACGAGCCCGAGGACCATGACGACGACGAGCAGCGGCCAGTCGACGGCGCCCGGATCGAACGGCACGCCGAGGAGGAGGACGCCGAACGCGATCGTGATGACCGCGCCCATCGCGCCGACGCGCGACCCGCGCGACGCCGCGGCCGAGCAGGATGACCAGGAAGTCGCTCGGGCTGACGTAGACGTACTTCAGCATCCGGTAGCGCTCGCGATCGTCGAGGACCGACCAGGCGAGCCCGGCGATGCCGGCCAGCGACGAACGACCACAGCGCGGTCCCGACGACGACGAACGCGCGGTACTCGGGGTTCGTCGCCGCCGCTGACGATGTCGAGCATGACGACCAGGATCAGCGCCGCCGAGCACCGGCTTCGCGACCGAGTAGATGAAGAACAGGAGCGGGTCGGTCCAGTTCGCCTCCATCTGCCAGCCGAGCTTGGCCGCCGTCCGGAAGCTGCGCCACTGGTCGGCGAAGCCTCGGCCGCGGGTCCGGGCCGGGTCGAAGCCGCCCCACTCCGGCGAGGCGAGGCCGGCCGCCGGCGCCGGCGCCCGTCGCCTCGGCCGATCACTGCCAGCGGACCGACAGGCGGCCCTCGCGGCGGGCCATCCGCTCCAGCGCTCCGAGCATCCAGCGGGCGGCAAGCAGGAAGACGACGGTCATCGCGACGAGGATCAGCGCCTCGACCTCGGGCGGCGGCGTCCCGAACGGCAGGGCCGTCCCGACGAACGCCAGCTGGCGCATCGCGTCGAGACCGACGGCCAGCGGGATCGTCGCGATCGCCAGCGCGCCGAGGAGGCCGAGGCGACCGACCGGGAAGTTGAGGCCGGACACGAAGTAGACCGGCTCGGTGAACGAGCTGGGTGAGCTGGTAGGCCTCGCGGCCCCAGACCAGGAACAGGCTCGCGAGCATCATGCCGAGGCCGTAGAGGGCGGTCAGGGTCAGCAGGAAGACGACCGCCAGCAGGAGCCACTGGTCGACCGAGAACGTGACGCCGTAGACGAGCGACGACGACCGCGAGGACGACGACGGCCCGGGTCGAGCTCATGACCATCCCGCCGACGGCCATCCCGAACAGGATCGACATGATGCTCATCGGGCGCCGCGAAGTACAGCTCGAGGTTGCCCTGGCTCTTCTCCCAGTACAGCTGGCTCGGCCATCATCCAGATGACGTTCAGCCAGAACGCGGTCATCGCCCCGCCGAGGACGACGAAGCCGATGTACTCCGGCGGCGCCTGGAGCGCGCGGTAGACGAAGACGAACGCCGAGGTCGCGAGGAACGGCAGGAGGATCTCGAAGAAGACCCACGACTTCTCGCGGAACATCCCGGTGACCCGCGGATACGCGCGGCCGCCGACCGCCCGCAGGTCGGTGAGCAGCACCTGGCGCCGGCGTCCAGTCGGCAGTCGTCGGCCGGGCTGGTCCGTGAGCCGGTACTCGTAGACGCGACATCGTCAGACCAGCCTCGCTCTCGTCGGGCTCGCCGACCTCGTGTTCGAGCTGGTCCGCGTGTCCGCGCCGGCGTCGGCGCCGCCGTCGACCGGGATGCCGGCCGTTGCCGGAGCCGTCGTCGTCGAAGCCGCGCCCGACGAGCTCGACGAAGACGTCCTCGAGCGACGGCTCGGACTTGCGCAGCGCGAGGATGTGCGACGCCCAGGCCGCCGAGCGCCCCGACGACGCCGCCCAGCGCGCCGTCCTCCTCGAGGACGAGGTTGAGGCTCGACGGTCTGGCGCTCGACCGGCCGTCGTCCGCCTCGGCGGCCGGGGCCGCGGACACGACGCCCGGCAGCCGCGGCGAGCGCAGCCGGCGCCGCCGTCGAGGCGGTCGAGCTCGAGGCGGAAGATCGACTCGCGCTGGACGCGCCGCTTGAGCTCCTCGGGCGAGCCGATGGCCAGGATCCGGCCGTGGTCGACGATGGCGATCCGCTCGCACAGCTCGTCCGCCTCGGCCATGTAGTGGGTCGTCAGCAGGACCGTCCGGCCGGGGACCGCGGCCTTCCAGCGACGTGACCAGCTCGCGGACGGATCGCGCGGCGGCCACGTCGAGCCCGAGCGTCGGCTCGTCGAGGAACAGGATCCACGGGTCGTTGAGCAGGCCGCGGGCGAAGTTCATCTTCTGGCGCTGGCCGGTGGAGAGCGTGCTGACCCGCTGCTGCGCCTGCTCGCCGAAGCCGACCGCCTCGATCAGCTCGTCGACGCGGCGCCAGCCGTCCTTGCGCGGCAGGCCGTAGAACTGGCTGAACATCCAGAGCTGCTCGCGGACGGTCAGGATCCCGTAGCCCGACTGCTCGCCGCCGGCGACCATGTTCATGATCCGGCGGATCTGCTTGACGTCGCCGGCCACGTCGAAGCCGAAGATCCTGGCCGTGCCCGCCGACGGCAGCAGGAGCGTGGTCAGGATCTTGATGAGCGTCGTCTTGCCCGCGCCGTTGGGCCCGAGCAGGCCGAAGAACTCGCCGGGCGCGACGTCGAGGTCGACGCCCTCGAGGGCGACGACTGGCGTGGGCTTGACGTTGTAGACGCGGCGAACGCCCGCGTGCCTCGATGGCGGGCGGGCCGGACCAGACGGACATACGGGTCCCCGGGAAAGAACCGTTGGAAGGACCGGAAGGATACCACCCCGGTCGCGTTCGACCTGGCCCGGGCGAGGCCTCAGCCGGCGGCGGACGGACTCCCGGATGCGAGGTGGACCGCGATCTCGCCGGCCACGCGCGCGTCGTTCACGATGAGGGCCGTGTTGGCCCGCAGAGACGCGCCCCCGGTCAGCTCGGCGATCCTGACCGAGGAGCCACGGCGTCAGCGCCGGTCCCGCGATGCCGGCCGCCTCGGCGTCACGGATCGCGCGCTCGATCGCGTCACGCGCCGCGTCGGGGTCGAGGGCCTCGACGGGCCGGCACCGGGACGCAGAGCAGGATCGATCCGCTCGAGCCCCAGCCCGAGGTGAGCGGCCGACGAGCGCGGCTGCGGCCGCGACGTCCGGCACGGACCCCGGGGCCGCGATGCCCGCCGAGCGGGCGTAGAAGCCGGGCAGGTCCGCCTGCCCGATCGCGACGACCGGCACGCCCCGTGTCTCGAGGTACTCCAAGGTGGCCGGCACGTCCAGGATCGCCTTCGGGCCGGCGCACACGACGGCCATCGGCGTCCGGCCCAGCTCCTCGAGGTCCGACGAGATGTCGAACGTCGCGGCCGACCCCCACGCTGACCCGGCCACGCCCAGCGCTCCGCGATGGACGCCGCCGATCCCGCCCGTGGCGAAGACCGCGATCCCGGCCGCGTGCGCGGCGATCATCGTGGCCGAGACGGTCGTCGCGGCCCAGCCGCCGTCGGCGATCGCTGCGGCCAGGCTCGGTCGGGCGGCCTTGCGCACCGAACCTGCCGGCGCCGTGGCGAGGGCCTCGAGCGCCGCCTCGTCGAGCCCCACCAGGAGCCGGCCCGCATGGATGGCGACGGTCGCCGGCGTCGCGCCCGCATCGCGGACCGCGGCCTCGGACGCCCGGGCCACCTCGAGATTGGCCGGGTAGGGCAGGCCGTGGCTGATCAGGGTGGATTCGAGCGCGACGACCGGCCGTCGTTCGGCGAGCGCGGCCGCGACATCCGGGGCGACGAGGAGTCGATCGGCAAGCATCGGCGCAAGCCTACCCAGTTCCGTCCCGTCTCACGGGATGCGGCGGGCGCGACCTGCGGCTACCGCGACTCCAAGCCGCCGCTACCCTGCCCGGATGGAGCGCCGCCCGTTCACTCCCGAGGACATCCGACGGCAGGTCGTCGTCGAGGAACATGACCTGTCGCGCGACGGCACGGTGGCGGTCGTCAGTCGACGATCCGTCCGGGGCAACCGGTACGTCCGACACCTCTGGGCCGTGCCCCTCGGTCGGGGCGTCCGGCGCGGGACGCGTCGGCTCACCTCCGGCTCGGTGAAGGACGGATGGCCGCGTCTCTCACCGGACGGTCGACGCGTGGCGTTCATCCGCGGCTACCCGTCAGGCCGACATCCCGAGGTCGTCATCGGACTTGTGTCCGTCGACCGGCGGTCGGGTCCGCGAGCTCCCGGCTGGTGATCATGGCTCGATCGGGAGTCTCGCGTGGTCGCCGGACGGGACCCGTCTCGCCTACACGGCAGAGGTCGACCCGCCCCGATTCCTCGTCGGCGACGTCCCTTCGATCGCGCACAAGGCGTCAGCGAAGGCCGACGACGCGCCGACCGCGCGCCGCATCACCCGCACCGATTGGCGGCTCGACGAAAGCGGACACCTGGATCGCTGGTCGCATCTGTTCGTCATCGAAGCGCGCCCGGGCGCGCGGGCGCGGCGTGTGACAGCCGGCGACTGGGGCGTGAGCGACCTCGCCTGGAGCCCCGATGGCCGGACCGTGGCGTTCACCTCGGATCGCGGCACGGAGCCGGACCTGCATCCGCGGACGACGATCTGGGCCGTCGATGTCGACGCCAAGGCGCCACGGCCGCGCGAGGTGCTGGCCCCGGCAGGCTGGGCGACGAACCCGGCCTGGTCACCCGACGGACGCTGGCTGGCGGCGATCGGGATCCTCGAGCCTGACACGCTCGACGACGTGAGCCCCGGGCTCCTCGTCGGGCCCAGTCGTGGTTCCGCGGCGCCGCACGCCATCGCACCCGACCTCGACCGGCCCATCGGCAACTGGACCTACTACGGATCTCAACGGCTGGCTCGTCGATGGCCGGGCCGGGCCGTACTGGCTGAGTCGCGACAGGATCGTGGCGACCGTGACCGACCGCGGCCGCTCCCACCCGTGGGTCTTCGACCTCGCCGACGGACCGGCGGGTCGTGCGGATGCGCATCCGATCGTCGAAGGCGACCTGACGACGCACGACCTGGCGGCCGCGGCCGGCGTCGTCTCGTGGCTCGGCACGGTCGGCGGGCGGGCGATGGAGCTGCTGACCGCCGAGGTGCCGCCGCTCGGCGATCGACGTTCCACGAAACACCGAACCCGCACCACGATGGGCTCGGCCTGGCAGCGCCGGTACTCGATGCCGGTCATGACCGCGGTGGAGGCTCCGGGCCCGGGCGGCCCGATCGAGACCTGGATCGCCTCCCCGCCAGACGCCGGGAGCCGGACGGCTGCCGACCGTCGTCGATGTCCACGGCGGTCCCCTCGGTGCCTGGGCGCCGGCGCCGCATCTCGAGGTGTCGCTGCTCGTCGCGCGCGGGTACCGGGTGGTCCTGCCGAACATCCGCGGCTCCGCGACGTACGGAGGCGCCTGGGTCCGGCCCCAGCTCGGCGATTGGGGCGGCGTCGACGCGGCGGACGTCCACGCCGCGCTCGACCACGTCATCGAGCTCGGGCTGGCCGACCCTGATCGGCTCGGCGTCCTCGGCCTGAGCTACGGCGGGTTCATGGTCAACTGGCTCGTCGGGACGTCGGACCGCTTCAGGGCAGCCGTCTCGGAGAACGGCGTCACCAACCAGGTCTCCGACTGGGCCAACTCGGACACCGGGCCCGAGTACAGCCGGAGCGCACTCCTCGGCGACCCGCTGTCGCCAGAGGGCGTCGCGAAGCTGTGGCGCCAGTCACCCCTTCGCCATATCGCCGACATCCGGACACCCCTGCTGCTCCTCCAGGCCGAGGCCGACCTCCGCTGCCCGCCCCACGACAACGAGCAGCTGTTCATCGCGCTCCGGAACCTGGGCCGGACCGTGGAGTACGTCCTCTACCCGGACGAGTACCACGTCTTCTCATCGTCGGGCCGGCCGGATCGGCGGATCGATCGCCAGACGCGGATGCTCGACTGGTTCGACCGGTACCTGCGCCCCTGACCGGGCCTCAGGACAGGCTCAGCTCCGGGCGTGGCGTCGTGAGCTGGCGGGTCGCCGTTCGATGGCCGGCCAGGGCGGCCCGCTGGAGCGACGCCGCGGTCGATCGTCCGGCCGCACGTGCCGCGAACCAGCCGACGAGGAACCCGGCATCGAAGGCGTCCCCGGCGCCGGTGGTGTCGGCCGCCAGGACGTGCTGGGTCGCCACCTCGAATCGGAGCTGGCGCCCGTCTTCCACGGCGAGCACCGTCGCGCCCTTAGGCCCGCGCTTGACGACCGCCATCGGCGCGTACTCGAGCAGCCACTCGACGGGATAACGGCCGATCAGCACCTCGGCCTCCAAGGCGGTCGCGAACAGCAGGTCCGGGGCGATCTCCGCGATGAGCGACCGAGCCGCCTGCCGCCCCTCCGCAAGCAGCGGAGCGATCGAGGCGAGATCCACGCTGACGATGGCGCCGGCGGCGCGTGCGAGCTCGATGGCCCGACGGCCCGCGAGCCCGAGCGGCTCGCCGAGGAGCGAATAGGCCGGCACGTGGAGGGCGTCGGTGCCTCGGAACCAGGTCGGCCGAACGTGCTCGGGCCGGAGCAGGTCGGCAGCGCCCCGGTCGGCGACGAACGACCGCTCGCCGCCCGGCGCGACGAAGACACCGATCCGGCCCGTTCTCGCCCCTTGGACGCGGCGCACCCGTAGCGTGACCCCGTCGGCCCGGACGGCGTCGACGAGGGCGCGACCCGCCGTGTCGCGACCGACCGCACTGATCAGCGTCGTCTTCGCCCCGAGCCGGCCGAGCCAGCGGGCCGTGGTAGCCGCCGAACCACCCTGGACCAGCGCGACGCGGCCGGGGACGTCGGTGCCGGTCTCCAGCGCCCTGTCCGGCGCGAGGACGACATCGAGCATGAGGTCGCCGAGGACCACGATCCGCGCCGGACCGCCAGTCCGACGGGCGCTCGGGCGGCGTGGTCGGCCGGGGCGACGTGGCCGAGGCGTCCGGAGTCGAGGCATGACCCGATGGTAGCGGCGTGGTCGAGGGCGGACCGCGACCTACAATGACGACCCAGATCGCCACGTTCGCCGACCACCACGCAGGTCCCATCGGAGTCCACCCATGACCGCCGTGAAGCCCGACCTCGACCGCCTCGCGATCGACACGATCCGGACGCTTTCGATCGATGCCGTCCAAGCCGCGAATTCCGGGCACCCCGGCGCCCCGATGGGCGCGGCCCCGATGGCGTATGTCCTCTGGACGCGGTTCCTGCGGCATGCGCCGACGCGTCCCGACTGGCCCGATCGCGACCGGTTCGTCCTGAGTGCCGGGCACGCGAGCATGCTCCTGTACTCGCTCCTCCACCTGACCGGCTACGACCTCTCTCTCGAGGAGATCGAGCACTTCCGCCAGTGGGGCAGCAAGACGCCCGGCCACCCGGAGCACGGGCTCACGCCCGGCGTCGAGGCGACCACCGGCCCGCTCGGCCAGGGCTTCGCCAACGCGGTCGGCATGGCCATCGCCGAGCGCCGGCTGATGGTCGAGTTCAACCAGCCCGAGGGATCGATCGTCGACCACTGGACATACGTCATCGCCTCGGACGGCGACCTCCAGGAGGGGATCGCCTCGGAGGCGGCGAGCCTTGCCGGTCATCTCCAGCTCCGAAAGCTCGTGGTCCTCTACGACGACAACCACATCCAGCTCGACGGGCCCACCGCGATGGCCTTCTCGGAGAACGTCCTCGAGCGGTTCGATGCCTACGGCTGGGACACACGCCGGGTCGAGGACGGCAACGACATCGATGCGATCGAGGCCGCGATCGTGGCCGCGCGCGCCGACGACCGGCCGAGCCTGATCGCGGTCCGCACCCACATCGGCTTCGGCAGCCCGAACAAGCAGGACAGCCAGAAGGCGCACGGCGCGCCGCTGGGTCCCGACGAGGTGCGTCTCGTCAAGGAGGCCTACGGCTGGGACCCCGACAAGTCGTTCTACATCCCCGATGAGGCGCTCGCGGTCTTCCGCGACGCGATCCCGAACGGCGAGCGGCTCGAGGCCGACTGGCGTCAGCGCTTCGACGTCTACGCCACGACCCATCCGGCGCTGGCCGCCGAGTTCGAACGCCGGATCGCGGGTGGCCTGCCCCACGGTTGGGACGCGGGCCTCAAGACGTACGAGACCGGGACCGAGGTGGCCACCCGGAACGCGAGCCAGGATGCGATCCAGGCACTGGCGCCGCACCTCCACGAGCTGTTCGGCGGGGCCGCCGACCTGTCCGAGTCGAACCTGACCGACGTCAAGGGCGAGGAGAACTTCAGCGCCGAGGTGTTCGGCAGGAACCTGCGCTTCGGCGTCCGCGAGCACGCCATGGGCGGCATCGGCAACGGCATCGCATACCACGGCGGGTTCATCCCGTATGTCGCCACGTTCCTGACCTTCAGCGACTACATGCGTGGGGCTGTCCGCTTGTCCGCGCTGTCGGGCCTCCACGTCGTCGACGTCTGGACGCACGACTCCGTCGGGCTCGGCGAGGACGGCCCGACGCACCAGCCGGTCGAGCACTACGCCGCGCTGCGGGCGATCCCGAACCTGTGGTTCATCCGTCCGGGCGACGCCAACGAGACGAGCGCCGCGTGGGCGCTGGCCATCGAGCGGCATGGCGGACCGGTGGCGCTGGCCCTGACTCGCCAGAAGCTCCCCGTCCTGCCCGGCACGGCCGAGCTCGCGCGCGACGGCGTCCGGCGGGGCGGCTATGTGCTCCGCGACGCATCCGGCGGCAAACCCGCGCTCATCCTCATCGGCACCGGCTCGGAGCTGCAGCTCGCCTTCGCCGCGGCCGAGCAGCTGGAAGGGGACGGGATCGCGACGCGCGTCGTCTCACTCCCCTGCTGGGAGACGTTCGACGAACAGGACCAGGCGTATCGGGACTCGGTCCTGCCACCTGGCGTCCGCAAGCGGGTCAGCGTCGAGATCGGCGTCTCGCTGGGCTGGGAGCGCTGGGTCGGCGACGAGGGCGCGATCATCGGGCTCGACCACTACGGCGCATCCGCGCCGGCGGGCACGATCTTCGAGCACTTCGGATTCACCGCCGACCGCGTCGCGGACGTGGCTCGCAAGGTGGTCCGCGACGGCCTCCACGGCCGTATCCCGACCGTCGACGGCGGCCACTTCGGCGGCCAGCACCCGACTCTCAGCACGGGCGACTCGGGCGTCGATCGAACCGGAGGCTCGGACCCCGGCCACAGCTGATGAAGGCGCCCCGAGTTCGAGGCCGATGGGTCGTCCTGGGGTTCGTCGTCGTCGTTGCACTCGGGGCGCTGCGGCTTCTGTATCAGCCTGTCACGCTCGAGTCGTATCGCCTCGATGGTCCCCAGACGCTGGTCGTCGTTGGATACATATCGCCCGGCGCGTGGACGCATGTTTCCGACGTCACCGAGACGGAGTCGACCGTCACGGTCAGCGTCGATGCGTTCACGTTTCGGCCATTCCCTGGTACGGCCGTAGCCGCCCGGCTCGAGATCCAGGTGCAGTTGCGCACCCCACTTGGCGACCGGACTGTCGTCGACGGAAGCACCGGCCAGATCGTCCCCCAGGCCGGCGGGTAACCGCCCGAGACCGCCCGCGAACGTCGAACCGGCACGCCGGGACGCGCCGTATCCTTGACCACGATGCGCATCGCCTTCGCTGCCGATCACGCCGGGGCCCAGTTCAAGGACGCCCTTATCCGACGACTCGCCGGCGCCGGGCTCGACCATCAGTTGATCGACCTCGGCGGCGACGGTTCCGACCCCAACGATGACTACCCGGACTTCGCCCAGCGACTCGGCGAGGCGATCGTCGACGGCCAAGCCGATCGCGGCATCCTGATCTGTGGATCGGGCGTCGGCGCGTCCGTGGCGGCCAACAAGATCCGCGGGATCCGCGCCGCCGTCTGCCACGACACCTACTCCGCCCACCAGGGCGTCGAGCACGACGACATGAACGTGCTGACGCTGGGCGCCCGGGTCATCGGGCCGGAGCCGGGATACGAGTGCGCGCTCGCGTTCATCGGGGCATCGTTCTCCGGGCGAGGACGCGCCACCGCCGACGCCTCGGCAAGGTCCTCGCGATCGAGGCCGAAGGCTGACCGACTGACGCCCCGCGACCCGACCGCCCACCGGCGTACCATGAGCGCCCGCGTTCGCGCCGGCCCAGATCCGTCGAGAGCGACCGGTCACCGTCCGTTCACAAACGCCTGCCTATCCTTCGGAGGTCACGATGGCCGACCCCACCTCGATCGCCCCCACACCGGCCCGATTCAGCCTCGGCGAGTCCGGCCCCGCCTACGAGGCGGCGGTGGATCGGGCGCGCGCCGAGGAGTGGGTCACGCGGCTCTTCGACCACGACACGACCCTGTGGTCGAGTGACGAGCGGGTCCAGGCCGCGATCGCCGACCGGCTGGGTTGGCTGGAAGCCCCCGTCCACTTCGCGAACAACACCGCAGGCCTCGAGGGGTTCGGCGATGCCGTCGTCGCGGAGGGGTTCACCGACGTCGTCGTGGCCGGGATGGGCGGCAGCACCCTCGCGCCCGATGTCCTGAACCGGACGTTCGGAAGCGTGGAGGGATACCCGACCCTGCGGATCCTCGACTCGACCGATCCGGCCTTCGTCTCGGCGACGCTCGACGACCTCGACGCGCTCCGGACCATGACGGTCATCGCCACCAAGTCGGGCACGACCGTCGAGCCGAACGCCTTCCTCGAAGTGGCGTGGGAACGGACAGAGGCAGCCCTCGATGCGATCCATCACCACACCTACGAGGGCCCGGGCGGGTTCATCGTCGCGATCACCGATCCCGGCAAGAGCGCCGACGCGATCCCCCATCACGACGACTTCCGCGAGATCTTCCTCAACCCGCCAGACATCGGCGGGCGGTATTCGGCGTTGACCTACGTCGGCCTCGTGCCGGCGTCGCTCATCGGCCTCGATCTCGACGCATTGATCGCGTCCGCGATCGCGATGCTCGGCGCCTGCCGCGAGCCGGACCCGGCCGTCAACCCGGGCGTATCGCTTGGGCTGGCCCTTGGCACGCTCGCCAAGGCCGGCCGAGACAAGCTGACGTTCCTGACCGACGGCGAGATCGGAAGCTTCGGCGCCTGGGCGGAGCAGCTCATCGCGGAGAGTACCGGCAAGCGCGGGACCGGGATCGTGCCGATCGACCTCGAGCCCCTGGGCGCACCGGCCTCCTACGGACCCGACCGAGCCTTCGTCCGGATCGACCTGGCCGACTCCGACGACGGCGGCCGCGATGCCCTCGCCGACGCCCTCGAGGCGGCCGGCCATCCGGTCATCCGGATCACGGTGGCCGACCCGATCGACCTCGGCGCCGAGTTCGTGCGCTGGGAGGTCGCCATCGCGATCGCCGGGGCAGTGCTCGGCATCGACCCGTTCGACCAGCCCAACGTCGAAGAGGCCAAGGAGCTGACGCGGACCGAGCTGGCGAAGGCCGAGCGGGGCGAGACCGACACCGATCCGTTCCCGCCGATCGCAGAGGGCGGCGGGCTGACGTTGTACGGCGATGCGGCGTTGCGCCTGACCGCCATCGACAGCACCATCGAGGCCGAGCTGGTCCGGCACCTCGCGCGGCGCAAGCCGAACGCATACCTCGCGCTTCAGGCCTTCATCGCGCCGACGCCGGCCCGTGACGAAGCGCTCTCGCGCATCCGGGCCCTGCTCCGCGACCGGACGGGCCGGGCAACGACATCCGGCTACGGGCCGCGCTTCCTGCACTCGACAGGCCAGCTCCACAAGGGCGGCCCGGCGAGCGGCTGGTTCATCCAGCTGACGTCGGACCATCCGGTGGACCGGAAGATCCCGGGCTGGGCCTTCACGTTCGGCCAGCTCATCGACGCGCAGTCGGCTGGTGACTTCGCGGCCATCGAGGCCCACGACCTGCCGATCGTGCGGGTCCACCTCGGTGCCGACCCCGACGCCGGTCTGGCGGCGCTGGAACGCGCGCTCGAGGGCGCACTGCAGGCCGGTCAGGAGGCATGACCCAGATGCGCATCGGCTTCATCGGGCTCGGCCGGATGGGCGGGAACATGGTCCGCCGGCTCGATCCGCGACGGCCACGAGGTCGTGGCCTACAACAGGACCCCGGAGAAGACGAAGGAGATCGCCGGCGAGGGCGCCATCGGGTCGTTCTCGATCGCCGAGCTCGTCGAGAAGCTCGAGAAGCCGCGCGCGGTGTGGGTCATGGTCCCCGCGGGCGACGCCACCGAGGCCCAGATCCACGAGCTCCTCGAGCACCTCGAGCCGGGCGACACGATCATCGACGGCGGCAACACGAACTTCCACGATGACGTCCGCCGCCACGCGGACCTCGCGGCGAAGGGCATCCGCTACGTCGACGCGGGCACCTCGGGCGGGGTCTGGGGCCTCAAGGTCGGCTACTGCCTGATGGTCGGCGGGGACGCCGACGCGGTGACGCCGCTCGAGCCCATCTTCCGCTCGCTCGCACCCGAGGGCGGCTACCTCCACGTCGGCGGCCCGGGCGCCGGGCACTACGTGAAGATGGTCCACAACGGCATCGAATACGGCCTGATGCAGGCGTACGCCGAAGGCTTCGAGATCATGCACGCGAGCGACTACGACCTCGATCTCGGACCCATCTCGGAGCTGTGGATGCAGGGCTCCGTCGTCCGTTCGTGGCTGCTGGAGCTGCTCGGGCTCGCGTTCAAGTCGAACGGCCAGGACCTCGAGCACCTCAAGGGCTGGGTCGCCGATTCGGGCGAGGGTCGCTGGACCGTCCAGGAGGCGATCGACCACGACGTGCCGGCGCCGGTCATCACGCTCTCGCTGCTGACGCGGTTCCGCTCGCGCCAGGAGGATTCGTACGGCGCGAAGGTCCTCGCCGCGCTCCGCAACGAGTTCGGCGGCCACGAAGTCAAGACCGAGTAGAGACGATGGCGGCCGGTCGCGCCAAGGGTGCCGTGGAGACCCCGGTCAAGAAGCCGGCCAAGAAGCCGGCCACGGTCGAGGAGCCGGACGCCGACGAGGTCCCCGCCGACCAGCCGATCCCCGCGAGACCCGCGCCGCGGCCCAAGGATTCGCCGCGGACGATGAAGGAGCTTCGCGAGACGCGCCAGGGCAAGCGGGCGTCGCGTGCGAAGCCCGCCGAGAACGTGCTGCGCAAGGGCCTGCGCCTGGAGCGCGTCCCGGACCCGGCGATCCTGGTGCTCTTCGGCGCGACGGGCGACCTCGCCCACCGCAAGGTCCTGCCCGCGCTGTACCAGCTGTGGCGGACGAACCTGCTGCCGCACGAGTTCCTGGTCCTCGCGGTCGGCCGGCGCGAGTACGACGACGACGCGTTCCGCGCCGAGATCCGGACCTCGCTCGAGCAGTTCAGCCGGGTGCTGCCGCTCGACGAACCGGCCTGGCGGTCGTTCGAGGAACGGATCCGCTACCACCGGCTCGACTTCGCCGACGCGGCCGGGTTCGACGCGTTGAGCACCCGCCTCGACGAGATCGACGAGGAGCACGGGACCCGCGGCAACCGGATGTTCTACCTCGCGACGCAGCCGTCGCAGTTCGCCGACATCGTGGCCCAGCTCGGTCGGGTCGGGCTCGATCACGAGCACCACGACGGCGGCTGGCGGCGGATCGTCATCGAGAAGCCGTTCGGTCACGACCTCGACTCGGCCAAGCGGCTGAACCGCGAGGTCGGCAAGGTCTTCCGCGAGTCGCAGGTCTATCGCATCGACCACTACCTGGGCAAGGAGACGGTCCGCAACCTGCTGGTCTTCCGGTTCGGCAACGGCATCTTCGAGCCGCTCTGGAACCGCCGGTACGTCGACCATGTCCAGATCACCGTGGCCGAGTCGATCGGCATCGGCAATCGCGGCGCGTTCTACGAGGAGACCGGCGCCTCGCGAGACGTCCTCCAGAACCACCTGCTCCAGCTCGTGAGCCTGATCGCCATGGAGCCGCCGGCGACGTTCGAGGCCGACGCTCTCCGCGACGAGAAGGTCAAGGTCTTGCGGGCCATCGACATGGATCCGGCGGAGGCGACGACCGACGTCGTCCGCGGCCAGTACGGGCCCGGCTGGATCGCCGCGACGCGTGTCCCGGGCTACCGGCAGGAGCCCGACGTGGACCCCGCATCCGAGACCGAGACGTTCGTCGCGGCCAAGCTCACGATCGACGACTGGCGCTGGTCCGGCGTGCCCTTCTACGTCCGGACGGGCAAGCGTCTGCCCAAGCGCTCCACCGAGATCGCCATCCAGTACCGCGAGGTGCCGCACCGCCTGTTCCAGGAGGCGAGTGTCGATCCCGACCCGAACCTGCTCGTCATCCGGGTCCAGCCCGACGAGGGGATCATGCTGCGCTTCGGGGCCAAGGTGCCGGGCCTGGGCATGGACATCCGGTCGGTGACGATGGACTTCACCTACGGGTCGGCGTTCAGCGTCGATTTGCCGGACGCCTACGAGACGCTGATCCTCGACGCCCTCCAGGGCGACGCGTCGCTGTTCACCCGCGCCGACGAGGTGGAGGAGGCCTGGTCGATCGTCGACCCGTGCATCGACGCGTGGGCCAGCGAATCGGCGCCGGACTTCCCGGACTACGAGGCGGGCACCTGGGGACCGCCCGAGGCCGACGAGCTGCTGGCCCGCGACGGGCGACGCTGGCGCCGGTTCTAGGCGCGACGACGATGGCGGTCGACACCCCGCTCAAGATCGGCGAGCCCGTCCTGCGCTGGTCGTCCCGCGCGCACAGCATCGCCGAGATCGAGAGCGAGCTGGCCCGGATCTGGGCCGACCGGGACGTCGCGATGACGATCGAAGGCGAGACGGGCCGCCGCATCGCCGCCCGGACGAGCGTGATGAACCTCATCGTCATCGCCCGCCGCCCGGAGCTCGCGGAGCATTGCGCGGCAACGATGCAGGCCCTGACCGGGCAGCACCCGTCGCGGACCGTCGTCATCGGCTCGGCGGACCCGGACGGGCCATCGTGGGTGGACGCCCGCGTCGAGGCGCACTGCGTGCTGCCCCGGGTGGACGCGCCCGAGACGTGCGCGGAGATGATCCACCTGACCGCCGGCGGCGAGGCGGGCCAGCACCTCGCCGCGATCGCCACGCCGCTGATCGTCCACGACCTGCCGGTGACGATCTGGTGGCCGGGCGAGCCGCCCTTCCGCGCGCGTCCCGCCCGCGACCTGTTCTCGCTCGCGGACCGGCTCATCGTCGACGGCTCGACGTGGAGCGGCGACGGCCTGGAGCGGCTGCACGACATGGCCGAGCTGTTGGAGACGACGCGGATGGCCATCAGCGACTTCGCGCTGCTGCGGCAGGCGCGCTGGCGCGAGGCCATCGCCTCGATCTTCGACGACCCGGACTTCACGCCCTACCTGCGATCGCTGCGCCGCGTGGCCGTGACGTACGGCACCCACGACGAGACAGGGGCGCACGGCTCGACGAACCTCGTCAAGCCCGTCTACCACATCGGCTGGCTGGCCTCCCGGCTGGATCTCCACGTCAGGAAGGCACTCGCCCCGATGACGGGCCACGGCCCGGCAGCGGCAGGGTCGGCGAAGGTCGCTCGCGGACCAAGCGCGAAGCCGGTCCTGGGCCGCAGCCTCGTCGCGATGCTGTCCGACGGCCGGGCCGACGTGTCGGTGGTCATGCGGCCGGTGGTCTCGAAGATGCCGTCGGGGACGACGTTGCGCGTCGAGCTCCTGTCGGAGCGGCGCGGGTCGGAGCTGCGGGCCGACGTGACCGCCGAGGCCGAGACCGTCCACGTCCGGGTCTGGCTCGACGGTGTCGAGGCGCTCGATCGGCACTTCCTGTCGCCGCGGATGTCCGAGGTCGACCTGCTCGCCCAGTCGATCGAGGCCAGCGGCCGCGACCCCGTCGAGAGCGGCGCCCTGCGCGCCGCCGCTGCGCTCATCGCGCCGGGCGCTGCAGCCGTGGGAGCGACCGGTGGCTGAGTCGACCGTCGACGCGACGATCGTGGTCGTCGCGGACCCGGCCGCCGCGTCGCTCGAGGCCGGCCGGACGGATCGCCGAGGCGCTCGCCGCCGCCGCGGTCGAGCGAGGGCGGGCGGACTGGGCGACGACCGGAGGCTCGAGCGTCGTCGGCATCTACCGGGCGCTGACGGAGACGGCCCTGATGGAGCTGATGCCGTGGCCCCGACCTGCACGTGTGGTGGGGCGACGAGCGCTACGTGCCGCGCGACCATCCGCTCTCCAACGCCAAGCCGTTCGACGACATCATCGCGGGCATCGGCCTGGGCGAGGAAGGCACGGCCGGGGGCGGCTGGCCGGGCGAGCCCCTGCCGTTCGACCAGATCCACCCATTTCGAGCCGGCGAGGCGATCGCGACGGGCCGGGGTCCGGAGTGGGCCGCCTCGGCGATGGCCGATGAACTCCGCGCGGTCGGGCCCGCGGCGACGGACGAGGGCTGGCCGGTCTTCGACGTCCTGCTCGCTCGGGGTCGGGGCCGACGGGCACATCCTGTCGGTCTTCCCGGGCTCGCCGGCGCTCGGCGCCGCCGACCTCGCGATGGCCATCCCCGCGCCCACCCACATCGAGCCACACGTGGAGCGCGTGACGCTCAACCCGGCCGTGGTCGGGGCCGCGCGTCAGGTCGTGATCGTCGCCACCGGCGCCGGACAAGGCACCGGTCCTCGGCGAGATCTTCGGCCAGACCCGCGATCCGAGCCGGTGGCCGGCGCAGCTCGCGCTGCGCGCGGGCGCGACATGGATCCTCGACGCGGCCGCGGCCGCGAACCTGCCGCCGCGTCCCTGATCGCGGCGTGACCGACCCGAGCCCGACCGAGCTCGTCCGGTCGGCTGACGGCACGTCCATCGCGGTCTTCCAGAGCGGCGTCGGGCCGCCGCTCATCCTCGTCCACGGCGCGAGTGCGGACCACACGACGTTCCGCGTCGTCGGCCCACGGCTGGCCCGCCACTTCACGCTCCACGCCATCGACCGTCGCGGACGTGGCGCGTCGGGCGACACCGAGCCGTACGCCATCGCGCGGGAGTTCGAGGACGTGGCCGCGGTCGCCGACGCGGTGGCCGCCGAGACGAGCGGACCCGTGCCGGTCTTCGGGCACTCGTACGGCGGCCGGACGGCGCTTGGCGCGGCGCTCCTCACCGACCGGATCAGCCGCGTCATCTCGTACGAGGGCGCCCCGACGCCGCCCGGCGCCAGCTACCACCCGACCGGCCTGGACGCGGAGCTGGCGGCGCACCTCGCGGCCGGCGATCCGGTCGCCGTCCTCTCCACGTTCATGACCCGCGTCGTCGGGATGGACGAAGCCGAGCTCGCGGCCTATCGGGCCGATCCGGTCTGGCCGTTGCGGGTCGCTGCGGCCCCGACGATCGTCCGCGAGCTCGACGCCGAGATGGATCCGCGCCGCGTCGCTCGAGACGCTGGGTCGAGTCCGCCAACCGGTGCTGCAGCTGCTCGGCAGCGAGAGCATGGCGGCGTTCCGGGAGGCCACCTACGCCTTCGATGCCCGGCTGGCGGACGGCCGTGTCATCGAGATCCCGGGCGCCAAGCATGCTGCGCATCACACCCGGCCCGACGCCGTCGTGACGGCCGTGCGCGACTTCGTGGCGGCCGGCCCGCCACCCGTGCGAGACTGAGCCCATGTTGGAGATGGGCATCGTCGGCTGGATCGTCGTCGGCTTCATCGCGGGTGCGATCTCGGGCGCGCTGCTGGGCGGCAAGACCGCGCGCGGCTGCCTGCCCAACGTCCTGGTCGGCATCCTGGGCGGGATCATCGGCGGCTGGCTGGCCCAGCAGATGAACCTGGGACCGACTCAGGGCTTCATCGCCGCCGTCGTCGTCGCCGTCTTCGGGGCTCTGGTCATCCGGCTCATCCTCAACGCCGCCAGCAGGTCGGACTGACGGACGGCGGACCCGCATCGCCGGTCCGCTACCATCGAGCCATGACCGACTCCCGACCGAGGCCACAGCCGGCGGACGCCCGCCGACGAGCGGCTGTACTCCCCGGGCCTCGAGGGCGTCCTCGCCGGCGAGACCTCGCTCAGCCAGGTCGACGGCATCCGCGGGCGGCTCCTCTATCGCGGCTATCGGATCGGCGATCTCGTGGAGCACGGCACGTACCCGGCGGTCGCCAACCTGCTGTGGACCGGCGACTGGGACCCGACGCAGCGCCTCGCGACGGCCCCCATCCCGGACGCCGTGCTGACCGTGCTCCGCGCGCTGCCCCGCGACGCCAAGCCGATGGACGCGCTCCGGACCGCGGTCTCCGCATGGGGCGCGACCCAGAAGCTCCACTGGCCACCGACCGTCGAGCAGGCACGGGCCCTCACCGCGACTCACCGTCGGTGCTGGCGGCGTTCACGCGGCTGCGCCAGGGCCTCGAGCCCATCGAGCCCGATCCCTCGCTCGACCTCGTCGAGGGGTTCCTCTACCAGATCACCGGCGAGCGGCCGGACCCCGGCAACGCCCGCGCCCTGGACGCCTACTTCATCGTCGGCGCGGAGCACGGCTTCAACGCCTCGACGTTCACCGCGCGGGTCATCACCTCCACACAGTCGGACATCGCCTCGGCGGTCTCGGGCGCGATCGGGACGATGAAGGGGCCGCTCCACGGCGGTGCGCCGTCGGAGGTCGTCGACCAGCTCAGCCAGATCGGCTCACCCGAGCGCGCCGAGGCGTGGCTCAACGACGCGATCGACCGGGAGGAACGCCTGATGGGCTTCGGGCACCGCGTCTACCGGGCCTACGACCCGCGGGCGGCGGCGCTCCGCAAGGTCGCCGAGTCGATGCCGACACCCGCCCGACTGGCTCGCGCTCGCGATCGCGGTCGAGGACGTCGCCCTGCGCGTGCTGGCCGAGCGGCACCCCGAGCGGGCGCTCAAGACCAACGTCGAGTTCTACGCGGCGCCGGTGCTCCAGGGCGTCGGCCTCTCGCCCGACCTGTTCCCGGCCACGTTCTCGCTGGCCCGCCACGCCGGCTGGACGGCACACGTCCTCGAGCAGGCCGCCGACAACCGGCTGATCCGGCCCGACGTGCGCTACGTGGGCCCCGCGGAGCGCGACCTCCCGGCCTGATCGCGCCTACAGCCAGCCGCGGCGGCGGAACAGGACCACGAGCACCAGCAGCACCAGGGCCATCAGGGCGAGGATCGCGAAGAACGTCTCGGTCTCGGCCTTCGCCCGGGAAGTGCACGTTCATGCCGAAGATGCTCGCGATGAGGGTCAGCGGCAGCAGCACGACGCTCGCCGCGGTCAGCACCCGGAACGAGTCGTTCAGGCGATGGGACAGCACCGACTCGTTGGTCGACTCGAGCGCCTCGATGACCTCCTTGTAGTTCTCGAGCGTGTCCCAGATCCGCTCGGCGGCGTCGGAGATGTCGTCGAAGTAGATCTCCAGCTCTTCCTGCGAGGTAGCGCTGCTTGGTCCGCTCGAGGTCGCGGAGCACGGCGCGCTGCGGTCGCACGATCTTGCGGAAGTTGATGATCTCCTGCTTCGCCTCGGAGAGCTCGCGCACGATCTCCGACGAGCGCCCCTCGAAGATGTCGTCCTCGAGGCGCTCGAGCTTGAGGCCCATCTTGCGCAGCATCGGGAACGACGCATCGACGCCGGTGTCGACGATCTTGTACAGCAGGTAGCCGGAGCCCTTCGAGAAGACCTCCTCGCGCAGGTCGTCCTTCTCGCGATAGCGCTCGAACATCGCCGACAGCGGCGGCAGGGGGATGTTCGGCAGCGTGATCAGGTAGTCGGGGCCCAGGAAGAGGTCGAGCTCGGCGGTCAGGATCCGGCCGGTGTCCTTGTCGAACAGCGGGAAGTGCAGAACGATGAAGACGTAGTCGTCGTACTGGTCGAGCTTGGGGCGCTGGTTGCGCGAGTAGACGTCCTCGTAGTCGAGCGGGTGGAAGTCGAAGTTCTCCTCGAGCCAGTCCCGGTCCGCGCTGCGCGGCGACTCGATGTGGATCCAGCGCAGCCCCGCTGCCTCGATGATGTCGGGCGCGGAGACGTCCACGGGCAGCACCGCATCCGGCGAGCCGGGGGCGCGTCGCGAGCGCGGTCGCGGGAGCGGACGAGGCAGGGCGATGTTCGGCACGGCGACATCGTAGCCGCCCGCGCTTGAATACGGACCGGTACGGACAGGCCATGGGGTCCGGGTAGGTCTGGTGGGGTCTGTGCGCCTCAGACTCGGGGCGGCACGTCCAGCCAGCCCTCGCGCAGAGCCCGCGTCGCGAGCTCGGTGCGCGACGTCACGCCGACCCGTTCGAACACGCGCGCGAGGTGCGTCTCGACGGTCTTCGCGCCGATCCCGAGCGCCGCGCCGATCTCGTCGTTGCTGCGGCCGTCAGCCACGAGGCGGACGACATCGTGCTCGCGAGGCGTGAGCCGGATCGCGCTCGTGCCGGGTCGGACCGCGAAGGCCAGCCCGCCCGCGGCGACCCGCCGGATCGCGTCGAGCAGCTCGGGGAGTGGCGCGGTCTTGAGCACGAACCCGGCCGCGCCCAGGTGGAGGGCCGCCTCGGCGTACTGCGGGTAGTCGTACGCGGTCAGCACGATGACGGCCGGCAGGCCCGGGTCGCCGGTGAGCAGGCCGAGACCGCTGTCGGTCCCGAGCCGGATGTCGAGAAGCAGGACGTCGACCGCCGCGCGATCCGCGAGCCCGGCTCCGCGCGCCGCATCGAGCGACGGCGCCACGCCGACGACCTCGATGTCCTGCTGCGAGCGGAGGAGCGCGGCGGTCCCCTCGCCCACGACCGGGTGGTCGTCGATGACGCCGACCCGGATCAGTGCGCCCGCCAATCCAGCTTCGACGTGCGTCCCGCCGGCCGGCCAGCGGCGCACGTCGAGGATCGCCCCGATCGCCTCGGCACGCTGCTGCATGTTGAGCAGCCCGAAGTGGCCGGCTCGCTCGGCCGTGTCGCCGGCATCCGGCTCGATGCCGGGACCGGCGTCGTCGATCGACAGCGACGCGCCCGCGCCCGATGTCGCAGTAGCGGACGACGATCGGCGGCTTGCCGTGCTTGACGGCGTTCGACAGCGCTTCCTGGGCGACCCGGAAGAACGCGAGTTCGACGTCCGGCGGCGGCCGCGTCCCGTCGGTCCGCTCGAGGCGGACCTCGCCGCCGGCGAGGCGCTCGATGCGAAGCACGAGCCAGTCGAGCGCAGGCCCGACCCCGAGGTCGTCGAGGATCGGCAGGCGGAGGTCGCCGCAGATGGCCCGCAGCCGGTCGGAGACCGCCCGGGCGATGTCGGCGCCCTCCGTGTCGCCGGCCGCATCGAGCCGGTGGACGAGAAGCGTCAGTTCCTGGAGGGCGTCGTCATGGATGTCGGCGGCGACGCGGGCCCGCTCCGCCTCGGTGGCCGCGACGACGAGGTCGCGCTGGAGAGTGGCGCGGGTCGCGAGCCTCGCCAATGGCCGGATGGTGAACCGGCCGGCCAGCAGGACGAAGGCGAACCAGAGCTGCAGCGGGATGAGGTAGGGCGCCATGTCCGTGGCGAGCGCCATCAACGGCGTGACCCCGACCACGGCGAACTCGGTCGATTCGAGGACGCGACCACTCGACGCTGCCGCGCCGCGCAACCCGCCGGGCTGGATGGGTCCGGCGGCGGCGAGCCCCGGGATCAGCGGGATCGCCCCGACCAGCGCCCAGCGGGCGATCCCCTCGCCTGTCCAGCACATCCGTGGTCGCGACCGCGATGGCGATGACGGCGGCCCCTGCGGTGCAGATCGTGACGACGAGGGTGACGAGCCTCCGCTCCTCTGGTTGATCGATGCGCTCGGTGAGCGCCATCGCGAGTGGGACCATCGCCAGCACCGTCACGAGCCCGCCGATCGCGACGAGGAACGGCGACCAGCTCGCCTCGAGAGGCCGGGTGAGGAACGGGACGGCGGTCGCCACGGCGAGAGAAACGGCCAACGGCCGGAGTGTCTCGCCCGCCCGGCCGCTGGCCAGGAACCAGCCGACAAGCATGAGCATCGCCACGCCCAGGGCGACCGCTGGAAGCGACTGACGGATCCCGTCCAGGCGGTCGTCGAAGAACGACGACAGCGCCCATTCGTCGGGTCTGCCTTCCTCGAGATCCGACGGCTGGATGGCCGTCAGGTCCCTGGTGTCCTGGGCCGTGAGCACGTAGAGCTCCCCCGGGTCGATGGGGACGAGCGTCGGCTCCTGGGGCTCGACCCCGATCGGGCTGGGGATCGGGTACTCCCCGGTCGACGGGGTCCGGCGACGGCTCGACGTCCGGATAGATGGACTGAGGCAGGCGGATGAGCTCGACCCCGTTGAGCTGCGTGACGATCATCCCGGCCTGGATGCCGTACTGCTCGGCCCGGCTGTGTGGATTCACAGCGACGACGATCACCCGACCTTGATCATCGACGGTCAGGGTGATGCCGGTGTCGTACCGGCCGAACATCAGCGTCCCGACCCCGAGGACCATCGCCACCACGGCGATCCCGATGGCGACCCGGTCTCGCAGGCGAGCGTCCATGCCGGAACCGTAGCAGAGCCCCTGGTGCCGAACCGTCCGGTGAATCCCGGAATGGCGTCCCGGGATGAGCGCACTGCCGAGGCCGGACGGGCGGGTCCGTACCATCGGGCCACCGGCCCGCTTCGAGGCCGCCCGACCCCGAGGTTCACGTGGCCATCCTCGAGACCCACGACATCGGCAAGCGCTACGGCCGGCGGCGGCCCTGGGCGCTCCGACACCTGGACCTGTCCGTCCCGGTCGGGAGCGTCACCGCCCTGGTCGGCCCGAACGGCTCCGGCAAGTCCACGTTGCTCAAGGCCTGGATCGGCTTCGAGCGACCGACCGAGGGGCACCTGACCGTCGACGGCATCGACCCCTGGAAGGACAGCGCGGCGGCGATCCGACGGATCGGGTACGTCCCCCAGGCACCGTCCCTCTACCGCGAACTGACCGTCGACGAGCACGTCGACCTGGCGGAGACGCTGCGCCCCGGCTTCGACCGTGGCATCGCGCTTCGGCGGCTCGACGACCTCGCCATCCCGCACACCTCCCGCGCCGACGAGCTGTCTGGGGGACAGCAGGCGCAGGTCGGGCTGGCGCTCGCGTTGGGGGCGCGAGCGCCGGTCCTGCTGCTCGACGAGCCGCTCGCGAGCCTTGATCCGCTCGCGCGACGCGAGTTCCTGCACGTCCTCGTCGACGCGGTCCGTGCCGACGGCGCGACGGCGCTGCTGTCGTCCCACGTCATCACCGACATCGAACAGGCCTGCGACCGGCTGCTCGTCCTCGGCGGCGGGCGGATGCTGCTGGACCTCTCGATCGCCGGCGCGATCGCGGAGCATCGCGTGCTGGACGCGACCGAGCCAGGCTCCGCGGCGACCCCAGGCTCCGGGACGCTCGTCGGCATCTTCCCGGGTCCGTCCGGTGAGCGGCTCAGCCTCGTTCGCGGGGCCGGGGACCACGGCCGAGCGGCGACGCTCGAGGAGGTCGTGCTTGGGCACCTGGCCGCGGCTCGCGTGCCCAGGGACGTGCCGGTCGAAGGACGGGCCGCTTGATCCTCCAGGAGATCCGCCTGACGATCCGGCTCCACCGATTCGAGCTGTACGCGTTCGGGACGGCGCTCGTCGTCCTCGCCATCGCAGGGTTCGTCGGCTCCGTGTATGTCGATGGACTACGTCCCGCGCCCGAGTGCATGGCGATCGACGGCAGTTCCCCGGCGTCGTGCGAACCGGGCGTGCGGGCGTGGAGTGAGGCCCAACAGCTCATCGGCGGCCTCGTCCTGTCGCCGACCCTGGCTGTTGCCTACGTCATCGGCGCCTTTCTTGGGGTGCCGATCGTCGCCCGCGAGCTCGAGCGCGGGACGACCCGGCTCGCCTGGTCGCTGGCGCCCTCTCGCTGGCGCTGGTTCGCGATGCGGACGCTGCCCGTCCTCGCGATCATCGTCGCGCTGGCCTTCGTCGCCGGCGCGGCCGTCGACCGCTTCTTCGCGGCGAGCGTCCAGGGCGAAGATCCCGCGGCGTCGTTCACCCTGTACGGGGCTCGCGGCGGTCTGCTGGCCGCACGCGCCGCGTTCATCTTCGGCATCGCGGTCGTGGTCGGAGCCGTGATCGGGCGAGCGCTGCCTGCATTGATCGTGACGGCACTGATCGGCACCATCGCGATCGCCGGCGGTGAAGGGGTCTACCAGAACGTCATCCTCAGGAATGAGGCGATCGCGGTAGAGACGCGGTTCGACGACAACGGACAGGGCAATCGCGGCGACCTCACCTTCGACACCGTCGTTCCGGCTCCCGGACGGAAGCCTCGTCGGCTTCGAATACTTCGGCGACAGCGAGGTGTTCGACGAGAACGGCATGCCCCGCTATCCGATGCTCGTCGATGGTCGTGCCGGGTAGCCAGTACCGGTTCGTCGAGGCGCGGGAGGCGCTCGCGCTGGCCGTCGCCACCCTGGTCGCCCTGTTCCTCGCCGGCGTCGTCGTCGCGCGGCGGCGACCCGGCTGAGTCCCCCGGCCTAGGCAGCTCGCGTGCTGGGTGCTTGCGTCCGTGAGCGCGTCGAGCGGAGACGGACCGCGATGGCGATCGCGCCGAGCAGGAAGATCACGCCGCCGACGATGAACGGCCCCGAAGCGCCGCCGACCGACGCCACACCGGCCCCGATCGCCGGCCCGATGATGCCGGCCGCATAGAGCGGCAGGTACACGAGGTTGAGCGTCGCCGACCGGCGCTCGGGCGGGGCCTCGATCGCGAGCAGCCCGAAGACCATCGCGCTCACGGTCGCCGTCGCCATGCCGAGGACGACGGCCAACAACGCCAGCGACGCGACGGCCGTCAACGAACGGCATGAGCAACAGGACCACGCCCGCGCCCGCGAGGGCCGCGACCAGGACGGGGCGGAACCCGACGCGATCGCCGAGCACGCCACCCAGCGGCGACACGAGGCCGCCGACGAGCGCGGCCGTGCCCATCACGAGCCCGATGGCCGACGCATAGCCGGGGCCCGGGCCGGTCGAGGCCCTCGACGAGGATCGGGATGTACGGCCGGCTCATCTGCGTCGCGATGTAGGACGACGCCGAAGATCGCGAAGATCCGGCGGACGGACGGGTCCATCAGCACGCCCCGGACGGCACCGAACGCGAGCGAGAGGACGCTCCCCGTCGGGACGACCTCCGGCCGCACCTCCCTCGAGCCGAACGCGACGAGGAGCGCGGTCCCGACCGAGAACGCGGCCGACAGCCAGAACACGCCGGCGAGCGGCCAGCCGAAGGCGTCGATCAGGATCCCGGCGAGGATCGGGCCGACAGCGAACCCGATCGGACCGGAGGCCCCGAACACGGCGATCGTCGTCCCGAGCCGGTGCGTCGGGGTCACGTCGCGGATGCCCGCGAGCATCACGCCGGTGTTGCCCAGCTGGAACCCGATGAGCAGCATCGAGAGGGCCAGCTGCCAGGGCTCCTGCGAGAGCGCGACGCCCGCGAACACGACCGCCTCGACGAGGGCGCTGCGGACGATGACGGCCTTGCGGCTGTACTTGTCGGCCCAGACGCCCCACAGCGGGACGAGCGGCATCCCGACGACGAAGACCAGCGCACTGAAGAGCCCGATGAACGCGAGCCGGTCGGCCTCGGGGACGCCCATCTCGCGCAGGTACGCCGGCAGGAGCGCGAAGACCTGGCTGACGCCGAGGCCCTCGACCATCGAGGTGACCCAGAAGACCGCGACGAGGACGCGCCAGTCCTGGGCCGGGCGTGGGGGTGGGGCGGAGGGCGCCGTCAGGGCGCCGGGGTCGGGCATCGGCGGAAGCCTAGCCGATGCGCGGGACCGGCTTGCGGAGACGCACGAAAGCGCCCGAAGGAACTGGTGGGACACCGAGCGTTCAGCGGGTCCTGGGGCTTCAGCAAGCTGCAGTCCCTGGTCGCCGCCGGGTCCCTCGCTCGCTAGCCTTGCGGCTCTCGAACCCGGTTCCCGGGGCCGCTGCGTGGATCGCTCCTCGCTGCGGTCTGGCGGTTCACTCCTGCCCCTTCGGGCGAGACCAATGTACGGTCCGGGGCCCAAGAACCACAACGGGCTTATCCACGAACTTGCAGGCGGAGCCCTCGACCTTATCCCCGAACTTGTGAGCGTTGTGGACGGGTTGTGGATACTCGTCAGGGAGGTGCCCGATCCATGGCCCATCTTCTCGCGCGGCTCGTGGCGATCAACGACCGGTGGGCGCGCCCCTTCGGCGACTTCAACCATCGCTGGCTGTCGGCGCTGTTCGGGCCGATCCGCCCGATCAAGGACTTCCTGAACGGCCGCTGGCTGGGCCATCCCCTCCACGCGGCGCTGACGGACATCCCGATCGGCCTGCTCCTCGGCGCGGTCATCCTCGACCTTGTCGATCAGCGGGCGGCCGCCGACATCGCGCTCGTGGGGACGATCTTCTTCATGGTCCTCTCTGCCGTGGCGGGGCTGGCGGACTACACCGACACCGATGGCACGGCCAGGACCCGGGCCACGACGCATGCGACGCTCATGACCGTCGCGCTCGTGATCCTGATCGTCTCCCTGGTCATCCGGACGGGCGACCCGGCCGACCGGACGGTCGCCGTCGTCCTGGGCATCATCGCGTTCGGGCTGGTGTCGGCGGGGGCGTTCGTCGGCGGAGACGTCGTCTACCTCCTCGGCAACATGGTCAGCCGCCACGCGTTCCGTGGTGCCGGCACGAAGTGGATCAAGCTCGAGCTCGGTGCGCTCGCCAGCCTCGACGACCTCGCCGAGGCGACGCCCACGAAGATGAAAGCGGGCATCAACGACCTCGTCGTGATCCGGCTGGGCGAACGGGTCTTCGCGCTCCACGCCACCTGCGCCCACGCCGGCGGGCCGCTGGACAAGGGCACGGTCGTCAACGGCTGCGTGCAGTGCCCGTGGCACGGCGCCCGGTACCGGATCGAGGACGGCCACGTCGTGCGCGGCCCATCGGTCTACGACCAACCCGCGTACGAGATCCAGGCGGCCGATGGCGGTGGCTACGAGGTGCGCCGGATCGCCTCGTAGGGGGCCATCATCTGGGCATGCGGCCCATCGAGCTCCCCGAACCGTGCCTCGTCGTGCTCGTCGGGCCGGCAGGATCGGGCAAGTCGACCCTGGCCGCACGACACTTCGCGCCCGACGAGGTCCTGTCCTCGGATGCGTACCGGAAGCTCGTCAGCGGTGACGAGGCCGACCAGCGGGCGACCGGACTCGCGTTCCGCCGGCTGCATGACGACGTCGCCACCCGGCTTCGGGCGCGTCGACTGTCGGTCATCGATGCCACGAACCTGACTCGCCACGCCCGCCTGACGCTCCTGGCCCGCGCCCGGGATGCGGACGTCCCGGCCGTCGCGATCGTCCTTGACCTGCCGCCGGCCGTCGTCCACGCCCGGAATGCCGGGAGGGTGACGCGCGTCGTCGACCCGGCGGTCGTCGAGCGCCAGCTGACGAAACTGCGCGCCGCGCTCGACGCCGATGCGCTCGCATCGGAGGGGTTCACCACCGTCGTCGTCCTCGACGACGTTGGGCTCGTGGATGCGCTGCGGTTCGAGCGGCCAGGGACGTAGAGGGCGCCGCCCTATGCGGACCCGCCACCGATCAGGGCGATGGCCAGCATCGCGAGACCGATCCCGACGGCGTGCCGCCCGCTGACCCGTTCGCGCAGGATCATCGCCGCCAGGAGGATGGTCACGACCGGATACAGCGCCGACACGATCGACGCGACGGCCAGCGAGCCCGTCTGCACGGCGAGGATGAACGCGCCAGTGGCGGTCATCTCGAGGACGCCGATGGCCGCGATCGCCGGCAGGAGCGAGCCTTCCGGCCGCCACGCAGGGCGGGCGACGATGACGACGACCGCGACCAGCACCGCCTGGGTCGCGCGGATGACCGCCAGCGGACCGAGCACCGCGTCCTCGCCGATCTGGGCGATCGTGATCTCATAGAGCCCGAAGGCCGACCCTGCGAGCACGGCGGGTCGCAATCCGGCCCGTCCGGTGCCATCGGAATCGGTCTCCCACGAGACGAGGACGACCGCAGCCAGCGCGACGCCGATCCCGATGGACACCACGACCGGTGGAGCGCCCTGCAGGACCACCCCGCCGACGACCGGGATGACGGAGGCCAGGACCGCCGTGACCGGCGCGACGATCCCCATCCGTCCGACCGCGAGGCCGCGGTACAGGGCGGTGATTCCCGTCGCGCCGAGGATCCCGGCAAGGATGGACCACGCGATGTCGGGCGGGCCCGGAAGCGTCCCGCCGGCCACGACGGCCAGCGCGATCGCGAGGGCCGCGCCGCACGACTGCGAGATCGAGCACGACACCCAGGAGTGGCGCCCGCCGCGAGATCACGCCGCCCCCGAAGTCCGACGACCCGTAGGCCGCCGCCGCAACCAGGCCGAGCGTGACCGTCGCGATGGCGGGCTCGAGCTCCATGGCCGCATCTTCGCGACCGGGCGTTTGATCCCTTCTCGAGACTAGCTGCTGCCCACCCCGATGAGGACGATCGCGAGGGCCGCCAGGCCGATCCCGGCGGCATGCGATCGGGTCACGCGCTCGCGCAGGAAGACCGTCGCGAGGATCACGGTGGTGACCGGGTACAGCGACGACACCACCGATGCGACCGCCAGCGCGCCGCTCTGGACGGCCAGGATGTAGGCGCCGTTGCCGACCATGTCGAGGACGCCGATCCCGACCAGCGGGAGGACGAGCGTGCGGGGCGGCCGCCAGTCCGACCGGGTCACGAGGATGATGCCCACGATCAGCACGGCCTCGGCGGTCCGGACGATCGAGAGCGGGCCGAACACGTGGCCGTCGCTGACCTGGGCGATGCACACGCTGAACAGGCCGATCATCGAACCGGCCAGGACCGCCAGACCGAGGCCGGCCCGCCCGCCGCCCTCGTCCGCGACGCGCGACACCAGCACGACCGCGACGATCGCGACGCCGATGCCGATGGTCACGAGCTGGTCCGGCCAGCCCTCGAGGACGATGCCAGCGGCGACCGGGATGATCGCCGCGAGGACGCCGGTGACCGGCGCCACGATCCCCATCCGCCCGACGGCCAGGCCGCGGTACAGGGACGTGATCCCGACGCCGCCGGCGATCCCGGCGAGGACGGACCACCCGACGTCGGCGGCCGGTGGCATGCCCTCGTTGCGGAGGACGGTCAGGCCGACCGAGACCACCATGCCCACGACCTGCGAGATGAGCGCGACGCCGAACACGGAGGTGCGCCGGCTCATGAGGCCGCCCCCGAAGTCACCGCCACCCCACGCGACGGCGGACACCAGCCCGAACAGGACGGTCGCGATCGCCGGGTCGGGTCCGATCAGGGGCCGGATCCCTCGGGCGGGGCGTCGTCGTCGACCGCCGTCGGTCCGGGCAGCTCGACGACCGCGTCGGCGACAGCGTCGTAGCGCTCGGAGCAGGTCAGGTAGATGACCTGGAAGTCGGTCGTGATGCCCTTGAGGAGCGTGAGGGCGCGAGCCGCCCTGGCGTCGTCGAGGGTGACGAACGGGTCGTCGAAGATGAGCGGCGGCCGGCGGTCGCCGGTCACGAGCCGGACGAGCCCCAGCCGCGCGGTGAGGTAGACCAGGTCCATCGTGCCCTGACTGAGGGCGGTGACCTTGACCCAGTCGCGCTTCTCGGGCGCACGGACCTCGATGTCGAGGGTCTTGTCGTCCACCCGAACGTGGCGATATCGACCGGCCGTCGCCCCGTCGAGGTCGCGGACCATCCGCTTCTCGAGGAAGCGGGTCGCCGACTTCATCGTCGCCTGCTCGGCCTTGACGATCATGTCGAGCGCCGTCGTGTAGACACGCTGGCGACGCTGGAGCGCGGCGAGCTCCTCGTTCCACCTCGCCAGCGATTCCGCGTGGCCAGCCACCTCTTCGGCGTCGACCGCGTTCGCCTCGACCCTGGCCCGCGCGTTCGCCTCGTCGTCGCGGGCGCCCTCGAGCGCGGTCTCCTGGTCGCGGACCTCGACCTCCAGACGCTCGCGGGCCCGCGGCTCCTTGGCGATCGGCCCGAGGGCCTCGAGCGCGCTGTTCCTCTCGGAGATCTCCAGGGCCGCGGCGTCCCGGGTCGGGACGAGTAATTCGGGCGGTTGCTTGCCGACGAGCCCCTCGAGCTGCGCGGCGAGGACGTCGATCCGGGCGACGTGCGCCTCCTCGCGCGTGAGCAGGTCCTCGGCCGTCGCGATGTCGGTCAGGCCCAGGCCCTCGAGACGCTTCGCGAGGTCGGCCTCGACGACGGCGAGCTCCGCCTCGATCTCGGATCGACCCCGGAGGCGTCGATCGATCTCGGTGTCGCGGAGCTCGGTGCCCATGTGGTAGCTGCGGCGCATCCACAGCGCGACCGCGGCGAGGATGAGCCCGATGCCGGCGATGACCCCGCCGATGACCGTCGGGAGCAGGCCCGGCTCCGCGATGCCGAGGAGATCGACGACGAACGATCCGCCGACGATGACAAGGCCGATGATCGTCAGCGCGACGCCCCAGCGCGACAGCGGGCGCCAGCTCGGCTCGGCTGCGACCTCGAAGGTGACCGGGACATCGCCCGCGAGGGCCGCCCGCAGTTCCCGCGCCTTCTGGTCGAGAGCCCGCAGGCGTTCGACGCCGGCACGGAGGACCGGCAGTGGGTTGGGCGACGGATGGGTCGCGGCCAGGAGCGCGACCTGGTCGTTCACCTCGACCGCCTGCCGGAATCGCTCGTACCGGTCCTGGGCCGCGGCCCGCTCGGTGGCGAGGCGTTCGGCCTGACGTGCCTTCTCCAGCATCCCGCGACGCTCGGCCAGCGCCGTCTCGGCCTGGGCCCGGCGCTCGAGGGCGCCCGCGAGGGCATCGCGATCGCGAGCGAGCTGGGCGAGGGCCAGGTCGCCCTGTTCGAGGGCCTGCCCCGATCGGCACCACCTCGGCTTCCGCGACCTTCAGGAGACCCGGATTCTTGTCGCCCTTGGTCGTGAGGCCGTGGATGGCCTGCTCCAGCTTTCGCTTGGCCCGGCTGGTCCCGCGGTCCCCACCGCTGATGGACGCCTGGAGCCGGTCGCGCAGGGTGCCCTCGTCATGGTCCAGGTCGGCGAGCTCGTGATGGCGGACGGACGCGGTCGAGCGGAAGAAGGCCTCGTTGGGGATGCCGGTCAGCTCGGCGAGGATCTGGTCGGCCAGGGCCGGGTCCGTGACGGATTGGCCGTCATAGTCGAGCCGGACCGTCCCGCGCGACCCGGCGAAGGTCTTCTCGAGTTGGCCGGCCTTCGCGCCGTCCTCGTCGTCCTGCTCGAAGTCGATGGTGATGACCGAGCGCACGTCCTCGGCGGCATCCCAGGGCCGGAATGCGTCCAGGTCGCCGGCCGAGCTCGTCACCCGGCGCGTCATTGCGAGCTCGATCGCCCGCTGGATCGTCGACTTGCCGGCCTCGTTCGGGCCGCGGACGACCGTCAGGCCGGGCGCCAGGTCGACGGCGAGGTGGCGGTAGCGGCGGAAGTCGCGCAGCTCGAGCCGGCGGATCCTCACAGCGAGACCTCGTGGCCCGCGAGCAGCAACCGCCCCAGGCGCAGGGCGTCGCGCAGCTCGGCCGCCTCGTCCGCCTTGTCGGTCGCCTCGAGCTCGGCGATCCGGGCCTCCAGGTCGCGGATGAACGCCCCGACCACGGTGTCCGGCGACGGCAGCGTGCCCTCGGTCAATGCGGGCAGCGAGACGTCGCGCACCCGGACCTTGAGGAACGAGGCGGCGAGCGCCGATTCGATCTCGTCGATGTGGAGGTCGAGCTCGTCCGGCCGGACGCCGACGATCCGCACGTCGAGCACGAGATCGGGGTCGGCCCGCTTGGCCAGGCCCGCGATGAGCTCGGGTTGCGTGCCGACGCCGGTCGCGTCGAGCTGGACGCGCTGGAACGTGGTCCGACCCACGATCCGGTCCTCGATCGTGACGATCCGCTTGCCGTCGACGTTCTCGAGCTCGACGAGCAGGACCTTGCCCGCGCGATCCTGGTCGAGGGCGACCGCCTCGGGGGCGCCGGCGTATGCGTAGGCCACCGCGCCGGCTCGCGCCTGCTGCGTCGAGTGCCAGTGACCGAGCGCGAGATAGTCGAGCCGGGAGTTCGCGATCTCCTCGGTCGTGATGACGACCTCGTCGCGATCGGTCTTGCCGGGGATGGCGATCGAGCCGTGGACCATGCCGATCCGCCATGTCGCACCCGCCGCATCCGTCGATGCGTCGAGTCCGGCGAGCGGGCTGGACGGGGCGCGCTTGGTGTCGAAGACGCGGGCCACGACGACTGCGTCCAGCGCGGGAAGGTGGACCCTGGACACGTCGGGCGTGAGCACGGTCACGAGATCGTCGCGCTCGGTGCTGCCGGCCATCGCCTTGAGGTCGTACGCGCGATAGATCGAGGTCCGGTCGTAGACGTCATGGGTGCCGGGGATGATGACCGTCCGGATGCGCGCCTCGACGAGGCGCTTGAGCTCGCCGACGACGCGCTCGACCGAGCGACGCGGCTGGACGTTCGAGTCGAAGAGGTCGCCGGCGATCAGGAAGAGGTCGACCTTCTCGGCCAGGGCCAGGTCGACCGTTGCGCGGAACGCGGCGAACTGGCGATCCCGCTGGGCGGCCGCCTGGACCCCGAGGTCGTCGTGGCGCGCGCCGAGATGGATGTCCGCGGTGTGGATGATCCGTAGCATCCGGTTGTCGGCGGGCCTCCCTGGTCGGTCACGATCCGGACGACGCGACCCGGGCGGTCGGGCTGGGCCCGATCGGGCCGCCGAACGGCCCGCGGGTCCAGCGCGAGCGAGGCGCCCCCATGACTCCCCGCTCGCCGCCCCGAATCTCGTCTCTCATTGTGACAGGTACGGTGTCACGACCGCCACTCGGCCGCGCCGATGGCCGCGCTTGACGACCCGGAACCGGGATGCGTCGTATCATGCGCGGCCTGACACCCGGTGCGCCCCGACAGGGAACTCCATATCGGCACCTTGGGTCGCGCGGCCCCGGCTTCTCTCGCCAGCACCTCGCACGTCCCGTCCGCCGATGCGGCTGCCCTTCGGGCGCACGACCTGCCGAGACATCGTGATCCCCGGAGGAGCAAGTGACCTACGTCGATCGAACCCTGACCTGCGTCGACTGTGGTGTGGAATTCATCCACTCCGCGGCCGACCAGGAGTACTACGTGGAGAAGGGGTTCACCAGCGAACCGAAGCGTTGCACGAGCTGCCGCGCCAGCCGTCGAGCCGCCCGGGATCCCGGGTACGACGTCCGGGAGATCGGTGGACCACGCGGCTACGAGCGTGGCGACGACCGCGCCTCGCGCGAGTATTTCGCCGTCATCTGTTCGTCGTGCGGCAACCAGGCCCAGGTCCCGTTCAAGCCGCGGATGGACCGACCGGTCTACTGCTCCGACTGCTTCCGGACCGTCCGCCCGGACACCGCCTAGACCGACGTCTAGAGGCGGAACGTCTCACCGGCGCGATGCCGTTCGCGCCGGTGACCCCGCCAGACCGTCACCCGGGCCGCGCCGTGGACCTGCCAGGACCCGTCGCGGCCGATGACGGCGGTCTCCTCGTCGATGCCAAGGACGACCGACCCGCGCGGCGCCTGGAGCGCCACGAGCGCGGACATCGGCTCGGGCCACGCGTCGTAGTGCGGCACGACCGACGCGCTCGGCGCGAACCCGAGGGCCGGCCGCCAGCGCAGCGGGAACGGGAGCACCCGCACCCGCAGGTCGAAGACATGGCCCGCGAGCGCCATCGCCCCGGCCGAGCACCCGGCCAGGACCGCGCCGCGCTCGTGCGCCGCGATCAGGGCCCGACCGACCGCGCTCCCGTCGAGCACGCTCAGCAGGTAGCCGGGCTTGCCGCCCGAGAGATAGACGAGATCGGCCTCGCCGATGGCCTGGGCCGCGGCCGCATCGTCGGCGTCGTGGCGGTCGCGAACCAGGACCGGCTCGACCTCCGCGCCGAGCTCCCCGAAGTGGGCGACACCCATCGACGCCCAGCGGTCGAAGACCTCCTCACCGTCGGGGTATGAGGCGGTCGGCAGGATCGCGACGCGCGGGCGCGGGCGGCCCGTCGCGGCCAGCAATTCGAGGTCGAAACCGGCCATCGCGGGAAGGAACTCACCGGCGCCGACGAGCGCCACGGGTCCGGGCATCGGCAGAGTCTAGTCCGAAGGCCTTGTCCACGCGGCGACGATGCTGCGACACTGCCCGGGCATGACCCGACGCCAGCGATGGACCCTCGTCGCCACGATCATCGGCTCCGGAGCCGTCTTCCTCGACGGGACCCTTGTCGGGGTCGCGCTCAAGCGGATCGGGCAGGACCTGCCGGCCTCGCTCGTCGGCGTGCTCGAGGGCCAGGCCTACGTCGTCAGCGGCTATCTCGCCATCCTGGCCGCTTTGCTCATCCTCGCCGGCGCCCTGAGCGACCACTACGGCCGGCGCCGCGTCTATGCGCTCGGCCTGGCCGGGTTCGCGCTCACCTCCGCGCTGTGCGGGCTCGCGCCGACGCTCGAGCTGCTGGTCGTCTTTCGGCTCCTCCAGGGGGCCGCCGGCGCGCTGCTCATCCCGGGGTCGCTCGCGCTCATCACCCATGCCTTCGAGGGCGAGGCGCGCGGGCGCGCGTTCGGCATCTGGGCGGCCTCGACCTCTGCGCTGACGGTCATCGGGCCGATCTTCGGCGGGATCATGGTCGACACGATCGGCTGGCGGTTCGCGTTCCTGATCAACGTCCCGCTGCTCGCGTTCGCCCTCTGGGCGACGGTGACCCACGTGGAGGAGTCGAAGGACACCGAGACGTCCGCGGGCTTCGACTGGCTGGGCGCCCTCGTCGCGGCGCTGGCGGTCGGGGGTCTCGCGTTCGGCCTCATCCGCGGCCAGGCGCACGAATGGGCTGACACGGCCGCCTGGATCGCCATCGTCGTCGGGGTCGTCGCGCTCGTGGTGTTCCCGATCATGATGGCCACCCGGCCGAACCCCCTCGTCCCGCTCGGGCTCTTCCGCTCGCGGGCGTTCGCGACCGTCAATCTCGCCACGTTCTTCGTGTACGGCGCCCTCTACGTGACGTTCGGCTACCAGCCGCTGGTCCTCCAGGGCGTGCTCGGCTACACGGCCCTCGGGGCCGGGCTCATCGGCCTCCCGAGCGGGATCCTGCTGTCGGTCCTGTCCACCCGGGTCGGGACGGTGGCCGCCCGGGTCGGGGCTCGCCCGTTCCTCGTCGTCGGACCGCTGATCATGGCCGGCGGCCTGCTCTGGTTCGCGCGACTCCCATATGACTCTGAGCCGTGGCTGGCCTCGGTCGAGACGCCGAGCACCCTGATCCCGCCCCTCGACGTGCTGGTCGACGTCCTGCCCGCGATCATCCTGTTCGGGATCGGGATCTCACTGGTGGTCGCGCCGCTGACGAGCACGCTGATGGGCTCGGTCCCCGGCCGCTTCTCGGGGCTCGGGTCGGCGATCAACAACGCGATCTCGCGCGTCGGCCAGCCGCTCCTCGGCGCGATCATCTTCATCGCGATCAGCGCCACGTTCTACTCGGCGCTCGCGACGAGCGCGCCCGACCTGGACACGGGCTCGGCGGAGGTCCGAAGCGCCTTCCAGCCGCTCAACCCCCCGCCCACCGACGCCACGGCCGCGCAGGCCGCGGCCGCCACCCAGGCCTCGATGGACGCGTTCCACCTCGCGATCCTGGTGTGCGCCGTGCTGCTGGTGATCGGGACCCTGGTGTTCTGGTTCGGGCTGCGGGCCGACCCGTCGGGGGGCGGATCGGCGTCCTCGCCGCCGGCCCAGGGAGCGGTCTAGGGCTCGTCGGCCGTCAGCCGCGGACCCGGAACGCCCCGCCGTGGCCGGGGATGACGATGTCGGCGGCCGCGAGGACCCGGGCGCGCCCACGCTCGATGGCGTCCTGATCGGCCCCCAGCGGGTCGATCTCGGGCGTCCGATCCGTGTGCCACCAGAGATGGGTCAGGGCGTAGGTCGCGTCGTCGGCCTCGACGATGAGGGTCGCGTCCTCCTCGGTGTGGCCGGGCGTCAGCCAGAGCTGGGCCTTCGGGGAGAGCCGGTAGCCGTCGCCGTCGTGATCGAGCCACAGGTCGTCGCGGTAGCGCGCCCAGAAGTCGACGACTTCCGCGTTCGGGAACAGCGCGATGTTGACCGTGTGGTCCGGGTGGTGATGGCTCAGGAAGACGTGGGTGACGTCGCCCGCCGACACGCCGAGGGCGGCCAGCGGATCGAGGATGAGCGAGCGGTTCGCGACCATCCCAGGGTCCGCCACGATCAGCGCGTCGCCGTCACGGACCAGGGTGATGCTGGAACCGACGCGGTCGGTCGCGTAGCCCGCATGGAGCACGTGGACGGAAGTCACCACGCGATGCTAGCGGGCGGCGGTCTGTCCGCGGCCCTTGTCGCGGCCCATGCGATGGTGGCTCGAGCGGACGCGCGTCGATGCGACACTCGAGCCATGACCGACGACCGCCCCGCCGACCTGGTCCTCACCGGTGGCCGCCTCGCCACCATGGACGCAGCTCGGAGTTGGGCGGACGCGATGGCGGTGCGCGATGGGCGGATCGTCGGCGTGGGGATCGATCGCGACATCCGCCGGCACATCGGGCCGCGGACGCGGGTCATCGAACTGCGCGGTCGGACGGTCACGCCAGGGTTCCAGGACGCCCACGTCCATCCGGTCCACGGCGGCCTGACGATGCTGCGCTGCGACCTCCACGAAGATGCGCAATCGGGGCCCGGCTACGACAAGATCGAGGCGTACGCGCGCTCCCATCCGGACGAACCGTGGATCCGGGGCGGTGGCTGGTACATGGCCGCGTTCGAAGGCGGCACCCCGCGACGCGAGGACCTGGACCGGATCGTGCCCGACCGGCCTGTCTTCCTGACGAACCGCGACGGCCACGGCGCGTGGGTCAACACACGCGCGCTGGAGCTCGCCGGGATCACGGCCTCGACACCCGATCCGGCCGACGGCCGGATCGAACGCGATGCTGACGGGAGCCCCTCAGGCACGCTGCACGAAGGCGCCATGGACCTCGTCGCGAGCCTCATGCCCGACGACACCCCGGCCGACCTGGAGGAAGCCCTCCGCCTCGGCCAGCGCCATCTGCACGCGTTCGGGATCACGGCCTGGCAGGACGCGATCGTCGAGCCGCACATCGAAGAGCGCGCCTATGTCGCGCTCGCGTCACGGGGCGAGCTGACCGGGCGCGTCGTGGGGGCCATGTGGTGGGAGCACCATCGTGGCGCGGAGCAGATCGAGGAATTCGTCGAGCGACGACGCGCGACGGCGATCGGCCGGTACGCACCGACGAGCGTGAAGCTCATGATGGACGGCGTCCTCGAGAACTTCACAGGCGCGATGCTCGAGCCGTATCTCGATGGCCGCGGCGGGACCACGGACAACCGCGGCATTCTCCAGATCGACGCCGAGGGCCTCAAGACATGGGTCCCGCAGCTCGACGCGCTCGGGTTCCAGGCGCACTTCCACGCGATCGGCGACCGTGCGGTCCGGGCGTCGCTCGACGCTGTCGAAGCGGCACGGCGCGCGAACGGTCCGTCGGACACGCGCCCGCACATCGCGCATATCCAGGTCATCCATCCCGATGACATCGGCCGGTTCCGCGAGCTCGACGTCGTCGCCAACGCGCAGCCGCTGTGGGCGACCCACGAGGATCAGATGGACGTGCTGACGATCCCGTTCATCGGGGACCGCTGGCGCTGGCAGTACCCGTTCCGCTCGTTGCGGGCTGCCGGCGCCGTCCTCGCGATGGGTTCCGATTGGAGCGTCTCGAGCGCGAACCCACTGTGGGAGATGGAGCTCGCGGTCCAGCGCCGAACGCCGGGCTGGTACAACGAGAACCGCGAGGTCTTCCTGCCCGACGAACGACTCGAGCTGATCGACGCGCTCGCCGGCTTCACCTCGGGATCGGCGTATGTGAACCACCTCGACCACATGACGGGCAGCCTTGAAGTCGGGAAGGCCGCCGACTTCGCCGTCCTCGACCGCGACCTGTTCGACCCCATTCCCGGCACCCTCGTCGACGCACGGGTCGTCGGGACCTTCGTCGAGGGCGCTCCCGTGTTCGAGGACCCCGCGCTCGGCGGCTGAGCGAACGTCGACCCGGGCACGGGCGCATATGGACACATGACGATGCCAGATCAGGTACCGACGTCGGTGCCCTGACGGGCCCGGCGGGGCGATGCTCTCCCTGCGCACCGGAAAAGCCGGGCGACAGAAAGGAGAGGACCACGTGAACGCCTACGCGATCTTCGCAGTCAACGAGCACCTCGAGTACCTGCTCGACGAAGCCGCTCACAACCGCGCCGTCAACGCCGGGAAGCCCAGCTTCTTCCAGCGGATCGGCAAGTCGGTCGAGAGCCTTCGACTCAGCGTCGCCAACGCGATCGTTCCGACGCAGGTCCTCCCGAAGCTCGAAGACTACCCATACCGGGGCTGATCTCCTCCCATCACCCCCGCCTCCTCCCTCCCAACGCACGAACGACCTCCGACCCTCCGGCGGAGGTCTTCGTGTGTCCGGGACCGATCACGGAAGGTCGGACGGCGTGTTGACGTCGAGGAGCGACGCACCATCCGGGTCGTCCGCGCGCCACTCCCGTTCCGGGACGGTCGCCGCGTGGAGCCCGTCGGGCAGCGCCCGGAGCCGTCGCTGACCGTCGGCCAGCAGGGACGTGGCCAGGGTCACCGCCGCTGACCGTCGAACCGCCATCGGGATCGGCGGCCGATCGTCGCCGACCTCGAGCACCGCGGCGTCCGCGCCGGCGGCCGTCACTGCCGCGACCAGCCGCTCGAGGACACCTGGCACGATCGCCGGCATGTCGCCGGCCACCACGACCACGATGTCGGCGTGGGTCGCCCCGAGACCGGCGGCAACGCCGGCGAGCGGGCCCTCGAACGACTGCGCGTCGTGCACGACCTGAACACCGGCCGGGACAGCCGGCGCGGAACCGGGCGCGACGACGACGAGGACTTCGGTCGACACGCGTCGGGCGGCATCGATCGCGTGGGCGAGCAGCGGACGGCCATCGAGCGGCTCGGCGAGCTTGTCCCGGCCGAACCGCGACGAGCGACCGCCGGCCAGGACGATCACGGCGACCGTCTCCGTGGCGGTCACGGCGGGCTCAGGCCCATGCCCGTGCCTGCCCGCGGACCCGGCACGTGGCCGGCATCTGTCCGGCGCAGGATCCCGCGGCGGTCGAGGTCCTCGAGGATGGCCATCACGAACTTGCGGCTCGTGCCGGTCGCGTCCCGATAGGCGGCCGGCGTGAGCGGGGCAGTGCCGGCCATCGCGGTCGCACGCGCAGCGAGCACCTGGTAGGTCGAGCTCGCATAGGCCAGGTCCGGCTCGAGCACGACGATCCGACCGCTGCGCTCGAGTGCCTGGACCCCGGCCGGCGGGCAGGCCGCAGACCTGGCTGCCGCGGCGAGCGATGGCGGTGCCGGGACCGCGAGTGATCGCTCGAGCCGGTCCATCGCCGCCAGCAGGGCCGGATCCGGCGCGGCGACCGCGGCACCGGCGAGTCGCAGGCGGTCGCCGTCACGGACCAGGCGACCGGCACGGACCAGCCCGTCGATGATGGCCGTCGCGCCGGCGGCGGCGTCCTCGCGACGCACGCTGGTCACGCGCCGGATCGTTCGCCCGACGGCGGTCCGGACGGCCGCGAGCGACGCCTCCGATCCTGGCGCGTCCGTCATCGACGCGAGCGCGGCGGCCTCGGCGGCCTCGGCCACGTCGGCGGCGAGCGCGACTGCGCCGTCGGCGACGGTCGCGCCGTGCAGGTCGAGCCGCGCGGACCGGGCCGCTGCGGTGTCCCCCGACGCGACCGCCTCGGCCAGTCGCGCCATCCGCTCGACGGTCTGGCGGCGGCGCGAGATCGCGCGTGGCGGATCGATGTCCAGCACCGCGCCGCCGACGATCGGATCGGGACCGCCCGAGCGGCGCAGCACGAACCGGTCGCCCCGGTGCGACCGCGATCGGCTCGGCCAGCCGCAGGATCGCCGTGGCCGACCCGTCGGGCAGGTCGATGGCATCGCGCCCGCCGCGCCCGACCGCGGCGTCGACCGCGGCCGTGCCCAGATGGACGCGCGCCCTCGTCCGGTCGGGCAAGGGACGCGTCAGCCTGACGAGCAGGCGCGAACTGGCCGCGACGTCCGGGTCCGCCGTCAGCACGACCCCGCGATGCAGTGACGCCTCGCCGATGCCCGCCAGGTTCAGGGCCGTCCGGCCGGGTCCGGCCGTCGACACGGCGACCCCGTGCACCTGCAGCTCGCGGACGCGCGCATGGTGATCGCCCGGGACCGCACGCAGCGACCCGCCTCGCTCGAGCCGGCCGCCACGGAGCGTGCCGGTCACCACGATCCCGCGGCCCTTGACCGAGAAGACCCGGTCGATCGCGAGCCGTGCGGTGCCGAGGGGTCGCCCGGCTGACCGAGCCAGGACCGCGTCGCGGACGCCGATCAGCGCGACGCGCAGGGCGTCGACGCCGTCGCCCGTGGCACCGGAAACGGGCAGGACCGGCGCCGCGGCGAGGGTCGTCGGGCCGAGCATCGCGCGCACGTCCTCGACCACCGCAGCGACGCGACCGTCTTCGACGGTGTCGGTCTTGGTCACGACCGCGACGCCATCGCGGATCCCGAGCGCGTCGAGCAGCGCCAGATGCTCGAGCGTCTGGGCACGCGGGCCGTCGTCAGCGGCGACGACCACGAGTGCGGCGTCGATCTCGCCGGCGCCGACGAGCATGTTCCCGACGAGCTTGTCGTGGCCCGGGACGTCCACGAAGTCGAGCTCGGTGCCGTCATCGAGCACGAGGTGCGCGTACCCGACGTCGATCGTCATCCCGCGTCGACGTTCCTCGGGCAGGCGGTCGGCGTCGATGCCGGTCAATGCCCGAAGCAAAGTCGTCTTGCCGTGGTCGATGTGCCCGGCCGTGCCGATGACGACGGTCATGCCCGTCCGGCGAGAGCCTGGGCGACGGCCGACCCGAGCGCTTCGTCCGCCTCGGGCTCGACCGTCCGCAGATCGAGGACCACCCGCCCCGCCTCTATCCGCCCGATGACCGCCGGGCTCCCCTGTCGGAGCGCCGCGAGAAGGCCGTTCGCCGACGTTGCCTTCAGGTCCAGCCCGAACGACGGCAGGATCTCCCCGGGCAGCGACCCGCCCCCGATCGTCGACGCGAGTCCGACCACCGAGGCGCGAGCGCCGATCGTCGACACAAGTGCCTCGGCTCGGACCTTGAGCGCCGCCGGCGACATCGCGATCATCCGCCACACCGGGATCGTCTCGACGGCGCGACCGGAGCGGTACAGGCCGAGCGTGAGCGCGACCGCCGCGAGCGTGGCCTTGTCGGGGCGCAGCGCGCGGGCCAGCGGGTCGCGTCGCATCCGGGCGATGAGGTCGGCCCGCCCGACGACCAGTCCGGCCTGTGGCCCACCGACCAACTTGTCCCCGCTGAACGTGACGATGTCGGACCCGGCCTCGAGGCGTTCTCCGGGGATCGGTTCGTGTGCGAGACCGAAGGCCGCAGTGTCGATCAGCGCCCCGGAGCCGAGGTCGTCGATGACGATCGCGCCGTGGCGATGGGCGATGGCTGCGACCTCGATCGGATCGGGCATTTCCGTGAAGCCGGTCATCGTGAAATTCGAGGGATGGACGCGCAGGACGGCCTTGGCCCGACCCTCGGCGAGCGGCGTCTCGAAGTCCGCGGCCCGCGTCCGGTTCGTGGTGCCCACCTCGATCAGCTTCGCGCCGGCGCGCCGGATGATCTCGGGTATCCGCACGCCACCTCCGATCTCGACGAGCTCGCCGCGTGAGACGACGATCCCGGACCTCCCGGCGAGGCCGACCGCGAGGGCGAGCGCGGCGGCATTGTTGTTCGTCACGAACGCATCCTCGGCGCCGGTCAGCGCGACGAGGTGCTCCTCTGCGGTCCGGACCCGCGAGCCGCGTCGGCCGGTCTCCCGGTCCAGCTCGAGGAGCAGGTATCGACCCGCCAGGTCGGCGGCCACGTGCGCGACCGCCACTGCCCACGGCGCTCGCCCCAGGTTCGTGTGGACGATCACGCCGGTCGCGTTGATGACGGGATCGGCCCGGCGTCCCCGAACGACTCGAGTCGCGAGACGACCTCGCGACCCAGTTCATCGGTCGAGCGCGGGCGTTCGTCGGCGGCCAGCCGGGCCCGCTCGGAGTCGACCACGTCGCGGGCGGCGTTGACGACCGCATCGACACTCGGTGGTCGCGGGCGATCGGTCGGCTTCGACGTCATCGGACCTCCGTGGCGGGAACGCGTGGGAGTCGAACCCACCGCGCCGCGCCGAGCGCCGCGCCACTGGTTTTGAAGACCAGGGGACCCACCGGGACCCGACCGCTCCCGCGGCGATGGTAGCGCGCCGCTGAGGACGGACCGCTGCCTGTCGCCTCCGTCACGACATGCCTATCATCGGGCCATGACGACGCTCGACACCCTGCCGCCGAACCCGCTCAGGCTGACCGACCTCACCGACTGCGGCGGATGTGCGGCGAAGCTCGGGGCGGACCTGCTCGCCGACGCGTTGAGCGGTCTGGGCGCAGAGGCTGCGGCCGACCCCGATGCCGCCCTGATCGCCGGGTTGAACCCACCCGACGACGCCGCGGCGTACCGCGTCAGCGACGACCTCGCGATCATCGGCACGCTCGACTTCTTCCCGCCGCTCGTCGACGACCCGCGGACGTTCGGCGAGATCGCCGCCGCCAACGCCCTCTCGGACGTCTTCGCGATGGGTGGACGTGTCCTCTTCGCGCTCTCGATCGCCGCGTTCCCGGAGGACCTGCCACGCGACGTCCTCGCCGAGATCTTCGGCGGGGCCTCGTCGAAGGTTCGTGAGGCGGGCGGCACGCTCGCCGGCGGGCACACCATCCGTGACCCGGAGCCCAAGTACGGCCTCGCGGTCATCGGCGCCGCCCATCCGGACCGGCTCCTGCGCAAGGGCGGCGCCCGGCCGGGCGACCGGCTCGTCCTGACGAAGCGTCTCGGGACAGGGGTGTTGGTGTCCGGCTCGCGGCAGGGCAAGACCGCGCCGGCGCACCTTGCGGCCGCGATCGACCAGATGCGCCGCCTGAACAAGGCCGCGTCGGAGGTGCTCGTCGGGGCCGGGATCGTCGCTGCGACGGACGTCACCGGCTTCGGCCTCCTCGGGCACGGCCTCGAGATGGCCAGGGCATCCGGGACGCGATTCGTGTTCGAGGCCGCCAGCCTGCCTGCCCTTGATGGCGCGCTCGAACTGGCCGCGGCCGGCGTCGAGACCGGCGGCGCCACGCACAACCGTCGTTTCGTGCGACCGTCGCTGGCCATCGCGGAGGGCGTCTCCCCCGAGCTCGTGACGCTTGCCCACGACCCCCAGACCTCGGGCGGGCTGCTGGCCGCGGTGCCGGCCGACCAGGTCGATGCGGTCGATTCGGCCCTCGCGGACGCGGGCGTCGAGCGCTGGTGGGTTGGCCGGGTCGAAGCCGGCGAACCGGCCGTCGTCCTGGTCTAGGCGGGTCTCGGATGGAGATCGCCCCGGGTATCCGCCGGCTGGGCTCGGGCAAGATCAACGTCTACCTCATCGAGGAAGCCGGGGCGATCACGATCGTCGACGCCGGCCTGCCCGGCTACTTCGGCGATCTCGCGGACGAACTGACGGCGATGGGTCGCTCGCTCGACGACGTCCGGGCCGTCCTGCTCACCCACGCCCACACCGATCACATCGGGTTCGCCGAGCGCATCCGACGGGAACGAGGTGTGCCGATCCGGGTCCATGAAGCGGATGCCGCGCTCGCCCGCGGCGAGGTCAAGCAGCACAACGAGGGCGGTGGCAAGACGAGGCTCGTCCCGGCCATGTCATTCCTCCTGTACGGACTCCGCAAGGGCTTCATCGGGCTCAAGCACGTCACGGAGGTCTCGACCTTCGGGGACGGCGCGACCCTGGACGTCCCCGGGTCGCCGCGCGTCATCCACGTCCCAGGTCACACGGCGGGCAGCGCGGCGCTCCAGCTGCCGGATCGCGACGCGATCCTCGTCGGCGACGCGTTTGTGACGCTCAACGTCATGTCCGGCTCGAGGGGGCCACAGCTCTTCCGGAACTTCAACGCCGACAACCGCCAGGCGTTCGAGTCGCTGCGCCGCTTCGACGACATCGACGCGGGCTTGGTCCTGGCCGGCCACGGGGAGCCGTTCCGCGGCGGCCTCGCGGAGGCCGTCCGCCTCGTCCGCGCGGGCTGGTCGCCGGCCTAGAGCGGCGAGACGGTCGGCCCGGTCGCAGGCTCGGGCTCGGGCTCCACGACCGGCAGCCCGAGGACGATCGTCGTCGTCGCGATCCAGGTCAGCTCGCTTGCTCCCGGCGAGAACGGGGGGCCCTCGTCCCGCAGGTACTCGGCGAACCAGATGCCATTGACGATCAGGAAGACGGCGTCGACCACGATGAGCAGCCCGACCAGCGGCCGCCAGTCGCGGGCGGGGGGCGGCGAGCGCAGGGCAGACGACTCGATCGGGAGTTCCGCCGTGGACATCGCCCCATGCTACGGCCGGCCCCGGCGCTACACTCGGGTGGTCGTCTGTCCGCAGGAGGCCACCCGTGGCGAAACCCTACGTTCGACTGACCCAGCCCCTCGTCCGCGACACGAAGGGCGGCGAGCTGCGTCCCGCGACCTGGGACGAGGCGCTCGACCGGACCGTTGCCGGGTTCATGGCGGCGAAGGCCGCGCATGGCCCGACGACATTCGGCACCTTCAGCTGTTCGAAGGCGACCAACGAGGTCAACTTCGCAGCCCAGAAGTTCAGCCGGACGGTCCTGGGCAGCAACAACATCGACAGCTGCAACCGCACCTGACACGCCCCGAGCGTCGCCGGTCTGGCGACCGTGTTCGGTGCCGGTGGCGGCACAAGTTCATACCGTGAGGCCGAAGAGACGGACCTGATCGTCCTGTGGGGCAGCAACGCCCGCGAGACGCATCCGATCTTCTTCCACCACCTTCTCAAGGGCGTCCGCAATGGCGCGCGCCTCTATGCGGTCGACCCCCGCCGGACCTCGTCGGCGGAATGGGCCGATGCCTGGCTGGGCCTCGACGTCGGGTCGGACATCGCGCTGGCCAACGCGATCGCGCGCGAGATCATCGCGGCCGGCCTCGAACATCGCGAGTTCATCGACCGCGCGACCGACGGCTTCGAGGCCTACAAGGCCAAGGTCGAGTCGTACACGCTCGAGTACGCCGAGCGCGAGACGGGCGTCCCGGCCGAGGCGATCCGCGAACTGGCCCACGCCCTCGCGACGGCGCCGCGCGCGATGATCTGCTGGACGCTCGGCATCACCGAGCACCACAACGCCGTCGACAACGTCCTCGCCCTCATCTCGCTCGTGCTGCTCACCGGCCATGTCGGCCGGTACGGGAGCGGCGTCAACCCGCTCCGTGGCCAGAACAACGTCCAGGGCGGCGGCGACATGGGCGCCCTGCCGGACCGCCTGCCCGGCTTCCAGCACGTCGAGAACGACGCGCTGCGCGCGAAGTTCGACGCCGAGTGGGGCGTGCCGGTCCCGCCGAAGCGCGGCTGGCACCTGTCGGGCATGTTCGACGCCATGGAGCGCGGCGACCTGACCGCGGTCTACTGCATCGGCGAGAACCCGGTCCAGTCCGAGGCGGACCAGAAGCGGGCCATCGGGCTGCTCGAGGGCCTCGACTTCCTCGTGGTCCAGGACCTGTTCCTGACGAAGACCGCAGAGCTCGCGGACGTCGTCCTCCCGGCCACGGCCGCATGGGCCGAGGCGGAAGGCACCGTCACCAACTCGGAGAGGCGTGTCCAACGCGTGCGGGCGGCCGTCGCGCCGCCACCGGGCGCCCGGGACGACCTCGCGATCGTCTTCGAGCTCGCGAACCGGATGGGCGGCGGGTGGGGCGAGGCCGACCCGGAGCGCGTCTGGGACGAGGTCCGCCGCCTCTCGCCGGTCCATGCCGGCATGAGCTACACGCGCCTGGAAGAGCTGGGCGGCCTCCAATGGCCGTGCTGGGACGAGACCCACCCGGGCGAGCTGTTCCTCCACTCGCGGTTGTGGGAGGACCCGGTCCCGGGCAACCGCGTGCCGTTCGTGCCGGTCGACCATGACCCGCCGGTCGACAAGCTCGATGCCGACTTCCCGATCCGCCTCACGACCGGCCGGCGCCTCGACTCGTACAACACGGGCGTGCAGACGGCCGGCTACACGTCGCCGCTGCGTCGCGGCGAGTCCCTCGACATCTCGCCCGAGGATGCCGAGTCCTACGGGCTGGCCGAGGGCGAGCGGGTGCGCGTCGTATCGCGACGCGGCCAGGTCGAGGCGCCGATCCGGATCGACGAGTCGCTGCGGCCGGGCCTCACGTTCATGACGTTGCACTTCCAGGACGATGTCGCGGTCAACCTGCTGACGATCGACGCGACCGACCCCAAGTCAGGCACGGCCGAATTCAAGGCGACGGCCATCCGGATCGAGAAGCTCGAGGTTCCGACGGCGGTCTAGACTCCGATCGGTTGCACAGGCCAGCGGCCAGGCGCCCATCGGAGGGAACGATGTCGTCCAGGACGATCCGGCTGCCCGGGCCCGACGGGCCCGAAATCACGATCGACAAGCCCTCGTTCGGACGGCCTCGGGTGTCCGTCGGAGGTCAGGCCATCGACCGTGTGGCGGGCACGAAGGCGGACTACGCCATCCCGATGCCCGACGGCCCGAGTCGCACGATCCGCCTGTCCGGCGGGTTGAGGGGAACGACCCTCACCGACGCGGACGGATCGTCCATCGCACTCGACCGTCAGCTGCACACCTGGGAGCTGGCCCTGGCCTTCGTCCCGTTCGTGCTCATCATCATCGGCGGGCTCATCGGCGGGCTGTTCGGCGGGATGGCGTCCGGGGTGAACATCGTCATCGCCCGATCGCACTTCCCCACGGCGGCTCGTGTCGGCGGCATGGTCGCGGTGACCCTGATCGCCGCCGTGGCCTGGTTTGGCGTCGTGCTCGTCATCAGGGATCGGACTGCGGAGATCCCGACCGCGACGACCGGGGATTGCCTCAACGGCGTCGGCCCGAACATCGCGCTCACGCCGGAGAACGTCAAGCCCGTCGCCTGCGAGACGGCGCACACCGGCGAGGTCGTGGGATCGAGCGAAATGCCCGGTGCGGCCGGGATCGCCTATCCGGGCGAGGCCGCGATGGAAGACGGGGCCCGCGCCGCATGCCCGAGCCTGTTCGAGGCCTACGTCGGAGTCCCGTTCGAATTCGTCGAGTCTCAGCATGTACTACGTGGCGCCTTCGTCAGAGACGTGGGGCCGCGACGACCGGACCATCATCTGCATCGCGGTCGATCCGCAAGGCGGCGTCCTGACCGGCAGCGCCAAGGGCACGGCGCAGTAAGGCGCGACGAGCAGCTCGAGGCCCGGTCGGGGGCCTGGCGGCCAGCGGTTACGCGCTCCCGGCCGGCTGGCTATCTGGCGCGACCTGGTCCGCGGCCGGCGGCCCTGCGACCGGCGCGGGGTCGTCCGCCAGCGCGCGCAGCACGACCTCGAAGCCGATCACCAGCGCGGCGCCGAGCAACGCGATGTCGAGGCCGAGGGCCAGCCAGGCGACGACGAACGCGATAGCCGCGAGACCGAACCGCTCGATCGCGGTGCGGTTCTCGTGGAGGGTCGCCTCGAGGGAGTCGCGATCGGCGCCGGCCGTGGCCGCACCGCCGACCGACGATGCAGTCTTCGTGACCCACGTCGGTCGACCCCGGACGTACGCCGCGATCGCCACGATCGCCGCCACGATCAGGACGATCACCGTGACGCCACGGAGATCGGCAAGCGTCGCATCGAGCACGGCTCGGGCGAGGCCGGCGACATCGCTGTCGGCGATCCCGCCCAGGATCGCGTCCTCGACGGAACGGATGGCCAGCCGGGCGACGAGGAAGGCGATGAATGTGCCAACGCCGAGGTAGATCAGCATCCGGCGTCGATCCCGGGCCAGCCACAGGGCGACGGTCACGAGGAACAGCGTCAGGGCGACGAGGAGGAGCACGACCACATCGAAGACACGAACGAGCGTTCGGGCGGCGTCCAGCCGCTGGGCGGGCATCAACTGGATGGTCCCGAAGCCCGGCGGCAGCGTGACGCCGAGCGTCGTCTCGAGCCGCTCGGCCAGGACCTCCGGGGCGTCCGGGGCAGTCAGGTCCGGCAACTGGACCCCCGCGGGGATGAGCCCCATGTCCTGGAGCTCCGTCAGCGCAGCGCCCACGACGGGAAAGACGTCGATGGTCAGATAGCCGTCCACGATCGCCACGACGTCGGATTCGCCGCGCAGCAGTCGGACGACCTGCTCATGGGTGAACGACAGCGCCCCGACGAGCGCCTCCTGGATCCGGGGGTTCTGGAGGGCGACCTCCAACCGCTCGTTGATCCTGTCCCGGATGGCGACGGTCAGTGTGCCCGCCAGCGGCCGGAGCGCCTCGGGCAGACGCGCTTCGAGGCGGGCCTGGACACCGAGCGCATCGACGACCTGCGTGCTGATCCGCGCGGCGATGGGGTCCGTCACGGCCGGCTCGCCCACGACTCCGGTGATCAGGTTGTTGAACCGGCCCGTGTTGAGTGCGACCTGGTGCGTCCAGATCGCGACGGTCGATACGACGAGCAGGATGCAGGCGAGCACCAGCGCGATCCCGGAGAGGATCCGCCTCGGCCGCCCGGTGCTTCGCGGGTTCGCGGTCACCCCGGGTTCGTCGTTCGTCGTCGCCACGGCCCAGCCTCCTTCCGACCCCAGATCCGTGCCTCGGCTCACCCTAACAGGCCGCCGGAGGCCTGATACGTGAGACGACGCCGTGCGGGCGTGCCGGCTGGCTACACTCCCCCCGAGGAGATCGCCGATGGCCACGACCCCCGCGTTCCACGTCACCCGGGACCGCTTCCACATGGCCTGGGATCCCGCGATCGCGCCGATCGCCAGCGTCGCGTCCGGCAGCGTCGTCACGTTCGACTGCCTCGATGCCAGCGGCGGGCAGATCACGGCCGGTTCGACCGTCGATGACCTCGCGCGGCTCGACTTCGCGCGTGTCGACCAGGTGAACGGGCCGATCGCGGTCGAGGGCGCCGAACCGGGTGACACGCTCCAGGTCGACCTCATCGACTTCCGGCCGGCAGATTGGGGCTGGACGGCGGCGATCCCAGGCTTCGGCCTGCTGGCTGACGACTTCCCGGAGCCGGTCCTGCGAATCACGCGGCTCCCTGAGGTCGGCGGCCGGGCCGAGTTCCTGCCGGGGGTCCGCGTGCCGGTCATCCCGTTCTGTGGCGAGATCGGGGTCGCCCCGGTCGATGGGCCACGCTCGACGATCCCGCCCGACGTCCACGGCGGCAACATGGACACGCGGCACCTGACCGCGGGCGCGACGTTGTTCCTGCCGGTCTTCCACGCCGGCGCGCGACTGAGCGTCGGCGACGGGCACGCGGCCCAGGGCGATGGCGAGGTGTGCGGGACCGCAATCGAGACCCCGATGCACGCGACGCTGCGCCTGACGGTCCGCAAGGACCTGCACGTCACGGCGCCCGAGTTCCTGACTGCGCCGGGCGACGCGGCCGAACGTCCGGTCGGTCGCCGCTACGCGACCGACGGGGTCGGGCCCGACCTGCGCATCGCGGCGCAGGACGCGATCCGCCGGATGATGGACTGGCTCGGGCGCGAGCACGGCATCGCGCCCGTCGACGCCTACCTGCTGTGCAGTGTCGCGGTCGACCTGCGGATCAGCGAGATCGTGGACATGCCGAACGTCATCGTCACGGCCCACTGCCCGCTGTCGATCTTCGACTGAGCGGGCCGACGGTCGCGCGACGCGACCGTCGGCCCTGGTCGGCCTAGCCCTCCGTCATGACGTCGCCGACCCGGGTCAGCGCGTCCGGGTTCCGGCTGCGCAGCACGAAGTAGGCGATCACGCCGAGGATCATCCAGATCAGCACGAGCAGCGGCACGATGTCGTATGGCGTCTTGAGCGGATCGAGCTTGATGTCGAAGAGCGGGATCGTCAGCCCCCCGAGCACACCCAGGAACGCCGGGATCAGCAACGCGATGCCGAGGATCGGGATGACGAGGTGCTTGATCGGGGAGAACTCGGACCGCCGCTCGCGGTAGTAGAAGCCGATGACCGCGAGGTTGACGGCCACGTACATCCCGGCGAACAGCAACCCGAGCGCGTAGCCGATCCAGACATACACCGTGAGCGGCCCGCCCAACGGCTGCCCCTGGCCCTGGAACAGCAGACCCAGCCCGACGGCCAGCGCGATCCCGAAGATCCCCTGGAAATGGACGGCGTTCATCGGGGTCCGATGCGTCTCATGGATGGCCGCGAACCAGCGCGGTAGCAAGCGCACGCGGCCGAGCGAGAAGATCACCCGGGTCGAGGCGTTCGCCCCAGCGCTGGCGTTGGCGAGTGAGCTGTTGAGGATCGCGAAGATCACGAGGATGCCGCCGATGCCCGGCAGGACGTCGTTGGCCATCGCGCTCCACGGGTCGCCATTATTGAACCCGTAGAAGTCGGTCAGCATCTTGTCCGGGCCGAAGTACACGGTCGCGGCATACATGTTGAAGATGTAGAACAGGCCGATCAGGACCGCCGACAGGAGCACGGCCCGGCGGATCGTCCGCTTCGGGTCGCGAGTCTCTTCGGCCAGCGGCGCGGCTGCCTCGAACCCCACGAACGCGAGGAGGCAGAAGACCATGCCCTGGAGCGCCGGCTTGAGACCGTCGTCGCCCGGGAGGAACACGGATACCGTGTTCCTCGAGCCGGCGTTGATGATCAGCAGCAGGGACACCAACAGGAAGATGCCGATCTCGATCAGGCCCAGGGCGACGCCGACGCGGGTCGAGATCGAGATGCCCCGATAGACGAGCCACCAGACGACGAGCCCGCACAGGACCGTGAGCGGAAGCCACAGGTAGTCGTTGGAGAACCCGGTCACGAGCGTGATCAGCGACGCCGCGAACAACCCGAATGAGGCGAAGAGCGCCGCCGGGACGACCGGCTCGGCGAGGAGGAACGCCCAGGCCATCAGCCAGCCGAAGAACGAGCCAAGGCCACGGGCAACGTATGTGTACATGCCGCCGGCCGACGGCAGGTAGCGGGCGAGCTCCCCGATCGAGTACGCCGTGAACAGCGCCGCGATGAGGGCCAGAACGACGGCGAGCGGCGTGTTGCCACCGGCGAACAGTGTGGCGGCCCCGAGCGAGAGGGCCGTGGCGACCGCCGGCGCCATGTGGGTGATGGACTGGAACAGGACCTCGGTGAGCCCGATCGCCCCGCGTTCGAGTCCGGGCTCGGCCGAATCCGCCGCGCCGTACGTGGCCGCCATCGCTTCCACCTCCGCTCGCGTCGCCGGCGCCGGTGCCTGCGTCGCCGTGGCGCGCGAATGGTGCATCCTAGGCCGACCGTCAAGGCCCGCGATAGTCCAGCCGACATGCGGGCCGCAACCATGCCGTCGCGATCACGGCGGCGTGGCTACACTCGCGGCGATGGACCTGCACGTCATCGGTCCGCTCGCGTCGCCTGCCGAACGTGCCGCCGTGGATTCCGTCCTCGGACCCGCCACATCGCGCTGGGTCGGCGGTGCACGCGACGTCGCGCTCGACGGTCACGCCTCGCAAGGCGGACACGCCGCGCGCGCCCGGCGCGACCTGCTGCTGCCCGTCCTCCATGCCGTGCAAGGGCGCATCGGGTGGATCAGTCAGCCGGCCATCAACTACGTCGCCAAACGGCTTGCCGTGCCGCCCGCCGAGGCATACGGCGTGGCGACGTTCTACGCCCTGTACGCGACAAAGCCGCGGCCGCCGGTCGTCGCCCATGTCTGCGACGACATCGCCTGCCGGCTGGCCGGCGCCGAGACGATCTGCGCAGACCTAACCCGGGCCGTCGGCGAGGCCGGGGCCGCGGTCGATGACGGCCGGTCCACGTGGCTCCGCTCGCCCTGCCTGGGCCTCTGCGATCTCGCGCCGGCTGCGCTCTTCACCACTGCCGGGGAACAGGCACGCAACGTCACGGCCGCGCCGGTCGATGCGGCGGGGATCGCCGTGCGGCTGAACGCGAGCACGATGCCCGAACGGCCGTCGCCCGCGCTGCCGCAACCACCGGCGCAACGGCCCCGCCTCCTGCAGCGAGTCGGCGTCGTCGATCCGGCCTCGCTCGCCGACTACCGCGGGCATGGCGGCTACCGGGGCCTCACCCGCGCGATGAAGATCGGCCCGGATGCCGTCATCGCGGAGGTCACGACGTCGGGCCTGGTCGGGCGCGGCGGCGCCGCCTTCCCGACCGGGCGGAAGTGGGCCGCCGTCGCCACCCAGCCGACGCAGCCCCACTACGTCGTCTGCAACGCCGACGAGTCGGAGCCGGGCACGTTCAAGGACCGGGTGCTCCTCGAGGGCGACCCGTACGCGATCGTCGAGGCGATGACGATCGCGGCATACGCGACCGGTGCCCACCTGGGCTACATCTACCTGCGCGGGGAGTACCCAGAGGCGGAGGCGCGCGTGACCCACGCGATCGCGGAAGCGCGCGATGCCGGCCTCCTTGGCGACGTCCTCGGTTCAGGCTTCACCTTCGACATCGAGCTCCGGCGAGGTGCCGGCGCCTACATCTGCGGGGAGGAGACGGCGCTCTTCGAATCGATCGAGGGCAAGCGCGGCGAGCCGCGGAACAAGCCGCCGTTCCCAGTCGAGGTCGGGCTGTTCGGCAAGCCGACCGTGGTGAACAACGTCGAGACGCTGGCCAATGTCCCGCTGATCCTCGAGATGGGCGGCGAGGCCTACGCCGCGATCGGTGCCGGCGGCATCTCGACCGGACCGAAGCTCTTCTGCCTGTCCGGGCACGTAGCGCGTCCCGGCACGTACGAGGTCGAGTTCGGGGCGACGCTGCGTGAGCTCATCGACATGGCCGGCGGCGTGCCCGGCGGCCGCGGACATCCGCACGATCCTGCTCGGCGGCGCGGCGGGGGTCTTCGTCGGACCGGACGTCCTCGACACACCGCTCACCTTCGAGGCGACCCGCGCCATCGGGGCGACCCTCGGCTCCGGGGTGATCATGGTCTTCGACGAGACGGCCGACCTCGTGGACACCCTCCGGCGCATCGCCCAGTTCTTCCGCGACGAGTCATGCGGCCAGTGCGTCCCGTGCCGGGTCGGGAGCGTGCGCCAGGAGGAGCTCCTGGCACGGCTCGCGCGCCGGGTCGCGCGTCCGGCCACGGGACGAGGAGCTGGCACTCCTCCGCGAGATCGGCCAGGTCATGCGCGACGCCTCGATCTGCGGTCTCGGCCAGACCGCGTCGTCCGCGATCGAATCCGCCCTGCGCCAGCCCGGGTTGGTGGCACTGTGACGCACTCGGCGAGGCCGAAGGAGGAGCACACGCCGCTCTCGGCGATCCTGTTGACGCCGCCCGCGCGAGCGTCGAAGCCGCCGGCCGCGCCCGTCGTCGAGGCCCCGCCGCCGATCGAGCTGACCGTCGACGGGGCCGCGGTCACGGTCCCCGCCGGGACGACGATCCTCGGCGCCTGTCGCGCCCAGGGCATCGACACGCCGACCCTCTGCTATGCCGAGAACCTGACGCCGGTCAACGTCTGCCGCGTGTGCGTGGTCGAGGTGACCGGGTCGCGCGTCCTCGTGCCGGCGTGTTCGCGCAAGGTCGAGGCCGGGATGGAGGTCCAGACGGACTCGGAGCGGGTCCGGACGTCGCGCAAGATGGTCCTCGAGTTCCTGGGGTCGTCGGTGGACATCTCGCTCGCCGGTCCGGCCGTGCCGGACGGGTCGGCGGCCGCCTATGCCCAGCGGTACGGCGCCGATCCCTCCCGCTACGGACCGCCGGCTGCCCCTGCGTCAGCGGGCGAGCGTGACGCGCTCGAGGCCGGCCACCATCACGAGCCGTCCGGCGATGCGACGGCCGCGACGGTCGCCCAGCCGACCAAGATCGACAACGATCTCTACGTCCGCGACTACTCGAAGTGCATCCTCTGCTACAAGTGCGTCGAGGCCTGCGGCGAGGATGCCCAGAACACGTTCGCGATCGCCGTCGCCGGTCGCGGGTTCGATGCCCGCATCTCCACCGAGCAGGCCGTCCCGCTGCCGCAGTCGGCCTGCGTGTACTGCGGCAACTGCATCGGCGTCTGCCCGACCGGTGCGCTCATGGCGAAGCCCGAATACGACATGCGCGCAGCTGGCACGTGGGACCCGTCGCAGCAGACCGTGACCGAGACGATCTGCCCGTACTGCGGTGTCGGGTGCGCCGTCGAGCTGCACGTACAGGACGACAGGATCCTCAAGGTGACGTCGCCGCTCGATTCGACCGTGACCGACGGCCACCTGTGCATCAAGGGTCGCTTCGGCTTCGAGTTCGTCAACGAACGCCCGAAGGGCGGCTCGACCTCGCCCGAGCGGTGACTGACCCCGTCCATTGACATGCGTCGGTTCGGCGTGTATAACGCACACACGCTAGCGATAGAATCCGAGTGGACGTCGGGCGAGGCCGGCCTCGACGGACCATTGGTTTCACGAGCCGAGGTACCAGACCATGTCTGAACAGAGCCTGTATGACCGGCTGGGTGGCGCATTCGCCATCGCCGCCGTCGTCGACCACTTCAGCGATGCCGTCGTGCGCAACCCGATCGTCGGGCAGACATCCGCCAATCCCCAGCTCCGCGAGTGGCATACGAACAACTTGGGTCGCCTGCCCGGCCTCAAGTTCATGCGCACTCTGTGGGTGTGCGACGTGAGCGGCGGGCCGATCAAGTACGCGGGCACCGAACCGGGCAGCACGATCCTTGGCCTGGAGGAGGCCCATCGCGACCTCAGGATCTCTCCCGAGGAGTTCGACGAGGTCGCAGCCGAGCTCGCCCGCACGCTCGACGTCGTCGGGGTGCCCGAGAAGGAGAAAGGGGAGGTCCTGGCCGCGTTCGCCGCGCACAAGGGCGAAGTGACGGAGGGCTATCTCGCCGCGGCGGCGAGCCGCTGACGCGAAGACGGGACCTCAGCCCCAGCCGCTGAGGTCCCGCAGGTCGATGCGGCCGTCGTGCGCGTAGACGTTGAAGCCCTCACCGCGGAGGAAGCCGATGAGGGTCACCCCGAGGCGCTCCGCGGTCTCGATCGCGAGGTCTGACGGCGCGGACACCGCGCACACGATCGGGATCCCGGCGACGGCCGCCTTCTGGACGATCTCGAAGCTGACCCGCCCGGACACCATCAGGATCCGGTCGTGAAGGGGCATCGCGCCCGCGAGGACCTGTGAGCCGACGAGCTTGTCGAGCGCGTTGTGCCGGCCGACGTCCTCGCGGATCGCGATCAGCTCGCCTTTCGGCGTGAAGAGGCCGGCCGCGTGCAGCCCGCCGGTCTCGTCGAACGCCTTCTGGGCCGTCCTGAGCAGATCGGGGAGCGCGAGGATCACCGCCCGTGGCACGACGGGCCCGTCCGGCAAGGGGTCGGATCGGAGGGCGACCTCGTCGATCGATGCCTTGCCGCAGATGCCGCACGACGCGGTCGCGATGAAGTGCCGCTCCGCCACCTTCGAGTCGTCGAACGGCCGCGAGAGCCGGACGAGGATGGTGTCGTCCGGCTGGCTCAGCGAGCCCGGATCGCCGCCGGCGGTCGAGACCACCTCGGGCCCGTCGATGAGCCCCTCCGTCCGGAGGAAGCCCACGGCGAGCTCGTCCTCGAAGCCGGGCGTCCGCATCGTCACCGCGACGGCGACCGGCTTTTGCTGGGGACCCGCGACCCGGATCTCGAGCGGCGCCTCACCGACCACCCGGTCGTCGCGGATCTCGAGCGCGGACCCGCGGACGGCGATGATCCGACGGCTCGTCACGTGACGGATCGGGAGCAGCGGTTCGTCGGTCATCGGCATGTCGTGGCCTCCAGGGCGCGGCCGAACGCGGCCAGCGCCTCGCCCGCGGCGTCGGCCGCCTGCGCAGCCAGGGCAAGGGCCGCGAGCGAGTCGAGACCCGGCTTCGCCTTGCTCCACGTGATGAATCGGTCTGCCGCGGTGCCGTACGCATCGAGCATGGCGTCCGCCGCGTCGTGGGCGTCGGCGTAGCACGCCGCCGGCGGGTGCTCGCGCAGCCAATCGTGCTCGGAATCGACGAATTCGAGGATGTCGACGGACGCGGCCCGGGCGGCATCGCGATCCTGATCCTCGACGGCGGCGGCGAGCGCCCGGTTGAGCGATTCGACTTTCGAGCGGTCGTCGTTCGCGCGCAGCAGGAACGCGGCGTAGGCGAGCCGAGGGTCGCCGGTCGTCCGCGGCTTCGGCGTCGCCTTGGCCGTCGTGGTCGCGGTCGGGCTGGGGCTCGGCGCGACCGCCGGCGTCTCGAGCGTGGCCGTCGGGATCGGTGTCACGTCGTCCGGCGTCCCGCTCGCAGCCTGGCCGATCGAGGCGGCCGGGCTCGGATCGGTCGAGGGGTCAGGCGAGGCACCCGGCCGGCGCGTGGTGACGGCCGCCAGGGCACCGACCGCGACAACGAGCGCGAGGACGATGCCCGCGAGCAGCACGCGACGTCGATCGGCCATGCCGGCGAGTGTACGGGCCGATAGCGATGAGGCGGTCCGGCGGCCATCATGGGTCGCATCATGCCGCCCCGAACCGTCCTCTCGCCCGGCGACCGCGCGTTCCTCGTCGAGGCGCGGCGGGCCGTCCTTGCCACGATCACGCCCGACGGACGGCCGCGGCTCGTCCCGGTCTGCTTCGTCCTCGATCAGGACCGACCCGTCGCCTACACGCCGCTCGACGACAAGCCCAAGCGCGTCGATGACGTCCGTGATCTCGCCCGCGTCCGCGACATCCTCGAGCGGCCCGCGGTCACGCTCCTGGTCGACCGCTGGGACGAGGACTGGACGCGCCTCGCGTGGCTGCGGCTGAGCGGGACGGCCGCGCTCATCGAACCCGGGCCCGATCGCGTGGGCGAGCGTGCCGTGGCGATCGCAGCGTTGCGAGCGAAGTATCCGCAGTACGCCGGCCATCGCCTCGAGGCGAACCCGCTCATCCGGATCGAGATCGAGGCCGTCGCGCGCTGGGGCCTCGACGAGGGCTAGCGGTCGAGGAAGATCGCCTCGCCCTGCGGGCGCAGGCAATGGGTCGAGCTCATCGCCTGGTGGTAGGCGCCGGCGTTGAGGATGGCCACGATGTCGCCCTCCTCGACCGGCGGCATCGGGTAGTCCTCGGCGAAGACATCGCCGGCCTCGTTGATGTGCCCGGCGACCGTGACCACCTCGGTCCGCGCCGCGTCGGCGGCGCGGCACACGACGATCTCCTGCGCGAACCGATAGATGAAGAACGAGCAGTTGACGTTCCAGCCGAGTCGAGCCCGACGAACGTGACGCCGCGCCGGTTCTCGACCGTCACCACCTCGCCGAGGAGGATGCCGGCGTCCTTGCCGAGGTGGTCGCCGGGTTCGCACCCGACCGTCACGCCCAGCGGACCGAGATGGCGCGCAAGAGCGGCTGCGTAGGCGTCGAGATCGACCGGTCGCTCGTCCGCCCGGGCCGGCACGCCGAGCCCGCCCCCGACGTTGACCTCCGTGACCGGATGGCCGGCACCGCGCAGGATCCGCGACCGCCTCGACGGCCGCGGGCAGGGCCCCCTCGAAGCCGGCCAGGCCGTCGCCCAGCCAGCCCGACCCGGCGTGGAAATGGATCGTGTCGACCGTCAGGTCGTGGCGCGCGACGGCGGCCAGTGCGTCGTCGAACCGCGCGAGGTCGATCCCGAACTTGGTCGGCTCGTCGATCCGCTGTACTCGAGCTGCTCGCTGTAGCCCGCGCCGGACCCCGGGTCGATCCGGATCCCGATTCGCGTTCCCGGCGCTCGCCGGCCGTAGCGCTCGATCTGGCTGATGGCGTCGAGGTTCAGGTGGATCGCGTGCGCGAGCAGGACGTCGAGGTCGCGCTCGGAGACGTTGGTGCCGGTGTAGCTGATCTCGTCCGGCTGCCAGCCGCACTCGAGCGCGCGGATCGACCTCGCCCGGCGAGCAGGCGTCGATGCCGACGCTCTCCGGGGTGCCGGGCGCGCCGAGACCGCGGACGACCTCGAGGATCTCGGGCATCGGGTTGGCCTTGAGCGCGAACCGGAGGCGGAAGTCCAGGCCGGCACCGGCCAGCGCGGCCTGGAACCGGCGGCTGTTCTCGACGAAGCGCGCGCGGTCGTAGACGAACAGCGGCGTGCCGTGGGCGCGGGCAAGCGCCTCGGCGTCCTCGCCGGCGATCGTCAGCCGGCCGTCACGCGCGTCGAGCCCGGGCCGGCTCCACCACGGAGCGGTGGTCAACGACGCGCGGCCGACGGCGTCCAGCGGTTCGGGCCTTCCTCGACGGCGACGCCCAAGTGATCGAGCAGGTGCTGCGACGACGACGCGATCTCCACGATCGCGGCTTCGAACGCCTCGCGATTGCGGGCGGAGGGCTCGCGGTAGCCGCTGATCTTGCGGACGAACTGGCGGGCGGCGGCCTCCAGTTCACCGGTCGTGGCTGCGGTCTCGGCACGACGGAGGGTCTTGATGCTTCGGCACATGCCGCTACGGTACGACGACCCGGCCCGGGACGGGCGCCGGCTGCGATACCCTCGAGGCATGCCCGATGCCGCGGCCGTGATCGCCGCCCTGCGACTGCGTGCCCATCCCGAGGGCGGCTGGTTCGCCGAGACCTGGCGTGCGCCGGCCGACGACGGCGCCCGGCCCTCGAGCAGCGCGATCGTCTACCTCCTCTCGGCCGGCGAGCGCTCGCACTGGCATCGGGTGGACGCCGACGAGGTCTGGCAGTTCGCGGCCGGCGAGCCCCTCGAGGTCTCGGTCTGGGCCGAAGGCGAGCCGGCGGTCTCGGTCCACCGACTCGGGTCGGACGTCGTCGCGGGCGACCGCCCGCAGGTCGTGGTCCCGGCGGGCGCCTGGCAGACCGCCCGACCGCTCGGCGCGTGGACGCTCGTCGGCTGCATCGTCGCGCCGGCGTTCGACTTCGATGGCTTCGAGCTCGCCGCGCCCGACTGGGCGCCGCCGGTCTGATGGCCGGGGGGACGCAGCCGGTCACGCTCCGCCAGCTCAACCGCACGACGCTTGCCCGCCAGGGGCTCCTCGCGCGACTGACCGGCAGCCCGGCCGACGCGATCAGCCACCTGGCCGGGCTCCAGGCCCAGCACGCGAACTCGCCGTACATCGCGCTGTGGTCCCGCCTCGCGGGCCTCGAGATCGCGGACCTCGTCGGCGCGATCGACGACCGCTCGGTGGTCAAGGCGACCCTGATGCGCGCGACGCTGCACCTCGTCGCCGCGACGGATTATCCCGTGTTCGAGGCCGCGACACGCGGGCGGCGCAGCGCTGTCTGGGCGCCCACGATCCAACGCGACATCGACGCGCTCCACCGACAGATGCTCGAATTTGCCGAGACACCGCGGACGCTCGCCGAGCTGGAGGTCTTCGTGGACGAGGCGACGATGACCGTCGCTGGGTCGTCTCTTGCGGACCGCGCGCCCGGCGGCGTGACCCGGGTCACGTTCGGGATGGTCGGCGCGCGTGGCGGCCTGGTCCACGTGCCGCCGAGCGGGCACTGGCGCTCGCACGGCAAGGCCCGCTACGTCGCCGCCCCGTCGCTCGACATGCCCGATGAGGACGCGGCGATGGACGAGTCGGTCGTGCGCTACCTGCGCGCGTACGGACCCGTTTCCGTCGCCGACTTCGGCCAGTGGTCCGGCCAGCGACGTGTCACGTCGAAGGCGGCCATCGATCGGCTCGGCGATCGACTGGTCACCATGCGCGGCGAGGACGGCCGGGAGCTCGTGGACCTCGCGAAGCTGCAGGTCGCGAGCGGAGACGAGCCGGCACCCGTCCGCTTCCTCGCGCGCTGGGACAGCCTGCTTGTGGGCTACGACGGTCGCCGCCGCATCATCGCCGACGAGCACCGGCCGGCCGTCTTCAAGAAGAACGCCGACATCCTCGCGACGTTCCTCGTCGACGGCTTCGTCGCGGGGACGTGGACTTCGGAGACAGCCAAGGGCGTCGCGTCGATCGACCTCGCGCCAGTGGTGACGATCGGACGACCGGACCACCGGGCGCTCGAGGACGAGGCGGAGCGCCTCGTCCGGTTCATCGAACCCGACGCCGACCGCCACGAAGTCCGCTGGGCCGAGGGCTGACGTCCGTCAGCCGCCCTCGCGCATCCCCCACGGCGACCCGTAGGCCGTCAAGAGGTCGAGGAACGGGACGGCATCGAACGCCTCCGGGCCGAGGACGCCCGTCCCGGACCAGGTCCCGCCGGCGAGCAGCTCGAGCGCCACGACCGGGTTGATCGCCGTCTGCCAGACGACGGCCTGTGACCCGTATTCGCGCATCGACCACTCGTTGTCGACCACGTGATAGAGGTAGACGGCGCGGGGCTGACCGTCCTTGCCCGTGCCCGTGACCCACGTCCCCGCACACGTCTTGCCGTGCATCCGGTCGCCGAGCGTGGCGGGATCGGGGAGCCCGGCCGCCACCACGTCCCGCGGCGAGACTTCCGCCCCACCGACGCGCAGCTTGTCGGTCGTGTCGAGGCCGAGCTTGTGCAGGACCTGGAGGACATTGATGAACTCGTCGCCGAGGCCGTACTTGAACGTCACGCGGCGGGCCTTGACCCAGCGCGGGATGAGCAGGACCTCCTCGTGCTCGACGTTCACGCATTCGACCGGCCCGATCCCCTCGGGAAAGTCGAACGTCTCGGGCTCGCTGAAGGGCGGCGTCGTGAACCAGCCCCGGTCCCGCTCCCAGATGACGGGCGGGTTCAGGCACTCCTCGATCGTCGTCCAGATGGAGAACGACGGCGCGAAGTCGTAGCCGTCGACGACGAGGTTCGCGCCGTCCCGGACGCCGACCTCGTCGATCTCGCTGAACAGGTGATCGGCCGCGTATCGAGCGAAGACGTCCGAGAGCCCGGGCTCGACGCCGATGCCCACGAGGGCGAGCCGCCCGGCGGACGCCCAGGCATCGGCCCTGGCGAACTGCTCGTCCCCGAGCTTGACGCCCGATTCTTCGTGTGGCTTGTCCGGGTGCGGGTGGGACAGCGACATGGCCATGTCGAGGTAGTCGGCGCCGGCCGCGAACGCCCCATCGAAGATCGGCATGACGAAGCGCGGGTCGACCGCGTTCAGGACGTGGGTGATGCGGTGCTCGCGCGCGAGCGCGGCGACGTCGTCGGCCTTCGAGGCGTCGACACGAGCCGCCGTGAACCGGACGTCGTCACCGAGCCCGGCCACCGTCCGCTCGGCGCGCGCCGGGTCGTAGTCGGCGACGACGATGTGCTCGAAGAAGTCGCGACGCGCGGCGATCGGGACGACCGAGCTGCCGACGCCGCCCGCGCCGACGACGAGGATCCGCATGTCACGTGCCTCCGAACCGATACGAGGGGGTCGCTAGTGTGCACGTCGGGGCGCGGGCGTCGGGGTTCGGTTCCGGGGAATGGTCAGTCCGAGGCGTCAGCCCGCCTTGCCGTACCGCCACTGCAGGGTGCCGGTGTAGCAGTGGTTGAGCTTGTCGCACAGGCCGTGCGACAAGTCCCAGACCCGGCCGTTGACGAACGGCCCACGGTCGACGACGGCGGCCGTGACCACGCGGCCGTTGCGCGGGTTGCGGAACTCGATGAGGGTGCCGCACGGCAGCGTCCGGTGGGCCACCCCGACGAGGCCCCTGGTCAGGGTCTGGCCGCACGCGGTGCCGTTGCCGTACAGGCCTGGGCCGTACCACGACACGTCGTCATCGGTGCGCCACGGATTGCGGAGCTTCGACTTGGCGTTCACCTTGGGCAGGGCAGCACCCGACCGAGCCTGTGGCGGCTCCGTTGCGTGGGTCGGCTCGAACATCGTCGAGGCCGGGTCCAGGATCCCGTCGGAACGGGCTCCCGGATCTAGGGGTTCGGTCGTCATCGCTGGCCCGCGGACAGCAGCCGCCATCTCAGCTTCGTGGTAGAGATCAACGTCCGGCTGGTCGAACGGGCTGGGGACCCGTGACCCGGCCGAACCGGGGAAAGCGACGGTGGCAAGCACGGCGATGAGCGCCACGCTCGCGACGACCCTGGGGTGTCGCACGTCTAGACAACCGTACCATCGTTTCCCTCCGTAGCCCTTCGGGTGGCGCGCGGATGCCTTGCGAAACCGTGACAGACTGCCTGCGTGCCCAGCGCGACCTTCCCCTACGACGGGGCGTTCGACCTCCCCCGGACACTGGCGCCGCTCCGTCGCGGCACGGGCGATCCGACACTCAGGATGGCGCCCGGCCGTGCCTGGCGCGCGACCAGGACCGCGGACGGCCCGGCGACGGTCGCGCTCGTCCAGGCGAAGGGCCACGTGCAGGCCGAGGCGTGGGGACCCGGCGCTGACGCAGCCCTCGCGGCGGTCCCGGCCCTGCTCGGGCTCGACCGGCGATGGGGACCCATCGGGGACCACCATCGCCTCGTCCACGAGCTCGCGCGACGGTTTCCCGGCGTCCGCCTGACCCGGAGCGGTGCCGTGATGGAGTCGCTCGTCCCGGCCATCCTCGAACAGAAGGTCACCGGCGACGCGGCGCGGCGGGCCTGGCGAAGTCTCATCGCGACCCACGGCGAGCCGGCTCCCGGTCCGCCGTCGCTCCGCCTTCGGCTGCCCCCGACGGCCGACGTCCTCGCGACGCTCCCCTACTACGCCTACCACCCGTTCGGGGTGGAGCAGCGGCGCGCCGACGTCATCAGGCGGGTCGCCAAACGCGCGGCGTGGCTCGAGGCCGTCACGGAGCTGCCGCCCGACCAGGCGCAGGCGCGGCTCATGTCGATCCCGGGGATCGGCCCATGGACGGCGGCAGAGGTCGCGGTCCGGGCCCTCGGCGACCCCGACGCCGTCAGCGTCGGCGACTTCCACCTGCCCAACCTCGTCGCCTGGGCGCTGGCCAGGGAGCCGCGCGGGGACGACGCGCGGATGCTGGAGCTGCTCGAACCGTGGCGCGGCGAGCGCGCCCGGGTCGTCCGGCTGCTGGAGCTGAGCGGCCTCTACGCGCCGAAGTACGGTCCCCGCCTGACGCCGCGGCGGATCGAGCACGACTGACCGGTCCGACCACCACGGGTACACTCCCCGTTCGAGAGCACGGAGCAGTATCACGAGCGTCGCCACCGATCCAGCCCTCACCGCCGCGACGGGTGCCCGAGGCGCATCCGCGCCGGCGTCGCCGTTCACGCGGTCGACTCGCCTTGCCCGTCTGACGGACCTGCTGCGCGAGCGGATCGTGGTCATGGACGGCGCGATGGGCACGCTCATCCAGAGCTACGGCCTGGAGGAGGCGGACTACCGTGCCGAGCGGTTCAAGGATCACTCGCACGACCTGCGCGGCGACAGCGACCTCCTGTCGCTCGTCCGCCCGGACATCGTGCTTGCGATCCACGGCGCCTACCTCGATGCCGGCGCGGACATCATCGAGACCAACACCTTCACCGCCACCCGCATCGCGCAGGCGGACTACGGCCTAATCGACTACGTCCGCGAGATGAACCACGAGGCGGCGCGCCTCGCGCGCCAAGCAGCCGACCTCGCCGAGGCCGCCGACCCGGGCCGGCCGCGCTACGTGATGGGCGCCCTCGGCCCGACCAACCGGACGGCCTCGATCTCACCGAAGGCCGAGGACCCGGGCGCCCGCAACGTGACGTTCGACGAGCTCGCGGAGGCGTACCAGGAGGCGGCCGAGGGCCTCATCGCGGGCGGCGCGGACCTGCTCGTCATCGAGACGATCTTCGACACGCTCAACGCGAAGGCGGCGATCTTCGGCGTCGAGGCCGCCTACGACGCGGCCGGCGGCCGCATCCCGCTGATCATCTCGGGGACCATCACCGACGCCTCCGGCCGGACGCTGTCGGGCCAGACCGTCGAGGCGTTCTGGACTTCGGTCATGCACGCCCGGCCGATCGCGGTCGGACTGAACTGCGCGCTGGGCGCGAAGCAGCTGCGCGGCCACATCGCCGACCTGTCGCGGATCGCCGGGCTGCCGATCAGCGCCTACCCGAACGCCGGCCTGCCCAACGAGTTCGGCGGCTACGACGAACAGCCCGAGACCACGGCCCAGCTCCTCGGCCAGTTCGCGCGCGACGGCCTGATCAACATCGCGGGCGGCTGTTGCGGCACGACCCCGGCCCACGTCCGGGCGATCGCGGAGGCCGTCGCGGGGGTTCCGCCGAGACCCGTCCCGGTCGGTCGCAGCGCAAGACTCGGCTGTCCGGCCTCCAGGCGCTCGCGATCCCGCAGCCCGGCGGCGTCTTCGTCAACGTCGGCGAGCGGACCAACGTCACCGGCTCGCGCCGGTTCGCGAAGCTCATCCTCGAGGACCGCTACGACGAGGCGGTCGAGGTCGCCCGCCAGCAGGTCGATGCGGGCGCCCAGATCATCGACGTGAACATGGACGAGGCGATGCTCGATTCGGTCGCGGCGATGACCCGCTTCCTGAACCTCATCGCGTCGGAGCCCGACATCAGCGCGGTGCCGGTCATGCTCGACTCGTCGCGCTGGGAGGTCATCGAGGCCGGGCTCAAGTGCATCCAGGGCCGCGGGGTCGTGAACTCGATCTCGCTCAAGGAGGGCGAGGAGCCGTTCCTGGAGCACGCCCGGCTGTGCCGGCGCTACGGCGCAGCGGTCGTCGTCATGGCGTTCGACGAGCAGGGCCAGGCGGACACCGCCGACCGCAAGGTCGCGATCGGCAAGCGCGCATACAAGCTGCTGACCGAGGTCGTCGGGCTTCGAGCCTGAGGACATCATCCTCGACCCGAACATCTTCGCGATCGGGACCGGCATCGAGGAGCACGCCCAGTACGCGCTCGCCTACATCGAGGCCACGCGCCGCATCAAGGCCAGCCTGCCGGGCGTGCTGGTGTCGGGCGGCGTCTCGAACGTCTCGTTCTCGTTCCGCGGCAACGACCCGATCCGCGAGGCCATCCACTCGGTCTTCCTCTATCACGCCATCGCGGCCGGCATGGACATGGGCATCGTCAACGCCGGGGCGCTCGCGATCTACGACGACATCGAGCCGACCCTGCGCGACCTTGCCGAGGACGTCGTGCTGGACCGCCGACCCGATGCCACGGAACGCCTCCTCGCCGTCGCGGATCAGTACGCCGGGGAGCGGGCGAACGCGGTCGGGCCCGGCGGCGACGCCCTCGCCTGGCGGGAGCTGCCGGTCAACGAGCGGCTGACGCACGCGCTCGTCGAGGGCCTCGACGCGTTCATCGTCGAGGACACCGAGGAGGCGCGCCAGGCGGCGACCCGCCCGATCGAGGTCATCGAAGGTCCGCTGATGGACGGCATGAACGTCGTCGGCGACCTGTTCGGCGCGGGCAAGATGTTCCTGCCCCAGGTGGTCAAGAGCGCCCGGGTCATGAAGAAGGCCGTCGCCCACCTCGTCCCGTTCATCGAGGCCGAGCGCCAGCCCGGCGCGGCGCGGACGAACGGCCGGATCGTCATGGCCACGGTCAAGGGCGACGTCCACGACATCGGCAAGAACATCGTCGGCGTGGTCCTCGCCTGCAACAACTACGAGGTCATCGATCTCGGGGTCATGGTCCCGGTGCAGCGGATCCTCGAGACCGCGCGCGAGGTGGACGCCGACCTGATCGGGCTGTCCGGGCTCATCACCCCATCGCTCGAGGAGATGCGCCACGTCGCGGGCGAGATGGAGCGCGAGGGCTTCGAGCTGCCGCTGCTCATCGGCGGCGCGACGACGTCGCGGACCCACACCGCGGTCAAGATCGAGCCCCAGTACCACGGCGCGGTCGTGCACGTCGCCGATGCCTCGCGAGCGGTCGGCGTCGCGGCGGCCCTCGTCGACGTCGACCGGCGCGTGGAGTTCGCGGCCGGGATCCGCGAGGAGTACGAGACGCTCCGGCGGGAGCGTGGCGCCCGCGAGGAGAAGATCGCCCGGCATCCGATCGCCGAGGCGCGTCGCCAGCGCCTCGTGGTCGACTGGACCGACGTGGTCCCGCCGCGGCCGACATTCCTCGGCGTCAAGACCATCACCGACCACCCGCTCGAGGAGCTCGTCGACCGGATCGACTGGACGCCGTTCTTCGCGACCTGGGAGATGAACGGCCTGTACCCGGCGATCCTGACCCATCCGGTCCTCGGACCGGCCGCCCGCTCCCTGCATGACGATGCGATCGCGCTCCTGGAGCGGATCGTGCGGGAGCGTCGCCTCCAGGCGAACGGCGTCGTCGGTTTCTGGCCGGCGAACAGCGTCGGCGACGACATCGAGCTGTACACCGACGAGAGGCGGACCGGCCACGTCGGCACGATCCACACGCTGCGCCAGCAGATGGTCAAGCCGCCCGGTCGCCCGAACCTGGCCCTCGCCGACTACACGGCGCCGCGCGAGACCGGGATCGTCGACTACGTCGGCGGCTTCGCGGTGACCACCGGGCACGGCCTCGAGAGCCTCGTCGCGGAGTTCAAGGCCGCCAACGACGACTACTCGGCGATCCTGGCCAGCGCCCTGGCCGACCGCCTGGCCGAGGCCTTCGCGGAGCGCCTCCACGAGATCGTCCGGCGCGAGCTGTGGGGCTACGCGGCGACGAAGCGCTGACCAACGAGGACCTCATCGCCGAGCGCTACCAGGGCATCCGCCCGGCCCCCGGCTACCCGGCCTGCCCTGACCACACCGAGAAGGGACCGCTGTTCGACTGGCTCGAGGCGGAGCAACGGGTCGGGATGCGGCTGACCGAGTCGTTCGCCATGCTGCCGGGCGCATCGGTCAGCGGCTACTACTTCTGGCATCCGCAGTCGGCCTACTTCGGGCTCGGGCGGATCGGCCGCGACCAGCTCGAGGACTACGCGCGGCGCAAGGTGATGTCCGTCGACACGATGGCCCGCTGGCTGGCCCCGAACCTGGCCGAGGACTAAGGTCCGGGAACCACGCTCGGCATTCCGTCGTATCGTGAAGCGATGACGTCCGCGTCGCCCGCCGCCCCGCGCCGCCTCGCTGCGCTGGCCTGCTGGTCGGCTCGCTGCTGCTCTGTCGACGCCGGCCCCGACATCGGCGCGCGCACGTACACGCTCGATCTCGGGGTTCGCGCCGACTTCGTCGCGCAGACGAACTTCGTCCAGTGCGTCGGCGCGAGCATGCAGATGATGCTGAACATGATCGAGCCGGGTCGCGACCGGTCCGCGAAGACCCAGCTCCGGCTCCAGAAGCTCGCGCGGGGATGGAGCGGCCCGCGGCCCGACGGGACGCAGCGCCAGGGTGCGAGCGTGTCCGGGCTGGGCGGCGGGCCTCAACATCCAGGGCGCCGGGCCCTACAAGCTCGCCGGGTCGAAGACGCTCGCGGGCGCGCTCCGCATCGCGGCGAAGGCGATGCGCACCACTGGCCGGCCGGTCGGCCTGCTCATCTGGCACGGCCGGCACGCCTGGGTCATGAGCGGCTTCGGGGCCACCGCCGACCCGTGCTCACCGACGACTTCAGGGTCACGTCGGCCAACGTCGACGATCCGCTCTACCCGTACGGCTCGCGGGTCTGGGGTCCGAGCCCGAGACCGGGCGAGGCACTCACCGCCCAAGCAGCTCGGCCGCCAGTTCGTGCCGCGTCGCACGCGATCGATCTGGAACTTCCAGCGATGGGCGGCGAACCTCGCGGGCAAGTACGTCATGGTCGTGCCGTACGAGGTCGTGCGCCCGGCCCCCGTGGACAGCGGGTTCGCCCCGGCCCACCTGTAGGCCCTGACTCGGCCTCGCGGCCGGGGTCTTACGCCGGCGTTCCTGCCGGCTGGGCCGCACGGTAACGAGCGACCGCCTCGAGGAACCGCGCCAGCGACTCCGGCGTGCTCGGATCGAGCGCGGCGATGACGTGATCGGTCCCGTCGGCGGCGTGCGCGGCGAGCCCGGCCGCGATCGCATCGGCGTCACCGGTGAGCGCCGGGCCCTCCTCCTCGTGATCGGTGAGATCCGGGTAGCGGACGTTGACCCCGACCGTGATCGCGAGGCTGGCCGGGTCGCGCCCGACGCGCGCGCAGGCCGCCATGAGCTCGCCGCGGACCCGTGCGAGGCGTTCGTCCGGCAACCCGAACCAGGCGAGGTTCCAGGCGTCGGCATGGCGGGCGGTGAGCTCGAGCATCCGCGGACGCTTGGCCGCGATGAGGATCGGCATGTCGGGTCGGGCAGGCGGTCGAAGCACGGCGTTTCGCGCCTGGACGTACGTGCCGTCGAGGTCCGCCCGGCCGTCGCGGATGAGGTCGCGGATGATCGTGAACGCCTCGTCGAACCGGCCCACCTTGTGGTCGGTCGGGATACCCGAACGCCTCGTACTCCGGGTCGTGCCAGCCCGCGCCGATGCCGAGGATCAGCCGGCCGCCGCTGATGTCGTCGAGCGTCGCGGCCATCTTGGCGAGCACGCCCGGGTTGCGGAACGTCGTGCACATGACGATCGTGCCGAGTTCCACCCGCGCGGTGGCGTCGGCGATGGCGGCGAGGATCGTCCAGCACTCATGGATGCCGCTCTCCCCCTCGCCCTCGAACCGGAACAGGAGATGGTCGTAGACCCAGAGCGAATCGAGACCGCCCGCCTCGGCCGCGACGGCCATCTCCCGGATCGTGGAGTACGCGGGCGTCGTCCCGTCGTGCGCCTCCTCGATCGGGAGGACGATCCCGATGCGCATCAGGACGCGCGGTCGTCGGCTACTTCAGCGCCTCGGCCAGGGCCTGCTCGAGCTCGGGATCGAGGGTGGTCTGCACGAGGGTCCCGCCTTCGATCGGTCGGAGAGCGGCGACCACGGCGTCGACGTTGTCGCTGGCCAGCAGCACGAAGAGGGCGGACTGGCCAGCCTCGAGCTGCTTCGACACATCGTCGACGAACGACTTCTCGACATGGCGGCCGAGCGAGTGCCCGACCAGCCCCCCTGCGACCGCGCCGCCGACGAGCCCGAGCAACGGGAAGAAGACCAGGAGGACCGCGCCGAGGAATGCCCCAACGGCCGCGCCACCGACCGTCGCGGAATCGAGCGTGTTCTTGACCCGGGTCTTGCCGTCGTCGTCCTTGCGAATGACCGCCGCATCCTCGATGGACGCAAGGCCGGCACTCTTGAGACGCCGGATGGCGTCCAATGCGGCTCCAGCGGTCGTGTCGTCGGTGAAGCTCGCAACGATCAGTTCGCTCATGTCGCCTCCCCTGTCCGTCCTGTTCGCGTGCACGGTCGGACGGCGATTGTACGGCGGTCGCACACGCGGGATCGTCCACGCCTGCTACGATTCCGCCCCGTGACCCGCCGACCGACCTGGCTCCTCGCGCTGCTCGCGTTCGCCCTCGTCGTCGGGGCGTGCACCGAGGAGCAGCGACAGGCCCTCAGGTCCGCGGAAACGCCCGAGTTGTGCGTTGCGCAGGCGGCCGTCGAGGCTGTCGATGTCGCGCTGACGAAGGTCGCCGCCGCGGACGCCGAGGCGATCGCGGATCCGACGAGTCCGGAGCGCGCGACGGCACTCGAATACCTCGATCAACTCGATCGGGCGCTTCGGGCCATCCAGATCGCGCTGGCCGCGCTCCCGCGCGGCGACGACCCGGAGCTCCGCGACAAGCTCGCCGCGGTCGTCGACGACCTGGCCGCCCTGGTCCCCGACCTGCGCTCGCGGATCGAGGCTGGCGACGTGGCGGGGATCCAGGCAGACATCGACGCAGCGGCCGCGCTCGGACCAAAGATCGACGAGATCGAAGCGAACATCGAGGCGGCGGGTCCGAGCGGCTGCCCGGTCCCGTCGCCATCGGCGTCGGCGTCGGCGTCGGCGTCGGCGAGCACGGAACCATCGCCGACTGCCGAACCCACGGCTGAGCCCACGCCGACACCGACACCGGAGCCCACGCCGACGCCCGAGCCGACACCGACACCTGAACCAACACCGACACCTACGCCCACGCCGGAGCCCACCCCGACTCCGACACCGACGCCGACACCCACACCGACGCCTACGCCGACACCCACCCCGACACCCACGCCGGAACCCACCCCGACACCGACGCCTACGCCGACACCCACCCCGACACCGACGCCGGAGTCGACCCCGACACCTACGCCAACGCCGGAACCGACCGCCACGCCGACGCCCGAGCCCACACCAAGTCCGACGCCCGAGCCGACAGCAAGTCCATCGCCCAGTCCGAGCCCCACGCCGCGTCCGACGATCGCGGCGATCCCGGGCGAGCCGACCTCATCGTCGGGCGGCAGCCCCCTTCTGTTGCTCGTCCTGATCATCGCCCTCGCGGCGGTCACCGGAGCGCTCGGCTACTGGATCCGTGACCGGGCGCGGGCGGGTGGAGCGACCGGCGCCGCGGTCGCGGCCGGAGCCGCGGTCGCCGCGGAACCCGGAGACGAGCCTGTCGCCGAGGCGCCGGTTGACGACGCCGAGACGCCCGTGGAGCCACCGGCAAGTGACGAGGTCGAGCCGACCTCTCCGCCAAATGAACCTGGGCCGGAGCGCTAGGCGGCCTGACGGTCTCGATCCGGGCGAACGACACCAGATCCCACGCAGCCAGATGCTTCGCCGGCGCCGCAGCCGCGGCCGTGGCACAGGTGCAGGGCGCCTACGGCTCCGCGCGGGGCGCATCTGGCGGAGTTCAGCACCGCCGGACATACGGACGCCGCCGGCTCCCCCGAGCCGGCGGCGTCCTGGATAGACCGGGAAGGGCGTCAGCCGGGATTGCCGGCCGGGCGGATGTTCTGGTTGAGGCGGAAGAAGTTGGTCGGGTCGTAGCGGCGCTTGATCGCGGCGAGCCTCTCGTACGTGCCGGCCGGATAGGCGTCGCGAAGGCGATCCTCGCCCTCGTCCTGCAGGAAGTTGGAGTACACGCCTGACGCGTCCGGCGCGAGCGCCTCGTGCAGTGCCTCGGTCCATGCGAGCTCAGTGGCGTCCGACGCGGGATCCTCGTAGTGGTCGATGATCGCGACCATGATGGGCGCCGACCGATGGGCGAAGGCCGTCTCCGCGACCGGGACACGGGCCATCGCGCCACCAAGGACGCGGATCTGGACGATCGCCGAGGGCGACGCGACTGCCATCGCCGACAGGATCGACTCGATCGAGGCATCGCTCAGGGCGTTCATGAACCGCGAGCGGACGACGCCGCGACCGGGCGCCCCGCCACCCTCGGTGAACTGGTAGATGCCCGGATAGGGCATCGGCATGACCGCTTCCGCGATCGGCGCCGCGACCTGCCGGAATGGCTCGAGGGCCGCGTTGCCGTCGGCGGGATCCCCGCTCCAGACGAACATCACGATGAGGGCCAGCTCGCCATGCCGCTCGGCCGGGACGAACGGGACCGGCGGGATCGCCATCAGGAACGAGATCGTCGAGAGCTCCTCGGGGGCGTTCGCGGCGATCGGGACGAGGCTGTTCAGCACGTCGGCCGTCGGGGGCAGGAAGAGCGCGCCGCCAAGGACGGTCTCGACCGGGTACAGCTTGAACTGGAAGCGGGTGACGACGCCGAAGTTGCCGCCGCCCCCGCGGACCGCCCAGAAGAGGTCCGGATGGTGGTCCGCATTGGCCGTGATCAGACGACCATCGGCCGTCACGATCTCGACGGCCTGCAGCGCGTCGATGGCGAGGCCGTACTTGCGGACGAGGAAGCCGATACCGCCGCCGAGCGTCAGGCCGGCGATGCCGACGGAGCCGGTGTCGCCGAACGGGGTGGCAAGGCCGTGCGCCGCGGCCGCTGCCGTGTACTCGCCCGCGGTCAAGCCGGGCTGGGCCCACGCCGTTCGTCGCTCGGCATCGATATGGAGCCCCTTCATGCCCGAGAGATCGAGCACGATCCCGTCATCGACAGTGCTGTGGCCGGCGACGCTGTGGCCGCCGCTCCGCACCGCGAGCTCCATGCCCGCGTCCCGTGCCAGGACCACGGTCCGTGCCACGTCGCCCGCACCGGCGGCCTTCACGATGAACGTGGGCCGGCGGTCATAGATCGTGTTGTGGGCGTGTCGGGCGGTGTCGTAGTCGGTGCCGCCGGGGAGGATCAGCTCGCCCTGGAGTTCGGCTCGGAAGGCCGCCAGGTCGAAAGGGTCCAAGAGATCGTGGCGGCGAGGGCGAAACGCTTCCAAGGCCGTGCTCCTTGAGGTTGGATCTGAGGGAGGAATGGGGGTCACGGCGATGGTCGAGGCGCGCGGCGGCCGGGACTGCGGACGTGCGTCATCGGTTGGGGATGGACATCCGTCCAGTCGGGCGCGCCGAGGGTCCGTCGGCGCAGGGCTCGGCGACTGCCCCGGCGGGCGGGCCTCAGGCCGGCCGGTGCCGGTAGAAGTCGACGTGCTCGGGCGGCAGCGGCTCGTTGCCGAGGATGACGTCGGCGGCCTTCTCGGCGAGCATCATCACGGGGGCGTAGATGTTCGCGTTCGTGACGTACGGCATGACCGACGCGTCGACCACGCGCAGGCCGTCCAGGCCGTGGACGCGCATGGTCAGCGGATCCACGACCGATGCGCTGTCGACGCCCATGCGCGCCGTGCAGGACGGGTGGAGCGCGGTCTCCGCATCGCGCGCGACCCAATCGCGGATCTCGTCATCGGTGGTCACCGCCACGCCCGGCGACGTCTCGCCGCCGTTGTACGGCGCCATCGCGGGCTGGTTGAGGATGCCGCGCGCCACATGGACGGCCTCGACCCATTCCCGCCGGTCCTGCTCGGTGGAGAGGTAGTTGAAGCGCAGGGCCGGATGGTCGTGCGGGTCCGTGGTCTTGAGCTTGATCGTGCCACGGGCGTCGGAGTACATCGGCCCGACGTGCACCTGGTAGCCATGTCCGGGCGCCCCGGCGCTGCCGTCGTACCGGATAGCGAGGGGCAGGAAGTGGAACATGAGGTTCGGGTACGCGACGTCGTCGTTGCTCCGCGCGAACCCGCCACCCTCGAAGTGGTTGGTCGCGCCGGGCCCGCTGCGCAGGAACAGCCACTGCGCCCCGATGAACGGTCGTCGCCACTTCTGCGTCGCCGTCGGCTGCATCGAGACCGGCTGGAGGCTCTTGTACTGGATGTAGACCTCGAGATGGTCCTGGAGGTTCTCACCGACACCGGGCAGGTCGGCCACGACCGGGATGCCGAGTGCCTCCAGGTCGGCGGCCGGGCCGATGCCGCTGAGCAGCAGGAGCTGCGGCGAGTTGATCGCGCCGCCGGCCAGGATCACCTCGCCAGCCCCGATGGTCTCCGTGCCGCCGCCGTGGCGTTCGATCTCGACGCCAACCGCACGTGACCCCTCGACGTGGATCGCGGTCACGAAGGTGGACGTCCGGACCGTGAGGTTCCGGCGCTTGCCCATGATCGGGTGCAGGTAGGCGCGCGCGGCGCTGAGCCGTCGGCCGCGGTGGATGTTCCGGTCGAACGGCGCGAATCCCTCCTGCCGGTAGCCGTTCACGTCGTCGGTCAGGTGGTAGCCGGCCTCCTGGCACGCGGCGAAGAACGCCGTGAACAGCGGGTTCGTCGCGGGGCCCCGTTCGAGGACCAGCGGCCCGGTGTGCCCGCGGTACGGGTCGTCGGGCGCGGCCGCCAGGCACGTCTCCATGCGCTTGAAGTACGGCAGGCAGTGGGCGTAGTCCCACGTCTCCATCCCGGCGTCGGCGGCCCAGCGCTCGTAGTCGAGGGCGTTGCCACGCTGGAAGATCTGGCCGTTGATGCTCGAGGAGCCGCCGAGGACCTTGCCGCGGGCGTGGTAGATCCGCCGGCCGTGCATGAACGGCTCGGGCTCGGACTCGTACATCCAGTCGTAGTACGGGCTGCCGATCGGGAACGTCAGGGCGGCCGGCATGTGGATGAACGGGTCGATCCGCCAGTCCGAGCGCCCGGCCTCGAGGACGAGCACCCGCGTCGCAGGATCCGCGCTCAGGCGGTTGGCCAGCGCGCTCCCCGCCGAGCCGCCACCGACGATGACGAAGTCGTAGCGCGTCTGTCCCATCCTGGCGGCGATGCTAGCAGCGTCGCTCGCGCGTCCGCCGCGTGCGCCCGCTTGGCGGTCCGGCCGTACCATCGGGGTCTTGGACGAGCGGCGCGGCACGATGCACGCTGACCGTCGGAACACGAGATCGAGGTCTACCCCGGCGATGCCCCATGTGCTCGGACGCGCGACCGATCGACGCCACCTGACGATGGCCTTCAGCATCGCCGTGGCGCTGCTGATCGTCGAAGTGATCGGCGGGATCGCTGCGAACAGCCTGGCGGTCCTCGCGGATGCGGGCCACGTCCTGACCGACGTCACGGGCATCGGGCTCTCGCTGGCGGCGATGTGGATCGCGGGCCGGCCGGCGACCGACGGGCGAACGTTCGGCTACTACCGCGCGGAGATCCTCGCCGCGGTGGCGAACGCCGTCCTGCTGGTCGGCGTCGCGGCATTCATCCTGGTCTCGGCGATCGGCCGCCTCGACGACCCGCCCGAGGTCCAGGGCGGACTCATGCTCGCCCTCGGCGTCGTCGGCCTCGTCGCGAACGGGGCGACGGTCGTGCTGCTGCGACGGTCGGCGGCGGGCTCGCTCAACGTCCGCGGAGCGTACCTGGAGGTCCTGGGCGACCTCTTCGGGTCCGTTGCAGTGATCGTCGCGGCCGTGCTGCTCGCGGTGACCGGCTGGCAGCAGGCGGACGCGGTCGCGTCGATCGTCGTCGCCATCCTCATCGTGCCCAGGACCGTCGGCCTCCTGCGCGAAGCGATCGACGTCCTGCTGGAGGCGACGCCGCGCGGGATGCGGCTCGATGACGTCCGCGCGCACATCATCGGCGCCGAGGGCGTCGCCGACGTCCACGACCTCCATGCGTGGACGATCACCAGCGGCCTCCCGGTGATCTCGGCCCACGTCGTGCTGACGCCGGGCGCGGAGCCCGCGCGGGTCCTCGACGAGCTGTGCGCGTGTCTCGCCGGCGACTTCGATGTCGAGCACTCGACGTTCCAGCTCGAGACGGTCGACCGACGACGGCTCGAGAGCGCCGCCCACCTCTGAGATCGAGTCGGGATACGCGATGCCAGCAGCGCATGCCACGCGGATCGCCAGCGCCGGCGAGGCGCTCGTCGATCTCATCGAGGGCGGTTCGGGCAATTCGGGCGACTCCGACGAGCCCACCGCCCGGCCGGGTGGATCGCCATTCAACGTCGCAGTCGGGCTGGCCCGGCTCGGGCTGGACACGTCGTTCGCCGGACGGCTGTCGACCGATGCCCATGGACGCCTGCTACACGATCGGCTGGCGGCCGAGGGCATCGGCGAGTCGCTCCTGCAATGGGGCCCGGAACCCACCGCGGTGGCTGTGGTCGGTCGCGTCGGTGACGAGGCCGTGTACGACTTTCGATGGACCGGCACGGCCGATCGCGGGTACGACCCCGCGGCCGTCTCCCGCGAGGCCTGGGCACGACTCGACGTCCTGCACGTGGGATCGGCAGCGCTCGGTCTCGAGCCTGGCGGCCGCCGGTTGGTCGACTTGATGGAGCGCCTCCACGGGAGCGTGTTCCTGTCGTTCGACCCGAACGTCCGGCGTGACGTCGTCGACGACTGGCCGACCTACCTTGATCGGGTGCGACGGGCGGTCGGGTTCGCGGATCTCGTCAAAGCGAGCGAGGCGGACCTGCGCGAGCTGGGCACCGACACGCCGGATGCGGCACCGATGGGCCGCGCCGGCCCGACCGTCGTCACCCGCGGCGCGGGCGGGGCGACGCTCTATCGGGCGGGGCGGCCGCCGCTCGACGTCGAGGCGCCCAGCGTCGAGGTCGTCGACACGATCGGCGCCGGCGACGCGTGCATGGCCGGCCTCCTGTTCGCGCTCGATGAGAGGGCGGGCCTGGATCCGCGACGGCTCGGGGCACTCTCGGACGATGCCTGGCGCGAGATCCTGCGTGTCGCCACCACGGCCGGGGCGATGACGTGTGAGCGTATGGGCGCGGATCCGCCGACGGCCGCGGAGCTGCGGGCCCGCCTCAGCGCTTGACGCGGAAGGTCGCCGCGTCCGGCTTCCTCGAGAGCAGCTTCTTGCCGCCGACCGTGTAGATGCGGATGGTGATGTGGTACGTGCCGAGGCGGCGGGCAGACGAGACGTAGAAGGTCGGCTTGAAGGTCCGTCGCACGCCGGCCGTGAACGACCGGGCGTCGTAGTAGCGCCGGAAGACGCGCTTGCCCTTCGGGTCGTAGACGCGGATGTCGACCATCGCCTTGGTCGCCCGCGAGGCACTGACGCGGATGGTCAGCGTGACCGAGTGCTTGCGGGTGACGCTCGTCGGCTTGACCGAGGCCGTCCTCGACCACTTGATCGGTGGGTTCGGCGGCGGCGGCGTGACCGGTGGCGCGGGCGACCCGGACACGAGGCTGAGGCCGCCGGACGCGTAGTAGGCGCCGGCCCGTTCCTTGAAGTAGCCGCCATCGTCGTCGGCCGAGAGCGCGACCCGGCTGTTGCCGTTGATGGCGGCCGGGTTGGTGACGCCGTCGCTTTCTCCGTCGCAAGCGCAGGTCGTGCCGCCCGCGCCACCGCCGAAGAGGAGGGCCACGACCCCGGCGTCGCGCCACAGTGCGAGGTGGGTGCCGCCCGGATCCTCGAGGAACCACTCCGCGCGGTTGTCCTGGTAGTGGCCCCAGGTGTTGTTCTGCGAGCGCATCTTCGTGTTGCCGAGGGGGATCTGCCAGACGACGACGCGGTGTCCCGTCCCCGCGACATAGCCGGCGATGAACCGCGCGTACCGGACGAAGTCAGCGCCATCCCAGCGAGATGCGCCGCCGTCCCCGTAGACGAGCTCCTTGAAGGACGCATCGCGATCGGCGATGTCGGTGAACGTGAGATCGAAGTCGGCACCAAGGGACCCGTAGAAATCGGCCGCCCGGCCGGCCAGCTCGTCGACCTGCGCATCGGGGCTGTTCGAGTACGCGATGTCCCAGTTCGTGCCCCAGACCGAGAGGTGATAGGCCAGCAGCACGTTCGGGGCGTAGAGGTCGCGAAGGCGGACGACGGCCCGGGCGAACCCCGAGGCGTTGTTCGGCAGGCCGGCCAGATCACTGTCGCCGGAGCTCGCGACCGCGGCCGGGATCGTCGTCGCGTCGTCGCCGCTCGAGGCCTGCTCGATGTAGCCCCACAGGTCCGGCTCGACGTGGAGGACGACGGTGGTGCTGCCTGCCGCCCGCTGGAAGAACAGCCGGAGGTCCGCGTACAGGGCGGCCATCGTGGACGCGTTGGCGAGGTTGGAGAGGTCCCTGGCCTTCTCATCGCCGCCGCTCGACGGGTTCGACTGCAGGAGCATGTAGTACGGGAACACTGGGGTCATGCCGTGGTCAGCGGAGTCCTCGACGTACCACGTCACGAACTGGCCGTTCGTGTTCCAGGTGGACCAGCCATTGCCGGTGTTCACGCCCCCGGCGAGGTACTGGTAGCGGAACGCGAAGTCGGCCGAGGCCCGGAGCGACGCGGCCCCGCCCGGTGCATCGGCCAGGCCGAGCTCGACACGATCCGAGGGCCACGCGCCGGGCGGATCCGGGAGCGTCGCGGCGCGCACGGCCCCGGCTGGGACCGTCAGCAGTCCCCCGGCGATGAGCACGGCGACGATCAGCAGGAACGGGAAGCGTCGGATGGTGGAGCCTCTCAACGTCCGGACATCGTCGCGGGTCCTGCGCTCGGTGTCACTCCCACGCACGTCCCGTCCGTGGCCGTACCAAGGGGTGTGCGCCCGCGCGACGGAGGTCGCCCGCGAGCTCCATCGCCCACGACGGCTGCTACGCTCGACGGCGATGACCGACCGTGCCGGCGATCTGACCCAGCTCCAGGTCTTCGACGCGCTCGATGCCGCGACGCGTGCGGTCGCCGGCGTGCTCTCGGTCGAGGAGGTCCTCCAGGTCATCGTCGACCAGGTCCGTCCGCTCGTCGGTGCCCGCTACGCCGCCCTTGGGATCGTCGATGAGCACGGCGTCATCGAGCGGTTCATCACGAGCGGCATGGACACCGAGACCCGGGCGCGGATCGGCGCCATCCCACGGGGCCATGGCTTCCTCGGACTCATCATCGAGGAGAACCGCCCATTCCGGATCCCCGACATCAACGTCGACCCGCGGCGGTACGGGTTCCCGCCGAACCATCCGCCGATGACGACCTTCCTGGGGGTCCCGGTCAGCGTGAAGGGCCGCTCCGTCGGCAACCTCTACTTCACGGACAAGGCCGGTGGGGGTCCCTTCACCGAGGCCGACGAGGAGGTCGTCGAGTTCTTCGCGCGCCACGCGGGGATCGCGATCGAGAACGCCCGGCTGCACGAGCTGGTCGCGGCGCTGGCCGTCATCGAGGAGCGCGAACGAATCGGCAAGGACCTCCACGACGGCATCATCCAGAACATCTATGCCGTCGGCCTCTCGCTCGAGGACGTGCCAGACCTGATGGAGGAGGACCCCGCCGAGGTGGTCCGCCGCGTCGAGCGGGCGATCGACAGCCTGCATCTGGCCATCCGCGACATCCGCAATTTCATCTTCGGCCTTCGGCCGGACCTGCTGGGCGGCCTGTCGTTCGATGAGGGGCTGGCCGCGTTGACCGACGAGTTCCGGCACAACTCGATGATCGACATCGAGCTGGTCCGCGACGGGCCCGGCTGGGAACCGTCCCCTGACGTCACCGCGCACCTGCTCGGGATCGTGAACGAGGCGCTCAGCAACGTCGTCCGCCACGCGACGGCGTCGCGCGTGTGGGTCGAGACATCGGCCGATCCGGACGGCAGCCTGCGCCTCTCGGTGCGCGACAATGGGCACGGATTCGACGTGTCCGCCAGCCCGCCGATGGGACATCAGGGCCTCGCCAACATGCGATCCCGGGCGACCGGGCTCGGCGCGAAGCTCGACGTCTCGAGCGAACCCGGGTCGGGGACGGCGATTTCGATCACGCTACCGAACGAGGGTCATCGATGACGACCGAGCCGACCACCCCGCGGACCTTGACCGTCGTGGTCGTCGATGACCACGAGGTGGTACGCGAGGGACTCGTCGCGATGCTCGATCGCCGCCCGGGCTTTCAGGTGGTCGGCGAGGCGGGGACGGTCGCCGAGGCGATCGAGGTGACCGGCCGGTTCCAGCCGGACCTTGTCGTGATGGACGTCCGGCTGCCCGACGGCTCGGGCATCGAGGCGTGCCGCGAGATCCGGGCCACCCTTCCCGCGACCCGCGTGATGATGCTCACGAGCTACCCGGACGAAGAGGCGGTCCTTGCCGCGATCATCGCCGGCGCCAGCGGGTACCTCCTCAAGCAGGTGCGAGCGCGCGACCTCGTGGCCGCCCTCGAGGCGGTCGGGCGCGGCGAGTCACTCCTCGACCCGGCCGTGACCGGAAAGGTCCTCGAGCGCATGCGCCGCATCGCCACGTCCGACCAGCCGGACGAGCTCGCCGCCCTGACCCAGCAGGAGCGCAAGATCCTCGCGCTCGTCGCCGACGGCATGACCAACAAGGAGATCGCGGCGGAGATCTTCCTCTCGGACAAGACCGTCAAGAACTACGTCAGCTCGATCCTCTCCAAGCTCAACCTCGAGCGACGGGCGCAGGCGGCGGCTTACGTCGCCCGTCTGAAGACGCATCCCGGCGAGTGATCGTCACCTAAGGCGACGTCGCGAGCGTTGCTCGCTGCCCGGTCGGCGATTCCCACAAGGGCCGGCTCATCGATGCACCCCTTTCGGAGCGGGATCGCCGCCGTCTTCGCCCGGGCGGACGATCAGGACCGACATGGGTGCGTGGTACAGGACGTTGCGGGCCGTGCTCCCCATGAGGAGCCGCTTGATGAGCCCATGACCCCGGGTCCCGACGACGATCAGACCGGCACCCCACGTGGCGGCCTCCGCGATGAGGCCACCGGCGGCATCGCCCTCGCGGACCGCGGCATCGGCCACGAAGCCGTCCGCGGCAAGGCGAGCGACAGCGTCGTTCGCCATGTCCCAGGCATGAGCGGTCGCTTCCGCCTGAACGGACACATACGTGCCTGACGACACCACGGCATCGACGGGCGTGATGCCGAGCCACCAGGCGGCCGGCACGTCGATGACGGTCGTCGATCGAACCGTCGCGTCCGGCCATAGCCCACAGGCGCCCAGGAACTCGACGGCGAACAGCGAGGCGAGCGAGCCGTCAACGCCGACGACGATCCGACCTGTCGCGGCACCGCGCGCAACGAGGACCGGGCACAGTGCCCGCTCGACAACCTCGGCCGACACAGAGCCAAGCACCATCCGCTCGAGTGTGCCGTGGCCGCGAGCGCCGACGATGACGAGGTCGACGGCGTCCTGGTTGGCCCGACGCACGATGTCGGATGCGGGTCGGCCCTCCGCGAGCGTCGTCGTGACGTCGAGTCCAGGTCGACGGACAGTATCCGCTGCACCCGCCAACTGACGGCCGAGTTCTTTCGAGAGCTCTGCGCGGACCTCGCCGGACTGAACGTACGCGGCCGCCGGCCATGGCCCACCGAAGAGCTCGGCATCGGTCGGGATGACGCTGACGATCTCGAGCGTCGCACCCTTGGGCCACGCCATCGCCGCCGCGGCGTCGACCGCACGGTTCGAGGCGTCCGACCCGTCAACGGCGAGCAGTGCCCTCATGGGTATCGCCTCCTTGGCCCTGATGGTCGGCCGACGCGGCGGACCCGGCAGGTGCCACACGGACCGTCCCCGCAGGCCGACCGGCATGTGGACCTCCGTCGGCTCGACCCGGATACTCCGCCCATGGATATGCAGCCCGCACCCGAACCGTCCGTCCCCGACTCCACCCTTCCGTTCGACCGCGCGATGACCCGCCGCGGCCTGCTGCGTGCCGGCGCCCTGACCGGCGGAGGTCTCATCGCCGCGACGATCGCCGCCTGCGCGCCGGCCACGACCGGGTCCGCGTCCGGCTGGGTCTACGGGACGACGACCGCGGCACCAGCGGCGACGACGCCGCCGGTCGCCAGCCAGGCGCCCTCGGTCGCGCCCTCCCACGACGCGTCGCATGAGCCCGCCGCGTCGGCGTCGCCGTCGCCGTCGGGTGCGCCGGTCGACCACGACGCGATGGCGAAGGCTGCCGTCGACCGGTTCCTCAGCGGCGAGGCGACCCAGGTCGAGGGCTACGGCAACCAGCCGCTCGAGCCGACGGTCGTGGACGGCGTCAAGGTCTTCGAGCTCACGATCGAGGAGATGGATCACCGCGTCGATGCGCAGAAGGACCCCGTCAAGGCCCTCGGGTTCAACGGGACGTGGCCGGGTCCTCGACTGACGGTCATCGAGGGCGACACGGTCCGCGCGACGTTCAAGAACAACATGCACGAGTCGACAGGCATCCACTTCCACGGCCAGAAGCTCCCGAATGCGATGGACGGCGTGCCGCACATCACCCAGGAGCCGATCGAGCCGGGCGCGAGCTTCACCTACGAGTTCGTCGCGCGCACGCCCGGGTCGCACATGTACCACTCGCACCACAACGCCACCGATCAGGTCGGGCGTGGTCTCCTCGGGGCCTTCATCGTCGAGCCGAAGGACCCGGCACAGCGCTACGACCGCCTCTACGGTGCGACCCAGGACATCGTCTGGATCAGCAACGACGCGCTGGGCGGGTTCACGATCAACGGTCGGGGCTTCCCTGCGACGGCGCCGATCGTCGCCAACCTGGGCGACACGGTCGTCATCCGGTTCATGAACGAGGGCAACATGATGCATCCGTGGCATCTCCACGGGATGCCGATGCGGGTCGTGGCCCGGGACGGCTACCCGCTCGGTGGCGCCGCCTTCACGTGCGACACCCTCGGCGTCAACCCCGGCGAGCGCTGGGATGTCGTCATCACGTGTGACGAGCCCGGCGCCTGGGCGTTCCACTGCCACATCCTCCAGCACGCCGAGGCGCAGGACGGGATGTTCGGCATGGTCACGGCCCTTGTCGTCCAGGATGCGACAGCCGCGACAGGCGCAGGTCTCGCCGCGACCGTGGCGCCCGCCTTCGTCTGCCCGATCCCGAACACGATCTGACCCGTCGCCGGCCTCAGACGCGTTCGAAAGCCATCGCCACCGCGCCGCCGCCGCCGAGGCACAGGGTCGCGAGGCCGTAGCGGCCCTCGCGCCGCTTGAGCTCGTGGAGCAGGGTCGCGACGACCCGGGCTCCCGATGCCCCGACGGGGTGGCCAAGGGCGATCGCGCCGCCGTTGACGTTCACCTTATCCCAGTCGAAGCCGAGCTCCCGGCCGTCGGCGACGACCTGGGCGGCAAACGCCTCGTTGATCTCGATCAGGTCGAAGGCTTCGATCGGCATCTCGATCCGATCGAGGAGCCGGCGAACGCCATGGACAGGGGCGAGGAAGAGCCACTTCGCCTCGATGTCCGCCTGGGCATAGCCGACGATCCGGGCGAGCGGCTTGAGGCCGTATCGCTCGACGGTCCGTTCGCTGGCCAGGACGGTGGCCGCGCCGCCGTCCGTGATGCCGGGGACGTTGCCGGCGGTGGCCGTCCCGCTGGTCGCGCTTTGGCGATCCTCGCCTTCGGGCAGGGGGAAGACGGGCTTGAGTCGGGCAAGGGCCTCGATGGACGAGTCGCGACGGGGGCCTTCGTCGAGGGCGACCACCGTCTCGCGCCCCTTCGCGTCGCGGACGGTCACCGGGGCGAGCTCGGCGTCGAAGCGACCTGCGTCCATGGCCGCGATCGCGCGCTGATGGCTGCGCAGCGCGAACTCGTCCTGGTCCTGGCGACTGACGTGGTTGCTGATGGCGACCCGCTCCGCGTGGGTGCCGACATGGCACTCCTCGATCGCGCACCACAGGGCGTCGTGCACGGTCGCGTCGACCAGCGCCCCGTCGCCCAGCCGATAGCCGAAACGGGCCTGCGGCAGCAGGTACGGCGCGCCGTTCATGCTCTCCATCCCGCCGGCGACGACGACATCGGCGTCACCAGCCCGGATCTCGGCCGCGCCGAGCATGATCGCTTTCATGCCCGAGCCGCAGACCTTGTTGATCGTCGTTGCGCTCGTCGTCGCGGGCAGCCCACCGAGCAGGGCCGCCTGACGGGCCGGCGCCTGGCCGGCGCCAGCCTGGATGACCTGGCCCATGAGGACCTCGTCGATCGTGGCGGCCTCCGGAAGTCCGGCTCGCTCGACCGCGGCTCGGATGGCGACACCGCCGAGTTCGACGGCCGGAACACCGGCCAACTCGCCACCGAACTTGCCGATCGGCGTCCGGGCAGCGCTGACCAGATAGACGTCTCCGTTGCGGCCCGCTTGGGTCATCTCAGCCATCGTGGTCATCCTCGCTTCGCTCGTGGTAAGTGGTCGGGTCGAGGCGCCACGTGCGCCGGGGCGAGAGCTACGTGTACAGCCCGCCGTCGACCGCGATCACCTGGCCGGTGATGTAATCGCCGCCCGTGACAAGGAAGGCGACCGTCTGGGCGATCTCCTCCGGAAGTCCGAACCGGGCCATCGGGATCTTCGCCAGGATCGCGGCGCGGGCCTCGTCGGGCATGGCCGCGATCATCTGCGTCTCGATGAAGCCCGGCGCGATCGCGTTGACCGTCACGCCCTTGCGGGCGACTTCGAGCGCGGCGGACTTCGTGAACCCGACGATCCCCGCCTTCGCGGCCGCGTAGTTGGCCTGTCCGAAGTTGCCGTGGAGGCCGATCACGGAACTGATGCTGACGATGCGGCCGTAGCCAGCCTGGACCATGTGCGGGAGCACCCGTGAGGTCATGTGGAAGACGCTCGTCAGGTTGGTCTGGATGACCTCGTCCCACTCGTCCTGCGACATCTTCGCCAGTGAGCGGTCACGGGTGATGCCGGCATTGTTGACGAGCACGTCGATCGCGCCGAAGTGCTCGAGGACGCTCGCGACGGCCGAATCGATGGTCGCGGGAACGCGAACGTCGCAGCCGAACGGGAATGCCTGTCCCCCGGACGCCACGACCTCGGCGGCGACCTCGTTGGCGTGTTCCTCATGGGGATGCCCGATGTCGTCCGAGTGGTAGCCGATGGCCACACAGGCCCCGCGCCGTCCGAATTCGAGAGCGATGGCGCGGCCGATGCCGCGCGATCCGCCGGTGACGAGGCAGACCCTGCCATTCAGTTCGGTCATCGCAGAAACCTCCTCGACGTGGCCGAGTCGCGACAAGGTGGCCGGCAGATCGCCGGCCACCTCGATGGTCATGTGCGCCGCTCAGCGCTTGCTGGGTTCGGTCGCCTTCGCGGTCGCCTTGACCGTGGTCTGCCAGGTCTCCAGGGTCGCCTTCTGGGTGCGCTTGACGAGCTCGGAGAACTGGGCGACGGCCTGCCGATTGCCCTTCACGGCCAGATCGAACAAGCCGAGACCGGCCTCGATCGCGGCATTCTGCGCATCGAATGCGGTCTTGAGGACCGACTCGCTCTGGGTGGACCAGGTGCCGAGCAGGTCCCGACTGAGGGCGCTGCTGTCGTCGGCATAGGATCGCGCGGCTTCGATCGAAGCCTTGGCGGTCTCGGTACCGTTGCGGGCCGCTTGCGCGGCGATGCGGGTGGCTTCCGTGACGGCAGCCGCTGCCGACTCGGGCATCTCGTTGATCGTGGTGGACATCGAGGTCCTCCTTCGACTATTATCCAGCTGCCTCTATCTGCGCGACAACTCTAGGTGCAGTATGCACTTAGTGTGATAGGATTGTCAAATCGCGGCTAGATCCACCTGGTCGAACAACGCAAAGACGAGCAAATGCCTGACCGCCAGACCACGACAGACAAGCGCTCCGCGCCAGATCCGACGCCGGTTGCGCGCCCGACGCGAGCCCGGCGACGCCCGGACCGGGGCGCGCCGGACACGGACAAAGGGTCTCCGCAGGAACGGGCCGCCGCCGATGAGCCGAGTCCGAATCCTGACCGCTCGGACGAGCCGACGGACGAGCGCGAGCTATTCCCCGGCTGGCCACCGCGCGACATCCTGGCGCCCTTCGTCCTGCTCGCCGTCTCACTCGAACGGTCGCACGGCTACGGGATCGAGGATTACCTGCGAGCGCTCGGCTTGTTCGGGATCACGATGAGCACCCTCTACCGGACCCTCCGCCAGATGGAGAAGGACGGCTTCCTCGAATTGACCTGGGAGCCGGGGCCGACCGGACCCGCCCGACGGGTGTACTCGATCACCGACGCGGGTTACGTCTGGCTCGACTCCTCGGCAGCGATGCTCAACGCATATCGCGACACGATCGACCGTTTCTTCGGCCTGTACGGCGCCGGCCCGACCTCGAGCCGCGACAAGCCCGACGAGCCGACGAACGAGAAGGAGACACCGGCATGACGAAGGCCGAAGGAGCAAGCCGAGCCACGGATCCATTCGAGACGTGGCGCGAGCTGTACGACAAGAACGAACGCGCCTGGAGCGCGGCCCTCGAGGAGGCCATGGGCAGTCCCGAGTTCGGCGAATCGAGCGGGAAGATGCTCGAGACCATGCTCGCTGCCCAGAAGTCGGTTCGCGACAACATGCGGACCTATCTCGAGTCGATGAACGTGCCGACCCGGGAGGACATCGCCCGGCTGGGCGAGCTCGTCATCGGGCTCGAGGAGAAGGTCGATCAGGTCGTCGATCGCCTCGACGCGATCGACGACGCGGTCCGGGCCGTGCCCGCAGGGCCCGCTGGGCCGGCTGGACCGACCGGACGGGTCGGACCCAAGGGGGCGACAGGCAAGGTCGGACCCAAGGGAGCGACGGGCAAGGTCGGACCCAAGGGAGCGACGGGCAAGGTCGGACCCAAGGGAGCGACGGGCAAGACCGGAGCCGCGGGACGAGCAGGAGCCGCGGTGCGCGCGAAGCCCGCCGGGCGTGCGAAGCCCGCGGAGAGCGCCCGATGACGCCCACCGCGCCGACGAGCTGGCCCGACGCCACGAGCGTGTGGGCGTCGAACGATCGCGCCCTCGACATGGCACGAGCCATCCTCGGCTCGGCCGACGCGCCGGTCGGCCTCACACCCAAGGAGCTCATCTGGCGCAAGAACAAGGCGGCCCTGTATCGCTATACGCGCACTGAGCCGGCCACGCACCGGACGCCGATCTTCCTGGTCCTGCCGCTCATCAACAGGGCATACATCCTTGACCTGCGTCCAGGGGCCAGCTTCGTTGAATTCCTCCTGAGCGAGGGGTTCGATGTCTTCCTTATCGACTGGGGCACGCCCGGGGATGAGGATCGGGCGCTGGACATCACGACGCTCGTGACCCGCTATCTGCCTCGAGCCGCGAAGGCCATCCAACGGGCCAGTGGCACCGACGAGATCACGGTCCTTGGCTACTGCATCGGTGGTGCCCTTGCGACGTGCTTCGCAGCCCTCCATCCCGAGGTGGTCCGCAATCTCGTCCTGCTCACCGCGCCGATCGACTTCTCGGACGCCGGACAGTTCGGGCGGATGACGGCCCGTGGCGTCTTCCCCATCGAGCTGATGACCGACACGTTCCCGACGGTACCGGGGCAGGTACCGGACATCGGCTCGAAGCTGCTCAACCCGATGGCTAGCTACATGGGCACCTATCGCCAGCTGTGGGACAAGCTGGGCGATCCCAGCTTCGACGTCAGAGGCTGGCAGGCGATGTACCGCTGGGTGAACGAGGGCGTACCGTTCGCGGGCGCGGCGTTCCGCCAGTGGATCGTCGAGTTCTACCAGGAGAACCGGCTGGCCCGCGACATGCTCGACATGGACGGGCGGCCAGTGCGCCTCGCCGATATCCGCTGCCCGGTCCTCAACATCGCCGCCAGTCGCGACCAGATCGCGCCGCGCGCGACGACGAGCGTCGTCACCCAGCGAGTGGGCAGCGAGGACGCGTCGGAGATCCTGGTCGAGGGCGGACACGTCGGGATCGTCGTCGGCCGCTCGGCCAGCCAGAACCTGTGGCCAAAGGTGGGCACCTGGCTCAGCGAGCACGACTGAGGGTGCGGATCCAGCCCACAGAGCCTCGCGCGCCTGGTCGAGGCACACCGCCCGACCCACCATGCGATGATCGGGACCATGCGCGTCGTTTCAGCGGCTGAGGCGGTCGCCGGGATCCACAGCGGCGACCGCATCTATCTCCACTGCGCGGCGGCGACGCCGTCGGTGTTGTTGGATGCTCTGGTCGCCCGGGCACCGGAGTTGCGCGATGTCGAGGTGGTCCACCTCCACACCGAAGGACCCGGTCCCCACCTTGCACCCGAGATGGCCGCCAGCTTCCGGCACCGGGCGCTGTTCATCGGGCCCAATGCACGAGCGGCGGTGAACGATGGTCGTGCCGAGTACGTCCCCGTGTTCCTGTCGGACGTCCCGCGGCTGTTCGAGTCGGGCGCGCTATCGCTCGATGCGGTCCTCGTCAACGCCACGCCGCCCGATGCTCATGGCTTCTGCTCGCTCGGTGTATCGGTCGAGGCGATGCACGCCGCGATCCAAGCGGCGAAGACCGTGATCGTCCAACTCAATCGGTCGATGCCGCGAACGCTTGGCGAGAGCTTCATCCACGTCGACGCCATCGATATGGGGGTCGAGGTCGACCAGCAGCCGTACGAACACAAGGTCGGCGCGATCGGCGAAGTCGAGCGTCGGATCGGCGAGCACGTCGCCGAACTCGTGCCCGACGGGGCGACGCTCCAGCTCGGGATCGGCGCGATCCCCGCGGCAACGGCGCTCGCGCTCGTCAACAAGCGGGACCTTGGCATCCACACTGAGATGTTCACCGATGCCGTGATGGACCTGGTCCAAGCCGGCGTCGTGACTGGTTCCCGCAAGGAACGCAATCGCGGGAAGATCGTCACCGCGTTCCTTATGGGCTCACCACGGCTCTACGAATTCGTCGATAACAACCCCATGGTCGAGATGCGCTCGGTCGACTTTACGAACGACACCCACGTCATCCGCTCGTTCAGCCGGATGGTGGCCATCAACTCCGCGATCGAGGTCGACCTGACCGGCCAGGTCGTCGCCGACTCGATCGGTCACCGCTTGTACAGCGGCGTCGGCGGCCAGATGGACTTCATCCGTGGAGCGGCCAAGGCGGAGGAAGGGAAGGCAATCATCGCCCTCCCTTCGACTGCTTTGGGCGGCAAGCGATCCAGGATCGTCGCGACCCTTGCGCCCGGAGGAGGCGTTGTCACGACTCGCGCCCATGTCGCGACAGTCGTAACCGAATGGGGCGTCGCCGAGCTGTTCGGGAGAAGTACCCGTGAGCGGGCCGCGGCGCTCATCTCGATCTCCCATCCGGACTTCCGCGACGAACTCGCGGCCGAGGCTCGCCGGACGCACGAGCTCTAGCGACCGACGACCGGCCGGCTGCCTGTAGCGACCGTCCGTGGATGCCAGACGGAACGCCGCCGGGTGACCGACGGCTCGAGGACCGGCATGACTCGTTCGGCGTCGGATCCAGAACCTCTGCCGGGTCCGAACCGCCTGCCCGAATGAGGCCATGCGGCACGGTCGCCGGCCCGGCGAGTCCCACAGACTCGGGTCAGACCCGTCGGGGCTTTCGGGCGCCCGAAAGCCCCGGCCGGCGAACAGGAGAGCTCCACCATGCCCCGTCACCTCACTCGTCTTGCCGCCACGGCAGCGACCGTCGCGATCCTCACCGGCTGTGTCACCGCCCCGTCGGGCGGTTGGACCTATGCGTCGCCGCCGGCGGCGACCGCGGTCGCTGCCGCGCCGTCGAGTCAGCCCGCTCCGTCGGCGGCGACGGCAGCGACCGGCAAGACGATCGAGGTCGAGGCCTTCGACCTGGGTTTCAAGCCAGCCCAGGTCAGTGTCCCGGCGGCCGGCACGTACGACGTCACGTTCCGCAACACCGGCGCCTCCCCGCATGACCTCACGTTCGCGGACGGCACGAAGATCGTGGCCGATCCAGCCGAGACCGCGACGGGCACGGTGACCATCCCGGCTGGTGGGGTGACGTTCATCTGCTCGATCCCAGGGCACGAGCAGGCCGGCATGAAGGGCGCAGTGTCAGTGACAGCCACGGCCGCGGCGTCACCGGCAGCCTCGCCGAGCGGCGACTCGCACGGGGGGCCGATGCCGTCGGGCGATGTCGCAGCTGACCCGAACGCGCCGGCGTACGTGCCGATGGACGCGTCGGCCCCGGCGCTCCTGCCGGGTTCCACCCACGACATCGATCTCATCATCACCGAGGAGGAGAAGACGATCGCCCCGGGATTCGTCCAGAAGGTCTGGACGTTCGGCGGGACAGTGCCCGGTCCCGTGATCCGGGTCAAGGTCGGCGACAGGATCCGTGTGCACCTGAAGAACCCGATCGAGAACCAGCTCACACACTCGATCGACTTCCACGCCAGCCAGGTCGCCTGGAATGACGAGATGACCTCGATCGCCCCCGGCGAGGAGAAGCTGTACGAGTGGACCGCCGACTACGCAGGCGTCTGGATGTACCACTGCGGCACGAACCCGGCCCTCCACCACATCGCCAACGGGATGTACGGCATGGTCATCGTCGAGCCAGCCGAGGGCCTGCCCAAGGTCGACAAGGAATTCGCGATCGTCCAGAGCGAGTGGTACCTCGGACCGCAAGGCAAGGAAGCCGATCTCACCAAGGCGATGGCTGCGGCCCCGGCACCCGACCTCGTCCTGTTCAACGGCGTCGCCAATCAGTACAAGGACCACCCGCTCATGGTCGGGACCGGCGAGCGGGTCCGCATCTTCGTCCTCAACGCCGGGCCGTCGGTCGACAGCTCGTTCCACATCGTCGGCACGATCTTCGACAGCGTGACGAAGGAGGGCGTCGGCCTCAAGCGCGGCAACGACGGCAACTGGGGCAGCCAGGCGATGGACCTGGCACCGGCCCAGGGCGGATACGTCGAGTTCACCACCGCCGAGGACGGGCTCTACCCGATCGTCACGCACGCCTTCAACTTCGTGGGGCGCGGCGCGCTGGGCCTCGTCCAGGCCGGCGACGGCGACCCGAAGAACTGACCGATGCGGCTGGACCTCCCCAGGCCGTCCGTCGACGCCGTCCATGCGGTGCTCGCACCGGGCCGGGCGGCCCACGAACTTCGTGCCGCCTGGCCCGTCCCGGATCCAGCCGGGCGGCCCAGGCTGGGTCGACGATCAACCTTGTGAACGGAGCGCGCGTCTTGTCCGATCGATCAGCGGAGCCAGCCGCCATCCATGACCGCCCCGACGAATCTCGCGGCGACCGTGGGTCGGTCCCGCTGCACGCCGAGACCCGGGCCCCGGTGGACCTCGAGCGCGTCCCGCGCCAGCTGGAGGCGAGCGCCTGGCTGGGCGAGGAGATCGACCGCGACGAGAGGGGGATGCGGCGCCTGTTGAGCGACCTGGTGCTCGGTGTCGGATCGGAGCGACCGATCGCCTTCCGGAAGTCGATGCTCATCGCGCTCGGGCAGCCACGCCACGATGCCGACGGCTGGACCGTGCCGATCGAGTGGCAGGCGGCCACGCTGACGCCGCTCTTCCCGGTCTTCGTCGGCGAAGTGAGGATCGGTCAGGAGCGCGTCACCATCGAGGGCCGCTACGCCCCGCCGTTCGGGGTCATCGGTGCCGTCCTCGACCGGGCCCTGCTCGGGATCGCCGCCCGGGGCACGGCCAAGGTCATCCTGGGCCGGTTCGTCGAGGCGGTCTCCCGGACTTAGCCGAACGCCATCTCCGCGCGGTCGCCGGAAGACACCGGGTCGGGCTCCCGCAACATGCGGAACGAATTCAACAGCCCGATGAGGCTGGCGATGATCGGGATCAGCAGGGCGATCTGCAGCGAGATCGGTCTCGCCTCCGTGTTGATGCGGATGATCTCGTCCTGGATCTCCTGGGGCTGGCCGACCAGCAGCAACTCGAGGTCAGTGTTGGTGAGCACCTCCGCATCGTGCTCGAGGGCGTCAGCGACCAGCTGCTGCTCGGCGGGAGGGAGCACCGTGCTCGCCTCGGCCAGGTTGGTGAAGCTCACCGACAGCGCCGCCAGCATGATGGCGCCGGCGAACGCCAGGCCGAACGACAGGCCGAACGAGCCGCCGGCCGAGTTGACGCCGGCGGCCTCGCTGACGCGCTCCTCTTCGATCGGGGCGAGCGTGTAGTTGTTCAGCTGGGACACCAGCAGGCCCAGCCCGGTCCCCGCGATCAGGAGGGGGATGGCGAGCCACCAGCCGGCGTCCGCGCGGGGCACGATCGGGACGATGGCGATCATGCCGACCAACAGGAGCAGGAATCCCGCCCTGATGATGCTGGCCGGGCGCCGGTCGCCCGCCCGCTTGCCCGCGATGAGGGCCGTCGCGAACATGCTGAGCGAGAGCGGGGCCAAGGACAGGCCCGCCTCGAGCGCGTTGTATTCGAGGACCATCTGCAGGTAGATCGGCAACGTGATCATCGCGCCGCCCAGCGCGATCTGCTGGAGCAGCTGGCCCGTGATCCCCAGCCGGAAGAGCTTCGCCTTGAACAGGTCCGGGTCGATCAGGGTCGGCTTCCCTTGACGCTTGCTGCGCACCAGCCAGTACGCGAACAGGCCCAGTGAGATCACGCCCGTCGCGAGGAACAGGGCGACGGCTTCGCCACCCTCCTGCCAGACGAGGATGCCGAGCACGAGACCGCCCATGCCGAGGACCGACAGCACCGCGCCGACGAGATCGATCTGACGCGGCCCGGTGTACTTCACATCTTTCACCAGCCCGCTCCCGGCGAGCACGACCGCGATCACGCCGACCTCGAGCAGGAACGCGACGCGATAGGAGAGGAAGGTCGTGATGAAGCCGCCCAGGAGGGGTCCGACGGCCGCGGCGATGGCGGCAGCGGCCCCGACCAGCGCGTATGTCGCCTTCTGGGCCGCCCCCTCGAAGTTGCCGTGGATGAGGGACTGCATGGCCGGCAGCAGGAGCGATGCGCCGAGGCCGCCGATGACCGCCCAGAAGATGAAGATGGGGAGCACCGTCTGCGCCAAGGCCATCGACAGGGCGCCGACCGCATAGGCCAGCAGACCCAGGATGTAGGCGCGCTTGCGTCCGAAGAGATCGCCGAGCTTGCTGCCGATCAGGATGAAAGCGGCCGAGACGAGCGCCTCGATCGCGATCGCGGACTGGACGGCACTCACATCGGTGTCGAGGTCGTCGACCACCGCCGAGATCGACACGTTCATGATCGACGTGTCGACGACGAGGACGAACATCGCCATCGCGAGCAGGACGGCCAGGCGGGAATCGCCCGCTGACTCTTCTGGCACGACGGTGTTCGCTGGCTCGCTCACGGTCGACGCTCCTCCAGGATCCCCCCACCGGGACGCCCATCGTACGGTACCGGGGGGCCTGACGCCTCGACCTTCAGCAGGCGGCAGAAGTCGATCTTTGGCGGGGTCTTGCATGTTCGGCCGATATACGTATACTCCTACGTATAGTCTACTCGCAGCGCCAGGAGTTACGATGTCGTGGTGCCGAACAAGACGATCTATGTCTCCGACGGAGACCTCCCCCTCTACCAGCGAGCGCAGGAGCTCGCCGGCGACAACCTCTCCGCGGCGATCTCGGCCGCCCTCCGTCGCTATGTCGATGTCGAGGAGGGCCGGCGAGAGGGCTTCGACGAGATCATCGTCCGCGTCGGGCCCGGCAAGGGCCGGAAGGTCCGCTTCACCGGCGTCCTCCTCGGGGAGTGGCTCAACACGACGTCCAGCCGGGTCGAGACCTTCCGCGTCTATCGCGGCCGGACGGGCAAGTTCGTGCGTCCACATCGAGCGCAGCCCCGACTTCACCGATGGTCGACGCCGAGGGCAAGCCGGCCGGCTGGCGCGGCTATCTCGGCATCGGCAACATCAGCTACGGCAGCACGCCCGGCGAGTCGACGCTCGAGGTCGTCGAGACGCTCGAGGAGCTCCGCGCGCGGATCCCGCCGCAGCTCTACGACATGGTCGCCGGCTCCGCCCAGCAGCCCGCGGTGGAAGACCTCGACATCTGATCCTCGCCGTCGCCACGCCGACCCTCGGGGAGGTGCGGCATGACGGCCATCGACCCCCGGATCGCGATCCGCGTCGCCGGGCTGCGCAAGTCCTACGGCAAGCAGGTCGTCCTCGACGGCATCGACCTCGAGGTCGCCGAGGGCACGGTCTTCGCGCTCCTCGGACCGAACGGCGCCGGCAAGACGACCATGGTCCGGATCCTTGTCGACCCTGATCGCCGCCGACGGCGGCGAGGTGCAGGTCGCCGGCCATGACGTCGCCCGCGAGCCCGACGCGGTCCGCGGCCGTCATCGGCGTCACCGGCCAGTTCTCGGCGGTCGACGGGCTGTTCACCGGCGAGGAGAACCTGCAGCTGATGGCGGACCTGCGCCACCTCGGCAAGGCGGGCCGGCCGTCGGCGCGTCGACGAGCTGCTCGAGCGGTTCGACCTCGTCGAGGCCGCAAGGAAGCCCGTCTCGACCTACTCCGGAGGCATGCGCCGGCGTCTCGACCTCGCGATGACCCTCATCGGCGATCCGCGGATCATCTTCCTCGACGAGCCGACGGCCGGACTCGATCCGCGCAGCCGGCGCGGCATGTGGCAGACGATCCAGGAGCTCGTCGCGGGTGGCGTGACGATCTTCCTGACGACGCAGTACCTCGAGGAGGCGGATCGGCTGGCCCATCGGATCGGCGTCCTCGACCACGGCATCCTGGTCGCCGAGGGAACGCCGGACGAGCTCAAGCGGCTGGTCCCGGGCGGCCACATCCAGCTCGTCGTTCGCCGACGCCGCCGAGCTCGATCGGGCCGCCCGTGCGTTCGACGGTGCGTCGCGCGACGACGAGTCGCTGACCCTCCAGATCCCGAGCGACGGCGGGATCGGCTCGCTGCGCGCCCTGCTCGACAGGCTCGAGGCCGACTCGATCGACGTCGGCGCGCTCTCGCTGCAGACCCCCGACCTCGACGACGTCTTCCTGTCGCTCACGGGCGACCCCAACGAACAGAAAGTGACCATCCGATGACCGCGTACCCACTCGTCCTGGCCGACTCGGCGACGATGCTCCGGCGCAACCTCCGCCGGATGCGCCGCTACCCCTCGCTGACGTTCTTCATCGCCGGCATCCCGGTCGTCTTCCTGCTGCTGTTCGTGTACGTGCTCGGCGGCACGCTCGGGGCCGGTCTCGGTCCGCGTGGCCGGCGGGCGCGCCGACTACATCGCCTACGTCGTTCCCGGGCATCCTCCTGATCACCGTCGCCGGCGCCGCCCAGGGCACGGCGATCTCCGTCGCGCATGGACATGACCGAGGGCATCATCGCCCGCTTCCGGACGATGGCCATCGCTCGCGTCGTCGGTCCTGACCGGCCACGTCATCGGGAGCGTCATCCAGACGATGCTGGCGCTCGCGCATCGTCATGGTCGTCGCGGTGCTGATCGGCTTCCGGTCCGACGACGGGTCCGGTCGAGTGGCTCGCCGCGGCCGGGCTGCTCGCGCTCTCGGCGTTCGCGATCTCCTGGCTGTCGGTCGCCCTCGGCATGTCGGCCAAGAGCGTCGAGACCGCGAGCAACCTCCCGATGTTCCTGGTCCTCCTGCCGTTCCTGAGCAGCGGCTTCGTCCCGACCGACTCGATGCCGGACGGCCTGAGCTGGTTCGCCGAGCACCAGCCGTTCACGCCGCTGATCGAGACCGTGCGCGGCCTCCTGCTCGGGCACGCCGATCGGCGACAGCGGCATCGTCGCCGTCGGCTGGTGCGTCGCGATCTCCGTCGTCGGCTACCTCTGGGCGCGCCGGCTGTACGAGCGCAACCCGGCGTCGTAGCGTCGCCGTCGTTTTGCGGTGCATGGGGGCACCCAAACGCTAGGCATGTCGCGGCCCATGTGGTAGACCTGCCTGCCCACCAGCCTGTGGATCCGCCGATCACCCATCGAATCGACGGCACTGGGCAGGGACGGACACGGAGCACTCATGACTCGATTCTTGCCGGAATGGATGTCTCAAGACGAGCATGGCCAGGGCCTCGCCGAGTACGCGCTGATCCTCGCGCTCATCGCCATCGTCGCGATCGTCGCGCTGCTCTTCCTCGGCACCCAGGTCAGCACCATCCTCAGCACCGTCGGCGGCTCGATCTAGGCCGACCGCCACGCAACGCATGAGGGAGCCGGCTCACCGAGCCGGCTCCCTTTCGTTTGGGTGGCGCCGGGGACTCGAATAGACGGTGCGCACCGGTACCGATGGTGGTTGTGGCATTCGAGCCGCGTGGGTAGCCTGACCAGCGCCGTCCGCCGCAGGAGCCCATCGCCTCGATGCCACACCCTCGCCGCGCCGCGTTCGCTCTCACCCTCGTGGTGGCCATGCTCGCGATCGTCCCGCCAGGGACCGTCGCCGCGGCCGGCCGGTTCACGGACGACAACGGATCGAAGTACGAGACGGCGATCGAGGCGGTCGCCGCCGCGGGCGTCATGCCGGGCTGCACGACCCATCACTTCTGCCCGAAGACCGTGGTCAGCAAGGGCAAGATGGCCGTCTACCTCGTTCGCGCGCTCCGCCTGACGACCACGGTCACGACCCATTTCAAGGACGTCCCCAGCTCCCAGGCGCCCTACGTCAGGAAGATCGTCGCGGCCGGGATCATGAAGGGCTGTTCCACGACGAAGTTCTGCCCGAAGACCGCGATCACCCGCGGACGGATGGCATCCCTCCTGGTCAAGGCGCTGCACCTGACCGCCACCGGCACGAGCAAGTTCAAGGACGTCCCGAAGCGCCATGCATACGCCACGGCCATCGCCCGACTCGCGAAGGCCGGCCTTGCCATCACCTGCGCAAAGGGCCGCTTCTGCCCGGACCGCAAGATCACCCGGGCCGAGACCGCGGCGTTCCTCGCGAAGGTCATGGCGCGGACGACGGTCACCGCGCCGCCGCCCGTGGCGGGCAACCCCGACGGCAGTGCCTCGATCCCATCTGAGGCGCAGCTGGTGGACACGACGACTCCCGACCACGTCGTCGGGACGGGCACGCCGGCGAGCTGCACCGGGGCGAAGGTCGTGGCCGCGGTGGCCAAGGGCGGGATCATCACGTTCGACTGCGGCCCCGACCCGGTCGCGATCCCGATGACCGCGACCGCCAAGGTCTTCAACGACAAGCCCGACGTCGTCCTCGACGGCGGCGGCCTGGTCACGCTCGACGGTCAGGGGGCCCGCCGGATCCTGTACCAGAACACGTGCGACCCGGCGCAGGTCTGGACCACGAGTCACTGCCAGGACCAGGAGCATCCGATCCTGACCGTGCAGCGCCTGGTCTTCGCCTACGGCAGGTCCTCGGGCACCGGCACGATGAACGGCGGCGGCGCGATCTTCGTTCGCGGCGGTCGACTGCGGGTGATCGACAGCCAGTTCTACGGCAACCGCTGCGCATCGACCGGGCCGGATGTCGGCGGCGCCGCGATCCAGGTCTTCTCGCAGTCCCACGGCCTGCCGGTGTTCGTCATCCGCAGCACGTTCGGTGGCTCGGGCGACCGGCGAAACCAGTGTTCGAATGGCGGCGCCATCTCGAGCATCGGCGTGTCGTGGACGATCCTGAACAGCCTGTTCATGGGCAACAAGGCGATCGGGACGGGCGCGAACCCGCCGAAGCACGGCACGCCCGGCGGCGGCAACGGCGGGGCCATCTACAACGACGGCAACGAGATGCTGCTGCACGTCGAGGGGACGCGGATCGAGGGCAACACCTCGAACCACGAGGGCGGGAGCGCGATCTTCTTCGTGAGCAATGACCGGTCGGGCTCGGTGGAGATCGTTGACTCGATCCTACGCAACAACACGGGCGACGGCTTCTCGACCTACCCGGGGATCTTCTTCCTCGGGCAGTCGATCACGTTCACCGGCTCGACGGTGGAGTAGGCACCCGACCGGAACGCCGTGTCCGTGGTCAGCCGGGCGACAGGCCCACCACGATGTCGTGCGTCTCGGGGTGGCCCTCGACATACGCCCGGACATACGGACAGGACGCGATCACCCGCAAGCCGCGCCGTCGAGCGTCGTCGAGCGCGAACCGGGCCAGCAGCTCTCCGATCCCCTGTCCCCGGTGCGTGGAGGCCACCTCCGTGTGGACGAGTGCGATCCGCCCCGGCTTCACGACGTAGACGAGGATGCCCGCGAGCACGTCACCGTCACGTGCCTCGTATCGCTGCGCGTCCTCGGCGTCGACGATCGTCGGTCCCATCGCTTCCGATGGTACGGCGGATATGCTTCGGGCCCGATGGTTACGCCCGTCCTCCTCAGCCGCCTGCTCGACGTCATCGAGGTCGACATCGCCGCGAAGACCCGACAAGGCGTGGCCGCGCCCTCGCCGTCGCCTGAGCCGTAGGATCACCGACATGGCGCGGAGAGTGACGGGACGCTGCGCCCTCGTGCTGCTGGCCACGATGGCCCTGGCTGGATGCGCCTTCGCGCCCGGGGCCACCGACCCGGCGGCTGCCCGCCAGCAGGCACAAGCTGTGCTCGCAGCGTGGGCGGATGCGGTGGCCGCCGCTGGTGAGCACGCTGCTGTCACTGTGGTCGGCGAGCTGACGGGCCAGATCGGCGACTGGGAGGAGGCCGTGGGCGAGAACAACAAACAGGCGCTCATGGCCGGGATGGTCGCGTCCGTCAGCCCACTTCCCGAGGAGTCGCCGCCGGACGGCGAGGTGGCGTGGCAGGACGGGACGACGGCCAAGGTGCCCCTGATGTCGGCACAGGAGGCGATCGTCGCGCTCGGGGCAACCACTGAGGCGTCCTGCCCCGACTGCGCGATGCTCTTGGTGACGGACGCACGACTCATATCCGGCCCGATCGAGACCTCGCGCGGACCTGCGACGGGGCCCATCTGGGAGTTCACGGTGCAGGGCACCGCGGTCAAGGTCACCCGCGTCGCGATCGCCCATGCTGTCGTCGTCGCTCCCGACGAAGTCGGCTCGCAGCTGGGGCTGGCGATCGACTCGGGCAGCGCGTCGGTGAGCGGAACCGAACTCACTGTCGCATTCGTCGGGGCGCCCGATCCAGGGGACAAGCCGTGCGGCGAGGACTACACGGCGGAAGCCGTGGAGTCCGATCTCGCGGTCGTGGTCATCGTGACGCGGCATCCCCACGTGACGGTCGGCGCCTGCAGGGCTGTCGGAGCACGGCGTACGGCGACGGCCACATTGGCGGCCCCGCTGGGCGACCGAGTCGTGCTCGACCTGCAGCAGGGAACCCCGGTCACGGTCGAGCTAGCCCCCTAGTGCTGCCGCTGGTCGCCCGAGCACCCGGGTGTCACCCCCAGGCGGCTGGGAGACATCGACGCCTCGCCGTGCTGGTGCGCCTCGAACGACGAGTCAGATCCGCCGTCAGTGCTCGACGACCTTCGACAGGTCCTTCGACTGTGCGATCCAGTCGGCCAGCTCGCTCTCGCTCGGGATCCGGCGCACGATGCTGGGCCGGGCCGCCACGACCTCCTGGACGGTCGTCACGAGGTTGGCGGCGTTCCGCTGGGCGAGCTCGGCGGGGGAGTCGACCCCGGCCGCCTCGAGCAGGTCCGAGTACTCGGATCCGACGCCCTTGATGCGCATCAGGTCGGCATGGTTGACCCACTCGAGGATGAGCTTGCTGCTGATCCCGGTCGCCGCTGCGATCCGCTCGCGGTCGTACGCCTTGGCACCGGCGGCGAGCAGGTCGTCGGTCGTCCGGATGCCCGCGCTCGCGAGCGTCTCGCCATACGCGGGACCGATCCCCTCGACGTCCACGATGGCATGGGAGTGGGCGACCGGGGCCTCCTGAGCCTCCGTTGCAGCGGCCACGACGACCGGCGCGGCGACCGGCTCCGGAGCGGCCACCTCGGCCGCGACCGCGGCTGCGGCAACCACTGGTGCCGCGACGGCGACCGGCGCGGCGACCGGCTCAGGCACGGCGACCGGCTCGTATGGCGCCTTCGAGGGGTCCCGTTCGCCGAAGGCCCGCTTGACCTCGACGGTGTTCAGGTACCAAAGGAGGAGGAGGGGCATGAGCGCCATCCCGAAGCCGATGCCCGTGCCGGGGAACTGGATGAACGCAAGACCGGCCTCGAGGAGCGCGAAGGCTGTCACGATGAGCGCGAAGAGTCGAGCCCACGGCTGGAGTGCCCAGAGACCCCCGGCCACGAGCAGCCAGACGATCCCGGTGAGGACAGCGAGCCAGCCCCAGAGTCCGACTCCCTCGAAGACAGGAAGGTCGCCGAGCGCGCCGAACCAGTCGAAGCCGAGGAGTTGGAGGCCGAAGAACAGGTGGCCGAACCCGGCCAGCGCTGCGAAGAAGCCGAGGATGGCGATGAGGATGGGTGGGTTCTTCATCGGTCGGTCCTTCCGGGTCTGCCAGCGCGCGGCGCCAAGGCGAGCGACGTCGGCTTCGATCTCCGTCAGCGGCGACGGACGCGGTCAATACTAGTGACCCAGACCGCCCCCGTGCGCGACCGCCGCCCAGGCCACTGGGTCGGGGTTGGGCGGCTCCGATGAGCGGCGAATTCCGGGACGTCGCTCGCACATTCCAACGTCTGGTCGGCGACGGCGTCCAGCGACTGCCGAAAGCACGACGGCGGCTGATCCCAGTTTGCACGGTTCGGTCAGTGACCCACCCCTCCCGCGATGCTTGCGCTAGGTCTCTGCCCGTTTGCGTAGGCCGCCCCGGCACCTCACGACAGCTCCGCGATGCGGCGCTCGAGGAAGCGACGCTCGGGCTCCTTTCTGGCGAGCTCGAGCGCGCGCTGGTATGCCGCTCGCGCCTCGCCGGTCTGGCCCACCTGGCGTAGCAAGTCGGCTCGTGTTGCGTGCGCGAGGTGGTGGTTGTCGAGTACGCCCCGCTCGAGGAGCAAATCGACCAATGAGAGGCCGGCGTCGGGCCCGTCTCGCATCGCGATCGAGACCGCGCGGTTCAGCTCGACGACAGGTGACGGGTCGGCGACGAGCAGTAGATCGTAGAGTTTGACGATGCGCCCCCAATCGGTGGCCGCAGCCGTCGCCGCCCGCGCATGAACGCCGGCGATCGCGGCCTGGATCGCATACGGACCGACCTGGTCGCCCGAATACGCTCGCTCCAGCAGCGCCGATCCCTCCGCGATCAGCTGGGCATCCCACGCAGCGCGGTCCTGGTCGGGGAGCAGGACCAGATCGCCCTCCGCTGACGTCCTGGCCGTTCGCCGAGACTCGTGAAACGCCATGAGCGCCAGCAATCCGTCCGTTTCTGGATCCGGCAGAAGTTCGACGAGCAGCCGGCCGAGCCGGATCGCCTCGCCGGAGAGATCGGGCCGGGTCAATGAGTCGCCTGACGAGGTGGCGTACCCCTCATTGAAGACGAGGTAGACCACGCGCAGGACGGCCTCGAGTCGCATCGGAAGGTCGGCCCGCGCTGGAACCTCGTACGGGATGTGTGCCATACGGATCTTCGCCTTGGCACGCACTATCCGTTGGGCGATCGTCTGCGGGCTCGTCAGGTAGGCCCGGGCGATCTGTTCGGTGGTGAGGCTGCAGACCTCGCGCAACGTCATGGCGATCTGCGAGTCAGGTGACAGCGCCGGGTGGCAGCAGATGAAGATCAACCGCAGGACATCGTCGTCGACCTCCTCCCGGACGATCTCGGCTGGATCCGGCGCCTGCTGATCGAGCTGCATGGCGAGCGCGCCGAGGGCCGCATCGAACCTTGCCCTCCGGCGGAGTCGGTCGATCGCCTTGAACCGCCCGGCCGAGATGAGCCACGAGCGGGGGTTGCCCGGCACGCCGTCTCGAGGCCACTGATCGGCTGCCGCCAGGAAGGCGTCCTGGACGGCCTCCTCGGCGAGGTCGAAGTCGCCAAGGAGGCGGATCAAGGTCGCCAGCACGATGCGCGAGTCCGCCCGATAGATCGAATCGATCAGCTCGGGTGTGGCGCCGGGGGCTGTCACGCGCGCGGCGGGAGGGTGCTGGTCTCGCGATCCTGCACGATCTGTTCGAGGTCGCGTTCGGGGCGAACCTCGATGCTGCCCACAGCGGCGACAGGCAAGCCCCCCGCGACCTGGATCGCCTCGTTCAGGTCGCGGGCTTCGATGAACACGAAGCCACCGAGCTGCTCGGTCGTCTCGGCAAAGGGGCCGTCGACCGCCGACATCCGACCGTTCCGAACACGCACGGTCGTCGCCGTCGCGACCGGCTGGAGCGCTGATGCGGCGATCAGGTGGCCCCTTCGCCGGAGCTCGTCATTGCTGGCCAGCGAAGCTTCGTCGAGCGTCGCCCGCTCGCTCTCGGACATCGTGTCGAACTTGGCTTCATCCACGTAGACGATGCACAGGTACTTCATCGGGACGCTCCTGCAGTCGGGCTCATGAGCTGGACATGGGTTGGTCGCTCGAGGGACATCGAAATCGACAACGGCGACCGTCGATTTCGGCCCCGACCGGTCGACTAACCGGTGAGCCGCGCCGTCGTGTCGCGGTCCCTGCTAGGAAGGAGCGCCCATCGTGGCCGAACTTCGGTCCTTCGTCGAGTTCGCGGCATTCATCGCCGTCGTCGTCGTTCCGTTCGTGCTCATCGTTCGACGAGTCTCCGCCCAGGACGGAGCCGATTTCGGCGATCTTTTCATGCCACCAGGTCGGCCGCTGCTCGGACCCGGGCCGGCGGAAGAGGATCCGGCGCCACGTTGGCGGCCCGAGCGCATCCGGCCTTGGTCGCTCGAGAGCCGAACCGGGACCGTCCCGCCCTCGGTCGATCCGATCGCGGAACCGGGTTGGTTCATTGGTCGGGGCGAGAGGATTTGACCCGAGGAACCTACCGCATCAAACCTGGATATCGGGACCCGACACAAACACGTCGATCACGTGGCACGCATCAGCGGCAGCTGCAGCCGCGACCGCAGGCGCTCAGGCGTCCGCGCGCCTGCGCACGCGCTCGAACTCGCGCCGGAGGCGCTTGCTCGGCCGGCCCTCCCCCCGCACGAGCATGATCGCTGGCCCAGTCTCCGCCACGACGGGCGGGCTGTGGTCCACGTAGCAGGTCGCGGCGACGGTGGCCCCGACACGCGACTCGATCGGCCGAATGACCTCGACGATGCGCTCGCGATCGGCGATGAACGCCTCCACCCGATCACCCGCTCGTACCTTCGTCGACGGCTTCGCCGGCGATCCATTCACGAGGACGTGGCCACCGTCGCACAACCGGGTCGCGAGCGGGCGGGTCTTCACAAGGCGCACCGCGCACAACCATCGATCAACACGCGTCTTGTCGGTGGCGAGGGGAGCAGTCACGCGCCCTAGGATGGCATGGCTGCTGAGGGACGTTCGCGTCAGCCATTTCTCCTGCCGACCCATAGTCCTTGACGCGGCCGAGTCCGGACGGCAACAGAAAGCCGGACCGCATGGGTCCGGCTTCGGTGTGTGTGTGTCGCAAATGGTCGGGGCGAGAGGATTTGAACCTCCGACCTCATCGTCCCGAACGATGCGCGCTACCAAGCTGCGCCACGCCCCGACCGAGGGAGCCCGTTGTACAGGGCCTGCGGATGATAGCAAAGGTGCCCCGACCCGGCGCTCATTCGATCCGAAAGGCCGGTGCGTCGCACCACCGCTCCTGCGCCGGCAGTCACGAACCGGCGGCCGCGCCCTGGAGTAGATGACCAAGGTCCCATCGGCATCGGGACCTCCGCGAGCCTGACCTGCTCACGCGCGCGCGCCTAAGGTCGCAGACAGCGGCGCCGGGGGGAATCTGGCGCCGCTGTTTCACTTCATGGAGTCCTGACTTGCGCGAACCCGGTCCGGGCCATCGGTCCGGCATCGTCGGACGGTTGCGATCGTCCGACCGCGCCGGCGCTCGACTCGTCCTCATTCCCGTGGCGCTCGGGCTTGTGCTGGCAGCGGCGGCCGTCACCGCGGAGACCGTCGCCCAGCACGTTCGAGCCACCGCGACGACCGAGGCGACACGGAGCGCAGCGACCGTCATCCGCGGCTTCGTCGACCCGCTGCTCACATCGGGCGCCCTCCACGACCCTGACAGCGCGGCCGGCGCTCGGATCAACGAGACCCTCGGGCAGCTCGTCCAGTCCGGCAGCCTCCTGCGCATCAAGATCTGGGGCCCGGACGGCGCCGTCGTCTTCTCCGACCTGCCGGAGCTCCGCGGTCGCCGGTTCGAGATCGAGGAGGACCTCGAAGAAGCCCTCGACGGCGAGGTCGCGAGCGAGCTCTCGGACGGGACCGCCGCGGAGAACGAGTTCGAGCACGGCCTGGCCACCAAGTTCCTCGAGGTCTACCTGCCCGTCCGAGCGCCCGGCGGCGATGTGATCGCGGCCTACGAGGTGTACCAGGACGCCGGCCCGATCGAGGCGAGCATCGCGGAGACACGCCGGGACGTCTTTCTCATCGCCGCTGCCGTGGCACTCATCCTTGCCGCGGTCCTGCTGGTCGGGTTCGAAGGCACATCCCGCCGGTTGGGCCGCCAGAACCGCCGCCTGCGCGAATTGACCGACGGCATGCGCGACAGCGAGGCGCGGTTCCGCTCGCTCGCCCAGAACGCGTCGGATCTCGTGCTCGTCGTCGACCACGACGGCACGGTCCGCTACGTGAGCGTGTCCGTCGACCGGATCCTCGGCTTCCCGCCCGACGACCTCGTGGGTCGAAAGCTGGCCCATGCCGTCCACGCGGACGACCGCGAGATCCTGGTCCAGCAGCTGGCCTCGATCGCCGACCGGCCGGGCGCCGATATCGAGGGCGAAACACGCGTGGCCCACAAGGACGGCCGGTGGCGCGTGTTCGAATGGACCGCGCGGAACCTCGCCGACGAGCCGTCGATCGGCGGTTTCGTCATCAACGGCCACGATGTCACCGACCGGACGGACCTCGAGGCCCAGCTGCGCCATCAGGCGTTCCACGACCCGCTGACCGGACTGGCCAATCGGGCGCTCTTCGCCGACCGCGTCGAGCACTCCCTCGCCCGGCGCCGTCGCCATCGCGCGCGGCCGGCGGTGCTGTTCATGGATCTCGATGACTTCAAGAACGTGAACGACACCCTGGGCCACGGCTCCGGGGACCAGCTGCTGGTCGAGATCTCGCGACGCGTGACAGCCTCCCTCCGACCGGGCGACACGGCCTGTCGACTGTCGGGCGACGAGTTCGCGATCCTGCTCGAGGAGATCGGCGACGTTGAACGTGCCCTGGAGGTCGCCGACCGGATCCTGCAACGGGTAGCCGAGCCCATCGACATCGGACGTGAGGTGTCGATCACCGCGAGCATCGGGGTCGTCCTGGTCGACGACAAGGTCGACAGCGCCGACGACGTCCTCGCCCGCGCCGACGTCGCGATGTACGCGGCCAAGGCCGCCGGCAAGGGGCGCCACCAGCTCTACGAGCCCGCGATGCGCGATCGCGCCTGGAGCCGTCTCGAACTCGAGGGCGAGCTCAGGCGGGCCATCGATCGGGACCAGATCGTCGTCGTCTTCCAGCCGATCCTTGATCTGCGCACGCGGGTGCCGGTCGAGATGGAGGCGCTGGTCCGCTGGGACCACCCGGAGCGCGGCCGCCTGCTGCCGGCGGACTTCCTCGCCGTCGCCGAGGAGAGCGGCCTCATCGTCCCGATCGGTCACATCGTCCTCGAGCGGGCCTGCAAGCAGGCGAGCGAGTGGCGCGCCCGGTGGCCGCACGAGCGACCCATCGACGTCAGCGTCAACCTCTCGTCGCGCCAGTTCGGCGATCCGGGTCTCCTCGACGCGATCCGCGCGGCGCTCGCGTCGGCCGGCCTGCCCGCCGCCAACCTCAAGCTCGAGATCACCGAGTCGGCGATGCTCGACGCCGACGCCTCCGACCTCCTGATGCGCCGGATCCACGACCTGGGCGTTCGACTCGCCGTCGACGACTTCGGCACCGGGTTCTCCGGGCTCTCCTACTTCCAGCGGTTCCCGCTGGACACCCTCAAGATCGATCGGTCGTTCGTGTCCGGGCTCGGACGAGATCCGCGAAGCGACGCCATCGTCCACGCGACGATCGCGTTCGCGAAGGCCTTGGGCCTGACGGTGACAGCGGAGGGCATCGAGACCGAGGATCAGTTCGAGCGCCTGCACGCGCTGGGTGCCGACCTCGGGCAGGGGTTCCTGTTCGCCCGTCCGCTGGAGTCCGCGGCCGCCGACGCCTACCTGGTCGCCGCGCGGAACGCCTCTGCCGCCTGAGGTGCCGCCTGGGCGAAACCGTCGAGACATGTCCCGGCGTACCGTTCGTCAGGACCGGGGGCGGCCATCGAAGGGCCGGTTCGTGCCCGACAGGAGGACCAGCATGCGAGCCACGCCCACCCGACCGGTCGTCTGGCCGACCGTGCTGGCTGCGTTCGTCCTGATCGTCGCGGCGGCCTGCACGACGGGCACCGCGACAACGCCCGGAGCCGGAGCCGAGGGGTCGGCGGCACCCGGCGCATCGGTCGCGGCGGCGCCTTCCACGAGCTCGGGTGGGGGTCGATACGGCGGCGAATACGACGACGACGTCGGAAGCCCGGCCAGCGCGGGGCCCGCCAGCCCGGACACTGGCCCTCCGGAGGCGCACGAGGTCGGCGTCGCCGACGGCCCCGATGGCGAACACCTGACCGGCGAGGACGGCATGACGCTGTACGTCTTCGGCAACGACTCCGCCAACACGAGTGCCTGCGACGGCGGCTGCGCGACGACCTGGCCGCCGTTCACCATCGGGACCGGCGACACGCTCAAGGCCGGCAGCGGCGTCAAGGGCAGGCTCACCACCTTTGCGCGGTCGGACGGCTCGATGCAGGTCGCCTACGGCGGCGCGCCGCTCTACTACTACACGCTCGACAAGGCGGCCGGCGACACGAAGGGACAGGGCGTCGGCGACGTGTGGTTCATCGCACAGCCCTGAACGCGCATCCACCACGGGGCGGCGGCAAGCGGGAGGGCCGCCGTCCCGTTGCTACTCGCTGAGGGTGGCCTCGTGGGCCGCGTTCGAGCGGGCGCGCTGGTCGGCCCGGATCGGGATCGTACCGAGCGCCGCCAGCAGGAACGCGACCGCCATGAGCCCGAACACGATCGGCACGCCCGCGGCCTCGCCGGCGATGTCGATGACCACCCCGTACACCGCCACCCACAGTGAGCCGATACCGAACGCCACGGTGAAGTAGAGCGCGTACGACGCGTCCCGGATCGACGGCGGCGCGATGTCGGCCAGGAGCGCCTGGAGCTGGGGGCTCTCGGCGAAGCTGAAGAGGCCCATGAGCACGATGCCCGCCCACAGCCCGACGAGCGACGATCCCGCGAGCAGGAAGACGACGAACCCGAGTGCGCCGCCGAGGTAGACGCCGATGATGATCGGCTTGCGCCCGACCCGGTCCGACAGCCAGCCCGCAAGCAGCGGGACCGGGACGGAGAAGACGATGAGCGCGCCGTACATGAAGCCCGATGTCGCCTCGTCGAGGCCGATCACCTTGGTCAGATAGATGAGGGCGAACAGGTTGACGACGCCGAGCCCGCGACCGCCGCCGCCGAGGGCCGAGGTCAGGTACAGCCAGCGGAGGTCCCGGTCGTGCAGGATCCGCCCGAACGCGGACCGCACGCTGCCCCCGGCGCGGGCTGCGGCCCGGTCCGTGCCGCGCTCCCGGACGAAGAGCAGGATCGCGATCGCGATGGCGATGGCCGGCAGACCGAGGATGAGCGACGCGCCACGCCAGTCGAATGCCGCGATCAGCGGGACGCCGACCAACGCCACGACCACCGTGCCGACATTGCCGCCCGCGATGTGGGCGCTGATCGCGAACCCGCGCCGTTCGGTCGGGAACTGCTCGGCGAGCAGGCCGTTGCCGACCGGATGCTGGGGCGAGCCGCCGATCCGCCAGATGACGTTGGGGATCGCGAACGTGATGAAGTTGGTCGCGAGCGACTGGATCGCGATGCCGCCGCCGAACACGATCCCGCCGGCTCCGAGAAGGTTGCGGCGCGACACGACCCGGGTGAGCGCCGCGTAACTGAGCTGGACCAGGCCGGACGCGAACGAGCCGATCGCGGCCAGGAAGGCCACCGTCTCCACGCCGACCCCGAACTCGTCGATGATCTTGATGAAGATCAGCGGCAGCAGCACCGCCTGGGCGTGGTTGACGGCGTGGGCCATCGAGAGGAGCCCGAGCGAGCGATTCGGGTGGATCTCGCCGGGCGCAGCCTCCATGGGGCTATCGTGCGGCATCGTTGGCCTACCCCGTTGGGCCAACGTGTCGCCGGGCCGGCGAGGGCCCACGGAATCAGCGCTTCTTGTGGGGTACCTCGTATAGGTCCTCGCGCGGGTCGTGATGCCCGTCGCCGGACGCGCCCGCTTGGTGGCCCTTCGGCAGGACGTACATGATCATCAACGCGATCGGGCCGAGCACGAGACCGAGCAGCCCCCAGACCCACGCCCGCCGGTGGAACTTCGGCGCATTCCGGTAGGCGTAGATCGCGCAGACCACCCAGACGACGGCACCGAGGATGAGGATGCCGGTCCCGGTGAAGAAGACGTCCATCAGCAGCGTGACTCCTCGACCGGTTCGGAGACGTCAGGCGCGGCCGAACCGCGTCGAGCGGCGGCGATCATCGCCGCGGACCCCACGATACGGGTTCGGCGAGCGGTCCGGGCGTCAGAACTGGAACAGGAGCTCGCGGTACTTGGGCAGCGGCCAGAGGTCGTCCGCCACGAGCGTCTCGAGCTCGTCGGCCACCTCGCGCAGCGCGTTCTGCGCCGGGATGACGCGGTCCACGAAGGCGCGGGCCTCCTTCTGCACGGAACCCGCATCGTGGGCCTTGTGCTGGGCGTGCTCGAGCGCGTCGATGGCATCGACGAGTGCGTCGGCCAGGCCGGACACCTTCTCGCACACCGCGTTGATGCCGCGCGACGACGGCGCCGCAGCGAGTTGGCCCAGATACTGCGCGGTCGCCGGCAGGATCATCGTCCTGGCCATGTCGAGGGCGCAGTTCGCCTCGATGTTGCTGACCTTGACGTAGCGCTCCCAGTTGATCTCGACGCGCGACGCCAGCTCGCGCTCCGACAGGACGCCGAACGATGAGAACAGCTTCTTGGCCTTGGCCGTGGTCAGCGACGGCAGCGCGTCCACGGTCGTGCGGTTGTTCGGCAGGCCGCGCTTCTCCGCCTCGGCATGCCACTCCTCGGAGTAGCCGTTGCCCTCGAAGAGGACCTGCTTGTTGGCCCCGACGACCTTCGAGAGGATGACGGTCAGCCCGGGGAAGTCGCCCGCCTTGAGCTTCTCCAGCTCGTCGGCGAGCTTGGCGAGCGAATCGGCGACCGCGGTGTTCAGGACGGTTTGCGGCCAGTAGATCGGCGCCGACGAGCCCACCGCCCGGAACTCGAACTTGTTGCCCGTGAATGCGAACGGCGAGGTCCGGTTGCGGTCGGTGGCGTCCTTGGGGAGCACCGGCAGAGAGGTCACCCCGAGGTTGGCCGAGCCGCCCTTCTTCGATCCGGAGGTCGCGCCCTTCCCGAGCTGCTCGACGACGTCCTCGAGCTGCGAGCCGAGGAAGATCGACATGATCGCGGGCGGCGCCTCGTTCGCCCCGAGGCGGAAGTCCTGGCCCGCGTCCGCGATGCTCGCCCGGAGCAGGTCGGCGTGCTCGTTGACGGCGCGGATGACCGCGACGAGGAACGCCAGGAACTGGGCGTTGGCGTGCGGGTCGTTGCCCGGGTCGAGGAGGTTCTCGCCCTCGTCGGTGCCCATCGACCAGTTGTTGTGCTTGCCCGAGCCGTTGATGCCGGCGAAGGGCTTCTCGTGGATGAGGAACATCAGCCCGTGCTGGCGGGCGATGCGCCGCATCATGCTCATCACGACCATGTTGTGGTCGGACCCGACCGAGGTGGGCTCGTAGACCGGCGCCATCTCGAACTGGCCGGGCGCCACCTCGTTGTGACGGGTCTTGGCCGGGATCCCGAGGCGCCACAGCTCCCGGTCCAGATCCATCATGAACGCGAGGATCCGGTCGCGGATCGAGCCGAAGTACTGGTCCTCGAGCTCCTGGCCCTTGGGCGACGGGGCGCCGAACAGCGTGCGGCCGGTCAGAACGAGGTCCGGGCGCTGCTCCGCGAGGCCGCGGTCGACCAGGAAGTACTCCTGCTCGGGGCCGATGTTGGTGAAGACGCGGGTCGCGCTCGTGTTGCCGAACCAGCGCAGGACGCGCAGCGCCTGCTTGCCGAGCGCCTCCTGCGACCGGAGCAACGGGATCTTGTGGTCGAGCGCCTCGCCCGTGTACGAGACGAACGCCGTCGGGATCGTGAGGGTGACGCCGTTCGGCTCGACCTGGAGGAAGATCGGGCTGGTGACGTCCCAGGCCGTGTAGCCGCGGGCCTCGAACGTGGCCCGGATGCCGCCCGACGGGAACGAGCTCGCGTCGGGCTCGCCCTGGACGAGGTTCCGGCCGGAGAACTCCGCGATGGTCCGCCCTTCGCCCGTCGGGTTCAGGAAGGAGTCGTGCTTCTCGGCGGTCGAGCCGGTCATCGGGATGAACCAGTGGGTGTAGTGGGTGGCGCCATGCGCCATCGCCCACTCCTTCACGCCGTGCGCGACCGCGTCGATGATCGCGGGGTCGAACGGCTCGTTGCCCTCGATCGTGCGTCGCAGCTTGCGGAAGATCGGCTTGGCGAGGTACTGGCGCTGGGCGTCCTCGTGGAACACGTACTGGCCGTAGATGTCCTGACCGGCCTGTCCGAGGTGGTCCTGCGTGGAGGCGACCTTGTGGGTCGCGATCGAGGCGATGGCCGTCTCACGCGCGGTCATGGTTCTCCTGTTCGCTGCCTGCGTTGCTTGATCCGCGCGCGGGAATGCGCGGCTCCCGCGTCCCTTGCTCACGGTACCAGCGGACCGGGTTGCGATTCAGCGTCAGGACGTCCGGGACTTCGTTGTGCATCGTGAACAACGGTGCGCCGAGATGGAATGTGCGCCCGCGGATCCGGCTGCCGCGGGACGGCCGTCAGGTCGTTGCGCGGGCCGCGACGAGGTCGTCCAGCAGCCGGCCGAACTCGCGTTCGACGTCCACGTAGCGATCCGAGCGCCAGACGATCGCGAGCCGGCCGTCGCTCGTGAGCCGGGTCCAGACGCGCCGGCGGGGCAGGTAGAACGTGATCGTGATGCCCGCGATCAGGCTCGCGAACGCGAGCCACACGATGCCCTGGCCCGGGTCGTGCTTGGCGATGAGCAGCGTGTAGTCGCTGAAATCCTTGAGCACGATCGTGATGCCGAGCTCGTCGGAGACGCGCGTGTCGCCCTTCGCCAGGGTGGTCGCCGCGAAGTTCTCGACGATCGGCGAGCCGTCCGCAGCCTCGCCCGTCACGCGGTAGGGCAGGACCACGACCTGCCCGATGCCCTCGGGCGTCTTGTCGAGCAGCAGCTGCAGCCCGATGTCGCGACCCGGGACAGGGAGGATGCCGTACGGCAGCCCGTCGGCCGCGTCGGTCATCGGCACGGCGGCGTCCCACAGCGGCTTGCCCTCCACGTCGAGGACGAGCAGGTGCGGCGCGGGGCCGAACCCGTTCTGGTGGAACGTGTACCCCGCGACCGAGAGCGGGTCGTTGACCCGGATCGTCTTGCGCGCGATCTCCTGGCCGTCCCGATAGACCGCGAGGTCCGTCGTGAAGTCGGACGCCTGGCCGGTCTCGAAGCCGGGCGCCTCGAAGTCGAGGTTCTTCACCAGCAGCAGGCCGGGCGTCCCGATCGGCTGGACCGTGAGGGACTCGCCCTCCGGGACCACGAGTCCCTGCTCGTCGCCGAGCCGTGACGTGACCGCCGCCGCGAGCAGGAACAGGACCAGGCCGGTGTGGGTGAGGAGCGTCGCCATCTTCGTGTACTGGTGCCGGTCGCCGTAGAGGTACGCGGACCCGTCGTCGAGGGTCGCCTCGCGGACCCGGAACCCGTGCCGGCGCAGGACGCCCCGGACGCCGTCGGCGGACACGCCCGACATCTCGGCGCGGTCCGGCAGCCGCGGGTCGAAGTACGGCTCGGGCTGGGCGACGCGGATCTCGGAGACGCCGCGCCACAGCTTGGGCGTCCGGTCGAGCGTGCAGACGACGATCGAGATGACGAGGATCGTCAGCCCGGCGCTGAACCAGATCGAGCGGAACATCGCGAAGACGCTCAGCCGCTCGAGGACATCGACGATCGCGGCCCCGAGGACCGGGTCGTAGCGGGCGTGGATCGCATCCATCGCCGTCGCGTAGTCCCCAGCCGAGCGGAACGCGAAATCGGGCAGCTGCCGGATCGTCATCCCGACGACCGCGAGGAGCCCGAGAGTGATGATCTGGGCGACGGCGAAGTCGACCGAGGTCAGCAGGTGCCACAGCCCCATCCCGACGCGGGCGAGGGGGTTCGGACCGACGGGACGGGTCGAGGCGGCCGAGACGACCGCCGGCGTCGCGATGTCGGACTCCTAGACGACGGCCGAGGTCGCCGCCGCGTGGCCGGTCGCCGTGCCGCTGGGAGCCTCCTCGCCTGGCAGTGCCGCGCGCGCCGCGGCGAGGGCAGCGCTGAAGTCCGCCTCGAGGTCCTCGACGTCCTCGAGCCCGACCGAGACCCGCAGCAGGCCGGGCGTGATGCCCGCCTCGAGCAGCTCCGCCTCGGTGAGCTGCCGCTGGGAGGTCGACGGCGGATGGACGACCATCGTGTGGACGCTCCCCAGCGACGCGGTGAGCTCCGGCAGGCTGAGGTGGTCGATCATCGCCCGCCCGCCTCGCGGCCGCCTTCGACCTCGAAGGCGAGCATCCCGCCGGCCGCCCCCGCCCGGAACTGGCGCTGGGCGACCGCATGCTGGGGATGGCTCGGGAGACCGGGGTACAGGACGCTGCGCACGCCGTCCTGACGCTCCAGCCAGGCCGCCAGTGCCGCGGCGCTCCGGCTGTGCCGCTCGGCCCGGACCGCGAGGGTCAGGATGCCGCGCAGGACGAGGAACGCCTCCAGCGGGCCGAGCGTCGCCCCCGTCTCGATCTGGACCCGCTCCACCTCGGCGATCAGCGCCTTCGGCCCGGCCACGACGCCTGCGATCAGGTCGCTGTGGCCGCCGAGGAACTTGGTCGCCGATTCGACCACGAGGTCGGCGCCCAGCTCGAGCGGCCGGCAGACGTACGGGCTCGCGAACGTGTTGTCGACGATGTAGGTGGCGCCGTTGCGATGGGCCAGCTCGGCGAGCGCCGCGTGATCGCTGACGAACGTCGTCGGGTTCGCGATCGTCTCCGCGTAGAGGACCCGGGTCGGCCGCGCCGCGAGCGCCGCGCCGACTGCGTCCAGATCGGTCATGTCGACGATGTCGACCTCGACGCCGAAGCCGCCGAACGTCCCGAGCAGCTGGGTCCGCGTCGAGCCGTAGACCGCCACGGGCGCCACGATCCGGTCGCCCGCCCGGAGCCTGGAGGCCAGCGCCGCGTAGATGGCGCCCATCCCGGACGCGAGCGCCACGCCCGCTTCGCCCCCGGCGAGCTCCGCGTAGGCGGCACCGAGCGCGCCCGTCGTCGGGTTGGCGATGCGGCTGTAGGCGAACCCCGCGCGCGGGTCGCCGGCGACCCGGCCGAGCTCGTCGGCGTCGGCCGAGGCGAACGTCGCGGTCTGGTAGATCGGCACGCTGGTCGGGGTCTGGCCCGGTCGCGGGATCCGCGAGGCCGCCCGGATGGCGCGAGTGGAGAAGCCGCGCGCGCTCGGCGCCGGCTGCGACGCAGGGTCCTTCACGGCTCGGATGCTACACCGGACCCACCCGGGGAGGGCCCTAGGTGCGCTCCAGGGGCATCGGGATCCCGGTCACGCGGTCCTTGCCGGCCCGCTTGGAGGCGTACATCGCGCCGTCGGCGCTGATCATCAGCTCGTCGACGCTGCGGCCGTCGTCGGGGAAGCTGACGACGCCGACCGACAGCGACGGCTGCGGGCTGCCCGGCGGCATGCCGAGCTGCATGCCACGGACGCCGAGCCTGATCTTCTCGGCCAGCACGAACGCGCCGGTCGGGTCGGTCTCGGGGAGGAGGACGACGAACTCGTCGCCGCCGTAGCGGGCGGCGGTGTCGAGCTTCCGGACGCCGGACGCGATGACCTCGCCGACGCCGTGCAGGACGCGGTCGCCGTGGAAGTGGCCGAACCGGTCATTGACCGCCTTGAGCTCGTCGAGGTCCATCATCAGCAGGCAGAACCCGCGGCCCGAACGGGCGGACCGGGTGATCTCGCGCTCGATCGCCGCGAAGAAGAACGTCCGGTTGAACAGCCCGGTCAGCGGGTCGATCGTCGAGAGGCGGATCGCCGCGTCGCGGGTCCGGCGCTGCTCGCGGGCGATGACCATCGCGACGTAGGCGAGCAGGATCAGCGCCGTCAGGTTGACCCCGATCACGGCCCCGGCCGTCGGGGCCCATGCTGGCCGGCGAGCGAGCCCGCCAGGACCCCGATCAGGTAGCCGAGGGCCGCCACGATCGGTCAGCCCGACCGTGACGGCCGACGACACCACGAGGGCGGCGCCCGCGACGATGAGCGGGAAGGTGAAGAAGAACGGGCTCTGGACGCCACCGGTCAGCGCCACCAGGAACGTCGCGGCCGTGAGCGCCACGGAGCCCTCGACGACGAACTCGGCCCGGCCCGAGCGCGTCCGCCGGCAGCAGGTCGTGGACGACGATGACGAACAGCCCGGCCAGGGCGAGCAGGACGAGGATCGCCGCCTGGGTCGCGGGCCACAGCCCGGTCACCGCGACGATCGTGGCGGTCGCCATGAGGAAGACCCAGCTCACGATGCGGACGACCCGGTCGTAGGCGGGTCGGGCGTCGGGGTCGTTCGGGTCGCCGATGAGGCCGCTGACGACCGCGGCCTCGGTCACCCGCGCGTCTGCGACGGGGTCGACGGGTTCGCGTCCCGGCCTTGCGCCGGGCGCGCCCGGCGAAGGACGGGTAGATCAGGGCGGCCATCAACAAGAGGTTGGCAACGACCGCCACCACGATGAGGCCTAGGATGCCCTCGACCGCCAGCAACGGGTGACTCCGACTAACGAGCAGGGCGTAGCACGGGGGTGCGCCCTCTCCGGAGGCATCTTAGCCGCTCACCGGACAACCTCCCGGAACGGCTCGCGGTCGCCGGTGCGGGAGCGCACCGGATGATGCGATCGCGCCTAGCGTGCGCCCCACTGGTATGTCTGCTTGACGAGCCGCAGGTAGACGAAGGTCTCGGTCTCGCGGACGCCGTCGATGGCCCGCAGTCGCTCGGCCAGGAAGCGCAGCAGCGCCTCGTTGTCCTCGCACACGGTCTCGATCAACAGGTCGTACGTGCCGGCGGTGATGACGACGTAGTCGACCTCGGGCATGGCCGCGAGCTCCTCCGCCACCGCGACCAGGCGGTCGCTCTCGCAGCGGACGCCGACCATGGCCATCTGGTGGAAGCCGAGCTTGAGCGGGTCGGTGACCCCGACGACCTGCAGGATGCCCCGCTCGATGAGCCGGTTCGTGCGGGCGCGGACCGCCGCCTCGGACACGCCGAGCTCGAGCGCGATCTGGGTGAACGGGCGGCGGCCGTCGGCCTGGAGGTGCTCGATGATGCGCTTGTCGAGCGGCGAGACCTCTTCCTGGCGGCCATTGGCGGCCCGCGGGCGGGCAGGTCGGCCAGGGTGCGGTCATGGCGTTGGCGTCTCCGAGGTCATGGCGCTGGTGACTCCGTGCTGGCCATCGCGGCTTGGGGATGGCGACCGGCACGATCGTGCGCGCTTGAGCGGCGAGAGCAGTGGGTCGATGACCTTCACGAGGGATATCCACCGAGGCGAGCGCCCGGGCTTCGGGCTTCTTCGGCCGACGCGCCGCTCGTCGGACCCCATTCGATGAGGATGTTGAGGCCGATGAAGGCGATCGGCGGCTCGCCCTGACCTGGCTTCATGCCGGCCTTCCAGGGCTTGGCCTTGGCCAGGGCCTTGGTCGGAACTGTACTCGCTCACGACCAGCGGCCAGTCCTGGAACGTCGCGTTGACGCGCCTGACGGGCTCGTGGCCCGTCCCGCCGGACCCGGCCGTGCTCGCGACGATCGTGAAGCCGGCCTTGTTCAGGGCCCGGAAGATGGCGTCGGCGGCAGCCGGCTCGGTCAGATGGACCGGTTGCGGGCTGGGCGACGCGGTGGGCACGGGCGTCGCGGGGCGCGGTGATGCGGACGGCGCACCACCACCGCACGCCGTGGCCAGCGCACAGGCGATGACGAGGAGTGCGAGCGATCGGCGTCGCCCCCGAGGCGAACGATTCGAATCTCGCATGGCGATGGAACGCTAGCACGCAGTTCGCGCTGCGCGGACCCTGACGATTTTCCCACCCGGGCACCGCCAGTCAGCCGCGATCGAGCTCCCTGAGCACGGGCGCGACGGCCCGGATCGAGTCCAGCGTGATGGGGTCGAGCACCAGCTGCACGTGCGAGATGCCGGCCCGGGCGTAGGCCCGCAGGCTCTCGGCGACGTCCTCGGGCGGCCCCTCGAGCGGCGGCGGACCGGCCTGCGCGTAGTCGCCCTGGATGCGCCCTGTGCCCGCCGGGCCCGCGCACGAGGACCGCGACGGTGCGCTCGATCTCGGCGGGGTCGCGCCCGACGTCGCGCAGGCGCTGTCGACGATCTCGCGCAGGCGGGGGACGCCATCGGGCCGATTGCCGATGTCCGCGAACCACGAGTTCCAGGCGTCGGCGTGCGGCATCGTCATCCGCAGCATCCGCGGGCCCGTTCGACCCGATCAGCAGCGGCGGGCCGCCCGGTCGCGGCCCGCGCGGCAGCAGCTCGCAGTCGCGCGCCTGGTAGAAGCGCCCGTCGAAGTCGATGGCGCCCTCCTGCAGGAGCGTCCGGATGATCGTGAACGCCTCCTCGAAGCGGTCGACGCGGTGGTCGTAGGGAAGCCGAACGCCCGGAACTCCGTCTCGTTCCAGCCCGCACCGAGGCCGAGGATGAACCGCCCGCCGCTGATCTCGTCGATCGTCGCGGCCTGCTTCGCGAGCAGCGCCGGGTTGTGGAAGTTCGTGCAGGCGACGAGCGGCCCGAACTCGACCCGCGAGGTCACCGCGGCGATGCCGGCCATGAGCGTCCACGCCTCCCAGGGGCCGCGCGCGGGTCGGTCGGCCCAGCGGTAGAGGAGGTGCTCGCCGACCCAGATCGAGTCGAAGCCGAGGTCCTCGATGGCCCGGACCATGTCGAGCAGCTCCGGCCAGCGCACCTCGCGCTCGACCTCGGGGAGCTGGACGCCGACCTTGAGCGGCCGCCCTCCGGTCACCCTCGTCAGGCGTGCGCGGCGACGGCGGTCGCGATGGCGCGCAGGTGGTCGGGCGTGCTGCCGCAGCAGCCGCCGAGGATCGTGGCGCCCGCGTCGCGCATCTCGAGGACCTGCGCCGCCATCGTCTCGGGGTCGGCGCGGTAGACGGCGCGCATGTCGACGAGCTCGGGCATCCCGGCGTTCGACTTGGCGACGAGGACGACGTCCGGCCGCGCGGCATGCATCTTCGCGATGACCGGGATGAGCTCGTCCGGGCCGTTCCCGCAGTTGCCGCCGACGGCGTCGGCGCCCCATGCGGCGAGGGCCTCGACGGCCTCCTCCGGCGACACGCCCATCATCGTGTGGCCGCGCGTGTCGAAGGTCATCGTCGCCACGAGCGCGATCCCGGGCGCGGCCTTGCGCACGCCCTCGATGGCTGCCTTGATCTCGTAGAGGTCGGACATCGTCTCGATCCAGATGAGGTCGACGCCGCCGGCGACCAGCGAGGTGGCCTGCTCGCGGAAGATGTCGACCGCCTCGTCGTAGGCGAGCGTCCCGAGCGGCTCGACGATCTCGCCGGTCGGGCCCGATGTCGCCCGCGACGAGCGCGTGGCCGCCGGCCGCGTCGACCTCGGCCCGGAGCAGGATCGCGGCGGTCCGGTTGAGCTCGTCGACGCTGTCGGCGTGACCGCTCAACTTGCAGTCGTGCCCGGTTCCCGCCGAACGTGTTGGTGAGCAGGATCTGCGACCCGGCCTCGAGGTAGCCGCGCTGGATGCGCCGGATCACGTCGGGGTGGGCGAGGTTCCAGACCTCGGGCGGATCGCCGAACTGGAGGCCGTTCGCGAACAGCATCGTGCCCATCGCCCCGTCGGCGATGATCGGTCCGCCCCGGTCGAGGAGCGCCCGGAACTTCGCGCTGGCCGCGCCGCCGTCGAACGCCAGGCGGGTCGCCTGATCGGGGAACGCGTCGTGGTCCACATCGGCCGCCGGTCGGGGCGGCGCGTGGCCGTTCCCGTTCGCGTCGCGTGCGGCGGCCTCCTCCAGTCGCCGGGTCCTGGTGCCGCGTCGGATGCCATCCATGGCTCGCATGATAGTCATTGACAGCCGGCCGGCCGTTCCCCCACCCTTCCGCCGATGCATCACGACGACCGGCCGACCATCGCCGCCCGATCGCAGCAGCGGCCCGCGAGGGCCCGCTCGAGCTGATGCGCTGCGCCCGAAACGGGCGCCGACGACCACATCGAGAGGAACACCCTCAGCACGGCGCTGAGGGTGTTTTCATGTTTCCGGGAGGCTTTTCACATGGATCCCGCGCTCCTCGCCAAGGGCTTCACGCTCGGCTTCGTCATCGCGGCCGCCGTCGGCCCGATCTCGCTGCTCGTCATCCGCCGGACGCTGGCGGAGGGTCGGGTGGTCGGCCTCGCCTCCGGCCTGGGCGTGGCCACCGCCGACGCGACCTACGGCGCGATCGCCGCGTTCGGGCTGACGGCCATCACCGACATCCTCGTCGACGGGCGTCGCGCCCTTGGCCTCATCGGCGGGATCTTCCTGCTGTGGCTGGCCTGGAAGACGGCCCGGGCCGAGCCCGGGCACCGCGGCCACAGTGGACGAGCGACGGGGCGGCCTCGCCGGCGCGTACCTCTCGATCCTCGGCCTGACCCTGACCAACCCGATGACGATCCTCTCGTTCGGGGCCCTGTTCGCGGGCCTTGGGGTCACCGGCGAGGACGTGCGCGAGTCGGCGGTCATCACGCTCGGCGTGTTCCTGGGGTCGGCCGCGTGGTGGGTCGTGCTGACGACGGCCGTCGGGGCGCTCCGGTCGCGGTTGACGCCCCGCTGGATGCGGGCGATCAACGTCGCGTCGGGGCTCGTCATCGGCGCGTTCGCCGTGGTGGCGATCGCAGTCGCGCTCGGCGGCTGAACGTCACGGGCGTCGCCTTCGTCGGATTGACCCTCCGCCACGCCCTGACGACAATGCCCGGCACCAGGGAGGGCCACGCATGACGCGACGCAAGATCGGCGACGTTGACTGGCGAACCCTGCAGTTCTCTCCGTTCTGGGCGTTCCAGGTCGTCGCCGGGATCGATGGGCACATCGACCAGGACGAGCGGAAGGCTTTCCGCCAGCGCGTCGATGACGTCTCCCCGCCCGATGGTCCGCTGGCTACGGCCATCCTCCTCGAGCTTCGGGCGGACTTCGATGGCGTCGTCAGCGCATGGAACGCCGACCCACGTCGGGCGACCGACGGGCTCAAGGAGGCCGGGCTGATCCTCGTGAGGGTCCCCGCGAAGGAAGCGATCGGGTTTGCCGCGATGCTGATGGATATCGGCGACCGCGTGGCGCGCGCTAGCGGTGGCGGGATCGGGCGCCGAGAGGAGACCGCACTGCGCGGCATGGCGGCGATGCTTGGCACCGATCGGACGAAGTCGTCTCCGCACTCGTGATCTGGCCGGTCACGGCGAGATCCGAGGACCGAGCGTCGTCTTCTCGACGTACGAGATCGCGTACTTGTAGGCCAACTCCGGGGTCATGAATTCTTTCGGGCCGAAGAGAACCGCCGCGAGGACGGTGCCCTGGGGCGTCACACCGGAAAGAGCCAGGTACTCCGTGCCGTCGACATCGGCGAAGCCGAATGCGGTGTTGTCGAATCCGAGAAAGGAGACCTGCGTCGATTGCACGTCGAGATCGGCGTCGCACAGGCCGCTGACGCCCGGCTGGCAGAGCCAATCGAGAGCCGCGCGGGCTTGGACGTCCGGCGCCGAACCAAGCGGATAGTGCATACGGGCAAGGACCAGGCCACGTTCCCCATCCTCGCTCCTCCACCCGTCGACGAAGCCGGGCTCGGCGTCAGCCTCCGGCACGTGCTTCCAGTCGTCAGGAACGCAGGTCAAGACGCCAAGGTCACGCGCATCCGCAACGAGCGTCGGCTCCGTGGCGACGGGATCGGAGCGGCCCATGAGGCGCCCGTCGATGTAGACCTCGACCCGGTATTCGTTCTGCGGAACACAGGTCGCGAACGTCTTCGCATATGCCGCGTCGGCGAAGTAGATGCCGTCGCTGGATCGATCGAACCTGACCAGGTCACCAGCCTGCGCCCTGCCGAGCGTCAGGGCAGTCGACAGGGTCGGGATGATGTTCCATCGACCATCGACAGCCCGCGCATACCAGAGCTGGACGACCGACGAACCCGATCCGAGATCCGGACTGTCCGCAGTCCATTCGAGCGAGCCGGGATACGCGAAGGTTGTGATCGTGATGGGGACGATCGGAGCCTGGTCTGGCTCGGCGAGGTGCGCGAACCGGGCGACGACGACCTCCTTGAAGTGCTCGATGATCGCATGGAGCTCCGGCAGGAATTGATCGACAAGCTGGAGATCGGTGACGGCGCCGGCGAGGGCGAGACGCCTCGCCTCTGGATCCTGGGCAAGGTCGAAGGCTGTCTCGTACGCGGTCGTCGCGGCGTCCGGATCTCCCGCGACAAGTCGCGCGAGCGCGACATTCAGCCGGGGAGCGGACTGATCCGGTCGGACGCGGGAGGCGGACTCCGAGGCACTGATGCTTTCGGTCAGCAATGTCGCCCGACGGCCCTGATCCGGTTCGTAGATCGCCAGGAGCAATCGCTCCCAGCCCAGCATGGAGCGTGCATCGAAGGTGTCGAAGTCGTTGGCTTGGGCCAATTCGATCTCCGCGATCGAACGGGCCAGGTCGTCGGCGCGCGCGGCACCTGGGTATGACCCGGGCGACGTCTCGGCGGCACCGTAGATCGCCAACGCCAGATCGCTATGCGGACGACCGAGAGATGCCTGCTGCTTCGTGGCCTCCATGAGTGACCGCTCGGCGAGCCGGTGTTCACCAAGCTGCAGCTGGTACCGCCCCTGCTGGAAGGCCATCGCCGCATCCGTGATCTGTTGTGCGGCGTTGGCGTTCTCGGAAGCGGGCTCCTCAACCAAGGTCCTGGCACTCCAAACAAGCGCGAAGGCGAGACCCCCGACAGCAACGAGCGCGAACCCGACGGGAAGGCGATGCCCGGGAAGGATCAACGAGAGGCCGAGCAGGTACACGGCCACGGCCAGGACGACTAGGAGCGCGGCGTAGTACGCGCCGCGCCGTTGCCATTCGGCACTCTGGTCGTGATGCGCTTCGTCCTCGGCCTCTTGCCGGTCGAATTCGCTCCGGATCTGCGCGCGGAGCCGGTATGGGAAGGCCGGGTCGGCGCCGGGTCCGACCTCGGTCGGGAAGGAAGCGAGGGGTCGAAGCGCGGTGGCGATCGTGGTCAGATGCTCGAGGTCGGTCTGGGCCTCGTGATGCATTGCCTCATCGGACATCGACTCGTAATAGCGAAGCCGTTGACTTGCGCCGTGGACGGCCACGTCGCTGATCAACGCGTCCTCGTAGGCGACGATCTGACTCGAGGCTCGGCTGTCAGTCGCCTCGCCGTCGATCAGGGCCGTGATGGCTTCGCGGCGTGCCTGGAACCCGATCCGGTCCGCATGGGCGAACGCATCGGCTTGGAGGAAGGCGATCCACGCCCCGCTGAGCGTCACGAGCGCCACGATCACGATGACGATCCGTGAGAAGAGAGAGTCCAGCTCGCCCGGATGGGGCACGCCCACCCGTGTGACGCCGGTGGCGGACGTCTCTCCCATCGCGTCTCCGATCGCCTCGCTTCCCTGGCCCAGAAGCGGGGCGAGGCGGGGTACCACGCGATCGCCGACCGAGAGCGTCAGGAGCACGACGATCGCAGCGATGCCGAAGACGGCGACCCAACCGGATACGTCCATCACCATCTCGACCCAGACAAGGCCAGCCAGCGACAGGATGGCGATCGGGACGCCGGCCCATGTCGAACGCCTCCTCCATCGGTCATTCGCGACCTGCGCCAAGGTCAGGAAGACGAGGGAAAGGATCAAACCGACGATCGTGGCAACGATCAGCAATGAGGCCGCACGGAGACGCTCTGTGGCGTTTCCCTCGGTGAGGATGAAGCGCTCGACCTCGATGAGGCGTCCACCGTCGAGCGAAGCCCGGAGGTTCGTCCGGGCAACATCCTCCGGATACGCAAGTCTTCCATCAGGTCCCTGGATCGGCCAGGCGGCCGAGAAGGCGCCATAGACCACCATCACCTGATCCCATTCCGCCTGTGCGGCCAGTTGGTGGTGCGTCGCCTCGTCGGGGTTCGCCCTTGCCGCGTCCTGGTGGGCCCGGACCAGCGCCTCGTGGGCGACGTACATCCCGAACAGGCGCTGCTCGTAGCCGACCTGGCCCTCGATCTGGTGTTCCAGGAAGGCCTGCTCGACCGTGGCGTGGAGACGTTGCTCCTCGTGGTCGGAGGCGTCACTCGCATGCGAGATCGCAAGGTACGTGGCGGGCCCGGTGGCGATCGCGACCGTCACCATCAGGAGCGGGACCCGGATCGCGCGGCTGGGAGGCGTCGCCCGGAACAGCCACGCCATCGCCATCGCCCAGGCATCTCGCCACCAAGGCGGGCGCTGCTTGTCGCCGAGTGCGTCGATCGAGGATGCGATGCTCGCCACCGTCGCTTGGAGACTGCCTGCTCCACGTGCGGACGACGCGAGACGCCCGCGCCCCCGACCGTGGCTTGGACGGAACCTTTGGTGACTTGGCGCCCGCTGTCAATCCTTCGCACGACGATCCCGATGGAATTGAACGATCAGGACCGGTCCGACGTCACCCGTGTGCTGCTGGTTGGCGTCCCTATGATTGGCGACTGGTGATCTTCCCCAAGATCCGGGATCCGCGGCTCATCACCGTGCGTCGCGGCGGGACCCTCCTCGACGACGACCATCGTCTCCTCGCGATGTGGGCGGCTGACTGCGCTGAGCATGTGCTGCACCACTTCGAGCGGGCACGGCCGGAGGATGACCGTCCGCGTCGGGCGATCGACCTCGGGCGTGCCTGGGCGCGGGGTGAGATCCCGTGGGCAGAGGCCCGCACGGCGGGCGGCCATGCCAACGCCGCGGCCAGGGACCTGAGCGGGGCGGCGCGGCACGCCGCGTACGCCGCCGGCCAGGCCGCGGCAGTGGGCCACGTCGCGGCCCACGAGCTGGGTGCCGCGGCCTATGCGGTCAGGGCGGCGCGGGCGGCAGCCCCCGACGCCGAAAGCGACGCGGCCGGCCGCCGGGAGTGCCAGTGGCAGCGCGCCCGACTCCCCGACGCGATCCGGGAGCTCGTGCTCGATGACCAGAGGCTGCGCAACGCGTTGTGCTGGTTCGCGTTCGATTGCTGACGGGCTCGCACCTGGACGACCGTGAGGCTCCGCCTGCCTTGTCATCCATTGACCACCGCGGGGCCATCGACCACGATCGACTGATGGGCAACGATGACGCGATCAGGGCGCTCGCAACATGGCGATGACCCAGCACGCGGTGGTGGTCGCCGGAGGCGGTCCGACGGGGCTGATGCTGGCGGGCGAACTGGCATTGGCCGGCATCGACGTCGCCATCGTCGAGCGGCGCCCGAATCAGGACCTCCCGGGCTCGCGTGCTGGCGGTCTGCAGTCGCGCACCATCGAGGTCCTCGATCAGCGAGGGATCGCCGATCGGTTCCTTGCGGAAGGGCAGGTGGCCCAGGTCGCCGGGTTCGCCATGATCCGCCTGGACATCAGCGACTTCCCCACCCGGCATCCCTACGGGCTCGGGCTGTGGCAGAGACACATCGAGCGCATCCTCGCCGGCTGGATCGCCGAACTGATGGTCCCGATCCACTACGGCATCGACGTGACTGGTTTCGCAGAGGATGACGCCGGCGTGGACGTCGAGCTGTCCGACGGCCACCGCATCCGGGCGCAGTACCTCGTCGGGTGCGACGGAGGACGCAGCCTGGTCCGCAAAGGAGCCGGCATCGAGTTCCCCGGCTGGGATCCGACGACGAGCGCCGTGCTCGCGGAGGTCGAGATGACCGAGGAGCCGGAACTGGGCGTTCGCCGCACGCCGTCGGGCACGCATGCCCTGGGCAAGGTCGAGTACGAGGTCAAGGACGGCGAGGTGGTCTACAAGCCCGGCGGGAAGGTCGGGGTCATGCTGACCGAGCCGCAGGTCGGCACCAGCGAGCCCACCCTGGAGGACCTGCGCGCGGGCCTCGTTGCCGTGTACGGGACCGACTACGGGATCCACGATCTCACCTGGATCACCAGGTTCACCGACACGACCCGGCAGGCCGCTGCCTACCGCAAGGGACGGGTCCTGCTGGCCGGCGACGCCGCCCACGTGCATTCCCCGGTCGGCGGACAGGGCCTCAACATCGGTGTGCAGGATGCGGTGAACCTGGGCTGGAAGCTGGCGCGGGTGGTGAAGGGGATGTCGCCGGAAAGCCTCCTGGATACCTACCACGACGAACGGCATCCGGTCGCTGCCCGCGTGCTCCGCACGACGATGGCGCAAGTGGCGCTCCTGCGCCCCGACGATCGGACCGAGGCGTTGCGCGACAGCCTGTCCGAGCTCCTGAGCATGGACGAGCCGCGCCGACGGTTCGCGGCGATGATGTCCGGCCTGGACATCCACTACGACCTCGGCGAGGGCCATCCGCTGCTGGGACGCCGCTTGCCCGATCTCGACCTGGTGACCGCCGAGGGTCCGCTGCGGGTCTTCACCCTGCTGCACGATGCCCGGCCGGTCCTGCTGAACCTCGGTGAGCCCGGCAGCTTCGACATCACGCCGTGGGCGGATCGGGTGCAGCTTGTCCACGCGAGGTACGACGGTCCGTGGGAGCTTCCGGCACTCGGAGCTGTCGCCGCTCCCTCCGCCGTGCTGATCCGGCCGGATGGATACGTGGCGTGGGTGGGCGACGGGACGCAGCTGGGGCTCGCCGACGCGCTGACGACCTGGTTCGGACCGCCGACCGCGGCGTAACGCACCGCTGAGTGCCAGCGGTCGGGATGGTCGGGGAGGCGGGACTCGAACCCGCGGTCTCGTGCTCCCAAAGCACGTGCGTTGCCAACTACGCCACTCCCCGCCGTGTGGCCATCATAGGCCACGGATCGGTCAGCGCCGAGGACGCGTCGATGGGCGCCGCTGCGAGGCATGCAGCGGACTGACGCCGAGCGTGGGCTCGCGCACCTGGGTGAGGATCGCCCGGATCTCGGCGCCCATCGGACGACCGATCGGCGTCCGCTCGAGCCACAAGAGGTAATCGGGGTCGTGGACGGCCAGCTGGCCGAACGACCAGCCGGCGTAGCGGCCGAAGTCGAGCACGGTCCCGTACGCACGTCCGACCGGCGGTGGTGGAGGGGGCGTTCGACCGTTCTGTGCGAACGCGCTCGCCGAGGGCCAGCGCTGCTCGAGGTCATAGGCGGCTCGGCGTTCCGGGTCACGCAGGATCCCCCAGGCCTTGTTGAGCGCCATCATCCGGCGCTCATCGCCACCGGCGTCCGGATGGTAGCGACGGGCCCGATGGCGGTAGCCGCTCCGGATCGTCTGCATGTCGGCGTCCGCCGTGACACCGAGGACCCGGTACAGGTCGATCCTTGGGGAGGGCATGGGTCAGAACGCGGGGACGCGACGACGCGTCGCGCCGTCTAGAGCTCCGTCCAGCCCGGGACCGTGCCCGGCTGGAGCGGTCGCTCGCTGCTCACCGTCGTCGCGTTTGTCATGAGCCTCCCGGCGGGTCGCGCCCGCACCATTCCGCCCGTCACCGGGGCGGCCATCTCTATCGGCTCGATCATCCGCCCGCGCGGCCACAGCGGGTGCCATCTGATGGTCCGGGGCACGCCGAGCCCATCGCACCACACCCCACCGATCCCGACCGGTCCGCGATCGTCCCCATCGAATGCCACCGAACGCCACCTGACTTAGACTCGACACAGTCACTGGGGGTGTGGGGTGGGTCTGTTCAGACGCAAGACGACAAGCCGGCCTGAGCCGGAGGCCGGGGCGAACCCGCGTTCGCAGGCGCATCCGATGCCGGTCGAGGAGCCGCCGTCGTCGCCCGCCGCGCCCGCGGTCGAGCCACGCGACGAGACCCCGCCGCCCCGGGAGCCCGTGCCCGTCATGGCGGCCCATACGTCGCCCGTCCCGTTCACCATCGTCCCCTCGCCGCCGACGCACGCCGAGTCGGCCGAGGAGCAGCCGTACGACCGCCTCGACTGCCCCGCCTGCGGGAAGATCTTCCGCGACCTGCCCGACGCCGTGGCCGACTGTCCGGCGTGCGGCTCGACCATCCATGTCCTGACGTGTCCCGAGGGCGTGCGCCACCTGCTGACCGACGCCGACGTCGTCGCGTTCGATGACGACTGGGATGCCCTTCACGCGACCCGCCGACGTGAAGAGGTCGCAGCGCCGGAACGCGGCCGCGCTCCAGGCACGACGGGCGGCGCTGGCCTCGTACGGCGAACTCGGTGTCCGTCTCGTCGACCTGCGGACACGGCCGGGCGCGTGTGCGGCGTGCCTCGCGGTGGCCGAACGTCCGTACCGTCCGCGGGCCGCACCCGCGCTCCCGATCGCCGGCTGCGAGCACGACATCTGTCGGTGCGACTACGCCCCCGCGCGACCGTCCGTCACGCGTCGCTGACCGTCCTCGCGTCACGCCGCGGGAGCTCGGGGCGTCACAGACCCAGACGCCGGGCGATCACTGGCAGGCTGATCGATCGCCCGGCGTCTCCATGCGCCAAAGGCCCCGAGGGCGCTAGACTCGGGTGCGGCCGCGGGGCGCCAGATGCCCCCCAACGAGGACCTCAGCCCGCGTGCATGCCCGCCGGATCCGGCCTGACACCGGACCCACCGACCGTCGCCGCCTCGCCGCGGCCGGCCTGTCGGCAGTGCTCCCGGGGCTCGGCCAGGCGTTCAACGGACGCCGCCGGCTCGCCCTCTGGTTCATGGTCCCGTCCCTGATCCTGCTGGCCGTCGCTCTGCTCGTCATCCGCCTCCAGTCCCCGACCCGCCTCGCCGCCTGGGCCGTCGCCCCGTCGGTGCTGAGCGCGCTCCTGCTCCTGAACCTCGCTCGTGCTGGCGTGGCGGCTCGTCGCAGTCGGGCAGGCGTTCCTCGACACGGGCCGCCCGGGGCCGACCGGCCGCCTCGGCATCGTCGGGATCGCCCTGATCGCGCTGGCCGTGGCGGCCCCGCATCTCATCGTCTGGCAGTACGGGTCGCTCGCGAGCGACATGTTCAAGAGCATCTTCGGCGGCCAGGTGCTGAGCGCGACGGGCCCGGACGCGACCCCGGCCGCCTTGACCGAGCGGATCAACGTCCTGCTGCTCGGCGTCGACAACACGGACAAACGGACCGCGTCGCTGACCGACACGATGATCGTCGCGTCGCTCGACCCGGTCGGACACACCGTCTCGATGGCGTCGGTGCCGCGCGACCTCGTCAACGTCCCGCTGGGCAACGGCGACGTCTTCGGGCCGAAGCTGAACTCGCTGATGTCGTACGCCGAGCGGCATCCCGACGAGTTCCCGAAGGGTGGCGTCCGGACGCTCGAGGATGCGATCGGCGCTTTGCTGGAGATCGACATCCAGTACTACGCCCAGGTCGACTTCGCGGGGTTCGTCGCGATGGTCGACGCGGTCGGTGGCGTGGACGTCGACGTCAAGAAGCGGATGATCCGGCCCGCGCTACGACGGCTTCGGGCTCGACGGCCAGGGTTTCATCGTCCGGCGCGGTGTCCAGCACCTGTCGGGCGCCGAGGCCCTCGCCTACGCGCGGATCCGCAAGGGACCGGGCGAGAGCGACTTCACGCGGGCCGACCGCCAGCAGCAGATCCTGCTGGCCCTGCGCGACGGCGTGACGAGCGGCGGCAGCATCCTGTTCGAGCTACCGGCGCTGCTCAAGGCCGTCGGCGACACCGTGAAGACCGACATCCCGGTCGACCGCCTGCCCGAGTTCGCCGCGATCGTGGACGAGATGTCCGGCAAGGGGTCGGTGGTCCGGGCCGTCATCGGACACCCGCTCGTCGACGCGAAGCAGACCCGCTACGGGCAGTCGCAGGTGCCCGACCTCAAGAAGATCCGGGCGGTGGCGGCGACGCTGTTCTCGCCTCCGGGCACGCCGCCGACCCCCTGGCCGACGCCGAAGCCGACGAAGGCCCCGAAGCCGACGCCGACCCCCTGAGTCAGGCTTCGGGCGGGTCCGTCCACCGTGACGCCGGCGGCGACCAATGCGCGAACCGGTCCAGCAGCGCGTCCAGGTCGGGATCGACCGCGACCAGCCCGCGATGCTGCGGCGCGATGAAGCCCTCGGCGACGGCGTGGTCGAGCCACTCGATCAGTCCGTCCCAGTAGCCGTCCGGGCCGAGCAGCCCGATCGGCTTGGCGTGGAGGTCGAGCTGGGCCCACGACACGACCTCGGCCAGCTCCTCCAGCGTCCCGAACCCGCCGGGCAGCGCGATGAACCCGTCCGACAGATCGGCCATGAGCGCCTTGCGAGCGTGGAGGGTGTCGACGACCCGCAGGTCCGTCAGGCCCCGATGGGCGAGCTCACGGTCGACGAGCCGGGTCGGGATGACGCCGATGACCTCGCCGCCCGCCTCGAGCGCAGCGTCCGCGACCGCGCCCATCAACCCGACCCGCCCGCCGCCGTAGACGACGCCGATCCCGCGTGCGGCCAGCCCGCCGCCGACGGACCGGGCGAGCGCCAGGTACCCGGGATCGCGCCCCGGACTCGCGCCGCAGAACACGCACAGACGCATGGCCGGCTAGAACCCGTGGGCCACGAGGCGCGGGGCCATCCGCCGGGCGGCCCGTGCCCGGTGCGAGATCGCGTTCTTCTCGGCCGGCGTCCAGAGGCCCAGCGTCCGTCCGCCCGGCGGCTCCGAGGCCGGCTCGAAGATCGGGTCGTAGCCGAATCCGCCGGTCCCGCGCGGGGCGACCGCGATCCGCCCGCGACAGGTGCCGCGCGCAAGGTCGACGTCCAGGCCGCCGCGTGGACCGGCCCGATCGGGCAAGGCCAGAGCCAGCACGCAGACGTAGCGGGCGCCGCGGCGCTCCGGCGGGAGCCCGTCGAGAGCGGCCAGGAGCTTGCGGTTGTTGTCGGCGTCGGTGGCGTCCTCGCCGGCGTAGCGCCGGGTGCGGACGCCGGGCCCGCCGTCGAGCGCATCCACCTCGAGGCCGGAATCGTCGGCGAGGGTCGGCAGGCCGCTCGCGCGCGCGCCGAACCGTGCCTTCATGGCGGCGTTGGTCTCGAACGTCTCGCCGTCCTCGACCGGGTCGCCCGGGATCCCCAGCTCGTCGAGCGAGACGAGCTCGGCATGGTCCAGCTGGAGCAGCTCGCGCAGCTCGCGCAGCTTGTGGGTCGAGCGGGTCGCGACGAGCAGCCGGGGCTGCGCGGTCGCCCGATGGTCACCGCCTGACGGTGGCGAGGATCGCGGCCTGCGCCTCGAACAGGCGGGCCAGGCCGGCGTCGGCCAGGTCGATGCAGCGCGTTCGCGGCGGCCCGGTCGAACGGCTTGCCCTCGGCCGTGCCCTGGAGCTCGACGTACGCCCCGGCGTCGGTGCCGACGACGTTGAAGTCGACGTCGGCGTGCGAGTCCTCCGAGTAGTCGAGGTCGAGCAGCGACGCGCCATCGACGATGCCCGACCGAGACGGCCGCGACCTTGCCGACGAGGTGCCGGTCCATGCCGTACGTGATCAGCGCGGCCGCGAGCGCGACGTAGCCGCCGGTGATCGACGCGGTCCGCGTGCCGCCGTCGGCCTGGAGCACGTCGCAGTCGACCGTGATCGTCCGCTCGCCGAGCTTCGTCAGGTCGACGACGCCGCGCAGCGAGCGGCCGATGAGGCGCTGGATCTCGTGCGTCCGGCCGCCGATCCGGCCCTTGGCGGATTCGCGGTCGGTGCGCTCGGCGGTGGCCCGCGGCAGCATCGAGTACTCGGCCGTCACCCAGCCCGTGCCCTTGCCGCGCAGGTGGGGCGGGACGCGGTCGGCGATCGTGGCCGCGCACAGGACCTGGGTGTCGCCGATCTTGACCAGGCACGAGCCCTCGGCCCACTTCTGGACGCCGAGCGTGAAGCTGATCGGGCGCAGGTCGCTGGGCCCGCGGCCGTCCGCGCGGACGCGCCGGCCGGTTGCCGATGGTCATCGAGTCGCCTCCTCGGCCTTGGCCGCATCCCACAGCGCATCGAGCGCCGGCGAAGTCGAGGTCGCGCAGCGCGACGCCGCGGGCGGCCGCCTGCCGCTCGACGCTGCCGAACCGGCGACGGAACTTGCGCGTTGGCCGCGCGGACCGCGGCCTCCGCCTCGATGCCGCGCTTGCGCGCGACGTTGACGAGCACGAACAGCAGGTCGCCGAACTCCTCGGCCCATCCGGCCTCGTCGCCGGCATCCTGCGCCTCGCGGAGCTCGTCGGCCTCCTCGACGACCTTGTCGAGGACGCCCTCGATCGACGGCCAGTCGTAGCCGAGGTTGGCGGCCCGTTCCTGCATCTCCTGGCTCGCCGCCAGGGCCGGCAGCGACGCGCTGATCCCGTCGAGCGCGCCCTTGGGCCGTGGCCGTCGCCGTCGCTCGCCCGCCGTCGGCGCGCTCGTCGGCCTTGATCCGCTCCCACTGGCGGTTGACGTCCGACGCGGTCCGCGCCTCGGCGTCGCCGAAGACGTGCGGGTGGCGGCGGACGATCTTCGTCGCGATCGCGGCCTGGACGTCGGCTCAGGTCGAAGACGCCCTCCTCGGCGGCGAGCTGGGCGTGGAGCACGACCTGGAGCAGCAGGTCGCCGAGCTCGCCGGCCAGCTCGGGCGTGGCCCCGGCCTCGAGCGCGTCGTAGACCTCGTAGGCCTCCTCGAGGAGGTGCTTGCGCAGCGACGCGTGGGTCTGCTCGCGGTCCCACGGGCAGCCGTCGGGCTGGCGCAGGCGGGCGCTGATCCAGGGCATCGCCCACGGGCCGGCGGCCGCCGGCTCGGGCGCGACCGGGTGCCAGGTAGAGCGGCGCCGTCGAGGTCCTCGGCCGTCGAGCGCCCCGATCGTCGTGCTCGGAGCGGTCCCGAACCGCCCGACCGGGTGGTCGGCCGGGTAGAGCCGGCCGAGGATGCTCAGCGGGTCTGCCGGCCGAGCGGCGCGTGCCGGCCGGGCAGCGGCCGGACGGCCTCGGCCCCGTCGCCGGACTCGGTCCCGGCGTCCCGCCGGGCGCAGCAGGCTCGAGGGGCACGATCAGGAGCGGCCGCGACGCCTCGATCGGCGTCGCGATCAGCCGCTCGGCGGCGACGACCTGCAGGCCGGCGGCCGGATCGAGCCCCCAGCGGAGTCGCGCCTCGGCGACGAGCGCGTCGAGCACCCGGTCGCTCCGCTTACCCTGGCCGCGCCGCTGATGGACGCGTCGCGCGTGATGAGTGCGGCGCTCTTCTTCGCGTCGTACCAGTTCGAGAAGGCGCGAGGCCTTGATCTCCTCGAGCTGGCGGCCCTCCGGCGTGCGCGCCTCCTCGCCGAGGACCTTGAACAGGTACATCGCCGTCGCCGGGCACGGTGACGACGTCGCAGGTCTTGCCGATCGGCGTCGCGAAGATGGCGCGTCGAGAGCGCGTCGGCGAGCTGGCCCTTGGCGACCCAGCCGAGGTCGCCGCCGCGGCCGGCGGTCTCGGCGCCTCGGAGTTGTCCCGGGCGAGGACGGCGAAGTCGGCCCCGCCGTCGGCCTTGGTCTTGAGGGCCTTGAGCCAGGCGTCGTCGGTGGGGTGGTACATGACCTGGATGACGTGCCAGCCGAACGCCGACTTGACCGGCGCGAGGATGTCGCCGGGCTTGAGACCGGGCTCGGTGATGGCCGCCAGGAAGTCCTTGTCCAGGCTCGCCGTGGTCGATCGAAGTACGGGAGCTTGCCGCCGCGTCCCGGTCACGCCCTGGGCCTGAGGCCTCGTCGCTCTCGGCCCGGGCGATCGCGTCGAACATGGCTCGGATCGGCCTGGAGCTTCGAGTAGGTCGCGCGGGCCTCGGCCTCCGCGGCTGCCCACGACGGATCGTCCGCCGGGATCTCGCCGCGCTGCGCCGCCGACGCGTCGCCCTTCGGCGCAGTACAGGATGTGGCGGACCTTGATCGCGTCGACGGGCGAGGTCGGTCGTCGGCTCGGCGATGTAGATCTCGCTGACCTGCGCGCTGCGGTCCGGGCTTGATGGCGTCGGCGACGATCTTGTCCTCGAGCTTCTCGTGGATGACGTCGCCGGCCACGACCGTCGCGGTACTTGGCGAGGTCGATGTTGCCGTTCTCGATCTTCGCCTGTGTAGGCGGCGTCGACGCTCGATGGCGCGATCTCGCGTGACCCGGCCGATCCGGATAGATGCCGTCGTCACCCTCGATGACCGCGGTCGGCGTGTCGCTCGGTGCCGCGAACAGCGCCGTGAGGAAGGCCTCGTCGAGCTGACCGTCGTCCTTCTGGATCCAGCCGAGGTCGCCGGCCTGCGGCGCGGTCGAGCTGTCGGTCGAGACGGTCTTGGCGACGTCGTCCCAGGCCTTGCCGCCCTGGAGGTCCGCGAAGCGCGGCGTCGGCCTTGGCCTTGGCGGCGGCCTTCTGGGCAGCGGTCGGCTCGACGGCGCCGGCGTCGGTCTGCGGGCTCGACCTCGATCACCCAGGCGTGTCGCGACTCGGGCGTCGTGGCCTCGGTGACCAGGCGGGCGTCGACATCGGCGTCGGTGTACGGTGACGCCTTCCTCGGCCGCGAGGGCTCGCCTGGAGCTTGGTGTCGATGAGCCGCTCGAGCGCGATCGGCGGTGAGCTGCTGCCGCTGCTGGGCGATCGAGCTGGAGCTGCGCCTCGGCCTGGGCCTCGGTCAGGTGGCCGGCAAGCGTCTGCGGTCCGGATCCGGCGCTCGGCCTCGTCGAGCCGCCAGCCCTCGATGGCGAGGCGGTCGACGAACTCGTCCTTGGTGATCGACTTGCCGTCGACGCTGCCGACCGAGGCGAGGTGGTCGTTGTACTAGGTCAGCCCGGCGGCGACGAGGAGGATGACCACGGCGAGGACGACGACGAGGCCGAAGCCGAGGTTGAGGTAGAAGTTGCGTCGGTCCTGGCTCTCCCACGAGGGTCGGTGGGCGCGCTTGACGACGGGTTTGGCTCGGAAGGTCATGGTGACGTGAAGGGTCCTGTGGCGTGTTCGCCGGCTGACGCCGGGGATGGACGGGGCGCGGTATCGTACACCGCACCCTCGCGGACGCGTGCCAGCAGACGCGGATCGGACCGGTCGGTCAGCGCCTGGCTGCGCAGTGACGGGCAGCACGATCTCCTCCGAGAAGCGGGCCGTCGCCCGGCCGTCGGCGACGTCGAACGACGCCGCCCGGAAGCGCTCGACACGGCTCGAGGTCGAACACCCCGGCGCGGAGGTACGCGGCGAGCGGCTCGGTCGTCTCGAAGACCGGGCCCGGGCACGCCGGTCCGGTAGTCGAAGTAGAAGCCGCGCTCGCGCTCGTAGGCCTCGTAGTCGGGCGCGAAGAAGACCATCGGCCGGCCGAGCAGCGAGAACTCGTAGATCGCGCTCGAGTAGTCGGTGACGAGGACGTCGCTGACGAGCATCAGCTCGTTGATGTCGGGGTGGTCGGAGACGTCGATGGCGAAGCCGGCCAGCGCCGGGTCGATCGCCGCGTGGTCGCGGATGAACGGGTGGAGCCGGACGAGCACGACGTGGTCGTCGCCGAGGACGTCGCGCAGCACGCCGCAGGTCCAGGCCGTCGGTCGGCGCGGCGCGTCGGTGACGCTGTCGCCGCGGAATGTCGGGGCGTAGAGGATCACCCGACGGCCGTCGGGATGCGCGTACCGCCGCCGCACGGCTCGGCGCGACGCCGGCGAGCGCGCTCCTCGCCGAACAGGACGTCCGTCCGCGGGATGCCGAGGCGCGACACGAACCGCTCGAGCGGCTGGCGGAACGCCTCGGCGTAGTGCGGCGCCGCCGACGGCCGACGCGACCAGGCAGACGTCGTAGTTGGTGTGGATGGCCGGACCCGGCTCGGTCAGCGCCTCGTCCGCCCCGAACGACTTGTCCAGCACGCTGTAGCCGAACTTCTTGAACGCCCCGCGACGCGTGCCACGTCTGGACGATCGTGGTGCCCGGCTCGCGGCCGGACGACGTAGATCGGGAAGAAGTAGTCGTCGACGATGAACAGCCGCGCGGTCGCGAGGTGGTAGCCCGGCGACCAGCGCCTGCCCGAGCGCGCGCGACGCGGCCGCGCAGGCCGCGCGACCGGACGGTGGGCGAGGACGACGATCGGGATCGCCGGGATGCGCGGCTGGCGAGGTCGTCGCGGATGATCGCCAGGTTGCCGCCGCAGCGCGGCGATCGTGGGCGGTCGCGAGGACGACCCGCCGTCGGAGCGGCAGGGGCCGGGCGAGCGCGAACGCCGAGCCGAACGACCCAGATCCGGACCTCGATGAGCAGGGCGCGGACGACGCCGCGCGATCGCCTCACGGCGCGAGGATCAGCTGTCGATGACCCGGTCGGTCGCGCTGCCGTCGAGGTGAGCGAAGTGGGCGGCCCGCGAACGCGGCGACCTTCTCGGGCTCGTAGTCGTCGCGCCGGATGGCGTCGAGCATCTCGTCGAACGTCCGGACGATGCGGCCCGGCACGAACGACTGAACGGCACGTAGAAGTCGCGGCTCGCGACGTACTCGTCGAGGTCGTAGGCGAAGAACAGCATCGGCCGGCCCAGGGTCGAGTACTCGAACACGATCGACGAGTAGTCGGTGATGAGCAGGTCGACCGCGAACAGCAGGTCGTTGACGTCGATCGCCGTGCGACGACCCGTCGATGAGCCGGTCGCGGAAGGCCTCGGGGATGTCGAGCGGCTCGCGCACGAACGGGTGCATCTGGATGATGCACGACCGCGTCCTTCTCGACGCACAGGGCGTGGAGCGCCGCGTAGTCGAGCAGCTCGAAGGCGTAGGTGGCGCTCTTCGGCGCCGTCGCCGCGGAACGTCGGGGCGAACAGGATCGTCGTGCGGCCGCGCGCCTCCGGGAAGGCCGCGTACGCGGCCGCCGCGGCCCGCCGCCCGCGCCGCCGTCGTCGAAGAAGCGGTCCATGCGCGGGATCCCGGTCGGGACGACGCGCGCCTCCGGGATCCCGAACGCCTCGGCGTAGAACGGCACGTCGTGCGTCGGAGCTGACGATCGCGTGCGTGTAGTTCTTGTGGACGCGCGAGTACGGGCTCGGGCCCGCCGGGCTTGCCGACCCGGCTGTAGCCGACGGTCTTGAAGGCGCCCCGAGGCGTGCCACAGCTGGATGATCCGGACGTCGGGGTCAGTCCGACCCGGTAGATGACCGGCTGGTAGTCGTCGATGAGGATGACGTCGGCGCGGGCCGAGCAGCCAGGGCAGGCGGACCCGGTCGAGCGAGGCTCCGCCGCTCGCTGACGCTCGGGCTTGAACAGGGTCAGCAGCTCGTACTCGCGGTCGAGGCCCCGCTCGACCATCCGGTCGTAGACGACCTTGAGGTTGCCGCCGAGCTCCGCGCGCGAGTCGGAGGTGAACAGGATCCGCCGGCCGTTCCGGCGCGTGACCGCCCGAAAGATCCGGAACAGCGCGCCGAACAGGCCGACGCGGAGGATCCGGAAGGCGGCCGAGGATCCGGTGCAACGGCGACGGCGCGACCGTGACGGCCGACGCGTCTTCGAGATCCGAAAGGGTGACCTGCAGCGACATCGAGCCGTCGCCCGGATCGACCGACGGGACCGCCCGGAACTCGCCGCGATCGAGCGTGAAGGCACCGGCGTCGCGCGCCGGGTCGACCGATCCGGGGTCGGCGATGACCACCGGGGTCGCCGCGCCCTCAGCGGTGCCGTTGCGGACCGAGGCGCCATCGGCCCGGCGCCAGGGGGATCTGGCCGGGGCCCTGCATCACGTTGAACCGCAGCCGGATGTGGTCGCCCTCGCGGGTCGCACGGGTCGGCGCCATCTCGAGCGGTCCGGTCCCGTCGGGCGCGACATCGTCGTGGCGGAGCCGGTACGCCGTCGGATCCGACGCGGGGGCGCTGGCCGCGGCGCCGTCTACGGACCTGGTCGCGCGAGCCTCGATCACCCACTGAACGCGCTCCCACGCGAGCGCCAGCAGGTCGATGCGCGGCGCGTCGAAGCCGGCGTCCTGTCCGGACGGATGCGACAATGGCCCTTCCTTTCGGCTGGCGATGATACGCGCCGACGGCCGCAACGGCCGCCGGCCGCATCGGGACGAGCGACCGCCGGCACGTCGGGCGCCCGACCGTCCCGGCGGGCGTAAGCTCTGACCCGATCAGCCCAAAGCGAGTCCGAGGCAAGCGCGACTGATGCGAATCCACGCGATCCTCCTGGCCGGCGGTGACGGCAACCGCTTCGGCGCCGAGATCCCGAAGCAGTTCGTCCGCCTTGCCGGCGAGCAGATCCTGCTGCGCAGCGTCCGGTCGGTCGCCGCGGCCGGGATCGACCGGCTGGTCATCGTCTCGCACCCGGACTGGCTCGAGGAGACGACCGCGGCTCATCGCCGGCGCCGGACTGACGGTCCCGACGGCGGTCGTGGCCGGCGGCCGCACCCGCAACGAGAGCACCCGGAACGGTCTCCTGAGCCTCGACGCGGACGACGACGACGTCGTCGTCGTCCACGACGCGGTCCGGCCGCTCGTCCCGATCGAGGTCATCGTCCGGGCCATCGAGCCGGTCGCGGCCGGGACCGCGGACTCGACCGACACGGTCATCCCCAGCGCCGACACGCTCGTGATCGTCGAGGGCGATCGCGTCGTCGAGATCCCGGACCGATCGCGCTATCGGCGTGGCCAGACGCCCCAGGTCTTCCGCAACGGCGTCCTCGTCCAGGCCTACGAGGCGGCCGCGGCCGCGGGCGACCTCGCGGCCACCGACGACTGCAGCCTGGTCCTTCGCTACGTGCCTGGCGCCCGCGTCGTGGCGGTCGCCGGCGACGAGGTCAACCTCAAGATCACGACCCGGATCGACCTGGTCTCGCCGATCGCGATGCTCCAGATGCGCACGGTCGCGACGCCGACCGAGGACCCGGGCCGCCCGCATTCACTCGACGGGCGCGCGTCTGTACGTCGTCGGCGGCACGAACGGGATCGGCCTCGGCATCGCCGAGGAGGCGCGGCGCCAGGGCGCCGAGGTCGAGGTCGATGGACGCTCGATGGGGCTCGACGTGCGCGACTACGCCGTGGTCGCGAGCCACGTCGATGCCGCCGCGACCCGGACTGGGCGGCCTGGATCACGTCATCGTGCACCGCCGGCGTGCTCCGCATCGGCCCGGTGATGGACACTGAGCCCGCCGACCTCGCCGAGGTCATCGACGTCAACCTGACCGGCACCCTCAATGTCGCCCGGGCCGCGTACCCCCACCTGCGGGCGAGCGCGGTTCGCTGACGGTCTTCGCCTCGAGCTCGTTCACGCGCGGCCGGCCCGACTACGTCGCCTACTCGGCGAGCAAGGCCGCCGTCGTCAACCTCGCCCAGGGCCTCGCCGAGGAATGGTGCGACGAGGCGTCCGGGTGAACGCGATCAGCCCCGAGCGGACGGACACCCCGATGCGCCGGCGCGCCTTCCCGGCCGAGTCGAGGTCCGGGATGCTCTCGACCGAGGAGGTCGCCACGGCCACTCTGCGGCTGATCGGGTCCGACCTCACCGGCCAGGTCTTCGACATCAAGCGCCACGACTCGCTGCCGACCGGCCCGTCGGACGAGCCGGAGCCCGTGGCCACGGGTCGCCCCTGAACCGCCTCGAGTACCTCCTCGCGAGCGGCGTCCTGCGCCTGCTCGGATTCGCGTTCTCGATCCTGCCGATCCGCCGGCGGCGGGTCGTGCTGGCGACGGCCCGGGTCGCGACGCTCGACGGCAACCTGCTCCACCTCCACGCGGCGATGCGCGCGCGCCACCCGGAGCGCGAGTACGTCCTGCTGCTCGAGCCGTACAGCTACGGCCTGCGTCGGCAAGCTCGCCTACCTCGGTCCGCCTCGTCCGCGGGATGTACCACCTCCAGACGGCGCGGCTGTTCGTCGTCGACAACGCCTACCTGCCGATCCACGTCGCGCCGCATCGCGCCGGGCACGACGGTCGTCCAGGTCTGGCACGCGGTCGGGCGCCCTCAAGCGCTTCGGGCTGGACACCGCTGACGCCGCTCGCCGAGCCGGAGCGGACCTTCCTGCATCGCTACTACGACGCGGTCGTCGTCGGCGGCGAGTGGCGCGCGGCGCCGTATGCGGCCGCGCTTCGGACGCCGATCGAGCGGGTGCTGGCGCTCGGCTCGCCGCGGACGGACTTCTTCTTCGACGAGGCGGCGATGGCGGCGGCACGCGAGCCGGCGTCCTGGCGCGCGCACCCGGCGCTCGCCGGGCGGCGGGTCGTCCTCTACGCGCCGACGTTCCGCGGCCGCGGCGTCGGCAAGCGGGCGGCGCGCGGGCTCGACGCCGCGCGCCTCCGCGCGGCCCTGCCCGACGGACCACGCGCTCGTCCTCAAGACCCACCCGAACCTCGACCCGGCCGCGACCGCCGACGGCCGGCTTACGACGTCGTCGCCGACCCGGCCGGCGAGATCAACGACCTGCTGCGCGCTCGACCGACATCCTCATCACCGACTACTCGTCGTCGATCTTCGAGTTCGCCCTGCTCCGCCGGCCGATCGTCCTGCTCGTCCCCGACCTGGCCGACGTACGAGCGCGACCCCGGGCTGTACCTCGACTACCGGACCGAGATGATCGGCACGCAGGTCGACGACACCGACGGGGTCATCGAGGCGATCGCGACCGGCGCGGTTCGACCTGTCCGGCTACGACGCGTTCATCGAGCGGCAGCTCGGGCGCCGCGCGGCGGGGCCAGCGACCGCGTTCGTCGAGCACTTCCTCGGAGGCGGCGGGCCCGTCAGAGGCGAGGTGATACCCTTCCGCCGCGATGTCCGCCACCAGTGAAGTCGCCGGCAGCGTTCCGACAACGCCGCCGGCGACCGGGTCCCTTCGCGCTGATCCGCGAGGCGCATCGCGGACATCCGCTCCCGACGGCGGCTCGTCCGCTACCTCGTCCAGGCCGACATCCGCAAGCGCGGCGCGGACACGCTCCTCGGCAACCTCTGGTGGGTCCTCGACCCGCTCCTCCAGATGGTCGTCTACGTCGTCTTCGTGACGATCGTCGCCCGCGGCACGATCCCCGACTACCCGCTCTTCATCTTCGCGGCGATCCTGCCCTGGAAGTGGTTCACCGCGTCGATCACCGACGCGACGGCGTCGATCGTCAGCGCAGGACCGGCTCATCAAGCAGATCCAGTTCCCCAAGATCGTGCTGCCGGTCGCGGCGACGACGGCCGGCGTCGTCGGCTTCGCGTTCGGGCTCATCCCGCTCGGCGCTGCTGATGCTGTTCTACCCGGACCGGATCTCGCCGTACCTCGCTGCTCATCCCGGTGATCGCCGCGGTCCAGTTCGTGTTCACGCTGGCGTGCGCGCTCCTCGTCGCGGCCGGCAACGTCTTCTTCCGCGACCTCGGCAACGTCGAGTCGCACGTCCTGCGGCTGTGGTGGTTCCTGTCGCCCGGGCTGTACAGCCTCGCGGTCGCTCGACGAGCTGCACATCTTCAAGGAGTACCCGATCCTCAAGACGCTCGCCGCGGCGAACCCGTTCGCGATCCTGTTCGAGGCCTACCGGAAGGTCATCTACGGGACGGCGACGGCGCCGCCCGGCCTGCCGGACTTCGGGCTCGCTGGCGTCGCTGCTCGTCGGCGAGCATCATGCTTCCTGGCGTTCACGACGGTCGATCTTCAAGCGGCTCGAGCCCAACTTCGCGAAGGTCCTCTGATGGCCTCGACGTCCAGCGGCCGCCCCGGATGCACGCCCGGCGCGGACCACGCCATCCGCGCCGAGCGACCTCGGCGTCCGCTACGACCTGCGGTTCACGCGCAAGACGACGATCCGGCGGCTCGCTCGGGCAGATGCTCGGGCGCGGCGGCGCCGAGCCAGTTCTGGGCGCTGCGCCACGTCGTCCTCCGCGTCGCTGCACGGCGAGTCGCTGGCGGTCATCGGCCCGAACGGCGCCGGCAAGAGCACGCTGCTCCAGGTCCTCGCCGGGATCATCCGGCCGTCCGAGGGCGCGGTCGACGTCCTCGGCCACGTGTCCGGGCTGCTGACCCTCGGCGCCGGCTTCGACAAGGAGCTGACGGGTCGCGACAACATCCTGCTCGGCGGCGCGTTCCTCGGCCTCGACGACGCCGTCACCCGCGAGCTCCTGCCGTCGATCATCGAGTACGCCGAGCTCGGCGACTTCATCGACGCGCCGCTCAAGACCTACTCGTCGGGGATGCGCGCGCGGCTCGGGTTCGCCATCGCGACCTCGGTCGACCCGGACATCCTGCTGCTCGACGAGGTCCTCGCCACCGGCGACGCCAACTTCCGGGCGAAGTCGAAGGCGCGCGTCATCGAGATCGTCGAGGCGGCCAAGGCGGTCGTGCTCGTCACCCACGACATGAACTGGGTGACCGAGTACTGCAACCGGGCGATCCTCATCGAGCGCGGCGGGTGGTCATCGAGGGCGAGCCGGCGGAGGTCGTCGAGCTCCACCGGCAGCACACCGAGGAGGCTCGCGCGCGCCGGATCGCGGCCGCGGAGGCCGCCGGCGTGGACCCGGGGATCGTCAAACGCTGAGCGCGCCCTCGCGAACGACCGGACCGCTGCGCTCCACGAGCGAGTCGTCGTCCGGGACGTAGGCGTACCGCCGGCCGCATCGGGTGCACGACAGGACAGGATCGATCGCGTAGCGCTCCACCTCGGCCGGCGCCGGGTCGCCGTTGGCATCGCGCAGTCGGCCCCCACAGGCGCAGACCCAGCCGATCCGACGCGCCGGGCTCCCGGCCGCCAGGGCGTGGGCGCCGATGCTCCGGGTCACGACCGAACCAGCCCCGATCGTCGCGAACCGGCCGACCGAGCAGCCCGCGAGGATGACCGCGCCCGCGCCGATCGAACTGCCGTAGGCCAGCACGATCGGCTCGATGACGCGGTCGGCGTCGCTGGCGACCTCGCCCTCGGCCGTGATGGCCCGGGGATAGCGCTCGTTGGCCAGGATGGCGCCGGTGCCGAGCAGGACGCCGTCCTCGATGGTGCCGCCCCGCTGGATGACCGCGCCGTCCTGGATCTGGACCCGGCTGCCGATATGGACGCCGTCCTCGACGACGACATGCAGGCCGACGTGCGTCTCGGAACCGACCTCGACCGCGTCGCCGAGGCGGGCATGGGCCGAGATCACGGCGGCGGGCCCGACGTTCACGCCGGTCCCGAGGCTCGCGCTCGGATCCACCTTGGCGGATCGATGGATCACGGTGGCGCTCCAGATGCGGTTGCCGGTTCGGGCCTTCGAGTATAGCCCCGCCGGTTCAGCCGGCCGCCGAGACAGATCTGGCTTGGCGCCCGTGGTCAGCGGCGGCGCAGCAAGCCGATGACGAGCCCTGCCGCAGCCCCGAAGGCGAGCGCGCCGCGCCAGTCCAGCAGCGCCTTGACGTCGCCCTCGACGTTGCGGGCGACCAGCAGCATCACCCCGCTCGTCCGCTCGAACGTCGCCCGTCCGGTGATCGCGGTACCGACCAGGCCCTGCTCGAACCGGATGTCGCGGGCCAGGACGTTGCGCACGAAGCTCTGACTGACCCGCGCGTCGCTCGCGATGGCGACGCCGATGCCGCCCATCTCGACCGAGACCCGGTCGGCGCGGGCGAGACCGATGCCACCCTGGCTCACCGCGACGTCGGTCGCCTCGACCCGGCCGATGCCGCCCTGGCGGACGTCGACCTGCTGGGCATTCGCGGCACCGAGGCTACCCTGGCTGATCGTGACGGTCCTGGCCTCGACGGTGCTCGAGCCAAGTCCCGTCGAGAGCGGCACGACCGATCCCGATGGCACTGAGTCGACGCGGGTCGTCCGCGGCGTGAGGGTCGGGTCGTCGCTCGAGGTCCGGCTCGAGGCGGTCGGCTTCGCCGTCTTCGGCTTGGCGGCACTCGCCGGCTTCGCCGCGCTCGCGGTCTTGGCGGCGCTCGAGGCCTTGGCGGCACTCGCGGGCTTGGCGGCGGCCGAACGGGTCCGCGTCGCCTTCGGCTTGGGCGTGGCGGCCTTGGCGTTCGTCGGTTCGTCGGTCGGCTGGCTGTCGGCCATGGCTGGTTCCTCAGGTTGGGCGATCGGCTCACCGCCTTGGGCGCGGCTCGTCGTGTAGCACGCAGCCTACGCCCGGTTCGTCTCGGACGCCCCGGATCGCTCGGCCGGATGCCCCGAATGCGGCGCTCCTGTATCCTGCGCCAGCGTTGCGCCGCCCCTGGAGGATCGGGGCCGGGACGCGACACGGACGAGGGGTTCGATCGGTGCGCAGTTCGATGACGCCAAGGCGGTGGTTCGTCGCGTTCGTCGTGGCGATCGCCGCGGTGTCCGGTGCGGTCGGAGTCGGCCTGGTCGCCGCCAGTGCCGTCAGCTCGACCCCGAGCAGTCCGCCGCCCGTCGCCGTCGCCTCCTCGACCCCCGCGCCCACGCCCTCGCCGTCGCCCTCGCCCACCCCCGTCCCGACGCCGACCCCCACCCCGACGCCCGTGCCGACCCCGACCCCGGTCCCGACGCCGACACCGGTGCCGGCGCCCCTGACCGGCAGGCTCGTCCCGCCGGACGTCGCCAAACGGCACCCGATCGCGGTCATGATCGACGACCTGTCGGCGGCCCGGCCGCAGTCCGGCCTGGCGTCGGCGTCGGTCGTCTGGCAGGCGCCGGCCGAGGGCGGCATCCCGCGCTACATGGCGATCTTCCAGGACGACCTGCCCGAGGTCGTCGGCCCGGTCCGCAGCTCCCGCTACTACTACATCGCCTGGGCGGCCGAGTGGCGCGCCCTCTACGTCCACGCCGGCGGCTCGCCGCAGGCGATCGACACGCTGCGGGCGCAAGGGCAGCGGCCAGCTACGTCTACAACGCCGACGAGTTCCGCTACGGCGGCTCGTTCTACCGGCTCGCGCGACGCGGTTCTCGCCGCACAACCTCTACACGAAGGGCGCGACGCTGCGCAACCTCGGCAAGCAGGGTCGGCGCCAAGGACAAGGCCTACAAGCCGGTCTGGCAGTTCGCGCCGGACGCGCCGCTCGACGCGCGGCCGTACGGCGGGACGATCACGGTCAGGTACCCGGCCAACACTGATCAACTACAAGTACGACCGCAAGACCAACACGTACCTGCGCTCGGTCACCGGCGAGAAGAAGGAGAACGACGCCGCCGACGGCCAGCGGATCGCGCCGAAGAACGTGGTCGTGATGCGGATGCGGTTCGGACCGCTCAACGACGGCCATCCGAACAAGCATCGGCTGGAGGCCACGGTCGTCGGCAGCGGTGCGGCCTGGATCTCGACCAACGGCAAGACGATCAAGGGCACCTGGAAGAAGACCGGCGCTGACCAAGCCGACCCGCTTCTACGACTCGAAGGGCAACGAGGTCACGCTCACCGTCGGCCAGACGTTCGTCCAGGTCCTGACGCAGAGCGGCTACCCGGTCTCGTTCAAGGCCGGCTCGAAGAACGCCGCCGGCCACCGCCGTCCCGCGTCGGCGTCGCCCGCCGGCTGACGCTCGGGAGCCGCGTCCCTCAGCCGGATCCGCGGGATGCCGACCTCCGCGTAGATCGCCCGGGTCTCGCGCGCCACGTCGGCCCACGTCCGGCGCTGCCAGGTCGGCACGCTCGCGGGCGTTCGCCGCGATCCGCTCGTGGACGCGATCGTCGGCCCAGATCGCGCGCAGGGCGACGGCGAGGCGCTCCGCGATCCCGCGGCTCGACCAGGATGCCCGGCCCGCCGACGAGGTCGGGCAAGGCCCCGACCGCGGACGCCACGACCGGCGTCCCACACGCGATCGCCTCGATCGCCGCCAGGCCCGGCCGCATCGGAGACGACAGGCAGGATGGCGGCGCGCGCGCCGCGGACGAGGCCCGCGACGGCGACCGGTGAGCATCTGCGGGGCGTAGGCGAGGCTGCTCGCCGATGCCCTGCCGGGCGGCGGCGCGGGCCAGCGAGGCTCGATCGTCCGGGCTCGCCCCGACGAGCAGGATGCGCGGCGGCCAGGTCACGTCCTCGGAGAGCCCGTCGGGCGGCCCGGCCTCGGCCAGCGACGACCAGCGCCCGCAGGAGCGTGCCGAGGTCCTGGCGCGCGTCGTAGCGGCCGGAGTAGACGAGGTATCGATCTGGCAGCCCGAGGCGCTCGCGCTCTCGTGCCGAGTCGGCGGCCAGCCTGGCCGCATCGGACCCGACGGCCAGGGTGAACGCCGGACGCGGCGCGAGCGGGACGACGCGCAGCCGGTCCGCACGGATGTGCAGTACCCGACGAGCCGCTCGCGCCAACGCTTGGGCTCGCCACGATGACCGCGGCCGCCTCGCGCAGGAGCTGGGCCCGCAGGCGCTGTCCGAACCGCGCACGTCGCCGACCGGGCGAACACCTCGGGCAGCTCCCACGGAGCGAGGTCGAGCAGGGTGGCCACGATCGGCAGGCCCGAAGCGATCGGCAGCGGCCCGGCACCGGCCGTGTGGTAGACGGCCCCCGCGGCGCCGCCCCGTTCCGCGCGCCAGGCCGCGCCCGAGCGAGGCGCCGCGCAGCAGGAACGGGTCGATCGGTGAGCGCCGCCGACCGCAGCAGCCGCGTCGGGGGCAGCAGGCGCCGGCCGACGACGTCGAGGTTCCCGTACGTCCCGGTCGGATCGTCGAGGTCGCTCCGCAACAGGAACGCGAACGATTCGCCGGGCAGGGGGTCCGCATCGAACGCCCCAAGGAGGCCATCGAGGTAGGCCGCCGTGAGCGGCGCGCGTTCCGGTTCCTGGAGCGCCCGCACGTCCATCACGACGCGCACGCCCGCCGACACCGGCTCATCGCCGACCTCGCGCAGGGTCGGCTGAGGGGCGATGGGATCGAGCGTCCCCGGGTCGTCGCGATCGCTTTCCTCGTGATCGCCGGGCTCTGCCGCCAACGGGTCGGTCATGACGTCTGTCGCCGGCGCCGGAGCCGGCCCGCCAGTTCCTCGGCCCGGAGCTGGACGACGACGACCAGCGCCTCGACGACGATCCGTCGCGACATCTTGCTCTGGCCGACGCGTCGGTCGCGAAAGATGATCGGGACCTCGACGATCCGGGCGCCCCGTCGATCCGCACGGAACGTCATCTCGATCTGGAACACGTAGCCGCCGGCGTGGATCGCCGGCGAACGGCACCGCGGCGAGGGTCTCGGCGCGCCACGCCTTGAAGCCGCCGGTCAGGTCGTTGGGTCCCAGCCCCAGCACGGTCCGGGCGAAGATGCTGCCGCCGCGCGAGATGACCCGCCGGCCGATGCCCCAGTCCACCACGCCGCCGCCGGCCGTGTAGCGCGAGCCGATCACGAGGTCGGCGCGGCCATCGGTCGACCGGTGCGATGAGGCCGGGCAGGTCCGCCGGGTCGTGGCTGAAGTCGGCGTCCATCTGGACGACGCAGCGGGCCCCGCCGTCGAGCGCCCGGCCGAAGCCGTCGAGATAGGCCTTGCCGAGCCCCTGCTTGGAGGGCCGGTGCAGGACCCGGACGCGCGGGTCGGCCGCGGCGAGCCCGTCGGCGAGGTCGCCGGTGCCGTCCGGCGAGCCGTCGTCGACGACGAGCAGGGTGGCCGTCGGGAGGGCCGCGAGGATGGCCTCGGAGATCGGGCCGATGTTCTCGGCTTCCTGGTAGGTGGGCAGGACCACCCAGACGCCGGCGCCGAGCGCCGAGGCTTCGTCGGGACCGGCGGGCGCGACCGGGCGTGGGCTGGTCATCGACGGCAAGTGTACGGACGGGCCGGGGTCAATGGACCTGGACCGTCACGCTCCTCGAGAAGCGGGTGGTGCCGAACTTGCTGCGTGGCCGTCACGGTGATCTTGTAGGTGCCGGGCTTGACGTACTTCCCTGCCGCCGTCTTGCCGCTCCAGGTCCAGCGATACGTGCCGGCCTTGACGGCGCGGTCGGTCCAGACCGTCCGCACGAGCGTGCCGCCCTGGTAGATGGCGACGTCGACCGTGGCAGCGCGCCGGAAGGCGATGACCGCCTGGCTGGTCTTTGGCGCGCGCGGATCGAAGGACCGATCGGTCCAGCGCACGCGCCGGATGGTCCGTCGACGAGGATCGTCCGCTGGACCAGCGTCAGGTTGCCGGCCCGGTCGCGGCCCTTGACCCGGAACGTGTAGCGGCCGTCGCGGGCACGAAGACGCCGGCGCGGCGTGCGACCCGTCCAGGCCGTCTTCCAGCTCGTCTTCCTCGAGAACGACCAGGACCGGACGGACGTCGCCCGCCGAGTTCGCGCAGCCGCACGACGCCGGTCAAAGCCTCGCTCGGCTTCCACGACAGCGGCAGCGTGTCCGCGTGGCCGTCGCCGTCGGGCGAGAAGTAGCCGCGCGAGGCCGCGGACGTGACCCCGGCCGCGCGTCCGATCGACGGTCACGTCGAACCCGCGATCCGCGCGGTTGTTCGAGGCGTCCGCGGTCCACAGGGTGAGGCGGTAGCGCGCCGTCGGCGACGACCGCGCCGCCCTGGTTCCGCGCCGTCCCACGTGAAGCGACGGCGTCTTGCCGGCCTGGCTCCCGGTCCGCACGGCGGCCCCGATCGTCGAGCCGCTCAGGCGGCTGGACGCGGTAGCCCCACGAGATCAGGCCGGTCGACGGTCATCGCGCCGTGGTCGTGTCGAGCCGGCCGTCACCGTTGGGCGACACGAGACGCCGACGCTGATCGAGCCGCGCTGATCGCCGGCGGGACCGTGTCGGTGATGAACCTGGCCTTGATCGCCGCGTACAGCTCGGGCCGCGTGCCGTCGTAGCCGAGCGCCCAGATCCCGGCACCGCGCAGGCCGTAGCGGTTGACGAGGTCGTACTTGGCCTTGAGCGCCTTGGCGTCGTCGAAGTACAGCTGGCGCCACGGCTTGACGCAGCCGTAGGTCGGCGTGCAGTTCTCGCGCCGGTAGGCGGTCCACGCGACGCCCTCGACCGGGTCGTAGCGCCTTCCCGTAGGTCGACGCGCGAATTCGCGCGCGGTCACGTACGACACCGTCACCGATCGCGCCGTACTTCGTGCCCGAGATGTTCTTGGCATGCAGCGCCGTGCTCGACGTCGACCAGGCACGGCCGTAGTACGGCACGCCGAGGATGACCTTCGAGGCCGGGATCCGGGCGACGTAGGCGCGCAACGTGTCGCGGATGTCGTAGTCGGGGCCGCCGATCGGCGCGATCGATCCGACGGGGTCGACGACGACGAGCGGTAGTCGTAGCCCATGACCAAGACCGCGTCGGCGCCGCCCTTCGCGGTCGCCGCCTCGATCGGGTAGTTGCCGATCCAGCCGGTCGTGTCGAACGTGAGCTGGTAGCCCTTGGCGATCGCCTTCATCGACGGCACGGACCTTGCGGACGAGCGAGCGTGAACTCGTCGGCGTAGCCCGACGCGATCGGCTCGAAGTCCAGGTTCACGCCGTCGGCGCCGCGCGCCCGCACGGCCGACGCGATCTGCGTCGCGAGGTTGGCTCGCGCAGCGGCGCTGCCGAGCAGCTTCTTCTGGCGGGCGAGGCCGGTCGCGGTCCAGGCGAAGCTCTGCACGGTCAGCACGACGCGTGCGTGGCTCGCGTGCGCGGCGTTGATGACGCCGGTCATCTTCGAGCTGGTCCAGCCGCTCCAGCCGACCGTCGCCGAACCGTTGCTGTTCTTCTTGATGAGGTTGCCCTTGCCGTCGGCCCCGACGCCGAAGTAGGCGACGGTCGAGATCTTCTCCCAGTCGAGCGTGGTCGAGCTGTCGCTCAGCTCCCAGTACGGCAGGAAGCCGAACACCTCGCGCCGGAGGGCTCCGGGATCGACCGCGGCCGCGGGCTCGATCGTGGCCGGGCCGTCGTCGGACGACCAGATGGCGGGATCCGCAACGATGGTCGTGGCGGGATCGACGATCGGGGCGTCGAGGCCAGGGGCGGTCGGACGCGCGACCGGACTCGGGCCGTTCGCTGCGTCGCGCAAGGCCTTGCCGGACTTCGATCCGGCGGGCAGCGCGCGGGGCCGGCCGCCATCGACGACCCACGAATCCCCGGTCCTGGGGCGGAACGGCACGGTGACGCGCCCACCTGCCTTGAACGCGATGCGGTCGTTCGCGTGCGCGAGCGCCTCTTCGTACTGCACGGTCGGGCGGAGCGTGGCGGCGCCGTCAGGCGCGTGTGAGGCGGCAAGCGTCGCGACCGGCAGCAGGCCGCCGGCGAGGGCGAGCGCCAGCACGGCGGCCATCGGCCGGAGACCGAGGAACTGCGCGTTCGGGCGACGAAGCAGCATCGGGTGGACGACCCTCATCCTGCGGCGGGAGCGTCCACCCTAGTCCCGGTACGCAAGTCGCGACAACGCGACGATGGTCCCGGGGAGTACCGGTACGGTGTGGCTGGGTGGGGTCGGGTGCGGTCTCGCGGCGGGCCGAGCGGGCCCGGAGTGGCCGGCGATCAGTGGATCGGGTAGGCCTTGCTGGTCTTCTGGCAGTGCCCGTCCCTGTCGAGGGCCTTCGCCTTGAACGTGACCGTGCCGGCCGATCCGCCGGACTTGAGCGTGATCGTCGCCTTGTACTCGTAGGTCGGCGACCTTCGTCATCGCGACGCTCCAGCGTGGCCTTGCCCGGCTGCTTGATGTACAGGCGCGGCTTCGTCGAGAGCTGCTCGGCCGACGTCACCCGCACGGTGATCTTCTGGCCCCGCTTCGGCGTCGCATCCGATGGCTTGATCCCGAAGGCGTTCATCGTGAACGCGACGGCCTGGCTGACCGTGGCGGCGTCATCGGTCGCGGTGACGACCGATGTGTAGGTACCGACCGGCAGCCGCGTGCCGTCGGTCCGCCGGCCGTCGTAAGTCCGCGTCCACGTGCCGGCGGCGGTCGGCTGCGCGTCGAGCAGCGTCGCCACGACGGTGCCGGTCGCGTTCCTGATGGTCCAGGTGACGGTCGCGGGGGCCGTGAGCCTGAACCCGAGCGTCGTGCTCCTGCCGAACCGGTCGTTGTCCTGTGGGTAGAAGAGCGCCTTCGAGCTCGTGACGAAGCCGAGCGTCGTCGCCGACGCGGACCGTCCGGTCGACGGAGGCCCCCTGGGTCCCGCTCGCGTCGCGCGGATGGATGCGCAGCGTGTAGAGGCCGTCGGCGACGACGTGTCCGGCATCGTCCTTGCCGTCCCACGTGATCGTGGCCGCGCCGGCGGCCTTCGACATCGTCGTTCGGCGGATCTCGTGGTCGTCGCCGTCGAGGACACGCCAGACGATCGAACCCATCTCGGCGGTCGTCGCCGCCCACGAGACGCTGTCGCGGGAGCCGTCACCGTTCGGGGCGAACCAGCGGTCGGCGGTCTCGTCGGGGGAGACGGCGGTCAGTTCGGCCGCGACGGTGTCGATCGTGATCGAGTCGGTCCGCGTGGCCGGGGTGTTTTCCCAGGCGTCCTCGCGCGAAGATCGAGACGTCGTAGGTGCCGTCGGGATACGGGCTGGCGCCGTCGAGGCCGTTCCAGGTCACGTCGAAGTCGTCGCCCGATGCCGGTCGTCTCATGGAGCACGGCGTCCCCGGGGCCGAGGATCCGCACGCGCCAGTCGACCGTCTCGGAGAAACGCCCGGTCAGATGCGCGGTGTCGAAGCGCGTCGTCGCCGTTGGGCGAGAACCGGCCGCCGAGCGTGTCGACCGCCCAGACCTGCGGTCCGCGGCTGTCGCGCGGCAGGAGGTCGGTGGTCGACATCCAGCCGTGCGATCGACGAGTCGTCGATGCCCTCGACCCGGACGGCGGCCGTTCCGGTCGAAGTCGTCGTGCTGCCGTTGGCGACAGTCCGCAGGCGCGCGCCGGCCGGGACGGTGGCGGGCGGCTGTCCGCTGCCGCCGTCGGGCGTCAGGGCCGCGTCGTCATAGAGGCCCGCGCCGGCCGAGCCGACCTCGGCGTTGCCGGGCACGACGAGCGTCGTCGGGTCCGTGCCGGTGTCGCGCGTACGTGGCGCCGGTGACCTCATCGGTCGTGAGGCCGGGCCGCGCGACGAGCGAGCGGTAGAAGCCGCTCGAGGCGCCATCGGTGTCGGTGTAGGCGGTCGCGCCCGTCGTCCTCGTCGAGGGGAAGGCGCGTACGTGTGCCGTGGAAGTTCGGGGCGCTCTGCCAGAGCTCCTCGATCGTCGCGTGGGTCGTGAAGAGGCCACGGATGTACGGCGCAACGCTCCCGTGGCCCTCGGCGATCACGGCCTGAGCGCCCGCCTTGAGGAACCCGGCCGCGAAGTTGCGAGACGCGCTTGCGGGCGGTCGTGACGCTCGGCGCCGGCGTCGCCCGGCTCCGAGTTGCCCGACGCGTAGCAGAGGTGGTTCAGCAGGATGACCGCGTTCGGCGCGAGGTCGAGCGTCGACACATACGGCTCGCCGTAGTACTTGGTGTTGCTGTCGCCGTTGCCGGCGGTCGCATTGAGGCCGAAGCCGTCCTTGGTCGCGTACTTGGGGTCGTACGTGTACGGGCTCGGCCAGCCGTTGCCGTGGCCCAGGTAGAGGACGATCGACGCGCCCTTGACCGCGGCCTTGACCTTCGACCAGGTCGCGTTCGGGCTGTAGACCTTGACGACGTTCGAGGTGTACTTGATGGCCTCGGCGTACGCGGCGTTCGCATCCGAGCGATAGCGACGAGGTCGCGCCGTGGGTCGGGCCGACGATGATCACGACCTTCGGGCCCGCCGGGGCGGCACTGGCCGCGGGCGCGAACGCGCCCATCGCGGCGAGCATGGCGAGCACGAGGATGACGACCGACCGGCGCAAGACGACTCCAGCGAGGGACGAGTGGAGTCCTCACCCTCGCCGTGGGGTCGCCCCGCGGCAATCGCAGGATGGTCCGGGCCGTCGTAGCCCCATCGGGCCTGCCCCGTGCGGTCCGGTGCGGCCCGGTGCGGTCCGGGTCAGCCCGTCGTGTGGCGCAGGCGCACCAGGAGGTCGGCCAGCGTCGGGTTCGATCGGTCGCGATCGGAGAGGATCGGTCGGCCGTCGGGCGTGCCCGGGACGGACGGCCAGGGCACGCCGACCGCGGGGTCGTCCCACGCGAAGCCGAGCTCGTCGGTGCCGTCGTACTCGTTGGTCACGAGGTACAGGAGCTGCGAGGGGCTCGAGGGCGAGGAACCCGTGGGCCACCCCGGTCGGGATGACGACCCAGTCGTCCTCGGCCAGCACGCGCGTCTCCACGGTCGGGGTCGGGCTCCGGCCGTCGAGCATCGGGCGGATGTCGACGAGGGCCACGAACGCCCGCCCGGACGCCACGACCCAGTAGTCGAGCTGCCGCTCGTGGCAGTGCAGGCCGCGCAGGACGCCGAGCGCGGAAGTCGACAGGTTGGCCTGGACGAAGGTCGGGCGCGCGTCCGGGGCGGCGCCCGCGTCGCCCGGATCGATCGCCCCGAAGGCGTTCGCCCGCCACAGCTCGCGGAACGAACCGCGTGAGTCCTCGTTCCGCGCGACGGCCCCGTACCGGACGCCCGGCAGGTCCGACGGCGCTCGATCGAGGCTCATCGCGCGACCCGCTCACGCTGCCACGCGCGCTCGAGGGCCGGCGCGTAGTCGGCCATCGCGTCGGGCCACACGCGCAGCGGCTCGCCCGACGGCAGCGGTGTGGCTTCCAGCACGCCCCATCGCGGCGGCACGGATGCGCGCTCCCAGGTGGAGCCCGGGACGTGGTCGATCGTCACGGGCAGCGAGAACCGCCCGACGATGTACTCCGCCCACATGGCCCGCGACCCGAACAGGCCGTTCACGATGTGGTGGACGCCGGCGTGGGCGTCCTCGGCCAGCAGGCCGACGATCGCGTCGGCGACGTCCGCGGCGAAGGTCGGGGTCCCGTACTCGTCGCCCACGACCCGCAGCGGCTCGCCGGCCTCGGCGGCCCGGTCGGCCGCCTCGAGGATCTTGCGCGGGAAGTCACGGCCGGGCGGCCCGAAGAGCCAGGCGGTCCGGACGATGCCGAGCGCGGCCCGCTCCCTGCGGCATCGAAGGCGTCGGTCGCGGCGCGTTCGCCGGCCAGCTTGGAGACGCCGTACGGGTTCGCGGGCGACGTCGGGTCGGAGGGTGCGTACCCGATGCCGTCGTTCCGCCGTCCGTCGAAGACCTCGTTCGTGGAGATCGCGACGAGGTCGATGCCGCGACGCGCACAGGCGCTCGCGAGCACCCCGGTCGCGACGCCGTTGCGTTGCAGGGCGAGGGCGGGCTCGCGAGCGCAGCCGTCGACGTCCGTCCAGGCCGCGGCATGGATGACGACCTCGGGCCGGTCGCGGTCCAGTCGATCGCCGACCGATCCAGGTGCGTCGAGGTCGAATGCCGTCCGGTCCCAGGCGAGCGGCCCGCCCGGCCCGGTGAACGGCGCATCCGCGAGTGCGGTCACGAGTGCGCTCCCCAGCCGCCCGGTGGCACCCGTCACGGCGACGCGCATCAGCCGGCGGGTCGGTCGTGCACGGCCGGCGCCTCGGCGCCCGCGAGCCGCGCCCCGTACTGCCGCTCGTAGTAGGCGTCCCAGTCGCCGGAGCGCGCGGCGCGCCACCAGCCCTCGTTGGCGACGAACCAGTCGACGGTCGCGGCCAGGCCCGTCGTCGAACTCGGTGCTCGGGCGCCAGCCGAGGGTCGCCAGCTTCGTGCCGTCCATCGCGTACCGCCGGTCGTGTCCGGGCCGATCCTCGACGTGGCGGACGAGCGACCAGGGCTTGCCGAGGCGGTCGAGCAGCAGCTGGACCGTGTCGCGATTCGTCATCTCGACCCCGCCCGAGACGTTGTAGGTCTCGCCCGTCGCGCCGTGGCGCAGGACGAAGTCGACGCCGTCCGCATGGTCGGCGACGTACAGCCAGTCGCGCCGCTGCAGGCCGTCGCCGTATAGGGGCAGCGGCCGGTCGTCGATCGCGTTCGTGATGAAGAGCGGGATGAGCTTCTCGGGGTGGTGGTACGGGCCGTACGTGTTCGAGCCGCGCGTGACGACGGCGTCGATGCCGTGGGTCACGACATAGCTCCGGACCAGCAGCTCGCCGGCGGCCTTGGCCGCCGCATATGGCGAGCGCGGGGCGAGGGCGTCCCCCTCGTGCGCCTCGCCCGTGTCCACGGAGCCGTAGACCTCGTCCGTGGAGACCTGCAGGAACCGGGGTCGCCCGGGCGCGGCCAGACAGGCGTCGAGGAGCACGTGAACCCCGATGACGCCGGTCCGAAGGAACGCCTCCGGATCGAGGATCGATCGGTCGACGTGCGATTCGGCGGCGAAGTTCACGACCGCGTCCGTCTCGGCAACGAGCGGGCGCGACCATCGCCGGGTCGGCGATGTCCCCGACGACGAACGTCATCCGTGCCGCCTGCTCGGGATCCGCCACGGACGGGCGCCAGGTTCGCCTCGTTGCCCGCGTACGTCAGCTTGTCGAGGACGGTGATTCGGGTCCCGTCGCGACGGGCGAGGACGTCGCGGACGTAGCACGACCCGATGAATCCGGCTCCGCCGGTGACCAGGATGCGGCGGAAGTCGCGGGCTGCCATCGCGGGTCCGGTCAGTCCGTCGGGCGCTCGACCGGCGCCGCGAGCCGGCCGGCCGCATCGTCGTCGCGGGCGAGCTCGGCCGAGCGCAGGAGCGAGGCGACGGTGCCGGCGTCCGCCCAATGCCCGTCGTAGACGCGACTGAACAGGTGGCCGCCCGGGACGTAGTGGTTGAGGACATCGGTGATCTCGAACTCTCCGCGACCCGACGGGGCGAGGTGTTCGATGACGTCGAATGCGTCCGGGCGCAGGAAGTAGACGCCGATCGGGATCAGGTCGCTCTTGGGGGCGGCGGGCTTCTCCTCGAAGCCGACCACCTGCCCGTTGGCGTCGAGCTCTGCCACCCCGAACCGCTCCGGATCGGGTACGCGGTACAGGAGCGTGCCGGCCCCGTGCGGACCGGCGTCGAACTCCGCCGCGACGTCCGCGAGATCACGGCCGCGCAGGATGTTGTCGCCGAGGATGCAGCAGAACGAATCGTCGCCGACGAAGTTGCGGGCGAGCCCGATGGCGTGGGCGATGCCCAGGGCGCCGCGCTGGTAGCGGTAGGTCAGGTCGAGCCCGAAATGCGAGCCGTCGCCGAGCAGCTCGACGACGTCGCCGACGCTCTTGCCGCCCACGATGACCATCACCTCGCGGATGCCCATGCCGGCGAGCGTGTCGATGGGGTAGTAGATCATCGGCCGGTCGTAGATCGGCAGCAGGTGCTTGTTGGTGACGATGGTCAGCGGGAAGAGCCGCGTCGCGGTCCCGCCGGCGAGGACGATGCCCTTCATCGACCGCGCGCCACCCGATCCTGGTCGTCGGCCCTCATCGCGGGGCAGCGTACCAGCCGGGGCTCACGGCTTGGGCTTCGGTGTCGCCGCCGGCGCCGGGGTCGGCGTGTAGCACGGCTGCTCGCCGACCGGCAGGGTCTTGCCGCCGCTGCAGTCGATCGGCTGCTGCTCGATCGGCGGCAGGCCGCCCTCGTAGTCGAGGATCACGAGCACGTACTCGAGCTGGTCGAGGTCGGCGGTCGGCTTGCAGGAAGGCGGTCTGGACGACGTCGTTCGCGTCGCGCCGGACGTCGACCACCTGGCCGATGAGCAGGCCCTTGGGATAGGGCGACCGGATGCCGCTCGCGAGCGTCGATGCCGGCCGTCATGACCTCGTCGTTGAGGCCGACCTGCGCGCTCGAGTCGATCTGGTTCATGACCAGCACGCCCCCGAGCTGGCCGACGACCTCGCCGGTGGCCGCATTCGAGGCCAGCTGGCCGATGACCGTCGATTCGGCGTCGGTCAGCAGCACGACCGTCGAGCTGTTCGGGCCGATCTCCGTGATGCGCCCGGCGAGCGCGCCGCCGGCCGCGATCACCACGTCCCCCTTCGCGAGGCCGTCGTCGGTGCCCTTGTCGAGCGTGATCCGCCGTCGGAACTCGCTCGGCTCGCGACCGATGACCGGCCGCGGCGGTCGTCTTGAAGTCGAAGCCGCTCTTGAGCTGCAGCAGCGCGGTCAGCTGGTCGTTCTCGCGCTTGGTCTCCTGGAGCCGGGCGTTCTCGTCGGCCAGGCGGGCGTTCTCGTCGCGGAGGGCCGCGTTGTCGACGCGCAGGCGGTCGATCTCGGTGATCGCGGTGCCGATCGAGGCGATGCCGCCCGCGATCGTGTCGAGGGCGCCCTGGATGGGCCGGAAGGCGAAGCCGATGCCGTTCTGGAGTTCGCGGACGCCCGGGTTGGAGGAGAACGCCATCATCAGGAGCGTGGCCGCCAGCAGCACCATGTAGGCGATCCCGCGGCGGCGGGCGGAGCGGTTGGCGAGCAGCGACGTCATGCTCGGTCCCCGTGCTGGTGTCCGCTCAGCGCGGCGGCCGCGAGTACGTCTCGGCGACCAGCACGCGCTCCATGCGCGTCGAGCTCCTGGAGGACGATGCCGGTCCCGCGGACCACGCAGGTCAGCGGATCGTCGGCGATGTGGACGGGCATCTGGGTCGCCTCCGCGACCCGGCGGTCGAGGCCCGCGAGCAGCGCGCCGCCACCGGCGAGCACGATGCCCTGGTCCATGATGTCCGCGACCAGCTCCGGCGGCGTCTCCTCGATCGTGTCCTTGATGGTGTCGACGATCTGCGCGACCGACGGCTCGATCGCCTCGCGGATCTGGTCGGCGCCGACCTCGACGCTGCGCGGCAGGCCGGTGAGCAGGTCGCGGCCACGGAGCGTGACGCGCTGGGCGTCCCACTCGCCCGGGTAGGCCGAGCCGATGGCGATCTTGATGTCCTCGGCCGTGCGCTCGCCGAGGAGCAGGTTGTACTCGCGCCGGGCGTACGTGATGATGTCCTGGTCCATCTCGTCGCCGCCGATGCGGATCGAGCGCGACGACGACGATGCCGCCCAGGCTAGATGACCGCGACCTCGGTCGTGCCGCCGCCGATGTCGACGATGAGGCTGCCCGACGGCTCGCTGACCGGGCAGGCCGGCGCCGATCGCGGCGGCCATCGGCTCCTCGATGAGGCGGGCCCAGCGGGCGCCGGCGTTGAGCGCCGCGTCGCGGACGGCCCGCTTCTCCACCTCGGTGACGCCCGACGGGATGCCGAGCAGCATCCGCGGCCGCGGGATCAGGCCCGACCCGGTCGTGCACCCGGTTCACGAAGTACTTGATCATCTGCTCGGTGACGTCGAAGTCGCTGATGACGCCGTCGCGGAGCGGGCGGACCGCGATGATGTTGGCGGGCGTCCGGCCGACCATGCGCTTGGCCTCGGCGCCGATCGCGAGGACCCGCTTGCGTCTTCGCGTCGATGGCGACCACCGACGGCTCGCTGATGACGATGCCCGCGGCCGCGCACGTGGACGAGCGTGTTGGCGGTACCGAGGTCGATCCCGATGTCGCGGGAGAAGAGGCCGAGGATGCGGTCGAACATGCTGGGAGGGCGTCCCTCGTGTGGTGGTCGATCGGGGCCACGGTCGCGCGGGCACCGCCGGCGTCCGGGGGCGGGTCGCGCGGGCGGGCGGAAGGCCCGGGCAGTATACGCGCTCGTTCCGGTCTGGCCGACCGGCGTTCTTTTGGTGGTGCGTCGGCGGTGTCGTCAGGCGTCCCGGTCCAGTGCGCGCACCCGCGGCGCCGGCCGGTCGAAGGCGATGCCGCGGTCGCGCAGCGACACGTAGGCGTCGTGGCCGATGACGAGGTGGTCCAGCAGGCCGATGTCCAGCAGCCGGCCGGCCGCCAGCGCCTCGGCGGTCAGGTGCAGGTCGTCGGGCGACGGCGTCGGGTCGCCCGACGGGTGGTTGTGGACCAGGATCACGCTCGCGGCGTTGAGCCGGACCGCGTCGCGGAAGAGCTCGCCGACGCGGACCAGCGAGGCGCTGACGTTGCCCTGGTAGACGGTCGCGACGCGCAGCACGTGGTTCTTCGTGTCGAGCATCACGACCCGCAGCTCCTCGCGCTCGAGACGGCCCATCTGGAGGATCAGCCGGTCCGCGACGTCACCCGGGCCGCGGATCGACCAGCGGCCGCGTCGGCCAGTCGGCCAGCGAGCCGTCGGCCGAGCTCGAACGCGGCCACCAGCTGGGCGGCCCGGGCCTCGCCGATCCCGGCCAGCCCCGCGAGCTCCAGGTCGGTGGCGCGGGCGAGACCGGCCAGGCCGTCGTATCGGGCGAGGACGTCCGCGGCCAGATCCACCGCCGAGCGACCGCGGGTCCCCGATCCCCAGACCAGGGCGAGGAGCTCGGCCGCGGTCAATCCGGCCGCGCCTCGAAGGGCCAGCCGCTCCCGCGGCCGCTCGGTGGCCGGGAGCTCGCGGATCGCGCGGCCACGGACGCGCGGGTCGGACGGTTCGGCCACCGCGGCACCTCACAGGTCTTCGCCACGCAGCGGAGTCGGGCGTCCCCGGGCCCGGACGACGGGAGCCCGCCGATTCCCCCCGCCATCCGGACCTCGAGGACGTGGCCACACTACCGATGGGCCCTCACCGCGGACTCAACCAGCGCTTCGCCGCCACTCACTGCGGCGGCGGAGGCGTCCGACGGCGCCAGCTCCCCGAGGAGCAGCAGGATGCCGTTGAAGGCCATGTGCAGGCCGATGGGCGCCCAGATCGAGCCACGACGGACGAACAACCAGCCGAGGGCCACGGCGACCGGCACCCGCGTCGCGAACCCGACGATCGCGAGCCCTGCCGCCTCCTGCGCCGTGTTGCCGCTCACGGTCAGGATGTGGGCGAGCGCGAAGACCAGCGCCGCCCGGATCACGCCCCGGCGCACGCCCAGCGCCGCGGACCCAGGCGGTCGTGGCCAGGCCCCGGAACAGCAGCTCCTCGCCGACCGGCGCGATGACCGCCCCGGCGACGAATTGCAGGACGAACCCGGTCAACTCTCCGGTCGGCGGCAGCGGACTCACCGGCGTCACCGGGAACAGCGCCAACAGGATGGCGGAGACCGGGATCGTCACGCCGATCACGACGATCGCCCAGCCGGCGCCACGGAGGAGCTCCGCACACGGTCTGCGCGTCCGGCCGACGGACGCCCATCTCCGGCCAGCTCAGAGCGCCCGGCGTCGACGATGAGGAGCCGGATGAGCCCGATGTAGACGAGGGTCTGGACGCCGACCGAGAGGAACCGCCCGAACGGACTGTCGACATCGACACCGAGCGCGACGAGGGGCAGGCTCAGGAGGATGACCGCGACCAGCGAGATCGGGATCGCCGCGATGAAGACCAGGAGCGGCGAGGGGCCCTGATACGCGAGGTCGCCGCGCGCACGGCGCTCGATGCCCTGCGAGCCGGCACCGGCGACGAGGCCGATGGACAGCGCCACGAGCCCGAGGACGACGAGGACGATCGCCGGGGTGCCGGCGCCGGACATGACGCCGATGACGACGAGACCGAGGCCGAGGAGCGTCGCCAGCCAGCCGACGACGAACAGCGCCGGCGCCGCCCGGCCCTCGATGGTGAATGTGCTCGATCCCGGCCGCGACGGCGGTGTCGGTGTCGGCTCCGGATCGGGTCCCGCCCCGTCGGGCGAGGTCAACGCTCTGGGATCGGGTCCTGCGCGGGCGCCTTCCGGCTGCCGCCGCTGCCCGCGGCGAGCGGTTGCCGGACCGACGGGCGGATCTGCGAGGGCGCCGTCGCGTTGGCCGCGATCCGGCCGTTCGCCTCACGCCGACCGGCCGCCGGCTCGAGGACGGCGGCGGCGATCTCGCGTCGCTCGAAGTCCTTGCCGCACCACGCGCAGAGCGACCAGTCCATCCCGACGAGCCGGCTGCAGTTCGGACAGACGCGATTCAGCCGGGTGCGGCAGCTGGGGCAGATGATCCACTCATCGTTGATGCGCCGTTCGCAGCCCGGACAGTGGTGGATCGCGTCGACCTCGGCCAGCAGCGCCTCTTCGGCCAGGTTGCGCTCCCAGACCTCGCCGATCTTCTCGTGCGGCCGGATGATCTTGTAGACCCACACGGCGAGGATGAAGAAGATCGGGGTGAAGAGGATGATCCCGGCGGCCGCGAGGTACGGCAGGATCACGTTGTCCGAGCGCTGCTGCATGTCGCGGAACGCCCAGTAAGCCGTGGCGAGCCAGATGACGATGAGGTAGATGCCGATCAGGCGGAAGCCCAGCTGGACGATGGGGCTGCCGAAGATGCCGCCGATCGTCTCGCCGATCTGGCCGAGGATCTCGTCCATTCGCCTGGTCCGGTGCCTCCATGCCGCGCCGAGGGGGTCGATCGATCCGGCCGGGGCCGGCCGCCGGCGACGTCCGGCGCAGTGTAGCAGGGGTCGCCGGGGCCCTCCGTGGGCCCGGGTGGCGTCGAATCCGTGTTGCGGCGGGCGTCAAACCCGCCCGGAATCCGTCAGACGGCCGGCTCGTCCGCAGCGTGACGGTCGCGCCACGCGGACGTAAGGCCGGCGGCCGTGAGCACGAGGGCCCCGACGGTCACGACGAGCACGCCGATCCCCGCGCCGAGCGGGCCGATGAGGTACGGCCAGACGAGGCCCAGACCGAAAGCCCCGAGCAGCAGCCCGGCCAGCCCGGAGCGGATCGAGACCGGGATCCGGGTCGGCAGCACCGAGACCGCGAGCACGGCCAGCGCCCAGACGAACACGAGGAAATGACCCGAGCCGGCGAGGCCCCAGGTGTCGAAGTAGCCAGAGACGCCGGCGGCTCCGATGACGCTCCGCGACCACGGCATCAGCAGCCCGAAGGCCATGAGACCCGACCCGGCCCCCGCGGCGTAGCCGATGGCCTGGCCGAGCCGTGCCGGATCCAGCGTCATGGATCCACTCGTCGATCCACTCGTCGCCACGACAGCCCCGGGCGCGGCGAGCGCGACCGCCGGCGTCAGTGCCGTTGGCGGGCTCGTCGGCGCGGGACCGGGCAGTGTGTCCTCCGAGGGCGGCAGCGCGCCAGGCGGGACGTAGCCCCAGGCGGGCGGTGCCTCGGGCGAGGCCGAGTTCGGCGGTGTCGATGGGTGCGGACCCCTCGAGCTCGGTCTGGCGGATCGAGCTCGGGGCCAGCGGGGTCGCAGGACCGGGGTCGGGCGAGGCGGCCGTTCCCCTGGCCGGCGCGTGGTCGGGCGGTGCGTCGGGGAGGGGCTGGCTCTGGATCCGGGCCGGGGCCATCACCGACGGGTCATCGGCCGGTGCGCCGGCCGGGGCCTCGCTCTGGGCGTCGGGCACGGAAGGAGCCTCGGGCGCCGGCACGGACGCCGCCTCGGGCGCGTCCTCGACGCGATCCGCGGCCGGCCGGGCTTCGCCGCCGACGACCGACGCGAGCATGGCCCCACAGGCAGGACAGGCCAGGCGTCCGCGCGGTACGGCCTCGCCACAGTCCGGGCAGACGATCGTTCGAGCGGGCATCGGTCACCTCGAGTTTCGCTCGGCGCGCGACCGGGCGTGGCTACAGCCTGCCAGAGCCTCCCTCGGCCTTCCAGTCCCCCGGACGGCGGTTCGGGGACCCCCCGAACGTCCGGTGCCCGCGTCGCACCGCGTCGACGGTCCAGGCCGCCTGACGCCATGCGGAGACGACGCTCGCGAGGGCCAGCCCGCCGGCCCACAGCGCGACGAAGACGATCAGCAGCACGGCCGCCGTGACGACGTTGCGATCGACGAGCGCGGACCGCAGTCCGTCCCACGCGACCGATGCCGCCCCGCCCGTGGCGACCACCACGAGCAGCAGGAGCGCGGCCGGCAGCCCGAACAGCCCGAGCGTGCGGATCGGGTGCCGGAGGGACTGCGTTGCAGCGCCGGCCAGGCCAGCCCGCGATCGAGGCGCCGTCGAGCGCGATCCGCCGCGCGGCGATCCCGCCGAGGATCTCCCCGATCAGCCACACGATCAGCACGACGACGATGGCGTCGGGGACGTCCGCCACGATCCTCCAGGCGATCGGGATCGTCACGTCGCTTGGCAGGGTCAGCTCCGCGTACGTCGCCGCCACGGTCCTGGCGGACGCCCAGATCACCGCCACGAGCAGCGGGAACAGTAACGCCATCCGTGCGGCAAGGATGCGGAGGGCCTGACGGGTCGGGTCGAAGGCGTCGTCCGGTGTCGACGCGACCGCGACACGCCATTCGGCAGCCGCTGCGTCATCAGCCGACGGGGCGGACGCGGCGACGTCCTCGTCCGCGGCGACGATGCGGATGCCCTCGATCTCAAGGGTCGCCGCCAGGAATCCACCGAGCACGATCCAGGCGATGACGATGACCACGCTGAACACGAGGAGCGCCAGCAACCCTATGGACAGGCCGCCGAGGACGAACCCGACGACCGTCGGTCCGGTCAGGTTCGCCAGCCCGACCGGCGTCGGGAGGACGAAGATCGGGATGAGGAACACGATGATGCCGCCCCGGACGAGGAAGCTGGCCAGAGCGAGGATCCACGTCTGCGGGTGTGCGAGCGTGGCGAGCAGCGACGTGACAAGGGTCGCCCCCATCGGGTCAGGGCGCCGGGCTGGCGGAGGCTCCGGGCGCAAGGCCCAGCCCGGGCGCGAGCGCATCGAGCCGATCGAGGGCCGCCTGCACCCGCGCGATCTCCTCGCCGTAGCGGGCGAAGTCGCCGTTCCTGAGCGCAGCCTGGGCCAGGTCGAAGTGCTGCTTGGCGTACGAGATCAGCCCGGCGACGTCGGACGGGAGCGGCTCGACGGGTCCACTCGAGGGCGTCGGGGTCGGCGACCCGCCGGGCGTCGGCGATGGACCTGGCGTCGGTGACGGGCCCGGGCCCGGGCCCGATATGTCCGACTCGGCGCGGAGCAGCAGCTCGATCGCGCTGCTGAGGGTCGGCCCCCAGACGATGTTGCGCGTGGACGCGACGACGATCCGCTGGAACTCGGGGAAGGAGACCGCGGTCGACTGCAGGTAGACCGGCTGGAGGTAGATGAGCGACTGGCCAAGCGGGACCACGATCAGGTTGCCCCGGATGACCTTGCTGCCCGACTGGTTCCAGAGCGAGACCTGCTGGCTGATGATCGGGTCCTGGTCGATCCGGCCCTCGATCTGGACGGGCCCGAAGACCGTCGATTCGGCCGGGAACCGGTACACGCGGGTCGCCCCGTAGTTCGGGGCGTCCATCCGGGCCGCGATCCAGGCGATCATGTTGGGCCGCCCGCTCGGAACCATGGGCTGGAGCAGCAGGAACTCGGCATGGCTCTCGCCGGGCATCCGCATCACGACGTAGTAGGCCTCCGACGGCAGCGTCTGCTCGCTCGCGGTGCTGGTCGGGATCGTCCAGAGGTCGTCACGGCGGAAGAACTGCTGCGGATCGGTCACGTGGTAGCGCCCGAACACCTGCGTCTGGACGTTGAACAGCTCCTCGGGGACGCGGAGATGGTCCACCAGGTCCTGCGGCATCTGGTCGAACGGCGTGAACAGCGTCGGGAAGACGCCCTCGTAGGCGCGGATGATCGGGTCGTTCGGATCGGCGACGAAGAAGTGCATCGTGCCGTCGTACGCGTCGATCGTGATCTTCACGCTGTTGCGGATGTAGTTGAAGTTCGAGGTCCCGAGCGCGGTGTTCTCGAGCAGCTGCGGATCGAAGGACTGGGCGTTGGGGAACCGGTCCGAGGTCGTGTAGGCATCCTGGACGTACACGAGGCGTCCCTCGGCGCTGACCACGAGGTAGGGGTCCTTGTCGAAACGCAGGAATGGCGCGATCCGGCTGACGCGATCCGAGAGCGAACGGTGGAAGAGGAGCTGGCTGTTGCCGGTCACCTGGTCGCTGATGAGCAGGTCGAGGTCGCGGAAGCGGAGCGCGAACAGGAGCCGCATGAGCGTGCTGTCGACCTTGACGCCGGTGGTGCCCGTCCAGTGCGTCTCGGTGCCGGCCGCCGCCGAGTCGTCTCCCTCGCCTGTCGGATAGTCGAACTCGGCCTGCTTGGCGCCGACGACGACGTAGTCGGACGAACGCTCGCCGAAGTAGATGCGCGGTTCCTTCACGACGGGTGCGCCCGGGACCGACTGGGGTGGCAGGTTGCCGATGAACAGCTCCGGCTGACCCTCGTTCGTCACCTCGTTGACCGGGACCATCGCGACGCCGATGCCGTGGGTGTACACGATCCGCTGGTTCACCCAGCCGGTGGCGCTCGGGTTCTGGTCGATGGCGAGCTCGCGGCCGGACAGCATCACCTGGCGCTGGACGTCGTTGATGATGTAACGGTCGGTGTCGACGTCCTCGAATGTGTAGTAGCGACGGACCGTCTGGAGCTGGTCGAGGGTGTCCTTGAGCGGGCGGTAGTCCCACAGCCGGGCGTTGCGGAACGTGTCGTCCTCGCTGTCGACCAGCGCCTGGGTCACCGGCTCGTTGCCGCGAAACGGCTGATCCTCCCAATCGCCGAGGTCGTAGGCGAGACGGGTCATCGCGATGTTGTTCGCGATGAAGGGCTCCTCCTGCACGAACTGGTTCGGCAGGACGGTGAAGCGCTGGATGGCCTCCGGGTAGATCCGCCCGATGATGATCGAGGCGAGGAACCAGACGCCCAGCGTCAGCCCGAGCGGCCAGATCAGCTTCGTGAGCGCCCCACCGACGAGGAAGGCGGCGGCCAGCCCGGACACGACGGTCAGCACGTCGAACGCGAAGAACTGCGCGTTCTGGTCGGTGAAGCTCACGCCGGTCGCAACGCCCCGCGTGCTGTAGACCAGCTCGAACTTGTCGAGCTGATAGCCGAACGCGACCGACAGGAGGAACAGGCCGCCCAGCACCGCGAGGTGCATCCGGACCGGCGTCCCGAAGGAAAAGTCGCCGCGGCTCGCGCCGACGAGGTAGCGCACGAGGACGACGATCAGCGTCGTGATGACCAGGCCGTTGAACAGGCCCTGGACGAGCCGCAGGAACGGCAGCTCGAAGAGGAAGAAGCCGATGTCCTTCCCGAAGACCGGGTCGGTCACGGCGGCAGCCCCGGCCGGCGCGAACGTGACCTGCTTCGCCCAGAGCATGACCGTCTCCCACGCCCCGCCGAGCGAGCCGCCGATGGTACGGCGAGGAAGATCCCGAAGATCGTCAGGGCCATGCCGGCAAGCGGGGTCAGGTCCGGGATGTCGGCGGCCTCGAAGGTGATCGGCCGCGGCTCCCCGAAACCGCGCTGGCCACGGGCCCGCCCGCCGGCCTGCGCCGCCTCGTTGAAACGGTCGATGAGGCCGCGGAAGCTGCTGCTGGTCCCCTCGCCCGGCGGCGGGCTCAGGCGCGTGGCGAGCCAGAGGTTCCCCAGCAGGACCACCAGGGCGATGACGACTCCCACCGCGAACAGCCCGACCTGGGCGCCGAGCCGCGTCCAGAAGACGCCGTCGAATCCGACGCTCGCGTACCACAGGGCGTCGGTCCACAGGTCGAGGCCGAAGCTGAACAGGATGATGATCGCGATGACGATGGCGATCCCGACACCGAGGCCGATCCGCCGGCCCGTCCCGCCGGTGTCGCGGCCGTCGTCGGGTCCTCCCGGTGGGCGACGGCGCGGTGGCCGCTCGTCGGTCTGGCGGGCCGGCCGGACCCGGTCGATGTGCTCTGGTTCGCGGTCGTGGTCGGGGTCGGACCCGTCGCCGTCTCCCACTCGTCGTCGTCGTCACCACCGGGGCCGCCCCGGTCGTCGCCCGGACCCGGCGGCGTCTCGCCGCGGACCTGGGCCTCGCGACGGCGAAGCTCCTCCATGAAGTCGTCGAACATGTCCCGCATCGTCGGGGGAGTCTAGCCGTGTTCGGGGCTGAGGGAGGCCCGCCGCGCCCTCATGGCCGGTGCAGGCCCTCGACGGCCCGGCGGAACGCGCTGAGGACGGTCTCCGCGAGCTCGTTGCCGGCCATCGTGGCGACCCGCGCCGGCTCGAACCGGAAGGCCGCCCGGATCGCCGCGGGCGCCCGCCACGGGCGGGTCGGGTCGTCCGGTGGGGCGATCGCCCCAAGCCGGAGCTGGAGGCGGCCGGCGTCCTCGAGGATGAAGCCGGAGAGAGCGCCCGCGACGGCCGGCCCCAGGCGTGCGAGCGGGGGGTCCGGCGGCGGCCCGGCGGCCGGGGCGAGGTCGCGGAAGCTCACGACGCCCTCGTCGTCGGTGACCCACAGCATCGTCAGCCACCAGCCGTCTGGCGCGTCCGACGGCCTGGCCATGCCGGCCCGGAAAGTGTTGTCGCCGACGCGGACCTCGTGCTCGCGCAGGAACGACGGACCGGGCGACGGGAGGCGATCGGGCACGGCCGCAGGATAGCGGCCGGGCAGGTCGAGGCGGGCTGCTCGCCCTCGGGCTCGGCGGCAGGTGCGGGTGCGTCGCCTTCGGGCGCGTCGGCGGCCTTGCCCTCGCCGGCCTCGCCGGCGGGCACCAGGTGCATCAGCCCGGCCGCCTCGGCGAGGTCGGGCGGGATGTCGAGCCGGCGGCCTTCGGCGGCCGCCTCGGAGAGGAGCGCATCCGCTTCCGCCTGCATCTCGGCGAGGTCGCGCTCGATCTCGAGCTTGAGCATCTCCCGTCGGACTTCGAGGTCCGGGAAGGCGACCGCCTTGGCGTCGCCGGGCCGGAGGACGTCGTCTTCGGAGTCGCCGCTCAGCCACGACAGCAGTCGGCTCCGCTGCTTCGGCGGGTTCTTGGCACGGATGATCGCCTCGGCGTCGATCGCGGTCAGGCCGGGCAGCTGCTCCGCGACCTCGCCGCGCAACGCAGCGCCGCAGGACGGGCAGGTGTCGGCGTCGGCCGCCGAGAGCGGCGCCGAGCACCACGGGCAGACGGCGCGACGGTCCCGTCGTCGGTGTTGGAAGGTCTCGACCATGCGGCGAATGCTACCGCGTGGCGGGGGCCCGGGAATACCCCACAGGTCATGGGTCGCCCGACCCCGAGCGGGCTAGGACCGGCGGCCTACTCCCATTCGATCGTGGCCGGCGGCTTCGAACTGATGTCGTAGACGACCCGGTTGACCCCCGGGACCTCGTTGACGATCCGCGAGCTGATCTTGCCCAGGACGTCGTAGGGCAGCTTGGCCCAGTCGGCCGTCATGCCGTCCTCGCTCGTCACGGCGCGGATGGCGACGACGTTGGCGTAGGTCCGCCCGTCGCCCATCACCCCGACGCTGCGGACCGGCGTGAGGATCGCGAAGCTCTGCCACAGGCTCCGGTACAGGCCGGCCGCCTTGATCTCGTCGATGACGATCCAGTCCGCGTCGCGGAGCGTCTCGAGCCGCTCGGCCGTGACCTCGCCGATGATCCGGATGGCGAGGCCGGGCCCCGGGAACGGCTGGCGCAGCACCATCGCCTCGGGCAGGCCCAGCTCCAGCCCCACCTTGCGGACCTCGTCCTTGAAGAGGTACCGGAGCGGCTCGATCAACTGGAACCGCAGGTCGGCCGGCAGCCCGCCGACGTTGTGGTGGGTCTTGATCTTCTGGGCCGTCTTGGTCTCCGACGTCGCCGACTCGATGACGTCCGGGTAGAGCGTGCCCTGGGTGAGGAAGTCGATCCGGCCGAGCTTGGTGGCCTCCTCCTCGAAGACCCGGATGAACTCGTCGCCGATGATCTTGCGCTTCTGCTCGGGGTCCTCGACCCCGGCGAGGCGATCGAGGAAGCGGCCGCGCGCCTCGACCATGACCAGGCGCATCCCGAGGTCGCGCTCGAAGGTGACCCGGAGCAGCTCCGATTCCTTCTTGCGCATCAGGCCGTGGTCGACGTAGATGCAGGTCAGCCGATCACCGACCGCCCGATGGACCAGGGCCGCCGCCACTGCTGAGTCGACGCCGCCCGACAGGGCGCAGATGACGAGCCCGTCGGAGCCCGTCTCGGCCGCATGCCGGTCGACCCGTTCGCGGATGCCGGCGACCGTCGTGTCGATGAAGTTCGCGGCGGTCCAGGTCTGGGCCACGCCCGCGATGTTCACCACGAAGTTGCGCAGGACGTCCCGGCCGCTCGGCGTGTGGACCACCTCCGGGTGGAACTGGATCCCGTACAGGTTCCGCTCCGGGGCCGCCAGGCCGGCGAAGGGCGAGGAGTCCGTCTGGGCGGTCGCCCGGAACCCGTCGGGGAGCCGGGTGATCGAGTCGCCGTGGCTCATCCATACCGGCTGCTGGCGTTCGATGCCGGTGAAGAGCCCGTCGTCGTCGGTGATCGTCACGCTGGCGGGCCCGTACTCGCGGCGGTCGGTCGGGAGGACGTCGCCACCGAGCTCGAGAGCCATCATCTGCGCCCCGTAGCAGATGCCAAGGACGGGGATCTGGCCGCTCCAGATGGCCGGGTCCGGGCGCGGGGCGTCGGGGTCGAAGACCGACATCGGGCCGCCTGACAGGATGATCGCGCGCGTGCCTCTCCTGACCAGCTCGTCGTACGGCGTGTCGTGGGGCATCAGCTCGGCGAAGACGTCCAGCTCGCGGACCCGTCTCGTGATGAGCTGGGCGAATTGGCTGCCGAAGTCGAGCACCACGACGGTGCCCGGGGTGGTCGCCACGGTCCCGATGGGCCGGTCGGCCGCTGACCGCTCGGCGGTCGGGGCGTTCAGCGCGGTCTCGAGGTAGACCTCGACTTCTGCGTCGTCCGGGGCGAGGACCCGGTGGCCGGCGTTGGCCGCCTCGCCGTGGACCGTCTTGCCTCGCGTCGTTGGCTCGTCATCGGCCGCCCGCCCGGCCGCCGGACTCCCCGTCTCGTCCGTCGCCTCCGCCATCGTCGATATCGCCCTCCGCTCCGTCGCCCGCCGCCATCAGTGTACCGGGCGGACGGCCGGCCTCAGCGCCGGGATGCTTCCAGGGAGGTCAGACGCGGTTGCGCATGGCCTCGGCGGCCATCTCCAGGTAGCGGTCGAGCTCCGCCGCGACGTCGGCCGGCGGCGCCACCTCGGTCAGGGCCGCGCGCATGTGGGCAAGCCAGGCGTCGCGTGCCTCGGGCCCGATCGCGAACGGCGCGTGGCGCATCCGCAGCCGCGGGTGCCCGCGCTCCTGGTCGTACGTCGTGGGACCGCCCCAGTACTGGGCGAGGAACAGGGTCAGGCGGTGGCGTGCACCGGCCAGGTCTGGTTCCGGGTAGAGGGGACGGAGGATCGGATCGGTCTCGACGCCTTCGTAGAACCGCCCGACGAGGGCCTCGAAGAAGGGCATCCCGCCGGCTCGCTCGTAGAGGCTCGTCGTCCGCGTGTCGGTCACGCGGGGAGTCTAGCGAGGTCGGCGGATCCTTCGACGGGACCGATCCGCGGCGGCCATCTGTGACGCCGCGAGGTCGAGCAGGACGAGGGCGGTGAGGGTGATGGCGAGCAGACCGAGGTGATCCATGACCGGAGGATGGCGGACCACCCAGGACGTGGTCATCCAGCGAACGTCCCATCACCGGCATGACATATGACGTAGGCGCGCACCAGAAGAGTGGTGCGCGCCCGCGTCGGGGGTTCGAGTCGGGGCGGCCGCGCCGCCAGGGTCAGGCGGCGGCGAGCATCCCGGCCGGGCGATCGACGGGCCGGCCGACCGGCACGACGCCACGGAGGGCGAACCGGGCGGCGACCAGCCAGAGGCCGATCATCCAGACCATCAGCCCAAGGCCTTCGGCTCGCGCCTCGTGCGCCGGCAGCGAGCTTGTCGCGCCGAACGGGTCGAGGCCGGTCACGGTCACGAGCAGCCCGTAGGCCGCCACGCCGATGCCGATCGCGGAGAGATAGCCGGTCAGGCGCGCGGCCCAGCGGCGGTTCCGGACGAGGCCCACGACGGCGACGAAATGGGCGATGCCGAAGGCGATCGCGAGCGGGACGAGCCAGTTCAGGGCGATCGTGTCCAGCGAGGTCGCAGGCAGGACGACGGCGCCCACCGCGAGCGAGACGAACCCGGCGATGGCGGTGACGAAGGCGGCGAACCCGCGCGTTCCGCGACGGCGGGACCGGGCGCTGGACGGGTGAGCGGTCGAGGTCATCACGGTCTCCTAGACGGTGGGGAGGTCGAGGTCGTCGACGACCACCGGCAGCTGCCAGGACGGGTCGACGGGGATGATGCGATCGGCGGTCTCGCCGGTCCGGCGAGCGACGGCCGCGAAGAAGGCGGCGCGCCGGTGCGAGACGATGCGGGCGTCCTTGCACGTGCAGCCCGCAACGAGGCAGGCGCCGATCCCGGTCGGCACGATTGTCGCGACCGGCTCCGCGTAGATGATCTCGGGGTAGAACACGGCGTCTGACTCCTTCCTGACGGGCCTCGAGGCCGAGGTCCCGATGCAGGCAGGATGGGCGCGACGCGGCGGCCGGGGCATGGTCGGCAGACGCCGGGTGGGGTGGACGGATGTCAGGCGCCGATTGCGCCGGGCGTCAGGCCTCGGCGCCGGACTCCAGGCGCAGTCGGAACGCCTCGAGGTCGAGGGCGGCAGCGCGGCGAACCTGCGGCGAGGCCATCGATTCGAGCATCCGGTAGCGCAGCGGCAGCCCGATCTTCAGGCGCCAGTCGAGGCGCGTCGCCGCGCCCTCGTCGGTCAGCGACGCGTCGATCTCGACCGAGATCCCGTCCGCGTCGCGACCGGTCACGGCGAACCGCGTCGTCGGGGCCAGTGCCGTGACCCGCGCGTCGAGCGTGCTCGATCGACCGGCCACGCGTTGCTGGATCCGCAGCGCCGATCCCTCGGCGAGCGGACCGTCGTCGAGTCGCTCGACCTTGACGATGCCGCTCGCGATGAGCCACTCCGGCCAGCGTTCGACATCGGTCAGGCGGGCGAAGACGTCGGCCGACGGGCGGCCGATGCGAACGTCGAGCTCGAGCGTGATGGCCATCAGTCGCGCACCACCGGCCGCAGCCGGAATGAGGGCCCGCGGCCGAGATCCTCCGATGGGGTGCCGTACCGGATGATCAGGGCTCGGATCGCCCGGATGTGCTCCTCGCGGTCGAGCGGCTCGGCGACGGCGTCCCAGCTCCGGTCGCCCAGGACGACCCGACAGGCCGGGTCCGCGTCGAGGTTGCGTGCCCACGCCGAGGTCGCACTCCGTGCGGCCACCAGCAGGCTCCCGTCGGGCTCGGCGACATACCCGATCGACACGGCCCGTGGCTCGCCGCTGGTCCGTCCTCGCGTCTCCAGCCGGATGACGCGACGGTTCGCGACGAGGTCGTCTTCCATCGCCGGACTGCCTGCGCCGGTCGCCGGCGTCAGGCTGCCGCCTTCTGGTCGACCTTGCGGCCGCCGAACGTGCCCTTGACCGAGGCGTTGCCGTCGCCGTCGCGCTCGTAGTGCAGCGTGTCCCTGCCGGACGTGAGGTCGATCTCGAACGAGCCGGCCTCGTCGTCGGTCTCACCCTTCCCGTTCAGCGGCAGTCCCTCGGTGAATTCGCAGTCGTGGAGCCGGACCTCTGTCCCGGTCTCGGTCGGCTCGTAGGCGATCGTGCCGCCATGGTCGCAGCCGGCGTTGACGAGCTCGCTGTCGTAGTAGATGAAGTCGTACGAGTTGAAGATCTGGGCGTCGACCGACGAGGCCAGCGCCAGCGCGCCCGTGTAGGCCGCGGGCGACGCCGGGGCGATCCCGGCGTAGGCATCGGCAAGGTCCCAGATGCAGGTCGTGATCCGCGTCGGCGGCGGGGTCCGGCTGACAAGCCATGCCGTCATGAGGTCGTCCGGACACGCCTGGCCCCACGCGTAGATGACGTGCGGACCGCCGACCGCCTGGAAGAAGTACGCGTCCGTGAGCCGTGAGTAGATGCGCATGCCGTTCGCGATCGGGGTGGCCGGGTCGGTGGTCGAGGTCAGGACGAAGACCGGGTACGGCGGATCGACGATCGGGGCCGGTCGCTCCGTCGTGGTCCTGGCGGTCGGCCAGTAGAGGCAGGGCACGTCGCCGTAGTAGCCGGTCTCCAGGCGGGTGCCGTTGATGCCGGCCGTCTCGGCCCCATCGACCCAGGCGCTCGAGGCGTGCGTCCGGCGTGGCGCCGTCCGGGTAGAACGCGTAGTCCTGGCACTCGACGGCGTAGTACATGGCGTCGGAGTAGCCCGGGTCGACCTCCGGGACGAGCGTGTCCGCGTTCAGACCGAGCGCGTTGTACCCGAGCTTGGCCAGGGGCACGAAGTCGTCGTGCGACGCCGCCGCGATCGCGCGCTGGAGCAGGAGCCGGTCGTACGAGTAGTAGAGCGCGTTGAAGGCCGCGTTCTCGAGATCCGTGTTCGTGAGCTGACGCGACTCGGTCGCTCCCGTGGAGGTCGTGAACTCGAAGGTGATCGGGCCGCCGTCCAGCCGCTCGGCGAGCGCGTCATAGGCAGCAAGGGCGTCTCCCCCGGCCACATCGGCTGTGCACGTCTCGTCGGCCGTGCAGGAGGCGAGGGTCGCGATGAGCGTGTCCTCCGCGGAGCGAGCCGCTTCCACGTAATACGTCGGACCGTCGACGGTCAGGTCCACCGGGCCGTCCACGTACAGCGTCGCGATGTGGTCCGGATGGGCCGCCGCGTACGTCTGCACGAACTGGGTGCCGTAGCTGAGGCCGTACAGGTCCATCTTGGCGACGCCGAGGTAGTCGCGGACCGCCTCGAGATCCTCGACCGCCTGCGTGGTCGCGTAGAAGGGCAGATCCGACTCGGCGACGCCGGCCTCGGCCACGCAGTCCTTCGCGAACGTCTCCGCCGCGGCCGCCGCGGCCACTCGTTCGGCCGGGACCTGCGGACGTGCGGTCGAGAGGTAGTACGCGGCCGCGGCCTTGGTGCACTGGATCGGGCCGGACCGACCGATCCCGCGCTGGTCCATGTAGACCATGTCGTACGCGTCGGTGATCGAGGTCGAGTAGTAGTCGAGGTACGCGTCCGAATCGGGGATGTCGCTGTAGCCGGGTCCGCCCGTGATCTCGACGTACGTCCCCTTCTTCTCGCCGGTCGCCCGGTGGACGGCGAAGGTGATGTTCCACGTCTCGCCGCCCGCCGGCGCGAAGTGGTCCTTCGGGACCGCGAGCGTCACGCACTCGAACGTCGTCAGGCACGGCTCCTTCGACACGACCGTGTAGCTCGCGGTCGAGGCGGGTGGCGCAGGCGAGCCCGAGGAGGCAGGACCGGATGGCGAAGCAGCCGGAGACGCGGCGGCCGGCGACGCAGCGGCCGACGGGGCGACGGACGGTGCGCCCGAGGCGGCCGGGGCCGCGTCCGGGGATGCGGGCGCGAACGTCCAGCCGCCCGATGCCGCCGAGCCGCAGGCGGCCACGACGGTCGCAACCAGCAGGACTGCGGCGGGGAGCGCCAGACGCGAGCGATCGAGCGCGGGCACGGGGTCAGGCTAGAGCGTGCGAATCGGAACCGGCGCGATGTCGCGCGCGCCGGGTCAGCGACCGCGTTGCCAGGACTTGCCCTCGGTCTGGGTGGACGGGGCGTAGACCATCTCGACCCGCTGCATGTCGCGGATCGTCCGGGCGCCGAGCGCCGCCATCGACTGGCGCAGCGGCGCCGACGAGGTTCTCGCTGCCGTCGGTCACGTGGGCCGGGCCGAACAGGATCCGCTCGAGGCTGCCGACCGTGCCGACCTTGATCCGCGTCCCGCGCGGCAGCGTCGGCGACGGCGCGGCCATCCCCCAGTTCGTGCCGCGGCCGGGCGCCTCCTCGGCGCGAGCCAGCGGGGAGCCGACCATCAGGGCGTCGGCGCCCGCGGCGATCGCCTTGGCCAGTTCGCCACCGCGGCGCATCCCACCGTCGGCGACGACCGGGACGTACCGGCCCGACTCCGCGAAGTACGCATCGCGGGCGGCCGCGACGTCGCTGATCGCGGTGACCTGCGGGACGCCGATGCCGAGGACCTCACGGGTCGTGCAGGCCGCGCCGGGCCCGACCCCGACGAAGACCGCCGCCGCGCCCTGTTCCATCAGCGCGAACGCGGCCTCGGCATTGGTGGTGTTCCCGACCGCGACCGGGATCGGCATGTAGCGGGTGAAGTCGGCGAGCGAGAGCGGGTCGTATTCGGTCGCGAGATGGCGAGCGCTGGAGACCTGGCTCTGGACGAGGAACAGGTCGGCACCGTGCTCTGCGCAGAACGGGCCGAACCGGCGTGCCGCGCCCGGTGTCGCGGCGACGGCGGCCTTCGACCCGGTCGCGTGGATCGCCTCGAGCCGGGCGGCGATCAGGTCCTCGCGGATCGGCTGGCTGTAGGCCTCGGCCAGGATCTCGTGGACCTCGTCGTCTGGGGCCGTCGCGATGCGTCCGAGGATGACGTCCGGATCGTCGTAGCGGGCCTGGACGCCCTCGAGGTTCAGGATCGCAAGGCCGCCGAGGCGGGCCAGCTCACCGGCCATCCGCGCGTCGACCACCGCGTCCATCGCGGACGCGAGGATCGGGATCGCCAGGTCGATGCCCGGCGAAGACTTGGGCGAGATCGACATCGGCCGGCTCGATGGTGTCGGTGCCGGGCGCGAGCGAGACATCCTCGAATCCGTAGGTCGGTCGGATGGTGTCGACCTTGGAATGGAAGACGCGCCGCTGGGCCGCGGCCGGATCCGAGATGTGCGTGGTCGCCGTCCGATCGGTCACGTGGCCCTCCTGTGCCGCCTCACGGTGGGCTGCCCCTGGTCCTCCCGAGTCTAGCAGCGACCCCGCTCCCCCGAGGGTTGCGTCACGGCATCGACGCGCGGCCCGCGCCGTCGAGCGTCAGTTCGAACCAGGCGGCTCGCTCCGGATCAGAGAGGTCGTCGCGGATCCGCTCGATGGCGGTGCGATAGCCGGGCCAGATGATCTCGTGATGGGCCTCGTCGATCGGGAGCCACCGAGCCTCGTCGTGTTCGTGGGATAGGCGCACCTCCGCGCCCGCGACGACGCGCACGGCAAACACGGCCGACGTGACCACGGCGTCCACCGACGGCTCGTGGAACTGGTTCACCAGGTCGAGGTCGTAGAACGCCTCGATGTCCGCGCCGGCGAAGCCGGTCTCCTCGCGAAGCTCGCGAAGGGCCCCGACGGCGACTCGCTCGCCGTTTTCCAGCGAGCCCGACACGCATTGCCAGAGGCCCGGCAGGATGCGGCCCGGCGCGCGGCGGATCAGCAGGATCTCGCGACCGGCCGGCGCGTCGCGGAAGATCCAGCAGTCGACCAGGTCGGGCCGGAAGGGGCTCACGATGCTGCCCCGATCCTAGAGCGCAGACCGTGCAACTGCTCGAGATGCATCAGGTCGTGAACGCCGGCGAACACCAGCCACTCGCCGCAGCGAAGCTGGCCGACCTGCGGATGGTGCAAGGGACAGGGCTCGGTCTCGTGCCCGGCGACGGTCCGTGCCGCGCGTTCGATGATCCGCTGGCTCGTGGCGATCCTGCGCAGGAGCGTCGGCCGGTCGGCGTCCGGCGGACCCGGGATGCCCTGCACGACCGACGGTGCCCCCGCGGGCCAACGCCCGGCCGCGGCAAGGGAGGCCGCAAGGCACAGGCCTGCGCGCGAATCGCAATCGTGGCCGACGGCCTGGGCCACGTTCCAATCGGCTTCTCCGCCGGGCTGGGTCAATGCCGCGTCCGGCAGCGATCCGACGAGTGCGGTCAGGGCTTCTGCGAGGGAGGCCAGCTGGGCAGCGATGCGCTCCGCGCTGCCGGCACCGCCGCGGCGTCGGACCTCACGTCGGACCGTGAGGAATCGCCCGACCTCGATCCCGCGCCACGCCATGACGATGTCGGGCGCTCCCGGCTCGAGCGCATCGACCCACGTCGTGGTCGAAGGCGCCGGACTGCTCACAGCCGCTCGAAGCGCTCGACGGGCAGGACGAAGACCGTCGCGCCGCCGACCTCGACCTCGAGCGGGTAGGGCATGAAGAACTCGCCCGGCTCCATGATCGGCGGCATCGGGTTGACGACCTGCGTCCGCGACGTGCAGTTCTCGCGGACGATGCCCAGGACCTCGTCGACCTCGGCGTCCTCGACGCCCAGGATGATCGTCGCGTTCGACTGCTTGAGGAAGCCGCCGGAGCTGTGCAGCCGGGTCGCCCGGAACTCCTTGTCGAGCAGGGCGTCGACGAGGGCGCCGGCGTCCTCGTTGTGGACGATCGCGACGACGAGCTTCATCGCGCGGAGTATCCGCCGCCCCGAGCGACCCGGGTCAACGGCGTTCGGTCGTCGCCGGCGGGGTGTACGATGCGCGACTCCGACCGAACCGAGTCGCGTGCAGGAGTTCCCGTGGCCAACGACGGACATGTCCCAGCGATCCCCGGACGTCCCTCCCCGCGCCATCGCGGCGGTCGCCGGCGCCGACGACCTCGACGCCGCGCTCGAGGCTGTCCTTGCCGCCGCCGACGAGGCCCTCGGCGCCGCGATGGGCGCGGTCTTCATCTGCCGACCCGGACCGGGCCGGCCTGCAGCTCGCCGCCGCGCACGGCATGGACGATGCCGGCCGGTCGACGCTCGCGACCGCGATGGCCGATCCGGCCCACCCGTTCAGCGAGGCGGCGACCACCCGGTCCGCGACGTTCGACCGCGAGGCGCCGCTCGAGACCGGCGGCGACGTTCGTCGGGGCGTACCTGCCCCTGCTCGTCGTCGTCGCGGCGGCGTCGAGGTGGCCCTCGGTGCGATCGGGTTCGGCTGGCCGGCCCCGCACGAGCTGAGCGACGCCGAGCGCGAGACGCTCGACAGCGCTGGCCGCACTCGCGGCGGTGGCGGTCGACCGCGCCCGGCTCGCCTCGACCGCCGCCGAGCGCTCCGAGTGGTTCGAGCGGATGGCCCACACCGACCCGCTGACCGGCCTCGCCAACGAGCGGACGGTCGGCGCGGATCCTCGAGCTCGAGCTCGCGCGCGCCGGCCGCCAGGGCGGCGAGGTCTCGCTCGCGATGTTCGACGTCGACGACTTCCAGGCCACGAACCGCGACGGCGGCCACGAGGCCGGCGACGACGTCCTGCGGCGCGTGGCGGCGGTGCTGGCCGAATCGGTCCGGCTGGTCGACACGGTCGGCCGGATCGGCGGCGACGAGTTCGTGCTCGTCGCGCCGGGCTCGGCCGGGCTGACCGTCGCCCAGCGCGTCCTCGACGGGATCGCGGCGCTGCCCGGCCGGTGGCCGGCCAGACGGTCTCGGTCTCGGCCGGCGTCGCCCGCTTCCCGGCCGACGGCGCCGACGCGGAGGCGCTGATCGCGGCCGCGACACGAGGCGCTCGACCGCGCGCGCACGGGCGGTGGCGGGAACGTCGCCGTGACGGAGCCCGTCGCCGAGGGCTGACCGAGTCGCCCCGGTCGGGCGCTCGACGGCCCGCGTCGGAGCCCGCGACGTCAGCCGGTCGCCGCGACGACCGTCCCGATCGAAGATCGGCATCGACGACGGCGCCGTCGCGCCCGGACCGGGCTCGAGCGTGAGGGCCAGGACGATGCCCGGCGTCCGCCGGCAGGCCGGCTCCGCGTCGAAGGAGGCGGTCCCGGCCGTTCCCGACCGTGAAGCCGCCGAGCGGGACCGGGACGCCGTCCGCGCCGATGACCCAGCCTCGTAGACCTGGCTGCCGCGTCGTCGGCGCGAGGTCGCTGCATCGCGATGCGTCACCGTCGCCGACGGCGCTGACCGCGGCGAGCCCGCGCCGGTCCGCCGCCGTCGGCGGCGCGAGGATCGCGGTCAGCGACGCCGGGCTGGCCGGCGACGTCGAGGACCGCGGCGACGCTCTGCTCGTACGCCTGCGCGGCGTCGAGCTGGTCCCTGGAGCAGCAGGTTCCAGCCGCCGAGCAGCGACGATCGCCGAGGACCGCGGCGATCCGCAGCGACCCAGGTCGCCGGCGACGTCCGCGGTCGCGCGGCGCGTTCGCGCTCGTCGGCGCTCGGGAACGGCGTCGGGCTCGGCGACGGCGGGAGCCGCCGGCGCGGCCGGCGCCGCGAGCGCGGCGACCGGCGGCGCGCCGCCGCCCGTCGCCGCGCGCGTCGAGGTCGGCCGCGGCGGCCGCCATGATCCGGGCCTTCAGCGCCGCCGGCGGCTCGACGACGGGCACGCTCGTCGGCCAGCGCCGGCAGCACGCCGACCCAGCTCGGCGATCTCGGCGTGGGCCTCGGCGCACGTCGCGAGGTGCGCGCGCACGGCCGCCGTCCTCGGCCGGCTCGAGGGCGCCCAGGACGAACGCGCCCGCCAGCTCGCGGACCTCGTCGCAGGTCAGCTCGGCCGGCGGTCGGTCGTCGGAGTCCCGCTCACGTCGGTCGACGCCTCGCTCTCCAGAGCGCCGGCGCATCGCCAGCAGCCCGAGCCGCATCCGGCTCTTGACGGTCCCGAGCGGCGTCGCCGTCCGGTCGGCGATCTCCTGCTGGGTCAGCCCGCCGAAGTAGGCGAGCTCGATCGCCTCGCGCTGGACGTCGGACAGCGCCGCGAGCGCGCCCGCGGACCGTCTCGGCGTCGAGCCCGGCCGCGACCTCGGCCCAGACGTCGGGCAGCGGTCAGCGCGGCGGGCGGCGGCAGCCTCGCGCTCGGGCAGCTCGGTCGTCGGGCGGCGGCGGCGGACGGCATCGATCGCGCGGTGGTGGACGATCGACAGCAGCCACGTCTTCACGCTGCCCCGGCCCTCGACGTAGCGGGCGGCATTGCGCCACGCGCCCAGGAAGGCGTCCTGGACGACGTCCTCGGCGAGGGTCGCGTCATTCGTGATGCGGTAGGCGATCGAGTAGGCCATCGTCTTGTATCGGTCGTACAGCTCCTCGAGAGCATCGAGCTCCCCATCGGCGAGGCGCACGAGCACGGCCCGATCCGCCTCGTCCGCGGCGGACGCGGTTCGGAGTCGGAGCGGCGCGGTCCGCCTGCTCATCTGGTGTGTGCGCGCGCGGCGCGGGTTTCGGTTCACCGGCGCGGACGCAGCCGGTCGACGGCGTCGCGGTCGACGGCGCGCGCCACGTCGTCGGCCGGCCGCGTCGCGTCGACGACCGCGAACCGGTCCGGCTCGGCGGCCGCGAGGGCCAGGAACCCGTCGCGCACGCGGCGGTGGAAGGCGAGGTCGAACTCGGCCTCGAACCGGGTCACGTCGCCGGGCGCCTTGCGCGCGAGCCCGGCCTCGACCGGCAGGTCGAGCAGGATCGTCAGGTCGGGCGCGAGGCCGTCGGTCGCGGCCGCCTCGAGCGCCCGCAGGTCGCTCGAGCGGGACGCCCGGCGCCGTAGCCCTGGTAGGCCAGCGTCGAGTCGGCGAAGCGGGCGCAGACGACGGTCCGCCCGGCCGTCGAGCGCCGGGCGGATGACCTCGGTGACGAGCTGGCGGCGGGCGGCGTTGAAGAGCAGCGCGTCGGTCAGCGGGTCGGTCGGGGCCGCCGACGTCGGTCCGGGCGAGCAGGAGCTCGCGGAGGCGCTCGCCGAGCCACGTCCCGCCCGGCTCGCGGGTCAGATGGACGTCGAGGCCGCCGGCCTGCGAGATGCGCCGCGAGGCGCTCGGCCTGGGTCGTCTTGCCGGCGCCCTCGGGCCCTTCGATCGTGATGAACCAGCCGCGGCGGCCGGCGTCCCGGGACGTGTCACGGCGGCGAGTGTAGCCGACGGCCGACGCGCCGACCGCGTGATCCGCGCCAGACGGCCGTCGCGACCGTCATCCGTTCCGCGAGCCGGAGCTGCGTACCCACGCCGACGATGGGACGCCGACGCGATGACGACCTGCCGCTGCCCCGACCGCCGACCGCGTCGTCCGCCGCTCGCCGCTGGCGGCGCTCGCCGCGCTCGCGGCCGTGCTCTCGTGCCCGCCCTCGCGCCGCCCATCCGCTCGGCAACTTCACGATCAACCACTACGCCGGGATCCGCGTCGAGCCCGACCGGATCCTGCTCGACGTCGTCATCGACCAGGCCGAGATCCCGACCTTCCAGGCACGCCTCGACTTCGACACCGACGGCGACGGCGAGGTCTCCGACGAGGAGACCGACGCCGGCCGCGTGACCGCGCTGCGACGACCTCGCGCGCGTCGCTCGACCTGCGGGTCGACGGCAGGTCGCGCAGACGCTGACCCTCGCCGAGGCCGGCCTGACGTTCCCGCCGGGCGTCGGCGGCCTGTCGACGATGCGCCTGGTGTGCGGCTTCGCGCGTCGACGCTCGCCGCGCCGCTCGCGGCCGGCACGCGCGATCGACGTTCGCCGACACGTCGTTCGCCGAGCGGCTCGGCTGGCGCGAGATCGTCGTCGTCGGGCTCCGGCGTGTCGCGTCGCGGCGGCCGACGGCGACGCTGCCGAGCGACGAGCGTCTCGGCGCGGCTGACGGCCTATCCCGACGAACCTGCTGACCCAGGCCGCTGGCCGACAGGCGTCGGTCGCGATGGTCGCGACGCCCGGGCGGGCCGACGCTGCCGCCGTTCGACATCGCCGGACGCACGCGCCGCTCGCCGGGCGCGGCGGCGATCGCCACGCCGCGGCCGACCGTGCCGCACGCGTCGCCGGTCGCGCGGTCGCGCGCCGGCCGTCGCCGGGCGGTCCCCGGCGGCGTCAGCGGCGGCGAGCTGCCGTCGATCTTCCGCTCCGCCGACCTGACGCCGCGTCGTCCTGCTCGTCTCGCTCCTGACGGCGGCCGCCCTGGGCGCCGGCCATGCCCTGACGCCGGGACACGGCAAGACGCTGATGGCGGCCTACCTCGTCGGGACGCGCGGGACGCCGCTCCACGCCGCTCGGCCTCGGGCTGTCGGTGACGCGTCTCGCACACGCTCGGGATCCTCGTGCTGGCGGCGCTGATCGTCGGGGCGCAGGGGGTCCTGCCGCCCGACCTGGTCGTTCGCGTCGGCGCCGGTCGTCGCGGCGATCTCGATCGTCGCGATCGGCGGCTGGATGCTGTTCGGCGAGGCTGCGGCGCCGGCGGCGCGGTCGCGCGCGGCCGACGGCGCGCGCGGCGGGCACGCCCACACGCACGCACGAGCACGGGCACGACCACGAGCACGGGCACGACCACGACCACGAGGCACACGCGACACGCGCACGAGCGCCGGCGCCCGGCGAGCACAGCCACGGCGGCGTCAGCCACAGCCACCTCCCGCCGGCCGGCACGACGATCACCTGGCGCAGCCTGTTCGTCCTCGGCCTTGCCGGCGGCCTGATCCCGTCGACGAGCGCCCTGCTGATCCTGCTCGGCTCGATCGCCGCCGGCCGGCCGGCGTTCGGCTTCGTCCTGGTCGTCGCGTTCGGGCTCGGGATGGCGGCCGTCATGGCCGGGATCGGCCTCGCGCTGGTCTCGCCCGCGGCCGGCTCGATCGCGTCGACTGCCGCATCGCCGCTCGGCCGCGTGAGCCGCGTACGTCCCGCTCGCCGCCGCCGTCCTCGTCTTCGGGCTCGGCGTGTACCTCACGGTCCAGGCCCTCGGCGGCGCGCCGACCCTCTGAGCATCCGGTCGGCCATGAGCGCGCCGACCGCGATCCGCCTGACATCGATACGGCATCCGCCGACTGTCCCGTCGCAGACCCTCTGCTAGGCTCCGCCGGCGCATGCGAGACCTGACCGATCGCGCCCTCGACACGGCCTCCGCCCTCGGCGCGGGCTACGCCGACGCCCGCGTCGTCCGCCGGCTCGAGGAGAGCATCTCGATCAAGACCGGCCGGGTCGAGGGCGTCGCCTCGGGCGAGAGCGAGGGCTTCGGCGTCCGCGTCCTCGTCGACGGCGCGTGGGGCTTCGCCGCGTCAGCACGTCCTGACCACGGCCGAGGCCGACCGCGTCGCCGGCGAGGCCGTCCGGATCGCCCGCGCTCAGCGCGACCGCGCTGCGCGAACCCGTCCGTGCTCGACGACCGGCCGCCGGCCACGGGCCGCTACGAGACGCCGGTCGAGGAGGACCCGTTCGCGGTCCCGCTCGAGCGCAAGATCGCCGACCTGCTCGCCGCCGACCAGGCCGCCGCGCCAGGTCAAGGGCATCGCCTTCACCGAGTCGATGTACGCGGCCCAGCGCGAGTGGAAGACCTTCGCCGCGACCGACGGCAGCCTACACCGAGCAGGTCATCACCCACGTCGGCTCGGCGATCGAGGCCAACGCGGTCGACGGCGACGAGCACCAGCGCCGGAGCTACCCGGATTCGGGCGGCGGCTGGCAGCGCCGGCGGGCTACGAGTTCATCCGCGGCCTCGGCCTCGCCGAGCAGGCCGAGCCGCTGGCCGAGGAGGCCGTCGCGCTCCTGACCGCGCCGCAGTGCCCGTCCGGCCGGTTCACGATCATCCTCGACCCGTCGCCAGCTCTACCTCCAGGTCCACGAGTCGTGCGGCCACCCGACCGAGCTCGACCGCGTCTTCGGGACCGAGGCGTCCTACGCCGGCACCAGCTTCCTGACGACCGACAAGCTCGACGACGGGCTTCCGCTACGGCTCGGACCTCATCGACATCGTCGCCGACGCGACGGCGCCCGGCGGCATGGGCACGTTCGGCTGGGACGACGAGGGCGTCGCGGCGCAGGCCGTGCCGCTCGTCCAGAACGGGCATCTTCGTCGGCTACCTGACGCAGCCGCGAGACGGCGCCGCGGATCGGCCGGCAGAGCGGCGGCGCGATGCGGGCCGACGGCTGGAACCGCATCCCGCTCATCCGGATGACGAACATCAACCTGCTGCCGAAGCCCGGGATGAGCCTCGACGAGATCGTCGCCGACACCGACGACGGGCTGTACCTCGCGTCGAACCGGTCGTGGTCGATCGACGACCGGCGGCTGAACTTCCAGTTCGCGACCGAGGTCGCCTACGAGATCAAGGGCGGCAAGAAGGGCCGGCTCTTCAAGAACCCGACCTACACCGGCATCACCTACGAGTTCTGGCGGTCGTGCGACGCGGTCGGCGACGAGCGGAGCTACGTGATGCTCGGCACGCCGAACTGCGGCAAGGGCGAGCCCGGCCAGACCGGCCACGTCGGCCACGCCGTGCCGGGCGCGCGGTTCCGCGACGTCCAGGTCGGCGTCGGCAAGTGGTGAGCGCCGGCGGTGACGCGATGAACGACGACCGCGCCCGCGACGCGCTGCGACTCGCCGAGGCCGCCCTCGCCCACGCGCGAGCGCGAAGGCGCGACCGAGGCCGAGGCCCTCGTCATGGCCGAGGACGCCGCCCTGACCCGCTTCGCCAACAGCCAGATCCACCAGAACGTCGCCGAGACGCAACGTCATCGTCAACCTGCGCTTCGTCGTCGGCAAGCGGGTCGGCGTCGCCTCGACGCGGCCGGACCGACGACGGAGGGCCTGCGCCGGCTGGCCGCCAACGCCGGCGCGATCGCCCGGGTCGTCGAGGAGCTCGAGGACTGGGGCGGCCTGCCCGGGCCGAGCGACGGTCCGAGGACGTCGCGGCCGGCTACAGCGCCGCGACCGCCGAGCGCCAGCCCGGAGTTCCGGGCCGAGGGCGTGCGCGCGGTCATCGCCGCCGCCGATGCGGCCGGCGTCACCGCCTACGGCTCGTTCTCGACCGGCACCGAGACCGATCGGCCGTCGCCAACTCGAAGGGCGCCCGCGCAGCTCGGGACGCGGACCGTCGCCCAGCTCCTGACCGTCTCGATGGGGCCGGACGGCGGCAGCGGCTACGCGGAGGCGGCGGCGGTCGACGCGACGACGATCGACGCGGCGGCGATCGGCCGGGAGGCGTCGGCCAAGGCCCGCGCGACGGCCAACGCCGTCGCCATCGATGCCGGCGACTACCCGGTCGTCCTCGAGGAGTACGCCGTCGTCGACCTGCTCGACATGCTCGGCTACCTCGGGTTCTCGGCGCCTCGCCGTCCAGGAGGAGCGCAGCTTCGTCGAGACCGGCAAGCGCATCGGCAGCGACCTCGTGACGATCGTCGACGACGGGCGCGACCCGGCCGGCCTGCCGCTATGCGTTCGACTACGAGGGCGTCGCCAAGCAGCGCGTCCCGCTCGTCGAGGCGCGGCATCTGCCGCGGCGTCGTCTACGACGCGCAGACCGCGGCGCGCGACGGCGTCGCGTCGACCGGCCACGGCCTGCCGGCCCCGAACCCCTACGGCCCGTTCCCGCTCAACATGGTCATGGCACGCCGGGACCGTCGTCGCGCGACGACCTCATCGCGCGGCCTGGATCGCGGCCTGCTCGTCACCCGCTTCCACTACACGAACCCGGTCCACCCCAAGCTCGCCATCGTCACCGGCATGACCCGCGACGGCACGTTCCTCGTCGAGGACGGCAGGATCGTCGGCGCCGGTCAGGAACCTGCGCTTACACCCAGAGCTACCTCGAGGCGCTGGCCGGGACCGTGGCGGTCGCCAGCGAGCGCAAGACGCTCAAGGGCTTCCTCGGCGGCGTGGTCGTGCCGGCCGTCCGCATCGAGGGCTGGACCTTCACGGGCGACGACCGAGCACTAAACGGTACTAAAGTGCAGTTACAGGGCTGCACGACGCACCGATAGGCTCCCGGGATGAACGACATCTGGGTCTGCGCGACCTGCAACTCGGTCAACCGCCAGCGCTCGTCCTCCTGCTACAAGTGCCACGCGCCGCAGGCACAAGCGACCGGCGCGATGGCCGATCACCGCATCGAAGCGGCGGTGATCCGAGCGCACGGCGGCGCGCTACCGGAGCTCGTGGCTGCTCTTCTTCGTCGCCGCGACCTTGATCGCCGCCGTCGCCGTCTTCGGGATCGTCCTGCTCATCGCCAGCTTCGCCGACGTGCCGTGGTATCGCGAGCAGATCACCGCGATCGCGAACGGCGCCCCCTGAACGAGGCGGCTTTGGACGAACGGGCGACGCGCCTCGCGGGTCCCGGATTCGCCCACTTCGTCCTCGCGGCCCTGGCGCTGCTCGCCTTCTCGACCTGGCTCAGCCGGGTCATCAGCAACATCCCGGTCCTGGGTGGTGGGACCCCGGGCACGATCGCCGACGAAGGCATTCATCTATCCGCTCATCCCGATCTGGAACCTGGTCAAGACGCCGGGCATGATCCAGGACGCGCTCTATCGGCTCGATCCGCAGGCCGGCGGCTTCTTCATGGTCCTCATCGCCTGGATCGGCCTCGTCGGCAGCTGGCTCATGTCGTTCATCGCCGGGTGGGTCCTGAGCGCCAGGCTGGTGGGTGACATCGTGGGCGCCGAGACGCAGGCCGCCGTGGGCGATGCGTTCACGAGCTACTTCGACGCCAGTGTCGCGGTCGACGTCGCCACGAGCCTGATGGTCGCCGCAGGCGCCATCGTGCTGATCCTGGTGATGGCCCGCATCGAGCGTCGGGCGCGCCACCGCGACGCCGAGATCCGGACGCTGACGCTGGCGGCGCTCCCGCCGCTGCCCGAGGTCGCGGCCGAGGCCTAGTCCGCCGTCGAGTCGCGCCGGTCGGGTACGCTCGCGGTCCTAGCGACCGACCCCCGGAGGACCGATGCCCGCGTTCGATGTCGATGCCCTGCGCGCGAGTTCCCGGCCCTCGCCCGCGAGCAGGACGGCCGCCCCGTCGCCTTCCTCGACGGTCCGGGCGGCACGCAGGTCCCGCAGCGGGTGATCGACGCGGTCACGGACTACTACCGCGATTCCAACGCCAACACCGACGGCGCCTTCGCGACGAGCCGGCGATCGGACGAGATCGTCGCTGAGGCGCACGCCGCCGTGGCCGACTTCCTGGGCGCCGGGTCGCCCGACGAGATCAAGTTCGGCTACAACATGTCGACGCTGACGCTCGCACATCGGGCGCTCGATCGGCGCGACGCTCGGCCCGGGCGACGAGATCGTCGTCACGACCCTCGACCACGAGGCCAACGTCTCGACCTGGAAGGCGATGGCCGCCGATCGGGGCGTCACCGTCCGCCAGGTCGACATCCGCGAGGACGACGTCACGCTCGACCTCGAGGACCTCGAGTCGAAGCTCGGCCCGCGGACGAAGCTCGTCGCGGTCGGCTACGCCAGCAACGCGGTCGGCACGATCAACCCGGTCGGGGAGATCGTCGCGCGGGCCCACGAGGTCGGGGCGCTGACCTACATCGACGCGGTCGCCTACGCGCCCCACGGCCCGATCGACGTCCAGGCGCTCGACACCGACTTCCTCGTGACCTCGGTCTACAAGTGGTTCGGGCCGCACCTCGGCGCGCTGTACGGCAAGGCCGAGGTCCTCGACCGCTGCCGGCCTTCAAGGTCCGGCCCGCGCACGACCGGTTCGAGACCGGCACCGCAGTCGTTCGAATCGATCGCCGGGACGCTCGCCGCCACCGACTACCTGCGCGACGTCGGCCGCTCGTACGGCGACGTCACCGGCGCGGCCGGTGCCGCGGACGCCAGCGAACGCCGGCGCGAGCTCGTGGCCGGGATGACCGCGATCGCCGCCTACGAGCGGGAGCTCGTGACGCGGCTGATCGACGGCCTGGCGGGCATCCCGCGCGTCACAGATCCACGGCATCACCGACCACGACCGGTTCGACCAGCGCGTGCCGACCGTCTCGGTCTCCATCGAGGGCGTCCACCCGCGACGGCGGCCGAGGCGCTCGGCGCGCGACGGCGTCTACGTCTGGGACGGCGACTTCTACGCGACCGGGCTCATCGAGCGTCTCGGCAAGGCCGAGTCCGGGGGCGTCCTGCGGCTCGGGCCTCGTCCACTACAACACCGCCGCCGAGGTCGACCGGACGCTCGAGGCGCTGGAGCGGATCGCGGCGGGCTGATGTCGATCGTCGAGGGCTACCGATTCGAACCGATGGTCGGCGACCCAGACGACCACCGCCCGGGATACGGTCTGGGCCATCGTCGCGGATCCGGGCGACGCCCTCGGCCGGGTGGACGATCTGGCCGTCATCTCGGAACAGATCGGCCCGGCGACCGGATCCCGTTGCACGTCCACCGCGTCAACGAAGTGATCCTCGCGCACGGGCCAGGCTCGTTCCGACTTGGCGATTCGACGCAGCTCGATCGCTGACGGCGCCGTCGTCTTCATCCCGGCCGGCGTCCCACACGGACTCCACAACGACGGGGATCGGCCGTTGCCGCTGCAGGCGGTCTTCCCGACGACCCGGATCTGGATCCGCTACGCTCGAGCGGAACCCGGCTCCTGGCACGGAGTCGGACTCGCCGCAGGCCGGCGCGACGTATGACCTCCGGACCGGCGAGACGGCGTTCGACGCGTCGTGAGTGATCAAGGGCCGTCGATCCAGGCGCGCCTCGCCCGGGGGTTCGATCCGGCCGAGCTGCGCCGGATCAAGCGGCTCTGGGTGCGCCACTCGATCGCGGAGGACCGGCGCGACATCGACGGGCTGATCGCGACGCTGGCCCCGGACTGCGTCTACGAGATCGTCCCGACCGGCCAGCGCTGGGAGGGCCACGCCGGCGCGCGGACCGTTCTACAAGGAGCTGTTCGCGGCGTTCCCGGACAACGCGTTCGCCCTCACCGAGATCGTCGTCGGGCCGCAGGGCGTCTTCGAGGTGGCGACGCTGACCGGCACGAACCAGGGTCCCTGGGCCGGCGCGCCGCCGTGGGCCTGCCCGTCGCCCTCGAGGTGCTCATCCTACTTCCCGTGGGACCCCGGCACGGAACGGTTCCTCGGGGAGCGGATCTGGTTCGATCGGGGCGCGCTGTAGCGGCCAAACGTCCCGGAGGCCCGAGGTCGGGTTGCGCGTTCCGCCCGGGCCACGCATCATGCCGCCGGGCCGGCGGGTGATCGGCCACCTCACGGGGAACCCATCACATGACGCGACCCACGCGCGCGGCCTTCGGTGCCGCGCTGCTCCTCCCGATCGTCCTGATCGTCGCTGCATGCGGCGGCGGCAGCACGACCGCGACGCCCACGCCGACACCTGCCGCCGACGGCAACGGCAACGGCGTGTCCGACACTCCCCGCCGGCGCCCTCCCGTCCTTCGATCTCAGCGCACTCACCGGCGGCATCCCCGGCCTTGATTCGTACCGCACCTCGACCAGCACCAACGGCGTCAAGACGTACGAGAGCGTGGTCGTGACGAAGCCCGAGCTGTCGAAGGCCATCACGACCTACGAGAAGGACGGCTCGGTCGATTCCCGGTTCGTCGTCATCGGCAAGGAGGTCTGGCAGGCGCAAGGAGAGGACGGCGAGTTCACCTCCGTCCCTGAGGCGCTCGCCGCGCCGATGCTCATGCTCTTCGACCCCACCTCGATGCTGGCCGGCTACGCGACCCTGGACTGGGGCCACGCGGCGAACAACCTGGGCACCGAGGACAAGAACGGCGTCAGGGCGGTGCACGTCAAGATCGATCCCAGCGACGATCGGCGGAGCCGGACTCCAGATGCCGGCCGGGGCGGCCATCGACGTCTGGATCGCCGAGGCGGGCTACATCGCGTCCTGGGAGATGTCCGGCTTCAAGGAAGGCCAGGACATCGCGATCCAGGTCACCAACGCCAACGACCCGTCGAACAAGGTCGAACGCCCGGGCTGACGTCCCCGCGCTAGACGCTGATCTCGGGCCCGGCTTCGGCCGGGCCCAGCTGTCTGCGCAGCCACAGGCCGAGCCCGATGGCACCGAACGCGGGGACGGCCGTCCACGCCGTGAACACCAGCAGCATGACCGTGATGATCGCCTGCACGTCGGCCACGGTCCCGATGCCCGCGTCCAGCCGATCTGCGAGGTCGCCGAGGCGGACGCCGAGCGACGTCATCGCCGCGGCGTTGCGATCGAGCGACGACTGGTTCTCGAGCAGGCTGGCACCGACGAGGTCCAGCCTGGAATCGAGACCCTCGAGCCCGGCGTTGATCCCGGCGACCACGTCGGCCGCGTTGGCCAACGGCTGATTGCCGAGGATGTTGAGCGAGCGGAACTGGGTCTCGAGATCCGTGAGCCGAGGCTTGACCGAGCGGACCGTCTCCGCGGCCTGACTGACCGTCGACGCGGTCGCGTTGAGGGTGCCGCCGAAGGACCCGGCGGTCGCGCCCGTCACGGTCAGGAGGTTCGCGGTCTCGTCGAGGGACGCGATCACGGCATCTACCTGCACCTTTGCCCGAGCGGCCAGGGCGTCGATCCGGCCGCCCACCCAGACCAGGGCCACGAGCCCCAGCAACGCGACGATGAGGCCGATGGCGCCATACACGAGCAGTCCGCTCGACAGCCTGCGCAGGCCGGATCGGAGGCCCTGCGGACGTCCCGGATTCGCGCTCACCCGCGGTACTCGAAGCTGTCGCCGACGGCCGTCGGGATGGCCCGCACCTCCGGCATGAGCTCGTTCGCGAACGCCGTGAACAGGAGCGGTGGCTCGACAAGCCGCTTCGGATACACCCGGCCCATCGCATGCGGCCAGTACGTGCCCCAGTGGATCGGCACGACGGCGCGGGGCTGGATCAGCCGCAATGCCTCGACCGCGCTCAACGGGTCGAGGTGCCGGCCACGGCCCAGCGTCGGGCCCCAGCCCCAGACCGGAAGCAAGGCCAGGTCGACCGTGCCCGCGAGGTCGGCCATCGCCGGGAAGAGGTCCGTGTCGCCCGCGAAGTAGACGGACTGGCGACCTCGAAGCACGAAGCCCAGCGTGCCGGCCGTCGGTCCGATCGGCGGCCGGAAACCGGAGTGGCGAGCGGGCACCGCGTCGATGTGAATGCCCCCGATCTCGATCGTCTCACCGGGCAGCACCTCGCGCACGTCGGGGAAGCCGGACGCGCGCAGCCAGTCGCCCGACCCGTTCGGCGCGACGATCGGGACGTGCGACCCGAGCAGACGCAGCGACGGGAAGTCGAGGTGATCCCAGTGCAGGTGGGACACGAGGACGACATCGATGCCGGCGAGTCGCCGACGATCCGGGATCGGCACGACGCGTCGGAGGGGTCCGATCCGCGCCCGTGTCGCGGGGTCGGTCAGGATCCGCACCCCGTCGAGCTCGATGACCGCGGCGGCATGCCCGATGAAGTCGACGGAAACCGCGGGCGTCGCCATGGTGCGATCAGTCGACCGGCGGGACGTCGCAGGCGGGTCCCTCGAGGCGGAGCGCATGCCCGATCTCGTGGCGATGACGTGCGACCGCGTCATAGCCGACCCCGACGACCCAGCGGAACGGCGCGACGTCGCGCCACGGGTCCAGCAGATGGCCGCCCGGCAGCTCGCGGACGATGGCCAGGGCCGCGTCTCCGCCGGCATACACCCGGCCGTCGGCCGCGACGACATGCAGCGCCGACTCGAGCGGCGACTCCGCGGCTGCGGACCGGATGGCCGGATCGCGCGACGTCGGTGCCGACTGCAGCGGCAGCATCGCCAGCCGGTCGTTGCGGTCCCATCGCCGGAGCTGCCTGACGGTCGCCTGGCAGATGCCGCAATCGCGGTCGTACAGGACGGTCAGCGCCGGCCCATGCCCGCCCGGGTCCCCGGCCCGTGTCTGGATCGGGGCCTCAGCCATCGCTCATCGCCAGGTGCTCCGTGCCGCGTCGGGATAGAGGCGGACGCGCCGGTACGGCTCGCGGCCGCGCGATCGCGACACGAGGTTCGCTCGCTCGGCCATCTGGTGCTGGAGCCGCCGGATGTAGGCGTTCTGCGGCGACGAGCTCGACCGGCTCCGAGGACGACAGCACCGACGCCGATCGCATCCTCGGTCTCGCGCAGGGCCGCCTCGCGCGGGTCGATCTCGAGCGAGAAGATCGAGGTCAGGCTGGACTGCATCTGCGGGACCGTGTTGCTCTTGAGGACGTAGATCGGCATCGCCCGATCCTCGGCGTCGCGGAGCATGGGCGTCTTCTGCTTGTACTCGTTCTTCAGGGTCATGACGACGTCGGCCTCGTCCACGTCGCGGGCGATGACGACGGGCAGTTGCAGGTCGCGGATCGCCTGCTCGAGGCGCTTGCGGCTGATCCCCTGGGGGAGGATCCGGAGCGTCGGCAGCGGCGAGCCACCGGGCACGAGCAGCGTCTCGCCGTGGGCGCCCTCCTCGACCCCGAGCGGCAGGTCGTCGAGTCCGTCGTCCTCGAGCTCGTCCGCGTTGACCGGACCGGTCCCCTCCTCGGCCTTGAGCGCGTTGAGCGCGCGCGACGCCTGGTCGCGCCAGGCCTTCTGGCGCTCGAGCTCGCGCGCCTCGCGGGCGCGGGTCTCCGCGCTCGACGCGGTCCCGGCTCGCTCGAGCGGCCCGCGATCGGCGATGTCGCCGGACACGAACGGCGCGTCGACGCCGGGTGGCATCGTCGCGAATCGCTCACCGGGCATGACGCCCGATGCGCCACCCTCCGAGGTGCCGCGCGACGCCGGCTCGCGGCCCGAGCCGCCCCGGGTCTGCCGCCAGCCGCCGGACGCGCCCGGCCGATAGCCGGGCCGGTAGGCGCCGCCGCGGTCGGCCTCGCGATAGCCGCCGGGCCGGTACGCCCCGTCGCCGCGCCAGCCGGGCTCCATCCGCCACGGCGAGCCCGTCCCGACGAGCCCGGCGAACCGTTCCGCGCCGAGCTGCTCGCGCGGCGACGGCCGCGGCCGGCCCTGGGATCGATGGACGCCTTCCTCGTCGCGCCAGCGCAGCTCCGGCGCGACCGGGTCGCCGCGCAGCATCGCGTCGACCGTGTCGGCGACGTCGCTGTGGACCGCCACCCGCTCGCGGTCCTGGATCTCGACGATGACATCGAACGTCGGCGGGGCCTTGCGCTCGAGCACGCTCTTCTGGGTCCGCCGGCGGCGCGCCTCCTCGTCGCCGAGGGTGACGCTCTGGATCCCGCCGATCAGGTCGGACAGGGTCGGGTTGAGCATCAGGTTGTCGAGGTTGTTGCCGTGGGCCGTGCCGATCAGCTGGACGCCGCGCTCGGCGATGGTCCGCGCGGCCTGGGCCTCGAGCTCGGTGCCGATCTCGTCGATGACGATGACCTGGGGCATGTGGTTCTCGACCGCCTCGATCATGACCTCGTGCTGGAGCGACGGCGTGCGGACCTGCATCCGGCGGGCCTTGCCGATCGCCGGGTGCGGGATGTCGCCGTCGCCGGCGATCTCGTTGCTGGTGTCGACGACCACGACCCGCTTGCCCATGTCGTCGGCGAGCACGCGCGCGGCCTCGCGCAGCATCGTCGTCTTGCCGATGCCCGGCCGGCCCATGATCAGGATCGACTTCCCGGTCTCGACGAAGTCGTTGATGATCTCGATCGTGCCGTAGACGGCCCGCCCGATCCGGCAGGTCAGCCCGACGATCTTGCCGTTGCGGTTGCGGATGGCGCTGATCCGATGGAGCGTCCGCTCGATGCCGGCCCGGTTGTCGTCGCCGAACGTGCCGATGTGCTCGACGACGAAGGCGATGTCGGCCTCGTTGATCTCGCGATCGAGGAGCGCGACCTCCGAATCCGGGAAGCGCGCCTCCGGCCGCCGGCCGAGGTCCATCACGACCTCGATGAGGTGCGGTGCGGTTCCGGCAGGGCGTGGACGGCCGCGACGATCTCGGGCGGCAGGGACGCCGAGCAGCGCGTCGAGGTCGTCGATCGATTCGACGCTGGCGGTCCTCGTGATCCCACGCTGGCCTCCATCTACCGACGCTCACCGCACGCCGGCCGGCACGAGGGCCGGTTCGGCGACGCGGACGAGGGTTTCCTTCATCAGCAGCGTGACGCTGGCGATCGAGTCGAAGCCGGCCTCCTCCAGTCGCCGGTCGATCGGTGATTCGTAGGTTCGCACGGGTGCGATGACGCCGTGTTCCGAGTGGCGCTCGCCGCCCTTCGTCGGTGCGCGCCGCGATGACCCCGAGCCCGAAGCCCACGAGCGCGGACGCGTCGGCCTCGGGCCGGGCGATGACCTTGAGGTAGTGCGGCTGGTCCTCCTTGGCGACCCCGATCTGGACGAACCCGTCGAGCTCGGTGCCGTCCTTGCCGCCGCCGGGCGCGACCTGGACGAACCCCTCGACGTCGGCGAAGCGCAGGATCGGGGCCAGGCTCGAGCGGGGCACGCGCCAGTGCGTGCCCTGGCGCTCCCAGTCGGCAGCCGGATGGCCTCGAGCCGGGCGACCGGGCTCGGCGTCGCGACGGCGTACAGCCGCGACGAGCGGCCAGCGCGTCGAGCGGCTCGACCGGCCGGATGCCCGCAGCCGCGGCGCGCTTCGTCCGACCACGGCTCCGGGCAGGTCCCGGCCGGCCGGCCGGAAGAGGATCGCTCCTCGCCGTAGCGCATGAAGCCCGGCCTGCATGAGCAGCTCGACGTTGCCGTCGGCGTCGGCGCAGGCGACGTGGAAGCGGGCGGCCGCCGCGCTTCGCGCCCTCGCGCAGGAGCTGCTGGACGAGCCGGTAGCGGATGTCGCCGGCGTCGGCCATCCCGACGGCATCGAGCTCCACGATCGTCCACTCGTCGCGGACCGCCTCGCGCTCGACGCGGACGAGGCCGGCGATCCGGCCCGTCCTCCTCGTAGACGTACATCAGGTCGTTCGGGCGGAACGCGCCGAGCGGCAGGCGGAACAGGCTGAACACGCCGATCGGCGGGCCGCTGACGGGCAGCCCGAGCGAGCGCGTGTCGGCGCCGTCCGACTGGCACAGCCGGGACAGCTCGCCGAGCGCGGCGAGGTCGGTCAGGCGGGCGGCGCCGGACCTTGCCCGGCTGCGCGGCGCCGGGCGCGTCATGCGGCGCTCGGTCATCGCGGCTGCCTCGACCGGCGCGTCGGATGCGGGCGGCGGCCCGAGCCCTCGCCCGGATCGTCGTGCTCGGCGGCCATCGTCGCGACGCAGCCGGTGGAAGCGGGTCTCGCCGGCGAGCTCCGGGTGGAACGCGGTGGCGATGATGTTGCGCTCGCGGACGGCCACGATCCGGCCGTCGTCGAGGCGGGCGAGGACGTCGACGTCGGGGCCGGTCCGCTCGATGATCGGGGCCCGGATGAAGACGGCGTGGACCGGCGTGTCGCCGAGGACCGGGACGTCGAGCTCCGCCTCGAACGAGTCGAGCTGGCGCCCGAACGCGTTGCGCTCGACGGTCACGTCGAGCAGCGGCAGGATCGGCGCCTCGCCGCCGGCGATCTCGGCCGCCAGGACGATCATCCCGGCGCACGTCCCGAAGATCGGGGCGCCGCGCTCGGCGAGGTCGAGGATCGGCTCGCGCAGGCCCCAGCGCTCGATGAGCTGGCGCATCGTCGTGCTCTCGCCGCCGGGCAGGATCAGGCCCGCTGACGCCGTCGAGGTCGGCCGGCTCGCGCACGCGGACGCCCTCCACGCCGATGGCGTGCAGCGTGTCGAGATGCTCGCGGAACGCCCCCTGGAGGGCCAGGACCCCGATCCTCATCGGCGTGGCCGCCGGTGGTCGTTCGTGTCGGCCTACCAGCCGCGGACGGCGAGCCGCTCCTGGTCGGGGATCTCCTCGAGGGCGATCCCGCGCATCGGGGCGCCCAGGCCCTTGGAGACCTCGGCGATCTTCTTCGGCGTCGTCGAAGAACGTCGTCGCCTGGACGATGGCGTTGGCCATCCGGGCCGGGTCCTCGCTCTTGAAGATGCCCGAGCCGACGAAGACGCCCTCGGCGCCGAGCTGCATCACCAGCGCCGCGTCGGCCGGGGTGCTGATGCCGCCGGCGACGAAGTTCACGACCGGCAGCTTGCCGTTCGGCCGCGACGTCCTTGACCAGCTCGTACGGCGCCCGCAGCTCCTTGGCCGCGACGAACAGCTCGTCCTCGCGCATGCCCTGCAGCCGGCGGATCTCGGCGAGCACGTCGCGCAGCTGGCGGACGGCCTCGACGATGTTGCCGGTGCCCGGCCTCGCCCTTGGTCCGCATCATCGCGGCGCCCTCGTTGATCCGGCGCAGGGCCTCGCCGAGGTTCCGGCAGCCGCACACGAACGGGACCTTGAAGGCGTGCTTGTCGATGTGGTTGCGCTCGTCGGCCGGGGTGAGCACCTCGGACTCGTCGATGTAGTCGACGCCGAGCGCCTCGAGGACCTGGGCCTCGACGAAGTGGCCGATGCGCGCCTTGGCCATGACCGGGATCGAGACCGCGTCCATGATCCCCTCGATCATCGAGGGGTCGGACATGCGGGCGACGCCGCCGGCCTTGCGGATGTCGGCCGGGACGCGCTCGAGCGCCATCACGGCGACGGCGCCGGCATCCTCGGCGATCTTGGCCTGGTCGGGCGTGACGACGTCCATGATGACGCCGCCCTTGAGCATCTGGGCGAGGCCCTTCTTGGTGGCCCAGGTCGACGTTTCGACGGTCATGTGGGCTGGATTCCTCTGGTTGGCTCGCGCTCGGTTCGCCGGCCGGGTCTGGCCCCGGGGTCGTCGCCCGTTCGAGTCGGCCGAGCCCCGCGCGCGCGCCGATTATCGCACGAGCCGTCGCAACCGTCCCATCCGCGCTGCGTCAGGCTGTCCGTGCGCGAAGCGTGAACCGCGTCATGTCGTCGGGGAAGACCGACCAGGCGAACGCCTTGACCGGGTGCAGCTCCCAGAGCCCGCCCTCGGTCCAGTGGTCGGCACTCGCCTCGTAGCCCGGCGGCTTGTACTTCGCGTAGCCGGCGAGGATCCGGTCGCGCGAGCGGCGACGCGGGCGCGACGAGCTCGCGCGCGGTGCCCTCGACGATGACGACCTCGTCGCCGAACTCGACGTGGATCGCCAGCTGCGGGTTCGCCCGCAGGTTGCGCTGCCAGCGGGTCGGGCCGCCCTCGACGTACCAGTGGCCGTCGACCCAGGCGCCCCAGATCGGGATGATGTGCGGCGCGGCGTCCGCGCCGGCCGTCGCGAGCCAGTAGACGATCGCGCGCTCGAGGCGCTCGATCGCCCACGACCACGGCAGGATGCCGTCGGTCGATTCGGGGATGCCGTAGCCGGGGACGTGGGGCCGGTCGGCCGTGGGTTCGGTCATGCCCGGATGCTACCGGGCGACGGTCCGGACGACCCCCGACATCAGCTTCGTCGCGCGGCGGGCGGCGGTCGGCGACAGCCGCGAGAGCGCGTCGACGAGGTCGAGGACGTCGTCGTCGGCGAGCCCGCCGAGCAGGTCGAACAGGCGCAGGATCGTCGCGTCCGGGATCGCGACCGAGGAGCTGCAGCGACCGCTCGAGCTCGCGCGGCTCGAGCTGCGGGACGAGCCCGACCGCCCGGTCGAACAGCCGGACGAAGACGAGGAACGCCGACGAGCCAGTCGCGCAGGGCGGCGAGCTCGCGGTCGTCGGGGTTGGCCGCCGACGGCGGCGGCCGCCTCGCGTTCCTTCGCCTCGAGGACGGCGACGATCGGGTCGCCCTCGCGGACCTTGCGCTCGGCGATGACCCGGCCGAACCACTGCCAGTGGTCCCCGACCGCGAGATAGGCGGCGCCGGCCGGCCCGCGGCGGCCGACGCGTCGCGGCTCCGGGACGCGCTCGACGATGCCCCACGACTCGGCCTCGGCGAGGGCCAGGCTGGCGGCTCGGTGGCTCAGACCGAGCGCCTCGCGGACCTCGCGCTCGGTCAGCGGCTCCTGGCGGGCCATCAGGTAGGCCTGCACGCGGGCGATCGCGGGCGTCACGCCCCAGGCGGCGCCCATCTCGCCCCAGGCCTCGGCGAGCTCGAGCCGGATCGCCTCGGCGGTCTTGAGCGGATGCGCCGTTCGCGCGACGAGCCGTCCGCGGCGCGCCGTCGCGGCGTCGGAAAGTGGCGCCTTGACAGTAGCGAGTTTCTGCGTCCATAACTTGCTATGTCAGAGTAGCACGCAGGCGACGGCCGATGACAACCAGTCCGCTCGCAACAGGATCGAGCCGGCCCCGACGCCCCGACGGCATCGCGCCTGGGCGCGATCGCCGGCGTCACGCCGGTCGCGATGTTCGTCGCCTGGACCACGATCTCCGGCTGGTGGCGGCGACCGATCGATGCGCAGATCGTCCGAAGGGCTGGCGATCGGCATCGCCGCGATCGCCGGCGTCGTCGCCGGCTGGAGTCGCTCTGGCGTCGTCGCAGTCGGCCGGCTCGGTCCGGAGCCGTGCGATCGGCTCGACGCCGTCGCCTGACCCGGTCGTCGCCTGGCGTGCTCGTGCTCGCCGGTGGGTGTCATCGGGTCGACCGTCGGACCGGTGTCGTCGACGGCTCGCTGACACGGACCGGCTGACGGTCGTCACCTCGATGTTCGGTCATGGCGTTCTCTACTCGGGCCGCGTCGGCGCCGTCGTGACCGTGATCCCGTTCCTGATCGCCGCTTCGGAGCCGGTCTGGGCCGTCAGCGTGTTACGTCGCTGCGACGCGGCGATGGGCGTCGCGAGCGTCGTGGTCCAGCGTCAGGTCAGTCGGGAGCGGCGACGAACGGCCGCGATCGCGCCGTCGACACGGCGATGAAGAGCGGCGAGCCGTAGTCGACGTCGACCTCGCACGTCGCGATCCGCTGCGGGACCGCCCGGGCGCGCCGAACTCGAAGACGACCTCCTGGCCGTCGAACGCGGTCGGGCACTCCCCGGTGAACGGGCGACCCTTGCAGGACCGCGAAGTCGGTCGCGTCGATCGCCGCGTCCAGGGCCGCGAGCTGCACGGGCGGGACCTGGCCGAGCGCGTTCGGCGGCTTCGCGGCCGAATGGACCGATCCGTCGCGCTCGAGGATCGACCGTCGTCCCGCACGGAGCGGCGAAGCATTCGCCGCCGCGAGTCTCGACGGTCAGCAGCGGCCCGACGGCGCCGGGCGATCGGCATCGAGCCGCCGGAACGATCGCGACAACCAGCGTCGCGAGCGGCGATCACGAGGCGACAGGACGAGGACATGGGCTCGTCGAGTTCGTCGGCATGGCCGCGGGACGACCGAGGCCGTCCGCCGGTTCCCGCGACGACGGGACTATCATCGCGGCCATGCCCGTCCTGCGCAGCCGGCTCGACCCCGACGCCGCCGGAGACGCGCGCCAACCACGACGCGATGGCGGCCCTCGTCGCCGACCTCCGGCCCGCCAGGACGATCGTCGCCGGACGCGGCGCCGGCGGCGACGACCGCTCGATCGAGCGCCATCGCGAGCGCGGCAAGCTGCCGGTCCGCGAACGGATCGACCGGCTCCTCGACCCGGGCTCCGCCTTCCTCGAGCTGAGCCCGCTCGCCGCCACCGGCCTCTACGACGACGAGGCGCCCGGGCGCCGGGCATCGTCACCGGGCATCGGCCGGATCGAGGGCACGACCTGCGTCGTCGTCGCCAACGACGCGACCGTCAAGGGCGGCACCTACTACCCGATGACCGTCAAGAAGCACCTCCGCGCCCAGGAGATCGCCCTCGAGAACCGGCTGCCGTGCGTCTACCTCGTCGACTGCGGCGGCGCGTTCCTGCCGCTCCAGGCCGACGTCTTCCCGGACCGCGACCACTTCGGGCGGATCTTCTACAACCAGGCCCGGATGTCGGCCGCCGGCATCCCGCAGGTCGCGCTGGTGATGGGCTCGTGCACGGCCGGCGGCGCGTACGTCCCGGCGATGAGCGACGAGACCGTCATCGTCAAGGGCACGGGCACGATCTTCCTCGGCGGTCCGCCGCTGGTGAAGGCCGCGACCGGCGAGGACGTCACGCCCGAGGAGCTGGGCGGCTCCGAGGTCCACACCCGGCGCTCCGGCGTCGCCGACCACGAGGCGCTCGACGACGAGCACGCGCTGGCCCTCGGCCGATCGATCGTCGCGAACCTCAACCGCAAGGCGCCCGCCGCCGCCGTGGGATCGCCGCGACGCCCGAGCCGCCCGCCGTCGACCCGGCGCGGCACTCTACGGCGCCGGTCTCGCTCGACGCCCGCCGGCCGGTCCCGGTCCGCGAGATCATCGCCCGGCTCGTCGACGGCAGTCGCGCTTCCACGAGTTCAAGCCGCTCTACGGCGAGACGCTCGTGACCGGCTTCGCCCACCTCGACGGCTACCCGGTCGCGATCATCGCCAACGACGGGATCCTGTTCAGCCAGTCGGCGCTCAAGGGCGCCCACTTCATCGAGCTCGCCTGCCAGCGCCGGATCCCGCTCGTCTTCCTCCAGAACATCACCGGGTTCATGGTCGGGCGCGAGTACGAGGAGGCCGGCATCGCCAAGGACGGCGCGAAGCTCGTGACCGCGGTCGCCTCCGCCGAGGTGCCCAAGTTCACGGTCCTCATCGGCGGCAGCTTCGGGGCCGGCAACTACGCGATGGCCGGGCGCGCCTACCAGCCGCGGTTCCTGTGGTCGTGGCCGAACGCGCGCATCTCGGTGATGGGCGGCCAGCAGGCGGCCCGCGTCCTGTCGACGGTCCGCGGCGGCTTCAGCCGACGACGCCGAACGCGACGCCTTCGAGGCGCCGATCCTCGAGACCTACGAGCGCGAGGGCTCGCCGTACTTCGCGACCGCCCGCCTGTGGGACGACGGCGTCATCGACCCGCTCGACACGCGGCGCGTCCTGGCGATGGGCATCGAGGCGGCGCTCCACGCGCCGATCCCCGAGACGCGGTTCGGCGTCTTCCGGATGTGAGTCGACTCGCGATCCGCGACCTGGATGTCCGCTAGCATCGGGTCATGCCGCCGCGTCAGCCCGTCTGAACATCGCCCCCGTCCGCAGCCTCGGGCTGGAGTCGCGCGAGGAGATCGACGTCGACCGAGCGGGCGTCCTCGAGGACCGTCGGTTCTTCGTGACCGACGACGACGGAACCGCCTCGTCGACCAGCTGATCGCCGGGTCGATGGTCCAGGTCGCCGCCTGGACCGACCCCGACGCCACGGTCCTGCGACTCACATTCCCCGACGGCCGGGTCGTCGAGGACGAGGTCCGCCTGGCGGACGCGATCGAGACGCCGATCCACGGCCGCACGGGCGTCGGCCACGTCGTCGACGGGCCGTGGGCGGCGGCGCTCGGCGAGTTCCTGGGCAGGCGAGTGCTCCTCGTCCGCTGCGACGAGCCCGGCGGGACGCGAGTCGGGCAACCCGTCACGCTCGTCTCCGACGGCTCGCTCGATGCGCTCGGCGCGGTGCTGGGCGTCGGCGACGTCGACGCCCGTCGGTTCCGGATGCTCATCGAGCTCGATGGCGGTCGCCCGCACGAAGAGGACACGTGGATCGGCGGTCGGATCGGTCTCGGCGACACGATCCTGCGCATCACGGCGGGCGTGGCGCGCTGCGCGATGACGACCCACGACCCCGACACCGGCGAGCGCGACCTCGACACGCTGCACGGCATCAAGGCGTACCGCGGCCTGGTCGATGGGAAGGACCTGATGTTCGGCGTCCGCGGCGAGGTCGAGCGCACCGGCACGATCCGCGTCGGTGACGAGGTGACAGTCCTCGAGACTCAGCCGGCCTGACCGCGGGGCTTGCCGGCCGTCACGGCCGCGGGATTCGCCCATCGCCGTGTCACCACGACCCAGCTCACCGACGCTACGACGATCAGTGGCGACACGCGGACCGCGGCGATGACCCCATCGCGCAGGACGACACCGGCCATGTCAGCCGCGGTGGCGATCGCGTCCACGGTCGGCGTCGGGTCCATCGCGAGCACGATCGAGGTCAGGAGGAACGTCCCGAGCATCGCCGAGACGACCGACGCGACGGGCGCCCCGACCCCGATCGCCAGGCCCGCGCTCGCCGCCGACCAGCGCGAGCCGAGCGCCGCAGGCGTCAGGGCGGCACCCAGCAGGGCGAGACCGGGCAGGCTCATCACGAACGCCCACACCCCGGCCCCGTTCGGTGCGCCGAGGCCTTCGGGTGGTGCGAGCCAGATCGCGATCGCGACGACGAACCCGAAGTAGGCGCCCGCAAGGAACGCGCCGCGCCGGGAGGCCCGGATGGCCGCCAGACGCTGGCCAGTCGGATCGGGCGCCCAGTTCGGATCCTTCGGGGAGATCACGCGCGCGCGATCCCGGATCGATCGAGGCTCATCAGCCGAGGCTAGCAGTCCGATCCGGCGCCAAGGATGACCCAGACAGGGCAACTCGCCACGCTCGAATGTACCTACCTCGAGCGGATGATCCAGTGGCATCCGAGCAGATCCACCTCACCCGTCGCACCGGCGATCGCCAGATGGATGGTGGTCTGGGGCGATCCCGGATCGTGACGCGGCCGGATCCGGAGCGACTGCGCGCCGATCGTCGACTCGCGCGCACCCTGGCCCATGAGCGACGGGCGGAATCGCAGACCGGTCGTCTTGAGGTAGTGCCCGATGGTGGCGCTGACGTCGCTGACGGCGATCTCCAGCGTGGTGAGGCGGGCGGGGTCCTCTTGGCGAGCGGCCCGGTCGGCCCGCGTCCACTCCGCGCTCGAGGCATCGTGCTCGATCAGGAACGGCGGCAGCTCCGGATCGAGCTGCGGGGCGGCCGCGAGCCGCCATCGAACGACCTGGCCGTCCGGTCGGACCCGTTCGCCTGGGATGGGATCCGACAGGTCGGACCCTCGTTCGCGTAGCGCGGCGACGTCGTTGCGGAGGTCGTCGCTGGCGACGGCCCAGGCCGCAAGTCCGCCGCCGACATCGATGGCGCGACTCGCCGGGGCGCCGATCCACGAGGCTGCGGCCAGCTTCGCGTCGAAGACGCCGATGAGCTCGAGGTAGGTGTCGCCGAGCCAGACCAGCCGGTTGAACGTGCCGAGCGCCTCGTGCCGTCCGCCGCCACCCGGCGTCAACCCGAGGCCCGACTCGAGCGTCGACGCGGCCTCATCCGGGTCCGCGACCGCGATGACGAGATGGTCGATGCCGATCAGCACGACGCGAGCGTAGCGCCTCGGCGTGGTGGTTACGATGGGACGATGAGCCCAGCCGTCCGCCTCGAACGCCGCGGGCCCGATGGCGTGATCGCATGGGTGACGCTGTCCCGCCCGGAGGTCCACAACGCCTTCGATGCGACGCTCGGCGGCGAGCTGCGGACGACGTTCGCGGCCCTGGCCCGTGAGTCGCCGACCGCCTTGCGCGGCGTCGTCCTGGCGGGCGACGGACCGTCGTTCTGTGCCGGTGCCGACCTCGACTGGATGCGGGCCGCCAGCACGCTCGACGTCGAGGGCAACGAGCAGGACGCGATGGGCATGGCCGACATGCTCGAGGCCATCGACACGTGCCCGGTCCCGGTCATCGCGCGGGTGCACGGCGCTGCACTCGGCGGCGGGATGGGCCTCTGTGCCGTTGCGGACCTCGTCATCGCGGAGAGCGGCACGCGCTTCGGCTTCTCGGAGACGCGTCTCGGGATCCTGCCGGCTGTCATCTCGCCATTCGTGATCGCGAAGATCGGCGAGAGCCACGCCCGCGCGCTGTTCCCCGGCGGCCGCCGGATCGATGCGATCCGGGCCCAGCGGATCGGCCTCGTCCACGAGGTGGTCGAAGGGGAGGAGGCCCTGGATCGCGCCGTCGAGGTGGCCGTTGGGGACCTGCTGATGGCCGGACCGACGGCGGCGCGTGCGGCCAAGGCCATCGTGCGTGAGGTTCGAGGGCTGGGCCATGGCTCGGCGAAGTGGCACACGGCGCGGGTCATCGCCCGCCAGCGCGTGACCGAGGAGGCCCGCGAGGGCTTTGCCGCCTTCGACGAGAAGCGCCGACCGAGCTGGGCGCCCGAAGCGGAGCCGGACTGACACCGCGATCTGAGCGTCACGAAGACCTGAAAGCCACTGATATCGTCTGAACGGTCGTATTCGTCTGAAGGGGCGGCGATGAGCCGAGCCGGCAGCCTTCCCGCCATTGCGGTCCTGGCACTCCTGCTGAGCGGTTGCGCGGTCATCAACCCAGGGGGATCCGGGCTGGCGTCCGATCCCGTTTCCGCAGCGACCCCGACTCGTCCATCTGCGAGTGTCGGCGCCAAACTTGGCACAGCCGAGGTCGACGCCGCACTGGACGCCACCGCCGCCGCCGGAGCTGCGCACTTCAGAACGGCCTACAGCCTCGCTGCCGAACAGGCCGGCTACTTCCAGACGATGACCAGGTCTGACGGGACGTTGGACCTCGCGGCGTCGCGGGCGGTGGCGATCAAGGCGGACTACCCGGGCCAGACCATCTCAACCAAGTACGAGGTTGCACTCGTCGGCGATCGATATTTCAGTCGACCTCAAGCGGGTGCCACGTGGGAGGACCGTTCGGGCGGCGCCCGCGCGTACATCGGACTGGATGTGCCGGGAGACAGTGCCCTGGCCGTCGTGAAGACCGCGTTGTCCGAAGCAACGAGCTGGACCGTCGTCGCATCCGATCCAGCCGACGCGTCCGGCTCGATCCGGGCTCGTGCCGACGGAGGTACGGCCGACGTCGACGTCGTTATCGACGCTTCGGGCCGCCTCACGTCCGTGGTCAGACGATCCATCCCCGCCCGGCCCGGAGGCGGACGCGATGTGTACGAGCTGACGTTCACGGAGTTCGGAGTCCCGCTGGAATTCGACGCCCCGACGCTCCGATGACTACCCGGAACCCACCTGTCCGTCCACCATGCGACAATCGCGACAAATGGGCGACGAGCTGGCTCCGAGCGAGGTGGCGAAGCGGCTGGGGACGTCCACGCGGACAGTCCAGCGGTGGATCGAGCGTGGCGTGCTCCCCGCCAGACGCGTTGGCGGGCGTTGGCGTGTCGCGTTTGACGCGTTTGACGCGTCATCTGCCCATCCGAGCCCCGAACCGAAGGCTATCCGACGCCTGTTCATCGCGAACCGAGGAGAGATCGCCCGTCGCATCGCGCGCACGTGCGTTCTCCTCGGGATCGACGCGGTCGTGCCCGAGACCGACGGTCAGGACGACCTCGACCTTCTCGACGCCGACGCGGTCGTGGCCGCGGCTCGCGCCGGTGGCGCCGACGCGATCCATCCGGGCTTCGGGTTCCTTGCCGAGAACGCGGATTTCGCCGAGCGAGTCGCGGCGGCGGATCTCATCTGGGTCGGACCACCGCCCGCCGCGATCCGGGCCATGGGCGACAAGGCCGCCGCCCGACGGTTGGCGGCCTCGCTCGACATCCCGGTCCTCGCGGGCTACGACGGCGCCGACCAGACCGACGCCGCGCTTACCCGTGCGGCCCGCAAGGTCAGCTACCCGCTCCTCGTCAAGCCGGCGGCGGGCGGCGGCGGCAAAGGCATGCGCACGGTCCGGGACCCGGCCACGTTCCGCGATGCCATCGCCGCGTCACGTCGCGAGGCGCAGGCGGCGTTCGGCGACGACCGCGTCATCCTCGAGCGGTTCCTCGAGGGAGCGCGGCACGTCGAGATCCAGGTCCTGTTCGATGCCGCCGGCAACGGCGTCCACCTCGGCGAGCGCGACTGCTCGATCCAGCGGCGCCACCAGAAGATCCTCGAGGAGAGTCCGTCACCGGCGATCGACGCGAAGCTCCGACGACGGCTCGGTGACGCAGCCCTGGCCCTCGGGCGCGCGGTCGGCTACGTCAATGCCGGCACCTGCGAGTTCCTCATCGACGCGCGCGGCGAGCCGACCTTCCTCGAGATGAACACGCGCCTGCAGGTCGAGCATCCCGGTCACCGAGCTCGTCACCGGACGCGACCTCGTCGCCGACCAGATCCGGATCGCCGCCGGCGAGCCGCTCGGGTTCGCGCAGGGCGATGTCCCCGAGACGGGGCATGCGATCGAGGTCCGCCTCTACGCGGAGGATGCCGAGGACGGATTCCTGCCGGCGACCGGTCGGGTCGAGGCCCTCGGCTGGCCGGCCGGCGACGGCATCCGGGTCGACGCCGGGATCGATCAGGGCACCGAGGTCGGCGGCCGCTTCGATCCGATGCTCGCGAAGATCGTCGCGTGGGGCGACGATCGTGACGAAGCCCTCGACCCGGCTGACCAGCGCCCTCGACGACACCGTCGTCCTTGGCCTCATCACGAACCTGCGGTTCCTGCGCTGGCTGGTCCGGCAGCCGGTCGTCCGCGATGGCGCAGCCCGGATCGATACGCTCGATCGGATCTGGCCGCCCGACGACTGGGGCGAGCGGTCGGCGATCCCGGACGCGGCATGGGCCGCGGCCGGTCGCCTGCTCGCCGGAACGAGCGCCGCCGACCCTAGCGATGACCCGTGGTCCGGTGGCTGGCGGCTGAACAGCGGGCAGCGCATCCGGCTGGAGGCCGACGGCGCGACCCGGTCGGTGACACTCGACGACGCCACGCCCGCGTTCGAGTTCGTCGCCGTCGACGGCGTCGCGCACGTCGATGTCGCCGGCCGGAGCGTCGCGTTCCGGCTCGCGGCCGCCCCCGACGTCGATCGGGCCGGTGCCGCAGCACGACTGGGTCCAGGGTCGGGCGTCGCGGGCGGGCCGGCCGCGCTCATCGCCCCGATGCCGGGCGCCGTCCTGACCGTCCACGTGCGGATCGGCAGCCAGGTCGAGGCCGGCGACCCGGTCGTCACGCTCGAGGCGATGAAGATGGAGCACGTCGTCGTCGCGCCGGTGGATGGCCGGCTGACCGAGCTCAGCGTCCGGCCGGCGGACCAGGTCACGCGCGGGCAGGAGCTCGCGGCTCATCGAGCCCTGACCCTTCGGGTTCGGGTACGCTCAGGACCGCCCGAAGACCCGGAGGACTCGATGGCCAAGACCGAGCTGCCCAAGACCCGCGAGGCGCTTGCTCGCGCTGCATCGCGAGACCCGCCTGCAGCGGAATGCGGCCGCGCACAAGGCAGCACGAACAGGCGGCCGCGATCGACCTGCTCGGTCGCATCGAGGTCGAGATCGCCCGGCTCGAACGGGCGATGGATCCGCCGCTCGTCTGAGCAGCGCCCCGGCGCCGACCCGTGGCCGAGCACGTCCGGATCTACGAAGTCGGGCCGCGCGACGGCCTGCAGAACGAGGCGACCGCGGTCCCGACCGCGACCAAGGCACGCTTCATCGAGCTCCTCGCCGACGCCGGCTTGCGCGAGATCGAGGCGACATCGTTCGTCGCGCCGCGAGCGATCCCGCAACTCGCCGACGCGGACGAGCTGCTGGCTGGCCTCGCCCGGCGGCCTGGCGTCCGCTATCCGGTCCTCGTCCCGAACGAGCGCGGCATGGCCCGTGCGGAGGCCGCCGGCGCGGACGCCATGGCCGTCTTCACGGCCGCGACCGACGCCTTCACAGAGGCCAACATCGGGATGACCGTCGAGGAGTCGCTGGCGGCGTTCGCGCCTGTGCTCGGCCGTGCTGCGGATCTCGGCTGGTGGCGGCGTGCGCTACGTCTCGACCGCGTTCGGGTGTCCGTACACCGGGCGCGTCGAGCCAAAGGCCGCGCGTCGATGTCGCCCTGCGTCTGCTCAGGACCTCGGCGTCGACGAGGTCTGCTTCGGCGACACGATCGGGGTCGGCGTCCCGGGCCAGGTCGCCGCGCTGACCGGACTGGCCGCCGAGGCCGGGCTTGCGCTCGACCGGATCGCCTTCCACTTCCACGACACCCGCGGCACGGCGCTCGCGAACGTGGCGGCCGGGCTGGACGCCGGTGTCCGGTGTTTCGACTCCGCCGCCGGCGGGACCGGTGGCTGCCCCTACGCCCCCGGCGCCGCCGGCAATCTCGCCACCGAGGACCTCGTCTACTTCCTCGATGCCTCCGGTTGGGATCACCGGCGTCGCCTCGAAGGGGTCCTGACGGCCGCACGGTTCATCGCCGACGCGCTGGGCAAGCCCGCTCGCGACGAAGGTCGGCCAGGCAGGCGGCTGGGACCCGACGACGGGCGCCTCGATCGGGCGCGCCTGAACCAGACCGACCCGCGTGCCCGCGCGTGGCAAGCACGAACCGATGTGTCTGCTATCGTCCGCGCGATGGACGGCGTCGTTCTCGTTCTGAACCAGAACTACGAGCCGCTGAACGTCTGTAACCTGCCTCGAGCCTTCCGCCTCCTGTTCGGCGAGAAGGCCGAAGTGATCGAGTACGACCACCAGGTGATCCGGACGCCGCGGACGGAGTTCCGCGCGCCCTCCGTCATCCGCCTCCAGCACCTCATCCGGCGCCCGCGACCGCGGGTCAAGCTGTCGCGTCGCGAGGTCTTCGCGCGCGACCGCCACATCTGCCAGTACTGCGGCCGCCAGGCCCACGACATGACGCTCGACCACGTCGTGCCCCGCCATCGCGGCGGCGGCCACACCTGGGAGAACCTCGTGACCGCGTGCAAGTCCGTGCAACCACCGCAAGGGCGGCAAGACCCTCGAGGAGGCGCGGCTCCGGCTGCTTCGGCCGCCGTTCGAGCCGCGCAACGACATCTACTCGCTGTTCACGCCGTACCTCGGCCGACGAGAACAACGAGGCATGGCGGACGTACCTGTTCCTGGGTCGGAACTGACGACCGCGACCCTCGAGGCCGACGATCCGGGCGGCCATCCCGGAGCCCGTGCGCGGCCTGCTCTCGACGCTCTGGGCGGACGGTCACGCCGCATACGTGGTCGGTGGCTCTCTGCGCGACATCGTGCTCGGGCGTCGCCGCCGCGGACTGGGACCTGGCCTCGGACGCCCTGCCCGAGCGCGTCCTGGCGCTCTTGCCGGACGCGGTGTACGAGAACCAGTTCGGGACCGTGGCGGTCCGCCGCGACGGCGAGGTCTTCGAGGTCACGACGTTCCGCTCCGACCACGACTACGCCGACTTCCGTCGCCCGCATCGGGTCGAGTTCGGCGACACGATCGAGCTCGACCTGGCGCGCCGCGACTTCACCTGTAACGCGATGGCCTGGGGGGCGCGCGCCGAGGCCGCGGAGACGCCCGGGCTCGTCGATCCGTACGCGGGTCTCGCCGACATCGGCGCCCGCGTCCTGCGCGCCGTCGGCGACCCCCTGCTCCGTTTCGAGGAGGACGCGCTCCGGATGATCCGGGCGATCCGCCTGGCCTCGACGCTCGAGTTCGGGGTGGAGGCCGCGACGCTGGCCGGGATCCGGGAGCAGGCCGATCTCGTCGATCCACCTCTCGGGCGAGCGGATCGCCACCGAGCTCGAGAAGCTGCTCGCCGCCGAGCGCCCGTCGATCGGGCTGCGTCTGCTGGGGGACACCGGACTGCTGGCCGGCATCTCGCCCGAGCTCGCGTCGCAACGCGGCATCCCCCAGAACAAGGTCGCGGGCGAGGACCTGTGGGACCACACCCTGCGATCAGTCGATGCCGCGCCGGTCGCTCGACCGGTCGTCCGGCTCGCCGCGCTCGTCCACGACATCGGCAAGCCGGCGACCTTCGCCGACGGCCACTTCATCGGGCACGACACGGTCGGGGCCGACCTGGCCGGGGCGTTCCTGGAGCGGCTGCGCTCGCCGCGGGTCGTGCGCGAGCGCGTCGTCCACCTCGTGCGCAATCACATGTTCAGCTACGAGTCGAACTGGTCCGACGGCGCCGTCCGGCGGTTCATCGCGAAGATGACGCTCGACGGGATCGGTCCGAGGCCCTCGAAGAGCTGTTCGACCTGCGGGAGGCCGACAACGTCGGGTCGGGGTTGCCGGCCGAGGCGGGCGGCCTCGACGAGCTCCGCGCCCGGGTCGCTGCGGCCCTGCTCGAGGGGGTCGCGCTCGACCGACGCGATCTCGCCATCGACGGCCGCGACCTGATGAGCGAGCTGGGCCTCGGGCCGGGACCGCGCCTCGGGCGCATCCTCGACGCATTGCTGGACCGCGTGCAGTCGGACCCGGCCCTCAACGACGGTCCGACCCTTCTGCTCCTTGCGCAGGGCATGCTGGGCGACGACACGTGATCGAGCTGCTGCTCGAAGCGGAACGGGCGATGGAGATGGGCAGGGTCGACGCGGCCGAGACCCTGTATCGCCAGGTGGCCGGTGCGGATCCGCGCAACGTCGATCGCGGTGGTCGGGCTGGCGCGGGTCGCCCTCGAACACGGCGACGAGCCCGAGGCGTACCGGATCGCCCAACGGGCGCTCGCCATCGACCCGGAGAACTCGGCGGCACAACGGATGGTGACCCGCCTGGCCGAGGTGCTGCGCTACCGGGGCGAGCCGGTGCCGGACGATGAGCCGACGCCTGACGCGAGGCCGGTGCCCGGACACGAGCCCGCGCCGACGCCTGACGCGACGCCGACGTCGCCGCCATCGGCACCCGAGACCCAGCGCTCGCTGCTCGACCGCGCCCTCCGCCGCGGAAAGTAGGCCGTTCGCCCTACTGCGTTCGGTCGCGCGACCCGGCTACGATCCCATCGGCCGAGGGCACCTGTGCGGCGGTCGCACCAGGAGTCGCAGCCGTGCCCCATCGGCGGTCCGCCTTCGTCGTCGTGCTGGTCGCCGTGGCCGCGATCTTCATCGCCGTTGCGCTGGCGGCCGGGCTGGGCCGGCGGCCCGTCGGGCTCGCCGACTACCTGGGTTGGCGCGACGCGCAGACGCCCGACCTGGCCGCGCGGGAGGCGCGCGTCGTCCAGCATCGGATCGCCGCATGTATGGGCGCGCTCGGCTTGCCCTATCGCGAATTCGTCGAGCCGCCGCCCGAGATCCCCGATGCGGACCTCGGCCCACGCGATTGGGCCGCGAAGTGGGGCTTCGGGGTCTCGACCTCGGTCGGGGTCGTCAGTGCGACGCCGCCGGCCGCCGACCCGAACCTCGCCTACATCGATTCGCTCACGCCCGCGCAGGGCGAGGCGTACCGTGCCGCTCTCTTCGGATCATCGACCGAGCCGGGCTGCAACCGCCAGGCGAACGAGCTGATCTACGGCCGCCATGACCGGCTACTGGGCGGGCTCGCGCCGGACCTTGCCCGACTCGATGGCCAGATCGCGCACGACGCGCGCATCGTCGATGCCGATGCCCGGTGGATGGACTGCATCGCGACCGCGTCGTTCCGACCGTCGAGTCGGCAGCACTTCGGCCAGGAGGCCATCGATCTACTGACCCGCCGACTCGAAGCCATCATGGGCCCGCCGCCCGGCGATCCCGACGTCGACGCGTCGGCGCTCGCGCGCCTGCAGGCGTTCGAGATCGATCTCGCCCTTCGTGGGTTCGACTGCGACGAAGGAGTTCGGGCGGTCAGCGAGGCCGTGCGTCTCGAGCACGAGTCGCAGTTCGTCGACGACCACCGAGCCGCCCTCGACGACGTGAAGGCGCAGGCAGTCCGGCTCGATGCCGAACTCGGACTCGCGCCCGGCGAGGCGGCCGACCCCGTATCGTTCGAGCCATGACGCGGATCCTGGTCACCGGCGGCGCCGGCTATGTCGGCTCGGTCTCCGCGGCAGCGTTCCTCGCGGCCGGCCATGACGTCGTCGTCCTCGATGACCTGACGACCGGCCACCGGCGGCGGTCCCGGCGGGCGCGCGGCTCCACGTCGGCACGTACGCGGACACGGATGCGATGGCCAGGCTCCTGGCCGACGAACGGATCGAGGCCATCCTCCATTGCGCGGCGCGCTCGCTGGTCGGCGAGTCGATCGCGGAGCCGGCGAAGTACTACCGCGACAACGTCGCGGGCGGCGTCGCGCTGCTCGAGGCGGCACGGACGGTCGGCGTCGAGCGGGTCGTGTTCTCGTCGACCGCCGCGGTCTACGGCATCCCCGACGCGACCCCGATCCCGGAGGACGCCCCGCTCCGACCGATCAACCCGTACGGCGAGACGAAGCGCACGTTCGAGGGCGCGCTCGCCTGGTACGGCCGCGCCTACGGCCTCCGCAGCGTGAGCCTGCGCTACTTCAACGTCGCCGGCGCGACCGACGACGCTCGGCGAGGACCACGACCCCGAGACCCACCTCATCCCGAACGTCCTTGCGGCGGCCGAGGGCCGCCAGACGCTGACCGTGTTCGGCGACGACTACCCCACCGCCGGACGGCACCTGCATCCGCGACTACATCCACGTCGCGGACCTCGCCGACGCGCACCTGCGGGCGATCGAGGCGACCGCGCCGGGCGACGCCCGGACCGACGAGCCGCTCGTCTGCAACCTCGGCGATCGGCGGCGGGTTCTCGATCCGCGAGGTCATCGCGGCCGCCGAGACGCGCGGTCGGCCGCTCGATCCCGTTCGCGGTCGGGCCGCGGCGCGCCGGCGATCCGCCGGTCCTCGTCGCGCGGCCGACGCGGGCCGCGACGGTCCTCGGCTGGCACCCGGCGCATCCGACCCTCGACGCGATGGTCGGCTCCGCCTGGGCGTGGCGCCAGCGCCACCCGGACGGCTATCCGGACTGAACGGCGGCGCGTCTAGCGCGGTTCGATCGGGGCGTTCGCCGGCGCCAGGCGCTCCGGCGGCGCGACGGGCGCCGCGTGCGGGCCGGCGTCCGGCAGGTCGTCGCCGACCCGGCCCAGTCGTCGCGGACCGGCCAGATCAGCCACAGCCCGATGAGCATCGTGACCGAGCAGGCTCAGGACCGCGACCTGGTAGGCGCCGTTGCCGAGCGGTCGATGAAGCAGGAAGAGGATCAGCGCCGTAGAGCAGCTGGCCGATGACCTGCGAGCCCTTGCCGACCAGCCCGTAGATCCCGAAGAACTCGCCGATCCGGTCCGGCGGCGACAGGCGGACCATCAGCACCCGGTCGGCGACCTGGACGCCGCCGAGCCCGCTGCCGAGGATCGCGCCCGCGACGAGGAAACGGGATGCCCGGCGTCGTGCCCGAAGGCCGATCGCGACGCACGCCGAGCACCAGGCCGACCGCCCACGAGACGAGGACCGAGATGAGCGTCCGCTTCGGGCCGTGCCGGTCGACGAGCCAGCCCCACACGAAGCTCATCGCGATGGCGACGACCGTCAGCAGCGACCAGGACGTGATCAGCGACTGGCCCTGGGTCAGGCCGATCGCCTTGACGGCGACGACGCTCATGACGACGATGACGGTGTTGACCGCATCGCGAGTAGAAGAACCGCCCGAGGAGGAACCGCCGCAGGCCCGGCACCTCGCGCGCGTGCGCGATCGACCGCCGGAGCTGCCCGAGCGATCGCGGATGTCGGCCGCGGTCACGCGCGTCTGCCCGTCGAGCCCGCGGCTCGCGGACGAACAGGAAGATCGGGATCGCGAAGACCGCGAACAGGATGCGCGGCGAGCCGGAAGATCGGATCGGCGACCGGGATGTCGAGCAGGAAGATCAGCAGCCCGACGAAGACCGTGCCGCAGTAGCCGATCCCCGTGCCGATCCCGGACAGCTTGCCGCGCGTCGCCGGGTAGCTGACCGTCTTGAGCGTCGCGTCGTAGTAGATGAGCGCCGCCTGGTAGGCGAAGTTCGCGACGATGAACAGGACCAGCGCCGACGAGCGGCGGCGACGTCGCGATGAAGAACGTCGCGCCGATGCACAGCGCGGTGAAGAACAGCAGGAACGGCATCCGGCCGGCCGCCGCGGTCCGAGAACGCCCGAGGATCGGCGAGACGAGCGCGTTGATCCCGACGCTGATGACGATCGCGATCGACAGGACAGCAGCGTTGCCGTCGCGCTCGCCGAACTGGCGTCGTCGACGAGGTACAGCCCGATGGCGCCCGACACGACCGCGAACGAGAAGATCGTGTTGGCGAAGTCGTACAGCGCCCACGACGCCGGGACGATCGCCCGGCCGCTCGGCGTCAGGCCCGCGAGCCCGCGGGCGCGGGCCGGCGCGGTCGCTGGACCGCTGGGGCCGGGCGGCGCTCGTCACCGGCCGATGATAGACGGCGCCGGACGGGTAGGATGCGGCCATGTCGCACCGGACTCGACGCACCGCCGCGACGCGACGCGCCGCGCGCGAGCCTGCTCGCGACCTGCGCCCGCAGGTCTACGGCAACGGCTCGCCGAGCAAGGTCGTCGACCCGATCGTCGAGCCGCTGTGGGTCGGGCGTCCGGGTCCTCGCCGGCGTCGACGCGGCGACGGGCGACCATCGCTCGATCGACGAGGCCGGCGCACGGTCGTCGGCTTCGACGAGATCGTCGACGCCGCTCGCCGACGGCGGCCCGGGCGACCGGCGCTGATCGTCGACGGCTTCCTGACCAAGCAGGCGACCCACGACCGGCGGTCCGACCGTCGTGCCCGGCCTGGTCGGACGAGACGCCGACGATGGGCTCGTTCGTCGGGCTCCGCCGCAATCGCGCGGTCGACACCCTCGAGCTGCGCGAGGACGCGCTCGCAGGCGCGCGACCTTCGAGCCGACGACGACGATCGGCTTCGTCGCCACCGACCTGCTCTGGCTCGACGACAAGTCGCTGCTCGACGTCCCGCTCCTCGAGCGCCGGCGGCTCCTCGAGTCGCGTCCTCGTCGAATCGGACCTCGTCCGGCTCGGGGCGTTCGTCCGGCCGCCGATCGACGTCGTGGGTCGGCTCGTGGCGGGCCCAGGGCTTCGCCGGCCTGACCTTCAAGGCCGCCAACAGCCGCTACCGCCCGGGCGAGACCGACGACGGACTGGGCCGATCAGCGGGATGCCGCGCCGCTGAGCGACGGGAGGCGGGCACGCCGGCGCGGGATGGTACGGTGGGCCGTGCCCGAAACCGCACTGACGCCGGCCATCCGCGACGAGATCGAGCGGCTCGGCCGGGCCGACATCATGGTCGGCATCCCGAGCTTCAAGAACGCCGCGACGATCGGCTACGTCGTGCGCGCCGCGCAGGCCGGGCTCGTCCAGTACTTCCCGGACCTCCACCCGGTCGTCGTCAACTCGGACGCCGGGTCGCCCGACGGCACCGGCCGCGTCGTCGTCGAGACCGAGCCGCCCGACTACATCGAGCAGATCCTCCTCGTCCGGCCGACCAACAAGCTCGAGCGGGTCAGCCTGACCTACCCCGAGATCGACGGGGTCGGCGGCAAGGGCGCGGCGCTGCGGACGATCTTCGAGATCGCCGACGCGCTCGAGGTCCAGGCGCTGGTCGTCGTCGACTCGGACCTGCGCTCGATCGTGCCCGAGTGGATCGAGCTGCTGGCCGGGCCGATCCTCAAGGGCGGCTACGACTTCGTGGCGCCGCTCTACGCCCGCTACAAGTACGACGGCACGATCACCAACACCGTCACCTACCCGCTGACCCGGGCGCTCTACGGCCACCGCATCCGCCAGCCGATCGGCGGCGACTTCGGGGTGTCGGGCGACCTCGTCCGGCACTACCTCGAGCTCGACGACTGGACGCCCGACGTCAGCCGGTTCGGCATCGACATCTGGATGACGACGTCGGCGATCACCGGCGGGTTCGCGGTCTGCCAGACGCGGCTCGGGGCCAAGATCCACGACCCGAAGGACCCGGGCTCCGACCTCGGGCCGATGTTCCGCCAGGTCGTCGGCACGATCCTGCGGCTGGCCAACCGCTACCCCGACCACTGGCTGCCGATCACGCGGCAGCCACGACGTCCCGGCCTACGGCTTCGAGCGGATCATCGAGCCGCCGCCGCTCGAGGTGAACACGCTCCGGCTGCTGTCCGAGTTCCACGCCGGCTCGCTGACCCTCGCCGACACGTGGCGCGCGATGCTCGCCCCGGCCACCCTCGCGACCGTCCTGGAGCTCGCGGCCGAGGCCGGGCCGCCTCGAGGACGCGGCGCGGACCAGGCTGGGCGTCGGCGGCGACGTCGCGTCGACCACGGCGACGACCCTCGAGATGGCCGACGCGGTCGCCGCGTTCCACTTCCCCGACGACGTCTGGGCCCGGGTCATCTACGACCTGGTCATCGCCGCCCGCGACCCGAAGCCGTCGCTCGAGACGCTCGTCGCGGCGCTCGTGCCGATCTACTTCGGGCGGGTCGGCAGCTTCGTCATCGAGAACCGCAACGTGACGACCGACCAGGCCGAGGAGCGCGTCGAGCGCCAGGCGCGCGAGTTCGAGCTGCTCAAGCCGTACCTCGTCGACCGCTGGAACGAGGCCGGCGGCTGATGGCCGCCAAGCCGCCGCTCCCCGCCCGCATCCTCATCCCGGTCGCCAACCCGATGACCGCCGAGGAGCTGATCCGCCTCGGCGCCGCGATGCTCGACCCGCGGGCCGGCGAGCTGTCGGCGCTCGGCATCGTCGAGGTCCCCGAGGGGATGCCGCTGTCCGAGGGCGCGACCCGCGCCCGGCACGCCCGGCGGCTCCTCCAGCGGGTCCTCGACTACGCGCCCGACGGCACGACGATCCACCCGATCGTGCGGATCGGCCGGCACGCCGCCGAGGGCATCATCGAGGCGTCGGCCGAGCAGGAGGCCGACCTCATCATCTTCGGCTGGGGCGGCCGCGCCGCCGGCGGCCGCGACGGCAACGGCCCGACCGTCTTCTCGCCGACGATCGACGAGGTCGTCCGCGACTCGCCGTGCGACATCGCGGTCGTCAAGCAGCGCGGCTCGAAGGACATCCGGCGGGTCCTCGTCCCGGTCCGCGGCGGCCCGCACGCCGAGCTCGCCCTCCGCTTCGCCGACGCCATCGCCCGCCACCACGACGCGACGGTCATCGTCCTCCACCTCGTCCCGCCGGGGATCACCCTGGCCGTCCGGGCCCAGGCCGAGCGGGCGCTCGCCGCGTTCATCAAGCAGCACATCACGGGCAAGAGCGAGGCCGTCCTGCGCGAGGCGCCCAACGTCCGCAACGCGATCCTGCGCGAGGCCGAGAAGGCCGACCTCGTGGTCATGGGCGCGTCGGCGTCAGCCCGGCGGCGCCGACGGCGAGACGTACCTGTTCGGTGCCCTGCCCGAGGCGATCGCCGCGCGCGCCAAGCCGACGGTCATGGTCGTCAAGACCCGCGAGACCGATCGAGCGCGACGACGTTCGACCAGCTGGCCGCGCGGGCCGAGACCCTCGCCGCCGCCGACCGGGCCGCCGAGGAGGCGCGCGCCGTCCCGGTCCGGGTCGAGCGCTGGTTCGGCGAATCGAACTTCCACCACGCCGAGTTCGCCGACCTGCGCCGGCTCGTGACGCTCAAGGAGAAGCAGAAGCTGACGATCAGCCTCGTCCTGCCGACGCTCAACGAGGAGGAGACGATCGGGCCGATCGTCCGCCGGGCGATGCGCGAGATGGTCGGCCGCGTGCCGCTGCTCGACGAGGTCCTCGTCATCGACTCGGCGTCGACCGACCGGACCCGCGAGATCGCCGAGGCCGAGGGCGCCCGCGTCGTCCAGCACCCCGACGTCCTGCCGCGCTACGGCTCGTTCGTCGGCAAGGGCGAGGCGCTCTGGAAGTCGGTCTACGAGACGACCGGCGACATCATCGTGTGGGCCGACACGGACGTGAAGAACTGGCACCCCCGGATGGTCTACGGGACGCTCGGGCCGCTCCTCCACGAGCCGCGCCTGCAGTACGTCAAGGGCTACTACCAGCGCCCGATCGTCGAGGACGGGCGTCCTCAAGGAGGGCGGCGGCGGCCGGGTCACCGAGCTCGTCGCGCGGCCGCTCATCAACCTGTTCTACCCGGAGCTGTCGGGGATGATCCAGCCGCTGGCCGGCGAGTACGCCGGCCGCCGGTCGCTGCTCGAGGCGATCCCGTTCTTCACCGGCTACGCGGTCGAGATCGGCCACCTCATCGACGCCGCCGAGCGGCTCGGCATCGAGGGGCTCGGCCAGGTCGACCTCGAGCGGCGGGTCCACCGCAACCAGGAGCTCGAGGGCCTGTCGCGGATGTCGTTCGTCATCCTCCAGGCCGTCATGAAGCGGCTCGAGGAGCGGCGCAAGGCGCGCCTGTTCGCCGAGATGGGCTCGACCATGAAGCTGCCGCGGTCCGGCCGCGGCCGGCTCTCGCTCGAGGTCATCGAGCTGGCCGACCAGGAGCGCCCGCCGATGATCCGGATCCCCGAGTACCTCGAGCGCCGCCGCGCCGCGGGAGCGGCAGCCGAACCCGTCTCGAAGTAGCGCTGACCCGCCAGACTACGACGGTGAGTCGGATCGACCCGGAGACCGCACCCGCCGCGACCATCGAGCGCCTCGACCTCGATGGGTACGAGGCCGCGATCCCGGCCTCGCCGAGCTGCTGATCGACGCGGTCGACGGCGGCGCGTCGGTCAACTTCCTCGCCGGCGTGACCATCGAGGACGCGGCCGGCTGGTGGCGCGACCGGACGGCCCAGATCGCGAACGGCACCACGACGGCGCTCGTCGCCGTCACCCCGGACGGCCGCATCGTCGGCTCGACGTTGCTCTTCCGGATGACCCAGCCGAACTCGCCCCACCGCGCCGAGATCGGCAAGGTCCTCGTCCATCGGTATGCCCGGCGGCGGGGCATCGGCCGAGCGCTGATGGCGGCGACGAATCGCTCGCGCGCGAGGAGGGCCGCTGGCTGCTCATCCTCGACACGCAGTCCGGCAGCGACGCCGAGGCCATGTACCACGCACTCGGCTGGCAGCCCTTCGGGGTCGTCCCGAACCATGCCCTGATGACCGACGGCGTCCTCTCGCCCACGACCTTCTTCTGGAAGGACCTGCGGTGAGCGACGACGGCCGGACGGTCCTCATCGCGCCCGACTCGTTCAAGGGCTCGCTGACGTCGGTCCAGGTCGCGCGCGCGCTGGCCGACGGCTGGGCGCCGGGCCCGGCCGGGACGACGATCCTGCTCTGCCCGCTCGCCGACGGCGGCGAGGGCACGCTCGAGGCGATCGCCGCGGCCGGCGGCTGGGAGTGGCGGACGAACGTCGTCCACGACCCGCTCGGGCGGCCGATCGAGGCGCGCTGGCTCTGCTCGACGACGGGCCACGCGCGTCATCGAGATGGCCGAGGCCTCCGGCCTGTCGCTGGTCCGACCCGGACGAGCGCGACCCGTCGCGGCCACGTCGCATCGGCACGGGCGAGCTCATCCGGACCGCGATCGACGCCGGGTCGCGCACGTCATCCTCGGGATCGGCGGCAGCGCGACGACCGACGGCGGGACGCGGCCTGCTCGACGCGCTCGGGGCCAGGGTGCGATGGCCGGCACCGACCGCGCCGCCTCGACCTGCGATCGCGTCGCGGTCGATGGTCGCCTGCGACGTCATCGAACCCGCTCCTCGGACCGACCGGCGCGGCCGCGATCTACGGGCCGCAGAAGGGCGCCACGCCCGACCATGTCGCCGAGCTCGACGAGCGCAACGCCCGCTGGGCCGACGCGCTCGAAGCTCGCGACCGGACGCCGCGAACGCGACACGCCGGGTGCCGGCGCCGCCGGCGGCGTCGGGTTCGCGCTGCTGGCGATCCAGGACCGTTCCGCTCGTTCGCCCTGCGTCCCGGCGTCGACCTGTCATGGAGGCGACCGACTTCGACGCGCAGCTCGCGCGCGCCGACCTCGTCATCACCGGCGAGGGCCGGATCGACGCCCAGACCGCGTTCGGCAAGACCGCGCTCGGCGTCGCGAAGCGGGCCCAGGCCGCGGGCGTCGCCTGCATCGCGGTCGGTGGCGGGGTCGAGCCCGAAGGCATCGAGGCCCTCGCGGCCGTCGGGGCCGTCGCCGTCCCGGTCGTCGAGCAGCCCGCAGTCCGTCGAGGCGGCGATGGCCGCCGGGACCGCGCCGCTCGAGCGCTGCGGCGAGCGCGTCGCCCGGCTGGTCAGCATCGGCGCCGCGAGCACGGCCTCGTGATCCCAGCCCGACGCCCCGCCCAGCCCAGGCCGAAGCCGCGCCCGAAGAAGCGCAAGTTCTCCGACCCGGCCGGACCTAGGCCAAGCGCCTCGAGCGCTACCGGCCGGGGCTCGTCCCGTTCGTGCTCGACGCGCTCGCCGGCCTCTACGGCCGCGAGCCCTGGGAGCGCCGCCTCGACCCGACCAGCGAGCTGATCCTCACGATCCTCACCCAGAACAGCGCCGACACCAACGCCGAGGTCGCGTTCGAGGCGCTGCGCGAGGCCTATCCATCCGGGCTCGCCGATGGAGGCCCACAACCCGGGCGCCGGCTGGGGCGGCGTCGGGCTGCCCGACGGCGCGCCGCCGGACTGGGCCGCGGTCGAGTTCGCGCCGATCCCCGAGCTGGTCGAGGTCATCCGGCCGGGCGGTCTCGCCAACCAGAAGGCGCCACGGCTCCAGGCGACCCTGCGGCTCATCCGCGAGGAGCGCGGCGACTACTCGCTCGAGTTCCTCGGCGACATGACGGCCATCGAGGCGCGCGACTGGCTGACGCGGATCGACGGCATCGGCAAGAAGACCGCGTCGGTGCTGCTGCTGTTCTGGTTCGGCCTGCCGCTCATGCCGGTCGACCGGCACGTCGAGCGGGTCTCGAAGCGGGTCGGCCTGATCCCGGCGAAGGCGACCGCCGACGCGGCCCACGACCTGTTCCTCGGGATGCTCGAGCCCGACCAGATGTACGAGGCCCACGTCAACCTCATCCAGCACGGCCGGAAGATCTGCCACGCGCAGCGGCCGGAGCACGAGAAATGCCCGGTCATGCCGCGCTGCCGATTCGTCGATCCGAAGGCGATCTGAGGGTTCGCTCCGGGGTCGTCCAGTCCGCAGAGGTGCGGTGAAGTGTGGTGCGTCCAGCCACCACCCCGGACTGACCCCGTACCGACACGGTACCAACGCCGGTACCTATGCAAGGTGGCGAGCAAGCTTTTGATGCGGTACTCATTGGACACATGTCGAGAACGTCGGGGATCCCGTTCATTCGACCGTCGTCCGAGCGTGCCTCCAGTCGGGGGGCCGGGGCGGCTGGTCAAGGCCGCCGATCGCGGCGATCCCGACGTGGCCAGTCGCTGGTCGAGTTCAGCCTGGTCTTCCCGTTCTTCCTCATCCTGCTGTTCTCCGTCGTCGAGTTCTCCTTCGCGCTGAACGCGCTCCTCTCGGTCGACTTCGCGACCCGGGAGGCCGCCCTGGCCGCTGCGGAGGCGGGCACGCAGACCAACGCTGACTGCTCGATCCTGCGAGCCATCGAGCGCAGCGTCGAGCCGCCCACCGACGACCGCCGACTCACGCAGGTCCGGATCTTCAAGTCGACCGCCAATGGCGTCCCGTCGAGCCCGCTGCACGAGATGGTCTATTCGCGGACCAGCAGCATGTCCTGTCCGCTGGAGGACGGCACCGCCGCGACCGTGCCCTATTCCTACGTGTCCGGTGACTACACCTCCGACACCCGGTGCAACACGCTCGCGGGCTGCGGGCCGGGCTCCGTGAGCGTCGACACGATCGGCGTCGAAGCCTCGTACGACTACCGCTGGGTCACGCCGCTGCCGAAGCTCTGGCCCACGGCAGGAGTCGGGTACGTGATGACCAACGGGAACGCGATGCGCATGGAGCCGGTCCAGTGATGCGCGGCGTCTCTCTGCGACGGCCCTCACGACGGGGCGACCGGCCGCATCGCCGCGGCCAGAGCCTGGTCGAGTACGCGATGACCGTCCCGGTCTTCCTGCTGATCCTCCTGGGCATGCTCGAGTTCGGCTTCGCGTTCTCCCACCACCTCACGATGGAATACTCGACGCGCGAGGGCGCGCGGACCGGCGCATCGCTCGCGAACGGATCCGACCAGGTCGCCTGCGCGACCGTCGACGACCACGTCATGGCCGCCGTCCAGCGCGTGCTGACCGGGACCGGCTCGCAGATCGCGATGAACCGGATCGGCGAGATCCGCATCTACAAGGCCGACTCCGCCGGCCGCGAACTGGGGCCGGTGAACCGCTGGACGCTCGGGGCGGGTCCGACCGTCGAGGGCTCCCAACTGCTCTTCCACGAGGTGTCGAACGGCTGGAGCGCGTGCGGCCGCAAGAACCTTGCCGTCGGGGTGAGCGATCGAGTCGATTCCATCGGGGTCTCGATCACCTACGACTACGACTTCGTGACGCCGCTTGGCGCCTTGATGGGCGCCGTTGGCACCGCGCAGCTCCACATGACCGACCGGACCGTCATGTCCATGAACCCCGACTGACCGAGCGACGACCGATGCACGCGCGCCCGACCTCAACCGACCCATCGAGGACCCCCATGACAGGAACGTCCGCACAAACCGCGAAGCGTGGATCGTCCGCCGCGACGAAGGACGTCGTCGACCCGCGCCGGGCGAGCCGCGGCCAGGTCCTCGTCATCTTCGCGGGCGCGCTCCTGCTGCTCATGATGATGACGGCGCTCGTGGTCGACGTGTCCTGGTACTGGGTCAACTCCCTGCGCGTGCAGCGAGCGGCTGACGCGGCCGCTCTGGCTGGCGCCGTGATGCTGCCGAACAAGCAGTCGCAGGCGTACACCCTCGCCTACGAGGAGGCCTCGAAGAACGGCTATCCGGTCGGCGGCGGCACCATCGTCACGCCCGTCCAGGACCCCGACAACGACCGACGCCTCGTCGTGACGATCCAGACCCAGATCGGCACCTTCTTCATGCGGGTCATCGGCATCGAGTCGATCGGCGTCGCGCGCACGTCCAAGGCCGAGTTCACGCTGCCCGTCCCGATGGGCAGCCCGCAGAATTACTACGGCGTCGGATTCTACGAAGGCCGGGTCGCCAACACCGTCACGGTCCCGGGCAACACGGACTGGCAGAACCCCGCGACCTCGGTCGCCGGCGGCCTGTGGACGAATCCCGATCGCGCGTTCACGCAGAACGCCTCCTACGCGACGGAGACCACGAACAACGAGGTCCAGCAATGGACCACCTTCGACCTGCAGGGACTGATCCCGGCGAGCGGCACGATCGACGGCCTCGAGGTGCGACTCACGGACGTGAGCCTCACGAACGGCGACGACACCAACTGCCGGCTGGTCGTAGAAACGTCCTGGAACGGCGGCGCCAACTGGTCGGCCAACGTCCAGACGCTCCCGCTCTCGGCGATCTCCAGTGACGACCGGACCGTCGGGTCCAACGCCAACACCACGGCGTGGGGCGCCCACAGCTGGGACCGTGCCGACTTCTCGAATGCCAACTTCCGGGCCCGGCTGACCTGGAAGGACGGCACGGCCAACTGCGCGGCGGCCCTCGGCGTCCGCGTCGACATGATCGAGGTCCGCGTCCAGTTCCACACCACCACGACGTCCTGGACGACCCAGACCCTCGGCGTGCCCGATCCGGGTGGTCCCGGCTCCCTCGCCTCGCAGGGTTTCTGGGGCGCCATCTTCACGTCGGGTGGCTGGCGGGAGAACGGCGACCGGTACGCCCCCTCGTACATCGGCAACGGCACGGGTGCCCCGTCGGGCAGCGGCAACCCCGACTACGACCCGGACGGCTACGACTACATCGTCGAGGTCGGCGGCAGCGGCGAAATCCGCCTGTTCGATCCGGCCTTCTGCGCGACCGGCAACAACGGTCACGGCGGACTCTTCGGGGCCGGCGACCACTGGACCAGCCCGACCGGGAACGCCCACGCGGCAAACTTCACGGGCGGTCCCGTGAGTGTCACGTACACGCTCTATGACACCAGGGGCACGCCCGCGAACCCCAACGACGACGGCGCTCCGTACAACGGGATCGTCAAGACGTACGACCCCGGCACCAGGACGCGGGGCGACTTCAGTGGCTCGTTCGGAACACCCGACAACGACCTGGACCCGGATCGCGAAGACTGCGCCGCGGGCAACGGCGTCGCGAGCGCCGGGCACAACGAGTGGGTCCAGCTCGCAAACGCCCTCCCGGCCGGCGTCTATCGCCTCAACGTCAACACCAGTGACGATCCCAACAATCTCAATACCGGCGCCGAGAACCTGTTCTCCATCTGGGTCCAGGGCAGCGGCGGGAACGCCCGCGTCTACGGCAGCGGTCGGATGGCCGCATACACGAACCTCGACGCCGGAAACCAGACCTTCTACTTCTCCCAGATCGAGAAGGTCCACGCCGGCAAGCAGCTGGAGATCCAGCTCTTCGACCCGGGCGAATCGTCGGGCGACGCGTTCCTGCGGTTCCTGAGCCCCGACAACAACACCTACCAGTACGCACGCTTCGACTGGGTCTCGGACGATGGCCGCTCCGGGAACGACGTCACGTCGCTCCAGACCTCGATCGGCGGCGCGGCCCAGTTCAACAACCGCCTCGTGACGATCACGATCGATCTGCCGAACACCTACGGGTCGGTCGGCCTCAACCCTCCGGGCGACATCACGACCGAGCAGGGCTGGTGGCGGATCGAATACAACATCAACGCCGCCAACGACACGACGACCTGGCAGGTCACGATCCGGGGCAACCCCGTCCACCTCGTCCTGCCCTGACCTGAGCACCCCCGGGGATCGCGCCCGGTCGAGGCCCAGGTTCTGACGCCCGGCCCCGGCCGGGCGTCACCGTGTCCGGGGTGGTGCGCGACGCCAACGGTATCGCCGTCCGGGTGCGGACTTGTAAGGTCCTCGGCAAGGTGCCCCGGGGTACTTTTGCCGTCCTGTCGACCCGGTACTTTCGTTCCGTCTCGCGAGTGCGTTGCGAACGACCAGACCGGCCGATGGCTGAAGGGGGCCAACGTCCAGATGAGTCGCTTCGAACGCTCCAGGCGAGCACCACTGACAAGACCAGGGATCGGTGCGCGTCGGCGGAACGGCCAGTCCCTGGTCGAGTTCGCCGTGGTCCTGCCGATCTTCCTGCTCGTCCTCGCCGGCATCCTCGACTTCGGTATCGGCCTCTACTCGCAGATGACGATCATCAACGCCTCCCGCGAGGGTGCGCGTTTTGGCGTCGTCGACCCGGGCAACGTCGCGGGTGTCGAGGATCGAGTCGATGCGATGGCCGGGGGCCTCGATGTCGACACGGAAGTCACCTGCAAGCGCCCGACCAGCTCGACGACCTTCGGATCCTGCAGCGGCGCGCCCGGCCCCTGGCAGTCCGGTGATGCGGTCATGGTCAAGGTGGACTACGAGTACCACTTGATCTTCCCGCTGTTCCTCGGGAACAGCATCGATCTGTCGTCCACAACCCAGATGCGGATCGAGTAGGCACTCGATGAAGCCGCTGAAGACATCCCGATCCATCAGGAAGTCCGCGCCGCGCCGCGAACGCCCCCGAGAACAGGGTCAGATCATCGTCCTGTTCGTCTTCGTCCTCATCATCATCCTCGGCGCCGCCGCCGTAGTCATCGACGTTGGCGTCCTCCGGAACACCAACCAGAATCTGTGGAACGCCCTCGACGCGGGCGCTCTCGCCGGTGCCCAGGAGCTCCCGGACGACCCCGACACGGCCGCGGCGCTCGCCATGCAATATGCCGAGCTCAACTTCCCGGGCGACCTTCCACCCGGCGTCCAGCCGAGCTTCCGATGCATCGTCGGGGCCGTCGGCGGCAGCCCGCGCCCGTCCGACATCCCCGCTGTCTGCGATCCGGGGCCCAACGCCGCGTGGGTCTGCAACGCGAAGATCTGTGCTTCGGTCTGCGTGCCGTTCAGCCCCGAGAACGACATCTGCAACGCCATCACGATGGAGAGCACCGCGAGCGTGCCGTACCGATTCGGCCCGGCCGTCGGGGTCGCCACGGGAACGACCAACACGGTGGTATCCGCCGCCTGCAAGGGCGCGTGTGGAACGAGATCCGCAGCGCCCGTCGACCTGGTCCTGCTCGTCGACCGGACGCCGAGCATGGATTCGACCGACATCGAGAACGCGCGCCGTGCCGCCGATTCGGTGCGATCGTCGTCGTCGAACAACCCGGCGGAACAGTGGATGGCCATGGGCCTCATCGGCCCGGCGTCCGAGAACGACCAGTGCCAGCCGGACGACACCATCGTCGGCGCAAATCCCAACAGCGCCACGGATATGAGGCGATGGATGCCGGTGCCGCTCAGCGGCCTCGGCGCCCCGCTCAACCAGAACTACAAGAGCGCCGGCAGCGATATGGCGAACCTCCTGCTCACCTCGTGCTTCAAGGCCTCGCCCGGAGACGTGGCGACGGACCTGGCCGATCCCTTCGACATGGCCATCAAGACCCTGGACGGTGGCCGGTCGGATGCGACCAAGGGCATCATCCTGATGACCGACGGCCAGCCGAACCATTCCAACGCCCATCAGCCATCCTGCTCGAGCCCCTCCGCCGTCTACGACGACGAGGCGAAGGCCGCCGCCGCCGTGGCGAAGAGCAGGGGGATCGAGGTCTTCACGATCGGCTTCGGTCTCGCACCCGGCGAGATCCATAACTCGTGCGGTGGCACGGGCTGGTCGACGACCGGCCAGGAGACCCGAGCCCGACAGCTCCTCGCTGCGATGGCCAGCCCCGACGCCGACGGCAACCCGGCCCAGGACGACGGCTGCTCCGTTGGCGGCGTCGAAAACGACGACGGGGACCACTTCTTCTGCATCCCGAAGTCGCCAGGCGCCAGTGCCAACCTCGCGGACCTCTTCAAGCAGGCCGTGAACCAGTTGATCGGCGGCACGAAGCTGGTCCAGCTGCCGACCTAGAGTCCAGGACTCGACCGTCCAAACGAGGCCCACCACGTTCGCGTGGTGGGCCTTTCGCATGCCCGACTGGTGCGCATGGCCAACGAAATCAGCCGAGAGTGGGGTCTTGTAAGGTGCTGGGCAAGGTGCCATGCGGTACTTTGGCGTCCTATGAGAACAGGACTTTCGTACCGATCCACCCGACGCCCTCGACGCCGCCCGCGGACCCGCGGGCAGGCACTGGTCGAGTTCGCCGTCGTCCTCCCCGTCTTTCTCCTCATCCTGTCGGGCATCCTCGACTTCGGCTTCATGCTCTATTCCCGGATGACGGTCATCAGCGCGACCCGCGAGGGCGCCCGCGTGGCCATCGACGCCCCGAAGAGCACGCCGGCCCAGCAGGCCCAGATCCCGAACCTGATCACGAGCCGCGTCACCGACGCCGCCAGCGGTCTGAACATCGGGGACCTGACCGTGACGCCCACGTGCATCCCCGCCTGCAACTTCGCCGCAGGGACCGCCAAGGCCGGCGATTCGGTCAAGGTCGTCGTCGGGTACAAGTACCACTCGATCTTCCCGTTGCTGTTCGGGCAGACCGTGAACATGAGCTCCACCGTCCAGATGGTCCTCGAGTAGAGACCGGCCGGGCCGTCCACCACCACGACGAGGGGACCACACCTTGCTTCAGTTGATGCGACGCAGGCGCGACCGCAAGCCCGGGCAGATCCTTGTCCTGTTCGCGCTCGTCCTCGTCGTGATCCTGGCCTTCTCGGCGCTGATCATCGACGTCGGGCTCCTGCGCAACAACCGGAACTCGCTGATCAACGCAATGGACGCCGGGGCGCTCGCGGGCGGCACATTGCTGCCGGTCGACGGCTCGCTCCCGAACGGGCAGGGCGCGGCGAACGCCGCGGCGATCAAGGCCCGGATCATCCAGACGGTGAGCGCGACCTATCCCGGTCTGGTCGAGGGTCCGACCGGGAACTACCAGATCGAGTACCGATGCATGATCGGCGCCGACCCGGCCACGGGCGCCCCGCTGATCGCACGCGACATCCCGATCGTCTGCAATCCGTCGCATGCCGTCGCGCCCGGCGTGACGGCCTCCGACTTCATCGGGGCCGGATCGACGCGCAACTCCGCGTGTGATCCGTTCGCCGGCGACAAGTGCAACGTCGTCCAGCTCCGTGGCGCGATCACGACACAGTTCTCGTTCGGCCGCGCCGTCGGCGTCAACAGCGGGTCCACCGGCGCCATCACGTCGGCGGCATGCAACGGCCCATGCGGCGAGGCCCCGTTCAAGCCCCTGGACGTCGTCGTCGTCATCGACCGGAGCGGGAGCATGGATGGCGACGAGGCGAACCTCCGCAATGCCGCGTCAGCCGTCCTCAAGGTCTACAACCCGGCGGTCCATCACGTCGCACTCGCCATGCTGGGCCCGAGCACGCTCACCAGGCAGTGCAACGGGACGAACTCGATCCCACTCGAGATCCTCCCCCAGCCGACGACGCAGTCGCCCGACTTCGAGCAGGACACGTCGGCCACGAACTCGCAGAACGGTGCCACCACACTCGTCATCAACCGGCCCTCGAGTAGCGGCAACATCAACGGGCAGCTGTTGGTCGCCGGCATCACGGTCGACGGCGTCAGCGGGCTGAACGTCACCCCGCCGAGCGGCTGGACGCAGATCCGGCGCACGGACAACGGCACCAACATCTCCCTGTTCAGCTACTACCGGTTCGCGGGCAACAACGAGCCGAGCAGCTACACGTGGAACATCTCGCCGGGCCGCCGCGCTGCGGGCGGGATCATGCGGTTCTCCGGAGTCAGCGCCTCGAACCCGATCGACGTGTCCAGCGGCAACACGGGCAACGGCGGGAACAACGACAACCTGCGGGCCCTGTCGGTGAATACGACGGTCGACGACACCACCCTTGTCGGCTTCTACGCCTCCGACGACCGCACCGGCATCGACGACGGCGACGGCATGAACTCGGAGTTCGAGGCCGCGAACAGCAACAACAGCGGTCCGACGATCATGGGCGCCTGGGACACGCAGGACAACGACGGCGCGTCCGGCAACAAGGACGCGGACTCCGATGACTCGGCGCAGTGGGCCGCGCACCTGATCGCGCTGCGACCGGTGCCGGTCTCGCCTGTCGTGCAGGAGTACGGGACGAACACCACCACGGACATGAAGAAGTGGGTCGTGGTCGGCCTGACCGGGACCGGGACGGGGGGCGCGGAGCTCATCAACGAGTCCTATCTCAGCGGCACTGGGCTCAACACCTCGAGCGGCATCGTCAAGGCGATCAACTGCGTCACAAGCTCGAACCTGTCGAGCACCGGGACCAACCTGTCCACGCCCCTGGACATGGCCCGCGTCTATCTGCAGACGAACGGACGGACCGACCCGAAGGTGAAGAAGGGCATCATCTTCGAGACGGACGGCGCCCCGAACTACGAGAACACCGGGGACCCGCAGAACTACACGTGCGCCGCCGCGCGAGCAGCCGCCGACCGTGCCAAGAACGCCAACCCGCCCATCGAGATCTACACGATCGGCTTCGACGTCGGCAATGAGAACTGCCCCGATGGCGGCGGCTCGGCGATCACGCTGCTCGGCGACCTGGCCAGCGGCCCGATCATCAACGGGTCGAACTGCAACAGCAACGGGAACGAGAACCGCGACAACGACCACTTCTTCTGCGAGCCCGCGGGTTCGGAGCTGACGGCCGTCTTCCAGGCGGCGGCCGCGGACCTCGCCGGCATCCACACGCACCTCGTCCAGCCCTATCCGGCCCCGATCGTCAGCGCCATCGGGCCGTCGGGTGGCTCGCGCAACGGCGGCACCGTCGTCACCATCACAGGTGACAACTTCACGGGCGCCGTGTCGGTCAAGTTCGGCGGCACAAACGCCATCACGTTCACGGTCCTGAGCGATACGTCGATCCGCGCGACCGCCCCGGGCGGCAGCCCCGGCACGACGGTCGACATCCGGGTTTCGACACCAGGGGGTTCGTCGCCGATCACCGGCGCCGACAAGTTCACCTACAACTGACGCCCCCGGCCCCGATGCGGGCAGGCACCACTAAATGGGGCCGCTGACCAACGGATCGCTGTCATATCCCGGAACCGCCGACTAGAGTAGCCAGCACCACTCCGTAGGAACGGGATCACGTGACCGACGTCGAAAAGCGCGTTCGCAGCCTTGGGCCCCTGAAGCTCGGCATCGTCGTGCTCGCGATCGTCGCGCTGCTCGTTCCATTCGTGGCCGTCATGGCCGCGTCGCCCGATCCGTCGGCGAGCGCCGCCAGTTCGGCCGCCGCGAGCGAGACACCCTCCAGCGCGGCACCATCCCCCACCGATCCCGCCAGCGCGGCCCCGGCCAGCCAGGCCCCTGCCGCCGCACCGGAGGCTTCCGGTTCGAACGGGCTCACGCCCGACACGTCGAAGCCGTCCGTGAAGAACGATGGCGACCGCGGAAAGCTGCGCGGTTTCGGCGGCGGGCGCGGCTTCGGCGGCGTCACGATCACCGCCATCGACGGCTCGAAGGTCTCGCTCAAGACCGCTGACGGATGGACGCGCACGATCGTCGTCACCGCCGACACGACCATCACCAAAGGCGGGCAGACGATCAAGGTGGGCGACCTCGACGTCGGCGACACCATCCTCTTCCGCCAGAAGCGCAACGACGACGGGACCTACAGCATCGTCGCCATCGTCGTGCCGACGCCGAAGGCCGCGGGCGAGGTCACCGCGCTGACATCGTCGACCATGACCCTCAAGGGCCGCGGCGACAAGACCAGGACGATCACCCTCACCGGCTCGACGACCTACACCCTGGGCAAGACCAAGGCCGCCAAGTCCGACCTCGCGGTCGGCTCGCGCGTCGTCGTCGAGGGCAGCGTCAGCGGCGACACCTTCACCGCCCTGACCGTCCACATCGCCCTGTCGTCCGCCTCGGGCGAGGTCACCGCGAAGACCGCCAGCTCCATCACGGTCAAGCGCCGTGACGGCAAGACCACGGTGATCCACGTCTCCTCGGACACGGTGTTCAAGGTCCGGGGCAAGGACGCGGCGACGCTCGCCGACATCGCCGTTGGCGACCGCGCCGCAGCGCAGGGCACGCGCCGCACCGATGGATCCCTCGATGCCCTCGTCATCCAGGGTCGAGCCCCGCACGTCAAGGACACGAACAAGGCCCCGACAGCACCGGCCACGCCCGGCTGATCGCTCCCGTCGAGGGCGCGACTACAATCGAGCCGATGGCCTGGAACCCGTCTACCGACCCGTTCGCGTCCGACGCCCTCGCAACCACCGGGCGCCAGGAGGAGATCGAACTCGTCGGCACGCACCTGCGTGTCATCGGGACGATCGCCCTCGGGCGGTTCGGCCGCCTGTCCGACCTCATCAACGCCTCGAGCGGCTACGTGCGCGTCCGGAACGCGCGGCTGCTGCTCCGGAACGGCGATCCCACGGACCTGGTCCTGCCCGAGATGATGTTCGACAAGGACGAGATCTCGTTCATCGCCCAGCGTGCGCCGGAGACGCCCGGCCAGGCGTGGGGCATCGCGGGCGCCGGCGCGGCGACGGACTTCGGGGGGAACCCGGACCTTGACCGCGCCCCCCGCCAGTTCGTGATGTTCACGCCGGGCCACACTGTGACGGGCTTCGTCCACGTGTATGGCGAGACGGACCTGGCCGGCTTCGTCGAGTCCTCGGACCAGCGGTTCGTCCCGGTCGTCGACGTGACCACCCGCTCGCTCGCGGATCGCCGGGTCATCAACCATTTCAAGTTCGTGCTGATCAACCGGACGCAGATGATCGCCGCCTCCGAGGTCGGCCGCAGGGGCGACGTCCTGCCCGAGGACGTCCCCGAGCTGTAGCCGGTCGGTCGGCCGTCGGGCCACCGGGTCGCTGCTATCCTCAACCCATGCTCACAGGCGGATCGCCGGGCGGCTACGGGGCGGCGGCGCCACGCATCCTCATCGTCGACGACGACCCGGACCTCCTGGTCCTGCTCGCCGACCAGCTGCGCGCCGACGGGTACGAGATCACGACGGCCCGGGACGGCGTCGAGGCGTCCCGGCGACTCGAGACCGCCTGGCCGGACCTGCTGATCATCGACATGATGATGCCGCGCCGCGACGGCCTGTCCCTGGCACGCGAGATCAAGGCGATCGCGGACCTGCCGATCATCGTCCTCTCCGCGATCGATGCCGCCGATTCGAAGGCGGACCTGCTCGACGAGGTCGCCGAGGACTACGTCACCAAGCCCTACCACTACCCGGAGTTGCGGGCCAGGATCAACCGGGTCCTGCGCCGTCTGGGGGACAAGGTCCCGCGCCGGAGCCTGATCATGGGCCCGGCCCTCACCCTGGACCTGCACAGGCGCGAGGCGACCGTGGCCGGGACCGTGGTCAAGCTGACGCCCACCGAGTCGAGGCTGCTGTACGCGCTCGCGGCGAACCTCGGCAAGACCGTCTCCACGGACACGCTGCTGGTCCGGGGCTGGGCCGAGACCGAGGACGCCGACCCCTCGTACGTCTGGGTGACGATGCGCCGGCTCCGCCAGAAGCTCGAAGTCGATCCCAACCGGCCGATCCACCTCATCACGGTCCGCGGCGTCGGCTACCGGCTCGTGGCGGCGACGTCGTCGAGGCCAGGGCCCTCCCTCGCCAGTGGCGGTGGTTGACGACGGTGCTCGACGACGCAGCTGACGAGACGCGGCGGGTCGCTCTCCGGGTCGTCCGCGGCGGACCGGGCGGAAGGCTCGCGGTTCGGGTTTCGCACGAGGCTGACGATCGCCCTGATCGCGGCGGCGATCCTGCCCCTCGCCGGCTTCGGGATCCTGCTCCTCGTCTTCAGCAGCGGCGACCAGCGGCGCCGACCCGAACCTCGGGCGGCTCCTCCTGTTCTCGCTCGCGATCGTGATCACGCTCGCGATCATCACGTCCTACGCGCTCGTGGCCGACCTGACCGCCCCTCTCCGCACGATCGCGGCGGCCGTGGATCGCGTGTCGGCCGGTGACCTCTCGACCCCGATCCGCGTGGCCGGCGACGACGAGCTCGCGCAGCTCGCCGAGAGCCACAACCGGCTGGCCTCGGACCTGGAGCGCCGCAACCAGGAGCTGGGCAGGATCCTTGCCGCCATCGAGGCCGTGTCGCCACGCGACGGCGTCGACTTCCTCGCGACGCGCGCCGCGGAGGACGCCCGGATCGCGTTCGGGATGATCGACGCGGCCATCTACATCGGCGACCCCTCGGCCATCCCCATCCAGGACAGCGTGCCGGGCGAATCGCGGCCCCTGCGGGCGATCCTGCGCGCCGGCAGCGACGTGCTCGGCGTGATCTTCGGCCGGTTGCCGGCGACCCGCCGCTGGGAGCGCGCCGACCAGGACCTCCTTGACCTGTTCGCCCACCACGTCGCGGTCGCGGTGCGCAACGCCCAGCTGTTCGCCCAGGTCGAGGCGCAGAACGCCCAGCTCATGGAGCTTGACGCGACGAAGGACGAGTTCCTGCGGGGCATCAGCCACAACCTGCAGACGCCTTTGACCAGCATCCGTGCCCACGCGGACCAGCTCGGGCACGACCGTCCGGACCGACGGCTCGGGATCATCACCGAGCAGTCCGAGCGGCTGTCGCGCATGGTCAGACAGCTCCTGACCGTGACCCGGCTGGAGTCGGGCACGTTCCACCCACGCACGGAGGTCGTTGCGATCGGGTCGCGGATCCGGAAGGCCTGGGAGGCGCTCGGCGTGGACGACGTCGAGTTCGCGATCGACGACCAGACCGAGGGATGGCTCGCGATCGCCGACACCGATCAGCTCGACCAGGTCCTGTGGGCGCTCCTCGACAACGCCCTCAAATACGGCGGACGTCAGGCTGTCGAGGTCGTCGTCACTGTCGAGGCGGAGGCCGAGCGGCTTAGAGCGACCATCACGGATGGCGGACCGGGGGTGCTCGACGAGGACCGTGGGCGTCTGTTCGGCCGGTTCGAGCGTGGCAGCCAATCGAGCGAGCAGGGCAGCGGGCTGGGGCTCTATGTCTCGCGCGAGCTGTGCCGCGCGATGGACGGCGATCTCGTCCTGGAACCGCCGGTCCCCGGCCGCGGGGCGGCGTTCAGCATCTACCTGCCGGGTGAGCTCGCCACGGAGGGCTGACGGAGCGCGGCTGGTGCCGCGGGGTCAGCGCGTGGTCGAGTCGGCGAAGGTCGTGCCGCTCGAGACCGGCGTTCCCGCGGAACGGGTCCAGAACAGCCGGAACGGATCGCCCCCGATGAGGACGGCCGCGGCGATCCCGACGATGGGCCCGAGCATGGCGTTCGCACCGAACAGGGCCACCGCGAAGTTCGCGATGTACCAGGCGGCAAAGAACCACAGCACGGTCGAAAGGACCCGGAGCTTCCTGGTGGGGAGAGCGCGAAGCTGGTTCATGGACGTAGCGTGGACCCTATCCCCGCGTGGGCATAGGGGCACTTAGGTCCCCTTTCGAGACGCTGGGGGTCCTAGTCGTCGAGCGCGTACGCGTCGGGCCGTCGGTTCGCGAGGGACGGGATCTGGCGCCGCACGGCTGCCACGCGATCGATGTCGAGCTCCGCGCGGAGGATCGAGACCGCGTCGGGTGCCTGGGCGACGACCGTGCCCCACGGGTCGATCACCATCGAGCGGCCGAACGCCGGGGAGCCGGGCGGCCCGCCGATCTGCGAGGGCGCGATGACCCAGGCGCCGTTCTCGATGGCGCGGGCTCGCAGGAGCACCTCCCAGTGGTCGCGCCCGGTCCGCTCGGTGAAGTTCGCCGGCACGGTCAGCACCTGCGCCCCGGCCAGCGCGAGCGTCCGGTACAGCTCCGGGAACCGGATGTCGTAGCAGATCGACAGGCCGAACAAGACGCCGTCGACGTCCGCGACGACCGTCGCGTCGCCGGCGGTCACACGGGCCGATTCGGTGTCGACGGGACCGGCCTCGACCGCGACGTCGAACAGGTGGATCTTGCGGTAGGTGGCCGCGATGGTCCCGTCCGGCCGGATGAGCACGCTGGTGTTGTAGGGCCGCGCGGGATCGTCCGAGCTCTCGGCCAGGCTCCCGACGAGGATCCAGGCCCCGTGCTCGCGGGCGACTGCCACGAACGCGTCCGTGTGCTCGCCCGGGATCGGGCGCGCCGAGGCTCGATAGCCGTCGTCGCCGCCGCGGTACTGGAGGTATTCGGGCAGGGCGACCAGGCGGGCGCCGCCGGCCGCCGCCTCAGCCGCAAGATCGGTGGCCCGGGCGATGTTCGCGTCGACGTCACCGGTCGCGTCGAGCTGGACGAGGGCGACGGGCAGGCTCACCCCGCCATCGTAAGTCAGCGGATGCCGGTGTCGTACGCGAGCTCGATGGTCGTCAGCGTTCCTGCCTGGACGCTGACGGGCATCGGCTCGGGCGTCCCCATCAACCCGTCCACCGACCGGCCCTGGACGACGTACGCCCCGGCCGGCACATCGAATGCGAAGGAGCCGTCCGGGAGGGTCGACATGGTTCCGACCTCGGCCCCAGACGCGTCGCTGACCACGATCGTCGCATTCGCGACCGGGCGAGGCAGGCATGCCGGGTCGCCGGGCCGCTCGACCGGGCAGACCGGGCCCGCAGTCGCATGCCCGACGATCCCCGTGGCACTGGCGTCGGCCTTCGGGAACGCGTCGGGCGGGACGGGATCGCCGCCCTCGGACAGCAGCTTCACCGTACCGTCCGGGGCCACAGCGTAGGTCCAGGTGTGCCGCTCGATGCAGCCGGCGGGGCAGTCCCCCCACCCGACCTGGATCGTGACCACGAATGCCCCGACGCCCGATGCGGGCTTGGCGTCGTACCAGGCGGCCTGACCGACGAGGTCCGGGTTCACAGGACCGATCCCCGCGAAACGCGGTTCGACCGCCACGATCGCGGCCATCGCCGCCTCCGGCGTCGTGATGGGCAGCTGCAGCCCGTTCGACCGGGCCGCCGATGGCGCGGGATCGGACGACGGCGAGGCGCCGCCGCCACAGGCGACGACGAGCGATGCGAGAACGAGAACGCTCAGGAGCGCGGGACGGATGTTCGACATGGTCCAGCGACGATGATGCACCCGGCGCGGTTCCCCGGCATCGCCGCACCCTCGTGAAATGGACGAATGTCGAGGGTCAGCCCTGTCCATCGGCCCTTGGTCGCCGCACATCGTTGGCCCATCATCACGCCGAGCCGCGCACGAGGGAGAACCCGATGACCATCCAGCGACCCCGCCGACATCCGCGAGCGATCGCGCTCGGTCTTGCCGCCATCGTGCTGCTGATCGCGGCACAGCCGGCGCTCGCCGTCACGTGGTCGACCGAAGCGCAGATCACCGACCTCGACAGCCTGCGGCCGCAGATCGTGCGGACCGGGGCGGCATCGGCGGTCGTCGTCTGGCAACGCGGCCAACTCCTCCATGCCCGCCGCTCGAACGACGGCGGCAGAACGTGGACGCCACGAATCACGCTCGCGAGCAACCTCGCCGTCGGCTGGTCCGTTGCCTCGTCGGGCGCGTCGATCGACCTCGTCTGGATCAAGCAGACCCAGGGCAGCTCGACGTTGCGGCTCTTCTACCGACGGAGCCAGGACGGCGGCGCGACCTGGCAGACGCCCAGGGCATTGACGTCGAGCACGTCCCGGGTCGCGGATGCGGCGGTCGCTCGTCATGCGAACGGCCAGGTCAGCGTGGTCTTCACCGGCCACACCACCGGCAAGATCTACATCCGCACGAGCACGAACGGCGGGACCACGTTCGCCGCCAAGAAGCAGCTCGCGAGCACCGACAACTCGGAGCCCGGGCGGACCGTGACCTACCGCTCCGACCCGGCGGTCGCGATCGCGGGCGGCATCACCTACGCCGCGTACACGTCGGCGCGCGACACGATCTCGGTCCGTCGGTCGGCGACGGCCGGCAGGACCTGGTCAGCCCCGACGATCATCACCCGTTCGGCCACCCAGTCCGAGCTGAGCCTGGCGGCGGCGGGCAAGAAGGCCGTCCTCGCCTACACGATCTCCGTCTCCGGCCGGATCAAGGTGGTCTACCGGCGTTCGGTCAACCAGGGCGTCACGTGGGCGACCCGGAAGTCGTTCGCGGCGCTCGGCACGGGCGAGTTCAGCATGACCGCGCAGCTCGCCTACAAGAGCGGCGTCCTGGGTGTCATCTTCAAGTACGGCAAGCCGGGCGCCTCCCCGATCTGGTACCGGGAGAGCACCGACTTCGGAGGCACCTGGTCGGCACGCAGCCGGGTCAGTCTCCAGCACGGACCCATCACCGACACCGAGCCTGGAGGCGTCGCGATCCTCAGCGGCGTGCGACTGGCGGGCTACAACCAGAACCGCCTCGAGGGCGCCGACGGGATCTGGGTCCGTCGCGCGACGCCGTAGACATTGAACCGGTCAAGGCCGTCGCGCCGGACGGCCCGACCGGTCGGTTCGAGTCAGGGAGTCGCAGACGCTGAAGGCGCGGGTGCCGACGATTTCGAAGCGGATCGATGCGACGATCTGATCGAGTTCGGCGCGGTCCGCCGGCGACGCGTTCGGTAGGTACATCGCGTCGATCACCTGTCGCCTCCCGTCAACGTCGACGATGTAGATCGTGTCGTGCTGCCCGTTGTCGTGCGTATATGGCTGGGCCCCGTACGTGCTGTCCGGCACATCGGTGTACCACCGACCGAAGATCGGAGAATCGCCGTCGGAATCGCACGTGGTGATGTCGAGATCCTCCTGGATCTGAAGCTCGACCTTCTTGCCGGGGTGACCCCCGACGGTCACGTCCGTCGGTGGGGAAGCTCCGGGGCCGGATTGCGCGTTCAGCGCAGCAGCGAGGTCGTCGACCGTCGGTCCGACGCGCGGAACACGTGCCGTCCCGCTCCAATGGCAGCCCCCCGTGTAGACGTTGTCGACGAAATACGGCGTGACAAACAGGTCAAAGAGGTCAGAACCACCCGCGACGTTCTTGCCGATCCGCCATGGTTCGAGGGGGGCGTACCAGCCGGGGGCAGGGATGGTGAAGGTGATCCGCGATGCAACACAGCAAGGGTCGTCGATGGCATAGGTCGTCCCGGGAGCGTAGCTACTGCCGGCGAAGTTCAGGATGGGCGACGGCGTCGGTGACGGTGACGAACTCGGACCGGGCCCCCCGTTCAATCCATTGCCGCTCGGCAACAGGGTGTACCCGACGAACGCGACGACCACAACGGCGGCGGCCGCGATCGCGAGCTTGATGCTCGTGTTCATGTCAAGGAACCTCCGCGCCGGTCCCCAGGAGCGGCGCTGTGGGGTCGTCGGGAGCTGGTCGAGAACGGCGTCGAGGACGCGGTCCGGGAGCGCCGTCGCGCCCACCTCCAGCCACGACCGGACGATGCGCGTGGTGTCGCGATCGGTACTCATGGAGTCGCCTCCCGCTGCACCGGCCGCGCGTCGGCGTCGAGCGCCGCGCGCAGACCGCGCATCGCGTGATGAAGTCGGGACCGCACCGTCCCGGGAGGCACGCCGAGGACCTCGGCGACCTCCTCGAGCGGCATATCGAGGTAGTGGTGCAACACGACCACCGCTCGGTGGTCGATGGAAAGTCGACGGAATCCACGTTCGAGCTGGTCGCGATCGACGACCGTGCTCGTGCCATCCGCGACTGACGGCTCGATGGCCGGCATGACGCGAACGTTCGGCTGCCAAAGGCGGGTCCGGCGTCCTTCGCTGTAGCAGGCGCGCACGAGGAGCCGGTACGACCAGGCGTCAAAGCGCGCCGGGTCGCGGAGCTGCGGAAGGTCTCGCCAGATGGTCAGCAGCGCCTGCTGCGTCGCATCCTCGGCGAGGTCGGTGTCGCGCAGGATCCTGTGCGCCACCGCGTGGAGCCGGTCGCCCACGCCGACTGCGAGGCTCGCGAAGGCCTCCTCATCGCCGTGTTGTGCCCGGATCACGAGACTGTCGTCCACTGCCCTTCCGCCGTGGCGCCCGGCCGTTCCGGACGCTCATACCGTACGGGCGTCGTCGAGCCTGCGGTGACTCAATCTCCGGGTCGGGGGTCGCGGACTAGGCCGGCCGTCATCCCTGCCTGGCACCGGTCGCCCGGTGCGAGCACGAAAGGAGGGCCCGCCGCGCGAATGCAGCGGGCCCTCTCCCCAGGGTTACTTCGACTTTGCCCTCACACAAATCCGACGGGTTCATCGGACAATCGGTGGACGAGGGCGTCACCCGACAATGAGACGCCGACATAGGCGCCCCCGGGTCGTTCGGGCAGCGGCACGACGGTCGAGACGTGCCGGTCCGGGAGGGTGATCTCGAGATCGACCGGACCATCGATGTCGACGTCGAACGCGTCGGCGAGGCTGATCTGGGTCATGGTCGTGACGCCGTCGCGTTCGTAGACCGTCTGACCGTTGACGCGCACTTCGATCGTGTCGTTGTCGAAGCCGTCCTGCAGGGCGACATGGAGGTTCCCCACCGCTCGTTCCTCCTCGAGACCGGCGATCGCGCCTCGACGGCCCCAGCCACCTCGTGTGCCCGCAGCCATCGACGAACCATGGGTTCGGGCGCTGCTGCACCCAGAGTACGCCAATTAGCAATAGTTGACCAACCGGAAGCCAGCCGCGACGCGGCTCGTGCTTCTGCATGCCCTCGGCCCTACCTTGATGTGCGACGCCCGCCTTTTAGAACGACGATGCCTCCAGAAATGACGGCCTCGACCCTGGGCCCAGGAGGCCAGGCCGAGGCCGCCGTGCCGAGCGCACGTTCCGGCACGCTTGAGTGAACGCCGTACGATGGCAGCTGCCATGACAGCAACCCTCGGGTCGGCATCACGGGGCTCGACGGATCTCGAGCACGAGATCCGCTTCTGTCGCGCTGGGGACGGGGTGCGCCTGGCCTACGCGATCCACGGCAGCGGGCCACCGCTTCTCGTCGTGTCGTGCTGGCTCGGCCACCTCCAATACGACTGGCAGAGCCCGGTCTGGCGTCACTTCCTCGACCAACTCGGCGAGCTCGCGACCGTCATCCGCTATGACGAGCGGGGCTTCGGCTTGTCCGATTGGAACGTCACCGACTTCTCGATCGAGGCCCGCCTCGGGGACCTGGAGGCCATCGTGGCCGCCGCCGGCGTCGAGCGGTTCGCACTGCTCGGGATGTCGGGCGGCTCATCCGTCGCGATGGCGTATGCGATCGAGCACCCCGAACGCGTCAGCCGACTGATCCTGTACGGCACGGTCTGCGGGGAGCCCGTCACCTGGTCCGAGGACAAGTGGCCGGAGGAGGAGACCTACCGGAGCATGATCCGGGTCGGCTGGGCGAGGGAGGACCCGGAGTTCCGAAGAGTCTTCACGCGACGATTCATCCCGGACGCGAACGAGGAGCAGATGCGCTGGTTCGACGACCTGCAGCGCATGTCGACCTCGCCCGCCAATGCCGTGGCGAGCCGGATCGCGCGCCAGGAGGTCGATATCGCCGACGGCATCTCGTCGATCACAGCACCCACGATCGTCCTGCAGGCCGTCGGCGACCGCTCGACCACGTTCGACAACGCCGTGACCGTGTCCTCGCAGATCCGCGGCGCCCGCCTCGTCCCTCTTCAGAGCCGCAATCACATCCTGCTCGCCGACGAGCCCGCCTGGGGCGTCTTCATCGACGAAGTGGCGGCGTTCATCGAGCCGGACCGGCGGGCACACGCCGAACATTCGCCGGAACGACCCGCCGAGGCCCTGTCGGCTCGCGAGCGCGATGTCCTCCGACTGGCTGCCGAGGGACGAACGAACGACGAGATCGCAGCCGCCCTCGGCCTGAGCGCCCGCACCGTCGAACGGCACCTTTCGAACACCTACGCCAAGCTCGGACTTGGTGGCCGGGCTGCCCGAGCGGCCGCAGTGGCGGAGTACCTCAGACACCAGCTCCGCTGATCACCGACCTGCGTGTCGGCCGCCATCGCCCGGTCGATGTCGCAGCGCGATTGGGTGGTGGCGCGGTTTCGCGGACACGCTCGCCGCGCCTACGGTCGCCCCGATTCGCCGAATTACGGCGGCTCGTTGACAGAGGTGTCGCAATGGAAGCAGCGGTGTTCACCGAGACAGAGGCCCGATTCCGGGCGGATCCGTCGTCAGCCCGATCGACGCCGACCGTGACGGCGACCTTGGTCAACGGCCGGGCGCGCCTGTCGGCCGGTCCGTTCAACTGGGACGCGGACCTGCCACCCACCCTGGGCGGCGAGAACCTCGCCCCGAGCCCGACGGCATACCTGTTGGGTGCGCTCGCCGGGTGCGGGGTCGCGTTCCTCCATGACACGCTGGCGCCCAGGTTCGACGTGCAGCTCGACGACGTGACCGCTGTGGCCCGATGCGCCAGCGACCAGCGCGGCCTGCTGGCCATGGACGGCGTCGCGCCGGACCTGTCCGACCTCCAGCTCGAGATCACTGTCGCGTCGCCCTCGCCGGACGATCGCGTGGAGGCGATGCTCGCCGCGTGGCGCGAGCGATGCCCGATCTACCTGGCGCTGCTCAAGCCGCAGTCCATCGCGCTCAGCACGGTGGTCAACCCCGCGGACGACTGAGTGGGTGGCGGCCCCAGGCGATCGGCCGCGTCGAGATGCTGATCGGGCAGCGCTAGATCCAGTCGTCAGTTGCCCATGTCCAAGTCAGGAAGCCGCGTCGGGCCCCCTCGATGTCTTCGCGGCTGCCCAGATGCGTCGCGCCGTCATGGGCAACTCCCGCATTCGCAGGCCGCTCGCGGCGGCGATGGCGTTGGCGATGGCGGCGGGGCCGGGGAGGATCGGCGCTTCGGCCATCCCCTTGGCTCCGAACGGCCCGTCGGGCGCGGGAACCTCGACGATCAGGGTTTCGATCGGCGGGAGCATCCCGGCCTTCGGGACTGCGTAGTCCAGGAACGTGCCGGTCAGCAGCTGCCCGTGATCGTCGTGGATGAGCTCCTCGCACAGGGCCCGGCCGATCGACTGGACCGCCCCACCGATCATCTGGCCCTCGACCAGCGCGGGATTGAGCGCTCGGCCCACGTCCTGGACGACGACGTAACCGAGCAGCTGCACGGAACCTGTCTCCTCGTCGACGCGGACGTGGGCGAGATGACCGGCGACCGACGGCGCGTGGACCGAATGGGCGGTGGCGGCGTGCCCTTCGACCGGCGGATGCTTCCCGCCCCACGACTCGCTGAGCTCCTTCGCGAGATCGGCGACCGAACGCCCGATGTCAGGCGAGCCCCGCGGCCGGACGACACCGTCGACGATCTCCAGGTCACCTGGCTCGATCTCGAACTCGTCTGCCGCGACGCGGAGGAGCTGGTCGCGGGCCTCGGCGACCGCCGCCAGCACGGCGGGTCCTGAGCCGTACGTGATGGCGCTGGCGTTGCTGGTCGGCGACGGCGGAGCAGACGTCGTGTCGGCCATCACGATGGAGACGGCCTCGACCGGGAGGCCGAAGGTCTCGGCGGCGATCGTGGCGAACACACTCGTGGCACCACTCATGTCGACGACGCCGGTGATGACCGTGATCGTGCCATCCGGCTCGAGGCGACAGGTCGCTGCGGCGGGCTCCTTCGCCCCGAGCCACACGGCGATTGCAAGGCCGATGCCCTCGTCCGGTGGCAGGTCGCGCCGGCTCGCCCACATCGGGTGTGCGCGCAGTCGGTCGAGGCACTCGATGGCACCGATCCGCGGCCACGGCGAGTCGTCAACCATCGGATCGCCTTCGGCGACGAGGTTCGCCAGGCGGACATCGACGGGATCGAGTCCGAGGCCTTCTGACAGTTCGTCGACGAGCGATTCGAGGGCGAAGACGCCCGACGGACCCGACGGCGCCCGGTAGTTGCCCGTCGGGAACCGGTTGGTGTGGACGCCGAAGGCCCGGACGTCGAAGGCCGGCCAGCGGTACGGTCCGGTGATGAGCTGCGTGGCGAACCACTCCCACGACGACTCGGCGTATGCGCCGGCGTCGTAGGTCATGCGGGCCTCGAGCGCTTCGAACCGGCCAGAGTGCCCTGCTCCGATCCGCAGGTCGATGACCATGCCCTGGGCAGGATTGGTGGCCGCGAAGTCCTCTCGCCGGGTCAGGACCAGTCGCACGGGCGAGCGAAGACGGAGCGCGGCCCCGGCCACGAGAGGCTCGATGACAACCTGCTTCGCACCGAAGGCACCACCGAGTGCTGCCGCCGTGACGCGCACCTTCGATGATGGGAGGCCGAAGATCCCTGCCAGCTCATTGCGGGTCATGAACGTTCCCTGCGTGCTGGCCGTGACCGCGAGGGTGCCATCCGGCTCGATCCAGGCCATCGCGGCGTGTGGCTCCAGGTACGCCTGGTACGCCCAGCTCACGCGGAAGCGACCCTCGACGACGATGGCGCAGCCGGCCAGGGCCCGCGCGAGATCACCCCGATGCTCGTGGCCGCGGCTGAAGACCTGCGCCGAGGCCTCGTCGGCATCCGGATCGATCGCGGCGAGGGCGTCGACGAATGGCGCCAGGGGCTCGACATCGACCTGGACGAGGTCGACGGCATCCTCCGCCGCCGTTTCCGTCTCGGCGATGACCAGCGCGAGCGGCTGTCCGGCGAAGACGGCAACGTCACGAGCGAGCGGCTCGTATCGCCGCTCGTCACCATGACCGACGATCGGGAGGTCAGTCGCCGTCAAGACGGCGACCACGCCCGGCGCGCCTAGGGCCTCAGCCGCATCGATGGAGCGGATGCGCGCGTGCGCATGCACGCTGGGCACGATCCGCGCGTGCAGCAGGCCCGGCACGGTGATGTCACCGGCGTAGCGAGTCGCGCCGATGACCTTTTCGCGTGAGTCGATCCGCGGCCGCCGGATCCCAACGTATCGGGTCGATTCGGCGATGGCGGGCCTCCTTGCGGTCAGTCTACGAGCACGCGACTAGGCAATCGGACCCGTCAAGACTGGCACGGCAACCGCGGTCGTCCGAGGTCATCGGCGATATTGACGCCCCGAGGCCGACATAGCTCAGCGGTAGAGCAGCTGTTTCGTAAGTCTCCCGCGCTATGCGCAGTGCTATCCCGAGTGGGGCCCGATACAAACGGGCACACTTATCAGCTATTCGATTTCGGAAGGGTGGCCTTCTAGGAGTGACGGCACGGGCCGCTCGCGTCGAAACCGACCCCGACTACCCGAAAAAGCCCACACCCGCAGAGGCATATACCACGGACGATCTGGGCCGGGTGCGATGATGGCCGCATGCCGCCACCCTGGTCCGGAGAACGGACCCGTCGCGAGTTGATTTGGCTCACGCACCGTCAGCTCGACACGGCAACCCTATACCGCGACTCGACACAGGTCCTGAGCCACTTCGTGGCCTTCGACGCAGCCTGCGGCCACACGATGGATCCCGCCACCCTGCTGCTGACGCGCCAGTTCAGCGAGCAGTTCGATGCCGATGGCTTTGCCCTCGTCTGCCGCAACGAATACCTCCAGCCGGATGTAAACAAGTTCGCCTCGCTGCTCGACCGACCGGCGCCTGTCGGGACCTTGACGGATGCGACTGAAGGCCGCCCCGACCGAAGTCACCGCTTCCGAGAGATCCTCCAACCGTTTGGATTTGGGCCGGAACTCCGAGCGACGTTCACGACCGGCGGCTCGTGTTGGTCATCACTCGTGGTCCTGCGTCATGCCAACCGTCCCGAGTTCAGCCCCGAAGAGCAGGACTTCGTCGCGTCCATCGGCCCGTATATCGCTCACGCTGTTCGCAGCTCGCTGTTGATGGGCGTCGTCAGAGATGACACATTCGATGGCGACTCGGCGCCGGGCCTGGTTCTCCTCAACGCCCGTGGGGAGCCCGAGGCGATCAACGCTCCGGCGCGGCGCTGGCTCGCGGAGCTTGCGGTTCCGACCTCGACGTCCGGTGCTGCCGGGCTACCCGGGTCGATCTACGTCGTGGCCGCCGCGGCGCGACGTGCAGTTGGCCGTGAGGAGGGGGGCCCCGCAGAGCCGGCACGCCTGCGCGTGCAGACGAAGGCCGGGCGCTGGCTCATATTGCATGGCTCGGTGCTTGACGACGGACCGCGGGCGAGAACTTCGGTGATCATCGAGGTCGCCCGTCCGGCCGAGATCGCGCCGCTGATCGTCCAGGCCTACGGGCTCACCGACCGGGAGCGAGAGGTCACCCAGCTCGTCCTGCAAGGACGCTCGACGCAGGAGATCGGCAAGCAACTCTGGGTGTCCTCATACACCGTTCAGGACCATCTCAAGGCGATCTTCGAAAAGGTCGGGGTCCGCAGTCGGAAAGCGCTCGTTGCCCGTGTCTTCTTCGATCAATACGAGCCGCGCGAGCGGGCGGGTGCGGCCCTGTCGGCCGATGGGTGGTACGCCGAAGATGGTCCTCCGAGCTGAGACCGGCGAACCGCGGGGCCTGGGGTCAAATTCCCAGATAACTGGGATGGAAGAGCTTCGCCGCAGCGGTGAGGCTTCAAGTCGTTGACCACCATCCGCCTGAGGTTCGCCATGACGCGCAAGGTCTTTGACTGCCGGGAGCTCCCGGGAGAGTGCACCCTGACGATCTCGGGGACGGAGGACGAGGTGCTCGAGGCGCAGGCGGCGCACGCCGTCGCCGCACATGCTCAGCACGATAGCCCGGAGCTGCGCGACTTCATCCGCGCCTCGCTCAAGGCGGAGGTGGCCGCGTGACGGTCAAACAGACACAGCAGGTCCTGCGCCGGAATGACGAAGGCGAGGCGCTCTGGCTGTTGGGCGGCCTCTACACATTCAAAGCCACCAACGCCGAGACCGGCCTGTACACAATGGTCGAGGTCCAGGGCCCAGAAGGGTTGGTCATCCCGGTGCACTATCACGAGCGCGAGCAGGAGGGGTTCTACGTTGCGCGAGGCGAGGTCACGATCTTCCTCGGGGATGTGGAACAAACCTTGGCCGCCGGCGGCTTCGCCATGGCGCCTCAAGGAGCACGGCATTCGTTCCGCCTCGAGACCGCAGACGCAACGCTCTTGCTGCTCGTCAGTCCGGGACCGGCTCACGAGGCGATGTTCCGCGAGATGGGCGTGCCCGCGCCGGCACGATCCATACCGGAACCGTCGGCCATCCCTCCGGATACGGCAGAGCTGGCGAACGTTGCCGCCACCCACGGGACGCAGATTGTCGGGCCGCCACCCGGTGGCTGATCCGAAAAGAAAGGTGGGGACGAACGAGATCGCATCGACCTGAAGGCGTCCGAACTGGCCGCGTCCAGGCGCGCACACTGGTGATGTTCGCCGACGACGACCTGGTGACGATGCAGGAAGTGATGGACATGTACGCAGCGATCCCGAACGCCGAGCTGGCGGCCGTGCCGACACCTCCCACCTTCCTGACGCAGGAGAAGCCCGACCTCGTAAACAGGATCGTGCTCGACTTCCTCACCCTGGAGCCGGTCCCCGACCGTCGCCCCGATCCGCCGCGCCTCCGCACAGCCGGCCTTACCCACCGGCATCGGCACCGAGGCGCCGATGCTCCCGTACCTCGAATTGGACCTCTCGCTCTCCGGCGGTGAACCGGAGAGCGGTGCCCGATATCGAACGACCGTTCTCGACGCCGCGAGGATCCCGGCGGGCCATCCTGACAGTTATCAGCTGTTCGAGCGTTGTCCCAGGGTCCTGAGCACGATGCCGAATGCGCATGCACGAGGACGAATAGCTGATGTCTCTGAGCATCGGCTATTCTTGATCGGCGCCGACATAGCTCAGCGGTAGAGCAGCTGTTTCGTAAACAGCAGGTCCTCGGTTCAAATCCGAGTGTCGGCTCCATTCCCCTCGTTCGTGCTCAGGAAGTCGACCGCACCGGCGCGGTCAATGCGTTCCGCGAACGGCCAATCGGACCTTCAACGGGTTGATCCCGTACGGGAGCGGCCGGTCCGGGGCCAGCTTCGGGCTCAGGAGCTCGAACTCCCGCTGTCGGAGCAGCTCCGCGAGGCTGGCGGTGCCGAGGAGGAGGGCCAGATTCCGGCCGGCACACTGCGCGCCGCCGCGCGAGAACACGTTCATCTGCCAGTCGGCGTCCGCCGAGCCGTCGAGCCAGAGGTCCGGTGCGAACCGGTTCGCATGCGGCAGCCGACGCGCGCGGTGGTGGGCGGACGACGGGAATGAGGACCTTCGCGCCGATCGGCAGCGTCTCGCCGTACCACTCCGTCTCGGCCGCGGTGACTCGCACGAGCATTGCTGCCGCGGGCCACAGCCGAACGCTGTCGAGCATGCAGGCGCGCACGAAGGCAAGGTCGGCGAGGCCGGCGACCGTGCCCGGCCCATGGGTCGTGTCCGCCGTGCGAACCTCGGCGAGCGCGCGTTCGTGCGCGGCGGGATCGGTCGTGAGCAGCGCCAGCGCGTTGAAGACCGCGATGCGAACCGCGTCGAGCGCCATCAGCCAGAACGGCACCTGGCCGTTCGGCCGGGTCTCCGCCTGCGTGGGCGCGGACGCGAAGAGACTGACGAGCGTGCCGGGCTCGGCGGCGGCCACGTACCGCTGGATCCGTGCGTCCATCGACGCTCGGAGCCGTGCGTTCCTGCGTCGATTCCAGACCTTGAGCCCGAGCCAGTCGCCATCACGGCGCAATCGGCTGTGCTCCTCGCTCAGCTCCGTGTCATCCGCGGCCGCATCGCCGAGAGCGCAGCGCCGCGAGATCCTTCGAAAGGCCGCGAGCGACCGCTCGTAGTCGAGGACGCCGCCGTCCGCCAGCATCGCCGTGACCTCCTCGTGGACGACCCTCAGGAATTGCTCCGCGAGGCGATGGGGTTCGTGCCCGTAGTCAAGCACGGCCTCGTTGAACGGCCGGCGCTGGGCATGGAGGTCCGGCGGTGAGCCGTTGAGCACGTCAGGTGCGAACTCAGAGAACAGCCGCCGCTTCTCGTTGACGTTCATCGCGTAGACGGACACGGGTGACCCCAGGACCTGGCGGACGTCGCCGGCCGCGAGGACGAGCAGCGTCTGTCCCCCGATGCTTCGGAGCATCACCGGCCGGCCGGCATAGCGTTCGGTCAGACGCTCCACGGTCGCCACGCCGCGCCCTGTGTCCAACCGGGTCGCCACCTCCGCCCAGAACGGCAGCGGGATCAGGAGCCCCCGGAGCAGGCTCGGCAGCAGGTACGTGATCGTGAAGCGGGCGTTCTCGAGAAGCGAGGCACGCGGGAGCTCTGAGGTCATCTTGTCTCCCCTGGAGCGGCGATTCATTATCGCAGGGCCCCGTCCCTACGAGTCTCCGCCGATGACTTTCGCGTGGCCACGTGGTCTGATTCGACGACGACAGACCTCGCGAAGGAGCACAGCCATGCGGCAGAAGAACCTCGCCGATCTCTACAACCTCGACCCGATCCCGTGGTCGCGCGCGCTCGAAGCGCTCGAGTCGACCGAGTCGACCGCCGAGCGACCCCGGACCTACTTCCTGGCAACGACCCGACCCGACGGCCGGCCGCACAGCGCAGGGGTCGGGGCCGTCTGGGACGACGGCAGCGTCTACTTCGTGAGCGGCGCCGGGACCCGCAAGAGTCAGAACCTCGCCGAGAACGCCAACTGCGCCGTCTCGATGTCGCTCGACGGCATCGATCTGGTCATCGAGGGCAAGGCCGAACGGGTCACCGACGAGGCGACGCTCCGGCGACTCGCGAAGCGCTATGCCGAGGGCGGCTGGCCGGCCACCGTCAAGGACGGCGCCTTCACCCACGAATACAGCGCGCCGAGCGCCGGCCCGCCGCCCTGGGACCTCTACGTGGTCAACCCGGTGACGGTCTTCGGCGTGATGTCGGAGGAGCCCGGCGGTGCCACCCGGTGGGACTTCGACGACTGACGGTCGACGAGCATGACCCTGTTCGCGTTCATCCACGGTGCCGGCGACGTCGGCTGGTATTGGCATCTGGTACGCGCCGAGCTTGACCGGAGAGGCCACGACAGCGTTGCGCCCGATCTCCCGGTCGAGGACGACAGCGCCGGTCTCTCGCGCTATGCGGACGTCGTTGTCGATGCCATCGGCGGGAGGCGCGACGTCGTCGTGGTCGCCCAATCATTCGGCGGCTACACAGCCCCGATCGTCGCGGAACGGATCGACGCACGATCGATCGTTCTCGTCGCAGGGATGGTGCCTCGGCCCGGCGAGTCTGCGGAGGAGATGTTCGCGAACACGGGCTGGCGACCGGAGAAGCTCGAGGACTCGAGCACACGCTCTGTGTTCTACCACGACGTCCCCTCGGAGATCGCGGATCAGGCGCTCACCCACGAACGACGGCAATCCGACACGCCCGGCAGCGAACCCTGGCCACTCCCTGCCTGGCCTGAGATCCCGACTCGATTCATCCTAGGTCGCAACGACCGGTTCTTCCCAGCGCGGTGGCTGCGGCCATTGGTTCGCGATCGCCTTCGGATCGACCCGGACGAGATCGAGAGCGGCCACTGCCTTGCGCTGAGTCGGCCACGTGAACTTGCCGGCCTGCTCGAGAGGTATCTCGCCGAGATGTGACGTCGGCTGAAGGCTCAGGGGTCGGACCGCACCTGCCTACGACCCTGCCTCCGGCTCCGGCGCATAGAAGGCCGTCGTGTTCGCGACGGCGCGGGCGGCCGCCTCGGGATCCGCGCCGGCGGCCCGGTTCGCGTCGCCCCACGCCTCGCTGCTCCGGCGCGAGAAGTCGCGTCCCTCCGCGCGACAGCTGCCAGGCGACCGGATCGTCCGATCGCGGTCCGCCCTGAAGATGGAGCGAGAGCCCCAGCAGGCCCCCCTCCCAGCCGACGCCGACGGCGCCCGGCCCGTACTCCGCCCACATCTCGTCCGGCACGACCGCGATGTGCTCGAGCTCGAATCGTGTCATCCCGTCGCCGACGGGCGAGAGTCGGACCTCGACGCTCGAGCATCGACATCGGTCGCAGGTGCCGTACTCCCAGGTGACCTTGAGCCGTGCGGCCGGTCGCAGTCGACGATCTTGCCCCCGGCGTTGCCCTCGAACTGGTACCGACCGCCGAGGCGGTAGTCCCCGCTGATCGGCAGGAACCAGCGGCCGATCCGCTCCGGGTTCGTCAGCGCGTCCCAGACGTCCTCGATGGGCGCCGGCGTACGTCGCGCTCGGAGCGTGACCGACGCGGCCGACGCCGGCCGGGACGGTTCCCTCGCCCACCTCGCGCTGGACGGCCTCGATCTCACGGACGATGTCGATCATCGGGTCTGCTCTCCTTTCGGTGGTGGCGATCGGGGCACGCAGGCGCCGCTCGCGCTTGCCCCGGGCGAGCTCGGTCGCGAGCGAGTCGAGGCGCTGGCCCCAGAACCGGCGGAAGTGGTCGAGCCAGTCGTCCAGCTCGTGGAACGGCGCGGCGTCGACCGCATAGAGGCGGCGTGCGCCCTCGGGCCGGACGGTCGCGAACCCGCTGTCGCGCAGGACCTTCAGGTGCTGCGACACGGCCGGTTGCGAGATGCCGAACTCGGCCTGGACGACCGCGGTGATCGCCCCGGACGGCAGCTCGCCATCGGCGAGCAGCTCCAGGATCCGGCGTCGGACGGGGTCTCCGAGGACATCGAACGCGTGCACTGCCCGAAGATACAAGCCACGACTTATATAAGTCAATACTTATTTATTGCCAGGATCCGCAACCCGCAGCGCTCCCGTAGTGTTCGGAAGTCCATGCGACCCATCCTGACCGAGCCGACACTCGCGACGGCCGTCACCGAGCTGACCGCGCGGGACGCGGACCTCGCGGCCGTCGTCGATCGATTCGGGCCGCCGCCGCTGTGGGCCCGGCCGCCGGGTTTCGAGACGCTCACGCACATCATCCTCGAGCAGCAGGTCTCCCTGGCATCGGCGCAGGCGGCGCGCGACCGCCTCGTCGCCGCGACCGATCCGTTGACGCCGGCGGCATTCCTCCGGCTCGACGACGAACAGCTCCTGGCCATCGGCTTCAGCCGCCAGAAGGCCCGCTATATCCGACTGCTGGCCGCCCGGCTCGTCGACGGCTCGCTGGACCTCGGAGCCCTGGACGCACTCGACGACGACGATGCGCGAGCGACGCTTCTGCGAGCTGACCGGGGTCGGACGCCTGGACCGCCGACGTGTACCTGTTGATGGTCCTGCGTCGCCCTGATGTCTGGCCGGTCGGCGACGTCGCGCTCCAGACAGCCGCGGTCGCGGTCAAGGGCCTGGCCGACCGTGCCGCGATGTCATCGCGATGGAGGCGCTCGCCGAGCCGTGGCGACCCGTGGCGGGCGGTCGCCGCGCGTTTGCTCTGGCACGACTACCTGGGGCGCCGCGGCCGATCCGGAGATCGGGCGGCCCGACGACGTCGACCCGCGGTGCGATCGAGTCTTGACGTGCCTTGACGGCCGGTGTAGCGTGTTATCGTTCCCGTTATCGATAACGGAAACGATAACGAGCCCCAGCCACGACCGTGCGGCCACCGTTCCGAGCCCGGGACCGGCCAGCGCAGGAGGAGCCCGCGTGTCGCCACGGTCCGGCTGACCTCGAGCCGACACGAACATGTCGAGGGATGGCCCCCGATGAGGGAGGAGGTGCCGATGGTGTCAGGGTCCGCCTGACCCGCATCGAGGCAAGGCCGGGTGCGTATCAGAGGGTTCCGCAGCAGCCTGGACGGTGGAGATCGACGCCAGGCGCGCGATCACGCGACTTCAACCACACACCGGAGACGGAGACCAAACCATGACGGCTTCGCGATTGCTTACGAGGATGGCCATCAGTGCGGTGGCCCTGATCCTGGTGGCGGGTTGCTCCTCCTCGGGAGCCGTCGACCGCACCATCGGCGGCGGCCCCTTCCGCGGCTGCGCCCTTCCGCCGCCGCTCCGTCCGCGGCGGCGCCATCGCAGGCGGCCATGACCTACAAGGACCTCACCGTCGGGTTCATCCAGACGGGCTCCGAAGGTGGCTGGCGCGCCGCCAACACCGCGTCCTTCAAGGACACCGCCCTGGAGCTGGGCATCAACCTGAAGTTCTATGACGCCCAGAACAAGCTCGAGAACCAGATCTCGGCTTTCCGCAACTTCATCGCCGACAAGGACGTGGACGTCATCATCCTGGCCGCGCTCGAGGCAGCCGGTTGGGACCAGGTCCTGCAGGAGGCCAAGGCCGCCGGCAAGACCGTCGTCATCCAGGACCGCCGGATCGACTCCGACCCGAGCCTCTACGCGACCTACATCGGCTCCGACTTCGTCGAGGAAGGCCGCAACTCCGCGATCGAGATGTGCAAGCTCCTCGAGGGCAGCACCTCCAAGAACGTCGTCGAGCTCGTCGGCAACGTCGGTTCCTCGCCGGCCATCGACCGGGGCAAGGGCTTCCGGGAGAAGATGGCCGACTGCGGCATCACCGTCACGAAGAGCCAGACCGGCGAACTGGAGCGCCACCGAAGGCAAGGACGTCATGGCGGCGTTCCTCAAGGACAGCAAGGACATCCAGGGCGTGTTCGGCCAGAACGACGAGATGGGTCTCGGCGCCGCGCTTGCCCTCAAGGACGCCGGGATCAAGCCCGGCGTGGACGTCAAGATCGTCACCGTCGACGCCACCAAGGGCGCCTTCGAGGCGATGATCGCCGGCACGATCAACGTCGGCCGTCGAGTGCAACCCGCTGCTCGCCCCGCAGGTCTACGAGGCCGCCCTCAAGGCGGCCAACGGCGAGGATCTGCCGGAGTGGGTGCCCTCGATCGAGGGCGATCTTCCGCCAGGAGACCGCCGCGGCGGACCTCCCGGCGCGCAAGTACTAGGCAGGTAGACGTCACGGTCGGGAAGCGGCGCATCGCGCCGCTTCCCGACGCCTTCAAGCAGCACGCCAGCACGTAGGGTTATGCCGTGTCTGAGACTGGCCTCCTCCTGTCCATGCGCGGCATCGAGAAAGCGTTTCCAGGCGTGCAGGCCCTCGAGGGCGTGGATTTCGACCTGGCACCAGGCGAGATCCACGCCCTCGTCGGCGAGAACGGCGCCGGCAAGTCCACCCTGATCAGGGTCCTGACCGGCGTCGAGCGCCCGGATGCGGGCACCATCACGCTTCGACGGGCAGGAAGTCCAGGTCCGATCCCCCAAGCACGCCCAGTCCCTCGGGATCAGCACCGTCTACCAGGAGATCAACCTCTGCCCCAACCTGTCGATGGCGGAGAACATCCTCATCGGCCGGGCGCCACGTCGCTGGGGTCGGATCGACTGGAAGGCGATGAACCGCCGGGCCGCCCGGATCCTCGAACGACCTCGACATCGAGGTCGACGTCACGCAGCCGCTCGGGTCCTACTCGGTCGCGATCCAGCAGATGGCGGCGATCGGCCGGGCGCTCGACATCTCGTCGGCGCGGATCCTCATCCTCGACGAGCCCACGTCGAGCCTCGACGCCCACGAGACCGAGCAGCTCTTCGGGGTGATGCGCAAGCTGCGCGACTCCGGCATCGCGATCGTCTTCATCACCCACTTCCTCGACCAGGTCTATCGCGTCGCCGACCGGATCACGGTCCTGCGCAACGGGCGACTGGTCGGCACCTACGCCCCGCAGGCCCTGCCCCGCTTCGAGCTGATCGCCAAGATGCTCGGCCGGAACCTCACCGAGCTCGACGACATGTCGAAGATCAAGCTCGCGACCAGCCAGCAGGGCACCGGCGACGTGCGCCTGGCGGCCAGCCAGGTCGGTCGGACCGGCTCGATCGAGCCGTTCGACATCGAGCTGCGCGCGGGCGAGGTCGTCGGGCTGGCCGGCCTGCTGGGCTCCGGCCGGACCGAGATGGCCGGCCTGCTGTTCGGGGTCGACAAGCCCGACAGCGGCACGATCACCGTCGACGGCAAGCTCGTCGAGCACCACTCGCCGATCGGCTCGATCGACCGGGGCGTGGCCCTCTGCCCGGAGGACCGCAAGGCCGAGGGCATCGTCGACGACCTGACCGTGCGCGAGAACATCGTCCTGGCCGTCCAGGCCGGCCGAGGCTGGCTGCGGTCCCTGAGCCTGTCGGAGCAGTACGCCATCGCGAACAAGTACATCGGCCTGCTGCGGATCGCGACGCCGTCGCCCGACCAGCCCGTGCGGACGCTGAGCGGCGGCAACCAGCAGAAGGTCATCCTCGCGCGCTGGCTGGCGACGAACCCGCAGGTCCTCATCCTCGACGAGCCGACCCGCGGCATCGACGTCGGCGCCAAGGCCGAGGTCCAGCGCCTGGTCCTGTCCCTGGCCGAGGATGGCAAGGCCTGCCTGTTCATCTCCTCGGAGCTCGACGAGGTCCTGCGCACGAGTCATCGGATCGTCGTCCTGCGCGATCGGGTCAAGGTCAACGAGTTCTCGGGTGAGGTCGGCGAGTCCCTGATCATGCAGACGATGGCGGGGTCGGACACGTGAACCGGATGACGTCGACGGTCTGGCAGCGGTTCGCGGAGAGCAAGCTCGTCTTCCCGCTCATCGTCCTCGCGGTCATCCTGCTGTTCGACCTGATCTTCGACCCGGGCTTCTTCACCCTCTCGGTCATCGACGGCCACCTGTTCGGCAATGTCGTCGACATCTTCCGGAGCGGCTCGACGGTCATGCTGCTCGCGATCGGCATGACCCTGGTCGTCGCCACGGGCGGTGTCGACCTCTCGGTCGGCGCGGTCATGGCGATCTCGGCGTCGATCGCCGCGCTGCTCATCGACCCGAACTACAAGGCGCTGACCCACGATCCCAGCTTCTCCGCCGTCCCGCTCCCGCTCGTCTTCGTCATCACGTTGTCGGTGGCGGCCCTGTGCGGGCTGTGGAACGGGCTGCTCGTGGCCTACGGCAACATCCAGCCGATGGTGGCGACCCTCATCCTGATGATCGCGGGCCGCGGCATCGCCCAGCTGATCACCGACGGCGTCCGGATCCAGATCTTCTACGAGCCGTTCGCCTTCCTCGGCAACGGCTGGGCCATCCTGCCGGTCTCCCTGTTCGTCGTCGCGATCGTGTTCGTCGTGGCGTGGGTGCTGACGCGGAAGACGTCGCTCGGCATGTTCATCGAGTCGGTCGGGATCAACGCCCGCTCGAGCTTCTTCAGCGGCGTCAACGAGAAGCGCGTGAAGCTCTTCGCCTACATGTTCTGCGGCCTCTGCGCGGGCATCGCCGGACTGGTTGCGAGCTCGAACATCCAGACATCGGACGCCAACAACATCGGGCTCAACCTCGAGCTCGATGCCATCCTCGCCGTCGTCATCGGCGGGACGGCGCTCGGGGCGGGCGGTCGGTTCTCGCTCTTCGCGGCGATCGTCGGGGCCGCGGTCATCCAGGCCATCACCACCTCGATGTACGCCATCGGCGTCGCGGCGAACGCCCTGCTCGCCATCAAGGGCATCGTCGTCATCGTCGTGATCCTGTTGCTCTCGGATCAGGTCCGGAACGCGATCCGCCGCCTCGCTTCGCAGCGTCCGAAGACCGCATGACGGCGCAGGTCGCGAGCAAAGCCGGCGTTCCGATGGGGACGCGTCTCGGGCGCTACCGGCGATTCGCACCGCTGTCGGCGACGATCATCCTCTTCGCCCTCGCGTATGCCTACGGCGCGATGATCTACGACGGGATGCGGGATCCGCAGATCTTCCTGAACCTCCTGCGGGCCAGCCCGTTCCTGCTCATCAGCGCGATCGGGATGACGTTCGTCATCCTGTCCGGCGGGATCGACCTGTCGGTCGGCGGCGTCGTCGCGCTCACGACGGTCGCGTCGGCCGCTCTCCTGCGCAATGGCGGCGTGGACCCGTGGGTGGTGATGGGGATCATGCTCGTCATGGGCATGGTCATCGGGGCCACGATGGGCTTCTTCATCACGTACCTGGGCGTCCAGCCGTTCATCGCGACGCTTGGCGGGCCTGTGGGTCGCGCGCGGGCTGTGCTTCTGGATCAGCGACGACGCCATCGCCATCCACAATCGCCTCTGGGACGTCCTGGCGCAGACCCGGATCCTGATCCCTGGCCTCGCGGACCCGGTGACGAAGCAGGGCCCGTTCGTGTCCATCCTCGTGGTCGTCGAACTAGTCGTGCTCGCCGTCGCGATCTACGTCGCGCAGTACACCGGGTTCGGACGGACGGTCTACGCGGTCGGCGGGAACGAGGCCTCGGCCCGGCTCATGGGCCTCCGGGTCAACCGCACGAAGATGCTCGTCTACACCCTCAACGGGTTCTGCTCGGCACTGGCCGGGATCGCGCTCAGCGTCGATGTCGGATCCGGACACGGGCTGTATGCGATGGGGCTCGAGCTGACCGTGATCGGCGCGGTGGTGATCGGCGGCACGCTCCTGACCGGTGGATCCGGGTATGTCATCGGCACGCTGTTCGGGGTGCTGGTCATCGGCGTCGTGCAGACGCCTCATCCAGTTCAACGGGCAGCTGAGCTCGTGGTGGACACCGATCGTCGTCGCGACGCTGACGCTCATCTTCATCGGCGTCCAGAGCTTCCTGGCGTCACGGAGCGGCCCACGATCGACGGCGCGGCGGGCGTCGACCGAGGTGGCCGGTCCGCCGCCGGCCAAGGATCCGGCGATCGGGAACGAGGCGACATGACCGGCCGTCGCGGATGGCACTGGATCGTGGCGTTCGCCCTGGTCCTGAGCGGCTGCGAGTACGTCGTGCTGCCGCCCGAGGCGAGCGCGCCGGTCGGAGGAGGGACCTCGAAGGGCTGGTCTGCCGTGGCGACCGCCGTCGGGCCCGCCGAGTCGGGCGACCTCCGGATCGACCTCGCGATCCACAACGAGACCGGCGACTGGAGCGTGATGGCGGCCGTGGACGGCCGCCCGGCGGTCCTCACCTCCGGCGACGGCAGCCGCACCGACTGCGCGACGGTCCTCGTCGGCTCAGGTGGCCATCGCCTGGCGCCCGGCTTCCGGATGCAGGGCTACATCGCCGGTCCCAAGACCGCGTTGAAGACCGAGCGGATCCGCGTCGAATGCGCCGGCGCGACCGCCAGCCCCGGCTCGAAGCTCGTCGGTCGACTACGCCTACCAGACCGGCGAGTACGACTACTACGACGCGAAGACGACCGGGACCGAGGGCAAGCTCGAGGTCAACCTCGACGAGCTGGCGGCCGACCTCACCTTCCCGGTCGCCGAGCCCATCGAGGGCCTGATCCAGCCGGCCGACGCCGAGATCCCCGCCCTCAACGACGTCGTCCTGACCCTGACCGACGCCGTTCGCGGACGACAAGGGGCTCGAGTTCTCGTGGCAGACCTCGAACCCGGGCGAGTACCCGACGATCGTGCACGTTGGCAACCCGCCCGTCATCGGGGCCGACGGGATCCTGTACGGCTACTACGAGAGTCCCGACCTCGCGTCCGCACCCGTGACGCCACCGGGCGAGACGGCCGACTGGAAGACGAATGTCGCGGTGCCCGCCGACGTCAAGGGCTTCTACATCCTGCTGAGCGTCGAGGCAAAGAAGCAGCGCACGTTCGTGAACTACGCGATCGACATCACCGACAAGTGACTCAGCGGGACTCGGCCGCCTGGACCGTCGGCGACGGCCGGCCGGCCCGGGTCGGAGGGCTCAGTGGTCGTGCGACCGCCGGTGCGCTCTCGCGAACGACCAGCTGGGTCGCGAGCGTCAGGCTCCGGACCGTCCCCCGCCCGCGCGCCTCGCTCGCGATGCCGAGGATCTCCCGGACGGCCAGCTCGCCGAGTTCCCGCAGGGGCTGGACGACCGTCGTCAGCGTCGGGGTGAAATGCGCCGCCTCGTCGAGTCCGTCGAAGCCGACCACCGCGATGTCGTCGGGGATCGCGATCCCGCGCGCGTGAGCGACGCGCAGCACGCCGAGCGCCATCTGGTCGTTCGCGACGAAGACGCCGTCGAGGTCCGGCGTCCAGCGCGAGCATCTGCTCGAACGCCGGCCTCGCCGCTGGCCGGCGTCCAGCGTGCCGGGCACGACCGGTCCGGGCTCCAGGCCCGCATCGCGCAGGGCGTCGCGCCAGCCGTCGTGACGATCCTGGGCCTCGCGCCAGGGCAGCGGGCCGGCCAGGTGCCCGATCCGTCGGCGACCGAGCGCGAGCAGGTGGGCCGTGGCCTGTCGGGCACCGCCATAGTTGTCGATGACGATCGTCGAGAAGGCGGGCGACGGCTCCGACTTCAGGAAGACGATCGGCGGGCAGCGAGGCCGGCAGTTGGGCCCGGACCGTCGCGATGTTGGTCCCGAGCTGGGGCGCCGCGAAGATGATGCCCTCGACCCGGTGCGCGATCATGAATTCGATGACCGGCCCGATGTCGACGGTGTCGGTGCTCTCGATCTCCTTGAGCAGGATCGCCGTAGCCGGACGCCTGGGACTCCTCGGTGATCCCGTTGAGCGTCTGGGCGACACCGAAGTAGCGCAGGCCCGCGACGACGACGCCGAGCGTCTGCGATCGGCGCTGGACCAGGCTCCGCGCCACGGCACTGGGCTGGAAGCCGGTCGCCGCGATCGCCGCCTCGACCGCCGCGCGCGTCCGGGGCGAGACGTCCGGGCGCTTGTTGATGACCCGCGAGACCGTCTGGGTGGAGACCCCGCACATGCGGGCGATCTCCTTGATCGTGATGCGGCTGTGGTCCTGCAATGGTCTGTCCCCAGCGGGTGCGAAGGGCTTGCCTCGAGTCCGTTCGGATGCTACGGTACCGTCAGCGTGAACGTTAGCGGGAACGATAACGGAACGCGGATCGGTCCACAAGTGTCGTGCCCGCCGAACGTGGACCACCTGGCGGCGGGGACGCCACCAACGAGTCTAAGGGAGCGACGGTGAGCCGGTACGCGATCGGGGTCGATTTCGGGACCGGTTCCGGTCGTGCCATCCTCGTGGACGTCGCCGACGGGTCGCAGCTCGCGACGGCCGTCGAGCCGTATCGCAACGGCGTCATCGACGAGCACCTCCCCGCCCCGGACGAGGCGGTCGTCCTGCCGCCCGACTGGGCGCTCCAGGACCCCGACGACTACCTGCGCGTCCTCCAGACGGCCGTCCCGGAGGTCGTGCGCGCCGCGGGCGTGGACCCCGCCGACGTCATCGGCATCGGCATCGACTTCACCGCCTGCACGATGCTGCCGGCCACGGCCGACGGCACGGCGCTCTGCCAGCTGCCCGGCGTTCCGGTCGAACCCGCATGCCTGGGTCAAGCTCTGGAAGCACCACGCCGCCCAGCCCGATGCCGACCGGATCAACGAGGTCGCACGGTCGACGGGCGAGGCCTGGCTGGACCGCTACGGCGGCAAGATCTCGTCGGAGTGGTTCTTCTCGAAGGCGCTCCAGATCCTCGACGAGGCGCCCGAGGTCTACGCGGCGGCGGATCGGCTGATCGAGGCGGCCGACTGGGTCGTCTGGCGGCTCACCGGCGTCGAGACCCGCAACGCCTGCACCGCGGGCTACAAGGCGATGTGGTCCAAGCGCGACGGCTTCCCCGACCCGGCCTACTTCGAGGCACTCGACCCGCGCTTCGCGGACGTCGTCGACACGAAGATGCGCCGCGACCTGTCGCGGCGCCGGCGAGCTGGCCGGCGGCCTCTCGGCCGAGGCGGCGCGGCTGGACCGGCCTCCCGGCCGGGACCGCCGTCGCCGTCGCGAACGTCGACGCGCACGTGGCCGTTCCCGCCGCGACCGTCACCGGGCCCGGCACGATGGTCATGATCATGGGCACGTCGACCTGCCACATGGTCCTCTCGCGCGACGAGCGGACGGTGCCCGGGCATGTGCGGCTGCGTCGAGGACGGCATCATCCCGGGCTACTTCGGCTACGAGGCCGGCCAGTCGTGCGTCGGCGATCACTTCGAGTGGTTCGTCGAGCAGGGCCTGCCGGAGGCCTACCACGCCGAGGCTCGCAGCCGGCGGCATCGACATCCACAGCCTCCTCCAGGAGAAGGCCGCGCGCCAGCAGGTCGGCGAGTCGGGGCTCATCGCGCTCGACTGGTGGAACGGGAACCGATCGGTCCTGGTCGACGCGGAGGTCGGCGGCCTGCTGGTCGGGATGACGCTCGCGACCACGCCCGAGGAGATCTACCGGGCGCTGATCGAGGCGACCGCCTACGGCACGCGGGTCATCATCGAGACGTTCGAGGCGAACGGCGTCCCGGTCAACGAGGTCGTCGCCTGTGGCGGCCTGGCCGAGAAGAGCCCGCTCATCCTCCAGATCTACGCCGATGTCACGGGCCGCACGTTCCGGGTGAGCGCCTCGGACCAGACCCCGGCCCTCGGGTCGGCGATGTTCGGGGCGGTCGCGGCGGGCGCGGCCGCCGGCGGCCACGCGACCATCGAGGACGCCGCGCGGGCCATGGCCCGCCTCAAGGACCAGGCGTACGTGCCGAACCCGGCGAACCACGAGGTCTACGACGTCCTCTATCGCGAGTACGTCCGGCTCCACGACTACTTCGGGCGCGGCGACAATGACGTCATGAAGCTGCTCCGGGGACTGCGCGCCCGGGCGAAGGCGGTCGATCGGGTCGCGGTGGGGGCCTGACGGATGCGACTCGAGGCGCTCCGCGAGGAGCTGGTCCGGCTGCACGCCGAGCTGCCCCGCCACGGCCTGGTCGTCTGGACGGGCGGGAACGTCAGCGCCCGCGACCCCGAGACCGGCCTCGTGGCCATCAAGCCGTCCGGCGTCCGCTACGAGGACCTCACGGCCGAGTCCATGGTCGTCCTCGACATCGACGGACGAGTCGTCGAAGGCGCGTTCCAGCCGTCGTCGGACACGGCGAGTCACCTGTACATCTACCGCGAGCGCCCGGACGTCAACGGCGTCGTCCACACCCACTCGCGCTACGCGACCGCCTTCGCGGCCGTCGGCCGTCCGATCCCTGTCTACCTCACGGCCCACGCCGACGAGTTCGGCGGCGAGATCCCGTGCGGCGGCTTCGCCCTGATCGGCGACGAGGCCATCGGCGCGGAGGTCGTCAAGGGGATCGGGCAGTCCCCGGCGATCCTGCTGAAGAACCACGGCGTCTTCACGGTCGGGCGGTCGGCCGAGGCCGCGGTCAAGGCCGCGGTCATGGTCGAGGACGTCGCGGCCACGGTCTGGGCCGCGCTCCAGATCGGGACGCCCGAGGTCCTGTCCGACGAGATCGTCGCCCGGCTGCACGCCCGCTACGTCACGAGCTACGGGCAATGAGCCCGACCCAGCCGACGTCGGGCGGCATCGACCTCGGGGCCTACGAGGTCTGGTTCGTCGCGGGCAGTCAGCCGCTGTACGGGCCCGAGACCATCGAGGCGGTCGCGGAGCACGCCCTCGTCGTCGCCGAAGCGCTGGGCGCGTCGTCGTCGGTCCCGGTCCGCGTCGTGGCCAAGCCGGTCGTGACCGATTCGGAGAGCATCCGGGCGCTGTGCCAGGAGGCCAACGCGACGCCCGCCTGCGTCGGGCTGATCGTCTGGATGCACACGTTCTCGCCGGCCAAGATGTGGATCGCCGGCCTCGACGTCCTCCAGCGCCCGCTCCTCCACCTTCACACCCAGTACGACCGCGCGATCCCGTGGGACGCCATCGACATGGACTTCATGAACCTCAACCAGGCCGCCCACGGCGACCGGGAGTTCGGGTTCATGGCCGCCCGGATGCGGCTCGAGCGCAAGGTCGTGGTCGGCCACTGGTCCGATGCCGAGGTCCAGGAGCGTGTCGGCGCCTGGTCGCGCGCGGCGTGCGCGAAGCGCGACTGGGAGACCGGGCGCATCGCGCGCTTCGGCGACAACATGCGCGAGGTCGCGGTCACCGAGGGCGACAAGGTCGAGGCGCAGCGCCGGCTCGGGTACAGCGTCAACACCTATGGCGTCGGCGACCTCGTCGCGGTCGTCGACGACGTGTCCGAGCCCGACGTCGACGAGCCTGATCGCGGCCTACATCGAGGAATACGAGATCGCCCCGGCCCTGTGCCCGGGCGCGCGAACGGGCGGCGTCGCTGCGCGACGGCGCCCGCATCGAGATCGGGCTGCGGCGCTTCCTCGACGACGGCGGCGTTCTCGGCGTTCACGACGACGTTCGAGGACCTCCATGGGCTGACCCAGCTCCCCGGGCTCGCCGTCCAGCGCCTGATGCGCGACGGCTACGGCTTCGGTGCCGAGGGCGACTGGAAGACCGCCGCGATGGTCCGGGCGATGAAGGTCATGTCCAGCGGCCTGCCGGGCGGCGTGTCGTTCATGGAGGACTACACCTACCACCTCGACCGACGGCGGCGACCTGAGCCTCGGGGCGCACATGCTCGAGGTCTGCGAGTCGATCGCGGATGCGCGGCCGCGGCTCGAGGTCCATCCCGCTCTCGATCGGCGGCAAGGAGGACCCGGTCCGGCTCGTGTTCGATGCGCATCCGGGCACGGCCGTCCTCGCCTCGATCGTCGACATGGGCCAGCGGTTCCGGATGGTCACGACCGTCGTGGACGTGATCGCCGCCCGAGCGGCCCCTGCCGAAGCTGCCGGTCGCCCGCGCCCTCTGGCGTCCCGCGGCCCGACCTCAAGACGAATGCCGCCGCCTGGATCTACGCCGGCGGCTCGCACCACACCGAGCCTCGGCTACGCGGTGACGCCCGAGCATCTCGCGGACTTCGCGGCGATGTCCGGGATCGAGTTCCTGCTCATCGACGAGCACACCGCGCTCGATCGCTTCCGGGACCAGCTCCGCTGGAACGATCTCTACTACCTCCTCGCACGCGGCCTCTGACGCCGTTCGGTCGTCTTTCTCGCGCGGGCCGGACCGGGATCTCCTCCCACGGTCCGGCCCGCGATCCATCTCCGGTCCGATCGCCCGATCCGTGCCATCGTTGCCGGGGCCGCGTGGGATGAGCGACCCGGAACGCATCGAAGGAGCACGACCGTGACCACCTGGGCCGAATTCGCGGCCGCCGCCCCGGCGCTCGCGGCGCGCGGGCGCGAGCTGCTCCATCGCGGCGACGCCGGCGAGGCGCTGCTGGCGACCGTTCGCGACGACGAGCCGCCGCGCATCCACCCGATCAACGTGGCGATCGTCGACGGGCATCTGTACGCCTTCATCCTGGCGTCCGCCAAGCTGACGGATCTCGAACGCGACGGCCGGTACGCGCTCCATACCCACCAGGACCCGGCCGCGCCGAGCGAGTTCGCGGTCCGCGGTCGGGCCTCGCTCGTGACGTCGGCCTCCGCGCGGTCGGCTGCCGCGGCCGCGTGGTCGTTCGAGGTCGACGACACTTACACCCTCTTCGAGTTCTCGATCGCGTCGGCCCTGCTCGGCGAGCGCCCGACGGCCGACGACTGGCCGCCCCGGTACACGAGGTGGAGCGCCGCCTGACTGGGGCGAGATCTCGCCCCAAGCGTTCAGATTTCGATACCGGCCTTCTCACCGTGTCTTCAGGAACGGTTGCGATAGTGGGTTCTCCCGGCTGATCGACAGCCATCCGACCCAACCCACCGCAACGTGAGATGCGCCGCCATGACCCAGACCGTCCCGCCGGAGCCGCCGCGCGACCTGCGCGCCCTGCCCGACCCCGCCGACCCGCGCGCCACCGCCGAGGCGATCCTGTTCGAGGTCCGCCGCGTCATCGTCGGCCAGGACGCGATGCTCGAGCGGATCCTCGTCGGCCTGCTGTCCGGCGGCCACATCCTCCTCGAGGGCGTCCCCGGCCTGGCCAAGACCCTGACGATCAAGACCCTCGCCGACGTCCTCGGCGGCTCCTTCAAGCGCATCCAGTTCACGCCCGGACCTGATGCCGTCCGACCTCGTCGGGACGCGCATCTACCGCCCCGGCGACGGCGACTTCGAGACCGAGCTCGGCCCGGTCTTCGCCAACTTCCTGCTCGCCGACGAGATCAACCGCGCCCCGGCCAAGGTCCAGTCGCGCGCTGCTCGAGGTCATGCAGGAGCACCAGGTCACGATCGGCCACGACGACCTATCCAGGTCCCGACGCCGTTCCTCGTCCTGGCCACCGAGAACCCGATCGAGGCCGAGGGCACCTACCCGCTGCCCGAGGCGCAGGTCGACCGGTTCATGCTCAAGATCCTGCTCGGCTACCCGAACGCCGACCGAGGAGGCGCAGATCGTCGCCCGCTCGCTGCGCCCGGGCCTCGCCGCCGCGCGAGATCCTCGACGCCGAGGGCCTGCTCGCGCCTGCAGCGACGCGTCGACGACGTCTACGTCGACCCGCGGATCATCAGCTACGCGGTCGGCCTCGTCGAGGCCACCCGCAAGCTCGACCTACTGGGGCGCCCCCGAGCTCGAGCCGTACGTCGTCGTACGGCGCCAGCCCGCGCGGCTCGATCAACCTCATCCACGGCGCCCGCGCGCTGGCGCTCCTCCGCGGCCGCCGCTACGTCCTGCCGTCCGACGTCGCCGAGCTCGCGCCGGACGTCCTGCGCCACCGCCTGGTCCTGAGCTACGCGGCCCTGACCGACGGCATCACCGCCGGACACCGTCATCGAGCGCGTCCTCGGCCTCGTCCCGGCGCCGCGCCTCGAGCTGGCGGCGATGGCAGCGCGTGACCGGCGCGGCCACCGCGCCGAGCGCGACCTCGCCCGGGTCGGCGGCCGCGACCGCACCCCCGCCCGGCCCGGGCCCGGGCCCGATCGCCGACGAGCTCGTCCGCCAGCTCGAGCTCGCGCTCGACGCGGCGCGTCGGTGGCCGGATGACCGGCGACCACCGCGGCCGCGGCCTCGGGCGACGGCCTCGAGCTCGACCGCATCCGGCCGTACGAGCCGGGCGACGACGTCCGGCGCATCGACTGGAACGCCACGGCCCGCAGCCTCGTCCCGCAGGTCCGCGAGGACGTGCCGGACCGCCAGCTGACCGCGTGGCTCCTGCTCGACCACGTCCGCCGTCGATGCACTTCGGGACCGCCGACCGGCGCAAGGCCGACGTGGCCGAGGGCGCGGCGCTCGTCGTCGGGCGCTTCGTCGCCCGACGCGCGCGACCGCCTCGGCGTCGTCACCTTCGGCGCCGGCCGCGAGCGCGTCGACGCCCGCCGGCCGGCGGCCGCGACGGGCATGCTCGGCCTGCTCCGCGCGCTCGCCAGCCGAACCGCCCGAGGAGGGCGGCGGCGCGACCTCGATGCCGCGCGCGCTCTGCGCATCGTCGCCGCGTCGCGCACGACCGCCGGCCTCGTCGTCGATCATCTCCGACTTCCGCGGCGCCGCTCGACTGGCGGCGCGGCGCTGACCGAGGTCGCCGGCCGCCACACGGTCCTCGCCATCGAGATCGTCGACCCGCGCGAGGAGGCGCTCGTCGACGTCGGCGAGCTGACCCTCATCGACCCCGAGACCGGGCCGGACGCTCCGCGTCGACACCGGCGACCGCCGGCTCCGGCAGCGCCTTCGACGAGGCCGCCGCCGCCGAGCGCGCGGCCGTCGCGCGCCGAGTTCGCGCCGGCTCGGCATCCGCCACCTCCGACTCTCCACCGACGGCTCCTGGCTGGCCGCGCTCGCGCGCGGCCTCGACACCGACAGGACGACCGACATGACCTTCCTCGCGCCGCTCCTCCTCCTCGGCCTGCTCCTCGTCCCGGTCCTGCGTGGGCCTCTACCTCTGGGCCCAGCGCCGCCGCACGCGCTACGCGGTCCGCTTCACCAACCTCGACCTGCTCGCCAACCTCGCCCCGACGCCGGCCGGCCTGGCGCCGCCACCTGCCCGCCGGTCGCTCTACCTCGGCGCCATCGCGGCCCTCGTCATCGGGCTCGCCCGGCCGACGATGGTCGTCGCCGTCGCCGCGCGAGGACGCGACGGTCCTCCTGGCCATCGACGTCTCCGGCTCGATGAAGGCGACCGACGTCTCGCCGACCCGGCTCGACGCGGCCCGCGCGGCCGCCCAGTCGTTCATCGACCAGCTGCCCGAGGGCATCCGCGTCGGGATCGTCGCGTTCGCCTCGCGAGCCCGTGACCGCTCGTCGCGCCGACGACCGACCGCGCCGCAGCTCGACGCGGCGCATCGACGGCCTGACCGCCGCGCGACGGGACGGCCATGGGCGACGCGCTCATGCAGGTCCTCGACATCGCCGAGCAGATCCAGGCCGACGACGGACGCGCCGACGGCGCACGCCGACGCCGGCGCCGTCGGCCCGTCGCCGAGCGCGCTCCCGACGCCTCGGCGTCCCGGCGCCGTCGGCGCCGCGGCGGCGCCGGTCGACGAGCCGTCCGGCGAGCCGCTCGTCGCCGCGATCCTCCTGTCCGACGGCGCCAACTCGGTCGGCGAGGCCGAGCCGCTCGATGCCGCCGAGCGGGCCGCGACGCTCGGCGTGCCGATCTACACGATCGCCCTCGGGACCGCCGACGGGCACGGTCCAGGTCCGCGACGAGCATCGGCCAGCTGCGTGACCCTCGACGTCCCGCCGGACACCGAGACCCTCGCCCAGATCGCCGAGATCGACCGGCGGCGACGGCGTTCGACGCCCCGACCGCCGAGGACCTGCAGCGCGGTCTACGACAACCTCCAGTCGCGCATCGGCTACACCGAGGAGCGCCAGGAAGTCACGTTCGCGCTTCGCCGCCGCGGCCCTCGTGCTGGTCGTCGTCGGGGCCGGGCTCTCCGCGCTCTGGTTCGGCCGGCTGCCCTGAGCGCCCGGCGCGTCGCGGCCCGGCACGGTCCATGCTGGCGGCGTGACGCCCGACGAGCGGCGCGCCTTCATCGTCCGCCAACACCGACGCCCGGCGCCGCGCCGGTCGTGCCCGAGATCACGCTCCTCGTTGGCGGGCTCGCGATGCCGCTGTGGGAGGCAGGCCGCCCTCGCCGACGCCCGGCCCGCCGGTGCCGCCGCCGTACTGGGCGTGGCCGTGGGCGGGCGGGCAGGCGCTGGCGCGGCTACGTGCTCGACCACCCGGCGATCGTCGCGCGGCCGGCGCGTCGCCGACATCGGCGCGGGCGGCGGCATCGTGGCCATCGCGGCGGCGCTTGTCGGGCGCCGCGAGGTGACCGCCATCGACATCGAGGCGTTCGCGATCGAGGCCTGCCGCCTCAACGCCGCGGCCAACGGGGTGACCCTGGCGGTCGTCCGAGGCGGACCCGACCGGCACGCGACGCGGCTGGGACGTGGTGCTCGCGGGCGACCTCTGGTACGAGTCCGAGCTGGCCGCCCGGATGGAGCCGTGGCTGCGGAGCCTCGCGGCGCGCGGCGCCACGGTCCTCATCGGCGACCTCGGCCGCGCGTACCTGCCGGCCGACGGGCTCGTCGAGCTGGCGCGCTACGTGGTCCCGACGACCGACGACCTCGAGGACGCGGCGTCGAAGGAGGTCCGCGTCTTCCGGGTCCTTGGCGGCTGACGGCCCGCGGGCCCGACCCCCCTATTGCAGGTGCCGGCTCCCGGCACTCGCGATCGCCGCCTGTCGGCGTCTCTCGAGGAAGGCCCGCTCCGCGCCGTTCGCGGTCAGCTGGAGCGCCCGGTCGTAGGCCGCGGCCGCCTCGGTCCAGCGCTCGAGCCGACGCAGCAGGTCGGCCCGGGCCGCGTGCAGGTACGGGTAGGTCGTCGAGCGTCCCGTCGGCCAGGATGCCGTCCATCATCGCGAGGCCGACCTCGGGCCGGTCGGCCATCGCGACCGCGACGGCGAAGTTGAGCTGGACGACCGGCGACGGGTCGATCCGGGCGAGGGCGCGCGTACAGCGCGGCGATCTGCGCCCAGTCCGTGTCGGCCGCGGTCGGCGGCCTCGTCGTGGAGCGCGGCGATCGGCCGCCTGGAGCTGGTACGGGCCCGGGCCGGCCTGCCGCGCAGCGCGCGCTCGACGAGCGCCCGGCCCTCGGCGATCCGGGCCGCGTCCCAGCGCGACCGGTCCTGGTCGTCGAGCAGGACGAGCTCGCCGTCCGGCGCCGACTCGCGCCTCGCGGCGAGCGTCGTGGAGGAGCATCAGCGCCAGCAGGCCCGATCGCCTCCGGCTCATCGGGGAGCAGCGAGACGCACGACCCGCGCCAGCCGGATCGCCTCGGCGCGAGAGCTCGCGCCGGACCAGCGCGTCACCCGACGACGCCGCGTAGCCCTCGTTGAAGACCAGGTAGAGGACCTTGAGGACGCCGTCGAGCCGCTCCGGCAGCAGCTCGAGCGGCGGCACGCGGTACGGGATGCCGGCATCGCGGATCTTCCGCTTGGCGCGGACGAGGCGCTGGGCGAGCGTCGGCTCCGGGACGAGGAACGCCCGGGCGATCTCGGGCGTCGTCAGGCCGCCGAGCGTCCGCAGGGTCAGCGCCACGCGACCGTCCATCGGCAGCGCCGGGTGGCAGCAGGTGAAGATCAGCCGGAGTCGGTCGTCGGCGATGGCCATCGGTCGTCCTCAGCGCGGATCGGCGGGCTCGATCGCGGCGAGCTCCGCCTCGATCGCGGCATCGCGCGCGAGCTCCTCGGTCTTCTCGCGCAGGCGCGTGCGGCGGCGCAGCCGGTCGATGGCCCGGTTCCGGGCCGTGGTCGTGATCCACGCGCCGGGGTTGTCGGGCACGCCCCGGACCGGCCAGGTCTCGAGCGCCGTCGACGAACGCCTCCTGGACGGCCTCCTCGGCGAGGTCGAAGTCGCCGAGCACGCGGATGAGCGTCGCGACCGCCCGGCCCGGACTCCTCGCGGAACAGGCGGTCGACGACCTCGTGAGCGGCGGCGGTGTCCGACACGGCGCGGACCGAGTCCCGAGGTCAGTTCGCGGCCGCGGCCTCGGCCGGGCGAGCGTCACGACCGCTCGCCGCGAGCTCGAAGACCGGGCGGACCTCGATCGAGCCGTGGCGGGCGCCCGGGATGCGCGCGGCGTAGTCGATGGCCTCGTCCAGGTCGGCCGCCTCGACGAGGTAGAAGCCGCCGAGCGCCTCCTTGGTCTCGGCGAACGGGCCGTCGGTGGCGACCGTCTGGCCGTCGCGGACGCGGACCGTCGTGGCCGTCGCGGTCGGCTGCAGGGCCTCCCCGGCCTCGTACGCCCCCGCGTCCTGAGGTGCTCGGTGAACGCGTTGTAGCCCGCCGAATCTCGGCCGCCATGACGTCGTCGGGCGACGTCGGCTCGGTGGGCTCCTCGGTGTAGATCAACAGGATGTAGCGCATCGTGGGCGCCTCCTCAGCGGTGCCGGCGGTCGCTTCGGTCCGGCCGTCACCTTCACGACGAACGGCGCCGGCCGAAATCGACAGATCGCTCGCCCATCCACGGCCGCTGTGGCGTCCTGCCCGGGCATCATGTGCCGGTCGGTCCCGCGTGTCGAGGGGTATCGTTCGAGCATGGCGACGCCGAAGGAGATCCTCGAGATCGGCGGCCGCGAGGTCGTCGATCTCCAACCCGCAGAAGGTCTACTTCCCGCGGACGCGGGCTACACGAAGCTCGACCTCGTCCACTACTACCTCGCCGTCGCCGACGGGGCGCTGACGGGCGTCCGCGGCCGGCCGATGGCGCTCAAGCGGTTCGTCGACGGCATCAGCAGAGCGAGCCGTTCTTCCAGAAGCGGGCGCCGGACAACCGCCCGACTGGATCCGGACCGCCGAGCTGACGTTCCCGTCCGGGCGGACGGCCGACGAGATCGTCCTCGACGACGCGGCCGGCCTGGCCTGGGTCGTCAACCTCGGCTGCATCGACCTCAACCCGCACCCCGTGCGCGCCGACGACCTCGACCACCCCGACGAGCTGCGCGTCGACCTCGACCCCGTCCCGGGCGTGCCCGTGGCCGCAGATCCGCGAGGTCGCGCTCGCGACGCGCGAGGCGCTTGACGACGTCGGCCTGGTCGGCTGGCCGAAGACGTCCGGCTCGCGCGGGATCCACATCAACGTCCGCATCGAGCGTCGCTGGACGTATCCCGAGGTCCGCCGCGCCGCCCTGGCCCTGGCCCGCGACGTCGAGCGCCGCGTGCCGGACGCCGCGACGTCGAAGTGGTGGAAGGAGGAGCGCCACGGCGTCTTCCTCGACTACAACCAGAACGCCAAGGACCGCACCGTCGCGTCGGCGTACTCCGTCCGGCCGCTGCCCGATGCGCGCGTCTCGACGCCGCTGACCTGGGACGAGGTCCCGACCGTCGAGGCCGAGGCGTTCACGCTCGACGACCGTCCCGGCGCGGTTCGCGGCGATCGGCGATCCGGGCGCCGGGATCGACGAGGCGGTCGGCTCGCTCGAGGCGCTGCTGGAGCTCTCGCACCGGCACGAGACCGAGGGCCTCGGCGACGCCCCGTGGCCGCCGAACTACGCGAAGCAGGCCGGCGAGCCGCCGCGGGTCCAGCCGTCGCGCAAGCGCAAGGCGCGACGCCGAGTACGAGGGCGGCCGCGGCGAGGCGGGTGGCCCGCCGCCCGAGGTCGCCGCGGAACGGGCGAAGGCCGTCGCCGCTGGCGACCCGAACGCCGGGCTGCCCGACCGAATGGGCCGGCTCGACGCCCACGCCGACCGGCCGGCGCAAGACCAACGATCCCGGTCATCGAGATCGCCCGTGCGGCGACCAAGGCGGAGGCGCTGGAAGGGCTGGAGCGCTGGAAGGCGCGCCATCCGGCCGCCGCGGCCGCCCTCGAGCCGGCCGACGTCCTCGTCGACGGGATGCGCGGCCGCTCGTATGTCTGGTACCGCGTGCGGGTCAACCTGACCCACGTCCCCGAGGCGGAGCGGCCTGCCCAGGATCCGCTCGAGGTCGACTACGACCCGTGGGCCGGCTACGAATGGCCGGACCGGGCCGGTCAGCTCGAGCGCTCGCCGCGCCGGCCAGCCGAGAAGAAGCCCGGATGAGCGCGACGCGACGGTGGCTCGCCGCCTGCGCGCTCGCGCTGATCGTGGTGGGCTGCACGTCGTCGGCTGCGTCAACGGCACCAAGCGCGGTCGCACCGTCCCCCGCCGGTTCGACCAGCAGCGTCGCGCCATCGCCGAGCGCGGATCCGGCCCTGGTCACCACATTCCTCAAGCGGCTGCGGGATCCGGCCGCGCGCTATCGCGTCGACCAGACGCTCGATGTCGTCGTCGGGCAGGCATCCTCGACCGCGAAGTCGCACTCGGACGTGTCGGGCGACGACCGGCTGATCGTCTCCGACAGCACCGTCGGCGGCAAGACGACCCACTCGGAGTATCTCCAGGCGGACGGGGAGGCATACCAGCGCGTGGGCGACGAGGACTGGCGCTCGGTCGGGCCGGCGCAGGCGATGGCCGTGCCGTTCTCGTTCCTGAAGGCGAGCGACCTGCACTCGACCGGTCGCCAGGTCCAGGCCGGCGAGTTCCTCGAGGCGTTCTCGCTCGCGCAGGTCATCCCGATCGGGGGAGCCGTCGCGGAATCCCTCGGCGTCACCGGTGGCACGGCGAACGTCGTCCTGTTCGACTGCTTCCTCCTGGGTGACGGCAGCCCGGTCCGCGTCCAGGTCGGGCTCCAGCTCTCCGGCGCCGACGGGAGCGACGCCGGCTTCAGCACCATCGAGCAGGACTACAGCGAGTTCGGCGGTGACATCGTCGTGGATCCGCCGGTCGGCTGACCTGCGGCGACGGTCAGCCGGGCGCGCCGGTCGCGGCGACGACGGCCCGCGTCAGCCGGTCGGTCCGGAGCGCGTCCTCGTAGCTCGAGAGGACTCGCGACCCGTCGCGTGACGCGACGGCGTCGAGGAACGCCTCGGCCTGCACCTCGTACGGGTCGCGCCCGGCGGGCACGTGCTCGACGGCCCGGCCGTCGTCGAACGTCGCCTGCCAGCCGCCCTGCCCCCGTTCCGGCTCGGGCCGGAGGGTGGTCAGCAGGTCATCGGACACGAACTCGATCTCGATCCGGCTCGAGGCCAGTCGACGGGTGTTGGCGAACGACCCGATCGCGCCGCGGTCGAACCGCAGGAGTGCAGCAGTGGCGTCCACGACGTCGATCGACGGCGATGAGGCCGCGGGGTCGCGCGTCGAGACCGCACCAAGCACCTCGGCCTCGCCCAGGAGATGGCGCGCGAGGTCGTAGAAGTGCGTCGCCTGTTCGACGACCTGGCCGCCGCCCTGGTCCACGCGACCCCACCACGCCGGGGGCGGCGTCGAGCCGAGCCAGCGGGCGACGACCATCCGTGGCGGGAGCGCGGCGAATTCGGCGGCGGATCTCCGACACCACCTCCAGCCCGCGCAGGTGATAGCCGACGGCCACGACGAGACCGGAGCGCTCGATCGCTGCCGCGAGCCGGGCCGGGCCCTCGGCATCCGCGGCGGCCAGCGGCTTCTCGGCAAGGAACGGGATGCCGCGCTCGACGAGTCGCTCGCCGATCTCGATGGCCCGATGAGGCGGCACGCACAGGTACACGGCGTCGGGCCTGGCCTCGTCGAGCATGCGGTCCGGATCCGGGTACGCCGCGCCGCCCCATCGAGCGGCCACCTCGGCAGCCCGCTCGGGTGAACCGGAGACGACGCCGACCAGCTCGGACCGGCCGAGGCGCGCGAGGGCATCGAGGTGGATCCCGGCGATCCAGCCGGCGCCGATGAACGCGACGCGCATCGTCATCGGGTCAGTTCAGCTCGCCCCGAAGATCCGCGCGATCTCGAAGGGTGCGGTCTCCTCGAGCTGGTCGTATCGACAGTCGGACGGCGGCTTGTCGGGGCGCCAGCGCTTGAACGTCGTCCCATGGCGGAAGCGATCACCCTGGAGATGGTCGTACGCGACCTCTGCGACGCGCTCGGCGCGGAGGGGCTCCCACGAGAGGTCCTTGCCGCGGTTCCAGCGGGACGTGGCGCCCGGCAGTCGCTGACCGGATGCGTCCGCCTCCCCGTAGCCGGCCCATTCGGCCCAGTCTTTCCAGGGATGGTTCGCCAGCGCGTCTTCGCGCAGCGGCGCCAGCTCCGCGGTGAGCGCCTCGCGCTTGTCCCAGGTGAACGACGACGTGACGCCGACGTGATGGAGCGTGCCTTCGTCGTCGAAGAGCCCCAGCAGCAACGACCCGATGTGCGTGCCCGGCCCGTTCTTGTGCCAGCGGAACCCGGCCACGACGCAGTCGGCGGTGCGCTGATGCTTGATCTTGAGCATGGCCCGCTTGCCCGGCTGGTACGGGGCGTCGAGCCGCTTCGCGACCACGCCGTCGAGGCCGGCCCCCTCGAAGCGCTCGAACCAGTCGCCCGCGGTCGTGCGGTCGCGCGTGGCCGGGGTCAGGTGGACCGGCGGCTCGACGCCGGCCAGGGCCGCCTCGAGGCGGACCCGTCGCTCGCCCTGGGGCGTGTCCCGAAGGTCCTCGTCGCCGAGCGCCAGCAGGTCCCACGCCACGTAGCTCGCGGGCGACTCGGCCGCCAGCATGGCCACGCGCGAGGCGGCCGGGTGGATGCGCAGCAGGAGCGCCTCGAAATCGAGCGACCCGTCGCGCGCGATGACGATCTCCCCGTCGAGCACGCAGCGCTCCGGCAGCGAGGCCTTCAGCGGCGCCGCCAGCTCGGGGAAGTAGCGGTCGAGCGGCTTGAGGTCGCGGGACTGCGTGTAGATCGTGTCGCCGTCGCGGAAGACGAGCGCCCGGAAGCCGTCCCACTTCGGCTCGAACAGCCAGCCCTCGTCGCTCGGCAGGCCGTCGACGGCCTTGGCCAGCATCGGCTCGATCGGTGGCTCGAACGGGAGGCTCAGGTCGGACACCGCCCGAGTGTATCCGGGGCCGCGAGGGTCATGGCAACGTCGCCAACGCCGCGCGCGCTCGCTCGCGCCCGAGGTTCCACGAGAACGCCGAGCGATAGGCGGGGTCGGCCGCCAACTCGACCTTGCGGATCCGCAGGATCGTCAGGACCTGGCCATGCTCCGCCGTTGGGAGTCGCGGCAGGGCGTCGACCATCGCAGGGATCGCGTCATCGGGCAGCACGGCGAGGTACTCGGCATCGAGCCCGGAGTGGCCGTCCGGTGGCACCAGTGTCGGATCGACGACCCGTTCGATGTTGCGCTCGGCCACGAACGCGGCCGGCGCGACAAGATTGAGCCCGACGAGCGCGACGACGCCGAGCACCGCCAGCCCGTGGCCGAGCCAGCGACTGAGATCGGCCAGCACGAGGCCGGACATGAGGACGAGGCCGGCGCCCATCGTCACGATCGCCGCGAGGACATACAGCCGGAGCTCGGTCCATCCATAGGCTGCCTGGTAGAGACCCAATCGAAGCGAAGCCGAGACCAGGACGACTGCGGTCAGCGCGATCAGGGCAACGAGCGCTCCGACGTACAGCCGCGGTCGGCGTACGACGGTCACCTCCAGAACCATGACGACCGACGCAGCCAGACAGGCCGCCGCGACGAGTTCGAAGAAGCCACGTCGTGCGTATTGAGCGTACGTGATGCCTGCGGCATCGAGCGTGTCGAGCCCACCGAACAGATAGGCGATCTGCAGGCCAACGAAAGCCCCGACGACGAGGTCGACGACGACGAGGATGACGAGCGCCTCAGGCAGACCGAGCGATCGGGGTATGGCGAACGGGCCGCTGCGGGCAGCCGCGCCGAGCGAGGCACGCTCCATGTCTGGCATTCCGGTGGCCGCCACCGAGATCAGTCCGGCGAACAACCACGACGCGGCCAGCGCGAAGGACACACGACCGGGCAGGTCGCCGAGGTCGACGCGAAACCCCAGAAGGTCGGCGATCGTGTCCCGGAAGATCGGGTCGGCCGAGGCGAACAGCACGACGAAGATCAGCGCGAGCGGCAGGCCGATCACCAGACCGCGACCCACCGCCGCGAACCAGGTCGGCAGCGACCGCGGCATCGCGCGTGTCGGCCTGGTCCGGTCGATCGCGCGAGCGGCCCCGACGAGGACGGCTTCGAGTCCCCATGCGGCCATCATCGCGATGACCGACGCCGAACGCCGCGTGACCGCCAGGCCGGAGATGGCGGCGAGCGAGGCGCCGGTCAACGCCACCGCGAGAAGGGCATCCAGGACTCCCAGGAATGGGTCGGCCCGGATCGCGACCAGCACTGCCAGGATGACGGCGCTCACCGGCAGCCACGCGTCGAGCGGGTCGATCGCGCGGCCGGTCCGTCGGACGACCCAGCCGGTGACCAGGACCGCCATGACGAGGATCGGAATGCTGATCCCGAACGCGGACCCGTAGAGGGTGATCTCGGCGAGCAGGCCCAGCGCAAGGCCGGCGAGCAGGACGCGGCGCGCGACGAAATGGTCACGGGATGAAGTCGGGGTCATCGGGCGGAACCTCGGCAGCGGGCCGGGCGATCGGGCTGCACGACGCCGGCCGTCGGGTCTCGGACGGGGCTGGTCGGGCTGGTGTGTCGCGCGGAACCCGGATCGATGCCCTCGCGTCTCCGCGATGCCCCGGGGGCCGACGCCGTCCGGCGTCGCATCCGGGTCGTGGGAGGCCTCTGGCCATGAAAACGACGATCGACGTCCGGGGCGCCCGGACTGCCAGCACCCGGATCATCGTCGCCGTCCTGCTCACGCTCGGGATCGCAGCCTGCTCCAGCAGTGGCTCCTCGACGATCCTCTCGACCGTGGGCGGGCCCGTGGGGGAGGGCGACAACCTCTATGGCGAGGCGGCCGCTCCGAGTGCCGCAGCCAGTGCCGCTGCAGCGCCGGACGACGGCGCTGGCACGCCAGGGAAGGGTGGCGATGCCGTCGGCGCGGTCGACGACGCCCGGATCGTCCGGACGGGATCGATCGAGCTTCAGGTCCAGGACGTGCCGCGGGCGGTCGGGGTCGCCCGTGACGCGATCCGCGGATTCGGCGGCTACATCGGGGCGTCGAACACGTTCAACGACGGAGACGAGCCCGTCGCCGAGATCACCTACCGCATCCCGGTCGACCGTTGGGAGGATGCGCTCGCCGCGCTGCGCGGCCTGAACGGCCTCACGACGAAGGTCATCACCGAGAAGACCGACGCGGTCGAGGTGACCGGCCAGATCGTCGATCTCGCGGCGCGGATCCGGAACCTCCGGGCCAGCGAATCGGCGCTCCAGGCCATCGCCGCGAGTGCGATCAAGATCTCCGACGTCCTCGAGGTCCAGGCGCAGCTGACCGAGGTCCGCGGCCAGATCGAACAGCTCACGGCCCAGCTCAACGACCTCGGAAACCGGGCGGACTTCGCGACACTCACCGCGACGTTCCGGGTCGCGCTCGTGGCCGTCGAGGTCGCGCAGCAGGACTGGGACCCGACAGCGGTCGTGGACGAGGCGTCGGCGAGCATGGTCGACCTGCTCCAGGCGCTCGCGAGTGCTGGCATCTGGTTCGCGATCGTCTGGCTCCCGATCCTGGTGACGCTGACCGTGCTCGGTGCAGCCGCGTTCTGGGTGCTCCGCCGGTTCGGGCTCATCGGTCGGGGACGCCCCCGATCCCGCCGGCCGCCCCGCCCGCGCCGCCCTCGGAGCCACGCCTCAGCGAGGGCTGATCACCGTGACGAGCCCATGGCACCATGCGCTCGATGACGGACGTCGACCAGGTCGCGCGATACAACGGGTTCGCCGAGGGCTACGAGCACTGGTGGGCGCCCGTGCTCGCACCGGCCGTCGAGGACCTCCTCGACCGGTTCGAGCCGGTGATCACGGCCGGCGCCCGACGCCTCGTCGACGTGGGGACCGGGACCGGCCAACTTGCGCTGGGTGCGCTCCAGCGCTGGCCGGACCTCGAGATCGTCGGCATCGATCCGTCGGACGAGATGTGCGCGCAAGCCGACCGGGAGGCGGATCGACGCCTGCCGGTCGGTGACCGGCGTCGGTTCCGAACGATCGTCGCGTTCGCCGACAAGATGCCATTCGACGACGGCGCCTTCGACGGGGCGATCTCCTCGTTCGTCCTGCAGCTCGTCCCGAACCGGTCGCGCGCGTTGCGCGAGGCTCGCCGCGTCCTTCGACCGGGCAGCACGTTCGCCTTCGTGACGTGGCTCCAGGACGACCGGGACTTCCCGCCGGATCGAGTGTTCGACGAGGTCCTCGACGAGGCCGGCTTCGAGCCGCCGGCGCCGGACGCCCGTTCGGGTGACCTGCCGTCCGTGGAGCGGACCGTCAACGAGATGCGCAGGGCCGGTTTCCACGACGCCGCCGCCGACTGGAGCTTGCTCGAGCACGCCTTCACGGTCGACGGCTACGTCGCCTTCATGTCCGAGTTCGACGAGGCGTCGCTGTTCGACGAGATGGAAAGGCCCTTCCGCGAGCGGGTGCTTGCCCGCCTTCACGAGCGTCTCTCGAGTCTCCGGCCCGACGAGCTGACGATGCGCTTCCCGATCGTCTTCGCATCGGGCCGCCGGTAACGCCCGACCATGCTCTACATGGTCATCGAGTCCTACCGCGACGGCGATCCGGTGCCCGTGTACCGGCGCTTCCGGGAGCGCGGCCGACTGGCGCCCGATGGCCTCAGGTACGTCTCGAGCTGGGTGGACGAGCCACTCGCGCGCTGCTTCCAACTCATGGAGACGTCGGACCCGCGCCTGATCGACGAATGGATCGCCCAGTGGAGCGACATCGTCGAATTCGAGGTCGTGCCCGTGATCACCTCGGCCGAGGCCGCGGCGCGCGTGCCCGCGGACGAACCCGGGGCGTGATCTCCGCGGGCTACTCGCTCGAGTCGGAGGATCCGCCCTCGGCGGGGGCGGACTCGCCGCCTTCGCCTTCCTCGGCACCCTCGCCCTCTTCGCCCTCGCCCTCGGCGGCGACCGGCACTTCCTCGACCTCGATGACGCGCGGCGCCTGGACCCTGGCGACGATCTCCTCGCCGTCGGTCAGGAGCGTCACGTCCTCGGGGATGGTGAGTTCGCGGACGCGGATCGTGACGTCGAAGTCGGTGAGCGACTCGACCGGGTATTCGATCGACTGCGGGAGGTGATCGGGGAGCGCCCGGACCTTGACGGTCTCGATCGGGTGGAGCAGCGTGCCGCCGCTCAGCGTCACGGCCGGCGCCTCGCCGATGGCCACGAGCGGGACGTCGACCGTCAGCTCCTCGGTCATCGTGACCAGGAACAGGTCCACGTGCAGCGGCCGGCGGTTGACCGGGTGGATCTGGACGCCGTGGACGAGGACCGGCTGGGCCTTGGCCCCGTCGACCGACAGGTCCACGAGGGCGTTCGAGCCGACCGCTCGACGGAGCTGGTCGAACTCGTGGCTGTCGAGCGAGATATTCGACGACTCGGCGCCATGGCCGTACACGACGCCGGGCAGGCGACCCTCCTGGCGAAGGCGCTTGACGGCCTTGCCGGTGATCTCGCGGGGCTCGGCTGCGAGCTTCGGCCGGGCGGGAGCGGTGGACATGGAAGCGGACCTCAGAATGTCGGTTGGTTCGTCTGGTCGGATCGGGCTGCGGCTCGACGGCCGGGCCGGCCGTGGTGAGGCGCCCGGAGACTGCGCGCCGTAGGGTACCACGGCCGCGCGAGGGGCTCGAACCGGCGGATGCCACGCATCGGTGTAGCATCGCGCGGTGGCTGCCACCATCCTCATCGTCGAAGACGAGCACGCCGTCGCCCGGGGCATCCAGTATGCCCTCCAGCAGGAAGGCTACGACGTGGCCGTCGCCACGTCGGGCGAGGAGGGCCTCGACATTGCCGTGAACCAGGCGCCGGACCTGGTCGTTCTCGACGTCCGGCTCCCGGGCATCGACGGGTTCGAGGTCCTCCGGCGCGTGCGCGCGGCCGGGGCCAAGATGCCGATCCTGATCCTGACCGCCCGCGATGACGAGGTCGACAAGGTCATCGGCCTCGAGCTCGGTGCCGACGACTACCTGACGAAGCCGTTCGGGCTGCGCGAGCTGATGAGCCGGATCAAGGCGTTGCTGCGTCGCTCGTACGGCGACCTCGCCGATGCCGTCGGCGGCCGGGTGATCCGGCACAAGGACCTTGTCATCGACCTCGAGCGCCGGCGCGTCCAGCGGGGATCGCGGCGGATCAGCCTCACGCCCACCGAGTTCGAGATCCTCCGGCACCTCGCATCTCGACCCGGCCGTGTCTACACGCGTTCCGAGCTGCTCGAGCTTCTGCGCGACTACGAGGCGCTCGACCAGGACGAGAAGACCATCAACGTGCACGTGAGCCATCTGCGCGACAAGATCGAGGACGATCCGGCGGTGCCCGCCTTCGTCCTGACGGTGCGGGGTGTCGGCTACGCCTTCGCCGAGCGCTGAAGCGTCCGGGCGCCGGCGGTTCCGGCTCCCGCGTCGGCTGCGCCGGCTCATGCCACGGACGTTCCAGGGCCGGCTCACGGTCGCGTTCGTCGCGGTCATCGCGCTGACCCTGCTGCTGGTCTCAGGGCTTGTCATCAACCGCCTCGATGCCTTCTTCGCGGACCAGCAGCAGGCCGACCTCGTGTCGCGCTCGCGGGCCGTCGCGGCATACGTGGCGTACGTCGCCGAGGCGGCGGCGCCGGACGGCCTCGTCGTGGACCCGAACAACATGGTCCATCCCGGGATCGCCGAGGCCCTCGCGGATCCGAAGGTCCAGTCGAGCATCGCGGACACCCTTGGCCAGGCCGACGTGGTCATCCGGTTCGGGCGGCACGTGCCGGGGGGCGAGGCCCCCAAGTTCGTGCCCGCGCTCGACGGCACGTTCCGGATCGCCGCCCAGATGCCGGCCTCGGCCGGCCAGAGCCGGGAGACCATGACCGTGCCGGCCTCGTACGTCACCGGGGGCGATGTCTTCGGGCAGTACTCCGCGGAGGTCACGCTCGTCAACCCGTACACGGTTCGCGCGTCGGCCGTCGGCAACGTGACCGGGCTGCTGGCGGCCATCGCCCTGTTCGCGCTCGGGCTGAGCGTGCTTGTCGCGGCGGCCCTCGCGCGCCGGTTCACGAGTCCGCTCCGGCAGCTGAGCGACGCCGCGAGCGCCCTCGCCGAGGGCGACCTCAGCCGGCGCGTGCCGATCCGCCAGGTCCGGGCCGGCCCGTCCGAGCTGACCGAGCTGGCGATCCAGTTCAACGCCATGGCCGACCGGGTCGAGGAGAGCGTCGAGATCATCCGGCGCGATCGCGACCGGAGTCGCGACTTCCTCGCCGACGTCTCGCATGAGCTGCGGACGCCGCTGGCGGCCCTGCGGACGTTCAACGACCTCCTCCTCGGGCGGGCCGGTGACGACTCGGACGCCAGGGCCGAGTTCCTCGAGTCGAGTGCGCAGCAGATCGAGCGCCTGGACTGGCTCGCCCAGAACCTGCTGGAGCTGTCCAAGCTCGACTCCGGGCTGGTCCTGCTCGACCTGCGACCGGACGACCTTCGCGCGGCGGTGGAGACCGCAGTCGAGCAGAGCACCGCGGCGGCCCGCAAGCGCGGCATCACGCTACGACTCCGCCTGCCGTCCGCGCCGCTCCGGATCCGCCACGACCCGCAACGGATCGGCCAGGTGGTCGCAAACCTCGTCGCCAACGCGGTCAAGTTCACGCCGCGCGGCGGCGCGGTCGCGGTGGAGCTCGACGCCATCACGGAGGGGGCCCGGATCGAGGTGACTGACACCGGCGTCGGCATCGACCCGGCCGAGCTGCCCCACATCTTCGAGCGGTTCTATCGCGGCTCCCGGGCGAACGAGGCCCGCGGCAGCGGCAGCGGACTCGGTCTCGCCATCGTCCGCTCGATCGTCGACATGCACGGCGGCACGGTCGCCGTCGAGAGCCGCGTCGGCGAGGGCTCGCGGTTCATCGTCGAGCTGCCCCGCGACCCGCGACTCGTGGAGGGCACGCCGGCCGCGGTTCGCGCGGATGTGCCGTCGGCCGCGGCGGCGCCCGGGCGAGACGTCGTGCGCAACGTGACGGAAACTTCACCGACAGACCGCCCGCAGGTGAACCCGGAGCCTGCACCGTAGGTTCCACACCAACGTCCCGGCCGCTCACCGGCCGCCACCTGCAAGGACCACCATCGACATGACCGACGATCCCCAGCACCCCGACCCCATCGATCCGACCGAGGCGACCCAGCGCCACGAGGTCCCCGCGCCGCAAGACGCCACGACCCCGCCGCTCCGTCCCGGCGACGCCGCGGCACCGCTGCACCCGGCCGGCTGGTCGGCCCCGACCGCGCCCGCCGCGGGCAGCTACTCGCCGACGCCGGAGTCGCGTCCCGAGTGGATGCGGCCTTACGAGACGCCCGCGCCGACCTCGCCCGAGCGCTGGTACGAGCCTGCCCCCGCGCCGGTGCCGGTCAGCCCGGCCGTCACCCAGAAGCGTTCCGGCCCGGGCTCCATCGTCGCGGTCGCTCTGCTGTCGGCGGTCCTCGCCTCGGGCGGCACCGTCGTCGCGCTCGGCGCCGCGGGCGCACTCGACCGGAGCGCACCCGCCGCCGCGGTCGGCTCGGGGACGAACGTCGGCGCGGTCCAGCCGGTGACGATCGACGAGTCCTCGGCGACCATCGCCGTCGCGGCCAAGGTCAGCCCGGCCGTCGTCCGGATCACGGTCACCGGCAACCCGAACGCCGGCGACCTCGGAGTCATCCCCGAGAGCGGCGTCGGCTCCGGCGTCATCTACGACAGCCACGGCTGGATCCTGACCAATCGTCACGTCGTCGAGGGCGGCGACAAGTTCGATGTCGAGCTCAAGGACGGACGCGTCCTCTCCGGCAGCGTCTACGGCATCGACACCCTGACCGACCTCGCCATCGTGAAGGTCGACGGGACGGACCTGCCGTCCGCGGCCCTGGGCTCGTCCGACGCCCTCAAGGTGGGCCAGCTGGTCGTCGCGATCGGCAGCCCGCTCGGCACCTACTCCAACTCGGTCACCAGCGGCATCGTGTCCGCGACCGGTCGGACGATCACGACCGACGGCTCCGATCGGCCGCTCACCAACCTCATCCAGACCGACGCGGCCATCAACCCGGGCAACTCCGGCGGACCGCTCCTCGACGCCGACGGCAACGTCATCGGCATCAATACCGCCATCGCCTCGGGCAGCAACGGGATCGGCTTCGCCATCCCGATCGACATCGCCCGCCCGATCATGGAGCAGGCCGTGGCCGGCAAGGAGCTCACCCGCCCGTATCTCGGGATCAGCTTCGTCAGCATCAACCGCCAGTACGCGGCCGAGCACAGCCTGCCGGTCAACGTGGGCGCCTATGTGGGCGCCGCCGACGGCGACACCTCGACCGACGGCGTCAAGGCCGGCACGCCCGCCGCGAACGCCGGGATCCAGAACGGCGACATCATCACGAAGATCGGCGACCGGGTCCTCGACGACGAGCATCCGCTCGACGCGACCCTGAGCCAGTACTCGCCCGGCGATGTCATCCCGGTCACCGTCCTGCGCGACGGCAAGACGATCACGCTCAACGTGACCCTCGGGACGCGTCCCGCCAACCTGTAGCGGTCCGCGCGCGAACCCCCCGCGACATCCGCGCCGGCGTGGCCTTCGGGCCACGCCGGTTTTTTCGTTGCCGGCCTCAGCTACACGCGTGTCGCGGGATCGGGGCGCCCACGCCGGATCTCCACGCCCGCGAAATCGAGCGGGCCGGCGAGGCGGACGGCCGGCTTGCGGACCCGGACGACGACCTCGGTCACGTCGAGGTCTGCGAGCAGCGATGTCGCGATCGCCTCGGCGAGCGCCTCGAGCAGCTGCATCGAGGGGCCATCGACGATCCGCTGCACGGTCGCGTAGACAGGCCCGTAGTCGATGGTCGCGGCCAGGTCGTCGTCGGTCCCGGCCCGGCGCAGGTCGCGGTGGAGCTCGACGTCCACCTCGAACGGTTGCGGCTCGCGCTGCTCCCAGTCGTGGACACCGTGGCGGGCCATGAATCGCATGTTCGCGAGGACGATGCGGTCGCTCACGACAGACCTCCCGGTGGCTCGCTGTCGTGCCAGGTCCCGCGGACGATGGCGTCACTCACCCTGGCGGCACGGACGTTGGCGCGGACGTCGTGGACGCGGACGATGTCCGCCCCCTCGGCGATCCCGATCGCGGTCGTCGCCAGGGTCCCCTCCAGGCGATCGCCGACCGGCAGGTCCAGCACGCGGCCCAGCGTGGACTTGCGCGACGTGCCCAGCAGGATCGGCCGGCCCAGTGACCGGAGCGCGCCCAGCTCGCGGACGATCCGGAGATTCTGCTCGGGCGTCTTCCCGAAGCCGAATCCCGGGTCCACGATCAGCCGCTCCCAGGCGACGCCGAGACGGACCGCCCGCTCGAGTGCCGCCCGCAGGTCCGCGACGACCTCCGGGACGAGGTCGTCGTAGCGGGGCTCGGCGCGGTTGTGCATCACGACCAGCGGGACTGCGTGGGCCGCAGCGACCCGCACGAGCCCGTCATCGGGCCCGACGCCCCAGACGTCGTTGACGAGGTCGGCGCCGGCCGCGAGCGCGGCCTCGGCGACGGCGGGCTTGGTCGTGTCGATGCTGATCGGCACGTCGGGCAGGGCCGCTCGCACGGCGGCGACGACCGGCACGACACGGTCCAGCTCGGCCCTTTCCGGGACGTCGGCATGGCCCGGCCGCGTGGACTCGCCGCCGATGTCGAGAAGATCGGCCCCGTCGGCGACCATCGCCGTCGCGGCCGTGACGGCGGACCGGACCGGATCGGTGCCGCTCTGGTCTCCGGCTGCGAGCAGGCCGTCGCCGGAGAACGAATCGGGAGTCACGTTCAGGATGCCCATCACGAACGTGCGGGCACCCCACGCGAACGTCGCGGAGCCGATCCGGGTCGGCGCCGGGTGGTCGTGGATGGACGGAGTGGTCATCGGGCCTCGAGTGGATCGACGGGCGAGGGGTCGCGCAGGTCGGGGTCGTCGACGAGGACGGCCCGGATCGCCCCGACAAGATAGAGCGAGCCGGCGACGACGATGGGCCCGCCGGCATCGTCGAGTGCCAGCTCGAGGGCCGCGACCGGGTCGGGCGCCGTCACCGGCCGATGCCCGTCCGGCATCGCGGCGGCCCAGCGGGCGGCGAGCTCGGCGGCGGGCATCGCCCGGGGCAGACCCACCGCGGTCGCGACGATCCGTGCCCCGGCCATCGCACCGGCCCGGGACAGCGCCGTGATGACGCCGTCCACGTCCTTGTCGGCCATCGTGGCGGTGACGAGGGTGAGCGGGCCGTCGCCGAGGAACGGCCGCAGATCATCGAGGGCCGCCGCCAGGGCCGCGGCGCCGGCGGGGTTGTGCGCTCCGTCGAGCAGGATGTCGCGCCCGCCCGCGTCGAGCAGCTCCAGGCGTCCGGGCCACGTCGCGCTCGCGTAGCCCGCTCGGCGCGCTGCGGCATCGGCGCTGGCGATGCCGGCGGCCTCGAGTGCGTCGAGCACCGCGTCGGCGACCGCGACATTGGCGGCCTGGTGACGGCCCCGCAGCGCGACCCGGGTGGCCCCGAGCGCCGGCAGCTCGACGACGATGCCGTCACGGTCCCAGTCGAGCAAAGGCGCCGGTCGGACTTCGACGAGCGGGACATCGAGGCGTCGTGCGCGTCGCCGGATGATGGCCAGCGCCTCGCCCGTTGCCCCCGTGACCGCGCGGTCGCCGCGTTCGATGATCGGTGCCTTCTCGCGGGCGATGGCCGCGATCGTCGGTCCGAGCCGGTCGGTGTGGTCGAGATCGACGTTGGTGATCGCCGCGACCCCGCCGTCCCAGGCATGGGTCGCGTCGAGTCGGCCGCCGAGGCCCACCTCGACCAGGGCGAGGTCGAGACCCGCCTCCGCGAAGTGACGGAAGACCACGGCGGTCAGCAGTTCGAACTCGGTCGGTTCGCCGTGACGCCGGGCCACCCGATCGGCGAGCGGCAGCACCTCGGCGACGAGCCGGCTGAACGTCGCCGCGTCGATCGGCCGGCCGTCGACCTCGATCCGCTCCCGATACGTGACCAGGTGGGGCTTTGGAGTCTGGCCGACCCGGAGCCCCGCGGCCCGCAATGCGCTCCCGGCGAGGGCGAGGACGCTGCCCTTCCCGTTCGTGCCACCGACCAGGGCCCCACGGACGCCGAGCTGCGGGTCGCCCATGGCCCGGAGCAGGGCCCGCGTCCGGCCCAGGCCCAGGCGGATGCCGAATCGGCCTCGGTCGGCCAGCGCTCGAAGCGCGTCGTCGTACCCGAGGATGGTGGTGTCGTGCGCCACTGGCGCCTCTGGGCTCACGCGGGGACCGTCACTCCCGGGTCAGCTCGTCCTCGTAGAAGACGCACTGGTTGAACCGCGGCGTGAGGCACACGTCGTTGACGAAGCCCTGGTCCAGGTGGACGCCGCCCCGGAGCTGGCAGCGCGACACGTTCAGGTCCTGGCGGATGAGTGCCTTGAGGAGATGCGGCGCCTGGATCGGGATCGCCCCGCGCGTGCCGGTCATGTAGAAGTGCGGGCAGACGTTGCGCCTCAGGCTCGGCAGTCCGAAGCCCGGCCTGGGCGGGGAGGAGGCGTACTGCTCGGCTGCGTCCCGTTCTCGCGAGGTCAGCGGGGACGGCGAGACGCGAGCGATGGGCCCGACGCCGAACGCCGGTCGTCCGACCGCGTTGCCCGGCCGTCCGCCAGACCCTCCGGATCGACCGGCTCGTGGATCGCGTGCCTGCACTCCATCCCTCGTTGGGGGCGCGCGCATCTTCGAATCACGCGCGCTGACCGCGCCAGAGTACATCGCACCGCAACGGACCGACGGCCATCCGCGAAGTGGGGCAGAGGGGCCTCGATCCCCGGCGCGCGCTGCCCGTGTCACAATCGGGGCGATGACGACCCGGCGTGGCCCGCGGCCCACTCACGTCCGACCTCGGCCTCCGTCGAGCGGTCGGCCCGCCCCGGTCAAGGTCCGGCCCCGGGCGCCGCAGCCCGGACGGATCAAGTCGCACCGTCCCATCAACCGCGGCCGCGGTCTGCCGCTCATCGTCAAGCTTGCGATGACCCTGGCTGTCATCGCGCTCGGCGTCGGCGTCGTGTACGTCGGTGTCGGGGGGCTGGGAACGGTCGCAACGAGCCTCAGCGGGACGTTCTCCGGGTTCGTCGAAGGCGTGACAGCCACACCGACCCCGGCGCCGACCGTCCTGACGATCTCCGACGCCCCGACGCTGGCCTCGCCCGACGAGCCGTACACCAACGTCGGCACCGTGGATCTCGTCGTCACGGTGCCGGCCGCGATGGTCGGCAACACCGAGCACCGGATCCGGGTCTACCTCGCCCTCAAGGACCAGCCCCAGCAGGGGATCCAGGAGGTCCCGATCGCGGACAGTCCCAAGACGGTGATCCCGGTCGAGCTGACCAAGGGCATCAACGACTTCACGGTCACGATCGTCGGGCCCGGGGGCGAGTCCGAGTCCTCGGCGGTGGTCCGCTACGTCCTCGACACGTCGAAGCCGAAGGTCACGATCACGTCGCCCAAGAACAACGCCGTGATCAACGGCAAGAGCGTCGCCATCAAGGGCAAGGTGCAGGCGCGCTCGACGTTGATCGCGACGAACAGCGACAACGCCCAGAGCATCGCGGGCACCGCCGCGGCCGACGGGACGTTCAAGATCAGCCTGCCGCTGGCGACGGGCATCAACCACATCGTCATCAACGCCTCGGATCCGGCCGGCAACGAGAGCTCGGCCGAGCTGACTGTCCGGCGCGGAAGCGGGAAGCTGGTCGTCAGCCTCGAGGCGAGCGACTACTCGATCTCACGCCGAGCCCTGCCGCAGTCCATCAAGTTGTCCGCGACCGTCACCGATCCCGACGGGCGACCGCTGGCCGGCGCGGACGTGACGTTCACCCTCAGCATCCCCGGCATCCGGACGGTCACGGCCGAGGGCAAGACGAACGAGAACGGTCGCGCCTCGTACGAGACCACCATCCCCAAGAGCGCGGATCGGGGCCAGGGCAGCGCGACCGTGCTGATCTCCAGCGACGAGTTCGGGTCGGCCCAGGACGTGCTCGCCATCACGGTCGTGCGCTAGGGGACGCCTTCCACGAGCGGGTTGCACGGCCGGGTCGACAGCGCCCGGCGTCGCAGCTACCATCGGCGCATGCCGATGTGGCGATGCCCACACTGCGGGATACCGCAGGCCGAGACCGCCCGCTGCTGGGTCTGTCACCGCTCCAGCACCGCCTGTCTGACCTGCCGGAACTTCCGTCGCTCGGTCGCCGGCCAGCTCGGCTACTGCGCCCTCGACCGGCAACGGCTGCCACTCCGCGGTGACGAGATCCGCTCCTGCTGGGAGGCGAATCCGGCTCCGTCGGTCACTCCCGAGATGCCCGCCGCGCGGGTGCGCGTCCCGCTCGTCGATGGAACGCCTGTTCCGCGGATCGAATTCGTCGAGGTCGCCGCACGCCCGAGCTCGACGGACGCCGAGGCACTGCCGCCGCCCGACGAGCCTCGCTGGAGCCTCTGGGACGACCCGGGCGCCTGATCTGCCTTACGGGGCGGGGGTGGGCGACTCGGTCGGGGGCGGCGTGGGTGTCGGGGTCGGCGTGGGCGTCGGTGTCGGGGTCGGCGTTGGGGTCGGTGTCGGGGTAGGTGTCGGCGTCGGCTCCGGGCCTTTCGAGACGACGTAGTCGACGGACGTGCCCTTCGCGACGACCGTTCCGGCCCGCGGGTTCTGCGAGACGACCGAGCCCTTCGCGACGTTGTCGTCGAAGGCGTCGCTCTCCTGCCCGACCACGAGGCCGGCCTCCACGATGGCCTGCAGCGCCTCCGATTTCGTCAAGTCGACGATCGCGGGCACCGGCACCGTGTCGGGGCCACTGGCGACTGTGACGTTGACCTTGCTGCCCGCCGGGACGGACGTCCCGACGAGGACGTCCTGGGCGAGGATCGTGCCGACCTCCTGATCCGAAGGCTCGCCGGTTGACACGAGCTGGATCCCGAGTGCCTCGGCGGCGACGGTCGCGTCGGCAAGCTTGGTCCCGACGAAGTTCGGCACGGTCACGACGCCGATCGATGGCGAGGGTGACGGCGAGGGTGAAGGCTCGGCCCTGCCACCGCCGCCGGCGAGCTGGAAGACCAGGAAGGCGATGGCCGCGAGCAGCAGGGCGGCGACGATGCCCGCGACCCATACCCACGGGCTGGTCCCGGCTGGTTCCTCCTCGTCGAGGGGTGGCGGGATCGGGCCAGCCGGCGGCGGCGGGGTCTGGTCGGCATAGGCATCGGCCGCATACGGCACCGCGGCGGGGTTCGGTCGCGCCACGCCGGTCATCGCCACTGTGGCCGCGGCGGCACCGAGGACGCCTGCCGCGGCTGCGGTCGACCCGGCCGCGGCCCCGGCCGCGGCTGACGCGCCACCGGTCGCGAGCGCCTGATCGAGGGCGTCGGCCATCGCTGCGGCCGAGACGAATCGGTCCTGCGGCTCGAGCGCCAGGGCCTTGCGGGTGATCGCCGCGAGGTCGGGTGGCACGGACGGACGGACCGTCGTCGGGTCCGGGGCCGGGCCGGACAGCCGGGCGAGCCCGACCGAGGCGGCGCTGTCGCCCTCCCACGGGCGGACCCCGGTCAACAGCTCGTACAGCACGATGCCCAGCGCGTAGACGTCCGACGCCTCGGTCGCGGGCTCGCCCCGAGCCTGTTCGGGGCTGAAGTAGTGGACCGACCCGAGCGTCGTGCCGGGCAGCGTGACCTGGGCCTCCGCGACCGCGCGCGCGATCCCGAAGTCGACGACCTTGACCTGCCCGTCGCGCCCGATCAGGACGTTGCCCGGCTTGACGTCGCGATGGATGAGTCCACGGGCGTGCGCGGCGGCCAGGGCGCGGGCGACGGCGGCCGCGATGCGTGTCGCCTGGCGCGGCGGCAGCGCGCCGCTTCGCCTGATGATCGTCGAGAGGTCCTCGCCGTCGACGATCTCCATGACGATGTACGGCCCCGAGGGGTCCTCGCCGTAGTCGTACACGGTGACGACGTTCGGGTGGGTCAGCGATGCGGCAGCCTGCGCCTCCTGGCGGAAGCGCGACGAGAAGTCGGGGTCCTGGAGGTATTCGGGCCGCAACAGCTTGATCGCCACGTCGCGCCCGAGCTGTGTGTCCACAGCGCGGAAGATCGTCGCCATGCCGCCCTGGCCGAGCAACTCGACCAGCCGATAGCGACCGCCCAGGATCGTCCCGATCTCCGCCAAGGCGTCAATCCCTCGTCGTGCGCCGATGGGGCCCGGCGCGTCGGCGCATGGTACCCCATGACGGACGGCCGGCCGTCACTCGCCCGCCGCACGACCGGCCGGTCGGACGCCGCCAGACCGCGAGCGTCAGCTCAGAGCTGGAGCTCCTGGAGGTACGCGCGGAACTCCGTGGCGAGGTCCGGCCGCTGGAGCGCGAGTTCGACCGAGGCCTTCAGCCACCCCATCGTCGTCCCGGCGTCGTAGCGGATCCCTTCGAACTCGTACGCGTAGACCGCCTGCTCCTGCATGAGCTCGGCGATCGCGTCGGTCAGCTGGATCTCGCCGCCCGCGCCGCGCTGCGTCTGCTCGAGCTTGTCGAAGATCTTCGGGGTGAGGACGTACCGCCCGATGATGGCCAGGTTCGACGGCGCGTCCTCGGGCGCGGGCTTCTCGACGAGCCGGGTCACGCGGTGGAGGCGGCCGTGGTCCAACGGGTCGACCGAGGGCTCCGAGGCGATGACGCCGTAGCGGCTGGTGTCCTCGTGGGGCACCTCCATGACCGCGACGACCGAGCTGTGCGTCTGCGTGTAGGCGTGGATGAGCTGGCCGATGCACGGCCGGTCGCCGACGACAACGTCGTCGGGCAGGATGACCGCGAACGGCTCATGGCCGATGAGGTCCTTGGCCATGAGCACGGCATGGCCCAGGCCGAGCTGCTCCTTCTGGCGGACGTACGCCACCTGGGCCAAGTCGCTGATCGCGCGCACCTGGCGGAGCATCTCGATGTCGCCCTTCTCCTCGAGCAGATGCTCGAGCTCGTAGGAGAGGTCGAAGTGGTCCTCGATCGCCCGCTTCTGGCTCGATGTGACGATGATGACCTGCTCGATCCCGGCGGCGACCGCCTCCTCCACCGCGTACTGGATGATCGGCTTGTCGACCAGCGGCAGCATCTCTTTGGGCTGCGCCTTGGTGGCGGGCAGGAAGCGTGTACCCCAGCCCGCGGCAGGGAAGACAGCCTTTCGAACGCGCAATCGGACCTCGCGATGGACGGGTGGGAAGGTCGGGTCAGTATACCGCGAGGCCCCTGTCGGCCCGCCTCAGCCGGCCTGGTCCCGGCCGCAGAAGGTCACCCGTCGGCCGGGCCCAGGGAGCGGGCGAAGCGACGGACGGCGTCGCTGAAGGCGGCCGGACGGTCGAGGTTCGAGAGGTGCGTCGCGCCCGCGATCCGGACCAGCCGGCCGTGTCGGGCGGTGCGCAGGAACGTCCGTTCCATCATCCGCAGGGGCAGGTCGAGCGAGCCCTCCAGGATGAGCGTCTGACCCGGATAGGCGGCCAGCCGGGGGACGAACCTCTCCCCGACGATCGACCGCAGGGCCGCCGCGCCGCCGCGCCCGAAGAACCCGCCCGCGATGATCGGCTCCGCGATGGCCGGCCCGAACCGGGCCCGGAAGAACCACGCGTTGACGGCGGTCAGCATCCGCCTGTCGAAGATGGCGAGACCCAAGGCGAGCACGAGGATCGCGACCCGGCCCAGACCGATCGGCTCGACCGTCGCGCCGGCGATGACGAGGCCGCGGACGCGTTCGGGCGAGCGCGCGGCGAGGTCCATCGCGACGAACCCGCCCAGCGACAGGCCGACGACGACAGCCCGGCCGCCGGCCTCGCGGTCGATGACCTCGGCAAGCCGCTCGGCGGCGCCTCGCAGGGTGAACGGGACGTCAGCCAGCACGCCGTGGCCGGGCAGGTCGACGGCGATCGTGCGGAACTCGTCGGACAGAGCGGCCATCTGCATCGCCCAGGCCCCACGGGTCAACCGCGTGCCGTGGACGAAGACGATCGCCGGGGCGCCGATCGGTCCCCCGACGTCGTAGGTCGTCCCGGGCGCGGCGACGCCCGTCGTCATCGGCCGGGGCCCAGCCCGTGCTGGACGGCGAACAGGGCCGCCTGCGTCCGGCTGGTGAGGCCCAGCTTCGCGAGGATGTTCGAGACGTGGGTCCGGGCGGTCCGTTCGGCCATCCCGAGCTCGTCGGCGATTGCCTTGTTCGACAGCCCGCGGGCGACCCCCGCGAGGACCTCGCGCTCGCGGCCGGTCAGGCTCGCCAGGCTCGCGCGGGCACTCCCGCGGCCACGGCCAGGTCCCGCGGGGCCGCCACCCGCCGCCGAGCCGGATCGGGCGGCAGGTCCGGAGCGGTCGCGCATGCCGCGCGCGACGATCCCGGCCACCGCCGGATCGAGGTGGACCTCGCCGGCCATCGCCGCACGGATCGCGGCCGCGAGGTCGTCGGCCTCGGCATCCTTGAGCAGGAAGCCGCTCGCGCCGGCCTCGATCGCGGCCGTGACGCGGTCCTCGTCGACGAAGCTCGTGAGCGCGATGACCTCGACCGCCGGGTGACGGGCCTTGATCTCGGCGGTGGCGGCGATGCCGTCCATCTCGGGCATGAGGAGGTCCATGATCACGACGTCCGGCGCCAGCTCGGCGGTGGCAGCCAGGGCCGCGAGCCCGTCGGCCGCCTCGCCGACCACCTCGAGGTCGTCGTGCAGGGCCAGGAAGTCGCGCATGCCGCGGCGGACCATCGCGTGGTCGTCGACGAGCAGGATCCGGATCCGATCGGCCATCGGCCTATGGTCCGCCAGGCACGCGAAGGGCCAGGCCGTCGTCGAACGGCAGGACTCCACTCGCGGCCTCGTCCTCGATGACACCCGAGGACCCGCGCTGGAGGATGACCGCGGCCGCGAGGATGAGGATGGCGCCGACGAGCTGGATGGGCGCCAGTGCCTCGCCGAGAAGCCAGGCCGCCAGCAGCACCCCGACGACCGGCTCGAACAGCATCAGGATGCCGGCGCGCGTGCCGCCGATGACCCGGATCCCGGCAAGGAACGCGAGCGACGGGATGGCTGCCGCGAAGACCCCGGTGAACAGGAGCAGCGGCAGGATCGACGGCTGCTGGATAGGCAACACAAGTGTGTCGGCCTGTCCGGTCAGGATCGCCAGAGCGGTCGCACCCACGACCGTCACGAGCAACACCGTCGTCATGGCCTGCTCCGTCGGCACCTCCCGATAGCCATCCCGGCTGATGACGACGAAGACCATCTGACTGAGCGCGGCGGCAAGCGCCAGGCCGAACCCCAGCGCATCGAACCGGATCCCGGCATTCGGGTCCAGCTGCGACGCGACAACGGCCACCATTCCCAGGAGTGCCAACCCGAGCGCGACGACGCGCGGGGTGTCCAGTCGCTCCCGCCCGAGGGCGACGTTGGCGATCGCGACGAGTGCCGGGTACGTGTAGAACCCGAGCAGCGCGAGGGCGACCGTGATCCTGTCGAAGGCGATGAACATGCACAGGTTCAAGGTGAATCCGGTGACGCCGGCGACGAACAGGGTCACCTGGACGCGCCGCGGCTGGGAGCCGAGATGGACCAGCCGGACCGAGCCGCGCCCGATCCGCCACACGACGAAGGCCAGTGTGGCGCCGACCCCGATAAGTGCCCGCCAGGCAACGAACGCAGCGGGCTCCATGCCGGCGTCGTAGGCGAAGCGCGACAGCGGCCCGAGGGTGCCGAAGAGGCTCGCGGCACCCAGCACCATGATGAACCCGATCGCGGGCGTGATCGCAGTCGGGGTCTGGGTCGAGGTCGGGGACGGCGTCGGCGAGCGCGGACCGAGGTCTGGCGGCATCGGGCCATGGTAGGGCGGCGGCGCCCACGCTGGCCACGCGTCGGACGGTCAGCCCGCGCGGGATGCCTCGGCGGGCCGGTCGATCGGGTCGTCGTCGATGCCGGGCGGTTCGGCCATCGTCTCGGCGAGCTCCATCGCGGCTGCCGATTCGTGGCGCCCCTTCGCGAGGATGATCGACGTGAACGGGATTCGGATCGTGCGGAAGACGTCGATCGAGACGAGGAAGCCGGCGAAGAGGAACAGGACGCCGATGAACTTGCCCGACTGGAACAGGCTCGTTACCCCGAAGCGGCTCAGCGTGTCGCCGGTCCCGGCCACGATCCCGCCGATGGCGATGAGCAGCGTCGCCGGCACGCGGCTGTGGAGCCGCCCGGCGAACAGCGCGCGGACGGCGCCCGGCAGCGAGGCGGCGAGGTTGACGACGATGGCGACGGGAGCGATCAGGAGGTTGAACAGGAACTCGTCGCCGGGCTGGTTCGGGTCGAGCGAATACGCGAGGACGCGCCGCTTCGGCATGAACACGTACGCCGAGAAGGTCGCACCGAGGATGAGCGCCAGCGCGCCGGTGATGTTCATGAACGGGGTGAGCAGCCGGAGTTGCGGCGGGAAGAGCGTCGCGACCGGCACGCCGGTCGCCGGGTCCAGGACGTAGCCGGGCGCCGCCAGCGTCGTCGAGGCCATGAGGACGAGCGACAGGGTCGTCGCACCGAGCACGGCGGCGATGGCGAGCTGCGGCCATCGGTCGTTCTGGAAGTAGGTCTCGACCGCGACCGCGAGAGCCAGGAGTCCCGCGGCGATGAAGTACAGCAGCGGGAGGGTGCCGGCCCCCTGGTACTGGGGGCTGTTGCGCAGGAAGAACGTGATCATGCCCGCGAAGAAGAGCGAGAACGCGAAGCTGTAGCCGAAGCGCGTCCGCCCGAGCAGCACGGCCGTGCCCAGCCCCAGCCAGCCGGCCGTCCAGACGGCGCCGGTGAGGTACCAGGTCCGGTAGAGCGCCTCGTTCCAGCCCGACGCGCCGCCGATCGCCTCGCACGCGGACGCGATGCCGTAGAACAGCATCCCGAGCGTCCAGACGAGCTGGAACGTGCCACGCCGCTCACGCCATTGGTCGAACAGGGCCAGGGCGAAGACGAGGGCGAGGAGCGAGGTGAGGGCCGGCAGCACGACGCGCGCGTCCATGGCTAGCGCGACGCCTCCTGGTGGGTCGCGATGAGGCGCAGCAGCAGCCGGTCGAGCAGGTTCGAGGCGTCCTCGTAGAGGCCGCCAAGCCGGCCGGGATCGAGCATCCGCCGCCGCCCGAGCCCGGACAGCTCCGTCAGGAACGGCCGACGCGATGCCACGAACAGGGCGACCGACTCGGTCAGGCTCGTCCGGGAGGTCGCGAGCCGGCGTGCCAGCTCGTCGACGAGCGTCACTGCCTCGGCCTCGGCGGTCGTGCGGGCCGTTTGGTCGAGCGGGTCGGCGTCGAGATAGGCCACCAGGGCGGTCACGAGCTGACGGCCGTCGTGGCGGTAGGCGGCCCGGTCCGCGTCGTCCACCACGGGACGAGCGGGGTCGCCGCGGGTCGCCGCGTCGGCCGCCGTCGAGGCGGCGCTGTAGCTCCGGCGGTAGACGCGGCGAAGCCGCTCGGGCGTCGTGCCCATGCTGGTCAGCGAGCGCGAGGGCGGCCGCGTCGTGCGTCGGCCCGTGCCGGGGCGACGTTCCGCGGCGAGGCGTTCCAGGGCGCGCCGGTCGAATCGTCGATGGCCACCCGGCGTCGTGTAGACGGGGATGCGGCCGTCGTCGGCCCATCGACGGAGCGTGCCGGGATCGACGCCGAGGAGCCGGCTCGCCGGACCCAGCGACAGCCAGGTCGACGCGTTCGAGGTCGGGGCCTGGGCGGTGGGTGACATCGGGCCTCGGGGGACGGAAAGGACCGGGATGGTGCTTCTAGAATCTAGGCGAATCTAGGCATCGATCTCACGAGGTGAGCGGGCGGAGGATAGGCTCGCCGCCGAGACGCTGTCAAACGCCCGTCAGGTCCGGCCGCGGACCGGGCGAGATCAGGCGGGGACGAACTCGTGATCGTCGCGGTGGATGCCGTCGCAGAGGCCCCATTCGACGGTCTCGCCGGGGATCGGGACCGGCCGCATGATCTCGCGGACCTGGCCGCGCCGGCAGAAGCGATACCCCTTCGCGGCCATCCACGTCCGCACGTGCGCCGGGTCGGGATGGAACTGGAATGGGCCCGGGTTCATCAGCGGGCGCTCGGCCCACGAGACCGGCGTCTCGGCCGCCACGATGTCCAGGAGGTTGATCCGCCAGGGCGTGCCGTCGATGACCTCGTGGCAGCCGTCGCATCGGCGCGCGACGTTGTCCTCGACGATCGTGTTGATCCGGATGCCCATGATGTCCATCGCCCGGCGATGGTAGCAAGCAGCGTCAGGGTGCGCGCGGAGCCGATAACGCCGGATGTGCCACGTATCGGCCGGCGACTCCGCCGGCGCCAAGGCAAGGCGGAGGCGAGCACGCGAGCGAGCGCACCTCGATGGTGCGTGAGCGAGCCGCGCGGAGCCGACAACGCCGGGATGTGCCACGCATCCGCCGGGCGGCGCGGCTGTTCCAGGGCAAGGCGGAGGTGAGCACGCGAGCGAGCGCACCCCGATGGTGCGTGAGCGAGCCGCGCGGAGCCGACAACGCCGCCATGGGACCGCCCCGCCGTTCGGCAAGAGTGCCCCCAAGGGGATTCGAACCCCTGATCTCCACCTTGAAAGGGTGGCGTCCTAGGCCTCTAGACGATGGGGGCGAGGGCGGCGGCAGGCCATTTGAGTCTATCAGGAGGGCCCGTGCAGGGACGCTGGCGGACGGCCGCGCGCGGCCTCAGACCGGCGTACTGATCAGCTGGAAGAGGATGATCGCGGCCGCCGCGCAGCCTGCCGCGACCATCGCCGCGATGCCGCCGAGGATGTCCCAGGGCGATCGCCCGGCCATCACGCCCGGCGAGGCCCGCCCGCCAGACCGCGCGAAGGCAGTACACGGACAGGGCCCCGAACACGATGCCGAGCACCACGGCCCCCGATGCCAGCAACGGGATCGATGCGTCGCGGTTGGCCAGCGCATATGCGGCGTACGCAAGCGACCCGACCAGGGCGATCGCGAGCATGATCGCGCCGGGCGAGACACGCCGGCCGGTGGGGCGGGTACGCGAGTCGGTGGGAGGACGCGATGACGGCCGCGCCTGGCCGGAGATCGACACGGCCGCAAGCCTAGCAGTCTCTCGCGTCAGGCCCCGTTCGGGCCCTCGAACGTCCGGTGGTAGACCGCGAGGTTGTAGGTGAGTCGCGGCCGCGTCATGTCGGCCCCGACTGCCCGGCCCACGGCCCCGAACGCGGCGTCGAGGAAGTCCCGGCCGTCCTCGATCGATTCGAACGTCCAGAAGCAATGGACGACGCGGATCTTGAAGCCCTGCGTGAGAAAGGGCCCGTCGCGATGGCTCCAGGTCGTGTACTCCGGCCGCTCGCCGAGGAGCCTCGAGACGTCGTCGCGACCGTAGTCGTGGACCACGAGGAGCCGGCCGGCCGGGCGGAGGATCCGGCCCGCCTCGTCGAGCTCGGCCCGGTCGGCGCCACGGAACGCGGTCCAGCAGCTGATCACCACGTCGGCCGATGCGTCGGGCACGTCCGCGTGGGGCGGGTCGCCCCATCCGCTGACCGTCAGGCGGGCGTCGAGCTCGCGGAGCTGTCGCGCCCGGATCCCGTCCGGTGCCGCCGCCGGATCGCCATCGACGAGGACGACGTCGCGGCCGCTGACCGGCCCGAGTGCTTCGAGCGTCCGGGGGATCTTGCCCTCGATGTCGAGGGCGCGTGCCAGCCGTCCCTCCAGAGCAGCGTCCAGCTCGAGTGGGACATCCGCCATCGAGCCGCGAGTATAGGGTCGGGACTAGCCCACGCCGAGGATGGAACCACTCCGCGGACCAAGCTCGACGACCACGACCCCACCAGACGTCACCAGATCACCACCGACCGCACCGAACCCACCAGGCAGGTCGACGGGCTCGAGGCGGGTGCCGTCGGCGACGTCGAGCCGCAGCTCGAGTCGTGCCGCGTCGTCGCCGGCGTTGACGACGACGACCGACCGCCGGTCGTCGAGCCGGCGTTGATAGGCGACCGCCCCACCCGCCGCCGCGACGATGTCGACGCGATCGGCCCGCAACGTCGGGTCGCTCGCGCGGGCCCCGATGAGGGCGCGGACGAATGTCCGCAGGTCGTGGTCCCACGCGACCTGGTCGGATGGGAAGGCGCGGCGACAGTCGGGGTCCTTGCCGCCGGCCATCCCGATCTCGTCGCCGTAGTAGATGCAGGGCGCCCCGGGCAGGGTCATCTGGATGAGCGTCGCCAGCCGGACGCCCGCGAGGTCGTCGCCGAGGACCGTGCGCATCCGCGGCGTGTCGTGGGACCCGAGGAGGTTCAGCTGGGCCGCGATGACCGCCGGTTCGTACGCCGCCAGCAGATCGGCCAGCCGCCGGCCGAATGCCGGTCCGTCGAGCGGCCAGATGTTCGTCGCGAACTCCTGGTGGCTCCGGACGACCGCCATGTCGAGTCGCGAACCGCCCGCGAAGCCGAGGATCGCCTCCGCGAGCGGATAGTCCATCAGGGCATCGAATTGGTCGCCCTGCAGCCACTCGGGCGCGACGTGCCAGACCTCGCCGACGAGGTAGGCATCGGGTCGGATCGCGCGACAGCGCCGCCGGAACTCCTGCCAGAAGGGCGGGTCCTTGATCTCCTCGGGGACGTCGAGGCGCCAGCCGTCGATGCCGAACCGAAGCCAGTGCTCGGCGACGCGGAGCAGGTACTCGCGGACCTCCGGTTCGTCGGTGTTCAGCTTGGGCAGTGCCGCCAGGCCCCACCAGGCCTGGTAGCCGAGGACGCTCGTCGGCGCCCCGGGCGGCGGGTACGCCTCCAGCTGTCGGCCCGCGTCGAGGGCGGCGCCGTCGACGTGGAACCAGTTCCGATACGGCGACGCGGCGCCGTTCTCCAGGACGTGGTGGAACGGCCAGAACCCGCGTCCGCTGTGATTGAAGACGCCGTCGAGGATGACCCGCATGCCGCGGGCATGAGCGGCGTCGAGGAGCTCCCGGAACGCCGCGTCGCCGCCCAGCAGCGGGTCGACCGCCAGGTAGTCGTAGGCGTGATATCGATGGTTCGACGCGGACTGGAAGATCGGGGTGAGATAGAGCGCCGTCACCCCGAGGTCCTCGAGGTCGGCGAGGTGCTCGACGATCCCGAGCAGGTCGCCGCCCTTGAACCCGTGGAACGTCGGCGGAGCGTCCCATGGCTCGAGCGGGCCGGGCTTCGGGACCCGTTCGCTGGCCGCGAACCGATCGGGGAAGATCTCGTAGAAGACGGCGTCGCGAACCCAGCCGGGCACATCGGCGGTCACGTTCGGGCGGTCTCCTGTCCCATGGCTGCGTAGGGTGGCCGTCGGGCCCGGTCATGGCAAGCGCCGGGATCGGTGCGGACCTTCCGGTACGATGCGCACCCCATGTGGCAACGAATCCGCGAGATGCCCGGCGGCATCCGCCTGTTCCTCGTCTATGCGCTGTTGATCCTCGCGGGCATCGGTCTGAGCTTGCGATTCGTGGTCGACCAGGCCATCGCCGCACCGGTCAGCCTGACGGGCGTCGTGGTCATGGTGCTGCTCGCCTACACGATCTTCACGATCACGCTCGTCCTGCAGCGCAAGCAGGCGGCTCGCGGACTCGCGCTGGGACTGGCCAGCCTGACGATCCCGCTCATCCCGTTGCTGGCGATCAGCCAGCTCGGCATCGAGGCGATCTTCGTCGGGGCCCTGGCGGGCCTGCTGTTCCGCGGGCTGCTCAAGCCGGAGGTCCGAACCTACCTGAGCGAGCCGTGACCACGACCCGACCGGCGTCTGCCCGAGCCCGCGGATCCCGCCTTCCGCACGCGATCTGCCCGGTGGGCGGTACCCTCACGGCGCGCGGCCACCGTCGCCGCCGGGTCCGAGCGTCATCCGGCGACCCCATCGACCGCATCTGAGGCATCCATCCGTGAGCAAACCCTCCCGCCGGCGCCAGGGGCGCCCCGGCAGCACCCCGACCGGCGCGACTCCCCGGCCGCCCGCGACGCCCCCGGCGACAGGCCCGACATCGAGTGCATCGTCGACCGACGAGACGGTCTCGAAGACGTCGACCGGGCCTGGTGCCTCGTCGGGCACCACGTCCCGCGCGTCGGGCACGCCGCGCCCCAGCACGGGGCCGACCGGGACGGCCCGGACCGGTCGCCGCACCCGCTCGACGTACTACCAGCGCTCGTTCGCCGAACGGCACCGCGGCACGATCATCGGGATCGCCGCCATCGCGGGCGTGGCGCTCATCGGCGTGTTCTTCATCTACTCGGCGTCGCGGCCGCTGTTCCAGTGCACGAACATCTGGGAGCCGACGCCGACGGCGAGCCCCCTGCCGGGCGCCAGCCCGGCGCCTGGCTACGTCCAGGACGACATGGGCCGACTGCACGTCCCGCCCGGCGAGGTCGTCAAGTACACGTACTGCCCGCCGGCGTCGGGCAACCACTACTTCGCGGCCGGCCTCGGCCCGATCCCGGCGCGGTTCTACGGCGTGAATGACAAGACCATCCCGCAGGGCTGGGTCCACAACCTGGAGCACGGCGCCCTGGTCCTGCTGTACCGGGGAGACAGCGAGGGCGCAACCCCGGCGGGCCAACAGGCGCTCCGGGCGTTCTTCGACGCGTTCCCACCCAGCCCGGTCTGCAACATCACCCCTGGAACGAGCCAGGGTCCGGTGGTCACGCGGTTCGACGAGATGGCGACACCGTTCGCGGCCCTCGTGTGGGGCCGTGTCCTGCCGCTCCAGACGCTCGACACCGCCGCGATCCTGGAGTTCTGGAACATCTGGGGCGAACGGACGAACCCCGAGCCACAGTGCGCGGCGCCGTCCCCGACGCCGAGCGCCAGCCCGTCGGCGTCGCCGAGCGCGAGTCCCAGCGGCTCGGCCGCGCCGAGCGCGAGTGCCAGCGGCTCGGCAGCACCAAGCACATCGGCCTCGCCGAGCGCATCGGCGTCGCCCAGTGTGGCCTCCCCGAGCGCCAGCCCCGAGGCCTCGCCGAGCGCCAGCCCGAGCTGACCGGCGGCGAGCGACCGCGGACCCGACCCGGCAGTCTCGCGTGCCGTACGGTACGCAGATGCTCGCCCTCGTGAAGGCCGGGCCGGGGCCCGGGCTCGTGCTGACAGAGGTCCCGGAGCCGGTCATCGGCATCAACGACGTCCTCATCCGGGTCCGGAAGACCGGCATCTGCGGCACGGACCTCCACATCGAGGCATGGGATCCGTGGGCGCAGACGGCGATCCACCCGCCGCTGGTGGTCGGACACGAGTTCGTCGGTGACATCGTGGCGGTCGGGGCGAATGTCGTGGACTTCCACCCCGGCGACCTCGTCAGCGGCGAGGGCCACGTCGTGTGCGGCCGCTGCCGCCATTGCCTGGCCGGCCGGCGCCACCTGTGTGCCAATACGATCGGCCTCGGCGTCGGCCGCGACGGCGCGTTCGCGGAGTTCGTGGCCCTCCCGATGACCAACATCTGGCACCACTGGCCGGGCGTCGACCCCGAGATCGCCGCGATCTTCGACCCGTTCGGCAACGCCGTCCACACCGCGCTCGCCTTCCCCATCCTCGGCGAGGACGTGCTCATCAGCGGCGCCGGACCGATCGGCCTCATGGCGACGGCCGTCGTCCGCCACGCCGGTGCCCGGCACGTCGTCGTCAGCGAGCCGAACGCCTACCGACGCGAGCTGGCCCTCCGGATGGGCGCCACGATCGCCGTCGACCCGGGCGAACGCGACCTGCGCGAGGTCGGCGCCGGACTCGGCATGGTGGAGGGCTTCGATGTCGCGCTCGAGATGTCGGGCAGCGCGTCGGCGCTCCGCGGCTGCGATCGCGGCCATGGCCCACGGCGGCGGGATCGCGCAGCTCGGACTGCCGTCCGGGGACGTGTCGCTCGACCTCAATGCGATCGTCTTCAAGATGCTGACCCTGCGTGGCATCTACGGTCGCGAGATGTATGAGACCTGGTACAAGATGACGGTCATGCTCCAGTCAGGGCTGGACATCCGGCCGGTCATCACCCATCGATTCGGGTTCCGGGACTTCGAGGCGGCGTTCGCGGCAGCCCGCGACGGGGATTCGGGCAAGGTCATCATGGACTGGGCCGCATGAGCGACAGCGACGCGACTCCGGGCCGGAGCCCCGCCACCCGCCCGGACCCGCTCGGGTTCCTCGGCGAGGAGATCGCCGCGCTCCGCGAGCGCCATCTCTACCGGCCGCTGCGCGTCATGTCGTCCGCCCAGGGGCCGATCGTCTCGATCGACGAGCGACGACTCATCAGCCTCTCGTCGAACGACTACCTCGGCCTGACCCACCACCCGCGCCTGCGCGAGGCGGTCCTCCAGGCCGTCCGCGAGTTCGGGGTGGGCAGCGGCGCGGTCCGGACGATCGCCGGCACGATGGCGATGCACGAGGCCCTCGAGGCCGAGCTCGCAGCCTTCAAGGGCACGCCCGCCGTCCTGACGTTCCAGTCCGGGTTCTCGGCCAACACCGGTGTCATCCCGACCGTGACCGGCGAGACCGACCTGATCGTCTCCGACGAGCTCAACCACGCCTCGATCATCGATGGGATGCGCCTCTCGAAGGCGCCGCGCAAGGTCTATCCCCACGCCGACGTCGAGGCCCTGCACGCGATCCTGGGCGAGGCCCGCGAGCAGGGCCGGGACGGCTCGGGCTCACCCCATCGGCTCATCCTCGTCGTGACCGACGGGGTGTTCAGCATGGACGGCGACATCGCGCCACTCCCCGGGATCGTCGAGGCGGCCGAGGCGTTCGGGGCGGCCGTGATGGTCGACGACGCCCATGCCTCGGGGGTCCTCGGGCGCAACGGCCGCGGCACCGTCGACCACTTCGGCCTCCACGGCCGCGTCGACATCCAGGTCGGGACGCTGTCGAAGGCGGTCGGCTCGCTCGGCGGCTACGTGGCGGGCAGCCTGGCCCTGCGCGAGATCCTCACGCAGCGGTCCCGGCCGTTCCTCTTCTCGACCTCGCATCCGCCGGCGGTCGTGGCCGCCTGCCGGGAGGCGATCCGGGTGATGGAGGAGGAGCCCGAGCTCGGGGAACGGCTCTGGGCGAACACGCGCCGGTTCAAGGCAGAGCTCACGCGCCTGGGCTTCGACACAGGGCGGTCGGAGACGCCGATCACGCCGGTCATGATGGGCGACCCCGACACCGCCGGGCGATTCAGCGCGCGACTGATGGACGAGGGCATCTTCGTCCAGCCGGTCGTCTTCCCGACCGTGGCCATCGAGAAGTCGCGCCTCCGGACGATCGTGACCGCGGCCCACGCCGACGTCCAGCTCGACCAGGCGCTGGCGGCCTTCGATGCGGTCGGCCACGAGCTGGGTCTCATCGCGGGGTGACCGACCGCCAGGCGCGCGACCTGCCCCTCGATGCCCACTTGCACACGGACCTCTCGCATGACAGCGATGTCCCGATCGACGAGTACGCCCGCCAGGCGGTCGAGCGTGGGATCGCCGAGCTCGCCATCACCGACCACGTCGACTTCCGGCCGGGGGCGCCGGCCTACTCGTACTCGACGTTCGACCAGCGCGAGCGACAGGTCCGCAAGGCCGCCGAACGCTGGGCCCCGCAGGGCGTCGCCATCCGATTCGGGACGGAGCTCACGTACGAACGCGACTTCGATGACGACATCCGCGCCCACATCCGACGCCACGCCTACGACTTCATCATCGGCTCGGTGCATATCGGCGCCGATTCGCCGTTCACGCCGGCCCGCGTCGCCGCCTGGGTCGCCGGGCGATCCCTCGCCGAGATCGTCGAGCCGTACTACGTCGAAGTGGAGGCGGCCGCCCGTTCCGGCCTGTTCGACACGCTCGGCCACATCGACTTCGTGAAGCGCTTCCTCGCGCCCCATGTGACCGCGGCGGACCTCGCGACCGCGCCAGAGCTGCTCGACCCGATCCTGCGGGCGCTCGTCGACTCCGGGACGGCCCTCGAGATCAACACCAGCGGCCTGCGTCAGCCGCCGGGCGAGTCCTACCCGTCACCGGCGACAGTCGCGCGGTTCCGCGAGCTCGGCGGGGAGCGGATCACCATCGGCACCGACTCGCACCGCGCTGAACATTTCGCCTTCGCGCTGGCGGACGGCTACGGCTACGCCGGGGCAGCCGGGTTCGAGTCGCTGTGGTTTCGTCGTGGCGCCGAGCGTGCCATGGTCCCGCTCGGCGCGACCAAGCCGGGCGCCGACGGTTCCTGATCCCGCCGCCACGCTAGGCTTCTCGACGTGACTTCGCAGGACACGTCCTTCGAGCTGTTCGTGGCGGGAGCCGGTCCCTCATACAGCGACCGGCCGGGCGCCCTCGGCGCGTCCTACCTGGTCCGGTCGGCCGACCTGGCCTCCTACCTGCTGCTCGATCTCGGGCAGGGCGCGTTCCCGAACGTCGCGGGCGAGGTGCCACCGGAGCGCCTTCTGGCCACGCTCATCTCGCATCTCCACCCGGACCACTTCGTCGACCTCGTGTCGTTCCGCCACTACCTCCATTGGCAGCTCAAGCCACCCGGGCGCGCCCGGGTCATCGGTCCGGCCGGGCTCGGCGATCGGATCGACGCGCTCCACGCGGAGCCGGGCTTCAGCGCGGCCGCGCTCGACATCGAGGTGCTGCGACCGGGCCGGCTGAGGATCGGACCGTTCGAGGTGGAGGCGGCCAAGGTCCGGCACACCGACGACAGTTACGCATTCCGCGTGTCGTCCGACGGCGTCGGGCTCGTCTACTCGGGCGACTGCGGACACGCGGAGGACCTGGAGCCGCTCATCCGGCCGGGGGACGTCCTGCTGACCGAGGTCTCCTTCGGGCCGGGCCCGGTCCCGGCCGGCGCCGGGCACCTCGACGGCCCGGCGGTCGGCGCCCTGGCAGCGCGGACCGGCGTCGGGGCCGTCCTCCTCACCCACCTCCAGATGGGGTTCGATCCGGCCGAGACCATCGCGTCGGTGGAGGCGTCCTTCGGTGGCGCGGTGACCCTCGTGGCGCCGGGGGAACGCATCGTGATCGCCTCGACAACCTTCTAAGGGCGCGGGCTACCATGTGGCCCCGTGAGCGCCCCGCCTGAAGCACCCGACGTCATGACCCCCATCCGGACCCAGGTCCGCGATGCGGTCCGGCGTGCCTGGGATCGGGCCATCGCTGACGGCACCCTGCCGCCGCTCCCCGACGACACTCCGCGCCCACCCGTCGAGGTCGAGCATCCGGCCGAACCCGAGCACGGCGACTTCGCCAGCAACCTCGCGATGAAGCTCGCGCGGCCGTACAGGATGGCGCCGCTCGCGATCGCCGAGGCGCTCAAGACGGCCCTGGCCGGGCTTGCCGCCGACGACCCGGCGTCGACGCCGATCGCCTCGGCCGAGGTCGCCCCGCCAGGGTTCCTCAACCTGCGCGTAACAGACCGGACGCTCGAGTCGGTCATCGCGAGCATCCTCCGCGAGCCGGCGGCGTGGGGCCGGGTGACCGCGACGCCGCGCGTCGTCAACGTGGAGTTCGTGTCGGCCAACCCGACCGGGCCGCTCCACATCGGCAACGCCCGGGGCGCCTTCGTCGGCGACCTGCTGAGCCGTGTGCTCGAGGCCGGCGGACAGAAGGTCACGCGCGAGTACTACTTCAACGACTCCGGCGGTCAGATCCGGAACCTCGGCGCGTCGGTCGTCGCGCTCCGGCGGGGCGAGCCGGTCCCCGAGGATGGCTACAAGGGCGACTACGTGCGCGAGCTCGCGGACGCGCTGCCCGACGACATCTGGTCGCAGGCGACCGCGCCGGACGCCGACACCGACGGCATCGTCGGGCACTGGGCGGCGGGCCGGGTCCGCGAGGGCATCGAAGCCAGCCTGACGGCCCTCGGCGTCCGCTTCGATGTCTGGACCAGCGAGGCCCGGCTCCACGAGGACGGCTGGGTCGACCGGGCGGTCGAGCGGCTGCGCGAGCGCGGCCACGTCTACGAGCAGGACGGGGCGCTCTGGTTCCGCTCGACGGACTTCGGCGACGACAAGGACCGCGTGATCAACCGCTCGAACGGCGAGCCGACCTACTTCGCGGCCGACATCGGCTACGTGACCGAGAAGTTCAGCCGCGGCTTCGATCACCTCATCTACATCTGGGGTGCCGACCATCATGGGACGGTGGCGCGGGTCCGGAACGCGGCGGCCGCCATGGGCTACGACCAGGATGCCGTCGAGATGAAGCTCTACTCCTGGGTCCGCTTCGTGCGGGACGGTCAGGAGGTCTCGATGTCGAAGCGGGCCGGCGAGTTCATCACGCTCGACGAGCTGCTCGCCGAGGTCGGTGTCGACGCGGCGCGCTGGTCGTTCGCCTCACGGTCGCCGACCTCGAGCATCGACTTCGACATCGAACTCGCCAAGAAGCAGACGAACGAGAACCCCGTCTACTACGTCCAATACGCGCACGCGCGGATCGCGTCGATCGTGCGCAAGGCGGAGGGCGTCGGCCTCAGCCCGGCCGCCGACGTGACCGGAGCACTGTCCGCCGCGCCCGAGGCCGCCCTCGCCCGGGCGGTCGCGCGCTTCCCCGAGGTCGTCGAGGACGCCGTCGCGGCCGAGGAGACGCAGGGCGTCACGGCCTACGCGACCGAGCTCGCGACGACGTTCCACGCCTTCTACCGCGATGCCCGCGTGGTCGACGAGACCGAGCCAGCGCGATCGGCATCACGACTGGCCCTTGCGAGCGCAGCCCGGGTCACCCTGGCGAACGCGCTCGGGCTTCTCGGGATCTCTGCGCCGGACTCGATGTAGGTCGGCCGCGCCGGGCGCGACCCGGGCTAGCCGGCCAGGCCCAGGACGCCCGCAACCTTGCCGAGGGTCGCGTCGTCGTTGCCGACGACCACCCAGCGGACGTTGCCGCCCTCACCGGGGAGCACCTGTGCCGGCCCACCGGCCTTGGCGAGCGCCGTGCTCGCGGCGGCCTCGAAAGCGGCCGCGTCCTCGGGTGTGTCCCACGCCGTCTTCATCGCCAGCGCCCACGCCCCGTCCGGCCCGTTGATCACCGCGAGGCGGTCGCCACCCCAGCCGGCCGCGGCCTCCTTGGCCGTCGCGGAGGGAACGCCGCCCTCGGTCAGCCAGATGCCCGTCTGCAGCTCGCCGAACGTGTCCTCGAGCGGCACGGTCCAGCCCTTCCCGAGGTCCTTGGCCAGGTCCTTCGGCAGGGTGACCGCGACGGGCACCTCGCCGGACTGGTACTTGTCCACGTGGAGGATCTGCTCGGTCGACTCGGGCATCTTGTCGTAGAAGTCATCGACGGACGGCCAGCCACCGGACATCTGCGCCCCCAGGACGTAGAAGGCGCCGGTCGTGTACGGGTAGAGCAGGGTCTCGCGCAGGATCGCCGGCATCTGGTCGATGACCGCCTGCTGGGCCGGATCCAACGCGGCGTTGCTGACCTCGGCCACCTCCGCGGCGGTCAGGTTGGCGTTTGCCCAGTAGGACATGAGGACGCTCGCATCACCCTCGTAGATGGCCTGCCGGGCGAGGAACCAGTCCGTCTTGTCGAGCACCTTCTCCTGGTCGGTGAAGACCGAGAAGTGCTGGTCCTGGAGTGCGTGCGTGTACTCGTGCGCGTACGTGATCTCGTCCTCGGGGCCGAGCGACCCGCTCCGCGACACGACGAACATCTTCTTCTCGTCGTTGCGATAGAAGCCGGCCACGCCGGCGCTCAGGAGGTCGAGCTGCATCTTCTTGAGATCGGCGTCCGCGGGCAGCAGCCCGAGCGCCTTGTACATGCGCTCGGTCGCGGCCACGTAGGCCGGCGGACTGTCCTTGTCGTAGTCCGCGGTGAGCATCGTCCGGAGCTGATCCTCATCGATGATCTCGCGGCCGACCTTGGCCGTCGGCTGCAGGCCGCGGAGCGCCGCGACCTGGGTCTCGATCTCGTCGAGGACCGCGTTCTCATCGACGACGGCCGACGGGCCGCTCGACGGCGCGGCCGAGCCGCCGGTACTCGCCGTCGGGGCGCCCGACGGGGCGCCGGTCGGCGATGGACTCGCGTTCGATGGACCGCACGCGGTCGCCGTGAACGCGACGATGGACAGAAGGACAAGGAGGAGGCGCGGACCCGTTCGGACCCGCACTCGAGGGGGGAGTTGCATCGGCGGATTGTCGCACGAGGTCCCCGATTCGCCCCACCGTCCGATGGTCCGGGGAGGCCCGCTCCGGTCGGCCCGTGCGGCGCTCCCGGGATGCGTATCGCTTTCTTAACCGCTTGCCATCTCGTGGCTGAATCGGCCGGACGTAGCGTAGCGATCGGACGAACCCGCAAGGTTCCATCCTCCCTCCCTCCGACCGGAGGCGCCGATTGGGCAGGCGCCTCCGGTCTTCCTTTTCCGGCGCAAGCGGCAGTGCACTGCGCTGTGTCAGAATCGAGGCGATGGAAGTCACCTGGTATGGACGGACCTGCGTCCGACTTCGCGGCCGCGACGCGGTCGTCGTGACCGACCCCTATCAGTCGGTCGTCGGACCGACCGGCCGGGGCATCACCGGCGACATCGTCACCTTCAGCCATCCCGACGACACGAAGCTGCCGCGCGCCAAGGGCAAGCCGTCGCGCGACGGCCACACGCTCCTGCCGTCGAGCCTGGACGACGCGTTCGTCCTCGACGGTCCGGGCGAGTACGAGGTCAAGGACGTCCTCGTGACCGGCGTCCGGACGTACCGGGACGACGAGAAGGGAGCGACCGGCGGCAAGCAGGTCGCGTTCGTGGTCGAGATCGACGGCCTGCACACGATCCACCTTGGCGACATCGGCCACGAGCTGTCCGAGGAGAAGCTCGGCGACATCGGCTCCGTCGACATCGTGCTGCGTGCCGCTCGGCGGGCGCCTCACACCCATGCGTGCCGCGGCGCTCGTCGCGCAGCTCGACCCGAGCATCGTCGTCCCCATGCCACTGTGCGAGGACGTGACCGATCCCGAATGCGCCGAGGCCCTGAAGAAGTTCTTCCACGAGATGGGCGCCGAGCCGACGGTCCAGCCGAAGCTCTCGGTGACCGCCACGAGCCTGCCGGCGGAGACGACCGCCGTGCTCCTGGAGTCGCGCGGCAAGCAGGCCTGATCCTCAGGCTCGGTCGAGGACGACCCGCCCGCGCTTGACGACGGTCCGGACAAGGTCGGCCGCCGGCCAGTAGGGGATCTGGGCCGTCGTCGGAACCCGCCAGATCGCGAGGTCGGCGACCTTGCCCGGCTCGATCGACCCGATCTCGTCCTCGAGCAGCAGGGCCCGCGCGGCATTGATCGTGACGGCCGACAGCACCTCGTCCGGCGTCATCCGAAGCCCGACACAGGCGGCCGTCATCGCCAGCGGCAGGCTGGCCGTCGGCGACGTGCCCGGATTGAAGTCCGTGCCGATCGCGACCGGCACCCCGCGATCGATGAACGCTCGCGCGGGCGCGTGGTGGTCCTTCATCAGGAACCAGGTCGTCGCCGGCAGCAGGGTCGCCACGACCGGCCGGCCGCCGGCCGCGGCACCGGCCATCGCCGCGATGCCGGCGTCCGACGGCGTGGCCAGGTGATCGGCGGACGCGGCCCCGAGCTCGGCCGCGAGCTCGGCCCCGCCGGACGGTGACAGCTCGTCGGCGTGCAGGCGCGGCGTCATCCCGTAGCCGATGGCCGCGGTCAGGATCCGCCGGGACTGGTCCGCGCTGAAGACCCCCTCCTCGCAGAACACGTCGCAGAATCGGGCCCGGCCGTGGGCGGCGACGCCGGGCAGCTGCTCCTCGATCACGGCCCGGACGTAGGCCTCGGTCCCGTCCGGCCGGGAGCGGAACTCCGGCGGGACCGCGTGGGCGCCGAGGAAGGTCGGCACGACGTCGATCGGACCCTCGCGTCCGAGCCGGTGAGCCGCATCCAGCAGCCGGATCTCGGTCTCGATGTCCAGTCCGTAGCCGGACTTCGCCTCGATCGTCGTCACGCCGTGCCCGAGCATCTCGTCGAGCCAGCGCCGGCCGTGGACCAGCAGGTCGTCGGTGCTGGCCGCGCGCGTCGCGGCGACCGTGGCGAGGATGCCGCCGCCGGCTGCCAGGATCTCGAGGTAGCCGGCGCCGCGCTGGCGCAGGACGAGCTCGGCCTCGCGCGTGCCCGCGAACAGCAGGTGCGTGTGCGGGTCGACGAGGCCGGGCGTCACCGATCCGCCCGCGGGCGTCCAGTCGCGCGAAACGGCCGAGCGGCAAGCCGTCGGCGACGAGTGCCGCCTCGACCGACGGCACGCGGCCCGACCGCGGCGATGCGTCCCTCCCAGCCCGCGACGACCGGGGCGCCCGGGGCATCGGGTCCGCCGACGTCCGCCGCGGTCAGTCGCCCGATCTCGCCCTGCGCCGCGCCCGCGCCGGACGCCGCCGGCGAGGGTCGCGATCTCGGCCGCCCCGACGATCAGCAGTCCCGGCGTCGACTCGTCGGTGCGACCGCCCTTGATGACCCGGAACAATCCGCTCATCGGTGCCGCCGCTCAGCCCGGCCGACCGGCCCGAGCGGCCTCCAGTCGCAGCTCGAGGGCCTGCATCGGCGAGAAGTCGCGCAGTCGGAGGAAGGCCGCGGCGGCCGCCAGCCGGTCCTCGATCTCGTCGTCGCGTGGCGCGCCCGCATGATCGGCGACCGCGAGGAACGAGGCCAGCGGGGCGAGCCCGATGAGCTCCGACTCGGCCAGCTCGACGCCATCCTCGGCGGCGAGCTCGCGGACCGTCTCCCAGACGACCCACAGCGGCGTCGACCTCGAAGTCGAGCAGGTTCATCGACACCTGCGCCCGGCGCAGCTCCTCGAGCCAGAAGCCGTTGGCCTGGACCTTCGGGAGGCCGCCGCCTGACTCGCGGACGCGCCGGGCGATCCGCTTGGCCAGGTCGACGTCCTCCGACTCGAGGTTGATGTTGTAGGCGATGAGGAACGGCCGCGCGCCGACGGCGACCGCGCCGGCCGACGGGTGCATCCGCGCCAGGCCCGAAGTCCGGCTCGCGGCCGCGCTGGTCGATCTCCGCCTTGCAGCCCCTCGTACTGGCCGCGGCGGACGTCGGCCAGCTTCACCCGGTCGGGGCGGAGCGCGGCCTTGCGCGTACAGGTAGACCGGCAGCTCGAACCGGGTCGCGATCCGCTCCGCCGAACGCCCGGGCGAGCTCGACGCAGTCGTCCATCGTCGTGGCGCCGAGCGGCACGAACGGGATGACGTCGACGGCCCCGATGCGCGGGTGCTCGCCGCTGTGGACGTCCATGTCGATCTCGTGGATCGCGGCCGCGACGAGCCGCTCGAGCGCCTCGCGTGACGGGCCCGTCCTCGCCGGCCATCGTGAAGACGGACCGGTTGTGGCTGGCGTCGCTCGTCCGGTCGAGCAGGTGGACGCTCCGGCACCGACTCGATCGCCTCGGCCAGCCGGTCGACGACGTCGAGCCGCCGCCCCTCGGACACGTTCGGGACGGACTCGATGAGCACGCGTCGATGCTAACGCCTCGCGACACGGCGACGAGACGGCCGACATGAGCGCGAAGGATCGCGCGGTAGACTGCCGGCCGTGAGCGCCCCTCCGGCCAGCGTGCTGCGGCAACCCGCGACTTCGTCCGGCTGTGGACGGCCGAGACCATCAGCCAGTTCGGCACGCAGGTCAGCCTGCTCGCGATCCCGCTGGTCGCCGTCATCCTGCTGGATGCGACGCCGTTCGAGGTCGCCCTGCTCGGGACGATCGAGTTCCTGCCGTTCATCCTGTTCAGCCTGCCGGCCGGCGCCTGGGTCGACCGCCTGCGGCGACGCCCGATCCTGATCGTCGGCGACCTCGGGCGGGCGGCGATGCCTGCGCCTCGATCCCGATCGCGTACGCGCTCGGCGTCCTGACGATCTGGCAGCTCTACGTCGTCGGGTTCATCAGTCGGCACGCTGACGGTCTTCTTCGATGTCGCCTACCAGTCCTACCTGCCGTCGCTCGTCGATCGCGACCAGCTGGTCGACGGCAACGGCAAGCTCGAGGTCTCGCGGACCGTCGCCCAGACCGCCGGCCCGGCGCTCAGCGGCGGCCTGATCGGGGTCGTGACGGCGCCGATCGCGATCGTGGTCGACTCGGTCAGCTTCGTCGCTGTCGGGCCTCTTCGTCTTCCTCATCCGGCGCGAGGAGCCGACGCCCGATCGGCACGTCGACGAGCACGGCCAGCCGCGCGAGAGCCTGCGCCAGGAGGTCGCGGCCGGCCTCCGCTACGTGCTCGGCAACCGGTACCTGCGCGGCATCGCGGCCTCCACCGGGACCGCGAACCTCTTCGGCAACGATCGCCATGGCGACCTTCATCGTCTACGCCGTCCGCGACCTCGGCCTCACGCCGGGCGAGATCGGGATCGTCTTCGGCCTCGGCAACGTCGGGTCGATCGTCGGGGCGCTTGACCGCGAGCCGCGTCACGCGCGCTGCTCGGCCTCGGGCCGGCCGATCGTGGTCTCGATGTTCCTCAGCGCCCCGGCCCTGCTCCTCATCGCGATCGCGCCGAAGGCGTTCCCCGATCCCGTTCCTCGTCGCCGTCGGATTCCTGCCGGTCTGTCCGCGGTCGTCTACAACATCAACCAGGTCAGCTTCCGGCAGGCCATCACGCCGGCGCCGATGCAGGGCCGGATGAACGCCACGATGCGGTTCGTCGTCTGGGGCACGATCCCGCTCGGCTCGATCCTCGGCGGGATCATCGCGACGACGCTCGGCGTCCACGAGGCGATCTGGATCGGTGCCGCTCGGCTCGTTCCTGGCGGTGGTCCCGCTGCTGATCACGCCGGTCCGGACGCTCCGCGAGATGCCGGCGCCGGTCGACGATGAGCCTGCCGCGGCGATCCGGCGGCGGCGCTGGCGGAGGCCGACATCGAGCTCCCGCCCGTCAGCCCGATCGATCCGCCGGGTCGCTGACCGCCGGGGGCATCGGGACGTGGACGCCGCGCTCGCGGGCGACCTCGATCGCCCGCTCGTAGCCGGCGTCGACGTGGCGAAGGACGCCCATCGCCGGGTCCGTGGTGAGGACGCGCTCCAGCTTCTGGGCCGCGAGGTCCGTGCCGTCGGCGACGACCACCATCCCGGCGTGCTGGCTGTAGCCGATCCCGACCCCGCCGCCGTGGTGGATCGAGACCCACGTCGCCCCGGCCGCCGTGTTCACGAGGGCGTTGAGGAGCGGCCAGTCCGCGACGGCATCGGAGCCGTCGAGCATCGCCTCGGTCTCGCGGTTGGGTGACGCGACCGAGCCCGCGTCGAGGTGGTCGCGCCCGATGACGATCGGGGCCGCTGACCTCGCCGGTCCGGACCAGCTCGTTGAAGGCGAGGCCGGCCCGGGCCCGCTCGCCGTAGCCGAGCCAGCAGATCCGGGCCGGCAGGCCCTGGAACGGGACGCGCGCCTGGGCCATCTCGATCCAGCGCCGCAGGCCGGCGTCGTCCGGGAACAGCTCGAGGACCGCCTCGTCGGTGCGCCGGATGTCGGCCGGGTCGCCGGACAGCGCTGCCCAGCGGAACGGGCCGCGTCCCTCGCAGAACTGCGGCCGGATGAACGCGGGCACGAACCCCGGGTAGTCGAAGGCGTCGGTCACGCCGGCCTCGGCCGCCTGGGCGCGCAGGTTGTTGCCGTAGTCGAACACGACCGCGCCGGCTCGCTGGAACGCGAGCATCGCGCGGACGTGATCGGCCATCGCGTCGGCGCGAGCGGCGCTGGTACTCCTCGGGCAGCCGGGCACGCAGCTCGAGCGCGTCGGCGAGGCCGATCTCGGCCGGGACGTAGCCGCCAAGGGCGTCGTGGGCCGAGGTCTGGTCCGTCACGAGGTCGAAGCCGCTCGCCGGCCGCCGCCCAGGCCGGCTCGATCTCCGCCGCGTTGCCGACAAGGGCGATGCTGACCGCCTCACCACCCGCCGCGGCCGCGCGGGCCCAGGCCAGCGCCTCGGCCGGGTCGTGGGTCAGCCGGTCGACGTAGCCGATCTCCAGCCGGCGGCGCGCCCGGGCCTCGTCGACCTCGATGACGACGCAGACGCCGTCGTTCATCGTCACGGCGAGGGGCTGCGCGCCGCCCATGCCGCCGAGGCCGGCCGTCAGCGTGACCGTGCCCGCGGAGCGTGCCGCCGAAGTGCTGGCGGGCCGCCTCGGCGAAGGTCTCGTACGTGCCCTGCAGGATGCCCTGGGTCCCGATGTAGATCCACGAGCCCGCGGTCATCTGGCCGTACATCATCAGGCCGGCGCTGCTCCAGGTCGCGGAAGTGCTCCCAGGTCGCCCACTTGCCGACGAGGTTCGAGTTGGCGATGAGGACCCGCGGCGCCCACTCGTGGGTCCGCAGCACGCCGACCGGCTTGCCCGACTGGACGAGCAGCGTCTCGTCGTCGCCGAGGACGCGCAGCTCCGCGGACGATCGCGTCGAACGCATCCCAGCTCCGGGCGGCGCGACCGGTCCCGCCATAGACGACGAGATGGTCGGGGTCCTCGGCCACCTCCGGGTCGAGGTTGTTCATCAGCATCCGGAGGGCCGCCTCCTGTGGCCAGCCGCGACAGGAGATCTCCGGGCCGCGAGGCGCGCGGACGGGACGGGGTCCGGACATGCGCGGAGCCTACTCCCGCAGGCCGGCGACGAGCCGGTCGCCCAGCTGCCGCTCGCCGATCGCGGTGATCGACACGAGGATGTCGTCGCCCAGGGCGACGTGGTACGTCTGCGCGCCGCCGTTGCACACAGCGACGAAGACCGTCCGTCCGTCGACCTGTCGCTGACTCGTCGCGGCCACCCCGCCGGCTGGTGCGCAGGCCGCCGCGTCGTACGTCGTGCGCCAGCGCCCGTAGCTCTCGGCATCGAACGGACCGGACCGGAGACGGACGATGCTCGCGACCGCGAGATCGTCGCCGGCCGTCGCCACGACGCGTGCGATCGCGATGGCCGAAGCATCGGTCGCCAGGCCTGGCGACGCCGCGATGCTCGCGGAGGTCTCGGCGTCCGCCTCGACCGTCAGGCCATAGACGGTCGCGGGCAGGTGATCGAGCAGCGACAGGTCGACGGCGACGCCGCCGGAGGTCGCGCCACTCCCTGATGGGGTCGGCACGGGCGACGGCGAGGCGGCCGATTGCGTCGGGTGGACGCTCGGGCTCGGGGCCGCGCTGGTCGGGCCCGGCGTTCCGGTCCCGCCCGGGTCGCCGTCGCAGGCGACCAACCCGAGTGCGACGACGAGGAGCGCGACCGCGGCGCCTCGCGTCCGGCGGCCTGCCGATCGGCGCGGTCTCAGGTCAGCTCCCGCCGCATCACCGGGAACCGCTCGTCCGGGATCGCCAGGGTGAACCCGGCGGCCTCCCAGAAGGCGGGCGTCGCCGCGCTCGTGGCGTCCGGCCGGGTCGCCGACCTCCGGGTAGGCCTCGACCGCGGCGAAGCCACGCGTCGCGAGGTCCTCGCAGACGGCCTGGACCAGGCGCAGCGCCAGGCCCTCGCCCCGCGCCTCCGGTGTCGTGGCGATGCACGTGATGACCGCCGGAAGTGGCGCGGCCGGCAGCCGCGGATAGAGGTCGCGCGTCTGCTGTGCCCGCGGATAGGCGGTCAGCGGACCGAACTGGCAGTAGGCGGCCGGAACGTCGTCGCGTTCGAGGACCTTCGCGTAGCTCCCGGCGACGCCGAGGCCGCGCGCGAGCAATTGCAGCTTGCGCGGGGCGTCGGGCGGGACCGCCGGCCGACGCTCGGTCGTCGGGGCGAATGGATTCGGGACGGCCGAGGCATCGTCCTCGTCGAGGAACGGGTTCTGCAGCGTGCGATCCAGGGCGAATGGATTCGCGACCGCGGACGACTCGAGGTCTGCGAGGAACGGATTGTCCGGGACGGGCCGGGTGGCGCGCGCGGGCGCCGGTGCGGACCGTTCCAGCCAGGCCAGCCGGGCCGCCTTCGATCCGCGCGCCGCATCCTCCCAGTAGTCGCACGTCCGGTGGTCGAAGCCGGGGTCCGCACACGGCGGGATCCGGCCGAAGCCGGCCTCGTCGGCCACGTCAACGATGCGTATCGTCACCACGTTTTGTGAGTCTACGGTGTGTAAACGTACCGAGTGGCCGTTTCCGTTTGCTACAGTCGCGTCGGGCGGCGGGTGTGCAGCCCAGTAGTCACACCTACCGAGGCGACGTGGAAGGATTCGGGGTGTCAGCTCGAGGCAACGACGCGTACTCCGTGCTTGGGGTCGAGCCGAGCGTGGACGACGACGCGATCCAGGCCGCCTATCGCCGGCTCGCGCGCCGGTACCACCCGGACATCGCGGGCGAGACGGCGACCAAGCGGATGATGAAGATCAACGCTGCGTTCGACCGTGTCCGCGACCCCGTGCGGCGAGCCGAGTACGACATCGAGCTCGACGAGATCGACCCGATCCGTGCGGCCAAGGCGCGCCGACGGCCACAGCACTCCGACCCGTCGTCGCCGACCCAGGCGGAGGACGCCGAGCGGAAGGCCACCGCCTATCAGCCCTACGACCGGCCGGTCCAGCGTGACGGCACGGGCGCGGCAGGCCGCCCGCCGGGTCGACCGATGGGCAGCGTCCTGGACTTCGGGCGCCATCTCGGCTGGTCGATCGGGGAGATCGCCCGCGTGGACCCCGGCTACCTCGTCTGGCTCGAGGGACGGCCGGAAGGCAAGCCGTATCTCGCCGAGATCGACTCGCTCCTGCGCCGGACCGGCTTCCGGACCACGACCGACGCGGCCACGGCCAAGGCGGCGAGTCGGGGGCGCTTCGGGCGCTGACCAGTGCCGGATCGGTCAGCCGGCGAGATCGACGAGGGCGCCGCGGTGCACGAGCTCCAGCGCCGCCGCGAGGTCCGGACCAGGCTCGCGATCCTCGTCGAGGTGCGGCACCGCCGTTCGGACCCGCGCCCGGGCCTCACCCACGCCGACGCCCGGCGACGGCGCGTCGGCTGACGCCAGGCGCAGATCGAGCGCCTGCGTGGCGACCAGCAGCTCGATCGAGAGGATCCGCTCGACCCCCTCGAGGACCAGTCGCGCGTGGCGGGCTGAGGTCGCGCCCATCGAGACGTGATCCTCCTGGTTGGCGCTCGTCGGGATCGAAATCGACCGACGCGGGATGGGCGAGGACCTTGTGCTCGCTGGCCAGGGCGGCGGCCGTGTACTGGTAGATCATCATCCCCGAGTCGATGCCCGAGCCGGCCGCCAGGAAGGGCGGCAGCCCGCCGTTGAGGCGCGGGTCGACGAGCAGCGCCGTCCGCCGCTCGCTGATCGAGCCCAGCTCGGCGAGCGCGAGCTTCGCGAAGTCGAGCGCGAGCGCGATCGGCTCGCCGTGGAAGTTGCCGCCGCTGATGACCCGGCCGCCGCCGGTCGCGAGCGCATCGACCGGGGCCACCCCGCCGCCGGCGAACACGAGCGGGTTGTCGGTCGCGGAGTTGAGCTCGATGTCCAGGACGCGGCGGAGGTGGTCGAGGGCGTCCTGGACGGCGCCATGGACCTGGGGCACGCAGCGCAGGGAGTACGGGTCCTGGACCTTGTGGACGGACGCGTGATGGCTGCGCTGGAGCTCGCTGTCGCGCAGGAGATGGCGGAGCTGCCCCGCGACGGCGACCTGGCCCGGATGCGGCCGTGCGAGCTGGTAGGCCGCGGCGAACGCCACGTCCGTCCCGAGCAGCGCCTCGACGCTCATCGCGGCCACGACCGACGCGGTGCGCACGAGCCGGTCCGCGTCGGCAAGCAGGAGCGCCCCGATCGCGCCCATCAGCTGCGTGCCGTTGAGCAGCGCGAGGCCCTCCTTCGCTCCGAGCGTCAGCGGTTCGAGGCCCAGATCGCGGAGGGCGTCGCCGGCCGGCACGACCTGGCCGCCGACCTCCACCTCGCCACGGCCGATGAGGGGCAGCGCCAGGTGGGCGAGCGGCGCGAGGTCCCCGGACGCCCCGACGCTGCCCTGTTCGGGCACGACCGGGTGGATCCCGCCGGCCAGCATCGCGAGGAGCCGGTCCACGATCAACGGGCGGCAGCCGCTGTGGCCGAGCGCGAGGGTGTTGGCGCGCAGCAGGAGCATCGCGCGGACGATCTCCCGCGGGAACGGTCGCCCGACGCCGGCCGCGTGGCTCATGAGCAGCCGGCGCTGGAGCTCGCCTGATCGCTCGGGGTCGACGAATGTCGTCGCGAGGTCGCCGAACCCGGTCGTCACGCCGTAGACCACGGCGCCCTCGGCGACCAGGGTCTCGATGACGTCGCGCGCCTCCTGCATCCGCTCCCGGGCGTGGACGTCGAGCGCGACCGGCGCCCCATCGCGGGCGACCGCCTCGACCTCCGCGATCGTCAGGTCCGCCCCGGTCAGCACGACCGTCGACGTCGCCCGTCGGTCCGGGTAGAAATGCGGGACCTCTGGCTCACTCACCGTGCCGAGGATAGTCGGCTACCCTTGGCGGCGTCCCTTGATTCCCCTCATCGTGAGGCCGGCTTGCTCGCGTTCATCGACGAGATCGTCATCCCGTTCCTCAACGGCCTCTACGGGGCCGTCGGCTACCTCGGCGTGCTCGTCGCGATGGCCATCGAGTCGGCGATGGTCCCGTTGCCCTCCGAGTTGATCCTCCCGTACGCGGGCTTCCTGGTGTCGGACCCGACCCAGATCGAGCCGCTCACCGGCGGGGCGTGGAACTTCTGGATCGTGGTGGTCGCGGCGACGATCGGGAACACGCTCGGCTCACTGGTCGCCTATGCGATCGGCGCGTATGGCGGCCGGCCGTTCCTCGAGCGCTACGGGAAGTACCTGCTCATCCGCCCGCACGAGATCGAGCTCGCCGATTCGTTCTTCGAGCGCCACGGCTCGGCGACGGTCTTCATCGGCCGGCTGCTGCCGATCGTCCGGACGTTCATCAGCTTCCCGGCCGGGGTCGCCCGGATGAACATCGGCAAGTTCATCCTCTACTCGACGCTCGGCGCCTTCCTCTGGTCGATCCTGCTGGTCTGGGCGGGCACCGTCCTTGGCGCGAACTGGGAGGACATCCGTCGGATGCTCCAGCCGTTCGACCTGGCGATCGCGGTCGCCGTCGTCGCGCTGATCCTCGGCTTCATCTGGTGGCGCATCGGCATGCCGGGCCGACCGGGCCGACCCGGCCCGCGTCCCGCGGAGTCCGAGACCGACTGACTCAGGCGCGCTGCTCCTCGGGCGGCTTGACCGAGCGGAATTCGCGATAGAGCAAAAGGTCGTACAGGATCTTCAGCCCGCCCGCGAGGTAGAACGGCACCGCCACGTAGCCGGCGTTCGCCAGGAGCACGGACGAGATCGCCGGCGAGAGCGCCGCGCCGGTCGTGCGCGCGACGCCGGTGACGCCGGCCGCGGCCGAGCGCTCGTCGGGGTCGACGACCGCGATCACATAGGACTGACGGGTCGGCACGTCCATCTGGCTCAGGCTGAACCGCAGGAGCAGGACCACGATCGCCAGCGGCAGGGTCGGCATCAGCGGCACGAGGATCAACAGCACGTTCGAGGGCAGGTGGGTGAAGACCATCGTGTTGATCAGGCCGATCCGGGCCGCGATCCTCGCGGCGGAGAGCGACGAGACGGCGGCCAACAGGTTCGCACCGAAGAAGATCGCGCCGAGGACGGCCGGCTCGACGCCCCACGCGACGTGGAACCAGTAGGCCATCAGGCTCTGGGGGATGAACCCGCCGCCGAACGCGTCGATGGAGAAGAGAAGGGACAGGCGCAGCACGACGCCCCTCGAGCGACCGAGCCCGAAGCGCCGCCGGATGCCGTCGTCGCTCACGGTCGCCGGCGGGGCCTCGATGGCGGTGCCGAGACGCCAGAACCCGATGGCCATCGCGGCACCGATGACCGCGTACCCGACCACGACCGCGCGGTAGGCGTCGACCGGCGCCAGCCCGCGGGCCAGGAGCGCCTGGCTGAGCAGGCCCGACGCCAGCGCCCCGGTCGCGGTCGCGACGTACCCGACGAGGTTGTACCAGGCGAACGTGGCGGTCCGCCGAGCGTCGGGGACGGTCTGCGACAGGGCGGCCTGCTCGACCGCGAGGAACGGCCCGACCTCGTTCCCGGTCGGCGACAGGACGCCGATCGTCGCCGCGAGGATGAGCAGCGGCACCCAGTCGGTGAGCACGAACGCCAGCCCGGCCACGACCATCAGGAGCGCCCCGGCCACCAGGACCCGGCGGCGACCGAAGCGGTCCGCGTGAGTGGTCAGCCAGAGCGAGATCAGCGTGTCGCCGACGAGCGTCAGCGTCAGCACGATCCCGATCGTCAGGGCGTCGAGGCCGAGGGCGTCGAGGTAGAGGACCAGGACGACGGCGAGGAACCCGTACCCGAACATGCGGAGCGTCCGCATCGTGAAGAGCAGACGGCCGTCGCGGTCCAGGCCGCGCAGGCTCGCGACGAGTCCCGGGTCGGGTCCTCCGGCTGGGGTGGCCATCGCCGCCGAGTCTACGAGGCGCGACGACCCCGGAACGGGTCTGCCAGAATGCCGCCGGAGGTACCGACCCGATCATGAGTGCAGACGCGCACGAGACCGACGCACCCGGCCACCCCGGAGCGGTCGAGCATCACCTGCCCGACGATCACGGCGACGACCATGGGCATGACGACCACGCCCATGCCGAGGAGGCGCTCGGCCCGATCGACGTCGCGGCCTGGGGAGCCGGTGCCGCCGGGGTCGCGATCGGGATCGTCATCGCCGCCTGCTTCGCCCTCGCGACCGGGGCGATGACCGTCTAGAACAGGCCGACGACGTTCCCGTCGGCGTCGATGTCGATGTTCTCGCCGCCCGGCTTCGATGGCAGGCCCGGCATCGTCCGCATCTCCCCGCAGAGCGGCGTGATGAACCCGGCGCCGGCCGAGAGGCGGACCTCCCGGATCGGCACGGTGAAGCCGGTCGGACGACCCTTCAGGTTCGCGTCGTGGCTCAGCGAGTACTGGGTCTTGGCCATGCAGATCGGCAGGTTGCCGTAGCCGAGATCCTCGAACTGCTTGAGCGACTTGCGGGCCGCCGGCAGGTACTCGACGCCGTCGCCGCCGTAGATCTGCGTGACGATCGTCCCGATCTTGTCGGGGAGCGACATGTCGTCCGGGTAGAGAAGCCGGAAGCCGCCGCCGCCCGCCTCGGCTGCGGCCCAGACCGCCTCCGCGAGGGCGGTCGCCCCGGCGCCACCGTCGGCGAAATGCGTGGCGACGACAGCGTCGCGCGCGCCCGCGGCCCAGGCCACCTCCCGGATCGCGGCGACCTCGGCCGGCGTGTCGGTCGGGAAGGCGTTGATGGCCACGACCGCGGGGATCCCGAAGATCGTGACGTTCTCGATCTGCTTCGCGAGGTTCGCGGCACCCGCCCGGACGGCGTCCACGTTCTCCTCGAGCAGCGCCGGATCGAGCGGCTTGCCGGCCACGATCTTGCCGACCCCGCCGTGCATCTTGAGCGCCCGGACCGTGGCGACCACGACGGCCGCGTCCGGGGCGAGCCCCGACGCGCGGCACTTGATGTCGAAGAACTTCTCGGCGCCCATGTCCGCCCCGAACCCGGCCTCCGTGCAGACGATGTCGTTGGTCACGAGCGCAAGGCGGTCCGCGATGATCGAGTTGTTGCCGTGCGCGATGTTGGCGAACGGGCCGGCGTGGACGAAGGCCGGGCCGCCCTCGAGCGTCTGGAGCAGGTTCGGCTTGATCGCGTCGCGCAGCAGGACGGTCATCGCCCCGGCGACACCGAGGTCCTCGGCAGTCACGGGCGAGCCATCCGCGCGGGTCGCGAGGACGATCCGGCCGAGACGCCCGCGCAGGTCCTGCAGGTCGGTGGCCAGGGCCAGGACGGCCATGACCTCGGAGCCGACCGTGATCACGAACTCGGTCTCGCGCGGGATCCCGTCCTCGCGCCCGCCGAGGCCGATCACGACGTGGCGCAGTGCCCGGTCGCTGATGTCGAGGACCCGCGGCCACAGGACGCCGTGGGGGTCGATGCCCAGCGGGTTCTTGTGGTGGAGGCTGTTGTCGAGGAAGGCGCCGGCAAGGTTGTGGGCGGCCCCGATCGCATGCACGTCGCCGGTCAGGTGGAGGTTGAAGTCCTCCATCGGGATGACCTGGCTGTAGCCGCCGCCCGCCGCGCCGCCCTTGATGCCGAAGACCGGCCCGAGCGACGGCTGGCGGATGTTGACCGATGCCCTGCGGCCGATCTTGTTCAGGCCCTGGGCCAGCCCCACGGTGGTGGTCGACTTGCCCTCGCCGAGGGGCGTCGGGGTGATCGCGGTGACCACGACGTACTTGCCTCGCGGCCGTTCGGCCTCCAGGCGCGTGATGGCCTCGAGCGTCACCTTCGCCTTGGTCGGTCCGTAGAGCTCCAGCTCGTCGTCCCGGATCCCGAGCTCCGCGGCCAGCTCGACGATCGGTCGCGGCCGCACGGATCGGGCGATCTCGAGATCGGACGGGAAGCTCATCGATCTCCTCCGGACAGGACGGGTCGTGACGGGGACGCCGGACCGTCCACCGCCCCGGCGCGGTCCGTCGGGGCCTGGCGCTCGGCGGCCCGGATCAGGTGGGTCAGGAGGATCGCGTTCGTCAGCGGCCCGACGCCACCGGGAACGGGCGTGATGGCCGAGGCGACCTTGACCGCCGACGCGAAGTCGACGTCGCCGACGATGTGGCCATCGACGACGTTGATGCCGACGTCGACGACGACGGCACCCGGCTTGAGCATCGCCCCGGTCACGAGCCCTGGGTGACCGGCCGCAACGACGACGATGTCCGCCCGCGCGACGTGACCGGCGAGGTCGCGGGTCCGCGAGTGGCAGACGGTGACGGTCGCGTCCTCCTTCACCAGCAGGAACGCGGCGGGCATGCCGACCACGGCGGAGCGACCGATGATCGTGGCGTCCTGGCCCTCGATGCGGATCCCCGAGCGGCGGAGGATCTCCACGGCCGCGTGGGCGGTCGCCGGCAGGAACCCGTCGTAACCGAGGCGGAGGAGCCCGGCATTGAGCGGATGGATGCCGTCGATGTCCTTCGCCGGATCGATCGCGTCGATGACCGACCGGAGGCGGATGGTCGGCGGAAGTGGCATCTGGACGATGACCCCATCGACGGTCGGGTCGTCGTTGAGCTCGCGGACCGTCGCGGTCACCCGGGCCTCGGTCGCCTCACCTTCGAGCTCGACGAACCCGGCGTCGATGCCGACCTTCGCGCAGCCGCGCAGGATCCGTTCGAGATAGACCATCGACGGGGCGTCCTTGCCGACGATGACGACGCGGAGGCCCGGTGGGCGCCCGCGGGTGATCCGGAATCTCGCGACGTCCTCTGCGACGGCCACGCGGATCTCGTCCGCGATCGGCCCACCCTCGAGGAGACGGGCACCACCCGATCCGGGCACGCTCACTCCTGTCCGGGGGTCGGGATCGGGTCGCGCGGCTCGCCGCTCCCCACGGCTTCGCGGGCCATCTCCGCGATCCGCTCCACGTCGTGCACGAGCTCGTAGACGCGGTCGGTCATCTCCCCGCTGAACTCCGGGTCACCGACCGAGGGCAGGTTGATGAGGACGTTCGCAGCCGCCCCGCGGGCCCCCGCCTCGGCGAGCAGCGTGGCGACCGACAGGTCGCTCGCGGCATTGACGTTGCTCCGCCCGGCCAGGGCCTCGGCCACCTCGACCACGGCCAGGCAGGCCTCGACACACTCCAGCGGGATCTCGGACGCTTCGCGTGCCGCCGCCCGCATGGCCGCGATCCCGGGCCTCCTGCTGGGTCTCGGTGTCCCGAGGCAGCTTCCGTGGCCGCCGCGAAGCGGGCATAGGAGGCGGCGTCGTCATCGGCCAGGGTCAGCAGGCGGTCGACAAGGTCGTGGCCCGTCTCGGCGGCCCATGCCAGGAGGTCGGCGTGGGCGGCGTACTTCGGGCGGTCCTGGGAGAGTGCCGCGACCATCGCCACGAGACCCGCCCCAAGGCTGGCCGCGACGGCGGAGGCACTGCCGCCGCCAGGCACAGGCTCGGACGAGGCCAGGCGCTCGACGAACGCATCGACGGTCAGATCGCGGAAGCGATCGGATGGGGAAGGACTGCACGCCCCGATTGTAGGTACGCGCGGGGCGTCGCGGCGGAGGGAGTGCACCCTGCACGACCGCGGTCGGTCGCGTGGGCGCAGTCGTGTCGGAGACGGGGCGGGAGCGGTACCGGCGCACCCGCCCCGCGACCGACGGTGGACCGACCCGGGAGGGGAGGGCTGCCGGCCGGTCCGGGAGCGTTCGAGCGTCAGGCCGCCAGGCGGATCGCCTCGTCGAGCCCCGTCACGGTCCATCGCCGCGACCGGTGGTGAAACGTCAGGGAGAGGCGGGCGCGCGGCGTCTCCACCTCGAACAACGTGCGCGGACCGGTGATGACCGGGTAGGCCGCGGCCTCTTCTCGGACGACGCTCAGGCGCGTGACCGGCAGGCGCGTGGCGCCCCAGGTGACCTCGCGCGGGCGCCCGTCAAACCAACCGGTCCGGACGTGGACCTGGACCGGATCGACACGGGTGAATGCCATCGGATGGCTCCTTCTCGGGGGCAGTTCGCTGGGTCTGTGTCGTCCGGGGCACGCGTCCGACAGAACGTCTGTTCGATTACTCCCCGGAGCCTAGACCGAACAGGTGTTCGATGTCAAGGCTCGTCGTCCGGAATGTCGTCGCCATCCGTGACAGCTCGGGTGTCACGACCGTCGGGATCGGGCTCGAGGGGATCCGGATCGCTCGGGACGCCCCGGGCGCGGCGGTCCAGCGGGTTGCGTGGATCGCGCTCGAACGGCGCAGGCAACCCGGCGCCCAGCAGCCGCGCGCGGGTCACCGCGTCGTCGCCGTATCGCCGACGGACGGCATCCGCGGCAGCCGTCGCCCGCCGACGGCGCGGGTCCTCGTCGCTGAACATCGAGAGCTGTTCGCGGTCGCCGAGGTTTGACGCCGTCACGCCCAGCAGCCGAACGCGGATCCCGCGCACCTCCGGGCGGGCCAGCTCGAGCGCCGCCCGGTAGATCGGCTCGGTCATGTCGGTCGGCTCGGCCAGCGTGCGCTGACGGGTGATCGTCCGGAACGACGAGTCGCGGATCTTGACCGTCACGGTGCCGGCCCTGACCCCCGCCGAACGCAGTCGCGCGGCCACGCCGTCGGCCATCCCCAGCAGGGTCCGCTCGATGGTCTCGCGGTCGTTCGTGTCGACGTCGAAGGTGTGCTCGTGGCCCGACCGACTTCGCCGGGTCGCCGTCGTGGACGGGGTCGGCGTCGAAGCCGCGCGCTCGCGCGACGAGGGACGCGCCGAACTTGCCGAACCGGCGAACGACGACGTCCTCCGGGAGCGCGGCGAGATCGCCGATCGTGTGCGACCCCGTAGTCGGCAAGGGCGATGCCCGTCCGCTCGCCGACGCCCCACAGGCGCGAGATGGGAAGCGGCGCGAGGAACGCCGCCTCGTCGCCGGGCGGCACGACGACCAGGCCGTCGGGCTTGCGCAGGTCGGACGCGACCTTGGCCACGAGCTTCGTCGTCGCGACCCCGACCGAGGCCGTCAGACCCACGTCCGCCCGGACCTCGTCCTTGATCCGGCGCGCGATCGTCGGACCGTCGCCGAACAGGTTCGCGGTCGCCGGTCACGTCGAGGAACGCCTCGTCGATCGAGATCGGCTCGACGAGGGGCGTGAACCGGCGCAGGACGGCCATGACGTCGCGGCTGGCCTGCTGGTACCGCCGGCCGTCGACCGGCACGAACACGCCGTCCGGACAGCGGCGCGCCGGCCTCCCGCAGCGACATCGCCGAGTGGACCCCGAACACGCCGGGCCTCGTAGCTGGCCGCCGACACGACGCCCCGCTGGTCCGGCCCGCCGCCGCCGACGATGACCGGCCGGCCGCGCAGCTCCGGATGGTCGCGCTGCTCGACGGACGCGAAGAACGCGTCGAGGTCGACGTGGAGGATCGTCCGGTCAGGCACGCTCGCTATCATCGACCCGCTGTGGAAGCCTCTGCCGGCGGGGTCCCGGGGCGCCGCAGTCGCCGCCCTCGCGCTCGCCCTGATCGGCGGGGCCGTCGTCGCGCTCGTCGCGCCGGCCGCGTCGATCGTGCTCGTGTGGCCGTTCCTCTTCGCCGTTCCGGGCTGGGTCGTCGTCCGGCGCGTGGCTCCGGAGCTGCCGCGTGCCCGGGCAGGTCGGTGTCGCGGTGGTCGTGAGCGTCTACCTCTCGGCCCACCTCGTCGACGTCGTCGCGCGGGTCGGCGGCTTCGACCGGCCGGCCATCCTCGTCGCCACCATCCTGATCGCCGTCGGCACCGTGGCCTTCGCGGCGCTCCGTCATCCGTGGCTGGCCCCGGTCGGCCGACCCTCACTGGCCGGGATCAGGGAGACGATCCGCACCGACACGGCCGCCTGGCTGATCGCCGCTGCGTTCGGCCTGATCATCGCGGCCGTGCTCTTCGCCAACGGCTGGCGCGAGACGCCGGACGGCTGGGTGTCCGGCGGCTGGAACTGGAGCGACCTGCTGGTCCATGTCGCGATCGGCGCGAGCATCGTGCATGGGAACTTCCCGCCGGAGGTCCCCTACTTCGCCGGGACGCCCCTGACCTATCACTGGTTCGCCGATCTCCATGGGGCGATCACGTCGAGCGTCGCGGGCATCGACCTCATCGGGGTCTACTTCGCGACGAGCGCGGTCTTCGCCTCGGTCATGGCGCTCCTCGTCTGGGCGCTGGCCCTCCGCCTGACCGGCGACCGCCGGGTCGCCGCCATCGCCGCCGTCCTCGCCTGTCTCGGCGGCGGGATGGGCTGGATGCGCCTGGTCGGTGACGTGCTGGCGGGCAACCCCGACGTCGCAGCGCTCCTGACCCAGAACCCGTACGACAACAGCTGGGAGGACGGCTGGCCGTTCTTCCGGATCGCGTCCGTGCTCGGCACCGCGTTCCTGCCCCATCGGGCGTCGACGCTCGGACTGCCCGGGCTCATCGCGGCCGTGCTGCTCGTGGTCCAGTGCCTCGGGCGGCGGCCGGCCGGGGTGCTCCTGGCGGGGCTCATCGCGGCACTCCTCGCGCCCTTCCAGTTCTACGCGTTCCCAGCGACCTACCTCATCGTCGGCCTGTACGTCGTCACGACCGGCGCGTGGCGCGCGCCGACGGCTCGCCGGGACGCGGCGCTCTTCCTCGGGCCGTTGATCCTGGCCGTGCCGTTCATCGCGGAGGCCATCGTCCAGCAGAGCCAGGCCGGCGCGTTCCGGTTCGTCCCAGGCTGGAGCGAGGCGCGGTTCGGCGAGGGCGCGCTGGCGGTCGTCTTCTTCTACGCGACCAACCTCGGGGTCCCGTTCGCCCTCGCCCTCGTCGCGGCGGTCACGGCCCGCGGGCTGCCGACGCGCTGGTTCCTCGTCGCGTGGCTCGTCGCGTTCTTCGTGGTCCCGAACGTCGTCGTCCTGAGCGCTGTCGACTTCGACATGAACAAGTACTTCCAGATGATGTGGATCGCGGTCGCGATCCTGGCCGCCTGGCTCATCCGGCGCTGGCCGCGGCCGGTCATCGCCACGGTCCTCCTCGTGTGTTCGATCTCACCTGCGCTCATCGCCGTGTGGCATGTGACGAGCACGCCCGTGACGATGTCGCAGGCGCAGGAGCGGGCGGCCCGCTGGATCGAGACCGACACGCCCGATCGATCGTGTTCCTTGCCGACGCGTTCATCAACAGCCCGGTGGACCTCGCGGGGCGGATGCGGATCACGACGTTCGGGCCGTACGTGGCGAACCTCGGCTACGACCCGGCGTCCGCGCGAGGCGGACGTCAACGCCGCCTATTGCGACGGTCCGGATGCCGCCGCCGCGGTCATGGAGCGCTACGGCGCCACGTACGTGCTCTCGAGCGGCGGCGTGCTCGACTGCGATGACCTGGACCCGACCGACTTCGACTCGAGCGAGCAATTCGTGCCCGTCTTCGAGGATGACGGCGTGCGCGTCTGGCGGTCTGGACCCGCCGCTGATCAGCCCTTCGGCTCGACGATGATCGTGACTTCGGGCGTCATGCCCGAGAAGACCTTGATCGCCACCTTGTACGTCCCGAGCGACTTGAGCGGCTCCTCGAGGTCGATCTTGTGGCGGTCGATCTCGATGCCCCGGCGGGCCAGCGCGTCGGCGATGTCCTTCGAGGTGATCGAGCCGTAGAGCTTGCCGCCCTCGCCGACCTTCACGCCCATCGTCAGCGTCGTGCTGCCGATCCGGGTCGCGGCGACCTCGGCGTCCTCGCGCTCGCGCTTCCGCTTGTCCTCGCGGCTCGCCACGTCGTGCTGCCACGCCCGGTAGGCGCCGCCGGCCGCAGGCACGGCCAGCTGATGCGGGATCAGGAAGTTCGTGGCGTAGCCGTCGGCGACGGTCTTCATGTCGCCGCTCTTCCCGAGCTTCTCCACGTCACTCGTCAGGATGACCTTCACGCGATGGGATCCTCCCTGGAGATCCAGGACCGCACGCGCGGCCCCAGACCGAATTGCTTCATGGTGTCCCCGGCGGATGCGATGACCACCGGGATCCGGCGGATGCTCCGCCGGACCGCGCTCGGCGTCAAGCGCCGGATCTGCGCGATGTCGCGCTCGAATTCGCTGCGCGGGATGCCGAGCTCGTCGAGCTTCTCGCGCAGCAGGTCCTCGGGCGCCCCGTCGATGAACAGGTCGACGGCGAGGACCACGACGACGAGGTCGTCGAGGCCGCCGAGGACCGGGATGTTGTCCGGGATCAAGTCCTTGCCGAGGACGAGGTAGCCGGCGGCACCGGCCAGCACGGCCTTTCGCCCGGCCGGCATCCGGTCGTCCATCGCGAGTGCCGCGACGAGCCGGGCGTACATCGGGATCCGGCTCGCGACGGGCAGGAAGGCAAGCAGCGACAAGGCGCGGCCGAAGGTCATGCCGGCGACGCCGGCCCGACCCTTGTCCTTCTTCTTCGAGCTGCCGTTCGAGCCGCCCTCTGCCATCCCGGTCCGTCTCCTCGATCGTGGTGCCCGCGCGCGGGAGCCGGAGTCTACCAGCGTTCGACCGCCCCACAGGATGGGCGCCCGGCCGTGCCCAGCTTGACATCGAACGTCCGTTCGGTATCATGGACGGCAAGGAGGCGCGAGTGACCAAACACGACGCCGAACGCAAGGTCAAGATCCTCGACTTCATCGCAGCGACGCTGCGCGCCCGAGGCTACCCGCCGTCGGTCCGCGAGATCGCCCGTGCGGTCGGTCTGGCCTCAACGTCGGCCGTCCATCACCACCTCCAGATCCTCGAGCGCGAGGGCTACCTGGAGCGGGGGGCGGCACAGTCTCGCGCGATCCGTTTGACGCCCACGGCGGCGATCCGCCTGGGGCTTTCCAGTGAACTCGTCCCGCAGGCCACATCCGCGGACTCGCGCGTGCTGCCGGTCATCGGCGAGATCGCCGCAGGCGGTCCCATCGAGGCCTACCAGGACGCGTCCGAGACGATGGCCGTGCCGGACCTGCTGGCTCCGAGCGGCGATGCGTACGTCCTCAAGGTCCGCGGCGACTCGATGATCGAGGCCCACATCGCCGACGGCGACTTTGTCCTAATCCGTCCGCAGACCACGGCCCGCAACGGCGACATCGTCGTCGCTCAGGTCGAGGAGAACGCAGTCACGCTCAAGCGCTTCTTCAAGGAGAAGGACAAGATCCGACTCCAGCCGGCCAACCCGGCCTACCCCGCCCAGTTCTACGACGACGTCCGGATCCAAGGAAAACTCATTGGGGTCATTCGCAAGCTTGATTAGCGGGTGCCGGGCTCGCCCAGCGCGGCGTTGTCCGGCTCCGCCAGTCGCTCACGCACGTCTAGTGCGCTCGCTCCCTTGCTCGCCGGCCGCCTTGCGCTGAACCAGCCGGGCACCCGATCCTCGGTTCGGTCTCGTCCACAAGGTTTCCACAGGGCAACCGGGGTCGGGCGGAGTTCGTGGACGGAGTTCGGGGATAAGGCCCTTCTCGTCGCGGCACCTGGGCGTGACAGTGAAGATGTCACTACCCGACGTCACGCTGGGAGCCCATGATCGACCGCCTGCCGCCCCAGAGTCTCGAGGCCGAACAGTCGGTCCTTGGCGCCATCCTCATCGATCGCGATGCGGTCATCGAGGTGGCCGAGTTCCTCCGCGCCGAGGACTTCTATCGCCAGGCGAACGGGCGGATCTACGCGGCCATCCTCGACCTCTTCGAGCGCCGCGAGCCCATCGACATCGTGACCGTCGCCGAGGCGCTCGAGCGGCGTGAGGAGCTCGACGCGATCGGCGGGCGCGCCTACCTCTCGAGCCTCTCGAACGAGACGCCCACCGCCGTCCACGCGGCGCAGTACGCCCGGATCGTCGAGCGCAAGGCAGTCCTCCGCAACCTGATCGGGGCGGCCGGTCGGATCGCCGGGATCGGCTACGAAGACCCCGCGGAGATCAGCGAGGCGATCGATCGCGCGGAGGCGGAGCTGTTCGCGGTCAGCCAGAAGCGGGTCGATGTCGGGTTCAGCGCGCTCAAGGCGCTTCTCCATGACGCCTACGACCGGCTCGACTACCTCCACGCCCACCGCGGCGAGATCAGCGGCGTCCGCACGGGCTTCACCGACCTCGACACGCTGACGACCGGCCTCCAGAAGAGCGACCTGATCGTCCTCGCGGCCCGACCGTCGGTCGGCAAGACGAGCCTGGCGCTCAACATCGCCGAGTACGCGGCGGTCAAGGAGCGACGGAGCGTCGGGGTGTTCAGCCTCGAGATGAGCAAAGAGCAGCTCGTCCTGCGCCTGCTCTCGAGCGTCGCCAACATCGATTCCCAGCGCTTGCGGACGGGTTTCCTCGAGGAGCTCGACTTCGCCCGGATCGCACCGGCGATGAATGCCCTGTCCGAGGCGCCGATGTACATCGACGACACGCCGAACATCACGGCGATGGAGCTGCGCACCAAGGCCCGACGCCTCCAGGCGGAGGCAGGCCTGGACCTCGTCATCGTCGACTACCTGCAGCTGATGCAGGCGACCACCACGAACCGCGACGCGAACCGCGTCCAGGAGGTCTCCGAGATCTCCCGTGGGCTCAAGGCCCTCGCGCGCGAGCTCAATGTGCCGGTCATCGCGCTCTCGCAGCTGTCGCGCCAGCCGGAGATGCGCGAGTCGAAGGAGCCACGCCTCTCGGACCTGCGCGAGTCAGGCGCCATCGAGCAGGACGCCGACCTCGTCATGTTCCTGTGGCGCGACAAGGACCGCTCGGACGACCAGGACGCCGACGGCGAGGTCATCAAGCTGAAGCTCGCGAAGCATCGCAACGGACCCACCGGCGAGGTGGACCTCTGGTTCAAGAAGCGCCAGACGCGCTTCGTCAGCTACGCGGGCGAGCGCTTCGCCGAGGCCGGCTGACCGGGCGAGAGCCGCGATCCGTCCTCGTCAGCCCTCGTATTCGAAGCCGATCTTGACCTCGACGCGGTACTCGACGATCTCGCCGTCCTCGACCACCGCGCTCGACTTCACGACCTCGACCGTCTGGATGTTGCGGACGGTCTTCGAGGCCGTCGCGACGGCCTGGCGCGCGGCGTCGCTCCACGATTTCGGGCTGGTCCCGACCATCTCCCGGATGATGATGACGCCCACGGCCGGCACCTCTCGCTCCTGTCACGGCCGTCAGGCGCCATCGCGGCGCGACCATGACCGGGCCATGATGCCACGAGGCCGACCCATCGCCGGGTCGGCCTCGTGTTGCTCGGATCGGATGCGAGCCGCTCCCGGGCTAGACGCCCGCCGTGACCGACAGCGTGCCGGCTCGGACCTTGTCGAAACAGGAACTGCAATAGACCGGGCGATCGTTCCGCGGCGCGAATGGCACGATGGCCTGGCCCCCGCAGGCCCCGCAGATCGCGGCGTGGAACTCACGTGGGCCCTCGTTCGAGCGAGCCCGCTTGGCGGCGGCCCGGCACGATGGGCATCGCTGCGGGTCGTTCGTCAGCCCCTTGCTGGCGTAGAAGGCCTGTTCGCCCGCCGAGAACGTGAATTCCTCGGCGCAGTCGCGACAGGTCAGACTTCGGTCCTCGTACACCCTCTCCGGACCCTCCTCGGCTCGGGATGCCACAACAGAGGCCCGCGCCCTGGGGCAGTCAGGACCGGCGCGTGGGCGCGCGTCACGGGGGTGCGCGCCCGGGTCGGCCCGGGCCTGGGGGACCCGGAACTCATAGCCGTGAAGATACGCGCGCCGTCAAGCCCCTTTTGGCGATCCGGCGCCCGATGGAACCAAGTCGCGGAAGTGAACGTCGGTCGGCCATGCCAAACCTGACTCGCTTCACCCTTGTCTCGGCCCTGGTCGTCATCGTCGCCGCCTGCACCTCCGGCGGCGCGAGCCCGACGTCCGGGCCTCCCTCCGCGGCTCCGTCCGGCGCACCATCGAGCGCCCCGAGCCCATCCACCGGCGGCTTTGGCGAGATCGACCACGCGACCGGCAAGACCGACGTCCTGCTGCGCTACGAGGAGGGCGGCGGATTCATGATGCCGGCCTTCATCGCCACCCAAGCCCCCATCTTCACCCTCTATGGCGACGGCACCATCATCTTCCGCAACCCGATGGCCGATCAGCCCCCGGCGGTCGGCTCGATCATGCCGGGCCTTCCCTACCGCACGGCCAAGCTGAACGAGGAGCAGATCCAGCAGCTCCTCGCGTTCGCCCTCGGCGACGGCGGACTCGGCGTCGCGCGCGCGAGCTACGAGAACATGATGATCTCGGACGCGTCGACGGCGGTCTTCGCGGTGGACGCCGGCGGCATCAAGAAGGCGGTGTCGGTCTACGCGCTCGGCCTCGAGGTCGAGGGCATGCCGGACGCCCCGGCCCGAGCGGCCTTCAAGAACCTCGCCGATCGGCTCGCCGACTTCGACAACGGCGGCGCGACGCCGACCGAGGCGTACGCGCCCGAGCGCTACCGCGGCATCCTGATGGACGGCGCCGCCGCGCCGGACCAGAAGCCGTGGCCATGGGCGGACATCAAGCCGACGGACTTCCCGTTCCCGGCCGATCCGAACGCCTTCCAGATGGCCCAGCGGGCACTGACCGAGGCGGACGTCGCTAAGCTCGGCTTCGACCAGTCCCAGGGAGGCTTCCAGGGGATGACCCTGGTCGGCCCGTCCGACGGCAAGATCTACTCGCTGTCGCTGCGGCCGCTCCTGCCGGACGAGCCCGACACCAAGGTGTAGGGCCCCCGGTCCAGCAATCTCCTGCGGGCCGAGCCGCAGCTAAGGGTCCGGTGAGGGCCTGGCGTCACGATGGCGCCATGGCACTGCCGGACCCTTCCGTTGACACGCTGCGCGAGCGCTCCGTATCGTTCGCCCACCCCCGCACCAATCCGTCAGGCGAGCGCTCGCCGAACCCGGTCGCCGCCGGAACGGGAGCGACCGCCGCCACATCGGCCACCGGAGCCCACCGTGACGACGTGAGCGGCTTTCCGATCCAATACGCGAAGGTCCAGCCTCCGCCCCTTCGCCAGGAGACGCTGGCCCGTCATCGGCTGCTGGACTGGCTGGCCGCGAAGATCCATCACCGCATCATCCTGGTCCTCGCCGACGCGGGGTACGGCAAGACGACGTTGTTGGCCGACTTCGCGGGCCGAACCCGGCTGCGGACGCTGTGGTACCGCCTGGACGAAGACGACCGGGACTGGATCTCGGTGCTGCACCACCTGGTCGCCGCCGGTCGCGAAGCGGACCCGTCATTCGCCCCGAACACGGCCGCGATGCTCGCCGACAAGAGCCTGAGCGGCCCGACGCGCGACACCGTCATCGACGTCTTCATGCGCGAGCTGCAGTCGATCGCGCCGCATGGGGCCGTCCTGATATTCGACGACTTCCACCTCGTCGACGACGCGCCGGACGTCCAGCTCATCGTCCGCGAACTGGTCGATCGAGCGCCCGAACGACTCACGATGGTCTTCGCGAGTCGCCGATCGCCGGGCATCCCGATCGCGAAGCTTCGCGCGATCGGCGAGGTCGCCGAGCTGACCCGCGACGACCTCCGCTTCGATGCCGACGAGACCTCGCGACTCTTCCGCGAGTCGTACGGTCGGACGCTCGAACCCGATGTCCTCGCCGACGTGACCGCCCGGACGGAAGGCTGGGCGGCCTCGCTGCAGCTGGTCCACGCTGCGTTGCGCGACCGGACCCCGGTCGAGATCCGAAGCTTCGTGCGCAATCTGTCCGGTGGCGACCAGGAGCTGTACGACTACCTCGCCGAGGAGGTCGTCGGCGACCTGCCGGCGGACCTTCAGCGGTTCCTGATGCACACCTCGATCCTGCAGGTGGTCACGCCCGAGTTGGCCGAGGTCGTGACCGACCTGGAGCCGGCCGAGGTTTCGCGCCTCACCGCCGCGGCCGAACGCCTCACCCTGCTCGGGCGACGAGCCCGCGGACCCCGGACGGAGCTGAGGTATCACCCGCTCGTCCGCGAGTTCCTGGAGGCCCGGCTCGCGCGTGACTTCGGCGCCGAGGCGGTTCGCAACCTGCACCGAACCGTGGCAGCCCATGCCGAGGGACGCGATTGGCGGATCGCGGCCCATCACCACTGGGCGGCCGGAGATCGCCTCCAGGCCTACGCGATCATCGACGCATCGGCTCAGAGCATCATCGGCCGCGGCGAGTACCTCCTGGCCGCGCCGTTCGTGGCCGACGTCGCAGACGACGCGCAGCGAGCCAGCTTCCTGGTCGTCCTGTCGCGCCGCGATTTCAAACAAGGTGACGTGCGCCAGGCGCTGACGCGCGCGAAGCGCGCCGTCGAGATGGATCCCGAGTCCGACGTGGCGTTGGCAAACCTAGCGTCATTGAGTCTGACATTGGGAGATGCGCGCGGAGCCATTGAAGTGGCGCAACAACTCGTTCAGACATCGACAGATCCCGGGTGGACCGGCATAGCAAATGGCCTGATCGACGCAATCCGTGCCTCCCTTGACGGTGATATCGCGAGTGCCGCAGCCCGGCTCGAGAACCTAGCTGCACTCCAGCACGTGAGAGGAGACAGTCATTTCGAAGGCATCAGCTATCTCAACCTCGGAGAGTCGCAGCGGGCGATGGGGAATGCACGAGACGCCCTGGAATCGGCGAAGAGATCCATCGAGCTGCTCGAGGAGAGTTCCGGCGCAGCGGAAATCGCTGCGGCGCGCGTCATTGCTGCGTGGGCGCACCTTCATCTGGGAGCTACGGAGGACGGCTGGCGGGAACTCGGATCCGCACGACAAGAAACGAATGAAACGATTCGTGCGGACGTCCTAGGAGAAGCAGCCAAGCTAGAGGCGCTGTACGGCGACGCGACTCGCGCCATGGACCATCTCAGCGAACTCAAAGGACTGGGTCAGTCATCGGCCTGGGTCAGTCACATGGCGCTGCCGACCGAGGCCTACGTTGCCCTGCGCTTTGAAGACACGACAAAGGCTGCTTCGATACTCGCGGAGTCGAACCCTGATGAACCGACCGGTTCAATCGGTCACAAGGCGTACGTCTTGGCCGTGCGGGCTCATCTCAAGGTTGCGACCGGATCGCCAGACGCCGCCGGGGCGATCAACTCTGCGAAAGAGCAGGCTACTCGTCAGTCTGCCGGCCTCTGGCTCGGCTACTGCGAGGCTCTCCAGGCAGTTCAGGATGGACCGACGGCTCTCGGCCGCTTCATTCGCCAGGCATCGCGACGTTCTCGATGGCAATTGACCTTCGTGGCGGACTCAATCGCTGCAAGGCTTGGCGACCTAGGCGACGGTGAACGCCCTACGATCCTTGACGAGGCATCTCTTCGGCCCGACCGCTGGAGGTCGGCGCTCCGCGGCGTTGTCGACTCGGGCAGCGAACCGTCCGTCGCGGCCGCTCGTGTCCTGGAACAGATCGGCGACTCAGGTGACGTCGCGCGCCTACGCCGAGTCGCGCATCGTTATCGCGGTCGGCCCGACGCAGAGTTAGGTCGGGCTCTCGCGCGTCGCGTCGCCGACCGGGTGTTGGTCGAAGACCAAGGTCGGGTCTCGATTCGAGTTGGCGATCGCAATCGTCGAGGATCTTCGATCCGCCGGAAGGTCCTGGCGCTGCTCTGCTTCCTCCTTACGCGACCGAGGTTGCCGCAACTCGAGACGAAGTGATGGATGCACTTTGGCCGGACTTCGACCCGGCGGATGCCCTGAATTCACTGAATCAGACCGTCTACTTCCTCCGCCGCGTCTTCGAGCCAACCTACAACGAGGATCTGTCGCCGGCTTACGTGCGCCACGAGTCGGACGTGATCTGGCTCGACCGGGAGCTTGTTGCATCGACAAGCAACAGATGTGTAGAACTGATCCGGTCAATGTCACCGCAGCCATCGCCTAGCGAGGTCGCAGAGCTCTCGGACACCTATGTCGGGCCGTTCGCGCTGGACTTTGCCTATGAAGAATGGGCGACGGACTTCCGGACCTCCCTGCACTCCTCCTATCTCCAGGTGATCGAGAAGGCGGTCGAATCCGACACGATCAATGGGCACTTTGACCGTGGGATCGGACTCGCGCGACGAGCCCTTGACCTGACGCCGGAAGCCGACCAAATCGAGCTATCTCTCTTGAGGTTGTACCGGCTCAACGGATCTCACTCCGCGGCCGCGGAGCAGTACGCGCATTACGCCGCGACCATGCGGGAGACGCTTGGGCATGGAGCCGCCGCCGCTCGAATCACTCTGGGAGGATAGGTAAGGTGCCGTATTGACCGGCTCAGTTTGGCGTCCCTATAGTCCTGACACTTCGTAGTACCCCCGTACTAGGAAGCAATGTAAAGAAGTTCGGACGCGCAGAAGCACCACCTGAAATGGGCACTTAGGGTGGAGCCGAGCGACTAGTGCAACCGACCGACCCGTAGTCCGGTCGGTTTTTCGTGTTCAGCGAACACGAAAGCCGCGAAGGAGGAACTAGCGTGTCCGAAGACATGGTCATCAAGGGCTGGTAGTCGCAACCATGAAGGCGAAGGTGCTGCGGGTTCTGGTGACGCTCTCAAGCATCGCCATGATCGCAGCCGCAGGTGGAGCTTCACTTCGGGGCTTTTAGTACGTTGGTGCCATAACCCCTCGAATCTCATTGGGGATAGAGTTCGGGTGGTGGTGGCTAACGTACGGGGCAGTCGATGCCTAAGTCTCTAAGGCTCTACATCGCTGGAGTCGTGGTCCTGAGTGCTGTGGCGCTCGTGGCTGCGACTCTTGTGTTTCCCGCCGACGAGCGGATTGCCCTCGATTTGGGCCTCTCGGGTCCTTCGGCAGACGAGATCCAGATCCTTCTCGGGGTCGCCTTCTGGACGATCCTGACTCTGATTACGTCCGCGCTGCCGGTCAGGCTCCCGCTCGGCTCACACCATGCAGTCTCGATGGCGCCGGTCATCGCAGCTATGACGCTCGGCGGACCCGCCGTCGGTGGCTGGGTCGCCGGAATCGGAACCACCGAGATGAGGGAGTTGCGAGGGCGAATCCCTTGGTATGGCACCCTGGCGAACCATGCAGGTGTCGTACTTCCGGCGGTCGTAGCTGGGACGGTCAGATACATGATCGTCAAGACCGTCGCTGCCACCGGCGAGATTGAGCTCATTGTGGATTTCGTTGCGGTGATGATCGCGGCGGGGCTCTTCTTCCTGCTCAACACCCTCCTTGCTGGAGGAGTGCTTGCTCTCCGGACCGGTCAGTCACTGACCGGGGTAATCATCGGGGACTCCAAGGGAACCGCTTTCAACAATCTCGCCCTTGCGCCCCTTGGATGGCTGATGTCGATCGTCTACTCCATCCAGTGGTGGGCCACGCTGCTGTTCGCGCTGCCGCTGTACACGACCCGGATGGCGTCGCAGCGCTTCGTCGAGATGCGCGAGATGTTCACCCAGACGATCGGCGCGCTCGCCGAGGCGGTCGACAAGCGCGACCCGTTCACGGCCAGGCATAGCCACCGGGTGAAGGAGATCGCCGTCGACATCGGGCGCGTCATGCGCCTGTCCGACTCCGACCTCGAGGCGCTCGAGTGGGGCGGCCTCCTCCACGACGTCGGCAAGATCGGCGTCCCCGACGACGTGCTGAAGAAGGCCGAGCGCCTCAACCGCGACGAGCGGATGATCATGAACGCCCATCCCGTCCTGGGCGCCCAGATCATCGCCCCGGTCACGAAGCTGGCACGGGAGCTGCCGATCATCCGCCACCACCACGAGTGGTACAACGGCTCCGGCTACCCGGATCGCCTGATCGGCGATGAGATCCCGAAGCTCGCGCGCGTCCTGCATGTCGCCGACGCCTTCGAGGCGATGACCGCCGCCCGCCCGTACCGGATGACACCGCTGACCCACGAGCAGGCGCTCGCCGAGTTGCGCAAGTTCGCAGGCGTCCAGTTCGACCCGATCGTGGTCGATGCCTTCGTCCGGACGCATCACGTCGAGGGCGTGCCGGATCCGGGCCGCCGGCCCGAGCCGCGGCAGATCCCGCTGATCGCGCAGGCGGCCGACCGGATGAACAACACCGCGACCTTGCAGGAGCTGCCCGGCGCGACCGGCAACCCGGCCTCGCCGACCGCGCCCACCACCGCCGCGGCCAAGCAGGTCTGAGTCCCGCGACCGTCGATCCGGGCCGCTGCTCGTCGAGCGGCGTCCGGGCCTGACGGGCGCAACGCCGACCGACACAGCCGCCGTCGGGCGGCGATGATGACGGACGTGCATGCACCGCCGGCGCTGAGCGAGGGCTCCGCGTGCTGATCGCCGGGATCGCCCTCGGCCTGATCCTTGGCCTGCTCGTCGGTGGCCGGCTGACCAACCTCGCCGAGGTCCGCCTCCGCTTCGTCCCACTGATCGCCGCGGCGGTCATCTTGCGGTTCGCGACGGAGTTCCTGCTCGGCGCGAACATCCCGATCGTCGAGATTCTTCGACTGCCTCTCCTCGCGACCGCGTTCGCGATGCTCCTCGTGGGCCTCTGGGCGAACCGCGCGTACCCGGGCATGACTCTGGCCTTCGTCGGGACCTTGGCGAACGCGCTGGTCATCATCGTGAACCAGGGCTACATGCCGATCTGGGAGCCGGCGCTCACCCTGGCAGGCCTCGATGCCGCCGACGTCGGCTCGTCGATACACAAGATCTTCCCGCCGATCCTCGACGCCTCGTTCCTCCTCCGCCTGGGACCGCTAGGCGACGTCATCCCGATCCCGTTCCCGTTCATCCAGAACGTGGCCTCGGTGGGCGACCTGTTCCTCGCGGCCGGCCTCGCATTCTTCCTGTTCGCGAGCATCGTCGGGATCTTCCCGGAGACCGAGGAAGCGGCGAGCATCGACGGTCGGGAACACCGGGCTCTCGCCGGCACTCGCTGGCGTTGTTGCCCTCGAGCGGCCGCTGTTGCTCGGCGGCCGTGGGATGCGCATGTCTTCGCCGACCGTCGTCTCCCTTCCGGTCCCGCGGCCCGAAGTCGTCGAGATCCTCCGGCGCCACCCGTACGTCAAGCTCGCGCTCAACGGGTCGTTCTCGGCGCTCTGGGCCGGTCAGTTCATCTCGATGTTCGGCGACCGCATCCACCAGTTCGCCCTGGCGGCGGTCGTCCTGACGACGACCGGTTCGGAGGTCCTTGCGGCGTTCGCGTTCGTCGCGGCCGCGCTGCCGAACCTGTTCCTCTCGCCGATCGCGGGCACGTTCGTCGATCGCTGGGACCGCAAGGAGGTCCTTGTCGTCAGCGACATCCTGCGGGCGGCGGTCGTCCTGCTCATCCCGGTCGCCGCGGTCGTGAACGTCTTCCTCGTCTATCCGCTGATCTTCGTCGTGACCTCGATCTCGATCTTCTTCCGCCCGGCCCGGGTCGCCATCCTCCCGCAGCTCGTCGAGCGTGACGAGCTCGTCACGGCCAACTCCGCGATGTGGGTCGGCGAGACCATCGCCGACGTCATCGCGTACCCGCTGGCCGGGTTGTTCGTCGCCTCGCTCATGGCGGCGCTGCCACTGGCCTTCTGGCTGGACGCCGTCACCTACCTGGCCTCGGCAGTCCTGCTGGCGACGATCGTCGTCCGCCCCAGGACCGCGAGCGAAGAGGCGGACGCCAACGAGCCGAAGCACTTCATGAACGAGCTCAAGCTCGGCTGGCGATTCCTGCGCAACGAAACTGTGCTCCTCGCGAACACGATCCAGGCCGCGATCGCGCAGTTCACCGTCGGGATCATGACGGTCCTGACCGTGATCTACTGCTACGAGGTCTACAGCGACAGCTCGATCGGCTATTCCGCGGTCTGGGGGTTCATGGAGGCGGGCACCGGTGTGGGCAGCCTGATCGGCGGCTTCGCCATCGGGCTTGTCGGGAGTCGGCTCGCGAAGGGCAAGACGATCATCGCCGGCTATGCGGTGCTCGGCCTGCTCACGTTCCTGCTGGCCATCACGGACAACATCCCGATCGCGGTCGGGCTCGCCTTCGGGTCAGGCGTGGCGAACATGGTCTTCCTCATCCCGAGCCAGGCGTTGTTCCAGGAGCGGACGCCCTCCGCGCTGCTCGGCCGGGTCGTCAGCTTCCGATTCGCCTTCGTCTTCGGATCCATGACGGTGGCGATGGCCGTGGGCAGCCTCATGATCATCTTCGTGCCGGCGACCTTCGTGATCGCGTTGTTCGGCCTGATCACGCTCGTGACGGGACTCGCGGGCTGGTTCGTGCCGGCGATCCGCAACGCCTAGTGCGCATCGGCGAGCCTGCATCGGGCGGTGGGCCGGACCCTTGGGTACACTGGCGCCCGCGTGCCGACGGCCGGACCGATGCCGCGCGCCAGGAGTGACACGACCGCATGACTGACCGACCCGAGGGGACGCCCGACGGAGCGCCGGACGAGATCGACCTGCCCGAGGCGGAGCCGATCGTCGACCCCGAGCCCGCGAACGAGCCGCCGCCGGAGTTCGAGCCGGAGCCGGAGTCCGGGCCCGAGCCAGAGGTCGAGTCGGCGCCGGACGCACCGGTGGCAGCCGAGGCACCGCCCGAGCCGGAACCGGAGGTCGCGCCGGAGCCGAGCGAGCCCGAGCCCGAGCCGGAGCCCGCCATCGAGCCGGACGCCGTCGAGCCGGAGCCCGCCGACGCGGAAGCCGTCGAGGAGGAAGAGGACCTCGAAGCCGGCGAGACCGACGACGAGGCATCCGAGGCCGAGACAGCGACCGAAGACGAAGCTGCCGCCGAGAGCGACGCGCTGGCCGCGACCGTGGTCGTCGCCGCGAGCGCCGGTCGGCGGCGTGGCCCGGCGCCGGTCGCGCCCCGTGCGCCGACGGTCAGCGAGGTCGCGGTCCACATGACCGACAACGCCTCGAAGATCTTCGTCATCGCGACCGTCGTCATCTTCTCGGCGATCCTGCTCAACGGCATCTTCCTGGGCGCGGGCGGCATCTTCACCGGCACGTCGACGCCCGTCCCGACCGCCTCTCCCAGCGCCGCGCCGTCGGCCTCAGGATCGGTGGCGCCATCGGCATCTGCGGCGCCGTCAGCGTCGGCTTCGACAGCACCATCTGCGTCGCCATCGGCGGCCCCGGATGATTCGGCCGCGCCGTCCGCATCGCCGGCGGCGTCCCCGTCGGCCTCGCCCGAGCCCTCCGCCTCCGCCTCGCCGGCCTCCTGACCGAGGCACCGGCGGGCGGGCATGTCGGCCGTCCGGTGAGGCGTATCCTGCGGGCCATGAGCGGCCACCCGGCCGAGTCCGACGACAGGCTTGCCCAGGCCCGTGAGCGGATGGTCGCGGATCAGCTGCGGGCCAGGGGCATCGCCGACCCGCGCGTCCTCGAGGTCATGGGGCGCGTCCCGCGGGAACGCTTCATCACCGACGCAGAGCGACGTCACGCCTACGACGACGAGGCGCTCCCGATCGACGCCGGGCAGACGATCAGCCAGCCGTTCATGGTCGCGCGGATGACCGAGCTCCTGGCGCCCCGCCCGGGCGACCGGATCCTCGAGATCGGCACGGGATCGGGCTATCAGGCGGCCATCCTCGCCGCGCTCGGCGCCCGCGTGACGTCCATCGAGCGGCACGAGGATCTCGCGTCGACGGCTCGCGAACGGCTGGCCGAGCTCGGGTTCGGCGATGCCGTCGACGTCCGCGTCGGCGATGGGAGCCTGGGCCTGCCCGACGAGGGTCCGTGGGACGGGATCATCGTGACGGCAGCCGCCCCGGACATCACCAACGCGCTCCGCGACCAGCTCGCCGAGGGGGCTCGCCTGATCATCCCCGTCGGGTCGCGCGACCGCCAGATCCTGACGGTCGTGACCCGTCACGGGAACGAGTGGACCGAGCGCCCGGACGGTGCCTGCGTCTTCGTCCCGCTCGTCGGTGTCGGCGGCTGGGACCGCTGAGCGACGCCTGAACGAGCGCCCGTTCGCGCTCGGTATACTCGGCCGGCCATGACCCATGTGTTCGTCGCGCCGCACCCGGACGACGTCGCCCTCTCCTGCGGCGGCCTCATCGCGAGCCTTCGAGAACTCGGCCAGACGGTCACGATCGTCACGGTCTTCTCGGGCAGCGGTTCGGAGGACGGCCTGACCGGGTACCAGCGCGAGGCGCTCGGCTTCGGCAGCAAGGCGATGTGGCCCGCGACCGAGGCGTTCAACCGGAGCAGCATCCTCGCCGACTGGCCGACGGCGTCGCTGGTGCCCTCGTGGGCCGCGACCGAGGACCGTCTCGAGGCGACCCAGGCGGACGCCGATGCCGCCGCGAAGCGGTTCTGGCAGCGCTCGTCGTGGTACCGCCGGGCCAGCATCCGCAACGAGTCCCTCGCCGAGCAGCCGGTCATGGACGACCTCTCGACCCAGGGCGCCATCTACACCGACGACGTCATGGCCGACGCAGCCGCCGGAGACCTGATGGCCCGCCGGCGCGTCGAGGACGAGCGGTTCGCCTACTTCTCCGAGTCCTCGATCGTCTTCCTCGACCTGCCCGACGCCGTCTTCCGGGGCTACGAGGGCGACGATGAACTGCTGGGGCCGCCCCGCGCCGACGACACGGCGCCCTTCGACGCGCTCCGCCGCGAGATCGCGCGACTCGAACCGCAAAAGGTCTACTTCCCGCTCGGCGTCGGCGGTCACGTCGACCATCAGCTGTGCCGAGATGTCGGGCTCGGCCTCCTCGAGGAAGGCCGTCGATGGGTGATGCCGGGCCCCGAATACGCCGGCATCGTCACGTTCTACGAAGACTTCCCGTACGCGTTCTGGAACGACTTCCGGGGCCTCGAGAGCCTCCCGCCGGACGCACTCGACGCGCTGCCGACCGATGTCTCGATCCTGCCGACCTTCGCCGACATCACCGACCAGCTCGAGCGCAAGATCATGGGTATCGACATCTACGAGAGCCAGATCGAACGCCTCTTCGACGGGACGAAGGAGATGGCGAACGCCGTCCGCTCGTACGGGCGCGCGCTCGCCGAGCTGGGCGATGTCGAGGGCGCGGCCGAACGGTACTGGGTCTCGGGCCGCGTCTGATCGCGTGACCTCCGGGACCGTCGTGGCGGGCGAGCGGCCCGCTGATCGGTGGCCGGCGTCGCTGATCGTCGGATTCGCGGCCGCAATCGCGCTCGGCATCGTCATCCGCGCGCTCCTGCTGCCCACCGAGGGCCTCCGCGGCGACCTCGACCAGTTCGTCCTGTGGGTCCACGGGATCGCCGTCGACGGCCTCCCGAACGCCTACGACCAGAACCTCTCGTTCCCGCCCGTCATGGCCTACGTCTGGGGCCTGCTGGCCGCGGTCCAGCCCGCGTTCCAGACCGTCACGGATGCCTCGGACCCGGCCATCCGGGCGCTGATGAAGACGCCCGCCTCGGTCGCCGACATCGGTCTTGCGCTGCTGGTGGCATTCGCGCTGCGGGACAAGCCGCGCTGGGCGGTCATCGGGGCGGCGGCGATCGCCCTGCACCCGGCCGTCATCGACATCAGCGCCTGGTGGGGCCAGTACGAGTCGATCTACATGGTGTCGGCGCTGGCCGCGGTCATCTGCGCTGTCCATGGGCGCAACGGGCTTGCGGCGGCGCTCCTGGCGGTCGCCCTGATGACCAAGCCGCAGGTGCTGCCGTTCCTCCTCCCGTTCGCGGCCTGGTTCTGGGCGACCGGCGGCTGGCGCGGGCTCCTCCGGGCGGCGCTGATCGGCGCGGCGGTCATCGTGGTCCTGTGGCTGCCGTTCATCTCGGCCGGCGGGCCCGCGAACTACCTGAAGAACCTCGCCGAGTACCAGGGCGACATCTTCAACATCCTGTCGCTGCGGGCGTGGAACCTGTGGTGGCTGGTCCAGACCTTCTTCGCCGGCGGCGACTTCGTGGCCGACGACGTCGCGTTTCTCGGGCCGCTGACACTTCGACACGTCGGGTACGTGCTCACCGGCCTGCTTGAGATCCTCGTCGCGATCGCGATCCTGCGCGACCCGCGGCCGCGCACGCTCATCCTGGGCCTGGCCGCGGCGACGCTGGTCGCGTTCTGCTTCCTCACGAGCATGCACGAGCGCTACGCGTACGGTGCGCTCGTGTTCCTGATGCTGCTCATCCCGGAGGCGCGTGTGCGCTGGCTCGGCATCGCGTTCGGTATCGTCTTCACGCTCAACCTGCTGGCGGCCGTGCCGCCCACGCCGCAGATCGGGGCACTGTTGCCGATCGGCGGGCTGCTGGGGATCGTCGGCTCGGTCGCGATGGTCGGGATCTGCGGCGCGGTCGTCTGGCTCTCGTGGCTCGGTGGTCGGTCGCCGTCGCCGGTGCCCGCGCCCCCCTGACCAGGGCCAGGCCCCGATCGCCATCGGTCACCCGCGGACCGTCGCCCCAGCCACGCCACCATCGGAACGAGCACAAGGGGAAGGCTCCCCAATGAGTAGTCCAGGCCGATGTGGACCGTGCGGAGCGCGGTCACGTAGTCGAGCCACAACGGGATCATCGCCACGCCGACCACGAGAAGGATCACCGATCCCGCCCACCACGCCCGCCGGTTCGCACCCAGGAGGGCGAACGGCAGGAGCGTCGGCTTGAGGGTCAGGATGAGCGCCGGCCAGCCCCAGATCAGGCCGGCGGCGACGCCTGCGGCCATCCACATGTCGGTGTTGCCGAAGAGGAAGGCGGCGTTCGCCCTCGGCCACATCAGGAGAAGGATCATCGCGGCCCAGGCCCATGGCGCGGGTCGCCAGCGCCAGACCGCGTAGGCGATGACCGCGATGGGCACCACCCACCAGACGATCGCCGGGACGAAGACGAGGGGCACGAAGAGGAAGAGGGCGTGGGGCGGGTACAGGACGTCCGCCATCGGGGCGAGGTCGTACGGCACACCGGACAGCTGGTGCGGGAGATAGTACGAGCCGTCCTGGAGCCAGCCCAGGCCGATATCGCGGTAGAAGGTGTAGTCGATCCAGAGGTCGCCCGCGCGGGCGATGGCGGTGAACTCGACGACGATCACCGCGACCAGGAGACCACCGAGAACGGCGTTGACCAGGGCCATCGTCCTCGCTGGACGCGTTCGCGGCACCGGTTTCGTCGCTACGGCGATCACCCGATCTGGACGGGGACGACCGCCGCGATCTGACCGGTCAGGCGACGGATCGCCAGCGGGCGCGCACGACCCGTGGCCCACGCGATGAGCGGGGCCAGCATGAGTGGCAGTGTCGGCAGGTTGTAGAGCAGCGACACGTCCGAATTGCGGACGACCGTGAACCAGTCGAACCAGACCGGCAGGAACAGGAGCGACAGGCCCCCGAGCACGGCGAGCGCCACCCACCAGCTCCGGCGACGGACCCCGAGCAGCGCGATCGGCGCGAACGTCGGCTTGGCGAAGACGAAGACGAATGGCCAGCGCCAGATCGTGCCCGCTGCGATGGCCGCCACGATCCACATCGACGGGTTGCCGAACACGTAGACGTTGAGCGACTTCTCGTAGGCAAGCATCGAGACGATGACGACCCACGCCCACAGCGGCGGTCGGTGCCACCACAGGCCGTAGGCGAGGACCGCGATGGGGATCGCCCACCAGAGGATGGCCGGCAGCCACAGGAACGGGATGAACAGGAGGAACGCCGTCGGCGGATACAGGATCGCCCCTTCGCCGATGACGAACGGCCCGGCGAGCTCGAACGGCAGATACGGCGTGCCCGTGTCAAGCAGCCGTTGTGCCGCCTCCATGTGCCATCGGTAGTCCAGCCCGAACGACGGATTGCCCAGGCTCACAGCGATGACGAAGCCGATCCACAGGATCTCGACACCGATGATGGTCAGGCCGATGATCCGACCGACCGGCCCCCACCATCGCCGTTCCCACCCTCGCCGTTCCGCCGGCTGTGACACGAGGCTCGATCCCAGCGGTTGGCTATCCGGCGACACGGTGATCGCCCTTGGCGCCGCGGCGGGACAAACGGCCGCGCATCGCCACCCAGTACCAGTGCAGGTAGTGGGGCAGCCACTTGCGGAGGCGGAAATTGCTCTGACCGGCGGTCCGGTCGCGCCAGGTCGTGGGCACCTCGGCGACCCGCCGGCGAGCCAGTGTCGCCTTTACCGTCAGCTCGAGCGCGAGTTCGAAGCCAGCCGTGCTCTCGATCGTGACGGTGTCGAGGAACCGGCGCGAGTAGAGCTTGAAGTTGTTGGTGGGGTCGTGCGTGGGGACACCCGCGAACCAGTGCAGGGTCAGCCCCGCGGTCCGGCTCATGAGGCGCTTGAGCGGCGGTCCGCCGATCTGGCGGCCGCCGCGCATGTAGCGCGACGCCGACACGACGTCGGCTCCATCCCTGGCGAGCGCGACCATGGGATCGACGACATGCGGCTCGTCCGAGCCGTCGGACATGGAGATCAGGATGTACTCGCCGGTCGAGGCCGCGATGCCAGCCTTCATGGCGTTGAGGACGCCACGGCCGAGATCGTTGCGCAGGCCCCGGATCGTCGGGAGTTCGGCCGCGAGGCGCTCGATGACCGGGACGGTGGGGTCCTCGTCGAAGTCATAGACGACGAGGATCTCGTGCGGGACCGTGACCGCGGCCGCCATCGCCCGGAGGACAGGCTCGACGGCCTCGCCTTCCTTGAAGACGGGCATCACGATGGAGACCGCGACCGTATCGTTCATCACGCGCAGCATAGAGACCCGCACGGAATGGAGAACCCACCCATTGGAGTGGTTGCGATCGATCGCGGCTGAGTTCGCCCTCACCGTCTCGAACGGAGATATCTGGCGATCGATCGCCATCGGCCTACTGCTCGGCGGGTTCTGTCTCGCCCTGGGCACGTGGGTCGCGCGGCGGGTCGGGTTCCTCGGGCGAGACGCACCCGTGGCGGAAACGTTCGGCGTCGGTCTCGCGACCGGCCTCATCGTCCTGGCCTCGTGGTGGGCTGCCGTCGCGTCGGGTGGGCGGAGTGCATTCACGCCGGTCGCCCTGGGATTCGCGGCCGCGATCGGGTTGGCCCTCGTGCGGCCGGTCGGTCCCCGGGAGGACGAGCCGCGGGCCGCCGCCCCGGCGCACACCTCCGACCGGGCGGGATGGATCCTCGCGGTCGTGCTTGGCAGCGCGTTCGTCGCGGGGGTCGCGCTGCTCTACGGCTCGACGATGGTCCTGAGTCCGCGGGATGGCGTCCAGCCGATCGAGTTCATGGACGTGGCCTTCTATTCGATCCTCGGCGCCGACCTCGGACGGACCGGGACGGAGACGTTCATCTCCACCTCGGGGTTCGCCCAGGTGGCCGACGTGCCGGCACAGGTCTGGTACCACTGGGGTGAGCTGTGGCTGGCGTCCCTCGCCGTCAACCTGCTGGGGATCACGTCCCTGGCCGCGCGCTCGTTCGTGGTGCTGCCCGTGCTCCTCCTGGCGGCGGCCACGCTCACCGGCACGCTCGTCCGGAGAGTGACCGGCACGACATCGCGTGGCGCGTTCGCGTTCGGGTTCCTCGCATGCCTGTTCCTGGCGCCGGTGCCCCTGGTGTCCGGGCCGTTCTTCGGCGATTGGGCGGTCGGGCTCATCTTCGGGATCACCCTGTACGGCCTCGCCGCCGTCGCCGCCCTGCTGGCGATGTACGGCCTGACCGTCCTGACCGATCGCCCGGCCACATGGGCGCTCGCCGGTTTCGTAGGCACGGTATTCGCCGTGCTCCTGCCAGCCCACCTCATCCTGGCGCTGCTGGCCGTCGTGGGCGTCGGCGCCGCCGTGACCGTCCATGCCGCCCGGTCGCTCCGGGCGACCGGCCGCCTGCCGGCCGTCTCGCAGCTCTGGCGACGGACGCTGGTCTGGACCGCGGTCGGGCTGCTGGTGACCCTGGCCTGGGGCACGCTCACCGGGCATGGTCTCGGGGGCAGCGGGGCGTCGGCCGGCGTCTCGGCGTTCAACGGGACGTGGCGCGACACGCTGCTGGTGGTCCTCGTCGGCGCGGGTGCATACCTCGCCATCGGAGCCGCCTGGTTCCTCGCCCGTCGTGAGGCGTCCCTCGAGGTGGGGTTGTACGTCGGCGCGATCGCGTTACTCGGTGCCGGAGCCCTGGCCTGGGGCCTGCGGCTGGCCGACTTCAACATGTTCCACGTGTTCTTCGGTGGACTCGTGGTGTTCGGCACGCCCGTCGCCGCGATCGCTGCGTGGTCGCTCTGGCTCCGGCTACGGGCGACGGGGCGGCGCTCGCTTGCTCTCGTCGTGATCCTGCTCTGCTTCACCCAGATCGAATTCGCAGCGAGTCTCGGGATCCTGCGGCTGCAGCGCTTCGGGCCGGGCAACTACGAACCGGTCCCGCTCAGCCTGCTGGCCGCGATCCGCGACCTGCCGGCCGATGCGAAGGTGGCGTACGCCTGTCAGCCCGGCGAGGAGCAATCGGTCTGGGACCCACGACTCCTGGCCATCGGCGCCCACACCGACCGCCGGATCGTTCCGATGTGCTTCGAGGCGGATGCGCTCAGGCAGTTGGTCGGTGGCGAACCGACGTTCGACGACATCAGCCCGTTGTTCGTCGCGGCCCCACAGCGGGCGCTCTTCCCCACGGCGTCGGCGCGACCATCGGCCGACGCGGTCGTCGCGTTCATGCAGGCCAACGGCATCGACTACATCTACGCAGACCGCGTGCATCCGAACGTGCTCGTCCCCGATGCCACGCCGATCGCGACCGACGGCGAGTTCGAGCTCCTGCGCATCCCCTAGGTCGCGAGGCGCGATGCGGGCGCAGGCGGCGTCACTCCGCCGCGGCGATGACCTCGGCGATGACGGCGTCCTGCTGCTCTTCGAGTCCCAGCCACAGCGGCAGGCGGACCAGCCGCTCACTGATGCTCTCGGTCTGCGTCATGTCACCGACGGTGCGACCGACCGTCCGCCCGAACGGCGACGAATGGAGCGGCACGTAGTGGAAGACCGGCTGGACGCCCTGGCCGACCAGCCGCTCGATGAATGCCGTGCGGGAGGCCAGGCTCGGCAGGAGCAGGTGGTAGAGGTGGCCGTTGTGGAGGCACTCGTCCGGGACCACCGGGCGCCGAACCTTGCCCGCAGCCTCGAGGTCGCCGAGTGACCGGTGGTACGTCTCCCAGATGTCGACGCGCCGCTTCGTGATCGCGTCCGCTTCCTCCATCTGGGCCCAGAGGAATGCGGCGACGATCTCGCCCGGCAGGTACGACGAGCCCAGGTCGACCCAGGTGTACTTGTCGACCTGGCCGCGGAAGAACTGGCTCCGGTTGGTGCCCTTCTCCCAGATGACCTCCGCGCGATCGGCGAACCGCGCGTCGTTGATCAGGAGCGCGCCGCCCTCGCCGGAGATGATGTTCTTCGTCTCGTGGAAGGACAAGGCCGCCAGATGGCCGATGCTGCCAAGCGGCCGCCCGCGATAGTCGGCCATGAGCCCCTGGGCGGCGTCCTCGATCACCAGCAGGTCGTGACGGTCGGCGATCGCCATGATCGCGTCCATGTCGCAGCCGACGCCGGCGTAGTGGACCGGGACGATGGCCTTGGTCCGCGGCGTGATGGCCGCCTCGATCTTCGTCTCGTCGATGTTCAGCGTGTCCGGTCGGATGTCGACGAAGACCGGCGTCGCGCCACGGAGCACGAACGCGTTGGCGGTCGTCACGAACGTGAACGACGGCATGATCACCTCGTCGCCGGCGCCGACGCCGCTCAGGATCGCCGCCATCTCGAGCGCGGCCGTGCAGGAGTGCGTGAGCAACGCCTTCTGGCTGCCGATGCGCTCCTCGAGCCACGCCGAGCACCGTTTGGAGAAGGCGCCGTTGCCCGCGAGGTGGCCGTTGGCGTGGGCCTGCGCGATGTACGCCAGCTCTCGGCCCGTCATGTACGGCCTGTTGAACGGGATCACACGCTGCCCTTTCGCGCGACCAGCAGAAGGGACCCTCCGGCCGGGAATGACCACCCGTGACGGATCAGTGCGCGCTCCACCGTCATGACCGCTTCGAGCGCGACGTTGACGGCGCGCGGCTGCCGCAGATCGCCCATCGCGTCGACCTCGGCCTCGGCGCTCACCGCGCGCCGGCTCATGCGCGAGGCGAACATCATCGGCAGCAGCAGCGAGACGAACGAGGTCATCCGCACGATCTCGAAGCCCGCCGCCTCCACCTTGCGCCGGAGACCGGCGGCGGTGTACCGCCGGACGTGGAACGCGTGGTCGTCCTGCGCGCTCCAGAGCGACGGGTGCTGCGGCACCGACAGGAGGAACGTGCCGCCGGGCCGTAGCGCCCGGGCGACCTCCGCGATCACCCGCGTGTCGTCGTCGATGTGTTCGAGGACGTCGAAGGCCCCGATCGCGTCGAAGTGGTCGCGGAACGGGATGGCCCGTGCATCCATCTGGTAGAAGGCGGCCGACGGCACGCGCTCAGCCGCGAACGCCAGGCCCGTGCTGGAGATCTCGCTCCCCGCGAGCTCGGCTGAGGGGAACGCCGTCCGGATGCCGCTCAGGACGAATCCGGTCCCGCACCCGACCTCGAGGAATCGCTCGCAGTCGGGCCGATACGTCTGCATCGCCCAGATGATGAGCCTGTTGCGGGCGCGGAACCAGAAGTTGTCGGCCTCGAGGGCGGCCAGTTCGCGGAAGTAGTCCTCTCGAAATCCGGAGTTCTCCGTCGCAAGCTCCGGCGCGAAGGCGGGAAAGCCATCGATCCATGTCGGGCTGTGACCACAGTCGGCACACCGCCATGCATCGTCGCATCGATCGGAGCCGCAGGCGCTGCACACCCTCACGCCGCTGGCGCCCGGAGTCGATGGAAGGTCATCTCGGCGGCCGCGATCGAGAACCCGAGCCGGGCATAGAGGTTGACGGCCGCGAGATTGTGTCCCGAGATCGTCGTCTCGACCGACGTTGCGCCCTCCGTCCGGTGCCGCAGCAGCATCGTCCGCCATACGCTCGACGCAAGGCCCTTCCCCTGCCAGGCCGGAGCCATCGCCGTCAGGTGCCAGTACACGACGCCGCCCGATCGGCGCTCCACGATGAAGAACCCGACGAGTTCGCCGGCGACCTCCGCCTTGAGCACCGAGTGGCGTTCGTTCGCGAAGCTGGTACGGACCCAGTTGGCGTAGCGTCGGTGGCTCAGGGCCGGGTCCAGACGCCCGTCCAACAGGAACCGACCGGTCGTGAACGCCGAGGACGCGATGGCCTCGATCGCGGCCAGGTCACCCTCGCCGGCCTCGCCGACATGCACCGCCTGACGGGGTGAGGCCACGTCCTCCAGCGTCGCCAGGCGCTGGCGGTAGACCGTCTCGATGAACCTGAAGCCGATCTCCTCGAGGGCTGCGGACTCACGCAGTCGCAGGTGGTCGAGCCGGCACGAGATCAGGCCGACGTCATGGTCGTCGCACCAGCGGTCGAGGGCCGGCGCCAGGGCCGAGAGCGTCTCGGCAGGCCCGAGATCGAGCCCCTCGACCTGCGCCACGGCGAACCCGAACACCTCCGAGTCCCATGGAACCAGCGTGACATCCAGCGACGCGCCGTCCTGCTCGAGCCGCACGAGGGAGGTCAATCGTCGCCCGTCTCCTGGCGGACGAGATAGGTCGGCCGATCCATCGTCCGAAAGTGCATCCGGGCGAGGTACTCGCCGATGATCCCGAGGGCGAAGAGCTGCGCGCCGCTGAAGATGGCGATGATCGATGCCAGGAAGGCGAAGCCGGGCACGCTGCTGCCGCCGTTGGCGATGTAGGTGCCCAGGACGAACACGAGGATCCCGAACCCGAACAACGTGAAGAGGAAGCCGATGATGCTCGCGATCTGGAGGGGCAGCGTGCTGAAGCCGGTCATCATGTTGAACGCGTGTGTGACGAGCGTGCGGAACGTGTAGTTCGACGTCCCGATGGCGCGTGGCTCGTGACGGACGCGGACGTGCGAGAACCTCGTCGACCCCCAGGTCAGCAGGACGTCGATCGAGACGTACGGGCCGCGGTAGGAGGCGAACCCGTCGCGGATCCGGGTGCGGAACGCACGAAACGAACTGACGTGGCGGGCGGTCTCGGCGCTCATCGCGCTCTGCAGGGCGAGCTTCGTGATCCGGGATCCCTGGTCGCGGAAGAACCCGTGCTGCTCGGTCTCGGGCGTTCCATAGACGACATCGAGATCGTCGCCCAGCTTCGAGACCAGCTTGGCGATCTCCTCCGGCGGGTTCTGAAGGTCATCGTCGAGGGTCACGATCGTGTCGAATCGGGCCGCGCGGATGCCGCACAGCAGCGCGTTGTGCTGGCCGTAGTTGCGGCTCATGCGGATCCCGCGGACATGACCGTCGCGCTTGGCGAGCCCTTCGATGACGGACCACGAGTCGTCCCCGCCGCAGTCCTCGACCAGGATGATCTCGTACCGGTCGGCGAGAGCACCAAGCGCGTCGGTCAAGCGGCGGTACAGCTCCGGCAGGATCGGGGCCGAGCGGTAGACGGGCACGATCGCCGAGATCTCCACCGGCGCGGAGCTCGACGATGCCTCGGGCAGCGGCCGTTCGATGGTGGACGTCACAGCCGGCCCGCCTCGACTTCGGCCCGGATCCACGGGACCACCTCGTCGAGCATCGCGTCAAGCGAGGTCGTGGCATCGAAGCCGAGGACATCGCGCGCCTTGCGGACGTCGGGCACACGGAGCTGGACGTCATGCTCGAACGGCGGATCGGTCACGAAGTGGAACGGGCGGCCGTCGGTGTGGATCTTGCGCCAGAGGCACTCGGCCAGTTCCAGCACGCTCGTCGAGGCGGCCGTCGAGAGGTTGAAGTCGTCGTTGACGGCCGCCGGCGACTCCATGGTCAGGCGGATGCCGTGGGCGAGGTCGCCGCCGTAGGTGTAGTGGCGGACCTGGTTGCCCTCGCCCAGGATGTGCAGCGGGTCCTGGCCCTTGATGATCTTGAGCGCCAGATCGGGGACGACGTGCGAGAGCGCGAGCTTCACGTTGCCACTCATGATGTCGGTGTCCCGGAGCGCCCGGCGCTCGCCGATGCCGACGCAGTTGAATGGCCGGACGATGGTGTACGGCAGCTGGTACTGCTCCCATGCGCCCTTCGCGAAGTACTCGGACGCGAGCTTCTGGAAGCCATACGTCGAGATGGGCGGCGGCGACGTCAGCTGCGCCCCCTCGGGCGTCGGGAAGACGGTCGCCGACTCGTAGACCATCGACGAGGACACGACGACGATCCGCTTCAGATGCCCGTCGCGATGGGCGGCGATGGCGCCATCGAACGTCGAGGCGAGGATACGTTCGTTCTCGGCCAGGAGGTCGTAGGCGAACTCGTGGAAGTAGCTGATCCCGCCGATCATCGCGGCGGCGGCGACCACCTGGTCGCAGTCCGCCGCGAGCTCGCGCATGAGTCCGGCGTCCTTGGCATCGCCCTCGACGAATCGATAGCGGGGATGGTCGTCGTAGCTCTTGGTGAGGCGCCCGTATTTGCTGAAGTCATCGAGCCCGATGACGTCGTGACCCGCGTCAAGCAGCTCAGGCACGAGGTAGCCGTTGATGAACCCGGCGGCCCCGGTGACGAGGACGCGCATCAGAGCTGGATGCCCCCGCCCATCGCCCCCCAGACGTCGACGACGTCCTTGCCTCCGACGTGGAGGTCGCGATACATCTTGTGTGGCGCCCCGAGGACGAGGACGTCGCTCTCGCCAAGGACGCATTCGAGCGACACGAGCCGATCGTCCTGGACGTACGGATCGGTGGCGAGGACCCGCGCGCCGGCCCACGACAGGAGCTTGCGGAGCTTGTAGCTCAGGGACGCCCGGGTGTCGTCCGATTCACTCTTGAAGGCCATGCCGAGGATGCCGACGGTCTTGCCCTGGAGCCCGCCGTACCGGCGCTCGAGAGCCGACACGATGTAGGCCGGCAATCCCTCGTTGACCTGCATGGCGGCCTGGCCGAGCGGGAAGTGATCCGACGTGAAGGCGGCCAACTGCATCGTGTCCTTGAAGAGGCACGGGCCGGCGGCGAAGCCGGGACCCGGCAGGTCCGCCGCGCGCGGGTAGTCCTCGCGGATCGCCCGCAGGACGTTGGTGTAGTCAACCCCGGCCTGGTCGGAGATCATCAGGAACTGGTTGGCGACGGCGAACTTCATGTACCGCCACGTGTTTGTGAAGAGCTTCGCCAGCTCCGCTTCCTTCGTGCTCGTGCGGATCGTGCTCGACGCGAGACGGCCGAACAGCTTGGTGGCGCGGTCCGCGGCGACGTCCTCGTCGGCCCCGACGATCTGCGGCAGCGTGTGGAGCTCCTCGAGCGCATGGCCTTCCGCGATCCGCTCGGGGCAGAACGCCACATCGGCGATGCAGCCGCGATCGGCGAGGTGTTGTGCGACGTACGCGGTGGTGCCCGGATACACGGTGCTGCGCAGGACGACGAGCGCGCCCTCGCGCAGGTGCGGCGAGATCTGGTCGACCGCCTTCTCGAAGACCGTCATCGACGGCCCGAGGAACTCGTCGACGGGCGTGCCGATGACCACCACGAGCTGGTCCGTCCGGCCGATCATCTCGGCGTCGGCGCCGAACGTCAGGCGACCGGTCGGCAGCAGCGCGCGCAGCAGCTCGTCGGCGCCGTTCTCCATGAACGGCATCTCCCCCGCCGCGATCCGGTCCAGGGTGGCCTGGTTGGTGTCGTAGATGCCGACGCGAAGGCCTGCCTCGGCGAACGCCAGGCTGAGCGGCAGGCCGACATGACCGCCACCGCCGAGCACGACGACGTCAAGGGTCCCCGAAGACTCGCTCATGGCGCCAAATCTAGCAGCCCGGTGCGGGCCGTCACCGCGGCCCGATAGTCCTACTGCGCGTCCGCCCCACCCAGGCCACGACGGCGATCCCGGCCAGCGGGATGTCCATCAACGAGTACGTCAGGTTCTGTCCCTGCATGTTCGTCGCTGCCGTCACGTACTCGCGCCAGTCGGGCAGCATCGCGAGCGAGACCAGCCCGAAGACGCCCAGCGCGATCCACCACCCGCGGGTCCTGATCCCGATCAGTGCGAAGAACGCGAGGCTCGGCTTGAGGAACGCGAAGACCCCGGGCCATCCCCAGAGCGTCGACAGTGCCACCGACGCCGCGAGCCACATCGAGGGATTGCCGTAGATGAGGAGGCCGAGCGTGCGGGGCGACGCGATGCACAACGCGAGGATCGGCCATGTCCAGGGAGCCGGCCGGTAGTGGCGGATCACGGCGCCGACGATGACGGCCGGGAGCGCCCACCACAGGACTCCGGGCAGGACCAGGAACGGCAGCATCACGAGGGCGAACGGGGGCGGATACAGGGAGTCGCCGGCGACGACCGTGTACGCATCCCCTGTCAGCTGCCGCGCGTCGTAGAACGAGCCGCCGGCGAGCCACTCGCGGGTGTGACGCAGATAGATCGCGAAGTCCTCGCCGCCGTGGCCCTCGATGAGTGCCACATTGCCGACGACCTCGGCGACGGCGATCCCGAGGATCGTGGCCGTGGCGACCAGGGACAGGATCCGGAGCGTCCGGTCCGAGGGGCGTCGTGTCATTCGCCTGCCGGGCGACCGGGCGCGACCAGGATCTGGCCGTCTTCGTCGGTGTAGGCACTGCGCCAGCCGGCGCCCGTGAGCCTGGCCGCGAACGCGTCCTCGTCGGCGTCGACCACCGCGATCGTCACCCCCCACTCGTCAAGCTGGCGCTCCCAGCCGTCAACGCCCGCGATGACTCGCTGGTACGCGTCCCAGACCGCGACCGGGAAGAGCTCGATGCGCGAGTCGATGGCGACCAGCGCGTCCGGGAATGCGAATTCGAGCCAGGATCCCCAGGCCTGCTGGTTGAACACCCGGTCACCCGGCACGGCCAGCTCGCGCAACGCGGCCGTGACACCGGGCGGCGCATCGCCGACGACGCCCACCGGCGCACCGAGCTGCGTGTCGACGGGACGCCAGACGGGCAGCAACACGACACAGACCGCGATGATCGCCCCGGCCAGCACCAGGTTCAGCCGCCGGATGAGCGGCGGGTCCGGGGTCTCCACGGACCGGGCGGCCGGCTGCGTCACGAGCGTGCCCGCGATGGCAGCCGCCGCCCCGAGGGGCCACCAGGCCACGCCGCGGATCGCATACGTCCCGATCGCCGCGAACACGCCGAGCCAGAGGAGGAGCGGCCAGGACGTGCGCTCGCCACGCCGCGCGATGAGGACCACGACGGCGGCGACCGAACCGAAGAACAGCAGACCCGGCACGGTCCGCAGCGAGGTGGGCTGCCATTCGGTGATCCGCTCGGTCACCTCCGGGTTGACCGACAGGCCCACGGCATAGCTCCACACGAGCGGACCGAAGGGCGTCAGGCAGGCGGCCGCCGCGCTGACGATCGTGACGAGCAGGACACGGCGGGCTCCGGGCGCATGGTCGTGCAGGTCCTCGAGCCAGGCCAGGCCGAGGACGACCGGGCCAAGGAAGAAGCTCCCGTGCAGGTTCGCCCAGACGGCGACCAGGACCGGGACGATCCAGAGCCGGCCCGGATGCGCTCGACGGTCGGTGACGAGCACCAGGGTGACCGCGAGAAGGGCCATCCCCAACAGCTGCGGCCGAAGAGCGAGCGCGACCGCGGCGACCGTGAAGGCCACCAGGGTCAGCCCGGCCGCGCGTCGGGTGCCGAGCCCGCGCCGCTGGGCGATCAGGAAGAGGCTGCCGAAGATGATCCCGATCAGGGCCGCGCGAAGCACGACGAGACCCGTCCAGCCGGCCAGCCGGTAGATGGCCGCGAACACGACCTGGGCGCCCCATTGCTGGTCGACCCATGGCGCGCCCGGTGCGGTGAACGTCCACGTGTCCACGCTCGGCAGCGCCCCCGTGGCGAAGATCTCTTCGCCCGCGCGCAGGTGGTATGTGAGGTCCACCGCGGACAGGTTCGCGATCAGCGCGGCGAGGATCGGCAGGACGACGGCCAGGAACGCCCAGAATCGAGTGAGGGTCACGCGCCGATGCTATCCAACCGCGGTGCGTGGCCGCACCGGCCCGATGGTCCTACGCGCCGTCTCAGCCGGCGGCCGCGACCTCGGTGAGTCGGACGGACCCAGCCCCCTCGTCGTAGATCGACTCGATGGCGCCGACCATCAACTCGATGCAGAACCGGTCGTGGACCAGGTCGTGGCCGGCCCGCCCGAGAGTGTCCGCGTAGGGATGGTCGCGCAGCAGCCGAACGATGGCCGCCGACAGGGCCACGGCGTCGTGGGGCGGGACCAGCAGACCGGTGACGCCGTCCTCGATCATCTCCGGAATGCCGCCGACGTTCGAGGCCACGACCGGGCGCGACAAGGCCATCGCCTCGAGGACCGACAGCCCCTGGGCCTCGCGATACGATGGCAACACCGCGACATCGAGCGCTGCGGTCACGGCCGGCACGTCGTCGCGACGACCGGTGAACACGACCCGATGCGCGATCTGCAGCTCCCGGGCCTGCGCCTCGAGCGCGTCGCGGCGACTCCCCTCGCCCACGATCAGCAGGTACGTGTCGGGCACCGCGCGCAACACCGCGGGCCAGGCCTCGAGGAGCGTTGGGTGCCCCTTCTCGGGCTCCAGGCGAGCCACGACCCCGACGACCTTGGATCCCGGTTCCATGCCGTATTCGTCGGGCAGGGTGCAGCACGCCTCCTGGTGGTCGTACCGGTCCAGGTCGACGCCGTTGTAGATGAGTGAGACCGGCACGGTCGTCCGCTCCTCGTCGACGAGCTTGTGCTCGATGGCGCGCGACACGGCGATCAGCCGGTCCATGTGCGGCGTCAATGTCCGGAGGAGCGCCTGATCGTCCGACGAGCGGACACGGCTCGAATGGATCGTCGAGACCAGGTAGGGCCGGCGGTGACCGATCTCGGCGAGAGCCAGGACAGCACGGGTGGCGACAGTCTCGGCGCGGTACATGTGGGCGTGGACGACGTCCGCGCGGACCTCCGCGAGATGGGCCGCGAGCGCACCGACCGCGATCGCGTCATCGGGATCGTCGATGACGATGACCGGGATGTCCGCCCGCTGGAGCTTGCGGACGGCGCCGCCACCCGACAGGGCCACCACCGAGACGTCATACCGGCTCTTGTCGATCCGGGTCACGAGGGACAGGAGGTGCTCCTGGGCGCCGCCATTGGTGCCGGTCGCGAGGACCTCGACCACCCGGATGCGGCCGGCCGTCAGCACCGGTCGCTCGACCGGCTCGAGACAGGCATCCCACGGCTGGGGGGCGGTCACGTCACCTGCCCCTACGTCTGACGAGGACGCGCTGGATCGGCTCGTCCACCGCGCCCCACTCGTACTTGTAGGGCTCGTCGCCCCGCAGGAAGTCGAGTCGCCGCTTGCCCAGCGCCAGCGCCCGCTCGACGTAGGCATGGATCATGACCACGCCCGGCGAGAGGTCGCGCGCGTCGGGATCGACCCCGGCGTTGTAGTAGAGGAAGCCGTCGGGCGTCTCGAAGTGGATCCCGGCCGCGATCCGCCGGTCACCGACCGACAGGAACGTGAGGCGGATCGGGCCGTCCACGCCCCAGAGTTCGAACATCCGTCGGAAGAACGTCCGGCTCTGGTCGCCACCGATGGTCGGCGGGAACAGGCCCATCTCGCCCCAGCGCTTCTGGTGCAGGTCGATGAACGCGTCGAGGTCGGCGAGGGGGTCGGGCGAATCGGTCAGACGGATCTCGCCGGCGGCGCTCGCGCGACGGACCTTGCGCCGGATCTCGTGTCGCTCCTTCTTGCCGAGCGTCGAGAGGTACCCGTCGAGGTCGAGCCCGTCGGGCAATGTGACGACCGGGCAGACGTCCTCGCGCTCGACGTTGAGGGTCCAGCCGTTCGCCATCTCGACCGCGCCGAGGGCCGCGGCCAGGTCTTCCGCGCTGGGGTCGCCGCACCGGAGGCGGCGCAGGTCGACCGCGTCCCAGGCACCGGCAGCGGGACTCGCGAGATAGACCGCGAGCGCCGCGCTGACCTCGGCCGCGTTGGCGGGCGCGACCAGCATCGTGGCGTAGTCGGCGTGGTAGCTCGCCCCGAAGAAGATGGCCGTCGCGTCGGGCGCGACCGGTGTCAGGTCCGTACCCGTGCCGTGCCGCATCGTCGTATGGGTCGCGGCGTCGGATGGCTCGACCTCGTGGCGATGCATGAGGGGCACGATCGCGATCGGATCGGCACGGCCGTCGGCGGGCGCGTCCGCCGACACGACCGCGAGGGTCTGCTCGTGCGCGTTCGCGCCGAAGGCGTCCCACCACGCCCGGTGAAAAGCCCATTCGGAGAACGGTGTCGCCCATGGATTCCGGGCGGCCAGGGCGTCCCATGTCGCCCGCGGGATCGACTCGAAGGGCCGCTCCTCGACGCGCAATCCGGTGTCGGCGGGGCGCCGCGCGACGTCGGAATGTGTCGGCTCGAGAGACAGTCCCGGACAGGCGGGTTCCCGGTCGAGGGTCTGGGTGGTCATCGGGCCGAGGATAGCATCGAGCCTAGGAAGATGGTTGCGGCGGCAACCTGACGGGACCCCAGGCGAACCCGCGGCGGCGGATGACCACCTCGGCCGCCACCAGTGCAGCCGCGACCGTCGACGACCACGGCACCGGGATGGCGACGACGACGGCGGAGATCAGGGTCGCGCCGGGCATGGCGAGCGAGGCGTAGTACCACTGCGTGCTCGGCCACAACACCGGCACGATCCACCACGCGGCTCGCTGCCGGCCCATGACGAGCAGGGCGATGACGGCGACCGGGATGAGCACCGGGGTCGCCGTGGCGCTCATCCCGCCGTCCGACTGGTCGGCCAAGCTCGCGGTCACCGACGACCACTCGGCGAGGTACGTCCCCCAGGGCAGGAACGGGATCGTGACGACGAGCACTGCCGCGCTGATCGCCGCCGCCCGCCAATGGCCGAGGACCAGCGGGACGACGCCCGCGTAGATCTTGACAAGGACGGCGATGGGCGCCGCTCCCGCCACCAGCAGGGGCAACACAAGGACGTGCGGGTTGGCGTTGTACAACCCGTCGATGAACGGCGGGAAGGCGAGCCACCAGAGGGGCAGCCCGAGACGGCGGATCGCCCAGGCGGTCCCGACGAACCCGAGGACGATGATGAGCGCCATAGCCACGTCCTCCGGGACGAGGGCGAACGGGAGCATCGCCAGGAGGCTCGGCGGAGGCGCGGCGAAGCGGATCGCGCCGCTGTAGACCGACCATGGATCACCGCCGTCCAGCCAGGCGACCGTCGCGGTCCGGTAGAGGCGCCCGTCGAAGCCCGGGGTCGCCACCGAGATGACCAGCAGGCGCATGACGCTGATCACCACGAACCACGCCCCCACGAGATAGCCGACCCAGCCCGGCGGCATCGTCAGCCTGGGCGCTCGGCGAGCGGGCGCCGGCGGGACGGGATCGCTCATCGCAGGCCGAACAGCCGGCGCAACAGGAAGTACTCGGGGCGCGGATGGTCATCGGTGATGAGCGGGCCGGGTCCCGCGTAGTCGGTGACCCCGGTCCCCGCCAGCCACTGCTGGCGCGCGATGACGGAGATCCAGTCCTCGACCGTGGCCGCCGGCGAGTCGTAGGCGGACGAGATGTCGGCGAGCACCCCGGGCCTCGCGAGGATCTCGCGGATGACGTCGGGGTCCATCGACAGGGGCTCGTCGGAACCCAGCATGTACGCGCCGTAGCCGCCGGCGCCCCGGATGACCATCACGTTCGGATAGACCGAGGCGAACGTCCGGACGTGGTCCTTGAAGTCCTCCTCGGGTGCCCCGAACGGGACCCACTGCATCATCACGCCGCCCGGCGTCAGGTGGTCGTGGCCGGCCCGGTAGTACTCCAGCGACGAGATGACCGAGGCGCCGGAGCTCTCGATGGGTGGCGGCGGGTCGGTGACCATGATGTCGAACTGCTCCGTGGCGAGTTCGAGGTGGTTCCGGCCGTCGGCGATGATGATCCGGCCGTCCGGATCCGCGCGGACCGTGTCGGCATCGGGGTAGTACCAGCCGAACATGTCCGGGACCGACGGCACGAGCTCGACGACGTCGGTCCGCAGACCCGCGATGAGCGCGGACCGGAAGGCAGTCCCCATCCCGAACGCAACGACCAGGGCGCGCTGCGAATCGGGCCGGGCGATGAGCGGCAGGATGGGCATGAGCTTGGCGTCGACGGTGAGGAGCGTCATCGAGGTGCCGGCGACCCACAGCTCGGGTGTCGAGCTGATCTGGCCGGCCTGGACGGACGCGATCTCGTCCTCGGTCGAGGCGAAGACCGTCCCGCCGACCGAGCGGATGAACGCCTCGTTCGGCTGGGCCACCCTGGACGGCTGGAGCAGCAGCAACCCGACGACCGCGAGCACGACAACGCCCGCGATCGCGGCCTCGAGGCGTCGCGGGCGCCCGATGAGCGCGAGCCCCACGCCGACGGATGCATTCACGGTCGCCAGCAGGACCACCACCCAGGGCGAGCCGATGGCCGGCATCAGGAAGAACGGGACGAGGAGGCTGCCGGCGATCGCGCCGAGCGTGTTCGAGGCGAGGAGCGACCCCGTCTCCGACCCCGCGGCCGATGCCTCGTCGCGCAGCAGCGCCGACGCGGTCGGGAACGCGATGCCGAGGACGATGGTGACGGGCAGCACGACGAGCAGTGCGCTGCCGAACAGCACTCGGAGCGTGGGGATCGGGTCCCCAGGGTTGAGTTGCTCGGGCTGTCCGATGACGCCCACCAGCCCGATGAGGGCCAGCGCCGCCACCGCGATCTGGGTGATGGCCAGCAGCCGCAGGGGGTCGCGCAGGCGCGGGCGGATGACATTGAAGATCGACGCACCGATCGCGATCCCGGTCAGGAAGACCGCGAGGATCACGGTGAACACATACGTCGTGTTGCCCGTGCCCGACGCGAGCAGTCGCGTCCACGTCACCTGGTAGGCGAGCGACGTCAGCCCGGAGATGAACGAGATGAGCAGTGCGAGCCGCACGCGGGCCGGGATCGCCGCGAGGCCATAGCCCGTGCTTCCGTCGCGCGGGGCAGTTGCGGCGGGTGCGGCGGGCGCGGACGGGACGACCGCGGCCGAGTCCGGGTCCCGGGGGTCTTCGCGGCGCGATAGCACCAGGGCCGCCACGCCGGCGATCGCGGAGCAGCCCGCCCCGATCGCGAGCGCCGTCGACAGTCCGAAGACCTCGATAAGGACCAGGCCGGCGGCGAGCGTCCCGGCGATGGCGCCGAGGGTGTTCGCCGCATACAGCCGTCCGAATGCGCGACTGAGCGCGCTCGACCGCGCGAGATGGCGGGTCAGGCTCGGGAACGTCGCGCCCATCAGGATCGTCGCGGGGGCCAGCGCCAGCACCGCAAGGACCAGGCGGACGATCGCGAGGAGCTGGGGCGCGTCCTCGAGTGTCGGATAGATCCCGCGATAGACCTCGTGGATGAGCCGGAACGAGATGGGCGTCACCAGGACCACCGCGACAAGGGCCAGTTCCAGGATCCCGTACATCCGCAGCGGCGAGCGGACCCGATCGGCGATCCGGCCACCGACCGCCGCCCCGATGGCCATGCCCCCGAAGAAGCCAGTCAGGATCGCCGACACGGCCTGGGTCGTGTTCCCGAACACGAGGACCAGCTGGCGCGACCACACGATCTCGTAGATCAGCCCCGCCGCCCCCGACAAAACGAAGATGGCGAGGACGGCGAGCGTCGTGCCGCCGGCGATGGCCCGTGTCCCCGTCGTCATCGCAGGTTGTACGCCCAGTAGACGCCGATCGCATTGATGACCACGCCGAACGCGATCAGGGCACGCCACCCCGCCCCGACCCTGCCGCGGCGCACCGCGGCCAGGCCGCACAGGGCGATGACGAACGGCACCGAATCGAGGAAGTAGCGATAGCCGTACTGGAGCCAGCCGCCGCCGTAGTAGAGGAGGGTCGGGATGAGGACGGCGACCGTGGCCCCGAGCAGCAGCCAGGCACGGCGTTCTCGCCAGTCTGCGAGGAACGCGAACGCCAGGCCCGGGCTCGTGAGGAGCACGGACATCCCGAGGCCATCCGGCTGGATGAACGGAAAGACCGCGATCGGCCTTGGCAGGTGGACGAGGAAGTAGTCGATGTTCATCGGGACATGGCTGAGTGCAAAGAGCCCCTGATCGCGCAAGGCCTGGAGGAACGGAGGCAGCGTCGCGAGAGCGTAGCCTGACTCGAGGGGCGTCCCGAAGCGGATCTGGTTGTACGCGAAGAACACCACGATCGCCGGGATCACACCGATAGCCAGCCAGAGCCACGACCGCCACGGCACCGTCCGCGCTGGCTCGACATATTGCCCGGGGACCTCGGGCCGTGGCCACGATGGTGCGCCTGACAGCATCAAGGCGTAGAACGGGACGGCGAATGCGAGCGGGGCTCGCGTCAGGAATGCCGCGCCGGCCAGGAGACCGATCAACACGGCCCGCTGCCGACCCCACAGCTCGATGAGGCAGGCGAACGTCAGGATCGTCGCCACAAGGTGGCCCGTGTGCCAGACGCCGCCGCGCGTCGTCACCCACAGGATCTGGGTCGAGAAGCCGAACAGGATCGTCAGCCAGATCCGATCGCTCCGGCGGACCGCCCCGATCCGGCCGAGGAGCCACCAGCACATGCCGACGCCAGCGCCGGCGAGGAGGGCGTTGACCCCGGATTCCCATTGGTCGGCCGTGACAGGCCCGACGAGCGCGACGAGCGGCATCAACGCGACGGCCGGGAAGGGGGCGAACGGCACGTAGAAGTGGCCGTTGACGGCGATGACGTCGTACGGGCCGAGGACGACGTCAAGCCACGTTCGCCCGTGGAGGAACGCGTCGGCGAGGTAGAAGAGGTCGCCCCGGCCGGCGTCGAACTGGCGGTTCGCCAGCCAGTAGATGAGGGCCGACACCGCGGCCAGCGCGAGACCCAGCAGGGTCTCGCGATCGACCCGTCGCGTCACGCAGCGAGCTCTTGCGTCTGGGCCCGGATGCCCACCACGAAGACCGAGAGGAGCGTCAGCCAGAAGACCAGGGGGTACACGAACGCGGGTGTGATCGAGACGAGCGGAACGGCGGTCGCCAGGGGGAAGGCCAGTGCCCACCAGCGACCAGCGGCCAGGAGGTACGCGACCGGCAGGAGCAGCAGCATCGCGTAATGGTCCCAAAGGATCGGCGAGAGGAGCTGACTGGCGATCAGCGCGACCAGGTAGGAAGCCTCGGACGCCGCCCGGCGCGCCGCCGCCACGACCGCGACCAGAACGAGGATCGCGCTGAGCAGTTGGACGAACCCGGCGGCGTCGGCGCTCAGGCCGAGTTGATAGGCGATCGCACCCGGCGTGAAGTTGTGCGCGGTCGTGATCGGGTCGCTGACCTGTCGGACGAGGGTGATGAAGTCGGACCATGCTCCGACCCCGGCGAGCAGCGTCGCCGCAACGGCGAGGACCGCGAGGGCGACGACGCCCACCGCGACGGCGCGATAGCGAGCGGTCATGAGCGCCCAGACGAAGACGAGCCCCGGTTGGAGCTTGATCGCGGCACCAAGGGCGCCGCTCAGGCCCAGGCGGAGGGGGTCGTCCAGCCATCGCCAGCCGATCGCGAAGCACAGGAACAGGAGCGGTCCCACCTGGCCGAGCTTCACGGCATACGCAAATGGCCAGGACAGACCGGCCAGCAGGACGGTCCACCAGCGGACGGTCGTCGAGACCGGCATGAGCGCGACACCGATGAGGAACGCGGCGATGAGCAGGGCGGTCCAGGCCCAGACCGCCGTCGTTGCCGAGAGGAGCCCGAACGGCAGGATCAGCGGGATGAACGTTGGCGGGTAGTAGAAGAGCCCGAAGCCGCCACTCGCCTCGAAGCTCAGGTCGTAGACCGGTGCGCCTGCCAGCACGCGAGCCGCCGCCTGGTGGTAGGCGAGGAAGTCGAAGCCGAGGGTGTCGCCGGCGGCGGCGACCGTCGCCCCGACGACCGCACCGAAGACGAGGATCGCGACGATCGGCAGTGCCGTTCGGGCCAGGCGAGTCGTCTCGAGCGCAGTGGTCACGAGGACCGGCGGGCCCCCCGGCCGTCTGCCCGATGGATCAGCGGGATCCGGAACAGGTCCCACGCGACCCGCACGGCCAGGCCAGGGCGAGCGCGCATCCGAGAGCCGCGCCGGTCGTACCACCGGATCGGGACGATCGCCATCCGATAGCCACGCCGTCGGGCGAGGTAGACGAGCTCGACGTCGAACACGATGCTCGTGATCCGTTGACGCTCGAACAGGTCGTGGGCGGCCTCGCGCGTGAAGCCCTTGAAGCCGCACTGCGTGTCCTTGACCGGGCCGACCACCCAGGCAGAGGCGAAGAGGTGGAACGCCTGGCCGAGGATCCGCCGATATCGGGGCTGGCTCGCCCGCATGTCGGAGCCGTCGGCCTGGATCCGTGACCCGAGAGCGACGTCGTGATCTGCCAGGGCCTCGACCAGCAAGGGCAGCTCGTCCGGCGGCGTCGCCATGTCGGCGTCGGCGAAGACGATCAGGTCCCCATGGGCGGCCAGCATGCCCGCCCGCACGGCCGCGCCCTTGCCACCGTGGGGAACGGTCAGGACGCTCAAGTGGACGTCGTCTACTCCGGCGACCTCGGGCCGGGACCGGACGAGGGCGGCCGTCCCGTCGGTGCTGCCGTCGTCCACGACCAGCACATCGATCCGGGCCGGCAGCCCGGCCGACCCAGGTGCCCCCTCACGCGCGCGTTCGCCACGTCGGCGGAGATAGCCAAACAATTCGTCGAGCGCCGGACCGATCCGCTCGGCCTCGTTGTAGGCCGGCAGCACGATGGTCAGAGTGGCAGCGGCGGACACGCCGGAAGTCTACGGGCTCGCCGAGGCGTCCGGGTCGCCCCTGCCGGTCGGTCGCGCTGCATCCGCCGGACCGGCGTCGTCCATCATGGCGGTCGATGACGGCAGTGGGGATCGACGCGGAAACGGTGGACCGGCGGCGCCGGCTGGTCAGCCGCGCGCTCGTCGTGATCGGCCTGGCCGTGTTCGCCATCTACCTTGGCCTGTGGGCCGCGCTCATCGGTGGCGGCCACACGGAGCAAGCCGACTACACCGCGTTCTACACCGGTTGGACGATCGTCGCCGACGGCCGCGGCGCGGACCTCTACGACCCGACGGTCCAGGCGGAGGTCCAGCGCGAGATCCTGGGCGGCAGGACGTTCGAGGCCGGTCTCAACCCGTTCAACAACCCGCCGCATCTCGTCGTGCCGTTCGTGCCCCTGGCCTGGCTGCCACTCGACGTCAGCTATGTGGTCTGGGCGGCCGTACAGCTCGCGCTCCTCGGATGGCTGATATGGCGCCTCTGGACGGTCGTCGCCGCCGACTGGTCGAAGGACGAGCGGCTCGTCCTGCTGGCGGCGTCGCTCGCCGCGTCCCCGCTCCTGATCACGTTCCTTCAGGGCGCGTTCTCCCTCGTCGTGTGCGTCGCTGTGACCGAGGCCTATGTCGCCCTTCGATCAAGCCGGGACGGACGGGCTGGGGCGTGGCTGGCACTGGCCTCGATCAAACCCCAGGCCGTCGCCACGCTCGGGGTGATGCTGCTGGTAGGCCGACGCTGGCGGGCGATCGCCGTGGGGGCGGGCGTCGGGCTGGCCCTTGCGGCGATCGCGACGGTCGTCCTCGGTCCGAGGATCTGGACCGACTACCTGGGCTTCCTCTCGCGCTACGTCTCGACATTCGACGAGTTCAGCGTCCGGCCGTCCGTGATGTGGAACCTCCGCGGCACGCTCACCCTGTTGATCGGGCCGGACCAGGCCGCAGGCCAGGCGACCCTCATCAACACCGTCGGCCTCGTCGGGCAACTTGCCGGGCTGGCCGCGGTGGCCTGGCTCTGGCGCGGCCGCTGGGCGCCGGCGAGTCTCGACTTCGACCTGCGCTTCGCCCTGACGCTGGTCATCGGCCTGCTGACCAGTCCGCACCTCAACCCGCACGATGACCTGCTCCTCGTCCCTGCCGCCGCCATCGCCTATCGCGGGTTGCGTCGGATCTCGAACGGTGGGTGGTTCGGACTTGCGCTGGCGTTGTCGCCGCTGGTGATCCTTCTGACGAACTCGATCAGCGCCAACGACGCCGGCGGCCCACCCGTTCGCATCCCGGTCGTGCTCATGACCGCGTTCGTGGTGCTGCTGGGGCTTGGGATCCGCGCTCGTCCCGACGCTCAGGCGGCCTGAGGCGCCTCGACCGCGGCGGGCGGGCTCGCATCCGCGCGGCGCAGCAGCGGGAGGCAGGCCGCGCAGATCGCGAACCCGCTGACCCACAGGACGGGCAGGGCGAGTGTGGCTGCGAGCGGGACCGTCCAGCGACGATCGGTCAGCGCTCCCCAGGCGACGAGTACGAACGCGAAGGGCAGGCGGATCAGCAACGGGATCGCGATCTGGAATTGGGCCACAGACCCGCCCTCGGGGGTCCCGGTCAGGAAGCTGAACCACTCCTCCCAGAGATGCCAGTCCAGGACCATCGAGACCCCCACGATCGCCGCGGTGACACCAAGCGCGATGGCGAGCGCCCGCCACTCGCGACGGACGGCGAACCAGACCAGCCCGAGCCCGGGCGTGACCTTGGTCAGCACCACGAACGCCCAGGTCCACGGGTAGCGGAAGCCGAGCAGGATCGCCGCCGCGATCCAGAGGTGGATGTTGCCGTGATAGAGCTCGATAGCGACCGGTGGCAGGGCCAGCAGCCAGAGGGTCCGCACGCCGCGTCGGCCGAGGAAGATCAGATTGCCGACGAGCAGCGCGGTCCAGATCCACAGGAAGGACGGCCAGTCGATGGCGCCGAAGGGGTCGAACAGGCGCGCGATCGGCGGCGAGTAGTTGAACGCCCCCAGCCCACCGACGCCGGCGCCGTATGGGTCGTTGCCGTTGACCGCCCAGTAGGCAAAGGCGTCGAACCCGAACGTCCCCGACGCCGGCGCCACGACGATGAACAGGTACGCCGCGAACAGCAGGCCCGCGAGGATGGCGCCGTCGCGGAGGGCTCGGGCGGCTGTCATCGAGCGATCGTGTCAGTCCCGGATCGTCGTCGGCACCAGACCATCGTACCGTCGCGTGGGCTCGGGGAGCGGTGATACTTCGGCCGTGACCCCCAATGCCACGACCTCGCTCCTCGGACCGGGGACGCGCATCACCACGGTCGTCCGGATCGGCCTGGCGGTCGTCGCCCTGCTCGTGTTCGTCTCGACCGACACGGAGATCGCGGCGAACATCCCGCTCGGCGTCGATGTGAGCATCCCGCTTGCCGCGACGCAGCGGTGGCTCGATGGCGGGAGCCCCTACCTCGCCGAGGCATTCAGCGATCCGGGGGCGGTGGGGCAGCCGTTCCTCTATCCGCCGTTCGTGCTGCCGCTCTGGGCGCCGCTCACTCTGCTGCCCGAAACATTGGTGCGGATCGCCTGGTTCGGCGCGGCCCTGGCCATGGGCACGCTCATCTCCCGGCGCCTGGCGATTCCCTGGCCGATCCTGCCACTCGTACTGCTGTGGGAGCCGATGTTCGGAGCCATCTGGGGCGCAAACGTTCAGATCTTCCTCTTCGGCGCGTTCGTGGCCGCGTTCTGGCTCGCGGCGAAACACCACGACCTCCGCCCGGAACCGCGGGACCTCGATGTCGCCGGTTCGGTCACGCCACGGATCGGCTGGTATGCCGCGACGCTGGCCAGCGTCAAGGTGACCCAGATCCACGCGTGGCTGGCGATGCTGCGACGCGACTGGCGGGCGGCGATCCTTGGCGCCGCGCCGTGGGCGGTCCTGGCCCTCGTCACGCTGCCGATCGTCGGCCTCGCGATCTACGTCGACTGGTTCGAGCAGCTTCGGCTCGCCTCCGACCCCACGTGGCCGTCGATGGGTCCATCGCTGCTGGTCTATCTGCCCGCCGCGATCGTCGCGGTCCTGACCATCGGGTCCCTGGGCCTGGCGCTCTGGCTCCGCGGTCCGGACATCGGCGCCTGGCTCGGACTGCTGATGCTCATCGTCTCGCCGAACATGCACGACTTCAACGGTCTCTTCCTGCTGCCGGCCCTGCTCAGGATCCGGCGCGAGTTCGCGATCCTCGCGGCCCTTCTCACCTCCACGGCGACGGCCGAGGGCTGGTGGCTGGGGATCGCCATCGTGGTCGGATCCATGCTCGCCGGTCTGCGCTGGCCGGTCGTCTACGAGCCGGCGCCGGCAGCCGCCGCGGCATGACCCTCGCCGTCCTGCTCGAGCGACGTCGCGTCTGGTATGTCGTCGTCGGGTCGGCGGTGCTGGGCCTGGTGATCGGCCTCGACACGCTCCGGGTCCACCTCCAGGTCGATCCCCTGGCCGACGTCCACGCCTACTACGACGCCGGGGCCCGACTCAACGCCGGCCTGCCGCTCTACGAACAGGCCTCGACGACGAATGACGCGGACTTCTACCGGTACCCGCCGCTCCTGGCGATCGTGTTCCGGCCCCTGGCGCTGCTGCCATTCGAGACGGCGGCGCTGATCTGGGAGGCATTCCTGATCGCCCTCTTCGTCGGCACCATCATCCGGCTCGACTGGCGGGACCGGTGGACGTGGATCGTCCTTGGCTGGCTGGCCGCGCCATTCGCCTGGAGCCTCGCCGTGGGCCAGGCCCAGGTCGCCGTCACGTTCCTGCTGGCCGTCGGGGCCCCGTGGGCCGTGGCCTTCGCGGCGCACCTGAAGCTGCTCCCCGTCCTGGTCGCGGTCTTCTGGGTCGTGCGGCGCGACTGGAGATCGATCGCCAGGCTCGCCGCCTGGGGGCTCGGCCTGCTGGCCTTCTCATTCGTGCTCGAGCCGGCGGGGACCATCGCGTACATGACCTTCCCGGACCTGGGGCAGGTGGGCGAGGTCCGGAACCTCTCGCCATACGCCTTCTCGCCGTGGCTGTGGCTCGCCCTCGTCGGCGCCCTGGTGGTCGTGGCGCTGCGGCTGGCGCCGACACGCTGGGGATGGCCGGCGGCCGTCGCACTGTCGGTCCTGGCCAGCCCGCGCCTCCTGATGTACATGTTCTCGACGCTCGCCTCGGGCAAGGGCGGTCCACGCCAGCGATAGCCGAATCGTACCGGTCGGCGAGCACAGGACCCGGTGCTACGCTGCACCGGCCGTGCGTATCCCCCTACTGCTGTACGGGCTCGCCCTCGCCGTTCGGGCGGTGCTCATCTGGCACTTCCCGGAGCCTGCGTACCCCAATTCGTCCTATTACGTCGATGTCGCGCGCGCCCTCCAGTCGGGGCAGGGCTTCAACGTCGACTTCGTCTGGATCTTCGCCGAGGTCGGCGGCGTCATCCCGGCCGACCCGACGTTGCCGATCCCGTCGAACGCTCACTGGATGCCGCTCGCGTCCATGGTCCAGGTGCCATTCCTGGCCGTGTTCGGGAACGTCGCATGGGCGTCCGCGGCACCGTTCGCGCTGATCGGCTCGCTGGCGGCCCCGTTGACGTGGGCCATCGCGCGCGACGCGGGTGCGCGCTCGCTGGTTTCGATCGGCGCCGGCGTGCTCGTCGCCTTCCCGCTCCTCTCGACGGTGTACCTGGTCCAGCCGGACAACTTCTCGCTCTACCAGCCGCTCGTCGTTGGCTCGCTCTGGCTCGGCGCCCGCGGCCTCAAGGGCTCCGGTCGCGCATTCGCGGGGGCAGGCCTCCTCGCCGGGCTCGCGACGCTGTCCCGCAACGACGGCCTGCTCGTCCTGGTTGCGCTTGGCCTGGCCTTCGCCTGGGATCGCTGGCGGGCCTGGCGATCGGCCGGCTCCCGGCGCCCTGCCATCGGGTTCGGCGCCGCCGCGGCGTGCGTCGGGCTGTTCGCCCTCGTCATGGTCCCGTGGTGGTTGCGCCAGCTGGACGTCTTCGGGTCGCTCTCGCCCTCGACCGCGTCGGGCAAGGTCCTGTTCATCCGCGACATCTCGGAGTGGAACAGCATCACGACGCCGGCCACCCTCGGGCACCTCCTGGGCATGGGCCCCGGTCCACTCGTCGCGAGCCGGATCGGGGGCCTGATCGCTGCGCTCGATGATCTACATCACGCTCGTCGCCGGGTTCGTCCTTGCGCCGTTCATGGTCATCGGCGGCTGGGCCCGACGACGCTCGCTCGACTTCGGGCCGTTCTTCCTGTACGCGGGCCTCCTGTTCGCCTTCTCGGCGCTGGTCTCCGCGGTCCACGTCCCGGGCGGGACGTTCATCCATTCGGCGGTCGCCCTCGCGCCGTACTCCTACATCCTCGCCCTCGAGGGCATCGCGGTCGCGGTCGCCTGGGTCGCCCGCCGGCGGCCGAGCTGGGACGCCGACACGGCGACTCGCTTCTTCACTGCGACCGCGATCGGCTTCGCGATCTTCTGCACGGTCGTCGGGGCCAGCGTCGTCCACGCCAGCTGGGCGAACCGGGCGGACCATTTCCGTGCGATCGCCGGGGCGCTCGACGCCGCGGGGGCTTCGACGAGCGACCGGGTCATGTCCATCGACGCGTCGGGGACCAAGTACTGGAGCGACCGCGGTGGTGTCGTGCTGGTCAACGACCCGCTCGAAACGATCGAATCGGTCGCGCGCGCGTACGGGATCCGCTGGCTCGTCCTGGACGCCGGCGACTCCGTGGCGGCCGTCGCGCCGATCCTGGATCGTGACGAGCGGCCAGCCTGGATCGGGCCGGCGGTCTACACGGAGCCTCGCGAGGTCGACGAGACAGCGCCGGCCGCTGACGGGCGCTTCAGTGTCGGTGTCTACCCGATCTGTCTCGAACCCGCGGATACGCGCTGCGCCGCAGCGGCGTCGGTGGCGGCCCGATGACCCGCCGCGAAGTGCTGCTGAGCGTCGGCCTCGTCTTCGTCGTGTCGCTCGTGACACGCGCGATCTTCGCGTCGCAGATCGTCTTCCCGAAACCCGAGGACACGGCCTACTACGTCGGGGTCGCGCGCAACCTGCTCGACGGTCGTGGCCTCGTCTCGGACGCCCTGTGGAGCTACCAGACGCCGCCCCTCACGTTCCCGCGGCCGGCGTTCGAGGTGTGGCTGCCGCTGCCGACCTTCCTCGCCGCCATCCCGATGGCCATCGCCGGGTCGACGTTCGCGGCCGCTCAGGTCTCCTCGGTCGTGATCGGGTCGATCGTGCCGGTCCTCGCCTGGCGGCTCGCCGCCGACGTGGCCGAGGAACGTGGCCTGCCGGTCGGCCGCGCTCGCACGCTGGCGCTCGGCACGGGCCTGACCGCGGCGTTCTACCTGCCGCTCCTGCTGCACTCGGCGCTGCCCGACTCGACGATGCCGTTCACGGTGCTGGCGCTGGCCGCCTGTCTGCTGATGACCCGGATCGCGCGTGAGCCACGGGGCGCACGCCTGACCGATCCGCGGGTGATCGCCCTTGGCGCACTCATCGGGCTGGCGGCCCTGACCCGCAACGAGGCCGCCTGGGTCGGCCTCACCTGGGCCGTGGTCGCCTGGCTCGCTCCAGCGGCCTCGCGCGCGGAGCGGGTCCGGCTGATCGGCGTGGCCGCGGTGGTCGCCCTGCTGGTGTTCGCGCCGTGGGCATGGCGCGACTGGCAGGTGTTCGGCAGTCCGCTGCCCGGCCAGGCGGCCACGAACGCCCTGTCCGTCACCGGCTTCGACATCTTCGCGTGGAACGATCCGCCGACGCTCGCGCGATACCTCGCGGTGGGTCCGGCGCGGCTGCTCGAGATGCGGGTCGAGGGGCTCGGCCACAACCTGTTCTCCGTCCTGCTCCTGCCCGGCCTGCCGATCTCGATCATCGGCTTCCTCGCCCTGCCGTGGGAGGGTCGGGACCGGGCGGTCCGGCCGGTCGTCATCCTCGGCCTCGTCACGTTCCTGATCACAAGCCTGGCCTTCCCGGTCGCGACGACCTGGGGCACGTTCCTGCACGCCGCGGGTCCGGTCCACGTGCTGCTCGTGCTGTCCGCCCTGCTGGCCCTCGATGCGGGGATCGCGCGCCTGGGCGTCCGGCTCGGCTGGACGCGGCCGGTGGCGTGGCTCGGCGCGTTGCTCGGGGTGTTCGGGTCGATCCTGTTCTCGGTCGCGATCCTGCCGGCGTTCGGGACCGGCTCGAGGGAGACGGCCGCCATGTACACAGAGCTGGCACGACGCATGGCGATCATCGGGCACCCGCTCGATGCGTCCGCCGGACCGGTCATCACGAACTTCCCGATCTGGCTGACCGAGATCCCGGGCGTTCGGGCCCTGGCGCTGCCCGCCGAGTCACCCAGCGACATCGTGGATCTCGCATCGGATCCGGGCTTCGCCGGCACGCGGCTCGTCGTCGTCATGGGCGACGACCACGGCGGCTGGCCCGGGGTCCTGGACCAGCCGGGGCAGGATGTCGACTGCTTCCACGAGCTCGACCTCGGGCCGGGTCCGGCCGGCATCGACGATCCCCTGTCCGACGTGCGGGCGTTCGAGATCGCCTGTCCATGAAAGGCGACCCCTATACTCCGGCGCACATGGAAGCACGGACCGGGACGCAGTCCGGTGACAACCGCTTCGACGGGCTTCATGCGGAGGCGAGCGCGGCCGTTGGCTACAGTGCCAACACGCTTCGTGGCATCCGGGAGCGATATCGTGAGGCCTACTCCGACGCGCTCATTCGCTGGCAGGACCTGCGCGACCAGCTCGATCGCATCGACCGCACGGCGCGCAAGGTCGCCCAGGGCCCGGACCGCTCGACGGACGCCGATCGCGCGGCCAGCGCCGCCGAGGCCGGCGCGGACGACTCCCTGCACCGGAACCTCCGCGCCGAGGTCGACCAGTTGGCCGAGCAGCTCGGCGGCCACCAGTCCGAGCTGGCCAAGCTGGAGCTGGCGCAGAGCACCCTCGAGCGGACGTGGCTCTTCATGGAGCGCGGCGACGTGACGCTGGTCAACGAGGCCGGCGGCCCGGCCACCTCGGGTGACATCCAGATGCGGATCGTCGAGGCGCAGGAGGCGGAACGGGCACGCCTTGCGCAGGAGATCCACGACGGACCGGCCCAGGTGTTGAGCAATTCGATCTTCCAGGTCGAGTACATCGAGCGTGTCCTCGCGTCCGACCCGAAGCTCGCGGAGACGGAGCTGGGCATCCTGCGCGAGCTCCTCCGACGCGAACTCGGCAACCTCCGGGCCTTCATCACCCAGCTGCGGCCGCCGTTGCTCGACGAACTGGGTCTCGAAGGGGCCATCATGGAGACCGTCGAGAACATCAACGCCCTGACGGGGCTGTCCATCTCGACCGACCTGGCCGCCCCGAGCACCGCTCTCGACGATCGCCAACGGACGGTGGCCCTGCGGGTGGCCCAGGAGGCGCTTCAGAATGTTCGCAAGCACGCATCGGCCAGCCAGGTGACCGTGAGCACGTCGCTCGACGGCGACGACTGGACCCTGGAGGTGCGCGATGATGGCCGCGGCTTCGATGCCGCGGCGGTGGCAGCCAGGGGCCGGAGCAACTTCGGCCTTCAGTTCATGCGCGAGCGCGCCGAGTTGATCGACGCTCGCCTGGATATACGATCGCGACCGGACGGGGGAACGGTGGTCCGGCTGGCGATCCCGATCCACGACGTGGCGGAGCAGAGGGAGAGCAGATGAGCGCAGTCGACTACGGCGGCCCTGAACGACGGCGAGGTGGCCCCGATCGAAGGAACATCGGGGACCGGACGCGGATCCTGATCGTCGACGATCACGCCCTGTTCCGTGTCGGGATCGCCAACATCCTGAGCCGGGAGCCCGACCTGGACGTCGTCGCCGAAGCGGACGATTCGCGGAGCGCAATCGACCGCGCCCTCGAGAACTCGCCGGACATCGTCCTCATGGACCTCTCGCTGCCGGCGCCCGGCGGCATCGAGACGACCCAGCGGATCAAGCGCGAGCTGCCCTCGACCGGGATCATCGTGCTCGCCCAGACCGAGGACGAGGACGCCCTGTTCGACGCCATAAAGGCCGGCGCCGCAGCGTTCATCCTCAAGGATGTCGGGCCAGACGACCTCGTGACGATCATCCGTCGGGTCGTGGCCGGGGAATACCTGATCAACGACAAGGTGTTCGCCAAGCCGGCGGTCGCCTCGCGCGTCCTCAAGGAGTTCCGCGAGCTGGCCGTGTACGGCCAGGAGGCCGCCCCGATCTTCGCGCCGCTCTCGCCGCGCGAGGTCGAGATCCTCGACAACATCGCGCAGGGCATGACCAACAAGCAGGTCGCCTACGCGTTGTCCATCAGCGAACAGACCGTGAAGAACCACATGAGCTCGATCCTGCGCAAGCTGTCCGTCAACGACCGGACGCAGGCCGTGGTGTACGCGATGCGCCAGGGCTGGATCCGGATGCCGGAGGACTGACCGATCACGACCTCAGCGACGCCCGCGACCCACGCATCCCGATGACCGACGCCTCGACGACCAAGACCTCGGAGCCGGAGCTCCCCTCGAGGGAGTCGCCCTCGACGACGCCACCGCAGAACCTGGCCGAGCTGTCCGCCAGGCTGGCGGCCGAGGTCGAGCGCCTCGACAGCGAGCTGGGCGAGGTCGACCTGCTCGTCACTCAGGCCGGCACCGAGGCCGCGCGCCACGAGAGCCGACGGAGCACGGCCGCCGACAAGCTGGCAGCGATGACAAAGCAGGGCGAGGCGACGGAGCTCGCCGAGCTCGGGACGCAGCTCGCGGCCCTCACGAAGCGGGCAGCCCTGATGGAATCGCAGGTCGAGGTCCTCGAAGGCAAGCGCCGTGCCCTGGCCCGCCACCGGGAATCGATCTCCGCCTATGCCGACGCCGTGGCCGCCATGGATCCGGCGACCCCTATCTCGACGCCGCAGTCGGCCGCCCGGGCGGCCCGCAAGACCGCAGCGGGCGACGGCGGCGATGTCGTCATCCCGCCGGCCGTCTCACGCCTGGTCCTCACAGGACAGGAGGACCTCCGCCGCGAGATCGCCCGGGCGATGCACGACGGCCCCGCCCAGAGCCTGACCAACATCGTCCTCCAGGCGCAGATCGTGGAGCGTCTGGTGGCCAAGGACCCGGCGTTGGCGCTTGGCGAGGTCCACCAGCTGATCGGGATGGTCCAGCGCACGCTCGAGGCCACCAAGACGTTCATCTTCGACGTCCGGCCGATGGTCCTCGACGACCTCGGCCTGGTGCCGACCCTTCGGCGAGCCGCTCGCGAGCGCGGCCGCAAGGCCGGTGTGGCAGTTGACTTCGACTCCATGGGCCAGGACCGCCGACTGCCGATGGACCTCGAAAGCGGACTCTTCCGGATGCTCGACGAAGCCCTGGTCGGCTACCTGGAGCGGTCTCCCACCCGGATCACGATGCGCCTCGACTGGGCCGACCAGATCGAGGCGCGCGTGAACGCGGTCCGGGACAAGGACAAGGACGCCAAGCCCGCGGCGGAGCCGGCCGCCCCGGTCGAGGCCCCGCCGACCGGCACCGAGCTGCCGCCCGCGCTCGCGGCGATGATGGAGGATCGTCGGGCCGATGCCCGTGACGCGGCCGAGACCGCGCGGCGCGATGCCATCGTCGCCCTGCCCGTCACCACGTGGCAGGAGATCGAGAGCCGGGCCTACTCGCTCGGCATCCTGGCCGACCTGTCCGAGGACGGCTCCGAGCTCCACCTCGTGGCCGAGGCGCCGGTGCCGACGGAGCGATGAGGTGCGCCGCGTCGCCGGGCTCCGCGGCCAGGGTCTCGTCGAATACGGACTGATCCTCGCCCTGACCGTCGTGTTCACGGTCGTCATCCTCGGGGTGTTCGGCGGGACCGTGGCGGATGTCCTGGCCACGATCGGCGAGGCCATCGATGCGGCGACCGGAGGCACCTGATCCGGAGGCCGGACCCGATCCACGCGTGAACGTGGCGTGCGTGCAACGAAAGCCGTCCGGGAAGTCCGGGCACGTTCGGTACCATCGTGCTAGTGCTTTCCCGCAGAGACGCTCCATATAGTGGTGGCAGCCCTCGCATCCAAGAGGGTGAGTACTCATCCATCAGGAGGTTTGCCACCAATGGCAATCTTTAACCCGATCTTCGCTCTCCTTCACCGAGACGAGGAAGGCCAGGGCCTCGCCGAATACGCGTTGATCCTCGCCCTTATCGCGATCGTCGCGATCGTCGCCCTCATCTTCCTGGGCGGCCAGGTCTCCAAGATCCTGAGCACCGTCGGTAGCTCGATCTAGTTTCTCGATCCAACGATCGAACAAACCGCCGGACCTTTCGAGGTCCGGCGGTTTTCGTTTGCCCTCGGCGGCCCGTGGCCGGGTCGCTTGACAGCCCCCGCGACCTCCCCGTACCGTGACACGCCCGCGAGCCACGCTCGCGGAATCTGCATGGGAAGGAGGTACCCCAAACAGATGTCGTCCCTACATGCTCTTATCTCGTCCTTTCGCCGGGAAGACGGCCAGGGTCTCGCCGAATACGCGTTGATCCTTGCCCTGATCGCGATCGTTGCGATCATCGCGCTCATCTTCCTCGGCACCCAGGTCAGCACCATCATCAGCAAGGTCGGTGCGTCGATCTAGCTCGCGTCAGCTACCCCAGGCTCGATCAAGGCCGCGAAGCGCCACGTGCGCTTGGCGGCCTTTGTGCGTTGCTGGTGCGCGCGCGTCCACAGGCCGACATTCGGACTATTGACACCTACCCTCCTCGACCTATGTTGGGATCACCGGCCAGAGATGGTCGCCGCCCAGCCATGGAGCCTCGTGGAAAGGAGGTACAACAAGATGACCGTGCACCCGCGTCTGGTCGCCATCATCGACCGGATCCGTCAGGTCGACGGCCAGGGCCTTGCTGAATACGCCCTCATCCTTGCTCTTATCGCCATCATCTCGATCGTCTCCCTCATCTTCCTGGGCAGCCAGGTCAGCGACAAGATGAGCGTCATCGGCAGTCACCTGCAGTCCGTCTCGAACTAGCCGAACTGATCCCTTCCTTCCGACAGCCCGCCGGAAACGGCGGGCTGTCTTCATGTCCGTCGTCGGAGGCCACGCACCGGGTCGCGCACCACGCGTGAGCCAGGCCGGCGAGCCCCCGGCGAACCTTGCAGGACACCTTGCGTCACGCATGGATTCCTGCCGTTTCCTCCTAATGGTCCTAGGCCTTTCGTATAGTCGCGAGCCTCTAGGCCGGTGCTACAGTGGTGCCACCTGTCACAAGCCTCTCGGGGAGTAACAACTTGAAGCGCTCTAATCGTCTGGTCCTGCTTGTCGGGGTCTTCCTCGCCGTCGTTGCGTTCGTCGGGATCCTCGTCCTGGTGAACAAGCCGAGCGAGGACACCGAAGCCACCGACCACCGGATTCGTCCTCATCGCGAACGCCGATATCCCGCTGTCCAGCGAGATCCAGGCGTCCTCGCTGACGCGGACGGAGCTCCCGCTCGAAGGGATCCTCCCGGGGGCGTTCTCGGAGCCCTCCCAGGTCGTCGGCAAGATCGCCCGCCAGCCGGTCGCGACCGGCGGACAGATCACCTCGGCCACCATCACGGGCGGGGCCCAGGGCGAGATCCTCGACATCGTGACGCCGCCAGGCCTTCGGGCCGTGGCCGTCCAGGTCGACCAGGTCACCGGTGTCGGCACGGTCATCAAGACCGGCGACTACGTGGACATGGTCGCGGGCGTCACGGGCGACAAGTTCCCGGTCATCACGGTCAACCCGGCCGATGACTCGGTCACCGTCGTCAGCGGCCTCAACAGCACAAGCGTCAAGATCCTGCTGCAGGGCATGCAGGTCCTCGGCACCCTTCTGCCGCCAGCCTCGCAGACCGCTGCGGCGCCCGACGACGGCACCACGCCTGACACGGGAAATCCGTCGCAGCCCGGTACCGCGCTCAACGGCCAGCAGCAGATCGTGATCCTCGCGGTCGATGCCCAGCAGGCCGAGGTCATCAAGTTCGCCCAGCTCGACTCCTCGATCACCCTGATCCTTCGCTCGCCGGACGACTTCATCGATCCGGTCACGAACGAAGCCGTCGTGCCGCTCCCGAACACGACGACCGGCGTCAACCTCAAGACCCTCGTCGACACCTACGGGGTCGTCCCGCCGGAAGTCGTCGAGACCGTGACTCCCGCCAATCCGTAACACCCGCGCGGCCGAGCGTCGGCCGAGCTGAGACAAGCAAGCCCAGACGCGGCGGGCGCGGCGGACCCACAAGGTCCCGCGCCCGTCGTGGTCCCGGCCTCACCGGCCGGTCCCAGGACCGGTCCCTATCGAAGCATTAGACCAGAGCGAGATGGCCGACCAGATCCGCGTCCTCGTCGTTGACGACATCCCCGAGACCCGCGATCACCTCACGAAGCTGCTGAGCTTCGAGAGCGACATCGATGTGGTCGGCGCGGCCTCGTCCGGCCGCGAGGCGCTCGACATGGCGGGCAAGCTGACCCCCGACATCATCCTGATGGACATCAACATGCCGGACATGGACGGCATCACGGCCACCGAACAGATGGCCGCGACGCTCCCGTCGGCCGCCGTGGTGATGATGTCGGTCCAGGGTGAGGCGGACTACCTGCGACGGTCCATGCTGGCCGGAGCGCGCGAGTTCCTCGTCAAGCCGTTCAGCAGCGACGAGCTGACCGCCTCGATCCGACAGGTCCATTCCCGTGAGCGCGACAAGGCCAGCCGCATGGCGTCCGTGCCGGTCGCGACGACAGGCTCGGGTGGCGGCGCGTCGACGAGCGATAGCGGCGGCGATCCGGGTCGGATCATCGCGGTCTTCAGCCCGAAGGGCGGCGTCGGTCGAACGACCGTCGCGGTCAACCTGGCGGTCGCGGCGGCCACCGACCTCGGCAAGAAGGTCGTGCTGGTCGATGCGTCGTTCCAGTTCGGCGACGTCGGGGTCCTGCTCAACCTGAACCCGAAGAGCAAGTCGATCGCCGACCTGCTCCCCCAGCTCGAGGCCAACGAGCTCGACGCGCTCGACATGTTCGTCATCGACCACACCTCGGGCGTGCGAGTCCTGCTGGCCCCGCCGACCCCCGAGACGGCCGAGCTCATCACGCCGGCGGCCGTTCGCAAGGTCCTCGAGACGCTCCGGCGGAACCACGACCTCGTGGTGGTGGACTGCACCGCTTTCTTCAACGACACCACGCTGGCGATCCTTGACATCGCCGATGTGATCCTGACGATGCTGAGTCTCGAAATCACGAGTATCAAGAACATGCGCCTCTTCCTCGAAGTCGCGCAGCAGCTCGGATACGAGACTGGGAAGGTTCGCCTGATCCTCAACCGCGCAGACTCTGCGCTCGGCATCCGCGTCGCGGACGTCGAGCAGTCGATCGGCCGCAAGGTCGACGAGACGATCGTCAGCGACGGTCGCAGCGTCGTGTATGCGCTCAATCGTGGAGTACCGTTCTACCTGTCCAACAAGGAGGCCCAGGTCTCCCAGGACATCCTTCGACTGGCTCGGTCGGTCACTGGCGAGCGACTGAGCGCCCCGGCTGGGGACACCAGCCAGAAGTCCACCCAGAAGAAATCCCTGTTCGCGTGGCGATGAACACGGCCGTAGTGAGCCCCTCGGGGCGAGAAGGGGTGTAATCGAATGTCCCTCTTGAAGCGGATCGAGAGCGCTCGACCGGGGTCCACGGGGCCCGAAGCTGCGCCGGGCGCTCCCGGCTCCAACCTGCCGGTCGCACCCGGTGGTGCGCCGCCCACGCCGACCTCGCCGAGGCTGACCAGCCAGGCGCCGGTCCGTGAGTCGTTCCGGGACGTCAAGTTCCGCATCCAGAACCGGGTCATCCAGGACCTGGATCCGAAGCTCGACCTGTCCAACCAGGTCGAGGTCCGGCGCCAGATCGAGGAGATCTTCGGCAAGGTCATCGACGAGGAAGGCCTCGCCCTGACCCGGGCCGAACGCGTCCGGATGCTGGAGCAGATCACCGACGAGATCATCGGCCTCGGACCGCTCGAGCCGCTCCTCCGGGACGAGTCGATCACCGAGATCATGGTGAACGGCCCGCGCCAGGTCTACATCGAGCGATCCGGCAAGCTCGAGCTGACCAACGTCGTCTTCCAGAACGACGACCATGTCATGCGCATCATCGACCGGATCATCGCTCCGATCGGTCGCCGAGTCGACGAGTCGAGCCCGATGGTCGACGCCCGCCTCACCGACGGATCCCGCGTCAACGCAATCATCCCGCCGCTGTCATTGGTGGGCCCGGTCATCACCATCCGGAAGTTCTCCGCGTCGCCGTTCACCGTCGACGACCTCATCCGGTTCGGCACCGCCACCGCGGACATGTTCGACTTCCTGCGCGCGTGCGTGGAAGCTCGCCTGAACATCTTCGTGTCGGGCGGCACCGGCTCGGGCAAGACCACGACCCTCAACGTGCTTTCGTCGTTCATCCCGAACGACGAGCGCATCGTGACGATCGAGGACGCCGCCGAGCTCCAGCTCCGTCAGGAGCACGTGGTGACGCTGGAGTCGCGTCCGCCCAACATCGAGGGCAAGGGCGCCGTCCCGATCCGCGAGCTCGTCCGCAACGCCCTGCGCATGCGGCCCGATCGCATCATCGTCGGAGAGTGTCGTTCCGGTGAGGCCCTGGACATGCTCCAGGCCATGAACACCGGCCACGATGGCTCGATGTCGACCGGCCACGCCAACAGCCCGCGCGACATGCTGTCGCGCCTCGAGACGATGGTCCTGATGGCCGGCGTGGATCTGCCCCTGCGGGCGATCCGCGAGCAGGTCGCCTCGGCCGTCGACCTCATCGTCCAGCAGAGCCGCCTCAAGGACGGCACCCGCAAGATCGTGAACATCACCGAGGTCCAGGGCATGGAGGGTGATGTCATCGTCATGCAGGACGTCTTCGTCTTCGAGCAGACCGGTGTCGTCGAGGGCAAGATCCAGGGCCGGCTCAAGCCGACCGGCATTCGACCGAAGTTCGTCGAGAAGTTCGAGGTCATGGGCATCAACCTGCCGCCTGGCCTGTTCGGCTTCTCCTACTAGGCCACGGAAGGAGCATCGCCCGTGGATACCATGACGCTCGCGATCGCCGGAGTCGCCGCTTTGGCGATCCTGCTCATCGCGATCGGCGTCGCCACCTCCGGTGGATCGGGGATCTCCGACCGCCTCGAGCGTTACGCGTCGAATCGCCCGGCCAAGGCCGCTCCCAGCGGCCAAGGCGCCATCGCCGACATGATCACGCAGAGTGCCACGCTCGCGAGCCTGAACAAGGTCGTCGAGAACCGTGACTTCGGCGCGAACCTGCAGCGCGAGATCGCCCGTGCCGACCTCAAGCTCAAGCCCTCCGAGTACCTGCTCATCTGGGCCGGCTGCATCGTCGGCGTGCCGGCCGCGATGCTCCTCCTGTCAGTCGTGCTGCCGACGCTCGGCAACCCGCTCTTCCTGCTGATCGGCGGACTCATCGGCTTCTTCATCCCGCGGTTCTGGCTGGCCCGCCGCCGGAACGGACGCCTCGGGGCATTCAACAAGCAGCTCCCGGACACGATCACCCTGATCGCGAACGCGCTGCGCGCCGGGTCGTCGTTCCTGCAGGCCATCGAACTGGTCGTCCGCGAGTCGCGCCCGCCGATCTCCACGGAGTTCGGCCGGGTCATCCGCGAGGTGAACCTGGGCCTGCCGTTCGACCAGGCGCTCGAGAACATGGTTCGCCGCGTGCGATCCGATGACCTCGAGCTCATGGCCACGGCCATCTCGATCCAGCACCAGGTCGGCGGCAACCTTGCCGAGATCCTGGACTCCATCGCGTTCACCATCCGTGAGCGCGTCCGCATCAAGGGTGAGATCCGAACCCTGACCGCGCAGCAGCGGCTGTCGGGCTACGTCGTCGGCTTCCTGCCGATCGGCCTGGCCGGCTTCCTCTTCATCGCGGCCCCGGACTTCATGTCACCCATGTTCACGAAGCCACCTGAGGTCGTTGGCCTCCCGGGCGGCGTCGTCATCCTGATCGTTGGCGGATTCATGATGTTCATCGGCTTCATGTTCATCCGCAAGATCGTCGACATCGAGGTCTAGCCCGATGGTCCTTCCTATCATCATCGCGGCCGTCGCGGCCGGAGCCATCCTGCTCATCTTCATCGGGCTCGCCGGCAACTCGCCTGTGGACCCGGTCCAGGCCCGCCTGACCCAGCTCGGGTCGATGCAGGCCAAGAACCTCGAGGAGCTCGAGCTCCAGGCCCCGTTCATCGAGCGGACCCTCCGCCCGCTGGCGTCGCGCCTGTCCACGAGCGTCTCGCGCGTCACCAGCACGTCGTTCTCGGATCGCACCGAGAAGCGCCTGGCCCTGGCCGGCAATCCCGGCGACCTTCGCGTCGCCGATTGGCTCGGCATCAAGGCCCTTGGCGCCATCGTCGGCGGCATCATCTTCTTCCTGCTCTTCGTCGTCCTCGGTGTCCTGAAGTTCCCGGTCCTGATCGGGTTCGTCCTGACGGCCGTCGGTGTCGCGTTCGGCTACACGATCCCCGAGTTCTGGCTCGGTGGTCGCGTGCGCAAGCGCCAGAAGGCCATCCTGATGATGATCCCGGACTCGCTCGACCTCCTGACGATCTCCGTGCGAGCCGGCCTCGGCTTCGACGCGGCGCTCGGACGCGTCGTCGAGAAGCTGAAGGGCCCGCTGTCGGACGAGTTCCGTCGGGCGCTGGCCGAGGTCCGCGTCGGCAAGGCGCGGCGCGAAGCCCTCCGGGACATCGTGCCAAGGACCGAGGTCCAGCCGCTGACCAACTTCATCGGCGCGATCATCCAGGCCGAGCAGTTGGGTGTGTCGATCTCCAAGGTGCTCCAGGTCCAGTCCGAGCAGCTCCGCATCGAGCGGCGCCAGCGGGCTGAGGAGCAGGCGGCGAAGGCGCCGATCAAGATGCTGTTCCCGCTCGTCGGCTGCATCTTCCCGTCGCTGTTCATCGTCATCCTTGGCCCGGCCATCATCCTGATCATCCAGAACCTGACGATCTGACCACGGACACGACCCCGGACGCCCGGGCGACCGACCTGGTCGCCCGGAACGTCACGCGCGGGACGACCCTGGCCGAACGGCTGGAGGTCGCCGCGAGCCTGTGGGGCAAGTTCATGGGCCTGATGGGGCGAGCGTCGCTTGCCCCGGACGCGGGCCTGTGGCTGCCCGACAGCAACGGCATCCACATGATGTTCATGCGTTTCCCGATCGACGCCGTCTTCGTCGACCGACCCGACCCCGCCGATGGCGGATCCCGCCGCGTCGTCGCCGTGCGCCCTGCCCTGCGGACGTGGACCGGGCTCGTGCCGCTGGTCCGCGGCGCCCACGGCGTCCTGGAGCTCCCGGTGGGCACGATCGAGCGAACCGGCACGCTCGTCGGCGACGTGATCGCCCTGGACGGGCCCGCCATCTCCTGATCGCCCCGGCGGCGCTCGCATAAGGCCTGGTGAAGTCGGTCTGCCGATGATCGGACGATGTCGGTCATCGGGCAGATCGCCGCGCGTGCGCTCGACCTCGCGTTCCCGGCATCGTGCGCTGGTTGCGGGCGTGAGGGCGAGCCGATCTGCGCGGCATGCCGGCCCGCTCTCGATGCGCGGCTCGACCTGCCGCCCGGCGTGTCGCTCGGCCTGCCGGCGGACATGCCCGACGGCATCCTCCAGGTGGAGTGGTGCGCCCCGTTCAGCGGCGTGGTCCGCGATGCGCTGCATCAGCTCAAGTACAGCGGCGAGCGCCGGCTGGCCGTCCCGCTCGGCGGCGCCATCGCCCGGCGCTGGTCCCGGGCCGGCGTCGGTGGCGACCTGCTGGTGCCCGTGCCGGTCCACCGCGACCGCGCCGCACAGCGCGGCTACGACCAGGCGGTCCTGCTGGCTGCGGCCGCCGGGGCCGCCCTCGGCCTGCCCGTCGTCGAGGCACTCGAGCGCTGGCAGGCGACCACCGCCCAGTTCCAGCTGGATCGCCAGGCCCGCGCGTCGAACGTCGCTGGGGCGTTCCGACCGCGGTCGCCCGGGGCGATCGAGGCCGTCCGGGGCCGTTGGGTGGTCCTCGTCGATGACGTCATGACCACCGGCGCCACCCTGTCCGCGTGCGCGACGGTGCTGCTCGATGGGGGCGCGGCGGCGGTCTCGGCGGTCACCGTCGCCCGGGAGCGGTAACCACCCCACGGTGCGCGGGCCGGGTCGGATGTCCGGCCGGACTATACTCGGGCCCTGGCACTCGGCCCTTCGGGAGGTGACGCGTGCGGACCATCGTCAAGGGCAAGAACGTCGAGGTCCCGGAGCGCGTCCGCGCGTATGCGGAGCGGAAGCTCGGGCACATCGCGCGGCTCGTTGACGAGCGGACGGACGCCATCGTCGAGCTCTCGAACGAGCATCACCGGAGCGCATCGGACGCCCACATCGTCGAGGTCGCGCTGGTCGTGAACGGCCAGACGATGCACAGCCACGCGTCGGGCTCGAGCTACCAGGCCGCCCTCGACACGGTCGTCGACAAGGTCGAGCGGCAGGCCGTCTCGCACAAGGAGCGACCTCGCCTGCGCGCCCGTCCGACGCAGGAGAAGGCGATCCTCCGGCGGGTCGCCGATGGCACGGTCGAGGCGCCGGAGGTGTCGCAGGTCGTCAAGGTCAAGCGGTTCGCGATCGAGCCCATGTTCGAGGAGGACGCCATCAACGCGATGGAAGAGCTCGGCCATCGGTTCTTCGTGTTCGTCAATGCCGAGAACGAGCAGGTCGCGATCCTCTACGCGCGCAACGACGGCGGCTACGGCCTCATCGAGCCGATCGTCGGCGGTGACTACACCGGCGGCCAGGGCCACAGCAACGGCCGCTGACACTCGCGGCCGGCTCAGGCCGGCAGCCGGTACTGCCCATCGGCCCGGGTCAGCAGGCCCTCGTCGACCATGTAGCGGCGCAGCGCGGCGACGTCCGGATGGAAGATCGCCAGCCGCTGGTTGACCTCCTTCTCCGGATACGGCCGATCCTCGGTGAAGCAGCGGTCTCGCAGGTAGCGCAGGACGACCAGTCGCTTGGACCCGCTGGCCGGGATCGTCGTGAGGCGGTCCGCCTCGAAGTAGCCGCGCAGGACGCGCGCGACATCGGTCGGCAGCTGCTCGCCGGCCGGCCCGACTCCCGGCCCCGTCTCAGCCTGTGCGTCGGGCTCGAGCTCCGCGAGGCGCCGACCCAGGGCATTGACGGCCTCGATCCGGAGCGCGTGGCGCACGCCGTGGTCGTCGCCGTCGTCCGATACCAGACCCGCCTCGACGAGCTTGGCCAGCTGGCGCCGCACAACGGCGGGCGGCAGGCCGAGGTCGGCCGCCAGCTCCGCCTCGGACGCCGGTCCGCCCGCGAGCCGGCCGGCGATCCGCAGCCGCGCCGGGTCGGCCAGGGCCCGAAGCGCGGTCAGCAGGTCGTGATCCATGGCTCCCGCATCGTACGATGCGCCCGTGCTTCCAGACGGCCGTCGCCTCGGTGCCCACCTGCCCCTGGCGACCGGCATGGTGAAGGCCGTCGAACGGGCCCACGAGATCGGGGCCACCGCGCTCCAGGTCTTCGGCGACAACCCGACGGCCTGGCGCCGGCGAGCAGAGCCGCCGACGGAGCTGCCGGCGTTCCGCGAGCGGCTCGCGGCGCTGGACATCGGGCCGGTTGCGATCCACGCCTCGTACCTCATCAACCTCGCCGGTCCCGAGCCGGACTTCCGCGAGCGGTCCATCGGGCTGCTGACGAGCGAGCTGCAGGCGGCTCCCGGGTTCGAGGCGCGCTCCGTGAACGTCCACATCGGCTCGCATCGCGACACCTCGGTCGCGGCGGGCACGACGCGCCTGGCGGATGCGGTGGCGCGGGTCCTGGCCGAGGTCGACGACACGCCCAAGGCCGCCCGCCTCGTGCTCGAGAACTCGTCGGGGAGCGGCTTCGGCCTCGGGACGAGCGTGACCGAGCTCGCGGACATCGCCGAGGCGATCGCCGCGCGTGGCGTCGCGGAGCGGCGGGTCGGCTTCTGCCTCGACACAGCGCACGCCTGGGGCGCCGGCGTGGACCTGTCGACCCCGGACGGCGTGGACGGCTTCCTCGCCTCGTTCGACGAACGCCTCGGACTCGACCGGCTGGTCATGGTCCATCTCAACGACTCCAAGTCCGAGCGCGGCTCCCACGCCGATCGCCATGAACACCTCGGGGCCGGGCGCATCGGCGCCGCGGGGCTCGCGCGGGTCCTCACCCACCCCGCTCTCGCGCGGACGACGTATTACCTCGAGACCCCTGGGATGGACGAGGGGTACGACGCGGTCAACGTGGCGCGGGCGTACGACCTGGCGGCGGGCAGACCGCTCCCCGAGCTCCCGCCGGAGGCGATGACGATGCGCGGCAGCAGGGCGCGGACGGGTCCGGCAGAGCCAACGCCCACCGGAGCCGCTTCGTGACGCTGGCGACCCCGCTGAGGCGCCCTGGCGCGATGGCGGACGGGGTCGCGCTGGTCGTGCTGCTCGCCCTGGCGGGCCTCATGCGCCTCCCGGACCTCGCGACCCGGGGCACGTGGGACGCCGACCAGGGCCACGACATGCTCGTTCTGCGGGCCCTGGTCCAGGACGGGGTCGTCCCGCTCCTCGGGCCACCGACGTCGATCGGCGACTTCCACCATGGCGCCCTCTACTACTACCTCCTGGCCCCGTCCGCGGCGCTGACCGCCGGCGACGCGCCGCTCGCGGTGACGTGGCAGATCGCCCTGTTCGGGATCGCCGCCGTGGGTGTCACGTGGTGGCTGGCGCGTTCGATCGCGGGACCGGTCGCCGGGATCGTGGCCGGGCTCCTGATGGCGGTCTCGGCCTCCGCGATCGAGGAATCGACCTTCATCTGGAACCCGAACCTGATCGCGCTGACCAGCGCGATCGCGTTGGCCGGTGCGTGGCGGGCCTGGTCCACGCGCAGGGCCCGCTGGTGGCTCCTGGCTGCGCTCGGGACGGCGGCGACGATGCAGTGCCACGTGCTCGGCGTCTCGCTGCTGCCGGTCATCGGTGCGCTCTTCGTCGCCGACGCCCGTCGTCGCGCGCCCGGCGACGAGCGCGGCGCGGTCCTGCGGGCTGGGCTGGCCGGACTCGCGATCATCGCGCTCGTCTACGTGCCGCTGGTCGTCCACGAGCTGACCACCGACTTCGCCGAGGTGCGCGCCGCCCTGGTCTACCTGCAGGCCGGCGGCGAGCCCGCGGACCTCCCGCTCGTGACGCGCCTCCTGGTCGTGGCGATCCGGGTGGTGTCCTGGCCGCTGACCGGCCTGATCACGGTTTCCCTCGGGGCGGCCGTGGCGGCCCTCGCCGTCGTCGTCGGGATCGTCGCCTGGCGGTGGCGGAGCCCGGATCCCGCCGAGCGGACGGCCGTCCGCTGGTTCGGGCTTGGCCTCCTCTGGAGCGCCGGCTTCCTGACGCTGGCCGCGGCGGGTCTCGCGGTCGTCATCCCGGGCCTGCCCAACGATCACTACCACGCGTTCGCGGACCCGATGGTCTTCGTCCTCGTCGGGATCGGCGTCGCGGCCGCGTGGCGCACATGGCGCGAAGCCGCGCCAGGCCGACCCGCCGCCGCCGTGCCGATCGTCGTGATGGGCATCGTGACGCTCGCCATCGTCGGCTGGAACGTGGCACATCGGCCACCGGCCCAGGCCCCGGACGGCGGCTTCCCGGCGGCCGCGCAGGCCGCGGCCCGGATCCAGGCGGCCACCCCCGAGCGAACCATGGCGATCCGCTCCCTGCCGACGTTCAAGCCGCCCGACACGTACGTCTACCCGTTGGCTCGCGATGGCGTCCGGGTCGTCCCCGAAGCCGACACCGGGACCCTGGTGATCGTCTGTGACGCGCTCTTCGAGACCGCGATCGGCGCGCCGTGCGGTGGGCCAGCCGAGGACGCCTCGCTGGCTGCCCGCCCCTTCGCGACCGACGGCGCCGGCGGCGTCGGCCCGACGCTCGAGATCCGTGACCGATTCGAGGCTGCGCCCGGCCGCTTCGTGACGGTCTACACCGCTCGCTGAGGACCTCGCGGAATCGCGAACGCCGGCGCCCCAGACGCCGGCGTTCGCTGTCCCCGAGACCCGGACGGTGGAGGGCGGTCCGGGTCGTGCCCTAGGTGAATGCTCAGTAACGGCCCCGTTCGGGTCCCACGCTGCGTGAGACGGGTCGGACGGATCCGATGCCCACACCGACCGGTGTCGAGCTGCCTCCGGCTCCCATCGGCCGGCCTGGCGCAGCCGGGCGACCCAGCGTGCGTTCGTTCGGTCGCTCGGAGCCGCTCGGGGCGGACTCGGTCGGCTGGAACGGACGGCCGTAGCGGCGCATCCGCACGGCCAGGTAGTACTCCATGATCTGGCGGACCTGCGGCTCGGTGAGGAGCTCGTCCGCTCGAAGCGAGTATTCGACGCGGGCGGTCGGGTTCATCGACCCGGAGGCCACCAGGCCGAGGTATTGCGGCGTATCGGCGTCGTCACGCAGCTCGCGCAGGCCGCGCGCCAGTTTCGTGGCGGTGCCGAGCGATGGCATGCGGTCGCCGCGGATGAGCCGGGAGATCGTCGAGTGATCGACGCCCGACTGCTGGGCGAGTTGGCGCTGAGACATCTTCTTGGCCTTGAGCTGGGCTCTCAGCCATTCATTGAAGGCTCGGCCGTTTTGGGTCGTCATGTCAGAGAGGGCGCTCCGTCCGGGTCGGCCCGCGGCCCATGCCGCGATACCCCAACTATCGAGTGAGCACGAGGGGTCCTGTATCCCCCGTTGGTACCGCTTGCGTGCTCGCACCACCCATGATCTGCAGGGTGAGTCCGGTGCGGTCAGGCCGGGAGAAGGGCGAAGCGGATCGGAGATCGCCCCCGGACGAAGGTACGTCCCCCGTCAACGACCGGTTCACGCCCGTGCGCACGCCGGTCCTGCGCTCAGGCGCTCGCGAGCGGGCTCGTGACGGACGTCGGCTGGACGATGGGACCCATGCCACGCGGCTTCGGCGAGACGACGTAGGCGATCGAGCCGAAGACGATCACCGAGAAGACGCTGATCACGCGGTCGAGCAGGGCGATGGCGGTGGCCTCGGGCAGTGGGACGCCGTAGGCCACGGTGAGGACGCCGACGACGCCCGCTTCGACGATGCCGAGACCGGCCGGGCTGAGCGGAACGGCCGTCAGCAGGGAGCCGATGAGAGCCACGAAGATGGCGCCGGACACACCCAGCTCCACGTCCGAGAAGCCGAGCGCCATGACGACGAGGTACAGGCGCAGTCCCTCGGTCATCCAGATGAGCACGGTCAGCGCACCCAACGCCGGCAGGTGCTTGAGGCGCACGGCCCCGAACACCCCTTCCTCGAACCGGTCATACAGCTCGAGGACGGTCTGTGGCAGCGGCAGGGCGATGATGATCCGACGCCCGAAGTTGCGCATCGTGAACAGGCCGATGCCGAGCACCGCGACCACGACGAGGGCGACAGCGAAGACGACCTGGATCGCGGGCGGCAGGCCATCACGGAAGCTCCAGTATCCGGCCGCGATCCCGAGCACGGCGATCACCATGAGATCGAGGCATCGCTCGATGAAGACGGTCCCGAAGGTCCGGCTCAGCGACGCCGTGCTGTTGATCTTGAGCAGATAGGCGCGATAGACGTCGCCGAGCTTGGCCGGCACGACGCAGTTGACCAGCCACGACAGGAAGATGATCTCGGTCGAGTCCTTCACGCCGATGCGGAAGCCGGTGCCGCGCAGCAGGATCGCCCAGCGCAGCCCACGCAGCGGGAAGCCCGCGTAGAAGACGAGGAACGCCAGGAGGACGAGTGCCGGGTTCGCCGCCGCGATGAGCCCTGGGACCTTGGACAGCGCCTGCCCGTTGATGGCCGCGAAGGCGACGATGATCGCGAGCGGGATCAGGATCGAGATGATCGTCCGGGGCTGACGCATCCGGCGCCCGAGTGACACCTGCTCCGGGGTGACCTCTTCCTCGACCGGGCCCCCGACGGGCGGTTCGGCGGCGCCTTTCGACGCAGGATCATTCGTGGCGCGCGGGTGCGCGAGCTCCATGCCGGGGCTGATCTCCATGGGAGTCGAGACTACCGGCTCGCCCGGTGCATTCGCCACCGGCCGATGGTCCTGTCCATCGGGCCCGCTCACGACGGACCATCCCTGGATCGGCCGTCATCGACCCCGCCCGGCTGGATGCGGCCGCGGCCGCGTGCACGTTGCACGACCTTGGCGATCGGGGTGACGAGCCGGACGATGTAGCTCGCGCGCCCGGGCACGAGCTCCGCCGTGGCGAGTGCCGCGAGCAGCCCCGCCGGCGTCGACGGGTCGCCGTCGAGAGCCGTATACGCGACGGCGACCTCGAGTGTCGTGTGGGCGTCGGAGACCGCCACGACCGGTCGTCCCTGTTCGCGCGCGAATGCCATCGCCTGCTCGTTGCCGCTGCCGACCAGCCGTGCGTTGTGGCCCTCGATCCAGTCGACGAGCGGTGCGATCGCCTCCATCCCCTCGTCGCGCAGAAGCGACCCGCGCAGCCGATCGAACGGGTGCGGGATCCCGACGAGGGCGCCCTGCTCGCGCGCAGCCCGGATGGTCTCGATGGCGCTGAGCCCTGGCGGGATGGCCCGCTCGAGGAAGACGCAGATGAGGTCGCCGTCCGCCGTCTTGACCTCTTCGCCCACGATGACCGTCAGGCCCTCGGGAGCCGCCTCCCGGGCCGCGAGCGCCCCATCTATCCGATCGTGATCGGTGATCGCAAGGTGGGTCAGCCCCCGAGTCGTCGCCGCCCGCACCACATCCCGAGGCTTCGACAACGAGTCGAACGAGGCATCGGTATGACAGTGCAGATCGATGAACGCGCGCATGACCGAGGAGCGCGCCGCTCAGATCTGCTGGACGAGCGACTTCTTGAAAAAGTCGAAGTGCTCGAGTGCCAGCCCCGTCCCCAGGGCGACGCAGTTCAATGGGTCTTCCGCGACGTGGCACGGGACGCCGGTCACCTGGGTCAGGAGCCGGTCGATGTTGCGCAGGAGGGCGCCGCCACCGGACATGACCATGCCCTTGTCGATGATGTCGCTCGAGAGCTCGGGCGGGGTCTGTTCCAGCACGCTGCGGACCGCGGCCACCAGCTGCTGAAGGGGCGCCTCGATCGCCTCCATGACCTCGGAGCTCGTGATCGGGATCGTGCGTGGCAGGCCGGCGATCAGGTCGCGGCCGCGGACCTCCATCGTCATCTCGCGTTCGAGGGGGAGGGCCGTCCCGATCTGGATCTTGACTTCCTCGGCCGTGCGCTCGCCGATCATCAGGTTGTACTTCTTGCGGATGTAGGTAGCGATCGATTCGTCGAACTTGTTGCCCCCGACCCGCAGGCTGTGCGACACCACGATGCCGCCGAGCGCGATCACCGCGATCTCACTGGTCCCGCCGCCGATGTCGATGATCATGTTTCCGGACGGGCCGCTGATGGGCACGTTGGCACCGATGGCGGCGGCCAGTGGCTCCTCGATGAGGAACGCCTCCCGCGCTCCGGCCTTGAGGGCGGCATCACGGACAGCACGCTTCTCGACGCTGGTGACCCCCGCCGGGACGCTGATCATGACCTCGGGCCGATTGAACCCGATGCGGCCCTTGGTGGCCTTCGCGATGAAGAAGCGCAGCATCGCCTCGGTGATGACGTAGTCGGCGATGACCCCGTCCTTCATCGGCCGGATCGCCTGGATGTTGCCCGGCGTGCGCCCGATCATCTCGCGGGCCTCTTCGCCGACGGCCACGATCCGGTTGTCGTCGGAGACGGCCACCACGCTGGGTTCGGTGATGACGATGCCCTTGCCCTTGACGTAGACGAGGACGTTGGCCGTGCCGAGGTCGATGCCGATCTTCATGAGGTGGTGACTGTCGTCCCTTCCGCGAGGCGCTCGATCCGGGCGCCGAGATCCACGAACTTCCGTTCGATGTTCTCATAGCCCCGGTGAACGTGGTGTGCGCCGTGGATCGTGGAGGTGCCCTCGGCGGCCAACGCGGCCAGGATCAGGGACGCGCCGGCGCGCAGATCGCCGATCTCCACCTCGGCTCCCCGCAGCGCGGCGGGACCGGTGATCGTCGCGTGCTGGGCGTCCTGCGCCTCGGCGACGACGCCCATCTTGCGGGCCTCGGTCAGCCACTCCAGGCGGTCCTCGAAGATCGCCTCGTGGACGTGGGACGTACCGTGGGCCTGCGTCAGCAGCACGCATGTCGCGGGCTGGAGGTCGGTGGCGAGACCCGGATACGGGGCCGTCACCACGTCCGTCGCCCGGTAGCCGGGGCCGCGCAGTGCGGTCCCGTCGACCTCGATGGTATCCGTGCCGCACGTGATCCCGACCCCGACCCGTGACACCGCGTCCAGGAACTCGCCGAGGTGGTCGCAGGGCGCTCCCTCCAGGGTCACGCGCCCGCCCGTGACGGCCGCCGCCACGATGAACGTCCCGGCTTCGATCCGGTCGGGCACGACCCGGTGCTCTGCGCCGCGCAGGCGCTTGCGACCCTCGATCTCGATCGTGTCGGGCGCGGTCCGTTCGACCGCCGCGCCCATCGCGCACAGGAACTCGATGAGGTCGTCCACCTCGGGCTCCTGGGCCGCCGGGCGGATGACGGTGTGGCCTTCCGCGAGCGTCGCGGCGAGCATCGCGTTCTCGGTGCCCATGACCGACACGAACGGGAAGGTGACCTCGGCCCCGCGCAGGCGGCCAGGCGAAGTCGCGAAGTAATAGCCGTTGCGGTAGTCGATCGAGGCGCCCAGCGACCGCATGGCCTCGACGTGGAGGTCGACCGGCCGACGGCCGATCCGGTCGCCGCCCGGGTTGCTGATGATGACTCGCCCGAACCGGGTCAGGAGCGGGCCGAGCAGGATGAAGCTGGCCCGCATCTTGGCCGCGGCCTCGAGGGGCACGAACAGCCACTCGACGTCGCCCGAGGCGATCTCGTACGTGTTCGGCTCGGTCCGGTCAACGACCACGCCGAGGTCGCGCAGGGTGTCGGCGAGGACGCGCACGTCCTCGATGTCCGGCACGTTCGTCAGCCGGCAGCGCTCGCCGGTCAGCGTGGCTGCGGCCATCAGCTTGAGCGCGGCATTCTTCGCGCCGCTGATGGGCACCGTGCCGCCGAGCGGCCGGCCACCTTCGACCCGGAAAAGCTCCCGGGCCACTGGTTCCGGCCGGTACTCCCAGTGGAACGGTCGAGCGTCAGCCAACGGACCTCATCCGCGGTGTCGCGGACCCTCGCGGTGACGACGTTCGGCAACGCGGATCCGGAGCAGGGCCGTCTGGAGCTGTGCGCGCGCCCGGGCCAGGTCTGCGGGTTCGCCGCTCGTCTCTCCGAGCGCCCGTTCGGCCTCCTTGCGCGCCTCCTGGGCCTTCTCGAGGTCGATCTCGCTCGCCATGTCGGCCGTCTCGGCCATCACGACCACCTTGTCCGGCCGGACCTGCAGGAAGCCGCCGGCGATCGCGAACGATTCCTCGACGCCGCCCTTGCGGATGCGCAGCTCACCGACGCCCAGCATCGTGACCAGCGGGGCGTGGTGCGGCAGGACGCCGAGCTCGCCCTCGCTCCCGGGCAGGACGACCGAATCGACCGTGTCCGAATAGGCGAGCCGCTCCGGGGTGACGATCTCGAGCTGCAGGGGCATGGTCAGCCCGCCAGCTTGGCGGCGTTCTCGCGGACGTCGTCGAGCGTGCCTGCCAGGAAGAACGCCTGCTCCGGGAGCGTGTCGACGTTGCCCTCGAGGATCTCCTTGAACGAGGCAACCGTCTCCTTGATGCTCACGTACTTGCCGGACCTGCCCGTGAACACCTCGGCGACGAAGAACGGCTGGCTCATGAAGCGCTGGAGCCGCCGGGCCCGCGCCACGGTCGCCTTGTCCTCCTCGGAGAGTTCGTCGATGCCCAGGATGGCGATGATGTCCTGGAGATCGCGGTACCGCTGGAGGACGCGCTTGGTCTCCTGTGCGACGTCGTAGTGCTCCTGGCCGACGACCAGCGGGTCGAGGACGCGCGAGGTGGAGGTCAGCGGGTCCACGGCGGGATAGATGCCGAGCTCGGCGATGTTGCGCTCGAGGCGAATGGTCGAGTCGAGGTGGGCGAACGTCGTCGCAGGCGCCGGGTCGGTGTAGTCGTCCGCCGGGACGAAGACCGCCTGGAGCGAGGTGATCGAGCCCTTCTTGGTCGACGTGATCCGCTCCTGGAGCTGGGCCATCTCGGTGGCGAGGTTCGGCTGGTAGCCGACCGCCGACGGCATCCGTCCGAGAAGTGCCGAGACCTCCGAACCGGCCTGGGTGAATCGGAAGATGTTGTCGATGAAGAGGAGGACGTCGCGTCCCTCCTCGTCGCGGAAGTACTCGGCCATCGTCAGGCCGGTCAGGGCCACGCGCTGCCGCGCTCCGGGCGGCTCGTTCATCTGGCCGAATGCGAAGGCCGTCTTCGCGAGGACGCCCGACTCGGTCATCTCGTGGATGAGGTCGTTGCCCTCGCGGCTGCGCTCGCCGACGCCGGCGAACACGGAGTAGCCCGCGTGCTCCTGGGCGACGTTGCGGATCAGCTCCTGGATGATGACGGTCTTGCCGACGCCGGCGCCGCCGAAGATGCCGATCTTGCCGCCCTTCTTGAACGGGCAGATGAGGTCGATGACCTTGAGCCCGGTCTCGAAGACCTCGACCTCGGTCGACTGCTGGTCGAAAGCCGGCGCCGATCGATGGATCGGCAGCGAGACCTTACCTGTGACCGGACCCTTGCCGTCGATCGGGCGTCCGAGGACGTCGAACACGCGCCCGAGCGTGGCCTCACCGACCGGCACGGTGATGGGGGCGCCGGTGTCGCGCACCGAGACGCCACGGGCCAGGCCGTCGGTCGTGGTCATGGCCACGGACGCGCACCCAGTTGTTGCCGAGGTGCTGCTGGACCTCGCAGACGAGCGGCTCGTCATCGCCCCCGGTCGATCTCGACCGCGTTGAGGATGCTCGGCAGCTGACCCGCCGGGAAGACGATGTCGACCACGGGTCCGGTGATCTGGATGACCCGGCCGGGTCCGATCTCTGTGGCATTCGCCATGGGTGGTTGGCCTCCTGCGTCCTGTGAGCGTCAGCGGGCGTCGGCGCCGGACGCGATCTCGATCATCTCGCGGGTGATATTCGACTGGCGGACCTTGTTGTAGGAGATGGTCAGGTCCTCGATGAGGTCTTCGGCGTTCTCGGTCGCGTTCTTCATCGCGACCATCCGGCTGGACTCCTCGCTCGCCTTCGCCTCGAGGACGGCCTGGTACAGGCGCGTCGCGACGTACCGCGGGAGCAGTCGCTCCAGCACGGCCGACGCGTTCGGTTCGAAGATGAACTGGTTGCCGGGGATCCCCTCGGTGTCCTCCGACGGTTCGATCGGCAGGATCGTGAGCTTCTCGGGACGCTGGACCAGCGTCGACACGAAGCGGCTGAACACAACATCCACGCGCGTATACGTGCGGGCGAGGAAATCGTCGGTGACGAGGCGGGCCAGGGGCAGGACGTCGGCGAAGGTCGGGCGATCGCCGAAGGTCGGGAAATGCGCCTCGATGGGGACGCCGGAGCGGCGCATGGCGTCGCGGCCCTTGCGCCCGACGGTGATCAGGGCGAGCTCGCCGGACGTGTCGATGATGTCGCGGGACACGAAGCGCACGATGTTGGTGTTCAACGGACCCGACAGCGGGCGGTCCGTCGTGATGAGCACGACCAGGCGCTTGCCGCCCTCCGGGGTCGCCAGTAGCGGATGGTCCTCGCCGCCGAGGACCGACGCGAGGTCGGCCAGGACCTCGTCGAGCTTCTCGCTGTAGGGCCGCGCCGCGAGCGTCGCGTCCTGGGCGCGCTTGAGCTTCGACGCGGCCACGAACTGCATCGCCCGCGTGATCTGCTTGATGTTTTTCACGGCGCCGATCCGGCGCCGGATGTCGCGCTGGCTAGCCATCGCTGTTCACTCCGCCGTCATCGGCGCTCGAACGCATCCAGGGCAAGGCGGCGTCGAGCATGCGAGCGAGCGCACTCCAACGTGCGTGAGCGAGCACGCGCAGAGAGCCAACGCCGCCATGGGCCGTTCCAGCGCCGATCAAGCCAGGAAGCTTTCACGGAAGGCGTCGGTCGCCTCTTCGAGCTTCTTGGCCAGCTCGTCGGAGAGAGCCTTGGTGTCGCCCAGCTCCTTGAGGATGTCGGGGCGCTCGGTCTCGAGAAAGCGATAGAACTGGATCTCGAACTCCTTGACGCGCGGCGTCGGGACGTCGTCGAGCTTGCCGGTCGTCGCCACGTACAGGATCGCGACCTGCTTCTCGACCGCGAGCGGCTGGTACTGGGGCTGCTTGACGATCTCGGAGAGCTTCTCGCCACGGGTCAGCTGGTCGCGCGTGGCCTTGTCGAGGTCCGACGCGAACTGGGCGAACGCGGCGAGCGCGCGGTACTGCGCGAGGTCCAGCTTCAGCGGCGCCGCGACCGACTTCATCGCCTTGGTCTGGGCGGCCGAGCCGACGCGCGACACGGAGATGCCGATGTTGAGCGCGGGACGCTGGCCGGCGTTGAACAGGTCCGTCTCGAGGAAGATCTGGCCGTCGGTGATGGAGATGACGTTCGTCGGGATGTAGGCGGACACGTCGCCGGCCTGCGTCTCGATGATCGGCAGGGCGGTCAGCGAGCCGCCGCCGTTCTCCTCGCTCATGCGCGCGGCCCGCTCCAGCAGCCGGCTGTGGAGGTAGAAGACGTCACCGGGATAGGCCTCGCGACCGGGCGGGCGGCGCAGCAGCAGGGCCATCTCGCGATACGCCCAGGCGTGCTTGGAGAGGTCGTCATAGACGCACAGGGCGTCCTTGACGGTCTTGCCGTCGATCTCGACGCCGACCTCCATGACCTCCTCGCCCATCGCCACGCCCGAGTACGGGGCGAGGTACTGGAGCGGAGCGGGCTCCTCGGCACCGGCGACGACGACGATCGTGTGCTCCATGGCGCCGTACTGCTCGAGGATCGCGACCGTGTTGGCCACGGTCGAGAGCTTCTGGCCGATCGCCACGTAGATGCAGACGAGGCCCTTGCCCTTCTGGTTGATGATCGCGTCGATCGCGATGGCGGTCTTGCCGGTCTGGCGGTCGCCGATGATCAGCTCGCGCTGGCCGCGACCGATCGGGATCAGGGCGTCGATGGCCTTGACGCCGGTCTGGACCGGGGTGTCGACCGACTGGCGCACGATGACGCCCGGGGCGATGCGCTCCACCGGCCGGAACTTGTCGGTCGTGATCGGGCCCTTGTCGTCGAGCGGGCGACCGAGCGGGTCGACGACCCGGCCGAGGAGCGCCTGGCCGACCGGCACTTCGACGACGCGGCCGGTGGTCTTGACCGTGTCGCCTTCCTTGATCGTCGACGACTCGCCCAGGATGACCGCGCCGACCGTCTCCTCCTCGAGGTTGAGGGCGATGCCCATCACCCCGCCGGGGAACTCGAGCAGCTCCGACGAGAGGGCGTCGGCAAGGCCATAGATCTGGGCGATGCCGTCGCCGACCTCGACGACCGTCCCGACGCTGCGGGTCTCGACGCCCGCATCGAACTGGTCGATCGCGGACTTGATGATGCTGGTGATCTCGTCGGAACGGATAGCCATGTGCGGATCTCCTAGAGGGCGCCTGAGACGAGCTGGTTGCGCAGCCGCTCGAGGCGGCCTCGGACGCTCCCGTCGATCATGCGGTCGCCGACGCGGACCATCAGGCCACCCAGCAGGCTGGGATCGACCTGGAGATCGAGCTCGATGCGAGCGCCGGTCATCTGTTCGAGCCGGGCCACCAGGGCGCGGACCTCGTCCTGACTGAGCGGGGAGGCGGACGTTGCGGTGGCGGGCACGATGCCCTGACGGGCGTTGTCGAGGCGGCGGAACTCCGCCGCCACCTGGGGCAGTTGTTCGATCCGGCCGCGCCGGAGCATGAGCTTGACGAGGTTGAGGACCGGGCCCGAGACGATCGAGCCGAGCGCCGAGTCGACCATCGCGTCACGGCTCTCGAGCGCGACCGCCGGGTTGGCCAGGATCCGCGCGACCGCGGGGTCCTCGACGACGGCGCCGGCCATGTCGAGCTCCGAGCGCCACACCTCGACGGTCCCGTCGCGCATCGCGATCTCGGACGCGGCCTCCGCGTAGCGTCGTGCGGCCGTGTCCCGGCGGGCGGCCATCAGTTCTTCGACCCGTCCACGGCCGCCTCTTTCAGGAACTCCTCGACGAGGCGGCGCTGGCGGTCGTCGTTCATCGATTCACCGACCACGCGACTGGCGGCCGCGAGGGCAAGGTCGGCGACTTCCGCGCGCAACTCGCCGATCGCTCGCTGCTTCTCCGCTTCGATATCGGAGGCCGCTCGGACGCGAATCCGCTCCAGCTCTTCCCGCGTCGCGGCGATGTCCGCATCGCGGGTCTCCTGGGCGACCTTCTGGGCGCGGTTGATGATCTCGTTGGCCTCGCGCCGAGCCTCGGTCAGGGCGGCCACGCGCTCCGTCTCCGCGTTCTCGCGGTCACGGCGCGCCTGCTCGGCGTCCTTGAGGCCCTGCTCGATCTTCTCCTTGCGTTCAGAGAGCATCCTCGAGACCGGCTTCAGCGCGAACGCCCAGATGATCGCGAAGAAGAGGATGAAGTTGAGCGCGCTGACGATCACCCAGAACAGGTTGATCTGGAACAGCGCGGCACCCTCTTCCGCGGCCAGCTGGATGGTGTCTCGACCGGCTCCGGACGCGACGGCCAGGATGTCCACGTTGCCTACTCCGTCCCGGTCCGACTACGTGGTCGGCTGGATGAAGATCGCGAGCAGGCCGACGACGATCGCGAGGACGCCGAGGCCCTCGGCGAACGCAGCGAGGATGATCGCGATGCCGCGGATCTGTCCGGCCGCGTCGGGGTTGCGACCGATCGCGGTGGCGGCCAGGCCGCCGAGGATCCCGATGCCGATGCCCGGACCGATCACGCCAAGGGCTGCGAGTCCGGCGCCTGTGTAATCCATGTCGTGTGTTCCTCCTACTCCCAGGCGGGCGGCCTGGGTTCATTGGGACCGTGGTGGTGGCGCCGATGGGCGCCGGGCTTCAGTGGGCTGGCTGGAGCTGGCGCCCCTCGCCATCGATGGCGTCGATCGCCTCCTCGGCCATGTGGCCTTCCTCGTGGTCGTGGCTCTCGATCGCGAGCACGATGAACATGAGCGTCAGGATGCTGAAGATGAGCGCCTGGATGGCGTTCAACATGACCTCGAGGCCGAGCAGGCCGACGGGGATGATCGCGATGGTAAGGGCGGTGATCACGCCGAGCGCGACCTCACCGCCGTAGATGTTGCCGAAGAGTCGCATCGAGAGCGTCACGGGCTTGACGAACTCGAGCATGAGCTCGACGAGGCCCACGAACATCGCGATGCCGCCGGCGCCGATCCCGTTCTTGAATTCATAGATCGGGAAGAACTTCGAGAGATATCCACGGACCCCGAGACGTCGGAATCCCTGGAATTCGAAGTAGATGAAGCTGACGAGAGCCAGGCCGAGCGTGATGTTGACGTCGCTCGTCGGGGCGCGCAGCTCCTCGACCCGGCCGACCGGCGGGATCAGCCCGCTCCAGTTGGAGAACAGGATGAGCAGGAAGAACGCGACGAACAGCGGTATGTACGGCCGCGCGGCGGGGCCGGCGATGCCAAGGCCGAAGTCGCTCAGGAATTCGTAGAACCACTCGAAGATGTTCTGGCCGCGGCCGGGGATGAGCTTGGAGCCACGGACCATCAGGAAGGAGCCGACGGCCACGACCACCATGACGATCCACATCGTCAGGATCGTCGAGCTGATGCTCGGGTAGAACGCGATAAGTTCGTTCGCCTTCGGCGGCGTCGAGCCCTCGGGGGCCCAGACGACGTGAGGTGCGGGGAATTCGAGCGTGCCCTCGATGAAGCAGACGGGGAAGGCGCACGCGTCTCCCGGAGCGCCTTCGCGCGGGAACGGCGGCACGAAGATGAGCGCCACGATGTTCAGGACGATCACCAGGCCGATGAGCGTGAACCAGCGCGTCGACAGCCCGCGACCGCGCTTCGGCTGCGGTTCGGGGGCCTGGGGGACCTCGTCGGTCACGACCTGCTCGCTCGACACGCTTGCTCCACACACAGGAGCGCGGCTCGACGCCGCGCTCGCATCCTCCCTGACCGGGTCGCGAAGGAGACCGCTATTCGATCGTCTTCAGGAACCGGCTGACCAGTCTGTAGATCATCAGGGTCCCGGCCCCGGCGCCGGCGAAGAAGCCGACCAATGTGAAGACCGGGAGGGTCCCGAGTTGCCCATCGACCCAACGGCCGACCAGCACGCCGAGCAGTGTCGTCACCAGGAGTGAGACGCCGATCTCCGAGAAGAGGGCGACGTAGGCCATCCCTCGGACAGGCTCGTTCATGGGCGACCTATCAAGGCGGCCGAAGTATATCAGAGGCGACCGCCGGGACGCCGCGACCGTCCCGCAACCTTCGGGTCTCGATCGGCCGGTTCGACCCGGTCAGCGCAGGACGACGAACCCGTCGATATCGACCCGTCCGTCGCCGACCGGCTACGGGACGATGAACGACTGAGACCTGTTGGCCGACCCGGTCGAGCCGGTGACGGTCAACGTGACCAGGTAGCTGCCCGACGCCTTGTATGTGTGGGACGCCGTCACGCCGGGTACCGTCGTGTCCTCGCCGAAGTCCCACAGGTACTCGGTGGCGCTGACGGACTTCGACCCGTCGCATGACAAGACCAGGCCCTCGCTCGTGCAATCGAACCTGGCGATCGGACGAATTGGCTTGCGTGTCGGCCGTGGCGTGACGGACGCATTGTTCACCGACCCGCTGGCAGCCGCAGACGACGAAGGGCTCGGGCTTGGCGCGGCCGGGGACGACGAGGCCACTGGCGGCGGCGACAGGGTGGGCTCGGTCGAGGCAGGCATCGCGGTCGGCCTCGGAGTCTCGAGGGCGCCGCCCCCGCCAGCCGACGCCGGCGGCCCGCCTGTCGCAGAGAGTACGCCGCCCTGCTCGAGCATGCCGGGAAGGGTGGTGGCACCAACCGCCAGCACCGCGGCGGCCGCGATGGCCGTGATCCCGATGGCCGCCCGGCGACGGGCGCGGCCGCGCCGCTCCGGCCAGACCTCCGTCTCCACCGTGGGCAGCACCGGCGCAAGCGTCTCCGGCCCGCTCGCGACTTCCGTGGACGCCTGTTCCGGACGACGCGCGCCACGGACGCCGATCCGGTACGCGAGCTCGTCCTCGATGACATCCGGCGGGGGCGGCACGAAGACCGCGCGGGCCGTTGGCGCGTACCCGGCCGTCATGGCGGCAGCCCGAGCCGCGGTCGCGGGTGCGTCGTCCCGCTTGATGGCCGGCTCCTCGTGGTCGGCGGCACCGACCGTGTACGTCCCGGGCAGGAACAACGGGACCGGCTCGGACGAGGCGGCCGCCGGCTCCTCGGCGGGCTCGTTGACCGGCTCCGCCGAGGCCGCGGCAGGCTCGACGATCTCGGGCTCGGCCGTCTCGACGGGCACGGCCGTCTCGACGGGCACCTCGACCGGCGGGACCGACCCGCGCTTGCCGGCCGGTCGTTTGCGGCTCGCGACGATCCCGAGCTCGGCCATGGCAGCATCCGAGAGGCCAGGCTCGGACTCCGGCTCCGTCTCGGGCGCGGGGATCGCCGTGTCGGACTCGGCTGCGTCTGGCTCGGTCGTGACGGACTCGGCCGGGGCCATGTCGGCTTCGACGACTTCTGGCTCGATCCTGGCCTCGGGCTCGAGCACGGCGGACGCGACCGCGGCGGACGCCACCACCGCGGATCCGATCTCGGCGGACTCGATCTCGGAGTCGGGCGCGTCCGACTCCCTCGCGTACGCGTACGCGTACGGGTGCGCGGGCGAAGCATCCTCGGGCCCGAGCTCACTGTCTCCGATCAGCTCGACCGCCACGGGAGCGCCGAAGGCGGCGAACCCCGGACGGGATCCCATCGCGGGCGCCTGCTGCTCGAGCGCCCTGATCGTCCCGTCCTTTGCCGTCGGGCCCGGGACCGCGCGCTCGAGGCGCTGCGGGTCGATCCTGCGTGAGCGGTATTGCTCCCACAGGCGCGGTGCCCGACGCCGCTCCAGGACAGCTCGAATCAGGCCCACGACCACGGCCAGCACGGCGACCACGATCGTCCCGGTCAGGAGAATGATGTCGGGGGTCATCGAACCTCAGCGTAGAAGGACCCAGCCTCCCTGCCGGGACCAGTACGGCTCGATGCTAGCACCGCCCCCGACATCGGCCCACCGCCACACTTCGCACCGCACTGCACCCGACCGACAGGGACCGTTGGCAGCCGTCACCAGTACGGAAGTCCTGGGTCAGCCCGTGCGCCGGACCTCCAGTTTCGAGTCCTCCTCAGAGGGGCGCGGCGGTTCGTCCGCGACGGGTTGCGGATCGTCGCCCACCGAGGGTCGTGGGGGATCCTCGTCGTAGGTCGTGGCCTCCAGTTCCTCCGGCCGGCGAAGAGCGCCACGCGTCGGGATGAACAGCACCAGTCCGAACGCGAGGAACACGCCGACGAACGCGTAGAGCTGGGTCACCCCTGACAGGGCGAGGGCCAGCACCGCAAGCACGAGACAGAGGCCGTAGATGGCGAAGACCGTCTGTCGATGAGAGAGGCCGAGGTCGAGCATCCGGTGGTGGATGTGGCCGCGGTCTGGACTGAACGGCGACCGTCCTTGCGCGACCCGTCGAACGATGATCCAGAACGTGTCGATGATCGGGATGCCGAGGACGAGCAGGGCGACCGCGACCTTGGCCGTGCCGAGGATCGCGAGCAGCGCCAGCGTGTACCCGACGAACTGGACGCCGCTGGTGCCCGGGAAGATCGAGGCCGGATGCAGGTTCCAGCGAAGGAACCCGAGCAGCGACCCGGCCAGGATGAAGCACAGGACGCCGATGAGCGGCTGATTGACGTCGCTCGTCAGGCTGATCAGCCCAAGCGTGACGGCGGCGATGAAGGCGATCCCCGACGAGAGGCCGTCGAGCCCGTCGATGAAGTTGATGCTGTTGATCATCCCGACGATCCAGAAGACCGTGAACGCGACCGCGAACGCGCCCTCGAACCGGATCAGCCGGGCCGCCGAAGGGGTTCGCGATGAACCCGATGTTGATCCCGAGGACGACCGCGAACAGCGCAAGGCCGAGCTGACCGGCCAATTGCCAGCGCGCGCGGAGGTCGAACAGGTCGTCGAGGGCGCCGATCGCGGCGGCGAGGGCGCCGCCCAGCAGGAGGGCCTGGAGCTGGCTCTGCCGGAGCGGGACGAGCAGGCGCAGGAGCTCGGCATTCAACAGGAGGAAGACCACGACCACCACGAGGAACGCCGTCGCGACCGCGATGCCGCCGCCTCGCGGGATCGGTGACGTGTTGACTCGGCGGGCTTCGGGTCGATCGACCACCTTGTAGCGGACGACGACCCGCCTGACGAGCGGCGTCAGGACGAGCGCGAGGAGCCCAGCCGCGGCGAATGCAAGCGCGATCGGTCCGACATAGCCGTCAAGCGAGATGAACGTCATAGCGGTCGTCGACCCTGCGTGCGCGTCGCCGGACCGCCGAGCCGGGTGAACGGGAGGTTCGACCTCACGCCGCGGGCAGGCCCGGCACCGGGAACCGGCCGACGATCTCGCGGACCTCGCCGGCCAGGCCGGCCTGGGCGCCGGCGTCGTCGCGCTTGGCGATCGCATCGATGATGATCCGGCCGATCGTGCGCATCTCGTCCGGCCCGAAGCCACGCGACGTCGTGGCCGGCGTGCCGATCCGGATGCCCGAGGCCGTGTTGGGCGGGAGCTCGTCGAACGGGATCGCGTTCTTGTTGACGGTGATCCCGATCTCGTCGAGCAGGTGCTCGGCCTCCTTGCCGGTCACGCCGAGCGGCGTCACGTCGACGAGCAGGAGGTGGTTGTCCGTGCCGCCCGACACGACCCGGGCACCGAGGCTCGCGAGCGTCTCGGCGATGACCTGGGCGTTCTCGACGGTGCGGCGCTGGTCCTCGCGGAACGCCGGCTCGGCGGCCAGCTTGAAGGCGACGGCCTTGCCGGCGATGACCTGCATCAGCGGCCCGCCCTGGATGCCCGGGAAGACGTTGCGGTCCACGGACGCGGCCAGGCTGCCCTTGACCGCCGGGAAGTCGGCCGCGTCGACCGACGGCGGCAGCTCGGCCCGGCTGAAGATCATCCCGCCGCGCGGTCCGCGCAGCGTCTTGTGGGTGGTCGTCGTGACGATGTCGGCTTGCGGGAACGGGCTCGGATGGACGCCCGCCGCGACGAGACCGGCGATGTGCGCCATGTCGATGAACAGGAGCGCGCCGACGCTTCGCGCGATGTCGGCCATCCGGTCGAAGTCCCAGATCCGCGGATAGGCGCTGGCCCCGCCGACGATGAGCTTCGGCCGGACCTCCTTCGCCTGCGCCTCCATCGCGTCGTAGTCGATGCGCTCGGTGTCCTTGCGGACGCCGTACGGGTGGACCTCGTACAGCCGGCCGGAGAAGTTCAGGGCCATGCCGTGGGTCAGGTGGCCGCCGTGGGCGAGGTTCATGCCCATGATCCGGTCGCCCGGCTGGAGCACGCTGAAGTACGCGACCATGTTCGCCTGCGCGCCCGAATGGGGCTGGACGTTGACATGCTCGGCGCCCGGGAAGAGGGCGAGCGCACGTTCCTGGGCGAGCCGCTCGGCGATGTCGACGTACTCGCAGCCGCCGTAGTAGCGCTTGCCCGGCAGGCCCTCGGCGTACTTGTTCGTCAGCCAGCTGCCCTGGGCCTCCATGACGGCGGCCGAGACGTAGTTCTCGCTGGCGATGAGCTCGATCTTGTCGTGCTGGCGGCGGCGCTCGCCCAGCATCGCCTCCCACAGGACGGGGTCGACCTCCGCGATCGACTCAAGCGCGACGCCCCTGACTGGGGAGATGGTCATGGCTCGCCGACTCCTTCCTGCCGGTCTCGTGGTCCGACCGACACGCCGCGCGCTATCTTCCCACGAACGGGTCCGGCCTCGACCGACGGTGCGGGGACGTCAGTCCGCGGCGAGGTCGTGGGCGATGCCGGCGGCCTCGAGGATCTCGACAAGACGCGACGACCGGGATCGCGCCCGGCCGCAGCACTCGTGGTCGATCTCCGGAGGCAGTCGACGACGGTCGAGGCGGGGCCGCCGTGGGCGGGGCCGCCGTCGAGGACGAGCTCGATCGCGTCGCCCGAAGCAGCGCGTCGATCTCGGCCGCGTCGCGACCCTCGGGCCGGCCCGAGATGTTGGCCGACGTGACCGGCAGCGGCCCGACGTCGCGCGCGAGGGCGCGCGGAGCGTCGTGGTCGGGGACGCGCAGCCCGATCGTCGGCGCACCCGCCGGTGAGCACGCGGGCAGATGGACGTCCGGGCGCTGCGCGACGACGAGGGTCAGGCCGCCCGGCCAGAAGGCGGCGGCGAGCGCCTCGGCGGCCGGGCCCATGATCCCGAGCCGGCCGTGCCTGGGCCACCTCGTCGAGCAGCAGCACGATCGCCCTTGTCGGGCGGTCGCGCCTTCACCTCGAACAGGCGCTCGATGCCGCCGGGCGTGTCCAGCGCGACGCGCGATCCCGTAGACCGTGTCGGTCGGGAGGGCGACGATGCCGCCGCCGCGCAGCACGTCGATGGCGATCGCCCGGCCGGCCGGATCGTCGGCGACGATGCGTGCCATCAGGAGGCCGCGTCGGCGACCGCGCGCGCGTCGGCCGCCTCGGCCGACAGCCGGCGCGACGCCTCGCGGGCCGCCGTCGGCGGCGGCGAGGACGAGCGACTCGATCAGCGCGGCGACCCCCTCCTCCCCGACCGGCGGCGCGACGTAGCGGGCGACCGCCCGGACCCCGGCCGGCGCGGTCGGCATCGCCGCGCCGTGGCCCGACCTCGGCGAGCATCTCGAGGTCGTTCCACTGGTCGCCGATCGCGAGCGTCCGCCCGAGCGGCACGCCCAGCCGCCGCGCGAGCCACGCGGACGGCCCGGCCCTTCGACACGCCGGGCGCGACGAACTCGAGGAAGCGCGGATGGCTGATCGTCACGTCGGCGATCGCCCGCGAAGTGCGGCCGCGGCGAGCGGCGCCATCTCCGTCGGGAGCGGCGGCTCGCCGACCGCGAGGACCTTCGTGACCGGATGGCCGATCGAGCCGGCCAGGTCGCGGGACGAGCTCGGCGCGCGCGCCCATGAACGCGGAGTAGTCGTCGGCCCGCGGGTCGTCGGCGCGGAGGATGAACCGCTCGAGGTGGTTGAGGTGCGGGTCGAGGCCGTGGGCGACGGTCCACGCGACGATCTCGCGCGCGGCCGACGGCGGGCAGCGGCGTGTGGACGAGCAGCTTGCCCAGCCGCGTGGAACCCTCCGGCGGCATCGCCCGGACGAGTCCGCCCTGGTAGCCGACGACCGGATCGGTCAGGCCGAGCTCGCGCGCGAACCGCATCGCGCTCGACGACCATCCGACCGGTGACGAGCGACACGGCGACGCCGCGCTGCGGCCGCCGCGCGGACCGCGTCGCGGGTCCGCGGCCCGATGACCAGGTCGTCGCCGACCAGCGTCCCGTCGATGTCGAGGGCGATCAGGCGGATCGGGAAGGCCGGCTCGACGCGGCTCGATCGGCGCCCGGATCACGCCGGCCGCTCCAGGCGGGCGACCCGCGGCAGGCCGGCCAGGTCCGGCAGCGACCGTCACGCGCCAGCCCGGCAGCGCGGTCGCCGCGAGCGCGACGATGCGTCTCGCCCTGGTCCGCGCCGATCTCGAGCAGCGCGACGCCGTCGGCGGCGAGCGCCTGCGGCAGCCGGTCGAGGAGCCGCCCGATCACGTCGAGCCCGTCGGGACCGCCGTCGAGCGCGACGACCGGCTCGAACGAGGCCGCGACCGGCAGGCCCGCGATCGCGTCGGTGCGGACGTAGGGCAGGTTCGCGAGGACGATGTCGAACGGGTCGACGATCGACCGGCGGCAGCAGGTCGGCCTCGAGGAACGAGAGCGTGTCCGCGACGGCGTGGCCGACCGCGTTCTCGCGGGCCAGGTCGAGCGCGTCCGGCGAGCTGTCGGTGGCCAGGACCGTGACCTCGGTCGACGGCACCGCCGGCGACGGAGCGCGACGAGCAGGGCGATCGCGATCGCGCCGCTGCCCGTCCCGACGTCGAGCGACCCGGACCGGCGGCGACGCCGATCGGCCGCGCCGCCGCGGCCAGCCGGTGCATGACCTCGGCGATCGGCCAGCTCGACGAGCCGCTCCGTCTCGGGCCGCGGGATCAGCGCCCGCGCGTCGACGGTGAAGGCGAGCCCGTAGAACTCCTTGATGCCCGCGGATGTAGGCCACGGGCTCGCCGGCGGCCCGTCGCTCGATGCGCGACCCGGTAGGCCGCCGTCGGCGTCCGCCCCGACCGGCGCGTCGGGATGGGCGAGGACCGCCGTCCGGTCCACGCCGACCGCGTACCCGAGCAGCAGCTCGGCGTCGAGCCGGGGCGATCTCGGAGCCGCTCGCCGTCAGCCGCGTCGACCGCCCTCGCGCAGCAGCTCCCCGACCGTGGGTCACGGCGCGGGACGCGCCATCAGAGCCGGATCGTGACGGCGACGTCGCCGACCTTGCGCAGCACCTCGGCGCTGCGTCGTCCCGCGCCAGCGGTGGAACAGCAGGTCGACCGACGCGTCGCCGACCCGGAGGTTCGTCAGCGTGACCTTGCCCAGCCAGTCGGGCAGGTGCGGGCGGCGCAGCTCCAGCTCGCCGCGGTCGGCGTGCGCCCGAGCCCGAGCATCGTCGTGCAGGAACAGGAACGACGACGCCGGCCGCCCACGCCTGCGGCGAGCAGGCGACCGGATACGGCACCGGCATGGCGCCTCGTCGCGGTCGAAGCCGCAGAACAGCTCCGGGCAGCCGGAACTCGGGGAAGTGCTGGGCCGCCTCGAGCATCGGCCCGACGAGCCGGTTGGCCTCGTCCTCGAAGCCGTAGCGCTTCAGGCCCGGCCGCGATCAGCGACGTGTCGTGCGGCCAGACCGTGCCCGGTGTGGTAGCCGATCGGGTTGTAGCCGGGCTGGCCGGCGGCGTACGTCCGGATGCCCCAGCCCGAGAACATCGCCGGGCGACAGCAGCCGTCGGCGACGGCGCGCGCCCGGCTCGGCGGCGACGATCCCGGTCCACAGGCACTGGCCCGGCGTTCGACCCGATCGCGTCGGCCTGCCGCTTGTCGCCGATCGAGGGCGATCGCGTAGTAGCGCTGGTCCTCGACCCAGAACGCCTCCTCGAACCGCGCCTGCAGCGCGTCGGCCTCGATGTCGAGGCGGATCGCCAGCTCGGTCTCGCCGCGCATCGCGCGCGAGGCCGGCCAGCCGGCGCTTCGCGTCGTAGACGTAGCCCTGGACCTCGGCGAGCGCGATCGGCGGCACGGCCTCGGTCCCCGGCCGGTCGCGGATCGCGTCGCCCGAGTCCTTCCAGCCCTGGTTGAGCAGGCCGCGCTCGGAGCGGCGCTCGTACTCGACGAACCCGTCGCCGTCCGCGTCGCCGTACCGGTCGATCCAGTCGAGCGCGGCCATCGCGTTCGGCCACAGGCGGTCGAGCAGCGCGCGGTCGCCGGTCCAGTCGAAGGTCGTCGCCGAGGAGGATCAGCCAGAGCGGCGTCGAGTCGACCGAGCCGTAGTACGGCGAGTGCGGCAGCTCGCCGGCCCGGGCCATCTCGCCGGCCCGCAGCTCGTGGAGGATCTTGCCGGGCTCGGCGTCGCGCCAGTCGTCGACCTCGGTCGCCTGGTAGGCGGCGAGGACCTCGAGCGTCTCGACCGCGAGCTGCGGCCGGAACGGCGAGCGACTGGATCGCGGTGATGATCGAGTCGCGGCCGAACAGCGTCGCGAACCACGGCACGCCGGCCGCGATGTAGCGCTCGTTCGGGCCCGGGCCCTCGTTGACGAGCAGGCGCAGGTCCGCGACCGAGCGCTTGATCGACGAGGTTGAACAGCTCGTGGTCGGTGTCGACGGCCGTCGTCCCGCGCTCCCAGGCGTGGTACGCGGCCGCGCCCTCGTCGCCGGACGATGCGCGGCGGCTCCGGGAAGAGCGCCGCGACCTCGGCGGCCGGGCTCGTCCTGGCATCCGCCGTCGGCCCGTTGGCGCGCGGCATCGGTGCCTCGCTCGACCAGACGGTCCAGTCGACGCTCGTGGCGGCGCCCGGGCTCGAGCGGCCAGCGTCCCAGCGCAGTCGGACGGCGGCCCCGACGTCGATCGGATCGGTCACCGGGTCGACCGCGACGACCTCGTCGCGGGCTCGCGAGAAGGCGACGTGGGTCGAGCGCCGGAGGCCGTCGAGGCCGTCGTAGCGGAACGTGCACGCGGTCGTCGGTGACCGCGATCGGGCAGCAGCGTGCCGCGAGCCTGCCGCGGGTAGCCACGGACCTCGAAGATGTCGGCCGCGTCGTCGCCCAGCTCGAGCTCGACGTCGACCGACTCGTCGCGCCGCGAGCGAAGTTGACGATCGCGACCCGCTCCTCGAGCGCCTCGCCGCGCGATCAGCCGCTCGCGCGTGATCCCGAGCTTCCGCCCGACGAGGCCCGTCGAGCGGATGGATCTTGGCGTCGGGGTTGCGGTCCGCGTCGGGTTCGTCAGCTGGATGACGCCGCGGTAGTTGCCGCCCATCGAGCCCTGGAGCAGCGACCGGCCGCGCGCCGCCGACGCGCAGCACCGAGCACGACAGGAGCCGCGTGTCGTCGTGGTAGAGGCCGAGCCCGCGCGAGTCGGGGTGGATGTCGCCGAACTGGTCGGTCAGCAGGAACAGGTTGCCGTGCTTGAGGACCTGGACGCTGCCGAGGTCGGTCGCCTCCGATCGGGCGCGACGGCGGGAGTCGACCGTCGCGGCGTCCGGCAGGAACCGGACGGTCGGCCGGGACCGTCCGGCGCGCGTCATCGTCGGCCCCGCCAGTTCGGACAGGCGATCGGCCTGGTCGGCCATGACCAGCGCGTCGATCAGGCGGTCGAGGTCGCCGTCCAGGACGCCCGGCACGTCGTGCACGGTCATGCCTGATGCGGTGGTCGGTCACGCGGTCCTGCGGGAAGTTGTAGGTCCGGATCTTCTCGGACCGGTCGCCGGCCCCGACCATCGAGCGGCGCGCCGCCGAGTCGGCCGCGCGCTGCTTCTGCAGCTCGAGGTCGTAGAGCCGCGAGCGCAGCACCGACATCGCCTTGGCCTTGTTCTTGTGCTGGCTCTTCTCGTCCTGGATCTCGACGACGAGGCCGGTCGGCAGGTGGGTGATGCGGACCGCCGAGTCGGTCGTGTTCACCGACTGGCCGCCCGGGCCCGGACGAGCGCTTGACGTCGATCCGCAGGTCCCTGCTCCTCGTCGATCTCGATCTCGACCTCGTCGGCCTCGGGCATCACGACGACGGTCGCGGTCGAGGTGTGGATCCGCCCGCACGACTCGGTCGCGGGGACGCGCTGGACGCGATGGACGCCGCCCTCGAACTTGAGGCGGCTGTAGGCGCCGTCGCCGGGGATCTCGACGATCGCCTCCTTGATGCCGCCGATGCCGGTCTCGTTGACGGCTCATGACCTCGGGCGTGAACTTGTGGCGCGTCGGCGTAGCGGAGGTACATCCGCAGCAGCTCGCCGGCGAACAGCGCGGCCTCCTCGCCGCCGGCGCCGGCCCGGATCTCGATGATGACGTCGCGGTCGTCGTTGGGGTCGCGCGGCAGCAGCAGCACCTTGAGCTCGTCGAGCAGCCGCGTCCTCGTCGGCCTCCAGCGGGCTCGATCTCGTCGCGCGCCATCGTCGCGCATCTCCTCGTCGCCGTCGCCGGCGTCGCGCAGCTCGCGCAGCGCCGGCCAGCTCGTCGCGGACGGCCTCGAGGCGCCGGAACGCCTCGACGACCGGCTCGAGCCGGGCCAGCTCGCTGGCCGAGCCGGCGGATCGCGTTCGGGTCGGCCGACGACCTCGGGGCGCGACAGCTCGGCCTGGACGTCGTCGTACTGGCGGGCGACCTCGGAGAGCTTGTCGTCGAGCTCGCTCATGCCCCGGTGGCGGGTCGGTCGGCGCCGGTGCGTCGGTGGCGGGGCGACGGGCGCGGGACCGCTGCCCGGCGACGGGCGCGGCGCGCGTGGCTCCAGGCCCAGCACCATCGGGTCGCGCTCGAAGGGGGTCGAACCGTCCGGCACGGCCTCGCCGTCGGCCGCGAGCGCCTCCTCCATCGAGACGATGGCGACCTCGATCATGTCGTCGGTCGGCTGCTTCGTCGTGATCATCTGGACGAGCAGGCCCGGGTACAGCAGCACCTTGACGAGCGGGTTGGCGCGGTGGCGCGCCCCGAACTTCAGGATCTCGTAGCCGACCGCGGCGATGACCGGGATGAGCAGGATCCGGCTCGCGATCATCACCAGCGGCGTCCTGCCGGCCGACCAGCGAGAACGCCAGGATCGACAGCAGGATGACGACGACGAGGAACTCGGTGCCGCAGCGCTGGTGGGCCGTCGGGTACTTGCGGACCGCGTCGACGGTCAGCGGGTCGTCCGGCCTCGAGGGCGTGGATCGTCATGTGCTCGGCGCCGTGGTACTGGAAGACGCGGCGGATGTCGGGCGCCCGGCCGATGAGCACGAGGTAGCCGAGGAACATCGCGACCCGGATGAGGCCCTCGACGAGGTGCTGGACGAGCCCGTTCTCGACGTTGGCTGTCGTCACGCTCGCGATGAGCAGTGGCAGCAGGAAGAAGACCCCGACGCCGGCGATGAGCGTGATCCCGAGCATCAGCGCGATGGCGCCCTTGCCCAGCTCGATCGCCCTCCTCCTGTGCCTGGACGTTGGCGCTGCGGACGAGCCAGCGGGTGCCCATGATCAGCGTCTCGTACAGGACGACCAGGCCGCGGACGAGCGGCATCTTCGACCAGGTCGTGCCGTGGAACCCCGAGTCGAGGCGCTCGGTGGCGAAGACGATGCGGCCGTCGGGATGGCGCACGGCGACGGCGATCGCGTCGCGGCCGCGCATCAGGACGCCTTCGATGAGGGCCTGACCGCCGTAGGTGTATCTGGGCATGCGCGGAAGTCTACCGGCGTTCGCGCGCGAGCGGCCGTGGCCGATGGTCCGGGGCGGCATGGGAACGGCGGGCCCGAGGGCCCGCCGTGACGATCGCGGTCCGGAAGGTGGACGCGGATCGGGGTCTTAGCTGCGGACCTGTCGCTCGAGGCGCTTCTGGAAGCGCTCGACCTGGCCGGCCGTGTCGATGATGTTCTGCTTGCCCGTGAAGAACGGGTGGCAGTTGGCGCAGACGTCGACGCGCAACTCCTCGCGGGTGGATCCGACGACCCACTCGGTGCCGCACGAGCCGCAGTGGACCTTGGCCTGGTAATACTTGGGATGGATATCGGGCTTCACGGGTGCTTCTCCTCCGACGCCTTCCGTGCAGGGCCATCGCCCCGCCGGTGGTCGCCGGCTGCGGTTCGGTGCTAGGCGGTCGCTCCGGCCGGTGCGGTCTCGACCGCCTCGACCCGGATGCGCTTCTTGTCTTTGGTGGCGTGCTCGAACTTCACCTTGCCCGCGACGGTCGCGAACACCGTGTAGTCCTTGCCGAGGCCGGTGCCCGGGCCGGCGAGGAACGTCATCCCGCGCTGGCGGACGATGATCGAGCCGGCCGTGACGAGCTGGCCGTCGCCGGCCTTGACGCCGAGGCGCTGACCGGCGCTGTCGCGACCGTTCTTGACGCTGCCGCCAGCCTTCTTGTGGGCCATCTCGTCTACTCGTCCTTCTTCGTGGCGCGGGTCCGCTTCGGAGCGGCCGGCTTGGCGTCGGCGGCGTCGGCCTTGGCCGGGCTCGCCTTGGTGGTCTTGGTCGTGCCGGCGGCCTTGGCCGCGGGCTTCTTGGCAGCCGGGGTCTTTGCGGCCGGGGTCTTGGGTACAGCCTTGGCGTCGGCCTTGGCCGCCGGCTTGGCCTCAGCGGTCGCGTCGGCCTTGGCCGTCGCCTTGGCGTCGGCCTTCTTCGGCGCCGCCTTCTTCGGGGCCGCGGCCTCGGCGGTCGCGGCCAGCTTGGCGGCGAGCTCGGCGTCCTTCGCCGCCTGCGCGGCGGCGGCCTCCTCGAGGTGCTGTCGCTCCGACTTCGCGTCGCGCTCGGCCTTCGCGGCGTCCTTCGCGGCACTCCGGCCACCGAAGGTGATGTCGCTGATGCGCAGGACGGTCAGCTCCTGGCGATGGCCCTTCTTGACGCGGCTGCGCGCCTTCGGGCGGTACTTGAAGCTGATGACCTTCTCGCCACGCATCTGGCGAACGACCTCGGCGCTGACCTCGGCGTCCGCGACCAGCGGCCGGCCGATCGAGGCGTTGTCGCCGTCGGCGACGAGCAGCACCCGCTCGAGGGTGATCGTCTTGCCCGGCTCGACGTCGAGCAGCTCCACCTGGAGCTCCGTGCCGACCTCGACGCGGTACTGCTTCCCGCCGGTCTCGATGACTGCGTACATGGGTCCTCAGGGCTGTTGATCCACCGGCGGGCGACGAGCACGTGGCGATCGTGGTTGTGGGACATGGGGTGGCGCCCGGCACAGGCCGGGACGCGGACGGCGAAGTCTACCGGTCAAACGGCCGAACGGTCAATCGGCGGGGCAGCTATCCGACCTCGTCGGCCAGGAGGAGCCGCTCGCGGACGATGGTCGAGGCCGTCAGCGGACGGCCGAGCACATCGGCGAGCGCAGCGAGGACCTCCTCCGGCCGGCCCGTGCCGAGCGACGGGTGGAACCGGGTCCGGGCGTGGACGACGACCGGCGACCCGCCACCCTCCCCCTCGACGGAGAGCGCGATGAGCAGCGGCCGAAGGTCGTAGTCGACCGACCCGCCGCCCTTCTCGCGGCGGCGCGGCAGCGATGTCGAACGGACGACTGTCCCGGCGGCGGCCGCCACGTCCGCGCGCGTGACGCCATCTCCCGTCTCCAGGGTGATGCGGTAGTCCGCCGCCGCGACGGCACCGGCAAGGGGCGGCCCGCCCAGCCACACGTCGGCGAGGTCCACGAGGCGCCAGCCGGCAGGGACATGCGGTTCGAGCGCCTCGCGAACGCGCCATCGAGGACAGCGTTCCGCCAGGAGCATGTCGATGAGCTCCGCCTCGGCGCTCATGCCGATCGGGAGTGGCGCACCGAACGACAGCCGTGGCTTCGGCGGGTCACCGGGTCCCGGGATCGCCGGCAGCCCGGACGCCTCGACCGCCGCGCTCCATGCGTCGGCGACGTCGCGCTGCGCCAGTGGCAGTGCCTCCGGACCGCGCCCGACGAACAGCCGCCAGCGTTGCCGTGGCTCGAGGGCCACCGGAGGCGGCGACGCGGGATCGGGGTCCACGTCTGCTAGTCTGCGGCACGATGAACGAGCCCGCCCGGCCCGGATCGGGCGCCGTCGAGGGATCAGGATCCAACGCCTGGGTGGCCTCGCTGCCGCCCCCGCCGTTCGTCGTGAAGCCGCCCGACGGACCGCCGCGGTTCGCCCCGGTGTCGCCACGGGTCATGGTCCTGCTGGGCGCCGCCATCGTCGTCGGCCTACTGCTCTGGATGGCCCGCGACAGCGTGCGGCCGTTCATCGTCGGCCTCCTGCTCGTCTATCTGCTCGACATCCCCGTCCGCTGGCTGGTTCGTCGGGGCCTTCGGCGGACCGTCGCGATCATCCTCGTGTACATCGCCGCCCTGGTCATCTTCATCGAGTTCATGGCGCTGACGCTGACGCCCCTCGTCAACGAGATCCTGCGGTTCATCGAGGAATTCCCCAAGCTCGCCGAGTCGCTCAACGCGCGGCTCCAGGACCTGACAGAGCTGTACTCGCGGCTCGAGATCCCGGTCGCCATCCGGGACTGGATCGATGGCGTCATCGCCGGCATCGGACAGGGCGGCGGCGAGGTCGGGACGGGGGTCGACCTGTCCTTCCTGCTGCCCCTGGTCACCGGCGCGGGCAGCCTCATCGGCGCGATCTTCGGTTACGTCATCCTGCCGGTCTGGGTCTTCTACCTGCTCAAGGACCGGGTGAGCCTCGCGGCCTCGTTCGACCGGGCACTGCCGGCTGCGTGGCGGTTCGACACGCTGGTGGTCCTGCGCAGCGTCGAGCGGGTGCTCAGCCAGTGGGTGCGGGCGCAGTTCGTCCTCGGCTTCGCGGTCGGCGCGTTCACGTTCATCGGGCTGCTGCTGCTCAGCCGCTTCGTCGATCCGATCTTCGGCCGCTACGCGCTCCTGCTCTCCGTGATCGCCGGGATCCTCGAGCTCCTGCCGATCATCGGCCCGATCATCGCGGCGGTGCCCGCGGTCCTGATCGCGGCCACTGCCGGACCGGAGGCCGCGATCGCCGCCCTCATCCTGTACACGCTCGTGCAGCAGATCGAGAACAACTTCCTGGTCCCCAAGATCCAGGGCGACGCCACCGAGCTGCACCCGGCGGCCGTGATGTTCGCGATCATCATCGGCGGCGCCCTCGGCGGGCTGGTCGGGGCGATCCTCGCATTGCCGGTCGCGGCCGCCGGGCGAGACGTCGTCCGCTACCTGTTCCGGCGGGTCGGTCCGGACGAGGACCCGGCCGGGCTCGCGACGATCGTCCGCAGGGTCGGCATGGCGCCCCACATCAACACCGTCGAACCGGTCGCCGCGGACGCTGGCACGCCTGCCGGCGGTCTCGGGACGGCCGATGCCTGACCGACTCGACCCGTACAAGACGCTCCAGGTCGACTCCGAGGCCGAGGACGAGGTCATCCAGGCGGCCTATCGGCGGCTCGCACGCAAGTACCACCCCGACGTGGCGGGCGACGAAGCGGCCGACCGGATGGCTGCCATCAACGCGGCGTGGGGCCTCATCGGCGACCCCGACGCGCGACGCCGATACGACGCCGACCGGGAGATCCTGGCGCACGCAGACGATGCGGCCGGTCGAGCCTCGAGCTCGTCGCGGGCGACACAGCCGGCCGGTCCGGCGGGCAAGGCCGCGCCCGAAGTCCGACCGGCATCGCCGCCGCCGACCCCGCCCGCCCGACGAGGTCTCACGCGACTGGACGTCTGGCCGCTCGTCCTACGGCGGCGGGTACACCGCCTCGATGCATGAGCCCGACGGGCTCGGCGCGGCCGGACCGCCACCGGGGCGTCCCTCCGGAAGCGTCCTCAACTTCGGGCGCTACGCCGGCTGGTCGATCGGCGAGATCGGTCGGCAGGACCTCGAGTATCTCGAGTGGCTCGACCGGGCGCCCATCGGCCGGCAGTACCGCGAGGAGATCGACGGCATCCTGCGGCGGACCGGTCGACGCCGCAGTGCGGCCGCCGAGGCCAGCGATCGCCGAGGCCTGTTCCGCCGCCGCTAGTCGCGCGTCGGTGCGGCGTCCGACGTCCGAGCTACGACCCGTCCGATCGTCGTGCCCTGGACGAGCAGCGTGAACAGCACGACGCCGAACGTGATCTCCTGGAGCAGGGCGCGCTGCGGCACGTCCGCCGGGAGCGCGAGTGCCATCGCCACGGCGACCGCCCCGCGCAGGCCGCCCCAGAAGAGGACGTGGAGCCAGTCGGTCGGCACGCGCTCGGCGAGGCCCGGCAGCGGGGCCAGGCGCGAGGCGCCGCCGAGCAGCACGTAGACGACGAGCGCGCGTCCGATGAGGATGCCGACGACCGCCCACGCGATGGGACCGAGGGACGCCACCAGCCCGGCCGGAGGGATGGCGAGGCCGATCAGCAGGAACACGACGGCGGTCAGCAGGAAGGCGAGGAACTCCCAGACGGTGTCGATCGCGTCCGCGCCGGTCACGCTCATCGTCCGGCCCGGGCCGAAGTTGCCGAGGATGACGGCCGCGACGACGGTGGCGATCACTCCCGAGAGGTGGAACTGGTCGGCGACGCAGGTAGCTGCCGTAGGCGAGCACGACCGAGATCGTCAGCTCGAGCAGGTGGTCGTCGGTCAGGCTGATGAGCCGCGTCGCCAGCCACCCGGTCGCGACGCCGATCGCAACGCTGAGGGCCACCGTGCTCGACGAAGCCGAGCGTCGCATCGAGCGGGCTGGTCTGCAGGACGACCGCCTGGAGGGCGATCGCGAACAGGACCAGGCCGGTGCCGTCGTTGAGCAGGCTCTCGCCATCGACCATCGTCGAGAGGGCCGGCGCGACCCGCAGCGGCTTGAAGGTCGCGACGACCGCGGCGGGGTCCGTGGCGGAGACCATCGCGCCGACGAGGAACGCCAGATCGGGTCGGAGGCCGGTCGCCACGTTCAGGACGATCGCGACCACCGCCGCCGAGATCAAGACTCCGGGCACGGCGAGAAGCACGAGCCCGCCGAGCCAGCGCCGGAGCTCATCGAGTCGCAGCCGATAGGCGGCCTCGAAGACCAGGCCGGGCAGCAAGGCGATGAGCACGAGCTCCGGCGTCACCTCGATCGCGGGGACGCCGACCGCCGTGGCAACGGCGCCGAAGACCAGGCCGGCGACGACGAGGGCGACTGTGTAGGGCAGCCGCAGCGGCCGGGCGACGATCGCCACGAGGCCGGCCAGCCCGAGCAGGCCGACCATCAGTTCGATCGCGTTGAGGGTCCCCGGTCCGTCCATCGGTGGATGGTGCCTGATATGGGCGTCGGCCGAGCGCCTCCGCCGTTAGTCCACCTAGTCGAGCGTATCGGTCCTAAGGTGCGACGACGCCTGTCACCACTCCGCTCGGGTCTGTCGGACGTTGATGCTCTGCAGGATGCCCAGGCCCAGAGCCATGCTCACGAGCGAGGCACCGCCGTGGGTCACGAACGGCAACGGGATGCCGGTGATGGGCATGATGCCCATGACCATGCCCACGTTGACGACGAGCTGGAACAGGATCATCGACGCCATCCCGGCGGCGAACATCGTGCCGAACGGATCCCGCGAACGCCAGCCGGCCGCGAGGACCCGCCACAGCAGCAGGAAGAACAGGGTGAAGACGACGATGCCGCCGATGAATCCCAACTCCTCGGCGAGGATCGCGAACACGAAGTCCGTCGTCTGGACCGGCAGGAAGTCGCCCTGGGCCTGCGTCCCGTTCGTGAGGCCCTTGCCCATCCAGCTCCCGGAGCCCACCGCGATCTGCGCCTGGTAGAGCTGGTAGCCGGAGCCCTTGATGTCCGGGTCGGCGTCGAGGAACGAGAGCAGGCGCTGCTTCTGATAGTCGTGAAGGATGTAAGTCCAGGCGAGCGGCACGAGGGCGATGACCCCGGCAGCGAGCGCCGCCAGCCACTTCAGGCTCGCGCCGGACATCCACAGCATGCCCGCCAGGATGGCGGCGAAGACCAGCGAGGTCCCGAGGTCCGGCTGAAGCGCAACCAGGGCCAGCGGCGGCAGGACGAGCGCGCAGGCTCCGAGGATCGATGACAGCGAATCAAGCCGACCCTGCCTGGCCGACAGGTAGTTGGCCAGGACGATGATCATGAAGATCTTCGCGAGCTCGCTGAACTGGAAGGTGAACGGGCCGAGGGCGATCCAGCGGGCAGAGTTGCCGACCCCGTCGCCGATCGCCAGCGTGAGGACGAGAAGAGCGAGCTGGAGGCCGTAGATCGGCCACGACAGCGTCTTGAGCCAGCGGTAGTCGAACGCCGTCGCGACGATGAAGATGACCACTGCGATGCCGGCCCACATCAGGCCACGGGTGAAGACGGTCTGCGTCTCGAGCGTCAACTTGCCGTTCTCGACGCTGTTCGTGTACGCCATGACCAGGCCGATCGCCGCGAGCAGGCCGGCGTACGTCACGAGCTGGAGGTCGAACGCGCGCCAGACCGCCCCGACGGACTTGGCCGCCCAGTCGGTGACGCGCGCAGGCTCGGCTCGGATGACGCCCATCAGTCGTTCCTGAAGAAGTTGCCGCGTTCCATGAGATCGAAATTCCGGTAGTCGTGCTTGATCCCGAAGTGAAGCTGGTAGAAGTACTTCACGACCTCGGTGCCGGCATTGCCGATCGTTCGCGAGTCATACATGAACGCCATGGCGATCAGCTTGGAGTCGGTCTTGTCGAACGAGCCGTTATACGGGTCCTTGGGCACCCAGCCGACGAACCAGGAGTGATACGGCAGGCGACCTCGGCGGTCCCGCTCGCCGAATTCGGCTGTTCCCGACTTGCCGGCGATCTTGATCGGCATGTCGACGAGGTTATAGGTGTGACGCAACAGGACCGTGCTCCGTGCTGCGTTGCGCATCGTGCGCAGGACGCTCTTCTTGACCTTCAGCTTGTGGAGAAGGACCGGCTTGAACGGGCGCACGACGGCGCCATCGGGTCCGACGACCTCGCGCACGACCTGTGGCTGGTACAGCTTGCCCCCGTTGGCGAGCGCCGCGTAGGCATTGATGAGCTGGATCGGGGTGACGTTGTCATAGCCCTGGCCGATGCTCGCCTGGTACGTCTCGCCGGTGAAGATCGAGGCGCCCTTCGTGGCCTGCTTCCAGGCGTTGGTCGGCACGATCCCGGACGCCTCCCCGGGCAGGTCGATCCCGGTCGGACGGCCGAACCCGTACTGGTTCGCCCAATACGCGAGCCGGTCGATGCCGAGCATGCCGCCGACGGTGAAGAAGAACGTGTCGCTCGAGTGGCCGAACCCGCAATAGATATCGCATGGGCCGAAGCCGCGGCGGTTCCAGTCGTAGTACTTGGTCGCGCCGACGGTCAGGAACCCTTTCGTTGCGACCTTCGTGGTCGCGCTGATCTTCTTGTCCGCGAGCCCACCGGTCCCCGCAACGAGCTTGTAGGTCGACCCGGGCGGATAGTGCGCCTGGACCGCGTGGTTCAGCAGCGGCAGGTCCTTGTTCTTGACCAGCTTGTTGAATTCCTTGGTGGTGATGCCGCGCGCGAAGAGGTTGTTGTCGTAGGTGGGCAGGCTCACCATCGCCAGGACCTCGCCGGTCTGCGGGTTCATGACGATGAACACCCCGCGCTTGCTTCCGATGGCCTTGATGCCCCACTTCAAGGCCTTCTCGGCTTCCTTCTGGATCTTGGTATCGATCGTGAGGGTGAGCGAGTCACCGGGCTTCGCCTCGTTCTCAGTGGCGAGCACCTGCGTCTTCTGGCCCAGGGCGTTTCGCTCGACGCGCTCCCTGCCGTAGACGCCTCGAAGATAGGTCTCGTACGAGGATTCGACGCCGGCCTTGCCGAGGAGGTCGTCCGGCAGGTAGCCCTTGGCGCGGAGGTCCGGGAGTTGCTCCGGTGACACCGGTCCCGTATAGCCGACGATCTGCGCCATCAGGGCCCCGTCGGGGTACTCGCGGCGGGCCTCGACCGAGATCTCGACACCGGGCAGTTGCGAGGAGGATTCCGCGATGAGCCGCGCGGTGTCCTCGTCGATGTCCTCGGCGATCCGGACGAGGTCGAACGACGAGCCCGGGTTGCTGTCGATCGCGGTATTGATCCCGGCGGGGTCGATCCCGATCATCGCCGCGAGTCGGTCGACCACCTCCGGCCGGAACTGCGCCGGGAGGTCGGCGGGTCGGATCTTCACGGCGAACATCGGCACGTTGGTGACCAACGGACGGCCGGCGCGATCGTAGATGAGGCCGCGGGTCGAGGGGATCGACTCGATCACGGTCCGATTCGCGGTCGCGAGGGTCGTGTACTCGCCGCCGTTGACGATCTGCAGGTAGAAGAGCCGGGCCGTCAGACCGCCCATCGCGAGGATGACGGCGATGCCGAACACGAGGAAGCGTGACAGCCGGCGCGTCGCAGGTTCGCGTCGGCCGTCCAGATACGTGTTCACCAGTCGACGCGCTCCACCTGGACGCGATGGTCGTGGATCGAGACGGCGAGCGGCCCGATCAGCGCTGCCAGGATGGCGTCGTAGACGGCAGGGGGCACGACGAGACTCAGCGGGTCAGCCACCGGGAGCGGCGCACGAAGGGCGCTGAAGAGAGCGAACAAGACCATGGAGTAGACAATGCTCAGGAAGAATGTGGCGATGATGGGGGCGAGGGGACGAACACGAGAGAAGAGGCGACCGAAGGCCGCCGCCCCGCCCACGCAAAGCAGGAGCGCGAAAGCCGTCGATCCGAGTGGTCGTTGAGCCAAGACATCAAGTGCGAGCCCGCCAACGAAGGCCCAGACGAGGCCTGCATCCAGCCCGACCGCGATCGTGACGATGATGGCCAGCACCAACACGAGGTGCGGCTGGACTCCACCGACCCGAAGGTACGTGGTCACGGTCAATTCGAACAGGGCCGCCACCGTCGCACCGACTGCAGCGAGCAGCAGGGTCATTGAGCGTCGATCCTCGGCATGTGTCCGAAGGTCGCGCGCCCGCCTACGCGGCTCTCGACGCGGTCGATTCGGCGGCGACGTCTCCGGCCAGTATCCCACGGAGCCTCAAGAGCGGCAACGGGCCCCGAATCGAGCGTGTTTCACGTGAAACAGTGAGCTCGTCTCCCGGTGGATGGAGGATCCGTGCGTCCTTTGGGCAACGGCCCAGGCCGAGACGGTCGCTCGTGGCTGCACCACGCGGATGGGCGGGAGCGGCCGACGCGGGGTGTCGCGGCCCTCAAACCGTGCTCCCGCCGTCGGGTGCCTTCCCCTGTTTCACGTGAAACATCGTCGGTCGGGTTCGGCGCCGATAACCGTCGGTGCAGGACCGCGTGGGACCATCCGTCGTGATCCTCCCGAACCGAGGTCCAACCGTCTCCGATGGTAAAATCAATCACCGTGAGAGCATCCCAGGTAGGTCACTGAGTGGGCCGAACGATCGCCTGCGCGAACCAGAAGGGCGGCGTCGGCAAGACCACGACGGTGGTCAATCTCGCAAGCTACCTCGCGCTTGCGGGCGAACAGGTCCTCGTGATCGATCTCGATCCGCAAGGGAACGCCACGAGCGGCTTCGGGCTCGACCGGACCGGCTTCGAGCGTTCTATCTACGACGCCTTGATCGACGACGTGTCGTTGGCGCCGATCGCCGTGCGCGGCCCACTCGGTCTCGACGTGGTGCCATCGGCCGTCGCGCTCGCTGGGGCGGAGGTGGAACTCGCGCAAGTCGACGCACGGGAGCGGCGCCTCTCGAGGCTCATCCAGGACGTCGCCGACCGATACGACACCATCTTCATCGATTGCCCGCCGTCACTCGGGTTGCTGACCGTGAATGCCCTGACCGCCGCTGATGCCGTGCTCATCCCGCTCCAATGTGAGTACTACGCCCTGGAGGGCCTGACCCAACTGCTTGCCACGCTCAACCTCATTCGCGACAACCTGAATCCCGACCTCGAGCTCGAGGGTGTCCTCCTGACGATGTACGACAGTCGGACCAACCTATCGGCCGATGTCGCCGCCGAGGTGCGTCGACACCTCGGGCCGTCGGTCTTCGACACCGTGATCCCGCGGAGCGTCCGTCTCTCGGAAGCGCCGAGTCACGGGCAACCGATCGCGATCTATCGGCCCGACTCCGCCGGAGCGATCGCCTACCGCGCCTTGGCCGAGGAGTTCCGGCGTCGCTCGGACAAGGACGGGCGGGCGTTGGGCGACCTTCATGCCCCGGCCGCGGACCGCGGGCCGAACCCGCCTGATGCAATCCAGGGGTTGGTGGCGTCGTGACGGTCAGGCCCGAGCGCCCGGCGAGCCTCGGCAGGGGCCTCGCGTCGCTGATCTCGCAACGGAGCGCGGCACATCCCGGGCAGATGGAGATCCCGACCGCGCGGATCCGATTCAACCCGCGCCAGCCGCGCAAGCGGATCGACGATGCGGCCATGGCCACGCTCACGGCGAGCATCGCCGAGCACGGCGTCATCCAGCCGATCCTCGTGACCGAGACGATCGACGGCTACCAGCTCGTCGCCGGCGAGCGGCGACTGCGTGCCGCCACCGCCGCCGGGCTGGACCGGATCCCGGCGGTCGTCCGGCAGCTGGCCGACCGCGACCAGCTCGAGCTCGCCCTCGTCGAGAACCTCCAGCGCGAGGATCTCGATCCGATCGAGGCGGCCTCGGCCTATCGCCAGCTCATCGATGAGTTCGGCTTCACCCACGAGCAGCTGGCGGAGCGTGTCGGCCGAGCGCGATCGACCGTCGCGAACACCCTTCGCCTGCTCGACATGGCTCCGAACGTCCAATCTGCCGTTGCCGACGGGATCCTGACCGAGGGCCATGCCCGGGCGCTCGGCGGACTGACCCCGGAGATGCAGGAGCGTGTCCTCGACAGCGTCGTGGGCCAGGACCTGTCCGTTCGCCAGACCGAAGAGCTGGTCCGTCGCCTGCGCGAGCCACGGCCCGAGCCGCTCGTTCGCGCGGAGCAGGCGACCGACCCCGACCTCGAGCGTGTCGAGGAGGACCTGCGCCGATCACTCGGGACCAAGGTGACCCTGGCCCGATCCAGGCGAGGTGGACGCATCGTCATCGAGTACTACAGCGACGAGGAACTGGGGCGTCTCTACGACCGCCTGACCGGAGGAACCGCGTGACCGAGGAAACCGCCGGCCGAACCGGCAACGCCGCCGCGCGGACCAGAAACGCCACGCCACAGGCCCCCGCGGCCGCCAAGGCGAGCAGCGCGAGGCCCGTGAACGGCACCAAGCCTGTGAACGGCGCAAAGGAGGCCAAGCCCGCCAAGGCCGCGAAGGCGGCGCCAAGCGGCGGGAAGCGAGGTCGCGCCGCCGGCTCCGACTACACCGCGGCGAGCATCCAGGTCCTCGAGGGCCTCGAAGCCGTTCGACGCCGGCCGGGCATGTACATCGGCTCCACCGACGAGCGCGGCCTGCATCACCTCGTGTGGGAGGTCGTCGACAACTCGATCGACGAGGCGATGGCCGGTCACGCTCGCAAGATCGTCGTGACGCTCAAGGCGGACGGGTGGACGGACGCTGATGGCACCGCCCACGCGGGGCAGGTCATCGTCGAGGACGACGGTCGTGGGGTCCCGGTCGGGAAGCACTCCACGGGCAAGGACGCCCTCGAGGTCGTCCACACCGTCCTGCACGCCGGCGGCAAGTTCGGTGGCGGCGGCTACAAGGTCTCCGGTGGCCTGCACGGCGTCGGCGTGAGCGTCGTCAACGCGCTTTCCGAGTGGATGCGGGTCGAATCCGCCCGCGACGGCAGCGTCTGGGCGCAGGAATACGAGCGCGGCAAGCCACGAGGGCCCGTCAAGAAGCTCGGCCCGCAGGGCACCCGCAAGGGCACGCTCACGAGTTTCCGTGCCGACTCCACGATGTTCGAGACCACGGACTGGTCCTTCGACACGATCAGCCAGCGACTCCGCGAGTCCGCCTACCTGAACAAGGGCGTCTGGATCACCCTGATCGACGAGCGCAACGACCGCGAGCGCTCGTTCTACTTCGAGGGCGGCCTCCAGTCGTTCGTTCGGCACCTCAACCGGCGCAAGGAGGTCCTCCACCAGCGGCCGATCTACGTCGAGCGCAAGGAGGGAACGACCGCCGTCGAGGTCTCGCTCCAGTACAACGACACATATACGGAGAACGTCCTCGCGTTCGCGAACAACATCAACACGCCCGACGGCGGCTCGCACGTGACCGGCTTCCGGGCCGCGCTCACCAGTTCGCTCAACGACTGGGCACGCCGCGCAGCGATCCTGAAGGACTCCGACACCAATCTGTCCGGAGACGACGTCCGCGAGGGCCTTACGGCCGTCATCAGCGTCAAGCTGACCGATCCGCAGTTCGAGGGACAGACGAAGGCCAAGCTCGGCAATCCCGAGGTCAAGGGCCAGGTCCAGACCGCCGTCGCGGACAGTCTCGGCCAGTACCTCGACGAGAACCCAAGCGACGGCCGCAGGATCATCGAGAAGTGCCTGACAGCGGCCCGCGCACGCGAGGCGGCGCGCAAGGCGCGTGACCTCGTGATCCGCAAGGGCGCGCTCGACGGCATGTCATTGCCGGGCAAGCTCGCCGACTGCCAGGAGCGCGATCCGGCCCGCAGCGAGCTGTACCTCGTCGAGGGCGACTCGGCCGGCGGCTCGGCGAAGCAAGGACGCGACCGGCGGTTCCAGGCGATCCTGCCTCTCCGCGGCAAGGTCCTGAACGTCGAGAAGGCCCGGCTGGACAAGATCCTCTCGAGCGAGAACGTCCGGCCGCTGATCATCGCTCTCGGGGCCGGCATCGGCGACAGCTTCGACATCACGAAGCTGCGCTACCACCGGGTCATCATCATGACCGACGCCGATGTCGATGGCGCCCATATCCGGACCCTGCTGTTGACGCTCTTCTACCGCCACATGCCCGAGATCATCGAGTCGGGCTACCTCTACGTGGCCCAGCCACCGCTGTACCGGATCAGCACCGGCAAGGTCACGCGGTACGCGCAGACCGAGAAGGAGCGCGAGAAGGTCATCAAGGACTTCAACGTCAAGAACCTGTCGGTCCAGCGGTTCAAGGGCCTCGGCGAGATGAACGCGGACCAGCTGTGGGCCACGACCATGAATCCCGAGACCCGGACTCTGCTGCGCGTCAACTCGGAAAACGCTGCGCAGGCCGATGAGGTCTTCACGATGCTGATGGGCGAGAAGGTCGGGCCGCGCAAGGACTTCATCAAGTCCGAGGCTCGCAAGGTCCAGAACCTTGACATCTGACGTCCGAGACGTCCGTGTCCCGCCGACCGCGCGATTCGAATTCACGCCCCACCACTGCTTCGGGTGCGGCACGCTCAATACGCACGGGCTGCAGATGACCCTGCACCTGGAACCGGCCCGCTCCTGGACCACCCTCGAGCTCGACCGCCGCTTCGAGGGCTGGGAGGGCGTCGCGCACGGCGGCATCGTGTGCACGATCCTCGACGAGGTCATGGCCTGGGCCCTGGTGGCCGAGGACAACTGGGGCGTCACGGCGCGCATCGCGGTCGCGTTCAGGAAGCCGGTCTCGATCGGTCAGGCCATCCGGGCCGACGGCTGGGTCACCCGCTCGCGGCGTCGGATCGTCGAGACCGCCGGGCGGATCGTCGACGCCGAGACGGGCCTCGAGCTGGCGACCGCAACGGGGACCTACGTCGCCGCGGATCCGGCACGCAAGCAGGAGCTCCGCGAGCGCTACGGGTTCCGCGAGCTGGACACGAACGTCACGCTCGCCGAGGCCACTACGCCCGACACGGTGGACTCGCGCCGATGACCGCCACGGCCACCGCCACTCCCCCCGTGACGGGCAGCGAGGTCACCGCCCGCGCTGTCGCCTTCGTGGCCGAGCACAAGCCCGGGGCTGAAGCCCTCGGGGCGGACCTCGCCGAGCTGACCAACGACCCCGACGCCTTCGCCGCCGCCCTCACCGCAGGACTGCAGCGCCTCGCCGACCCCGACTACCTCGAGGGACAGCAACGCGTCGCCCCCGGCATCGGCCCGGTCTACGGCGTCCGCTGGCCGCTGATCGCGGCCGTCTCGCGCGGCTTTCGGAACGCGACCCGGCAGGTGCGCCCCACGCCCCTGTTGTTCGTCGCCGACCGCCTCTTCCACGAGCCGTACCTGGAGCCGCGCTGGTTCGCCTTCGGGCTGCTGGAGCGGACCCTGCCGATCGAGACCGAGCGAACCTGGCAGCTCCTTCGTCGGGCGGCCCGGGAGGCAGGCGACTGGATCACGATCGACGACCTCGCCCACCCGTACGGCAAGGGCATCGCCGCCGAGCCGTATCGCTGGGCGGAGCTCGAGCAACTGGTCTTCTCGCCATCGCGCTGGGAGCGCCGTCTGGTCGGCTCGACGATCGCGACCATGACCCACGGCCATCGCCGCGGCCTCGACCCCGAGGTCGTCCGCCGCGCGCTGCCGTTGCTCGCCCAGCTCATGGGCGACGACGAGCCCGACGTCCAGAAGGCGCTGTCCTGGGCCTACCGCTCCCTGGCGCAGGTCGACCTGCCGGCCACCACCGACGCCCTCCGGGCCGAGGTCGACCTGGCCGCGACCACCGACGACGGCCACCGAGCCTGGGTCATCCGCGACTCCCTCGGCAAGCTCGACCCGGCCGTCGCCGACGAGTTCCGTGCCCGCCTCGCCGGGATCCGCCGACGAGCCGGCGCCCCGACCACCTCGATCGCCGCCGAGACCGCGGATCGCTTCGGCGACCTGCCCGACCCCGTCACCCACCCCGAGCCACCGCTCTGATGACCGTTCCGAGGAGTAGCGCACCGTGACCGACGACCTGGGCGACATCCGCGCCATCCGCATCGAGGACGAGATGCGGACGAGCTACCTCGACTACGCGATGAGCGTGATCGTCGCGCGCGCCCTGCCTGACGTCCGTGACGGGCTCAAGCCCGTCCATCGCCGGATCCTCTACACGATGGGCGACATGGGGCTGTCGGGGAACAGCTCCTTCCGCAAGTGCGCCGCCATCGTCGGCGAGGTGATGGGCAAGTACCACCCGCACGGCGACCAGTCGATCTACGACGCCCTCGTCCGGCTCGCGCAGGACTTCTCGATGCGCTACCCGCTCGTCGACGGGCAGGGCAACTTCGGTTCCGTCGACGGCGACGACGCCGCGGCGATGCGCTACACGGAGGCGCGCCTGACCGCGATCGCCGCCGAGATGCTCGCCGACATCGACAAGGAGACGGTCGACTTCGAGGACAACTACGACGGCACGCAGAAGCAGCCGTCCGTCCTGCCGTCGAAGCTGCCGAACCTGCTCATCAACGGCTCGTCGGGGATCGCGGTCGGGATGGCGACCAACATCCCGCCGCATCACCTCGGGGAGATCTGCGACGCGACGATCGCCCTCATCGAGGACCCGGAGCTCACGTCCGATGACCTGTGCAAGTTCGTCCACGGCCCGGACTTCCCGACGGCCGGCACGATCTTCCGCTACGAGCGCCAGCGCAACGCATTGACCGGGGAGTGGGAGACGGTCGATGCCATCCGGCAGATGTACGCGCACGGTCGTGGCCGGGTGGTCATGCGCGCCCAGGTCGCGTTCGAGGAGGTTCGCGGCGACCGCACCGCGATCATCGTCACCGAGCTGCCGTACCAGGTGAACAAGGCCAGCCTTCTCGAGAAGATCGCGGAGCTGGTCAAGGACAAGCGCATCGACGGCATCGCCGACCTGCGCGACGAGTCCGACCGCGACGGGATGCGCATCTACGTCGAGATCAAGCGCGACGCGAACCCGCACAAGGTGCTGAACAACCTCTTCAAGCACACGCCGATGCAGCTCGCGTTCAACATGAACATGCTCGCGCTCGTCGACGGCCAGCCGCAGACCCTGCCGCTCCGCAGCGTCCTCGTCCACCACATCGACCATCGCCGCGAGATCGTGCGCCGGCGGACCGAGTTCGACCTCGGCAAGGCGCGCGCCCGGGCCCACATCCTCGAAGGGCTCAAGATCGCGCTCGACAACCTCGACAAGGTCATCAAGACGATCCGCGAGTCGCCCGACGTCGATCTCGCCCGCTCGAACCTGATGAGCCGGTTCGACCTGTCCGAGCTCCAGGCGCAGGCGATCCTCGACCTCCGTCTCGCCCGCCTGGCCGCCCTCGAGCGCAAGAAGATCGAGGACGAATACCTCGCGGTCATCCAGGAGATCGCCGAGCTCGAGGACATCCTCGGGAGCCCGGCCCGGGTCCTCCAGATCATCAAGGACGAGCTGGCCGAGCTGAAGAGGAAGTACGCGGGCGAGCGCCGTACGCGGGTCGCCGACGACTCCAGCCGCGAGATGACCGACGAGGACCTCATCGCCGACGAGGACGTCGTCGTGACGATCTCGGGGCGCGGCTACATCAAGCGCCAGCCGGTCGACACGTACCGACGCCAGCATCGCGGCGGCAAGGGGATCATCGGCCACGTCACCCGCGAGGAGGACGCGGTCGAGCACCTGCTCGTGGCCAACACCCACCACTGGGCGCTGTTCTTCACGAACCGCGGCCGCGTCTTCAGCGCCAAGGTCCATGCGATCCCGGACGCCAGCCGCCAGGCCAAGGGCATCCCGATCATCAACCTGCCCGGCGTCCAGGTGGAGTCGGGCGAGCTCCCGATGGCGACGATCATGCTCAAGGACTTCACCGCGGGGTCCTATCTCGTGCTGGCGACCCGGAAGGGCATCGTCAAGAAGACGCCGCTCGAGCAGTTCGAGCGTGTCCGCTCGTCGGGCATCCGGGCGATCACGATCGCCGATGACGACGAGCTGGCCTGGGTCGACGTCTCGACCGGCAAGGACGACGTCATCATCGCGACCGCCAAGGGCAAGATCGCGCGGTTCGCCGAGACCGAGGTGCGGGCCATGGGTCGCGACGCGGCCGGCGTCATCGGCATCCGGCTCGCCCGGCAGGGCGACATGGTCGTCGGGATGAGCATCGTCGAGCCCGAGGCCGACGTCCTCGTGCTGACCGAGACCGGCTACGGCAAGCGCGTGCCGCTGACCGAGTTCCGCCGAAAGCACCGCGGCGGCCAGGGCGTCGGGCTCATCTCGCTCGAGGGACGCAAGACCGGCGACGTCGCGGCGGTCCAGCAGGTCACCGAGGCCGACGAGGAGCTTCTCCTCATCAGCGCCGGCGGCCAGGTCATCCGGACCGAGACCAACACCATCAACCGCTATTCGTCCTCCGCCCGCGGGGTCATCGTCATGCGGCTCGCCGAGGGCGACCGCGTGGTGGCGATCGCGGCGTTCCGCGCCGGACTTGCGGAGCGGGATGGCATCGGCGACGATGGCGACCCCGCACCGGAGGGACCGGCACCCGCCGGGCCGCCGAGCGCGTGACCGACGCGATGGGTGGCTGAGGTCTTGAGCGGCAGGGAGGCGCGGTTGTACGCGGACCAGTTCGAGATCTACCACGGCAACTCGAACCCGGACCTGGCCCGGAAGATCTGCCGCTACCTCGGCAGCGAGCCGGGCAAGGCCGAGGTCTTCCAGTTCGCCAACGAGAACATCTTCGTCAAGATCCTTGAGAACGTCCGCGAGAAGGACGTCTTCCTGGTCCAGCCGACCAGCCACCCCGTCAACCAGTCGATCATGGAACTGCTGATCATGATCGACGCCTTCAAGCGGGCGAGCGCCGGCCGCATCACCGCGGTCATCCCGTTCTACGCCTACGGCCGGTCGGACAAGAAGGACCAGCCCCGGGTGCCGATCACGGCCAGGCTCATCGCCGACATGATCACGGTCGCCGGCGCTGACCGCGTCCTGACGATGGACCTCCACCAGGGCCAGATCCAGGGCTTCTTCAACATCCCGGTCGACGAGCTGACCGCGGTCCACATGCTCTCGAACTACTTCCGCCACAAGCGGCTCCAGGACCTCGTGGTCGTCACGGACCTCGGGTTCGCGAAGCGGGCCCGGACGTTCGCCGAGCTCCTCGACGCCCCGCTCGCGATCATCGAGAAGCGACGCGTCGGCAACCTCGACCGCGCCGAGCTGATGAACGTCATCGGCACGGTCCACGGCAAGCGCGCGGTCATCGTCGACGACGAGATCGACACGGCCGGCACGCTGGTCGAGATCGTCCGCGCGCTCGAGCGCGAGGGAGTGACCGAGATCTATGCCTGCGCGACCCACGGCGTCCTCAGCGACCCGGCGGTCGACCGGATCGCGGCGTCGTCGCTGCGCGAGGTCGTCCTGACCGACTCGATCCCGCTGCCGGAGCGCAAGCGCATCTCGAAGATCACGACGCTCTCCGTGGCCCCGCTCATCGGCGAGGCCATCAAGCGCATCCATCGCGGCGAGTCCGTCGGGGCGCTCTTCTCGAGCGAAGTCTCCCTGACCCAGGAGATGCTGCTCTGGGAGGACGGCAACGAGGGCACGCTCGACACCCGCGACGAGCACGACGAGGGCGGCGACGACGGGGAGCCTTCAACAGCGGACCTCGCGGGCGCCGTCCCCCTGGCCGAGCGGTGAGCCTCCAGCTTCACCAGCCCGACGGCGAAGGCGGCATCGAGCCGCGCGCTGCGGCCCCGGCCGACTGGCGCACCCAGCTTCGTTCGCGGCGATGGGGGACCGGTCTCGATTCCGGCCGACTGCCCGACCTCAAGAACCCCGAGATGAACCCCACGTCACGGTTCATGTCCGTCGTCTTCTGGCTCGGTCTGGGCGGGGTGACGTTCATCCTGATCGTGCTCGGGTACGCCACAGGCTTCTGGGCGACGCCGCCGGGCTGAGGGTCCCTCGCGGCCCTCCCCGTATACTTCACCGTCCCATGAAGTTCTTTTCCAAGTTCGTCGACTCGAATGACCGCGAGGTCCGACGACTGCAACCGGTCGTCGACGCGGCGAACGCCATCGAACCCGAGATCCAGGCGCTGACCGACGATGAGATCCGCGCGCGGTTCGCCGAGATCCGCGACGAGATCCGCGAGGTCGCCATCCCCGACGAGCCGTCCGAGGACGAGCTCGAGAACCCGGACCTCGAGCGCCGGCGCGAGATCGCGAAGGCTCGGCGCAAGCGCGAGAACGAGCGCATCCAGCAGGCCCTCGACGACGCCATGCCCGAGGTCTTCGCGATGGCCCGCGAGGCGATGTGGCGGACGCTCGGCATGCGCCACTTCGACGTCCAGCTCATCGGCGGCGCCGTCCTCCATCAGGGCAAGATCGCGGAGATGCGGACCGGCGAGGGCAAGACCCTGGTCGCCCCGCTGGCGGCGGTGCTCAACTCGATGACCGGCCGCGGCGTCCATGTCGTCACCGTCAACGACTACCTCGCGCGACGCGACCCGCAGTGGATGGGGCCGATCTTCCACTTCCTCGGGATCAGCCTCGGGATGATCACCCACGACGCGTCGTTCCTCTTCGAGCCCGGCTACCCGACGAACGACGAACGCCTGGTCAACCTCCGGCCGGTGACCCGCCAGGAGGCATACGCCGCGGACGTCACATACGGCACGAACAACGAGTTCGGGTTCGACTACCTGCGCGACAACATGGTCCTTGAGCTCGATCAGCGGGTCCAGCGGGAGCGCAGCTTCGCGATCGTCGACGAGGTCGACAACATCCTCATCGACGAGGCCCGGACGCCGCTGATCATCAGCGGCCAGGCCGAGGAATCCGCCGACCTGTACTTCACGTTCGCCCGGCTCGTGCCGCGCCTCAAGGAACGCCCCGAGGGCGAGGAGGAAGGCGGCGACTACTTCATCGACCTCAAGGACAAGGCGGTCAGCCCGACCGAAGAGGGCATCGACAAGATGGAGGGCTGGCTCAACGTCGCGAACATGTACGACGCGGACCCGCGCCTCGCCCGCCACTTCGAGCAGGCGCTCAAGGCGCATGCGCTCTACAAGCGCGACCGCGACTACATCGTCAAGGACGGCGAGATCATCATCGTCGACGAGTTCACCGGCCGGCAGATGCCGGGTCGGCGCTGGAGCGAGGGCCTCCACCAGGCCGTCGAGGCGAAGGAGGGCCTGCGCGTCCAGCGCGAGAGCGTGACCCTCGCGACGATCACGTTCCAGAACTACTTCCGCCTCTACGACAAGCTCGCCGGGATGACCGGCACGGCGATGACCGAGGCCGAGGAGTTCCACAAGATCTACCAGCTCGAGGTCGTCGCGATCCCGACCAACGTCGAGATGATCCGCGAGGACGACGCCGACCTCGTCTTCCGCGACGAGAACGCGAAGTTCAACGCGCTCATCGACGAGATCGCCGAGATGCAGGAGATCGGGCGGCCGGTCCTGGTCGGCACGATCAGCGTCGAGAAGTCCGAGATCCTCGGCACGCTCATGAAGCGCCGCGGCATCGCGCACGAGGTCCTCAACGCCAAGTTCCACGAGAAGGAGTCGGGGATCGTCGCCCAGGCCGGGCGCACCGGGGCGGTCACGATCGCGACGAACATGGCCGGCCGCGGCACCGACATCAAGCTCGGCGGGGACTCGGCCGGGCTCGCGTCGGAGCTCCTCCACAAGCGCGGCTTGAACCCGGCCGAGGTGGACGCCGCGACCTACGAGACCGTGCTGGCCGAGGCGAAGGCCATCACCGACGAGGACCACGTCCGCGTCGTCGAGGCGGGCGGGCTCCACATCATCGGGACCGAACGCCACGACTCCCGCCGCATCGACAACCAGCTCCGCGGCCGGGCCGGCCGCCAGGGCGACCCCGGGTCGTCGCGCTTCTACCTGTCGCTCGAGGACGACCTGATGAAGCGCTTCGCGAGCGAGCGCGTCACCGGGCTGATGGAGCGGCTCGGACTCGACGACGACGTCGCCATCGAATCGCGCCTCGTGTCGCGTACGATCGAGTCGGCCCAGAGCCGGGTCGAGGGCTTCAACTTCGACATCCGCAAGCGCGTCGTCGAATTCGACGACGTCATCAACAAGCAGCGCGAGACGATCTACGCGGAGCGCGACAAGGTCCTGCACAACCAGGACCTCACGGACACCGTCCGCGCGTTCCTCGATGAGGAGCTCGACCTCCTCATCGACACGGACCTCGCGAGCGAGGATCCCGACCAGTGGAATCTCGAAGGGCTCTCGAACGCCCTCCACCAGATGGGCCTGACCGGTGAGGGCACCTCGCCCGACGAGCTCTGGGATCTCGGCGGCCGCGAGCCGATCGCCGAGCACCTGCGCGACCTCGCTGACGCGAAGCTCGCCGCGAAGGAGGAGGAGGTCGGCGCGGAGGACTGGTCCACCGTCGAGCGGCTGGTCCTCGTGCGCACGATCGATTCGCTGTGGGTCGAGCACCTGACCGAGATCGACGACATGCGTCGCGGCATCGGCCTGCGCGGCTATGCCCAGCAGGACCCGCTCAACGAGTTCCGTCGTGAGGCGTTCCGGATGTACGAGGAGCTGCGCGGCCTGATCCGCCATGGCGTCGCCTCGACCATCTTCCGGGTCACGGTCACTCGCGAGCCGGCGCCCGGCGACGGGCCGCGCCCGATGCCCGGGCCCGGTCAGCCGCCGCGACCGAACGCGCCCAAGGGAGGCCCGGACGGAGGCGGACCCGGCGACGGCGGTCCGACCAACGGCAAGACACCGGGCGCAGGACCCGACGCCGCGCCCGGCAAGCCGGCCGCAGTCCTCGCCGGCGGGATCCCGACCGGCCCGGTCGCGCGGAACATCCGCGAATCGCTGGGCGACGAGGCGCTGGTCTCGGCGGCCGGCGCGGCCGGCGCGGCCACCCCGGCGGGTGGGGCCCGGCCCGGATACACGCCGGACGGCGCCCGGATCGGGCGCAACGACCCGTGCTGGTGTGGATCGGGCGCCAAGTACAAGAAGTGCCACGGTCGCTGATCCGGGACATCGGCAGGCTCGCGGCCGTCGGCATCCTCGGAGTCACCCTTCTCGCCGTCTACGCCACGTGGCGCATCGTCGCGCAGGGCGACGTGGATGACGCCCGGCCCGCCGACGCCATCGTCGTCATGGGCGCGGCCCAGTACGACGGCCGGCCCTCGCCGATCTTCCGGGCCCGCCTCGAGCATGCCGTCGACCTCTACCAGGCTGGGGTGGCTCCCTACCTCGTCGTGACCGGCGGCAAGGCAGATGGCGATCGGACGACCGAGGCGGCGACCGCCCGCGACTATGCCATCGGCCGCGGCGTCCCGGCCGCGTCGATCCTCATGGAGGACCAGGCGCGAACGACGCTGGCGTCGGTCCGCTCGGTCGGCACGATCCTGCGCGACGCCGACCTCCACAGCGCGGTGTTCGTGTCGGATCGCCAGCACATGCTGCGGGTCCTGCGGATGGCCGGCGACGAGGGCATCGTCGGCTGGGGATCGCCGACGACGACGAGCCCGATCGACCGCGATCCGGTCGCCCGCCTGGACGCCACGGTCCACGAACTCGGGGCCCTCGCCATCTACTTCGTGACCGGCGAGTCGCCCTGACCTTCGGCGACGGTCCCGCCATGCACGACCGGACCGATTTCCCTCTTGGCGGTAGGGGTTTGGACCCGTATACTCATCCAATCCTGCCGTTCCGGACCGCCCGAGTCTGTGGCAGGACGCGCCCCCAAGCGCACGCCCTGCCCCGAGCTAAGTGAGGGAGTCCGTGAAGCAGGCCGAGGAAGCGTCGTTCGTCGATCTGATCGCCTGCGAGCGGGACTGCCGGTCGTGCAGTTATGCCGCCGCGCTCGATTGCGACGGCAACTGCGGCGTCTGCCCCCACAACGGCTACTGTCCGTGCGTCAACCCCGTCGTCGCCCGGAGCAAGACAGCGCTGCGGCTCATCGAGCTGCGCCCGCTCCTGCTCCAGGATCTGCAGACCAGGAACTAGGTGGAACCCGCCGCCATCCGCGACCTGGCCGAACGGATCCGGTCGACCTCGGGGCGTCTTTGACCTCGACGCCAAGGAAGCGCGCGTCGCCGAACTCGAGACGCTGACCCAGGAACCCGGGTTCTGGGACGACAGCCGCGCCGCCCAATCGGTCCTGCGCGAGGCCAACGGCCTCCGCGAGGAGATCTCCATGTGGCGCGATCTCCAGTCGCGCGCGGACGACCTCCTCGCTGCCGTCGAGCTGCTGAACGAAGGCCCGGACGCCGACCTCGAGGCCGAGCTCGAGCGCGACGCCGACGCCCTCGAGACCGACTTCCGCCGCGAGCGGACCGCCCTGCTGTTCGCAGGCGAGTACGACGATCGCAACGCGTTGCTGATGATCAGCGCCGGAGCCGGTGGCACAGAGGCGACCGACTGGGCCGAGATGCTCCTGCGCATGTACCTGCGCTGGGCCGAGCGGCACAAGTTCGGCACCGAGATCCTGGACCAGCAGGAGGGAGAGCAGGCTGGGCTCAAGAGCGTGACCGTCGCGGTCCAGGGACGCCGGGCATACGGCTGGCTCCGCGCCGAGCGCGGTGTCCACCGTCTCGTCCGGATCAGCCCGTTCGATGCCCAGAACCGGCGCCAGACGACGTTCGGCCTCGTCGAGGTCCTCCCGGAGGTCGATGACGACATCGAGATCGAGCTCGACTGGGACGAGATCCGGGTCGACACCTTCCGCTCGCAGGGGGCCGGCGGCCAGCACGTCAACAAGACCGACTCGGCCGTCCGGCTGACGCACCTGCCGACCGGCGTCGTCGCCCAGAGCCAGAACGAGCGCAGCCAGACCCAGAACAAGGAGATGGCCATCAAGGTGCTCAAGGCCCGGCTCCTCGAGAAGGCCCTCGAGGAGAAGGAGGCGGAGACGAAACGCCTCAAGGGCGAGCACGTCGAGGCAGGCTGGGGCAACCAGATCCGGAGCTACGTGCTGCACCCGTATCAGATGGTCAAGGACCTGCGCACCGAATACGAGACCAGCAACACGGCGGCTGTCCTCGACGGCGATCTCGACCCCTTCATGCAGGCAGAGCTGGAGCGCGGCATCGGCGGCGACGAGGACGCGGCGTGAGCCGATGAGAGGGGTCGCGTCCCGCCCGGACGGGCTGACCTACCGTCCGGTCCGCCCCGACGAGCTCGCCGCCTGCGTCGAGATCTGGCGCGAGTCGATCAACGACTACATCGGCCGCCTCGGACAGCCCGAGATCGCGTCGGAGACGAGCCCGCTCCTGCGCCTCTACGGTCACCTGTCCACCACTGACCCCGATCGGTTCGTCGTGGCGACCGAGGGCGCCGGGACCGTGGAGGAACGGGTCGTCGGCTTCGCGTCGGCACTCGTCCGCGAGCGGCTGTGGTTCCTGTCGATGCTGTTCGTCTCGCCCCACGTCCAGGCGGCCGGGGTCGGCCGGGCGCTCCTGGCCCAGGTCATGCCCGAGCCCTCCACGGGGATGTCGATGGCGACCGCGACCGACAGCGCGCAGCCGATCTCCAACGCGCTCTACTCCAGCTACGGCATCGTGCCCAGGATCCCGCTCCTCAACCTGATCGGCCGGCCCGAGCGAGCCGACGCGTTCGAGCCCCTGCCGTCGGGCATCACGCCGGTCCCCTTCGAGTCGATCGCCGGCGGACCGCCGGGCGGAGCCGGACATCGGGAGCTGGCCGACGCCGTCGACGCCATCGATCGCGAGCTGCTGGGGGTCGCCCATCCCGTCGATCACCGTTACCTGCGCTCGGAGTCGCGGCGCGGCTGGCTGTATCGCGGCCCCGATGGCGCGCCGGTCGGGTACGGCTATGCGACCGAGGCAGGACGTGTCGGGCCGGTCGCGGTCCGCGAGGCCGACCTCATGGTCGCGGTCCTCGGCCACCTGACCAGCGCCGTCGAGCCGCGCGGCGCCTTCGCGCTGTGGCTGCCGGGGAATGCCGATCGCGCGGTCGTGGCCGCGTTGCGTGCCGGGTTCCGCCTCGACCAGTTCCCCGTGCTGCTGTGCTGGGACCGGCCATTCGCGGACTTCGCCCGGTACCTGCCGATCTCGCCCGGCCTGCTCTGACCGAAGCGTCTCCGGCGTCCGACGGGACCATGGTCCGGTGCCTTGGTGCACCGCTCGTCACGTTTGCCGGTGCAGGGGTCGGGTGGTAGCCTCAGGCCCGACGTGGCTCCCCTTGCCGTGCCCGCGGACGGAGTCCAGCCGCCTCCCACCAGCGACGGCCGTCGCCGGGGGACTCTCCCGCGGAGCCGAATGTGACCATCGCCCCTGCGCCCGAGCCGACACGCTCCATCCGAAACCGGGTCCTCCGTCGCCCACTGGAACAGGCCGGCCAGGAACGTGCGGTCCTCGTGATGCACGACGTCACCAAGCAGTACCCGAACGGCAAGCTGGCGCTCCGCGACGTCGACCTCGTCATCCCCGAAGGCGACTTCGTGTTCCTCGTCGGGCCGTCCGGGGCGGGCAAGTCGACGCTCATCAAGCTGCTGATCCGCGACGAGCTCGCGACCCAGGGCGCGGTCATCCTCGACGGTCAGGACCTCGCGCGGCTGCCGCGCCGGCACGTGCCGAGGATGCGTCGCAAGATCGGGATCATCTTCCAGGACTTCAAGCTGCTGCCGACCAAGACGGTCTGGGAGAACGTGGCGTTCGCGCTCGAGGTGACCGGCACGCCGCAGCGCAAGATCCGTCCAGCGGTGGATCGGGTGCTCGCGCTCGTCGGGCTGACGGCCCAGTCGAAGCAGATCCCTTCGCAGCTGTCGGGAGGCGAGCAGCAGCGGACGGCCATCGCCCGCGCCCTCGTGCACGACCCCCGGCTCATCATCGCCGACGAGCCGACCGGCAACCTCGACCCGCTCATCAGCTGGGAGATCCTCCAGCTGCTGCTGCGCATCAACGAGCTCGGGGTCACGGTCCTCATGGCCACCCACAACGCCGAGGTCGTCACCGCACTGCGGCGCCGGGTCGTGGCCCTCGAAGAGGGCCGGATCATCCGCGACGAGGTGGGCGGTGCCTACCATCGCGAGGACTGAGGCGTGATCACCTTCGTCATCTTCAGCATCAGGCGCGCCTGGGAGGGCTTCTGGCGCAACGCCGTCATGAGCCTGGCCGCCACGGCCACGATGGTCCTGATGCTCCTGCTGCTCTCCGGCTTCTGGATCATCCAGACGGGCCTCCTCGCCGGCCTCCAGTTCACCGAGCAGAAGGTCGAGGTCGTCGCCTACCTCCAGACGAACTCGACCGAGACGCAGATCGACACCCTCCAGGCGCGGGTGCGGGCGATGCCGGAGGTCTCGTCGGTGTCGTTCGTCAGCCGCGACCAGGCCCTCGTCGACTTCCGCGCGTCGCTCAAGGCGCAGGGCCGCGAGGACCTCACGCCCTATCTCGACGCGAACCCGCTCTATGCCAGCCTGGAGGTCAAGCTGGCCGACCCGTCCGCGGTCGGCGTCGTGACCCAGTCCCTGCGCGACGACCCGGCCATCCGCAACGTCATCAACATCGAGGACCTCGTGGCGCGGGTGCTGACCGTGACCGACATCCTCCGCACGGCCGGCACCGTCGTCCTGCTGGTGGTCGGGGTGATCGCGCTGTTCATCATCGTCAACACGATCCGCCTCGCGGTCTTCGCCCGGGCCGAGGAGATCGAGATCATGCGCCTGGTCGGTGCGTCGGACGCCTTCATCCGCTGGCCGTTCGTCTTCGAAGGCGCGTTCGTCGGCCTGCTCGGGTCCCTCATCACCCTGGGCGTGCTGGCCGCCACGGCCGATCCGATCAGCGGGTTCATGGTCGACTTCTTCCGGGTCCTGCCGCTCCAGTTCGGGTCGCTGACGCGCGACCTCGTTGTGCTGGTGGTGGGCGCCGGCGTCGGGCTCGGGATCCTCGGGTCGTGGGTGTCGGTGCGCACATACCTGATCCGCTGACGCGACGCCCCAGATCCGGGGCGGACCATCGGGCGATATCGATGGCAGGCTGTTCCGGGGTCTCATCCCCGAGACACCCCGAACCGCATGCGATGACATGAGCCGTTTCGAGAACGCGTTGTACGCTTCGCCATCCACCAGATCCGCTCACCAGACCCGACCCAGGACGACCTGACCCGATGCTTCCGAACGACCCGGCGACACCTGCCGGCGACGACCAGCACGCCGAAGTCCACGAGCCGGCGCCCGTGCCGGCGCCCGTCGCGGCCCCCGACCCGCTGACCGTGCCGCTCGACGCGCACGTGCCGCCACCGCCGCCGGTGCGTCGGCGGATCTCGAACCTGTCGGTCGCGATCGTCATCGTGGCGGTCCTGACGGGCAGCGCCCTGTTCATGTCCGGCTACACGATGGGCATCCACTCTTCGGAGCAGCCGGGGACCGCGGTGTCCGAGGAGCAGGCCTTCCAGCCGTTCTGGGACACCTACCACACCGTCACCGACCGGTACGCCGGCGGCGAGGTCGATCGGAACGCGCTGGTCCAGGGCGCGATCAAGGGGATGATCGACGCGCTCGGCGACCCGTATTCGGCGTACCTGACCTCGCAGGAGTATCGCGACAGCCTCCAGGGCATCAGTGGCCAGTTCGAGGGGATCGGGGCCGAGATCGCGACCCAGGCGGCAGACGGGACCAAGGGCTGCGCGACGCTCGGGGCCGATTGCCGGCTGTTGATCACCGCGGCGATCGCCGGCTCGCCGGCCGAGAAGGCCGGCCTCGTGACCGGGGACCTCATCCTCGCGGCCGACGGCACGTCGCTCGACGGCCTGACGGTCGACGAGGCGAGGGACAAGATCCGCGGACCCAAGGGTTCGGTCGTGACCTTGAGCGTGCAGCGGGGCACCGATGAGCTGTTCGACCTCACGATCACCCGTGACGTCGTCCAGGAGCGCGAGGTCGTCAGCGAGGACCTGGCGGAGGGGACCGTCGGGTACGTCCGCCTGAGCGGCTTCTCCGACGACGGCGCGGTCGAGGTCCAGGACGCCCTGGCGGCGCACATCAAGGACGGTCGGACGAAGCTGATCCTCGACCTCCGCGGCAACCCGGGTGGCTACGTCACGGCGGCCCGGTCGGTCGCCAGCCAGTTCATCGACTCGGGCGTCATCTTCTGGGAGCAGGACTCGAAGGGAGCGCAGGTCGCGACCGACGCCCTCGCCCATGGCGTCGCGACGAGCCCGGACATCCGCGTCGTCTGCCTGATCGACGGCGGAAGCGCCTCGGCGAGCGAGATCGTCGCGGGGGCCCTCCAGGACTCCAAGCGTGCGACCCTCGTCGGCCAGACCTCCTTCGGCAAGGGCACCGTGCAGCAGTGGCAGGAGCTCAGCGGCGAGGGCGGGGCGTTCAAACTCACGATCGCCCGCTGGCTGACGCCGAACAAGCGCTGGATCCACGGGACCGGGCTCACCCCCGACGTGGCGGTCGAGATCCCGGCCGACCTGCCCGCCGGCGAGGACCCGACGCTCGACAAGGCGCTCGAGGTGCTCGGCGCCACGGCCGACGCGGGAGTGCGTGCCGCCGCCTGACCCGCGGTCTTGCACCACGTCCGCGCATCAGGTACGGTTCTTGGGAACGAAAGGAGGTGATGTGCAGTGATCGACAGTACGCGTAGCTGCACCACCTCGCAGGAGATGGCCGTCTAGTCGGACACCCTGTGGGTGGGTAAGCAACTCGGACGCCGGCCCGAATAGGGTCGGCGTTCGTGCGCCCAGCCCATACTCACTCCGCATCGCGTCCGAAGGAGCCCTCCATGCGCGACGAGCAGACCGTCGCCCTCAACCGAAGAGCCCGCCACGAGTTCACGATCGACGACACGTTCGAGGCCGGCATCGTCCTGACCGGCACCGAGATCAAGTCGATCCGCATGGGCAAGGTCAACATCGCCGATGCCTACGCGCGCGTCGAGAACAACGAGGCCTGGCTGGTCGGCGCCCACATCGCGCCGTTCGAGGGCGGCAACCGCTACAACCACGAGCCGAAGCGCACGCGCAAGCTCCTGCTGCGCCGCTCCGAGATCGACGAGCTGCTCGGTCGGGCCAAGGCGAAGGGCCAGACGATCGTGCCGCTGCGCCTGTACATCTCGGCCAAGGGCCGGGCCAAGGTCGAGCTCGGGCTGGCGCGCGGCAAGCAGCTCCACGACAAGCGCCGCGACATCGCCGACCGCGACGCCAAGCGCGACGTGGCGCGCGAGCTCGCGGACGTCCAGCGCGGTCGATAGGGGTGAGCGAGGCTCCCGGATCGACTCCGCGCTCGGTCCGGTCATCGAGGCGGTCGATGCGCACGCCGCGGGCGAGCCGGGACGCGTCATCGTGGGCGGGGTCGAGGACGTCCCGGGCGCCACGATGTTCGACAAGATGACCTGGCTGCAGGCCAACCGCGACGACATCCGGCTGCGGATGCTGCGCGAGCCGCGCGGCTACCCGGCCGCCAACTGCAACCTGGTCCTGCCCTCGAACCACCCGGAGGCGGACGCCGGCTACGTGATCATGGAGCAGGTCGAGTACCCGGGGATGTCCGGCACGAACACGATGTGCGTCGTCACCGTGCTGCTCGAGACCGGGATGCTGCCGATGGTCGAACCCGTGACCGAGCTGACCCTCGAGGCGCCGGCCGGGCTCATCCGCGTCACTGCCGACTGCCGCGACGGCAAGGTCACGGGCGTCACGTTCCGGAACGTCCCGGCTTTCGCGACGCACATCGGGGCGTCGGTCGAGGTGCCCGCACCTCGGCACGGTCGTCGTCGACGTCGCCTACGGCGGGATGTTCTACGTCATCGCCGAGGCCGAGCGGTTCGGGCTCCGGCTCACGCCGGACGAGGGCGCCGACATCGTCCGCATCACTGAGATGATCAAGGCCGCGGCCAACGAGCAGCTGCCGGTCGTCCATCCGGAGCAGCCGGGGTTCGCGGGGATCACGATCGGGCAGCTGTCCGGGCCGCCGCACGATCCGGCCAACAGCCGCCGGAACGTCGTCACCGTGTCGACCGGGGACGTTCGACTGGGAGCGGCCGGCGACCTGGACCGGCGCGATCGACCGATCGCCATGCGGCACCGGGACGTCCGCGAAGATGGCCACGCTGCACGCGAAGGGCGAGCTCGCGCTCGGCGAGCCGTTCCGCCACGAGGGCATCCTCGGCACGGTCTTCACCGGGCATCTGGTCGAGGAGACAACGGTCGGGGAGTACCGTGCGGCCGTCCCGACGATCACCGGCCAGGCCTGGATCACCGGGTTCGCGAGCTACGTCGTCGACCCGACCGACCCGTTCCCCGACGGCTTCACGGTCGGCGACATCTGGGCGTAGGCGGTGTCGGCGCCGTCGATCAGCCGAACGGGCTTGTCCCAGACTCTGAAGCGCCCACGGCAGCAGTGGCGCGAGCGACGATCTCCAGGACATCGTAGCCGCCGTCCGCGCTGAGCCAAAGGAACTTCTCGCGGTGGCCGCTGTTGAGCTCGACGTGAAGTGAATGATCGATGATCCCTCGCTTGAGGGTGACGTGGGCGACCTCGCTCCAGGTGATCCACCGATTTCGACGGCCATGCGCGACGATGTCGCGGATCTCGTTGAAGCCGAATGCTTGTCGCGGGCGGCTCGCGGGGTCCACGGTCTGCTGGTTCATGTGCCGCTAGCGTTGCCGTCAGACCCAATGATCGCCGCAGCATGCCCGCCCGGGCAGAGCCAAAGCTCTCCGTGAATCCAGTCGAACCAGCTGGTCGTGCAACTGGCCGATATCAACGTGCACGCTTGGTCCAGGTGATCCTGCATCGGCCGCATGATAGGGGCCAGGGTTCCTTATGAACGTGGATCCGGTCTCGAATCAGCGCAGGAAATAGCGCCGGTTCAGCGGCAGGTCCGCTGACCGGCTCGACCTCGAGCGGCCGGCCGGCCAACGTGACGCGGCCGTCGGTCGGGTCGATCTCGATCGGCGCGGTCGCCCGATTGCGTGCGAGCGAATTGCGCGTCAGACCTCGCGTCCCCGTGACGGCCACGACCGAGCGGCCGGACGCCTCGAGCCGGGTCCGGAGCCCCCGGTCCGCCGCTCCCCGCGCCGACACGAACGTCGCCGACAGGCTCGCGGCGGCTCGACCGCTGCCGCCCCAGTCGGGCCGGTAGCGCGTCGGCTCGGCGCGCTCGACGGACGCGTTGCCCTCGCCGAGCGGGGCCCACGCCGCGTAGCCCGACTTCAGCACGAGCTCGGGCTTGACGCCGAAGTACGCCGGCCGCCACAGGACGATGTCCGCGAGCCGGCCGGGCGCCAGCGAGCCGACGTGGTCGGCGATGCCGTGCGTGATGGCCGGCTCGATGGTGACCTTCGCCAGGTAGCGAAGGACGCGCAGGTTCGAGTCGAAGGCGTCGTCGGGCTCGTCGGGCAGCCCGGGGTGGTCCATGCCGGCCGGCGAACGGCGCCACGCCGCCATGACGTGTGCGAGCTGCATCGTCCGGCGGACCGTCTCCATCATCCGGCCCATCCCCTGCGAGTCGGAGTTCACGATCGCGATCGCACCCAGCTCGTGGAGCGGACCCTCGGCGGCCATCGTGGCCGGATGGACACGTTCGCCGCACCAGCGCGACGTCCTCGGCGACCCCGAACGACGCTCCGTGGTTGAGCACGATCATCGGGACCTGCTCGGCCGCCGCGTTGACCCCGAACGGCACGGTCGGGGTCGTCGACGAGCAGATGATGTTGGCCTCCCGGACCATGCCCAGCAGATCCGGCACGTGGCCGCCGCCGCTGCCCTCGACGTGATACGCATGGACGGTTCGGCCGGCGATCGCGGCGATCGTGTCCTCGAGCTCTGCCGATTCGTGCAGCCCATCGGTGTGGAGCGAGACCGCGACGTCGTGCGCGTCGGCGAACCGCATGACGTGGTCGATCAGCTCCGGGTGCGATCCGTAGTCCTCGTGGATCTTGAAGCCGCACGCCCCGGCGTCGAGCAACGCCTCGAGCGAGCCGTCGTCCTCAACGCGTGAGCCGGCCTGCAGTCCAACGTTGACCGGCCAGCCGGCGAGGCCATCGAGCGTGCGGGCCATCGCAAACGGCGGCTCCTCGAAGCCCGCGGTGATGAGCGTCGTGACGCCGCCGGACAGCGCCGCAGGCACCAGTTGCGGGCTGATCGCGTGGACGTGGCTGTCGACGGCGCCCGCGGTCGCGATCAGGCCGTAGCCCATCACCGGCTGGGTGTGCGGTCCGATCGGCAGCTCGATGCCGTCGCTGATCGACGGATTCCCGGCCCGCCCGACGCCGACGATGCGCCCGTCCTTGATGCCGATGTCGGCCTTCACGACCCCGACGAGGGGATCGATGACGAGCGCCCCGGCGACGACCACGTCGAGCTCCGACAGGCCGGGCCGGCCCTGGGTCGCGCGGGGTCGGAGGGTCTTCGCGTAGCCCCAGATCGGCTCGTCGTCACGGGCCTGGCGGTCGTCCTCGACGCGGACCCAGAGGTCGGTGTCGCCGAGGCGGACGCGGTCGCCGGTCGTGGGGCCGTACCGGGCGAGGCGTTCCTCCGGGGAGAGCCGGCTCACCGGCCCGCCTCACCGTCGTACCGGATCAGTTGCACGGTCCGGGTCTCGCCCGGTGCCCAGCGCTCGGTCGAGCCTGACGGCAGGTCGAGGTGGAAGCCCGTCGCCGCCTCGCGGTCGAAGACGAGCCGCCGGTTCACACGTTCGAACGGGTAGTGCGAGGAGACGCGGATCACGCGGCTCGATTCGCTTTGGACCTCGAGGCTGCGGCGTTCGCGATCGTCGCTCGGGCCGCGGAACCGTCGCCTGGCGGATGGCGCCGGGCCCGTCAGCGGCTGCGCCGAGCGGATCGATCAGGACGACGAGTCGCGTCCCGTCGTCCATCAGCACCTCGAGCGTGACCTGGTCGACGAGGGCCGGCACTCCCTCCATGACCTCCGACGGGTCGACGGCGTCACGGCCTGCGGCTTCGACCGCCTCGTACGTGGCCCCGGCCCGAGCCGCCTCCAGCATCGCGTCGCAGATGAGTGCGACCACCTCAGGGGCGTTGAGGGCGAGCCCCGCCGCGCGGTGGCGCCTGGCCAGTTCGGCGGCGGCGAAGATGAGGAGCCGCTCCTCCTCCCATGGCGTCAGGCGCATCGCCGCATCGTAGCGGCGCGCGGACCCGGTGAGGGACCGGCCAGCCGGACCGTTACGGGCTTGGGGCCATGAGGATGCTGGGTTCGCCGTGACCGACCACGTTCCCATCCCCGATCCCGTGTTCGCCGGCGACCGAGAGGGCACACCCTCCGCCGTCGTCGAGTCGGAGGAGGACATCCGTCTCCCGTTCGGGCCCGGCGAAGACGTCGATGGCACACGCCCCGTCGAGAGCCTCGATGTGAAATGGGCCGGTCGACAGCGGCATCGACCCGCGGAGCGCTGCCCCGGCAACGAACGTGTGAGCGCGCTCAAACCCCGGGTCGTCGGCCTGGGTCACGCGCACGTCGACCGGAACAGTCGGGACCACGGGCTCGGATGTGACCCAGATGGAGGCGAAGATGGGCATCTGCTCCTGTCCGTTCGCCGTGAACGGTGGGTTCGGCGATGCCGACGCGCAGGCGATGATCCCGAGCGCCGTCACCAGCACGATCGCGATGAACCGCACGACGACTGGGCGGCCCTTCCAGCTCATGCGCCCAGCCTCAGGCACGGGCGGACGAGTGGTCAAGGGCCGGACGAGCCGGACCTGAACGTCGATCAGCGGCTGACGGCCGCCCGCAGCCCGGTCGCCGCCCGGGTCACCCGAGCCGGCATCGCCGGTGAGGTCGCGGCCTCGGCATCGGTGCCAGTCCGGAAGTAGAGCGCCACGCCGATCGCCGTCGAGACCGCACAGATCAGGAGGCCCGTGGTCACGTCGACGATCCCCGCCTGCAGCAGGGCGCTCATCAGGAACGCGGCGACGATGCCGCGGGCACCGGTGATCGCGTTCCAGCCGGCCATCGCGGGCGCGCGGGAGGACATCGTCGTGTGCTCGCTGACCACCGAGGCGATGCCGACGTCGATCGAGGCACTCGCCGCGCCGGCCGCCACGGCCCCCAGCCAGAGCAGCGAAACGTTCGGGGCGATGGCGACGGCGAGCAGGGCCGCCAGGCCCATCGCAGTGCCGATCCGCATCGCGACCATCGCGCCGAACCGGTCGGCGACCATGCCCCAGGCCAGGAACGAGACCGTCGTCGCGGCCGCCGTGAGGATGCCGATGATGCCGACGTCGGAGAGCGACAGGTCGAGTCGGTCGACGTAGACGAGCGCGTAGAGCGGGAGCGCGGCGATGAGGCCGCCGCCGTAGAACCCCTGGGCGAGCGCGACACGTCCGAGCACCGGGCGCTCGCGGAGGGCGCGGATGGAGTCACGCGCGGAGAAGCGCGGCAGGTCCCCCGCGGCCTGGGCACGGAGGCCCATGTATCCGACGGCACAGGCCACTCCTATCAGCCCGCCCACCGCGACAGCCGTGGGTCCACCGACCTGGTCGGCGAGGAGACCGCCGGCGAGGGCGGCCAGGGCGCCGGCAGCCGCACGACCGGTGCCGATCATCCCGACGATCCGGCCACGCAGTCGAGCCGGGTACATCGCGCCCCACAGGCGCAGGTGGAACGGTCCGCCGAACGACAGGCTGACCCAGAACACGATCGAGGTGAAGACCATCATGAACGGGGTCGGGACGATGAAGAGGGCGATCAGCGATGCGGCGCCGGCGCCGCGGATGAGGGCGAGCTGGCGCGGCGAGCGCGGGCCGAAGCGGCCGGCGAAGACGCCGAGCAGGTTGGCGATGAAGGGGGCCGCAGCCAGCGCGGCGAGACCCAATGGCTCGAGGCCGCCTCGACGGGCGACCGTCGGGAGGAGGGTCGTGACCAGGGCCATGCTCACCCCGACACCGACGGCAGCGAGCAGGTCGAGCGCGAGATTCCGCCCGAGCGCGCGCCTATTCGGCGATGTGACAGATGAGCGTTGCACCACGTACCTCGAAGCAGCCCGCTTGGCCTGCGAGGTGAGCTGTCGGGCTCGGCGTGGGTTCGCCGCCGCGGTCTTCCGCGATTCGCCCCGGTACGTGGGTCCCCCGTCCTCCGTGAGGAGGTTCGGCCACGTCCAACGATAGCAGCGATGGCCGTTCGAGCGTATGGGCCGATGGTCCCGGAGGGCGGTGCGTTAGACGGCGGTGTCGACCTCGCGCTCGGCCGCGGCGCAGGCGGCGCACCGGCCGGTGATCGTGATGTGCGAGCGGTCGACGCTGAAGCCGCGACCGGCGTCGAGGGCGCCAGCGATCGCGTCGGCCTCGCGGGCGAGGATCTCCCAGGACGCCCCGCAGGTCCGGCAGTGGAGGTGGCCGTGCTCCTCGGTCGGGAGGACGTGGAACTCCTCGCGTCCGTCTACGCCGTGGTGGTGGCTGACGTAGCCGAGGTCCTCGAGCACGTCGAGCGTCCGATAGACCGTCGAGGGTGTCGTGGTCGGATCGACCGCCCGGCAGCGCTCGACCAGCTCGGAGCCGGTGACGTGGCCGTCGGTCCGGCTCAGGACGTCGACGAGCGTGCGCCGCTGCGGGGTCCAGCGCAGACCCTGCGCGTGCAGGCGCTCGCGGACAAGCTCCCAGGCAGCCTCATCGGTACGGTCGCGCGCCATCGGGGCGAAGTATAGGTCGGTCCCGCGACGCATCCGGACGGCCACGTTCGTCGTACGCCTACCACCGGTCATCGTTCCCGGGCACGAGGGGAGCCCGCGAACGGGCCGGTCGGATCGCCGGGGCATCGCGAGCCTCGTGGTACGATCTTCAATCCGAACCGGCGTTCGGGTCCTGTGGGGATGTGTGGTTTCGACAGGGCCTGGCTACCGGAGAACGCGAGCCGAGGATGCTGCTCAGGCCTCGTTAATCAGGCAGCAAAACGAAGTACCTGGCAACCGCCAGTCGACTCTCGCCCTCGCTGCTTAGGCAGTAAGGTGAGCGTGGAAGCTACCTCCGTCCCGCGGGTAGTGGAAGCGTCATTCAGCGGGGCTGCGATCCGGATCAGCGTTGCGTAGTCCGGAGTCAAGCCCGATCTAGGGGCACGCGACTGGACCGTCCGGCAGAGTGCCGATGCCCGTCCGGGCGGTCGACGACAAATCATCGGACACGCTCGTAGTTGGTCTCCGGCGAAGGGTCCTGGACGGGGAGTTCGACTCTCCCCCATCTCCACCAACACGCCTTCTCTCCTGTCGTTGCCCGCTGTCGAACGACATTCGTCTTGACCTCCGCCGCGAGACAGATGTGTCCACGGGTCCGACCGGCTCAGCGGAGCGAGCGGAAGGTGGCTCGCATCTCGCTCGCGAAGAGCTCCGGCTCCTCCCACGCCGCAAAGTGGCCGCCTCGGTCCACCTCATTGAAGTAGTTGACGACGTTGGGGTACGCCCGATCGACCCAACTCCGCGGGGTTTTCCAGATCTCGCCGGGGAAGGAGGTGAACCCGACGGGGATCGACACCGGGGTGGGAGCCTGGCCCGCCGCGCGAGCATTCTCCTGCCCCTCCTCCCAGTAGGAGCGCGCCGCCGAGGCCCCCGTGCCAGTCAACCAGTAGAGGGTGATGTTGTCGACGATGTGCTCCCGAGTGAGATTGCCCGACGGTCGCCCGTCGACGAATGCACGGGCGATCTTCTCGTAGGCGTCCGTATCGTGGTCGATCATCCAGGCTGCGAGGGCGACTGGCGAATCCAGCAGGGCGTAGCCGATCGTCTCGGGGCGCGTCGCTTGCTCGATGAAGTAGCCGGTGCCGGTCGCGTGGAATGCGTCGAGCTGGTCGAGCGCCGCCTGCTCTTCGCTGGTGGGCGGAGACGAGCTCAGGGCGACCGGGTCACCCAACGCGGGTGTTAGCAGGTTGGTGTGGATGCCGAGCAGGCCGTCGAGTCCGAGGCGGCCCATCGCATCGGTAACCTGCGAACCCACGTCGCCGCCCTGCGCGACGTACCGGCTGTACCCGAGGCGATGCATGAGCACATCCCACGCCCGGCCGATGCGGATGGGGCCCCAGCCGAGCTCGGCCGGCTCCTCGGAGAAACCGTACCCGGGGATGGATGGCAGCACGAGGTGGAACGCGTCCTCGGCGCGCCCGCCGTTTGAGGTCGGGTCGGTGAGGGGGCCGATGGTCTCGAGGAGCTCGATCACGGAGCCCGGCCACCCGTGGGTCATGACCAGGGGCAGCGCGTCCTCATGCGGCGATCGGACATGGATGAAGTGGATCGTCAGCCCGTCGATCTCGGTCGTGAACTGGGGCAGCGCGTTCAGCTTCGCTTCGGCCGTGCGCCAGTCGTACTCGGTCGTCCAGAACTGGGCGAGCGCCTGGATGGCCGCGAGCTGCACGCCCTGGGACCGGTCCTGGACGAGCTCCTTGCTCGGCCAGCGAGTGGCCACGATCCGGTGGCGCAAGTCCTCGATCGCCTCCTGCGTGGCTTCGAACCTGAAGGAATGGATCGGCACCCCATCGGCACTGGTCAAGAGTCCGTCCGCAGTCGTCGAGTGCACCATCGCCGTGCCTCCAAGGCTCGTGCTGATCCGCGAGGGATCGTGAACGTCTCAGCTTACGCTTGGAATGTTGCGACCAGATCAACGTGGCGTTCGACCGGTCAGGACCCGTCCGTAAGGGAGTCAGTCAATCAGATGTACGTACTACACCTGTCGCGCCGCGCCCCGACGGACAGGCCGGGTCATCGTCGATAGCATGCGAGGGTGATCCCTCAGCCCGACGAGGCTTCGGAGACGCCGGAGCCTTCGTACCGCGCCCTGTTCACGATCCCGCGACTGGGCCGGATCCTCCTCTCGATGCAGATCTCGCGCATCGCCACGTCGATGCTCAGCATCGCGCTCGTGCTCTTCGTCCTCGCGGAATACGACTCGCCCGCGCTCGCTGGCCTCGTGACGTTCGCCAGCATCTTCCCCGGGCTGCTGGTCGCGCCCATCGCCGGCGCCCTGCTGGATCGCCACGGGCGGACTCGCCTGATCATCCTCGACTTCCTGGTCGCGCTCGTCGCGCTTTTCCTCATCGGTGGCCTCGCGCTCGCCGACGCGCTGCCGCCCGCGCTGCTGGTGGCCATCACGATCGTCTCGTCACTGACGAGCATCCTCAGCCACACCGGCATGCGTAGCCTCCTGCCGATGATCGTGCCGGAATACCTGTGGGAACGGGTCAATGCGATCGATTTCGAACGGGTACGTCGTCGCCACGATCCTCGGACCGCCGATCGCGGCCACCCTGGTGACCGTCGTGGGCGGCCCGATCGCGCTGATCCTCATCGGCGCGACCTTCGGTCTCGCGGCGGTGGCCCTCATCGGGGCGCCCGATCCGCCCTCGCTGAGCGACTCGACCGGCCGCCTGCTGCGCGACGCCTGGGACGGCGTCAAGTACACGTGGGCGAACCCGACCCTGCGGGGCCTCGGCTTCTCGATCTCGGCGCTCAACATCGCGGGCGGGATGATCACCATCGTCATCCCGCTGATCGTGCTCGAGCGGCTGCACGCCGGCGAGGCGCTCGTCGGCCTGATCTTCGCCATCAGTGGCGTCACCGGCATGGTGTCGGCGTTTTGGTTCGGCCGTCAGGACACGCGCGGCCGCGAATGGGGCCTGCTGGTGATCCCGATGCTGCTGGTGGGCCCCACCCTGGCGATCCTGCTGGTGGCGGCCGGGGCGGCAGACCCGACCGTCGGGTTCATCGCCGCCGCCCTGGCGATGGGCGGGTACGGTTTCCTGCAGGGCCCGGCCGACATCGCCTTGTTCACGGTCCGACAACGCCGCACCGACGTCGCGTGGATGGGTCGCGCCTTCGCGGTCTCGATGGCGTTCAACTTCCTCGGCTACCCGACCGGAGCCGCGATCGCCGGCGTGCTGGCGGCCACCTCGATCGAGGCATCGGTCATCGTCGGCGTGGCGGCCGCGTTGCTGGCCGCCGGCCTGGCCGCGACGATGATCCCCAAGCAGGACGATCAGGCGGCCCGGTCGCCGGTGCCGACAGCTTCGGGTTGATCGCGGCGCCCAGCGCCTGACGACGTGGCCGACGCGACGCGTGCCGTCTATCGTTCGGTCGTCGACGCCAACCACGGGGAGGGAGTCGTGGCCGCACCCACCACCGCGCGAGCGCGAGCGTGAGACCTCCGAAGGCCGCCGCGTCCCCGAAGACGACGACCCGGGCCAGGCCGCGGCGTCCCACTGTCGGGCCGGTTCGGACCGCCGCGCCCGCTTCGCGGCTCGCGCCGACGCCGTCGCCGGTCACCGGTCACCCGTCCGAGTTCATCGACCGCCCGAGCGACAGCGCCGCGGTCCTCGCCGACCGCGAGCGGCCGCTCAAGATCTTCGCCTTCGACCCGTCGCGCGGGCGCCAGAAGACGAACATCGTCACCCTGCGCCTCCCGTACGAGCGCCTCGAACCCGGCCCGGTCGGGGAGTACGTCGCCGTCGTCGACGAGGACGAGGCCCGTCACGAGACCTACCCCGTTGTGGACCTGGAGGCCAAGGAGGTCCTGCTCGCGGGAGGCCTCGACCCGTCCGAGCTCGACCTGCGGTTCCACCAGCAGATGGTCTACGCGGTGACGATGCGGACCATCAAGGCGTTCGAGCAGGCGCTCGGGCGGGCGATCCGCTGGCCATGGTCATCGTCCGACAAGAACCGCCTCACGAACCGGCTGCGGCTCTACCCCCACGCGTCCGGCGACGCCAACGCCCACTTCGACCCGACCACCGGGACGATCCGGTTCGGCTATGCGCCCCCGACGGATGCGAACGGGAACCCGACGAGCGTCGACGAGCTGGTGTTCACGTCGCTCTCGTTCGACGTCATCGCCCACGAGACCGTGCACGCCCTCCTCTCGGCGATCTTCCCGGTCTCGCCGGCGACGAACGACGCTGCGGCCCTCCATGAGGGCCTGGCCGACATCGTCGCGCTGCTCGGGCATTTCGAGTTCCGCGACGCGGTCGTCGAGACCATCGAGCGCACGGGCGGCCGGATCTACGCCCCGACCATGGCTGCGGACGTGGAGGCGCCGACGTCCGATCGGCTGATCCTCGCCGAGCGGGCCAGAGCCAACCCGCTGCTCGAGATCGCGCCGCAGTTCGGGGCCGCGCTCGGTATGGGCGGCGCCCTGCGGACGGCGCTGGGGTCGCCGCCGGACCCCGCGGCCCTGGCCCTGGCCACGGAGCCGCACGACCGGGGATCGATCCTGGTTGCGGCCGTCTTCGACGCCCTGTTCAGCGTCCATTCGCGCCGCACGCGCGACCTCATGCGCATCGCGGGCGTCTCGAACGCGACGGGCGATCGCGCGCGGATCCACCCGGATCTCGCCGTGCGCCTCGCCGCCGAGGCGACGAAGACTGCGCGGCACTTCATGACGATCTGCGTCCGGGCGCTCGACTACTGTCCGCCCGTCAACGCGGATTTCGGCGACTACCTGCGCGCGATCGTCACCTCCGACACGGAGGTCGTCCCCAACGACGACTGGGGGTACCGGCAGGCGTTCATCGACAGCTTCCGCGCGCGTGGGGTGACGGTGCCGGGCGTGCGCTCCTACTCGGAGGAGGGCCTCCGGTGGGGCGAGCCGACCCGCCGGCGCCTGCCCGCCGCCAAGGCCTTGATCGGGGCCGAAGGACGTCTCGCGACCGCGCGGATCCGGGGGTTCGTCAACGACCATCCGGCCGATGTCGGCCTCGCGACCGGGGCCCGGATCCAGGTGGACCCGGCCTTCGTCCGCTCGTCGCGCCGGATCGGGCCGGACGGCCGCGGCCAGCGCGAGGTCGTCGCCAAGGTCATCCAGCGGCGGCCGTCGAGCCCCGACGGGACCGACGCGGGCGCAACGCTCGTCATCGACGAGGCGGGCGGGCTGAAATACGTCATCGCGAAGGCGACCGGCAGCCGACGACGGCGCCTGCCGCTGCTGCCGAAGCCGCGAGCGGCGCGCGATCGCGACCATCGCCCGCTCAAGGTGTTCGCCTTCGACCCGAGTCGCGGCCGGTCGCTCGGGAACCACATGACGATCACCGTGCCGTTCGAGCCGCTGGAGCCTGGGCCGATCGGCCGCCAGATCGCGGTCATCGACTACGACGCGACGAACGACCGCTACTACCGTGCCACCGACCTCGACGCGCTCGACGTGCTGCTCCGGGGCGGCCTCGAACCGAGCGACCTCGACCCGGCTTTCCACCAGCAGATGGTCTACGGCGTGGTGAGCTCCGCGGTCGAGCGGTTCGAGGCGGCGCTCGGGCGGCCGATCCGCTGGCAATGGGCGCGCGGTCGGAGCCGCCCGCCGCTCGGCGACCGGCTGCGCATCTTTCCCCATGCGATGGCCGAGGCCAACGCCTACTACGACCGGCGCCAGCGGGCGCTGCTGTTCGGGTACTTCCCGGCCTCGGACGACCGTCCGGGACGGAACCTGCCCGGCCAGATCGTGTTCACCTGCCTCTCGCACGACATCGTCGTCCACGAGGCGACCCACGCGATGCTCGACAGCGTCCGGCCGTACTTCATGGAGCCGTCCGGGCCGGACGCCCTCGCGTTCCACGAGGCGTTCGCGGACGTCGTGGCCCTGCTCCAGCACTTCTCGTTCCCCGACGCGCTCCTCGAGACGATCCGCCGGACGGGCGGACGCATCCACGCGACCGAGCTCCTCGCCGATTCCGGGCCGACGCCCGGCGGTGCGCGGATCCGGGCCCAGATCGCCGAGTCCAACCCGCTCATCGAGCTCGCGCTCCAGTTCGGGGAGGCGCTCGGGAACCGGGCGGCGCTGCGCTCGGCGCTGGGCACGCCGCCGGATCCGGCTGCGCTCGAGGCGGCCGAGGAGGTCCACGACCGGGGCGCGATCCTCGTGGCGGCCGTGTTCGACGCGTTCTTCTCCGTGTACGTGCGTCGGACCGCCGACCTCATGCGGCTCGCCCGCGACGGCGGCAGCGTGTCGCCCTCGGGCGACATCGGCCCGGAACTCGCCGACCGGCTGGCCCGCGAGGCGACCGACACGGCCGCGCGCGTCGCGTCCATGTGCATCCGGGCGCTCGACTACTGCCCGCCGGTCGGCCTCGAGTTCGGCGACTTCCTGCGGGCGGTCGTCACCGCCGACTTCGAGCGCGAGCCGGACGACCCGCTGGGCTTCCGGTCGGCCTTCATCGATGCCTTCGGGTGGCGGGGCATCTATCCGAGCGGTGTCCGCTCGATGTCCGAGGAGGCCCTGCGCTGGAGCCAGCCGACCGGCGCGGCCGTGCTCGAGTGCCCGGGTCTCGATCCGGACCCGAGGACCCCTCCCGACCATCGCGCCAACGCGATCCGGCTCGCGACATTCGCCAGGGCGAACGCCGAAGCGTTGGGCCTCGACCCGAGCCTGCCGATCAACGTTGACCGCTACGAGGCGGAGACCTCGCAGCAGCTCGATCGGTACGGCGGCCTCCGGGCTGAGTTCAACGTCCAGATCGTCCAGCGCCGGACCGCGCCGGTCGACGGCGACGACGGCGATGGGGCGTCGTTCGTGTTCCGAGGCGGCAGCACGATCATCCTCGACGGGGACGGGAAACTGATCTACCTGATCGGGAAGGGCGTCGCCAACGCGGACCGCGAGGAGATCCAGCGACGCTATCTCCAGGCGGCCGCGGCGGCGGGCTCCGCGGTCGCGTATCGGGGCTCCGCGATCCCGAGCTTCAGCTTCGCCGCCGTGCACAGGGGCGAGTAGCGATGGCCGGCGGCCACGGACCTGGCGCCCCCTCGATCCGGATCCGGATGTACCGGGTCGGGTTCGGCGACTGCTTCCTCGTGAGCTTCCCCGACGACCAGCACGTGCTCGTCGACTGCGGGGTCCATGTCCGCGGCGACATCGGCACGCTGCCGGCCGTGCTCGACGACATCGCGACCGAGACCGGTCGACGGCTGGCGATGATCGTCGTGAGCCACGCCCACGAGGACCACATCGCGGGGTTCCTGCGCGGCGAGGCGACCTTCCGGACGTTCGAGATCGGCGAGATCTGGCTGCCCTGGACCGAGGACCCGGACGATGACGAGGCGCGCGAGCTCCGCCAGCGTCGCGCTCAGGTGACGGCGGCCCTCGAGCGACACTTCGCGGTCAACCGCGGCGCGCCCGACGCCCTCGCGGTGATCGCCAACGCGGCGGGAGTCGGCCGGAAATCCCGGGCTCTCGACAACCTGCGCGACGGCTTCGGGACGCGGGCGCAGATCCGCTACGTCGACGCCGGGCGGACGCTCGACGAGCCCGGCGGCGTCATCGGGCTCAAGGTCCGCCCGCTGGGTCCGCCGCGGGACGAAGCCTCGCTCCGACGGATGAACCCGCCGAAGCCCGAGCGGTACTTCCGCGCGACGGCCGCCGGTGCGAACGCGGCGAACGGCCCGCGGCCATTCGGTGCAAAGGACGAGGCTGGCCCGAACGACGCCGGCCCGCGGCTGGACGAACGCTCGCGACGGTCCCTCGTCCGGGCCACGGAGCTCTCGCCCGAGGCGCTGGCCTTCGCGCTCGACCGGGCCATCAACAACACGAGCCTGGTCCTGCTGTTCACGTACCGGGGCCGGTCGATGCTGTTCGCGGGCGACGCCCAGTACGGGGCGTGGAAGTCGTGGCTCGACCGTGACCGTTCGGCCGAGACGCTCGGCGGCGTGTCGTTCTACAAGGTCGCCCATCACGGCAGCGAGAACGCCACACCGAAGTCCGCGCTCGAGGGCATGCCGACCGGCGGGTTCGTGGCGATGATGTCGACCCAGAGCCATCCGTGGCCATCGATCCCGTATGGCAAGCTGGCCGCGGCGCTCGATCGCCAGACGAACGGCCGGGTCCTGCGCAGCGACTCGATCGCGGTCGTCGACGCGCCGGTGGGCCCGCCCCTGGCGTTGCCGCCCGACTTCTCCGAGGGCCCGCTCTGGATCGACTATCACCTGCCGCTCTGAGCGACCAGGCCCGAGCCAAGAGGCGCGGGTTGCGCACCGCGGGTATGGTGGGAGACCCCATGACCCGCTCGATCGCGCTCGCGGCCGCCCTGTCGACGTTGCTGACCGCCTCGCTGCTCGTCGTCCCCGCCCCGGTGGTGGCGGCGGACCCGGTCCTCGTGGGTGCCGGCGACATCAGCGACTGCGGGTCGGCGAAGGACGAGGAGACGGCCACCCTCCTCGACGCCATCCCGGGCACGGTCGTCACGCTCGGCGACAACGCGTACACCTCGGGCAGCGCCGCGCAGTACCGGGACTGCTACGACCCCACCTGGGGCCGGCACAAGTCGCGCACGAAGCCGTCGGCCGGCAACCACGAGTACGAGACCTCGGGGGCGACGGGCTACTTCGGCTACTTCGGGGCAAAGGCGGGCCCGGCGGGCAAGGGCTGGTACAGCTACGACCTGGGTCGCTGGCACATGATCGTGCTGAACTCGAACTGCGGCGACGTCGGCTGCGGGCCGAACTCCGCCCAGCTCACGTGGCTGCGGGCGGACCTCGCCGCCAACGCGGCCGATCACGTCATCGCGTACTGGCATCACCCGCGCTTCAGCTCGGGCGAGCACGGCAACGACGACTCGGTCCAGATCTTCTGGGACACCCTGTACGCGGCCGGCGCCGACATCGTCCTCAACGGCCACGACCACGACTACGAGCGCTTCGCGCCGCAGGACCCGCGCGGCCGCGCCGACTCGGCCCATGGGATCCGGGAGTTCGTCGTCGGGACGGGCGGGCGCGAGTTGCGCGCCCGCGATTCGACCGCGGCGAACAGCCAGGTGTTCTCGGAGACCTTCGGCGTGCTCAAGCTGACGCTGCACGCGAACTCGTACGACTGGCAGTTCGTCCCGATCGCCGGCGAGTCGTTCACGGATACCGGCACGGGCACGCCGCACGGCCCGGCCGCGAAATCGTTCAAGGCGACCTCGGACGCCTGGGTGGACCAGCGCCATCCGCGCGCGAACCATGGGACCTCAGCGCGGCTGTACACCGACGGCGACGCCGGCCGCGGGCGCGACCTCCGCAGCTACGTCAAGTTCAAGGTCACCGGCCTCAGCGGGACCGTCGATCGGGCGGTGCTGCGCCTGTGGGTGACGAACCGGACCCGCAACGGCCCGTCGGTCGCCCCGACCAGGACGAGCTGGGCCGGCAGCACGCTGACGTGGCGCAACCGGCCGGGCGCGACAGGACCCGTCCTCGCGGATGCGGGGGCGCTCGCGGCGGGGCGCTGGGCCGAGTTCGACGTCACGAGCGCGGTCCACGGCAATGGCACGTACGCGTTCCTGCTGCGCTCGGCGTCGGCCGATGGTCTGGCGGCCTCGTCTCTCCAGGGCGCCCATCCACCGCGGCTCGTCGTCACCCTCGCCTCGCCCTAGCCCGGCCGGGCGCGGTCCGGCATGGGGTATCGTGTCGGGGCCCACCCAGTCGTCGTTCTGGCACGGACCCGCGCCAGTCCTGCGCCCACCCCCCTCGTCGGGAGGAGCCATGGACCACGAGCCCGTACTCATCTCGACCATCGCCATCGGGCTCGTTGCCGCCTTCATCGGCGGCCTGATCGCCCAGCGGCTCCGCCTCCCGACCATCGTCGGCTACATCGCCGCCGGGGTCGCGCTCGGCCCGTTCACGCCGGGCGTCATCGCGGACACACAGATCGCCGAGCGAGCTCGCCGAGATCGGCGTGATCCTGCTGATGTTCGGGGTCGGGATCGAGTTCTCGATCAAGGATCTGCTGGCCGTCCGGCGGATCGCGATCCCGGGCGCCGTCGGCCAGTTCGTCGTCGCGACCGCCCTGGGGGTCGGCCTCGGGGTCGCGCTCGGCTGGGGGATCGGCGGCGGGACTCATCCTCGGGCTGGCCGCCTCGGTCGCGAGCACCGTCGTCCTGCTCCGGACCCTCGACGACCGCGGCGAGCTCGACACGCCGCAGGGCCGGATCGCGGTCGGCTGGCTGATCGTCGAGGACCTGTTCACGGTCGTCATCCTGGTGGTGCTCCCGACGATCGCGTCGCTCCTCGGCGACAAGCGGCGGCGGCGCGACGGACGGCATGGGCGCGATCGCGAGCGTCGCCATCGCGCTCGGCAAGGCGGCGATCTTCGCGGTGCGTCATGATCGTCGGCGGCGCGCGGCTCGTCCCGTGGCTCCTGGACCACGTCGGCACGCCAGGGCTCGCGCGAGCTGTTCACGCTCGCCGTCCTCGCCATCGCCCTCGGCATCGCGTTCGTCTCATCGACCGTGTTCGGCGTCTCGTTCGCCCTCGGGGCGTTCCTCGCCGGCGCCGTCGTCGGCGAGTCGGACATGAGCCACCAGGCGGCCGCCGACGCCCTGCCGCTGCGCGACGCGTTCGCGGTCCTCTTCTTCGTGTCGGTCGGGATGCTCCTGGACCCGATGTTCCTCGTGACCTATCCGCTCGCGATCCTCGCGATGGTCGGGCTCGTCGTCGTCTCGAAGGCGGTCGTGAAGTTCGCGATCGTGACCCTCTTCGGGTACCCGATCCGGATCGGCCTGACCGTCGGCATCGGCCTGGCCCAGATCGGCGAGTTCTCGTTCATCCTGGGCACGGTCGGGCTGACCCTCGGTCTGCTGCCGACCGAGGGGTTCCAGCTGATCGTGGCGAGCTCGCTCATCTCGATCGCACTCAACCCGTTCCTGTTCCGGGTCGTCGATCCGCTCGACCGCCGCCTCCGCGCGCTCCCGGTCCTCACCCGCTGGCTCGAGCGGCAGGCCGGCTCCCTCGCCGTCCTCGAGGCCACCGAGGACGAGACCCCGCTCCGGGGTCACGCGATCCTGTGCGGGTTCGGCCGGGTCGGCCGCCTCATCGGCCCGGCCCTCGACCGGCGCGGGTTCCGGTACGTCGTCCTGACCCTGCAGCGGCGTGAGGTCGAGCAGCTCCGGAGCCGCGGCATCGCGGCGATCTACGGTGACGCCTCGAACGCAGACGTCCTCGAGCGGGCGCATGTCCGGACGGCCCGTCTGGTCATCGTGGCCAGCTCCGACCCGCACGTCACGCGCCTGGTCGTCGAGCGTGCACTCGCGGCCAACCCCGCCATCGACTTCGTCGTCCGCACCCATAGCGACACCGAGGCTGCCCACCTCCGCGCGGTCAGCAGTCGCGTCCAGGCCGTCCACGGCGAACGTGAGCTGGCGGTGCAGATGGTGCGCTACTCGCTGCGCCGGTTCGGCGTCGATTCGCGCGAGGCGGAGGCGATCGCCCAGGGGCTCCGACGGCACGCGGCGGCGGCGGTGCCCGCTCCGTCAGGGGAGGCGACCGCGATGGGCGGGTCCGGCCGCATCGGCCGGTGGCGCGAACGACTCCGGGCTAGCGGCCGACGAGCGTGACGCCTGTGATGCGCGTGTCGTTCGCGTAGCCGGGCCGGTCAGCCCGGCGCGCGCGGGACGAGGACGACGCGACGGTTGGGTTCCTCGCCGATCGACTGCGTCGCCACGGCCGCGTGATCGCGCAGCGTCAGGTGGATCCAGCGTCGCTCGAGTGCAGGCATCGGCTCCAGCTGGAGCATCTTGCCGGTCTCGACGACTCGGGCGGCGGCCCTGTTCGCGAGGTCCCGAAGCTGGCGCTCACGCCGGCCGCGGTAGTCCTCGACATCGACCAGGACGCGGGTCCACGACCCCATCTCCTTGGACAGCATGAGGTTCACGAGGTGCTGGAGCGCCGAAAGGCGCTCGCCCTTGCGACCGATCAGGGCGCCGAGCGCGTCGCGCTCGTCCCCCTCGCCGACCACGTTGAGACGGCTCGTCTCGCCGGTGTCGACCTCGACCTTGACCTCGAAGCCGAGGTGGGTCATCAGCTGCTCCAGGATCGCCTTGCCGGCGGCCAGCGCCTCGGGCGAGGCCTCGGCCGCCTCGAGCTCGGCACGCTCGGATGCGAGGGAACCGCGCGCGGCGGCCACCTCGGCGGCCTCGGACGCGGTCAGCCCGCCACCGGCGGCATCGCCGCGCGGGCGATCGTCGCGGCGCGGGCCACGGTCGTCCCGGCGCGGCGGGCGGCCGTCGCGGCGCGGCGGGCGGTCATCGGGCCGCGGGGCCTGGCTGACAGCCTGCGCCTCGACGGGCGCGTCGACCTGGGTGGCTTGGGGGGCCTGGGGGGCCTGTCCACGGGCCGAGGCGGTCGATCGTCGCGGCGCGGGCCACGGTCGTCCCGGCGGGGCGGCCGGTCGTCGCGGCGCGGGCGGCCTGTCGTCGTAGTCGCGGGTGGGGGCGGGCAGCGGCGTCGCGGCGGCCGCCTCGCGCTTGGGCGCGGCGCCGCCGAGGGCGGCGCGCGGCGCGGCCACGATGCGGGCGGGCTCGGCGCCCATGCCCAGCACGCCTCGGCTGCCGGGCGTCAGGATCTCGAAGTCGAGGTCCTCGAGGCCGGCCCCGAAGTCCTCGCGCGCGAGGCGCAGGGCCTCTTCGACGGTCTTGCCGGAGAACTCCTTGTAGGCACTCATCTAGCGTCGTCTCCCTCGTCGGCCCTGGCGACCACGCTCACGGGGGCGGATCGTCTTCTCGGCCGTCGTCTTCTTGTCCGCGTCGGTCAGGATGGCCGAACGCTTGCTGGGCTCTGGTGGTGGTGGCATCGAAACCGGGAATCGCGGGGTGTGGCCGACGGCGAAGGCCGGCGTCCAGCCGAAGAGCGGGAACATGCCGCCCCAGCCCACGATCAGGTACTGCTGGACGATCCCGTAGATCGTCGCGGTGATCCAGTAGATGAACAGCCCGGCCGGCAGGAAGCCGCCGTAGGCGATCGAGATGAGCGGCAGGAAGAGCATCGTCTGCCGCTGGATCTTCGTGTTGGGATCGTCGTCGCCGGTGGCCGGCGGGATCATCATCCGCGACTGCACCAGCTGGAGCATGGCCGACCCGATGGCGAGGATGCTGATCCCGAACCCGGCGATCGCGAAGATCGTCGATGGCTTGCTGACGTCGATACCGCCGAGGATCGGGATGATCGTGTCGATGCACGGACCCAGGCTCGCGTCGGGAACCCCGGCGGCGTTGAGGTTCGTGCACGTGAGCGGGACGACCTGGACGCCGAAGACCGTCAGCATCGCGGTCGGATCCACGTTGGTCAGGCCGTTCTGGATGACCGAATACATGATGAACAGCAGGGGCATCTGGAGCAGGAGCGGGAAGCAGCCGGCGAGCGGGTTGATGCCGCGTTCCTTGAACAGCTCCTGCTGGGCGACCCGCGCCTTCATCGCGTCGCCCTTGTAGCGCTTCTGGATCTCCTTGACCTCGGGCTGGAGGAGCTGCATCCGGCGCTGCGAGACCAGCTGCTTGCGCACGAGCGGGATCACGATGGTCCGGACCACCAGGGTGAGGACGACGATCGCCCAGCCGATGGCCGCGGGCACGCCCAGGCCCTCGAGGAACGAGTAGACCCCGACCATGATGATCAACATGGCCTGGAAGATCGGGTTGAAGAGCCAGGCGAGGAGGCTGATAGGGTCGGCGCCCGGCTGCGCCGGCGTCAGCGGCGGATGGTAGGACGGCGACGGCGAGGCACCGCCGGAGCTGGTAGCGCCGCCAGGCGCGCACGCCACCACCAGGAGGACGACGAGGATCAGGAACCCGATCGTCCCGAACGGGATCCGGCGGAGGCGGGAGCGTGTCACGAGCCGAACGCCTCGCTAGCGGACCGGGTCATACCCGCCCGGATTCCAGGGATGGCAGCGGGCGATCCGTTTGGCGCCCATCCAACTGCCCTTGAGGAGGCCGTACTTCTCGATCGCCTGCTCCGTGTAGCGGGAACAGGTCGGCTCGAACCGGCAACTGGCCGGCAGCCACGCGAAGACGATCCGGTAGAGCTTGATCAACCCGATCCCGATGCGCTTCACGCGTCTGGTCCTCCAAGGGCGCCGCCCCTGGTCAGGGTCCGGCGCAACGCCCCGACCAGCGCGTCATGGTCGGCCTCGACGATCGCGGGCCGGGCGATGATGAGGACGTCCCAGCCAGGCTGGAACGAGGGCGCCATCACCCTGAGCGCCTCGCGGAGTCGCCGGCGGACCCGGTTGCGGACGACAGCGCCGCCGAGCTTTCGCCCGGTCGACAGCCCGAACCGGGTCGTCTCGAGGTCGGTCCGCAGGAACCTGGCGGTGAACAGTGGATGGGACCGCGTCGTCCCGGTTCCACCGATCGCCGTGAAGTCCTTTGGGTGGGAGAGCATCTCGAGCCGCGGCGAGTTAGGGCCGCGCTCCGTCGTCAGGCCGTCAGCCGCTTTCGACCGCGTGCCCGTCGCGCTGCCAGGACGCGGCGACCCGGGGTCGTCTTCATCCGGGCGCGGAACCCATGTTCCTTGGCGCGATGGCGCTTCTTTGGCTGGTAGGTCTGCTTCATGGGGTTGGTCCGGGATCCTCTCCGTCCGGCCTCTGGGACGATGTCGTTGTTCGACCCCTAGAGGCACGCAAACGCGCCCGGCGCCCGAAAGCGCGGAGCGCGTCGTCGTCCGGCGGATGATACGGCCCGCTTCGAAGGGGTGTCAAACCTTGTCAACACGGCCGGTGCCGCGCGAGCCGACCGACATGCCCCATCATCGAGGACGCCGGCGTCAGGGCCGCCGGGGAGGTCCGACCCGATCGTCCGGCCCTCCAGGTGATGGTGCTTCCGCGCACGCGCGAGGGCCGCCGCCCGGAACTGGCAGGGCTCGGGGCCGTCACGCATGGATACTCCCCGGGAGTATGACAGAATCGCCTTGCGACGCCCCTTCCGCCGGTGCTATCCTCTCCGGGCCCATCGGCGCCGGGACGCCTGCGGGAGGCCCGGAATCCCTGCCACCAGGGCTCCCGGGAACACGCATCGCCCGGTGCGACGTCGGCCATCTCGAGAGCGCTCGCATGCCCCGGCCCCTCGCCCGGTTCCCTGGTCAACGCTACCCATCCACCGTCCACCCCGTATCACAGGTCCGATCGAACGAATGGACGCGAAGCAGGTCTGGCGAGCGGCTCTAGGAGAGCTGCAGGTGTCGCTTTCGCCGGCCAACTACGAGACGTGGCTGCGGGACACGCAGCTGGTCGACGTGGATGAGCAACGCTTCCGGATCTCGGTCCCCAACGGTTTCGCCAAGGACTGGCTCGAGACGCGCTATCGGTCCCTGATCAGCCAGACCCTGGCCCGGATCGTCGGCTACAGCGTCCAGGTCGAGTTCGTCATCGGCAGCGCCCCTGCGGCGGCCCCGACGGACGGGTCGCCCGACGGCGACCGGGCGGCCACCCAGCTCAGGCCGGCGGATCCTGCCGGCTCGAGCCAGGTCCGGGTCGAGCCCACCCGGGTCGGGGGCGAGGGCGGCACCACCAACATCAACCCCCGCTACACGTTCGCCAACTTCATCGTGGGCTCGGCCAACCGCCTGGCCCATGCCGCGAGCCTGTCGGTCGCCGAGCGCCCAGGCCACGCATACAACCCGTTGTTCCTGTACGGCGGGGTCGGCCTCGGCAAGACCCACCTGATGCACGCGATCGGCAACCAGGTCATCGCCAAGTTCCCGCGCAAGCGCGTCGTCTACGCGACGTCCGAGAAGTTCACGAACGAGTTCATCACCTCGATCCAGCAGGGCAAGATCGACGACTTCCGCGCCCGCTACCGGCGCATCGACCTGCTCCTCATCGACGACATCCAGTTCATCGCCGACAAGGAGCGGACCCAGGAGGAGTTCTTCCACACGTTCAACGCCATCCACGAGGACGGCAAGCAGATCGTGATGTCCTCCGATCGGCCGCCGAAGGCGATCCTCACGCTCGAGGAGCGGCTCCGCAGCCGCTTCGAATGGGGCCTCATCGCCGACCTGACGGCGCCGGACCTCGAGACGCGCATCGCGATCCTGCGAGCCAAGGCCGAGGAGGGTGCGCTGCCCGATCACGTCGGACGTCATCGAGTTCATCGCGCGCAAGGTCGTGAGCAACATCCGCGAGCTCGAAGGCGCGCTGAACCGGATCATCGCCTTCGCGAGCATGGGCGCGACGCCCATCAGCATCGAGCTCGCCCAGGCGGTCCTCTCGAACGTCCTGTACAACCCGAAGAAGCGCCAGGTGACGCCGGAGCGCATCGCCAAGGCCGTCTCGGACTACTACAGCGTCCCGCTCGACGTGCTCCAGGGCCAGAAGCGCGACAAGTCGATCGTCATGCCGCGCCAGATCGCGATGTTCCTGATGCGCGAGGAGACCGATGTGTCGCTCCTGCGGATCGGCGCGGAGCTGGGCGGACGGGACCATTCGACGGTCCTCCACGCCTGCGACAAGATCACCCGCGAATCGGCGGTCAACGACGAGCTCCGGCGTGAGATCGCCGCGGTTCGGGAGCTCATCTACGCCGACTAGACCCGCGCGGCCGGCACGGTCGCTGCGACGCCCGATGCCCCTTCGTGGGGCTCGCCGGGACCTTCTTCGCCTGATTCGTGTGGATAACCGCGCGGAATCCGTGGAAAAGCCCTACCCGATGTGGACATCCGCGACCGTCGGTCGTTGACGGCTCACGCCCGGTCGAGGCCCTCTGTGGACGCCCGTCGGGATCGTCCACCGCGGCACACCGACGCGCTCCCCGCCCCGAGCCCGCCCGTCCACCGTCCGGCCCCCCTCGTCCACGTCGCCGGCGAACGGCGCCGCACGGGAACGTCCACGCGCTCCACACCCTGATGGTGATGATGACGGGGTGAGAAGATAGAGAGAAGATACCCACGACCCCACGCGGACAGCCCGGGGCCCGCTGCGCGAGCGATCGCCGACGGCCTGCATCCGCGACACGGTCGCACCGCCCGCAGTCACGACATGCTTGGAGTGAACCCGACGTGAGACTCTCGGTGATGCAGGAGCATCTGGCGCGAGGCCTGTCCATCGTCAGCCGTGCCGTGTCCAGCCGGAGCACCCTGCCGGTCCTGGCCAACGTGCTGCTCAAGACCGAGGACGGCGGGCTGAAGCTGACCGCGACGAACCTCGAGATCGGCATCACGTACTGGGTCCCGGGCAAGATCGAGACCGACGGCGCGACCACGGTCCCGGCCAAGCTCCTCACCGATCTCGTCAACTCGCTGCCGGCCGGCGACAAGGTCGACCTGGAGCTCGGACCGGGCGAGTCGCTCCACCTGCGCAGCGGACGGTTCGAGACCCACATCAAGGGCATCGAGGCCGAGGAGTTCCCGGCCATCCAGACCGCCGGCGAGCGGCCGACGACGCGCGTCGCCCAGAACGTCCTGCGGCGGGCCCTCAACGAGACCGCCTTCGCGGCCGCGAGCGACGAGGCCCGACCGATCCTGACCGGTGTCCTGGCCAAGTTCGAGGGCAACCAGCTCACCCTCGCCGCGGCCGACAACTACCGGATCGCGGTCAAGACGATCGAGGTCCTCGACGCGGTGCCGGAGACGAGCGTCGTCATCCCGGCCCGTGCCCTCAACGAGCTGGCCCGGGTCCTGGCCGATGTCGACGACCCGGTCGAGATCGTCCTGGCCAGCGGCCGCAACCAGGTCCTCTTCCACCTCGACGGGATCGACCTCGTGAGCCGCCTGATCGACGGCCAGTTCCCGAACTACCAGCAGGTCGTGCCGAAGGACCACTCGACACGGGCCGTGCTCGATCGCGAGGAGCTCCTGCGGGCCGTCCGACCGGCGGCCCTCATCGCCCACGAGTCGGCCAACATCGTGAAGCTCCAGATCGGGGCCGACGGCGAGGCCGGGATCACGGTCAGCGCCAACGCCGAGGTCGGGGACCACGTCGGCCAGGTGGAGGCCGCGGTCGAGGGTGACGGGACGACGATCGCCTTCAACGCCCGCTACCTCGCCGACGTCCTCACGAATGTCGACGCCGACCAGTTCGCCCTCGAGCTGAACGGGCCGCTCTCGCCGGGGGTCTTCAAGCCCATCGGGGACGACCACTACATCCACGTCGTCATGCCCGTCCGGACGACCTCCTAGCGACGACCGGAGGCCGGACCGGCGGCGCCCGGACCGGGGAGACCCTGCTCGACTCCATCAGCCTGCTCGACCTCCGCGGATACGCCGCGCTCGACGCGGCCTTCGGGCCCGGTCCGCAGCTCATCGTGGGTCCGAACGCCGCGGGCAAGACCAGCCTGCTCGAGGGGATCGTGCTGCTGGCCTGGGGCCGGTCGCATCGCACCTCGACCGACGGCGAGCTGATCCGCTGGGGCACGGACCTCGCCCGGATCGAGGGCCATCTCGGCCGGGACGTCGTCGAGGTGGCGATCGTCCGCTCAGGGGTCGGTGGCACCGGCCGGCCGCAAGCGCCTCCGGGTGAACGGCGTCGGCCGCCGGGCCGGCGCGCTCGAGAGCCCGCTGCGGGTCGTCGTCTTCGCACCCGAGGAGATGCTGCTGGTCGCGGGATCGCCGGGACTCCGGCGCGCCGCGATCGACCAGCTCGCGAGCTCGGCCTTCCCGGGCTACGCCAGCGCGCTCTCGACGTACGGGCGGACGCTCCAGCAGCGCAACGGCCTGCTCCGGGCGATCCGCGAGGAAGGCGCGTCGCGCGACGAGCTCCGGTTCTGGGACGGGGCCCTGCTCGACGCGGGCGGGCGGATCGTCGCCGACCGGCTGCGCCTCCTGGAGCAACTGGCCGGCCCGCTCGCCGCGGCCCATGCCGAGATCGCCCCCGAGGAGGCGGCCGCGGCCGCGCTGGCGGTGCGCTACAGCACGAATGCCCCGGCCGCGCCCGGCGAGACGCCGCGCGACGCCCTGGCCCGCCGCCTCGTGGAGACCGCCGACAAGGAGGTCTGGAACGGGGCGACGCTCGTCGGCCCGCACCGCGACGACGTGGTCTTCGAGCTGGCCGGGCGTGACCTGGCGGGCTTCGCGTCGCGCGGCCAGCAGCGGACGGCGATCCTGTCGTTCAAGCTCGCAGAGCTCGACCTGCTGACGGCCATCGACGGCCGCCCGCCGCTCCTTCTGCTCGACGACGTGTTCTCGGAGCTCGACCCGGACCGGCGCTCGCACCTCGTCCGGCGGATCGCGGAGCTGCCCCAGGCGTTCGTGACCACGACGACGCTCGACGACCTCGACCCGGCGCTGCGCGCGATCGCCACGACCTGGGAGGTGCGCGCCGAGCCGGACGGCGCCCGCCTCGTCCCGGACGCCGCCGGTGCGGCCGGCCGCCCGTGAACCGCCGGGCCCGGATCCCGTGAGCCCCAGACGCCGGCCGATGGTCCGTCTCGGCGACCTGATCCCGGACGCTGCCCGGGCGCTCGGCCTCGACGAGGAGCTGCGCCTCTCGCGGGCGATGGCCACGTTCGAGGCGCTCGTCGCGGAGCGCGTGCCCGCGGCGGCCGGGTCGTGCCGGGTCGTCCGCCTGGAGGGATTCGCGGTCGACGTCGAGGCGGACGCCCCGATCGTCGCGCAGGAGCTGCGCCTTCGATCGTCCGAGCTGCTCGCCGCGTTCGCGACCTCGCCCGGGGGGCTCGGCGTGCGCGAGTTGCGCGTCCACGTCCGGCGCGGAGGTCCCCGCGTATAATCCCCCGCACCTGCCAGCCATCTCGGGGCGTCCGTCCCCGATCGTACCGGGATCGTCCGCCGCTCGAACGCCCCGCCCCCCTCCGGGCTGGGGGGTCCGCCCGACCACGAGAGGCCCGCATGGCCGTCCGACTCCAGATGAAACTCGGCGTCGTCGCCGAACACGACCGCCTCCCTGACTCGCCGGACACGCTTGTCGTCGTCGAGCCCAGCGTGGGGTCGGTCGCCCGTTCCAAGGGCCTGCTCTACCTGCTCGTCACCTCCCGCATCAGCTCGCGCCACGCGCTCGAGGCGACGCGCCTCGCCGCCGAGACGATCCGCAACGAGTACTACTACGACGAATCGGCGGGGATCCGGGTCTGCCTCCAGAAGGCGATCGGCACCGCGAACAAGCGGCTCGCCCACCAGGCCGACCGGCTGGGCCTGAAGTCCTCGGACGCGAACGGGCCGATCGGCGTGGCTGTCGCCGTGGTCCGGGGCAACGAGATGTACGTCGCCACGGTCGGGCCGGCCGAGGCCTACCTCATCCGCCAGGCGCGCCTCTCGACGCTCCCCGACCCGCATCGGGAACGCGGCCTGCCGTCGGGCGAGCTCGAGCCCGACGTGTGGCGCGGCGAGGTGTCGGTCGGCGACTCGCTCGTCCTGGTATCGCCCAACGTGATGGCCAAGCTGGGCGCGGACGAGCTCAAGGACGCGATGCTGACGCTCCACCCCCAGTCGGCCATGGAGCACCTCCATCACCGGTTCGTGGCCGACGGTGGAGCCGGCAGCGACGGGGCGATCGCCTTCGAGGCGGGCGAGGTCTCCGCCACGGCCCGCGGACGCGCCCCGGTGCCGGTCAAGCCCGCCGAGCCGCTCGCCGGCGCCCCCGACCGCTCGCCGATCCCGTTGGCCGACAACGTGCAGGCCGCGGGCGTGGCGGTCAGCGCCGCCGCCGGCAACGCCCGGGTCGCCGCGGGCGGGGCCATGGAGAAGGTCGTCGGCCGAGTCCAGGAGCTCATGCCCCGCCGCAAGCCCGCCTACCGGCGAGTCACGCCCCTGGCCTCGCGCCGCCAGACCCAGCGTCGCGCAGCGCTCGCGGTGCTCGCGCTCCTGGTCGTCGCAGCGGGGCTCGGGTTCGGGGTGTACGTCTTCGGCGGCCAGGGTCGCCAGGAGGCCATCAAATCGGCCAACACGGGCCAGGAGGCCCTCGACACGGCCAAGGAGAACCTCGCCAAGGTAAAGGGCCCCGGCGTCGATCTCGTCGTGGACGACCCGTCCCAGGCCAAGGAGCTCCTGACCGAGGCCTATCAGCAGCTCGACGCCGCCGAGGAGGCCAGCGTCAGCGCCGCGGTCATCGAACCGCTGCGCAAGCAGGCGACCGACGGTCTCGACCGCCTCTATGGCGTCGTGCCGGTGGCCTCGTCGACGATCTTCACCTTCACGCCTGGCGAGGGCGCCGATCCGATCGACCTCGGAGGCCTGGTCAAGGGACCCGACGGCGCGCCCTACGTCCTCGACCGCTCGACCAAGACCGTCTACCGCATCGACCAGAAGGCCAAGAAGGCCACGGTCGTGGCCCGGGCCGGCCAGAAGGCCGACAACGCGACCATGGCGACGCCGCGCTTCCTGTCCGTCGGTGGGTCGGACCTCCTGATCCTCGACTCGAAGAACACCCTGTGGCGATGGCGACCGTCGAACGCGAGCGGGAAGGGCACGCTCAAGCGGATCAAGGTCAGCGGCTCCGCATCGTGGGGCGACGACGTCACCGCGATCGGGACGTATCTGCAGGACGAGGGCCGGGGCCTGTACAAGCTCTACGTGGTCGACCCGTCCGAACAGCAGATCCGGGCCTATTCCCCGGCGGCCGACGGCGGCGGATATCCGATCGCTTCGACCGGGTGGCTCGTGACCGCCCGACCGGTCGACGGCATGAGCGCGCTGTTCATCGATGGTGACCTGTTCGTCATCGAGGACGGGGTGCTCGAGCGGTTCCACTCGGGCAAGGACGATGGCTGGAAGGCCAAGCTGCCCGGTGACGAGCTGCTCCGGGCTGTCCCGAAGTACTCGCTGATCGGCGGCGGACCGAGACAACGCGAGGGCGTCGTCTACGTCTACGACCAGCCGAACGGCCGGGTCATCGCCATCGACAAGGTGGACGGCGACTACGTGGCCCAGTACCGCGCGGCCGGCAACGCCCCCGACTGGGCGGACATCCGCGCGATCGCGGTCACCCCGGCTGTCGAGGACGTTCCCGCGACGCTGATGTGGATCTCGAAGGACGGGGTCCACCAGACGCTGCTCGAGGCGGTCCCCGACACCGCCCCGGCGTCGCCCGAGCCGTCGGCCGCGGCGTCCCCCAGTCCTGCCGAGCCGTCCGCCAAGCCGACCAAGAAGCCGTAACCGAGGGTCCGCGGTGATCCCGCTGCGCGACGCCAACCCGACGCGGCGCACGTCGGTCGTGACCATCGGCATCGTGGTGGCCTGCTTCGTGGTCTTCGCCTACGAGCTCTGGCTCCTCGCGAGCGGCGGCGAAGACGCGCTCGACGTGTTCGTCACGCAGTGGGGCGTCGTGCCGGCCGACCTCACCGCCGCGTGGGGCCGTGGCGACTTCCTGTCCGTGGAGACGGCCACCCTCGTCACGAGCCAGTTCATGCATGCCGGCTGGCTGCACCTGCTCGGCAACATGCTGTATCTCTGGATCTTCGCGAACAATGTCGAGGACCGCCTCGGACGGCTCGGGTTCCTCGTCTTCTACCTGACGGGCGGCGTGGCCGCCGGACTCGCCCAGGTGGCGGTCGCACCGAATTCGACGATCCCGTCGCTCGGTGCGTCGGGTGCGATCGCCGCGGCATTGGGGGCGTACCTCGTGTTCTTCCCGCGGGCGCGCATCACGTCGCTCGTGTTCCTGGGCTTCTTCTATCAGCTCATCGACGTCCCCGCGGTCCTGGTGCTGGGGTTCTGGTTCGTGCTCCAGTTGATCGACGGCCTGACCTCGATCGGGATGGTCGAAACGAGCGGCGGCGTGGCGTTCTTCGCCCACATCGGCGGGTTCGTCGCGGGCGCCGTGGTGGCGCGCGTCCTGGCGGGCATCCCGGGCCGCCCGGGCAGGCCGCCGGCCCCGGCCGCCGTGGGATAATCGATCGATGCCGGAGACCGAACTCGTGGAGATGGTCGTCGAGAGCGTGCGCGTCCACATGCTGTCGAGCCGGCACGTGGTGATCCTCAAGGAGACCGACCGCGACCGCTACCTGCCGATCTGGATCGGCCCCTGGGAGGCGAGCGCGATCGCGATGAAGCTCCAGGGCCTCTCCCCGGAGCGCCCCCTCACCCACGACCTCTTCGCGACGACCCTCGAACAGCTCGGCGTCCGCGTCGACCGCGTCGTCATCTCCGAGCTCGCCGACGAGACGTTCCACGCCCGCCTGATCCTCGAAGGGGCGAGCGGAACGGTCGAGATCGACGCGCGGCCGTCGGACGCGCTGGCCCTCGCGGTCCGGGCCGGCGTCCGGATCTTCGCGGCGGATGCCGTCCTCGAGCAGGCCGGGCTCGGTGCCGACAGCGCGCTCGACGACGAGGACAGCGAGCCCGGGATGGAACTCGAAACGACCGGCGAGAAAGTCGTCGATGCGCGGCTGGACGTCTTCCGGGACTTCGTCAACTCGCTCGACGTCGACCCCGACACCGAGGGCCGCCGCAACAGCTAGTCGAGTCGCGGCCCGTCGGCGAGGATGGGCTCGCCCCGCCGCAGCGCCCGTCGCTGGTTCACCCAGAGATACAGGCGCAGTCGCCAGAAGTCGCGCACGGCCCGCAGGATGACCGACGGCTTCGCCCCGGTCGCCGAGCCGGCGGTCCGCGGATAGTGGGGCACCCCGACCTCCACGACCGTGCGTCCGGCCTCGCGCAGCTTGATGAGCAGCTCCGCCGAGAAGAACGCCCCGTCCAATTCCACCCGGACGTCCTCGAGCGCCGCTCGCCGGAAGAGCTTGCAGGCGCTGTCGACATCGGTGACCCGGAGGTCGAAGAAGGTCCGATTGGCGAGCCGGAAGATCCGCGCATAGGCCGAGCCGGATGAACGCGTCGGCCCGCTTGATCCGGAACCCGAGGACGACGTCGGGCGCGTCCGGCTCGACGGAACGGGCGGTCAGGCGGCCGATGTCGGCCACCTTGAACTGGCGGTCGCCGTCGGTGAACGCGATGAGGTCGTAGCGTGCCGCGGCGAAGCCCGAGCGCAGGGCCGCCCCGTACCCGAGGTTGGTCGGGTGGTGGACGACGCGAACGAGGTCCGGATGCGCGGGCCGCCAGCTCGTCGGCGAGTCGCCCGGTGGCGTCGCGCGACCCGTCGTCGACCGCGATGATCTCGAATCGCTCGGCGAGCGCCGGCAACGTCTCGAGCGCCTCGGCCACGAGACCCTCGATGTTGGCTTCCTCGTTGTGCGCCGGGAAGAAGTACGACAGCCGTTCGACCCGGGTCATGTGGCCGCTCGGGGGCCGATCACGCGGACCAGCAAACCTGCCTCCTGTGGCGTGAGAGTCTCGAGCTCATAGCGGCGGGCGAGCTCGTCGATGTCGGCGGGGTTCTGGCGCAGCACGTACACGGGGCGCCGGCCAAGGTTGGCGTCGATGACGTCCGACGGCCCGCCCAGGCCCTGGTCGAGGCGCGTCCGGTCGTCGGCGATGAAGATATCAGGCCGGAGCCCCTCGACCTTCTGGGCGTACCAGAGCGGGGTCGAGTAGCTCCACCACGAGACGACGATCGCGTCCGGCTCGAGGAGTGGCAGGACGCGGTCGAGCCAGGCCGCCGCCAGGTGGTCGCGGCTCTCGTCGACCGAAGCGAGCCGGCTGGGGATGGCGAGGAGCGTCGGGGCCAGCATGACGCGCCGCGATCAGGACGGCCGGCAGCGCGATCCGGTTCGAGACGCCGCCGGCCCGGCCCCCGGCCGCCCACGACACGTTCCCGAGACCGAGGCTCGCGGCGATGGACTCGGCGACCATCCCGGCGAGGATCGCGAGCCACGTCCAGGCGATCAGGATCGGCCCGAGGTAGTAGCGGCTGATGTCCGCGTTGATGTACGAGGCCGCGAAGAAGCAGGTGATGAGGACTGCTGACCCGGTCAGGAGGGCGTAGCGCGGCCGGCGCATGACCGTCGCCACGAAGCCGACCGGGATCACGAACGCCAGCAGCCCGAATTGCCTGAAGGTCAGCGATCCAAGCAGCCCGACCTTGCCCGTCAGGTCGACGAACGGGTCGAGGAGACTGCCGCGGAACTGCTCCGCGAGGGCCACGTACCAGAAACCATCCCACGTGTCCGGCCGTCCATAGACCAGCCCTGCCCGGAACGGGCCCGCGCGCAGGGGCAGCTCCAGGTAGACGACGACGAGCGTGATCGCGAGGGCGGCCACGCACGCGACGACGAGCCGGGGACGGCGCCAGATGTCAGGGGCGACCGCGAGCACGTACAGGCCCACGGGGATGGCCAGCAGGAGCGTCAGCGAGTGATTGCCGACCGACAATCCGAAGACCACCGCCGCACCGACCAGGAACCGGTCGGCGTTGTCGCGCGCGAGCGGTCCGCGGACACGGTCCTCCCAGGCCACCAGCACGCGGAGCAGGATCGCCAGGAGCGCGAGGTGCAGGGCGTGGGCGTCCGCGTGCGTCCCGATCGCCCAGGCGATCGGCGTGAGCGCGAGCCCCAGCCCGGCGACCACCCCGAGCGCCGCCGAGCCGGTCAGGGCCCGCACCAGGTCGACGGTGAGCCCGGCGGCGACCGCCAGGCAGATGGCCGACAGAAGGTTCATCCGGAACGCCGGCTCGCCGAATGGCTGCAGGACGACCGAGGCGAGCCAGCCCAGCAGGACGTACGTCGGGAAGCCCGTCGGGTGGGCCGTGCCCATAAGCGGGCCGACGGTCTGGAACTCCCCGGTGTCCCAGAACGCGACGCCGGGCAGCAGGGCGAGCCGGGCGGCCGCGAACGCGACCACCGCCACGGCGATGACCGGCAGCAGGTCCGAGGGGCTCGTCCGGCGACCCTGTGCTACGCTCCGATCCACCTTCCACGCTCGTGCAGGAGCCGTTCCCGGTGACCCGCCCCGCATCCGGCGGGACCGAGCGAGGCACACGAACGCCGTCGTCGTCGACCGGGATGCGCGGGGCCGTCGGCGCGGTCGTGATGGTCCTCGCGCTCGGGCTCGCCCTCCGCCTCATCATCGCATACCTGCTCCCGGGATCCGGCTTCGGCGTCGACTTGAGCGCCTTCCGGTTCTGGGCGGCCGACCTCGCGGACCACGGCCCGTGGGGTTTCTACGACCGCGACTTCTTCCACGACTACACGCCCGGCTACCTGTACGTCCTGTGGCTGGTCGGGCTCGTCGGGAAGGCCGTCGGCGGCGTCGGCGACCTGATCAAGATCCCGCCGGTCCTCGCCGACCTCGCCGTCGGCTGGCTGGTCCACTCGATGGTCCTCGAGCTCGGCGGCCGACGCCGGCTCGCGCTCGCGGCGGCGTTCGTCGCGGTGGCCAACCCGATCAGCTGGTTCGACAGCGTCGTGTGGGGCCAGGTCGATTCGTTCGGCGTCGTGTTCCTGCTCCTGGGCCTGCGCGAGCTGTGGCGCGGCCGGACCGAGCGCGCAGCCGTGTTCACCGTCATCGCGGCGATCATCAAGCCCCAGCTCGGGATCCTCGTCCCGCTCGTCGCGGTCGTGACCATCCGGCACGCGTTCTGGCCGACCGGCGGACGACGACGACGACGACGGAGCGGTCCGGGCGCCCGGTCCGGATCCTGACGACGGCCGCAGCCGGGTTCGCCACCGCGGTCATCCTCTCGATCCCGTTCGCGCTGACCCCCGTCGGGCTCATCCAGCAGATCGCCGTCGCCGGTGGCGGCTACCCGTACCTGACGGTGAACGCCTACAACCCGTGGGCGATGATCGTCTCGGACACGGGGGCCAGCCTCGCGGGCACGGGCCAGTGGGTCTGCGACGCGGCTCTCGGCGCCGAGCAATGCGGCGCCGGCAGCGCGGTGTTCGGTGTCGTCCCGGCGATCGCCATCGGGATCGCCCTCCTCGTCGGGGCGTTCCTCGTCGTCCTGTGGGTGGTGGCTCGCGAGCCCGACCGGCTCACCCTGCTCGTCGGGCTTGCCGTCCTCGCGCTCGCGTTCTTCGTCCTGCCGACCCGTGTCCACGAGCGCTACGGCTACCCGTTCTTCGCGCTCGCCATCATCCTCGCCGCGATCTCGCCGCGGTGGCGGGTCGCCTACGCGGTCCTGAGCGTGGCGACCTTCGCCAACATGTACGTCGTCCTCACGACGCTCTACACCGACAACCCGTCGATCAGCGACTGGCTGGGGATCGGGCCAGCGATCCGGTCCCAGGCGGGCGTCGCCCTCGTGGTCCTGCTCCACACGCTCGCGTTCGTCTGGTGCGCGTTCCAGCTGCGGACGGGCGCGCGCGACCGGCTCGCCGACGAGCTCGAGCGCGCCTCGATCGAGCCCTGGGAGGCGGAGGCGGTCGCCGACGGCCGGGACGACCGCCGACCGCTCGACCGCTCGCCGGAGCCGCCCGGGCAGCCGCAGGCGCGGCCCGGCGTCGGCGTCCCGGCCGCGGCGTCGGTCGCACCCGTTGCGGGCGGTGGCGCGACGGCCACAGCGGGCTCGGCCGTCGCGCTTGCGACGATGCCGACCTGGTCGAGGCCCCTCGGGTTCGCCGAGAGCGGGGTCGTCGGCTGGTTCCGGGACCGCCTCGGCGAACGCCCCATCCGCCCGGACCGGAGCGCGACGTTGCGCGGCGAAGGCGGCGGCCGGATCGACCGCCTGGACCTGTGGATCCTGGCGATCCTCGTGATCGCGAGCCTGACGCTCCGGACGTTCCGGCTGCCCGAGCCGTTCCAGATGCACTTCGACGAGGTCTACCACGCCCGGACGGCCACGGAGTTCCTCCAGGACTGGCGGTACGGGATCTCGCACGACATCTACGAGTGGACCCATCCGCACCTGGCCAAGTACGGCATGGCGCTCGGCATCATGGCCTGGGGCGAGGACCACGTCAGCGCCACGAGCAACCTCGGCGTGCCCGTCCGCGCATCGGTCATCGAGCCCCGGCGCGATGACGAGACGCTGCCGGGCGGCCGGGCCGGCGAGCGCCTTCACGTCGCCACCGGCTCGGAGATCCGCACCTACGACCTGCGCAGCCGCGAGCTGATCTCGACGGTCCCGGCGCCGGGCGTCAGCGCCCTGACGATCGATCCGAACGGCGAGCAGCTCGTGGCCGGCTTCGATGACGGACGCGTCGCCACGCTCGGTCTGACCTCCATCGGGCCCGATGCCGCCGCGGCCGGGGTGACGCCACAGCCCCTTGGCCAGGTCGCCGCGGCCGTCGACCTCCTGTACGTCACCAAGGACGGCACGACCGTGATGGTCGGCTCGGGCGACCGTCTCGAGGCCCTGGACATCGTGACGGGGGCGGCCGCGGGTGGCCTCGACGTGCCCGGCCTCGCGGACCTCGCCGACGGCGGCAACGGCGCGGCGCTCGTGGCGACCACCGCCGAGCTCGGGGACCATGCCGCCGAGGCCGCGGTGCTGGCCGAGCTCCTCGGCGGCGATGCGGCCGAGTACCAGGCGAACCTCGACGCGGACCGAGCCCACGGTCATCCTCGGGAACCCCGGCACCAGCGAGACGCGCACGAAGGTCGAGACCGCGATCGCCGATGGGCGGCTGCCCGGGATCCAGATCCAGGACGTCGCCCGGGTCGCCGCGGCGACGACCGACGGGGTCACGTTCATCGACCCGGCCGGCCCGTCGGTGATCTCCACGCTCGGGATGGAGGGAGGCGCCCACGGCCTCGCCGAGGTGACCGGCCTCGAGGACCCGATGCTGTACGCCACGGCCGGACTGCCGACCACGCCGACCTACCACGTCATCGTGATCGGCGGCGACAAGGCCACCGACGGCCCGGTCGACCAGGGCACCCACCCCCTCCCGGCACCCGGCACGAAGGTCGTCTATGACGAGGCGAGCCAGATGGTCCACATCCTCGGGCTCGCCCCGGACGCCGGACCGTTCCGGCAGCCGGCGCCACCCCGGCCGGCCGTGGACCGTCTATGTCGTCGAGCCCCACGGGAGTATCGAGGCCCGCGGGAGTGCGGTGTTCGCGGACGCCCGCCTGGCCGACGGGTTCACGCCGGTCGCCTGGGCGTCCGACGTCGAGGCCGACTGGCCCTCGGTCGACCGCCAGGAGCTGCTCGTCTTCGACCCCGACGGGGCGCTGTCGACGATCAAGATCGGCTCGCACGCCTTCGCCTGGCGGATGCCCGGCGTCATCCTCGGGGCGCTGACGGCAGCCTGCCTGTACCTGCTTGCGCGGATCCTCTTCAAGCGCCGGCTCGTCGCCGGCCTCGTCGCGGTGTTCGTCCTCGCCGACGGGATGTTCTTCGTCCAGTCGCGCATCGGCATGAACGACATCTACGTCGGCTTCTTCATCGTCGCGGCCTACACACTCTTCGCCGCGGTCTGGACGGGCTGGTGGCGGAGTCGGGCGGCGTTCTGGGTCGGGATGCCGCTCATCGGCGCGTTGCTCGGCCTCGCGCTCGCGAGCAAGTGGGTCGCGCTCTACGCGATCGGCGGGATCGCCCTGCTCATCCTCGTGCGCAGCGCGCTCGGGCGGGTCGTCGCGATCCTGGGGCTCATCGCGCTGACCGGCGTGCTGGGCTACATGGCGATGAGCGTGCCCGAGGGGCAGGGCTTCGGGAACCTGACGTTCCTTCTCGTGATGGTCGCGCTGACGCTCCTCGCGGTCGTCGCCGCGATCTTCCATCCGATCGCGTGGACCGACGACGAGATGCGCTTCGGCGTGATCGCGCCGGCCGCTCTCGGGGCGCTCGTCTTCTTCGGCGCCGGTCGCGCTCGGTCGGCCCGATGCCGAGCTGGTCGTCGGGGCGCTTCGCGCTCACGCCGCTGCGCCTGGCCATCGTGCTCGGGCTCGGCTCGCTGGCCGTGCTGGTGCTCTTCACGCTGGGTCGGCCGGCTGGGCTTCGGGCCGCTGGCGGCGCCCCCGGCCGCCAGACGACCCGGCCTACCGCCTGGAGCCGCCGGCGCCGCCCGCCCGATGGCTGGCTCCGCCTCGGCTGGCTCCTGGGCCTACCGGTCGTCTGGATGGCCGTCTGCCTCGCGGTGCTCCCGTCGCGATCTACGTCATCTCGTACATCCCCTGGGCGATGGTCGAGAACCACCAGCTCGTCACCGGCTGGCCGCCCGGCCACACCGGCCAGACGCTCCTCGACCTGACCGGCCAGATGTACAACTACCACAACGGCCTCACGACGCCGCACCCTGCGTCCTCGCCGTGGTGGGCCTGGCCGCTGAACCTCAAGCCGGTGTGGTTCTACCAGGAGGGCCTCGGGGCAGGGACGTCCGCCGCGATCTACGACGCGGGCAACCTCGTGATCTGGTGGCTGAGCGTGCCTGCGCTTCTGTTCGTGAGCGTCATGGCCTACCGTCGGCGCAGCCTGGCACTCGCCCTGATCATGGTCGGCTACGCCGCCCAGTGGATCCCGTGGGCTCGCATCGACCGGGCGGCGTTCCAGTACCACTACTACACGGCGCTGCCGTTCGTGGTCCTGGCCCTCGCCTATTTCGTGGCCGAGCTCTGGCACGGCGCGTCGCAGGCCACCTGGCGGCTCGCGCGCATCGGCGGCGCAGCGGCCATCGTCCTGCCCGCCGCGATGTGGCTGTTCTCGCGGCCGCTGTGCTGGTTCGTCGGCGTCGAATCGGTCAACCCGGGCTCGCAGGCGTGCCCCGCGGTCATCCCCGATCTCGTCCTGACTGCGCGAACGGCGGGCCTCGCGGTCGTGGCCGGCGTCGGCTGCTTCTTCCTGGTGCGCGCGGTCCTCGCGCTCCCCGACGACGACCGCGCCGCGTCCGCGTCCGGCGACGGGTATCGCTCGCTCTTCTTGACCGGTGCGGCCGTCGCGCTCGGGTTCGTGGCCGTCGCCCTGCTGCCGGACACGGCGATCCTGACGCTGACGAGCATCCCGGTGGAGCCGCTCGTGCTCCTCGCCGGTCTCCCGCTGGCCTACCTGGCGCTGGGGGTCGTCGGGGGACGCGACCCGCGCCGGTACGTGGTCGGGTTCATCGCCGCGGTCGTGGGCTGGTTCGCAGTGCTCTATCCGAACATCGCCGCCCTGCCGCTGCCCGCCGCGATCGTGAATGCCTACCAGGGCATCATCCCGACCTACCTGTACGCGTTCCAGTTCCCGGTCAGCAAGATCGACCGCAATGCGCCGATGCCGATCCTCACGCCGCTGCTGGGCCTGCTCATGGCGGCGCTCGTCGTGACGTGCCTGGTGGTGGCCTATTCCGCCTGGGTCTGGAGGCTCTCGCTGGTCGACAGGGGCGTGGACGTCGTCGACGACGCGGACGGCCTCGCCCGGACCGGGGGCGCCTGAGGGATCGGCGCCCGGTAGCCTGCCGGGAGGTTGCCGCCTGCCGCGAGCCGGCGGATGACGAAGCCGTAGTACTCCTCCACCTTGGCCGTGACCCGCGGCCAGCCGAACTCCTGGGCGCGCAGGCGGCCGTTGGCGCTCATCTCGGCCCGCAGGTCGGGCTCGTCGAGCAGCCGGGCGATCGCGATCGCGAGCGCCTTGTGTTCGCGCGGCGGGACCAGGAGGCCCTCGCGCCCGCGCCGGACGACACCCTTGTAGCCGTGGATGTCCGAGGCGACGACCGGGGCCCCGGCTGCCATCGCCTCGAGGAGCACGATCCCGAACGATTCACCGCCGGTGGCCGGAGACGCGAAGACCGTCGCCGTCCGGAAGAGCTGGGCCTTCTCCTCCTCTGTCACCCGGCCCAGGAACTCGACGCCCTGGAGGCCGCGGGTCGCCACGTAGCGGCGGGCCTCGCGTTCCTGCGGCCCGGAGCCGACGACCAGCAGCCGCGTCCCGTAGCCGGTCTTGCGCAGGATCCGCTGGGCCTTGAGCAGGTCGAGCAGGCCCTTGCGCGGCTCGTGCCGACCCACGAACAGGATGTTCGGGGTGCCGTCCTGCCAGCGGGCGAGCGGGACCGCGTTGGCGAAGCGGGCGACGTCGACGCCGTTGGGGATGACCTTGTAGTCGCCCGGGAAGAAGCGATCGATGAAATGCCGCGCGGCAGCGCTCACGGCGATCCGGCCGTGGAGCCGGCTGGCATGGCCACGCATCATCCGGCTCCCGAGCTCGTACGAGGGCGAGAAGCCCGCGTAGGCATGGAACGTCGCGATGTTCACGCTGTTCGACTCCCGCAGGAGGAACAGGGACAGGAACGGCACGAACGGCTCGTGGAAGTGGAGGAGGTCGAAGTGCTCGCGATCGAGCAGACGCTGGACCTGGGTGATGTAGCGCGGCGAGAACGTGAGCGTGCCGACCGAGCCGTTCGTCGGCATCGAGAAACCGACCCCGATCCGCAGGATGTCGCCCTCCGACGAGCGCTGGGGCCCGTGGCTCGCGGTGATGATCCGGACGTCGTGCCCGCTCAGGCGCAGGTTCTCGTAGAGGAACCGGACGTGCTGGGCGACGCCGCCGGCCTCCGGGTAGATGTACGGACAGACGAGCCCGATCTTCATGACGCGGGCGCCTTCGTCGCGTCCGAGGACCCGCCCTGGGCATCCGACGGGTCGTAGCGGGGCGGTCGCTGGCGGCCGCCCGGGTAGCCGTGGTCCCGGCCGGTGCCATCGCGCCGGAGCCGGCCGATCAGCTCGTCGCGCGCGTCGCGCCCACGCTTGGAGAGCTGGTGCCCGAACACGCCGAGCTGGCCCGTGGTCCCGTGGAACGTCCCGTGGTGCTCCGTCGCTCGCGCACTGATCGCCTCGTGGAGGTCGGCGGCGGTGCGGCCCGGGAAGCTCGTCCAGCCGGTCCCGATCGCGGCGAGCGCGTGGGCGTCGCTGTTGCCGATGTGCGCGAGGCTGTATCGATCGGCGAACCGGACGACGCCCGCGTGCCACGGCCGGCCGAGCGCGGTCGGGTTGAACGTCTCGATGGCGTCCGGTCGGACGCGCTCGTCGGCGTCCTCGATGAGGCGCCGAAGGACCCATCCCTGCGCGCACAACGGGAACGGCACCAGCGGATGGGCCGGGATGGCGAGGCCGCCCGCATCGTGGACGGCCGTGATGGTGTCACGCAGCGAACGGAAGGACGGGATGCGCGTCTCGACGAAGAGCGCGAGGAGGTGGCCGCCGCGCGTCGAGACCTCCTCGCCCACCACGATCTCGATCGGCAGGCCCAGGTCGGCCGCGATCGTTCGTGCGGCGACGGCCGCGTCGATGCGCTCGTGGTCGGTGATGGCGATGACGTCGAGCTCGCCGCGGGCGACGACGTGGTCGAGGATGGCCTCGACGCCGGCGGTCCCGTCCGAGGCGACCGTGTGGATGTGCAGGTCCGCGCGTCCGAGTCGGACCGGAGCGGCCGCGGCCGCGGTGGCGCGGGCCGCCACGCTCGTTCGTCGCGGGCTCACGCGGCCGCCTCCTCGAGGTCCGGCCAGATCGGGAAGAAGACGGCCCACCACTGCGCCGGCGCGTCCTCGATGACGCGTTCGAAGGCGGTCGCCAGGCTTGTCATCGTGCCCGTCACACGCTCGCGGCGTGAGCCCTCGGGCGGGACCTCGACCGTCTCCAGGCGGCCGATGTATCGGCCGTGCGCCGCGCGTCGCACCGCCATGACGTACGTCGCCGCGCCACTCTCCACTGCGAGCATCGCCGGACCCAGCGGAAGGCGCGCCGGGGCCCCGAAGAGCGGCACGAGCGTCCCGCCGCCGGTCAGGTCGCGATCGCCGACCAGGCCGACCGGCGTCCCGTCGCGAAGGGCGGCCATGAGCTCCCGGCGAGCCTCGCGCAGGCCGACCAGACGAACCCCGGCGGCGCCACGTGTGCGGGTGAACCACGCCTGGAGCGCCTCGTCCTCGACCGTCTCCATCGGCACGACCGCCGCACCGACATGCGAGGCGAGGTAGAGCGCCGGCAGCTCGAGCGCGCCGAAGTGCAGGCCGACGAAGAGGACCGTTCGACCGGGCCTGAATGCGTCCGCGACGAGATCAGCGGTCTCGATGTCGAGCCGTGCATCGACCTCGCCCGGGCGGAGCGCGGGCGTCCGGGCGACCTCGAGGTAGTAGCGCGCGTTCTGGCGGAAGGCGGAACGGACCAGCCGCTCGAGGGCCCGCGGGTCGGTGGCGGCGGCACGGACCGTCGGGCTCCCCCGACCCGATGCCGCCAGCGCCGTGGCCACCCGCCGGAGATTGCGGCGAGCCTGGGCCGCGCGCCCGGGCGCGAGCCGGTACCACAGCCCGCCGACGCGCCTCGGCCGCGACCGTCAACGGGCCCTCGGGGAGATGACAGGCGAGCCACGAGGCCGCGATGAGCGACCGCGCCCGCAGGGAGCGGCTGACGTTCGTCACGAGGCGATGTCGCCCGTCGCGGCCGCTCCATCGACCGTGGCGATGTCATCGTCGGGCGGAGCGAACGCCCGGTCCGGCCCGGGGTCCGGCCGACCGGCCTGCATCAGCAACGCCCGGCGCTCGATGTCGGCGGCCTCCGCCTCGGTCTCGGGCCAGATCGGCTTGAAGCTGTACCACTGCACCGGGTCGGCCGCGATGTTCGCGGCGAGCGCGTCGGCCAGCATCTGGGTCACCCGCTGGAGCTCGGCCGGGTCACCCGTCGGCACGTCGATGACATCGCCCCACTCGACGGCGAACCGGTCGTCCGGACGGCGGTGGATGCCGACGGGGATGAGCCGCGATCCGGTGCGCGCGGCCAGCACCGCCGGCCCGGCCGGCAGCGTCGTCCAGGCGTCGAACATCCGGACGGGGATGCCGTCGCTCCGGTAGCCCCAGTCGATCACCAGGCACAGCATCTCGCTGCGCCGGAGCACCCCGTAGATGGCCCGCAGGTTGCGCCACGCGATGATCCGCATGCCCCAGCCTTCGCGCTGCCGGCGCAGGTGCTCGAAGAGCTCGGGCAGCGACGAGTCGTCGGCCACCACGCTGATCGGGAGGCCAAGGCGACCGATCGCCGCCGCGACCGCCTCGTTGTTCCCGATGTGCCCGACCGTGAAGATCATCGCTCCGCCGCGCGGCGCGGCCCGCCAGTCGCGGATCACCCGCTCGGGGTCGAGGTCCGGCACCAGGTCGGCGAGCTCGCCGATCGGGCGGGACGGGAGGCGCATGAGCTCGACGAGGTATCGGCCGTATTGCCGGTAGGCGCGCAGCGCCAGCCGGCGGACGCGCGGGTCGGACGGCGGCAGCCCGAGGACGTGGCCGAAGTTCAGGTTCGACCAGCGGCGCTTCGTGGGCCAGAGGAGGTAGGAGGTCTGGAGGAGTCGACCCATGACCGGTTTGGCAAGGCCGGGCGGTACCCAGGCCAGGAGCCACGCGGTCGAGCGATAGCCTGCCATCGAGAGGCGCTCGATGACGCGAGGGCGGGCGCCCCCGCGTCGATGCGGCGCCTCGAGTCGATGTGCGCCGGAACTCGAGGCGGTCGGTCGGCGTGGACCGTCGGTCACTTGGCCGCGGCGGTCGCGACCTTGGCTTTCGTCCCGGCCAGCCGCTTGAGCGTCCGCTTGGCCGGTGCCTCGGTCCCGACCAGCGTCTCGTCGTCATCGCCCCGGATGAACGCCTCGACCCGGTTGAACGCGATGTCGTCGTGGATCTGCTGGGGCGGGCTCTTCATGAAGTAGCTCGACGGCGCGACCAGCGTGCCCTTGAGGCCACGATCCAGGCCCAGCTTCAGGCAGCGGATCGCGTCGGTGATGACCCCGGCGCTGTTGGGGCTGTCCCAGACCTCGAGCTTGAGCTCCGCGTTGAGCGGCACGTCGCCGAACGTCGTGCCCTCCATCCGGATGTAGCACCACTTGCGGTCAAGCAGCCACGGCACGTGGTCGCTCGGGCCGACGTGGACGTCGTCCGGGTCCATCTCGTAGTCGAGCATCGAGGTGACGGCGTTCGTCTTGCTGATCTTCTTGGACTCGAGGCGCTCGCGCTCCAGCATGTTCAGGAAGTCGGTGTTGCCGCCGAAGTTGAGCTGGTACGTGCGATCGAGGCGCACGCCGCGGTCCATGAACAGGCGGGTCAGGACACGGTGGCTGATCGTCGCGCCGACCTGGCTCTTGATGTCGTCGCCGATGACCGGCAGGCCGGCCGCCGCGAACCGGCGCTGCCAGTAGGGCTCACGCCCGATGAAGACCGGGATCGCGTTGATGAACCCGACGCCGGCCTCGATGGCCTGCTCGACGTACCACTTGGTGGCCTGCTCGCTCCCGACCGGGAGGTAGGAGACCATGACGTCGACTTCGCGCTCCTTGAGGATGCCCACGATGTCGGCCGTCGGACCGGGCGCCTTCTCGATGATCTGGCTGAGGTACTTGCCCAGGCCGTCGTGGGTCATGCCGCGCTCGACGGTCACGCCGGTCGTCGGGACCTGCTGGAAGACATAGGTGTTGTTGGGCTTCGTGTAGATCGCCTCGGAGAGGTCCTTGCCGACCTTGTTCTTGTCGATGTCGAAGGCGGCGACGAACTCGATGTCGCGGACGTGGTACCCGCCGAGCTCGACGTGCATCAGGCCCGGCACGAAGTCGTCCTTCTTGGCGTTCTCGTAGTAATAGCGGCCCTGGACCAGGCTGCTCGCGCAGTTGCCGACCCCGACGATCGCGACGCGGATCTTGCCGTCGCCGCGCCGGCCGGCGCCGGACCAGGTGTTGCCTAGCGTCGCGCCGTTCTTGCCGCTGCCGTTGGTTCCGTTCTTGGCCACTGGTGTTCTCCGTCGTTCCTACTGGGGCTGGGTGGGTGGATTCTTGTCCTGGCTCCAGACATGGAGGATCCGCTGGATGACCGTGATGGTGGAGCCAACGAGGATGATCCCGAGCGCGAACTCGATGGACATGATGCCGATGCTCGTCCCGGTCAGGATGATCCCGAGCGAAATGATCACCAGGCGGATCTCGCGGGGCATGATCCCGACCGCGGCCAGGCCCATGCCCGACGAATAGCCGAGCCCGTCCGACTTCGCCCGTGCGTAGCTGACCATGATCGAGGCACCCAGCGCCGCGGCGCCCACGAGGACGGGAACATCCGCGGCGCCCGCGCCCTGGAGCCCTGCGATGACGCCGAGGAAGACGATGATCTCGCCAGCCTTGTCGAAGGTGGAGTCCATGAATGCGCCGAGCTTGCTGGCCTGGCCCGTGGCGCGGGCCAGCGTGCCGTCGAACATGTCGAAGACGCCGCCGATGAAGACGATGAGGCCGCCGACGACCCAGGCCTGCAGGCCGACGAGGATGGATCCGACCGTGGTGATCGTGAAACCGATGAGGGTCAGCCCATTCGGGGTGAGTCCGATGCGACCCATGGCGAGCGCGATCGGCTCGAAGACCCTCTTGATGCGCGCGCGGGAATTGTTGGAGATCGTCATGCCGGGCGCTCGCTAGCTCGCGACGCCGAGGCCGAGGATCGCGCGTTCGCGCTCGGCGACCTCGCCGAAGGCCTCGGGGCGGAGGCTGCAGATGGTCTCGCGCCCGACGCGGCGGCTCTGGATCAGGCCGGCCGCGCGGAGGCGCTTGAGGTGGTGGCTGACGAGCGGCTGCGACAAGCCGACGTGCGCGATGAGCTCCCGGACGGACGCCTCGCCCTCTGCCAGCCGCCGCACGATGCGCAGGCGGTTCACGTCGGCCAGGGCCTTGTGGAACGCTCGAAGATCGCGGAGATCGTCTGGCTGCGTGACGATCGAGGCGATCGTCGAACGGATCCGGGCCGGAGTGGGCACGTCGGGGCAGGCTCCTCGCGTCGTCGTATCAACGACGGTTGATATCAACGGGCGTTGATGCTATTCGGGTCGGGTCCGGGCTGTCAAGGCGACGGGCTGCCAGCACGGTCCGCAGCCACTTGACAACGGCCAGTCTCCTGCTGATACTGAACTACATGGTTCAGTATCAGTCTGCATTTCGACGCTTCGTTCGCCGCCTTGTCCGACGCGACACGGCGCGGCGTGCTCGAACAGCTGGTGCAGTCGGACGCGTCGATCACGCAACTTGCCGACCGCTTCGGCATGACGCTCACCGGCATGAAGAAGCATGTGAGCGTGCTGGAGCAGGCGGGCCTCGTCGCCACCCGGAAGGTCGGTCGTGTCCGCACCTGCCGGCTGGGTGCACGCACCCTGGCCGACGAGGCAGCCTGGATCGAACGCTATCGCGAGCTCTGGGCCGAACGTTTCAACGCGCTCGACACGATCGTGGAAGAACTCAAGCAACAGGAGAAAGCCGATGGACGCGAAACTGGCGAATGACCCCGCCGACATCAAGGACGGCACCACGACGGAGCGCACCTCCGACCGCGAACTGGTCGTCACCCGCACCTTCAACGGCCCGGTCCACCTGGTCTTCAAGGCCTGGACCACGCCCGAACTGCTGATGCGCTGGTGGGCGCCCGAATCCTTCGGCATCAATCTCGTCGGCTGCGAGGTCGATGCCCGCACCGGCGGGCGCTATCGCTTCCTCTTCGACGTGCCCGGTCAGCCCGAGCCCATGGCCTTTGTCGGCAGATATCTCGAAGTGACGCCGCCCAAGCGCCTCGTCTGGACCAACGAGGAGACCGACGACGGCTCGGTCACCACCGCCACCTTCGAGGAAAAGGACGGCAAGACCCACCTCGTGCTCCACGACCTCTATCCCAGCAAGGACGCCCTCGACGCCGCCCTCGCCTCGGAAAGCACCGGCGGCTGGCCCGAGCAGTTCGACCAGCTCGACGTGGTGCTGGCCAGCGCGGGATGATCACCGAACTGGTTCCCGGCGCGCACGCGAGGCCCTAGCCCGCGTCCACCACGCAGAAGCGGTTGCCCTCCGGGTCGGCCAGGATGATGTAGTCGGCGTCCGGCGGCCGCTTGTCCCAGTGCACCTCTGTGGCGCCGAGCGCGATCAGCCGTGCGACTTCAGCGGCCTGGTCCTCGGCGTACAGGTCGAGGTGGATGCGCGGCGGGATCTGGACAGTCGAGCGCACCCGGTCGAGCGACACGTTCGGGCCGATGCCGTCCCTCGGTCGCATCAGGACGAAGTCGACGGCCGGGTCGCTCGGATCCTCGCGCGGGATGTAGCCGAGCGCGGCGGTCCAGAACGCGGTCTGGAGCGGCAGGTCGTCGACGCGGATGACGATGGAGCCGACTCGAAGCATCGAGGCCACTGTGCCGTTGTGCGCGCGATGGCGTCAAGCCGGATCCCGCGCAGCGGCCCGTCACCGCATCGCCCCCTACACTCCGCGGCATGGACCGCCGGTCGGCGCTCGTGCTGCTCATCGTGTTCGGGACGGGCGTGTTCCTGGCCGGCCTCGAGCTGATGATCACGGCCGTCGCCTTGCCGTCGATCCTCGACGACCTGGCCGACCCCGCCGGCGGATCCGCCTGGATCGAGCTCCGCAAGGCGAGCTGGATCATCAACGGCTACCTGCTCGTGTACATCCTCGCGATGCCGCTGGCCGGCCGGATGACCGACCTGTGGGGCGCGCGGCGCCCGTTCATGGCGGCGCTGTCGATCTTCATCGTCGGGTCGATGCTGGCGGGCCTCGCCCAGACCCTCGACCTGCTCATCGCGGCCCGGCTCGTCCAGGCGGTCGGCGGCGGCGTACTGGTCCCGGTCGGGACCGCGGCCGCGGCCCACCTGTACGAGGGGCCGAGCCGGCCGCGCGCTCTCGGGGTCATCGGCGCGCTGACGTTCCTCGGCATGGCCGTGGGCCCGTTCATCGGGGCGGCCGTCCTGTCCTCGTTCCACCCCGAGGACGCCCTCGAGGGTGCCGGTCTCGCCGGATCGTGGCCGGCGATGTTCGCGCCGTCGTGGCGGTGGGTCTTCTTCATCAACGTGCCGATCGGCCTGGTCGCCCTGCTCCTCGGGTGGGCTGCGTCGGCCGGCTGGGACACGCCCCGGCGACCCGGTCGGATCGACGTCATCGGGGCGTTCTGGTTCGGCGCCGCGTTGCTCGCCGGGCTCGTCGGCCTGACCCTCATCGGCGCGACCGAGATCGCCGGGAGCGCGGTCGAACCGGTCGCGGTGACCGCCGGCCTTCTGGCCGCGGCCGCCGTCCTGACCGTGATCTGGATCGTCCGCGGCCTGCGCGTCCGCGACCCGTTCCTCGACCCGCGGCTCTTCGCGATCCGGGCGTTCTCGGCGGCCTCGCTCGTGTCGCTGCTGACCGGCTACGCGTTCGCGACCGCGATCATCGGCGGCGCCGTGTTCGTCGATCGCGTGCTGTACGGCGGGCCCGACGAGCAGCGTCTGGCCCTGGGTGCGCTCGCGGGCGCGACGGCCGTCGGGGCCCTGGTCTCGGGCATCGCGGTCCGCGTCCTCTCGCTCCGCCTCGTGACCCTCATCGGACTGGCCTTCAGCATCGCCGCCCTGGCCGCGATGGCGATGTGGACGCCCGAGACCCCGATCGGCGACGTGGCACTGACCCTCGGCGCGTTCGGCCTCGGGTTCGGGCTGACCGTCACGCCGCGGTCGACGGCCGCGGTGGAGGCGGCGGGTCGACGGGCGTTCGGGGCGGCCTCCTCCATCGTCACCGTCGCGCGGATGATCGGCATGGCGGTCGGGCTCGCGATCCTGACCGCTTACGGTTCCACGACCATCGACAGGCTGGCGAACGAGGTCTACGCCACGCCCGACGCCTACCTGGCGCTCATCCCCGAGTCGCTGCGCGATCGCCCGTTGCGTGACCCGTTCGTCGTCGATGCCCTCGAGGAGTGGGCATCACGCGAGGCGGCGCGGATCATGGTCGGGCTGTTCGTCGTGGCCGCGGGGGTCATGCTCGTCGCGGTCCCGCCGTCGCTCGTGCTCGGCGGCCGGCCGCGTATGCTGGCGGACGTGCCGGCCCCACCTGACGGGGCCGTCGTCGCGGGAGGCGCCGATCCGGATGGCAGCCAGGCGAGCGAGCCGGGGATCGCCCTCTAAGCCGAAGGTGACGGATCCCGTCGCCGGCCCGATCCTCGCGGGCGAACCCGTCGCGCCGCGGCGACGCGGGGCCACGACGTCGGGCGGGCCCGGCGTTCTGACGGTCACGGCGGTCGTCGACGGCAAGACCCGCGAGACGACCGGAGCCGAGGCGCTCAAACGCCTCCCGGAGCTCCTCCGGCACCGGAACGCGAGCGTGTGGGTCGACCTGTCCGGGCCATCCAACGAACAGGTCGAGGAGGTCGGGGCCGCCCTCGGGCTCCATCCACTGGTGGTCGAGGACGTCCTCGAGGGCAACCAGCGGGCGAAGATCGAGATCACCGAGGGCATCGTCCACATCGTCCTGTTCTATCTCGACTACGACGCGGAGCTCACGGCGTCCGAGCTGGACATCGTCCTGGGCTCGGGCTACCTCTTCACCGCCCACGATTCGACGTGGGAGCCGCGCGCGACCCATCACCTCCGCGCCGGCGTCGAGCCGATCCTGCGCGAGGGGCCTGACCATCTTCTGTGGGCGCTCGCCGACGACGTCGTCGACGGCTATTTCCCGTTCGCGGACCGCCTCGGTTTCGCCATCGACGAGATCCAGGACGAGGTCGTGCGGAGCGCGAAGCCCGAGACACTCGAGGCGCTGTTCGCGCTGAAGCGCGAGCTCATCGAGGTTCGCCGCTCCATCAGTCCGGTCCGCGAGATCTTCAACCAGCTCACCAACCGCGACTCGCCCCTGATCGACGCCGACGAGATCCTCTACTTCCGCGACATCTACGACCACGTGATCCGGCTGACCGACGAGCTCGACAACTACCGGGAGCTTGCGTCCGCGACGCTCGACGTCTACCTGACGACGATCAACAACAACCTCTCGGTGATCATGAAGCGCCTGACTGGGGTGACCGTCATCCTCGCGGGGATCGGGGCGATCGCGGGCATCTTCGGCATGAGCGAGGCGGGGAGCGCGATCGCGGGGCAGGAGGGCGCAGGTTTCTGGGGCATCGCTGCGGTGACGGTCGCTCTCGCGGCCGGCGCTGCGCTGTTCCTGCGGAAGATCGACTGGCTCTAGCCGTTCCAGCCCGGCGGCGTGCAGTCGACCGAGGTGTTCTTCGGATGCGCCGCCTTGTGGTCCGCGGCCTCCTGTGAGAGCGGCTGGGCGACCAGCTGGAGCTTTGGGAAGGTCTTGCCGCTGCCCTCGGAGGTCTGGAGCCAGAGCTCCTCGCTCTTCGCCTCGAACGGCTCGTCCAGGGCCCCCTTGTACGACACGTGTCGGCGGACCTCGGTGATCTCGTAGAGGAAGCGCTGGTCGTCGCTCGTCCAGACCTCGACCACCATCCCGAGCATCCGCTTGCCGTTCTTCACCTTCGAGGCGCTCAGCAACGGCAGGAACATGCCGGCCCGGGCGTGCCCGTACAGGTAGACCGACTTGCCCTGGCCGGGCTGGCCGAGGGCGTCGGCCTGGAACCACTGGGCCGCGTCGCAGAGCGGGTAGTCCTTGGCCCCGCCCGGCGGCAGCACCGGCAGGTCGATCTTGAGGGCGGCCACCCGGACCCGGGTGGCGACGCGATCTGCTGGCGCGCTCGGGGCGACGGACGGCCCGACCGAGGCCAGGGGCGGCAGGGTGATCCGGGGCGCCGGCGTGACGACGACGGCGCTCGCGGCCGGGCTGGTTGACGGCAGCGGCTCCGCGGTGACCGGCATCGTGTAGCTGAGCAGGCCCGCGGCCAGCAGCGTCACGCCGAGGGCCGTCAGGAGGGCGGGGACGAATCGGGTGCGCGCACGCTCGGACAGGCCTGACATCGGAGCGGCATCGTAGCAGTGGGTCCCCTGCGCCGCCGTCGACCGCTCGTACTGGTACGCTCCCGCGCATATGTGGCCACGTCTGTCGATCGTCGCCGGCCTGGTGACCGGGATCGCCGCCGCGGCGCTGGTCATCGGGGGGATCCTGTTCCTTGGCCCGGGGCCGACGCCCGTGTTCAGCGACCCTCCGCCTGCGGGTCTGCCGAGCCCGAGCGCCACCGCATCCGCGGTGGCCGTCGCCTCGCCGACCGCGTCGGCGGGGGCGTCGCCGTCGGGCTCGGGGGCGCTCTCCCACATCGGTGACCCGGCGCCGGCGCTGATCGTGCCGCGGGTCGGCGGCGGGACGATCGACCTCGGGAAGCTCAAAGGCAAGCCGGTCTGGGTCAACTTCATGGGCACGTCCTGCCCGCCGTGTCGGGACGAGTTCCCGCTGATGAACGGTTTCGCGGCCCGCTACGGCGGCGACGGCCTGGTCATCCTCGCGATCGACGTCAAGGAGGACGAGGGCGCGGTCGCTGCCTTCGCCAACGAAATGGACGCCACGTTCCCGCTCGGGCTGGACAAAGACGGGTCCGCACAGGCGGCCTGGGATGCGCTCCCGCTCCCGGCCCACTTCTGGATCGACACCAAGGGGATCATCCGCGACGGTGCGGTCGGCGGCATCGGGTCCGACATCATGGCGCGCGGCGTCTCGACGATCCTGCCCGACGTCGAGGTCACGCCTGAGGGAGGCTGACACGGGGACGCGTCGGGCCGCGGAGGCAGCAGCGGACGCGTCGGGCCGCACAGCGTCCACCACGGCGGAGATCGCGGAGGCGCTCGTCCGGCTCGTGACGGCGTCGCCACCCCTGCTCGTGGTTGCGGACTTCGACGGCACCCTCGCCGCGGGCTCGCGCGATCCCGCGGCCGCGACCATCGACCCGGGCGCCCGACGCGCCCTCCGACGCCTTGCCGGGCTCGCTTCCGCGCGGCCGGGGCGCGTGCATGTGGCGATCCTGACCGGGCGGACCGTCGCGGACGTCGCGGCCCGGGCGCGGGTCGGCGGCATCGAGTACCTGGGAGATCACGGCCTGCAGTCGGCGTGGCTCGATCGCGGCCGCTCGGCGGGCGCCATCACCCCCGTCGTCGAGCCAGGGTTCGAGGCCCATGGCGTCACGGCCGAGACGCTGGCCGCCGGTGTCGCCGATGAGCTCGGCCAGCCGCCCTGGCTGTTCGTCGAGCGCAAGGGCGCCTCGGTCGCGTTCCACGTGCGCCAGGCGGACGACATCCCGGTGGCCCGCGCGGCGGTGTTCGACGCCATCGCCGCGGTCGAGGCGCGGCTCGGCCTCGTCGACCACGGCCTGCGGCCCTATCGCGGCCGGTCCGTGGTAGACCTGCGGCCCGATGGCGCGGGCGGCAAGCGCGAGGCGGTCGAACGGCTGATCGAGCAGCACCGACCCGGAGCGGTCGTGTCATTCGGCGACGACCTCAGCGACGCGGACGCGTTCGACGCGGTGCTGGCCGCCCGCGATGCCGGGCGGACGATGGGGCTGACGGTGGCGGTCCACGGACGACTGGCCGCGCCTCCGGAGGTGCTGTCGAAGGCGGACCTCGTCGTCGGGTCGGCGCGCGACGTCGGACGGTTCCTGGCGGCGCTCGCCCGCCGGATCGCGCGTGAGGCGTCGGACGCCGGATGGGAGGCCGGGTCCCGCCTCGCTAGATCGGAAGCGTCGAGATGGCGCCCGCGGCCGCCTCGACGAACCCGATGAAGACGTTCGGGAACACTCCGAGCACGATCGTCAGCGCCGTCGCTGCCGCGAGGCCGCCCCAGACCAGCGCGCCGTGGCGCGGGGCCGGCGCATCGCTGGCCGGGTCGCGCGTGTACATGTAGACGATGACCCGCAGGTAGTAGAACGCGGCCACGGCCGCGTTGAGCACCGCGATGACGGCCAGGAACGACACCGACCCGCCGGCCTCGACGGCGGCAAGGATGACGTACGCCTTCGCAAAGAAGCCGGCGGTCGGCGGGATCCCGGTGAGCGACAGCAGGAACAGTGCCATCAGGATGCCCAGCAACGGCTCCTTGCGACCGAGTCCCGCGAACGTGTCGAGCTGCGACGTCACGCCGGTGCGCTTCTGAAGGGCGGCGACGACGGCGAACGCGCCGAGGTTCATGAACGTGTACGCGGCGCCGTAGTAGAGGAGCCCCTCGAGGCCCTGGACCTCACCGCCGGCATAGGCCGCGAGGCCGACGAGCATGTAGCCGGTGTGGGCGATGGAGCTGTAGCCCAGCATCCGCTTGACGTTGTCCTGGGTCAGCGCGACCAGGTTGCCGAGGGTCATCGTGAGCGTCGCGAGCACGATCATCACCGGCATCCACCACTCGGACAATGGCCCGAGGGCCTCCACGAACAGCCGCAGGATCAGCGCGAAGGCGCCGATCTTCGGACCGACCGAGAGGTAGCCGGTGACCGGCGTCGGCGAGCCCTGGTACGCGTCCGGCGTCCAGTAGTGGAACGGGACAGCGGCGATCTTGAAGGCGACACCCGTGGTCATGAACGCCAGGCCCATCGCGAGCCCCGGCGAGAGCGGCGCGGTGCCGGCGACGATCTCCGTGAAGGCCGCGGCGACCTCGTCGACGCGCGTGGTGCCGGTCATGCCCCAGACGAAGGCCAGCCCGAACAAGAAGATCGCCGAGCTGAACGAGCCGAGCAGGAAGTACTTGATCGCGCCCTCGGTCGAGTACGCGTCGGTCTTGTGGAAGCCGGCGAGCAGGTACCCGGGCAGCACCATCAGCTCGAGACCGATGAACAGGAGGAGCAGGTCGGTCGCGCCGGCCAGCAGCATGGCGCCCGTCATCGCGAAGACCAGGATGATCGCGAACTCCGCGACCGGCAGCCCGCGCGGCACGAGGTAGTCCGGCGCGAACATGATCGTGAGCACGACGATCGATATGAACAGGATGTCGAGGAACCGCGTCAGCGCGTCGACCGTGTACGCGCCGTCGAAGGCCTGCAGCTCCTCCCCGCCCGCGCCGGTCGCGAGGGTCACTGCGGTCGTGAGCGCCAGGCCGATCAACGCCGTCCCGACCGCCAGCCCGGTATGGCCCGGCCGGATGAGGTCGACGACCAGGATGGCGACCGCGGTCAGGACCGCAAAGACGATCGGGGCGATGACGACGAGGCTCTCCCAGGTCAATGGGCGGCCCCGCCTTCCGCAGGCACGGGCAGCGTCGACTCAGCACCCCGGTACAGCAGCACGTAAGCGATGCGGGCGATGATCCCTCCCGCGATCAGCAGGAGCAGGCCGATGACGAGGGTCGGCGGGAAGGCGATCGGCGCGCCGGTGTTCGCGGCCGCGATCGTGTCAGTGACCGTCGTCGCGAACAGGTCGAGCAGCAGGCCCGGCTGGATCCCGAAGACGACCACCAGGGCGGCCAGCGGCGCGAGGGTCAGGATCTCCACCGCGGTCATGTCGGTCAGGTGGTCGCCGAAGCTCGCGAAGAACTCCGAGAGCTCGCCGAAGACGATCCGGCCGAACATGTAGAGCAGGTAGCCGGCCGCCAGGATCATGACGAACGCGGCGATCGCGGCCGCGGCCGGACTCACCTCGAACGTCCCGACCAGCGCCAGGAACTCGCCGACGAACCCGGACAGGCCGGGCAGGCCGCCAGAGGCGAACACGAAGAAGCCGAACACCGCCACGTAGACCGGCATCTTCGCCGCGAGGCCGCCCATCTTCGCGATCGTCCGGTCGTGGGTCCGCTCGTAGAGGACGCCGACCAGCAGGAAGAGCGCGCCCGTGATCAGGCCGTGGTTGATCATCTGCAGGATCGCGCCCTGGATCCCCTGCTCGGTGAAGACGAACAACCCGAGGGTCACGAAGCCCATGTGACTGACCGACGAGTACGCCACGAGGCGCTTCAGGTCGGGTTGGACGAGCGCCACGATCGCGCCGTAGATGATCGCGATGAGCGAGAGCACGATGATGGCCGGCGCGAACGTCTGGGCCGCATCCGGGAAGAGCGGGATCGCGAAGCGGATGAACCCGTAGGCGCCGAGTTTCAGCATGATCGCGGCCAGGATCACCGAGCCCGCGGTCGGGGCCTCGGTGTGGGCGTCCGGCAGCCAGGTGTGGAACGGGAACATCGGGACCTTGATCGCGAAGGCCAGGAAGAACGCGAGGAACGCGGCCAGTTGGAGGCCGTCGGCGAATCCTCCGCCCGGGGTGGTGGCGAAGGCCCGCAGCGTCTCGAAGTCGAAGGCGTTCACCCAGGTGCCGGTCGCCGCCTGGTAGGCGAAGGCCGTCGCGAGGATGGCCACGAGCATCAGAAGCGACCCGACGAGCGTGTAGAGGACGAACTTGATCGTGGCGTAGATCCGGTTCGCCCCGCCCCAGATCCCGATGATCAGGTACATCGGGACCAGCACGATCTCCCAGAAGATGTAGAAAAGGAACAGGTCGAGCGCGAGGAACACCCCGATCATGCCGACCTCGAGCACGAGGAAGGCGACCATGTACTCCTTGATCCGCGTCTGGATCGGGGCGAAGCTCGCGAGGATGCTGATCCAGCTGAGGGTCGTCGTCAGCACGACCAGGGCGATCGACAGCCCGTCGGCGCCGAGCTTGTACTGGATGCCGAAGAACGGGATCCAGTCGGTCTTGACCTCGAAGGCGAAGCCGCCGCCGCCGGGCAGGTAGGCCGTCAGCAGGACGAGCGAGACGACCCACGTGGCCAGGGCGAACCCGAGGGCCACGGGTCGCGCCGCGCTGGCCGGCAGGATCGCGACCGCGACGGCGCCGACGAGCGGCAGGAAGGTGACGATCGTCAGGATCGGCAGGTCGGCGAGGTCCATCGTCAGCGCCCCACCAGCACGAGATACGAGCCCGCCATGAAGATCAGGCCGATGGCGATCCCGAGTGCGTAGTTCTGGACCCGGCCGGTCTGGACGCGCCGGAGCCCGCGCCCGGACGAGACCGTGCCGCGGCCGATGGCGTTGACGCTGCCGTCGACGACCTCGCGATCGAACCACCACAGCGCATTCGCGATCCGGCCGCCGATGACCATGAACAGCAGATGGTTGAGGTCGTCGAACCACCATTTGTTGAGTGACGCCCGGTAGAGGAATGGCACCCTCGCCGCGAGCTCGCGCACACGTTCGGGGCGGGCCGACACACGCAGGCCGAACAGCTCCGCGCCGAACAGCCGCCACGCGATGGCGATGCCGACGACGGCGACGGTCACGCTCGCGAGGATCAGGACGCCGTCGATGCCGGCCAGCTGGAAGGTCTCGGACTCGTGGCCGAGCGCGACCTCGGACTCGTGGAACACCGGCTCCAGCCAGCCGCTGATGGTGCTCGCCCCGAACGGCAGGCCGAGGGCCATGCCCAGGAACACCGACGCGATCGCCAGCAGGATGAGCGGGATCGTCATGACCGGCGGCGACTCGTGGATCTTGTCCCACACGGCCTTCGGCCCGCGGAACGCGCCCCAGAACGTGAGGCCCATCAAGCGGAACATGTAGAACGCGGTCAGCCCGGCAACGATGAAGCCGACGAGCCAGACCCAGGTGAACCCGAGCTTGAACGACTCGCCCAGGATCTCGTCCTTCGAGAAGAAGCCGGCCAGCGGTGGGATGCCCGCGATCGCGAGCGACCCGATGAGCATCGTCACGTAGGTGATCGGGATCTTCTTCGAGAGTCCGCCCATCCGGCGCATGTCCTGCTCCTCGTGGACGGCGTGGATGACCGAGCCGGAGCCCAGGAACAGCAGGCCCTTGAAGAAGCCGTGGGTCATGAGGTGGAAGATCGCGGCGGTGAACGCCCCGACCCCGAGCGCGGCGAACATGTAGCCGAGCTGGGACAGCGTCGAGTACGCGAGGACACGCTTGATGTCGGTCTGGGTCATCGCGATCGAGGCCGCCAGGATCGCGGTGAAGATGCCGATCCCGGCGACGACCACCATCGCGTCGGGCGAGGCGGCGAAGAGGGGGTTCGCGCGGGCGACGAGGTAGACGCCGGCGTTGACCATCGTGGCCGCATGGATGAGGGCCGACACGGGCGTCGGGCCCTCCATCGCGTCGGGCAGCCAGACGTGGAGCGGGAACTGCGCGCTCTTGCCCATGGCGCCGGCGAAGATCAGCAGCGCGACGATCGGGATCGGGATCGCGAACGCGACGAGCGTCGGACTCAGGAGCTGTTCGATCGAGTCGCGGATGTTCAGCGTGTGGGTGTTCACGAAGATGGCCATGATCCCGAGCGCGAACCCGACGTCGCCGACGCGGTTGACGATGAACGCCTTCTTGGCGGCCAGCGCGGCCGAGCGCTTGCGGAACCAGAAGCCGATGAGCAGGTAGCTCGAGAGGCCGACCAGCTCCCAGGCCACGAACACCACGAGCCACGAGTCCGCGAGGACCAGCAGCAGCATGCTGAACATGAAGAGGTTGAGGTACGCGAAGAACCGCCAGTAGCCCGGGTCGTGGCTCATGTAGCCGATCGAGTAGACGTGGACGAGCAGGCCGATCGTCGTGACGACGATGAGCAGACACGCCGTCAGCTGGTCGACGAAGAACCCGACGTCCACGACGAAAGACCCGGCCGGGATCCACTCGAAGTACGTGACCGCGTAGCCGTGCTCGCCGAACGGCTCGGCGCCGGTCAGCGCGCCATACGCCGCGGCCATCGCGATGACCCACGCCGCCGCGACGGCCAGGACCGGGATCCAGTGGGCCTGCTTGCCGAGGCGACGCCCGACAAGCGCCGTGATGGCGAAGCCCGCGAGCGGCAGGAGGACGATCAGCGGCAGAAGCGACGCGGCGTTCACTGGCGCATCACGTCATATTCGTCGACGAGCGGCGTCTTCTTGTTGCGGTAGATGGCGATGACGATGGCCAGCCCCACGGTGGCCTCACCGGCCGCCACGGCCATGACCATCAACGCGATCACCGACGCCTGCGCCCCGAGCGCCGGGATGAACGCCCCGAACGCCACGATCGAGAGGTTGACCGCGTTGAGCATGAGCTCGATCGACATCAGCATGCTGATCGCGTTGCGTCGCGCGAGGAACCCGAACGACCCTATCGCGAACAGGATGCCGGCAAGGGCGAGATAGGCGTCGAGGGAATCGCTCACGACGGCCCGCCCGGCTCGCGCTTGGCGAGGAAGACGCCGCCGATGACCGCGGCAAGCAGCAGGACGCTGACGATCTCGAAGGGCAGCACGTAGTCGCTGAAGAGGATCTGCGAAACGTCCTCGGTGGCCTGGTGGATCCGATGCCCGACCTCGCCCCAGTCCGTGGCGTTCGCGGCGAGGGCGATCAGCACCGCGATGATGACCGCGGCGATCGCGGCCGGCCCGGCCTGCGTCTGGAAGACGAGCCGGGTCGGGGCGTCCTTGGTCTGGGTCAGCATGATCGCGAACAGGATCAGGACGCTGATCGCGCCGATGTAGACGATGACCTGCGCGGCGGCCAGGAGCGGCGACCCGAGCAGCACGTAGATGCCGGCCAGCGCCCCGAAGCAGACGATCATCGCCAGGCCGCAGCGGATGATGTCGCGCATCGTCACGACCAGCAGGCCGCTGATGAGCATCAGCGCGGCGAGCACGAAGAACAGGGCGTCGTCCCAGTCCTGGCCGAGGAACACGATCATCACGCCGGCGAACCCGAGCACCGCGCCGACGACGATGGCCGCGAGGAAGATGGGGATGAGCGTCTTCAGCACGACCCGCTACTCGTGGCCGCCGGGGCCGAGGGCCGGGCCGGCACCGTGGCCGTTCCCGTGGGAATGCCCGTTGCCATTGCCATGCCCGTTGCCGGTCTGGGCCGGGATCCCCGCGACGGTCGCCGGCAGGACCGGCAACATGCGGGACGGGTCGAAGATGCGGCCCTCGGCCGCCGCCGCGGTCGCCCAGTCGCGCTCCCGCCGGACGTACGTGACCTCGGTCTCGCGTGCGATCGCGGCGAGCGACATCAGGTCGATCATCGGCTCGGCGCGGCTCGTATGGGCGAGCTCGATATCACCGCCGTCGCGCAGCGCGTCGTACGGGCAGGCATCGACGCAGATGCCGCACAGGATGCAGCGGCTCTCGTCGACCTCGTACTTCTCGAGGACGCGTGGCTTGGGCATGAGCGCGCCCGTCGGGCACGTCTCCGCGCACCGGCCGCACGACACGCACGGCGTGTCGTTGAGGCTCATGTCGAGCGGCGTCGTGACGAGCGTGTCGAAGCCGATGCGCATGAAGTCGTAGCAGGCCGCCCCGACGACCTCGGAGCAGACCTGGGCGCAGCGGCCGCAGTCGATGCAGCGCGACGGCTCGCGCAGGATGAAGGCGTGCGAGTCGTCCCGGATGTAGTCGTGGTTCCTGCCGGTGAAGCGGTTCTCGGTCACGCTCCGGTAGCCCGCGCCCGCGTTGTACTGCGGCTCGAGTGTCTTGAGCGTGGTGCCGTACTCGATGCCGAGGCGGCGCAGGTCGCAGAAGCCGATCGCCTCGCACGTGCACTGGAGGCAGCGCGTCGACTCCGCCACCGCGTCTTCGCGCGTGTAGGGCAGCTCGTACTCGATGTAGCTGTGGTTGCGCTCCTCCGCCTCGAGCGCCGTCATCCGGTAGCGCGGCTCCTTGACCTCGCCGGTGAACGGCACGATCGAGAGGAACTCGGGCTGCGGCTCCGCGAGCGTCTGGCGCGTGCGGATCGCCGCGAGATCCTGGCCCTGCAGGAACGCGTCAACGGCGTATGCCGCCCGGCGGCCCTCGGCGACGGCCTGCACGACGGTCGCCGCCCCGACCCGGACGTCGCCTGTCCCGAACACCCCCGGCCGGCCGGTCTCGAACGTGACCGCGTCGGCCTTGAGCCGGCGCTGCTTGGTGGCCTCGACGCCGTCGGATCCGGCGCCCAGCCAGCTCAGGTCCGGCCCCTGGCCGATGGCCAGCAGCACGCGGTCGCAGGGGATGACGAACTCCGTGCCGGGCGCCGGCTCCGGGCGCCGCCGGCCGGACGCGTCGGGCTCGCCGAGCTGGTTCCGGATGAACTCGACGCCCGTGACGTTGCCGGCCTTGTCCGTGATGACCCGCGTCGGGCCGGCCTGGAAGATGGCCGTGACGCCTTCCTCGATGGCCTCGTGAACCTCGTTGGACGCGGGCATGTCCTTCATGTCGCGGCGGTAGACGAGCGTGACGTCCTTCGCGCCCTGGCGGACCGAGGTCCGGCTGCAGTCCATCGAGGTGAACCCGCCACCGATGACGACGACCCGCTTGCCGGCGTGATCCGGGTAGGGCAGCCCGAGGGTGGCGGTGCGCAGGTACTCGAGGCCGTCGAGGACCTCCGCCGCGTCCTCGCCCGGGATCCCGAGCTTGTTGGTGTCGTAGCAGCCGATCGCGACGACCACCGCGTCGAACCCCTGGTTCGTCAGGTCATCGAGCGTGAAGTCGGTCCCGAGACCCGCGTTGCAGACGATCTTGCCGCCGAGGCGCGTGACCGATTCGTACTCGGCGTCGAGGACCTCGATCTTCGGCAGGCGGTACTGCGGGATGCCGTAGCGGAGCATCCCGCCGGGTGCCGGGTCGCGCTCGAAGACCGTGACGTCGTGGCCGGCGATCAGCAGGTAGTACGCGGCGGCCATGCCGGCCGGGCCCGACCCGATGACCGCGGCCCGGCGACCTGACGTCGCCTTGTGCTCGAACGGCAGCGGCGGGTCGACACCCTCGTCGAGCATCGCCTTGAGCACCTGGTCGCCGGCGTAGCGGTGGCTGTCGCGGATCGCGATGGCCTCGTCGACCTCGTCGCGCCGGCAGTGCTCCTCGCAGGGCGCGGGGCAGACCCGTCCGAGCACGGACGGGAACGGGATCGTGCGCTTGAAGATGCGCGTGCTCTCGCGCCAGTTCGCCTCGGCGTTGGCCTTGAGGAAGCCCGGGATGTCGATGTGGCTCGGGCACTTGTTCTGGCAGGGCGGCAGGCAGTAGGCGTTGTGGTCGCTGAAGATCAGCTCGAGGTTGGTCCGCCGCAGCCGCCGGACCTCCTCGGTCTGGGTCTGGACCTTCATGCCCGGCTCGCACGTGCGCGAGCAGCTGATCGGCGGGAACTCCTCGCCCTCGACGTCCACGACGCACATCCGGCACGCCCCGAAGCCCGGCAGCTTGGGCTCGTAGCAGAGCGTCGGGATCTCGATGCCGTTGTCGCGACAGACTTCGAGGATCGTCTGTCCGGCGAAGCCCTCGACGACGCGGCCGTCGACCTCGATCCGGATACGCGGCGACGTCTGCGGACGCTGCGGCGAACGCGTGTCGAGCAGGCGCTCGGCGAGCGAATCCGTCTCGGTGTCGGGGTGGCTGTCGGGGCGCGTCAACAGGTCGGCCATGGGTCGCCTTATCGGCCCGATCCGACGGCCACCGCGATCGGGTGGCAGACGCCGGCAGGGCAGGAGCTGTTCAGGAGATGCTCGTCCAGTTCCGACCGGAAGTATCGCATCACGCTTGCCAGCGGGAAGGTCGTCAGGCGCTCGTGGTCGCACAGCGCAGAGCCGACGATGTCGGTCGACAGGTCGGTCATGAGCTCGACGTCGGTGGGCCGCGGCCGACCTTCGACGGCGCGGTCGGCGATCTCCACGAGCCGTCGCGTGCCGATCCGGCACGGGATCGTCTTGCCGCACGCCTCGCTCGCGCAGAACCCTGTCAGCAGACGCGCCAGGTCCACGACACACGCGCGATCGTCGGCGACGACGACCGAGCCCGAGCCGATGTGGGCGCCGGCCGCGCGGAGCGGCTCGTAGTCGTACGCGGTGTCGAGCGCCGCATCGGGCAGCAGGCCGCCCGACGGGCCGCCGACCAGGACCGCCTTGATCGACCGGCCGGCCGGCAGCGCGCCGCCGAGCCCGACGACCTTGCGCAGGGGCGTGCCCAGCGGGACCTCCGCGATCCCGTCGCCCGACGGCGTCCGGACCTGGACCAGCACCGTGCCCGGGCTCTTCTTCGAGCCGGTCTTCAGGAACGCGTCGGCGCCGTTGCGGAGGATCCAGCCGACGGCGGCCAGGGTCTGGACGTTGTGGACGACGGTCGGGGCGTCCCACAGGCCGCGTTCGGCGGGATGCGGCGGCCGTTGTTCGGGCTGGCCGCGCTTGCCCTCGAGGGCCTTCAGCAGAACGGTCTCCTCGCCGAGCATGTAGGCGCCCTGGACCGGTCGGACGGTGACGGCCAGGTCGGTCCGCGGCCCGAAGGCGTCCGGTCCGATGTACCCGGCCTCCTCGGCCGCGCCGATGGCTGCCTCGAGCCGGCGGATCGCCTCGGCGTCCTCCGCGCGAACCGCGATGAGCGCCTCGGCCGCGCCGATGGCGAACGCGGCGATCGCGGCGCCCTCGATGATCGCGTACGGGTCGCGTTCGAGAATGAACCGGTCCGTCCCGGACGCGGGATCGGCACCGTAGCCGTTGGCCACCACGTACCGGCGGGGCGCGTCGCTCGCCGCGGCCGTGCGCCACTTCTCGGCGGCGAGGTAGCCGGCGCCGCCTCGGCCGCGCAGGCCAGATGCCGCGATCGCGGCGATCGTCGCGGTCGGGCCGAGATCGCGGACGGCCGTCATCAGGCCGGTGAAGGCGCCGGCCCGCACCGCTGCGTCGAGGTCGACCGGGTCGGCGGCGCCCGCGCGCTCCAACAGGATCGTCGGCCACGCGGCCGGGGTCTTGAGGCGCTCGACCATGGTCAGTTGCTCGCCGTCGAGCGCCGGCCCCGACCGGTGCCTGTTTGGCGCCCGCCCGAGCGCGTTCGCGAGGGCCGCCACGTAGTCGGCCTCCGGCGGCCGGTGGGCGCTGACCGCGGCCGCCTGTTCCGTCGCCGCGGCCGGCTCGAAACGCAGGTGGCTGTAGTACGTCGCGGTCCCGTAGATCATCGCGTACCAGGCGCCCGTGAGGTGGCTGATCCGCTTGAGCGCGGCGACGGGCAGGTAGCCGTACGCCGCCTGGGTCGCCTCGAGGATCGAGAGCATCCGGGCGGGGTCGTGATCGTGCTCGTCGAGGATCGCGTCGACGGCGGCGAGGTCGACCGGCGCGAACGGCACAAAGGCGGGGTCCGGCACGGGCCGCCCGGACCGCCGCAGCGCCGATTCCTCGCGCCGCTCGCCGTAGGTCTCCGGCGCGCCCCAGTGGACGTGGTAGCGGCCACGGGTGTCGATGCCGCCCATGTCGATGCACTCGATCGGGCAGGCCTGCGCGCACTGGAAACACGTCTCGCATTTGAGCGTGCCCCACTCGTCGTAGAGGAGCTGGAGCCGGCCCCGGAACTTGTGCGGGACGTCCAGGCGCACCTCGGGGTACATGACCGTCACCTTCGGCTCGAAGAACCGGCGAAGGGTCAGGCCCATGCCCTTGACGATGCCGAGGCCCGGGACGAGGCCGGACAGGAAGCTCATGCGCCGCGCCGCAGCGTCTCGACGACGACGATCGCCGTGGCGGTGACGAAGAGGTTCAGCAGCGACGCCGGCAGTAGCCACTTCCAGGCGAAGTCCATGAGCTGGTCGATGCGCACCCGCGGCAGCGTCCCGCGCATCCAGACGAAGGTGAACACGAACACGTACGTCTTCCCCATGAACCACACGATGCCGGCGACCCAGTCGAGCCCGATGTAGGCCCAGGCGCCGATGACCGCAATGATGAACAGGTTGGCCAGCACGAATCCGAGGATCAGGGCCTGCCAGCCCTTGATCGCCGAGCTGGCGATCCAGATCGGCGCGGCGAAGGCGAGCGTCAGGACCACCGGCACGATCGCGATGAGCAGCAGGAGCCCGATCCCGAGCGACCCCGGATCGAACCCGACCGTCACGGGCCAGGGCCACGGGAACGGCGCGTTCCAGCCGCCCATGAAGAGCGTGACGAAGAGCGCCGAGACGATGAACACGTTGACGTACTCGGCGAAGAAGAAGAACCCGAAGCGCATCCCCGAGTACTCGGTCGCGAAACCGGCGACGATCTCGGAGTCCGCCTCGGTGAGGTCGAACGGGGTCCGGTTCGCCTCGGCGGTCGCGGCGATGAAGAAGATCAGCGCCCCGAGCGGCTGCTGGAAGATGTACCAGTCGGTGAACCAGCCGGACTGTTTCTCGACGATGGTGTTGAGGCTCAGCGTGCCGGCCAGCAGGATCAGCCCGACGACCGAGAGGGTCAGCGGGATCTCGTAGGAGACGACCTGCGCCGCCGCCCGGAGGCCGCCCAGCAGCGAGTACTTGTTGTAACTGGACCAGCCGGCCATGAGCAGGCCGACGACCGACAGGCCGCCGATCGCGAAGAAGTAGAGCAGGCCGAGGTTGAGGTCCTGGCCGAAGAGCCCGGGCGCGAACGGGATGACCAGCAGGCTCATGACGCTGGCCAGGTAGACGACGACCGGCGCCCATGTGAAGACGATCGGATCCGCGCCGGTCGGGGTGAAGTCCTCCTTCATGAGGACCTTCAGGCCGTGCACCACCGAGAGCAGCGACCCGAACGGCCCGACCCGGTCCGGCCCGATGCGAAGGTTCATCAGCGCGATGACCTTCATCTCCATGTAGATGATCAGGAACGCGGTCGGGATGGTGATCAGCAGGATCACCGTGGCTGCGACGACGAACCGGACGATCGGGAGGTTGTCCGCGAGGATGTCGACCACCGGACCACCGAGGATCGCGATGAACGCGACCAGCCCGACGGTGGCCACGAGCAGCACCGGCACGACGGTGAAGATCGAGCTTCCCGGGAAGGGTCAGCCGGCTCCAACTCTTTGCTATGACGGTCATCGGTGCTGCCTTGCGCGTCGTGGGACGAGTCGAGGCCAAGGCGGAGGAGAGCACGGGAGCGAGCGCACCCCGAGGTGCGTGAGCGACCGCGCGCAGCCGACAACGCCGGCGTCGGCCGTCCGACGACGCGCCGAAGTGACCATCACTTATCCACTCCGCCCATGATCGGGTCGAGGGAGGCCATCACGGCCATGGTGTCGGCGACCAAGTGGCCCGGGACCATGGTGCCCACGGCCTGGAGGTGGATGAACGACGGGTCGTGGATGCGCATCCGGAACGGCTGGTCCGTACCGTCGCTCACGACATATGCCGCGTACTGGCCGCGCGGGCCCTCGACGGCGGCATAGGCCCGGCCCGGCCGCGGCCGCAGCAGGCGCGGCAGCTTGGCGATGATCGGCCCGTCCGGCATCTGGTGGAGGCACTGGTCGATGATCCGCAGGCTCTGCTTGATCTCGTCCATCCGGAGCAGGTAGCGGGCCAGGCAGTCGCCCTCGGTCCGCGTCGGGATGTCGAACTCGAGCTCCGGGAAGACGCTGTACGGGTGCGCCCGCCGGACGTCGAACGGGACGCCCGTCGCCCGCAGGTTCGGGCCCGTCATCACCATCCGGAGCGCGGTCGGCGAGTCGATGGTCCCGAGCCCGCGCATCCGGCGGACGAAGATCTCGTTCTCGTTGAGGAGCGCGTTGCCGGCTTCGATCTGCTCGGTCGCGTGGCTCATCCAGTCGCCCAGCCGGCTCAGGAACTCGTGGTTCAGGTCGCCGTTGACGCCACCGATGCGCATGTAGTTGAAGAGCATCCGCTGGCCGGTCAGCGACGCGAGCATGTCCACGATCTCGTCGCGCTCGATGAACGACCACAGGATCGGCGTGAGGCCGCCGAGGTCAAGCGCCATCCAGCCGAGGAACAGGGCGTGGCTCGCGATCCGGTTGAGCTCGGTGGCGAGGACGCGGATGTACTCCGCGCGGCGCGGCACCTGGACGTCGAGGAGCTTCTCGAAGGCCAGCACGCCGGGCCACTCGCAGAAGAGCGAGCTGACGTACTCGAGCGGGTCGAGGTAGCAGATCGCCTGGTGGTAGTCGGCGTTCTCGCACAGCTTCTCGACGCCGCGATGGAGGTAGCCCAGGACCGGGTCGAGGTCGACGACCTTCTCGCCGTCGAGCTTGAGCACGACGCGCAGGACCCCGTGGGTCGATGGGTGCTGCGGCCCCATGTTGATGAGCATCTCGCCGTCGCCGAGCGTGTAGAACTCGGCCTCGCGCTCGGTCCGCGGCGGGTACGGCGGCACGGGTTCGAAGACGCCCAGGTCGCGGTCGAGGGTGACGCGCGGGTCGTCGGAGGGCGGGCGGTCGGTGGTCGTGGTCATCGTCGAGGAGCCTCGGTCAGTTCGATCCCCGGCGGATCAGCGCCGTGGACGCGACAGCGGGTGGGGTGTGCGTCCGCTCCATCGGGCGGACCCCGCCACCCGGCGATCGGGCGGCGTCATCGGGCAGGTAGAAGTCCTTCCGCAGCGGGAAGCTCTGGTAGTCGGGCGGCATGTAGATGCGGCGCAGGTCGCGGTTGCCCTCGAACGTGATCCCGAACATGTCGTAGGCCTCGCGCTCCATCCACTCGGCACCCTTCCACAGGAAGGTGGCGGACGGCACGCGCGGGTCCTCGCGCGACAGGCCGTCGGCGATGACGCGGAGCCAGTCGGGCGTCGTCTCGCTCCAGAGGTGGTACACGACCTGCATGACCACGCCCGTGTCGACGCCGGCGAGGTCAGCGAGGAACTCGAAGTGGAACGCGGGCTCGTCGTGGAGCGCGGTCAGCACCGGCACGACGTCGCCCGGCCCGATCCGGATCTCGGTCTCGTCGTGGCGCTGGCGGACGGGGCCCGTCAACTGGTCGGCGAATCTCGCCTCCAGGCGCTCCTTGAACCGGCGATCCACGATCAGACGTCCTGCGGCACGGTCGGGCCGATGGCCCGCTCTGGCCAGTGCCCGCGCCGATCCTTGACGAGCTGCTGGAGCTTCATCATCCCGTAGATGAGGCCTTCCGGCCGGGGCGGACACCCCGGGATGTAGACGTCGACCGGCATGACGCGGTCGATGCCCTCCACGGTCGAGTAGCTCCGCTTGTAGCGGCCACCCGAGCACGTGCAGTCGCCGAGAGCGACGCACCACTTGGGCTCGGGCATCTGCTCCCACAGCCGGACGAGCGGCCCGGCCATCTTCGTCGTGAGCGTGCCGGCGACGATGAGCACGTCCGCCTGGCGGGGGCTGGCCCGGAAGGGGAACATGCCCCAGCGGTCCATGTCGTTCTTGGACGTCGCGGCCGACATCATCTCGATGGCGCAGCACGCGAGGCCGGACAGCAATGGCCAGAGGCTGTTCATCCGGATCAGGTCCAGGACGTAGTCCGCCTTGGTGGGGATGACCTCGAGGAACCCGCTCCAGCGGGCATCGTCGCGCTGCCCGAGGCCACTGGCCTCGAACTCGCGCAGGTGCGTGATGTCGCTCTCCCGGCCACCTTCGTAGGCGTTCGGGTCGGCCGCCTGCCACAACGTGTTCGGGACGACGATGGGCGCCAGGACGTCGCGGTCACGCTCGGCTGGCGTCAGCGCTGTGCTGGTGTCGTCGGGCTTCGCGCCGCGCTTGCGGGTGCCGGCGTCCGGGGTCAGCGCCATGACAGCGCTCCCTTCCGCCAGGCGTAGGCCAGTCCCAGCAACAGGATCGCGACGAAGATCAGCATGCTCACCAGACCCCCGAGCAGGAGGGAGCGGAAGACGATCGCCCACAGGTAGATGAAGACGACCTCGATGTCGAAGGCGACGAAGAGGAGGGCGTAGATGTAGAACGACAGGCCAAAGCGACCGTGCGTGTCGCCGTACGTGTCGATGCCCGATTCGTAGGGAAGGCCCTTGTGGGCGTCGCCACGGTTCCGATGGGAGATCAGCCACGCGGCGCCGATGGTCACGAACACGAACGAGACGCCCGCGAAGGCGAAGCCCACGACGTACCAGATGCCGGTCAACTGAACTCCCTTCAAGCGACGAGCGGGTGCCGTCGTCGCTGGTGGAGGACCCCTAGGCGAGCGGGCAGGCGCACCCACAAGAGGCGCACCGGCGCCCACGTCATTCTAGCAGCGGAAGCCGTGTGAAAGCGGCCAGCGGGTCGGGGTCGGGGAGGGGTCGGCGGGGGGCGAGGGCGGCCAGTTGCGGGCCGTGAAGGACGCGTCGGGGAGCGGCGCGCGCCGAGCGCGCGTGCAGGTTCGCGCGCCGCTCCCCGTCAGGTCGTGCCCGACCACCGCGAAGCCTGCGCGTCGCCGCAGATGGGCGGCAATAGGTAGATCGCCCTAGTCCGGTGTGGTGGGCTCGTTCGGGGCGGGCGTGGCCGTCGGAGAGCGGCGCGGCCGTTCCGGCAGGCGGTAGGCGAACGCGGCCAGCGGCGGGCCCGTCGGCCAGTCGCGCCCGAACGCCATCACCCGGAAGCGGCCCATCGCGGCCGGATCCAGCATCCGCATGAGCGCCGAGCGGACCTCGAGGTATGCCTCCATCGATGTCGCAGGGTCCGACTGGATCGCGCGCAGGAGCTCGTCGGTGCCGGCCCCGACCAGGAACTCGGCCTGGGTCAGCGTCGCGAGGTGCTCGAGTCGGGCGGCGGTCGCGGCTCGCTCGACCGCGGTCACGTCCACGTGCGCCGTCAGGTCCTGGCGACCGACATGCCGGTACGGGTCGTCGTGGACACGGTGGCGGATGTAGGCGCGGAGGGTGCCGTCGCGCCGGCGGACCGGGTCGTACAGCTCGGTCGCGATCGCGCCGTAGTCGATGAGCAGGAGGAGCCCTCTCGCAAGTCCGGCGGCGGCGTCGCCGACCCAGCGCGTCGATCGCGAGGCAGATCTCCGCGGTCTGACCGTCGACGAGCTCGACGCCCTCCGACACCAGTCGCTCCCCGAGGGCCGGGGTCGTCGGCTCGATCTCGACCTCGACCAGCCGGTCCCCGTCGAGGCCGACGGCGAGCTCGACGAGTGCGTCTCCCCGGCGCCGGACGCGATGGACGGGCAGCGCGTCGAGGACCTCGTTGCCGAGGACGGCACCGACGATGGGTCCGGCGACGGTCGCGGGTCCGGCCAGGATGTCCGCCAACCCCGCGTCCGCCAGTCGCGACGCGATCGCCTCGAGGCGGCGAGGCTCGACCTCGACCGGGTCGTACGCGATCGCCCGCTCGAGCCCCGACCCGTCGCGCCGGAGGCCGTCGAGGATCGCAACCGCCAGAGTCCCGTCGCCCGCGCCGTACTCGCGCACGACGAACCGTGGCGGCTCGCCGAGCCGACGCCATGTCTCGTCGAGGACACGGGCGACCGCCCGGCCGAAGATCGGGTGCGCCTCGGGGGCCGTGATGAAGTCGCCGGTCCGGCCGGGCCGTGCCTCCGACCCCCGGTAGTAGCCGCCCGCCGGGTCGTACAGCGCGAGGTCCATGAACCGGACGAAGAGCATCGGGCCGTCCCGCCGGATCTCGTCGCGGATCCGGGCGACGAGCGCCTCGTCCTCGCCGACGGCCTCGAGGTCAGGAGCGGGGTCGCGGCGCAGGCCCGGGGTCAGCTCCATGCCGCATCACCGCGGGTTCGCCGTGCGCGGCCGACCACGAGCCGGACACCCGGCCCGACGAGCGTGTGCCCGCCCAGCAGGACCGGGATCGATGCTGCCGCAGCCGACGCGGTCAGGGTCCGCAGCCACGGATCGGCGATCCGGTCGGCCAGCAGCAGGTCCGATGCGAACCGGTCCTCGGGCACCGGCCAGCCCGCCTCGTCGGCGCCGAGCCGATGGGCCAGCAGAACCCGGGTGTCGACGAGCGCCGCGTCGCCGAGGCGGGCGAGACGCTCCCCGAGCGAGTCCGGCCCGTCGCGCTCGAGCAAGGCCCCGAGCACGGATGCAGCCGGCCGCTGGCCCGCGACGCGCGTCCGCAAGCCACGCTCCTCGATGAGGGCCCGCGTCCGCGATGCCGTCCGCCGCTCCAGCCATCGGACGGTCGCGGCCGACGTTCGCCCGGCGACGAGGAGCTCTGCCGATGGGTCTGCCGCGATACGACGGATCGCCGCCGCGCGCTCCGAGACGGGACCGAGGTCGATGGCGTCCGCAGCGGCCTCTCCGGTCGAGGGGCCGCCGCCGGTCAGGACGACGTCGAGCGGACCATCGATGTCCACTGCGAGCCGCCACCGCCGGCGCAGGTCGCCGACCGCGTAGCCGGCGACCTCGTCGAGCCAGCGCGGCAGCGCGTTGTCGCCGGCGAGATCGGGCACGTCCGCGAGCGTCTCGCTGGCACGGGCGATCGCCACGATGTCGGCCGAGTAACGGTTGTTGGCGAGGGCCCGCCGATCCTCGCTGCCGGCGGCCGCCACGAACTCGCGACGGTCGGCGGCCGTGGCCAGGGGGACTGCCCCGGAACCGAGGATCACGAGGCCGGCCGGTCGATCGGCACGGACCAGGTCGCGGAGACGCCGTCCGAACGGTGTATCGTCGGGAGGTCCTGTGAGCACCCGGACGTCGGTCGACCCGGCTTCCTCGAACCCGACGCGATGACGCTCGGCGACGCTCGCTCGAGCGGCGGCGACCCAGCGCTCGATGGGACCGGCGGCAGGCCCGGGGTCCGGGTGCAGGATTCGGACGGCGACCGGGCGCATGAGCGCGAGTCTAGCCGCCGTCGACCGACGAGCAGGAGGAGCTGATGGCCGCCCCTCGCGTCCGCGCCTACATCGGCCTCGGTGCGAACCTCGGCGACGCCCGCGCGACGCTCGACCGCGCGGTCTCGGCCATGGCCGGTTTGCCCGGCGTCCGTTTGCGCGGGGTCTCGCGCCTTTACGCGACCGTCCCGGTCGGTGTCACGGACCAGCCGGACTACCTGAACGCCGTCGTCGCCCTCGACGTCCCTGCCGGACCGGACCCGGAGATTGGCGCGACGACGCTCCTGGCCGCGCTCAAGGATCTCGAGCGCAGGTTCGGGCGGACGCCGCGCGAGCGCTGGGGCCCGCGCGAGCTCGATCTCGACCTGCTGGTCTTCGGTCGAGCGCGCCTGGCCATCGAACGTCCGCTCGAGGCTCGCTCGCTCGACGCCGACATCAACCCGGCGAAGGCCGCGAAGCTCCTGGAAGTGCCGCATCCCGAGGCTCGGCATCGCCTCTTCGTTTTGGCACCGCTCGCCGACCTTGCGCCTGGTCTGGCTCCGCCCGGCTGGGGCGAGACGGTCGATGTCGCGCGGCGGCGGCAGGAGCGCCTCGAGGGCGCCGAGACCGTGCGTCCGATCGGGATCTGGCAGCCCGCCTTTCGGGCGTGGGACCGCTCGGATGCTACGCTCCGGCCATGACCAAGATCGGCTACGCGGCCATGCTCGAACAGTTCCACCCGACCGACCTTCTCGACTGGTGCGCCCAGGCCGAGGGCGCGGGCTTCTCCGCCGGCTTCATGGTGAGCGAGCACTTCCACCCGTGGACGCCCCAGCAAGGCCAGAGCGCGTTCGCCTGGTCGTTCATGGGCGCGCTCGGGACGCGGACGTCGCTGCCGTTCGGGACCGCGGTCACGTGCCCCGGCTTCCGCTACCACCCTGCTGTGATCGCCCACGCCGCGGCGACGCTTGGCGCGATGTACCCCGGCCGGTTCTACCTGGGCCTGGGGGCCGGTGAGGCGCTCAACGAGCACGTCGTCGGGGGCGTCTGGCCGGAGGTCGGCATCCGCAGCGCGATGATGTTCGAGTCGATCGAGATCATCAACAAGCTGTTCACAGGCAAGGTCGTCAAGCACAAGGGCGAGTTCTTCACGCTCGAGAGCGCCCGGCTGTACACCATCCCGCCCGAGGACCAGCGCGTCCCCGTCTACGTTGCCACGGCCGGACCGGTCAATGCCAAGAAGACCGGCAAGTTCGCTGACGGGATCATCACGGTCGGGGCCGCGGACGAGAAGATCGGGATGCTCTGGGACAAGTTCGAGGAAGGGGCCAAGGAGGCGGGCAAGAACGTCACGTCGTCGCCGAAGCTGCTTCAGATCCACGTCTCCTGGGCGCCGACCGACGAGGAGGCGATCGAGAACGGTGTCCGCGAGTGGCCGAACGGCGGCATGCCGTTCCCGAAGCAGGACATCAAGAACCCCGAGGACTTCGCGGCGATGGCGAAGATGGTCACCCCGGCCGACTTCAAGAACAGGGTCCTGATGACGAGCGACCTCGAGGCCCACACGAAGCACATCCAGCACTACGTGGACATGGGCTTCGACGAGGTCCACCTCCACAACGTCGGGCGCAACCAGGCCGAGTTCATCGAGACGTTCGGCCGCGAGGTCCTGCCGAACCTCAAGCTGGGCTGATCCCGGGCGTCGAGCTCCGGCCTAGAGGCGGACGCGCGGCGGCGAGTCGCGGTCGAACATGTGGACCGTGTCGACGAACCGGACCTGCTTGGTCTGGTAGGCCATCACCAGTGAGTGTGTGCGGGCGCCGCCACCGAAGAAGCGGACGCCCTGGAGCAGGTCGCCGGCCGTGACGCCGGTCGCGGCGAAGACGAGGTTCTCGCCGGGCGCGAGGTCCTCGGTCGCGTAGACCCTCTCCTCATCCCCGTGGCCCATCCGAGCCCCCCGCTCGCGCTCCTCGTCGCTGCGATACCGGAACCGGGCCTGGATCTCGCCGCCGAGGCAGCGCAGCGCGCCGGCTGTGATGACGCCCTCAGGGGCGCCACCGATGCCCATCACGGCGTGCACGCCGGTGCCCGAGACGGCGCACGAGATGGCGGCCGACAGGTCGCCGTCGCCGATGAGCTTGATCCGCGCGCCGGCCTCGCGGACCTCGGCGATGAGGTCGTCGTGGCGTGGCCGCTCGAGGATGACGACGGTGATGTCACGGACGCGCCGGCCGAGCGCCTCGGCGATGCGGCCGAGGTTCTCGGAGGGGGATTCGCGGATGTCGACCTTGCCCGCCGCGATCGGGCCGACGCACAGCTTCTCCATGTACGTGTCCGGCGCATGCGTGAGGCCGCCCGCTTCCGACGCGGCGAGGACGGTGATCGCACCCGCCTGGCCATGGGCGACGAGATTCGTCCCCTCGAGCGGGTCGACGGCGATGTCGACCCGCGGGACGTCGTCGCGATCGGCCCCTGACCGCCCGACCCGCTCGCCGATGTAAAGCATCGGCGCCTCATCGCGCTCGCCCTCGCCGATGACGATCCGCCCGGCGAAGTCGATCTCATCCATGGTCCGCCGCATCGCCTCGGTGGCTGCCGCATCGGCGCCGTCGCGGTCGCCGCGGCCCATGAACCGCGCGGACTCGATCGCCGCCGCCTCCGTGACACGGATCATCTCGAGCGCAAGCAGCTGTTCCATTAGGTCTGTCGCAAGGAGGCGCTCAGGCGGTCTGAGCGCAAGGCGGGCGGGAGCACGGGAACGAGCGCACCCCAAAGTGCGTGAGCGACCGCGCGCAGAGCCCAACGCCGAGGGCGGGCCGGATCAGCGCCTCCCGTCAATGTCGGAAGTGCCGACGGCCGGTGAAGACCATGGCCATGTGATGCCTGTCGGCGACCTCGATCGCCATCTCGTCGCGGATCGAGCCGCCCGGCTGGATGATCGCGGTCACGCCCCCGCCGGCGGCCGCCTGGATCCCGTCCGGGAAGGGGAAGTAGGCGTCCGACGCCATCACGGACAGCTTCGCGCGGTCGCCCGCCCGGCGCAGCGCGATCTCGACCGAGACCTGGCGCGACGCCTGCGCGGCCCCGATCCCGACTGTCGCGCCGTTGCGCGCGAGGACGACGGCATTCGAGCGGACGTGCCGGACCGCCCGCCACGCGAACAGCAGGTCGGTCAGCTCCTCCAGCGTCGGTCGCCGCTTCGTCACCACCTGGAGTCGACCGCGGTCGAGCCCGAGGGCGTCCTGGGTCTCGACGAGCAGGCCGCCGGCCACGCGCTTGAAGTCGAGGCTGGCGATGCCGTAGTCGCGCATCCCCTCGGTCGGGTCGGCCGGCACGGCGAGCAGCTCGAGGCCGGGCTTGCCGCGCAGCATCCCGAGTGCGGACTGGCTGAACCCGGGCGCCACGACCGCCTCGTACGAGTTGGCCGCGATCTCCCGGGCGGTCGCCCCGTCCAGCTCGCGATTGACGCCGACGATCCCGCCGAATGAGGCGACCGGGTCGGTCTCGAGGGCGTGCCGGTAGGCCTCCGCCAGCTCGTCGTGCGAGGCCAGGCCCACCGGGTCGGTGTGTTTGACGATCGCGACCGTGGGCGCGGTGTAGTCGCGTGCGATGCGGTACGCGGCATCGAGATCGAGGAGGTTGTTGAACGACGGACGCTCGCCCTGGAGCGACGTCGCGTCCGCGAGGGTGCCGCTCCGGTGGGTCGTCTCCCGATAGAACGCGCCGCGTTGCTGCGGGTTCTCGCCGTAGGGCAGGTCCGTGACCTTCTCGAGGACCATCGCGAGGCGGCTCGGGAACGTGTTGCCCGAGATCTGGTTGAGGTAGGCGGCGATCTCCGCGTGATAGGCCGCGACCGTGCTGAACGCGTCGGCGGCCAGCTGCGCCCGCGTCTCGGGGCTGACGTGGCCGTGCTCGCGCAGCTCCTTGACGATGCGCTCGTAATGCGACGGGTCCGAGGCGGCCACGACCCCGGCCGAGTTGCGCGCGGCGGCCCCCAGGAGCGCCGCCCCCGCGACGTCGATCATCTCGATGGCCTCGTCGAGGCCGATGAGCTTGACCCCGATCGCGGGCGCGAACGGCTTGACGTTGACGATGACGAGGTCGATCGGGACGATCCCCTGGGCAGCCAACTCGGCCATCTGGGTGGGCACGTCCCGGCGGGCGAGGATGCCTGCGTAGACCGCATGGTGGAACGTCCTGACCTGTCCACCGACCGTGGGCTCGCCGGCCGTCAGGTCCGTGACCGACGCGACTTCGACGCCGTCTCCCGCGAGGTGCTCGCGCGTGCCGTCGGTGGCGAAGATCTCGACATCGAGGGCGAGCAGGTCGCGGGCGAGCGCGGCGATCCCGTCGCGATTGGCGACTGACAGCAGGGCTCGCACCCGGGCTTCCTCCAGCGTGTCGTGTCGGCGGCGCGCTCGGGGTCGGCGGATGGCGTCCCCGGTGGGTCAGGACGCCGCACCGCTCGGCCGAGTATAGCGCCCGACATGGCATACTCCGGACGCCCGTCAACAACCAACCACGAGGTCAGCGCGTGACGCTCGCCCCTTGGGACTACCTGTTCCTCACGTTCAACTCGGATAACTTCCCGGACCTGTTCCACCCGACGTGGATCGCCTCGCTCGTCCTGCTCGTGGTGCTCCTGATCCTGTACAACGTCAGGACGAGGGCGCTCCATCGCCACCAGCCCTATGTGGACATGTGGGAGTGGCTGTGGTGGACGGGCCTGATCACGTTCAGCCTGCTCATCATCGAAGCGCTGTTCGTCTTCGACTTCTTCATCGTGCTGCTGACCGAGTTCATCGGCATCGGAACCCTGGTCTGGATCCGGTTCCGCCGATTCCCGCCGATCCTCGCGGCGCACGAGGCCCGACTCGCTCGTGAGCGCTACTACACGAAGCAGAAGTTCGCCGATCCCGAGGCGACCATCCGGAAGCGCCCTTCGGGGCGTCGAAGTCGATCCCAGCGCCGGCGGCGCTGATCCGCCGAACCGCACAAAGCGTCGAGGGCCGCATGTCGATCGAGATCCGCCGGTTCGGCGTCGGCCACCGGCGTCCGGACGGTCCGGCCGGGACCGTCGGGCTGGCCGGTCAGGTCATCCATTCCGACGGCCGTGGCGTGATCAGCGAGCTCGCGTTCGCGCGCGGCGCCCGCATCGAGCCCCACTCCAACCCGAACACGACGTGGTTCGTCGTGATCGAGGGGGGCGGCTGGGTGGGGGTCGGCGACGAGCGCACCCGGGTCGCGGCCGGCGAGGCGGTCCTGTGGCCCGCGGACGAGCCCCATGCGGCCTGGACCGAGCATTCCGAGATGCGGGCGTTCGTCGTCGAGTTCACGGGTTCCGACGACTCGGAGATCGTCGGCGTCGTCGACCGCGAAAGGGCGCTCACGGCCGGCGGCGCCGGGTCGATCGAGCGCGGCGAGGGGGCCCTGGCCGAGCGTGAGCTCCGCGGGTCCCGCGACCCCTCGAGCGGCGAGCCGGCCTGAGCCGGAAACGAACGCCGGCCTGACCGCGGCGGGGCCGCGATCAGGCCGGGTCTCCTCCGGTGACTTAGCGCTCGAGCCGCGCGGCGGCGTCGAGGAGGTCCAGGAAGTCGTGGACCTCATCCGTGGCCGGCAGGCCGCCGGCCTCCTCGTCGGCCACCCGCAGGATGTCCGCGAGGTCGGTGCGTCGGGCGAACGGGCTGTCGCGCAGGACCTCGGCGGTCGCCGCGACGATCGCGTCGAAGCGGAAGTGCGCATCGGACGCCGCGAACGAGCGGGCGAGGTCTTCGCCGCGCACGTCCTGGGCCAGCTCCCGGGTCCGTCCGTTCGCCGGGTCGGACCAGCGGAGACGGACCGTCGCGAGGCGATCGCCCTCGTTGACGTCCTCGCGCAGGCGGAGGGCGTAGAGCGCGGTCACGGTGTGGCCGGCGCCGATCGCCCCGGCGTCGACGCCGGGATCGGTGAACGAGCCGTCGTCGATGGCGCGGTTCTCGTACCCGACGAGCCGGTAGGCGGCGACGAGGTCGGGATCGAATTCGACCTGCGCCTTCGCGTCGAGGGCGACGGTCTGGAGCGTCGAGGTCAGGTCATCACGGAAGAGCGTCCGGGCCTCGTCGATGTCGTTGACGTAGGCATAGAACCCGTCGCCCTGGTCGGCGAGCTGCTCGAGAAGCGTGTCGTTGTAGTTGCCCATGCCGACCCCGACGCTGACCAGCTCGATGCCGGCCGCCGCGTCCTCGCGGATGCGGCGCAGGATGTCATCGGCGCCGGTGAGCCCCACGTTCGCGACGCCGTCCGAGGCGAGGACGACCCGGTCGATGCCGTTCTCGGTCAACGACCCGCGGGCCTGCTCGTAGCCGAGCCGCAGGCCCGCCTCGAGGTTGGTTGAGCCGCTTGGTCGGAGCTCGTCGATCGCGTCGAGGATCCGGTCCTTCTCGCGCGCCGATGTCGATTCGAGGACCAGGCGGGCGTCCTGCCCGAACTCGACGACCGCCACGCGATCGTCGGGGCCGAGCTCGTCGACGAGGATCCGCAGCGAATCCTTGACGAGTTCGAGCCGGTTTTCGCGGGCCATCGAGCCCGAGGTGTCGATGACGAACGTCAGTGAGGCATCCTCGCGAGCCCGGTCGCGCACGGCGCGCGCCTGGAGGCCGATCCGGACCAGGACCTCGTCGTCCTCGACGAAGGGCGTCGGCCCGCCGTCGACGATGATCGCGAAGTCGTCGTCCGACGGGGCGCGGTAGCCCTGGTCGAACGCGTTGACCCATTCCTCGACACGCACGCTGGCGGGATCGGGCCGGTTGCCGTCGCCGATGTAGCGCTGGGCGATCCCGTAGGACGCGGTGTCGATGTCGAGCGCGAAGGTCGAGACGCCGTCCTCGTCGGGATCGACGAAGGGATTGGCGCCCGGGTCCTCGTAGGTCACCCCGCCATAGGGCGTCGCGTCCGGCCGTGCCGGTGCGGCGCTCGGCTGGTGATGCCCGGGATCGGGTGGCTTGTTCCCGCTGGGCGCATACGACGATGTTGCGGCGCTGCCGCATGCCCCGACCACGAGGGCGACCCCCACGAGGGACAGGAGTGGCTTGCGCATGGCGCAACCTCCCAGCGAGGAGCCGTTGGGACGACTCCCGGCCACATGGGCGGGGACGCCGGAGCGGACCCGCAGGTCCCGGATCGGCGCCACAAAGTGCGTCGTCGGGCCGCCGCCATGACGCCCGACGACATGGCACGGTTCCGTCAGGCTCGGTCAGCCGCTCCGATCGCCCCCGGGCGCCTCCTGGCCGCCGGTCGTCCCGGTGACGCGCTCGTGGATCGCGTCGGTCGCCCGGTTCCAGCGGATCCGGCCGGATCGGCGTGCCCGGAAGTCCAGGCGCCGGAGCCGCCGGCCCATCGTGCCCGCCCCGTGACCGTGGCTGGCGTCGACCGCCGGCGGATAGTCGGTCTCGGCGACGCGACGATCGAACGCGCCGGCGTCCTCGCCTTCGTCGAACACGGTGGACAGGCCGTGGCGCGCGAGGTACGAGGAGAACGTCGCGAACCGCGCGGCGTGGCCGCGCACCATGGCGCCGTAGTCGGCCTCCGCGTAGAGCTCGGCGGCGTCCGTGTCGGGTGTGACGTCGGTCATGCGCCGGTGGGGGATCTCGAAGTATCTGGCCAGCTCCAGCGTCCGCGAATTGTGGGCGAGCACGTAGGCGGGCGTGCCGGCCAGGAGCGCCGCGATGTTGCCGTGGATGCGCGTGCCGAAGGCGAAGTCGACGCCGCGGAGGTCCTCGATCCACGGCCACGGGTCGACGAAGAAGCGGACCCTGTTCTCGACAAAGAGCGGGTGCGACGTGTGGACTGGCAGTTTGTCGAGCACTCGCGCGGCCCGCGCGGATTCGCCCCACAGGAGCAGCTCGAGGGTGGCGAGGTCCTGGGCGATGTAGCGCAGGTTCGGGTACCGGGCGTGGTGCGACATCACGACGTCGCCCATGCGCTTGACGTAGGGCGTCACGTTCATCGCCAGCGTCGACCCGGGCGTCAGGGCCGCGGTTCTCTTGGCGACCGCCAGCCGGTCGCCGTCGAAGAACATCGAGGGGCAGCCGATGACCTCGACGTCGCGGAAGCCGAGCCCGCGCAGGTAGTCGTGGGTGAACTCGCCGCGGACGCCGATCGACGGGCCTCGATCCAGCACGGCCGAGACGAAGGCCCGCACCGACTCCTCGACCGGGCCCAGGCGCTCCGTCTGGTAGCGCAGGTTCGACTGGGCGCCGACGCCCATGATCACGACCGGGATCCTGAGGCGGCGGATGAGCTGGGTCATCCGGTCGAGGACCGGCCGGTACCCGTGACGGAACGCGTTCGCCAGCGGGATGACGTAGGCGTCGTAGCGCTCGTTGATGCGGTCGGCGTCGCGCGGCTCGATCAGCAACCGGTCCGCCGTCACCGTCGTGCCCCTGGTGGCCAGGATCTTGTGGGCGGCGGCGAAGAAGATGAGATTCCCGCTGTTGTCCGCGATCGTGTTCGTGATGAGGGTGTCCTCGGGGGACACGACCTCGAACGGGTCCTTGCGCGCCCGCAGCAGGATGGTGGTCACGCGTCCACGATATCCGCCCGGGCCCGCCGAGCGCCGCGTTCAGCGGGAGGCGAGGACGGCGCCGAGCTGGCTCAGGACGCGAGCGGTGGCGCCCCAGACGGACAGGCCGTCGATCGCGTAGGCGCCGTACCGGAGCGGCCAGTCGCGAACCGTGCGCTCGACCATCTCGAACGGCGCGTCCGGCAGGAACAGCGCGATCGGGGCCTCGACGATGCGGGCGACCTCGGCGGGCGCCGCACGAAGCACCGGGCGCCGCTCGGCGATGGCCACGACCGGCGTCACGGCGAAGTCGCTGACCGGGATCCAGAACGGCTCGAGGATCCCGACGACCCGGACGCCGGCCGCCTCCGGATCGAGGGCGACCTCCTCGGCGGCTTCGCGCAACGCGGTAGCCGCCGCGTCCCGGTCCTCCGGCTCGGTCTTGCCGCCGGGGAAGCTGACCTCACCCGAGTGGTGGCCGCCGCCGCTCGTCCGTTCTATGAGGACGACCCGGGCAAGGTCGTCGGCATCGGGGTAGAGCAGGGCCAGGACGGCGGCGGACCGCCCGGGCAGGGCCGACGCATCGCGCGGCACCGGACGCCACTCGGGCCGGCCGACGACGATCGGCATGAGCGCCTCGGCCGGAGCCGGCAGCGGGTCCGGCCAGACGGCGAGGCGCTCGACGACGTCGGCGAACCGCACGACCGCGCGGGCCGGGGCTAGTTGACGAGCTCGCCGTCCGGCCGCTTGCGCGTCGGCGGGAGGTCGAGCGGCGAGGTCTCGGGGGCGTCGTCCTCGTCATCGCCGTTCCGTGCGCCGGCGCGCGAGCGGGCATCGCGTCGCGAGCCGCCCTCGGTCACGACGGTCGCGCCCTCGGTCGAGAACACGAGCGTGCCTGAGCCGAGGTCCGCATCGCCGATGATCCGGTCGCCCGGCTTGAACTGGCCCGCCACGAGGGCCCGGGCCAGCGGGTTCTCGACCAGACGCTGGATCGTGCGCTTGAGCGGTCGCGCCCCGAACGCGGGGTCGGTGCCCTCCCGGACGATCAGCGCCCGCGCGCTGGGCGTGAGCTCGACGACCAGGTCCTGGCCGGCCAGCCGCCGCGAGAGGTCGGCCAGCAGCAGGTCCACGATCGCGGCGAGGTCCGGCTCGGTCAGGGCGTGGAAGACGATGACCTCGTCGACCCGGTTGAGGAACTCCGGGCGGAACTGCGAGCGCAGCGCCTCGGTGACCTCGCGCTTCATGGCCTCGTAGGCGGCGTCGCCGGCGCGCGCGTTGGTCGCGGCGATCGACGCGCTTCCGACGTTGCTGGTCATGATCACCACGCTGTTCTTGAAGTCGACCGTGCGGCCCTGGCCGTCGGTCAACCGCCCGTCGTCGAGGACCTGGAGCAGGATGTTGAAGACGTCCGGATGGGCCTTCTCGATCTCGTCGAGCAGGACCACCTGGTACGGCCGCCGTCGCAGGGCCTCGGTCAGCTGGCCGCCCTCGTCGTAGCCGACGTAGCCGGGGGGCGCGCCGACGAGACGCGAGACGGAGAACTTCTCCATGTACTCGCTCATGTCGATGCGGACGAGCGCCCCCTCGTCGTCGAAGAGGAACCCCGCGAGGGCGCGGGCAAGCTCGGTCTTGCCGACGCCGGTCGGCCCGAGGAACAGGAACGAGCCGATCGGACGGCGCGGGTCCTTGAGGCCGGCCCGCGCGCGCCGGACCGCGTCGGACACGGCCTCGATGGCCTCGTCCTGCCCGACCACCCGCTCGTGGAGCCGCTCCTCCATGTGCAGGAGCTTGGCCATCTCGCCTTCCATCAGGCGGCTGACCGGGATGCCGGTCCAGGCGGCCACGATCTCGGCGATGTCGTCGGCGGTGACCTCCTCCTTCAGGAGCGAGCCGGGGCCGCCCTGCAGGACGGCGAGCGCCGCCTGCTGCTCGGCGAGCTGGTCGGTCAGGGCCTTCTGGGTGCCGTACTTGAGCTCGGCGGCCGTGCCGTAGTCGGCCTCGCGCTCGGCCTGCTCGATGCGGACGGCCAGGCCCTCGAGCTCCGACTTGGTCGCCCGGATCGCGGCGATGGCGGCCTTCTCGGCCTCCCAGCGCTGCTTGAGCGCGCCGAGCTCCTCCTCGAGATCGGCGAGCTCCTTCTCGAGCGCCGTCAGGCGCAGCTTCGATGCGTCGTCGGTCTCCTTGCGCAGGGCCTCCCGCTCGATCTCCAGCTGGATGCGACGGCGCTCGAGCTCGTCGAGCTCGATGGGCATCGAATCGATCTCCATCCGGAGGCGCGACGCCGCCTCGTCGACGAGGTCGATCGCCTTGTCGGGCAGGAAGCGCTCGGTGATGTAGCGGTCCGAGAGGGTCGCGGCGGCGACCAGCGCGGAATCGGTGATGCGGACGCCGTGATGGACCTCGTAGCGCTCGCGCAGCCCACGCAGGATCGAGATCGTCTCCTCGACCGTCGGCTGGTCGACGATGACCGGCTGGAAGCGCCGCTCGAGGGCGGCGTCCTTCTCGATGTACTTGCGGTACTCGTCGAGCGTCGTCGCGCCGATCGTGTGGAGCTCGCCGCGGGCGAGCATCGGCTTGAGCAGGTTGGAGGCGTCCATCGCCCCCTCGGCCGCGCCGGCCCCGACGACCGTGTGCAGCTCGTCGATGAACAGGATGACCCGGCCGTCGGAGTCCTTGATCTCCTTGAGGACGGCCTTCAGGCGCTCCTCGAACTCGCCGCGGAACTTTGCCCCCGCGATGAGCGCGCCGAGGTCGAGCCCGACGACGCGCTTGTCCTTGAGGCCCTCGGGCACGTCGCCGCGCACGATGCGCTGGGCGAGCCCTTCGACGATGGCCGTCTTGCCGACGCCGGGCTCGCCGATGAGGACCGGGTTGTTCTTGGTCCGGCGCGACAAGACCTGGATGACGCGGCGGACCTCCTCATCGCGGCCGATGACCGGATCGAGCTTGCCCGCACGCGCCTCGGCCGTGAGGTCGCGACCGTACTTCTCGAGGGCCGCGTATGTGACCTCCGGGTTCTGCGAGGTCACGCGCTGGCCACCGCGCACGCTCTGGAGCGCCTGCAGGATGGCCTCCCTGCCGGCGCCGTGGCGCTCGAGCAGCGCCTGGGCCTCGCCACCGGCCTCGGCCACGCCGAGGAGCAGGTGCTCGGTCGAGACGAAGTCGTCGCCCAGCCGGCGGGCCTCGGCCTCGGCCCGTTCGACGACGCCCTTTGCGCGCGGATCGAGCGTCAGCGAGCCACCCTGGATGCGGGCCCGCTTGGCGAGGATCGCCGCGAGCTCGCCGCGGAACCCGGGCAGGTCGACGCCGAGCCGGCGGAGCGTCTCGGCGGGGACGCCGTCATCGGGTTCGACGAGGGCGGACAGCAGGTGTTCGGCGTCGAGGACGGGGCTCTGGAGTCGGTCGGCGAGCGCCTGGGCGGCGATGACGGCCTCCTGGGCCTTCTGGGTGAATCGGTCGAGTTGCATCGTGGGTCTCTCTTCGGGGCTCCTGTGGATATCGGTCAGCGGGGGTCCGGTTGCTTGACGAGGTCGAGGAAGGCGCGAGCGGCGGCCTTCGCCTCGTCGGTCAGGTCGGCGGGCAGGACGATCCGGGCCTTCGCGTAGAGGTCGCCATGGCCACCGCCGCTCAGGCGGGGCATGCCCTGCCCCTTCAGTCGGAACGTGCGACCTGCCTGGGTGCCCGCCGGGACGGTGAGCAGGACCTTGCCCTTCAGCGTCCGGACCGGGACCTGGCCGCCGAGGAGTGCCTCCTCGAGGGTCAGCGGCAGCTCGCGCTCGAGGTCTGCCCCGCGCCGCTTGAACACGGGGTCGGGCCTGACCTTCACGACGACGAACAGGTCGCCGCCGCCGGGCGCCTTGCCACTCAGACGGACCCGGGTGCCGCTGTCCGCGCCGGCCGGGATCTTGACCTCCAGGCGCTTGCCCTCGACATCGACGAGGCGGGTCGTGCCGTGATAGGCCTCCTCGAGCGTGATCTCGGCCACGGCCTCGGCCGTGGGCTTCGGGGCGGCCCGGGACGTTGACCCAGCGCCACTCGCTCGGCGGGCGCCGCTCGATGTCGCGGCGCCGTCGATGCCCATGCCGCCGAGGATCTCCTCGAACGTCGGGCCGCCGGTCGGCCGCCGGCCGCGACCGGGTCCGGACGACGTCGCGCCGGGGGCCTCGTCGCCGAAGAAGACTCGGAAGAAGTCACTGAACTCGCCGGCGTCGCCGGTGCGGAACTCGTAGCGGACGCCGCCGCCACCCGGCCGGCCCGACGCGCCACCGGTCCGCGAGAAGCCCGCGAAGGGCCCGTCGGGACCGAACGGATCGCCGCCCTGGCCGCCGCCGTCGCCGTAGGCGGACCAGTTGGCGCCGAGCGTGTCGTAGCGCTTGCGCTTGTCGGGGTCCGAGAGGACCTCGTTCGCCTCATTGGCTTCCTTGAAGCGCCGCTCCGCGTCCTTGTCGCCAGGCTTGGCGTCGGGATGGTGCTGGCGGGCGAGCTTGCGGAAGGCCTTCTTGATGTCAGCCTGTGACGCGGTCCTCGGCACGCCGAGGACCGCGTAGTAGTCCTTGTACTCGAGGCCCGGCGATCCGGACCCTCCACTCGCCATGTGCGGGTTCTCCCGGTCAGGAGCCCCTGACCACGACCGGCGGCTGGTCCGTCGGCGGGAAGTCCGTCCGTCGGACGCGCGACGCCGGCGATGGATCGATGGGGTCGTCGCCCTTGATGATCTTGGGAGCCTCGACCGGGAGGGCCTTCGGCTTGCGCCGAAGGGCCGCCTCCAGGACCTGCTCCATGTTATCGACGAGGACGAGCTTCATCGACTTGCGGATCTCCTCGGGGATGTCGCGCAGGTCCTTCTCGTTCTTGCGGGGAAGGATCACGATCTTGGCGCCCGACAGGTGGGCGGCCAGGATCTTGCTCTTCAGCCCGCCGATCGGGAGGACCCGACCCCGGAGCGTGATCTCACCGGTCATGGCCACGTCCTTGCGGACGGGGATGTTCGTCAGGGCGCTCACCATGGCCGTGGCCATCGTGATCCCCGCCGACGGCCCGTCCTTGGGGATGGCCCCGGCCGGCACGTGGATGTGCAGGGTGTTCTTCTCGAACACCTCGCGATCGATGCCGAGGGAGCGGGCGTTGGCCCGCGTCCACGACAGGCCGGCTCGCGCCGACTCGCGCATGACTTCGCCGAGCTGACCGGTCAGGATGAAGTCCTCGCGGCCCTCCATCCGGGTGACCTCGATGGCGACGACGTCGCCGCCGACCTCGGTCACGACCAGGCCCGTGGCGGCCCCGGTCTGGTCCTCGGACTCCAGCTCCCCGTATTCGAAGCGCTGCGGGCCGAGGAGCTCCGCGAGCTTCTTCGGGTCGATGATCGTCTTGCGCTTGCGGCCCTCGGCGACCTGCCGGGCGACCTTGCGCATGACGTTGGCGATCTCGCGCTCGAGGTTCCGGACACCCGCCTCGTGGGTGTACGAGCGGACGAGCTCGGTCATCGCCTCGTCGGTGATCACGATGTGCTTGGCCTTGAGGCCATGGTTGGTCATCTGCTTCGGGACGAGGAAGCGCTTGCCGATCTCGATCTTCTCCTGCTCGGTGTAGCCGGGCAGCTGGACGACCTCCATCCGGTCGCGCAGGGCGGCCGGGATGGGATCGAGCAGGTTGGCCGTGGCAACGAACAGGACCTTGGACAGGTCGAACGGCACCTCGAGGTAGTTGTCCTGGAAGGTGTTGTTCTGCTCAGGGTCGAGGACCTCGAGCAGGGCCGAGCTGGGGTCGCCGCGGAAGTCCATGCCGACCTTGTCCACCTCGTCGAGCATGAACACCGGGTTGTTGGTCCCGGCCGTCTTGATGCTCTGGACGATGCGGCCCGGGAGCGCGCCGATGTACGTGCGCCGGTGGCCGCGGATCTCGGCCTCGTCGTGGATGCCGCCGAGGCTCATCCGGACGAACTTGCGACCCATCGCTCGCGCGATGCTCTTGCCGAGCGACGTCTTGCCGACGCCGGGAGGTCCGACGAAGGCGAGGATCGGGCTGCGGATCTCGTCGGCGAGGGTGCGCACGGCGAGGTATTCGAGGATCCGCTCCTTGACCTTCTCGAGGCCGTAGTGGTCCTCGTCGAGGATGCGGGCGGCTTCCTTGATGTCGAGCTGGTCGTCGGTCGAGACGTTCCAGGGCAGGCCGACGAGCCAGTCCACGTAGGTCCGGATGACGCCGACCTCGGGCGACGCCGACGGGATCCGGCTCATCCGGTCGATCTCCTTGATCGCCCGGGCCTTGATCTCGTCCGGCATGCCGGCCGATTCGACCTTCTCGCGGAGCTCGTTGATCTCGGCCTGCTGCGGGTCGTCCTCGCCCAGCTCGCGCTGGATGGCCTTCAACTGCTCGCGCAGGATGTATTCACGCTGGGTCTTGTCCATCTCGGACTTGACCTCGGACTGGATCCGACCCTTCAGCTCGAGGATCTCGATCTGGCGTCCGAGGAACGTCGAGACGAGCTTGAGGCGCTCGACGATGTCGATCGTCTCGAGCAGCTCCTGGCGCTGCTCGGTGGACATGTCGGGGCTGTAGGCGACCATGTCGGCCAGGAGCCCGGGCTCGCTGATGTTGCGTGCCGCGACGGCGGCCTCCGGCGGGACCGGGGCGCCGTTGGCGACGTACTGCTCGATCTGGGCCTGCACGCTGCGCATGAGGGCCTGGACCTCGAGGCTGCCGGGGCTGTCGTCGGTGAGCTCCTCGATGGTCGCGCGCAGATACGGGCTGGTCTCGGTCAGGCCCAGCACGCGCACGCGCGCCTGGCCCTGGACGATCGCCCGGACCGTGCCGTCCTGGAGCTGCACGACCTGCGCGATCTTCGCGAGGGTGCCGACGCCGTAGAGCTCGGAGGGATCGTCGATCTCCTCCTGCTCGGCCTGGCGCTGGGTGACCAGGACGATGGGTCCGCCATCGGCGACCGCGGCGTTGAGCGCGTTGACGCTCTTCTCGCGGCCGACCTGGAGCGGGACGATCATCTCCGGGAAGATGACGGTCTCCCGGAGGGCGACGAGCGGGAGCTCGCGCGGTCCGGTGGTCGTGGGCTGCTCATCGACCGGGGTGGACGGTCGCTTGGCCATCAGGGTTCTCCTACGTAGCTGGGGTGGCGGACGGGTCTGGTTTGGTGGATGGCGTCGGGTCGGGCGCCGTCTCGGCGCGTGTCCCCTCCGCGTAGAGGGCTTCGAGGATCCGGGCGCCGAGGCGCTCCTCGAGTTCGAACAGGATCCGGATGCCCGCGAGGTTCACGCCTCGCTCGCGGGTCAGGTGGCGGATCCAGAGGATGCGCCGGATGTCGTTCTCGCTGTAGAGCCGGATATTGGTCGGCGTCCTGGCCGGGCAGAGGAGTCCCTCGTCCTCGTAGATCCGCAGGGTTCGCGGATGGGCGCTGACGAGCGTGGCCGCTACGCTGATGACGTAGACAGGCTGCGTCGGGTCTCGTTCCGGTCGCGGGGATGCCATGCAGAAATCCTGAACCTTGACAATGGCGTTGTCAAGAGTGTTACGGGATTAAGGTATCGAAATCGTGGGCGCAAGGGTGCACCACCCACCGATCCGGGTCGCGCGGGGGCCGGTCCGACCAGGCGGTTCGCCGGGTGGCCGGGGGCTAGGCGTCGAGGCCGACGGGCTCGTTCTCGCCGATGAGCTGGCCGTGCAGCAGCTCTTCGCAGTCGCGCTGGCCGATGGCGATGATCTTGTCGCCCTCGAGCATGACCGTCTCCGGCCGCAGTGGCGTCGCGATGCCATCGCGGATGACCGCGAACAGCGAGCAGCCCTCGGGGATCGCGAGGTCCTTGGGCGCCCGGCCGATCGCCGGGGAGCCGGACTGCAGGTGCGCCTCGATGATCTCGAGCTTGCCCTCGCCGAGGGCCGCCAGGTGGAGCAGCTCATGGACCGGGATGTCCTGCTCGATCGAGCCGAGGATCATCCGGGTGGGGCTGATGAGCTCGTCCACGCCGAGGTGCCGGAAAAGCGATTCGTTCTTCGGGTTGTTGACGCGGGCGATCGTCCGCGGGACGTCGAAGTGGTGCTTGGCCATCTGGCAGATGACGAGATTGTCCTCGTCGTCGCCGGTCACCGCGGCCACGACGTCGGCCCGGTTGCAGCCGGCCTGTGCCAGGTACTTGCCCTCGCAGCCGTCGTGGGCGATGACGATCGAGCCGATCTCGTCGGCGATCCGGCCGGCGCGCGCGGGGTCCTTCTCCATGAGGGCGACCTCATGGCCCGATTCGATCAATTCCTTGGCGAGGTAGTAGCCGACCTTCCCGCCACCGACGACGAGGACGAACACCGTTCAGGCCTCCAGGACTTGGGCCGAAGGCGGGGCAGGGGTCGCAACCGACCCCGCAGCCTCCGCCGCGGCACGTTCGTGATCATGGTCATGACCGCCACCGGGATGCGTGCCCGAGGGCGGCAGCAGGCCGCCGAGGCCCGAGGCCGGGAGGCCGAGGTAGGTGTTGACGGCATCGGCCATGAGGCCGGTCCGACAGAGCGTGGCGAGCCCCAGCTCTGCATAGGCCTGCGCGCGCAGCGGATCGTTGATCTTCGCGACCACGCGGCCGACGCCGAGCGCCTCGACGGCGAGCTGGGCGGACATGACGTTGCGGTTGTCGCCCTCGGTCAGGGCGAGGAACACGTCGGCGCCCTCGACGCCGGCGCGACGCAGGACGTCCTCGTCGGTGCCGTCGCCGCGGATCGCCTTGCCGCCGAAGGTCGAGGGCAGGCGATCGAAGGCGTCCGTCCGGATGTCGAGGATGGTCACATCGTGACCGTCGCGGTCGTAGAGCTCGGCCAGGGAGCCTCCGACGCGCCCGCAGCCGACGACGACGATCTTCACGAGGCATCCTCCATCGGTTCGCGGACGACCCAGACCGCGCACGGTGCGTTCTGCAGGACGTAGGGGATGGTCCGCCCGATGGCGAACTCGCCGCCGAATCGCGTCCGGAACGGGACCCCGAGCACCAGGAGATCGGCGTCGCGCTCGACCGCCTCGTCCACGATGGCGGCCCCGACGTCACGGGCCTGGAGCAGGACCGGCTCGAGGCGGACCTTTGATTCCTCGGCGACGGTCTCGGCGCTGTCGAGCACGCGCTGGACCTCCTCGGATCGCCCGGCGATGTCGGCGTCGAGCGGCAGCGTCCAGTCGATCTCGACCACATGGACGGCGATCAGCTCGCCCTTCGTGAGGCGCGCCAGTTCGGCGACGAGGCGGACGATCCGCGCGTCGCTCGGGCCGCCGTTGAGGGCGATGAGCGCGCGCCGGAACGCGGGTGTATGGGTATCTGACATGGACGGCGGTCACGATACCACCGCCGCGAGCGCTGGTCGTGGGGTGGGCCGGCGGCTCCGGTGCGGAGGTGCCACGCTCGTCTGTCCGCCGCGGCCGGGCGTGTCAGCCGGTCACGGGCTCGGCGGGGGTTCGGGCTTGTCGCGGGCCTCCCGGTCCGGCTTCTTCGCAGACTCGGTGCCGACGAGTGCCGCCTCGAAGAGCTCCGGATCCTCGCGCCGGTACGGGACGTTCACGACGACCGTGTGGGGACGCCCGAGGAGGACCGTCCGCAACCGCTTGGCAGCCTGGTTATAGAGGACCCGCTCCCACCAGCTCCGGGCCACGTACTCGGGGATGACGACGAAGGTGATGGGTTCGGGCTTGTCCGGCGGCCAGGCCCGGTCGAGGACGTCGAGGTACGCGAGAAGCGGGCCGGCCAGCGCCCGATACGGGGACTCCACGACGACGAGCGGGACGCCCGGCACCTGCCGCTCGAACCGCTCCCGCAGCTCCACCGCGTCGGCCTGGTCGTCGGAGATGTAGACCGCCCGGATGTCCTCGCTGATGGACCGCGCCACATTGACGGCCTGGACCACCGCACGGTTGAGGCCGGGGATCGGCACGACGACGCGCTCCTCGCGGTGGGGCGTCGTCACCACCAGGTCGGGCCGGATCGCGAGCTCGCGGGCGGACCGGGTGTACTGGCGGCTGATGAAGAGCATCATCGCGACGAGGAGCGGGACCAGGACCACGACCAGCCACGCGCCGGCCTCGAACTTCTCGATGGTCACGACCCCCAGGACCACCAGGGTCAGGACCGCGCCGGCCGCGTTGACGACCATCCGCCAGCGCCAGCCCGAATCGCGCTCGCGCAGCCAGTGCCGGACCATGCCGATCTGGCTCAGCGTGAAGCACACGAACACCCCGACCGAGTAGAGCGGGATGAGGGAGTGGGTGTCGCCGCCGAACACCCAGAGCAGGCCGAAGGCGATGCCGGCCAGCAGGACGATCCCCCAGGAGTAGGCGAGCCGGTCGCCGCGGAAGGAGAACTGGCGAGGCATGTAGCCGTCCTCGGCCAGGATCGCGGCGAGGCGCGGGAAGGCGTTGAAGCTCGTGTTCGCGGCGAGGAACAGGATGAGCGCGGTCGAGGCCGCGAAGGTGACGAACAGCACCGAGCCCTCGCCGAACACCGTCTGCGCGGCGAGTGCGACCACGGACGCCCCGCCCGCCTCGGTCGGGCGGATGTCGTAGGCGACCGCCACGACCGTGAGCCCGATGAACAGGACGCCGAGCAGCACCGCCATCGCGGTCATCGTGTTCGCGGCGTTCTTCGCCTCGGGCGGCTTGAAGGCCGGCACGCCGTTCGCGATGGCCTCGACGCCGGTCAGCGCGACCGAGCCGCCCGCGAAGGCCTTGAGGAGGAGCAGGAACCCGATCGCCTCGGTGCCGAACGGCACGGCATCGGGCTCTGGCTGGACGCCGGCGGCGTTGCCCGTCACGATCCGGACGACGCCGACGACCACGATCGTGAGGGCGAGCCCGACGAACAGGTATGTCGGCACCGCGAAGATGTTCCCGGCCTCGCGCAGGCCGCGCAGGTTCGCGATCGTGATCAGCGAGATCGAGACGAACGCGATCTCGATCCGGACGTCGTAGGCGGCAGGCACCACGGACTGGATCTGGGCGATCGCGGAGGCCGTCGAGACCGCGACGGTCATGACGTAGTCGATCAGCAGCGCGGCCGCCGCGATGAGCCCGAAGATCGGCGCGAGGTTGGTCCGGGCGACGACGTACGCGCCGCCGCCGTTCGGGTACGCGCGACAGACCTGGCGGTACGAGACCGAGACGACGGCCAGCAGGATCGCGATGGCGATCGAGACGTGGATCGAGAGGAACAGGGCGCTGGCTCCGGCCAGGACGAGGACCCGCAGGATCTCCTCGGTGGCGTAGGCCGACGAGCTGATGGCATCGGAGCTGAAGATCGCGAGGGCCTTCGGCTTCGAGAGCCGTTCGCCGATCTCCTCCTCGTTCGACATCGGCCGTCCGAACACGACCCCGCGCAGGCGCGCGAACAGGCGGCCGGACCGGGTGAGGGGAACGCTGGCCGCGGGCTTGGCGACCAGCTGGCCAGGCCCGAGGTACCGGAAGAACGGCGAGTGCGGCCGTTCGACGCGGACGCGCCGGTCAGCTGGCTTCCGTCCGTGCAGGGGCCGCCGGCCTCCGATCAAGTGATCTCCATCCTGGGCGGGGCGCGGCGTCGGTCAGTGGCCGCGGCGATAGGGGACGTCCGCGATGACCGTGTGTTCGCGCCCGACGAGCTCCGCCTTGAGGCGTTTCGCGGTCTGGTTATACAGCAAGCGGTCCCACCAATGGCGTGCGACGTACTCGGGCAGGACGACGATCGTGACCGGGGCCTCCTTGTCGGGCGGCCAGGCCTGGTCGAGGATGTCGAGGTAGGCGAGGAACGGCGAGATGACCGCCCGGAACGGCGACTCGACGATGACGAGCGGGATGTCGGGGAGCTGCCGCTCCCAGCGGGCGCGGAGGGCATCGGCGGCATCGAGATCGTCGGTGACGTAGACGCCGCGGACGTCGCGCGTCAGCGCCCGGCCGAAGTTCAGGGCCTGGACGACCGCCCGGTTGATCCCGTTCACCGGGACGACGACGCGCTGCTCGCGGTGCGGACCGGGCAGCACGCCCGTGTCACGGACCTCGAGCTCGCGCTCCTGCCCCTCGTACTGGCGGAAGATGAACGACATGATCGTCACGAGGATCGGGATCAGGACGAGGACGAGCCACGCGCCGTCGAAGAACTTCACCGAGGTGACGATGACCGCGACGATGCCCGTCAGCACGGCCCCGAAGGCGTTGATCGCCAGGCGCCTGCGGTAGCCGGGCGACTTCTCGCGGAGCCAGTGGCGGATCATGCCGGTCTGGCTGATCGTGAAGTCGATGAAGACGCCGACCGCGTAGAGCGGGATGAGGGCGTGGGTCGAGCCTTCGAAGTAGACGATCAGTGCTGCCGCCAGCGTCGCCAGGATGATGATCCCGTAGGAGAACGCGAGCCGGTCGCCGCGCAGGGCGAACTGGCGCGGCATATGGCCGTCTCCGGCCAGGATGGCCAGCAGGCGCGGGAAGGCATTGAAGCTGGTGTTCGCCGCAAGGAACAGCAGGAGCGCGGTAAACGCCTGGAACAGGTAGAAGAGGGCGCCGTCGCCGTACACGGTGCGGGCCACCTGCGCGATGACCGTCTGCTTCTCGGGGACCTCGATCGGCAGGATCGCGAAGTTGACCGCCAGGAACGTGATCCCGATGAACAGCGTGGCGAGGAGGGCGGCCATGACGGCGAGCGTCGTCGCGGCGTTGCGGGACTCCGGCGGCTTGAACGCGGGCACGCCTGTCGCGATCGCCTCGGTGCCGGTCAGCGCGACGGCACCGGCCGCGAACGCGCGGAACACCAGCAGGAGCGTGATCGGCTCGATGAGCCCGGTCGCCTGGTCGGCGATCGTGGGCGCGTAGGTGGCGCCCTCACCGAGGACGACGATGCGAAAGGCGCCGACCCCGATCATGAGGAGCGCCGAGACGATGAACAGGTAGGTGGGGGCCGCGAAGATGTTGCCCGCCTCGCGCAGCCCGCGCAGGTTGGCGATGGCGATGAGCCCGATCGCCGCGACGCCGATCAGGACCCGCTCGTCGTGCAGGGCGGGGAACGCCGAAACGACCTGCTCGACGGCGGACGACGTCGAGACCGCCACGGTCATGACGTAGTCGATCATCAGCGCCGACGCGGCGATCAGGCTGACCGTGCGACCGATGTTCCGACGCGAGACGGTGTACGAGCCGCCACCCGACGGGTAGGCGATGCAGATCTGGCGGTACGAGATCGCCACCGCGACGAGGAGGACCGAGATCGCGATGCTGATCTCGACGCCGACGGCCAGCGCGGCCGCCCCGCCGAGGATGAGGACGCGCAGGATCTCCTCGGTCGCGTAGGCCGACGAGCTGATGGCATCGGAGCTGAAGATGGCGAGGGCCTTCGTCTTGCTGAGCCGCTCGCCGAGCTCGTCCTCGCTGGCCAGGGGCCGGCCGAAGAAGAGCCCGCGCACCGACGCGAAGGCCTTGCCGACGGGCGTCGTGGGCGCGCTGGCCGCTTCCTTGGCCGTCAGCGTGCCCTTTCCCGTGTAGCGGAAGTACGGCGCGTGCGGCCGCTCGACCCGGACCCGCTTGTCGCCCGGCTTACGGCCCTGAAGCGAGCGCCGGCCGCCGATCACCGGCGGACTCGGGGCCTAGACGCCATGACGCAGGCGCTCGGCGAGCCGGTCAGGCAGGCCGACGGCGCGCATGGCCGCCATGACGGCATCGATGTCGTACTCGACGCGGTGCCACGCGATCGAGCGGGCGTCAGGATCGAGGACGAGGTAGCTCGCCCGCGGATCGCCGTCGCGGGGCTGGCCGACGCTGCCCGGGTTGACGAGGGCGACGCGGTCCTCGAGGTCGAACGACGAGCCATCGGACGGAGCGATCATCTCGAGGCGGCCGTCCGACGTCGCGAAGGCGACCGGCACATGCGTGTGGCCGTGCAGCCCGAGGCTCGTCGTCAAGACCGCGATCGCGGCCCGGGCGATCGTCATGGACGTGACGTACTCCCAGATGGGGTCGCGCGGGCTGCCGTGGACCAGCGTCGTGTCTCGTTCCACATGGCGCTCGGGGAGGGCGGCCAGCCAGTCACGGGTCGCGTCCGTGATCCGGCGGCGCGTCCACTCCATCGCCGCCCGTGCCTCCGGATTGAAGTAGTCGATCTCGCTGCCGCCGCTAGCGGCCGCGTCGTGATTGCCCCGAACGCCGACGGCGCCGACCGACGCGAGGCGTTCGACGACGGCGTCGGGTTCCGGGCCGTAGCCGACCACATCGCCCAGGTGCCAGACGGCGTCGACCGTACCGAGGTGGGCGAGGACCGCGTCGAGCGCGACGATGTTGCTGTGGATGTCCGAGAGGACGGCGATCCGCATCGGCGGTCAGCCTAGCAGCGGCTCGGTCACCACGGCCGCCGCTTGCGCGCCGCGGGATCGCGGGGATAGCCCGGCGGCAGTCGTGCGCGACGGGTGATGACGACGAGGCGATGGTCCTCGAGTCCGGTCACGCCGGCGCCGACCGACGTCATCGTGCCGCCGCCGAAGAACTCGATGGCCCGCTGGGCGGCCGCGACTTCCTCGACGAGGTCGCCGCGCTTCCACGCGATGAGGATGCCGTCGGGCGCGATCAACGGGAAGCCGAGCTCGACGAGGTCCGCGAGGCTTGCGACCGCACGCGCGGTGACCGCCGGCCAGCGGCCGCGATGGGCCGGATCTGCGGCCAGGGTCTCTGCCCGCGTCGCGGCGACCGCCACGCGATCCGCGACACCGACGGCTTCGACGACCGTCTGGAGGAAGCGGGCCTTCTTGCCGATCGGCTCCACGAGGAGGAGGCGTTCGGCCGGGAGGGCGAGGGCCAGCGGGAGGCCCGGGTACCCGCCGCCGGAGCCAAGGTCGAGCACCCGCCGGACACCGCGCTCGCGCAGCACCGCCACGGCCGACAGGCTGTCGAGGACGTGGGCACGGGCGACCGCGGCGGGGTCGCGGATGCCGGTCAGGTTGATGGCCGCCGTCCACGCCAGCAGCAGGCGGACGTGACCGTCGATGGCCCCGCGCGCCCCCGTCGGCAGGTCGAGGCCGAGCTCCACGAGTCCCGTATCGAGGACGAGGCCGTACTCGGGCGGAAGCTCGGGAAGGCCTTCGACGCGCGTCGGGAGCGGCTCACGCGCGGGGTCCAGGGCACGCCTCCAGATCGTTCACGTGCCGTGTCCTCGCGCGGCGCCACTCCCGGCGTCGGCATCGTTTCGCATCGTGGGCGAGAGGACCGGTCTTCCGCCGTCCGTCCGGTTCATGGTCGGGTCTCCCCTGACCCCTCGCGGACTGCGTTACCCTGCCTGCCCCAATGCGGATTCCCGACGTTACGGAGCGCGCGGACCCGCGTCAACGCGGTTATCCACGAAGTGGCCGCCGGGCCCTCGGTTCGTGGAAAACTGCCCGCCGGACGGCTCGATCAGCCCGAGCGGGCGCCGCCCCGGACCGGCCGACCGAGCGTGCGCCGGACGACATCGATGACTTCGTCGACGTACTTGTCGGCCTCGCCCGCCTCGGCGGCTGTGCGGACGCAGCCCTGGACGTGGTCCTCGAGCACGAGGATGGAGAGCGCGTCGACCGCGGCGCGCAGGGCCGCGGTCTGCTGGAGGATGTCGACGCAGTACTCCTCGCGCTCGATCATCCGCGCGATGCCGCGGACCTGGCCCTCCATCCGCGACAGGCGCCGGACGAGCTGGGTCTTGTCCTTCGAATAGCTGTGGCGGAAGTGGCTCGGATCCGGCGCCGGGGCCGGCCGTGCGCCCGGGCTGGGACTCATCGGGGCATGGACCTCGTCGGGGCCGCTCTCGATGGGTGGCGGCCGATCCGGGTGATCGTACCATACCCCCCGGGGGTATCCCGGCCTGCGAACCCTCCCCGCGCCGCCTCCGGCGGCGCTTCGGCTAGACTGTGGTCCGATGGATCCCAGTGATCGCCTCCGCCCGGCTCTCGACGGCATGGCCCCCACCGTCTGCGGCGCGAGCGTCCCGGCCGACCGGATCCGGATCGTCGCCAGGTGACGCCGACCTTCGCCCACGCGAGCGAAGCTGAGATGGCCCGCATCCTCGATTTCTATGCCGTGCGCTGGGAGTACGAGCCGCACACGTTCCCGATCCTGTGGAACCTCGAGGGCGCGGTCGTCGAGAGCTTCTCGCCCGACTTCTACCTGCCCGACCTCGAGTGCTACCTCGAGATGACCACGCTCCGCCAGAAGCTCGTGCGCAAGAAGAACCGCAAGCTCCGGCGCCTGCGCGAGCTCTACCCGGACCTCAACGTCAAGCTCTTCTACGCGCGCGACTTCCGTGCGCTGATGCTCAAGTACGGTCGACTCGCCCTGGTCGACGCCCTGTCGGGCAGTTCCGGCCAGGTTGCACCCCCATCGATCGTCGATGCCGAGGCCGACCCGGTGGCATCGCTCCCGGGCCTCGAGCCGACGCCGGTGCGAGCGGCATCCGTTCGCCGACCTCGGCGGTCGGCCGCTGACGGACCGGCGGTCGCCCGATGACCCACGCGGTCGACTTGCACGCCGATATCGGCGAGATCCTGCTGACCGAGGACCAGATCCAGGGGAAGGTCCGCGAGCTCGGAGCCCGGATCACGGCCGACTACGCGGGCCGCCAGTTGACCCTCGTGTCGGTGCTCAAGGGGTCACTGCCGTTCATGGCCGACCTCATGCGCGCCATCGACCTGCCGGTCCGGATCGACCTGATGGAGGTCAGCTCGTACGGCGGCACCTCGACCGAGTCATCCGGCCTCGTGCGGATCCTCAAGGACCTCTCGGCGAGCATCGCCGACGAGGACGTCCTCATCGTCGAGGACATCATCGACACCGGCCTGACGCTGAACTACCTGATCCGCTATCTGCGCGGCAAGAACCCGGCGAGCCTGCGGATCTGCACGCTCCTCGACAAGCCGGCGCGACGGCTGGTCGAGATCCCGGTCGACTACCGCGGCTTCGAGATCCCCGACCGGTTCGTCGTCGGATACGGCCTCGACTACGGCGAGCTGTACCGGAACCTGCGCATCGTCGGCGTCCTTCGGCCGGAGGTCTATTCGGAGGTCCCCGCCGGGTGACGATGCATCGCCGTCCCCTCGGACGTGGTCGTTCACTGGCCGCGTTCGCGGGCGTCCTCCTGGTCGTCGGCTGCGTCCTGCCGTGGTGGAAGATCGGCGGAGCGGAGACGGGCATCACGCCCGAGACCGGCAACGGGTTCGAGGGCGCCGGCATCCTGGTCTTCCTCGTGGGGATCGCGACGCTGGCCCTCGTCGCCCTGCCCTATGCGGCAGGCGACCGGCCGGTGGGCATCGACCGCTGGCTCTCGTATCTCCTGCTGGCGCTCATCGGGTGGGTGGGCCTCGGCCTCTCCGTCGTGCGGCTGTTCCTCATCGGGGCGTTCCATTTCACGGAGCCGGCCCAGGTGTTCACGAACGGCCCGGGACTTTGGCTCGTGGCGATCGGCCTCGGGATCCTGTCGCGGGCGACCTACGACATGGCCCGCGAACCGGCATACCGCTGACGCGATGGTGGCCGACGAGCGGCTGCGCGGCGTCTGGAACATCGTGCCCACGCCGTTTGGGCCCGACGGCTCGCTTGACGTCGAGAGCCTGCCCGGCCTGACCGCGTTCGTCCGTGGGTGCGGCGTCGACGGCATGACCATCCTCGGGGTGCTCGGCGAGGCGTCGAAGCTCACGGACGCGGAACGTCGCCAGGTCACGGCCGGGGTGATGGAGGCGGCCGGCGAGCTGCCGGTCTGCGTCGGCGTGACCCACCCCGGCACCGACGGGGCCGTGGCCTTCGCACGCGAGGCCGAGGCGATGGGCGCCTATGCCGTCATGCTCGCGCCGCCGGCCCTCGCGAAGCCCAACGACGCGGCGGTCATCGCGCATTACCGCGCGGTCGCCGACGCGATCGGGCTGCCGATCGTGGTCCAGGACCATCCCACGAGTAGCGGCGTCCACATGAGCGTCGATGTGCTGGTCGACATCGCCCGCCAGGCGCCGGCCTGTCGCGTGATCAAGCTCGAGGAGGAGCCCAGCCCGCCCAAGGTCGGACGTCTCCTCGCGGCCGACCCCGACCTGCGCATCCTCGGCGGCCTCGGCGCGATCATGCTGCTCGAGGAGCTCCGCCGCGGCGCCGCCGGGACGATGACCGGGTTCGGGTTCCCCGAGATCCTCGTGGACATCGTCGGGCGGTACCAGGCCGGCGACGAGACCGGCGCGCGCGAGGTCTTCCACCGGGTCCTGCCGCTCATCCGGTTCGAGAATCAGCCGGGCCTCAACCTCGCGATCCGCAAGCACCTGTACCGACGCCGCGGCGCGATCGCCTCGGAGCGCGTCCGTGCGCCCGGCCCGACGCTGGACCCGGGCACGATCGCCGACCTCGACGCGGTCCTGGCGGCCGTCGGGCTCGCCGACGGCCTTGCGGTCGCCTCGCCCCGCTAGGGCAGGGCCCGGATCATCCCGCCGTCGACCGGCACGATCGCGCCGGTGACATAGGACGCGGCCGGCGACAGCAGGAACGCCCCGAGACGTCCGAGCTCCAGCGGATCGCCGTAGCGCCCGAGCGGGATCCGCTCGATGGTCCGGCGCCGGATCTCCTCGACCGGGACGCCAGCGGCGGTCGCCCGGCCGGCGTCGAGCTGCGCGATCCGGTCGGTGCCGAACCGGCCCGGCGCCAGGCCGTTGATCCGGACCGGCGCGATCTCCTCGACCATCGATTTGATGAGACCCGCCAGCCCCGGGCGGATGAGGTTCGAGGTCGTCAGCCCGGGGATGGGCTCGCGCGCCGAGCTCGAGAGGATGACCAGGATCGCGGGGTCGCGGCCCTCGCGGAGATGGGGAAGCGCCGCGCGGAGCAGGCGGACGGCACTCCACAGCGTCCCGTCGATGGCGGCGTGCCAGGCCGCCTCGTCGAGGTCCTCGAAGCGACCGGCCGGTGGGCCTCCGGAGTTGACGACGAGCAGGTCGAGCCCACCGAAGCCCGCGACCGCCGTCTCGATGGCGGCGGCGGGCCCTTCGGGCATCGAGAGGTCGGCCGGGACGGCGAGCGCATCGAGGCGTGCGACGCCCGCGTCGAGACGCGGGCCGGGGCGTGCGATGAGCCCGATGCGGGCCCCTTCGGCGGCGAGGACCTCGGCGATCGCGCCGCCCAGTCCGCCACTCCCGCCGCCGATCAGCGCGCGGGCGCCCGTCAGTCCGAGATCCATGCCGACATCGTACGGGCCGCGGACCGGCGGCGGGTCATCCCGGCGCGGCCGGTCATCCCGGCGCGGTGGTCCCCCGCGGGCGCAGGTCCAGGCGATCGGAGCCAGCCTCGATGAGGGCCGGGTCGTGGGTGGTCGCGATGATCGTCACCTGCTCCCCGTCGAACTCCTGGAGCAGCCGGGCGACCGAGCGCGCGCCGGCGCGATCGAGCGCCGCGGTCGGCTCGTCGAGGATCAGGAGCTCGGGCTCGGCGACGATCGCCCGTGCGAGGGTGACCCGCAGCCGCTCCCCGGCGGACAGGCCGTCGGGCGCGCGCTCGCCCTTGTCCCCGAGACCGACGCGCTCGAGCGCGTGGCCGGCCCGGTCGGACGCGTCGGGGCCGTCCAGCCCGCGGATCGCGAGCCCGAGCGCCACGTTCTCGCGGGCGCTCAGGAACGGGACGAGGTCGCGGACCTGATCGACGATGCCGATGCGCGATGCCCGGAGCCGGGCGAGGGCGTCGCGGTCCAGCGCCAGCAGGTCCGTGCCCAGCGTGATCACGCGACCCTCGGTCGGGCGGTCCAGCCCGGTGATGAGTCGCAGCAACGTCGTCTTGCCGCTGCCGGACGGGCCGGTGATGACGTGCAGCCCGCCGCGCCGGAACGCCGCGCTCGTGGGCGGCAGGCCGAGCGTCGCGTGGTCCGCCGGCCCGTAGGTCCGGGCCGCGCCCTCGAGGACGGCCACGTCCCCGGGCTGGGCCGGACGCTCCGCGGCCGACAACGGTTCGCCGCGGGTTGGCAGGGGCGGCGCCAGCCAGCCCTGCGCGTCCGTCGCCCGATCGGGAGGGATGCCGTCCCCGCCCCGGCGTTCCGCCACCGCCCGGCCGTCGGCGAGGTAGACCACGCGGTCGGCGATCCGCTCGACGGCCTCGTCGTGGGTGACGACGATGCAGGTGACGCCCTCGGCACGAACGGCGTCGCGGAGGATCCCCAGGACGACCTCTGCCGTCGCGCCATCGAGCTCGCCCGTCGGCTCGTCGGCGAGGAGGATGGCCGGACGGGTGGAGAGCGCGACCGCGATCGCCACCCGCTGCTGCTCACCACCCGAGAGCTGGTGCGGGTACGCGTCGCCGCGGTCCGGGAGCCCGACGAGCCCCAGCAGCTCGGTGACCCGTGCCGCGACCGATGCACTCTCCTCGCCGCGCAGCCTGAGCGGGAGGGCGATCGACTCGGCCGCGCTGAGGTACGGGGAGAGGGCCCGCCGGTAGTGCTGCTCGATGAGGCCGACGTGGTCGCGCCGGTGCGCCTCGATGGCCGCGCCCGACGCGGTCGCGAGGTCCCGGCCGAGGACCGCGAACGACCCGGCCGACGGGCGATCGAGGCCGGCCAGCAGCCGCAGGAGCGTCGACTTGCCGGAGCCGGACGGACCGACGACAGCGACCAGCTCGCCGCTCGCGGCGTGGAAGTCGAGGCCGCGGAGCGCGGGGACCGGCCCGCCCGGCGACGGGTGGATGCGGATGAGGCCGGTGGCCTCGATGGCGTCAACCACCCTTGGCCTCCGCGTCGGGGCGGACCGGGCGAACGGTCGCCAACGCCGCCCGGGCGGATCCGGCCCGGCGTTCCGCGAGGGTCGACGCTGCGTACGTTCGGCGGGCCAGCCACGTGACGATCCCGAGGATGACCCCGACCACCAGCAGGACCGTCAGCAGGATCGGCACGAGCGGGAACGACACGACGAGCGGCGGGATCGGGCGCACGCCGTCAGCCGTCAGTGACAGGACCGCCGTCGCGAGCACGGTCAGGGTGACGCCGACGAGGATGCCCGCGACCGATCCGCCGATCGCGAGCCACGTGGTCCGCGCCAGCGCAAGCCAGCGCAGGGCCGAGGGCGGGACGCCCTGCGCCTCGAGGTCGGCGAGGTCACCGCGGTCGTCGCGGAGGTCGGCCGCCGCGACGAGGATCAGCGTCGCGACCGACAGGAGCAGGCCCGTCGCAGCCGCGATGACGAGCGCCCAGATGACACCCTGGCTGAGCGGGTCGCCGCTGCGGCTCGCGACGACATCCGCCGCCGACGCCACCTCGGCGAAGCGGAACGGGTCGCGCGCGAGGGCTGCGCGGACGGCCGGCACGCGGTCGGGGTCGGGCACCGAGACCCACATCTCCGACGGGCGGCCCGAGCCCGGGACGACGGACCCCAGCGCGGCGAGGAACGGATCGATCGGCACGACGACGAACCGCGGCGACGGCTCCATCACGGTCGGGAACCGCTCGGCTGCCCCGACGACCCGGAGCGGCAGGGTCAGGCCGCTGCCGACATGGAGGTCCAGGCGGCCGTCTGCGGCCGCCGACGCCGCGAGGTCCGGGCTGACGACTGCCGGGATGACCAGGCCGTCCGTCGGCGACGGGGCGCGGATGATGACCGTCGAGACCGTGAAGATCTCGAGGTCGATCGGCTCGGGCCCGACCAGGCCATCGAGGCTCGGAAAGGTCACGGTCGCCCGGAACAGCTCGTGCTGGTGCCCCGACCCGGCAACGATCCGGTCGTTGTGGAAGATCAGGGCGGTGACACGGCCACCCTGCGCGCCGTCGGGCAGGGGCGCGCTGACGCTCGTCATGCCATCGCGGATCGAGCCCATCGCGACTGTCGTGCTGTCGCCGTCATCGGTCGAGACGATGGCGTCCAGCCGCAGCGTCTCGCCGACGTACTGGAGCGGCAGCGTCAGGGTGTCGCCCGGCGGTATGCGGTAGCCGCCGGTGCGCCATCCGCCGGGCGGCTCCGCGACGGCCAGTCGTGCGGCGAGCTCGTCGGCGGAGGTCGCCGAGAAGTCGGGGCGCCAGCCCGGGAGCGTCGGGATCGCGGCCGGCGGCAACCCCACGATCTCGACCGGCCCGCCCGGCTGCGCCGGGGCTGGCGTCGCGGTAGACCGGGACGGACACGACGTCCCCACCGAGTGACGCGTACCGGTCCACCGGCACGACCGACCGGCTGATGGACAGCCCGGTGCCGAGCTCCTGGACCCGCAGGTCCAGCCCGGTCCGATAGGCCGCGCCGTCAGCGATCCCGCGGCTCAGGCTCGCCGACCAGCCCATCGCGAACACGATCGCGCCGAGGCTGAAGGCCAGGAGGGTGACGGCGGCCGCGGGCCGTCCGGGCTCGCGGGCGAGCGAGAGAAGTGACAGCCGGACCTGTAACGGGCCGCCCCGGAGCCGCCGGCTCGCCCAGCGCAGGAGCGGCGGCATCGATGTCGCGAGGACGAATGCGAGCAGGAATGTCGCTGCCGGTGGCAGGAGCACGACCACCGGGCTGGCGAGGGCCGAGGTCAGGGCGTCGGGGCCGAGCGGGCCGGCGGACAGCGCCCCCCAGCCCAGCACGACGACTACCGCGACCGCCACGACGACCATCGAACGGACGACCGCGGCCGAGGACCGGACCGGGAGTGACGCGACGAGGGTCGCGATCGCCGTCGCCGCGAGCACCGCGGTCATCGAGAGGAGCGGTGCTGGCGCGAGCAGGGCGCCGCCGACGATCGGCCCGACCGGGATCCCGGCTGTCGCCGCGAGCGCGCCGACCGCGAGCCCCCCGACGATCCAGCCGATCACCCCGCCGACCAGCGTCGGCACGACGGTCTCGAGCAGCAGCAACAGCCCCCGCTGGCGCCGACGGGCCCCCGCGGCCGCGAGACGGACCAGCTCTCGGTCGAGGTCGTCGCGCATCACCTGCGCGAGGAAGACGGCGAAGGCCAGGAGGATGGCCACGCCCAGCGATCCGACGAACAGCAGCCGGCCGCGCGCGGCGTCCGCCCGGGCGATCTCCAGCGCGACGACGTCGAGCGGGCTCGCGATCGAGAAGGCGCTGTCCGCGTCCCTGAGGTCCCGCGTCATGGCGTCGACGGCGGCGCCGAAGGGCTCGGCAGTCCACGGATGGACCGCCCCCGCCCGGACCGGGGCGGCCCAGACGTATGTCCGCCCGGTCCGATCGAGCGCGGGGCCCGTCGCGATGGCGTCGACGCCGTTCACGAGGAGGATGGCCGGGCTCGCGCGCCCGGTCTGGTAATCGCCGCCGGTTCGCCGGTCGCCGAAGGGCCCGCGCTGGTCGAGCTGGCCGAACGGGATGGTGGCGTGCAACTGCCCGCGTCCGACGATCGTCAGGGCGAGGTCCGCGTCCGGGTGGGCGACGGTGAAGCCGGCCGGTGCCGGCTCCTCGGCGAGGAGGACCGCCTCGCAGCTGGTCCCGTCCACGCACGGGGAGGGCGCGCGTCCCTCGGTCAGGGTCAGCCAGTCGGCCGGATCGTCGACCGCGATGACCAGGTCGACGACGGGCGTCGCGAGGTCGCGCAGCTCCTGGGTCAGCACGCCCCGGACCGGCGGGTCGAGGAAGTCGCCGCCGTGCTGGTCGAGCGCGGTCGCGACGCTCGCCTCGGTCGCAGCCAAGTCGCGGGGCGAGATCGAGAAGTGCGAGACGCGCACCGCCGGACGGTCGGTCGCGTCGATGGCGAGGGCCCGCGTGAGGGTCGCGTCCGCGCCGATCAACGCGATCCCGAACACGACGACGACCAGCGTCGTCGCTGCGGCGATCGAGCCGATGGAGACGGCTGTGGCGGGTCCTCGGCGCCGCAGGCGGGCGAAGGCCAGCGCGATGATCGGCCGCAGCGTCATCGCGGCAGTGTAACCTGTGAAATCACATGAATGGCGTTACATGGCGGCTCGGCCACGATTCGGCTCTCGGGCTTGCGAACACGATCCACGGCCCGGCCGGTCACCGTCGTCATCGTGCCGCCGATGACGAGCCGGGTCACGACCATCTCGAGACGCCGGAGGGGGCGCGCGACTTCCTGGTCAGCCATGAGGTCCCGGCGCCGCCGGACCTCCCGACTGCGGCGCAGCTCGCGCGGCTGCGCGCCCTCCGCGCGTGGATCCGGGCGCTCGCCTCGTCCGACCCGCCCGACCCGGAGCGATGGCGCCTCGAGGTCCGCGCGGCGTTCGCCGACATCCGCTTCCGACTCGATGGCGAGGCCCTCCGCAGCGTGGCGCCGGGCTGGGACGGGGTCATCGACGACCTGTTGCCGGCGGCCATCGACCTGGCCGACCGGCGCGACCGGTTGCGGACGTGCGGGAACCCGCGGTGCCGGTTCCTGTTCGTCGACCGGTCGCGGCGCGGGAGCCGGATCTGGTGCGAGATGGCCGTGTGCGGCAACCGGATGAAGGTCGGCCGGCATCGCCGCGGTCGTGCGCTTGGTCCGGCGACGCCCGTTCAGCCGCCGAGGTAGGCCTTCTGGACCTCGGGGTTGACGGTCAGCCGGTCGGCCGAGTCCTCGAGCACGATCTCGCCCGTCTGGAGGATGTAGCCCCGCTTCGCGATCCCGAGGGCCATCAACGCGTTCTGCTCGACGAGGAGCACGGTGGTCCCCGACGCATTGATGTCCTTGACGATGTTGAAGATCTGCTCGACCAGGATCGGCGCCAGGCCCATGGACGGCTCGTCGAGGAGGAGCAGCTTCGGCCGCGCCATGAGCGCGCGCCCGATCGCCAGCATCTGCTGTTCGCCGCCCGACAGCGTCCCGCCGTTCTGGGAGTCGCGTTCCTTCAGCCGCGGGAAGAGCTGGTACACGCGATCGAAGTCGGCGTGCAGGTCGCTGCCCTTGTCGCGCTGGAACGCGCCCATCTCGAGGTTCTCGCGAACGCTCATCCGGGGGAAGATGCGGCGTCCCTCCGGGGACTGGGAGATGCCGGTCGCGACGACGTCGTGCGGCGGTGGTCCCGTCGAGGCGGGCGCCATCGAACCAGATCTCGCCCTGGCGCGGGCGAAGGAGCCCGCTGATCGTCTTGAGGGTCGTCGACTTGCCCGCGCCGTTGGCGCCGATGAGCGTCACGATCTCGCCGAGCTCGACCGTGAGCGAGATGCCCTTCAGCGCGTGGATGTTGCCGTAGTAGGTGTGGACGTCGCGGAGTTCGAGGAGGGGCATGGTCAGCCCGCCCCGGCCGCGCCGCGGCCCAGATAGGCCTCGATGACCCGGACGTCGGCTCGGACGTCGGCGGGGCTGCCCTCGGCGATCTTCTCGCCGTGGTCCAGCACCGTGACGCGGTCGCTGATGCCCATGACCACCTTCATGTCGTGCTCGATGAGCAGGACCGTCAGCCCGAGGTCGGTCCGGAGCTGGCGGACGAAGTCGGTCAGCTTGCGGGTCTCCTCGGGGTTCATCCCGGCGGTCGGCTCGTCGAGCAGGAGGAGCTTGGGTTCGGTCGCCAGCGCCCGGGCGATCTCGAGGCGTCGCTGGTCGCCGTACGGCAGGTTCCGGGCCAGCTCGTTGGACCGTGCCTTGAGGCCGACGAGGTCGAGCAGCTCCATCGCCCGGTCGTGCGCCTGCTCCTCCTCGCGATGGATGGACGGCAGGCGCAGGATGGCGCCGAACCATCGGGCCTTGAGCCGGTGGTGCAGGCCGACGAGCACGTTGTGCTCCGCCGACATGTTCCCGAACAGGCGGATGTTCTGGAACGTCCGGGCGATCCCGACACGGACCACCTCGTGCGGCTTGCTGCCGGTGATCTCCTGGCCGTCGAACTTGATCGACCCCTCGGTCGGGACGTACAGGCCCGTGATCATGTTGAAGAAGGTGGTCTTGCCGGCGCCGTTGGGTCCGATCAGGCTGACGATGCCGCCGCGCGGGATCGTGAAGTCGACATCGTTGACCGCCACGAGCCCGCCGAACCGCTTCGTGCAGCCGGTCGCGACGAGCAGGTCGCCGTCGGTCGCGGCCGTCATCGCGGCTCCTCCGGCGACTCACCCGGCTTCGGAAGCAGCCTCAGCGGCCGCCTCGGCGGCTTCCTCGGCGATCTCCTCCTCGACGATGATCTCCTCGTTGACGGCCAGGCTGTCGGCCGTCGTGCCCGTCTGCTCGGCGGCCACACCGATCCCGTGCATCTCGGCCTTCGCGCTCTCGACCGGGAACAGGCCCTCGGGTCTCTTGATCATCATGATCGCGAGCACGATCCCGAAGATCAGGTAGTTGTACGCCGCCAGGCTGAAGTCGGACAGCAGCTTGATCCCGGTCGCATCGCCGAGGGCGTTGAGCGGATCGTTGACGATGTTCTCGCCCAGGAACCGCAGAAGCGTCTGGTTGACGTATTGCACGACGAAGGCGCCGATGACGACGCCCCGCAGCGAGCCGATGCCGCCGAGGATGATGATCACGACGACGAGGATCGACACGTTGAAGTTGAAGCTCTCCGCGAAGATCGCCGTCTGGTAGGCGCCGGTGAACGCCCCCGCGAAGCCCGAGAAGCTCGCGCCCAGCGAGAACGCCAGCAGCTTGCCGGTGACGGTGTCGATGCCCATCGCGGCCGCGGCCGTCTCGTCTTCGCGGATGGCCATCCAAGCGCGACCGAGCTTGGAGTCGCGGAGCCGCGCGCAGATGATGAAGGTCAGGGTCAGCAGGGCCGCCACGAGGTAGAACGACGCGATCGCGTTCTGGTTCGAGAAGATGATCTGCTCGCCCCATGGCCCGGGTATCGGGATGATGGGTGGGTCGATCGGGTTGATGCCGACGTTGCCGCCGGTCAGGTTCGCGTGGGGCCCGACAAGGATGGCGCCACCCAGGATGGCCGGCAGGGCGAACGTGAAGTCGCCGAGGTTCCGGAACACGATCCGGACGATCTCGCCGAAGCCGAGGGTGACGATGGCCAGGTAATCGCCGCGCAGTTTCAGGGTGGGCGCGCCCAGCAGGATGCCGAAGATGGCCGCCGCCCAGACCGCGATGAAGACCACGATCCACCAGGAGATGTGGACCCCGAAGTGGTCCGACGCCAGGAAGGCCGTCGTGTACGCCCCGATGGCGTAGAACGCGACATAGCCGAGGTCGAGCAGCCCGGCGAAGCCCATCACGATGTTCAGGCCGAGGGCCAGGATGCCGAAGGTCGCGCACGATGATCAGCACGGCCGTGCCCGGCCATGGGATGAACGGGAACGTCGTTTCGAGCGTTCGGAAGATCAGCGGGTAGACGATCGTGAGGATCGCCAGGCCGACCAGGTAGATCTGCTGACGGCGCCGGGGTTCGAACCGCGCCATGGGGTTCCGGAACGAGGCTCTCCGGGAGCGCACCGCAGCGGTCATGTCACGCTCGCTCCGACTGCTTCTCGGACAGGATGCCCGTCGGGCGGAAGATGAGGACCAGGATCAGCAACGAGAAGACGATGACCGTGGTCCACTTCGCCTCGAGGAACCGGTCGGACAGTGCCGCGATGAGGCCGATGACCATCGCGCCGAGCGTCGCCCCCGTCAGGTTGCCGATCCCGCCCAGCACGGCCGCGGTGAACGACAGCAGCCCGAACTGGAACCCGTACTGGAAGAACGTCTGGCCGTAGTACAGGGCGACGACCAGTCCGGCAGCGCCAGCGAGCGCGCCCGCGATCAGGAATGTCAGCGAGATCGTCCGGTTGACGTTGATTCCCATCAGGCCCGCGCCTCGCGGTCCTGGGCGGTCGCCCGCATCGCCTTGCCCTGGCGGGTGCTCCCGACGAACCATCGGAGCAGGAGCAGCAGCGGGATCGTCACGAGCACGACCAGGACCTCGTCCACCCCGAACCAGCCGACGCCACTTGGGAACGTCACGAGATCCGTCTTGGGGAGAACGGGTTCGACCGCCTTCTGGGACGGCCCGAGCAGGATGAGTCCGATGTTCTGGAGGACGAACGACATGCCGATCGCGCTGATGAGTGGCGCGAGCCGGGGCGCGTTGCGCAGGGGCCGGTAGGCCACCCGCTCGATGCTCGCGTTGATCCCGGCGGTCAGGGCCATGATGATCGGCAGGGCCAGCAGGGTCAGGATCAGGGCCGGCGTCGTCGTCGCCTCGATGCCCAGGCCGTGGACGATGAATTCGGTCGCGAAATAGGTGAACGCCGTGCCGAGCATGAAGACGTCGGCATGGGCGAAGTTGATGAGTTCGAGGATTCCGTAGACGAGGGTGTAGCCGATCGCGATCAGCGCGATGATCAGGCCATTCGTGACCCCGATCGTCAGCGCCCTGGCCAGCGCCTCGAACTCCAACGCCCTCTCCTCGCGTGAAGTCTTTCGCCTGATGGTGACCGGCCGTTCGGCGGGATGCCGAACGGCCGGTCGGAGCTGCCTCTTCCTTGCGGAAGCAGGCGACTACTCGATGACGGTCTCGAAGACGAATTCGCCGCCGGTGATGATCAGCCCGGTCATACCGGTCAGGCTGGTGTCACCGTCAGCGTCGAAGGTCCAGGTGCCGAGCACGCCGGCGTAGTCCTTGGTGCCCTTGACCTCGTCGAGGACGAGCGGCGCGGAGCGCCGCGACGTCGGCGGGGTTCTTGGCCGCGGCGCGTTCGATCGCTGCGAGGACGACGTTGGCCGCTTCGTAGCCGTATGCCGTGTAGCCCTCGATCGGCGCGTCCGGGTACTTGGCGGTGTACGCCTTGACGAAGTCGGCGCCCTTGCCGGTCAGCTTGTCCGGGGGCACGCCACCGAAGGTGATGTAGCTGCCTTCTGCGGCCTGCGGCCGCAGCCTGGAGGAACTCGCTCTCGTAGACGCCGTCGGGGCCCATGAGCTTGACGTCCGGCATCGCGTCGCGCAGGTCGCGCCACAGCTGGCCGGCGTTGTTCTGGGTGATCCCGCCGTAGTAGACGAGGTCGGGGTTCGTCGCCTTGACCTTCTCGGCCAGGGCCTTGTAGTCGGTCGCCTTGCCGTCGATGCCGTCGCGGCCGAGGATGGTCAGGCCGTAGTCGGCGGGCCCGCGTCTCGAAGACGTCGGCGATGCCCTTGCCGTAGACCTCGGTGTCGTCAAGCAGGTAGACCGTTCTTGGCGCCGAGCTGCCCGGCCCACTTGGCGCCGGCGTTGCCCTGGAGCAGGTCGTTCGGGATGACGCGGGTGTAGTTCTTCTTGCAGCCGTTCGGGTAGTACTTGTCCGGCTCACCGGCCTCGGCCGGCTTGGTGAGGCCGACGCCCGTGTTGGCCGGGCTGATCATGACGATGCCCTTGCCGCACAGGATCGGGATCGACAGCTTGGCCGCGCCCGAGTTGAACGTGCCGATGTACGCGACGAGCTTGTCGTTCGCGACGGCGTCGTTCGCGTTCTTGATCTCGGTCGCCTCGTCCCACTTGCCGGCTGCGGCGGTGGAGTCGTCGACGTCCTTGTAGGTGATCGTGTAGCCGCCGACCTTGCCGCCCTTCTCCGTCGATCGCCATGTTGATCGCGTTGACGATCGTGTCGGTCTGGGCCTTGCTGGACCCCTGGCGCGGAAGTGACGACCAGATCTCGATCGTCCCCTTGTCGCCGCCGCCCGACCGCCGCCGCACGCAGCGAAAGCGCGAGGACGGCGATCGGCGCCAGCACACCTAGCTTGCGAATGTTCATCCAGTACTCCTCCTCAACCGATCACCGGTCCGGACGATCCATCCTGGCAGGCACCCGACCCGGCCGAGGCCGGATGCGCAGCACCCGACGCCCTTGCCGCGATCCCCGCGACCGTCCTGCAGGGCGTCGAGCGAGACGTGCGCTGGTGCGTGACGGGGGTGGCGCAAGACCCCTCGTCCGGGCGGCGCGCAGGTGGCCGCCGAAGCGATGCCGTATCATAGCCACCGGCGACCCGATTGCAATACCGGTCGGCCGCACCCGTCAGCCCGTCGCGAGCGCCCATCGCTCGCCGCCGACGAGGGGAGCGCGAGCTCCGGTACGACCTCAGGGTCGAGTCCCCGGTCGAGGGGCGAACGGTCGCCAGCCCTGCGAGGTGTACCAGTTCGGCGTGGAATACCTGGTCCGAGCAGCCCGTGTCACGGACATCGATCGGCTCGTCGCCTTGAGCGACGCGGACCCTTGGAGTCGCCCGTGACGACGAGCCCGCTCGTGCCGCGGACCTGCTGCGCCAGCTCGTCTACCTGCCGCAGGCAAGCATCTTCGTCGCCGAGACGCGAGCGCACGGTCGTGGGTGGGGCGGTCCTCGCCCTCCGGCCGTCGGTCCGCTCCGGCGGATACGTCGGGACGATCGACCTCCTGGTCGTCGACCCCGACCACGATCGCCGATCGGGTCACCGAAGCGCTCGTCGAAGAGTGCCTCCGGTCGGCCAGCAACAAGGGCTGCACCGTCGTCGAGGCGGCGCTGCCCGGATGATCACGCGGCCCGGGCCCGCCTCGGAAGCGATGGGCTTCGGCGAGGCCGGTCCGCGCCTCCAACGACACCGTGGCAGCGGCGGGTTCCGTCGCGCGCCGCGCGTGATGACCGCTCCCGCCGTGCAGCGTGATCGCGCCGGCGGGGCGAACCGCATAGACCCAAGGAGTCAATGTGGGCAAGAACGTCGCCGTCTTCGTGGACGTGGCGAACATCTTCTATGCGGCCAAGGCGGCCGGCGTGGACATCGACTACGTCACCCTGCTGAAGTCGGCTTCGGCCGGTCGCGATCTCGTGCGGGCGTATGCCTACACCGGCCTCGACCCTGACAACGAGAACCAGCGGAACTTCCATGACTTCCTGCGCCGCAGCAACTACAAGGTCGTGAGCAAGGACATCCGCAAGTACGGCGACGGGAAGGTCAAGGCCAACCTCGACATCGAGCTCGTCGTCGACATGATGAAGACGGCCAGGAACCTCGACATCGCCATCGTCGTGTCCGGTGACGGCGACTTCGCCCCGGCGATCCGGGCGGTCCAGGAGCAGGGCGTCCGCGTCGAGGTCATCAGCTTCCGTGGCAACACGAGCTCGGACCTCATCGAGGTCGCGGACCAGTTCACCGACATCATCCAGCTGGCCCGGGTCGAGAAGGGCTCGCGCTCGGGACGCCGCGTCTCCGACGACGATGCGGACCTGTCGATGACCGAGGTGCCCGACAAGCAGACCGAGGGCGTCGGCGGCAGTCGCGGCCGTGGCCGCGGCCGTGGCCGCGGACGAGCCGGAGAGGCCGAGCCGATCGCAGCTGCGCCGGCCCGCGGTCGTGGTCGCGGTCGGCCGGTCGCAGCGGCAGCAAGTGCCGGCCCGGCCGTCAGCGCGGGCGCCGGCGCGATCGTCGCGCTCCCCGGCGAGCGGCTCTCCAAGGCGCCCGGCACGTTGTCCGAGGCGGACCTGGCCGCAGCCGAGGTCTTCACCCTCGATGACGTGGGCGTGGACGGTCCGCTTGGCGACGGTCCTGACGGATCGCCGGCTCCCGGCGGCGTCGACGGCGATGACGCCACCCGACGCCGTCGCCGACGCGGCGGTCGTGGCCGTGGCCGTGGCCGAGGCCGCGGCGAGGGCGAGACAGCCCAGGGCGAGACGGGCCAGGTCGCAGGCGGCAACGGTGCCGCCAGCCGCGAACCGCTGATCGACGAGGACATCATCGAAGAAGAGGAGCTCGATGCCGCAGCATCGGCTCCCAAGGCGCCGCGCGCCACGCCTTTCGGGTCCGTGTGGGACTCGCAGCTCGGCACGCCAACGTCACCGCCGGCGTCGCGGACCCTCGCGCCGCTGAACGACGACGATGACCTCGACGAGCCGGAGATCCCCGAGTACCTGATCGCCGAGCAGCGCCGGGCGCCGGGCTGCGCAGCGGCCAGGGCGGCAATCGCGGACCGCGCGGCGGACGAGCGGCGTATCAGTCGGCCATCGCGCGCGAGCGCTACGGGCACGGTGGCGGATCGGGCGGCATCAACCGCTATCCCGATGTCAGTGGCCGGACAGCCGCGCCGCAGGACCGCTCGTACGACCGCGGACCGCGTCCGGACAACCGTGGCCCGCGCCCGGACCAGGGCGATCGATCGCCCGCTCCGAGGCGCGAGTCAGGCGAGTGGAGCGAGGTCCCGCCCGAGCTCGAGGCGCAGCTGCGCGCGCAGCTCGGCCACCAAGCCGGCGGTAGCGGCACCGGCCGCCGGAATCGATCGTCGCCGCCACAGCGGCCCCGACGTCGCGCCGACGAGACCGCGTCCGCCCCCAAGCGCCGGACGACGTCCAAGGCGAGCACTCGGCCGAGGCCGCGAGCTCGGCGGGCACCGACGAGGCGCCCAAGAAGCGTGCGACGCGCAAGCCGGCCGCGACGGCCGGATCCGACGGCGGCGACACGGCCACGGCCGACGCCAAGCCGGCCGCGCCGAAGAAGCGGGCGTCCGCCAAGGCTTCGACCGACGCGACCGACGGCGATGGCTCGGCGACCGCGGCGGCGCCCAAGAAGCGCGCGACGCGCAAGCCCGCCTCCGCCTGATCCCGACGTGGACGGCGCCCGGACGCGTGGCCACGGACCGGCGCTCGCCGCGATCGAGGCCATGGTCCGCGGGGCGCCGCCCCACGCGATCCTGCTGAGCGGGCCCGGTGGGGTCGGCAAGACGACCCTCGCGCTGGATATGGCGGCCGGCCTCCTGTGCACGGCCGCAGACCCGGCCGCCCGGCCGTGCCGGTCATGCCGGGGCTGCCGGCTCGTCGAGCATGGCGACCACCCGGACCTGCATCGGCTTGCGCCGGAGGGTCCCGGCGGGCAGATCGTCATCGGTGGCCCGGGCGCCACCTACCGTGGCGTGCGCGACCTGATCTCGGACCTCGCGCTGCTGCCGCTCGAGGGCGGCGCTCGCGTCGCGATCGTGGAATCGGCGCATCGCATGAACGAGGACGCACAGGCCGCGCTCCTCAAGACGCTCGAGGAGCCACCGACCGGAGTCACGATCGTGCTCTGTGCGGATGACGAAACCCGCCTCCTGCCCACGGTTCGGTCGCAGATGCGCGCGGATCCGCCTCGGACCGGTGGGTCCACGCGACATCGAGTCGATCCTCGCCGACCGCGGCGCGGCGGACCCCCCGACCGCCGCACGACTCGGCCGGATGGTCGGCGGCCGGCCCGGGATCGCGCTCGCCTATGCCTACGCGCCGGACGCGCTCCGGGTGCGGAGCGAGCTCGCGCGGATCCTGCTCGACCTGCTCGGCGCCGCCCCGGCCGAGCGCCTGGCCGCGATGCGCGCGGCGATGCCCCAGGCCCTCATCATGGCGGCGGACCTCGAGCGCGGCGCGAGCCTCGCCGGCGGCGTCGCCGGGACAGGGGTGAGCGGCGACGACGCGGGGGCCGGCAGCGGACGACCTCGTCGGTCGAAGGGCGCGGCCGCAGGCGCCCGGACACCGCAGGCGACCCCACCGGCACCCGAGGCGGCCGACGACGCCGACTCAGACGTCACCGACCCGGACACGCCGGCGCGCACGGTGCCGGCCCCGCTTCGGCGACGCGCGGCGGAGGCCCTCGTGCTCGTGTGGACCGAGGTCGCGCGCGATCTGGCCCTGGTCGCGGCCGGCGGAGCGACATCGATCCATGACCCGGCGATGCTCGAGGAGACGACGGCCGCCGCCGCCGGCCTGGCACCCGAGATGACCGTCGACGCGCTCCGTCGGCTGGAACGTGCCGGGACCCTCATCGCCGCCAACGTGTCGCCCGAACTGGTCCTCGATGCCCTCGCGATCGGCTGGCCCCGCCGGCGAGCGGAGAGCGCTGCCTGATGGCAGACATGGCGGACGGCGCCGAACTCGCCCGGGTCGAGGCGGTCGTGCGCGGTCGCGTCCAGGGCGTCGGGTTCCGCTACTTCGCCTGGCATCAGGCCCACGACCTGGACCTCGAGGGCTGGGTCGCGAACGAGTCCGACGGCTCGCTGCGGTGCCTGGTCCAGGGGCCGCGGGACCGGGTCGAGGCCATGCTGCTTCGCCTCGAGGCGGGCCCGGCCGGGGCCATCGTCGAGCGCGTCGACACCACCTGGCTGCCGGCGGCCGGCCCGCTCGGGCCGTTCGCGGTCCGGAGTGGAGCCCACCGGGGGGACTGACGCGGCCACACCATCGGCGTGCTCGAAGGGGACGGAAGGCCTATTCCCGGCGAGACCTTCAGGCGTGCAAGGTGTCGAGGATGGAGCAGAACTCTCCCGCCGAAGAGCTGCCTGCCCTGTATCGAGCCATCCTGGATCGGGTCGCGGACCTCGAATCCGACGGCGATCGAGCGCAGGCTGCCCGCGTGCGCGCCGCCGCGACGCGGATCTACTCGCGCGCCTGGGATGAGCCGGCCCGCCGCGGGCTCACCGACCTGCTCCGGAAGTCCGGCCCACCCTCGAGCGATCCCGTCCTCGCCCCGGGCGTCGGGCGGCGCGTCGCCGCTTCTCGCGGGTAGTCGCCCGGCCCCTCTCGCCCCGACGCGGCCTCGTGAGGCCGTACGCTGTAGGCGATGTCCGCTGTCACCGTCACCGACCTGATCGAGCGCGCCCTCGAGGCGTACGCCGACCTCGAGCTGCTCGGCGAGGAGATCGAGGACGAGTGGACGTACGTCACCGACCTCGAGGCCGCCTGGCGCGTGCGACTGGATGCCGTCTCCGGCGCCCGCGGCTCGGAGCCGGTGGCGCCCGCGATCGACGCGGCGGTCGATCGGGCGATCGAGGAGATCGGTCTCGTGCGTGACCCCCACCGCGCGATCGACTGGCTCTCGACCTTTCCGCAGGTCGTGCTGGTCGCCCTCGGTGAGCCGACGTGAGGTTCCAGGACGCCGCACGCGACGCGCGTGCCGTCGTCTACGCCGGGATCCAGGCCGACCCGTCCGTCGCGCACGCGGCCGCGCTGCTGGCCGACGCGACACGGGCCGAACGCGTTCTGGCGCGCGCGGTCATGAACGGCGAGACCAGCGATCCCGACGCCTGGCGGACGATGTTCCCGACGTTGTTCGGCGCGGATGTGCCGCCGGCCGAGCGCGATCGGGCCGAGGCCGTCCTCGTCGCCTCCCTCGCGGTAGCTGACCGGGGCGAGCAGGTGCGCAGCCAGGTGCGCGGGGCGATCGTCGAGGCGCTGACGGCCACCCTTCTCGCGCGCCGGGTCGGCGCCGACGCCGTCCGCCGGGAGCGACGCATCCTCTTCGACGGCGTCGCCGCGGAGATCCACCCGTACGACGTGACGGTGGAGCGTGCCGGCAGCGCCGAGGCATACGACTGCAAATGGGGCGCTCGCGGGATCGGGGCCGACGTCCTCAACCAGCTCGACGATGCCCGGGCCCACGCCGCCGACGAGGAGGAGGCGCTCAGCGTCGCGCTCGTCGTCTTCGATGCGGCACTCTCCTGCGAGGTCCGGCTCGCGCGCCAGACCGCCCCGACGGCCGGCATCGACCTCGTGAGCCTGGAGTCGCTGGACGTCCTGTCCGGGTCGCAGCGATGATCGAGGGGGCCGACGGGGCGGCCGGCTTCAGCGCGCCGTATCGGGTGCGGTTCGATGAGGCCGGTTCGGACGGCCGGCTCCGGACGTCGGCGATCCTCCGGTACGCCCAGGACCTCGCCTGGGTCCACTCCTCGGCGCTCGGCTTCGACCGGGCGTGGTACGACGAGCACGGCCTGACCTGGCTCGTCCGCGCGGCGGAGCTGGCCGTCACGGCCCCTGCTGGCGTGGGCGCAACGCTCATCGGCACGACGCGTGTCGTCGGGTTCCGACGGGTCTGGTCGCGTCGCCGGACAGAGTTCGTCGACGGCGACGGCCACGCCGTCGCCTGGATCAACATCGACTGGGTCCTCCTGGACGGCCGCGGCGCCCCCACCCGGATCCCGCCCATCTTCGAGGAGATCTTCCAGGGTCCCGCCGCGACGTTCGGGCTGGCCCGTGTGCCGCTCGGCGAGCCGTCCGAGGACGCAGTGCGGCGCCGGTTCACCGTTCGCCCGCAGGAGCTGGACCCGCTGGACCACGCCAACAACGCGGTCTACGCCGACTGGCTCGAGGAGGCGGTCATCGCCGCGGGCGATCGCGACGCGACGCGGGTGATCCCGCGCGTGGTCCGCCTCGAGTACGCGCTGCCGGCCGAGGCGGACGCGACCGTGGACGCGGTGGCGTGGGCCGCCGACGGCGGCTGGTCGTATCAGCTCCTCGGCGCCGACGGCAACGACCTGCTGCGGGCCCGCCTCGAGCGCGGTTGAGCCCCCCGTCGAACTGGCGACGGCAACCTGAACGCAATCGTATGACCGCATCGCGGTGCTACTCTTGCAGCATGGGATCGGAGAAGCCAGGCGACACCACGTCGGTGACTTCGGCCGGACCCGCCGACCGCGACGTCCGGCGCGCCCCGTCGGTCACGACCATGCGCGATATCGCGGCCGCGGCCGGCGTCTCGCAGAGCACCGTGTCGCGGGTCCTCAACGACGTCTCGACCCGGGTGCCGATCGCGGCCGAGACGCGCGAGCGCGTCGTTCTGACGGCCCGCCGGCTGGGCTACCGGCCCAACCCCCTCGCCCGTGGCCTTCGCGGCGCCCCGACGATGCTCCTGGGCGCGGTCGTCCGCGACTTCAGCGACCCGTTCTTCGCTGGCGCGATCGAGACGCTGGCCGTCGAGGCGATGGGCAGCGGCTACAACGTCGTCCTCGGTCACGCCCACGGCCGGCTCGAGGAGGCGATCTCGCTGCCGGCGGTCATCGAGACCCGGCACTGCGACGCGATCGTGCTGCTCGGCGACATGCAGGACCAGCCCCGGCTCCTCGAGGACCTCCGCAACTCCATCGTCCCGGTGGTCGCGCTCTGGCAGGGTTCGAGCCCGCTCGAGTTCCCGACGGTCGACGTCGACAACCACGCGGGCATCTTCGCCGGGCTCGAGCACCTCGTCGGGTTGGGCCATGAGCGGATCGCCTTCGTCAGCGGGCAGTTGCCCGGCGACAACCCGCAGCGCATCGACGCCTTCGTCGAGTTCATGACCGATCGGTTCGGCGGCGTCCGCGATGGCTACCTGCAGCACGTCCCCAACTCGATGGCCGGTGGCGAGGCCGCCCTCGACGCGCTCCTCGAGCTGGCCGAGCCGCCGACCGCGCTCGTGACCTCGACGGACCTGGTCGCCGTTGGTGTCCTTCACGCGGCGTACAGCCGCAATCGCGTCGTGCCGGACGAGCTCTCGGTCGTCGGCTACGACGACATCCCGATCGCGGCGCACACGGTGCCGGCATTGACCACCCTCCGGATGCCGATCCCGGAAGTGACCGGCGAAGGGGTTCGGCTCGCGATCCAGTTCGCCCGCGACGCGACGCTCCCGCAGGAAGCCAACAGGACGCGGTTCGAACCGACGCTGGTGGTGCGCCAGTCGACGGCTCCGCCCGCGACGACCGCCCCGAGGGTCGCTCGGCGCCTGTCCACGCCGGTCGCCTGACGCGCCGCTCCCCGGTCAGGCCTCGGGCGGGACGTCCCGATCGGCCGCTCGCGCCGGGATCCAGACGCGCATGCCTCCAGGCTCGCGCTGGGCCCACCCGAAGTACGGCATGGCGCCGATCTCGATCGGCGTCCCGGTCGCGGTGTCGATCGCGGGCAGCCTGAGCCCGAGCGGGATGCCCGGGACGTCATGGCGTGGGACCACGGTCGGCTCGACCGACGGCGACACCTCGATCGCCTCGAGGTCCGTGCCGGCCGGCAGGTCGGCGGTCTCGACGCAGAAGACGACCGGACCGCGTTCGATCGCGACGCAGCCCCGGACCGCGTCGATCCGGGGATCGGGCACGGTGACCCGGACCGGCATGTCGAGCGTCAGGACCACCCGGTCGCCGGCGTGCCAGTCGCGGGTCTCGCTGATGGTCCGAGTCCCCGGCCGAAACCGGTCTGGGCTCGTCCGCCCCGATCTGCACCGTCGCGGACCGGGTCCAGCCCGGGATCCGCATCGAGAGGGTCCACGGTCGGTCCGGGGTCTCCGTGACGGTCACGGCGATCTCGCCACTCCAGGGGTAATCGGTGACCACGGCCAGCCGGACCGTGCCCCCAGCGACGTCCGCCCGGAACGAGGCCGAGGCGTACTGGTGGAGCTGGACCCCGCTCTCGTCTGCGGTCGCGAGGTACTGCGGCCACGAGCTCAGCGTGCGCATCACGTTCGGCGGGCAGCATGCGCACGGGAACCATGGCTGACGCCGGCCATCACCGGGTGAGACGGCCGAGGCGGCCGCGCCGTTCGTCCGCCGCTGGAGCGGGTTGACATAGAAGAACTCGGTCCCCGCCGCCGAGATCCCCGACATGACCGCGTTGAGGAGCGTGCGCTCGATGACGTCGGCACACTCAGGGTCGCCTGTCGCGAGCAGGAGCCGCCACGCCAGCATCACGCTCGCGATCGCCGCACAGGTCTCCGCGTAGGCCCGGTCCGGCGGCAATTCGAACGGGTCGCCGAAGGCCTCGTCGCTGTGACGGCTCCCGACGCCGCCGGTGAGGTAGCTCCGCGTCGCGACCATGTCGCGCCATCGGCGGAGGACGGCGTCGAGCAGCACCTGGTCGCCGATCTCGACGGCGACGTCGACCGCACCGCAGTCGAGGTAGAGCTGACGGACGGCGTGACCGGCCACGGTCGTGGCCTCGCGGACGGGCGCGTGGTCCTGCCAGTACGCCGGGCCGAACCGACCGGACCCGAGCAGCCCGTGACCGCGCAGGTCGATGAACCGCTTGGCGAGGTCGAGGTGCTTCCGGTCGCCCGTCGTGCGGTAGAGCTCGACGAGCGCCATCTCGATCTCGGGATGGCCGTCGATGGCGTCCCGTCGGCCCGGGCCGAGCTCGCTGTCGACCGAGTCCACGGCGCGCAGCGCGATGTCGAGCAGCCGGTCGTCGCCGAGCGCGCGATGCCAGGCGATCGCCGCCTGGACCAGATGACCGACGTTGTACAGCTCGTGGCCCCAGGCCAGGTCGCGATAGGTCTCGCCGCCGCCGACCACCTGGACGTAGCTGTCGATGTACCCGTCGGGTCGCTGGGCGGCCGCGAGGAGCCCGATGACCTCGTCGGCCTTGCGCGCCATCTCGGCGTCCGGAGCGCGGCCGAGCTCCCAGCCGACCGCCTCGAGCCATTTGTAGACGTCGGTGTCGAGGAACGGGTAGATGACGCCCAGCGGCTCGCTGAGGGCGCGGTACCGGCCGGGCTGGCCGGCCGCCATGCGCAGGTCGGCGAAGTTGCCGACCCGGTCGAGCTCGGCGTAGCCGTGGCCGATCGAGCGCTCGCGATTCGTCCGGGCGCGGTCGGCCCACAGCCCGCCGTCCAGCGTCACGTCCGGCGAGCTCATCGGGGAGAGGCGTGACGTCGCGGAGGCGCACGGCAGCACGACGCTGACGTGCGAGCGGCCCGCTCCGGTCTCAGATGCCACGGTCGAGGAAGTAGTAGGCGTTGTTCCAGCGGAGCTCCCGCTTGAACGCCGCGGTCCGGGTGCTCGCGTCGATCTCGACGAGCTCGAGGTTCGCCATGTCGGCGAAGTCCGCGAGCGGCTCGGTGGCGAGGCTCGAGGTCAGCGCGGTGTGATGCGGTCCGCCGGCCGTCAGCCACGCCTCGGCGGCCGTCATGAGGTCGGGCTTCGGGCGCCAGACGGCCCGCGCGACGGGGAGCTTCGGCAGGGGCTCGTCGGGTGCGACGAGGTCGACGTCGTTGACGAGCAGCCGGAACCGGTCGCCCAGGTCGGTGAGCCCGACGACCCGGGCCTCGCCGGGCGCGGCATCGAAGACGAGGCGGACCGGGTCGGCCCGGCCGCCGATCGAGAGCGGATGGATCTCGCACGACGGCCGGTCGAGCGTGATCGATGGGCAGACCTCGAGCATGTGGGCCCCGAGGACCTCCGGGACGGGGTCGCCGAGGTGGTACGTGTAGTCCTCCATGAACGAGGTCCCGCCGGGGAGCCCCTCGCCCATGACCTTGAGGATCCGGACGAGCGCGGCCGCCTTCCAGTCGCCCTCGGCGCCGAAGCCATAGCCCTCGGCCATGAGTCGCTGGACGCCGATGCCGGGCAGCTGCTCGAGCCGGCCGAGGTCCTCGAAGGTGTCCGTGAACGCGCCGAACCCGCCGTCCTCGAGGAACGCCCGGAGGGCTGCCTCGATCCGCGCTGCCGTGCGCAGCTCGGCGTGTCGATCGCCCGACGGGCGAAGGGCCGGGGCGACGTCGTACTGCTCCTCGTACTCCTCGACGAGCGCGTCGATGGTTGCGTCCTCGACCTCGGCCACGCGGGCCGCCAGGTCGCTCACGCCGTAGCCGTTGACGGAGAACCCGAGGCGCGCCTGGGCCTCGACCTTGTCGCCGTCGGTGACGGCCACCTCGCGCATGTTGTCGCCGAACCTGGCGATGCGCAGACGATGCGCCTCGTGCCAGCCCGCGGCGGCGCGTGCCCAGCTGCCGAGCCTGTCCGCGACGACCGGGTCCTGCCAGTGCCCGACGACGGTCTTGCGGCCCCGGCGCAGGCGGGTCTGGATGAAGGCGAACTCCCGGTCCCCGTGGGCGGCCTGGTGCAGGTTCATGAAATCCATGTCGATCTCGGCCCACGGCAGGTCGCGGTGGTACTGCGTGTGCAGGTGCAGGAGGGGCTTGCGCAGGTCGAGGAGCCCGGCGATCCACATCTTGGCCGGCGAGAACGTGTGCATCCAGGCGATGACGCCGATGCAGTCCGGGGCCGCGTCGGCCTCGCGCAGGACCTGGGCGATCCCGTCGGGCGAGGTGACCACGGGCTTCGCGACGATCCGGACAGGGACCGCCGGCGTCTCATCGAGGCAGGCGGCGATCCGGCTCGCGTGCTCGTCGACCCGCCGGAGGACCTCGTCGCCGTACAGCGTCTGGCTGCCGGTCACGAACCAGGCTTCGAGTTCGGGCAGGGCCGAGGTCACCGATCCACCATCCTCACGCACCGCGATCCAGCTGGAATACGAACGCTAGCATACGTTTGCATGAGCGATTCGCCAACACATCCCGGTCGTCGGGGGCGGCGGCATCCGAGGGTCACTTCAGGGCGCCCGACGTGAACCCGGAGACGTAGTACTTCTGCAGAAGCAGGTAGATGCCGATGCACGGGATCATCGCGATCGTGATGCCGGCCTGGAGCATCCCCCAGTCGGTGCCACCGAGGCTGGTCTCGGCTCGAGCGGACGCCAGGATCAGCGGCAGCGTGAGCGTGGACGCCCGGCTCAGCAGGACCAGCGCTGCCAGGAACTCGTTCCATGACGTGACGAAGGCGAACAGCGCGACGGTCACGATCGCCGGTACGCCTGCCGGGATGAAGATCGTCGTCAGGATCTGCCACGAGTTGGCGCCGTCGGTGAGTGCGGCCTCTTCGAGCTCGCGGGGGACCGATTCGAAGCTGTTGCGCATGATGTACAGGCTGAACGGCAGCTGGATCGCCGTATGGACGATGGCCAGCCCGACCAGCGTGTTCGTCAGCTTGACCTGGGCGAACATCAGGAAGATCGGCGTCAGCAGCGCCTGGTAGGGGATGATCAGTGCCAGCAGCAGGAAGACGAAGATGAGCTCCTTGCCCGGGACCGGGAAGCGGGCCAGCGCGTAGCCGGCGGGGATCGTCAGCGCGAGCGTGAACGCGATCGTCATGAACGCAGTCGCGAAGCTGTTGCCCAGATAGGTCGGCAGACCCGCCTGGTACTTCCACAAACGTTCGTAGGAGTCCAGGCTGAGCTCGTGCGGGATGTAGGTGGGCGGGATCGCCGCCGCTTCGGCCGTCGTCTTGACCGACGCGAGCATCCCCAGGACGATCGGCGTCAGCATGAACACGCAGATGGTCAGACAGACCGCGCCCACGAGGTAGCGGTTCCGGCTCGCCCAGACGCGCGACCAGGCCCGCGAGACCGGCGCCCGGACCGTGACGGCGGTCATGTCTCGCTCCGGCGCGTCAGGGCCATCTGGACGATCGTGAAGACGAGGATGATCAGCGCAAGGATCAGCGACAGCGCGGCCCCGTACCCGAGATGCAGGAACGGGAACGAATTCTTGTAGATGAAGAAGACCGCCGTCGAGGTCTGGTTGAACGGTTGGCCGGCGGTCATGATGTAGAACTGGTCGAACGCGAGGAGCGAGCCGACCACGCTGACCAGGGTCACCAGCAGGATCGTGCGGCGGGTCAGCGGCACGGTCACCCGTCGGGTCCGCTGCCAGAAGCTGGCGCCGTCGACCATGGTCGCCTCGTTGATCTCGCTCGGGATGGCCTGGATCGCGGCGACGAACAGGATCATGCCGAACCCGAGGACCTTCCAGACGACCGACGCGATGATCGACCAGGTCGAGAGCTCGGTGTCCACGCCGAGCCAGATGGACCGGCTTATCGATCAGGCCGAGCTCGAGGAGCGCCCTGTTGATGAGTCCGAAGGTCGGGTCGAACAGCCAGACCCACAGGAGGCTCGAGACGCCGAGGCCGACGACGACCGGCACGAAGATGGTCGCCCGCGTCGACCCGGCGAAGCGGCGCTGTTGGGCGCGACCAGCAGGGCGAGCAGGTAGCCCCCGACCATCAGGATCGGGGTGATGAGCAGGGTGTACTTCAGGGTGTAGCCGAGCGAGCCCCAGAACTGCCCGTCGGCCACCGCCCGCCTGGAAGTTCGCCAAGCCGACGAACTTCGGTGGCGTGATGAGCGACCAGTTGGTGAACGACATGCCCACCATCCCGGCCAATGGCACGGCCGTGAAGAGCAGCACGAAGATGACGGCCGGTGCCACGTACAGCAGTCCGATCAGTCGTCGACGTCGCCTGGCGGTCATTCGGTCTCCACGACACGCGATGGTGAAGGGTGGAATCGGCCGCGGCGCTCCAGTCGAAGCGCCGCGGCCGTCCGCATCGGGGTCGATTACCTCGGATGGGTCACTTGCAGGAGATCGCCTTCATGGCGGTCTTGGCATCGTTGATGACCGTGTCCAGATCATCGGTCGTGTAGTACGCCCGCTGCAGCTGCTGCAGCCACGGACCAGCCGGATCGTTGATCTGCTCGAAGAAGGTCAGCGTGTACGGCGTCCGGCCGACGGCCAACGCCTTGGCCACGTCCGCGATGAGCGGTTCGGCCTTGTAGTACTGGTTGTCGGTGAGCTTCGGGTCGGTGCGGGTCGTCAGGTTGAGCGCCTTGGCGTACAGCTCGACCTGGTTCTCGTCCGTCAGCAGGTAGTGCATGAACGTGAGCGCGTCGTCGACACGCTTGCTGCCCTTCGGGATGACGACGAGGTCGCCACCGATGAACGAGGCGTACTTGCCCGCCTCCATGCCCGGCAGCAGGCTGATGCCGAACTCGAACGGGTGGTCCTTCATCTGGTCGCGCGCGAGCACGATGTTGAAGTTGCCCGTTCCCATCATGCCGAGCTTGCCCGAGCCGAACTGCTCGGCGAAGGTGGCGCCGGTCTCGGCCCGCGCGCTCTCGGGGACGTTGCCGGCCGCGACCATGTCGCGCGCCCACTGGTCCACCTGCTTGACGCCGTCGCCGACGAGCGGCTCGTCGCCGCACTTGTTGGCCTCGATCGTGGCACCGGACGCCCACATCAGCGGGCCGACGGTGAAGATGTTGCAGCCGGCGCAGTTGCCGGGCAGGTAGTAGCCGGTGACGCCGTCACCGAGCTTCGTGATCGCGTCGGCGTACGTCCGGACCTCGGCGAGGCTGGTCGGCGGCTTGTTCGGATCCAGTCCGGCCTTCGTGAACAGGTCCTTGTTGTAGAACAGCGCCGACACGTCGGCGTACAGCGGGACGCCGAACAGGCGGTCGTTGAATGTGGCGACGGTCTTGTGGCCCGGGCTGACGTCGGCCAGCTCCGGCCAGTCCTTCGTCTGGTCCGTGATGTCGACCAGCTGGTCGGCGTTCTCGAACTGCGGGGCGTAGATCAGGTCCATGCCCATCAGGTCAGGAACGTCGCCCGAGGCGATGCCCTGGGCGATCTTGGCCACCATGTCCGTGTGGACGATGTAGCTCAGGTTGATCGGCTTGGTCGGGTTCGCCGCGTTCCAGGCGCAGACGAGGATGTCGACCATCCCCTTGTTGCCGCCCGAGCGCTCCCACATCTGCATCGCGTTCGCGTCGGCGCTCTGGGCACAGGCCTCGGCGGGTTCCGGCGTCGGGGCCGCGGCAGCCGCGGACTCGGAGGGGGCGGCGCTCGGCGCCTCTGCACTGGCGGCCGGTGCCGCGGACGACGGCGCGGCCCCGCTCGGCGCGGGCGTCGTAGACCCCGAGCTGCACGCGCCGACCAAGAGGATCGCCGCGATCGCGAGGGTGGGCAACCTGAGTCGGTACCTCATCCCTTTCTCCTCCATCTCGAGCGGACCCGGGGTGTCCGATGAGCGGGATGCTGCCGGTTCGCAGCCCGGGCGTGGCACACATTACCACGCACGCAAACGAGTGCATACATTCGTTTGCACTACAATTCCGGCCTGCAGAACACCGCCATCCACGGTTCGAACGAAGGAGCGAGATCGATGGGCGACGTCCGGCTCGGCATCAACCTCTGGAGCCAGGCGAGTGACTGGCCTGGCTTCCTCGAGGCGGCCGTGCGGGCCGACCAGCTCGGCTACGACCACGTCTGGACGTGGGACCACATCTACGCGATCTTCGGCGATCCCGTACCAGCCGATCTTCGAGGGCTACACGGCCCTCGCGGCACTCGCCCAGGCCACCGAACGCGTCCGCCTGGGCCTGTTCGTCGGCGCGAACACCTTCCGGAATCCCGGGCTGGCGGTCAAGGCGCTGACGACCATCGACCACATCAGCGGCGGTCGGGCGATCATGGGCGTCGGCGGAGCGTGGTTCGAGGGCGAGCACACCGCGTTCGGGCTCGACTTCGGCAGCGGCTTCGGGGAGCGCCTCGACTGGCTCGCGGAAGCGGCCCGTGCCGACGCGCGTGCTGCTCGACGGCGGGGAGGTGACGAGCCCGGAGGGCGGCCGTTACGCCTTCGACCACCTGCGCATCTCGCCCCTGCCGCTCCAAGCGCGCCTGCCGATGATGATCGGCGGCGCCGGGGAGAAGAAGACCCTGCGGATCGTGGCCGAGCACGCCGACATGTGGAACGTGTTCGGGACGCCCGAGGTGCTGGCCCACAAGGACGCGGTCCTGCGCGCCCACTGCGCCGACGTCGGCCGCGACCAGGCGACGATCGAGCGGACCGTCGGCTGCAAGATCACGATCCGGGGGACCGAGGCCGAGGCCGAGCGCGTCCGACTGTCCCTCCTCGAGCACAACCGGACCCCGCTCGAACGGGTCGAGGGCGACCTCACGTTCTGGACCGGGACGGCCGAGCAGATCGCCGAGACGATGATCGCGTACCGGCGCGTGGGCTTCCACACGTTCATCGTCGAGCTGCCGGCGCCCTTCGATGCCGAGACGATGGAGACCCTGATCACCGTCGTGAAGCCGATGGTCGAGGCCGCGCCGGTCACCGCGGCCGGCTGAGCACGACTAGGGCCTCTCGATCTCCTCGAACGCCAGGTCGATGGCCACCCGGAGCGACTCGTCAGGCGGCAGCATGACCAGCCCGCCGGGCTCGTCTCCCGAGCAGCCGACGGACGGCCTGCGGCGCGTGCGTCTCGGGTTCGACCGCGACCGCGTCGATGTTGCCCGGACTCGCCGCGACGATGTAGGGCACGACCGGCGTCGTCCGCATCGTGGCCCGCAGACCGAGCTCGTCCCAGGTGAACTCGACCGGCGGCTCCGCGAGGTCCGCCCACGTCCCGTCGAGGCCGTCGGCCATGGGCCGCGCGCTGCGCAGGTCGAATGGCCCTTCCACCGGTGCCGGATCGCGTTCCGTGGCCAGGTTGTCGGCGAAGTACCGGTCCGCGTGGACGGCCACACGCACCGGCTTCAGGAACCAGGGATGGATGCCCATCCCGGCCGGCATCGGATCGGTCGAGGTGTTCGTCAGGGCCAGGTCGATCCGCAGCGTCGCCCCGCGGATCTCGACGCCCATCCGGACGTCGTACGTCCACGGCCAGCGGTCGCCGCCGCCGGAGATCCGGAACGCGCCATCCTCGGTCCGCGTCCAGGGTCGGACGTAGACCTGGCCGTGGATGGCCGTGCCGTCGGGGAAGTTCGAGGCGAGGTCGACCTCTCGCGCGCCGATCCGGGTCGGGCGCGCCTCGATCCGGTTGCACCACGGCGCCATGACGTAGGAGCCCCAGAAGAACGGATCGACGAAGTGGGTGGCCGGGTCTGGCGGGGCCAGGATCACGTCGTGGCCGAACGCGCGGAGGCGATGCAGCCGGGCTCCGGCCTCGGGCAGCACGGTGGCCTCGAGTGGCCCGTCGGCGATGACGACCTCGTCCATGTGTTCCCGTCCCTCCGCTAGTCCGCCACGACCATCGCCCGGTCCGGTCGCAGCAGGAACGGAGGCAGGATCGCCGGCATGTTCGAGAACGGCAGGACGTCCGGGTGGAGCTCGATGCCGAGCTCCTCCGCCATGAAGCGCCGGCGAGCCCCGATCCGTGCCCAGGCGCCTGGGTAGCGGGCAGCGAGCTCGTCGCGCAGCGACTGGTCGGCCAGGGCGATGCCGTCCTCGATGTTGGTCGTGAAGTAGTCCGTGCCGGTCGCAGGGATGATATCGACCTGGAGGGCCATCCCGGAGCGCAGTTCGACCGTCGAGCCCGGCCCGACCGGCGAGTTGACCCATTCGTCGAGATGGAGCTGGTGGCCCGGGTTCAGGAAGATGCCGAAGAACGGGTCGGCGAGGCGCCGGTCGATGATGGCCTGCAGGGCGCCGCCCGTCTGGCCGACGTGGAGGGCCCCGTACCACTCGACCACGGCCTCGAAATACGGGCCCACGAGCTTGTCGACGTAGTCGCCGATGCCGTCGGGCAGCTCGCTCGCGTCCTCGACCACGAAGCCGGCGCGGCACGTCAGCGACCCCCAGATCCCGAACGCGGTCGTGAACCGATCGCCGCGCTCGATGACCCGGTCGCCGGGGCTGAGGAGTCCGAGGCTCGCCCGTGGTCCGGCGGTCAGCATCACGTGGCACGACAACGGGGTCCCGTCCCACTCGAGGAGCCGGACCGCCTCACCCTCGCGCAGCCCCGGCCGCAGGTTCGACAGGAGGTTCCGGATCCCGTTCGAGGTCCGCGTCGCCGCGTGCTCGAACGCCGCCAGCTGATCCGCGTCGTTGATGATCCGCAGGCCGTCGGCCGGCTCGATCAGCAGGTCGTTGGCGTTCTCGACCAGCCCGCCCGGACCGGTCAGCTGGCGCAGGGCATCGACCAGGAAGGCGGGTACCTCCATGCGCGCGCGATCCGTATACGCCTTCCAGCCGAGGACCCCGACGCGGCTCCCCGGCCCGATCCCCTCGCTCGCGAGGATCTCGTCGAGCGGCTGGGATCGGTCGCGCGGCTGACTCGGGAGGCTCAGGTCCTGGAACCGGACCCGGCGCATGGCGAGCGGCGCCGCACCGGCCATCCCCCAGCACTCGTTCCCGACCAGGATCGCCGGATCGCCGGCCGGCCCCACGATCAGGACCGCCTCCTCGAAGCGCGGGTCGAAGCCGGTCAGGAACGAGAGATTGGCGCTGTGCTCGCGGTCGGCATAGACGACGAGACGGTCATAGCCGCGCATCTCGGCCCGCTCGCGCAACGCGTCGACCCGCCGGCCGTACGTCGCCGCCGGGATCTCCGGCCGCTCGTCCTCGGGCCGGCCGAAGTCCGGCAGCCGGATCTCGGCCAGCCGGACCGTCGTCATCGGGTGCCTCCGGTCATGGCGGTGTCGGCTGCCAGGGCCGGACCGCGGTCGCGCCGCGCTCGACTTCCACGAACCCGTTCGGCGGGGCGGTCAGCCACGGGCCGACCTCGCCATCCGGCCACGTCACGCGGACCTCGGCCTGGTCGGCCTGTCCGAGCCCGACATGCGTCCAGCCGAGTTGCCCGCCGCCGTGACCGCCGCCGACCACGATCTCTCGCCGCGAGGACGCGTCCGGCGTCCGGGTCTCGACGATCGCGCCGATCGCGTCCCGGTTCGGGCCCGGCTGACTGATCCGGACCGCGAGCCAGTCGCCCATCGGCCGCGGCGCCTCTGCCGAGCCGGCGCCGACGTTGCGCCACAGCCGGGCCGGCGCACGCAGGTTGGCCACGATGAGGTCGAGCAGCCCGTCGTCGTTGAAGTCGGCCAGGGCCGCGCCGCGACCGCGGTCGAACGACACGACCCCCGCCGCCTCGGCGGCCTCGCTGAACATCCCGTCGGCCGCGCCGAGGAACAGCTCGTTCGGGTCCTTCACGGCGTAGTCGGGGATCTGGTTCACATTGCCCTTGGTGATGAAGAGGTCCATGCGACCGTCGTTGTTCACGTCCTGGAACTCCGGATGCCAGGCGGTCGACGGGAGCGGGTCTCCCCCGACGGCCGGCCGCGTGGCCTCGAGGTGGCGCTCGAGCGCGAGGTCATGGTAGGCGGGCTCGGCCGGCCCGGCGGCGAGGGTCTGCAGGGTGTTCGCACCCTGGCTCGTGAGGTACACCTCGGGATAACCATCGCCAGTGACGTCGTAGCTCGCGATGCCCATGCCCCACAGTCGCAGGAGCGCCCACCCGTCGGCGGCGGTATAGGCGCGGGGCGGACGTCCGGGCTCGAACCGCCACAGCTGCTCGCCACCGACCTCGTCGTCGTAGTACTGGCGGTCGTTGCTCATCCGCAGGTCGCGCCGGCCCGACCCGTCCCAGTCGCTGAAGAGCATCGAGAGCGGACAGTAGCCGGGAGCCAGCGGGATCGGCGGTCCGTAGCGCGTGTCGGCGGCGGCCGGCCGGACCACCTCGTTGTCCGGACAGCGATAGGTCCCGTCCGCCTGTGTCATCACGTAGTTGCCGAAGGCCAGCGTCGGCAGGGTCGCGGCGCCCTCCCACGTGGCACTGAACGCCATCGTGGGTGCCGGCGTCGGCGCGAGACCCCAGAGCTCGTTCGCGGGCTCGAACCGGCAGTCGCCGAGACCCCGGAGCAGCTCCGACCCCCCGATGCGCAGGACCGCGAGGTCGACGTTCCCGTCGCTGTCGATGTCGATCGGGTAGGCACCGGTGACGCTCGTGAGGTCCGTCACGGGCGATGCGACCTTGCTGAACCGCAGCGCTCCGCCGATCGGGCTCTCGTTTCGGTAGAGGGATGCCGGGTCGCCGCCGCCCGCCAGGTAGACATCGGCACGGCCGTCGTCGTCGCAGTCCAGGACCGCCACGCCGCCGCCCACGTCGAACGTGTCGTCACCGCCGTACGTGTGGGCGATCCCGGCCGTCGCGGTCTCCTCGACGAACCTGGGAGCGACGGGCGCGCCCCAACCCGTGATGGCCGACGCGAGACCCAGCGGACCAAGGGCGGTGCCGACGATGACGACGATCGCCACGACCAGGACGGCCGCGACGACCAGGCCGCGGCGACCGGGCACGTCATGGCGGGTCGTTCGGTCCGATCCCTCGAGCGAGTCCGGACCCGACCCGACCGCGGGCCCATCGGTCACGTGTCATCTCCTCCGGCTCGCCGCCGTGTCGCGGCCGAGCGGCCGCCGGGTCGCAGCCGAGCGGAGGCGATGGTACCGCCGTGTCGCGGACCGGTCCTGTGCCGGCCCTCAGGCAGCCGCGAAGATCGCCTCGATCACGCGCATGTTCGCCACCGCGTCCTCCGGCTCGACGGGCAGCGGCACGCCATCGAGGACGGCGTCCGCGAACCGATCGGCCTCACAGGCGTAGGGATCGGCCGTGTCGAACGTCAGCGTCTCGGTGGCGGGCGCGACCGGCGGATCGCCGCCGGCGATGACGAAGATCCGCGTCGGCCGGTCGGGCGGGATGTTGAACGGGATCTCGATCGAGATCCGGCCCTCGGTGCCGTAGATGTCGACCCGCTGGTCCGACTCCGCGCGCGTCGAGCAGGTGAATGTGGCGACACCACCCTCGAAGTCGAGGATCGCGCTCGTCACCGTGTCGATGCCGGAGGACCGGGTCGCGCGTGATCGAGGCCTGCACGCGCGTCGGCTCCGAGGCGAAGAGCATCCGCGACAGGTTGACCGAGTAGCAGCCGATGTCGTACAGCGCCCCGCCGCCGATGTCGGCGACGTTGCGGATGTTGCGCGGGTCGTCGTTGAAGTACGAGAACCAGCTGTCGACGGCCTGGAGCCGGCCGATCCGGCCCGACTCGACCAGCGACCGCGCCGCGATCCACGAGGGATGCTGGCGGTACATGAAGGCCTCCATCAGGAGGACACCCGCGTCCCGGCACGCGTCGACCATGCCCTGGGCCTGCGCCGCGGTGAGGGCCAGCGGCTTCTCGCACAGGACGTGCTTGCCCGCTCGCGCCGCCGCGATCGTCCACTCGGCATGCAGGTGGTTGGGCAGCGGGATGTAGACCGCGTCGATGTCGGGGTCGGCGAGGAGCGCCTCGTAGCTCCCGTGCGCGCGCGGGATCGAGAGTTCCCTGGCGGCGGCCGCGGCCCGCCCGTCCTCCCGCGAGGCGATGGCCAGGACCTCGCTCCGCGGGGAGCGGCGCAGGCCCGGGATGACCTTCTTGAGCCCGATGTCCGCGGTCGACAGGATCCCCCAGCGCACGCGTTTCGTCTCCGCCATTCGCGACCCTCCCGCGCTGACTTGACACGATCCGACCCGTGTACGAGTCTGGCACAGGTTTTGCAAGAAAGGATCACAAATCGTGCAGGTCAGCCGCGTCGAAGTGGGCCAGCGCAGCGAGACGGTCCATCGCGCCAACCTGAGCGCGATCGTCCGCGGCCTTCACGAGCTGGGGCCGCAGTCGCGCTCCGAGCTCGTCGCCGCGCACGGGCCTGACACGGAGCGCGATCCGCACGCTGGTCGGCGAGCTCGCCGACGCAGGGCTCGTCACCGAGGACGACCCTGTCCGTCTCGGGACGCCCGGACAGGCCGTCGCCGCTGGTCCGGCTCATCCCGACCGGAGCCGTCGTCCTGAGCCTCGAGATCCTGGTCGACTCGATCGCCGCCGCGATCGTCGGGCTGGGTGGCCGGACCCTCGACCAGATCCGCATCGATCGGCCGCGCCGGCAGCTCTCGGTCGATGACGTCGTCGCCGACCTGCGCGACCTCGCGGGCGAGCTGCGAGCCCGCCACGAGGGCCCGATCATCGGGATCGGGGTCGCCGTCGCGGGCGTCGTGCGTCACGACGACGGGGTCGTCTCGATGGCTCCGAACCTCGGCTGGGTCGACGTGCCTCTCGGGGCGCGGCTCGCGCGGGCGCTCGCGGTCGCGGTCCCCATCGCCATCGCGAACGACGCCGACGCCGGGATCCTCGCCGAGCACCGGCGGGGCGCGGCGGTCGGCGTCGACGACGCGCTCTTCGTGTCGGGCGAGGTCGGCATCGGCGGTGGGGTCATCGTCGGCGGCCGCCCGCTCATCGGCACGGCCGGATTCGCGCGGCGAGATCGGCCACATGACGGTCAACCCGGACGGGATCGCCTGCCGCTGCGGCGCCCGTCGGCTGCTGGGAGACCGAGGTCGGCGAGGGGATGCTGCTCGCGAAGGCCGGCTATCCGCCGGACGCCGGGCGGGCCGGGGTCGACCGCGTGCTCCTCGATGCCGCCGCCGGATCGCCGGTCGCGCTGGCCGCGTTCGGGCTACGTCGGCCGCTGGCTCGGCATCGGGTTGGGCAGCCTGGTCAACATCTTCAACCCGCGCATCATCGTGCTCGGCGGACCGCACGGCCGGATCCACCCGTTCGTGCGCGACATCCTCGAGGCCGAGCTCGCCGCGCACAGCCTGCCCGCCCCGCGTGCGCAGGTCCGGGTCGTCCCGGCCGCGCTCGGCATCGACGCCCCGCTCGTCGGCGCATCGGAGCTCGCCTTCGAGCCGCTCCTGGCCGATCCGGCTGCCTGGTTCCAGCGGCCCGGCGGGACCTATCACCTCGCGAGTGCCTGACCGATGGTCAGCACCGATCTGGCTTATCGAGACGCACGGCGCTCACGCCGCGTCCCGCCGAATGAAAGGGGTTGCCTAACGATGTAGCCTACGCACCGGAACCAGCGCGTCCGGAGGAGCTTTCACAGCGCAAAACCGAGGAGGAGAAACGCGCATGGATATTCGCAGGCTCGCTGCTCTCGCAGGAGCGACGGCCGTCATCGTGGCCGCCTGCTCATCGAGCGGATCATCAAGTGCACCCGCCAGCGTCGCACCGTCGGCTGCTGCCCCGTCCACCGCCGCCAGCGCTCCCGCGAGCGCCGCGGCCACCGACTGCACGGTCGGCGTGTCGTGGAACAACTTCCAGCAGCCGCGCTGGGCGGCCCACGACGAGCCGAACCTGAAGGGGACCGTCGAGGCCGGTGGCGGCAAGTACATCAGTGCCGACGCCAACCTCAGCGCCGAGCAGCAGTTGACCGACGTCGACACGCTGATCTCGCAGGGCGCGAAGGTCCTGGTCCTGCTCGCGCAGGACAACAAGGCCGTCCTGCCCGCGCTCCAGAAGGCCAAGGACGCCGGGCATCCCGGTCATCGCGTATGACCGCCTGATCGAGGACCCGAGCATCCTGTACATCACCTTCGACAACGTCCTCGTCGGCAAGGCCGAGGCCGAAGCCGTCCTCACGAAGGTCCCGAAGGGCAACTACGTCCTGATCAAGGGCGACCCGGGCGATCCGAACGCGTCCACGTTCCTGCCGCAGGGCTGGGACGAGGCCGGCCTCAAGGCCAAGGTCGACTCGCGGCGACATCACGATCCTCAACATGACGGGTACGGCCTGGCCGAAGGAGGCCGGCACGTTCACGGACGCCTGGAAGACCGAGAAGGCCCAGTCCAACATGGAAGCGATCATCGACAAGGCCGTCGCCGACGGCAACAAGATCGATGCGATCCTGGCCGAGAACGACAGCACGGCGCTCGGCGTCGTCGGTGCCCTCACGGCCAAGAGCTACGGCTTCCCGCCCCTGAGCGGCCAGGATGGCGACCCCGCCAACCTGAACAATGTCGCCCTGGGCAAGCAGTACGTTGACGTCTTCAAGAACGCCAACGAACTGGGCAAGGCCGCAGGGGCCGCCGCGCTCGAGCTGTGCAAGGGCACCGACGATGGCCGGTCTGCCGCTGCCCGACGGACTCGCTCGACCCGACCGTCGCGCCGGTCGCCGGTCTGACCGCCCAGGCGTTCACGACCCCGGACGGCACCTCCGTCCAGTCGTTCATCCTCCAGCCGACCCCGCTCACCGCGGAGAACCTCCAGGTGGCGATCGATGCCAAGCAGATCACCAAGGAGGACCTCTGCAAGGGCGTCGACGCGGCCGCCGCGACCGCGCCGGCCGCCTGCAAGTAGCGGTCATCGACCGCTGATCTAGCCGTCAGACCTGCGCCCCCGGGACCCCCGGGGGCGCAGATCGTATCCATCTCCACGACTAGGAGGGCCGTCGTGACGAACCTGGCCGACGCGGCACCAGTATCCGGGACAGGTCCAGCCTCCCGCCCGGACCTCGGTCCGTGGTCTGCTCGCCCAGACGGAGATCGATCTCCGGCTGTTCGGCATGCTCCTCGCCCTCGGCGCGATCCTGCTCACGTTCAACATCCTGAGCGGGGGCAAGTTCTTCCAGCCGACCAACATGGTCACGCTCGCGGTCCAGGCCACGGGCATCGCCATCATCGCGACCGGCATGGTCCTGGTCATCGTCTCGCGCAACATCGACCTGTCGGTCGGGTCGCTGGTCGGCATCATCGCGATGACCTACGCGCTGCTGATGACCGACTGGATGCCCAACATCCTCGGCATCGGCGCCGACGTCCCCTTCCGCTGGGTCATCGCGCTCGGCATCGGCGTCGCCCTCGGGGCCGCTCATCGGCGCGCTCCAGGGCTTCATCATCGCCTACGTCGGCGTGCCCTCATTCATCGTCACCCTCGGCGGCCTGCTCTCGATCCGCGGCATCGTCTGGTACCTGTCCAGCGGCGCGGCCGTGTCCGGCCTCGACCCGAACTTCCAGCTCATCGGCGGCGGGGCCCAGGGATCGATCGGCGGGACCCTGACCTGGGTCCTCGGCCTCATCGGCTGCCTGGCGATCATCGCCCTGCTGATCAACGGCCGGCGCCAACGCCGGCGTTACGGCTTCCCGCTCCGCCCGATGTGGGCCGAGGTCCTGCTCGGCGTCGTCGGCTGTCGTGGCCGTGCTCGGCGTCGCCGCTTTCGCCAACGCGAACCTCTGGCCGGAGGGCCTCGCCGATCGCATCGCGCTCGAGCAGAACCTGGGGCCCGCGCCGGAAGGCGGCTGGCGGATCCCGACCGGCTTCCCGTATCCCGATCCTGCTGCTCCTCGGCGTCGACCCTCGTCATGACCTGGCTCGCGACGCGGCGACGGTTCGGGCGGTACGTCTACGCCTACGGCGGCAACCCGGACGCGGCCGAGCTGGCGGGCATCAACACCCGCTGGACGATCCTGAAGACCTACGTCCTGATGGGCATCCTGTGCGCCCTCGCGGCGGCCATCGCGTCCGCGCGACTCAACGGCGCCACCCTCGACGTCGGCCAGAGCTACGAGCTCTACGTCATCGCCGCGGCCGTCGTCGGCGGGACGTCGTTCGCCGGCGGCATCGGGACCATCCCGGGCGCGGTCCTTGGCGCCTTCGTCATGCAGTCGCTCGCCTACGGACTGAGCTTCATGGGCGTCAACTCGCCCGGCCAGAACGTCGTCGCCGGCATCGTCCTGATCCTGGCCGTCGGCTTCGACACCTACAACCGCCGGCGCGGCGGCTCCTGAGCGGCAAGGAGGAACGACCAGTGACCGTCGCGGAGCGCACGCCCACTCGTCGAGATGCGGAACATCAACGTCGCCTTCGGCGGCGTGCACGCCGTGCGCGACGTCACCATCGACCTCTATGCCGGGGAGGTCATCGGCCTCGTCGGCGGCAACGGCGCCGGCAAGTCGACGCTCATGCGGGTGCTGTCGGGCGCGCATCCCGCCGACAGCGGCGAGATCCACGTCGACGGCGAAGCCGTGTCCATCCGCAACCCGCGCGACGCCAAGGCGCTGAACATCGAGACCATCTACCAGACGCTCGCCCTGGCCGACAACATCGATGCGCCCGGCAACCTGTTCCTGGGTCGCGAGCTGACGACGCGGCTGGGCTCCCTCGACGACTCGAGCATGGAAGCCGAGACGCGCAAGGTCATGGGCCGGCTGAACCCGAACTTCACGAACTTCGCGCAGCCCGTCAAGTCGCTGTCCGGCGGCCAGCGCCAGGCGGTGGCCATCGCCCGGGCCGTCTACTTCAACGCCCGGATCCTGATCATGGACGAGCCGACGGCTGCCCTCGGGCCGGCCGAGACCGCCCAGGTCCGCAACCTCGTCCGACAGCTCAAGGACGAGGGCATCGGCATCTTCCTGATCAGCCACGACATCCACGACGTGTTCGACCTGTCCGACCGGATCAGCGTCATGTACCACGGCCGGATCGTGGACACCGTCGAACAAGACCGACGTCACTGCCGACGACGTGCTCGGGCATGATCATCCTGGGCAAGAAGCCCGACGAGGTCACCGAGAAGGACAAGGCCGAGATCGAGCTGCGCGGCTGACCGGCGCGGCCGGCGGCCGCGCCGCATCAGCCGGCCAGGCGCCGGAACGTCGGCGCCAGCGCCGGATACAGCTCCCGGTACGCGCGCGTGGCCTCGCGGTAGCGCGGACGCATCAGGCCCGGGCGAGGCGACGGGCGTCGCGTGGACGTATCGCCGCGGCCGCGGCCTCGACCGTCGGGAACCAGCCGGCGCCGACCGCCGCCGAGCAGCGCCGGCCCCGTAGGCCGCGCCCTCGGTCGTGTCGACGGTCGCGATCTCGGCATCGAGGACGTCGGCCAGGATCTGGCGCCACAGCGGGCTGGCCGTCCCGCCGCCCGAGGCCCGGATCTGGTCCGGGCGCCGGCATCCCGGCGCCGATCATCGAGGTCCAGGCCGTCCCGCAGGCCGAACGCGACGCCTTCGAGGACGGCCCGGGTCAGGTGCCGCCGATCGTGGGCGAGCGGTCAGCCCGACGAAGGCGCCGCGCGCGAGCGGGTCCGGGTGCGGGCTGCGCTCGCCGGTCAGGTAGGGCAGGAACAGCAGGCCGTCGCTCCCCGCGGGCGACGTCGGCGGCCGCCGCGACCAGGTCGCCGAACTCGACGCCTGGCGCCAGCGCGTCGCGGAACCAGCGCAGGCTGCCGGCGGCCGAGAGCATCACCGACATCATGTGCCAGCGACCCGGCACGGCGTGGCAGAAGGCGTGGACGATGCCGCGCGGCTCGTGGATGCGGGCGGTCGGTCGCGGCGAAGACGACGCCCGAGGTCCCGAGCGAGAGGGCCATCGTGCCCGGGTCGACGACGCCGACGCCGACCGCGTTGGCCGACTGGTCGCCGCCGCCGGCGACGACCGGCGTGCCCGCCCGCAAGCCCGGTGGCGGCCGCGGCCGCCGGCCGTGACGGCGCCGGTCACCTCGGGCCCTTCGAACGTCGGCGGGCATCCAGGCGGGGTCGATCCCGAGCGCGCGCGAGGACCTCGGGCGACCAGTCGCGGGCGGCGAGGTCGAACAGGATGGTCCCCGCGCCGTCGGCCTTGTCCAGGGCGTACTCGCCGGTCAGCCGGAGCCGCACGTAGTCCTTGGGCAGGAGGACGTGCGCCGACCCGCGCCCAGACCTCGGGCTCGTGGTCGCGGACCCAGACCAGCTTCGGCGCCGTGAAGCCCGGTCAGGGCGTCGTTGCCGGTGACCTCGATGAGTCGCTCCGGGCCGACGGCCGCCCGGATCACGTCGCACTCGGCGGCCGTGCGCTGGTCGTTCCAGAGGATCGCCGGGCGCAGGACGGCATCGGTCCGCGTCGAGAAGGACGAGTCCGTGCATCTGGCCGGTCAGCCCGACCGCCACGACCTCGTCGCCCGACGACGCCGGTCGTCGGTCAGGACCGACCGGATCGCGCCGACCGCGCCGTCCCACCACAGCTCGGGCGACTGCTCGCTCCAGACCCGGCTGGGGCATCTCGAAGCCGTACTCGCGACGCGCCGACGCCGACGACGACTGCCGGCCTCGTCGATGAGGACGGCCTTGGTCGCGGTCGTCGACGCGTCGATGCCGATGACATGGGCCATCGGGTCAGCGGCCGGCGCCTGACTTCACCGGTGACGCGTCGGCAGCCCAGACCGACCGGTTGACGACGTTCTCGAGCAGCTCCTGGTGACCCGACGTCGGTCGCGGGTCGATCGTCCCGGCGGCGACCTTCGCCTCGAGCGTCTCGAGCGTCTCGCCGCCGTCGAGGATCGCGGTGCCGAGCGAGCCGCCCCAGCGCGGCGTAGCGTCGCTCCTTGCGATCGGCGAGCTCGCCCTGCTCGATGAGATCGGCCGCGACCAGGAGCGCCCGAGCGAGCGTGTCGAGCGCCCCGATGTGGGCATGGAACAGGTCGGTCCGGTGCGTGCTCTGGCGACGGAGCTTGGCGTCGAAGTTGAAGCCGCCGGGGGCGATGCCGCCGTGCTGGAGGATCTCGTAGAGCGGCAGCGCGAGGTCCTCGACCGAGTTCGGGAACTGGTCGGTGTCCCAGCCGTTCTGCGGATCGCCGCGGTTGGCGTCGATGCTGCCGAGGATGCCGTTCGCGATCGCGAAGGCGACCTCGTGATGGAAGCTGTGACCGGCGAGCGTCGCGTGGTTCGCCTCGATGTTGACGGCGTACTCACCCTCGAGGCCGTGCGTGATCAGGAAGCCGTGGACCGTCGCGACGTCGTAGTCGTACTGGTGCTTGGTCGGCTCCATCGGCTTGGGTTCGATGAGGAGCTGGCCCCGGAACCCGATCCGGTGCTTGTGCTCGGCGACGAGATGCAGGAATCGGGCGAGCTGCGCGCCCTCCCGTCGAAGGTCCGTGTTGAGCAGGGTGTCGTACCCCTCGCGGCCGCCCCACAGGACGTAGTTCTCGCCGCCGAGGCGATTGGTGATCTCCAGCATGTGCTTGACCTGCGCGGCGGCGAAGGCGAAGACCTCGGGATCGGGATTGGTGGCCGCGCCCGCCTGATAGCGCGGGTGGGTGAACAGGTTGGCGGTCCCCCACAGCAAGCGGACGCCGGTCCGCTCCTGGTAGCCGGCGGCATCGTCGTCGAGCGCATCGAGGTTCGAACGGAACGTCGCGAAGCTCGTGCCTTCCGGGCGCGACGTCCCGATCGTGGAAGCAGTAGTACGGGATGCCGAGCTTCGTGAAGAACTCGAACGCGACGGCCATCTTCGTCCGCGCCGCCGCCATCTCGTCGCCCTGGCCGTCGAGCCAGGGCCGGTCCATCGTGCCCGATCCGAACATGTCGACGCCCGGCCAGGCGAACGAATGCCAGAAGCACACGCCCGGTCGCAGGTGGTCCTCCATCCGCGTGCCGAGCACGAGCCGATCCGGCTGGTACACCTTGAATGCGAGCGGATCGGTCGAGTCGAGGCCACCGAAGGGGATCGGCCCAGTCACGTCCGGAAAGAAGTCATCCACCATGGCCCGATCCCTCCTGCCGCAGCACACCCGGTCGCGCTGATGATCCGACGATAGCCGAGAGGGCCCATCTTACATTTGTACGAGAGCACAACAAACGCTGGGGGCGGGGCGCGCTTGGGCGGGGGCCCGGTGCGGGAGGCGCGGGGCGTGGGGCCGCCGGGCGCGGGCGGGCGTCCTAGCGGATGCGACCGTCGCGGAGGGCCTCGATCGATTTGGCGATCCGGCGCTGCCGCGTCTCCTCGGTCTTGGCGCCTGTCATCTGGAGCACGTGCCACGACTTGTTGCTGTAGGAGAGTCCATCGAACGTGCGGCGAGCGGCCGGCTCGGCATCCAGGGCCGCGGCGAAGTCCTCGGGGACGGTGACCTCCCGGGGCGCCGTGTCGAGCTCGATGTCGACGTCGACCTCGTCGCCGCCGGCGACCCCGGCGCCCGCCCGGTTCTCGGCACTGACCCCGACCATGTAGGCGCCATCCATGACCGCGATCGTGCTCCTGTATGTGAAGCCGTTGATCGTCACCGAGACCGCTGGCCGCTTTCCCGAACCAAGGGCCGCCACGACATCGTCCGGAACCCGGATGCCGGTGGCGGTCTTGCCGCCCTGCAGGATCGTCGTATGGAATCGCATGTCCTGGGCTCCTTCGTTGAACGGCGTTTCCGGCTCGCGGCTCGCTCAGAGCCAGTGGTTGTCGTGGCGCACGTAGAACTCGGCGAGCTCCTCGTCGCTCGGCTTCCCTGACACCGCGAACGACGCCAGCCCCTCGAAGTAGCCCTCGCGGGGCGCCCCGGGTGCGAAGTGCAGAAGCATCGACGCGGGTGCGCCCGACTCGTTGCGGAAGCCATGGATGCCACCCGCCGGGACGTGGACGAAGTCGCCGGGTCGGGTGTCGATCCAGTGCGTCCCGTCGTAGATCTTGACGCTGCCCTCGAGGATGTAGAAGGACTCCGAGATGCTCCGGTGATAGTGCGGGCCCGGGCCGCTCCGCTCCGGTCCCATCACCCAGCGGTACAGCCCGAACCCGCCGTCCGTGGTCGCGCCGGTCGCAAGGTAGTGGGCCGTGTTGCCGTTCGCGTACGTCACCTCGGGGGCGTGGTCGGCGGGCCGGTAGGTCGCACTGACCTCGCCGGTCTCCCCGAGATAGCGCGGCTCCGGGTACGTCATGCGTCGACCTCAGAGGCGCCGTCGAACGCGGGCGGCACGTTCTGGTTGAGCCGGAACATGTTGTCCGGGTCGTAGCGGCCCTTGACCGCAGCAAGCCGGTCCCACGTCTCACCCGGGTAGGCCGCACGGATCCGTTCCGTGCCCTCGTCGGCGAGGAAGTTGACGTAGGCGCCGTCGTCGTCCTGGTGCAGGGCCGCCGAGAGGCCCTCGACCCACGCCGCGCGTCGCTCGCGGTCATCGGGACCCGTGTAGAACGTGGCGACGTTGACCAGGATCTTCGAATCGCGATGGGCGAACGCGGTGGCCTCCGCAGGCACGCGCGCCATCGCCCCGCCGAGCACACGCAGCTGGGCGGCGCGCATCGCGGCGTCCGACGCCTGGAGATGCTCGAGGATCGTCTCCGCCACGGCCGTGTCGACGCGGTCGATGAACATCGTCCGGGCGACGGCGAGGGGGCGGTACGACTCGTCCTCGGGCGGGTAGATCTCGGGATAGGGCATCGGGTGGACCATGTCGACGACCGGCGTCGCCAGCGCGCGGAACGGCGCCAGCGCGCGTTCTGCGTCGTCGGGCGGCCCGGCGTAGGCCATCAGCCCGAACACGACGAGCTTGCCGTGCTCGGCCTCCGGAACGAAGGGCATCGGCGGGCAGGGCATGACATTGGCGATAGTCGAGAGCTCGTCGGGAGCGGCCTCCGCGAGAGCGATGAACGACGCGATCACGTCGGCCGTCGCGGGCAGCATCAGCATCCCGCCGGTGAATTCGGGGAGCGGATGGAGCCGGAACTGGAACGCCGTCGCGACGCCGAAGTTGCCGCCGCCGCCGCGGATCGCCCAGAAGAGGTCCGGGTGCGACGAGGCGTCCACGCGGAGCGTCTCGCCATCGGCGGTGACGATGTCCGCGGCGAGGAGCGAATCGATCGTCATGCCGAATTTGCGCACGAGATAGCCGATCCCGCCGCCGAGGGTGATGCCGCCGATCCCGACGGATCCGGTGTCGCCGAAGCCGACCGCGAGACCATGCGCACCGAGCGCGGTGCTGAGCTCGGCGGCGGTCAGCCCGGTCTGGGCCCAGACGGTCTGCCCATCGACATCGATGTCGATCGATCGCATGTCGCCGAGATCGAGCACGATGCCGCCGTCGGCGACGCCATGGCCCGCAGCACTGTGGCCGCCGCTTCGGACGGCCAGATCGAGCCCGGTCTCACCGGCGAGCGCGATGACCGTAGCCACGTCATCGGCATCGACCGGTCGGATGATCACGGCAGGACGCCGGTCTACGTCGCCGAGGAAGACCGTTCGCGCCTTGTCGTAGTCCGCGTCGTCCGGAGCGATGACGCGGCCGCGGACGGTCGAGCGCAGGGCCGGGATCGAGAGCGAGGTGGTCAGTGCAGACGACGACATGGAAGACTCCTTTCGACGGCGGATGACGCGCGGGGAGCGTCAGGCCGCATGCCTGGGGCGCACGCGGCGAGGGTCTGGGGAACGCTGTCGTGACGACGATTATCCCGCCGATGCGCGTGTTCGTGGTGCATGACCGTTAGACCGACGTCGCGGCCAGGACTCATCGATGGGGCGCACCGATGAGTTTCGACCGCCGCTCGTGTCATATGGGTGGCGCCGGCGGAATTGTTTCGCAGGCGCCTCCGCCCCCATCCGCGGGGACAGAAAGGACCACGCCCCTTGGCCAAGGCATCGGCGTCGCGACGACCGACGCCGGCCCGCCGACCGGTCGAACAGCGCGACGCGGTCCTGCTGATCGCCGACGCCGCCGATCCCAGCCTCGCGTCGAGCCTGTGCGGATCCGCGCGCCTCATCCTCGAGGACGGTGGGCCGGTGCTGCTCGTCTGCGACGTGCGCGCGATCCCGGAGCCGGACCTCGCGGCACTCGATGCGTTGGCGCGCCTGACCCTCGAGGCGCGACGGCTCGGCGGTGATGTCCTCCTGCTCGACGCGGCGCCGAACCTCGACGAGCTCTTGAAGCTGACCGGTCTGTCGGACGTGATCCCCTCGGTCGCGCCCTCAGGCGGCGAGCCGCGGCGGTAGGCCGAACATCGGGAAGAACCGCGCGGTGTCCAGGAAGAACGTGATGCCGCTGATGCGACCGCCCGACAGTTCGAGCACCTGGATCGACCAAGGCTCGAGGCCGCCATCGGCCGCGGGCTTGTACTGCGCGAAGGCCGGCGACCCATTGGCCATGACCGGGAGCAGCTTGGACCCGCGGCACCCGATCCCCGTCCCGAGGCACCAATCCACGATGTCGCGGTGGGTCTGCAGCCAGAGGTCGTATGGCGGCATGTTCCAGGTGGCGTCCTCCTGGAGCAGGGCGGTCAGACGGTCCATGTCGTACTGCTCGAAGGCCTGCACGTAGCGCGCGAGCAAGGCTTCCTGGTCGTCGTCCAGCGCGTCGGCCGGTTTGGTCGCATCGATCTTGCTCGTCGCGAGCGTCGCCCGGGCGCGCTGCAGCGCGCTGTTGACCGAGGCGACCGTCGTGCCGAGCAGCTCCGCGACCTCGTCGGCCTTCCAGTGCAGGACCTCGCGCAGGATGAGCACCGCCCGCTGCCGGGCCGGCAGGTGCTGGAGCGCGGCGACGAACGCCAGCCGGATCGACTCGCGGGCGACCGCGACATCCGCTGGATCGCCGCCGGTCGGCACGGCCCGGTCATCGGGGATCGGCTCGATCCAGGTGTTCTCGGGCAGCGGGGCGGGGAGCGTCGTGTCGGCCGTCGATGCCGGTCCCAGGTCCATCGGGCGGGCTCGGCGCTGTGGCGCGCCGAGCATGTTGAGGCAGACGTTGGTCGCGATCTTGTACAGCCACGAGCGGACCGTCGAGCGACCTTCGAACCGGTCGAAGTTCCGCCATGCGCGGATCATCGTCTCCTGGACGGCGTCCTCGGCCTCGAAGGCCGATCCGAGCATCCGGTAGCAGTACGCGGTGAGTTGCACTCGATAGGTTTCGAAGAGCGGCTCGAGCCCGTCCGCCTCGTCTGCCGGGGGGCTCGAGGTGGGGCGCTCGACGGTTGCGTCGCGCATCACCCCATGGTATCGGGCATGCGACCGAAAGGCGTTGCGCCTACTCCACGTCGAAGGCGAGGGTTGTGACCCGTGGCCCGGATCCGCGGGCCGGCCGGCACTCACGCGTAGAAGGTAGTCAAACGACAGTCAGGTCGTGGAAGCATCCGTGAAGGCGACCAGGGCACGCGCCACGCGCAGACCCGTCTGGAGCCAGTGGATCACGACGCCGATCGCAGCCGCCGTGCCGGTCCGCTGGCGACCCGGAGCCGTGCGATCCATCAAGGCCGTCCATACCGCGATCTTCTTCTCGATGGCCGGGCTGATCCTGCTGTTCGCCTGGGACGGGCTCCAGGGGCGTCCACGACGACGGGCGGCGGTCGCCGCCGTCTTTGCAATCGCCGAAACGGCCGTGTTCGCCAGCAACAACCTGGTCTGCCCGCTCACCCCACTCGCCGAGGAGCTCGGCGCGTCAGTGGATCGGTGACCGACATCTACCTGCCCGGCTGGCTGAGCAGAAGGATCCCGCTCATCAGCGGCGCCGTCCTGGTCGTGGGCCTGGTCCTCAACGGACGGGCCGCGATCCGTTCGGCCTGCCTGGTCGAAGATATGCACATGTGTGGCGGCCGCTTCTGGGAGGGTGATGCATGACACGGCAGGTGGTTCGAACCGACGGGGCTCCGGCCAATCCCAACTACAGCCAGGCGGTCCGCGCCGGGGGTCTCGTGTTCGTATCCGGCCAGGGACCACTCGACCCTGTCTCGGGCGCCATCGTCGGCGACACCATCGAGGAGCAGACGCGGCAGTGCCTCACGAACGTCCAGGCGATCCTGGAGGCGGCCGGCAGCTCGCTCGACCGGATCGTCAACATGACGTTCGTGCTCGGCGATCCGGCCGACTTCGCGGGGATGAACGAGGAGTGGCGTCGCTGGTTCCCGACCGATCCGCCGGCCCGCTCGGGCGCCAAGCTCCCTTTCGACATGCCGAACTTCCGACTCTCGGTCGCCGCGATCGCCGAGGCCTGACCGGGCGGATCCGGCCCGGGCCCACGACGGGGCGTTTGACGGATATGCCCTGCGGCCCGATGGTGGGGGTCGCGTCGCAGGCGCCGGGCTCCGATTCCGTCAGTCCGAAGCGCGCGATCGATCGGAATCCCACCCATGGCTCGAACGTCCTTCTCGTCGCCTGAGGCGAACATCGTCGTGTGCAGCGACGGCTATTTCGACGTCTATCCGACCGACGTGCGGTCGAACGGTGACAAGCCCGCCTATCGCGGCGTGCTCGCCGAGCTCGGCGCCGGCATCCGCGGCACGGACGACCGCCTCGCGGTCCGCCCGGGTTCTGTGGCGCTCGCCGATGCCGTCAGCGCCTGGTCGACTTCGAAGGGTGAGGCCGCCGTGCGCGGCGACCTGGGCCGCGGCCGGGACGGCAACCAGGCCGAGGCCTGACGCCTCGGGGCTGAGCGTCCGGACCGTCAGGCTGCCTCAGACCCACACGCCGATCACCGTCGCCGCGATCAGCGCGGCCATGATCAGGCTGACGATCCGGCTCGAACGTTCGCCCGCGATCAACCTGCTGAGGACGCCGCCGCCCGCGGCCCACAACGCTGCGGACGGCAACACGACCAGCATCATCGTGACAGCCACGAGGATGCTCCCCGCGACCACCGGCAGGTCGGCCGGCCTGAAAGTCGTGATCGCACCGAGCGCGAAGATCCAGGCCTTGGGGTTGATCGCCTGGAAGGCCGCGGCCTGGAGCAGGCCGATCGGTCGGGCGACATCGCCGCGCTCGAGCGCATGCGCCCCCGCCACTTGGTAGGCCAGGTACAGGAGATACACCGAGCCCACGACCTTCATCACGAACGCGACCTCGGGGACCGCCGTCACGAGCGCCCCCAGCCCCGCGGCGACGGCGAGGGCCATCGACCCGATCCCAAGGGCCGTCCCGACGATCTGCGGGATCGTGCGTCGGAACCCGAATTCGGCACCCGACGCCCACAGCAGGATGTTGTTGGGACCGGGCGTGACCGCACTGACGAATGAGAACGCGATGAGGCCACCAAGCGCCTGCATGAGCCGGACGCTACGCGGCCCGGTCAGCGCGGTCTTGTACGATCCTGCGATGGAGCCGTCGATCGGCGGAGTCTCGGTCCGGGCGTGGAAGCCGCCGGTCCGTGGCGTCCGCGAAGTGTTCCACGCCCGTTTCACGGACCACGCCTACCCGCGCCATACCCACGACACGTGGACGCTGTTCATCGTTGACGACGGTGCCATCCGATACGACCTGCATCGCGAGGCCCGTGGCGCCGAACCAGCGATGGTGACCGTGCTGCCGCCGCATGTCGTCCATGACGGCCGCCCGGCCACGAGCCACGGCTTCCGCAAGCGCGTGCTCTACCTCGAGACGAGCGTCCTCGGCGAGCACCTGATCGGGCCGGCCGTCGACCGGCCGGTGATCCCCGATCCGGGCCTGCGCGACGAGATCTCGGCGCTCCATGACACGCTGCGCTGCCTCGACGATGTCTTCGAGGCGGAGACCCGGCTGGCCTTCGTGGCCGAAAGGATCCGTCGGGCCCTCGGCGAGCGCCCGATCGAGGCGGTGGCGATGTCCGATGACGAACACGCCGAGCGGCTCCGTGCCTACCTCGATGCCCATCTGTTCGAGCCCGTGACGATGGCGGCCGCGTCGGACGCGCTGGGGGCGGGACCGACCCAATTGGCACGGGCCTTCGCCACGGTCTTCGGGCTCGCCCCGCACGCCTACCTGACCGGACGCCGGCTCGAGGCGGCACGAGACCGCATCCTCGGCGGACAGCCGTTGGCCGACGTGGCCGCCGACGTCGGGTTCTGCGACCAGGCCCACCTGACCCGTCGGTTCAAGCAATTCCTCGGGACGACGCCGGGGCGCTTCGCGAGCGCCACGCATCCCGTGCCCTAGGCGTGGCTTACTCCCGCGACGACGGGGCCAACGGCGCACCCGAGCGGACGGCCTGGACGACCTCGAGGATCGACTCGGTCACGATCCGGGCATGCTCGGGTCGAGCGAGGAGGCCTTCGTGGTAGGCGCCATCGATCGTGATGTGCCGGCTCTGCGTCGAGAGCGCCGGAAGCTCGGCCTGCATCGCCGTCAGCTTGTCGCTCATCCGGGGCTGGTCGGTCACGCTCAGGATCACGAGCGGCCGGTCGCCGAGGCCGGGTGCGGCGTTGATCATCGGACGGGTTCGCGTGTCCCAGGCCAGGGCGGCGTCGCCTGAGGTCGACAACGCGCGCGGGGTCCGCCCGAACGCCATCAGCTCGGCGTAGGCGCGCGGTGGGAGGCCCTCCGCGAGCAGCTTGTACTCCTTGTCGACGACGCGGAACAGGCCGAGCCGGGCCACGACACTGGATGCCTTGCTCCCGAAGCCCAGGACCTTGCTCGAGATCCCGAACCGGACCCACTGGTCCGGATGCGAACCGTCGACGAGAACCATCCCGACGACGTCGGCCGGATACAGCGCGGCGAACGCGCGAACGGTCAGCCCGCCATAGGAGTGGCCCGCGAGGACGTACGGGCCTTCGATCCCAGCTGCCTCGAGGGCCGCGTGCAGCTCGGTCGCGCTCTGGCCGGCGTCCCGCGGCTTCGGCCCTGGATCGCTCCAACCGAGTCCGGCCCGGTCGCAGGCGACCACCCGCACGGTCTTGGCTAGCTCTGGCCGCACCCACGCCCAATTCGAGGAGAAGGAGACCATCCCCGCGTCGAGCAGGACCGTCGGTCCGGGTTGTCCGACGCCGGTGTCGAGGAGGTGAAGCCGGTAGCCACCGATGTCCACGAGCCGGCCAGGCGGCGGGTACGCCCGTCGTTCCCGGCGCTCTGTCAGCCACTCGATCGCGATCGCGACCAGGATCAGCGCGACGACCGCCAGCAGGATCCAGGCAACCGGATTCATCGTGTCGGTACCTCTCCCACGGAGCACATGACGGCCGACCTGGGATCCCGACCGGGCGCGCGGACGCCGTGGCGGAAGGGTACGCTCGCCGTCCAGCCGCGGTGGAGGAGAGGTCCATGACGGAGCCGACGCTCGACGGCGTCTCGCGCGGCCCGTCGATGCTCGACGACCTGTACCCGGCGGACGCCCTGTTCCGGCGCTCCATGCGGTCGTACGTCGTCCTGCTGGCGCTGGCGGGGCTCATCGCAGCGTTCGGGCTGTATCAGGACTCGGTCGCGTCGATCATCGGCGCGATGGTCGTGGCGCCCCTCGGGGGCGCGATCATGGCCTTCGCCGGCGCGCTCGTGACCGGGCGTGACCGATGGCTGTCGATCACGTTCCTCCAGGTCGTGCTCGGCGGCCTGATGGTCATCGGCATCGGCGTTCTCGTGTCCTGGGTCCTGCCCGACCCGATCGGCCTCACGCCGTCCCTCGACGCGCGCACGGCGCCGGGACTGCTGGACCTCGGGGTCGCGCTGGCGGCCGGCGCCGCCGGCGCGTACGTTGCGGTCGCCCGGACCGGCAGCGACGCGCTCCCGGGCGTGGCCATCGCCGTGTCCCTCGTCCCGCCCCTGGCGACGGTCGGGATCTGCATGGAACTCGGCCGCCTGGACGATGCGGCCGGGGCCATGCTCCTGTTCCTCACGAACTTCTCGGCCATCGTGGTGGTGGCCTGCATCGTCTTCGTCCTGCTCGGGGCCGCCCCCAGCCGCGAGATGCGCCGAGAGCGGCGTCGACTCCAGGCCGGATTCCTCGCGGCGATCTTCGCGCTCGCGGTGATCGCGCTCCCCCTCGCCTGGCACGCGGCCACCCAGCTTCAGGGCGTGGTCCGCAGCTCGACCGGTGCGCCGCTCGTCCAGGCCTGGATCGGCGATCGAGACCTGCAGGTCACATCGTGGTCGATCGATGGCGACACGGTGCTGGTCGCCGTCACCGGGCCCGATGCGCCGCCGTCGGCGGCCCCGCTGGCGGCGTCCCTGGCGAAGGCCTACGGCGTCCCGGTCACGGTCGAGATCACGTACGTGGCCGCATTCCGCGAACAGGCGACGTCGGCGCCCTGATCCCGTTCGGCGTCGTCGCCGCCTGATCCGAAGGCGCTCGCCACGGACCGCGGACATCGGTCGTCGCGAGAAGGGGCCCTCGGTCGGATGACCGATGACGCGTCTCGCCCTCGCCGCGAACCTCGCGTCAGGGGCCGGCCAGAAGCCCGGCACAACGAGGAGGTTCGCACATGGTCAGCAATGCGCGCGCGCGTCTCGTCGCGGCGATCGCCCTGGTGTCGGTCGTCGCCATGCTCGGCGCGGCGGCGGCATCTGCCTCGAACAGCGACGAGGGGCAGAACCTGAGCGCCGTCAAGGCGGCGACGACGGCGTTCCACAATCTCGACATCGCCACGGCCGCCGGCTACGGCACCGTCAAGGGCTGCGCCCAGAACCCGGGCGTCGGTGGCATGGGCCAGCACTACGTGAAGGGCGACCTCGTCGGCGACCCCGATCTCGATGAGCTTCGTCCCGAGGCACTGGTCTTCGAGCCGCGCAAGGGTGGCGGCTACCAGCTCGTCGCGCTCGAGTACATCGTCCTCAAGGACGCCTGGCACGCGGCATTCGGCAAGAACCCGCCGAAGCTCTTCGGCCACCGGCTGTCGCTGGTCACCGCCCCGAATGCCTACGAGCTGCCCGACTTCTACGAGATCCATCTCTGGCTCTACAAGAAGAACCCGAAGGGTCTCTTCGCCGACTGGAACCCGCGGGTGTCCTGCCGAGGTCTGCCCTTCTGAATTCGCCCTTCTGAGTTTCAGGGGGGTCGCCCAGGCGCCGTCCGCTCTCGGCGGGCGGCGCCTTCTCATGCTCAGTCCAGCCGACGCATCTCCCACGCGAATTCGCCCACGCCGTACCGATATGACCCCGAGATGATGTCGCCGTTCACGGTCAGGGGATCGGGCGCGGCGCTGAACGTGAACGAGACCCGGGTGCTGTACGTGGAGCTCTTGTCCGGGCACGTCACGGCGACCTCGACCACGGGGCCCGACAGGACGTTGGCCGACATGATGTACGCGGCCGGGTCCTTCGTCAGATCGAAGACGAGCGATGCATCGGACCCGAAGTCAGAGGTCGTGAGCGTGACCTCCGGGGAGAGGACGCGGCATCCGGCGGAGCTGGTGCCGTCGATCTGCCAGCTGAGCGTGCCATCGGTCAGTTCGTATCGGGGATGCGTGGCACCGCCCTTCTGGCCGGCGATGTACGAGAACGTGAGCTCGGCCCGTGAGCGGACCTTGACAGAGCCGTCACCGTTCGCGTCCCCGACGTCCGTGGCCCAGCCACTCCACGAGCCGCCCATCGCCGGTCCCACCGAGATGGTCGCGGGCGTCGCGTGTGTGCTGAGACCGCCCTCGGGCAGGTCCACCGAGGCCGAGAAGTCGACGGTCCGTTCGTCGTCCAGGTCGTACCCGAGGTCGATCTCGCCGTCGATCGCCCAGCGCCCGGGCTCGATCTCCCGCCCGGTGGAGAGGGCGACGGGCGCGGCCGACGTGCCATCGATGCTGACCTTGACTGTCGCGCGCGGCGCGGTCGTCGCCGCCACGCCGTCGACCGTGACGTGATAGGGGACGGCGTCCGGCTGCCCGTCGCCGGCGACGCCCTTGAACGGGACGTGGTCCTGGGCCGAGAGCATCGAGCCGCCCGAGGTGCGGAACGCGATGACCTCGCGGATCCGCAGGTCGTCGCCCGTCACCGGGCCGGCCACCTTCAATCGAGCCTTCTTGCCGCCCGGGGTCGCGTCGACCTGCAGCTTACCCAGGGCATCGTACGCGGCGTCCACGGCGAACCCGTCCCGCCCGAGTGATGCATACAGGGCCGTGGCCGCGTCTTGCGCCGCGACCGAGTCGACCGGCTCCGTCCAGCCGAGGAAGACGCTCGTCTGCCCACGGATCGTGTCGCCGAGATCGGTGGCGCTGGCGCCGTACGTGCTGCAGGCGTTGAAGAAGACGAACGTCTCGTCCAGTCCGCCCGGGTACTGGCCCCGGAAGAAGTCGGCGCCGAGCGCGATGTAGGTGCGCCCGTCCGTGGATTTGAGGAGGTCGACGCCCGCCTCGGGCACGGCCGCCGGCGGCCCGGTCAGGATCCCGGCGGCGATGATGGCCCGGCAGGCGGAGGGCTTGCAGAGCCTCGCACCGTGCGAGCTCACGTGGACGACCTGGTCGTTCCGCCAGCCCTTGAAGTCGGCGATCCCGACGTCCGTGCTGGTCATGGTCGTGTTCGCGTGATAGGTCACATGCCCGGCATAGCCTCGCGTCTTCTCGAGCTGGGCCGCCACGGCCGCGCCGTCATCGGTGTCTCCGAAGTCCCACAGGAACGGCGAGAGGACGATCGCCGACTTGGCCTCGGCGTTGCCTCCGACGACCGAGTACGCAGCGACGAGTGAGAACGTGTCGACTTCAGCCGCGGCAGGCACACCCGACGAGCGGCTCCCGGGCGCGAAGGCGCCGGGCGTCATGACCCAGACGGCACGTCCGCCCTCGAGCCTGAAGCGCAACACGATCTCGTCCGATTCGAGTTCGGCCATCCCGTCCTGGCTCTTGAGGAACGCCTCCGCGTCGGCGATCGTGCCGCCCTCGCGCAACAGGGTGGCGACGCTGTCGCCGAGCGATTGGCTGCGCTCGAGAACGGCCGGCGCGACCTCGGCCAGGGAGCAGGGCTGGGCGATCGTCTCGCACTCGAGGGCCTCTGGCGTGGCGCTCGGGGCCGGCGGGGTCGGGGCGAGCGACGGAGCGGCCGGCGCGGCGCAGCCGAGGCCGACGAGCGCGACGAGCAGGACGAGAACGGACCCTGTCGTGAGCGGGCGGTGGCGCATCCATGCTCCTCGCGTCGGACGAAGCGGTCTCGAACGGATCGCTGACGCGGCCCGATACGAGAGATGGTGCGGGGACGTGGATGGTACTCCCTCCCTGCAACGGGTCGGGCCGGCCGCCAGTTCTGGCGTGCGAAGGACGAGGGACGCTCGAAAGGGAGTCATGGCAGAGGCACCGCCGTGGGAGCCGCCCGCCGGGTCGTGGGCGTCGTCGGCGGCCACTCGAAGGGTGATGCAGGCCAACCGCAGCCGGGACACCGGGCCGGAGCTGCTGGTCCGCAAGGCGCTCCACGCCTTGGGGCTCCGCTATCGCGTTGCCGTCAGGCCGGTCGCCGACATCGGGGTCGCGGCCGACATCGTGTTCCGTGGACAGCGCGTCGCGGTCTTCATCGACGGCTGCTTCTGGCACGGGTGTCCCGCCCACTCCTCGCCGCCGCGGACGAACGCCGCGTACTGGGCCGCCAAGATCACGGCGAACCGGGAGCGCGATACGCGGGCGGGCCGCCTGCTCGGGGATGTCGGATGGACGGTCGTCCGGGTCTGGGAACACGAGGATCTGCCGCAGGCGGTGGCGCGGATCCGGGACGCCCTCGGGATCGGACGGGTCGAGTCGCCGACCTAGGCGATCGGCCGGTCGAACGACGCTCGACCCGACTTACACCGGGTCGGGGCGGTCGTCGTCGACTGCGGCCCCGGGCTCGTCCGCGTCGTTCCCGGGGTCGGCGAGCAGCCGGAGCAGCTGGAACTCGCCGCCGGTCGGGCCGCCCAGATACGTGACCTCCGCGGAGATGGTCTGATCCGCCGCCACCGGCGGTGTGGCACCGAACGCGAAGACGCGTGCCGGCGTGCCGGGCCGCAGGAACGACCCACCCTCGATCGCCTCGACCTCCTCGACATCGACGGTCAGGTACCACTTGCCCTGAGATGTCGTCGACGGCTCGACGCTCGACACGAGTCCGGTGATCCTCGAACGATTGGGTGCGGCTGAGACTCCGTCCATGGCTCCCCCGCGGATGTGCCCGCATCGGCGGAACGCGTCCCGAGACGCTCCCGTGACGCTGCCGTGACGGGCCCCTGCAAGGCTGCCGCCAGGGCATCTCCGGAGCCGACGACGGCTGGCGGCCCGTCCGCTCCGGCAGCGTAGATGAGGGAGGGATCCCATGCAAGAGAACCGGATCCACGAGGTCGACTGCGTCATGCCGCCGTCGCCCGAGCTCGAGAAGAAGATCATCGCGGCGAAGTCCCTCATGAACGCGGGCGGGGCCTTCCCGGCCAAGCCGACCCGCAACCAGCTCGACCTGCGGTCCCTCAGCCTGATCCTGAGCCGACCCGCCCGGACCCGCCCCGACACGTTCGTCGACGCCCGGGCCGAACCGGCCCCGGTGACAGGGACGCGGCGGGCGCTCGTGCTGCTCGTGGACTTCTCCGACAAGGCGGCGACCAAGACCGCGACGCATTTCAACGACATGCTGTTCTCGGTCGGCACGTACGCGACCGGCAGCATGCGCGACTTCTACCGCGAGGCGTCCTACACCAAGCTCGACGTCATCGGGTTGGTCAGCGGCTCCGGCGGTCCGATCGCGGGCTGGTATCGGGCGCCACAGCCGAAGTCGTTCTACACGAGCGGGAACTACGGCTTCGGGACGCATCCCAACAACGCCCAGAAGCTGGTCGAGGATGCCATCGCGTTGGCCGACCCGAACGTGAACTTCGCCGACTACGACAACGACGGCGACGGCGTCGTCGACGCCCTCGTGGTGATCTGTGCCGGAAGCGGCGGCGAGCAGACCGGCAACGTCAATGACATCTGGTCGCACAAGTGGGACATCACGCCCCAGGTCCGCGACGGCGTCACCATCAACCGCTACTTCATGGCGCCCGAAGACGGCCGTGTCGGGGTGATGGCCCATGAGCTTGGCCACCTCCTGATGGGCTGGCCCGACCTCTACGACACCGACTACACGTCGGCGGGCACCGGGGGCTGGGACCTGATGGCCGGCGGGAGCTGGAACGGCGGCGGCGATCGCCCGGCGCACCCGACGTGCTGGTGCAAGACCCGCGCGGAATGGGTCAGCCCGACCGTGCTCTGGAATGCCACGCAGAGCGTGAACATCCCGCCCTATGCCTCGAGCCCGATCGCGTACAAGTTGCCGATCGGCTCGGCCGGCAGCCAGGAGTACTTCCTGGTCTCGAACCGCCAGCAGAGCGGGTTCGACACGGCGCTGCCCGGCGAGGGACTGCTCATCGAGCACGTCGACGATGCGAAGAACAACAACACCGACGAGAACCACTACCTCGTCGACATCGAGCAGGCCGACGGCCGGCGCGACCTCAACCTCAACGCGAACCGGGGCGACGGCTCCGACCCGTTCCCCACCGCGACGAACACCGGCTTCACCGGCACGAGCTCGCCGAACAGCAACGGCTACAACGGCGCAGCTTCGAACGTGTCGGTCACCAAGATCACCCGCGTCGGGGACAACATCACGGCCGACATCCAGGTCGGGACCGCCGTCGTCGCCGGCCGCCAGTGGTCCTACAACCGGGCGGTCATCTCGACGTATGCCCACCACACCAGCCAGTGGGCGTGGGCAAACATCGCGGGTCTTGGCTGGCGCAGGGTCAACGGTGGCGCCGCGGACGGCGTGACCAACATGTTCGTCAGCCTGTGCAGCGCCGCCGCGAACGGCCGGCTGGTGCATGTCGAGGCGGACGGCCAGCTGCTGTACACGATGTATCTCGTCTGATCCGAGGGCGGCACCCGGACCGGGCGGCGAGTCGATCTGGAGGCATCAAGATGGCTTGGCAGTACAACAAGAAGGTCCTCGCGACGTTCACCTACCACGGGGCGCAGTGGGCGTGGGCGAACATCGAGACGCTGGGTTGGAGGCGCATCAAGGACGGCGCCCCCGATGGCGTCACGAACCTGCAGGTGCTCCTCGACGCGGCCTGCGCCAATGCGCGCCTCGTGCACGTCGAGGTCGATGCATCGGACCTGATCACGACGGCCTATCTGATCTGAGGGAGGCCGCCTGTTCGACACCCGCACCACCAGGAGGCATCCGGCATGAGTCCCGACGTCACGATCACGATTTCGACCGCCGGCGCTGGCACGGACAGCACGGGCGCACCAGGGCCGAACCCGACCGACGTGGCCCACGCCGAACGGCTCGACGCCGCCCCTCGCGGGCCCATCCCGACACCACTCGACCAGCTCCCGAAAGCGGTCTCGGGCGTCCTCGGCGAGGCATCGACCGGCGATGGTGGTCCGGCGGCCCCGATGGAGATCGCGAACCTCGCGGCGGCTGCCGCGAGCGCCGGCGGCCAGGCACCACCCCCGATGGACCTCGATCGGCTCGCGCCGGCCGCCCGGTCATCCGCGAGGCGCAAGACCGCCGCGCGCAAGCCCGCGGCGCGGAAGCCGAAGTAGCGAGGGCGCCCCTCCGATGGGAGGCTAGGCGAACGACCGGTCGAACCAGGCCTGCCAGGCCGCAGTCGACGCTTCCACGTCCACGCCGTCGCCGAAGAGGTGATGGCCCGCGTAGGCGAAGCCCGGGGCGATCTGGAATCGATAGAGGGCGTCGGATGCCCGGAAGCCGAGGAGGTTCGGCGAGACGAAGTCAACAGCGCCCTCGATGGCCGGGATGCCCTCTGCCTCGAACCGGACCGGGTCGCCCTCCTTGGGGCTGTCCGAGACACCCATCGCGGCATGCAGTTTCGCCATCGCCCTGTCCCGATCGATGTCCGGGCGCCACGCCGTCACGAGCTTCGCCTGCCGGCCGGGGAAGTGGGCGACGTACTGGGTCATCTGGTGGAGGTACATGAAGTCGCCCTCGTTGAGCGCGTCGTACTCCGTCTCCCAGTCGTCGCCGAGCATGCCCGAGTGCACCAGGCGGACGACGGTCGTCCCGCCGGCGCGGCCCTCGACCTCGTACTCGATCGCGTGGAACGTCCCGTCGGGGTGCGGGTCGCCCCGGTACGCGAAGCGCGTGGGCGGGTCCCAGGCCGTGATCGTCGATGACCCGCCCTCGTGATCCTCGCTGCCGAAGGAGATCCGCACCCTGCCGCCGAGACGTGGTTCGACCTCGTTGCCCGTTCCGAGGTACCAGCCGTCGATGCCCATTCCCGTCGCGATCGCTTCCCAGACCTCCTCGGGCGTCGCCTGGAACTCGATCTCCTTGCGCACTTCGAATTCATGCGGCATGTCAGGCCTCCTTCGGTGCTGTCGTCGGGCGATGTTTCGTGATCGTCGGGTGGATGGCGACAAGCACGCGGTGGGCGCGCCCGCGTTCGGCCCCCGCGTCGTGGTACTTCGCGACCAGCCCGGCCACCGACGTCGCCAGCTCGTCCGCGAACGCGGCTCGATCCGCCGCGGTGGCGAACCGGACTTCTGCATCGAGTGCGAAGGTCGCGACCCGCTGGCGGGCCAGGTTCCCGCCCGCGATCAACGCCCCGACGTCGCGGACCAACCGAGATGCGAGGGCAAGCAGCCAGAAGGCGGACAGCCGGTCGGGCGCGCGCGACGGGTCGGGCTGGACGAGCGCAAGTGCGGTCGGGGAGATCACGTACGCCGTCGCCGTGGCCTGCATGAGTCGTTCGTTCATGTTGCCCTTGCGACGCTCCTCAACGAGCTCGACGAGACCGTGTCGCTCGAGGGCGCGCAGGTGGTAGTTGACCAGCTGCCGCGGCAATCCGACGCGGCCGGCGAGGGTCGTCGCGGAGGCCGGTTCTGCCAGCTCCGATAGGAGCCTCGTCCGCATCGGGTTCAGGGAGGCCTCCGCAGCGGCGGGATCCTCGATGACGGCGACCTCGATCATGCCGCGGACTCTGTCACGGACAAGAAGGACTGTCAAGACAAAGGAGCAAGTCCGTGGCTGGTTCGTGGGTCAGTCGGCGGGCCCAGGGCGGCCCACTCGTCAGGCCGCGCGGAAAGGCAAGTGGATGGGCTTGGCCTACCCGCGGAAGTCGGGCCGGTCCAGGACGCGCAGCCACGTACCGTCCGGCTGGCGGCGAGCGACCTGTGCCCGGGCGCCGGCCGCGTCAAGCGCCGGAGTCGAGGTGAGCGCCAGGTCGCCAAGGATCAATGTCGGCAGTGGCTCTTCAAGCCCGAAATGCGGCCTGGACGCGACCATCTTCTCGAACAGACCTGTGATGTCGGCCCGGCCGACCGTCTGCTGCCCGAGCGGATAAGCCATGATGGCATCGACCTCGTAGAGAAGTGCCATGCCCTCGGCATCGCCTTCGTTTGCCCGTTCCACGAAGAGACGGGTCAGGTCCTCGGGCCGGTGGGCCCGTTCTCTTTGCAAGGTCATGCCAGCCACGTCCCGTCGCGCAGGACGTCGCGACGTTCCAGCTCGCCGTAGCCTCGGTAAGCCTGGATGCGACGTGGCCGAAGGCGGAAGAACCTCCAGTTGGGCCCTTCCTCGGCGGGGTCCCAGCCGACCGCCGCCGAGAAGTCCGCCCCCAGGTCGGCTGCGGCATCGGGGACGGGCACGCTATCCAGGACTTCGACGTCGACCATGATCGCGTCGTCCGTCGACCCGACGCCCAGGCGCCCCAGCCGAATCTCGTCGAGGTTCCGGGCGGTTCGGCTGGCGTCCGTGGTGGCGATCACGATCAGGCTTCCATCCCACCACGTGGAGACCGCGATCAGGTGTGGCCGGCCAGATCGATCGGACGTGGCAAGCCACGCGTCGCCGTTCTGTCCCAATACGGCGAGGACATCAGCTTTGCGCTGATCGGTGCTTCGAAGTTCACTCATGGGCCCAACCCTACGCCGGGCATTGGTCCTGTGGAAGTGCCAATTCCGATGTTGTTGACTGGGCCAATGTAGACTCCGTCATCTATGGACTTCCACGTTAGCCTCGAGGGGCCCGGGGATCTCGCCGTCCGAATCTATCGTGGCGTCCTCGAGGCGATCATCGACCGCCGCCTGCGGCCTGGCGAGCGCTTGCCGCCGACCCGTGAGATGGCTCGGCGACTCGACGTCTCGCGCAACACGGTGGCCGTCGCCTACGAACGGCTGGTCGCGGAAGGATTCGTCGTCGCTCGCGTAGGGTCTGGTACGTTCGTCTCCGAGGGCTTTGTCGAGACTGTGCGCCCGAGGCGGGCGCGAAGCGGCGGAAACGTACACGCCCTGCGGCTGTGGGACTCGATCCCAGATGCCCTTGAGGATCACGGCGACGCGCCCGCGTATGACTTCTCGGTCGGTATACCGGATGTGCGCCTGTTTCCTCTTGCTGGCTGGCGGCAGCTGGTTGGCCGAGCACTTCGCAGCGATAGGGTCGCAGCCGGATACGGCGAGCCCGCCGGGCATCCCGCCCTCCGGGCCGCGATCGCGCGCCATGCCGGCATCGCCCGCTCCGTTCGCGCCGCGGCAGATGACGTCATCGTCACGCAGGGTGCGCAACAGGCGCTCGACATCATCGGGCGCATCCTCATCGAACCCGGTGGCTGGGTGGCGGTCGAAGAGCCTGGCTATCCTCCCGCGCGGCTCCTCTTCCAGTCCCTCGGCGCGCGCGTCGTCGGCGTCCCCGTGGACGCCGAAGGGTTGGACGTCGCGGCCATTCCGGAGGCCGCCCACCTCGTGTACGTCACGCCCTCTCACCAGTTCCCGCTCGGCATCCCGATGTCGACCCGGCGTCGGGCGTCCTTGCTCGCCTGGGCCGAACGGACGGACTCGGTGATCGTCGAAGACGACTACGACAGCGAATTCCGGTTCGAGGACCGCCCGCTCGAGCCGCTCCAGAACCTCGATCGGAGTGGTCGCGTCATATACGTCGGCTCGTTCTCGAAGACACTCCTGCCGATGCTGCGCCTGGGTTTCCTGGTCGCTCCCGCCTCGTTGCGGGGGGCAATGCTCAAGGCGAAGCGTCTGACCGACTGGCACGGGGAGCCGGCAAGCCAGGCGGCGCTGGCGCAGCTCATCGACGGTGGCCTGATGGCGCGGCACATCCGAAGGGCGACCCTGCAGTACGCGGCCCGTCACGAGCGGATCGTCACAACGCTGCAACGCGACTTCAGGACCTGGCTCCAACTCGTGCCCTCGACCGCCGGGTTGCACGTCTGCGCGCGACAGGCCGTGGGTGCACCGATCGACTTGGATCGAGTCGTGCGGCGGGCCCGCCAGGCCGGTGTCCGCGTCGAGAGCCTCGCCGCCTACTGCGCCGAGCCTCCGACCCAACCGGGGCTGGTGATCGGCTACGGGGCGATACGGACCGAGGACATCGAGGATGGCCTCGGTCGACTGGCGGAGACGTTCCAGGCTGAGCGTCCGACCGCATAGGTCGGGAGTCCGGGCCCAAACGACCGAGTGGCAGTCCGGCGGCTGGCGTGAGAGAACAGCCTCGAGCTGGTCGAGGGTCTGGCACCTCCGTCACGGACCGCGAGCTCGCGGTCGTCGTCGCCGTCATCGGGGCTGGCCCGAACGGGCGGGTCGCGTCTCCGCGACCAAGAGGCCCGTCGCTACGCCGCACGGGCCGTTGGACGACGGCATCTCGAGCACGACCGTCTCGATCCGCGCGGTACCGGATGCGCGGCGCGCCGCCATGCGTGGGGACTGCGCAACCCCGTGCGCGCCCGGATGGCCTCGCTCGGGTAGTCACCCATCGCGGACCCCTAGAACGTGCTCGTCTCAGGATGCTGGGCACAGCACAGGGGCGTGCAATACACATGATGTCTGATGTATGCTGAATTTGCTGGGCATCGCTATGTGGAGGGACCCGCGTACCTCGGCCGCTCCTATCGGTACGGCATCACCGATACGAGCTCCTTCGAAATGTCGCCGCGTGGGGGCTGAGTCGTCTCAACGAAGTCGAACGAATCTGAGGAGGAGCAACGACGTGTCTTTGCATGAACGCAGCGCGCCCCGCAGGTTGATGGGAGTGTCCGCAGCCGCAGCCTGCATCGCCCTTGTCGCAGCGGGCTGCGGGAACAATCCGTCCACCAGCAGTCCGTCTGGGACCCCTGGAACGGCTGGCTCTGGAACGCCCACCAGCGGTCCGACTGAAACCGCTGGCTCTTCGACTGGCAGCCAGTACGGCTTCCCCACCGTTGCGCAGGACCCAACCGCCAAGATCACCGTCTGGGTCGACGCCGACCGCTCGGCCATCGCCGAGGCCTTCCAGAAGGACCACCCCGAGTGCCCGCTCAACATCGAGACCTACGACGCCAGCGCCGGGGGTAGCGACACGTTCCACACCAAGATCTCGCTGCTCGACCAAGCCGGCTCGGGCTGGCCCGACGTTGCGTGGTCGGGACAGGTGAACGACGCCAGCTGGGCGGCCCACGAGCAGAATGGCGTTCAGGCCTTTGCCGCGCCGCTCGACGAGGGCGTCGTTCCCCAGAGTTGGCTCGACGGCTACACGCCGGGCGCGCTCGACCCTGTCACGGTCGACGGCCATGTCTACGGCGCCCGCGACAACCTGGCGCCCGTGGTGCTCTGGTACAACAAGACCCTGTTCGACAAGTTCGGGTACACCGTCCCGACCACATGGGAGGAATACCAGGCCCTCGGCGACAAGGTGGCGGCTGAGCACCCCGGCTACATCCTCGGCTCGATCGGCGATCCCTTCACCGCCGTGCTGACCGACATGTGGGCCGCCCAGGCGCCGATCTACACGGTCGACGGCACCACCTTCACCAGCGACTTCTCGGACAACCACACGACCCGCATGATCGCCCTGCTGGACCACATGTTCGCGAACAAGACCCTGGCGATCGATGGACTGTTCACCCCCGACTGGGTCTCGAAGTGGAAGGGCAAGGTCCTGGCGATCCCTGGCCCGACGTGGTTCACGGGAGCCCTCTTCCAGAACAAGGACAACCTCGGCGGGCAGCCAGGCGAGTGGGGTGCCGGCCACGCCCTCCACTGGGCTGGCGAGCCAATCGCCACCGGCAACGTGGGTGGCGGCTTCTGGTACGGGTCGAGCCACTCGGCGAACCTCGCATGCGTGGGTACCTACCTGCAGTACGTGACGAGCGGACCCCAGTCGGTCAAGCTCATCACGGGCCTCCCGGCCTACGCCTCGACCGCAAGTGCGTGGTTGGACGCGCAGACCAGTAGTGGCTTCTGGGCCAACTCGGACACGTTCAAGGACGTCGTCGGTGAGGCAGCCAACAACATCTGGAAGGGCTGGGGTGCCACGCTCCCCTTCAGTTCCGAGCCTCCGTGGGCGGAGATCGTGAATCCGGCTCTTGCTTCCGGAAAGACCATTGCCTCGCAGGTCAGCGCTTGGCAGCAGAGAATGGTGGACGACGCCCAGGTGAACGGCTTCACAGTCGTGACCAAGTAGGCGAAGGAACGCTCCATCTCTCGTACTGACGCCATCGTGCCCACTGCCGCCCCCACAAAGGAGCGGCAGTGGGCCACTTTGCGCCCGCGAAGGGGGCCGCAAAGCGGAGCCCGCGCGCAGGCGTTCGCCGCCTACGTGTTCTGCAGCGGCTACGTGCTGCTGCTACTGGTCTTCGGCGTTCTGCCCATGATCTTTGCCCTGTATCTCTCATTCACCAAGAGTGGGCAATTCGTCGGGCTCGACAACTACGTGAAGGCCGTCGGGGACTTCCGGTTCTTGCCGGCCGTGCAGCACGTCGCGGCCTTCCTGGTGATCTGGGTCGTGACCCTGACCGTGCTCGTCACCCTGCTGGCGCTCATCGTCCACGCCGTGCGCGTCAGGTGGCTTTCCTCTACCGCGCGCTTCCTGTTCTTCATCCCCGGCGCATTCGCGGGTGCGGCCAGCGTCATGCTCTGGCTCTTCTTGCTCAATCCCTCGGTCAGCCCGGTGTCCTTCGTCCTGAAGTGGTTCGGGTACACGAACTTCGTTCAAGCCATCGACCTGAACAACCTGCCCCTGATCTTCACGGTCGTTGCGTTCTGGACCGGCGCCGGTGGATGGATCATCATCATGTACGGCGCGTTGAACAACATCTCCGACGAGATCATGGAGGCTGCCCGCTGTGACGGCGCCAGCGCCATCAAGACCGCTTGGTACATCCAGCTCCCGCTGATTCGGAAGTGGATCGCGTACATGGTCGTCATCTCGGTCGCCGTCGGGACCCAGCTGTTCGCGGAACCCAAAATCCTCGCCCAGGCGAGCAGGAACCAGATCCCGAAGCACTATTCCCTCAATCAACTCGCATACGTCACCGCTTTCGGCCCGCAAGCGGACTTCAACAGCTCTGCCGCGATCTCGATGCATGTTGCTCGTCGTGGCGGCGGGGCTTGCCGCGTTCTTCGTCTTCCGAGGAGGACTCTTTGACCGCGACTAGAACACCGGTCGTGCGGTCTGACTTCGCGCCGGGCCGCTGGCTCGGTCGCGTGACAGCTTTCCTGATCGCCGGATTCTTCGCGGTGTTCTTCGTCCTTCCCCTGGTTTGGCTCCTGCTCGCGCCGACGAAGGACACCGCCCAACTCAACGGCTTTCACGGCGAGGCTTCCCTGAGTTTCGGCTCCTTCGAACAACTCGTCGCAAACTGGAACGAGCTGGTCGGGTTCCAGGATGGCCGCATCTGGACGTGGCTCGGGAATTCGGTGTTCTACGCCGGGGTCGCGTTGGTGCTCACGCTCCTCGTGTCAATTCCGGCCGGCTACGCGCTGGCCAAGACCAACTTCAGGTTTCGCCGCGCGATCCTCATCTCGACCCTCATGGTGATGCTCATCCCGAACACGGCGCTCGTGCTGCCGATCTTCCTCGAGATCAATGCGGTGCACCTCGTGGGGTCGCCGTTGGCGGTCATCCTGCCATTCGCGTTCTTCCCGTTCGGCGTCTATCTGGCGTATATCTACTTCTCCACGAGCGTTTCGCGCGAGCTTCTCGACGCCGCCCGCATCGATGGCGCGGGCGAGTTCGCGGTCTTCCGGCGGATCGCGCTGCCGCTCGCGATCCCTGTCGTCGCGCTCGTAGGCTTCTTCAACTTCGTCACCAACTGGAACAACTATTTCCTGCCCTTCGTGATGCTTCCCGGGTCGAAGACACAGCCCATTCAAGTGGGTCTGGTGGAATTGCTCGCGAATGTCCGGGAGATCAATCCGACCACCGTCGCCTCCGACTCGATCCCGTTTCCACAGCTGGCGCTCGCGACGCTGATCTCCGTCGCACCGGTGCTGATCGTGTTCATGTTCTCGCAGCGATTCCTCGTGGCGGGCCTCACCGCTGGCGCGACCAAGGAGTAGGTCCGCCATCGTCGAGAGGACGCGAAGATCTCGGAATGGCGTGCCGCATGCTTCCGGACACCAGAGACGAATGCCTGGCAAGGATTCGACGCGGTGTGGCACCTCGACGGAGACGGTTCCGTTAGGTGACGCCCGGCGCGCGCCTTCGTGTCCACGCCTTCGCGATGTGTTCTCGCATCGCAGTCGCGGCGGTGTCGCCGTCGCCCGCCGCGATCGCCTCGCATATGGCGCGGTGCTCCTCGAGCGACATCTGCGCTGCGTCGTCGGTGGTGATGCCCGTGAATCGACTGCTCTCGCGAGCGCGCTCGAACATGATGCGTGTGATGTTGGCGGCGAGCCGAATTCCCGATTGTTCCATGACAAGGTCGTGAAACGCGGCATCCGCGTCGTTGTAGACAGAGATGTTGTCGATGTTTGCCGCGGCAAGGTCGAACGCCTCACGCAACGCAGCGGTGCGCTCTGGGGTTTGCCGAGCTGCCGCGGCGCGCGCCATGGTCGCCTCCAGGCTCCCACGGACCACCGCCAACTCATCGAGCACCTCCAGGGTCTCGTCGTGGTCGACAAGAGCCGAAAGGACATCAGGATCGAGCACGTTCCACCGACTCGACTGGTTCACGACCGTGCCTCGGCCCTGACTGACGGTCACGAGGCCCTTTTCTTCGACTCGCTTCACGGACTCGCGAATCACCGTGCGACTCACGGCAAACTGCTGGCTCAGGGTGCCCTCTGGGGGGAGTACGTCGCCGGGAGCCACCGTGCCGGTGACGATCGCTTTCACCAAGTCCCTCACCACGGCGACGCCGAGGTTGGCTGCACGCACCCGGACGACGCTGTCGCCGAAAATGGTCTGCCCCTGTGAAGTGGCGGTGCTTGCGGGGTCCGCGTCGTTCTGCGCCATGTCCTCATCCTACTGTCGGGGATCTATGTGCCGCGGCGACGCGACGGCGAACTGATCGGGAGGCAGGGCTCGGTTCGGTACGCACCCTCTCCTCTACTTGTATGATGTCGTATCAATACTACGCCAACTGAAGATGAGCCGCACGGCGAACGGTCCAGGTTGGCCGAGGGGTTCGTCACTGCGACACCCCGATCTCCGCACGAATGAGCAAGGGTGACGATGAAGATCACAGGCTATCGCACGCTGCAGACGATCCATGACTGGGGTCGTCCTGTGGGCGACGTCAACGGGCACATCGCATCGGGTATCACCGAGGTGCCGGTCGTCATCGTGGACACGGATGAGGGCGTCAGCGGCGTCGGAACGGGCTCGCACCAAGACTTGGCACAGATCTTCCCGGCGATCGAGGGCGAGGATCCCCGCGCGGTATCCGCGCTCTACGACCGCATGCTCGCGCGCGTGTTCAAGGCGAGCCATGCTGGCGCGACATTCGGAGGCATCGGCACCTTTGACATGGCGCTTTGGGATATCAAGGCAAAACTTGCGGGCGAGCCGCTTTGGCGCCTGCTCGGGGGGCGCGATCGGTTTGTCTCCGGGTATGCGTCCGGACTGGATATCGCGCTCGATGATGATGAACTCGCGCTCTTCTATTCCGACATGGCGGGCCGTGGATTCACGAGCGGGAAGCTCAAGGGCGGCAGAAACGTTGCCAGCGACATTCGCCGGCTAGGCATCATCGGCGATGCGCTTCGAGTCAACACCCCGGAGCCGAGCCTCATGCTCGACGCGAATGAGTCCTGGAATCTCAAGCAGGCCGTCCGCTATGTGTCCCAGATCGAAGAGGTTCACGACCTCGTCTGGATCGAGGAGCCCATGCGCCGCTGGGACGCAGAGGGTCATGCGAGGTTGAGCGCTTCAGTACGCGCTGCGGTGGCTACCGGAGAGAACCTCACTGGCCTGGAACAATATCGACCGCATTTCAACGCGGGCGGCATCGACATCGTTCAAGCTGCCGCAACCTGGGGTGTGACGCACTTTCTGCGCGTGTCCATCGCGGCACACAGCCGAGACCTGCCAGTCAGCCCGGTGGGCCTCACGGCGAACGCCGCGGTCGCTCACGCTGCCGCGGCAGTGCCAAATCACTTGTCCGCCGAGATCCAAGACGTCGGTTCGCCGTTCGGCGTTTCGATCGACCAGGAGTATGCCGACGGTGGGATCGTGCTCGGCGACCAGCCCGGGGTTGGGGTGGGCGTCGACGAAGCTCTCATCGCCACGCTCGAGCACGCCGAACCGGGGTGGCGAGCGGAGGCCGGCCCACATGTCAGGCCCGCCCGCGCGGGACTGCAGCTCTCGGGCGAACCAGAGTCGGCCGCCGAGCTGTAGTCCCCGCACGTTGTTGACAGATGAGAGTCCCGCTGCAGGGTTTGGGGCGTTGAGCACCAAGCCAGGCAGGAGACTCTCGTGGCACATCGTAGGCCGCGCATGACCGTCTTCGGTCGTCAGCTCCTCGTCGCTCGAGTGGAGGCCGGCTGGCAGGTCGCCCACGTCGCCGAACAGCTCGGGATCAGTCGAGCGACCGCGTACAAGTGGGTCCGTTGGCATCGGACCGAAGGGCCCGGCTGGTCTCGCGGACCGCTCGTCTCGACCGAGACACTCACCACGTCGGCTCGCCGCGCTGCAGGCAGCGTCCACCCAGCCAACTCCCGGCGCGCCGTGGGTCGACCAGAAACCTCCGTCGTCTGAGCCATACCGCCTGGTCCCGCGCGGCTGGCTGTCGGCGAGCGACTGGCCGGGTGGCACCCAGGTCGACGCGCTCGTGGCCCGACTGCTGGGGACGCGCGCGAGGCGGTCGACGTACAGCGGCGGCGCCAGTCCCTGTACATGTGGTCCGGCCCCCTTGCCCTCGATGCCACCGAGGATGGTCTCAGTGGGAGGGAGATCCTCCGCAAGAGCGGCTACTAGCCATGTCGACACGAAGAGGCCATGGTTGATCTGTTCGGGTCCCGGGTCAGTCGGCTGCCGGCGCGGTCGATTGACGGACGACGAGCGACGGCGCCAGGACGACGTCACCGACGCCGTCTGCGCCGATCTCCCCTTCGATCATGTCGAGTAGCAGGTTGGCCGATATGCGGCCCATCTCGACGCCCGACTGGCTCACGGTCGTCAGGGGCGGGATCGTGAACCTGGCGATGTCGATGTCGTCGAACCCGACGATCGACAGCTGGTCCGGCACGGCGACGCGGATCTGGAACGCCGCCTGCAGCAGGCCGATCGCGATCGTGTCGGAGGCGGCGAAGACGGCCGTCGGACGGCCCGGCCGATCGAGATGAGCGAACAGCTCGCGGCCGAGCCGGTAGCCGGGCTCGGGGTCGGGCTGGGTCGTGAAGTACGTCCGAACTCGGTCTCCGAAACCGCGCTCGCGCATGAAGGCTTCGTAGACGGAAGACCGATACGGACCATCCGCCATCCGCTCGTCGACGACGCAGACGATCGACCGATGGCCCAGCTGCCAGAGGTGCTCCAGCGCCAGCAGCGTGCCCCGCTCGTTGTCGACGTACACGCCGGGCACGCGGCCTCTCGCGACGCGATCACTCACACCAACGACGTGCGCGTGGTGGGTCGCGATGTCGTCGAGGGTCGCATCGCCGCCCGCGATGTCACCGAGGATCAGGATCCCGTCGGCGTGCGACTGCTCGAACATCGAGCCGTAGATGGCCGCGACGTCCGGACTCCAGTCGACATGGCCGAGAAAGAGCCGATAGCCGCGAGTGCGGGCCACCTCGTTGACGCCCCGGAGCACCTGTGTGTGGAACGGGTCGCTGATGTCCCGGATGATCACGCCGAGCAGCGAGCTGCGGCTCCCGCGCAGCGCTCGGGCGAGGAGGTTCGGCTTGTAGCCGAGGTCGGCTGCGGCGGAAAGGATCCGCGTGCGTGTCTCAGGCCGCACTGGGACTCCCGTGGCGTCCCCGTTCAGGATGCGCGAGACCGTCGTGATCGAGACCCCGGACCGCTCCGCCACGTGGCGGAGCGTGATCGTCCCGCCGACCCGCTTTGTCACGCTCTCCCTCCCGCCACTTGACACCGCGGACTATCGTTCCGGTCATACGCAAACGTCAAGGCTTATCGTTAAACGGCCGAGAAAGTCTTCTCAGAGCCGCGCGAGCCTTCGGGTCCGGAGGAGCCGTGAGCGACGTCCCGCAGCGCGACCGAGCGATCCCCGGCGGTCCTAGCAGTTCGGCATGACGAGCGCTGTCGTGACCCGTCCCGCGACCATCGAGCACGGCTTCGTCACGGTCTTCGGCCGGGACCTGATCGCCGAGCTGCCGAACTTCGTCCACCGCCCGTACGTCGTCGTCACGATGGCGGACCTGTGGCCCGGGATCGAGCATCACTTCGACCGCCATCTCGCGGCGGTGCACGAGGTCACGACGATCGAGGCATCCGAGCTCGATGGGAAGCTCGATCGGCTGCCGGAGTTCGGCGCGGTCATCGGGCTCGGAGGTGGGCGCGCTCTCGATGTCGCGAAGTTCTTCGCCTGGCGTCGCGGCCGGCCCCTCTTCCAGGCCCCGACGTCGATGACGACGAATGCCCCGTTCGCCCATCGCGCGGCGTTGCGCCACGAGGGCCGCGAGGTCGCCCTCGGTTGGGCCATCCCCGAGGCGGTCTACGTCGATGTCGACGTGATCCGAAGCGCGCCGCCGCAGCTCAACCGAAGCGGCGTCGGGGATGTCCTGTGCCACCACACGGCCCATGTCGACTGGAAGCTCGCCCGCGACGCGGGCCGGGAGGATCGACGCTGGCCCTACGACGAGGCACTCGTCGCGGACGCCCTGGCGCAGCTCGAGGCGGTCGTCGCCGGCCTCGACGAGATCCACGACGTCACCGACGCCGGTATCCGCCTGCTGATGTCGGCGCACCGCTGGGGTGGTGCCGCGTTCCACGACGCCGGCTGGAACGCACGACACCTCGACGGCGTCGACCATGCGTTCCTGTATTGCCTGGAGTATCAGACCGGTCGCAGCTTCATCCACGGACAGGCCGTGGGGCTCGGCACCTACCTGGGGGCCGTCCTCCAGGACAACCAGCCCGAGGTCGTCCTCGGCTGGCTCCATCGCGCCGGCGTGGACATCCGGCCGGAGGCGATGGCTGTCGATTGGGAGGCCGCTCGTTTGGCGATGCTGCGGCTGGCCTGGTACGTCCGCCACGCGGACCAGCCCTACACCATCGCCGATGCCCGGCCGGTGACCGACGATATCGTCGACGGTATCCGCGACCGGATCACTGCCACGTTCGGCGCGTGGCCCGAGGAGGGGCCGGCAGCCCCGTGAGGAGGGTTCGTCTGATGGACCATCGACTGCGAAGGAGCAGGTTGGAGACGATCGGCGCGCTCGCCGGTCTCGTCCTCATCGTTGCGAGCGCATGCACGAGCGGTGCATCTCCCTCGACTGGGGGCACCGCCTCACCGGCCGCCAGCACCGGTGGTGGGACCGCGAGCGCTGCCCCGTCCGGCAGCGCGGCTGCCGGCACGAAACACGTCGCGATCGTGAACAAGGACATGACCGACGACGAGATCAAGGCCGCGATCGCGGCCGAGGGCTCGCTGAACGTCGGCAACTGGACGTACTCGGCGACGAGCGAGATCGTCAACCAGTTCCAGACGTATGTGAAGGACACGTACGGCGCCGACATCAAGCTCAACTACGTCGGGTCGCAACAGCCGAGCGAGTACCTGACCAAGCTCGCCGCCGACCAGAAGGCCGGCAACCCGGCCAGCTTCGACGTGATCGCTGTCGAGGAGAACTACTGGTACGACGCGTCCCAACAGGGCCTCGTCGACGACGTGCTCGACTCGGACCTGATCCCGAACCAGAGCATGGTCCTCGACGTCTTCAAGCACGCGCCACAGTCGATCGCGTTCCAGTCGACGGCCTACCCGGGCGTCGTGTACGACAAGAACGACGCGGGCTACCTGACCAAGCTCATGGACCTCGCCGACCCGCGGCTCAAGGGCAAGCTGACGTTGCCCAAGCCGACCGACATCACCGCCGGCGGGCTCCTGCTCGGCCTCGCCTCCGAGATGGGCAAGGACTACAAGGACCCCGAGCAGATGAAAGAGGTCGTGGACTGGGCGGTCCAGAACCTCGGCCCCAACGTCCTGAAGTACACGACCGACCAGGCGACGCCGCAGCAGCTGTTCGAGTCGGGCGCGATCGATGCGGTCGGGTTCTGGAACAGCCTGGCCCGTCTGGAGTACCTGGGTGGGCACCCGGAGGCGGCGCTGCTCGTACCACCGACCATCTACCCGGCCAATGGCTACCTGTGGGTCCCGAAGGGCGCCCAGCACCCGGTGCTCGCTCAGGTCTTCATGAACTGGCGGCTCGCGAAGGACGTCCAGTTCCCGAATGCCTGGCCGATCGATCACGGCCAGTGGAGTGAATTGTCGGAGGGCTTCCTCGGTCCCGACTACGTCGACCAGATCCCGGACTGGTTCACCACCGACTACTACACCTACTTCCCCAAGCTCGACCAGATCGAATCGGGGTTCAAGACGATCGACTGGGAGGCCTACAACGCCAGCTCGAAGATCTTCCTCGACTACTACGCCCAGCAGCTTGGCCAGTAGGCCACGCTGACGCGCAAGACATGGCTCGCCCGCCAGCGACGGCGGGCGAGCCGATCCATCCCCGGCACCGAGGCCGATCGTGGTCACTGAACGCCTGTCGATGCCGATCGGGCTCGCGCCCGAGCTCCGGCGGCGGGAGCGCAACACCCGCCTGATCGGTCTCGCCCTGCTCATCCCGGCAGCGGCCCTGGCGCTGCTGTTCCTGTACTACCCGCTCCTGTTCATCCTCCAGATGAGCTTCACCGACGGCAGCTCGTTCCTGTCGCCGACCGGTCCGGTCCAGACCCTCGACAACTACCGCCTCATCCTCGAGCGCTACCTGCCCAACCTGTTCGTGACCGTCCAGCTCGCCCTGCTGGCGACGATCGTCGACCTCCTGCTCGGCTTCCCCTTCGCCTACATCCTCGTGCGCCGGGTCCGGTACCGCGACGTCGTCCGGGCGCTGATGGTCTTCCCGATGTTCGGCGCGCTGTACGTCACGTTCGGGATCAGCACGGTCCTGCTGCCCGGTGGCCTGCTCGCCCCATTGTTCAGCGCGTTCGGGATCTCGGGCACCTCGCTGCTGTTCAGCCTGCCGTCGGTCGTGTTCGCGATGGCGATCTTCACCTTCCCGTTCATGGTCATGAGCATCGGGACCGCCCTGTCGAACGTCGACCCGACCCTCGAGGAGGCGGCAGCCTGCCTCGGCGCGGGGCCGTTCGCGACGTTCCGTCGCGTCGTGCTGCCGCTTGCCCGGTCCGGCGTGGTCGCGGGCTCGCTCCTGGTCTTCGGCTGGAGCATCGGTGCGTTCGCCGAGCCGGCGCTGCTCGGCGGACTCCAGGAGCAGCGCTCCCTGGCGGTGACGATCTACGACCGCGGCGTCGTCCAGAACGACTACGGCCTCGCTTCAGCGATGGGCATGGTGCTGCTGGCCATCGCGTTCGTCGTCACGTACTTCTCGCTGCGGTACTCGCGCGGGGCGCTCGCCGAATGACGGCCGGCGTCCACGGCGGGCCGACTCCCGCGACACCCGCGAGCGCCGCCCCGCCCGCGGTCCGCGCCCCGCGCATCACGGCGCGCCGGGTGACCGCGGTCCTCAGCCATACATACATCTGGTTCTGCCTGTTCCTGTTCGTGCTGCCGTTCGCGGCCCTGCTGTTCCGCTCGTTCGCCGAGTACGGCGGGAGCGGCGGTCTCGAGAACTACCGCGGAGCGATCGGCGATTTCAAGGAGAACCTCTTGTGGAGCGTGAAGATCACCGGTCTCGCCCTCGCGATCGACCTCGCGGTCAGCCTCCCGGCGGCGTATGCGCTCGTTCGCTACCCGGTCCCGGGGCGGCGGATCATCTTCTCGATCCTGCAGCTGTCGCTGTACGTGCCGGGCGCCGTGATCGGCCTTTCGCTCCTGCTGACCTTCACGTTCACGTACCACGCCACGTCGATGTGGGGGCTCGTGCTGGCGATGGCCGTCGGGACGTTCCCGTTGATGCTGACCCCGATCGTGGTGGCGCTGAAAGACCTGCCGCCAGAGTTCGAGGAGGCTGCGCGTTGCCTCGGCGCGACCGGCTGGCAGACCTACCGGAAGGTCGTGTTCCCGCTGATCGGACCGGGGGTGTCGGCCGGGTTGCTGCTGTGCTTCATCATCGTCTTCAACGAGTACCTGGTCACGCTGTTCGTCCACCCCGTCGATATCGAGACCGCGCCGCTCCGGATCTTCAACCTCCAGAAGACCGGCGGGCTGTCCCCGGCGACGGCGGCCCTCGCCGTCACGATGCAGCTCGTGTCGTTCGCGGCCGTCCTCGTCTTCTTCCGGGTCTTCGGCACGCGGCACTTCAAAGGCACGTACATCCTCTGATGGCGACCGTTCGTTTGGCCTCGATCACGAAGCGCTTCGGCCAGACCGTCGCCGTCGACGGGCTCGACCTGGAGGTGGCGGATGGCGAGCTCGTCACGCTCCTCGGACCGTCGGGCTGCGGCAAGACGACGACGCTGCGGATGGTCGCCGGGCTCATCGAGCCGACCGACGGCCGGGTGTACTTCGACGCCGACGACGTCACGTTCCTGCCGCCGCGGAAGCGGAACATCGGGTTCGTCTTCCAGACGCCGGCGCTCTTCCCACACCTGTCGGTCGCCGACAACGTCGCGTTCGGGCTGTCGGTCAAGGGCGCCCGGAAGGACGCGATCCGGGACCGCGTCGACGAGATGCTCACGTTGGTCGGGCTATCGGGCTTCGGGGCGCGGCTGCCGGCCCAGATGTCCGGCGGGCAGCAGCAGCGGGTGGCCCTGGCCCGCGTCCTGGCGACCGACCCGCGAGTCCTGCTTGTTCGACGAGCCGCTGTCGGCGCTTGACCGCAACCTGCGCGACACGCTGAAGTACTCCATCCTCGACCTCCAGCGGCGGACCGGCAAGACCGCCATCTATGTCACCCACGACCAGTCCGAGGCGTTCGCGATCTCCGACCGGATCGTCGTGATGAACGCCGGTCGAGTCGAACAGATCGGCACCCAGACCGACATCTACCTCCAACCGCAGACACGGTTCGTGGCCGAGTTCATCGGCGCGAACAACGGCCTGGAGGGAACCGTCGCGAGCCTCGAAGGATCCGGCGAGGACGGCAGGGCGACGGTCCGGGTCGGCGACCTGACGCTGCACGCGCACGCGCGCGAGGGGCTGTCCGTAGGTGACGCGGTGATCGCCTACCTCCGGCCGGAAGACGTCCGGGTCCTCGAGGACGGCGAGGGCAAGGAGGACGGCCGATGGCCGAACATCGTCGAAGGCGTGGTCGACCGGGTGATCTTCGAAGGCCCGACGGCGCAGCTTCGGGTCGATCTGGGTGGTCGCGAGATCCGTGCCGACATCAGCGGCAACCGCCGGCTCACCGTGGGACAGGACGCAGGCCGGATCGTCCTGGGATTCGACGAGCTGACGCTCATTCCCGCCGAGCCAAAGGCGTGACGCGGTGACCGACGCGGCGACCCTCGCGGAACAGGGCTTTCGGACGGTCTTCGGGCACGAGCTCGTCGGCGAGTTGCCGAACTTCGTCCACCGGCCGTACCTCGTCGTCACGATGGCCGACCTGTGGCCGCGGTTCGAGGATCAGCTGACCGGGCCGTCGCTGGCTGGCGTCCACCTCGTCGAAACCCTCGAGCTGAGCGAGCTGGTCGCCCTGGAGGAGCGCCTGCCGAGGGCCGCGGCGATCATCGGCCTTGGCGGCGGCCAGGCACTCGACGTTGCCAAGTTCCTGGCGTGGACGCGCCGGCTGCCGCTCTTCCAGGTACCGACCGCGACGACCGTGAATGCGCCCTTTGGTCACCGGGCGGGCCTCCGCGACGAGGGCCGGGTCCGCTACCTCGGCTGGACGGTCCCGGAGGCGGTCTACATCGATTTCGAGGTCATCGGATCCGCGCCACCGAACCTCAATCGGTCCGGGATCGGCGATGTGCTCTGCTACCACACGGCACGGTACGACTGGCGCCTCGCCGACCGGCTTGGCCGGTGCGAGGCGCGCTGGCCGTATGACCCAGGCTTGATCGCCGACGCCGCGACCGTCATGGAGGCCGTCGTCGACGCGCTCGACGAGATCCGGATGGGATCGGAGGCTGGGATCCGAGCCCTCGTGAACGCGCATCGCTGGGGCGGCACCACGTTCCACGACTCCGGCTGGAATCCACGCCACATCGAGGGCGTCGAGCACTTCGTCTTCTACAACCTCGAGCGGATCACGGGCCGTCACTTCATCCATGGCCAGCCGGTCGGGCTGGGGATCATCGCCGGGTCCGTGCTGCAGGACAACGAGCCTGAGGTGATGGCCGCCGCGCTCGCTCGCGGCGGCGTCGACATCCGGCCCGAAGCGATGGGCGTCACCTGGGACGATGTCGGCGAGGCGCTACGGACGCTCCACTCGTACGTCCGGGAGGTCGGCCTGTGGTTCACGGTGGCCGACGTCGTACCCGCGACCGACGCGCACATCGCGCGGATCCGGGAGATCGTCGAGCGGACCTTTGCGCAGGTGGGGCCCACGGCATGAAGATCGGGCTCACGATGCCCCAGGGCTGCGACCGGGAGTACCTCGGGCTCGATGCCGCAACGGCCTGGCAGCGAACGGTCGAGGTCGCCCGATGGGCCGAGGACCGAGGCTTCGAGTCCCTCTGGGTCTACGACCACATGCAGGTCGATCCTCCGCCGGAAGAGGCGCCGATCTTCGAGCCGTTCACGGAGCTCGCGGCACTGGCGGTCGAGACAAGACATGCTCGCATCGGGCACCTCGTCCTCGCCGCGTCCTACCGGAATGCCGGGTTGACGGCGAAGGCGATCTCCACGATCGACGTGATCAGTGGCGGGCGGGCGATCCTCGGCATCGGCGCCGGCTGGAAGGAGGACGAGTGGCTGGCCTACGGCTACGGGTTCCCGCCGGCGCCCGAGCGACTCGCCGTGCTCGCCGATCAGCTCGAGATCATCACGCGGATGCTCGCCCCAGGCCGTGCGACGTGGGAAGGTACCTACGCTCACGTCCGCGACGCGATCCACGAGCCCAAGGGCCTGCAACGGCCACGGATCCCGATCCTCGTCGGCGGGAACGGACCCAAGGTGACGTGGCGGCTCGCCGCCCGCTTCGCCGACGAGCTGAACCTCGACGCGCTCACTCCCGACCGCGTGGAGACGGCCCTGCCCGTGATCCGCGAGCGGTGCGCCGAGGTCGGGCGCGACCCGGCGACCCTGTCGGTGTCGGTCCACATCTGGGGCGATGCCGGAGCGGTAACCCCTGGGCCGGAGCGTCGCCAGCGGTTCCGCGACTACGCCGATCTGGGGCTCGAGCGGGTCATCGTGCAGGGCTTCGCGCTCGTCACGGACCCCCACGCGATCGACGACATCGTCGATGATGCCGTTGCGGTCGGGCTCCTGAGCGGCGAAACCGTCGGCTAGGCCCCTGGTCTTGATGCCGACGATGTGTCGGGGGACGTCGACGGCGGTCCCGGCAGGAGGCCGAACCGGCGGAGGTCGGCACGCAGCGTATCTGCATCGACGAAGCGAATCGCCACGATCCCGAGGCTCGCGGCGGCGTCGACATTGTCAGCGTGGTCGTCGATGAAGAGCGTCGATGCCGGGTCGAGATCGTAGCGACCGAGCAGCACCTTGAAGATCCGGGGATCGGGCTTGATCAGCCGCTCGTCGCCGGAGACGACGATGCCCTCGAACCAGTCGAGGAACGGGTAGCGGGGCCGAGCGATGGGGAAGGTCTCTCCGGACCAGTTCGTCAGGGCGAAGAGGCGGATGCCGGTCGCAGCAAGCTCATCGAGGATGTCGACCGCCGGTCGGATGGCGTCGCCGAGCGTCTCCGGCCAGCGCTCCCAGTACGCCGCGATGAGGTCGCGTCGCTCGGGATGGTGGCGCGTGAGATCCTCGATCGCCTCGGTCCACGGCCGGCCTGCGTCCTGGGCGCGGTTCCACTCTGGGGTGGTGACGGTCGCGAGGAAATCCTCCATCGCGGCCTCGTCGTCGAACAGGGCTCGGTAGAGATATCGCGGGTCCCAGTCGATGAGCACGCCGCCGAGGTCGAACACGACGGCCGATATGGCCGGCCGCGTATGAAGATCCATGGCCGCGGAGCTTATCGGATGCCGCCGCAGCCAGGACTCTCGAGCCCCGGCGGTAGGGACGTGATGGCGCGCCCGACAGGACTCGAACCTGCGACCTTTGGGTCCGGAACCCAACGCTCTATCCACTGAGCTACAGGCGCGCGAAGCCACGCTGCAGCGTGGGGTCGGAATGATACCCCGGCCCGACGCGGGTCAGACGATCGCCGCCAGTCCCGGCGAGAGGTCGCCATCGCCCCGGACCTCGATGCGCTCGAGCTCGAGCCAGTCGGCGAGCAGGCGCAACTCGTCGGCCAGGGCCGCGACGACGGGGCCCCGGTCGATCTCCGGTTCGCCGTGCGCCGCCTGGACGAGGAGCGTCCCGCGCGCCCGATCGGCCTTCAGGTCCACGCGCCCGACGAGCGTGTCGCCGAGCAGGAACGGCATGACGTAGTAGCCGTAGACCCGCTTCGGCGCGGGGGTGTAGATCTCGATGCGGTAGCGCATCCCGAAGAGCCGCTCGACGCGCTCCCGGTCGAACACGAGCGAGTCGAACGGGGCCAGCAGCGCTCGGGCATCGAGACGACGCGGCCGCCGCGCGCCGGCGGCGATCCAGGCGGGATCGCTCCACCCGTCGACCCTGACCGGCAGGAGCTCGCCCGTCTCGACCAGCTCCGCGATCGCTCTGCCGGTCCGGTCCGCGCGCAGGTAGAGGTAGTTGAAGATGTCGCGGCGCGTCGCCACGCCGAGCGCCTTGGCCACGATCCGGACGAGGTCGCGATGGGCGTCCGCGAGCGAGGGCGTCGGTGTCGCGAGCACCTTCGCGGGCACGACCCGCTCGGTCAGGTCGTACGTGCGCTCGAAGCCGTTCCGACGCCCCGCGACGCTCAGCTCGCCGACCCAGAACAGCCACTCCAGGACGGCCTTGCCGTCGGCCCAGCCCCACCACGGCCCTGTCGCCGCCCCGCCATCGGTGAGCTCGCTGGCCGCGATCGGGCCACGGTCGCGCACTTCATCGAGGACCGCCTCGACGTAGCCGGGTCGCTCGCGCGCGAGCCGGCTCGACGAATCCGCTTTCGCGTTCGCGCATGCGTTCCATGCGCCACCGCCAGAGCGGCTGCATCGACATGGGCATGAGGCACGCCGCGTGACCCCAGTACTCGAACAGCTCGCGATGGCGCTCGGTCAGGTCCCTGATGAGGGTCCGCGGATACGGCCCGAGGCGCGCGAAGACCGGCAGCTCGTGCGCCCGGACCAGGACGTTGACGGAGTCGATCTGGATGAGGCCGATCCGCTCGACCATGCGACGGAACGCGGCGCGCCCGACTGCGCGCGCCGGCCGGCCGTCACCGAAGCCCTGCGCGGCGACCGCGATCCGCCGCGCGGCGGGCGCGGAGATCCGGGGGATGGGGGTGGGCACGCTGTCCACGGTACCCGAGGAAGACCCTCGGTCGTGTCATGTATCGAACCGCGCGATCAGCCTGTCGTCGAGGGCATCGACGTGGGGCGTGGCGGGCCACGCAACGCCTCGTCGACGAGGAGCCCGATGACCCCCGCGATCACGACTGCCCCCAGCCAGAGGTGGATGGTCCAGGCGATGCCGCCGGTGAGCTGCAGGGTGACGAAGTACGCCGCATAGAACATGGCCGGGATCGCGAAGGCGATGACGGCGTCGGTCCGCCGCGCGACGCCATACGGGAAGCGCCAGACCAGCACGTCGGCGAGCACGCCGGCCACCAGCGCCCCGGGCAGGAAGCGGTATCCGTCGCCGACGAGGGCCATGAGCGCGGTGGGCACCAGGATGAGCACGGTCAACCCGCCGAACGGGACCGACCCGCGCCGCAGTGCGACGAGGCTGAAGCCCGCGAGCAGCGCGGCCTGGATCAGGATGCTTGCGGCCCCGAGCGCCAGGCGGCTGTCCGCAGCCGCCTGGTCCGGGATCTCGCCCTGGCTGGGGTACACGATCGTGCGCCCGTCGGCCGACCACGACGGTCCGAACCAGCCGTCGCGGATGCCGGCGCTCCGGGTGAGGTTCCGCTGGTCGGTCCCGTCGGCGCGCATCACGTACACCTCGAGATCGCCGTCACGGTCGGTCGCGAACGCGATCGACGACCCGTCCGGCGACCAGGCCGGCAGGTAGCTGCTGCCGACGGCATCGGTCAGCCGCCGGACATCGCTCCCGTCGACTGCCATCGAAAAGACGTCCGGGTCGCCGTCCGCGGAGGCGGACGAGAACGCGATGCGCGACCCATCCGGCGACCAGGCCGGGTCCCCGCCTCCGTTCTGAGTGAGCCGGACGACATCGGTCCCGTCCACGTCGGCCGCATAGAGGTTCGTGGCGCCATGGCGGTCGGAGGCGAAGGCGATCCGCCTCCCGTCCGGCGACCAGGTCGGCCCGAAGTCCGACGACGGCTCCGTCGTGACCCGTCGGACGTCCGTGCCGTCGGCGGCCATCGTGTAGACGTCGAGCGAGCCGGCGCGGTCCGAATGGAAGGCGATGCGGCTGCCGTCCGGCGACCAGGCAGGCCCGGCGTTGTTGCCCTCGATCGTGACGGGCTGCCGGTTCGCACCATCGGGATCGCTCACGACGATCTGGGCCGTCCCATCGGCGAAGGCCCCGAAGGCCAGCCGTCGCCCGTCCGGCGACAGTTCCGGGTTCCGCTCATCGGCGTCGGAGATCGCGATCCGGTGCTGTCCGGTGCCGTCGGCGGCCATCGCGTACAGCTGGGACTGCGGCGCACGATCGGTCGGACCGGTGATCGTCTCGGCGAGCGGGTCGACGAGCGGATGCGCGTACTGTGTGAAGGCCGCGAACAGCGCGAGCATGGCCGTGAGCCCGATGACCGCCGGCCCGTGCCGTCGCCACGACGCGGGGCTGGCGGGGCGTGCCCAGACCGAGCGGATCGGTCCGCTGAAGGCCACGATCCCGCACGCGGCCAGCGCCAGATGAGGCGGTGACAGCAGGGCGTCGACCGAGACCTCGAACCCGAACATCGAGTGCCACACGAAATCGAACTGGCCCGCGACGAGGAAGGCGATCGCCCCGATCAACGACACCATGTACGGACCCGGCAGGGCCGACCGCCAGGGCGCCCCGCGCACGAGGTTGCGCGTCGCCAGGACCCCGAGCGTCAGGCCGAACGTCGCGGCCCCGGCATAGAGGATCGCGTGCCAGGGCGTCAGGAAGGTGTCGTCGACCATGCCGTGTGCGTGCGCCCAGAGGTCGAGGTAGAAGCCGACGACCACCCAGATCGTCAGGAGCGCCATGCCCCAGTCGAACCGGATGCCGGCTTCCGCCTTCGCCATCGATCGCCCTCGCCTCACAGCCGTCCCGTCGGCGATCGACTCGCCACGCGACACATACAACGCGGGTGTCCACGAGGTTCCGGGCGAAGTCTAGGTGCGCGTGCCCGCCGGGTCGGAGGGGCGATGCTCGCCGGTCGTGGGCGAAGCGCAGACGAGCGCGAGGACCTCGCTGAAGCGGGCCGTGGCGAGGCCGATCACCGTGTCGGCAGCGCCGTAGTAGAGGTACAGCTTGTCGGTCTCGGCGTCGATGCACCCAGCCGCATGGGAACACGACGCGGCCGACGTCGCCGGTGATCTCGTAGGGCGCCTCGGGACCGAAGATCCACTCGTCGGTCTGGCGCAGGACGACTCGCGGGTCCTCGAGGTCGAGCAGGGCGAGGCCCATCCGATAGATCGGGCCGTCGCCGGTGGAGTGGACGCCGTGGTACATCACGAGCCAGCCCTCGGCGGTCTGGATAGGTGGCGGGCCGAGGCCGATCTTGCCGGCGTCCCACCACGCGCCGTCGCGGGCCTCGAGCAGCAGCGTGTGATCGCCCCAGTGGCGCAGGTCCGGCGAGAACGAGATCCACATGTGGGCGCCGCCGCGCAACGGCGACGGGCGATGGATCATCGCCCAGCGGCCGCCGAAGCGGACCGGGAACAGGGCCGCGTCCTTGTCCTCGGGCGGCATGACCGGCCCGAGGCGATGGACGGTCCGGAAGTCACGGGTCATCGCGAGCGAGACGAGGGGTCCGCGACGGCTGTAGGCGGTATACGCGATCGCCCACTCCTCGCGCTCGGGTAGCCACGTGACGCCGCGGGTCCTCACAGCCCCAGATCTCCTCGGGGTAGTGATCGACATCTGAGCGCAGCAGCGGCTCCGGGTCGAAGGTCCAGCCGCCGACGCCGTCGCGGCTTCGCGCGACATGGAGCTGCGAGATGCCGCGCAGGTCCTCGGCGCGGACCAGCAGGACCGTCTCGTCGCCGACGCGGGCGGCGGCCGGGTTGAATACGGTGCTCGTGGGGTAGGGCAGGTCGGCCGCGGTCAGGATCGGGTTGGCGTCCGAGCGGCGGAACAACTCGGGCGGTCGCGTCACGAGGTCGCGGCCACGAGCAGTGCATCCGTCCGCGCCCGCGTGGTCGGCCGGCCGGCGCGCACCGCACGGATGTGCTCGATGGCGCTCAGCCACATGAGCGTGGACTCGGCGCCCTGGTTCGTGTTGACCCCTTCGGGTGTCAGGCCGTCGAAGCCGGCACCGCGCAGCGGATCGGCCACGGCTACACCGATGTCGTTCTCGCCGAGGAACCACGCGTAGGCGCGTTCCATCGCCGTGCGGTAGAACGCCGTCGCCCGTGACGAGGTACGCCGACTCGGCCGCGAGCAGCATCGCCGTCGCCTCGATCGGCTGCTGGTCGAACATGGCCCTCGCGCCGTCCCGATGCCACCACCCGTTGCCGATCGGCGAGAAGTGGCCGTCGGGCGAGGTCTGGGCGTTGATGAGCCAGTCGAGGACGTTGAGCCCCGTGTCGACCATCGCCGTCGAGGCGAGGGCCGTGCCGGCGACGATGAGCGCCCGGGGCGGCAGCGCGTTCTCGTAGGTCACCGGCGATTCCGGCCATGGCCAGGGCGACGACGCAGCCGCTTGGAAACGGGCCAGGATCGGATCGGCGATCCGGCGGCAGGCCGCCTCGGTCGCTGCGTCCGGCGCGGCCCGCAGCTTCGCCGCGCAGCCGAGGAGCACGGATGCCTGGGCGCGAAGGGCGGTGAGCTCGGTCGCGGCGGGCAGCGCGCGTTCGAACAGGGACGTCGCGATCCGGACCATCTCCGCGTCGGGGGCGTTCTCGATGACGTCGCCGAGCGCGTGGAGCGCCCGTCCGTGGCAGTCCTCGGAGCCGATGCCGCCGGCCCACGTCCCGTCCATGGCACGGAAGTTGCGGAACCGCCCGGTGGTGGCGTCGAACGCCTCGACCAGGAAGTCGAGGCTCCGCGCCGCGCTCTCCGCGACGGCCGGCCAGCCCAGCTCACGGCGATGGAGCAGGTCCACCTGGAGGGCCCGTGCGATGTCGTCGACGCAGTGGCCGTGGGCCGGGTCCGGGCGGGACCCGATCGCGTGCTGCATGATCCCGACGTGGTCGGTCATGGCATCGAGATGCTGTCGGCTGACGGGATGGAGCGCCCCGAGCTCACGCATTGACGGCCACCAGCGGGCCCGTCCGGACCGGCATCGGTGACGTCGTGGGGGCGCTCATCGCGACCTGGGCGAAGAGTCGGCCGTAGTCGGCGCCGACCGCCGACCAGACCATGCCCCGGCTGTACTCGTGGGCACGTCGGCCGATGGCCGCGCGCATCTCGGGGTCACCGAGGACGGCGGTGAGGGCCGTCGAAAGGCTCGACGCCGAACCCGGGGTCGACGAGGACGCCACGTCCCTCGGCGAGGAGCTCGTTCGCGTACGCGTACGGCGTCGAGACGACCGTCCGGCCGGCGCCCATCGCATACGAGAGGGTCCCGGAGACGATCTGGTCGAGGTTGGGGTAGGGCGTCACGAACACGTCCGCGGCCTGGAGCCAGCGGGTCAGCTCGACGCGGCCGACGAACCGGTCGACGAACTGGACGTGGTTCTTCATGCCGAGTCGCGCGACCTGGCGGACCAGGGTCTCGCGGTACGCCTCGCCCTCGGTCCGGAGGAGATCCGGGTGGGTCGCGCCGACGACGACGTAGAGCGCCTTAGGGTGAGCCGCCACGACTGCGGGGAGCGCATTCGAGGGCCAGCTCGTAGCCCTTGCCCGGGCCCAGCAGCCCGAAGCTCAGGATCACGTCCCGACCTTCGACGCCTAGGCGGGGTTTGACCGTCGACCGAGTCGACGAGGGGCAGGTCGGGCACGCCGTGCGGGATGATGCGCACGCGCCCGGGATCGACGTCATAGGCGTTCGTCAGCAGGGTGGCGGCGGACTTCGACATCACGACCGTGGCCTCGGTACGGGCCACCAGCTCGGAGAGGACGGCGCGCTGGCCCGGCGTCGGGTCCCGCAGGACCGTGTGGAGCGTTGCGACCGCGGGCACGTTCAGGGCCCGGACGAAGTCGAGGACGTGACCACCGTCCTGGCCGCCCCAGATCCCGTATTCATGCTGGATGGAGGCGATGTCGACGCAGGCATCGAGCGATCGCCCGGCCTGCGTATAGTCGGCGGCCTCGTCCCGGCGGATGCGGTGGTGCACCTCGATCGGGTACGGCATCGCCGGCACGGGCGGATGCAGGGCGACGACTTCGCGGCTGCCGGTCACGGCGGCCAGGTCATGGGTGAAGGTCGCGATCCCGCAGCGTCGCGGCGGGTAGGTGGAGACGAAGGCGATTCGAACGATGGCAGGGCTCCTCTCGATCGGTCCGCGTCGCGGGCCCCGATGGGTGAGCGCGTGCGGCGCTCGCGGGACCGGGAATGGACAGCAAGCCGAGAGGGCCTGGATCGACGCGCCGGGGCTGCGGGCAGAGATACCGAAGCGGCCCGCTGGGGAGCGGGCCGCTCAGGGGTTAGGCGGAGCGCACGTTCGCTGCGCGCGGGCCCTTGGGGCTCGCTTCGATCTCGAACTCGACCTTCTCGCCGCCGACGAGGCGGTCGAAGTCGAGCGAGGAATCGAGCCCGCCACGATGGAAGAAGTATTCCTTCTCATCCTCGGCGGAGATGAAGCCAAAGCCGCGATCGGCGATGACCTTCTTGATGGTACCGGTGGTCATGAGGACCTCCAACACTTCCCGAACACGGATAGCAGACGCACGGCCCGTTCGAAAAGGGGGTCGACCACGCGGAGCATCGTCGCGAGTTGCGGCGAAGCACATATGGTAGCACAAATGTTCGATGAGCGGCACCCCTTCGTCTCAGGAACGGGGCCGGTATAGTCCGCGTCGATGACGCGGCATGAGTTCCTCCGGCGACTCCATGAGCGCGCCCGTCCCCGGAACTATCTCGAGATCGGCGTGTTCGACGGCCGCAGCCTCGCCCTCTCGCGCGTGCCGAGCATCGGCGTCGACCCGGCGTTCAAGGTGACCCAGCCGCAGCGCCTCGACGTCCACCTTGTGAAGCAGACCAGCGACGACTTCTTCGCACGGCCGGATCCCATCCTGCATCTGCGCAGCGGCCGCAACCCGCTCCGGAACCTGCGACGCGGGCGCGCCCCGTTCGCCCACTACCGCGGCGGCACGACCCTCGACCTCGCCTTCATCGACGGGCTGCACCTGTTCGAGTTCGCCCTGCGCGACTTCATGAACGTCGAGCGCTTTGCCCGATGGTCGAGCGTCATCGTGTTCGATGACATGCTGCCGCGGAACGTCGACGAAGCGGCCCGCGACCGCCACACCGGCGCCTGGACCGGCGACGTGTTCAAGGTGATCCCGGTGCTGCGGCAGTACCGGCCCGACCTCACGCTCGTGCTTGTCGACACCAGGCCGACGGGCGTGCTCGTGGTCTTCGGCGCCGACCCGACCAACGGCGCGCTCACGACCCACTACGACGAGATCATCAAGGAGTGGGTGACTCCTGACCCGCAGGACGTTCCGACCGCGATCCTGGAACGCCACGACGCCGTCGCGCCGGAGGCCCTCCTCGACGCGGCGTTCTGGCCGGACCTGGTCAAGGCGCGCAACCGCCGAACGAAGCGCGACTCCGCCTACGAGCGGCTGGCCAGGCAGATCACGGCGGTCGCCCGACCGACCTGACAGCGCTCGATCGCGGACCGACCGAGCGATGCCGGCGAGTCAGCGCTTCCGGCGCGGACCCAGCGCGGATCGGATCGGCGCCTGGAGGCGGGCTGGGATGCGCCGCCACCCTGCTCGACCATACCGCCGGACCGACCGCCGCAGCCGGGTCCGGCGGCCGACCCCGGTCTCCTCGAAGTAGATCCTGCCGGCGAGGTCCCGCCGGACCGTCCCGAGCGCCGTATCGGGCACGTCGGCGTCATGGGATGAACGCACCTCGACACTCCGGTCACGGCTCGGCAGGTCGACGGTCATGACGTCGAGCCGAAGCCCGAGGCCCTCGTCGGGCGGCGGGCCCGCCGGTCGGGTCGTCGTGCTCGTCTCGTCCGGCGAGAGGTCGAAGCCGGGCCCGATGTGCACCCCATGGACCAGCGACGGCACCACCAGCCGGGGCCGATCGCCGACCAGGACAGGGATCAGCGTTCGTCGTGCCGCTGGGGCCCATGTGCCTCCGAGACGCGTTCGCAGGTCGAGACCGAAGGCGGCCATCCGCAGCCCGACGTCCCACCGTCCGTCCGTCAATGGACCGCCCACGGCCAGCTGTTGCGCGCTCAGGACCACCGTCCCGGTGAGCGATGGCATCACCCGGACCGACCCGTCCATCTCGGCCGCGCCCGTCTCGAGGACGACCTGTGTCTTCGCCGGAGCCTGCCACTCGACGAAGGTGGCCTGTTCGCGGACCCGGATCGTCGCACGCAGCAGCGCCACCTCCTCGGTCACGTCGATGTCGTCCGCAGCAACCCCATCGGTGATGTCGGGACCGAGGACGTACCGATCGCCGCGACGCAGGACGTGGAACCCGACACCGTCGTCCCGCCGGATCCCGACCTTGAAGCCGACAGTGAGTCGGCCCCGATCCCACGTGCACGAGGTGATGCGGCACACCGCCTGCAGCCTCGAAACGCGACGGGCGACTTCCAGCAGCTCGTCGACGCGTCCGTCGCGCGTCAGGTGGGCGCGCAGACGGCGGACGCCGCCCAGATCGGCCTCGACCTCCGGGTCCAGGATCTCGACGAGGACGGCTCGCGCGGCCGCCACGAGCTCCCGCCGGTACGCGTCGTCGTGCCCGATGAAGGTCGGCTCGCTCAGGCGTGACAGGATCTCCACCCGGACGAACCGTCGGAGCAGTCGCGCTCGCTCCTCGCCCGGCTGGGTGTTGGCGATCACGACGGCGAGCACCTCCCGCAGGTTGCCAAAGTACTGATCGGGCACGATGAGCGTCGAGCCGGCGTTCCGCTTGTCCGAGCGCTCGACGTAGAAGTAGCACGGGTAGTCGGCGAGGATCGCCACGCTCGCGGCACGGAAGTACGCCTGCACCATGAACAGCTGGTCTTCCAGGCGACGCTTGCCCTCGGGAAAGGCCAGGCTGTTGGACCGCAGGAACGCCCGACGGAACAGCTTGTGGACGGTGAGCGTGTCGATCAGCGGCGCATCGTGGATCGAACACGACGGGCGATTGCGCGCGAACACGCTGAGGGCGACGCCGCGAAAGTCGCTCGCGACCCGCCCGATGACGATGTCCGCCTCGTTCCTGCGACCGTAGGCATACAGGCGCTCGAGGGCTTCGGGCGCCAGGTGATCGTCCTGATCGACGAACTGGACGTACTCGCCAAGGGCGTTCTCCACCCCGACGTTCCTCGGTCGGCCGGGCCAACCGGAGTTCGGGATGTGCACGACGCGCACGTTCGGTTGCTCGGCCGCGAGGGCGTCCAGTCGGGCCGGGGTCTCGTCGGTCGAGCCATCGTCGACGAAGATCGCCTCGTACTCGTCGGGCGGGAGGGACTGCCCGAGGAGCGATCGGATGCAGCGATCGATCTCGTGACCCGGGTTCCAGACCGGGACGACGACGCTCACCTTCACGGCCATGGCGTCACCGCCGCGGATCCGTCCCTCACGGGCCGGATACTAGCGCGGGGACCCGGACAAAAAGCCGAGGCGGCCCCCGAAGGAGCCGCCTCGATGCTGTCCCGGTGAAGGAGTCCGAATGAACGGACACTTCTGCCACGCGCCAAAGGCATCTATCACGTCGGCTGTACCGACTACCCTGACCCTACCTACCCATGACCTTGACGCTGGGGCAGCGGCTGACTGAGCAGCACCGATATCCTACCCGGTCAGGGGCCGTTTTCCAAGGGTTTTGTCAGGTTTGAGTGTGTAAATTCCTTAACCTTGCCTTGCGTCACACCTTGCGACGACCTGTCGGCCAACCCGCGTCAGGCGTCCTCGTGGATGGTCACCTTGGTCATCGCGACGGGCTCGTGGGGCAGATCCCGGCCATCGCGAGGAGCGGTCGCGATCTTGTCGACGACATCGAGGCCCTTCGTCACCTGCCCGAACAGCGTGTAGCTCTTGGGCAGCTTGCCGGTCAGGTCGGCGTGGATGATGAAGAACTGGCTGCCGTTCGTGTTCGGGCCGGCATTGGCCATCGCCAGCGCGCCACGGACGTAGTCGCCCTTGACCGGTTCGTCCTCGAATTTGTAGCCCGGGCCGCCGGTGCCCACGCGTGAGCGCTCGAGGGACGCCTTCTTCCCGTACTGGCCGTCGCCGCCCTGGATGACGAAGTCCGGGATGACGCGGTGAAAGATGACGCCGTCGTAGAACCCCTTGTTCGCCAGGTCGATGAAGTTCTTGGCAGCCTTCGGGGCGCTCTCGTCGTAGAGCTCGACCTCGATGTCGCCGATCTCGGTCGCGATGGTGGCTCGGGTCATTCGTCGTCTCCTTCGGTGCTGGGTTGGGCTATGGCGTCGCGACGGTCACCTTGGTCATGGCGACCGGCTCGAGCGCCTCATTGCTCGGCTCGCCGCTGTTCGGCATCGCCGCGATCGCGTCAACGGTGTCCATGCCATCGGTGACGGTCCCGATGATCTGGTAGGTGTTGTAGCTCGGGTCGCCGAGGACCTGTCCGGCCGCATCGTCGAGGACGATGAAGAACTGCGACCCCACCGAATTGGGCTGGGCAGTCCGGGCCATGGCCACCGTCCCGCGCTTGTACGCCGTCGTCACTGGTTCGTCCTTGATCGTGTAGCCCGGGCCCCCCGTCCCCGTGCCGGTCGGGTCGCCGCCCTGGATCACGAACCCGGGCACGAGGCGATGGAAGACCACCCCGTCGTAGTAGCCGCAGCCCGCGAGCGCCGCGAAGTTGCCGGCCGCGATCGGGGAGAGGTCGGCCTCGAGCTTGATGACGATCGTGCCCTTCTCCGTCTCCATCGTGACCGTCCGGGTCTCGCCGGCGCCGAGTGCGGGCGGCTGCGTGGTCGGGCAGCCCGACGCAGCAGAGGCGGCCGGGCTGGCCACCGCCGGGGAGGACGACGCGGGCGCGCCTCCGGTGCACCCGGCCAGGGCGACGAGCACCGCCCCGGTGATGATCAACCCCGCGAGGCGGCGAGGGAGCGTGGATGTCATGCGGCGGCCTCCAGGGCTGCGGGAAAGTCGATCGCGCCGGAGAGGAGGGCCTCCCCGAGGATGACGCCGGCGACTCCGGCGTCGCGCAGGCGTTGCAGGCCATCGAGATCGCGGATCCCTCCGGCCACCAGGATGTCGGCATCGTACGACCGAACGAGCGAACGCATCCGCTCGAGGTCCGGCTCGGTGCCGCCGTGCGTGAACACGAACCGCGCGACGCCGGCCCCGACCAGTTCGCCGATCAGCTCGTCGACGGTCGGCGGCGCCGCGCGCTGCCAGGGGAACGCGGCCAGCCGCTCGGCCCGCGGATCGAGGCCGACCGCCAGCCAGTCGCCGGCCACCTCCAGGCACGCACGGAGGTCGTCCGGGCGGTCGGCGATGCCAGTGGCCAGGACCACGCGGGTCGCACCGGCGGCGAACGCCAGACGGATCGCGTCGGCCGATTCGAGGCCGCCGGCCAGCTGGAGCGGGACCGCGATGCGGGCCGCGATCGAGCCGATCGCCTCGAGCTCGGCCGGGGCGCCGGTCCGGGCGCCCGCGAAGTCCACGAGATGGATGAGCTTCGCCCCCATCGCCACGAAGGTCTCCGCGATGCGGTCCGGGCGGTCGGTCGGTGCGCCGATCCCGGCAGCTGCGCCAGGCCAGTAGACGATGCGGGACCGGCCGCCCTCGAGATCGATGGCCGGGATGACCTGCATCGGTCCTAGCCGCTGGCCGCGGTCATCGGCCCTCGCCCGCCAGCAGGCGCCGGTGGAAGCTGATCGGGAGGGAGCCGTTCCGCATCAGGGCGTCGTGGAAGCCCTTGAGCGAGAAGGAGTCACCGAGCCGGCGCTGCTCATCGGCGCGAAGGGCCAGCAGCAGCGTGCGGCCGAGCAGGTACGAGAGCGGGTAGGTCGGGCGGTACGTGTACCACTGGACCTCGGCCTGCGCGTTGCTGCGCTGGAACCCGGTGTGCTCGACGAGGAAGTCGGTGGCCTCCTCGGCGGTCAATTCGCCGCGATGCATCCGGATGTCGAGGATGATCCGGCAGGCCCGCCAGATCGCGTCCGTGTGCATGATCACGCGGAAGCGGGCGTCGTCGTCGAAGCCCTGCTCGCGCATCATCAGCTCGGTGTACATGCCCCAGCCCTCGACGAACTCGGGGGCGTCGGTCAGCAGGCGCGTCAGCGACGGATGGCGACGCGCGACGTCGAGCTGCAGGTGATGGCCCGGGTAGGCCTCGTGGATGCTCGTATTGCTGATCGCGGCGTAGTTGTGCTCGCGCATCGCGTCCGGATCGCCCCCGACCGACGGCGTGACCACGTAGATGCCCCGTGCATCGGTGTCGAAGACGGCGGGCGCGAAGTAGGCCGCGAACGGCAGGACATTGCGCAGGTACTCCGGCGTCGCGCGGACGTCGATGCCCTCGTCGGACGGCACTGATACCAGGTCGCGCTCGATCAGGTGCGACCGTGCCCGGTGCATCGCCGTTCGATAGCCCTCGAGGGCGCCGTCGAAGTCGGCCGGGCCGTCCTCTTTGATCTGGCCGAGGACCGTTGCCTCGCTCGCGTCCGGGTCGATCTCGCGCGCCGCGGCAACGCGGGCGTCCTTCTCCTCGGCCAGCTTCTGCCAGCCGAGCTCGAGGATCTCGTCCGCGTCGAGGCCATCGAACGCCCGGTGCGCGACCAGGGCGTCGTGCCGCTCCCGGCCGACCGGCCACTCGTCGGTCCCGTTCGCGAGCGTGCCCTCGAGCCACTGCCCGTACAGCTCGACCGCGACCTTGGCACCCTCGGACGCGCGTTCCAGCCGGCGCTGCTCGGCCGGCCCCAGAGCCGTCGCCCCGGCGGCCACGAGCTCGTCGAAGAGGGCTGGCAGCTCGCCGGTCGTCTCGATCTCGATCTGCTGCCAACGCCGGACCTGCGGGACGGTCGCGCGCGTCTTCGAGCGCTCGAGAAAGGCGGGCACCTCCTCGAGCCGTCCGGAGATGGCCGCCAACCGCTCCGGCGAGCGGGGCGAAGTCCCGGGCGAACAGGAGGAAGAGCCCGTCCCCGATCGCGTCCATCGCGAACGAGCGGCGCTCCCAGATGCGCAGGACATCGGGGTCGAAGATCGCCCGTCTCACGTTGTGCAGCTCGAGGTCGCGCTCGAACCGGGCGGACGGCGACAGGTCGGCGACGTCGATCGCCTCGAGCGCGGTCAGGTGCGCCTTGTCGTCGTCGACATCGGCCAGCAGCGCATCCCGGCCTCCGTCCCCCAGCTGGTCGTCGGCGTCGTGCAGGCCCAGCCAGGTCGCGAGGACCGGCTCGCGTTCGACCATGCGCCGGAAGCGAGCCTCGACGAGGTCGTACAGGCGGGCGTCGGCGGGCCCGTCGTCGGTCGCGGGTCGCGGGAGCGGTCGGTCGTCGATGCGGCGGGGTTCGGTCACGATGCTCCTCGAGTGGGGCGCCGGTCGTGGGCGGGCGCCGGGATGCCTTGGGCGTGGTGGGGGTTCCGGGCCGTTTCGTTGCGGCCGGGCGGCGGTTCAGGCGGAGGCGCCGACGGGATCGGGCGCGACCGGCCGGGGATCGGTCTCGGCCAGGGCCGCCCGCGTGGCGACGATGGTCGTCTCGATGTCGTCGGCGGTCACGCCGTAGTGGGTCACGGCGCGGACCTGTCCGTGCGGATATTCCACCATCAGGACGTTCCGTGCCTTGAGGGCTGCCAGGAACGCCCCACGGTCGCGAGCCACCTTGAAGACGACGAAGTTGGTGCGTACACGTGCGGGGTCGAGCGGTCCCGGCGTCGGCTGGGCCGTGCCGCCCGCGGATCCGATGCCGTCGAGGCCGGCCAGGGCCTCCGCGAGTCGTCGCGCGTTGGCGTGGTCCTCGGCCAGCCGATCGATCATCCCGTCCGGGCCGTCCGACAGCGCGACGAGCCCGGCCGCGGCCAGGATCCCCGCCTGACGCATCCCGCCGCCGACCAGCTTGCGGGCGCGGTGCGCGAGCCGGATGAACTCGGTCGAACCCACGACCATCGAGCCGACGGGGCAGCCCAGGCCCTTCGAGAGACAGAACGTCACGCTGTCGGCCGGGCCTGCCAGGTCGATCGCGGTGACGCCGGCGTCACGCTGGCCGACCACGGCATCCCAGAACCTGGCGCCATCGACGTGCAACGGGATGGCGTGTCTGGTCGCGATCTCGGCGACCTGGCGGGTGTAGGCCGGGGTGAGTGGCTGGCCCATCGAGTGGGCGTGGGTGTTCTCGATGGTGATGAGGCCGGTAAGAGGCTCGTGGGCGTCGTTCGGGTCGCGAAAGGCCTCCTCGATCGCGGCGAGGTCCATCGTGCCGTCCGGTCGGTCCTCGAGCGAGCGGATGCTCGTGCCGACGATGACCGCGTGGCCAGCGGCCTCGTCGATGACCATGTGGTGCTCGCGACCGGCGATCGTCTCGTCCCCGCGGCGCAGGTGCGCGAGCTGCGAGACGAGATTGCCCATCGTGCCCGAGGCGACGAACAGGCCGGCCTCCTTGCCGAGCAGCTCGGCGGCCCGTTCCTCGAGGGCGATGACGGTCGGGTCGTCGCCGAAGACGTCGTCACCGACCTCGGCATCGGCCATCGCCCGGCGCATGGCCGGCGACGGCTTCGTGACGGTATCGCTGCGCAGGTCGATCAGGGACATGGGCCGCGAGTATAGGTCGAGCGTCGGCGCCGCGGCCGCGCAAGGTCCCGCTCGCGAGGGACAACCCGGGGTCCACCTGCTATGCTCCGCCCTCGCCACATCTGGACCCGTGGTGTAGCGGCCCAACATGCCAGCCTGTCACGCTGGAGATCGCCGGTTCGAATCCGGTCGGGTCCGCCATCAACCCGCTTTTCCCTACGCCCCGTCCGCCCGCCCGGACGGGGCGTTCCCATGCCCCGCGAGCGGCCCGGCCGGACCGCTCGGTCCGGTGTGTGGCCGGCCGATCCGCTCGCTCTGTCACAATCCCGCCCGTGAAACGGGGTCCTACGCTCGTCGTCCTCGGCCTGCTCGCGCTGGCCATCGCGTTGCCGGTCTCGGGCGGTCAGCTCGGATTCGGCGGCAGTCCGTCGCCGTCGGCCGGTGGCGGCATCGCGACGGCGACCGCGACCCCGAGTCCCGCCGCGACAGGCACGACGCTCCCGTCGACCGGCGGCGAGCCCTCGCCGACGCCGAGCGAGGTCGAACCCACGACCGCCCCGGCGAGCGCGATCGGCGACGTCCCGATCGTGCCGGTCGCCCACTTCCGGACCACGGTCGCCTCCTCGTCGAAGAAGGAAGTCGCCGCCGTCCTGGCCGGGACGAGCACGCGCTACGAGGCCCTCGAGCTGGTCAAGGGCGAGGCCGACGCGATCCTCGCCGCACTCGGCGCCGATCGGCCGGCCGCCGCGTCGCGCCTGATCGAGGCGAAGGACGCGACGAAGCTCGCCACCGACCTCGCGAAACACCGGAAGCGGTTGGCATTCCTGCGGGCGGACGCGGTCGGGCCGCAGGTCCGGGCGCTGGCCTGGGGCGGGAAGGCGCTCTTCGGCGTCGATCGCGTCACGGACACGGCCGACTGGACGCTCCGTGCCCGATTGCCCGAGGCGCCCGCCGGCGACAGCCTTCGATGCAGCGGCGACGTGGACCCTGTTCGCGGGCGGCGACATCATGCTCGACCGCGGGGTCTACGACGTCCTGCGCAACAAGGGCAAGGGTGCGGACTTCCCCTTCGATGGCGGGACCGCCGACATCAAGAGCCTCGTCTGCTGTTCATCGTTCGGGTGGAAGGTCCCGACGCTCGGCCGGACCGGGAACGGGGGCGCGATGCGCGACCTGATCTCGGAGGCCGACATCGCGCTCGCGAACTTCGAGAACCCGGCGCCGAACCGCTTCCGGTGGCACACGTCGGGGACGATCTTCTCCGCCGACCAGACCCTCATCGACGGCATCGCGAAGGCCGGCTTCGATGTCATGGGCGTGGCGAACAACCACATCCGCGACCAGGGCGCCACCGGCCTCACCCAGACCGTCAAGAACCTCAGGAAGCGCGGCCTGCTGACGACCGGCGCGGGCAAGGACCTGGCCGCAGCCCGCAAGCCGGCCATCATCGACACCCATGGCGTGAAGGTCGCGATCCTGGCGTACGACGCGATCGCGGCCTATTACCACGCCACCGACGCGAAGGTCGGCAGCGCTCCGATGACGCTCAAGACCGTGAAGGCCGACATCAAGGCCGCCCGCGCCGCCGGTGCGGACGTGGTCGTCGTCTTCCCGCATTGGGGCGTCGAGTACCGCGCGACCGCCGGGGAGTCCCAGCGGAACCTGGCCCGGAAGGTCATCGATGCGGGCGCCGACATGATCATCGGCAATCACGCCCACTGGACCGTCGAGATGGAGGTCTACAAGGGCAAGCCGATCTGGTACGCCCTCGGCAACCTGGTCTTCGACCAGACGTGGTCGGCTCAGACGATGGAGGGGATGACCCTCGAGCTCACCTTCCGGGGCAACGACCTCGCCCAGGTGCGGATGCGTCCCCACGTCATCCTCGACAAGGCCCAGCCGAACTTCCTCGACGCCACGGATGGCAAGGTCGTCCTGTCCCGGGTCTACGGCGCGAACCTGCCGTGGTAGCGGGCGACCGCCGCTAGACGATCCCGGCGAACAGGTCCGTCTCAGGGATCGCCGACTCGACGCGCGACTCGCGCAGGATGTAGGACTCGACCGCCCAGAACTGGCGCCAGCCGTCGAGACCGAACTGCATGAACGGGCTGTCGGCGGCGATCTGCGTGACGTGTTCGTGGAGCGCGTCCCACTTGCGCTCGACGACGTCCGCGATGTCGATGCGGGTCGTGATCGCCTCGTCGGGCACGAGCATCTTCGCCATGAACGCCTCGAACTCGGCGAGCTGCTCAGGCGTGGCGTCCTTCGGCGGGAGCCAGAAGCTCTCGAGCCCGAGCTCCTGCATCTTCTCGTTCATGGCCGTGCGGACCGACGCCGGCATCGCCTGCTCGTAGAGCTTCGACGGCGACCAGGGTTCCAGGCCACCCTCATCGATGCCCGGACCGGTGCCGCCCGACTCGGGCGTCAGCTGCTCCGGATACCAGACCGGGTCGCCCGCCCGCGGGAAGGCGCGGACCGCCACGTCGTGGGTCCGGATGTGGTCTGGATGGCCGTACCCGCCGAACTCGTTGTAGGTCGTGACGACATCGGGCTGGTAGCGACGGATGAGCCAGACCAGCCGGCCAGCGGCCTCGTCGAGGTCGGCCCGCCAATAGCTGCGCGGGTCGACGTTCCCGGCTCGACCCATCATGTCCGAGTCGTGGTAGCCGAGGTTCTCCCACTCGGTCACGCCCAGGATCCCCATCGCCTGTTCCAGCTCGCCGGCCCGGATCTCGGCCAGCCGACGGTGGTTGTCGGGCGTGTCCATCTCGGGGACGACGATCTCGCCCTGCTCGCCGCGGGTGCCGGTGACGAGCACCACGCGCCGGCCCGCGGCGACCGCCTTGGCCATGGTCCCGCCGGTCCCGATGGTCTCATCGTCGGGGTGGGCGTGGACGGTCATGAGGGTGGGTCGATGGGGCGCGGCAGGCTGATCGGTCATGCCCTGATGCTAGCGCGGCTCGAGGATGACCACCGGGATGGGCCTCGCGACCTTCCGCCGGTACTCGTCGTAGGTCGGGATGGCGGCGACGAACCGCTCGAACAGCGGGCCCGTCTCCTCGGGCGTCGCCTGGCGGGCGCGGACCGGCCGTCGCGTCGCGCCGATCTCGACCTCGGCCTCAGGGTGGGCCTGGAGGTTGCGCCACCAGGCGGGATCCCGGTCGTCGCCGGCGTTCGAGGCGACCACGACCAGGTTCGGGCCGTCCTCGAGGTAGTAGAGCCCGTTCCGGCGGGGCTCGCCGCTCGTCCGCCCGACGCTGTGCAGAAACAGCGTCCGCAGCCGTCCCCGCGAGCCGTTCGGGAACGTCAGCCGGCCCCCCGACAGCCGGGACACCGTGTCGTCGGTGGCCCAGATGACCCGGAACACCCAGCGCGGCAGGATCATGTCGCGAGGATACGCGGCGCTACCATCGGGGCGATGTCAGCCACCCCGACCGAACCCACCGCGCCCGGGCCGCTCGCCGGCCTTCGGGTCGTCGACTGCTCCACGGTCCTCGCCGGGCCGTACTGCACGATGCTCCTGGGCGACCTCGGGGCCGACGTCGTCAAGGTCGAGCCGCCCGAGGGCGACTCGACCCGCGGCTGGGGGCCGCCGTGGGTCGGAGAGGAACCGGCCGGCACGCGGACGGCCGCCTACTTCCTCGCCGTCAATCGGAACAAGCGCAGCATCCGGCTCGACCTGCGGCGCGCGGAGGGGGCCGAGGTCCTGCGTCGCCTGGTCTCGCGCGGCGACGTCCTCGTCGAGAACTTCCGGACCGGTGGGCTCGCCCGACTCGGGTTCGACGATGCCGAGCTGGCGCGGCTGAACCCGGCCCTCGTCCACCTGGCCATCTCCGGCTACGGCCCGGACGGCCCGGCCGCCGACCGGCCCGGCTACGACTTCGTGATCCAGGCCGCGAGCGGGCTCATGTCGATCACCGGCGCAAGCGACGCCGAGGGCGGCGAGCCGACGAAGGTCGGGGTCGCGATCAGCGATGTCGCGTCCGGGATGCTCGGCGCCGTCAGCGTCCTCGCCGCCCTCGTCGGACGGGAGCGCGCCGGTAAGGGCTCCGCCGGCCAGCGCATCGACGTCTCCTTGCTTGGCTCGACCCTTGCCTCGCTCGTCAACCAGGCCCAGAACGCCTTCGTGCGCGGCGCGGCGCCTGGCCGGCAGGGCAACGCGCATCCCAACATCGTGCCGTACGAGACGTTCCGGACCGCCGACGGCGAGATCGCAGTGGCGGTGGGCTCCGAACGCCAGTGGCCGCGCTTCTGCGATGCGCTCGGCCTGCCCGCGCTGGCCGACGACCCCCGGTTCGCGACCAATGGCGACCGGGTCGAGAACCGCGGGGAGCTGCGCCCGATCCTGGCCGACCGCTTGCGGGAGCGTCCGACGGCGGCCTGGCTGGCCGCGTTCGACGCGGCCGAGGTCCCGGCGGGACCGATCCGCGACATCGTCGAGGCATTCGCCTCGCCCGAGGCGATCGCGCGCGGCATGACCGTCGAGATGGAGCACCCGGCCTGGGGCGTGATCCGCCAGGTCGGCGTGCCGTTCGAGCTGTCGGCGACGCCGGCGACGATCCGGACCCCGCCACCGCTGCTCGGCGAGGGGACAGACGAGATCCTGGCCGAGCTCGGCTACGACGATGCGGCGGTCGCCGCGATCCGGGCGACCGGCGTCGTCTGAGCGGACTCGGCCGAACGGCCGCCGATCAGGCCGGCCGCTTCTCCGGGTCCACCTTCCAGACCTGGTAGGAGTAGGCGGACACGATGACCAGCAGCACCACGATCGCGCCGATGATCGTGACGGCGAGCAGCTCCGGCCCGACGTCGAGCAGGCCGAGGACGGCCAGGACCACGCCCTCGATGACGAAGAGCCTGCCGCCGAGCCGATGTGTCCGCGTCCACGACAGGTCGCTAGCGAGCGTCCACGGCGTGCGGATGCCCATCAGGTAGTTCGGGCGGACCTTTGGCAGGTAGTTGCCGATGACGAGGAACAGGAACCCGATGCCGATGAGGACCACGCGCGAGATGTCGACATCGGTCCCGAGAGCGGCGGCGACGAACAGGAGGTGCAGGCCGCCAAGCAACGTGACGACCGCGACCCAGATCTGCCCCATAGGCCTTGCTCGATCGCTCGAGGTTGGCGCGGCGCGGCTCGAATCGTGGGATCACCGCGAGGACTGCGGCGAGTGCCGTGGCCAGGATCGGCCAGAGGAACAGGCCGATCTCCTTCGGGGCGTATGCGTCGATCCGGCCATCGAGGCCCCAGTGGATCGGGACCTGGGCGCCGGCCGGCAGCTGCGTCCAGGCCCACGCCGACAGCAGGGTCATCGCGGCGACAACGGCCGCGCTGAAGATGATCATCGGACGGCGGTTCATCGCGACTCCTTGGGCACGATCCCGAAGGCGTCCATGAGGGCGGCGAGCGCCTCCTCGAGGACGGAAACGTTGAGGTGGTAGGTGATCGTCGAGCCTGTCCGGTCCGCATCGATCAGGTCCGCCTCGCGCAGGACGGCGAAATGGCCGGACATCGTCGGCCATGACAATTCGAACTGGGCGGCGAGCTCGCCGGCCGTCATGTCGCGCTCCCGCAGGAGGGCGAGGACGCGTCGTCGCGTCGGATCGGCGAGGGCCTTGTAGACACGGTTTATTTCGTCATCTCCCTAATTAGTCGAATGCCAAGATAGCCACCCGAATAGCGCCCGTCAAGCCCCCACTTCCGATGGCCAGCCGCTCAACGTGCGTGCATGCCTGCACGCGACCGGGGTCGTCCGCGAATCGCCCGCTGCTAGACTCGGCCGGCGACGGCCCACCCGCTCACCGGCACCCGTCCACGACCGATGCAGGAGGTTTTCCCGATGGCCGACGACCGCGAGCGCTGGGCGCTGATCCTCGGAGGCTCGTCCGGGATGGGCGAGGCGACCGCGATCACGCTCGCGAAGGCCGGGTACAAGATCGTCGGGATCCACCTGGACTTCCGCGCGGCGCTCGCCCACGTCGAGGAGGTCAAGGCGGCCATCGAGGCGGCCGGCTCCGAGGCCATCTACATCAACATGAACGCCGCCGACGACGAGAAGCGCGCCGCGGCCCTCGAGACGCTGCGCGAACGGTTCGACCGATCGCGCGCCGCCGGTCACGACCCCTACGTCCGCGTCGTCATGCACTCGCTCGCCTTCGGGTCGCTGGTGCCGTTCCTGTCGGAGGACCCCAAGGGCGGCGTCGATCGCAAGAAGATGGAGATGACCCAGGACGTGATGGCCAACAGCCTCGTCTACTGGGTCCAGGACCTGTGGCGCGGCGGGTTCCTGGGGCAGGGCTCGAAGATCTACGCCATGACGTCGGAGGGCTCGACCCGGGTGGTGCCCTCGTACGGGGTCGTCTCGTCGGCGAAGGCGGCGCTCGAGTCGCACATCCGCCAGCTCGCGATGGAGCTCGCACGCCAGGGCACAGGCGCCACGGCCAACTGCATCCGCGCGGGCGTCACCGTCACCCCCGCGCTCCTCAAGATCCCCGAGTCGCAGACGATGATCGACATCACGATGAAGCGGAACCCGACCGGCCGGATGACGACGCCACAGGACGTGGCGAACGCCATCCTGGCGCTGTCGGGCGAGGGGACCGACTTCATCAATGGCGACATCATCAGCGTCGACGGTGGCGAATTCGTCACCGGCTCCTAGGGACGAGCGCCGTTCCATGAGCGGACGCGTCATCGTCGTCGGGTCGGTCAACGTCGACGAGGTCATCCGGGTCGACACGATGCCGGGGCCCGGCGAGACCGTGACCGGCGGCCGGTACGAGCGGCATAACGGCGGCAAGGGCGGCAACCAGGCCGTCGCGGCCGCCCGGCTGGGGGCCGCGGTGGTCTTCGTCGGTGCGGTCGGCGCCGACGACTTCGGCCGGGGCGCGCGCGCCGCCCTCGCCGCCGAAGGCATCGAGCTGTCCCGGCTCATCGAGCTCGACGACGAGCCGACGGGCGTCGCACTGATCCTGGTCGACCGGGACGGCGAGAACCGGATCGCCGTGGCCGGCGGCGCGAACATGGCGCTCGATTCCGTCCAGGTCCGCGACGCCCTCAAGCGGCTTGCCCTGACCCGTGAGGATGTCCTCCTTGTCGGCCACGAGATCCGGACGGGCGCGACCCACGAGGCGCTCCGCCTCGGACGCATCGCCGGGGCGACGACGATCCTCAACCCCGCCCCGGCCGGTGGGCTGGCCGGTCCGACCCTGGACCTGGCCGACATCCTCACGCCGAACCGCGGCGAGCTGGCCGTGCTGGCCGGCGCCGCGGGCAAGCCCGGGAAGCTCGCCAAGGGGTTGCTCGGCAAGACGCCGGGCGATCGGGCCGTCCTCGTGAGCCTCGGCGCCGAAGGAGCGCTGCTCGTTCGAAGCGGCGGCACGACCGCCATCCCGGCGCAGGCCGTGGAGGTCGTGGACACCGTGGGTGCCGGCGACGCGCTGAACGGAGCCCTGGCTGCGGGGCTGGCCGCGGGCCTGGGCCTCGAGGCCGCCGCCCGACGTGCGGTGACCGTCGGCGGCCTGGCCGTCACGAAGGCCGGTGCCCGCGAGGGGATGCCGACCTCGGCCGAGCTCAAACGGGCTCTGGCGCGCGCCTGATCCTGTCGTCAGACCTCGCCTTCGACCCAGGTGGTCCGCTCCCGCGCGGCAGGGGTCATCTCGAGCATGCCGTCGTCGGCGACCCACCACGCCGCGAGTCCCCGTGATCGTGCGATCGAGGTGATGCGCTCCCGGCCCTCGATGAACAGTGTCTTGGACCACACCTCTGCCCAGGCGGGGTCAGGTCCGTGGACCGTGACAGCTCGCAGGCCGCCAGCGGCTGGCTCGCCGGTCCTCGGGTCGACGAGATGGTGCACGCGGCGCCCGTTCGAGACCCAGGAGCGCAGCCGGACGGATGATGTCGCGAGCGCTCCGTGCTCCACGGCGATCCCTGCGAGCGGGTCGACGCCACCGGCCGGGTCCTCGACCCCGACCAGCCAGGGTCCGCCTCCCGGTCCGGGTCCGTGGGCGACGAGATCGCCGCCGGCCTCCAGGAGGTAGCCACCGACGCCGTGCGTGTCGACGATCGCGGCCGCCCACCTCAGGGTCAGGCCCTTGCCGATGCCGCCGAGATCTATCGGCGCGTCGGTCACCAGTTCGCCGGGGCCGACGCGCTGCACGACTCGGTCGAGTCCGACCGTTGGCCCCGCGCCCGTCCCGAGCGGAGCGCCTGGATACCCGAGCCGCTCCAGGTCGCGAAGCACCCGTGGATCGAACCGGCCGGCGGTGACCCGGTGCGCCCGGTCCGCCGAGACCAGGGCACGTTCGAGCCGGCGCGGCACGTGGACAGCCCGTCCGGACCCGGCCGCCTCGTTGAGGCGGGTGAGGTCGCTCGACGGCCGGAACCGGGACATCTCGGCTTCGGCCGCATCGAACTCTGCCTGGACGGCCGCCCACGCTCGATCGGTCGAACGCCGCCAGGCGGCCTGGCCCGAACTCGGCTCGCAGATCGTCAGTCGCAGTGGCGACGCCATCGCGCGCCCTTCGAACAGGCGGACCGTGGCCGACGCGGACCCGGTGTGGGCGGCCGGACCATCGGGTGGGGGCTCGACGGGGGTCAGCCCGACGCGCCGGTGGTGGCATGGACGACCCTCGTGCGCGTGACGACCCTGGTCGAGGTCGAGATCGTCGGGAGACTGACCCGGCCCGGCAAGGCCTTGGCTGCGCCCGTGACCTTCTCGACACGCGTGCCCAGTGCGTCGAGCGAGGTCTCCATGTCAACCAGCCCGGTCCCGACGCGGGCGTAGCGCTCCGAGGAGACGACGTACGCGCGCGACGCCTCGTCGAGCGACCTCTCGAGCTGGTCGTGGCCGGTCGCGAGGGCATCGGCCGCCCGGCCGACCGGCGCCCGATCGGCAGCGACCTTGGCATCGGTCGCCGACTGGAGCGCGGCAACGCCGGCGAGCGAGACGGCGTACGCGCTCGCCGACATCCCGACCAGGACCGCGAGATGGACCGGTCGGCGGCGCTCAGTCATCGTCGCCACCGTGGTCGTCGTCCTCGTCGTCGTCTTCGCCCCCGTGATGGCTCGACGCGGACGTGACGGTCCTGGTCTTCGTCACCAGGACGGTGGGTCGCTGGGCGGCCAGTCTCGCCTTGGCGATCGACGCCTCGAGCTTGGCGAGCTTCTTCTTCGCAGCCGTGAGGTCCTTGGCCAGCTGCGTCGCGTTGTCGGTGTCCGTGGTGATCTGCGCCCGGGCCGCCTCGAGTGCCGCGGTCAGCTCCGTCGACTGCGTGTTCAGGGTCTGGAGCTGGAGACGAAGGTCGACCGACCGTGCCTGCTCGACAGCCAGGCGGTCCTGCAGCCTGGTCACCGAGACCGGCGCCACGGTCAGGGGCGCAGACGCGGCGGTCCAGGCGGCGGCCGCCCGGATGGATCCATACCCGAGCAGGAGGGCGGCGACGACGCCGAGCACGGTGACGAGTCGTCGGATGCGTGGCGAATGGATGGTCATGGTGCGGCTACCTCCGATCGCGATGTGTCGAACGTGGGCTTGCGCTTGCGGCTGGCCCAGTAGCGATAGGCCCCTGCGAACGTCACGAGCAGCCCGGCCCCGACGTACATCGGTCCCAGGGCGGCCGTGTCGGTCCCGGCGAGCACGCCATGCATCCAGGCCATGACGAAGATGAGGAGCGCCAGGCGGTGGAGTGCCAGCCACGCGCCCCGCGGCAGGAGCTTGGTCCAGCGCGCGGTGATGGCCGTGACGAGGAATGCGTAGAGGGCGAACGTGCCGATCGCCACGGGTGAGCTGCGGTACTCGGCCAGGCCCGGGATGACGACCGCGCCGAGGCTGACCCCGGATTTCGGGTCGATCACGAGGCTGACGATGTGAGCGACCAGGAACGCCATCACGAACACCCAGAGGTGGTCGTGCCACGGAAAGATCCGCTTCGAGAGGTTCCAGGTGGAGCGGTTCGTCGGATGGCTCAGGACCAGGCCGAGGACGATCTGGAGGGTGAGCAGGAGGAATGCGACGATGCCCGTCGCCCTGGCCGCCATCCAGTAGCGCAACTCGGCCTGCCGGTCGGTGGTCGCCGGGAGGATCTGGTCGGTCGCGTAGAGGAGCACCAGGCCGACCAGACCGGAGAGGATGACCGTGCCACGCACGGACAGGCGGAATGGGGGGCCGGTCCGTTGCGGGGTCGCGGACGACATGACGTTCTCCGAGCGAGTTGATGCCTCTACAACGTTCGAGGCACCTCGCGCCCGTTTGGTTTCAGCCGGACGGCCATCCGATGGTCATGGAACCCCTGCGGAGCGCCGCGACCTGAGCACCCCGCTCCGCGGCGAAAGCACGAGCGCGATCGCGAAGAGGACCGTCTCGACGAGGACGATCGCCGCGCCCGACGCGACGTTGCCGTAGAAGCGAGACGTACAGGCCGACGATGGTCGACACGACCGCGATCGCGACCGCGACGAGGACCAGCCGGTCGAAGCGGATGACCAGCAGCTGGGCCGTCGCGGCCGGGGTGCACCAGCATCGCGACGACGAGGATGATCCCGACCGCCTGGATGCTGACGACGATCGTCACGCCGAGCATCGCGAGGAGCAGGTACTCGAGGCGGGTGACCGGGCAGGCCCGATGCGGCGGCGCCGGCCGGATCGAAGGTCGCGTAGAGCAGCTCCTTGCGCAGGACGAGCACCACGACCAGCACGATGGCGCCCAGGACCGCGATCTGGATGAGGTCGGTCACGCTGATGGCGAGGACGTTGCCGAGGAGGTAGCCGAACAGGTCGGTCACGTATCCGTCGGATCGTGCTGAACAGCAGCACGCCCGAGCGCGAACGTGCCCGCGAACAGCACGCCGACCGCGGTGTCGAAGCGCAGGCTGCCGCGCCGCGAGACCACCGCCGATCGCCAGGGCGGTCGCGACGGCCGCGATCGCGCCGCCGACGTACAGCGGGATGCCGACGAGATAGGCGATGACCAGGCCGGGGAACGCGGCGTGGCTGACGGCGTCGCCGATGAACGCGAGGCCCTTGAGGACGACGAACGCGCCCATCACCGCGCAGACGATGCCGACGATCAATGCGGCGACCAGCCCGCGCTGCATGAAGCCGTAGGCCAGCGGATCGAGGAGCAGGTCGATCATCGCGGGGCGCCTTCGTGGTAGTGCGGTTCGCTGGCCCGACGACTGGTCGTGGTGATGGGCGTCGTCGAGGATGAGCGTGCCGCCGGTCAGGTCGGGCAGGACCAGGACGTGGCCGCCGTAGGTCTCCGCAAGCAGGTGCTGATCGAGGACGAGGTCCTTGGCGGGACCCGTCGCCACGATCCGGCGGTTGACCAACACGGCCTCCTGGAAGCGGTGCGCGGCGCAGGCCAGGTCGTGGGTCGTGGCGATGACGGTCCTGCCGGCCCGGGCCTCGGCCTCGAGGACGTCCATCAGGTCCTCCTGGGTCGTGGCGTCCACGCCGGTGACCGGCTCGTCGAGCAGGTACAGGTCGGGCGCGGCGGCGAGCGCCCGGGCCAGGAAGACGCGCCGGCGCTGGCCCCCGACAGCTCCCCGATCTGGCGGTCGCGTTCGGCCGTCATCGCCGACGGTCTCGAGGGCCTGCGACGACCGCCTCGCGGTCGGCCGCGCCCGGTCCGCGCCCGATGCCGATCGCCGGGTACGCGGCCCATCATCACGACCTCGCCGACCGTGACCGGGAAGCTCCAGTCGACGAGCTCCGCCTGGGGCACGTAGGCGACCCGGCGGGCGGCCTCGCCCGGTGGGCCGCCGAGCACCTCGACCGTCCCGCGTCCGGACCGGCAGCAGCCCGGCGATGACCTTGAGCAGCGTGCTCTTGCCCGCGCCGTTGGGTCCGATGATCGCGAGCAGCGACCCGCCCCGGATCGTCGAGGCCGACGTCCGTCGAGGGCGATGCGGTCCCCGTATCCAGCGCTGACACCGTGCGAGCCGGACGCGCGATCGTCGGTCACGCGTCGCAGCGCCTCGACGATCCCGGCCGATGTTCCAGCGCATCATCCCCAGGTAGGTGTCGGCCGGCGCGGGGCCGAGGGCATCGTTGTACAGGGTCGTGACGACCTTCGACGCCGGCCTCCTGCGGCGAGCGTCTCGGCCAGGGCTCGGGCTGAACTGCGCTTCGCTGAAGACCGCCTTCACGCCCGCCGCCTTCACCGTGTCGATCAGCGCGGCGAGGTCGCCGGCCGACGGCTCCTGGCCCGGGCTCCCGAGGATGACCCCGACGAGCTCGAAGCCGTAGTGCCGCGCGAAGTACGGGAACGCGTCGTGGAAGGTGACGAGCTTGCGGTCCGCCGCCGGGATCGTGCCGACCTCGGCCGTGAGCTCGGCGTCCATCGCCTGGACCTGACCGGCGTAGGCCGCGGCGTTCGCTCGGTATGTCGCCGCGCCGGCCGGGTCGATCTCGGTCGAGCTTCGCCTCGATGGCAGGCAGGTAGTGCGCTGACAGACGATCGAAGGATCGAGCCAGAAGTGCGGGTTGGCCTCGCCGTCGACTGTGAGCGTCGGGATCCCGTCACCGAGGACGAGTCGCGGGGCGTCGTTCGCCGTTCGCCTCGATCAGCCCGTCGAGGAAGTCGTCGAGGCCGAGCGCCGTTGGAGACGATGAGGTCGGCTCCGTCGAGCGCGCGCGCGTCATCGGGCTTGGGCTCGTAGTCCTCGGGCCCGACGCCGGCCGGGATGATCGAGCGGACCGTGACCCGGTCGCCGCCGACGTTGGCCACGATGTCGGCGAAGACGGTCGTCGTGGCGACGACCGTGACCGCGTCGTCCGCTCCGGACGTCGCGGGGCCAGGAGCGCACGCGCCGGCCGTGGCCGTCGACGCCAGCAGGACCAGGGCCAGGAAGGCGGGGTGCCACCAGCGGCTGATATCGAGTCTCAGCCAGAGGCGGGATGGGGTCGTCATCGCCGGCAGTCGATGGATGGGTCAGGCGGTTCGGCGGATCGGCGTCGGGGCGGCGGCCTGGCAGGCCGGACACAACCCGAACAGCTCGAGGCGGTGCTCCTCGACGCGGAACCCGGTCCGCCTGGCGACCTCGCGGACGACGGTCCGCAGGCCCGCATCGGGGATCTCGGCGGCGCGTCCGCAGCTCGAGCACACGACATGGTGGTGGTGGGTCGGCGCGCAGCCGATGTACGCGTGCTCGCCGCTCGGCAGGTCCAGCCGTTCGACGACGCCCAGCTCGGAGAGGACCTCGAGCGTGCGGAAGATCGTCGCCCGTCCGATCCCGAGGCGACGGCTTCGAGCCTCGCGCACGAGATCGGCCGCCGAGAAATGGCCGACCTGGTCGGCGATGAGCTGGGCGACGGCGCGCCTCGGCGTCGTCAGGCGGTACCCGGCGCGATCGAGGGACACGAGGAGCGGTTCTGGATCTCCCATCGCGCCGACCATAGCACGAATCTGGACTGAGTCTCAATAAGGAGGCTCAGACAGGTACTCCTAACTGCACCTCAACGCCGAACGTACGTCGTGCCGACGGGACCATCGGCCCGGGGTAGACCCTGCCGTCCCGGCCGCACACTTTGGTCGATGACGATCCATATCTTGCGCGGCAAGACGGAGTCGCTCCGACGGAGCTGGCACGCCCTGCCCCGTCCGAGCCTGTCGGCGCTGACCGCGCCGAAGCCTCCCCGTACGCCGAGCTATGGCATCGGGGATGCCGACGCGCACGTCTTCAACTGCCCCGTCTGCGCGCGGCCACTGCCCGACGGCACGTGGAAGTGCCCCGGCTGCAGCACCCGGCTGGTCTTCGGCGTCACGCTCAAGCGAGCCGGCGGCCTCCTCTCGTTCGGGCTCGTCATGGGGATCCTCCTTGGCGGCCTCGCGATGTCCGTCGCGGTCGGGCTCGGGCTGCCGTCAACGACCCAGGCCGGGACGAACCCGAACGGCGTCTTCACCCCGGGCAACGGTCCCGCCGCCAGCCTCGCGCCCGGCCAGACCGCGCCTCCCGCCGTCGCCCCGAAGGCATCGCTTGCTGCGATGCGCCAGATCGCCCTCCTCGACCAGCGCATCGCAGAAGACGGCGCGTCGCTCGCGAGCGCCGTGCGGGCGAATCGGCCGGACAACATCGCCCGCGCGCTGCGCGCCCTCGGCGCCGATGTCGCGGTGGGCTCGAAGTACGTCGAGGCCCTCGCGAGCTGGCCGGACGCGGCGGCCCTGGCCGCCTCGCGCAGCGCCTTCTACGACAAGGTCACCTCGACCTCGCGCGCGGCCCTCGCGAAGTCGATCTCCAACAAGAAGGCCTACAAGGCGTCGGGCAAGTCGATGCTGACGGTCCTCAAGAAGGTAGCCAAGCTCGACACCGAAGCGCGCGCCCTGGCCGCGACCGCCGGCTCCGAGCTTCCCGTCGTCGATTACGGCGCGATCGACTAGGCCTCCGGCTCACGGCGCGGCGGTCAGCGCTGGCGCATAGCCGGTCAGCTCCACGTACGCCTCACCCGCGACAGCGATGCCGCCCCGCGTCGCATCGACCCGCTGCGACCCCTCCCAGTAGATGACGCCGGTCGTCGGCCGCGTGTCGAGCTCCTGCGCGGCGACCGTCGGCTGCAGCCCGATGACCAGGTGCTCGGATGGGATCGTGACGGTCCAGGCCGGCCGGGTAGTCCGCGCCGGTCGCCGGACTCTGCCAGCGCCGTGTCACCGCGACCGTGAACGCATCGGCGGGCAGGTGACGGGCCGTTCCGATGGCGTCGACGACGGTCCCGTAGACCAGCGGGTACGAGCCGTCGGCGTCGCGGACGAGCGAGAGCGTGATGTCCGTGCCGTCCGCGAGGTTGACGGCGAACCAGTCCCAGCCGCCGCCACCGACCGAGATGAAGTCCCCCCACTGGTGGTCGAACCATGCCTGGCCCGTCACCTGCAGCTCGCGACCGTCGAGGGTCAGCGTGCCCGCCGCCGTCATCGCGGTGCGCGAGTAGTAATAGGAACCGCCGCCGGCGCCGAAGTCGATCCAGCCGTCGGTGTCGTGCAGGGCCGGCTCCTTCGTCGCCTGGAGCGCCAGGTCGAGGCCCAGCCCGTCCGGGATGCCGGCGGTGGTCGCCTCGTCGGGCGCCAGGGCGGCGGACAGGTGGTCGGTCCCGAGCGAGCCGGCCATCGTCCAGGCCGGTCGTCCCGCAGTCACCGGGCGCGACGGGTCGAGGCCCGAGAGCGAGAGGTCGAAGCCGACCGGCTCGCCGGTGACGCCTCGCGGCGAGCGATCGACCTGCGCCCCGACCTCGAGTCGCTGCGCGTACATGAATCGATCGCCGGTCTCGTCGGTCACCGCGAGGTGCGAGGCCCACGAGGTCGGGAAGGCGCCGCGTTCCGCCCGGAAGACGACGTACTCGAAGCCGTACCGACCGCCGTCATCGGATCGGAGGTGGCCCGTGTAGTACCACCACTCGGTCAGGCGGTCGTGCGGGCCGTCGTCCCGCGGCAGTTCGACGGGGAGTGGATCCGGGACCGGCGTCGGCCGTCGCCGTCGGGGGCGTGACGCTGGGTCGCGGGGCCGTCGGGTTGGCGAGGATCGGCCCGCCCCCACCAGCAGTGCACGCGGTCAGCAGGACGGCGGCCAGGAGCATGGCCGTGGTGCGCTTCATCGGGTCGCCGCCTCGACGTCGGCCTCGGACGCCGGCAGGCGGCTGCCGACGAGCCGCTCGAGCGAGCTCGGCATCCACCAGTTCCAGCGACCGAGCAGGCGCATCGTGGCCGGCACGAGCAGCGCGCGGACGACCGTCGCATCGAGCGCCACCGCGATCGCCATGCCGACGCCGAGCGCCTTGATCAGCACGATGTCGGCGAACGCGAACGAGCCCGCGACGAGCACGACGATGAGCGCGGCCGAGGTGACGATCCGGCCGCTCCGCTCGAGGCCGCTCGCGACGGCCTCGACGTTGTCGCCGGTCCGGTCCCAGACCTCCTTCATCCGCGACAGCAGGAAGACCTCGTAGTCCATGGAGAGGCCGAACAGGACGCAGAACAGGATCACCGGCTGGGTGGTCTCGACGAAGCCCAGCGGCTGGAAGTCGAGGGGCGCGGACAGGTTGCCGTCCTGGAAGATCCAGACCAGGGCCCCGAAGCTCGCCACGATCGAGAGCGTGTTCATCACCAGCGCCTTGGCCGGCAGGATGACCGAGCGCAGCAGGACGAACAGGACGAGGTACGTCGTCACGATGATGAAGAGCGCGGTGCGCGGGAAGTCCGCGGCCACGCGGTCAACGACGTCGGTCACGTCCGCGGCCCCGCCGCCGACAAGCACGACCGCACCCGCCGGTGGGGCGAGTGGGCCGATCGGCTGGCGCAGGTCGGCGACGAGCGCCTTGCCCTCATCGCGGTTCGGACCGTAGGGCGTGTAGAGCGTGAACGCGGTCACGTCGCCGTTGGTCGTGGCCCCGAGCGCCTGCGCGACGTAGCGGTCGCGCGGGCCATTCGGGTCGCCGTAGAGAAGCTGGTACTGCGCGAGCCTGAGCCGCGGATCGACATCGACCAGGCCGTCCACGCGCACGATCCGCGGGTCGGCCGCGAGCCGCCGTGAATAGTCGTACAGCGCGGCCAGCTGGGCTGGATCGGTCGCCGGACCGGGCAACTGGATCGCGAGGACAAGGGGCGCGAACTCGCCCTCGCCGAACTGGGCCCTCAGCCGGTCGAAGGCGGCGCGCGACGGCACCTCGGGCGGCAGGATCGAGGCGTCCGGGGCGTTGAACCGGATGTGCAGGAACGGCGAACCGAGCAGCAACAGGAACGCCAGCGTCGGCACCAGCACGGCGACCGGATGGCGCATCACCCGCCGGGCGAGCCGGGACCACGACCCGTCGCCATCGGCGCCGGCCCGGACGCGACGGATGGCGAAGCGGTCGATCCGGTCGCCGATGAGCATCAGGACCGCGGGCAGCAGCGTCAGCGCCGAGGCGACGGCCAGACCCACGACGATCGCACCGGCGATGCCGACCGAGCGCAGGATCATGAACTCGAAGAGGATCAGCCCGAGCAGGCCGAGGAGGACCGTCAGGCCGCTGAAGAACACCGCCCGGCCGGCGGTCGCGACCGTGACCCGCACCGAGTCGGCGACACGTGTCGGGCCCGGTGGCCGCAGCGCCAGCTCCTCGCGGAAGCGGCTCGTCAGCAGGAGCGAGTAGTCGACGCCCAGGCCGAGACCGAGCAGCGTCGCGAGGTTGAGCACGAAGATGCTCATCGGCATGACCGAGGCGACCAGGAAGATCGCCGCGAGCGCCACCAGGACCGCGGTCCCGCCGACGATCAGCGGGACCCCGGCCGCGACGGCCGAGCCGAAGACCACGAGCAGCGCCAGCGCTGCGAGCGGGAGCGAGATGACCTCGCTCCGCTGGAGGTCGGCCTCCGATACGGTCTGCACGTCGCCGTAGAAGGCGGGTCCGCCCGCCAGCTCGACCGTCAGGCCCGGGGCCTCGTGCAGGCGCTCGCGCAGGATCGGCAGCGCCTTCGGCGAGTCGTCGGGCGGCAGGTCGAGGAAGACGATGTCGTACGCGGTGTGGCGGTCGGCCGAGACCTGCCTGGGCGCGACGAGGTGCGAGACGACCCGCGCGACGTGCGGGGCCCCGGCGATGTCCGCGACGGCTGCCGCGGCAGGGCCTTCGAAGGCGGGTGTGCCTGCCTCGATCGTCGGGCTGTCGAAGACGATGACGAGGGCCGACGGCGGTGCGCCGAGCTCGCGGCCAAGAAGGGCCTTCGCGCGCGCGGACTCCAGATCGTCGAGGATGAACCCGCCGGCACTCAGGCGTCCCGGGACCTGCGGCGCGAGCGGGAGGGCGGCCAGCACCAACAGGGCCCACGCCGCGACCACCCACCGTGCGCGTCGCGCGATGAACCGGCCAAGACGGTCGAAGGGGGTCACCTCGTCATCCTAGTCCCGGTCGCCCGATAGAGCCGAGGTCCCATCTGCTAGCATCGAGCCCGTCCATCACGGCCGACCGCGAGAGGGATCCGTGCAGCTCTTCCTGGTCCCGTTCCAGCAGCCCATCCCGTTCGGGATCTCCGCCGCCATCGTCATCCTGATGCTTGGGATCGTGCTCAAGGCGGCACTCTCGACCGAAGGCGGGGCTCGCTGGGTCCGGCGTGTCACCAACCCGAACGCGCGGTTCCTGTTCGCGTTCCTGTTCGTCGCGTGGGCGCTCGTCTTCGGGATCGGCCTGCAGCTCGTCCCCCACGAGGGTGCCGGCTCGCCCTACGGCGCGCTGGGCCTGATCGCCCTCTTCAGCGGCTTCTTCATCATGATGGGCCTGCTCTGGGCGGTCATCGGGGAGTAGCCCGGCGTCGCCTCGCCAGCGACGTGGGCGACGGCACCGACCAGGACGCCCACCAGCCAGATCAGCGGGATCCCGAAGAAGGCGACCGCACAGGCGGACGTGATTCGCGTCCCCGAACTCCGGACACGGACCGACCTGGAAGAAGCACGCGTCATCGGCGCGCAGGAGCCCGATGACAGCGTCGAGCGCCAGCAGGACCGCGAGCGACGGTGAGCACGATCGTCCAGACGAGGAACGCCCGGGTCCACGGGCTGCGGAGCAGCTTCACGGCTCGTTCCTGACCATCATGCCGCTCAGACCTCCGTCTGCAACGCACGGTTCCCGCGCGGCCGTTCCCGGTGAACCGATGCGTGGACCGGACCGGACCATCGCGCTATCATCGCGCCGACTTGCAGACTGCATAGACTTTATGCGTCGCCGGCCGCACTCGCGGTCGCTCGTCGGTTGCCTGTCGCAGGAGGTCCGCCGCGTGGACGCCCAGGAGATCAAGTCCGCCGTCGCTCACCAGGATGCTGCGCATGCGGCCGCCGAGGCGCCGTTCGTCAACCTCGCCGACCCGGCACGCGTGCTCGGGTCCGATGGCCTGCCCGCCGTCAGCCGGCGCGCCCCGCTCTGGGCGGACATCCCCGACGAGCAGTGGAACGACTGGCGCTGGCAACTGAGTCACCGGGTCAACGACCTCGCCGAGATCGAGTCGGTCCTGAACCTCACCGACGATGAGCGCCTCGGCCTGTCGGCGCCGGACAAGTTCCGTGTCGACATCACGCCCTACTTCATCAGCCTGATCGACCCGAACGACCCCAACGACCCGATCCGCCGCCAGGTCATCCCGACCGGTCGCGAGCAGCAGGCCTTCACCGCGATGATGGAGGACTCGCTCGCGGAGGACCGCCACTCCCCGGTGCCGGGGCTCGTCCATCGCTATCCCGATCGCGTCCTGATGCTCGTCACGACCCAGTGCGCCTCGTACTGCCGCTACTGCACCCGCTCGCGGATCGTCGGCGACCCGACCCAGAACTTCAACAGCCGCGACCACGAGGCCCAGCTCGAGTACCTGCGGCGGACCCCGCAGGTCCGCGACGTGCTCATCTCCGGGGGCGACGGCCTGACGCTCGCGCCGAAGCTGTTCGAGAAGATCCTGCGCGGCCTCCGCGAGATCCCCCACATCGAGATCATCCGGATCGGCAGCCGCGTGCCGGTCTTCCTCCCGCAGCGCATCGACGACGAGCTGTGCGAGGTGCTCGCGAAGTACCACCCGCTCTGGATCAACCTCCATTTCAACCACCCCAACGAGATCACGCCCGAGGTCTCGCGCGCGGTCGACAAGCTGACGCGAGCCGGCCTCCCGGTCGGGAACCAGAGCGTCCTGCTCGCGGGCGTCAACGACTGCGTCCACATCCAGCGCTCGCTCGTCCACAAGCTCGTCGCCAACCGGATCCGGCCCTACTACCTGTACCAGTGCGACCTCGTCGAAGGGTCCGGGCACTTCCGGACGCCGGTCGGCAAGGGTCTCGAGATCATGGAGGGCCTGCGCGGCCACACGTCCGGCTACGCGGTCCCGACATTCGTCATCGACGCGCCCGGTGGTGGCGGCAAGATCCCGGTCATGCCCAACTACCTGATCTCGTACAGCGACCACAAGGTCGTTCTGCGCAACTACGAGGGCTACATCACCACGTACGAGGAGCCCGAGACGTACGAGCGGCACGACTCGGCTGCCTGCACGTACTGCCAGCACGAGCGCCCCGAGGCCGGCCAGTCCGGCATCCTGGGCCTGCTCGAGGGCGAGCGCATGTGGATCGAGCCCAAGGGCTTCTCCGAGGTCCACACCCGCGGCAACACCGAGGCCCACCGGCTCCAGGATCCGTCGAAGTGGGTGCCGTTCGGCGTCGGCGCCATCGAGGGCCAGTCACGCGACGGGCTGCGGGTCCTCGAGGCCGGGCGACGTCGAGGCGACGCCCGAGTACGGTCCCGGCGAGGAGCCACGGCCCCGCGAGGGCGAGCCGACAGCGTCCGCCCACGGGGAACTGCTCTAGGGTCTCGTCCAGCAGCCACCGACCCGGACCCAGTGGCCGTGCTCGGGTAGTCTCCGGTGATGCGCCGCACGATCTTCTACGGCTGGATCATCGTCGCCGTCACGGCCCTGGTGCTGTTGGCGACCGCCGGAGTTCGCGCGGCACCGGGCGCGTTCCTGATCTCGATGCAGGGCGAGCCCGGCTGGTCGACCGCGGCCCTGAGTTTTGCCGCCGCCGTCGGGCTGCTGACGTACGGCCTCGCGGGCCCGATCTCGGGCCGGCTGATGGCCTCGTTCGGGATCCGCGGCGTGACGCTGCTCAGCCTGGTCGTCACGGCCGCCGGCCTGATCCTGTCCGGCTTCGCGCGCGAGATCTGGCAGGTCACGGTCTTCTTCGGGTTCCTCGCCGGCCTCGGCAGCGGCCTCGTCGCGAGCGTCCTCGGGCCGACGATCGCCAACCGCTGGTTCATCAAGGACCGCGGCCTCGTGGTCGGCGTCTTCGGCGCCAGCGTCAGCGCGGGACAGCTCATCTTCTTCCCGTTCCTCACGACGCTGGCGGTCACGTCGGGCTGGCGGGCGGCCGCCGTGGTGATGGCGGCCATCGCCCTGCTGCTGATCATCCCGGTCGTCCTCTGGCTGCGCGACGACCCGTCCGACGTCGGCGTCCTGCCGCGAGGAGCCGAGGCCGGAGCCACGATCGCCCCAGGCCCGAAACCGGATCCGGGCGTCATGCGCCGCGCGGTCCGCTCGTCGGACTTCTGGTTCCTCGCGACGACGTTCCTCGTCTGCGGCGCGACGTCCAACGGCCTCATCGGCCAGCACTTCATCAGCCATGCGGTGGATCACGGGTTCGCGGCCCCGGCCGCCGCGGGAGCGCTCGCGGTGATGGGCGCGTTCAACTTCGTCGGCACGATCGCGTCGGGCTGGCTGACCGACCGACACGACCCCCGCAAGCTGCTGCTGATCTACTACACCTTCCGGGGCATCAGCCTGCTCTTCCTGCCGTTCGTGCACGACTCGATGGGGATCCTGGCCTTCAGCATCCTGTTCGGCCTCGACTACATCGCCACGGTCCCGCCGACCGTTGCGCTCGTCGCGGATGCCTTCGGCCGGCAGAACGTCGGGATCGTGTACGGCTGGGTGTTCGCGGCGCACCAGCTCGGCGCGGCGATCGCCGCGTTCGCGGCCGGTGTGGTCCGCGAGAACGTCGGCGACTACGCCGCCGCGTTCGTGGCAGCCGGCTGGATCGCGATCGTCGCCGGGTTCGCGGCGCTGGGGATCCGCCGTCGGGCGCCGTCGGTCGAGCCGCTCCCGACGGCCGCGGCATGAGCAAGCGCAAGCGCACGTCGCTCGGGCAGGCGATGGGTTCGGCGATCGTCGGCTTCGACTACCAGGTCTTCCGCGCGACGAAGCCACCGCCCGAGCTCGTCGAGCAGGGCAAGCCGCTCGCGCCGGTGGCGGCCGCGGACGGTGGCCGGCTGAGCATCGACGTGCCCGGCGCACCCGACCCGGCAGCCGATTCGGCGACGACGCGACCGCCGCGGCCGACCCCGACGACTCCGACGCGGCCGCCCTCGACGACTCGACGCCGGTGAACGAGCCGGACCCTAGCGAACCGACGCCACCAGGCTGAGCGCCCGTGCGAGCTGCGGGTCGGTCATCGAATCGACGGCTGCGGGCGTCATATCGCGGACCTCCTCCGGCGTGAGCGGCGCGACATCGCTCGGGCGTTCGACGACGACGTCCGGCGTGATGCCGTGGTGCCAGATCTGCCGGCCCTTGGGCGTAAGCCACTCGACGGTCCCGATCCGCAAGGCCGACTTGTCGGACAGCTCGAACTCGCCGAGGACCGTCCCGGTCCCGAACGTCGTGACGCCCTCGACCTGGGCACGGCCGGCATCCTGCAGCGCACCCGAGAGGATCTCGGCGGCACTGGCGGTGTTCTTGTCGACCAGGACCACGAGCGGCAGGTCCAGCGCGACCCCGTCGGGCGAGACCGGGTGGCGCGTCTCCTTGCCGTCGGCGTTCCGCTCGACATAGACGTCGCCCGAGGCGATGAACTGGCTGGCGATGCCGGTGGCCTCGTTGACGAAGCCGCCCGGGTTGCCGCGCAGGTCGAGGACCAGCCGGTCGGCGCCGGCCTCCTTGATCGCCTTGAGCTCCTTGACCATGTCGTCGGCCGAGCCGTGCGAGAACGAGTCGAGGCGGAGCAGGGCGGTCCGGCTGCCCGGGACGAGCGTCCACGAGACGGACTCGATGGGGACGTCCGCCCGCTTGATCGTGTAGGTGCGTGGCGGGCCATCGGTGCCGGCCCGGACGGTCAGCTCGACCGAGGTCCCGGCCTCGCCGCGGATCCAGCCGGCGACGTCGTCGAGGCCGTGGCCGGTGGTCGACTGGCCGTCGACGCTCTCGATGATGTCCCCGGCCAGGATGCCGGCTGCCGCCGCCGGGCTGTTCGGGAAGACGCCTTCGACGAGCGGCTGACCGCCGTCGGTCACGTCGATGCGGATGCCGATCCCGACGTACGACCCGGACAGCTCGTCGTTGCGTGCCGCCCGCTCCTCGGGCGTCAGGAACGAGGTGTGGCCCGTGTCGCCGACGGCCTCGGTCAGGCCGTTGATGGCCCCGTAGGCCAAGGTCCGGTCGTCGAGGTCAGCCCGGCCGACGTACTCCTTGTGGAGCGTGTCCCATGCCTGGCGGATGAGGTCGAACTCCTGTGCGGACGTGCCGCCCGAGGCGCTCGCTCCGGTGTCGCCGAGGCCGAGCGGGGCGACGCGTCCGACGCCGATGCCGACGGCGAACGTCGCGACGAGGACGATCGCGAGCACCGAGCGTCGGATCCGGGGCCGGCGCCGGCCGCTCGTCGGTGCCGGCGCGGCAGGGGAGGGGATCGGTTGCAGCGGCGCGGCCGGCGGCGGGGCGGGCACGACACCTTGGGTGGTCGGGTCGGGCGGGGTCTGGGCTGGGTCGGTCGGAGGCAGCATGGCTCACGTGGTAGCGACGACGACCGGCCGCATGCGCGGAACGGCACCGGGGCGGTCGCCCGGCGAAGTCAAGCATGACGCCAGACGGTGAGCGTGGGGTGTCGGGACGATGAAGGTTCGTTCGTGTGCGGGGAGGCTGGCATCCGCGATGACCTCGTGATAGGCTTCGGGCCCGAATCCCTAGTGAACCAGTCGGAGATCCCCGCCTCGTGACTGACGCTCCCGTGTCCGACCGTCCGATCCCGTCCGTCGGGCTGGGTCCGCTGCGACCCGCACCGGCCGGCCTGCCCGACCCGAACATCGCGCCGCCGGCCGTCGCGGAGTCCGGCGATCCGTTCACGGCCGTCCGCGTCATCGACCTGCTCGCCCGCATCCCGCGCGGCCAGCCGGTCCGGCTGGCGGACATCGTCGATCGCCTCAACGCGACCTACCTCGACTGGATCTTCCCGGCGCCGGTCGTGGCGGCCGTCGTCATCCAGCTCGGCGCGAACTGGATGGCCGACTACCGCAACCTGCGCCGGCTTCGAGCTCGAGGACGGGCCGTACGGACCGGCCCTCACCATCGAGGATTCCAGTCGGGTCGATCCCGTGGATCGTCAACCAGGCGAGACGCGAGGCCGCCTCGTGTACCGAGCGGCTCGCGGAGTTCAGCCGCCGGGATCGACTCACCACCGGCGACTGACCCGAGTCGCGACACACCCCGAACGGCCTCTGAGAGGATGCCCGCAAGGCACGCGGGCCTGGCAAGCAAGGAGGGAACGAGACCCATGGGAGACAACGGCTACGCGACCGCCGACACGCTCGTCGACGCGACCTGGGCGCAGGCCCACCTGGACGACCCGAACGTGCGCTTCGTCGAGGTCGACGTGGACACGACGGCCTACGACCAGAGCCACATCCCGGGCGCGGTCGGCTGGGACTGGACCAGCCAGCTGGCCGACGGCATCCGGCGCGACATCGCCGGGCGCGAGGACTTCAGCGCCCTGCTCCAGGCGTCGGGCATCGGCCCGGACACGACGATCGTGCTGTACGGCGACAACAACAACTGGTTCGCGGCGTGGGCCTACTGGCAGCTCAAGCTGTACGGCCATCGCGACGTGCGCATCCTCAACGGCGGCCGCAAGTACTGGCTCGACCAGGGCCTGCCGCTGACCGTCGACGCGCCCGACCACGCCACGACCGGCTACCAGCTGCCCGAGCCCGACTTCGCGCTGCGCGCCTACCGCGACGACATCCTGCCGCGCCTCGGCGACGAGGGCCTGGCCCTGGTCGACGTGCGCAGCCCGGCCGAGTTCAACGGCGAGATCATCGCGCCCCCGGGCATGAGCGAGACCGCCCAGCGGGCCGGCCACATCCCGGGCGCCGCGTCGGTGCCGTGGGCCCAGACCGTGCGCGAGGACGGCACGTTCAAGCCGGCCGACGAGCTGGCCGCGCTGTACGAGGCCAAGGGCGTCACCCCCGACAAGGACGTCATCGCCTACTGCCGCATCGGCGAGCGCTCGAGCCACACCTGGTTCGTCCTCCACGAGCTGCTCGGCTACAAGCGCGTCCGCAACTACGACGGCAGCTGGACCGAGTACGGCAGCCTGATCGGCGTGCCGATCGAGAAGCCGGCCCCGGTGGCCGTCAGCTAGGAGACGCCCCGCGGGAAGCCGGGGAACGCTAGAGGAAGCTCGGGCTCGGCAACAGCCGAACGGGATCGATCAGATCCGGGTCGCTGGCGCACCATTGGTCGCGGTCGGCGATCCGGATCCCGTGCGTCCAGCAGCACCGGCACGACCGGATGCGGCCCCGGGACGCAGCCCATCACGCGCTCGCCGCCGGGGTGCCGCCGCGTGCCACGCCCCGAGCGCGGCCCGGACGGGGTCGGCATCGGGGGCGATCGAGACGTGGTCGAGCGACCGCCCGGCTTCCCGCCGAGCGCGCCGCGCCCAGCCGACCGCTGCGACGGCACCGCCGTCGGTGACGACGAAGCCGGCGGCGTCCGGCAGGCTCGCGTAGTACCCGAAGTCGGCCGACCGATCGGCGCCGGTCCACGTTCGCGACCAGCGGGCCGTCTCCTCGATCGAGGCGGGCGACCAGTCGATGCCCGTCGGGCGGCCGGCCCAGCGAGGCCACCTCGCCGACGAGATAGAGGAGCGGCCACCACGGCCGCATCCCCGAGCGGATGTAGAGCCCGAGGGCCCGCGGGTCGGCGGAGCTGTTCGTCATGCGCGCCGCGGCCCCGTCCATGGCCGCATCGAGGAGCGCGCGCCCGATGCCGTGCTCGTGCCGGGCCGGGTCGACGAACAGGTCGGTCAGGAAGCGCGCGTCGCCCACGTCGATCGCGCCGGCGAACCCGGCGACATCGCCGTCCGACCTCCGCGACCGCGACCGCGCCCGGGCCGAGCAGGTGCTCGACGTACGGCCAGCCCGCGACGTCGGGCCAGTCGACCGGCTCGTCGTTCGCGGCCAGGATCGCGGCGATCGCCGGGATGTCGGCCGGGACGGCCGGCCGGACCGCGGTCATCCCGACGGGCGCGCCGGTCGCCCGTAGCGGGCCATCGTCTCGAGCAACCGGTCGTGGGGCAGCGCGTGGGCCGTCACCCCGTCGCGCCCGACCATCGTCTGCGCGGACACCAGGGCGTTCACGATCGCCTCCTCGGTCGCCTCGATCGTGGCGTCGAACAGGGGGTCCATCACGCGATCGGCGACCATCCGGACGTCAACGGTCGAGCGCGCGTCGCCCTCGCCGGACGGCGTCGGGAGGTGGCGATTGCCGGTCGCCCAGGCGAGGAACAGGTCGCCCGAGTAGTGGCCGCCCGTGCCGCCCATGCGGGCGAGGCCGAGCCCGGCCCGCTGCGCGAGCCGGTCGCACTGGTGGGGCAGCAGGGGCGCGTCGGTCGCGACCAGGATGATGATCGAGCCGCTTTCGGCACGGGGCCGGTCGCGCGCGCCGAGCGCGGCCCGCGCGGCGTCGGCCGCATCGGATTCGTCGTAGGGCGATGAGAGCTCGGTCGTGGGGATCGCCTCGCCGACGGGGACGCCGTCGATCCGCAGCCGCTCGCGCTGACCGTAGTTGGCCTGCACGAGGACGCCGACCGTCCAGCCGCCGGCCTCGTCGGGGACGACCCGCGACGCCGTCCCGATCCCGCCCTTGAACTCGTGGCAGACCATCCCGGTGCCGCCGCCGACGCCTCCCTCGGCGACCGGCCCGGCGCTCGCCGCCGCCACCGCAGCCGCGACGTGCTCCGGCCGGACATGGAACCCGTTGACGTCGTTGAGGCTGCCGTCCCATGTCTCGCCGACGACCGGCAGCGACCAGAACGGCGTGCCGTTCGAGGCGGTCACCTCCTGGGCGATGAGGGCGTCGTGGACGACGCCCGACGCTGTGCGTGTTCGTCAGGCCGATGACGCCGCCGAGCTGCCCCGACTTCGCGGATCCACTCGAGCCCGGTCAGCTCGCCGTTGCCGTTCAGGCGATGGCAGCCGGCGAAGACCGGTTCGGTCCACGGGTCGCCGTCGTGGGGCACGACGACGGTGACGCCGGTCCGGACCGGCCCGGTGCCCGCGACCAGGGGTCCGTCGCCCGCGATGAGCGTCGTGTGCCCGACGCGGACACCGGCGACGTCGGTGATCGCGTTGTGTGGACCGGGCCGCCCACGCCCGATGACGATGCCGAGGTCACGTGCACGCATCCGGGGATGCTAGCGGCGCCGGCGGGCGGCCGAGCGGCGATGTTCCGGTCCTCGGCCGTATCATCGGCCGGTGATCCCCACGCCTCGTGACAAGGCCGCCCTGCGACTTCGACGACTGCCGGAGCGGTTGGCCGCGATGCGCGCGATCGACGTCGCCGAGTCGCTTCCGCGACCTGCCCGGGCTGGTCCTGCTCGAGAGCGCCCGGCCGGGTCGCAACGCCCGCTGGACGTACCTGACCGCCGATCCCGTCGCCGTCCTCGAGGCTCCCGCCGCCGGCCACGACCCGTTCGCGGTCGCCCGCCGGCTCCTGGCCCGGCTGGACCGCACGGTCGTCGTCCCCGCCGACGCGCCGCATTTCATCGGCGGCCTGGTCGGCTTCCTCGGCTACGACCTCGGCCACGCGCTGGAACGGCTCCCGTCCATCGCCGTCGACGACCAGGGACTGCCGCTCCTGCGCCTCGCCCTGCACGACTGGGTGGTCGCCTGGGACCGCGGACCGGTCACGCCTGGCTCGGCCGGCCGGGCACTCGACGGCGATTCGCGCCGGCTCGCGCGACGGCTCGATGACGTCCACGCCCGGCTGACGGGAGGCTCGTTCGCGCGGGCGACCGGCGATCGGGATCGCGAGGAGACGGCTGCTGTCGCCGGCGGGCCGCCGCTCGCGTTCCGCTCGCAGCTGTCGCGTGCCGCGTACGAGGCCGGCGTCGAGGCCGTCCGCGAGCACATCGCGCGCGGCGACATCTACCAGGCGAACCTGACCCGGCGTCTCGAGACGCCGTTCGATGCCGACCCGTGGGAGCGCTACCGGCGCCTGCGGACGGGCGATCCGTCGCTCTTCTCGGCGTACCTGGACCTCGGGTCGAGCCCGCTGACCGGCCGGCCGCGGGCGTTGCTGTCGGCCTCGCCGGAGCCGTTCCTCGCCGTCGACGCCGACGGCCACGTCACGAGCGACCCGATCAAGGGCACCAGGCGACGAGGCCGGACGCGAGACGAGGACCGGGCGCTCGCGCGCGAGCTGCTCTCGAGCGCCAAGGACCGCGCCGAGAACGTGATGATCGTCGACGTGCTGCGCAACGACCTCGGCCGCGTCTGTCGCCCGGGGAGCGTCCGCGTCCCACGGCTGTGCCGGCTCGAGCGGACGGCCGCGGTCCAGCACCTGGTCTCGACCGTGACCGGGCCGCCTGAACCCCGGGCTCGACGCCTTCGACCTGCTCGCCGCGGCGTTCCCGGGCGGTTCGATCACCGGCGCGCCGAAGATCCGCGCCATGGAGATCCTCGAGGAGCTCGAGCCGGTCCGACGCGGGCCCGTACACGGGCGCCATCGGCTGGATCGGCGCCGGACGGGGCGATGCAGACGAGCATCGCGATCCGGACGTTCGTCGCGGACGGCCGCCAGATGACGCTCCACGTCGGCGGCGGGATCACCTACCGGAGCGACCCGGCGGCCGAGTGGGACGAGACCGTGGCCAAGGCACGCGGCCCGCTGTCCGCGATCGGCGGCGATCGAGGTCGCGTAAGGCCGATGGCCGGTCCACGTCATGTCTGGGTCGACGGGCGGGTGCTGCCCGCCGACGTCCCGCATCTGTCGGTCTTCGACCGCGGCTTCCAGCTCGGCGACGGGGTCTTCGAGACCCTGCGGGCGCGCGGCGGGCGAGCCACCGAGCTGGCCGAGCACGTGACGCGGCTGCGCGGGTCGGCGTCCGGACTCGGGATCGCCCTGCCGGCCGATGTCGATCGCCTGATCGCGACCGGCCTCGCCGACCTGCTGGCGGCCGAGGACCTCGCCGGGCCCGACGGCGACGCATCGGTCCGGATCACGGTCTCGCGGGGCCCGTTCCGCGGCCGGGGCCTCCTGCCGCCCGACGAGGATGTGGCGGCCACGATCGCCATCCAGGCCTGGCCCGTGCGTGCCGCCGCCGGCCGACCACCTCGAGCGCGGCCTGCACCTCGTCGCATCGCGCGGTGCGGCGCGACCCCGCCAACCCGCTCGCGGCGCTCAAGACGACCTCGCGCGCGGACTACGTCTACGCGCGGCTCGAGGCCCGACGGGCCGGCGCCGACGACGCCCTGTTCCTCACCATCGACGGCCACCTGTCCGAGGGCACGACGGCGAACCTCTTCCTCGTCCGCCGCGGATCCGACGGTGCCGAGGAGCTCGCGACGCCGTCGCTCGACTGCGCGATCCTGCCCGGCACGACGCGCAGCTGGCTGCTGGCCTGGGCGCGCCCGCTCGGGCCTGCGGCCGGTCGAGGGCCGGCTGACGGTCGCCGACCTCGCGTCCGCCGACGAGGCGTTCCTCACGTCGAGCGTGGCGGGGGTCCTGCCCGTGACCCGCTTCGCCGGCGACCCGATCGGCGGCGGCTTGCCCGGTCCGTGGACGCAGCGCGCCCGCGCCGACCGCGAGGCGATGATCCGCGGCGGCGGTCCGCGGGTGACGCGCGACGAGCTCATCAGCCGGACGCGCCAGCTCGTCGAGGAGGGCGATCGCCTGATCGCCGACCCGTCGATGGGCTCGCTCCGGGTCTGGCTCCAGCACTCCGACGACCTGTTGTCGACGGCGTGGGGGACGATGGACCGCTACCACCTGTCCTGGCTCATGGTCGGCAAGCCCAAGGACATCGTCCGCGGCCGCCCGATGACCGCCGACGAGGAGGCGGCCTACGTCCGCGAGGTCGCCGAACAGAAGACAGCAGCGCTGCGGATGAGCCTCGACGCCGTCGAGCGCCAGCACATGCCGTTCGTCGGCGAGACCGGCGGGCTCGGCGGCGATGCCTGAGGGCGCGTCGGCCGCCGCGCGACCGGGTGCCCGCGGTCGGCGGCACGCGGACCGTGCCGGCGCCGGACGCGGTCGCCCGCGACTACATCCTGCTCGGCCTGCGGCTCGACCAGCGCATCCCGGGTCTCGTCGATGGCTACTTCGGGCCGGCAGACCTCAAGGCCACGGTCGACATCGAGCAGCCGCCGCCGGTGGCTCGACTCCGCGACGACGCCGTCGCCCTGCGGGCCCGCCTCGCCTCCGAGGTCGCGGATCCCGCTCGGCGGGCCTGGCTCGATGCCCAGCTGGTCGCGCTCGAGACGCACGCCGCGGCACTGGCGGGCGAGCATCTGCCCTACCTCGAGCACGTCGCGCGCTGTTTCGCCTACCAGCCCGCCGCGCCGCCCCGGCGCGGAGTTCGAGGCCGCCGCGGCCCGGCTCGACGAGCTTCTGCCGGGCGATGGCCCGCTCGCCGAGCGCCTTGAGCGCTGGGACCGGCGCTTCGAGGTCGCCATCGATCGGCTGCCGGACGTCATCGACGCGCTGGTGGCGCGGTTCCGGGTCCGCGCGGCCGGCCTCTTCGGGTTGCCCGACGGCGAGGACCTGCGCGTCTCGATCGTCGATGGCCAGCCGTGGTCCGGCTACAACTGGTACGACGGCGGCCTCCGCTCGCGGGTCGACATCAACACGGACCTCCCCGTCCGGGCACCCGACCTGATCGCGACCGTCGCCCACGAGACGTACCCGGGCCACCACCTCGAGCACGCGTGGAAGGAGGCCGACCTGGTCGAGACGCAGCGGCCGGCTGGAGGCGTCGATCCTGCTCATCAATACGCCCGAGTGCCTCGTCAGCGAGGGGCTGGCCGACCTCGGGCGGTCGTTCGCGGTCCCCGACGACGATGACGTCGACCTGCTCATCGAGACGTTCGAGCGGGCCGGCCTCGCGCTGGCCACCGACGCCGCCGAAGCGCGTGACGCGGCCGAACGGGTCGTGGCGATGACGCCCGCCCGGCGCGCGCTGTCGGCGATCCGCGGCAACGCGGCGATGCTGCGCCACGCCGACGGCCGGTCGCACGAGGAGGTCCGCGACTACCTCGTCACGGTCGGCGGCATCCCGCCGTCGGCGGTCGAGAAGCGCCTCGAGTTCATCGAGCACCCGCTCTGGCGGACCTACGTGTTCGTGTACGCCGATGGCGAGGCGCTCCTGCGACGATGGGTCGACGCCGTGCCGGCCGACGAACGTCCGGCGCGGTTCGGCCGGCTTCTCCACGAGCAGCTGACGCCGGCCGCGCTGACGGTCTGAGGCCGCGGTCCGCTACAGGTCCCGAACGAAGTGGACCCGGTCCTCGCCGTCGCCGTCGTAATCGGCGTACGCGACCGTGCCGTACAGCCGTTGCGTGCCCGGGCCGTCGTCGGGCCGGAACCCCATCGCGGTGTGGAACCTGACCGAGGTCTGGTTGCCGGGCCAGGTGACGGCCTTGACCCGGCGAGCGCCGCGGGCCCGCGCGTCCTCGAAGAAGCGCTCGTACAGCGCCCGCCCCAGACCGGCCTTCCGGTGGTTCGGGTTCGTCCCGACCATGTGGATGTAGGCCTCGGTGGGATGGTCCGGACTGACGAACCCGACGACGAACCCGTCGAGCCGGCCATCCTCGGATTCGGCGATCCACGACGTCCCGGAGAAGTGCTGGAACCAGAGGCGCGGGAGGAGCGCCCGCATCCGGCGGCCGCCACCCCACCACTCGTCGACGACGTCGATGACGGCGGGATAGTCGGCCTCGGTGGGCCGCCGGAAGCGCACGTCGCCGCCGCGTTCGACGGTCATCGCGCAGCCACCCAGGCGACGACGACCGCGATGATCGCCTGCGCCGGGCACGAGCGGCCCGAACACCTCGCCGAGGTAGTCGACCAGAGGGAGCACGCCGCCCTCCGTCAACGCCGTAGAGCCAGAGGCCGACCTGCCCAAGGACGATGCTCCCCAGCGCGAGCGCGACTGCGAGCCAAGCCCGCCGGCGGCCAACGATGAAGGCGCCGCCACCGATCCGGAGGGCCCATGCAGTCGCCCAACCGATGATCGCCGCGAGCGCGAGCAGGCCGCCCGTCAGCGTCACGATCCCGCCCGAGGACCGTGATCGCGAGCGCGCCGACCACCACGACGACCGCGGCATATGCCACCCCGCGGGCGGCTGACGTCGGTCGGGGCGGCACCTCGAGCGGCCAGCTCTGCGGCCCGATAGCGATCCGACGGCGGGTGCGCCAGCCGGCGCTCGCCCGGGATCGGTCCGGCCGGCCCAGGCGGGGGCTCGGCGGCTTTGGCGGGAGGCGGCCCTGGCTCGGTCATCGCCGTCATCGTAGCCGCGCACTACCCGGGCGGCCCGGGCCCGTCGCCGCGGACACCTGGGCCTCGTGGCGAGCGCCCATCCCGCACGCTAGACTCGCGACGTGCCGCATCCAAGCCTGGGCCTCCCGCCGCTCGACCTGACCGCCGGGTTCCCGGCCGCCGCCGAACGGATCCGTGTCGCCCGGTCACGCCTCGCGACGCGGGCGCTGCAGGTCGCACTGACCGAGACGCGCGACATGCGCGGACGCTACGACGAGGCCGGCCTTCGCCAGCTCCTCCTCGACGCGGAGCTGATCGCCGATCGCGTCGCGATCGGCGTCGCGTCGAACGTCCCCGACGTCGGCCGCGAGTACGCGGAGCAGACCGCCCCGGTCTACCGCCGCCGCAAGGTCCCGATGGACGACCTCATCGCGCTGTGCGACGGCCTCCACCAGGCGCTGCCCGACGTCCTCTCGGACGAGCGAGATGGTCCCCGCGGACGCCACGCTCGATGCCGCGATCAAGGTCTATCGCTGGCACCGCCGCCTCGCAGGCGACGCGCGCAAGCGCAACGCCCTCCTGCAGCTGCTCTACAAGGGCGGATGAGAGCGTCCGATGACGATCAAGTGGGTCCAGCAGGATCCGCTGGTGATGAACGGCGAGCCGTTCTGCTACGGGTCGCGCCTGACGGTCCGCCAGCTCCTCGAGCTGCGCGCGAACGGCTACGACCTGACTCGGATCAAGACCGACCACCCCGAGCTGCGCACCCTCGGCATCGCGGCCGCGTACGTGTACGCGGCCGAGCATCGTGAGCGCTATGCCGACTTCTTCGAGCCGGACGGCTCGCTGGCCGGTCCCGGGCTACACCGGCGACGAGGCGGCCGGGCTGCCGGCCCAGTACCGGGTCGCCGGGCATCGTCGTCAAGGACGAGGCGCCCGTCGCCTGAGACGACGCCGCGGGATTCGTGTCGGGCGATTCGCTCGAGGTCGCGATGCTAGGATACTGGCGGCCATGACCGACACCACGACCGACCCCGCGGGCGGCACCGCGCCTGACGCGACCGCCACCGAGAACCCCTTCGACCCCGAGCGACGGGCGACCGAGCTCGCGATCCTCGATGCCCTGCGCAACGTCGTCGACCCCGAGATCGGCATGAACGTCGTCGAGCTCGCGCTGATCAAGCAGATCCTGCTCGGCCCGGATTCGACCGAGATCAAGATGATCCTGACCACGCCCTTCTGCCCGTACGCGGGCTCGATGATCGCGCAGGTCAAGGAGCAGGCCGAGACCGTCGTCGAGCACGACGTCAAGGTCACCCTGCTGGCCGAGCGCTGGGACCCGCGCGATGCCGGCCTGATGTGGTGAGCCGACGCACCTGAGACGCGTCCTGAGGACTGCCGGCCGCATGGAGTGCGACCGAACCTCTGGTACCGTTATTCGCACGGATCGGCCGTTCCAGCCGACCGATGAGGAGCCATCGCACCGATGAACGAGAATCGGATCCCCACCCCCAACACGTACGCGTCCCCGTCGGCGCTCGGGGTCAAGCCGGACGCGCGGCTCCAGGCCGCCTTCCTGACCCACGCCTTCGTGTGGATGTTCGTCGGACTGCTCGTGTCGGCGGCCGTGGCCTGGGCCGTCCTTGGCAACAGGCAGCTGCAGGCCTTCACCGCGGGCAACCTGCTGTTCCTGTTCATCGCCCAGCTGGCGTTGGTGGTGGTCATCTCCGGCGCCATCAACCGGATCAGCGCCACGATCGCCCTGCTCCTGTTCTTCGTCTACGCGGCGTCGCTCGGCCTGGTGATCGGGCTGATCGTCAACCAGCTACAAGGAAGCCTCCGTCGTCACCGCGTTCCTGAGCGCATCGGCGATGTTCGGGGCGGCGGCCATCTACGGCGCGGTGACCAAGCGCTCGCTCGCGAGCCTCGGCGGGTTCCTGTTCATGGGCCTGATCGGGCTGCTCGTCGCGTCCGTCCTGAACATCTTCCTGCTCAATGACAGCCTCGGCTGGGTCATCTCGGTGATCGGCGTCGTGATCTTCACGGCCCTGACCGCGTACGACGTCCAGCGCATCCAGACGGGCGACCTCGCTGCCCAGACCGGCTCGCTCGAGAAGGCCGCGGTCATCGGCGCCCTGCACCTGTACCTCGACTTCATCAACCTCTTCCTGTTCATGCTCCGCCTCATCGGCGGCCGGAACTAGGCGGTCAGCCCGGCGATGCCGGGCTTCGACACGCGGCGTGCGGCGCGGCTTCAACAGCCGCGTCGCTTCGATTCCGGGCACGGGCGGCGAGAACAGGTAGCCCTGGCCGAGATCGCAGCCGAGCTCGATGAGCTGGCGGTGCTGCGTCTCGGTCTCGATGCCCTCGGCGACCACCCCGATGCCAAGGCCGTGGGCGAGCGCGACGACGGCCTCGACGATCGAGCGGTCCGCCTTGCCGTCGAGGCCGACGACGAACGAGCGGTCGATCTTGATCGTGTCGAGCGGCAGGTGCTTGAGGTAGGACAGCGACGAGTAGCCGGTCCCGAAGTCGTCGAGGACGAGCCGGACGCCGAGCTCGCGCAGGCGACGGAGCGTCCGGACCCCGCTCTCGGACTGGTCCATCAGGACCGATTCGGTGATCTCGAGCTCGAGCTCGCCGGGCTCGAGGCCGGTCATCGTCAGGATGTCGCTGCACCTCGTCGACGAGCTCGGCCTGGACGAACTGCCGGGCGGACAGGTTGACCGACATCACGAGGGGCGCGCCGGTCGTCTTGCTCCGCCACGCGACGGCCTGGCGGCACGCGGTCTCGAGCACCCAGCGACCGAGCGGCACGATCAGCCCGGTCTCCTCGGCCATCGGGATGAACGAGAGCGGCGGGATCAGGCCGCGGGTCGGGTGCTGCCAGCGGACGAGCGCCTCGAACCCGACGATCCGGCCGTCGTGGAGGTCGACGATCGGCTGGTAGTGGCAGCGCAGCTCGCCGCGCACGAGCGCGGACCGCAGGTCGTTCTCGAGGTCGATCCGCTCGAGCATCGCCGCGCTCATCGTCGGCTCGAACAGCAGCACCCGGTTGGCCGGGTCCTCCTTGGCGCGGACCATCGCGATCTCGGCCTCGCGGAGCAGCTCCTCGGGCGTCACGCGGTCCGCGTCGCCGACGGCGATGCCGATCGAGGCGCTGATGAACCACTCGCGGCCGCCCTGGGTGAATGGCGCGCGCAGCTCCGCCGCGAGGCCCTCGGCCATCTGCACGGCCTCGGACTCGTCGGCGACCGGGTCGAGGATGACCCCGAACTCGTCACCACCGAACCGTGCGACCGTGTCGCCCGGGCGCAGCCGGCCCGCGAGCCGCTGTCCGACGGCCATCAGCAGCCGGTCGCCGACCATGTGGCCGACGCTCTCGTTGATGACCTTGAACCGGTCGAGGTCGAGCAGGACGACCGCGATCGACTCGACGTCGCCCGGATGGGCGCGAGCGAGGGAGTGGGCGATCCGGTCGGTCAGGAGCTCGCGGTTGGGCAGTCCTGTGGTCGGGTCGTAGAGGGCGCCGCGCTGGGCGACGTCGACCAGGCGCGCGTTGTCGATCGCGATCGAGGCCAGCTGCGCGAACCGGCTCAGCGCGTCGATCTCGCGCTCGCGGAACGGCCGATCCGACGAGGCGGACGCGAGGCCGATCACGCCGACGACGTGGCCACCCGAGCTCAGCGGCACGCCGACGACGGCGCCGAGCTGTCCCGGCGGGACGAACCCGAGCTTGGCCGAGAACGCATCGTAGTCATCGACCGCGACGGGCTCGACCGGACTGGTACACCTCGCCCGCGACCCCTTCGCCGATCGAGATCCGCCGCCCGACGTATCCCTCGAAGACGCCGATGCCGTGGCGCATGACGAGTTCCTCGACGTCGGGTTCGGCGATGTAGATGTAGCCGTGCGGGGTCCCGACCAGCGCGCACGCGCGGGTCAGGATCGCGACGAGGAGCACGGCCGAGTCGCGCTGGTCGAGGAGCGCCAGGGCCGTCTCATCGAGGGCGCGCAGGTACGGGTCCTCCGGCAACGGCGTCCGGCCGTCGCCTGTGGCCACGGGCTTGGCGAGGTACATCGCCTGGTCGGCGATCGCGACGAGCGCGCCCTTGGCCCGGCCGTCCTCGGGGAAGCAGGCCACCCCGACGCTGATCGTGACCCCGGCGGACTCGATCGCAGACAGCTCGGCGACGCCTGCGGCGAAGCCGCTCGGCCACCTCGTGGGCGGCCATGCGGTCGGTGTTGGGCAGGATCGCCGCGAACTCGTCGCCGCCGTAGCGGTAGAGCCGGTCGCCGTCCCGGATCGCGGTCTCCATCACGCGCGCGATCTCCGTCAGGAGAGCGTCGCCGGCCGGATGCCCGCGCGCGTCGTTGAACGGCTTGAATGCGTCGAGGTCCATCATCAGGACCGCGAACGGACGCCCTGCGCCGCCGGTCTCGACCACCTCGCCGAGCTCGCGCTGGAAGGCGCCGTGGTTGCGCAGCCCGGTCAGGGCATCCTGCTCGGCGCGGACACGGACCTCGCCATGGGCCTCCGCGTTCTGGAGCGCGATCGAGGCCTGACCGGCGAAGAGCTTGGTCAGCTCGAACTCGTTGGTCGAGAAGTACGCCTCGGCATTCGCCGACCCGGCCGATGTTCAGCGTGCCGATCGTCTCGCCGCGGACCATCAGCGGCACGACGATCATCGCCTCGGGCTCCTCCGGGCGTGCCGGGCACCTGGATCGCGCGGGGATCGAGGAGCGCCTGGTTCGAGAGGACGGCCTCGCCGTGCTCGATGACCCAGCCGGTCAAGCCGCCGACCGAGCGCGCTCTCGTTGGCGAGGATGAGGTCCGCGAACTGGTCGCGGGCGATGACCGCGCGACGGACGCCCGCCTCGCGATCGACGCGGTACACGGTGAGCGAGTCGTACGGGACGATCGCCTTGAGCGAGTCGGCGATGAGGTCGAGGACGCTGCTCGGCTCGAGCGTCGAGAGGAGCCGTTCGTTGACCTCCAGCAGCCGACGCTGGCTCGTCGAGCTGGTGCTGCAGCTCGGCCTGGTGCTGCTCGAGGCGGCCGAGGTTGGACGCGTTGACGAGGGCCAGCGCGGCATACCCGGCGAAGATGGTGAACGTGGTCTCGTCGTCGGCGTCGAACTGGTCGCGGCCGATCCGCGAGATGACGATGACGCCGTGGACGGCGTCCTCGTAGAGCATGGGGACCACGAGCATCGACTCGGGCTGGTCGGCTTCGCCTCGCTGGACCGACCGCTGATCGGCGGCCGCGTCCCCGAGCCGCAGCGTCCGCTTGTGGGCGGCGACCCAGCCGGTCAGGCCCTTGCCGATCTCGACCCGGAGGTTCTCCGGGGCAGGGTCCGCGACGCCCATGAACGTCCCCTGGAAGGCGATCGGCTCGCACATCCCGGCTTCGGCGTCGACCCGGTAGACGCGGATCGTGTCGTACTCGATGAGCCGGCGCGCCTCGGCGACGATCGCCTGGGCGATGCCCGCGACGTCCTGGATCCGGTTCAGCCGGCCGGCCAGGTCGGAGATCGCCCGCAGGCGGTCGGCCAGGGTCCGGGTCGATTCGGCCAGCCTGGCGTTCTGCATGGCGATCGCGATGTGGTCCCCGAACGCACGGGCCAGCTCGGTCTCCTCGGTCGACCACGGGTAGTCCGTCCGGTGATAGAGCACCAGCAGGCCGAGGGCGTGCTCACGGAACACGAGGGGGACGAAGCAGACCGTGCGGATGCCGGCCTTCTGGTAGATCGTCCGCAGGGCCGGGATCGTGCCGACCAGGTCGCCGTCGAGGACCGTGACCCGCCGCTCGCGGATCGCGGTCATGCCGGCGGTCGAGGAGCCGCGCGGCAGGTCGGCGATGGCCCCGAGCATCTCAGGCGACAGGCCCCGCTGTGCCGCGAGATGGAGCGCCTTCGGGCCGTCGTCGTGAGTCCACAGCCCCGCCCATTCGACGCCGAACAGCGTGAACGCCGAGTCGATGACCGTCTCGAACAGGCGCCCGACGTCCTCGCGCCCGCTGACCTCGGCCGCGATCCGGCGGAGCGCGTCGGATCGCGAGTCTGGCGAGCCGACCGTGGGTTCGGCGTCAGTTCGACCGGCTGTGTCCGTCTCGGTCCGCGACGCTGCCCTCGCGCGCGCATGGCGCTTGCGGATGCGAGCGCGTGCGCGTTCGGCCGTCACGCGCTCGGCGGACGTCCCGGCTGCCGTGGACGGGCCGGAAGCAGGCTGAGGCTCCGGTGCGAGAACCATGTCGCTGGGGTCGATCCCTTCGGATCCGGGCGTCGCGGGATTCCCCCGCCGGTCGGTGCGCCCAGGGCTGGCTCACACCGTATGGGCCGTAGGCCGGGGCGACGATAGCCCATCAGTACCAACGGGTGGGGTCCGGTGCGGTCCGACGTGGCCGGATCGCGGTCAGCCGCCGAGCAGGTCCGCCACGCTGCGCGATGACCTCGTCGGCGATGGGCGCGAGCTCGTCCCGCGTGCCGACGCCGGTGAGCACGCCATAGCAGCGCGCGACGCCCGCGGCGCGACCCATCGCGAGGTCCGCCGGGGAGTCGCCGACGACCGCCGTCCGATCCGGCGCGGGTCCCCAGCAGGCGGCAGAGATGGACGACCATGTCGCCGGCCGGCTTGACGGCGATGCCGTCGTCGGCGCATGCGACCGCATCGATCGAGCCGTCGAGGCCGAGGGCCGTCAGGGTCCGGAGGGTGGGCTCGCGGTCGTCGGTCGTCGCGACCGCGATGCCGCCGTCCGCCGGCCCGCAGGGCCGTCGAACAGTGCCCCGAGATCGGTCACGGGCCGGGCGAGCGCGACCGGGTCGGGGGCGTGCCAGGCCGCGTCGAGGGCGGGCCCGACGTCCGCCGCCGGCACGCCGGCATCCCGGAGGACATCCCCGGTCGCCTCCCGGATCCGCGCCATCGGGGTCGCGGCCAGGCGTCCACCGCCGATGGCGCGGCCGGCCGCGGCGTCATAGCCGAGCATCGCGTACAGCGGTTCGCGGATCGGCCGGCCGGTCGCGCGTTCCAGGTCGTCGGCCAGCGCGATCGCCCATCCGCTCCACATCGCGTGGAACTCGATGAGCGTGCCGTCCTTGTCGAAGATGACCAGGTCGATGCCGTCGAGACGGCCGGTCACACCTCGGCGCCCGCCGCCACCTCCGGGTCCGTGGCGGCGGCTTCGCCGGTGTCGGCGAGGACGAAGCACGCCTCCGGCGAGAACGACACCGACACGGTGTCTCCGACGGTCGGGAGGCTCAGGTGCGGATCGTTGAACGTGTCGAGCGCCAGGACGGACGGCGCGGCGCCGTCGGACGACTCGCCGAGCGCGAGACGGAAGCGGACGACCGATCCCAGGAAGCTGATGTCCTGGAGCCTGCCCCGGATCCGGTTCCAGCCGTCCCGGCCCTCGCCCAGCTCGATGCCCTCCGGGCGCACGGCCAGCGTGACGTGGTCGCCGGCTCCCGCATCCGTGATGGGCTTCGCGGTCCGGACCTCCTGGCCGCCGATCGACAGGCGCCCCGCCGATGGGTCCACGATCGCCGCCGCGACCAGGTTGAGGGTGCCCACGAACGAGGCCACGAATCGGGTCGCCGGGTAGTTGTAGATCTCGAAGGGCGTGCCGATCTGCTCGATCCGGCCCTGGCTCATGACCACCACGCGATCGGAGAGCGAGAGCGCCTCCTCCTGGTCGTGCGTGACGTAGACCGTGGTGATGCCGAGCTGCCGCTGGATCGCCCGGATCTCACTGCGCAGGGAGATCCGGATCTTGGCGTCGAGCGCCGACAGCGGCTCGTCGAGCAGGAGCACCTTGGGCTCGATCGCGAGCGCGCGCGCGAGGGCGACACGTTGCTGCTGCCCGCCCGAGAGCTGGTACGGGTAGCGATCCGCCTTCTCGGGCATCTTGATCATCTCGAGGAGCTCGCCGACCCGCTTGCGGATCGCGTCTTTCGGCAGCTTCTTGACCCGCATCCCGAAGCCGATGTTGTTCGCGACGGACATGTTCGGGAACAGGGCATACGCCTGGAACACCATGCCCACGTTGCGCTTGTTGGGCGGCAGCTTCGTGATGTCCTTGCCGTCGACCGTGATGCTGGCCCGAGTCGGGGTACTCGAAGCCCGCGATCATGCGCAGCGTCGTCGTCTTGCCGCAGCCGGATGGGCCGAGGAACGACACGAACTCGCCGCGCTCGGCCGAGAGCACGAAGTCCTCGACGGCCGCGAAGGCGCCGAACTGCCTTCCGGACGTGGGTCAGCTCCAGGAATCCCATGCCTGCCTCGCTCATCAGTGGGCGCCGCCGATCTCGATCCGGGTGCGGGTGTCTCGACCGATGAACGCGATGGCGATCATCGCCAGCCAGGTCAGCCCGAAGCTGATGAGCGCGACCGCCGCCGGCTGGTACACCTCGTACCCGCTCAGGAGGTTGAGGTATGGGCCGAAGGCCGGTCGGGCCAGGAAGCTGGCGATCGTGAACTCGCCGAGGACGATGGCCAGCGTCAGGAAGGCGCCGCTGAGGAGCGCCACGCGAAGATTGGGCAGGATGATCCGGACGATGATCGTGAACCAGCCGGCGCCCATGCTCTGGGCGGCCTCGGTCAGGCTTCGGATGTCGATGGCCCGCAGGCCCGCGTCGACGGCCCGGTACATGTACGGCAGCGAGAGGACGACGTAGCCGGCGACGAGCAGGATCGTGCTGCCGAAATCGGTATGCGTGAGCGGGAGCGGCGGTCGGCTGTAGACCCGGATCAGGCCGAAGACGAGGACGACCGCGGGGATGACGAACGGCAGCAGGGTCACGAACTCGACCAGCGATCGTGCCCGTGGGACGCGGAGCTGCACCCAGTACGCCGTCGGCACGATCAGCGCCAGGCTGGCGAAGATCGTGACGATGCCCACCACCATCGAGTACCCGAGGCTCTGCGATGAACTTGGGGTCCGACAGCGCGCTCGTGTAGGCCGAGAGGAACGGCTTGGCCTTGAGCGAGAAGACGAGCGTGGCGTAGAGCGGCAGGATGAAGTAGAGCACGCCGATCAGGAAGATCAGCCACCAGGCGATGCCACCGCGACGTCGCCTCATCGGCGCCACCGCTCGGCTCGGCGCTGCAGGATCGTGTAGACGACGATGGACCCGCCCATGATGAACACCATGCCCATCGCCATGGCGTAGCCAAGACCCGGGTTGTGCAGCACGTCACCCGAGATCTGGTTGCCGATGAGCAAGGGCACGAGCGGGATCTGGCCGCTGGTCAGCTGATAGGCGGTGGCCTGCGCCCCGAAGGCGTTGCCGAAGAGCAGGATCATCGTCCCGATCAGGGTCGGCATCGAGGATCGGCAGGGCGACCCGCCGCCAGTACTCGCGCGAGCTCGCACCCATGTTCTCGGCCGCCTCACGCCACTCCGGCCGGAGGCCGTCGATGGCCGGGGCGATGATGAGGACCATGAGCGGGAACTGGAAGTAGAGATAGACGATCTCCAGCCCGATCTTGCTGTAGATCGTGAAGTCGGAGGCATACAGGTTGATGCCCAGGCCCCTGAGCCAGAGCGTGAGGACCCCGAGCTGTCCGAGGGTGAAGATGAAGGCCAGGGCCAGGGGCACGCCGGCGAAGTTCGAGGCCACGCCGGAGAACGTCATGAGCGCGTCGCGCAGGACCTTTGGCAGACCGCCGAGGATGACGGCGTAGGCGAGCAGGAAGCCGAAGACGCCGCCCAGGATCGCGGTCACGAGGCTGACCTCGATGCTCGTCGCGAAGGCGTTCGTGATCGTCGGTGACGAGAGCTCGGCGTAGTTCTGGAGCGTCGGGTTCCCATCCAGCCCCTGGAAGCTGCCCAGGACGAGGAAGCTGATGGGCAGGCCGATGAACAGGAGGGCGAAGAGGAAGAACGGCAGCAGGCCGATCCAGCTCCAGGAACGACGCCGACCAGGGCGCGCAACGAGCGCGCCCTGGTCGGACATCGCAGCCATACGGTCGTTGGCTGACGAGGACTACGGAGCCGGCGTGGCGATGGTCGTGACGCCGGTGGCTGCGTCCCAGCCCGCGGTGATGAGCTTGGTCGCGGTGTCGAGCTGCGCCGGCGTCGGGAAGACCGCACCGGTGCTCTCGGGCAGCTTCGCCGCCAGGTCCGCCGGAACGACGCCCCGCGCGACGAGGTCGTCATAGCGGATCGGGTTGCAGTAGCCCTTCAGCCACATGAGCTGCCCTTCGTCCGAGTAGAGGTGCTCCATCCACAACTTGGCGGCGTTGGGATGAGGCCCGGTCTTGTTGATGGCCTGGACGTAGACGCCGCCGAAGCGCCCGGTCGCCGGGACCGTGACGTCGATCTGCGGGTTCTTGTCCCGGCTGGCCAGTCCGTTGTAGGACCACTGGAGCGCGATCGGCGTGGCCCCACTGACGATCGTCGCCGGGTTGGCATCGACCGGCACGAAGTTGCCCTGCTTGACGATGTTGCCCCAGAAGTCGAGCCCGGCCTGGGCGTTGTCGAGGGAGCCGCCGTTGGCGAGCCCCGACGCGTAGATGGCCTGGATGGCCTGGTTGGAGGTCCGCGGGTCGCCGTCGAGCGCGACCTGGTTCTTGTACTCAGGCTTGAGCAGGTCCGCCCAGTCCTTGGGGACGTTGGGGACCGCCTCGGTGTTGGTCACGAACGACATGACGCCGTAGTAGTCGCCGTACCACGACCCGTCGGTCGACTTGGCCGCTTCCGGGATCGTGTCCCAGGTCGAGACCTTGTACGGCAGGAAGAGGTCCTTGTTCGACTTCGCCGAACGCGAAGCCCACGTCGACCACGTCCGGGTTCTGCGGGCCCGGGTTGCTGACGTTGGCCTTGATGGCCTCGATCTCGTCGCCGGAACCGACCAGCGGGTCGAGCTCGTTGACCGGGATGCCGTACTTGGTCGTGAACGCTGTCAGGACCTCGCCGTAGTTGCACCAGTCATGGGGCAAGGCGATGGTCGTGAGGCCGCCCTCGGCCTTGGCCGCGGCGATGAGTTCCTCGCTCGGACCGGCCGCGGTCCCCCCGGATGCGGCGGCCGACGGGGCCGCAGCCGACGGCGCAGCCGCTGACGGCGCAGCGGCCGACGGGGCGCTACTGGTTCCTGATGACGAACAGGCCGCGAACGCCAATGTGGCGACGGCGGCGAGACCCACCATGCGGGTCAAGAATTGATGCTGGGACAACGTCTCCTCCGTTCTTCTTGTCGCATATCACGGGACGTGGATGCTGCCGATCGAGCCCTCCTCTGCTCGCTCGGCGCTCCGTGGTGATGGCCCGATGTGTGCGGCGCCGATGGCGGCCGCGGGGGCGTCTACTCCGTGCTGCTGCATTTGACGTCCCGCGTCGGCGGGCGTCAAGACCATGTGAGTGTTTTGTTAACGCGGCATCGTCGGAAGTGTACTTTTCATCCTCGTCGCCGGGCAGTCGTGCCGCGACGAGCGGGATGCGTTTCCGGGCCCGGACATGACGATGCCGGCGCCACGAGGGACGCCGGCATCGAGTTCAGCCTTGGCCTAGGAGGCGGGCATCCATGCCTGCCACACGGTCGGGTGGGCGTCGATCCACGCCTTGGCGGCGTCCTCATCGGACATCTTCTTGCTGGTGATCGAATCGGCGACCTCGTTCTGGTCGGCGTTGGTCCACGAGAAGTTCTTGATGAACGTCGCCGCCTCAGGGTTCTTGTCGAGGAACTCCGTGCGGGCGATCTTGTTGAGGGTGTAGGGCGGGTAGTCGCACGCGACCTTCTTGAGGTCGGCATCGCAACCGGTCGTGTACGGCGGCAGCTTGACCTGGACGAGCTTGATCTCGTTCAGCAGCCACTGCGGGTCGTAGAAATAGCCGAGCAGCGGCGTCTTGTTCTTGTCGGCCGCCTGGAAGGCGGTGATCGTCGCTGCCTCGCTGCCGGAGAAGATGACCTTGTAGTTGAGGCCGAGGTTGGCGATCAGCGCCTCGTCGTACTGGACGAAGGTCGGGTTGGCGCCCAGGAACTGGCCCTTGCCGCCGGACTCCGGCGTCTTGAACATGTCGGCGTACTTGTTGAGGTTGTTCCAGTCGGTGATGTCGGGGTACTGGTCGACCATCCAGCCGGGGACGTACCAGCCGATGATCCCGGTGACACCATTCGGACCGGCATCGGTCGCGAGCTTGGTGTCGGTGATGTAGTGCTTCTCGAGATCGGGGTGGCCCCAGTTCTCGAGGATGACGTCGACCTCGCCGGTTTCGAAGCCCTGCCAGGCGATCTCCTCTGCCAGCGTGCTGGTCTTGACCGCGTAGCCCATCTGCTGGAGCAGGCACTGAGCGACGGCCACGTTGGCCTCGGCGCCCACCCACTCGTTGATCATCAGCTGGACGGTGCCCTTGTCGCCGGCGCCCGTGCAGGTCGCGGCGGCGGCTGCCGCGCTCGCGCCGGGCGCGGCGGATCCCGCAGCACCGGCCGAGGCGGCGGCGCTGGGAGCCGCCGCGCTCGCGGGCGCCGCCGAGTCGCCGGAGCCCTTCGCGCATCCGGTGACGACGATCGCGACGATCGCCATGCCGCTGAGCCAGCGGCCGATCCTGTGCTCGCGCATGTCCGTTCGCTCCTCCTCTGCGCCGGCCTAGCCGGCCCTTGCTGCCGTCGACCGTCGTCGGCCGCCGGCGCCCTGGGTGATCCGATCGAGCATGATCCCGAGCAGCACGATCGCGACGCCCGCCGCGAGACCCTTCCCGAACTGCTCGCCACGGGAGAAGCCCGTGATGACGTCGTAGCCTAGCGCGCCCGCGCCGACCAATGCGCCGATGACCACCATCGACAACACCATCACGATGCCCTGGTTGGTCGCGAGGAGCAGGGTCCTCCGCGACATCGGCAGCTGCACTTTGAACAGCAGCTGCCGGTCGGTGGCGCCCGACGAGGTGGCAGCCTCGACGGCGTCGGTCGGGACTGACAGGATCCCGACCTCCACGAGGCGGATCACCGGCGGCACGGCGAAGATGACCGCCGCGACGATCGCGGTGAACCGCGAGGGTGCGAAGAGCGCCAGGGCCGGGATGAGGTAGACGAATGCGGGCAGCGTCTGGGCGGCGTCGAGCAACGGTTGCAGGACGCGCCGCACACGGGCGTTGCGTGCCGTGGTGATCCCGAGCGCGATCCCGATCACGAGGGTCAGCACCGTCGCCACCAGCACGTTCGCGAGCGTCACCATCGAGTGGTTCCAGAGGTTCAGGAGGACGATCAGCCCGAGGCAGGTCGCCGAGATCAGGGCGGCGCGGCTCCCCGAGATCGCCCAGGCCGCGACCACGGCGATCGCCACCACCAGCCACCAGGGCGACGATGTCAGCACGCCCTCGATGGGGTTCAGGACGATATTGGTCACGACGTTCTGGAGTCCGATGGTCGCGATCGAGAAGGTCCCGGTGAACCAGTCGAGCCCGGCGTTGACGGGGTCGGCGAACGACACCTGGACGGAGTCGGGGAACGCGGTGGCGTCGACGAACGCCGGGGCGATGAGGCCCACCGCGAGCAGGATCCCCGGCCCGATCAGCCGCTGCCAGCCAGGACGGCCGCTCCGACGACGGGCGATCCGGGCGCGCGGCGAGAGCCAATCACCGGCGGCGTGGGTCAGGCGGTCGAGGACGATCGCCAGGATCACGATCGCGAGCCCCGCATCGAAGGCGGTGCCGACGTCGACCTTGGAGAGTGCGATCACGATATTCCGCGCGAGCCCCGGAGCGCCGATCAGGCCGGCGATGACCACCATCGAGAGACTGAGCATGATGGTCTGGTTGATGCCCAGCGCGATCGCCCGCCGGGCAAGTGGCAGCTCGACCTTGCGCAGCCTCTGCATCCCTGTCGCCCCGAACGCCGATGCCGCCTCCAGCGTGTCGGGTGGGACGCCGCGGATCCCCAGCGTGGTGATCCGGATCGCCGCCGGCAGCGCGTAGATCAGGGTCGCCACCGTCGCCGACGGCGAGCCGATCAGGAACAGCAAGGTCATCGGCGTCAGGTACGCAAGGGTCGGCATGATCTGCATCACGTCGAGGATCGGCGACAGCAGCGCGTTGAGCCGGTTGCTGCGACCGGCCGCGATCCCGAGCGGCAGGCCGATCGCCAGCGCGATCAGGACCGCGGCGAGCACGACGGAGAGGGTCGCCATGCTCTCGTCCCAGAGGCCGAGGACGCCCAGGGATGCGAAGCCGAACCCGGCGAGCAGGGCCAGGCGCCACCCGCCGAACAGAAGGCCGAGGGCGCTGACCAGGCCGATCACGCCCGGCCAGCCCAGGGACGCGAGCAGTTCGTCGAAGAGGTCGACAAGCGAGGTCACGCCGATCCGGACCGGGTCGAGGATCTCGCGGTTCGCGGCGATCGCGTCCTTGATGCTGTTCAGCGTCCGGAAGATGTCCGCATCGTCGTCGTGCGGGAGGGTCCACTGGCCGTTGAACAGGAGGTAGGCGACGGCCGCGGCCAGACCGAGCACGACCAGGAGGGCTCGCTTCGAGCTGGCCGGGTTCGGGAGGGTCGTATCCCCCCAGCGGATCGCCGTCACGCGGCGTCACCGCCGGCGATCGCCTCGAGGACGTGGGCCCGGTCCACCACCCCGACCAGCACTCCGTCGTCGATGACCCGGATCGGCCGCTCGCTCGCCGCGACCGCGTGGACAGCGGTGCGGATGACCGTGTCGGACGTGAAGACCGGGCCGTCGAGGACATCGTCCGGCGTCGCGTCGCGCATCACCCAGCGCAGAGTGAGGACGTGCGACTTCGGGATGTCGCGCACGAAGTCCTTGACGTAGTCGTCGGCCGGACGGGCCACCAGCTCCTCCGGGCGCCCGATCTGCACGATCTGGCCGGCCCGCATGATCATCACGTGGTCGCCCAGCTTGAGCGCCTCGGCCAGGTCGTGGGTGATGAAGACCATGGTCTTGCCCAGCTCGTGGTGGAGCCGGAGGATCTCGTTCTGCATGTCACGGCGGATCAGCGGGTCGAGGGCGCTGAACGGCTCGTCGAGCAGCATCACCTCTGGATCGCCGGCGAGCGCTCGGGCCAGCCCGACGCGCTGCTGCTGTCCGCCGGACAGCTCTTGCGGGTAGCGATCGGCCATCCCGTCGAGGCCGACCAGGCCAAGCATCGAGCGGGCGCGTTCCTGACGGACGGTCTTCGACTCGCCACGCAGCTCCAGCCCGAAGGCGATGTTGTCGAGGACCGGCCGATGGGGGAGCAGCCCGAAATGCTGGAAGACCATCGAGAACTTCTTCCGGCGCAAATCGCGGAGGCGCGCCGGGCTCGCCGCCAGGATGTCCTCGCCGTCGAGATCGACCTTGCCCAGCGTGGGCTCGATCAGGCGAGTCAGGCAGCGGACCAGCGTCGACTTGCCGCTGCCCGACAGCCCCATGACAACGAAGACCTCACCGGGCTTCACGTCGAACGACACGTCGCGCACCGCGACCGTCCCGCCCTGGGCCGCGACGGCTGCCTCGATGGCCTCGGCGTCCGGCGGCTTGCCGGCGCCCTTGGCGACCTTCGCCTCCGCCGGACCGAAGACCTTCCAGAGGTCGCGGACGGTCAGCCCGCCGGCTGTCCCCTCGGGCTTCGGCTCCGTCATGGTCGCGCTGACCCTCCGTTCGATCGGGGTGGCCGCTCGAGCGTCAGCCGCCGAACCAGCCTGTGGGACCCGGTGCCGTGTTCTGCCAGATGTGCTTGGCCTCACGGTACTCGTCCAGACCGCTGGGGCCAAGTTCCCGTCCGAGGCCCGACTGCTTGAAGCCGCCCCACTCGGCCTGCGGACCATAGGTGTTGTAGTCGTTGATCCAGATCGTCCCGTGGCGGAGGCGGGCCGCGACGCGCTGGGCCCGGCTCGCGTCCGCGGTCCAGACCGCGCCGGCCAGGCCGTAGGTCGTGTCGTTGCCCAGCTCGATCGCCTCGGCCTCGGTGGTGAACCGTTCGATCGTCAGGACCGGGCCGAAGACCTCCTCGCGGACGATCCGCATCTCGCGGCGGACGTCGGCGAACACCGTCGGGCGGTAGAAGAAGCCGGCCTGGAGATCGGGCTCGTCGGGCCGGCGGCCGCCCGCCACCAGCCGCGCGCCTTCCTCGATCGCGGACGCGACGTAGTCCTCGACCCGGTCGCGGTGCACGGCCGTGATGAGGGCGCCTGCTTGTGTCGCGTCGTCGGTGCCGTGGCCGAGCCGGATCAGGTCCGCCCGGCGCCCGACCTCTGCGACGAACCGGTCGTAGATGGCGTCCTCCACGATCGCCCGACAGCCGGCCGAGCACACCTGGCCCGAGTGCACGAACGCGGCCGTGAGCGCGTTGTCGACGGCCGTCTCGAAGTCCGCGTCCGCGAACACGATGTTGGGGCTCTTGCCGCCGAGCTCGAGGGCGACCTTCTTCACGTTGATCGCGGCCCCGCGCATCAGGGCCCGTCCTGCGTCGAGACCGCCCGTAAGCGACACGAGGTCCACGTCCGGGCTGTCTGCGAGCGCCTGACCGACGCGCGGGCCCGGACCCAGCACGAGGTTCACGACCCCGGCCGGCACGCCGGCCTCCTCGAGCAGGCGGGTCAGGTGGATCGCCGAGAGCGGCGTCACCTGGGCCGGCTTCATGACCGCGGTGTTGCCCGCGGCAAGCGCCGGCGCGATCTTCCAGCTCATCTGCAGGAGCGGGTAGTTCCACGGCCCGATGAGCCCGCACACGCCGACCGGCTCGTAGACGATGCGGCTGACCACGTTCGGGTTGCTGGCATCGACCAGTCGGCCGGCATCCTTGTCGGCGAGGTCCGCGTAGTAGCGGAAGACGCGCGCGACGTCGGCCATGTCCCAGCGGCTCTCGCGCATCGCCTTGCCGGTGTTGAGGGTCTCGGCGAGCGCCAAGGCCTCCAGGTCGCGGTCGATCAGGCCGGCGACAGAGTCAAGGAGCGCGGCGCGCTCGGCGGTCGGCGTCCGGGACCAGTCGGTGGCGTCGAATGCGTGCCGGGCGGCGGCGATCGCGGCCTGGACCTGGTCGTCGGTCGCGACGTCCACCTCGGTGATCATGGTGCCGTCGGACGGGTTGATCACCGCACTGCAGGTGCCGTCGCCGGACGCGATCCACTGACCGTCGATGTACAGGCTGGGCACGATGACCTCGGGTGCTCGGTTGGCCGCCAGCTTCGACGGGCCACCCGCGCCCGTCAAGGCGACGGTGCGTGGGACGGGCCGGCGCGTCTCTCGTCCGGCGGGCGGGTATCCTCACTCCTCGCGGCGAGGGGATCTCAGATCGCAGGGAGGGTGGCGTTCGGCATGAGCGCGTTTCCGGATCGGGCCAGTGTGGTCGTCATCGGCGCCGGCATCGTCGGCAACAGTCTCGCGTACCACCTTGCCCGGCTCGGCTGGCGGGACATCGTCCTCGTCGAGAAGGGCGCGCTGCCGAACCCCGGCGGCTCGACCGGCCACGCGTCGAACTTCATCTTCACTGACCGACCACTCGAAGGAGATGACGGCCCTCACGCTCGACAGCGTCCGCCAGTACAAGGAACTCGGAGTGTTCACGGAGAGCGGCGGCATCGAGGTCGCCCGGACGGCCGAGCGGATGGAGGAGCTCAAGCGGCGCCTCGCCGCCTCGAAGTCGTGGGGGATCGAGTCGGAGCTGATCGACCCGGCCCGGGTCAAGGAGCTCGTGCCGTACGTCGAGACCTCGATCGTCCTCGGCGGCTTCTACACCCCGGGCGTCGGGGTCGTCGACTCGCTGCGGGCCGGGACGATCATGCGCGAGCGCGCGACCGAGATGGGCGCGCTGACGATCGCATCGGGCACCGAGGTCACCGGCATCGACGTCGTCGACGGCCACGTCCGCGGCGTCCACACCGACCGCGGCACCATCACCGCTGACACGGTCCTCATCGCCTGCGGCGTCTGGAGCCCGCGGATCGCGCGGATGGCCGGCGCGTCCATCCCGCTGACCCCGGCCATCCACCAGATGATCGAGCGTCGGTCCGGTCCCGCTGTTCGCCGACACGGTCGGCGAGATCGACGTACCCGATCGTGCGCGACATGGACACGAACATGTACGAGCGCCAGCACGGCGGCGACCTCGAGGTCGGCTCGTACGCCCACCGGCCGATCCTCATGGACCCCGACGACATCCCCTCGATCGCCGCAGTCGACGCTCTCGCCCACCGAGCTGCCGTTCACCCAGGAGGACTTCGAGCCCCAGCTGGAGCACGCGCTCGAGCTCGTGCCCGACATCCTCGGCGACGAGCGCGTCGGGATCCGGCATTGCGATCAACGGCCTGCTCTCCCTCACGCCCGATGGCATGCCGATCCTCGGCGAGACGCCCGAGGTCAAGGGCCTCTGGTCGGCGGCGGCGATCTGGATCAAGGAAGCGCCGGGCATCGCGCGGACCGTGGCCGAGTGGATGACCCACGGCACGCCCGAGATCGACCCGCACGCGTCGGACATCGCCCGCTTCTACGACCACCACCGGACGGCCGCGCACATCGATGCGCGCAGCGCCGAGGGCTTCAACAAGACCTACGGCATCGTCCACCCGATGGAGCAATGGGCCTCGAACCGCGACGTCCGGCTCAGCCCGATCAACGCGCGCCAGCGTGGCCTCGGCGCAGTCTTCTTCGAGGCGGCCGGCTGGGAGCGGCCGTTCTGGTACGGCGCCAACGAGAAGCTGCTCGAGGAGTACGGCGACCGGGTCATGCCCCGCGCGGCCGAGTGGGAGTCGCGCTGGTGGTCGCCGATCATCAACGCCGAGCACCTCGCGATGCGCGACCGGGTCGGGATGGTCGACCTCGCGGCGTTCGCGATCTTCGACGTGAGCGGTCCGGGCGCGCTGGCCTATCTCCAGGGGCTCGTCGTCAACCAGGTGGACGTGCCGGTCGGGCGGGTCGTCTACACGCCGCTCCTCAACGAGGCCGGCGGGATCGTGGCGGACCTCACGATCATGCGTCTCGGCCACGACCTGTTCCGGGTCGTGACCGGCGGCGGGATGGGCATGCGCGACAAGAAGTGGTTCGTCGACCACCTGCCGGCCGACGGCTCGGCCCAGCTCCACGACGCGACGTCGGCGCTGGTACACGCTCGGGCGTCTGGGGTCCGCGCGCGCGCGACCTGCTGGCCTCGGCGACCGCGGACGACGTGTCGAACGAGGGCTTCCCGTTCGGCACCTGCAAGACCGTCGACATCGGCAGCGTCCGTGCCCTCGCCTCGCGGATCTCGTACGTCGGCGAGCTCGGCTGGGAGATCTACGCCCCGATGGAGCAGGGCCTCCGGCTCTGGGACACGCTCTGGGACGCCGGCGCCGCCCACGGCGTGGCCGCGGTCGGGATCGGCGTCTACGCCACGACCGGCCGCCTCGAGAAGGGCTACCGCGCCCACGGCAACGAGCTCGAGCTCGACTTCGACCTCGTCGAGGCCGGGCATGGCACGCCCGAAGGTCAAGACACGCCGACTTCGTCGGCAAGGCCGCCTACCTCGAGCAGCGCGCCAGGCCGCCCGCCGCGATCCTGTGCACGTTGACCGTCGACGATCCCACGTCGTCGTCAGGCGTCGCGCGCTACATGCTCGGCAAGGAGCCGGTCATGACGCCCGACGGACAGCCGCTCGTCGACGGCAAGGGCCGCCGCTCGTACGTCACGAGCGCCGGGTCGGGGCCCTCGGTCGGCAAGCACATCCTGCTGTCCTACCTGCCGCCCGCGTCGGCGGTCGTCGGGACGAAGCTCGCGGTCGAGTACTTCGGCGAGCGCTATCCGGTGACCGTTGCGGTCGTCGGGAGCACGCCGCTCTTCGACCCGGAGAACGACCGGATCCGCGGGTGAGGTCGCGATCGGCGTGAACATCCTGGTCTGCGTCAAGCGCGTGCCCGCCACCGGCGGACGGATCGTCCTGACCGCGGACGAGCGCGACATCGACACGCGGTTCCTCGGGTTCGTCGTCAGCCCCCACGAGGAGTGCGCGGTCGAGGAGGCGGTCCGGCTGGTCGAGGCCCACGGCGGCACCTCGGCCGTGCTGACCCTCGGGCCCGACGCCGCGTCCGACCAGCTCCGCGACGCGATGGCGATCGGGATCGATCGCGCGATCCTGCTCGAGACCGACGGCAGCGACTGGGATCCCGTCGCCACGGCTGGCGGCGCTCGTCGAGGCGATCCGTGCCCAGGAGGCGGCTGCTGGCCCGTTCGACCTGATCCTCTTCGGCAACGAATCGGCCGACTCCGGCGGCTTCCAGGTGGGGATCCGCGTGGCCCATGCCCTCGACCGGCCCTGCGTGACCGGCATCAAGGCGCTCGAGGTCGGCGAGGGGACCGTCACCGCGCGGCGCGAGGCGCCCGGCGGCTGGGAGGTCTTCGAGGTCCCGCTGCCGGCGGTCGTCGCGGTCCGCGAGGGGATCAACCTGCCGCGCTACCCGTCGGTCCCGGGTCGGTTGCGGGCGAAGAAGAAGGAGATCGAGCGGCTGACGCCGGAGCGGCAGTCGGCCGGCCTCGATATGATCCGGCTGGTGCTCCCGGCCGAGCAGACGCGGACCGCCGAGATCCTCGGCACCGGCCCGGACGCGGCCGCGCGCGTCGTCGAGGTCATCCGCGGGATGGGCCTGCTGTGAGCGCGATCCTCGCCTATGTCGAGCACGCCGACGGGCACCCGGACCGCCTGAGCCTCGAGATGCTGACGCTGGCCCGGCGCCTCGGCGAGGCGACCGGCCTGCCGGTCCACGCGGCCCTGGCGGGCGAGGGGGCTGACGGGGCGGCACGCGAGCTCGGCGGCCACGGCGTGTCGACGGCGCACCTCATCGAGCACCCGCGGCTCGACACTTACGCGCCCGAGGCGCTCGCCGCGAGCCTCGCAGCAATTGACGTCCGCGCTGGCGCCTGCGGCGGTCGTCGGGCCCGGGAGCGAACGCGGGACCGAGATCCTCGCCCACCTTGGGGCCCTGACCGGTCAGCCGATGGCCGCCAACGTCATCGAGGTCCAGCCCGGCGACCGTTGGCGGCTCACCCGCCAGCGCTGGGCGGGCAGTCTCCTCGAGGAGGCCTGGCTCGACGGCGCCCCGCACGTGCTGACCGTCGCGGCGCACGCCGTCCCCGCCGGGGAGCCCGTCGCCGCGGCCGCGGCGCCGAGCATCGCGCCGATGACGCCCAACGCTCACCGACCGTGACCTGCGGGTCCGGGTGACCGGGCGGGTCGCGGCCGCCAGCGACAAGATCTCGCTCACCGACGCCAAGGTGGTCGTCGGCGGCGGCCGCGGGATCGGCAGCGCCGAGGGCTTCGCGATGCTCGAGGAGCTGGCCGGCCTGCTCGGTGGCGCCGTCGGCGGCTCGCGGGTCGTGACGAGTGCCGGCTGGCGCCCGCACGCGGACCAGATCGGCCAGACCGGGGTCCGGATCGCGCCCGAGCTGTACATCGCCTGCGGCATCAGCGGGGCGATCCAGCACATCGTCGGCTGCAAGGCGGCGAAACGCATCATCGCGATCAACACGGACCCCGAGGCGCCGATCCTGAGCCACGCGTCCTACGCGGTCATCGGCGACCTGCACACGATCGTGCCGGCGATCAGCGCGGAGATCCGCCGCACGCGCTGACGAAAGGTCCGGCTTCGGTTTCTCGCCAAGATGTGAGAAGGTGAGCGAAACGGCCCCCATCCCGGGCGGCCGACCGCTCAGGAGAGCCAGTGCGAAAACGCAAGGTGACGTATCCCGTGGCCAAGACGGCCACCCGTTCCGCCCCGCCGGCCGGTGCCGGCGCCGAGCCCCGCTTCGACCGACCGACGGTCGCCACCATCGACCTCGATGCCGCCGCCGGACGGCCGGGGATGACCGTCGGCCTGCGCGTCCGCATCGCCGGGACCGGCCTGTACAGCGGTGAAGCCGCCGTCATCGAGCGGCTCTCAGGCGGCGTCGTCCCTGCCGCGCATGTCCGAACCGAGAGCGGCAAGACTCGCCAGGTCCGGACCATCGACCTCGTGCCACTCGACTCGGAGCCGAAACCGGAGCCCAAGTCCGAGCCTCAGCCGGAGGCCCAGTCGGAGGCCCAGCCCGGCTGACCGCCTCGGTGGCGACGATGCCGCCCTGCCACGAACGAACGGAGGCCCGGCAGATGCCGGGCCTCACTCGTTGCGGACCGAAGGTTCGGCGGCCACGGACGCCGGGGGAAAACGTCCGTGGCCGCAAGGGAGGAGCGCTAGGCAGTGGCCTTGACGATCCAGCCGGGCTCGGGCTCGCCGAACTTCGAGAGCAGGTAATCGCGCGATCCTTCGACGCCCTTGCGCGGGCTGTCGAGGGAGGCCTTGAGCCGGAAGTCCTCCTTGAGCGTCTCGCCGGCCACGATGACCGTCTTGACGTTCGAGACATCCGCCGCGCAGACCACCGCCCCGACCGGGTCGATGATCGGCGCCACGTTCACGGCCGACCCGTCGATGATGACGATGTCCGCCTGCTTGCCCGGGGTCAGCGAGCCGGTCCGGTCCGCGATCCCGGCGACCTCTGCCCCGCCGATGGTCGCCCACGACAGGACCTGGCGCGACGTGATGAGGCCGGGCGAGGGCTGCAGCCCGTCGAGATCGGCGTCCCATGACTCCTGGTGCTTGCGGCCACGCTCCGAGCCGAAGATCGAGCGCATCTGGGTGAACTGGTCGGACGGCGCCGTGGTCGCGACGTCGGACGAGAGTCCGATCGGCATGTTGTGCGCGAGTGCCGTCACCGCCGGCGCCCAGCCGTGGCCCATCTGGACCTCGATCTGCGGGGCGAACGAGACGTTGCCGCCCGAATCGCTCGCGAGCTTCCACTCCTCCTCGGTGAAGTGCGAGGCGTGGACGTAGGTCGTGTTCGGGTAGAGCAGGTTCATGTCCCGGAGCGTCGTGATCTGCATCTTGGTGTAGCCGAACCGGTCCATCGCCACGTGCACGGTGATGTTGAGATCCAGTTCCTTGGCGAGTTCCCAGTCGTGTTGGACGACGTCAGGCTTGCAGAAGTTGGGACCACGGGTCGCGAGCGCCATCGTGATCCGGCCGTCGTCAGAGTTGAAGTACTGCTTGCGGATCCGCCGCGCATCCGGCCCATCCGAGGTCAGGACGCTGCCGGTGTAGTCCGGGCCGAACCACCAGTCGACCAGCGACGTGTTGCCGAACCCATACGCGAACACGGATCGGATCTTCGACTCCTGCAGGCCGCGGATCGCCTCGTCGGCGTGCGCGGGCGTGTTCATGATGTGCGACCAGTCCACGAGCGTCGTGATGCCCGCGTTGATGCACTCGAGCGAGCCCCACAGGTTGGCGGCGTACACGTCGTCAGGCCGGTAGTGCGGCGCGAACTTGTCGAGGATGGAGCTGAAGTACGTGATCAGCGCGAAGTCGGGCGCGCAGGTTCGGATCGACGTCTCCCACGTGTGGCGGTGGGTGTCGATGAACCCGGGGATGACGATGTCCCCGGACGCGTCGATCGTCCGCGCCCCGTCGGCTGACAGGTTCCGCCCGACGGCCGCGATCTTGTCGTCCTCGACGAGGACGTCGGCGCCGGCCATCTCGCCGAGCGCAGGGTCCTGCGTCAGCACGATCCCGCCTTTGATGAGCACTCGGTCGGTCATCGATCGTTCCCTCGTTCGATGTGGTGGATGGGTGGACGTTGCGTCAACGCTGTCGGGGTCATCTCCTCCTCATGGCCGATCGGTCATCGCCGGCCCTCCTCACGCAAGTGACTCGCGACCATCGAGAAGTCGGCATCCGCTCCGACCGACCGTTCCGCGGCCCGGATCAGTTCGAGGTTCGCCGCGGCCTGGGGCAGGCTGAGCCAGGTGGCCTCGGCCTGGCCTGCGATGAGACGGAGGTCCTTCTCCGCGAGCCGCAGCGAGAACGCCACCGGGGTCGTCTCGGGCTCGACGAAGGCGTCTCGCTTGTAGCCGACGAACGGGGCGCCCACCGCGCTCGCAGCGATGACCTCGTACGCGAGGCTTCGCTCGATCCCGCTGCGCTCCGCGAGGACGAGGCCTTCGGCGACCGCGCCGTTGAGCCCGAAGATGACGGTGTTGACCGCGAGCTTCATCGCGGCGCCGGCCCCGAGTCCGCCGATGTGGACGATCCGGCGGGCCAGCAGCTCGAAGACCGGACGGGCGCGATCGAGGTCGGCCATCTCCCCGCCGACCATGATCGTCAGCTCGCCGGACTGGGTGGTCGCGACGCTGCCCGACACCGGCGCGTCGAGGATGCCTGCGCCGCGGGCCCGGACGGCGGCCGCCAGCGCCTGGATCGTGCCGGGCAGGACGGTGCTCATGTCGACGGCAACCGAGCCCGGGCGGAGGCCGGCGACCACGCCGTCGGGGCCGCCGTACAGGGCGGCGACGGCATCGTCGTCGGCGACCATCGAGATGACGATGTCCGACCCGTTGGCCGCCTCCGCCGGCGTCGCGGCCGTGCCCGCGCCGATCCGGGCGGCGAGCTCGGTCGCACGTTCCGGGGTCCGGTTGTAGAGCGTCACCGTGACGCCGGACCCGCGCAGGCGCTCGGCCATGGCCGAGCCCATCCGACCGGTGCCGAGCAGCGCGACCCGCAGGCCCGCGGCGGCGCCGGTCGCCTGGGCCCCGGTGTCAGGCAGCGTCATCGAGGCGCCTCTTGACGGTCTCGACGATGCGATCCACGGACGGGATCGCGAGGTCCTCCAGCGCGGCCGCCGATGGCAGTGGGATGTGCGGCGTGGTGATCCGGACGATCGGCGCGTCCAGGCTGTAGAAGCCCTCGTCGGCGACGATCGAGGCGATCTCGGCGCCCCAGCCGCACAGGCGCGGGTTCTCCTCGACGGTGAAGAGCCGGCTGGTCTTCTTGACCGAGGCGAGGATGGACGCCGTGTCCAGCGGCACGAGCGAGCGCAGGTCGATGACCTCGATCGACACGCCGTGTTCGGCCTGCAGCCGATCGGCCGCCTCGAGCGCCTTGGGCACCATCGCCGCGAGCGCCACGATCGTCGCGTCCGAGCCGGCTCGCAGGACCTTCGCGGTCCCGAGGGTGTCGACATGCTCGCCGTCCGGCACCTCGCCCTTGATCGCGAAGAGGGCCTTGTGCTCGCAGAAGATGACCGGGTCGGGGTCGCGGATGGCGGCGGCCATCAGCCCGACGACGTCGGCCGGGGTCGAGGGCGCGACGACCTTCAGCCCCGGGATCGCCATCGCCCAGTTCTCGACGCTCTGCGAGTGCTGGGCCCCGAAGCGCAGGCCCGCTCCATTGGCGGTCCGGATCACGAGCGGCAACGACACCTGGCCGTCGGTCATGTAGCGGGTCTTGGCGATCTGGTTGACGACCATGTCCCAGGTCACCGCGAAGAAGTCGGAGAACATCAGCTCGGCGACCGGCCGCAGGCCCGTCATGGCGGCGCCCATGGCGGCCCCGATGATCGCCTGCTCGCTGATCGGCGTGTCGCGGACCCGTTCGGGGCCGAACCGGTCGAACAGCCCCTCGGTCAGCTTGAACACGCCGCCGGCGGCCCCCACGTCCTCGCCGATCAGGACGACGGACGGATCACGATCCATCTCTTGGGCAAGGCCCGCGGCGATGGCCGCGCGGTACGTCAATTCCGCCACGCCGAACCTCCGTCCGTCCAGACCTGGGTCTCGAGCACGGCGACGTCGGGCTCGGGTGCGGCTCGCGCGATAGCCTCGGCTGCGGCGACCGCCTCGCGGGTCTCCTCGTCGATGGCGTCGAGGGTCGCGGCCTCCACGCCGAGCTCGAGCAGCCGCGTCCGGTACGTGGGCAGCGGGTCGCGCGCCTTCCACGCGGCGACCTCCTCGTCGGGGCGGTACTTGCCGGGGTCGGCCCGCGAGTGCCCGCCGTGGCGGTACGTGAGCGCCTCGATGAGCGACGGGCCGTCGCCGGCGCGGGCCCGATCGACGGCCCGGCGGGCCACCTCGTGCACGGCGTCGACGTCATTGCCATCGACGACGATCGGCTCGAGGCCGTAGGCGCTCGCCCGGTCGGCGGCGGGCCGCGCCACGGCCGTCACGTCGGCGATCGGGGTGTACTCCATGTACTGGTTGTTCTCGCAGACGAACACGACCGGGGCCTTCCAGACCGCGGCCATGTTGAGGGCCTCGTGGAACGCCCCGATGTTCGTCGTGCCGTCGCCGAAGAAGCAGACCGCGACCTGGCCCGACTTGCGGTACTGCGCCGACCAGGCGGCGCCGAGGGCGATCGGCAGGTGAGCGCCGACGATCGCGTACGAGCCCATCGCGTGGTGCTCGACGCTGGTGAGGTGCATCGAGCCGCCTTTCCCGCCGAGGAGGCCGGTCGCCCGCCCGAACAGCTCGGCGAAGATCGGCGCCATGGGCACGCCCCGGGCGAGCGTGTGGTTGTGGCCGCGGTAGGTGCAGAACGTGTAGTCGTCCTCGCGCATCGCCGCCGCCACGCCCGCCGCGACCGCCTCCTGCCCCACGCCGAGGTGGGTCGTCCCGCGGACGAGCCCCTCGAAGAACAACTCCTGTGCGCGGACCTCGAAGAGGCGGCACTCCTGCATCGTCCGGTACATCCGGAGCCGGGTGTCGCGATCGATGTCGGTGGTGGTGGTCGCCATCGCCCCGGCTCCTAGTACGCGTTCGCGACGAAGAGCTCGTCGGCCGGGAAGCGGGTGATGACCGATGGGCCGTCGGCGGTGATGACGACCTCTTCCTCGATCCGCGCGGCCGAGACGCCGTCCTTGGCCGGGCAATAGGTCTCGAGCGCGATGACCATGCCCTCCTTGAGCTCGACTGGGTGCTCGAGCGAGTTGAGCCGGCTGATGATCGGGCGCTCGTGGAGGAACAGGCCCACGCTGTGCCCGAACTGGAGTCCGAAGCACTCCATCTCGTTGTCGAACCCGAAGTCCTGGGCCTTCGGCCAGACCTTGGCGACCTGGTCCGTGGTGACGCCCGGCCGCATCAGTTCGATCGACTTGTCGATCCACTCGCGCGCCCGCTTGTACGCGTCGCGCTGGGCGTCGTTCGCCTTGCCGACCACGAACGTCCGGTAGTAGCAGGTCTTGTAGCCGACGTACGTCTGGATGATGTCGAAGAACGCCTGGTCGCCCGGCCGGATGATCCGGTCGCTGAAGACGTGCGGGTGGGGGCTGCAGCGTTCGCCCGAGACGGCGTTGATGTTGTCGACGTGCTCCGAGCCGAGGTCGAACAGGAACTTGGTGACGTTGGCGACGAGCTCGCTCTCGCGGACCCCCGGCTTGAGCTGCTCCGAGATCAACTGGTACGCCCCGTCGACCATCGCGCAGGCGGTGTTCAGCAGGATGATCTCGTCGACCGACTTGACCTCCCGCGCGTCGAGCATCACCTGCTGGGCGTCGACGACCGTCACGCCCTCAGCGACAAGGGCGGCCAGCATCGGCGGCTCGACGATGTCGACGCCGAGCGGCATGTCCGCCACGCCCTCGGCCTTGAGGATGTCGCGGATCTGGCGCGCGGCCGCGCGGAACAGGCCCGCGTCCGGGGCGACCGCCCCGCGCAGCCCGACCATCCCGGCATGGATGTTCTCCTGGGCCAGCCACGGGCAATGCAGCCGATGGTGCTTGGCGGCAGACCCGAAGTCCCAGATGTGCGGCGTGCCGCCGCGGGTCAGCAGCGCGTAGCGGGTCATCTTGTCGCGGGCCCACTCCCCGATGTGGGTGCTCGTGACGTACCGGATGTTGTTGAAGTCGAAGAGCAGGACAGCCCCGACCTCGGACGCCTCGAGGGCGCCGCGGGCGCGTGACGACCGGTAGCTCCGCAGCCGATCGGCGTTCCACCGCTCCTCCCAGTCGACCTGCATCGAGCCCGGCGAAGCGAAGGCTGTCGTCATCGCAATACCCCAGTGCGGTCGCGAACGCGGCCCGTCGGGCCAACGGTTGCGAGAACGGTGTGTTCATCCATGCTACACAGCGGTCGGGTCGGCGCAAGCGGCGAGCGACGGTCCTGGCGCATGGTCCCGCCCGCGGTCGCGGCGGGACGACGCCGACCTCACGGACGGGAGCGTGTGTGAGCGTTCAGGGGATCCAGTTCCGACCGCGTGCCGGTGACGATGGTACGGCCGGCGCGCGACGCGCGTCACCCGATCGTCGGTGGACGCCACCCACACTGCAACCTGGTTGCAATCTCACTTGACACCAGTTCATCGCCTCTGCACACTCCCGCCAACGCCGCGAGGGCGCCACGGAGGAGGAGGTCACATGCGCGCACGACACGACCGACGGCTCGTCCAGAAGCGTCTGGTGGGGCTGCTCGGAGTCAGCCTGATCCTGGCGGCCTGCAGCAGCAGCGCCGCATCATCTGCGCCGGCCGCGAGCGTCGCCGCGCCGTCCCAGGCAGCGAGCGCGGCGGCCCCGTCGGCCGCTCCGAGCGAGCCCGAGAAGACCCTGGAGATCGCGTACCTCTCCTTCGCGGTCGCCAACAGCTACGACGCCCCGATGCTCGCCGCGGCAAAGACCGCCGCCGCGGCCGGGAACGCGAACATCACCGTCTTCGACGCGAACCTGGACCCTGCCGCCCAGGTGAAGCAGCTCCAGGACGCAACAGCGTCGGGCAAGTACGACGCGATCATCACCCAGCCCCTGTACGGCGCCGGGATGGTCGAGGACGTCAAGAAGGCGATCGCCGCCGGGATCGCGGTCGGCAACATCGACCAGGTCCTCGGTTCCGACATGACCACCGCGAACTCGCAGGTCGAGGGCCTGAGCTCGAACGTCGCCTTCGTCCCGAGCGAGCTTGGACGCAAGATCGGCGAGCTCGTCGTCGCGGCGTGTGCCGACCTCGCGGCCAATCCGTGCAACGTCGGCTACATCTGGTCGGTCAAGGCGGCCGCCCTCGACATCGCGCTCAAGGCAGCGTTCGACACTGCGATCGCGAGCCATCCCGAGATCAAGGTCGTGTCCGACAGCGGTGAGTCGTTCTACACGACGGCGCTCGGCCTGAAGGCCTCGCAGGACATCGTCGCTGCGCACCCGGACGTCTCGGTCATCGTCAGCGCAGACCAGGCCATCACCGGTGCGGTCCAGGCCGTCAAGGACATCGCGGCCAAGGTCCGGCTGGTCGGCTACGGTGGTGGCGCGATCGCCTTCCAGGACATCGCGGCCGGCACCCGGTTCGGGACGGTCATGCAGGCGCCCGCCACCGAGGGCGGCCTGGGCACTGCGCAGCTCATCCAGGCGATCCGGACCAAGACCATCATGCCCGGCATCGACCCGCTGGCGGACCTGCCCGATGGCGGCGTCGTGACGAAGGCAAACGTCCAGACCTTCCTCGGGCTCGCGGAGTGGCCGGGCTGAGTCACCGGTCACGGGTCGGCTGAGCCGCTGAAGCGACCGCAGCCATGGCGACCGATGCCGATGTCGCGCACCTCGAGGTTCGCGGCATCGGCAAGTCGTTCGGAGCCACCCGTGCCCTCGACGACGTGTCGGTCACGGTCCGGTCCGGGTCGGTCCACGCGTTCGTCGGCGAGAACGGCGCGGGCAAGTCGACCCTCGGCAAGATCATCGCCGGCGTCTTCCCACAGGATCAGGGCGACCTCGTCCTGCGGGGAACGACCGTCTCGTTCGCCTCTCCCCGCCAGGCGCTCGTCCGCGGCATCGCCCTCGTGGCCCAGGAGGTCGCGCTCGTCCCACGACTGACGGTGGCCGAGAACGTGTTCCTCGGGGCCGAACCGAGGCGCGCCGGCTTCATCGACCGTCGCTCCCTGCGCGATCGATTCGAGCGCCTGACACGGGAGTCCGGCTTCGACCTCGACGCGACCGCGATGGTCGGCAACCTGCCGCTCGCCCAGCAACAGCAGGTCGAGATCCTGCGCGCGCTCGCGCGCGACGCCGATCTCATCGTCCTCGACGAGCCCTCGGCGAGCCTGTCGGCGAAGGAGGTCGACCGCCTGCACGAGGTCGTGCGCGGACTGCGCGCTGCGGGTCGCACGGTCGTCCTCGTCTCGCACTTCCTGACCGAGGTCCTCGACCTCTCGGATGTTGTCACCGTGCTCCGGGACGGCCGCGTCATCAGGACCAACCAGACCGCCGATGAGACGGAGAACAGCCTCGTCACCGGGATGCTCGGCCGGCCCGTCGGCCGCGCCTATCCCGACAAGCGGCTGCCGCCTCCGGACGCACCCATAGCCCTGTCCATCGATGGCCTGTTCGCGCCCGGCGTCGAGGGCGCGACGCTGACGCTGCGGGCGGGAGAGATCGTCGGGCTGGCCGGGCTCGTGGGCGCAGGACGGTCGGAGCTGGCGCGCGCGATCTTCGGGGCGAGCCCAACGACCGCCGGGGGCGTCCAGGTGGCCGACGCGGTGCTCCCGGGACGGCCGGCCGCGTCGATCGAGGCGGGCGTCGCGATGATCCCGGAGTCGCGCAAGGACGATGGGCTGATCCTGCGGCGGCCGGTCCGTGAGAACGTCAGCCTCACGAGCCTGCGGCGGTTCCAGCGGCTGGGCTTCATGCGACGCGGGACCGAGGGCGCACGCGTCCGCGAGGCTCTCGAACGGGTGGACGGATCGCCCCAGCTCGAGGCGCCGGCGGCGTCGCTGTCGGGCGGCAATCAACAGAAGCTGCTCTTCGCGCGCGCGATCCTGATCGAACCGTCTGTCCTCCTCGCCGACGAGCCAACCCGCGGGATCGACGTCGGCGCCAAGCGCGACATCTATGAGGTCCTGGTCCGCCTTGCCGGCGACGGGATGGCGATCCTGCTCATCTCGAACGAGGTCGAGGAGATCCTGGGACTGGCTCATCGGGTGCTCGTCATGCGGGCGGGACGACTCGTCGCCGAGCTGGAGGGTCCGGAGATGACGGAGGAGGCCATCGTGAGCGCCGCGTTCGGCACCGCCAGGACGTCCGCCGCATGAGCGCGAACACGGTCGAGACGGGGCAGCCCGCGGCGCCGCTGTCGCAGCGCGCAGCCCGCCTGGTCGGCCGGGCCGGGATCCTGATCCCGTTCCTGATCGCATTCGTCGTGCTGACGGTGATCAGCCCGCCGTTCCTGCGGACCGGCAACCTGACGAACATCCTCGACCAGCAGGCCGGCATCATCATCGCGGCCTGTGCCGGGACGTTCGTCCTCATCGCCGGCGGGATCGACCTCTCGATCGGGGCGGTCTACGGGCTGGCGGGCGCGGTCGCCCTGTCGACAGCGTCGTCGGTGTCGCCGGCGGCCGGGGTGCTCGCCGGCCTGGCGGTCGGCCTCGCGGTCGGGATCGTCAACGGGGTCATCGTCACCTGGTTCCGCATCAACCCGCTCATCGGGACGCTGGCGATGACGTTCGTCGTGAGCGGGATCGCGGCGATCGTGACCAAGGGAAACCTCGTCGTCGCCCTCAACCACCTGGACTTCCAGGCCTTCGCGGCGACCAAGATCGTCGGCATCTCGAGTGCCGCCTGGATGATGATCGTCATCGCGATCCTCGCCATGATCCTGCTCAGCCGGACGACCTTCGGGCGGTATGTCTACGCGACCGGTGGGAACACGCAGGCGGCGCGGCTCGGCGGCGTCCGCGTGAACGCGGTCCGGGTCGCGACGTTCGCGTTGAGCGGTACCGCGGCGGCGCTGGCCGGGACCCTCGACGCCTCCCGCGTTCTGAGCGCCCAGGCCAGCAGCGGCCAGTTCCTGACCTTCACGGTGCTGACCGGGATCATCGTCGGCGGGACCAGCATCCTCGGCGGCGAGGGGACCATCGGGCGGACCGTGCTCGGCTGTCTCTTCGTGGCGCTCATCGCCAACGGCTTCAACCTGCTCGGCCTCGATCCGTTCTACCAGCAGGTCACCCTCGGGGTGATCCTGCTCGCGGCCGTCGGCGTCGACGCGTGGTCGCGCCGGCTGGAGTCCCCGGGCTAGTCTCCATCGCAACAGCCGGGAACGCCGGCGCGGCTCGGAGGCCCGCCATCGCACGACCCGGCCCCAGGTGAGCGTATCGCTGATGCACTACGTCGGGAAGATCGACTGGTCCTTCGCGGACCGACCCGCGCCGCCGAGCGACATCGCGTCCGGGCTGAGCCGCGTGCGGATCGTGGGGCCGGACCAGGGGGCGGTCCATACGGACCTCTATGTCGGGGCGCTCGATCCGGGCGGCTGGCTGGCCCTCCACGTGCACTCCTACGAGGAGGCCCTCTACGTCCTGGCGGGCGAGCTGCTCGTCCAGGTCGACGGCCGCGTCCACCGACTGGTGCAAGGCGACTACGTCCTGTTCCAGATCGGCATGCGCCATGGCCTCGGCAACACCGGGACCGAGCAGGCGCGCTGGCTGTCGCTCAACAGCCCGCTGAAGCGCGACCTGGGATCGACCTGGCCGGACACGTTCTATGAGCCGGCCCAGGATCTCGCGGCCATGGACGCCGCCGCCAGCCGGCCGCCATTCGGCGACCCGACCCTGCGCTTCGTCGGTCACTACGACGGCACCCCGCCCCAACTCGAGGCGCTGCGGATCAGCGACGACCCGCGGGGACGCGCGCCGGTCGGCATGGACGTCGCCTTGCTGGTCTACAGCGGGATCTCGGTGAAGATGATGGTCGATCGCACCTTCGGCGCCGACATGGTCACGATGTTCACCGTGGACTACGAAGTCGGTGGCGCGGCCCAGGCGCACGACCACCCGTTCGAGGAGGCCTACGTCTTCCTGGCCGGCGAGGTCGAGTGCGAGCTCGATGGCGAGCGCTTCACCCTGCACCCGGGCGACATCGTCTTCTCCGGCGTCGGGTCGGTGCACGGGTTCTGGAACGAGGGCACCGAGCGCGTCCGCTGGATCGAGACCCAGGCGCCCCAGCCGCCCGTCCGACACGCGTATCGCTGGGCCCCGAGCTGGGAGCGCTACGACCGACAACGCACACAGGATCGGAGGGAACCCAATGGCTGACGCAGCCTCGGTCGTCATCGTCGGCGGCACTCGGGCGATCGGGCAGGAGATCGCGCGCCACTACGCGGATCGCGGCGAATTGGTCGTGCTGACCGGCCAGGATCCCGGCAACGTCGCGGCCGCGCTTGCGAATGTCGGGGGGACGACGACCGGCGCGACATTCGACCTCTCCGAGCCGACATCCATCGCCGCCGCGCTCGCGGGCGTCGGCCCGGTCCGCCGCCTCGTGCTCGCCGCGATCGACCGCGATCAGAACACGGTCGCCGACTACGACATCGTCAAGGCCATCCGGCTGGTGACCCTCAAGCTGGTCGGCTACACCGAGGTCGTCCACACCCTCCGACCGCGCCTGACCGACGACGCGTCGATCGTGCTGTTCGGCGGGATGGCGAAGGAGCGACCGTACCCGGGCTCGACGACGGTCACGACGGTCAACGGCGGCGTCGTCGGGCTGACGCGGACGCTGGTCGAGGAACTCAAGCCGTTGCGGGTCAACTCCATCCACCCGGGTGTCGTCGGGAACAGCCCGTACTGGTCCGAGAAGCCGGCCGCCGTCGCGAAGTACACGAGCGAGACGCCGACCGGACGTCTGGCCACGATGGCCGAGATCGTCGACGCGGCGGTCTTCCTGCTCGAGAACACCGCGGTGAACGGCGTCGACCTCATCGTGGACGGGGGCTGGCATTGTCGGTGAGCCTGCACCCACGACGCGGTCCCCGGCGGGACCATAATCACGGCGGCTGGGACCCCGATCGATGGTGACGACGGGCCAGACTCGACGATCGAGGGAGCGCGTGGGCACGCCCCAACGGAACGGCCGCCCGGACTACCCGGAGATGGGCGAGCGCCTGCGCGAGGCGCGCCGCGGCCGGAACCTGAGCCTGCGCGTCCTTGCCGACCGCCTGGGGGTCTCGCCGAGCCTGATCTCCCAGATCGAGACCGGCCGGGCCAACCCTTCGGTCAGCACGCTCTACGCGATCGCGGCCGAGCTGGACGTCTCGCTCGACGAGCTCCTGTTCAACGACCGGCGCCTGCCGGAGCCCGCCTCGGCGACGGCCCCCGCCCCGACCGGGGCGACGACCGCGGCGACCGGCACGATGACGCCCGCACCGCCGGTCCAGCGCGCGGCCAGCCGGCACCACATCCGGCTCGCCTCGGGCGTGCTGTGGGAACGGCTGACGACGTTGTCCGAGCCGGGCGTCGAGTTCCTCCACGTGACGTACGAGGTCGGCGGCGCCTCGAGCCCGCCGAACGCGTTCCAGCGCCACCCGGGACACGAGTGGGGCTACGTCCTCAGCGGGCGGCTCCAGGTCCGCATCGGCTTCGACGAGTACATCCTGGAGCCAGGCGACGCCATATCGATCAACTCGTCGATCCCGCACCGCCTCGCGACGATCGGCGACGAGCCGGTCGAGGCGATCTGGTTCGTGCTCGGACGCGCCCAGTTCGACGCGCAGACGCTCATCGACGAACACCGGCCGGGACCGGCCTGATCGGCTAGACCGCCCGGCGCAGCGTCCGCGAGATCCGCGCGGCCGCGGCCACGACCCGCTCGGCCACCGCGGCGTCCGTGCCGGCGGCCGGGAATCGGTACGACGGCCCGTGCAGGTGGACCGCGGCGATCACCTCGCCCGACGCGTCCGCGATGGGCGCCGCGACCGAGTTGATGCCCTCGTCGAACTCCTCGCAGACCCATGAGTAGCCGTCGTGGCGGATGACGCGCATCCGCTCGCGCAGGGCGGCCTCGTCGACGAGGGTGCGCGGCGTGAACCGTTCGAGCGGCCGTTCGAGATACCGATCGATGGCGGCCGGCGGCCGGAACGCGAGCAGGACCTGACCCGACGAGACCGCGTGGAGCGGCACCCGGTTCCCGGTCCAGTCGCGGACCGACACCGGGTTGGGCGTGTCGACCTGTTCGATGTAGTGGACCAGGTCGCCGTCCGGGACCGCAAGGCCTGCGGCCTCGCCGGCCGACTCGGCCAACTCGGTCAGGGCGAGGTGCGCCAGGGCCGCCAGCGATCGGACCGGTGTCAGCCCAGCAGCAAGGGTCGCGAGGCGCGGGCCGAGCCGGTAGCCGGTGTCGCCCGGGATCTGCTCGACGGCGCCTTCGCGGGCCAATGTCGCCAGGAGCCTGGCCGCGGTCGACTTGGGGAGACCGGCGCGATCGGCCACCTCGGTGACCCCGAGCGGCCCGCCGGCGAGCGCGCCAAGGACGTCGAAGGCCCGCCTGATGGACTGGACGCTGGACATTCGCCTCCTCGGGGAGGTAGATTCGCACGACGCGGTTCCACTATACGGCACGGTTCCATATCGTGGAACCCCCTTGGGGAGAGCATCAGCCGATGACGCAGGACGAGTACGCGGATATCGATCTCGCGGCGTTGTCCGACGACGAGCTCGTCGAGCAGATGCACAACGACCTCTACGACGGCATGAAGGACGAGATCGTCGAGGGGACGAACATCCTCCTGGGCCGTGGGTTCTCGGCCACCCGGGTCCTCGACGACGCGCTGGTCGCCGGCATGAAGATCGTCGGCATCGACTTCCGCGACGGCATCCTGTTCGTGCCCGAGGTCCTGCTCGCCGCGAACGCGATGAAGGCCGGCATGGCCATCCTGCGACCGCTGCTCGCCGAGACCGGCGCCGAGCCCGTCGGCAAGGTCGTCATCGGGACGGTCAAGGGCGACATCCACGACATCGGCAAGAACCTCGTCGGGATGATGCTCGAGGGCGCCGGCTTCGAGGTGGTCGACCTCGGGATCAACACGGACGCCGACAAGTTCCTCGCCGCGCTCGACCTGCACAAGCCCGACATCCTGGGCATGTCGGCCCTGCTGACGACGACCATGCCGTACATGAAGGTCGTCATCCAGACGCTCAAGGATCGCGGGATGCGCGACGACTACATCGTCCTCGTCGGCGGCGCGCCGCTCAACGAGGAGTTCGGCCTCGCGGTCGGCGCCGATGCCTACTGTCGCGACGCCGGCGTGGCCGCGGAGACGGCCCGTCGTCTCATCGACGAACGCCGTGCCCGCGTCGCCTAGGACCACGACGACCGCCGACCCGGATGCCCCGCGCGTCCTGATCGTCGGGTGTGGCGCGCTCGCCCGCGAGCTGGTCGACCTGACCCGCGGTCTGCCCAATGTCGACATCACCTGCCTGCCGGCCACGCTCCACAACCGGCCAGGCGGCATCCCGAAGGCCGTCCGCGACCGGATCCGGCGGCGGCGTGCCGGATATGACCGGGTCTTCGTCGCGTACGCGGACTGCGGCACGGGCGGCATGCTGGACGTGGCCCTGGCCGAGGAGCCCGGCGTCGAGCGGCTGCCCGGCGCCCACTGCTACGAGTTCTATGCCGGGCGCCCGGACTTCGCGCGCCTGACCGCGGACGAGCCCGCGACGTTCTTCCTCACCGACTTCCTCGCCCGCAACTTCGACCGGCTCGTCATCGTCGGGCTCGGGCTCGACCGCCACCCGGAGCTGCTCGCCGACGTACTTCGGCAACTACCAGCGGCTCGTCTACCTCGCCCAGACCGACGACCCGGCGCTGGTCGCCGCCGCCCGGCGCGGCGCACGTCGGCTCGGCCTGCGCTTCGAGCTGCGCGCGCACCGGCTACGGCGAGCTCGCGACGTCGATCGCGGCGGCGACCTCGGTGACGGGGCCCGCCCACGTCGACTCGGTCATCACGATGGTCCGCTGACGATGGGCGTCATGACCGTCATCTGGTGGCGCGACATCCCGGCCCAGGTGCTCGCGCGCGAGGGCCGCCGCCAGAGCAAGCAGGTCCTCCACCCGCGCTTCCAGGTGGCCATCGACAAGGCAGCGGCCCGCGCGGGCAAGAGCGCCTACAACGACTACATCGAGGAGTGGCGCCGGGAGCAGCACCGCTGCGGCGACGACATCGAGGCGGTCGTGGCCGCCGAGACCGAGCGGCTCGAGGCCGACTACACGAAGCACCGGCTCGCCGAGCTCATCCAGTCGGGCGGCGTCGAGGGCGGCCCGGTGCTGGCGCCGGCCCACGAGACGCCGATCCCACGGCGCAGCGACATGGCCACGGAGGACTCGACGGCATGACCGAGACCGTCCTGAGCTCCGCCACCCGCGAGGTCGTGCTCGGCTTCGACCGCCCGTTCGTCATCATCGGCGAGCGCATCAACCCGACCGGGCGCAAGGCACTGGCCGAGGAGATGAAGGCGGGCGACTTCAGCCGGGTCGAGCGCGACGTGCTCGCCCAGGTCGCGGCCGGCGCGCACATGCTCGACGTCAACGCCGGGATCCCGCTGGCCGACGAGCCGGCGATCCTCGCCCACACGATCCAGCTGGTGCAGTCGCTGACCGACCTGCCGCTGTCCATCGACTCCTCGATCGTCGAGGCCCTCGAGGCCGGGCTCGCGGTCTACCAGGGCAAGCCGCTGGTCAACTCGGTGACCGGCGAGGAGGAACGCCTCGAGCGCGTCCTGCCGCTGATCAAGAAGTACGGCGCGGCCGTCGTGGCCATCAGCAACGACGACACCGGCATCAGCGAGGACCCGGACGTGCGGTTCGCGGTCGCGAAGCGGATCGTCGAGCGAGCCGCGGATCACGGCATCCCGCGCTCGGACATCGTCGTCGACCCGCTGGTCATGCCGATCGGCGCGATGGCGACGGCCGGCCGCCAGGTCTTCGCGCTCGTCGGGCGTCTCCGCGAGGAGCTCAAGGTCAACTCGACCTGCGGCGCGTCGAACGTCAGCTTCGGCCTGCCGAACCGCGAGGGCATCAACGCGGCGTTCCTGCCGATGGCGATCGCGGCGGGGATGACGTCGGCCATCACGAACCCGATGCAGCCCGACCTCAAGCGGGCGGTCATGGCGGCCGACGTCCTGATGGGCAACGACCCCGACTGCGGCCGCTGGATCCTGGCCCACCGTGAGCCGACGCCCGAGGGCGAGGTCAGCCGCCGCCGCGTCAACCGCCGGCTCGTCGGCTCCGCCGGCTGAGGCGTCGCGACCGTGTCGCCTTCCACCGCCGAGGCCGCCGAGGCGCCCGCGGACGCCGCTCGTCATCTTCACGCCGTCCGGGCGGCGGGGCCGGTTCGCCGAAGGGACGACGGTCCTCGACGCCGCCCGCTCGCTCGGCGTCGACATCGACTCGGTCTGCGGCGGCCGTGGCCTGTGCGGCCGCTGCCAGGTCGTGCCGTCGTTCGGGTCGTTCGCCAAGCACGGCATCACGGCCAGCCCGGACCACCTGAGCGCGCCGGCCGAGCGCGAGGCCGAATACGACCGCAAGCAGGGTCTCGCCGAGGGGCGCCGCCTGTCATGCGCCGCCCACCTGCGCGGCGACATGGTCATCGACGTCCCGCCCGACAGCCAGGTCCACCGCCAGGTCGTCCGCAAGAGCCTGCCGGTCCGCGACTTCATCGTCGACCCGGTGGTCCGCCTCCACTACGTCGAGGTCACGCCGCCCGAGCTCGCCTCGCCGTCGGGCGACCTGGTCCGGCTCTTCGACGCCCTCGAACGCGAATGGGACCTCACCGACCTCACGGCCGACCTCGACGTCATCCGGGCGCTCCAGCCGGCGCTCGAGAAGGGCGGCTACGCGGTCACCGTCGCGGTCCATGACGGGCGCCATGTGACGGCCGTCTGGCCGGGGCTGCACGAGAAGCTGTACGGCGTCGCGATCGACGTCGGCTCGACGACGATCGCCGGCCATCTGGCCGATCTCGGCGACGGTTCCGTACTGGCATCGGCGGGTGTCATGAACCCGCAGATCCGGTTCGGCGAGGACCTCATGAGTCGCGTCTCGTACGCGATGATGCACGACGGCGGAGCGCTGGAGATGACCCGCGCGGTGCGGACGGCGCTGCGGACGCTCGTGCTGAGTCTTGCCAACCAGGCGGGCCTCGAGCCGGTCGACATCCACGAGATCGCCCTGGTCGGCAACCCGATCATGCATCACCTCGTGCTCGGCATCGACCCGATCCCGCTGGGCTCCGCGCCGTTCGCGCTGGCCACGGACAGGGCCGTGCGCATCCGCGCGACCGAGCTCGGCCTGTCCGCCCACCCGGGCGCGCGGGTCTACGTCCTGCCGTGCATCGCCGGCCACGTCGGCGCCGACACGGCCGGGGTCATCCTTGCCGAGGCGCCCCATCGGGCAACGGGCGAGGTGCGCCTCATCGTCGACGTCGGCACCAACGCCGAGATCGTGCTCGGCAACGCCGACCGCCTGCTCGCGGCGTCCAGCCCGACCGGCCCCGCGTTCGAGGGCGCCCAGATCAGTGGCGGCCAGCGCGCGGCGCCCGGCGCCATCGAGCGCGTCCGCATCGATCCCGCGACCCTCGAGCCGCGCTTCAAGGTCATCGGCTCGGACCTGTGGTCGGACGAGCCCGGCTTCGCGGCCGCGGCCGACGAGCTGGGCGTCACCGGGCATCTGCGGCTCGGGCATCGTCGAGGTCGTCGCCGAGCTGTTCCTGGCCGGTGTCATCACGGAGGACGGCGTCATCGACGGCGCGCTCGCGGCGCGGACGCCGCGTGTCGTCTCCGACGGCCGGACGTTCAGCTACGTCCTCGACGAGAGCGACAACGGCGGCCCGCGCATCACCGTCACCCAGAACGACGTCCGGGCGATCCAGCTCGCCAAGGCCGCGCTGTACGCCGGCGTCCGTTTGCTGATGGATCACCTTGGCATCGAGACCGTCGACGAGATCCGGCTCGCCGGCGCGTTCGGCAGCCAGATCGACACCACCCACGCGATGATCCTCGGGCTCATCCCCGACTGCGACCTCGCCCATGTGGCGCCGGCCGGGAATGCCGCCGGGACCGGCGCGCTGATCGCGCTGCTGTCGGGCGCGGCGCGGACCGAGATCGAGGGCGTCGTGCGCGACGGTCGAGAAGATCGAGACCGCCGTCGAGCCGCGCTTCCAGCAGCACTTCGTCGAGGCGATGGCCTTCCCCCACAAGACGGCCGTCGTATCCCGCACCTGTCGGCGGCGGTGACGCTGCCGCCGCGATCGGCACCGGGCGATGCGGGCGGGGTCGGGCGAGGAGAGCGACGACGCCGACGCGTCGCCGCCGTCGGCAGCCGGGCTGGCACGGAGGATCGGTGATGGACGACAACCCGCGACGCCGGACCGGCGGACGCGCCGCGCGACAGGCCGCCCGTCTCGCTGTCCCACGCCGAGCACGTCCCGTTCCTGACCCGCAAGCTCGCCCCGTTCGAGGTCCTCGACGAGGAGGGCCTCGCACTCATCGAGTACAACGCGGACACGATCCTCGAGCAGGTCGGCCTCGAGTTCCGCGGCGACGCCGACGCCCTCCGCCTGTTCCGCGACGCGGGCGCCGACGTCGCAGGGCGAGCGGGTCCGCTTCCCGCGGGGCATGTGCCGGCAGATCATCCAGGCGACCGCGCCACGCCAGTTCACCCAGTACGCGCGCAACCCCGAGCGCAACGTCGAGATCGGCGGGATGCACACGGTCTTCGCGCCCAACTACGGCTCGCCTTTCGTGCGCGACCTGGACCGCGGCCGCCGCTACGGCACCATCGAGGACTTCCGCAACCTCGTGAAGCTGACCTACGCTCTCGCCGAACCTGCACCACTCGGGTGGCACGGTCTGCGAGCCGGTCGACGTGCCGGTCAACAAGCGCCACCTCGACATGGTCTATGCGCACATGCGCTACAGCGACAAGCCGTTCATGGGCTCGGTCACCGCACCCGAGCGCGCGCGCGACACCGTCGAGATGGCCCGCATCCTGTTCGGCGCGGACTACCTCGAGGACCACGCGGTCATCCTCTCGCTGATCAACGCCAACTCCCCGCTCGTCTGGGACGCGACGATGCTCGGGGCGGCGCGCGCCTACGCCGAGGCCAACCAGGCGACGCTGATGACGCCCTTCATCCTGGCCGGCGCGATGTCGCCGGTGACCGTGGCAGGGACCGCGACCCAGACGCTGGCCGAGGCGCTCGGCGGCATGACCTTCGTCCAGCTGGTCCGGCCGGGCGCGCCGGTCGTGCTCGGCAGCTTCGCGTCCTCGATGTCGATGCAGTCGGGCGCGCCGACGTTCGGGACACCGGAGCCATCGCTCGTGCTGTACGTGATGGGCGCGCTGGCACGGCGCCTCGGCGTGCCGTTCCGCTCCGGCGGCAACCTGTGCGCCTCGAAGATCCCCGACGCGCAGGCTGCCTACGAATCCGCCGCGACCTTCTCGGCCACGATCCTCGGCGGCGTCAACTTCGTCCTGCACGCGGCGGGCTGGCTCGAGGGCGGCCTCGCGGTGGGCTATGAGAAGTTCATCCTCGACGCCGACCAGTGCGGCATGGCGGCTGTCTTCGTCAACGGCGTCGACCTGTCCGAGAACGGTCAGGCGCTGGACGCGATCCTGACCAACGAGCCGGGCCAGCACTACCTCGGCACCGCCCACACCCTGGCCAACTTCGAGAACGCCTTCTATCGCTCGGAGATCGCGGACAACAACAGCTTCGAGCAATGGCAGGAGGATGGGTCGCTCGACGCGGCGCAGCGCGCGAACGCCATCTGGAAGCGGATGCTCGCCGAGTACGAGGCGCCGCCTATGGACGACGCCACCGACGAGGCCCTGCTCGAGTTCATCGTCAAGCGCAAGGCGTCGATGCCCGACTCCGAGGTCTAGGCGTGCTGTTCCGGCGCCACCGCCGGCTGGGGACTGGCGAGCGCCGGGCGCTGGCACGCGTCCTCGCCGAGCCGACCTTCGAGCTCGTCCCGCTGAAGAGCGCCATCGAGCACGCCGATCACCTGCCGCCGGGCGCCACGGTGTCCGTGACCGCTTCGCCGGCGAAGGGCATCGAGGCGACCGTCGCCCTGTGCGAGGCGCTCCAGGCCCGCGGCTTCCGGGCCGTGCCGCACCTCTCCGCACGGATGGTCCGCGACCGCGCGCACCTGCGCGACCTGATCGCCTGGCTGGAGGGGGCCGGAGTCGACCGCGCCTTCGTGGTCGGCGGCGACGAGAAGGAGCCGGGCGACTACCCCGACGGCCTCTCGCTGCTGCGCGAGATGGCCGAGATCGGCCACCCGCTCGCCGAGATCGGCATCCCGTGCTACCCGCAGGGCCACGCGTTCATCGCGGACGCGCCGCTCGCCGATGCCCTGCGCGACAAGGCCGCCTTCGCGAGCTACATGACGACCCAGCTCTGCTTCGACCCGGTGGCGATCGGCTCGTGGCTCGCCGCCCGCCGCGCCGAGGGCCTGACGCTGCCGGTCCACATCGGCGTGCCCGGCGTCGCGGAGCCGCACAAGCTGCTGGCGATCACGGCCCGGATCGGCGTCGCCGACACGCATCGATTCCTGACGAAGAACGCGCGGTTCGTCGCGCGACTGATCCGCTCCGGCGGCTTCTACCGCCCGGACGGCCTGCTCGAGGGCCTCGCCCCGACGGTCGCGGACCCGGTGGCCGGGGTGGTGGCCGTGCACCTGTACACGTTCAACAACGTCGCCGCGACCGAGGCCTGGCGGAGGCGCTACATCGAGACGCTGGCGTTCGCCCGGCCGGCCTGACGCGGTCGCGACGCGGGCCTCAGGGATACCGGTCGCATGGTGGGACCGTGGCGCGCGCGTCCCCGGCCATCGGGTACCATGACCCACGTTGCGTCCACACACCGCTTCCGTCCCCAGGCTAGTGCGGTCCGGTCACGTGGTTAACAGACCGTTAGGGTCCCGTGTACTACGAAGGTACTAGACCAAGTCCTGGGTCTGACGCATGCTCGTGTCCACGCGGGTGCTCACGGCCCGCCGTCGTCAACACATCGGAGGATCTATCGATGCATCGGGGGCTTCGTCCTCACTCTCGCCTCGGCAGGCTGGCTGCCGTCGGCGGGACCGTCCTCATCCTGTCGTCGCTCTTTCTGAGCGTCGGCGCCGCGGTCGCGTCGGCCGCTGACACGGGCGCCAAGGCGCCCACCGACACGGTCGCGCCGAATGGCTGGACCGATCCGACCAACGTCTTCACGAACGACGCCTCGGTCGCCACCGCGTCCGGCGACAACGTCGACCAGGGCTACCGGGCCTTCGGCTTCGGCGTCCCGAATGGCTCGATCGTCGACGGCATCACCGTCGCGGTCACGGCCCGATCCACGGCTCCGACCGGCTGCCAGATCCAGGTCCGCCTCTCGGACAACGATGGCACCACCTTCACGACCCGTCAGACCGCCGACCTGACCGATGTCGACCAGGTCCTCACGCTCGGCGGCGCCACCGACACCTGGGGCAACGTCTGGGATCCCACCCAGCTCACCAACGCCCGGTTCCGGCTCGAACTGCGCAACAACGACCCGGGTGCCGCCTGCGACGGCGCGTCGACCACGTCGGTCAGCTTCCTGACCGTCCAGGTCACGTACCGCACCATCAACAACGGCACGACCAACCCGCCGATCTCGACCGCGCTGTGCAATACGGCCGACTTCAACTTCGTCATCGACATGTCGGGCTCGATCGGCCCGCAGGGCCCGGCCCCGTCCAACCTGCCGGCCCTCAAGGCGGGCATCATCGACTTCGTCAACACGTTCCAGGCTGCCGGTGGCAACGGCCTCTACAGCGGGACGCGCTTCAACGGCTCGAGCGCGGCCCCGATCTCGGCCGGGTACCTTCCCGCCGCCGACTTCATCGACGAGGTCAACGCCCTCAGCGGGCCGACCGGTCTCACGCCGACGTCCTCCGGGATCACGACCGCCGCAGGCAACAATGCCGGCGGCCGGACAGGCGTCCAGAACATCATGTTCGTCCTGACGGACGGCTCGCCGAACAAGCCCAACACCCACGGCGATGACCTCGACGTCCCGGAGACGTGGCTCGAGGGTGCCAACGCGGCGATCGACGCGGCCGACAGCGTCCGCGGCGTCGGCGCAAGCAAGTTCCACATCAAGGCCGTCTACCTGAGCGCCCCCGGCGATCCGGGCGACATCAGCCTGCCGTTCTCGGCGGCCGGTGACGAGGCCTGGGCATCCGCGGTCATGACCGAGATCGGCGGCGGCTCGTTCCTCGACGCCAACTTCTCCAGCTTCGCGGACGAACTGTTCGACATCCTTCGCTGCCCGGATCCGGTGCCCGCTGACATCGAGATCACCAAGGTCGCGGACGACCCGACGGTCGACGCGGGCGACCCGATCGGCTTCACGATCACCGTCAGCAACGCCGGTGGCATCGAGGCCACGGGTGTCGCCCTGAGCGATGACCTGCCGGCCGGTGGCGACCTGGACTGGTCCATCGAGAACCAGACCGGGATCTCCGGTTGCAGCATCGCGGGCGCTGTCGGCTCGCAGTCCATCGATTGCCCGACGGTCAGCCTGGCCGGCGGCGCGAGCTACGCGATCCACATCGTCAGTGCGACCTCCAATGCCTCGGCGGACACCGTGCCGAACACGGCCTCGGTGACCTCCACCAACGGCGGGTCGGACGAAGACGACGACACCATCGCGATCAACAAGAGCGCGATCAACATCGTCAAGACCGCGGACGATCCCGAGGTCGAAGCCGGTGACACGATCGGGTTCACGGTCACGGTCACGAACAACGGGGCCGCCACGGCCAACGGTGTCGTGGTCAACGATCCGCTGCCCACCGACCAGGGGCTCGATTGGACGCTCGACGACAACGCTGGTGGGCTCTGCTCGCTGGCGGCCGGCTCGGTGACCTGCGGTCCGACGACCCTGGCCCCCGGTGCCAGCTTCAGCTTCCACATCTCCAGCCCGACGACCGACGACACGGCCGAGACGAGCCCGGTCCTGAACGTCGCCTCCGTCACGACGACCAACGCGGGGTCCGATGAGGACGACGCGGACGTCATCGTCGAAGGTGGCGAGGTCCAGCCGGCCACCGGCACGCCGAAGCCGAAGCCGACCCTTCCCCCGACCGACGCAAGCAGCCCGACGAGCGGGCCGGGCACGAGCCTCCTGCTCGGGCTCATCGCGCTGGCCGTGCTGACGCTCGGCGTCGGCGTCCTCACCCCGGTCCCGGCGACGATCCGCCGCCGACGCGACCGCTGACCGCGCACCACTGGCTGGCCGCCTGACCTCCGGGACACCTACCCCCGGAACAGGCGGCCAGCGCCCACTCACTCCACTCCCTCGGGTCATCCCGGGCTGCGCGCCCGGGGTTGATGGCCCGTACCCTCCGCCTTTCCCGTGAGGGACGCCGTTTCCCCGAGCGGCGTCCACGGCCGGGGCACTCGATCGGCTCCGATAGAGTGCCCCGGCCTCTTCATGCCCGGCGCCCGGGCGGGCGGTCCATGGCCGGCATCAGCGCCCCGCCCGCTCGTTGACGCTCCCAGACGGGCCGCGGTAGACTAATCCCGACGAAATCACTCGGATATCGCGGGCGCATCTCGTCCGACCCCTGAGGCCACGCACCTGACGCTCCCCACGGCCACGCGGCCCACCTATCACGGCTCCGGCGCAGTCGCCTTCTCGACCAAGGGCGAGTACGGCGTCCGCCTCATGGTGCAACTGGCACGGCATGCCGGAACGGGGCCCGCGTCGCTCGCCGGGATCGCCGCCGAGGAGGACCTCCCACGGGCCTACCTCGAACAGCTCGTCGTCAGCCTGCGCGAGGCCGGCCTCGTCGTCTCGACCCGCGGCGCCCACGGCGGCTACGAGCTCTCCCGCCCGCCCGAGACGATCCGGATGAGCGAGGTCCTGCGAGCTCTCGAGGGCCCGATCGCCCCGATGTTCTGCGCGACTGACGATCCGGAGCACGCGGTCCTGTGCGATCGCAGCGCCCGCTGCACGGTGAACGTCCTGTGGGTCCGCGTCCGCGACGCCATCACCGGTGCGCTCGACTCGATGACGCTCGCCGACCTCGCGCCGCCCATCGTCCACGCCGACGCGCCCATCCAGCCCGAATCCATCCGACAGGGAGCATCGACCCAGCCGTGACCGACCAGCCAGCCACCGACCAGCACCTCGTCATCCGCGACCTCCACGTCGCGCCGGTCGCCGACCCCGAGCACGAGATCCTCCAGGGCATCGACCTGACCGTCGGCAAGGGCGAGGTCCACGCGATCATGGGCCCCAACGGCTCCGGCAAGACCACGCTCGCCTACGCCCTGCTCGGCCACCCGGCCTACGTCGTCAAGGGCGGCGAGGTCGTCTGGAAGGGCCGCGACATCCTGAAGCTCTCCCCGGACAAGCGGGCCCGCCTCGGCCTGTTCCTGGCCTTCCAGTACCCCACCGCGATCCCGGGCCTGAGCGTCGCGTCGTTCATCCGGTCGGCGCTCAACGCCAAGCTCCAGGGCATCGACAAGGACCCCGACGTCGACCCCACGGACCCCATGCGCGGCGGCGTCTCGATGCGCGACTTCCGCAACAAGATGCGCGAGAAGATGGCGATGCTCCGGATGGACGACGGCTTCGCCAGCCGCTACGTCAACGACGGGTTCTCGGGCGGCGAGAAGAAGCGTCTCGAGATGCTCCAGATGGCGGTGCTCGAGCCCGAGATGGCGATCCTCGACGAGACGGACTCGGGCCTCGACATCGACGCGCTGCGGATCGTCGCCGAGGGCGTCAACGCGATGCTCAACCCGAACCTCGGCGTGCTGCTCATCACCCACTACCAGCGGCTGCTCAACTACATCACGCCCGACGTCGTCCACGTCCTGGCCCAGGGCCGGATCGTGAAGTCCGGCGGCAAGGACCTGGCCCTGCGCCTCGAGGACGAGGGCTACGGCCCGATCCTGCGCGAGGCCGGCCTCTCGCCCGACCTCCCCGACGAGGCCCTGCTGGTCCCCAAGGGTCCGGACCTCGACCTCGAGCCGGTGGAGGCCGCCCGCTAGCCGGGCCGGATCGTCGATGACCCTGACCACCGATCCGAAGGTCGCCCGGCCGGCGCTCGACGCCGCCGCGCTGCGGGCCGACTTCCCGATCCTCCAGCAGGAGATCAACGGCCATCGCCTGGTCTACCTCGACTCCGCGTCGAGCAGCCAGAAGCCGAACGTCGTCATCGACGCCGTCGCCGACTACTACCGCGAGTACAACGCCAACGTCCACCGCGGCATCTACACGATCGGCGAGAAGGCCACGGCCGAGTACGAGAAGGCCCGCGCACGGGTCGCCCGCTTCATCAACGCCCCGGACAGCCACGAGATCGTCTTCACCCGCAACGCGACCGAGGCCATCAACCTCGTCGCCTACTCCTGGGGACGCAAGAACATCCGGCGCGGCGACCAGATCATCCTCACCGAGATGGAGCACCACGCGAACCTCGTCCCGTGGCAGATCCTCGTCCAGGAGCAGGACGGCGACCTCGAGTTCATCCCGATCACCGACGACGGCATCCTCCGTCTCGACGTCTTCGAGGTGCTCCTCCGGCTGAAGCCCAAGCTCGTCGCGTTCACCCACGTCAGCGAACACCCTCGGGACCATCAACCCGGTCCGCGAGATGGTCGACATGGCCCACGCGGCCGGCGCGCTCGTGCTCGTCGATGGCGCTCAGGCCGTCCCGCACGTGCCGGTCGACGTCCAGGCGCTAGGTGCCGACTTCTACGCGTTCTCCGGCCACAAGATGCTCGCCCCGATGGGCTCGGGCGCGCTGTGGGCCCGCCGCGAGCTGCTCGAGGCGATGCCGCCGTTCCTCGCGGGCGGCGAGATGATCCGCGAGGTCCACCTCCGCCGGTCCGAGTTCAACGAGATCCCCTGGAAGTTCGAGGCGGGCACGCCGGCCGTCGGCGACGCGATCGGGCTCGGGGTCGCTGCCGAGTACCTGATGGACCTCGGCATGGACGCGGTCCGCGAGCACGAGCAGCAGCTGCTGACCTACGCCCTCGTGACGCTGCAGCGCGAGGTGCCGGAGATCGCCCTGTACGGCCCGATGGACGCCGCGATCCGCGGTGGCGTCATCCCGTTCAACCTGCCGGGCATCCACCCGCACGACGTCGCCCAGGTCCTCGACCGCTTCGGGATCGCGGTCCGTGCCGGTCATCACTGCACGATGCCGCTCCACGAGCGCCTCGACCTCGCGGCCACGGCCCGGGCGAGCTTCAACGTCTACACGACGCGCGACGACATCGACGCCCTCGCGGCCGGCCTCAAGGAAGTCCAGCGCGTCTTCAACGGCTGATCGCGCCGGCCCGTCCGATGTCGGGCCGCCACTTGCCTTGACGGCCGGGACCCGGGTATAAGGACTCATCGCCTGGGGGTGAGGGATGAGCGGACACCGGCGGGTCGCTCGGTCGGCGACCCTGATATCGATCGTGACCCTGGTCGTCGGTGCATGTGGCGGTGCCCCGACAGCCCCGTCCGAGACGGGCGCCGCATCCGCACCGGCCGCGCCATCGGCGGCGGCGTCCGCTGCGACCGCCCCGAGCACCGGTCCTGACGGCATCCCGCTGATCGAGTTCGCCGAGACCAGTGACCTGAGCGCCGCCGCCCATCGGGAGCTCGATCTCGTCCACGAGGTCCGCGACGACGCGGGCATGCCGGCGCTCGTCGGCGAATCCGGACCGGCCGCCTTCGCGACCCTGGACCAGATCGAGGCCGGGTTCGGCCAGTCGGTGCTGGCCGCCGCGGCCGCGGGCGTCGCGGCTGGCGCGTCCTCCCGGCTCGCCTCGACGGATCCCCTGGCCGGCCAGCTCGCGGCCGCGGGTGCCCGCCACGCCCCCCGCGCCGCCGTCCCGACCGCCATCGACATCAGCCTGTTCGCGGACACCGGGTTCACGGCGAACGCGATCCTCGGTCTTTACACGGGCCTGGTCGAGCGCGCAGCCGAGTCCCAGAGCGGGTCGATCCCGAAGGAGGAGCACTTCGACCAGACCGCCGACGGGCTCCGCCAGCAGGTGGACCTCCAGACCAACATGACGATCCAGACCGGCGGCGGGCGGGTCAACGCGGACATCACGATGTCGGCCACGGACCGGATCTCGAAGCCGGACGGGACCTTCGTCGCGCTGTACACCAGCACCGCCCACGGCCACTTCGACGTGAACGCCTGCCCCGATCGGAGCGGCATCGGCGCCGGGACCTACACATTCGAGACGAAGCACGAGCTCAACGACGTCAGCGGGGCCAGCAACAGCCGGTCCGGCGCCGGCCGATCCGTCGAGGCGCCCATTCAGCCTCATCAACGGCGACGACGCCAAGCTCCAGCGGATCGAGGCAAGCCTTGATCTTTCGGCGGACGCGCACGGCCCGGGCACGCCTGGCGGCCCCGGTCCGACCGGTGCGTTCGACTGGGGCGCGTCCCAGCAGCTCCAGCTGGTCATGCCACGGGGTGGCGGGACCTCGGCCGGGACGGGCAGCGCCGCGGCCGTCACGGGTTCCGGTGGCGAGCGCGCCAGCGGCGCGCTGTTCATCTCGTCGGCCATGGCGCAGTTGTTCCTCACCGAGGTCGGCAAGGAGGCCGAGAGGTTCTGGCGGTCGGGCAAGTGCATCGAGCTCGAGCCCAGCGACGACACGCGAAAGGTCGAGCCGAAGGAGCAGATCGATCTCACCGTCGAGGCCAAGCACAAGTTCGACGGCCAGCCCGTCGAGGCGCCGATCGTCGCGACGTTCAGCGGCAAGGAATTGCTGGCCCCCAAGGACGAGCCGGTCCCCGTGCCCGCCCACTTCACGTTCATCGCGGGCGAGGAGAAGGACGACAAGGGCACGATCGATCTCAAGCAGACGTCGAAGCGCGGGATCGGCCTGCGCAAGATCGAGTTCACGGTCGACGTCGCGAAGCTGCAGGTCAAGATCGACTCGCGCGTGAAGTTGTCGGCGGCGCCACCTCCTACGACACGAAGATCACGCTCCCGCTCACGGATCTCGCGAGCGCCGAGGGCGGCGGCTACGAGGCCACCGCGACCGTGACGTGGACGACGGTTCTCACGCCTGGCGTTCCCGAGTGCAAACCGAAGACCTACGAGGGCAGCTTCACGTCGGAGATCAAGGTCAGGCTCGACGAGACGGACCCCGACCGCGTCCTTTTCAAGGCGGGCATCACACCCGGGCCGTATACGACCGAGACGCTCGTCTGCAAGGGTGCCTCGATCCCATTCATCGGCTCGACCTTCCTCGGCGCCTGGGCGCTCCTCGGCACGGAGCACGCGGTCCCGATCGACGGCTCGGCGGACGTGAATACCACGCTGCCGGGCGGCATCGGCACCTCGAAGACGACGATCACGATCAAGCGCAAGCCTCCGTCCTGACCTGGCCGGGGGCCATGCCACACCAGGTCAGCGGCCGTGGTCCAGCCCGCGCATCGCGGCTGAGACGGCGCGCTCGCCGGTCGCCTCGAGACCCTCGATCGTGCCCGCGATGTCCGCCTCGGAACGGTTCTGGCTGAGCTTCCACTTGCCCTCGACGCGGTCGATGACGATCTCGACCCCGACGATCGCCTTGAGCTGGCCGGCGATGTAGGGCTCGGGTGCGTCGTCGACAGACCAGGGCCGCTCGCGCGTACGTTCGTGCCGCTCGCTCAGGCTTCGAACGTTGACCTCGACCCAGGTCGGGTCGTCGTGGATCACCAGCCGCCCGTAGACGTGGGCGGTGATGTAGTTCCACGTCGGGACCACCCGGCCGTGCTCGCGCTTGGTCGCATACCAGGCAGGCGAGATGTACGCGTCGGGCCCGCGCACGATCGCCATCGCATCGCCGGTCGGCGGCACCTTCCACTGCTGGTTGTTGCGTGCCACGTGCCCGTGCAGCACGCCCCAGCCCGCAGATCCCGGATCAGGCTCGAGCCAGACCAGCGGGAGCATCGTCGCCAGCAGCCCGGCGGAGGTCGATGTGATCAGGTCGGCCGCGCCGAGGTTCCGCAGCAGGTCGCGGACGTCATCGTCGGCCGGTCTGAAGTGGGCGGGAACGTACATGGCCCGATTATCGCGCCGCCGAGGTCCCTCGATCCAATCCCGACCCCAGTGGTCGGGATTAGACATTCGCGCTAGTATTTGCAGTCGAATGGACGACCTCTACCGCGACTACATCCTCGAGCACTATCGGCGGCCCCACAACTTCGGGGTCATCGAGGACGCCGACGCGTCCTACGAGGGCGCGAACCCGCTCTGCGGCGACCGGATCACGCTGATGCTCGGCGTCAAGGATGGCGTCGTGGACCGGGTGGGCTTCACCGGACGCGGCTGCGCGATCAGCCAGGCCAGCGCCTCTCTGCTCACCGACGAGATCAAGGGCAAGCCGCTCGCGGACGTCGCCGGCTTCGGGGCGGACGACCTGCTCGACCTTCTCGGCATCGAGATCAGCCCCGCTCGCCTCAAGTGCGCGATGCTCAGCCACGAGAGCCTCCAGCACGTCCTCACGGACCTCGGCGCGACCGCGGCAGGCCGGGGCATGACCCGGATCGAGCGCCGCTGCAGGTGTCGTCAGCCGGCCTGAGCGCCGGCCCGACGCGCATCGGTCCAGCCGCCCTCGGCCATCGAGGACGGCACCCCCGGGACCACCCACCGCCCTGGCGCCGACGGCGCCAGCCCGTCGACCATCGGAGTCCAACCAAGCAATGCCAAAGTCCTATGCCGACCTCCTTCGCGAGGCGCGCGCCCAGATCAGGGAAGTCACGCCGCAGGAGGTCGATGCCCTCGCCCCGGGCGAGGCCAAGGTCATCGACGTCCGCGAGGCGTCCGAGTGGGACCAGGGCCACCTGCCCGGCGCAACCCACATCTCCAAGAGCTACATCGAGCAGCAGATCGAGGCGGCGGCCCCCGACCGCGACGCCCCGGTCGTCCTGTACTGCGCCGGTGGCGTCCGTTCCCTGTTCGCCGCCCAGACACTGGCCGGGATGGGCTACACGGACGTGGCCTCGATGTCCGGCGGGTTCCAGGCGTGGAAGGGCGCGGGCCTCGAGTTCGAGACGCCGGTCGTCCTGACCGCCGAGCAGAAGGACCGCTACAGCCGCCACCTGCTGATCCCGGAGGTCGGCTCGGCCGGCCAGGCACGGCTCCTCGGCTCGAAGGCGCTGTTCATCGGCGCCGGGGGCCTCGGCTCGCCTGCGGCGCTCTACCTCGCGGCGGCGGGGGTCGGCACGATCGGCATCGTCGACTTCGACGTCGTCGACGTCAGCAACCTGCAGCGCCAGATCATCCACACGACCGACCGGGTGGGGGAGCGCAAGGTCGAATCGGCGAAGCGCTCGATCAACGCCCTCAACCCCGACATCAAGGTCGTCACTTACGAGGAGATGCTGGGCGCGCAGAACGTCGAGCGGCTCATCGCCGGCTACGACGTCATCCTCGATGGGACCGACACGTTCGAGACGCGCTACCTCCTCAACGACGCCGCGGTGGCCGCCGGGATCCCGGTCATCCACGCCTCGGTCTTCCGGTTCGAGGGGCAGCTCACGACGTTCATCCCGTACGACGGGCCGTGCTATCGCTGCCTGTACCCGACCCCGCCCCCGCCCGAGCTCGCCCCCGGTTGCTCGGTGGCCGGTGTCCTCGGGGTCGTACCCGGCATCCTGGGCCTGCTCCAGGCCAACGAGGCGCTCAAGGTCCTCCTCGGGATCGGCAACACGCTGTCGGGTCGCCTCCTGCTGTTCGATGCGCTCGAGACCGAGTTCACCGAGCTCAAGCTCCGCCGCGACCCCGAGTGCCCCGTGTGCTCGGACAAGGCCGTCGCCGCGCGCAAGGCAGGTCACCCGCTGACCGTGGACAGCGTCGGCAACGACGTTCCATTCCTCATGACCACCACCGGCCTGGCCGGCACGGTCTCGCCCGACGCGCGCGCATGAGCACGGTCTTCATCCCGGCCGTGCTGCGCCCGAACGTGGGCGGGGCCAAGTCCCTGGACCTGCCCGGTGAATCGATCCGCGCGGTGGTCGAGGCGCTCGTCGAGCGGCACCCGTCGCTCGGCTCGCAATTGCTGACCGACGGCGGCGAGCTCAACCGGTTCGTCAACGTCTATGTCAACGGCCAGGACGTGCGCTACCTGGCCGGGCTCGAGACGCCGGTCGCGCCCGCCGATGAGGTCCGGCTCCTGCCCGCGATGGCCGGCGGCTGACCGATATGGCCGCGCCCTGGCCGCTCCGGGCGCCCGAGCCCGATCCGGGACCCGAGTCCGAGCACGATCACGCGCACGCCCATGCCCATGACGCGCTCGCGCCCCACGGCGGCCGGTACGCCGACATCCTCGACGCCATCGGCCATACGCCGCTCGTCGAGATCCCGCGGATGAGCCCGAACCCGGACGTCCGCATCCTGGCCAAGCTCGAGATGCTGAACCCGACCGGGTCGGTCAAGGACCGCGTCGCGAAGTACCTGATCGAGGACCTCGAGGGCCGCGGCCTGCTCAACGAGGACTCGATCATCCTCGAGCCGACGTCGGGCAACACCGGCATCGCGCTCGCGATGATCGGCCGGCGCAAGGGCTACCGGGTCGCGCTCGTGATGCCCGACAACGTCACCAACGAGCGGCGCCAGATGGCCGCGTTGTTCGGGGCCGAGGTCATCGACTCGCCGGGGGCGCTTGGCTCGAACGGGGCGATCGCGCTGGCCAAGCACCTGGTCTCGAAGGACGAGCGGTTCGTGATGCCCTACCAGTACGGCAACCCGGCCAACCCGCTGGCCCACTACGAGACCACCGGCCCCGAGATCCTCGCCGACTGCCCCGAGATCGACGTCTTCGTGGCCGGACTCGGCACGTCGGGGACGCTGATGGGCGTCTCGAAGTACCTGCACGAGCACAAGCCGGGCGTCCGGATCGTGGCGGCCGAGCCGCTCCCCGGGGAGCTGGTCCAGGGCCTGCGCTCACTCGAGGAGGGGTTCATCCCCGAGATCCTCGAGCCGTCGCGCATCGACGCGAAATACCTCGTCTCCAACCGCGACGCGATCGCCGCGCTGCGCGACCTCGTGTTCAAGGAGGGCATCTTCGCCGGGCCGTCGTGCGGGGCGGTCCTCGTGGCGGCCGCCCGCGTCGCCCAGGAGATGTCGCACGGGACCATCGTTGCGCTCCTGCCCGACGGCGGCTGGAAGTACCTCTCGGCCGGCACGTTCTCGGCCAACCTCGACGACATGGAGGAGGCGCTCGAGGGCGGCGTCAACTGGTGGTGAGCGAGGTCCATCCGGGCCCCGTCTCGGCCGCCCTGCCAGGCGCCATCCGCGAGGCGCTCCTCGCGCACGCGCGGGCCGAATATCCGAACGAGGCGGCCGGGCTGGTGATCGGGGACGGGTATGCCGCCGCCGGCGGCCGGGCGTTGCGGTTCGAGGCGACGCGCAACAAGGCCGCGTCGCCGCTGCGCTACGAGATCGATCCCGACGACCTGTACCGGCTGACGATCGCGACCGACGACGCCGACGAGGTGTTCTGGGCGATCGTCCATTCCCACACGCACTCGCCGGCCGTGCCGTCGCCCACGGACGTCGGGCTCGCGTTCTACCCGGACGCGCTGTACATGCTGGTCTCGCTCAGTGACGACCAGGCGGACCCGGACACGGGCGAGCCGGGCGTGCGCGCGTGGCGGATCGTCGGCGGCGAGGTGTTCGAGGTCGGGCTCACCTGAGTCGGCGGGCCGGCCGTCAGGTGCAGACGAGCCCGTCCTTCGGGACCGTCAACTCGAGCAGGTAGCCATCGAGCGCCTTCTTGACGCAGTTGTTGACGAGGAAGGACGTGTGGCCCTCACCCTTGCGGGTCACCAGGACCGCCGACTCGAGCTGCTTTGCGAGTGACTTCGCCCAGGCGTAAGGCGTCGCGGTGTCGCCGGTGGATCCCACGACCACGATCGGCGGCGCGCCGGCGCCCGACGCCGGAGCCGGGGTCCGCTGGGACGGCACCGACCAGAACGCGCATGGCAGGTCGTTGAACGCGACGGCGCGGAACCGCGGGGCCACCTTGCGGAGGGTGGAAGCCAGCTTCGTGTAGGTGGAGATGTCGGTCGAGGTGGGGAAGTCCAGGCAGGTGTTCGCGTAGTAGGCGTCGCTCATGTTCGAGTAGGTGCCGTTCGCCTTGCGCCCGCGGAACGGGTCTGCCAGCAGGATCAGGATGGAACCGTCGCCGCGCTTTGCGAGCGCAAGACCCGCCTCCAGCGCGGGCCAGGACGCCTTGCTGTACATCGAGCCCAGGACCGCGGAGAACGCCAGGCCCGGCCCGACGCGCCGCCGGTCAGCGACGCGAGGCGTCGGAAGCGACTTCTTGTCGATCTTGGCCATCAACGTGTCGAACGCCTTGGCGGAGTGCCCGCCCTCGTGGAACGCACAGCTGGCCCGGCGCGAGCACCGGGCGAGGAAGCGGCCGAGGGCCGCTTCGAAGGCCTTGGCCTGGCCGGTCCGGAGCTGGATCTCCGAGAGGCTCGGGTCGATCGCGCCGTCGAGGACCATCGCCCGGATGCGCTCCGGATAGCGGTCGGCGTACATCGACCCGATGAGGGTGCCGTACGAGAACCCGAGGTAGGTGATCTTCTCGTCGCCCACTGCCTGGCGGATCTGGTCGAGATCGTCGACGACCGCGTCCGTCGAGAGATAGGGGAGGATCGAGGCGTTGCGCTTCGCGCACGCATCGGCGTAGTCCTTGGCCTGCTTGACGGAGCGGTCGAGCTCCTTCTGGTCGTCCGGGGACGGATCGAGGGCCGCGAGGCCGTCGAGGTCGTCGATGCACCGGACCGGGCTGCTCGCGTTCACGCCCCGGGGGTCGAAGCCCACGAGGTCGAAACGCTCGCGCAGTGCCACCGGGAACTGGGCGGCGCTCTTCTGCACCAGTTCGATGCCGGAGCCGCCCGGCCCGCCAGGATTGACGATGATCGAGCCGATCCGCTTGTCACGGTCCGAGGCGGGCAGCCGGATGATCTTGACGTCGAGCGTGCCCGCGGCCGGGTCGTGATAGTCCTTCGGCAGCCGGAGCGTCGCGCACTGGAACTTGGTCGCGCAGTTCGTCCACTTGGCCGGCGTTGCCGGCGCGATCGTCGCGGGCGTGCCGGACGACGACCCGGCCCCGCCGGACGGGCTCGCGGCAGCCGCACTCTCGACTGGGCCGGCCGAGCCGGAGGGTTGCGGGTCGAGGAGCGAGCAGCCGCCCACGATCGACGCGACGACCAGCATGGTCGCGAGCGCCGCAAGGCGGCCTGAGCGAGGGGCGTAGCCCCGATGTGTCCCCGACATGGACGCGACGATAGTCCAGAACCCGGCCTGCGACGATGGTTCGGTCGGGTGTCGTCCGGGCCCGATAGTCCGGGTCCCGACGCACCCGTGCGACTCGGGCCTTAGGCAGCCCCCGCTCTGAGCGCGGCCAGCAGCGCGTCGGCGTCGGCGGGCACGATCGAGAGGCCCATCGCGGCCGCGATCCGGGCCGCCGGCGGCGGCAGCAGACCCGTGCTCGCGAGCAGGTCGCGATGGTCGGGCGCGAAGATGACCGCGGGTGGCCCGTCGGCCACGATCTCGCCAAGCCGCATGACGACGACCCGGGTGAAGTTCGTCGCGGCGAACTCCATGTCGTGGGTGATCGCGACCACGGAGCGGCCCGCGTCGCGGTACGCCCGGACGACGGCCCCGACCCGCTCGATGCCGGCGGCGTCCTGGCCTGTCGTCGGCTCGTCGAGGACGAGCACGGCCGGGTCCATCGCGAGGACGCCCGCGAGCGCGACGAGCTTCCGGCGCGACAGGTCCAGGTCGTAGGGGTTCGTCGCGCGCACGTCGGTCAGGCCCACCGCCTCGAGGCTGCGCGTGACGAGGCCGGCGATCTGGTCGGCGGGCCGGCGCAGGTTCTTCGGACCGAACGCGACCTCCCGCTCGACGGACCGCTCGAACAGCTGCTCGTCGGGGTTCTGGAAGACGAACCCGACGGTCGCCGCGAGCCGGTCGACGGTCACCTCCTCGGTCGCCTCGCCGTCGAGGAGGACGTGCCCGGCATCGGGCCGCAGGAGCCCGTTGAGGTGCTTGACGAGCGTCGTCTTGCCCGAGCCGTTCTGGCCGAGGATGACGACCGCCTCGCCCGGCTCGATCGAAAGTGACACGCCCCGGACGGCCTCGATCCCGTTGGGGTACCGGTGGACCAGGCCCTCGACGTCGACCCGGACGGGCGGCCGCTCCGAGCCCGGGCTCCACGCTGGCGCGGTCTCCTGCCGGTCGTCGGCCGTCGCCGGGATGAGCGGCTTCGCCGCCAGCGCGGCCGCGATCGCGGCCTCGTCGAACTCGAGGCCGGACGCCACCCCGGCCACGTTCGCGAGCGAGACGAGCGTCGGCGGCCGCAGGCCGACCTCGCGTCCCGCTGCCGACAGGGCCGCGCCAGGTCGGTCGAGCGAGACGGGCCGGCCGTCGTCGAGGACCAGGCAGCGATCCGCGCGCCCGAGCACGGTCGGCGCGTGCTCCGCGCAGAGGATCGTCGTGCCGGACCGGGCGAGGCCATCGATGAGATCGGCGACCGACGTCGTTCCGGCCGGATCGAGCTGGGCGGTCGGCTCGTCGAGGACGAGGATGTCCGTGCCCATCGCGATGATGCTGGCGATCGCCACCCGCTGCTGCTCGCCGCCCGAGAGGGAGAAGGGCTCCCGCTCGGCCAGGTCGCCGATCCGCAGGCGTTCGAGGACCGCGTCGATGCGTCCGTCCATGTCGGCCCGCGGCACCCCGAGGTTCTCGAGTCCGAACGCGAGTTCCTCCCGCACCGTCAGCTTGGACGAGGAGAGCTGGTTGGCCGGTGTCGCGAACACGATCCCGACCCGGCCGAGGAGTTGGCCCGCGTCGGCCGTGCGCGCGTCGACACCGGCGATTGTCACGGCACCGTTGACGTTGGCGCGGACCACGCGCGGGATGAAGCCCGCGGCGGCCAGTGCCAGCGTCGACTTGCCCGCCCCGGTCCGCCCGGCCACAGCGACACGCTCCCCGGCCGACACCGCGAGGCCGATGCCGCGCAGGCTGGGCTCCCGCCGGCCCGGGTACCGGATCTCGAGGTCGGTGATATCCAGCGGGATCTCGGTGGCGACCGGCTGGGTTTCTGCGGTCATCGCCAGATCCCCGTCACGGCGACCGCGACGACGCCGACACACGCCAGCACCAGCGCCAGCCGGGCGACGCGGTCGAACGGCGAATCCGGCACCACGCGATACGCGGTCCGGCCCGGCCGGGCGCCGAACCCGCGCGCCTCCAGCGCGAAGGTCCGCTCGCGGACATCGACGAGCGACCCGAGGATCACCGGGCCGATGAGCGGGACGAGCGCCCGGACCCGCTGCATGAATGACCCGGTGACGGCGAGGCCGCGCGCCTGCTGGGCCTGGAGGATCGAGGCGGCCCGCGCCTGCATCCGGGGCACCGTCTGGACGGCCGACAGGATGACGAACGCGATCCGATGGCCGACCCCTCGGCTCACGAGAGCCTCGAGAAGGTCGTCGGCCAGGGTCGTGAAGAGGAACGTCACGGTCGCGAGGAACGCCACGAGCACCCGGCCGGCGGAGATCAGCCCGAACGTCAGGCCCTCGCGGGTCACCGACAGCGGGCCCACCGTCAGGAGCCGATCGGTCGCGCCCGGGAAGAAGAGGGCGTTGACCACGAGGATCGAGGTGAGCAGGAGCGCCGGGATCCGCATCGCGCGAATGATCGGCCGCAGGAGCCCGGCCGACCACGCGATCAGGACCAGGCCCGACCGCCATCAGCGGCAGCACGATCGGCGGCAGGAGGAACGCCGCCAGCAGGACGAACGCGACCCCGAGGAGCTTGGTCAGTGGGTGGCGCCGGTGGAGCCAGCTCGAGCCCGCGACGAAATAGCCGGTGGCGGTCGACATCCTCCGTCCGTCAGCCTGCGACGACGATCAATCGGCGACCGTCGCCTCGCCGCGGCTGTACATCGTCCGGACGGTGACCGGGAGCGCCCCGAGGATGATGAACACGACCGTGTAGCTGATCGTCTTGTCGAGCGGGTCGCTGGTGAGGCCCTGCGCGAATGCGGACTGGAACACGTTGAGACCGAGCGTCCGGAAGAGCGCGACGAGCGCGTCCGTGCCGCCACCGGTCACGCCACCGAACACGCCGGCGGCGATCGGGGCGGAGATGGCCGCGGCCACGATCCCGGTCGTCAGACCGCCGACCCAGACCGGGAACAGGCGGGCGTTGTCGCCCGACGATGCCCAGCGATAGATCAGCATGGCGATGCCGAGCCCGATCAGGATCCCGATGATGAGCCCGAGTGGATCGCTGAGCGCCAGGCTCGTCAGGTTCGGGAAGCCGTCCGGCGACCCGTCGTCGTTGAGGCCGTCCATCGTCGAGAAGTAGCCGGTCGAGCCGAACAGCAGCCGGAACAGCGCGAACAGCAGCGCTCCGGCCGACACGGCCGCGGCGACCGTCAGGTACTGGCGCGCCGATTCCGGGCGGTCCTCCAGTCGATAGATCGTCCGCCGGCTGGCCCAGCCCACGACCACGCCGAACGCGACGAGCGCGAGCGAGATCAGGACGAACCGCATCTGGTTGTCGAGGGCGTTCGGGTCGTCGAACGCGAGCGAGGGGATCCCGATGGTCGTCTGGACGACGATGAGTCCGATCATCGCGGCCGCGATTCCCGTCGCGATCGCGAGGAAGCCGCCGACGCGCGCGTCGTCCGGCCGTAGTCGGAAGACGCCCTGGGCGCCCCAGAACCCCGCCATGAGGCCGATGACGGCCGCGACGGGCGCGAAGAACGCGGTGTTCGGCCCGGCTCCGCCGGGGATCGGCAGGATCGACCAGATCAGGTTCGACAGCAGCCCGGTCAGGGCACCGGCCCACGGCCCGGCGAGGACGCCGACGAGGACGGTCCCGATCGAGTCGAGGTAGATCGGCAGTCGCAACGCGAAGGTGATCGAACCGACCGCGACGTTGATCGCGATCGCCACGACCATCAACGTCAAGCGTGGCCGTGGAGAGGTCCCTCGACCGTCGCGCGATGACGGCGAACAGCACCGCCCCGACGATGATCGCGACCAGGTAGGCGACTTGGACCGGCTGAATGCATCCCGTGGCAGCACTGTCCGCGCAGACCTGCAACCAGTCGAAGTTCATCCGGCCCTCCTGTCCCACCCACTCACGCCCGAGACCGGGCGTCCCTCTCCGTGCCTAGCGTGCCACGTCCGACCGGTCCGCCGCCAGCCCCCCGACGCGTTCGACGAGCCGGTCGAGGAACTCGGGGATGTTCGCCTCGACGGCGACATCGAGGTTCGGGGCGTTGCCGGTGAGTCGCCGACGGTCCGCGACCGTCATCCCGGCCGTGAGCTCGCCGGCCGTCTCGACGTCGACGAACAGGGCCTCGGTCTTGATGAGCGAGCGGTCGAGGGCCGCCGCCGCGGCCAGCGGATCGTGGATGAATGCCCCGTAGAAGCCGTCGTAGTGGGCGTGGAACTCCATGTAGAAGCGCAGGGCGTCCGCGACGTACCGCACGATCGGGTTGGCCGCCACGGAGCGTGTCGCGAGCATCGGGTCCTCGCCGCGCGACAGCGCGATCGAGTCGTCGGGGGTGCTGCCCGCGCGCCGCGCGAGCCGGACCACGTCCTCGGGGAGTACCCGCGCGCGCTCGGTCACGTCGAGCCCGAGGGCGACCGGACGCGGGATGGTCGGGTCCGCCGCGGTCGCCTCGCCCCACGCCCGGAACACGATCCGCGCGGCGTCCGGGTCGCAATGGATGTTCCACTCGGTCGTCGGCGTCGTGTTGCCGGACACCCCGTAGGCGCCGCCCATCAGCGTGTAGCCCTTCAGGAGACGGGGCAGGTTCGGTTCCTTGTCCAGCGCGAGGGCCAGGTTCGTGAGCGGCCCGAGGGTCACGAGCACGATCTCGCCGGGTCGCCGGCGGACCTCGTCGACGATGAGGTCGACGCGCATGGCGCTCGCTCAGCGGCCGCGTCGGCGGCGGCAGCACGGCGTGGCCGAGGCCCTGCGGCCCGTGGGTCTCGGGCGTCGTCTCGAGCTGGCGGACCAGCGGCACCTCGCGGCCGAGCGCGACCTCCACGTCCGTCCGCCCCGCGAGCTCCAGGACGGCTCGGGTGTTGATCGCGACCTGCGCCGCCGTCGATGTTGCCCGAGACGCAGGTGACCGCGACGATCTCGGCGTCCGGCGAGGCCGCGACGTAGAGCAGGGCGAGGCTGTCGTCGATGCCGGTGTCGACGTCGAGGATGAGGGCGGTCCGATCGGTCATCGGCCCGATGCTAGCGGCCCGCGTCGGCCGGTGTGTCGGCCGGCGTGTCAGTCGCACGCCGGAGCTCGATCGTCCAGGCCGTCCGGGCGCCGTCAGCGGCCCCGCGACCGACGGCGAGGCCCAGTCGCCGGGCCCACGTCGAGTGCGTGCCGGCCAGCTCGTCCGCGGTCGCCGGTCGGAAGGCGTCAGGGTCAGGCCGTGCCCGGCCCACGCGTCGGCGATGACCCCGGCCAGCCGGTCGTCGAGCGCCGGCAGGTCGCGACCGTCGCACGACGCCGTCGACACGATCGAGCGGACCTGACCGCCCGGCGCGACGAGTGACGCGACGCCGGCCGCGACGCGCTCGTCGCGACCCAGGACGCCAGCGAGCAGCGAGCCCCACGGCAGCGTGATGGTGAGCTCGTCGGCGAGGATGCCAGCTCGGGTGGCGGCGACTCGGCAGCGGCGACGACGAACAGGGCGTTGGGTCGTCCACCACGGCGCTCGGGCTGAGCGGCACGTCGGGACGACTCGATCATCGAGGCGGCGTTCGCATCGATGCCGATGGCCAGGGTCCTCGGCTCGGCCGTGGCACGTGCGAGCACGGCCCGGCCGTCACCGGTACCCAGGTCGATGGCCACCCGCTCGGCGCGGGCGACCAGGTCGGAGACTTAGCCGACGTCCACGTCCGTGGTACGCCGACCCACCACGAGTCGCATGGCGGCGAGCTACACTCGGTCGCGTGAAGCCCGCCCGACCGCCCTGCCCGCGTCGGCGACGACCGCGGGCGCCATCCTGCCGCCCGCGACGATCGGCATCCTCGGTGGCGGCCAGCTCGGTCGCATGCTGGGCCTCGCGGCGCGGGCGATGGGCTACCGGATCGCGGTCCTCGACCCGGACCCGGAGTGCCCGGCGGCCGCCGTCGCCGACGCGGTCGATCCTCGGGACCTACGACGACGTCGATGCCGCGCTGCGGCTGGGCGAGGTGAGCGACGTCGTCACCTACGAGCTCGAGCACGTCGCGGCGGACGTCGTCGACGCGCTCGCCGCGCGCGTGCCGGTGCGGCCGGGCCGCGTGCCCGCTGCGTCGTCACCCAGGACCGACTCGCCGAGCGGCGGTTCGTCGAGGCCGCCGGGCATCGCCGTGGCGCCCTGGCGGGAGGTCCGGACGACCGCCGAGCTCGCGGCCGCCGCCGGCCGACGCGCTCGGCCTGCCGCTGCGCCTGAAGGTCGTGACCGGCGGCTACGACGGCCGCGGCCAGGTCCGCATCGCCGACGCCGCCGAGATCGACGGCGCCATCGGATCGCCTCGGTCGCGAGCCGGGCGCGCCGCTCCTCGCCGAGCGCGAGCTCGACTTCGAGGCCGAGCTCTCGGTCATCGTCGCCCGCGGCATCGATGGTTCGATCGCGACCTTCCCGATCGCCCGGAACGTCCACGACGAGGGCATCCTGTTCGAGTCCGTCGCGCCGGCCCCGGTCGCCGCCGCGATCGCCGACGCGGCCGCCGACATCGGCCGCCGGCTGGCCATCGCGATGGACCTGACCGGCACGCTGACCGTCGAGCTGTTCCTCCTGCGCGACGGCAGCCTCGTCGTCAACGAGCTCGCGCCGCGCGTCCACAACAGCGGCCACTGGACGATCGAGGGCGCGGCCACGTCCCAGTTCGAGCAGCACATCCGCGCGATCTGCGGCCTGGGCCTCGGCGCGACCGATGCCCTCGCGCCGGCCGCGATGGTCAACCTGCTCGGGACCGGCGCCGCGCCGCGACGCCCGACTGCTGGGCGTCGACGACGCGCTGGCCGACCCGACCGTCCACCTCCACCTGTACGACAAGCGGCGCGTGTTCGAACGCCGCAAGATGGGCCATCTGACGGCGCTGGGCCCCGACGTCGAGACGGCCCTCGGCGCACGCTCGAGCCGCCGCGGGCGCGCCTGCACTGGGCCGGCGCCGACACGGAGGATGCGCGATGACCGAACGACCGCGACCTCGGCGCCCCTCGTCGGGGTCGTCGGCGGCAGCCGTTCGGACTTCCCGACCCTCGAGGCGGCCGTCGCGGTCCTCGACGAGCTCGGCGTGCCCGCGGAGCTCAAGGTGGTCTCGGCGCATCGGACGCCCGACCACCTGTTCCGCTACGCCGAGACGGCCGCGAGCCGCGGGATCCGGGTCATCGTCGCCGGCGCGGGCGGCGCGGCCCACCTGCCGGGCATGCTCGCGGCCAAGACGATCCTGCCGGTCATCGGCGTGCCCATCCCCACGGAGCACCTGGGCGGCATGGACTCGCTCCTCTCGATCGTCCAGATGCCGCGCGGGATCCCCGTCGCCACGGTCGCCATCGGGAACGCGACCAACGCCGGGCTGCTGGCTGCGGCCATCCTCGCCCTCGGCGACCCTGCCCTGTCGGCGCGACTCGCCGAATGGCGCGCCCGCCAGACCGAATCGGTGCTCGACGACCCGTCGAACGCGACCTGACAGCCTGCGGCGGCCCGCCTAACCGGTCGAGACGTTCGCCCCGACCGGCTGGCCCGGTCCGCGATGCTCGCGCAGGTGCAGGGCGAGGTCCAGGGCCGTCTTGAACACGACCAGGATCACGATCGCCGCGGCCGGCGCCCCGGTCATCGAGATCGCGATCGCGCCGAAGATGATCGTCACGTGGAGCACGACAAGGCGGCCGTACGGCGCGAACATCTGGCCGACCGGCGATGCCCGCAGGTACTCGCCGCTGCCGATGTAGTTGAACAGGTACGAGAGGCCGTGGCTGATGAACAGGGCCACGACCGCAAGCAGGATCGTCCAGACGTCGGGCCCTGGGCCGATGTCGGAGCCGTCCGGTCCGAAGCTCGCGAACAGCGGCAGCGTGAACACGAACACGCCGTGCACCACCCAGAACAGGCCGTAATGCATGATGAAGAACGGGATCAGGCCGGCCTTCGCCATGCCAGCCGCGGGTCGACCGTTGATCGACCAGCCGCTCGCGGCGCCGTCGTCGCCACCCTGGGCCCGGCCGATCTTGAGGACGTTGAAGGCGCCGACGATGCCGTTCTCGAGCCAGTAGACGATCAGGATCGTCCACACGCTCCAGCCGAAGAACAGCACCCCGATGAGCGGGATGGCGTTCGCGACGACGAGGGCGACGACCGCCCCCACCGACGATGTGATCGCATACCAGGCGAGGAAGCGCTGCATCGACGAGATGCTACTCGACCGACTCCTCGCGCTTCACCCGCCCGTCGTCCGGGGGCGACCCGGACCTATGCGTCGCCCGGTGTTCGTCCCGCAGGGGCTCCGACGGTCACGCTGCGCTCCTCGGCGCCGCGGACCAGCTTGACCTCGTAGGTGCCATTGACCGTCGCGAGGGCGGAGAACAGGTCGTCACCATCGGCGACGGCCTTGCCGGCGGCCTCGACGATGAGGTCGCCCGCCTCGATCCCGGCCGCCTCGGCCGGGCTGCCCTCCTCGACGCCACGGACCAGGACGCCGTCACGCTCCGGCAGGCCGACGGATCGGCGCAGCCGCCGGGCGACATGCGAAGGGGCGATCGCGACGCCGAGCCGGGCCCGCGTGGGCGACTCGCCGAGGGCCAGCGCATCGACGCGCTCGCGCAGGGCCGCGTCGGCGGGGAGGGCGAGATAGAACCCCTCGCCGATCCGGTTGGTGTTGAGGCCGACGAGCCGGCCCGACGCGTCGACGAGAGCCCCACCGGACGAGCCCGGGGCGAGCGGGGCTGTGTGCTCGACGCTGCCGTCGATGCGGCGGCCGCCCGGGCCGCGGAATGCCCGTGCGTTCGCCGACACGAGCCCGAAGGTCACCCGGCTCCCGCCGCCGTGCGAGGCGGCTGCGCCGAAGACAGGCGTCCCGATCGCGAGCTCGGCGCCGTCGCCCCACTCGACCGCAGCAGCCCCGCGGTATCGACCTTGACGACCGCGAGGTCGCCGTCGCCGTCGACGCCCGCGACCGTGCCGCGGATCCGACGACCGTCGGCGAAGGTCACCGTGACCTCGTCGCCGCGCAGGTTGTGGGCATTGGTCAGGACGGTGCCGTCGGCGATGACGACGCCCGAGCCGCGCGTGCCGCGGCCGATCCCGACGATGGACGGACCGACGCGCTCCGCGATGGTGGCGACGGCGGTCTGGAGTTCCTCGATCGCGCTCATGTCGTTTCGTGCTCCGCGAGTGATCCGAGCCTCGGGCCGCCGGTCGGCGGCTGATAGACTTGTGACTTGCAATCTACTACTGACTCACCACCGTGACAAGCCCCGATCCCGCCCCTACGCTTCGGTCGATGAGCGGCACTGCCTCGCGCCCGACCGGGACGCCCTCGACGCCGGCGACGGTCACGGCGCTCGAGGCGGCGCTCGATCGCGTCGGCGATCGCTGGAGCCTGCTCATCGTCGAGGCCCTCCTGGAACGGCCGAGGCGGTTCAACGAGCTCGGCGAGGCGCTGCCGGGCATCGCCCCCAACATCCTCACCGACCGACTGCGCCGGCTCGAGCGCGAGCGCATCGTCACCGCCACGCCGTATCAGCAGCGGCCGCCGCGGATGTCCTACGCCCTCACCTCGGATGGACGCGACCTTGCCTCTGTCGCTGCGGTTGCTGGCCGACTGGGGCGCCCGGCGCGGTGGCGGCGAACCGCTCCAGCACGAGTTATGCGGCACCGCGCTCGAGACCCGCTGGTGGTGCCCGACGTGTTCGGTCGCCATCGAAGACCCGGACGTCCGCGAACGACGCTCGCTCTACTCTAGCGTGGTCAGTGCGGTCGGTCTGCCGTCGCGGATCTCGTGCGTCGTCTTCCTCGAGGTGGGTCCGCACGAGCAGCGTCACCCAGGTCCGGAACGGCCGCCAGCCGTCGGTCAGCGCCGTCAGCTCGTCGCGCGTCGGCTCGGGGCCGCCATGGCAGGGCGATGGCCCGGGGCAGGCGCGACCCGAGACGGGCGCGAGCGGCGACCCCAACGGCGCGAGGGAGACGAGCTGGCGAGAACGGTCCGATGCCGGGCATCTCGCTGCAGCGTTCGCCAGGGCCTCGTCTTCGGGGAGCGCCCGCAGCGCGGTCGAGTCCAGCCGGCCCTCGATGGCGGCCGCCGCGATCCCGCGCAGGTATTCCGGCTTCCGGCCGAACAGGCCCGGGAAGTCGTCCAGCGTCGCCAGGCGTGCCGGGCGACGGGAAGGCATCGAGCGTCTCGCCATGCATCGAGACCTCGGTCGCCGAGCGTTCTCGGCCATCGCCGACCTTGATCCGGGCCGCCTGGCGGATGGCGATCCGCGCGCCGATGACGGCCCACGCCGCGGCCTCGTAGGGCGAATGGAACAGCACCGGCCGGAGGCCCGGGATAGCGCCGCCTGGAGTCGCCCGATCGTCGGGTCGCGCCGGCCGACCTCGTCGTAGCCGCGCCCGTCGGCGTCGAGCGACAGGATGCGCGTCGACCTGGTCCAGGGCGGCTGACGCCGGCGCCCTTGCCCGTCGACGGTCGCCTCGAGCGCGACCTCGCCGTCCGGGATCGTCCGGCTGTCGCGCGCAGACCGCCGCGATCCCGTCATGGCCCTCGAGCGGGAACGCGAGATGGAGATGGCCCGCCACCGCTGAGGCCGCCGTAGCCCGCCGGCACGAAGCCCTCGAGGAAGCGCGTCGAGGCGCGCCGAGCGAGTACTGCCCAAGCGGCTGCACGACGGCTCTTCATCAGCCGGCACCTTACCAGCGCGGCCTGTTGCCGGAGCTGCCCGGCTACACTCGCCCGATGACGACCGACGATCCACGCTGGGAGCCGGGCATGCCCGCGCTCGATCGCCAGGCCGTCCCGACATCGAACCTGCCGCCGAGCCTGCAGGGCCTGCCGCCGCGGTCCGTGCCGGAGGTGGCCCCGACGCCTCTCCAGCGGCACTACGTGATGCTGAGCGTCGTCGTCCTGATCTGCGGGGCCATCGCGATCACGGCGCTCGAAGTCGGCGTGCCGATCGGAAGCCCGCTGGTCAAGCTCTGCGTCCTGCTCGCCCTGCCGCTCCTCGTCGCCACCACGGCCGACGCGGTGCTCCGCATCTGGCGCTCGGCCTGGGCGTGGATGCCGGTCGACCGGACGAAGGGGTTGTTCCGGCTCGCCTGGGTCGCCGTCAGCGTCATCGGTCTCGTCGCCCTCGTCGCCGCCGGCTGCGTCGTCCTCCTCGCCTGATGGACGAGTTCGAGCGCGGGCCCGACGGCCGTTCGACCGACCTCGCCTCGGGCCGGGGCGTCCCGACGTGGCTGGCGTCGTCGCTCAACTTCTGCTCGCGCTGCGGCGCCGCGCTGCAGTTCGGGTCGATCCCCGGCGAGGACCGGCAGCGGCTCTCGTGCGAGTCGTGCGGGCACATCGTCTATGTCAACCCGCGGCTGGTCGTCACGACCTTCCCGATCACCGACGACGGCGAGATCGTCCTGATCCGGCGGGGCATCGAGCCCGGGCTCGGCGCGTGGGCGCAGCCGGGCGGGTTCCTCGAGGTCGACGAGACCGTCCACCAGGCCGCGATCCGCGAGACATGGGAGGAGACAGGGCTCCTCGTCGAGCCGGGCGAGATCATCGGGCTGTACACCCGCCTCGAGGCGGCGGTCGTCACGATCGCATTCGAGGCGCGGATCGTCGGGGGGACGGCGGCGCCGACGCCCGAGGCGACCGAGATCAAGGCCTATTCGCCCGAGGCGATCCCGTGGCGCGACATCGCCTTCCGCACGACGACGTGGGCCCTGCGCGACTGGATCGACCGGCGTCGCCCAGACGTCACCTGGCCGGAGCGCCTCCACGGCCGATAGGGGCGGGCCGTGCCCGGGTCGTCAGCTCAGGTCGATGAAGACGTTCTTCGTCTCGGTGTAGAGGTCGAGCGCCGACATCCCGAGCTCGCGGCCGATGCCCGACATCTTGTAGCCGCCGAACGGCGCCTCGGTGTGGACCGACGAGTTCGAGTTGATGCTGATGACCCCGGCCTGGAGGGCCTTTGCCGAGCGCAGCGCCTTGCCGATGTCGCGGCTCCAGATCGAGCCCGACAGCCCGTACGGCGTCGCGTTCGCCAGGCGGAGCGCCTCCTCCTCGGTGTCGAACGGGATGACCGAGACCACCGGGCCGAAGATCTCCTCGCGCGCGATGCGCATGTCGTTCGACACCCCGTCGAACACGGTCGGCATGAGGTAGGCGCCGTCGGCCAGGGCCGGGTCGTCGGGTGCCGCGCCGCCGACGACGATCGTCGCGCCCTCGCCGAGCCCGATCTCGATGTAGTCCTTGACCCGGTCGCGCTGCTTGAAGCTGACGAGCGTGCCGATCTCGGTCGCCTCGTCGGCCGGATCGCCGACCTTGAGCGTCCGGGTCGCGGTCGCGAAGAGCTCGACGACGCGCTCGTGGGCCGAGCGCTCGACCAGGATCCGGCTGCGGGCGCAGCAGTCCTGGCCGGTGTTGTCGAAGACCGAGTACGGCGACTCGCGGGCGAACTTCTCGAGATCGGCGTCCGCGAAGACGATGTTCGGGCTCTTGCCGCCGAGCTCGAGCGAGATCTTCTTCACGTTGCCCGAGGCCAGCCGCATGATCTCCTGGCCGGTCGTCGTCTCGCCGGTGAACGCCACCTTGCCGATGCCTGGATGGGCCGCGATCGATGCGCCAGCCGTCCCGCCCGGCCCGGTCACGACGTTGAGGACGCCGGCCGGGATCCCGGCCTCGAGGGCGAGCTCGCCAAGCCGGATCGCGGTCAGCGGCGTGTACGAGGCGGGCTTGAGGATCGCGGTGTTCCCGGCGGCCAGGGCCGGCGCGACCTTCCACGAGGCCATGAGGATCGGGAAGTTCCACGGCACGATGAGCCCGACGACGCCGATCGGCTCGCGCAGCGTGAGGTCCAGGCCCGGCTTCGAGACCGGGATCGTCTGGCCGAAGACCTTGTTGGCGGCGCCCGCGTAGTAGTCGAAGACGAGGCTGGCCCCGACGACCTCGCCGCGCGCGCCGGAGATCGGCTTGCCGCCGTTCTGGCTCTCGAGCTGGGCCAGCTCCTCGCTGTGTTCCTTGAGCAGTGCCGCGAACTTCGCGAGCGTGCGGCCGCGCTTGCCCGCGGCCCAGTTCGCCCAGCCCTTGCGATCCTCGAAGGCGGCCTGCGCCGCCGCGACGGCCCGATCGACATCCTCGCGACCACCGAGCGGCGCCGTCGCGATGACCGCGCCCGTGGCCGGGTTGACGACCTCGAACGTCGCCCCGTCGGCCGCGTCGACGGACTGGCCACCGATGACCATCTGTGCTGTGGTCGGAGTGACGGCGGAGGCTGGCGTGGTCATCAGGGTGTACCTCGGGACGTGTCGGCTTCGGCGGCGACGATCGCTGCGCCGATGATGCCTGCATCGTTGCGAAGCTGCGCCGGAACGACCGGGATGCGCTGGGTCAGTCGTGGGATGAACCGGTCCGCGTTCTTGCTGACGCCGCCGCCGAGGATGAAGAGGTTTGGCCACATCAGCGCGTCGATCGCGTGCAGGTGATCGTCGAGGTCCATGGCCCAGGCCTTCCACGAGAGCCCGCGTCGGGTCCGCGCGGCCGCTGCCGATCGACGTTCCGCGGGTCGGCCCTGGATCTCCATCTGTCCGAACTCGGTGTTGGGGACGAGCTTGCCGTCGACGAACACGCCCGAGCCGACGCCCGTGCCCAGGGTCAGGAAGATGACGACGCCCGGCTGGGCCTTGCCCATCCCGAACCGCATCTCCGCGATCCCAGCAGCGTCGGCATCGTTGACGATGGCGACCTGGCGGCCGAGGACCTTGCCGAGTCGTTCGACGACGGGAAAGTCGACCCACCCGGCGTCGATGTTGGCGGCGGTCTTGATCTGGCCCGCGATCGTCACGCCCGGCAGCCCGACGCCGACCGGCATGCCTGCGTCGAGCGAGCCGGCCTTGGCCAGCCGCTTCACGAGGCGTCCGATCGAGGCGATGACCGCGTCGGGCGTGGACGGTGTCGGCGTCGGGACCCGCAGTCGCTCGGACACGAGCTGCCCCGTCGCGATGTCGACGACGGCGGTCTTGATCCCGCTGCCGCCGACGTCGACGCCGATCGCGCGCCTTGGGCTGGCCTCGATCGCCTCGATCGCCTCGGTCACCTCGGTCGTCCTCCTTCGGTCAGAAGTAGTTGACGGTGATGCCGCCGTCGACCACGAGCGACGCGCCGTTGGTCCAGCGCGATTCGTCCGAGGCGAGGTACAGGGCCATGTTGACGATCTCTTCGGGCTTGCCGAACCGGCCCGTCGGGTTGCGGGCCAGCCGGAGCTTCTTCGCGGCCTCGTCCTTCACCAGCCAGTCCATCAGGAGAGGTGTCTCCACCGGGCCCGGACAGATCGCGTTGGTTCGGATGCCGTTCGGACCGAACTGGACGGCCAGGCTCTTCGTCAGCGACAGCAGGGCGCCCTTCGACGCGGTGTAGGCATCCTGCGGCACCGAGCAGCCGACGAGCGCGACGAAGCTCGCGATGTTGATGATCGAGCCGCCGCCGCCCTCGACCATGGCGGGGATCGCGTACTTGCAGCCCAGGAACACGCCACGGACGTTGACGGCCATCACCGTGTCCCACGTCGCGACGTCGGTGTCGATCACCGAGTGATCCGCCTCGGGCATGATTCCGGCGTTGTTGTAGAGGCAGTCCACGCGACCGTACGTCGCGAGCGCGTGATCGATCATCGCCTTGGCGTCGGCCTCGTTCGAGACGTCGGCCTTGACGAAGCTGGCCTCACCCCCGGCCGCCTGCACAAGGCGGACCGTCTCCTGCCCGGCGTCCTCGCTGAACTCGGCGGCGACGACCTTGGCGCCCTCCTTCGCGAAGATCTGGGAGGCGACGCGGCCCATCCCGCCGCCGGCCCCGGTGATGATGGTGACCTTGTCGGCGAGTCGCATCGAGGGATCCCTCAGTGGGTGTGGCCGGTCCTGGCGCCGGCGGCCGGTGCATCGCTGCGTGCACGCAATCGTACGCGCGCGAACGTCACGTGCGAGGGCCGCTCAGCATCGTCTCGATGATGCGGGACGCCGCCTCGAGCCGCCGCCGCTCCTTGGCTGTCAGCGGGGCGATCATCGCGGCCAGGGTCGAGACGCGGCGGTCGCGCCCCGACAGCAGCAACGCGCGACCGCGCTCGCTCGCGCTGACGCGGACAACCCGTCGGTCGTCCGGGTCGGGGAGACGCTCGACGAGGCCGTCGGCGACCATGCCCGCGACGAGACGCGTCATGGTCGGGGGCGTGACGCCCTCGATGCCGGCCAGGAAGCCGATCGTCCGCGGGCCGCCGAAAACGAGGACCGACAATGCCGACAGCCGCGGGGCTGACACGCCGGTCGCCCGGTCCTCCTGGGCCAGCCGACGAAGCAGGTGAAGCGCCGCCGAATGCAGGCGCGCGGGAAGTTCGACGTCATTCGTTCGCGCAGCCTTGACCATGGCCCTATATTAGTTGCAGCAACTAACCATTGTCGACATCGTCAAGAGCGACGGAGCCAGCCCGTGAGTGCCCATCGCGCGACCGCCGCCGATCTCATCGATGCCGTCAACGCCGACGATGCGGATCGCGTCATCGCCCTGGTCGCGGACGACCCGTCGCTGGCCAGCGCCCGCGACGCGCAGGGTGTGTCCGCGGTGATGCTGTCGCGCTACCGGTTCGCCCGTCCGGTCACCGATGCCCTGCTTGCCGCCGACCCGGAGCTGGACGTCTTCGAGGCGACCGCGCTCGGATACGTCGATCGACTGCGCGAGCGCCTGGACGAGGACCCGGGACGAGCGACCGTGTACTCGACGGATGGCTTCACGGCGCTGCACTACGCGGGCTTCTTCGGCAAGGCCGACGTGGCCCGCATCCTCCTCGAGGCCGGGGCTCGGGTGGACGCCTACACGCAGAACGCGTTCGCCAACCAGCCGCTTCATGCCGCGGCCGCCGGTCGCCACCTCGAGGTCTGCCGGATCCTGCTTGCGGCCGGGGCCGACGTGGATGCGACGCAGCACGGTGGGTACGCGCCTCTGCACGAGGCGGCGCAGGCCGGGGACGTGGAGCTGGCCGAGCTCTTCCTCTCGGCCGGCGCCGATCCACTCGCTCGCAACGACGATGGCCAGACCCCTGCCGAGACCGCGGACGCGGCGGGCCATCCGGATCTTGCGGTCCGGATCCGCGAGGTCGCCGGCGCGACGTAGGGCTCGGACGAGCCGGACATCGGCTGGTCAGCGACCCGATCCCGAGCGAACGGCGCCGGCAAGGGTCTGCACCGATGCCGAAAGGCTGTCCGGGAGCCGCATCGGTGGTCGCGCCGCGTCCGGCACAGCCAGGTCGAGCGACGTGTCCGGGGCGCTCCTTCCGCCGTAGGCGACCAGCAGGTCCGGTCGGGCGTCGAGGAGCGCGGTCGCCACGCGTTCGGCGGGCTCGCGATCGGCCGCGGTCACGACCCCGATCACGGCGGCGCGTGCGTGGGTGCGCATCGCCACCCCGACCCAATCATTGACCGGTAGGTCTGGACCGAGATAGAGCACTGGCAGGCCGGCCCGACGGGCGGCGACGGCGAACGCGAGGCCACCGAGCTCGTGACGAGCCCCCGGCGGCAGGCCGACCAGGATCGCGCCCAGCTCGTCACTCGGACGGCCGGCGGCCTGGTACGCGGCAGCGAGGCGACGAAGGACCGCGTGACTCGCGGCATGTTCCGCCGCGATGTCGACGCGCCCGTCCGCCCAGGCATCGCCGAGCGCCTTGAGGGCGGGCAACAGATGCTCGTCGACGACGCGCTCGAACGTGCCGGCGGCGAACATCTCGTCGAGGACCTCTTCGATCCCGATGAGATCGAACGACCCCGCGGCGGTCACGAAGCGGCTCGCGAAGTCGACGGCACCGGGTTCCAGCGCGACCGCACGCGCCGCATCGGTGACGGGCACCGCTCCGGAGTTGATCGAGACGGCGGCAGCACTCGGCGACATCCCTGAATCGACCAGACGGCGCATCGCCCGGACGCGAGCGATGGCGGCGTCGTCGTACATCCGGTAGCCGCTGGCCGTCCGAGCCGGCGCGACGATCCCATACCGCCGCTCCCACGCCCGAAGGACGGGAACGGTCAGCCCGGCGCGCGCCGCGGCCTGTTTGATCGTGTACATGGTCTGTACAGCATACACGCTCAGATAACACTTGACATACCCTCGACATTACGGGTAAAGTCTGCACAGACCTTAGACAAACATCCCCTGAGGTCATCACCACTGAGGAGACTCGTCATGCGCTATCTCAACGCCCTGTTCCTGCTGCTCGTGATCGTCGGCGGAGTCAATTGGCTGCTTGTCGGCATCGCCCAGGTCGATCTCGTCGCGGCCATCACCGGCAACACCTTCGGTGAGACCAGCCCGCTGTCCAGCGCGATCTACGTCCTCGTCGGCATCTCGGCGATCGCCCTGCTGCCGACCCTGGCTCGCTGGGTCACCGCGCCTGAAGGCACGACCCTTACGCACGAAGCGACCCGATAGCCGTTCCTCGCCAGACTTGGAGACATTTCCGATGCTTTCCCGATTCAGCCGCTTCGTCGCCCTGGCGATGTCCGGCGCCCTGTTCCTGGCCCTGGCCGTGCCGGTCGTCGCGGCCGACACATCCCGGGTCCGAGTGCTCCACGCGTCACCGGACGCCCCGAACGTGGACGTCTACCTCGACGATGTGAAGGTGGACGCGCTGACCAACGTGGCCTTCAAGACCATCTCCGCCTACCTGTCCATCCCGGCTGGCGCCCACAACGTCAAGGTAGTCCCGACCGGTGGTGCGATAAGTGACGCGGTCATCGACGCGGACCTGACGTTCGCGAGCGGTCAGCGCTACACCGTTGCGGCGACCAATGTCGTCGCGAGCATCGAGGCCCAGGTGATCGAGGACGACCCGGCCCCGTCATCGAGCGGGGCTCAGCTCCGCATCGTCCACTTCAGTGCCGATACGCCGGCCGTCGACGTGCGGCCGGACGGCGGTAGCCCGATCGTGACGGCTCTCGCCTACCCGGATGCGACCGGGTATCTCGACATCCCTGCCGGCACCTACGACCTCGAGGTCTGTGCCACCGGCACCGACACGTGCCCACTCGATCTCGACCCAGTCGCGGTCGAAGGGGGCACCTCGTACTCAGCCTTCGCGGTGGGATCGTTCGCGGGCGGCACGCTCGCTGCCGTTCTCGCCGTCGATGCTATCGCAGCTCCGTCGAGCGACACGATCGACGGCATCGCGTCTTCGGACGCGAGCGCGTCGACCCCGGCCCTGGTGGCCCTCGCGGCGATCGCCCTGATCGGGTTCGCCATCGGCTGTCGCCGGTTCGCACAGCGGACCGACCGCTAGCTAGACGGCACCCGAACGAGGCCGGTCGACATCCGTCGGCCGGCCTCTTCATTCCGCTGACGGACGTCAGCCTCGCTCGAGGTAGCGCTCCCGATCCCACGGGTGGACCACCGAGTCGTACGTCTCCTGCTCGACGCGCGCGGCGTTGAGGTAGTGGTCGACGACGTCCTGGCCGAAGATCTCGACGGCGGCCTCGGATCGCTCCAGCTCCCAGATCGCCTCGTACAGCGCGCGCGGCATGCGCGGCACGCCGGTCGCGAGGTAGCCGTTGCCCTTGAACTCGGGATCGAGCGGCAGCTCGTGCTCGATGCCGTAGAGGCCGGCGCCCGATCATCGCGGCGTACGTGAGGTAGGCGTTCATGTCGCCGCCGGGGAAGCGGTCCTCGACGTGGAGCGCCGGGCCGCGCCCGACGAGCCGGAAGCCGGTCGTCCGGTTGTCGCGGCCCCAGACGACGTTGACCGGCGCCCAGGACAGCGACGCGTAGCGCTTGTACGAGTTGATGAACGGAGCGATGAACACCGCCAGCTCGCGCGAGAGCGCCATCATCCCGGCCATGAACTGCTGGCCGAGCTCGGACAGCCCGTACGGACCGGCCTTCTTCGCCGTCCGGCTCGAACATCAGCGGGACGTCCTTCTTGAGGTCCCACAGGCTCATGTGGAGGTGCCCGGACGACCCGGTCCAGCGGTGGTCCGGCTTGGCCATGAACGTGATGCCCCAGCCGTTGAGGTAGGCGATCTCCTTGGCGCCGTGCTTGAAGACGACGCTCCGGTCGGCCGACTCGAGGACGTGGTCGTAGCGGATGTTGACCTCGTGCTGGCCGTTGGCCGCCTCGCCCTTGCTGAACTCGATCGGCACGTTCGGCGGCGGTCATCTGGTTGCGCAGCAGGCGGTGGAGCGGCTCCGCCTTCGTGGCCTGGAGCAGGTGGTAGTCCTCGTTGTAGTGGCCGAAGGTCCGCGGGATCGGCCAGCCGCGCTCGGCGAGGTCCTCCCACGAGTCCTTGAGCACGTAGAACTCGAACTCGGAGCCGGCCTTGAGCGCGAAGCCGGCCTTCGCGGCCCGGGCGACCTGGCGCTTGAGGATGGTCCGCGGCGAGATCGGGATCTCCTGGCCGGTCTCCTCGTCGACGGTGTCGGCGAGGACCATGGCCGTGCCCGGCAGCCAGGGCAGGACCCGCAGCTGGTCCCAGATCGGCTCGGCGATCCAGTCGCCGTAGCCGGTCTCCCAGTTCATGAGCTTGAACCCCTCGGGCGTGTTCATCTCCATGTCCGTGCCGAGCAGGTACGTGCAGAAGTGCGCGCCGTGGCGAGATGACGCCGTCGAGGAACGCCTGGCCCTGGACGCGCTTGCCCATGAGCCGGCCCTGCATGTCCGTGATGGCCACGACGATCGTGTCGATCCGGCCGTCGCGGACCATCTCCTCGAGCTCGACGAGGCGCGGGTGCTTCGTCGCGTGCGCGTCGTGGTCGCTCATCGCGGTCGGCTCCTCGTGAGTGGCTGGTGTCGAGGGCCGGCCGGCGTGCCGGCCGGCCCTCGGTGTGTCGCGGTGCGATGCGACTCAGGCAGTCGTCGGCCCGAGCTCGCCGGCTGCGCGCTCGAACTCGAGTTCGATCTCGGTCAGCTCGGCGTCGCGTGCCCTGGCGACGCGGCCCGGCGAACCGGGTGCGAGCCCAGACGAAGTAGTAGATCGCCAGGAGGATCAGGAACCCGGCGACGGTCGCCAGGGCGGCCGGGTTCAGCCCGAACGGATACAGGAACAGCGGCGTGATCAGGATGATCCAGATCACCGAGATGACCGCGAACGGCCTGCTCATGGCGCCGAGGCTCCAGGTCCGCTCGCTCGCGCCACGACTGGTCGCCCCACATGCCGAGGCAGATGCACAGGCCGTACGCCCAGTACAGCAGGACGGTGCTGACGCCCGTGACGCCGGCGATGATGAAGAACGGATCGCCGCCGAGGGCCTTGGTCAGGACGTAGATCAGGGCGATCAGCAGCCAGCTCGCGACCGGATGGTCACGACCGCGATGGACGGCGTGCGGAAGCGCGTGCTGACCTTCTTCAGCCAGCGGCTGCCCGGGACGCCGTCGTCGCGGCTGAACGCGAACAGCATCCGGCCGGCCGAGGCGATCGACGAGAAGCCGCAGAACGTCATCGCGATGGCGATCCCGGCCGCCAGCAGGCCGCCGAGCTGGTTGAGTCCGGCGCCGAGGTTGGCCTCGAGGATGTACGCGACGCCGCCGCCGCCCGTGCTGTTGGCGAGGACGTCGGCGGGCGTCGGTCATCTTGAGGGTCAGGGCGACCAGGACGATGTAGCCGAAGACCGCCGACACGGCGACCGACAGGAAGACGCCCCAGGCGGACGCGGTGCGGGCCTGGACCGTCTCCTCGGCCACGTGGGCCGAGGCGTCATAGCCGGTGTACGTCCATTGCGACTGCAGGAGGCTGAGCGCGAAGGCCCCGGCGATCCCGAACGGGACGAGGTCCGCCCATGGCGTACGCCGTCGGCGTCCGCGCCGGGACGCGATCGTGGAACAGGAAGTCGAGGGGGTGCGTCGGCTGCGACCCGAGCGCGAACAGCGCGACGGCGATCGCGATCGACGAAGCCGATGTGCCACCACACGGAGATGTCGTTCATGGTCGCGACGATCTTCGTGCCGGCGATGTTGAAGCCGATCTCGACGAGCATCAGCAGGCCGGTCAGCCAGATCGCGTTCGTCAGGCCGGCCGTCTCGGCGTTCGGGTCGAAGCCGAAGAGCGGACCGCAGGATGGTGGCGCCGATGTAGAAGGCGGCGGCGTAGTTGATGCCGGCGACGATCGAGATCTGGCCGCCGAGGTTGAGCCAGGCGGTCCACCAGCCCCAGTTCTTGTTCTTCAGCCGGCTGGCCCAGTAGTACAGGCCGCCGGCCGTCGGGTAGGCCGAGGCGATCTCCGCCATCGAGGCCGCGATGAGCAGCGTGAAGACCGTCACCAGCGGCCAGCCGATGCCGACCGCGGCCGGCCCGCCCAGGCCAGGCCGTAGTTGTAGAGGATGACCGCGCCGGTCAGGATGCTGATGATCGAGAAGCTGATCGCGAAGTTGCTGAACCCGCCCATCGAGCGGAACAGCTCCTGCGCGTAGCCGAGCTTGTGCAGGTCGGCGACGTCCTGCTGGATGACGTCTTCGCGGGATCGTGCCTGGGTCATCGGTACCTCCCTCACTCGAGACGGACTCGCCGATCGGGCGAGCCGGTCGGCCGACCTCCCTCCCGGTCGGGCCGGCATGCGGCGGCCGCGGCCCATGGGGGGCGCCGCGCGCGCACGCGGGGACTGCGAGGATGACGCGGGTGACGCGAGCTGGAGCGGCCTTGGGCGGCCGCTTGGGCGCCGGGTGCGGCCGGCGCCGGGTCGGTCGCTGGCCCTCCTTTCCACGCGTCGGCTGGGTGTGGCGCCATCGACGCGGCGGGCGCGGCCCGGCCTCACGCGTGCGGCGGACTATACGCGCCAGCCGGAGGGCCGGGAAGCCCTCCGGACTCAGTAGAGCATCGTCGTCCCGGTCGGGAAGACGAAATCGAACGCCGACGGCGGCAGCGGCCGCGTCGGGATCGAGGTCGATGACCTCGGCATCGCCGGCTGACGTCGCTCGCCGATCGTCTCGACGAGCCGCACGATGACGCCGGTCTCGCGGTCGACGGTCGATCGCAGATGGTAGTCGGGTCGGTCGCCGGCGAGCTCGGTCGCGCGCGGGTGGTCGCAGTCGAGCAGTGATCGCCTCGCGCCCGATCGACCACGGTCGTGCCGGTGACCGTGCAGCGCCCGGTCGCGAGCACGTTCTGGCAGTAGCCCGCCGGGTGGACGAACGTGTCGGGCAGGGTCTCGGCGGGGAGCAGCGTCACCGGCTCGTAGACCTTCGGCGGAGCCCGGCAGAGTCCGGGTCGTCGAGGCCGCGCGGCCGGTTGCGGATCGGGCCGCTGGGTGCCGAGCTTGTGGGCGCCGGCGTAGGTCCGGACGAGGTCGCCGTCGGAGATCCAGATCTCGTAGTCGCCGCCGACCTCGCGGCCCGCCTGGCTGGTCGTGACCTTGGCGTGGCCCGGATGGCGGAGGCTGATCGTCCAGGTTCGTGACCTCCTCGCCGCGCGTGGTCCGGGACGTGTCCGCGATGCGCATCCGCAGGGTCGCGAAGCGGAGCTCGGCGTCGCGCATGAAGTCGAACAGCGTCCTCGACCGCCGGGAGGCCGGGCGGCAAGGGCCACGATCTCGGGCACGGCGCAGGCCGTCGGCCGGAACGGGCAGGGCGGCGGCGCGGTCCCAGCGCGTGCGTCGAGGTCATCGCGCCGATCGTAGCAGCCTCGCGGGTGCCCGGGCTGGGTGACGGCACTCGCGACTCCGGCGCACGCTTGACAGTCCGCAGTTCGGCGCGTATATATCGTCATGCGATATATCACCGTACGTCATAACGGGAGACCGCCATGAGCGACGAGTTGCCCGACCTCGGCCGGTTCGCCGAACCGTCCCTGTACATCCTGGTGTCGCTGAGCGACGGGCCGAAGCACGGCTACGCGATCATGACCGACGTCGAGGCGATCTCCGGGTCGCCGCTCGGTCCGGGGACGCTGTACGGCGCGCTCGCCCGGCTCGAGCGTCGCGGCCTGATCGAGGCCCTCGAGCCGGACGACCGCCGCCGCCCGTACCGGCTGACGAGCCTCGGCGCGACGACGCTCCGGGCCCAGCTCGAGCACATGCAGGGCTTCACCCGGACCGCGCTCGAGCGACTGGGCCAGGTCGACCCGTGACCGCCCCGTCGAACGGCACCATCTGAGCGGCGGCGACACGACATGGCGCAGGTTCAACGGCCGGTCGTCGAGGCATTGCCCGGACCCGCGTTGCGGGCTCGGCGCTCGCTCGTCGGCGCGGGGTTGTCGCGGCGGCAGCTCTTGCGCCGTGGGGCCGCGGCCGGGATCGCCGTCTGGCTGGCCGAGCTCGCCGGCGGCACGCTGGCCTTCGCGTGGACCGCGATCGGGTCCGCCGCGCCGAGGGTCCGCGTCGGGACGTTGGCCGACCTGATCGCGGCCAACCCCGGTCTGCCGATCCGCGACGGCTTCCCTGCCTACGTCCAGGCGGCGCGGGCGTTCGTGATCATCGTCGACCCGGGTCGCGGGAGCTGGCAGCCCGGCGTCGACCCGACCGGCGACGGCTCGTCGCTCAACGTCCGGGCGCTGTCGCAGCGCTGCCCGCACCTCGGCTGCCGGCCGAACCCGTGCATCGAGGACTTCTGGTTCCGCTGCCCGTGCCACCAGTCGCGCTACGACCGGCTGGGGATCAAGGCGGCCGGCGAGCGATTCGGCCCGGCGCCGCACTCGATGGATCGGTTCGCGATCGAGGTGGACGGCGATGGCGTCCTGACGATCGACACGACCCACATCACGCTCGGGCCGCTGCCGGTCGCCCTCGGCGAGCCCGGCCTCATCCCGCCGCGCGTCGAGAACGGCTGCGTGATGAGGGTCCTGCGCCTCTACCCGCGCGCCTGGCGCGCCCGCTACGGCGACGAGATGGCGGCGCTCCTCGAGGCGCGGCCGCCGACCTGGCGTGACCGCGTCGACCTCGTGCGCGGGGCGCTCGACGCCTGGCTGCACCCGCCGACGCCGTCGCGGGTCCCGGCGGTCGCCGCGACCATCGGTGGCGGCCTCTGGACCGTCGTGGCCGCCGGCGTCCTCGTCCAGCCGGCCCCGCCGGACTGGCCTGGCTACCTCGATGGAGGTCGTCCCGGCCGTCACGGTCGCTGTCGTCTTCCTGGCGGTCGCGGTCGTCGGCTGCGCCCTTCGCTCGGGGGATGGCGGCGCGCGGGTCGCCCGGATCCCCGTCGCGATCGCCGTCGCCGGCTATCTCGCCTGGATCGTGATGCTGGTGGGGACCGCGCTCGGCTGGGCCGACGGCCCGGGCCTGGCCGCGGCACAGACCGTCGCGATCGTCGGGCACGACGCTCGTCGGGGCGGCCGCGGTCATGGCCGGGGACACGATGGTCGGCGGCCTCGTGACCGCGAGCGGCCTCGCGATGCTCGTCCCGTGGTCGGCGGGCTGGCTCGTCTTCGGGACGGCCTGGACGGCTGATCGGGATCCTGCTGTGGATCGAGCGAGCGACGCAGACCGAGCCGACGCCGTCCGATCTCGTGACCGCGGAACGTCAGCCGCCGGCGGGTCCGCCGCCGAGGCCCGGCTCGGTCATGCTCGCGGGATCGAGCAGCCGGTCGAGCTCGGCCGGGTCCATGCCGCGTTCGAGGGCGAGCTCGCGGATCGTGCGCCCGCTCTTGAACGCCTCCTTGGCGAGCTTGGCCGCCTCGTCGTAGCCGATCACCGGCGCGAGGGCGGTCGCCAGCATCAGGCCCTGCTCGACGAGCTGCGGGCCGCGCTCCGTGGCGGTCAGGCCCTCGATCGCCCTGGCGCTGAAGTTCGAGGCGGCCGCCGCCAGCAGGTCGATCGACTCGAGGAGCGCGGCCGCGGTCACCGGCAGCATGACGTTGAGCTCCAGGAACGAGCCGGTCTGCCCGAACGCGACCGTCGCGTCGTTGCCGACGACGCGGGCCACGACCATCGTCAGCGATTCGATGATGACCGGGTTCACCTTGCCCGGCATGATGCTCGATCCCGGCTGCGTCTCCGGCAGCGCGATCTCGGCGATCCCGGCTCGCGGGCCCATGCCCATCAGCCGCACGTCGCTCGCGATCTTCCAGAGGCTCAGGGCGATGGTCCGGATCGCGCCATGCGCGGCGATCGCGACGTCGAGGGTGGCCTGGGCGTGGAAGTGGTTGTCGGTCTCGCGGACGGCCAGGCCGGTCAGCGCCGACAGCCGGGCACACGCCCGGAACGCGTACTCGGGATGGGCGTTGATGCCGGTCCCGACGGCCGTGCCGCCGAGCGGCACCGACAGCAGCTCGGCCTGGGCCGCCCTGGCCCGCCGCAGGGACTCCTCGACCTGGCCGGCGTAGCCGCGGAACTCCTGGCCGAGACGGACGGGCGTCGCGTCCTGCAGATGTGTCCGACCGGTCTTGACGACCGGCCAGAGCTCCTGCTCCTTGGCGACGAGCGCGGTGTGCAGCCGCTCGAGGGCCGGGATCAGCGCCTCCTCGATGGCCATCGCAGCCGAGAGCTGGAGCGCCGTCGGGATCACGTCGTTCGAGCTCTGGCAGCGGTTGACGTCGTCGTTGGGGTGGACCGCGCGCCCGCCCAGCCGGGTCCCCGCCAGGTGCGCGACGACCTCGTTCATGTTCGTGTTGGTCGAGGTGCCCGAGCCGGTCTGGTAGATGTCGATCGGGAACTGGTCGTCGTGGGCGCCGTCGGCGACCTCCCGCGCGGCGGCGGCGATCGCCCCCGCGACGTCCGCATCGAGGAGGCCGAGCCCGCCGTTCGTCTCGGCGGCCGCGAGCTTGATGAGGGCGAGGGCCGCGATGAACCGGCGCGGGAACCGCTCACCGGAGATCGGGAAGTTCAGGACGGCCCGCTGGGTCGACGCGCCGTAGAGCGCGTCGGCCGGAACCTCCATCTCGCCCATCGAGTCGCGTTCGATGCGTGTTCCTCCCGCCTTCGTGGTGGTCATGGCACCGATCGTACATCCGGGTCCGCCGGCCGTTCGAACTGGCGGTGGTAGTGGCGACGCTCGAACCCGACGGCCTGATAGAGACCCTCGGATGCCGCATTGTCGGTGTTCGAGTAGACCTGAACGAGCCTGGCGCCGAGGTCGCGGTAGCGATGCAGCCCGTGCGTCAGGAGTGCGCGCCCGAGACCACGGCGCTGGTGGTCCGGGTGCGTGCCGACGGGCTCGTACTCGCCGACCCGGGCGATCGGGTCCCACCAGGCCATCGCGAACGCGGCAAGGGACCCGTCGGGCGCCTCGACGACGAGGTCGTCCTCGAACCGGTAGTGGGGGAGCGTCGTCAGGCGTCCGTACTTCTCGACGGTCATCTTCGACGGGGCGAAGGCCGCGCGATGGACTGTCATCCGCGCCTCGACCTCGGCGGGGCCGTCGACACTCCGGATGCGGTACCCGTCCGCGACGGCGGCGTCGATGATCGGCGCGTCGTGGTCGACGCGGCGCTGGAACTGCGACATGCGGCGCTCGGCGGGCCGGAAGCCCGATCGCGCGAGGACGTCGAGGGTCGCGGCGTCCGTCTCGGTCGCCCAGGCGAGGAGCGCGCCCGGAGTCTCGGCGATGGCGGCCTCGAGGATGGCCGTGAGCAGCGGCCCGTCGGTCGCGGGGTCACCTGTCCAGATCTCCCAGTGCACCTGGCCCCGTTGGTCCAGCTCCACGCGGCCAGCGAGCCGTCCACCTCCCAGAGCCGAAGGAGGTCGGGCAGTGCGGCCGGGGCGGCTGACGCGTACCACCACTCGAGGTCGCCGGGATGCGATGCCGCGAACGGCGCATCGGCCAGCCACGCTCGGGTCAGCACCGATTCGGCCAGGCGGAGGTCGGCGAGGTCCTGCGCCGGTCGCGACGTGATCACGTCGCGGAGGATAGCCGCGCCGTCGGCTACGGCTCGGGGCTCACGCCCGTGTTGCAGGTTCCACGTCGTCGGGGAGCGTACCCTCAGGTCGCCGGCGGGGAGTCCGCCGACGGCGACGAAGCTTCGGAGGTCACGATGACCACGCTCCTTGCGCTCTTCCGCCGCCCCGACGGCGGCGCGGAGGCCGTGGCCGAGTTCGAGCGCAGCTACGCGACTGAGCACCTGCCGCTCGTCGCCGAGACGCCCGGCCTGCGCTCGACGCGCGTCCGTCGTGTGGTCGAGGCGCTGGGCGGCGAGACGGAACTCGTCCTCATCACCGCGATGGAGTTCGACGACCGGGCGAGCCTCGACGCCGGCCTCGGCTCGGACGCGATGCGCGCGGCCGGCCGCAACCTTCGGGACATCGCGCCCGGGCTCTCGACGCTCCTCGTGCTCGAGGACGCGCCGGAAATGGACGATTCGGCTTCCGCGCGTGTGGATACTGTCCACACCACCACGGAGGACGCCGAGTGACCGATCCGGGCGCGACCCAGCCGAGCACGAGCCCCGTGCGCGTCGCGTTCCCTGCGCCCGCGCCCGTCTCCGCGGCGCCGGCCGAGACGCTGGCCCGCGTGGCCCTGGTCACCCTCGATCGCCCGAACGCCCTCAACGCGCTGAGCTTCGACCTGCTCGACGCGCTCGCCGACGCCCTCGAGACGCTCGACGCAGACCCGGCCTGTGGCGCGATCGTCCTGACCGGTGCCGGGGACCGCGCCTTCGCGGCAGGCGCCGACATCAAGGAGCTCGCGTACCCAGTCCTCGGCCTCGCTCCACGCCGGCGGCCGGTTCGGGGCGTGGGATCGCGTGTCGGCGATCCGGACGCCGATGATCGCGGCCGTCCGCGGGTTCGCCCTCGGCGGTGGCTGCGAGCTGGCGATGGCCTGCGACATGATCGTCGCGGGCGACGATGCGACGTTCGGCCAGCCGGAGATCCGGCTCGGCGTCATGCCCGGCGCCGGCGGCACGCAACGGCTCACCCGCGCGATCGGTCAGGCCCGGGCGATGGAATTGATCCTGACCGGCCGGCCGATGCGCGCCGTCGAGGCCGAGGCCGCCGGCCTGGTCACGCGGGTCGTGCCGGCCGAGGCGACCCTCGGAAGCCGCCCTCGAACTGGCCGCGCAGGTGGCCAGCATGCCGCCGCTCGCGGTGCGCGCCGCAAAGGCGGCCGTCCGCGCCGCGGCGGAGCTACCGCTGAGCGTCGGGCTGGCCGCGGAGCGCGAGACGTTCTTCGGCCTCTTCGATTCCGACGACCAGGCCGAGGGGATGGCGCGCCTTCAACGACAAGCGCACGCCGGTCTGGACCGGACACTGAGCGCGGGGACGCAGGAGGGACCGATGGAGCGCGACACACCCGGAGGCAGCGATGTCGGGCGCGACATCGAGCGCGATCTCGGCGACGAGCCGCCGCCGAGCTATCGCGATGCGGCGCCGGACTACCTCGCCCCGATCGACGACTCCTCGCCCGTCAGCGGGCATACGCCCGCGCCCGAATCCGCGGCGTCGGCGGTCGACTCGCCCGAGCACGACTGGGCCCATGCCCAGGGTCTCATCTACCCGGCTTTCCGCCCGGTCGGGACCCAGGGCCTCGACGATCGGGTCGCTCGACCGCGACCACCTCGTCGCCCAGGGGGCGGTGAGTCACGCCCAGCCGCTGCTCGACGTCGGGCCGGCCGGCCTGCCGGTCGTCTACACGATCGATGCCGGCGCGTACGACATCGTCGTCAACGGCGACCACCTGCTGTCGTGGGGCATCGGGGCATCGGAGATCCAGGACGCGGCCATGAAGAACCTGTCGCGCTGGTCCGCGATCTGCACCGTGGACCGACGAGATCTCCGGCGATCGCCGGCTGGTCAGCTCGGACACCGGCGACGGCTGGGATGCCGCCCGGATCCTGCTGCCCGAGGTCGTCGCCCACCTCACAGACGGAACTGGGCGCATACGGCCGCGTCCTGGTCGGATCCCCGAGCGGCATCTCCTGACGGCGGCGTCCCTGCGGCCCGATGACGCCGACTTCGCCGCGCTCTTCGCGGAGTTCGTCCTCGAGCAGTCGGGCGGCGCCGACGAGCCCATCGACCGCCGGGTCTTCGAGTTGGTGGACGGGCGCCTCGTCGAATTCGACGGGGGCGGACCCGCGGCCTGATGAGCGGCACCGGGGCGGCCGCCCCGGCATTCGAGTCGATCCGGTCGAGGTCGCTGACGCGGTCGCGACGCTCACGCTCGACCGCCCGGCCGCGCTCAATGCGCTGACCGTCCCGATGAAGGTCGAGCTGCTCCGCGCGGCGCTCGGGCTCGTCGCGCGGGATCGGGCGGTCCGGGTCGTCGTGCTCACCGGCGCGGGTCGGGCGTTCTGTGCCGGCCAGGACCTCGAGGAGCGGGAGGCAGCCCGACGCGGCCCCGCTCGACGTCGAGCTCCGGGAGCGCTACAACCCGATCATCCGCGCGATGCGCTCGATGGACCAGCCGATCGTCGGGGCGATCAACGGCGTCGCGGCCGGGGCCGGTGCGTCGCTGGCGTTCGCGTGCGACCTGCGGATCGCGGCCGAGGAGGCGCGCTTCCTCCTCGCGTTCGGGCGGATCGGCCTCGTGCCCGACAGCGGCGCGACGTGGTTCCTGCCACGGCTCGTCGGCGCGGCCAAGGCCGCAGAGACTGGCCCTGATCGGCGACGCCGCTCTCGGCCGCAGACGCGGAGCGGTTCGGGCTGGTGGCGAGGGTCGTGCCGGCGGCCGTCGCTGGCGACCGAGGCGCGCGCCATCGCGGCGCGTCTCGCCGCATTGGCGCCGCGGGCGCTCGCGCTCGACAAAGCACGCGCTGGACCGAGCCTGGGCGATCGATCTCGAACGGGCGCTCGAGGAGCGAGGCCCACCTTCAGGGCATCGCGGGCGCCAGCGCCGACCACGCCGAGGGCATGGCCGCGTTCCTCGAGAAGCGGCCGCCGCGGTTCACCGGGGAGTGACCGGGCCCCTGCTTGCCGTCGTGCCGCGGGTGCCGTAGGCTCGGACGCATGGAGGCCGAACGATGACCGATCCGCTCGCTCTCGACCCGATCCTCGATCCCCGTCGAGCGGACGACGGCCGCCGTCCAACGCAGGAGCCTGCCCCACGACGAGCGGTATCGCCCTGTTCGAGGCGCACGTCACGGCCGGCGGCAAGGTCGAGGCGACCGACTGGATGCCCGACGAGTACCGGACCGCCGTCCTGCGCTTCGTCGAGATGCACGCCAACTCCGAGCTGATGGGCGTGCTGCCCGAGCGCGAGTGGCTCATGCGCGCGCCGACGCTGCGCCGCAAGCTCGCGCTGACCGCCAAGGTCCAGGACGAGGTCGGCCACGCCCAGCTGCTCTACCGCGTCGCGGAGGACCTCGGCAAGCCGCGCGAGGCGATGTTCGACGACCTGCTCGCCGGCAAGACCAAGTTCCACAACGTCTTCCACTACCCGACGGTCGGCTGGGCCGACGTCGGGATGATCGCCTGGCTCGTGGATGCGGCGGCGATCGTCGCCCAGATGGCGCTGCGCGACTGCGCGCTACGCGCCGTACGCGCGGACGATGCGCAAGATCTGCTGGGAGGAATCGGTCCACATCATGCACGGCCGCGACGTCGTGGTGACGATGGCGACCGGCACGCCGACGCAGCGCGCCGCGATCCAGGACGCGCTCGACCGCTGGTGGGGCCCGCTGATGCAGATGCACGGCCCGCGCTCGCCGCGCGAGCAGGACCGCGACCTCCACTGGCGGATCAAGGCCAAGACGTCCGAGGAGCTGCGCCAGGAGTTCCTGACCATCTACGTGCCGCGGATCCGCGAGCTCGGGCTGGTCATCCCGGACCCGGACGCTGCGCTTCGACGAGGCCGCCGGCGAGTGGCGCTACACCGAGCCCGACTGGGACGAGCTGCGGACGGTCGTGACCAACCACGGCCCGATGTCGCAGGCCCGGCTCGAGTTCCGGCGGCTCGCGCGCGAGGACACCGCATGGGTCCGCGACGCGATCCTGGGCGTGCCGGCGGCGGCATGACCGATCACGACCGCGAGGCGGCCGGCCACGCGGACCCGGTCCTCGAGGCGTGGGAGGTCTTCCGCCAGGAGAAGGACGGCGACCCGATGCGCCACGGCGGCAGCGTCATGGCGCCCGGACGCCGACCTCGCCGCGCACTACGCCCGCGAGCTGTTCGGCCGGCGCCAGGAGAGCGTCCGCCTGTGGGTCGTGCGCCGGACCGACATCATCGACCTCGTCGACCCGGACCTGCTCCAGCCGCCGCTCGACCGCTCGTTCAAGAAGCCCGGCGGCTACGTGATGCGCGACAAGCTCGCCGCCGCCCGGAGGCAGCGCGGCCAGGCCAAGCCGAAGGCCCGGGCCGCGATGAGCGTCGGCGACCGCCATCGCCGGCGCACCGCCGGCGCTCGACGGCCTGCTCCTCGCTCGATGGCCGACGACGAGTTCGTCATCGGCTTCAGCGACTCCGAGTGGACGGGTATCGCGCCGCTCCTCGAGGAGGACGTGGCGATGAGCTCGCTGGCCCAGGACGAGCTGGGTCACGCCCAGCGCTCTACGGCCTGCTGGCCGAGCTCACCGGCGGCCGACGCCGACGCGATCGCCTACGACCGCGAGCCGGACGACTACCGCCACGCCCGCCTGCTCGATCACGGCCGCGGCGACTGGGCGATGACGATCGCCCGGCGCTACCTGTACGAGACGGCCGATGCGGTCCGCCTCGAGGCACTGGGCTCGTGGCACCTGGGCGCCGCTGGCCGAGCTCGTCGGCAAGCTCGGTCCGCGAGGAGCGCTACCACCTCGATGCACGTCGGCGATCTGGCTCGACCGGCTGGCCCACGCCGAGGGCGAGCCGCGCGCGCCGGCTGATCGCGGCGCTCGACGACGCTCGGCCCCGATGCCGCGACGGTCTTCACGCCACTCCCCGGCGAGCCGGCACTCGTCGCGGCGGGCATCCTCGCATCGCCCATGGCGGAGCTCGAGGCGGCTGGCGCGCGGCGATCGCGCCGACGCTTCGACGGCCTCGGCCTGCCGATGCCGCTCGGCGTCCGCGTGCGCCGCCCGACGGCCGCGACGGGCCACGGCGAGGCGTTCCGCTGGCTGTAGGGCGAGTTCACGGCGGTCCGCCGCAGCGACCCCGGAGCGACCTGGTGAGCGAGGCCGCGACGCACGTCACGATCGCCCGGGCACGCGCGGGCGTGGGCACGGCCGGCCGCGCCCCACGTCGACGAAGCGTCGGTCCGGTCGGCGCTCGCGGAGGTCCTGGATCCGGAGTTGCCGATGGTCTCGATCGTCGACCTCGGGATGGTCGCACGCGTCGAGGTCTGCCCCCGACGCCATCGACGTCGAGATCCTCCCGACCTTCGTCGGCTGCCCGGCGCTCGATGCTCATCCGCGGCGCGGTCGCCGAACGTCTGGCCGCCTTCGGGCGCCCGGTCCACGTCGCCTCGACGTTCGAGGCGCCGTGGACGTCGGAGCGGATCACGCCGGCTGGGTCGGGCGGCCCTCGCCGCGGCCGGGATCGCGCCGCCGTCGCGCGTCAGGCGACGGTCCGCTGTCCGTTCTGCGGCTCGGCGCAGGTCGTGATGGACAACGTCTTCGGGCCGACCCAGTGCCGCTCGCTCTACTACTGCCGGGAGTGCCGCCAGCCGTTCGAGGCCTCAAGCCGTCTGACGGTGGAGCGAGCCGATCCGCGTCGGTCGGCGTCGTCGGCGCGGGGACGATGGGGGCGGGCATCGCCCAGCTCGCGCTCGAGGCCGGCCATGAGGTCGTGCTCTACGACGTCGATCCGGCTGCCAGCGCGTCGCGCATCATGCGGATCCGCGACGGGCTCGACCGCCGCGCGGCGCGGCTCGACCTCGACGCCGACGCGATCGACGACTGGGTCGATGGGCGCCTGGCACGCCTGCGGGTCGTGGCCGGGCTCGACGATCTCGCAGGGCAGCCGGAGGTGGTCATCGAGGCCGCGCTCGAGGACCTTCGACGAAGCGCTCGATCTTCTCGGCCCTCGACGCGGCGTGCGCCGACCCGAGACGATCCTCGCGACGAACACGAGCGCGCTGTCCGTCGCGGCGATCGCGGCCGCCACGCGGCGACCCGGGCTGGTCGCTGGGCCTGCACTTCTTCAACCCGGCGCCGCTCATGCGCCTCGTCGAGGTCGTCGGCACGCCGGCCACGCCGAGTCCACGATCGCCGCGCCGTCGAATCGCCGATGCAGCGTGGGGCAGGACCCCGGTCCGGTCGGCCGACGCCCCGGGCTTCATCGTCAACCGGGTCAACCGGCCTTCACGCTCGAGGCGCTCGCCGCGCTCGAGGCCGGCGAAGCGTCGATCGAGGCGATCGACCAGGCGATGCGCGCCGCCGGCTTCCCGATGGGACCGTTCGAGCTGATGGACCTCATCGGCATCGACGTGAACCTGGCGGTCAGCACCGCGCTTGCACGATGCGGCCCTCGCGGCCGACGATCCGCTCGCGGATCGGTTCCGGCCGTCGGCGCATCCAGGCGCGGCTCGTGGCAGCCGGGCGCCTGGGCCGCAAGACCGGTCGGGCTTCTACCGCTACGATGGAAGGTACGCACGAGGCCCGGCCGACCGGCGACGGCCGACGCCGCAGCGCGCCGCGGTCGTCGAGCGGACCGAGATCCTCGAGGCGATCGACGAGGCGTATCGCGCACTCGGCGACGGCGTCGCGACGGCGTCGGACATCGACCTCGCGTTGCGCCTCGGAGCGGGCCACCCGACGGGTCCCTTCGAGCGAGCGAGCATGATGGGCGGCCCGGCGATCGTCCTCGATCGACTGGGGAACTACGCCAGCCGTGGTCCGCGATTCGCCCGGCCCCGGCCCTCCAACGCCGCTAGACGCCCCCGCGGCTATCCTGCGCCCGCCGACCCATCCCGTCGGGTCGACGAGAGCTGTTGCTCGAAGGGGTGTCGACATGCGCGACAGGATGATCGGTGGGGGACTCATGGCCGTGGCCCTCGTGGCCCTGATCGGCTGCAGCGGCACAGCGGGCGGCTCGACCGCCCCGTCCTCGGGGTCGTCCGGAGCGGCCCCATCGACCACCGCGACGACGGCCGCACCCAGCGCGGCGGCACCGAGCGAAGCGGCGTCGAGCCAGGCGGCCGCTAGCGAGCCGATCCGCCGGCTTCTCGTTCCCGAGCGACGACAAGGAGCTCGAGGCGATCATGCCCGACAAGATCGTGCGGCGCCGACGGTCCAGAAGCTGAGCCTCAAGGGCAAGCAACCTGACCGGCGACAACGAGCTGTGGCCGCGTGGTCCTGCGACAGCACTGCTGCAACGTCCTTGCTCGAGGACGTCGACGCTGACCGCGGCCGCCCTCTCGACCGGGCGCGAGCTGCTCGCGTGACGCGATCGTCAGGATCAAGGGTGCCGACGAGGGCAAGCTCGGGGAGGCTATGATGCGTCGGAGGCCGCCAAGGCCGGGATCGACCTAGCACCGAGCTCGACCTCGGCGGCAAGGACGTCACACGTCAGACGACCCGGCCAAGTGCCGGCTACGTCGTGCGGTCAAGGGTGACGTGCGCGATCATCATCGCCGCCGACAGCGCCGAACGTCGCCGAGGCGCTCTCCAAGCCCTGCCCTAGCGGGCGCACGCCGCGGCCGCATCGAGGCGTCGGCCCTGCGCCCTACCATCGGCCCGTGACGTCGAGACCTGCACCGCCCGCTCCGCGAGGCCTGGATCGTCGAGGCCGTCCGCACGCCGATCGGCCGCTACGGCGGCGCGCTCGCGACGTGTCCGCCCGGACGACCTCGCGGCGCTCGTGCTGCGCGCCGTCGTCGACCGCGCCGGCATCGACCCGGCGCTCGTCGAGGACGTCATCCTCGGCTGCGCCAACCAGGCCGGCGAGGACAACCGCGACGTCGCCCGGATGGCCCTGCTGCTCGCCGGTTTCCCGGTCGAGGTCGGCGGGCTGACCGTCAACCGGCTGTGCGGCTCGGGGCTCCAGGCGATCAACTCGGCGGCCCACGCGATCGCGGTCGGCGACGGCGACGTGTTCATCGGCGGCGGCGTCGAGTCGATGACCCGCGCGCCGTACGTCATGCCCAAGGCCGACGCCGCCGTGGGACGCGCGGCCCGCGCGAGCTCGACGACACGACGCTCGGCTGGCGGTTCGTCAACCCGCGGCTGGCCGAGCTGCACTACCCGTACTCGATGGGCGAGACCGCCGAGAACGTCGCCGAGCGCTGGGGCGTCAGCCGCGAGCGCCAGGACGCGTTCGCGCTCGAGAGCCAGCAGCGCGCGGTCGCCGCGATCGAGGCCGGCCGGTTCGACGACCAGATCGTCCCGGTCGAGGTGCCGGCCGCGAAGGGCGAGACGACGGTCGTCGCCCGCGACGAGCATCCGCGGGCCGACACGAGCCTCGAGGCGCTCGCCAGGCTGCGCCCGGCGTTCCGGACCGAGGGCGGCTCGGTCACGGCCGGCAACAGCTCGGGCATCAACGACGGCGCGTCGGCGGTGCTGCTCGTCGAGGCGGAGCGGGCCCGGGCGCTCGGGCTCAAGCCGATGGCCCGGGTCGTCGTCGACGGCCGTCGCCGGCGTCGACCCGGCGATCATGGGCGTCGGGCCGGTGCCCGGCGACGCGCAAGGCCCTCGAGCGGGCCGGCATCGCGGTCGCGGACCTCGACCTCGTCGAGCTCAACGAGGCGTTCGCCTCGCAGTCGCTCGTGTGCATCGACGAGCTCGGCCTCGACCCGGCGAAGGTCAACGTGAACGGCGGGGCGATCGCGCTCGGCCACCCGCTCGGGATGAGCGGCGGCCGCCTGATCACGATGCTCACCCACGAGCTGCGGCGGACCGGCGGCCGCTACGGCCTCGCGACGATGTGCATCGGCGTCGGGCAGGGGATCGCCACGGTCGTCGAGCGCCTCGACGGCTAGCCCCGGGGACCGTCAGCGCGGGCCGAGCATCCGGGCGGTGGCCCGACGTCGCCCGCCGCGCCCAAGGAACCACGACAGGACGACCAGGACGAGCCCGACCGCGATGAGCAGCGCCGCCTGGACGACCAGCACGCTGCAGGAACGCGTCGTACAGCTCCGCGGTCAGCTGCCGCACGACCGCCGAGTCGGGCACGGCCGAGACGTAGCCGCCGGCCAGCCAGAGGACGAGGAGCGAAACGGCTCCCGCCACGGCGATCGCGAACCCGACGATCCCGAGGGCCCGCGCTCGTCGATGGGCCAGGACGACCACGATCAGCGCGGCGGTCACCGCGACGATGGGCAGGAGCAGCTGGAGCGCCCGCATCAGCCGCAGCCCCTCCTGGACCTGCTGGAGCTCGCCGACCCGGGCGATCACGATCGGTGCCGCCAGGAGGTTCGGCACGCCGTCGACGAGCGCGGCGACCCGCGGGTCCGCCGAGGCCTCGATGCGATCCAGGACGCCGGCCGTGTCGAGGACGACGTTCGGGCCGCGGATCGCGACCAGGCCCGGTCGCCCCTCGACGGCGCCGACGATCTCGCCATGAACGGCGCTCACGACGTCGTCCCGGACCTCCCGACGCCCGGGTCGCCCATCGCGTCGATGATCGTGTCGCTGAGGGCCGCCCGCAGGGTCTGCTTGTCGGCGTCGGCCGGCACCCCGACGCGCACCGCGAGGAGGCGTCGGGCGAGGTCGAGGGATCCGGTCGGAGCCCGGTCCATCCGATCGATGATCCCGTCGGCCAACGCGGTCGCCACGAGTCGCTCGACCGCGGGCGTGTCGAGCGCGCGCCCGACCGTGGTCGAGAACGTGCCTGGATCGAGCACGGTCCGGAGCGCCCAGAACGAGGTATTCGCCGCCACCACCATCGGGATCAGCAGCACCAGGAGGATGGCGGCGAGGCCCGTCCGGAGCATGCGTCAGTCTAGTCGCGAGGCCCCGGACCTTCGTTCCGCAGGGGGCGTCCGTGAGTTTCGGCGCGGGTGCTTGTCGAAACCCGCTCTCGTGCGTACGATGCACGTAGCACTCGGGAGCCCGTTCGCGAGCTCGACCATCATTCGCAGACCACGGAGACGAGACGCATGATCGATCAGCAGCCGACGGTCGTGTCCCTCAGTGACGCCGCAGTGACCAAGCTGCGCGAGCTGACCAAGGAAGAGACCAACCCGGCCATCGGCCTGCGCGTGTACGTCTACTCCGGCGGCTGCTCCGGCTTCCGCTACGGGATGATGCTCGAAGACGCGCCGACGCCGGAGGACAAGATCCTCGACGCCAGCGGCATCAAGGTCTACGTCGACGGCAACAGCGTCGACCTGCTGAAGGGCTCGCAGATCGACTACGTCGACACGCTGATGGGCGCCGGGTTCACGGTCAACAACCCGAATGCGGTCGCCGCGTGCGGCTGCGGATCCAGCTTCCGGACCGCCGACGACGAGGGCTCCGCCCGCTCCTGCGCCCACTGACCTGACCGGTCGGCGAGCCCGACCGACCCTCGACCACCCGAAGCCGCCGGCACGCACCGGCGGCTTCTTCGCATCCATCGTCGGACCATCGCCCCCGTCCTACCGGTACTGTCGACCCATGGGCCCGGCAGAGCCCCCGACGGACCCTTTGAACGGTTCCGACCATGCCGAACAACCCTTCGTCGCTCTCCCGCGTCCCTCTCTGGGCGGCGTTCTTCGCCGTCGGTGCCGCCGCGCTCGTCGTGCACTCGCTCCTGGAGACCGGGAGCATGGCCCAGAACTCCTTCTACGACATCATCGGCGGCTCGGCCGTCCTCGTCGCCCTGATCGGGATCTGGAAGAACAAGCCCGACCGGCGCCTCCCCTGGCTGCTGATGGCGGTGGGCCAGGGCATGTTCGTGGCCGGCGACATCCTGTGGAACTGGTACGAGGCGATCGGCGAGGACCCGTTCCCGTCGATGGCAGACGCGCTCTACCTCGCGGGCTACCCGTTCATCGCGCTCGGCCTGCTGCTGCTCATCCGGCGCCGGCTCGGCGGCGGCGATCGCGGCGGCATCCTCGACGCCGCGATCCTGACGACCGCCTGCGCGACCCTGTCCTGGACGTTCTTCATCCAGCCGCAGCTCGTCGGCACCGAGCTCGACCCCCTGTCCCTGGCGATCACCCTCGCCTACCCGGTCGCGGACCTCCTCCTGATCGGGGTCGCGATGGGCCTGCTCACGACGCCAGGCGCCCGGACCTCGTCGTTCGGGATGCTCGCCGTCAGCCTCATCGCGCTCCTCGTCGCGGATCAGATCTACGCGCTCCAGAACCTCGACGGGGACGTACGAGAGCGGCGGCGCGCTCGACTACATCTACCTGATCTCCTACATCCTGTTCGGTGTCGCGGTCGCCCACCCGTCGATGCGCCGCCTGACCGACCCCCAGCCGGTCGCCGTCACGTGGCTCGGGCCCGTCCGGCTGATCTGCCTCGCGGCCGCGATGGTGACCGGCCCGGTGCTCGTGACCCTCGGCCCGGGAGCCGACGGCGGTCTTGCCGTGGTCGCCACCGGGACCGCCCTCCTCTCGCTCCTCGTCCTGGCCCGCCTGTACGGGCTGGTCGGCATCCTCGCCCGCGACGTGGCGAAGCGCCGGACGCTCGAGGACCAGCTCAGCTACCAGGCCTTCCACGACCCGCTGACCGGGCCTGGTCAACCGGCGCCGGTTCGTCGCACAGGCCGAGACCGCGCTGGCCGCGCGGGAGCGGCACGGCTCGATCGCCGCCCTGTTCCTCGACCTCGACGACTTCAAGACCGTCAACGACAGCCTCGGCCATGCCGCCGGCGACGAGCTCCTCGTCGCTGTCGCCGCGCGGATCCGGGCCGGCCTCCGTTCCGAGGACCTCGCCGCGCGTCTCGGCGGCGACGAGTTCGGCATCCTGCTGCTCGACATCCGATGACCTCGGCTACGCGACCGGCGTCGCCGAACGGCTGCTCGAGACGATCCAGGCGCCGCTGTCGGTCGGTGGACACGCCGGTGGAGGTCAGCGCGAGCATCGGCATCGCGATCGACACCCCGACCATGAGCGCGGTCGACGACCTGCTCGGGGACGCGGACGTCGCGATGTATCAGGCCAAGGCCCTCGGCAAGGGCCGCCACCACGTCTTCGCCGGCAGGCCCGACGGCGCGACCGCCCGGGACCGGACGTGGACGGATCAGGCCCGGACCGTTCGTCGGCCGACGATCGGGCCCGTCAGCCTCGAGCCTGGCGCAGGCTAGGTTCCGGGGCGGCGGCTAGACTCGGGTCGGACGCGATGGCACCGGGTCGTCGCGCGAGTTCGCGGTCCTGAGCCGATGGAGATCCCGCTCTTCCCGCTGCACACGGTCCTCTGCCCGGGCATCGTCCTGCCCGCTCCACATCTTCGAGGAGCGCTACCGCGCGCTGACCCGCCACTGCCTCGACACGCGGCGACGCCGTTCGGGGTCGTGCTGATCCGCGATGGCCGCGAGGTCGGTGACCGCAGCGTCGCTGGCCCTCGCCGGGCGTCGGGGCGTTCGCCGAGATCCGCGAGGCCGGCCGCTACCCGGACGGCCGCTACGACCTGCTGGCGGCGGCGACCGGGCGGTTCGCGATCGATTCGGTCGACGCGGGCACCGAGCCGTACCTGGTCGCCGAGGTGACGCCGCTCGAGGACGAGGTCGGCGACGAGCCGCGGGCCGAGCGCCTGGCCGCGTCCGCGATCCGCCGGTTCGTGCGCTACCTCGAGCTGATGCGGGCGCGCGACGGCGAGACGGCCGAGGTCCTCGACATCCGGGTCGAGCTCGAGACCATCGGCGCCGAGGACGACGATGACACGGACGACGCGGCCGAGGCCGGCGAGACGCGCGGCGCCGGCGCAGCCACCCTCGAGCCCGAGGAGGAGACCGAAGTCGGCGACGAGACGCTCAGCGCGCGCGACCTGAAGATCCCCGACGACCCGACCGTCCTGTCCTACCTGCTCTCCGGGCATCGTCCAGGTCGAGCTGCCGCGCCGCCAGGCGCTGCTCGAGGCAGCGACGACCGTCGAGCGCCTCGAGGCCCTGGTCCGCCTGCTCGACCGCGAGCTCATGCTGCTGAGCGGCCGGCTGCGCCTCTTCGCGCCCGACCCGCCGCTGATGGGCGGCGCCCGCCGCAGCTGACGCCGCGGTCACTCGCTGAAGCGCTCTTCCTTCCACGGATCGGCGTCGTTGTTGTAGCCGTAGCGCTCCCAGAAGCCGAGCTGGTCGTGGTCGAGGAACTCGAGGCCACGGATCCACTTGCTGCTCTTCCAGAAGTAGCGCTTCGGGATGACGCAGACGCAGCGGGTAGCCGTGCTCCGGCTCGAGCGGCTGGCCGCCGAACGTGTCGGCGAGGATGACGTCGTCGTCATCGAGGACCGAGAGCGGCACGTTCGCGGTGTAGCCCTGCTCGGCGTGCGAGACGACGTGGGTCGCGCGACGGCCGGACCGCGGCCATCTCGAGGATCGTCTGGATCGCGACGCCCTCCCAGTCCGTGTCGAGCTTCGGTCCAGCGCGTCACGCAGTGGATGTCGGTGTGGACCGTCTTGCGCGGCAGGGCCTTGAACTGGTCCCAGGTCAGCGTGAACGGGCGAATCGACCTCGCCCCAGACCTTGAAGTCCCAGGTCGCCAGGTCGACGTGCGGCACGGAGCCGTAGTGGAGGACCGGGAACTTCTCGGTCTTGTACTGGCCCGGCGGGATGCGCGCGGCGACGGCGGGATCCTGCTCGCCGGAGCCGAAGAGTCGTTCGAACACTGCGGTGATCCTCGAGCGGGTGAGGCCGTATGGTCCCACATCGTCGCGACAGGTTCGGCGGACGCCGGACCGGGACCATCGGGGACCTGAGAGTGCGCGGTTCGCTACGGTACCCTTCGGTCGTGGATTCGCCCGACCGACCCCCTGGGTTGCCCGACGCGCCCAGCCGGGCCGGCGAACCGCGCGTCGTCATCGTGATGCCCGCCTACAACGCGGCGCGGACGCTGGAGCGCACCTACGCCGACATCCCGCACGACCTCGTCGACCGGATCATCCTCGTCGACGACGTGTCGCGCGACGAGACGGTCGAGATCGCCCGGCAGCTCGGGCTCGACGTCATCATCCACAGCCAGAACCGCGGCTACGGCGGCAACCAGAAGACGTGCTACGACGCGGCCGCTCGCGGCCGGCGCCGACATCGTGGTCATGCTCCATCCCGACTACCAGTACGACGCCACGCGGATCCCCGCGCTCATCGCGCCGATCGCCGCGGGCGAGCGCGACCTGATGCTCGGCAGCCGCTTCCTCGGCGACCCGCTGGCCGGCGGGATGCCCCGCTGGAAGTACGTCAGCAACCGGTTCCTGACCGGCCTCGAGAACCTGGCCTTCGGCCTGCACCTGTCCGAGTACCACACCGGCCTGCGGGCCTACAGCCGGCACCTCCTCGAGACGATCCCGTACAAGCTCAACAGCGACGACTTCGTGTTCGACCAGGAGCTCATCGCCCAGGTCGTGGCGGCCGGGATGGCCGGCCGGATCGGCGAGATCGCCGTGCCCACGCGCTACTTCGAGGAGGCCTCGTCGGTCGGCTTCCGGCGCAGCGTCGTCTACGGCCTCTCGACGCTCCGGGTGGTCGCGCGGTACACGCTCCATCGGTGGCGCGTCCGGCGCTCCCCGAAGCTGCTGACGCGCGACCGCGTCGACTGACGGTGGGACCGACGACCGCGTGAGGATCAGTTCGCAGACCCTGCTCCGGGGCGCGCTGGGCATCGCGATCAGCGTCGTGTCGATCTACATCGTGCTGGGCTCGGTCGACCTTGCCAAAGCGGCGGACGTGCTCCGGACCGCGGCCCCCGCCTGGATCGGCGTCATGCTCGTGGCGGTGCTGGTCGACGTGGGCGCGCGGGCGGCCCGATGGCGCGTCCTGCTGGCCCCGATCGCCGTGGTCCCCTACGGCCGCGTCCTCGGCTACACCTACCAGGGCTACCTCGCCAACAACATCCTGCCGGCGCGCCTCGGTGAGCTCGTCCGCACGCACGCGCTCGGCGAGGGTGAGGACCTGAGCCGAACGACGGTCCTGGGCACGGTCGCGGTCGAGCGCATCGTGGACACCGTCATGGTCGTGATCATCGCGGCCGTGTCGGTCCTGGTCCTCGGCGTCCGCGGGTTCATCACGAGCGCGGTCCTGCTGGGCGCCGCCTTCGTGACGCTGCTGTGCATCGGGCTGGCGCTCGGCGTCGTCGCCCATCGCCTGCCAGGCGCCGCGCGCGTCACGCGGTTCATCGAGCGCTGGCCCAAGATCATCGAGCTCGGCCGGCGCCTGCAGGACGGCCTGTCGGTGGCCAGCCGGCCACGGACGATGACCGGTGCCGTGATCCTCAGCCTGGCGGCCTGGACAGCCTCGACGATCACGTTCCTCGCCGGTGGCCAGGCGGTCGGCATCGAGCTGACCGTGGCCCAGGGGGCGCTCATCGGAAGCGGCGTGGCGCTCGCCTCGATCGTCCCGTCCGGACCGGGCTACGTCGGGACGTTCGAGTTGACCGCCGTCGCCATCGCCGACGCCCTCGGCATCGACCGGGACGCGGCGTTCGCGGCGGCCATCCTCATCCACGCGATGATCCTGCTGGTCACGTCGGTCGGCGGCGTCGTGGCGATCGTCGCGTTGCGTCGGCGGAGTGCCGCGGCCGCGGCGGCGTTGGCCGATGCAGAAGCGACCGCCACAGTCGAAGTCCCCGGAATTCGACGAACCCCCGGGCTGAGCCGGGGGTTCGAGGTGTGCGAGGGCCGGACCCGCGTCCGACTCGCCTACTTGACGATGCCCTGGGCGGTGAGCCATTCCTTGGCCACCACGGCCAGGTCCTTCTTGTCGACCGCGACCTGCTTGTACAGGTCGGCCAGGGTCGCCGTGTCGATCTTCTTCGACACGTCGTCGAGGAGCTTCGAGAAGGCGGCCTTGTCGACCTTGGCGAGGTAGTCGTCGCGCACGATCGGCGCGACGTTCTCGGCAGGCTGCGTGCCCTTGTCATCCTCGAGCCGGACCCAGCCGTTGACGATGATCTCGGGGCCGGTCGAGCAGAGCTCGGCCACGTCGACGGTCTTCTGGAGGAGCGCATCGGCCATCGGGCCGCTGCAGGCATCCAGGAGTGTGACGTTGGTCGGTTCGAGCCCGTAGGCGGTCTTGAGAGCGGCCGCGCAGACGGGGTTCGTCGGGCAGTCCGTCGCGAGCGCCCACTTGAGGTCGTTCTGGACCGCCGTGAGGTCGCTCATCTTGGTCAGCTTGTACTGGTCGGCCGTCTCCTTGCGGACCACGAACGCGTTCGTGTCCTGGCCGGGCGTGTACGCGAGGACCGAGATCGCCTTGGCCTTCAAGGCGTCCGCAAGCAGCTTCGCGTTGGTGTCCGAGTTCGTCGTCGTGGTGCCGGGCGCGTAATACGCCAGGCCCCCGCCGAGGTACTCGGGCTTGAGGTCGATCTGTCCGCTCTCGATAGCGGCGGCGGTGACCTTGCGGGCCCCCAGGCCGATGCCGGCGCGGTCGACGGTGTAGCCATTGGCCTCGAGGACCTGGGCATAGACTTCGGCGACGACACGGGCTTCATCGAACCCGTCCGACCCGATCTTGATGGCAGCCTTGCTCCCACCCGTCGAGCAGGCGCCGAACAGCACCAGCACCGACGCCCCGAGAGCAAGAACGCGGGACAACCGCATGGGTCTCCTCCTACCTATCTCCTCGCGCAGTGCGCGCGCGAACGCCCCGACCTTAGCACGGGATACGTGACAACCCGGTGTCTGGTTCAGTGGCATTCGCGAATCAGCCGGCCGAGGTCGCCTTCATCATGTCGTCCGCCGTCGGCGCGAGCGTTTCGTACGTTGCGGCCGGGGTTCGGAGGCCGGGCGAGACGGCGACGCGCTGCAGCACGGCGAAGGCGCCCTCGGTCACCAGCGACAGGGCCGCCACGAGGACCACGCCGCCGACGATCATGCCGTCGTTCGTCTGGGCGATGCCCTCGACGAGGTAGCGTCCGAGGCCAGGCCCGCCGAACAGGGCTCCGAGTGTCAGCGTCGCGACGACCTGGAAGGCGGCCGATCGGAAGCCGCCCAGGATCACGGGTAACCCGACCGGGATCTCCAGGCGGCGGACGAGCTGGTGGCCGCGCATGCCCATCGCGCGGCCTGCCTCCGTCAGGTCCGGGTCGATCCCCGCGATGCCGGCCTGGGCGTTCACGAGGATCGGCGGGATCGCCAGGACCACCATCGCGATGACCACCGGATAGACCTTGAACCCGAGCTCCGGATCGATGGCCGCGGTGATCGGCAGGACGAGCGCGATGACCGCGAGCGACGGCAGGGCGCGGCCGAGGTTGGCGAGATTCGCCGCGAAGGTCATGCTGCGGCGGGTGTGGCCCGTCCAGAGGCCGATGGGCAGGGCGATCGCGATGGCGATCACGAGCGATGCTCCGGACAACGCGATGTGCTGAAGAAGCCGCACGGGGATGCTCCCCGGCCCGGACCAGTTCGCCGGATCCGTCAGCCACGTGGCGGTCTCGGAGACGAGCTCCATCAGGCCGTCGCTCGACGGGCTGCGTCACGCTCCGGCGCGAACCAGGGCGTGAGGCGACGCTCGAACCGGACCAGGAGCAGGTCGGCGCCGACGGCGAGGATGATCGACGGCACGGCTCCCATCAGGATCTCGGTCGGGAACGAGTGGCGGTAGCCCTCGAAGATGAAGAACCCGAGACCCCCGAACCGGTCGCCCAGGATGCCCGTGATGGTGACCAGGCCGATCGTCGACACTGTGGCGAGGCGGACGCCGACGACGATCAGCGGGATGGCCAGCGGCAACTCGATCCGCCGCAGGCGCCGGTTGCGCGGAAAGCCCATCCCGTCGGCCGCCTCGAGGACATCGCGTGGCACGGTGTCGAAGCCCGCGACGATGTTGCGCACGAAGATCAGCAGCGTGTAGAGGATGAGCGGGACCAGGGCGGTCGTGATCTCGATGCCCGTGATGGGGATCAGGAGGGCGATCATCGCCAGGCTCGGGATCGTGTAGGCGACGCCCGTGAGGGCGACGATGGGCCCGTACACCGACCGGCGCCGCACCGACCAGATCGCAAGGCCGAACGAGATCGCGAACCCGATGGCCACTGCTAGCGCCGTGAACACCAGGTGCTGCACGGTCCGGAAGAACAGCTCGTCGAGATGATCGGCGACCCACGCCCAGTCGATCGTCATCGGGCTGCGTCCGCGACGGGCGCCTCCGCCGCGGCGGGTAGATCGGTCTCGTCCGAAGGGGCGTCCTCGGCCGGCGCCTCCGCCGCCGCCACGGCGAGCGCGACGGACCGGGGGTCGGCCGTGTCGCGCATCAGCTCGGCGATCTGGTCGACCGTGACGATCCCGCGGACCGCGCCGGTCCGGTCGGTGACGATGCCGGCCTGGACGTCGGCATCGAGGAGCAGCGAGAGCGCGTCGTGGAGCGTCGTGCGCCGGTCGAGCAGCGGCGACATCGCCTCGGCCAGCGATTCGGGGATCGGCCCGCTGGCCGGCAGGTCGGCCGGGTCGATCCAGCCGATCGGGCGATCCTGTTCGTCGACGAGCAGGATCGACGGGAACGCCTCGGGCGACATCCGGGCCCGGACGTCGGCGACGTCCTGTCGCCGGTCGGGCGATGACGGCCGGCCGGAGCTCGAGCTCGCTGACGCGCCGCAGCGACAGGCGCTTCAGGCCGCGGTCCGTGCCGACGAACCGGGCGACGAACTCGTTCGCGGGGGCGGCCAGGATGTCGGCCGGGGGCCCGAACTGGGCGAGGATGCCGCCCACCTGCATGACCGCGACGAGGTCGCCCATCTTGATCGCCTCGTCGATGTCGTGGGTGACGAACAGGATGGTCTTCGCGAGCTCCTCCTGGAGCCGCAGGAACTCGTTCTGGAGTCGCTCGCGGACGACCGGGTCAACGGCCCCGAACGGCTCGTCCATGAGCATGATCGGCGGGTCCGCGGCAAGGGCCCGGGCGACGCCGACGCGCTGGCGTTCGCCGCCCGAGAGCTGGCTCGGATAGCGATCGCGATAGCGGACCGGGTCGAGCCCGACCAGCGCAAGGAGCTCGTCGGATCGCTCCTTCCGACGAGCCTCCGACCAGCCGAGCAGGCTCGGCACGACCGCGACGTTCACGCCGATCGTCTGGTGTGGGAACAGGCCGACCTGCTGGATGACGTAGCCGATCCCGCGGCGGAGCTCGTCGACATCGCGCGTCGCGGCATCGACGCCGTCGAGGAGGATGCGGCCGCCGGACGGCTCGATGAGCCGGTTGACCATCTTGAGCGAGGTCGTCTTGCCGCAGCCGGACGGCCCGACGAGCACGCAGATCTTGCCGGCCGGCACCGTGAGCGAGAGGTCGTTGACCGCGCCCGGGGTGTCCTTGGCCCGCGCGTCGTAGCGCTTGGTGACGTGCTCGAATTCGACGGTCGCGGCGGTCGCGCTCACCGGGGCGGTCCGATCGTCATGACCCGGCCGATCCCTCAGCCCCGCTCGACGAGCGGCTTGACCTCGCCGATGAAGCGCTCGAACGTCTCGACGTCGTACGGCGCCGGCTGCTCGGAGATCACGGTCCGGAAGCCGAGCTCGACGTACGGCAGCAGGCGCTCCGCGATCTGCTCAACCGTGCCGTTCCAGAAGGTCGTGTCGCCCTCGAGGTCCGAGAGCGGCGTCTTGTTGTGCTCCATCGCGGCCTTCCAGACGCGGTCGGCCTCGGCCTCCGTGTCGCGGATGGTCAGCTTCACCCCGAGCGTGAACTCGATCTCACCGATGTCGCGCCCGACGGCGTCGCAGTGGCCCTGGAGGACCTCGACCTTGTGGGCCATGAAGTCCAGCGGGCCCATCCCGTTCCACATGTCCGCGTACTTCGCGACGGTCCGCAGCGTCTTCTTCTCGCCCGAGCCGCCGATCATGATCGGCAGCCGCTTCTGGACGGGCAGCGGGGCTTGGACCAGGTCGTCGAAGGCGTAGTGGCCGCCGGGCTCGGACGTCACGTGCTGGCCGTCGAGGAGCGCACGCATCGCCCCGACCGACTCGTCGAGCCAGTCCAGGCGCTGGCCGAAGCCCGATGCCGAACTCGATCCCGTGGGCCTGGTGCTCCGGCTCCATCCACGCCCCGCCGATGCCAAGGATCGCCCGGCCGTCACTCACGTGGTCGAGCGTCGCGGCGGTCTTGGCCACGAGCCCGGGGTTGCGGAACGTGTTGGCCCCGACCAGCAGCCCGAGCCGCGTCCGCTCGGTCTGTGGCGCCATCGCGGCGAGCGTCGACCAGCCCTCGAAGATCGGCTGGTACGGGTCGCCGAAGATCGCGTAGAGGTGGTCCCACGCCCAGAGGTGGTCGTACCCGAGGCGATCGACCAACGTGGCGGCGCCCGGTAGCTCGGACCAGGAGGTCGCCTGGTTCCAGAGCAGGATGCCGAGCTTGAGGTCAGTCATCGGATCGGGGCCTCCGGGGTGACGAGGGGAAGGCCCCGTAGTCTACGGGCGCGAGACGGTCACGGCAGGCTTGCGAGGTCCTGCTCGATCATCGTCCGGTCCTCGGCGTCGGCGACCGCCCCGAGCGCCTCGGTGGCCTTCGCCTTCCACTCGGCCGCGGCCGCCGCGTCGCCGGCGACATGGAGCGCGCGGGCCATCGCCTCGTAGGCGGCCGGCAGGTCCCAGTCCTCGCGGTCCGGCGTCGGCCTCGGCCAGCTCGACGCACCGGCGGGCGTGCCAGAGGGCCGGCTCGACGCGGCCGAGGACCGAGTAGACCCGGGCGCACTGCCACTCGCCGCGGGCGAGGTGCACGTCGTCGCGCGATCTCGCCCCAGTGGTACCGCGACGCGTGCGCGGCGTGGATCATCTCGTCGTCCTGGGCCGGCGTGCGCGGGTCGGGTCTCGAGCAGCGTCCAGGTGTGGTTGAACAGGCCGGCGGCGAGCGCGCGGCGGGTCGCCTGGTCGAGCTCAGGCGGACCGGGTGGCTTCGTCACGATGGGCTCCTTCCGTTCGACGACGCCCTGCACGTGGTGCAGGACGCGTTGGAGTCGATAGGTCCGCGCCTCGATCCGGGCGCGATGGTCGGCGAGCCGCCGGGCACGCTCGGCCGGGTCGTCCGCGGCGAGCACGTCGCGGATCTCCTCGAGCGGGACCTCCAGCTCGCGAAGGCGGGCGATCGTGCGCGCATCGTCGAGCTGGCTCGTCCGGTAGCGTCGGTAGCCGGTGGACGCGTCGATCTCGGCCGGCCGCAGCAGGTCGAGCTCGTCGTAGTGCCGGAGCGCCCCGACGCTCAGCCCGGCGAGCCGGGCGAACCGTCCGATGGAGAGCAGGTCGTCGTCCATGCGGCCATCGTGGACCCTCGGGTCACCCGAGAGTCAAGCCCTCGATGAGTCGTCCGGGGCGTCAGGCGTTGTCGAGCTCGCGGTCGACGGCGCGCAGGATGAAGCGCGCGCCTCGGCGCTCTTGCCGCCGAGCTTCTGGCCCTCGTCCTGCTCGAGCGCCTGCATGAGGTCGGCCAGGAACTGGTCCATCGCCGGCGTCCGCTCCAGGTCGCCGGCGGCGAAGGCCGCCTCCAGCCGGGCGACGGCCGCCCGGGCGTTGTCGACCGCGTGGCCCTTGGCCGCGATCAGCTCGCGGACCTCGGCACGGGCGGCGTCGGCGGCGACGGTCTCGGTCGGTCATCGCAGCCGCTCGATGACCCGGCGCAGTCGGTCGGACGTGCCCGGCGGACTCGCGGCGCCCGTCGGCACCGGCAGGACTGGGACGCTGGTCGTCGCTTCGGCGGGGATCGTCGAGGCGCCCCCGCCCTCGGCCTCTGCCGCCGCCCGCCGCTTCCGCCAGTCCGACTCCAGCACGCTCATCGCCAGCTCGTCCCACCAGCGGCCGTCGCGCCAGATCGACTCGCGCGCGCGACCCTCGATCGACGAAGCCGCAGCGCTTGTAGGCGCGGACGGCGCGCTCGTTGAACTCGAACACGAACAGCGCGATCCGGTGCAGGCCCATCGCCCCGAAGGCGTGATCCAGCATGAGCTGGGTCGCCTCGGTGCCGTAGCCCTTGCCCCACGCATCGGACTCGCCGATGGTGATGTGGTACAGCGCCGACCCGTTGTCCGCGTCGAGCTGGCTGAACGCGCATGTGCCGATCAGCCGGTCGGTGGCGCGCAGGTGGACGGCCATCGCGAGCGCCTCCGGCCCGACGACGCGCGCGGTGAAGAACCGCTCGATCTCCTCGGGCCGCATCGGTGTCTCCTGGTAGCGCGCGAGACGGGCGATCTCGCGGTCGGCGTACCAGCGATGGAAGGCGGTCAGGTTCTCCGGCACGTGGCGGCGCAGGACCACCTCGGAGCCGGTGATCGACTCGGGGAACCACGTCCGATCAGCCATCGCCCCGGCACGGTATACCATCCCCGGCATGCGCCGCTGGAGCGAGCTGGCCGAGCGCCTCGCGGCGACCACCCGGACCTCCGAGAAGACCGCCCTGCTCGCCGACTACCTCCACACCCTGACGCCCCGACGAGCTGCCGATCGCGGCCGTCTTCCTCACCGGCCGGCCGTTCCCGGAAGCCGACCAGCGCGCGGCCGGCCTCGGCTGGTCGGCCATCGCCACGACCGTCGCGGAGGTCGCCGGCATCGACCGGTCGGCGCTGGGCGAGGCCTACGACCGGCACTCTGACCTGGGCCTCGCGGTGGCCGACGTGCTGACCCTCGCCGGACACGAGCCGCGCAGGACCGCCCCCGACACTGCCCGAGGTGGCCGCCGCGTTCGAGGCGATCGAGGCGGCCTCGGGCCCGGCCCGCAAGTCCGCGATCCTCGGCGACGCTGCTCGCCCGGTCGGACCCGCTGACCGCGAAGTACATCGTCAAGGTGCTCGGCGGCGAGCTGCGGATCGGCCTGCGCGAGGGCCTGCTGGAGGCCGCGATCGCGAAGGCGTTCGATCGGCCGCTCGACGAGGTCAAATGGGCCGGGATGCTGACCGGCGACATCGGCCGGCTCGCCTCGCTGGCCCGCGACGACCAGCTCGACCATGCCGAGCTGACCCTGTTCCATCCGCTCAAGTTCATGCTCGCCTCGCCGGCCGAGGACGCCGGCGAGATCGTCAGGCGCCTGGGACCCGAGGTCTGGGTCGAGGACAAGTACGACGGGATCCGGGCGCAGCTCCACAAGCAGGGCCGCGACGTCCGGCTCTTCTCGCGCGACCTCCACGACGTGACCGGCCAGTTCCCGGAGGTCGCCGTGGCCGCGCGAGACCCTGCCCTGGGACGGCATCCTCGACGGCGAGATCCTCGCCTGGAAGGACGGCGCCGTCCTGCCGTTCGTCGCGCTGCAGACGCGGCTCGGGCGCAAGATCGCCGTCGGCGGCGATCCAGGCCGAGGTCCCGGTCATCTTCGTCGCGTTCGACGCCCTGGCGCTCGGGGCCGGGCGACGGCGTCGCTGTCGAGCCGCTGCTGCGCGACGCCGCTGACCGAGCGCCGGCACCGCCTCGACGCGCTCGACCTGCCGACGGTCGAGGACGGCGGACGGTTCGCCCGCTCGCACCTCTCGGTCGCCGCCGATGCCGACGCGCTCGAGGCGGCGTTCACCGATGCGCGGTCACGGCGCAACGAGGGCCTGATGGTCAAGGACCCCGCGAGCGGCTACTCGCCCGGCCGCCGCGGCCTCGGCTGGCTGAAGATGAAGAAGGCGCTCGCGACCATCGATTGCGTCGTCGTCGGCGTCGAGGTCGGCTCACGGCAAGCGCCACGGCGTGCTGAGCGACTACACGTTCGCGGTGCGCGACACCGAGCACGACCGCGCTCGTCACCATCGGCAAGGCCTACAGCGGCCTGACCGACGCCGAGATCGCCGAGATGACCGCGCTGGTTCGAGGCGCACACGATCGCCCAGTTCGGCCGGTATCGCCAGGTCGAGCCGACCGTCGTGGTCGAGATCGCGTTCGACGTCATCGTCCGGTCGAACCGCCACAAGTCGGGGTTCAGCCTGCGCTTCCCGCGCATCGTCGCGCTGCGACCGGACAAGTCGCCCGACGAGATCGACACGATCGAGACCGTCACCGCGCTGTACGAGGGCCTCCAGCAGGGCGCCGAGCACCTGGTGACCGCAGGCGCCAGGATCGGGCCCGCCGACGGCGGACTGACCTTTCGGGCGGAGACGCGGGGGCGTATGGTCTGCCCATGTTCGACGCCATGTCAGGCGGCGGGGCCCCGGTGGTCGCTGACGCTCTACACGGACTCATTCGTCATCAAGGGCAGCCTGGACACCCGCCAGCGCCGGATCACCGACATGCTCAACCTGGCGGACGACCCGTTCCTCGTGCTCGCCGACGTCATGTTCGACGAATTCGGGTCGGTCGGCCAGACCGTGCGCGCCGACTTCGCCCAGGTCAACCTCGGCTCGATCCTGTTCGCCGTCGCCGACACGGTCGCGGAGCCTGCACCCGAGCTGCGCACGCCCAAGATCGAGCAGCGGGCGATCGTGTCGATCCCGCCGTTCAAGGTGACCGGCCACATCCACCTGCTCGCCGAGCGGAGCCTGCGCGACGCGCTGACCGAGCTGACCGGGAACTTCCTGCCGGTGACCGAGGCGACCTACTGGTCGGACTCGCTCGGTGAGGCCCGGGCGACCGCCGCCCTCGTCGCGATCAACCATCGCTCGCCCAGATCGTGGCCCCGCACCAGGAGGTCGACCCGTGGGCCGGCCTCGATCAGCTCGCGGCCGACGGGGCCCGCCGCGCAGAGGCCGAGGCCAGTGGGTCGGCGCCGTCATCGGTCTGGCCCGAGGACGCCACCCCGGCCACCGGTCCGTCATCCGCATGGCCCGAGGTCGACACGACCTGGCCCGAGGTGGATCGCCCGCCCGAGCCCTAGCGATCGACCGGCAGGTCGAGCCGGTTGCCCCACTCCGCCCAGCCGCCGTCGTAGACCGCCACGTCCTCGTGGCCGAGCAGCGTGAGCACGAACGCGAGCTTCGCGGACGCGACCCCCGACCCGTCGTAGCAGACCATCCGCCGGCCGCGGCTGACGTTGTAGCCGTGGAGCTGGTCGCGCAGCTCGGCGCCGTCGCGCAGCCGCTGGCCGCCGGCTGGCTCGTGGCCCCGACCGGCACGTTGAGGGCGCCCGGGATGTGGCCGAGCCGCCGCGTGTTCCCCTCGAACCCGCGGTACTCGGCGGCCGCCCGCGCGTCGACGAGGGTCACGTCCGGCGACCCGAGCAGGCCCGCGGACGTCGGCCGTCGTCAGGCGCATCCGGTTCGGCCCGCGCAGGGTGCAGCGAGGCGGGCGCCGGGACGACCGTCCGCGTTCGAGACCGGCCGGCCCTCCCTGACCCACGCCGGGAACCCGCCGTCGAGGATCCGCACCGACTCCAGCCCGTACGCGCGCAGGCTCCACCAGGCCCGGGCCGCGAACAGGCTCTGGCTGTCGTCGTAGACGACGACCGTCGTGCCGTCGCCGATCCCCAGGCGCGCGGCCACGGCCGCCATCCGGTCGGGACCGACGAGCAGCAGCGAATCGCCGCTCTCGTCGGGTTCGATCGAGCTCGGCGCGCCAGTCGAGATGGACGGCGCCGGGGATGTGGCCGCCCGCGTGGACCGCCGCGCCGCTGCCGTCCGGTCGCCACCGCGCGTCGACGATCCGGACGCCCGGCCGGCCGAGTCGCTCGGCCAGCCACTCGGTCGTGGCCAGGTGCTCGGGTCGGGCCAGGCCGCTCATCGTCGGTATCATACGGCCGTGGTCGCCCCGTTCTCACCCGACCCGGAACGGCTGGCCGCCGTCCGCGAGGCGCTGCCGGCCCTCGGCGCCGGCATCTACCTGAACACCGGCTCGGTCGGGCCGATCCCGGCCGAGACCGCGGCGGCGATGGCCGACTTCGCCACCTGGGAGCTGACGACCGGCCGGGCCCACGTCGACGACTGGCCCGAGGTCCTCCAGCGGATGGCCGAGGCGCGGGCCGTCGGTCGCGGCGGTGCTCACCACCGACCCGGCCGACGATCGCGCTGACCCACTCCACGACCGACGGCATGAACGCGATCGCCGGGGCGATCGACTGGCGACCCGGCGACCGCGCCGCTCACGACCTGCCTCGAGCACGCCGGTGCGACTCGGGCCGCTCTACGCGCTCCGGGAGCGCGGCATCGAGATCGACTTCGTCGACATCGGTGACGGCGGCGACGACGCGACGACCCTCGCGGCGTTCGACGCCGCGATGACGCCACGGACGCGGCTTGTCGTCGCCTCGCACGTGACCTGGACGACGGGCGCGGTGCTGCCGGTCGCGGCATTGGCCGAGATCGCCCACGCGCGCGGGCGCCCTCATCGCCGTCGACGGCGCGCAGAGCGTCGGCGCCATCCTCGTCGACTTCGAGGCGACGGGCGCGGACGCGTACGCGGTCGCCGCCCAGAAGTGGCTGCTCGGTCCCGAGGGGATGGGCGCCCTCGCTGTCCGCCCGGAGCTCGCGACCCGCCTGCACCCGGCCTTCGCTGGCTACCTGAGCTTCGAGACCGTCGACTCGGCCGGCACGGCCGTCTTCCAGCCGGACGCGCGCCGTTTCGAATGGGGCACGTTCCACCGGCCGTCGATCGTCGGCATGGCGCGGTCGATCTCGCTGGCTGTCGATGTACGTCGGGCTCGACTGGATCTATGCCCGCGGGGCCGCGACGGCCCGCCGCGCCGCCGAGCGGCTCGCGGCGATCCCGGGCGTGCACGTGCTCACGCCGCTGCGACCAGATGGCCACGCTGGTGACGTTCCGCATCGACGGCTGGCCCGCGGCCGCGGCCCTGTCCGAGCTGGGCGCCCGTGTGTTCGCGATCGCCCGGACCGTCGACGCCCTCGACGCGCGTGCGCATCAGCGTCGGGTTCTTCACCACCGACGACGAGGTGGAGCGGTTCGCCGAGGCGGTGGCGCTGCTGGCCGGCCACACGCCGGAGACGATCCCGGCCCGTCGCACGCTGACGATCCTCGGTGGCTGACGTGCGCCGGCCGGCCGGTCCGCCAGCGCACCTGGGCGGAGATCCGCTGGCGCCAGTTCCGGAATGCGCCCGGCCGGTCGTGCGGGCCGTGGCTGCCAGCCTGATCGTGGCTGTCGTGCTCGCCGCTCGCCTACCTCGCCTACGACGTCGCGCTGAGCCGCGGGGCGACCCTGCCCGGCGGCGACCTGCGGACGCTGGCGATCGCGGCATACGTCGTCGTGGTGCTGGTCGCCGGGAGCGCTGTGACCTATCTGGTCGTCCCGCAGCCGACCGGATCGGGGACCGTCGTCCGGCGCTCGGCCTGGAGCGCAGCGCTGGGATTCTTCGCCGCGGTCCCGATCGCGTACCTCGTCATGGTCGTCGCCGTCCAGGTGATCCGCCCGCTTCTGGGTTGACGTTCCGCACCGAAAGCAGCCCCAAGGCGACAAAGGACTGGACGGCACCGGTACCATCCTCCGGTATCCTTCGCGGGGGTCAGGGCCGATGGTCGGGTTCGCCGGCCAGATCCGATCCCAGGACGTCGTCGAGGTTCACGTTGTCCGTCGAAGAGCAACACGTCGCGCTGCCCAAGCTCTACGGAGCTCCGGCCTACGCGCGCCCGGCCGCGATGGTCGACCCGGCCCCGCGCCCGTTCGACCGTGACGAGTTGCCGCTCGAGGCCGTCATGACCGACGAGGAGCGCGACATCGCCGAAGAGATCGCGTCGCGCCCGTATGGATCAGGCCCCCGCCAGCCCCAGGTGCAGATGGCCGTCCAGGCGGGCGGTTCCCTGCGGATCGGCGCTCGCCCGTTCCGGCTGAGCTCGATCACGGGCCGACTCAAGAAGGGCGCCTGACCGACCGCTGCAGACCCGGGGCGCATCGGGCTGGGTGTAGCATCGCGGCGGGGGAGTAGCTCAACGGTCAGAGCGGCGGGCTTATATCCCGCTGGTTCCAGGTTCGAGTCCTGGCTCCCCTACCACCGGCCGAGGCCGCGGCGCGTCAGGCGCGCGGCTTGACCAGCTTCACGAGACGGGCAAGGCGCGCCTCGCTCAGGCTGCGCTGACGGGGCAGCGACTCGAGCCAGGCCGGCACCTGTTCCACCGTGATGAGCGCGCAGCCCGGCGCACGGGCGACGTCGCCCGGCTGGCCGATGACCGCGGCGTGGACCCGGACCACGAAATCCTGATCGTTCTGGGTGAGCCAGTGCCGGACGCGGTCCGCGTCCCGAATGGCCCAGTCCAGGTCTTCTTCGACGACGACCTTGGTCTCGAGCGCCGCGACGATGCCGAACGGCCCCACGAGGAGCGTCGGCGCGAGGCGGCCGTCGTCGAGCGTCACGTCCCGCGACAGCACGATGTCGCCGGGCATGACCCGCGAGAGTCGGTCGCCACGACCATGCCAGGTGCTCCGGACCGCAGTGACCGTCCGGGCGAGGCGGTTGGTGCCCACGACCACGAACACCGCGGGCACGGCCAGTGCGACTGCGAGCATCGGCAATCCGGGCTCGGGGGTCGTCGAGCCGGGCCGCAGGAGCGCCGTGATGGCCGCGAGGATCGGCGTGCTCCAGGCGACGTAGGCGAGCCAGAGGCCGCCGACCACCAGCAGGGTACCGACGAGGGTGCCGCCCATTACGGAGTCCCGGCCGCCCCGGGTCGGAACGGTCGCGTTGCTGAGATGCATGTCGTTATCGTGCGCGCGGCCGATCGCAGTGCGTATGGCCCCTTGGGGGGTAACGCGGATGGGCCTGTCGGCCCACCGACCGCCCCGCACCGCCCCGGACTGCATCCCATCGGTGACAGGACGCAACGCGGCACGTCGCAGACGCCGTCGCCGCTCGCCCGGTGGTCCGGCCCGACCCGGACCCACGTACCATTGTCCGACCCCGCTCCGCGCGACCATCCTCGGGCCGGCACGACGTGTGCCCTGTTGGAGGCAAGCCACGTGCGGGTGGGGCGAAGAGTGCGATCCGATCGAGCGGCCCTGGTGCCGTTCGGCGCGCTTCTGGCCGCCCTCGGGCTCGTCCTGGCGATCGCGGCCCCGGTCCTCGCCGCCGGTCCTGTCCTGTTCGACCCGATCGTCAACCCGCGCAGCGGCACGCCGACGACCGACTTCGACTTCCACATCATGTACAAGGACAGCTCGGGCGAGGGCGGTCCCGACATCTGGGTCACGGTCGGCGGTCAGACGCATCGCATGCACAGCGATCCCGGCTCGCACCACTGGCTGACCGGCGTCGGCTACCACGAGCTGTGGGAGGCATCGTTGCCAGCCGGGACGCACGCGGTCACGTTCAAGGCCGAGAACAACGATCACGAGGTCGTCACGCTCGCCGCGGGGACCATCACGATCTCGCCCCCCGCCACCCCGACGCCGAAGCCGACCCCGACCCCGGTCGCGACACCGACACCGACGCCCACGCCCACCCCGACCCCGACGCCCCCGCCGCCCGAGAAGCCGACCCCGAAGCCCAGGGCGAAGCCGACGCCCACCCCGGAGCCACGCGCCCGCACGGCGCCGAAGCCGACGCCCAGGCCCAGGCCCAAGCCCCTGGTCAAGCCTGTGGCGAAGCCCGATCCGACAAAGGCCGAAGCGCCCGTCGCCGAGCCGTCGAGTCCGAGCGTGGCGTCCGAGACGCCTGCAGCGACGCCCACCCCGTCCGCATCGCCGGCGGTCGTGGCCGCGGTCGACCCGGACATCACTGCCGGCGGGACCGGCTCCGACCCGACCGGCGCCGGGGGCGGTCCCGGCGGTGGCGGCACTGGCGGGGCCACCTGGGGACCCATGACGAGCGCGATGGCCGCGCTCGGCCTGAACCTGCCCGACCTGCCCACGCTGCCGCTGGGCCCGACGGTCGTCACGACCACCGGGCTCGCCGCCGCGTCCATGGCCATGGGCCTGTTCGGCCGTCGCCGACGCCAGGACGACGAACCCGACCCCGCGGAGCTGCTCGCAGCGCAGGCGGCGGAAGGCGTCGGCGTGCGTGGCCGTGTCCTCCCCGGACCCGGCGGCAACGGCGTGGACCCGGATGCCGACGACGATGACGACGCCGAGGCCGTCGCCGACGACGACGAGAGCGGCAAGCCCGCCGACGCCGAGATGGCGATGCCGCGCTGGCGCCGACCGTCGCTGCTCCAGGCGCGCAAGGCGGATCCGCTGCGGACCGAGCCGGCCGCGCCGCGACTGTTCTTCGACCGGGGCCTGCGCGGGACGCTCGCCGGTCACGAGCGACGCCTGGTCCGCTACACGGTCGTCCGCCTGCTCGACGCCCCCGACGAGCTCCGCGGCCGCGAGATCGGCGCCCTCGGCGAAGGCGATGAGGTCGAGCTGCTCGAGCGCCAGGGCGCCTACTGGCTGGTGGCCTGCCCCGACGGCGGTCGCGGCTGGATCCACAAGATGACCCTCGGGGCGACGGTCGGCGGCAGCATCCCCGATGCGCCGTCGGCCACGCTGCCGATCGCGGCCGAGAGCTGGACGATGGGCGACGACGTCGACGAGGACGTCCTCGCGGCCTACCTCGCCTCGCGCCAACGGAGCGACTAGCGGGGCGTCGGGTCCTTGCGCAGCACCAGGATGTGCTGGTGCGCGATGTTCGGGACGAAGGCGCGCGGATAGCCATACGGTCGGAGCCGCGTGCCGGCCTGATACCAGATGAGATCGCCCTTCGGCACGAGGCCCGCGGCCGAGGCCCGCGCCGCCAGGTCCGCCCCTGTGAACAGGTAGCGTCCTCCCTGGTAGGCGTCCCGGACGATGACCACCGCGTAGCGGCCGGGCCTCAGGACGCGCGCCATCTCGCCGAATGCCACGCCCATCCGATCGAGGAACGTCGGGTAGTCGGGGGCGTTGGCCAGGTCCGCCGGTGATTCGGTGACCATCGCGTAGTCGGTCCGCCGGTTGGCGTGCGTCTCGGCCAGTTTGCCGCCGGCCATCGTCAGCGGCAGCTGGACGTTGTAGGGCGGATCGGTGGCGATGAAGTCGATCGATCCCTCCGACAGGGTCGGCAGGACGGCCAGCGCGTCGCCCAGCCGGAGCTCGAGCCCGGACGGGTCGAAGCCGCGGGGTCCGCCCGGGTCCGACGCGCCGAGATCGGCGATGACCGGCCCGGCGCCGTCGCGCTCGCCCGCGAGGTCGAGCACGACCTGCTCGTAGACCGCCACCCAGCGGGGCTCAAGCTCGATGCCGAGCGCCCGGCGTGGACCGCGCGCGATCGCGGCGCCGATCAGCGTCCCGCCGACACCGGCGAACGGGTCGAGGACGAGCTCGCCGGACCTCGTGAAGAACTCGATGAGACGGGCCATGAGCCGCGGCGGCTTGTTGGCGCCGTGCGCCTTGCGGGCCGCGTGCCCGAGCTCCGACGGGTAGGCCGTCGTGAGGACGGACTTCGTGAAGTAGAGCCACTCCTCCCCGGTCAGCTCGTTGAGTGTGTTGTCGGGGTGCGGTGCCGCGCGGCCTTCGGTCATCGTCACCCAGCCTAGCCGAGGCTCGACGACGCCGCGCTCCACTACCGGAACCCTGGATCATCGGCCCCTGAGCCCGGCCTAGAATGCGGTCATGCCCGGCCGGTACACGAGCGCGCGGTATGTGGGGCGCGAGAGCGCCTTCGCGCGGCTGGCCGCGGTCCTCGACGATGCGACGAGCGGACGGGCGCGGGCGATGCTGATCAGCGGCCCGGCCGGCGTCGGGATCAGCCGGTTCCTCGACGAGGCGATCGGGCGCATCGGCGGGCTCACCGAGCCGATGCGGGTCCTGCGCGGTGGGGCGATGCCCGCCGGCACGGACGAGCCCTACGGGCCGGTCGCCCGGTCTGTCGGACCGGCTCTCGATGCCCTCTCTGACGACGAGCTCGACGCCGTCCTCGGTCCCGCCGTCGCCGACGTCGCCCGCATCCTGCCGAGCATCGCGGCCCGTCTGGACCGGACCGGCCGGCTGCCGTCGACACGGCGCGAGGGCGCGCCCGAACGCCAGCAGGCGCGCGCGCTCGAAGGCGTCCTTGGCATGCTCGGCCGGCTTGGCGAGCGGCAGCCCACCGTGCTCGTCCTCGAGGACCTGCATCGCGCGGATGCCGCGACACGTGCGCTGGTGACGTTCCTCGCCCGGATCGCGTCCGACCAGCGCCTGGCGCTCGTCGTCTCGGACCAGCCGGACATCGTCCCCCGCGACGACCCGTGGACCAGCGCCCTCGCGTCGATCGCGGCGGCCCCGCGGCCCATGGAACGGCTCGCGCTGCCGCTCCTCGACCGCGACGAGCTGGCGGCGCTCATCGAGGGCATCGAGGGCGAGCGCGCCTCGGCCAGCCTGCTGCTCCTGGTCGCCGAGCGATCCGGCGGCAGCCCGCTCGTGGCCGAGGAGCTGCTGGCCGCCCGCCGCGAGCTGCCGACGGCCTCGCTCACCGGCTCGCTCGACGAGCTGGTCATGAGCCGCCTCGTCGTGCGCTCGCTCGAGTGCCGCCGGATCCTGCGCCTCCTCGCCCCGGCGGGCCGGCCGCTCGACCCGGAACACCTCGCCGCGGTCGCCGCCGACTTCGAGGTGGAGACCGATCGGCCCGCCCCGCGCTCGGTCAGCGCCCAGCGTCGCGGCGGCGGCCTTCTCGACGCCGATCTCGCCGCGGGGCTCGCCGAGGGCATCGAACACGGCTTCCTGGTCGAGCACGACGGTGCCGTCGGCTTCCGGCACGAGCTGATCGGGGCGGCCGTCGTCGGCGACCTGCTGCCCCTCGCCCTCACCCGCCATCACGCCGCGCTCGCCACCGGTCTTGCCGACTACCCAGCGGCCGCCGCGCGTCACTGGCTCGCGGCCCACGACGCGGCGGCGGCGCGCGAGGCGGCCATCGCGGCCGCGGAGCTCGCCGCCGAGCGCCACGCGGCCGCCGACGAGCTCGAGGCGCTCGAGCTGGCCCTGGCCCTCAGCGACCGGGGCAAGAGCCACGATCGGACGACGAGCCGCCCGGAGCGCCCGGCGGCCATCCGCGCCTCCGACCGGGCCGAGCTGCAGGAACGGGCGGCCATCGCGGCTTTCTCGATCGGGCGGACCTCCAGGGCGACGGCCTATCTCGAGTCGGCCATCGGCGCCCTCGACGCCCGGCGCGACCGTGTCCGGGTCGGCCTGCTGTACGACCGGCTCGCCCACGTCCGGCGCGCTGCCGGCGACCCGGCCGGGGCCCGGTCCGCCGCCCAGCGGGCCATCGACCTCGTCCCCCGCGACCCGAGCCCCGAGCGCGCGACGGTCGTCGCGACGCTGGCCCAGCTCTATCTCGTCGACGGCATCTTCTCCGACGGGCAACGCCTCGCTCGCGAGGCGATCAAGGTCGCCCGCGCCTGCGACCCGGTCGCCCGGGACCAGGAGATCCACGCGACGACGACGCTCGGCGTCGCCCTCGCCTGGGGTCGCGACCCGAACGCCGCGATCGAGCTGCTGCGCGAGGCCGAGCGGTCGGCGCGCGAGATCGACGACCCGGACGCGCTCTTCCGCATCACCGCCAACCTGACGACCGTGCTCGACCTCGTCGGCCAGCGGGCGGAGGCGGTCGAGGTCGCGTATCGCGGCATCGAGGACGCGAAGCGGGCCGGCCTCGAGGCCGTCTACGGCAACTTCCTGGCCGGCAACGTGACCGAATCGCTGATCCTGCTCGGTCGCTGGCCGGAGGCCCGCCGGCTCAGTGCCCGGGCGCTGGCGTGGCTGCCGGTCGGTGTCGTCTTCCTCATGGGCATCGTCCAGCTTGCGGTCGTCGAGATCGAGACCGAGGCGGGCGAACGGGCGGCGCGGCTACTGGGTCAGACCGTGCTCGAGTTCGATGCCCTGCGCGAGCCGCAGCTGGCCGCGCCCGTACTACCTGGCTGCCGCGTCGTTCGCGTTGTGGCGCGGCGATGTCGCCGACGCCGGTCGCTCGGTGGAACGGGGCTGGGCCGTGGTCTCGAGCACCGAGGAATGGGTGCTCGCCGCCCGGATGGCCGCGATGGTCACGCAGGTCGACGCGGCCGCCGGCGCCGAGGCGCGCGAGCGTCGGCAGCTGGCCCCGCTCGCCGCCGCACGGACGCGCACGGCGGAAGTCCTGCGGACGGCCGTCGCGCTCGTCGAGGCCGGTGGCGCGCCGCCGACCACCGGGTCACGTCGCGTCGCGGAGGCGTATCTCGCGACCGCCCGCGGGTTCCAGCGCCGCCTCGAGGGCGACGACGACCCAGCCGTCTGGAACCGGGTCGCGACGATGTGGCAGGCACTGTCGGCGCCGTACGAGGTCGCCCTGGCCCGCTGGCGCCAGGCCGAGGCGACCATGTCCAGCGATGGGGCGCGGGCCGGCCGGACGCGAGCGCGCAAGCCGTTGCTCGAGGCTGCCCGCGCTCGCGGTCGGACTGGAGGCGCGGCCGCTCCTGCGGAACCTGCGCGAGCTGGCCGGCCGCGCGCGGATCGATCTGCCCGAGGACGTGGACCGGGTGCTGGGCGAGGGCCTGCCCGCGGCGGCGGCGTCGAGGCGCCGGTGGTCACGACCATCGCGCACGGCGACGGTCACACCGGGAACGGCCGCTCCGACCTCGTGCGCACGATCGCCGGCGACCCGGCGCCGGAAGGCCCGCGCCCGGACACGTTCGGGCTGAGCGGGCGGGAGCGGGAGGTCCTCGTCCTGGTCGCCCAGGGCCGCACCAACCGCGAGATCGGCGAGCGGCTGTACATCAGCCAGAAGACCGTCGGCGTGCACGTCGGCAACATCCTGGCCAAGCTGGAGGTGTCCGGCCGCGTGGAGGCGGCGGCGGTCGCCATCCGCCTGGGTCTGACTGACCGGCCCGAGCCGCGTGGGGTCGGGGCGCGACGGGGTCCGTGACCCGGACACCAAAAGACCCGGAGGGAGGGTCTCCGGGTCCTCTGGATCGCCGATGACCTGATCCGGAATGGGCTCCGGGCCAAGAGGCGAAATGAGACAGCTAGATAAAAATTCCTAGCGCCACTTGACGCCGGCCGCCAGGGCCAGCGCGACCGCCACGAGCGGTCCGATCGTGACCGCGAGCCGCCAGGCTCGAGTCGCGTAGTGCTTGATCATCGAACTGGGCTCCGATCTCAGTGCCTGTGGGATCGTTACGCGATGACGACCTCCCCAGAGATGAGCGAGGGAGGTGGATTGCGAGCCTATGGCCCCGCGGTGGTGCTTTCAACCGGGCCGATGGTACTGGTGAGCACCAGTACCCCAGCCCGCCGACGACGACGCGGTCGCGGTCCGCGCGGTAGATTCGGAGGCAACACACCCGCGGCCCTCACCGCCTCCCTGCCCACGAAAGGGGTCCCCAGGCCCATGCGTCCGACACGACTCGTCCCGCTCGTCCTGCTTGCCCTCCTGTCCCTCATGGCCGTCGGTGCGTGCACCAGCGCATCGGCCGGTTGGACGTACACGCCGGCACCACCGGCCACGCCCGTGCCCAGCACCGAGCCCTCCGCCGCCGCCCCGTCCGGCTCGGCTGCCGGCTCGGCCGCCCCGTCGCCGGGCCTCGGCCGGCGCTTCGGCCGCCCCCTCGGGCGGGGCCGCCGCCAGCGTGACCATCACCGCCTCGGGCATCGCCTTCACCACGCCGGCCGTGACCGTCCCCGCGGGGACCGCCTTCACCCTCGCGTTCGACAACCAGGACGCCTCGGTCCCGCACGACGTCCAGATCAAGGACGGCACCGGCGCCCAGGTGTTCAAGACCGACGTCTTCCCGGGCGTGGCCACGCGCTCCTTCGAGGTGCCCGCCCTGGCCGCCGGCACGTACCCCTTCGCGTGCACCGTGCACGCGAACATGACCGGCACCCTGACGGCGCAGTAGGGCGAGGCGGACGACATGGCCGTGACCGGGGAGCAGATCTGCTACTCGGACGCGTACCTCCGGACCGTCGAGGCCCGGGTCGTGGCGGTCGAGTCGGGCGACGCCCACCTGGTCACTCTCGATCGCACGGTCTTCTACCCGGGCGGCGGCGGCCAGCCGTCGGATCGGGGCCTGCTCCTGCGCGCCGCGGATGGCCGCTCCTGGACCGTGCGCTCGGCCCGCAAGTCCGGCCGGCGAGATCGTCCACGAGCTGGAGCCCGGCGACGGGGACCCGCCGGCCGTCGGCGATGCGCTCCAGGTGGACCTCGAATGGGCTCGCCGGCTGGCCCTGATGCGGACCCACACCGCGCTCCATGCCCTGTGCGGCGTCGTGTGGCGCGACTACGGCGCCCAGGTCACGGGCGGCAACATGGAGCCGGGCTCCGGTCGGATGGACTTCGAGTTCGAGCGGATGAGCGGCGATCTCGTCGACGCCATCGAGGCGACCGTCAACGCCGAGCTGGCCGCCGCGCGCGACGTCAGGGTCAACGTCCTGCCGCGCGCGGAGGCGTTCGCGATCCCGGACCTCATCCGCACGAAGATCAACCTGCTGCCCGAGGGCATCGAGGAGATCAGGACGATCGAGATCGTCGGGCTCGACCTCCAGGCCGATGGCGGCACCCACGTCGCCAACACCCGCGAGGTCGGCGGCATCCGCGTCACCGGCTACGAGTCGAAGGGCCGCATCAACAAGCGGATCCGCATCGAGCTCGCCGACCCGATCGCGACCGCCTGACCGCCACGCGGCGAGCGTGCTCCACTATCCTGCGGCCTCTGTCGCGCAGTCGAAGGCGGTTTCTCCGTGGATGGCCTGATCTTCGCCGCGGTCGTGGCCGCGAGGGTGCTGGTCCCGCTCGGCATCCCGCGCTTCCCGCTGCCCGCGATGCTCGCGGCCCTCGTGATCGACGGCCTCGACCAGACGATCTTCCAGACGTTCACGAGCCTCGACCTGAGCGGCTACCAGCAGCTACGACAAGGCGCTCGACGTCTACTACCTCTCGATCGCCTACACGGCGACGATGCGGAACTGGACCAACCTCGATGCGCTTCAACGTGAGCCGGTTCCTCTACTTCTACCGGCTCGTCGGCGTCGTCGCGTTCGAGCTGACGCAGATCCGGGCCCTGCTGCTCGTCTTCCCGAACACCTTCGAGTACTTCTTCGACTTCTACGAGGGCGTGCGCGTCCGCTGGGACCCGCGCCGGATGTCGCGCCGCCTCGTCATCGGGATCGCGGCGTTCATCTGGATCTTCATCAAGCTGCCGCAGGAGTGGTGGATCCACGTCGCCCAGCTCGACGCGACCGACACCATCAAGACGCGCATCTTCGGGGTGCTCGACCGACACGCCTGGGCCGACGCGTTCGCCGCGAGCCCATGGGTGCTCGTGGTCGTCGCGGTCGTCCTGGTGCTGCTCGCGCTCGGCGGCGCGCTGGCTGCTCACGCGCAAGCTGCCACCGGCCGACCGCCCGCCGACGTTCGACGCCGACAAGGGCCAGCCGCCGGTCGACCCGCTCGCCATCGAGCGCGAACGGCGCCGGCTCGCCGGCCGCCTGTTCGATCGGGAGCTCCTCGAGAAGATCGTCCTCGTCTCGCTGGTCAGCGTGATCTTCGGCCGGATGCTGCCGGGCGTCGAGGCGGCCCCGCTCGGGATCGCGATCGGTGTCGCGATCGTCATCGTCGCGAACGCGGCCGTCAGCGAGTGGCTCGTCCGGCGCGGTCGGCGTCTGGACCACCGCCGGTCCGGCGCTTCGCCGTGATGCTCGACGATCAACCTCGCGATCGTGCTGGTCGGGCAGGTGTTCCTGGCGGTTCCTGGTCGGCGCATCGCTCGAGCACGCGCTCGTCCTCGTCCTGCTGCTGACGCTGATCGTGACCCTCTACGACCAGTACCGGCCGACCTACCTCGCGAGGTTCTCGCCCGGCGCGTGAGCCGCTCGCATCGGTGGCGGCGGGTCCTAGACTGACGCGATGGGAGCCGACCTCGTCATCCAGCTCGAGCTGGCGTGGCGGCTCGTGGTGGCCGCGGCCCTCGGGGCGGCCATCGGCCTGGAGCGCGAGGTCCACGACCACCCGGCCGGGATGCGGACCCACCTCCTCGTGTCGATGGGATCCGCGGCGTTCACGGTCCTCTCGATCGAGGCCTTCAAGGCGCCCGGCGCCGATCCGGCCCGCGTCGCGGCGCAGATCGTGACGGGCGTCGGGTTCCTCGGCGCCGGCGCGATCCTCAAGGAGGGGGCGACGATCCGCGGCCTCACGACCGCGGCCAGCCTGTGGGCCGTGGCCGCGGTCGGCATGGCGGCCGGCGCCGGCTCATGGGTGTCCGCGGTGACCATCACGATCATCGTGATCCTGTCGCTGTGGCCGCTCCGGCGTCATCACGAACCGGCTCGTCGGGCGCAACCAGCATCGGCTGACGCTCCGGGTGGCCACGGCCGACCCGCACCAGCTGGGCGTCGTGGTCGAGACGATCGCGGCACAGGGTGGCGTCATCGCCCACCTGTCCTCGTCCCACTCGATCGGCGCCGGCCTGGTCGCCGACGTCGAGGTGCGCCTGCCCGATGTCGCGGCGGGCGCCCGTCTGACCGCTGCGATCGCCGGCCTCGAGGGGATCGAGCTGATCGAATCGCGAGGCGTCAGCGACTGATCACGGTCCGGGCTGGCGACAGCGGCCCGTGGTGTGTCACGATCGGCGGCGATGCCCCCGATCCCCGTGCCGACCGTCCTCGCGACACCGCTGATCCGCCGCGTCGCGTGGCACATCCGGCGGGTCGGCGGTCAGCTGGACCGGCGCTTCTTCCTGACCCTCGCCGAGGGCATCGTCGTGACCGTCATCATCGCGGCGGTCATCATCACGCTGCTCGAGAAGCCCTGGACGCTCGAGTCGGTCTTCGACTCGTTCAACTGGGGGATCGCCACCGTCCTGGGCCAGGGCAACGCCGGGTTCGTGACCTCGCCGGGTGGACGGATCGTCGGCTGGTTGCTCATCCTGTTCGGGGTCGCCATGCTCGGCATGATCACCGGCGCCCTCGTCGCGATGGTCATCGATTTCCTCTTGAAGGAGGGCCAGGGGTTGGGAGCGTCCGGCTACAAGGACCACATCGTCGTCTGCGGCTGGAACACGACCGCGCGCGACCTCATCGAGGAGCTGCGCGGCGACGACTACAAGCAGAAGGTCGTGGTGCATCGCGGACCTCCCGAAGAACCCGGCCGGTGACGGCGTCTACTTCGTGCGCGGCGACGCGACCAGTGCCGAGGACCTCGGCCGGGCCGGGATCGAGGAGGCCTCGGCCGCGCTCGTCTTCCCGGCCGATTCGTCGGACGAGGCCGACATGCACTCGATCCTGACCGTCATGGCCATCGAGTCGGTGGCGCCGGGCGTCCGGACCGTGGCCGAGGTCAACAACCCGCGCCACGAGCCGCACTTCGTGCGGGCCAACGTCGACGAGCTCCTGGTCACCTCCAAGATCGCCTCGCACCTCCTGGCGCGGTCGGCGCTGTACCCCGGCCTCTCGGCCATCGTCACCGACATCGTGTCGGGCGGCGAGGGCTCGGAGCTCTACCGGATCACCCTGCCGGACGAGTACATCGGGCTCTCGATCGACGAGGTCGCGACGCAAGCTCCGGCTCGACCACCGCGCGACGCTGCTCTCGATCAATCGCGGCGGCCATGCGTTCGTGAACCCGGAGTCGGACTTCCGCCTGGAGCCGAACGACGACGCGGTGGTCGTGGCCGAATCGCTCGGCACGCTCGCGCCGCTCGAGCTGCACGACATCACGGCGCCCCCGAAGACCGCCTCGGTCGTGCCGAGCGCCTAGAGCCTCGGGCGGGCGAAGTCCGCCTCAGACGCCGGCCTGTGCCGTGATCCGTCCGCTCGCGATCGCGGCGAGCAGGGCGTCGTGGTCCCGCTCGGTCTGGTCGGCGTACGCGTCGGCGAACGCGGCCATCGCGTGCTCGAAATCGGAGTCGGTCCCGAGATAGCCGGCGATCGTCGACGGCTCGCCCGAGCGGGCATGTCCGCGCGCGAGGGCCCATGCACAGAGCTCACCCCACGTGGCGAGGTCCTCCAGGGTCATGGTCTCGATCACTGCGCTGCCCTTCTGGTCCTGGAGCTGGCGGAGGTACACATGGGCACCGCGCGGGCCGACCGCCCACCCCAGGAGGATGTCGCTCGCGGCCTGGAGGCGCCGCTGACCAGTGACGACCCGCTCGCCGTGACTGGCCGCGGGGCTCGGCTGGAGCGAGCGCTCGTAGACCGAGGGCTGCGCCTCCTTGATCTGGAGGAACAGCGGATCGTCATCGTCGTCACCGATGAACAGCGCGACGAACGCCCCCAGGCCGACGCTCCCGACACCGACCACCTTGAGTGCGTAATCCGTCAGCGCATAGCGGTCGAGGAGGACGCGGCGATCCTCCTGCAGGGTCTCGCGGTACGTCCCCAGTGTGGACTCAGCGATGGGCAGCGAGACGTCCCCGAGCTTGATCAGCGTCGGCGGCCGCTCGACGATCCGGCGGCCGCCATCGGTGAGCTCGGTCAGCTTCGGCAGCTGATGGAGGGCGTCGTGACGCCCCGCGGACTTGACCGTCCCCTTGATCATGGCGCGTGCTCGCTTGTTGACGAAGGCGAGGATCCCGGTCGCGTCCACTCGGGCGTAGTACACGTCGATCGCACGCATCGCGGCGTAGCCCGCCATCCGATCCCGATAGGAGCGGATCGCGCGGCGGACGATGCGCCGGTTCGCACGCGCGTCGAATCCGCGATCCCGGCCGGCGACGACGAGGCTTGCCGCGAGGCGCTTCAGGTCGAATTCGAATGGACCGCGCAGGCTTTCGTCGAAGTCGTTGATGTCGAAGAGCAGGTCGCGTTCCGGTGACGCGAAGAGGCCGAAGTTGACGAGATGCGCATCGCCGCACATCTGGACCTCGATGTCCGTGCGCGGGCCGACGGACAGGTCGACAGCCATCGGCAGGGCGGCGCCGCGGTAGAAGGTGAACGGCGACTCCGCCATCCGGCCGTAGCGCACGGGCACGAGCTGCGGGATCCGGGTCGCCGCCTGCTCCTCGAGGAGTGCCACCGGATCCGGACGGTCCGGGGCGGGCGCCCACGTGCCGAGGGCGTCCGGGGGCAGGGCGGCGCGTGCTGCGGCACCGGCTGCAGCGCGCGCGTCGCGCGTCGCCTGCGAACCGCCCGATCGGGCGGCGGTCACGGGACCAGCGGCGGACGGGCGTGCCATCCCGGCCCCGGATCAGGCCCCACTCGGGGCGTCGGGGGTCGGTCGTGTCGGGGCATCGCTCGCCGCAGATGCGGGCCCGAGTGGTTCGAGTCGCTGGTAGGCCGCTTCGAGTTGGCGAATGGATGGGTAGATGTTGCTCGCGTCCGATCTGGTCGGTCAGTCCGTAGGCTGTCGAGCTGGCCTCGCACCACCGGACTCACGTCGACCAGGACGAGCGTGACGTTCTTCCGCGCGAGCTCCTCGATGGACCTGTCGGATCGAGTCTGAACCGGAGTAGTCGATGTCGCCGATCGCCGAAGCAGACGAGCGCGAACCAGCGCAGCGGCGGGTCCGCGGCCTCGACGAGTTCCGTGATCTCCTCGGTGAAGCGCGACGCGTTCGCGTAGTACAGGCTCGCTCCGAACCGGTAGGCAGCGAGGCCGGGCAGCAACTGCGTGCCGTCCGCCAGGGCTGCCGTGTGGATCGCGCCGTCGTCGATCGCGTCCCACGAGCGTGTCGTGCGGACGATAGCTGTGATGGATGTGCTCGATGATCGAAAGAGCGATGGCGAGGATGATCCCCTGCTCGACCCCGACGATGACGACGGTGGCCGCCGTGATGGCGGCCACGACGATTTCGCCCTTCCGGAGCCTATAGATGTCGGCCATCCCCTTGTAGTCGATGAGCCGGAGGCCGATGAGGAAGACGACGGCCGCCAGGACGGCGTTCGGCATGTAGGAGAGCGGGACGGTCAGGAACAGCAGGACAACGACGACGATCGCCGCCGCCGTCAGCTGCGCGACCTGTGTCTTGCCACCGGCGCTGTCGACCATCTCGGTCTTCGTGGGGCTGCCGTTGACGACGAAGGTGCCCGAGATCCCGGCTGCCAGGTTGGCGGTGCCAAGACCGACGAGGTCCACGTTCTCGTCAAAGCGGTCGGAGTACTTCATCGCGTAGGCGCGCGACGTGGCCGCGCTCTGGGCGAGGATCACGATGACGAGAGAGATGACGGTCGGCAGCAAGGCCTGGACGTTGGCCGTGGTCATGACCTCGGTCGGCAGGCCGATCGGTGGCAGGCCACTCGGGATCGTGCCGAGGATCGTGACGCCCTCGGCCTGGAGGTCCAGCGCGTAACTGGCGATGATCGAGACGACGACCGCGAGCAGGGCGCCCGGGATCTTCTTGTTGACGATCCCGAGCCCGATGATCGTGACGAGGACGAAGGCCGACACGAGCGTCGTCGGCACATTGCCGTCGGTCGGGATCAGCCGCACGCTCTCCACGAATTTCTCGATGGTCGTGCCCGACTGCCCAGGGACGCCGAAGATCGCACCGAACTGGCCCATCGCGACCTGGATCCCGACACCGGTGAGGAAGCCGATGAGGACCGACCGCGAGAGGAAGTTGGCGATGAACCCGAGCTTGAGCAGCCGAGCGACGACGAGGATGACGCCACACATCAGCGCCGCGAGTGACGTCAGCTCGACGTATTGCGTCGATTCCGCCACGGCCCCCATGGACACAAGGCCGGTGGCCAGGATCGCGGCAGTCGCCGAGTCCGCCCCGACCACCAGGTGCCGGGACGAGCCGAGGATCGCGAACACGATGATCGGCAGGATGATCGTGTACAGGCCGGTGATGACGGGCGTGCCGGCGATCTTGGTGTAGCCCATGACCTCCGGGATGGCCAGGGCCGCCAGGGTGGCGCCGGCGATCACGTCGACGCTGATCCGAGACGTGTCGAGCGGCAGGATGCCTTCGAGGATCGGTAGGGGCGTCTTGCCTCGCCGTCTCGCGGTCGTCGTCATCACGCGCCTCCCTGACGCCCCGGGGAGTCACGGAAGTGCCGACGCGCGACCGGCCGTCCGACCATCCCTGGGTGCCCACCCCCGCCGGCACGATGGCACCCGTCCGGCGGTCGCCATCATCCGACCCGGGTGAGGATACGCCCCCGAGAGTCCGGCGTTAGCGGCCGCGACAGCGACCCGCCCCGCGCGGTCCGGCAGACGCCCGAAGATCACACAGCGGCAGCGCGGGAGGGCCGAGGCGGAGCGCCGGCTAGAGCGCCTTGACCGCCGCGGTGAGCGCGGCCAGGCCGTCCTTCGCGTCGGCGAAGAGCATCCCGGTCTTCGGGTCGGTGTAGAGCTCGTTGTCGATGCCGGCGTAGCCCTTGCCCATCGAGCGCTTGATCACGACGATCGACTTGGCGTGGTCGACGTCGAGGATCGGCATCCCCGACACCGGCGACCCGGGCCGGCGAGCGGCCGGGTTGGTGACGTCGTTCGCACCGATGACCAGGGCCACATCGGCCCGATCGAACTCGGGGTTGATCTCGTCCATCTCCTTGAGCTGGGGATAGGGGACATTCGCCTCGGCGAGCAGCACGTTCATGTGCCCGGGCATCCGGCCGGCGACCGGGTGGATCGCGTACTTGACGTCGACGCCCTTCGACTCGAGCAGCTCGGCCAGCTCGCGGACCGCGTGCTGTGCCTGGGCGACGGCCAGGCCGTAGCCCGGCACGATGATCACGTGACTGGCGTAGGCCAGCTGGATCGCGACGTCGTCGGCGCCGATCTCGCGGACCGTGCCGCCGGCACCGGCCACCGCACCGGCCGCCGCGTCGCCGCCACCGAAGCCGCCGACCATGATGTTCATGATCGACCGGTTCATGGCGTCCGCCATGAGCTTGGTCAGGATCGCGCCGGACGCTCCGACGAGCGCGCCCGCGATGATCAGCACCGGGTTGCCGAGGACGAAGCCGGCCATCGCCGCGGCCGTGCCGGTGAACGAGTTCAGGAGGCTGATGACGACCGGCATGTCGGCGCCACCGATCGGCAGGACCATCGTGATCCCGAAGATGAGACCGGCCAGGACGACGACGCCGAGGATCGCCAGCGTCGCGCTGCTGCCGAGGCTCAGGACGCCGGCCGCGCCCAGGATCAGCGCAACGGTCCCGAGGACCGCGACGACCGCGAGCCCGATCGTGACCAGCTGGCCGCCGGGCACGTAGATCGGCTTGCCGGGGATCAGGCCCTGGAGCTTGCCGCCCGCGACGAGCGAGCCGGTGAACGTCACCGAGCCGATGAGCGCGCCGAGGACGACGAAGATGGTCGTGTCGACCGGGGCGCCCGAGTTGAGCCGAATGAAGTCGTCGATGGCGACCAGGGCTGCCGCCCCGCCGCCGACCGCGTTGAACAGCGACACCAGCTGCGGCATCGCGGTCATCTTCACGGTCCGAGCGGTGTATAGCCCGGCCCCGCCACCGATCAGAAAGCCGACCACGATGATCGCGATGGCGGGTCCGCTCAGGCCACCTTCACGCGTCAGCAGATAGATGAATGTGGCGCCGACGGCGATGACCATGCCGGCCGCACTCAGCTGGTTGCCACTCCGACCCGTGGCCGGCGAGTTCATCCGGTGCAGGCCCAACACGAAGCAGGCCGCCCCCGCCAGCCAGGCGAGGTAGACGATGGTGTAGATCCACTCCTGTGACATCGACGCGCTCCTCGACTAGGTGCCGGGGGCGTCTGTGGCGCCCTCGGTCCCGGCCTTGGCGGCCGTCGGCTTCTTGCGGAACATCTGGAGCATCCGGTCGGTCACCACGTAGCCACCGACCACGTTCATCGCGCCGAACGTCATGGCGACGAACGCGAGCAGATAGCTCACCGGGTTGTCGGCCTCGGCCGCGATGATCATCGCGCCGACGAGGACGATGCCGTGGATCGAGTTGGCCCCCGACATCAGCGGGGTGTGGAGGGTCGCAGGGACCTTGCTGATGACCTCGAAGCCGACGAGGATCGCCAGCGTGAAGATGGCCAGCGAGGTGAGGAGTTCTTGGCTCACGCGGGGCCTCCAGCCGCCGGCGCGGCCGGCTCGAGCAGCTTCTTGACGGCGTCGGACAGGACCGCGCCGCCGTGGCTGATGACGGTCGACTTGGTCACCTCGTCCTCGAAGTCGAGGTTGAGCGCGCCGTCCTTGACCATGCCGAGGAACAGCGCCGAGATGTTGCGCGCGTAGAACGCGGACGCGCCCGCCGGCATCGATGCGGGCAGGTTGTCGGGGGCGATGATCGTCACGCCGTTGGGCGTCTCCACGGTCTCGCCGGCCTTCGAGAGCTCGACGTTGCCGCCGAGGGCCGACGCAGCCATGTCGACAAGCACCGAGCCCGGCTTCATCTTGCCGACCGCCTCGCCGGTGACGAGGACCGGTGGCTTGCGGCCCGGCACCTGGGCGGTGGTGATCACCACGTCCATGCCGCCGATGACCTCGTTGAGCTCGGCCTGCTGGGCGGCCCGCTCATCGTCCGTCAGCTCGCGGGCATAGCCGCCCGCGCCGGTCGCGTCGATCGTCGTGTTGAGCTTCACGAACTTGGCTCCGAGCGACTCCGCCTGTTCGCGGGTCTCGGGTCGCACGTCGTACGCGTGGACGATGGCGCCGAGCCGGCGCGCCGTCCCGATGGCCTGGAGCCCGGCGACCCCGATCCCGAGGATGAGCACGTTCGCGGGCTTGGCCGTCCCGGCCGCGGTGGTCAGCAACGGGAAATAGCGCCCGTAGGCGTTCGCCGCGATCAGGACCGCCTTGTAGCCGCCGACGTTCGCCTGCGAGCTGAGCGCATCCATCGTCTGCGCGCGCGAGAGCTGCCGCGGGATCGCGTCCAGGCTGATCGCGGTCACGCCCTTGTCGGCCAGGCTCTTGGCGAGCTTCGGGTCGATGAGCGGCGCGAGGAACCCGACGACCGCCTGGCCCGAGCGCAGCTTGCCGACCTCGGCATCGGACGGCTTCGCGACCTTGAGGACGACGTCAGCCTGCTGGTAGAGGGCGTCGGTCGCGACGATGGTCGCGCCGGCCTCCTCGTAGGCGCTGTCGGGGAACGAGGAGCCGACGCCGGCGCCCGCCTCGACGAGGATCTCCAGCCCGGCCGCCTTGAGCTTGCCGAGCGCTTCGGGTACCAGGGCGACGCGCCGCTCTCCGGGCGCGGTCTCCTTGGCGACACCGACCTTCATGGGCACCACCTTGACTAGGGACGGGCCGCGGCTGGGGGGTCCGCGGACGATGGGGTCGGCCGAAAGGATAGCGCCTGCCCCGCCGGGTTGCGGCCCGGGCCGGGTTGCGGTTGGGATGCAGTCCCTCAGAGCCGGGAGCGGATCTCCCAGAGGTCCGGGAACGCGGGCTGGAAGAGGGTCGACCGCAGGTACTCGACCCCGCTCGAGCCCCCGGTCCCGCGCTTCGTGCCGATCGTCCGTTCCACCATCTTCACGTGGCGATAGCGCCACTCCTGGACGCCCTCGTCGAGATCCACGAGACGCTCCGCGACCAGCGCCGCGTCGGGGTCGCCGCGGTAGACCGCGATGAGCGCGTCCTGGACGCGTTCGTCGGGGGTCGCCGGGTCGAGCGGGACGGGGTGGCCCCGCTCGCCGAGGTAGTCGAGGAACGACGTCCAGATCGTGGGCTGGGCCCACGCGGCCTCGATGGCCCCTCTCGCACGGGAGCCGGCCGGCTGGGCAGCCGCGGCCGTCACCGCGTCGCCGACCCCGAGGAGCGCCTCGATCTGACGGAAGCCGGCGGACTGGAACCCGGACGCCGAGTCCAGCCGGTCGCGGAAGGACAGGAACTGGAGCGGCGTCATCGTCTCGAGGACGTCGACCTGGGCGACCAGCGTCTTGAGGATCTTGAGCGAGCGGTTGAGCAGATGGAGCGCCGTGTCGGTGTCTCCGGTCTCCAAAGCGCCCTGCACGCCGACCAGCTCGTGCCGGATGGCCTTGAACCACAGCTCGTACACCTGGTGCACGACGATGAACAGCAACTCGTCGTGCTCCGGGCCGTCGGCCCCGTCCGAGCGTTCGACCTGGAGGGCGAGCAGCTCGGGCACCTTGAGATACGAGGCGTAGGTGACGGCTCGGCGGGTCACCCGGCGATGGTACGTCCCGGCCGAGGGTCAGTCCTTGGGGCGGATCCGGATGATGAGCATCGCCGCGTCGTCGTCACCGACGACCTCGCCGTCGTGGGGGATCGTGCCGTCCCACCGGACGTAGTCGCCGGGGCCGGCCTCGACGACATGCTCGCCCTGGGTCAGCCGGAACCGGCCACGCAGGATGAGGTGGTGCTCGTCGCCGGCATGGGCGTGCGCGCCGACGCGCCCGCCGGGCCGGCCGGTGACCTCCAGGATCGAGACCTCGCGCGAGATCCGGCCATCGACGTGTTCGAGGCGGCCGAGCTCCGACTCGGTCACGGGCCGGTCCTTGGCACGGACGACGACCGGGGCGGGCAGGTCGTCGACGAGGAACCACGCGGTCGGCACCTCCAGCGCATCGGCGATGGACGCGAGGCACTGGAGCGACGGCGAGGCCTTGTCGTTCTCGATCTGGGAGAGGTAGCCGACGTTGAGGCCGCTGCGCTCGGCCACGTTGGCGAGCGTCAGGCCGCGCTCGGCGCGCCAGCGCTTGATCTGCATCCCGACGGCCGGCTTGCGGCGCGTCTCGGTCGTCATGTTGGTTCTCCACAAACAGGTCTTGACACAGGCTACGCGATGGGCGTATGTTGTGCCCACAACAAATATTGCTTGCCGTGAACCAAAACGTCAAGCCAGACGAGAGGACCAACTCCCATGGATATCGCGATCATCGGTGCCGGCAACGTCGGCAAGGCCCTGGCCACAGCCTTCACGCGAGCCGGCCACAACGTCACCATCGCGTCGCGCGATCCCGAGGACGCCGGCGCCCTCGCCGCGGCGACCGGATCGACCCTCGCCACCTCGAGCGCAGAGGCTGCTCGCGCCGCCGACCTCGTCGTCCTGGCCATCCCCTTTGCCAGCGCCTCCGACGTCGCGACCGAGATCGCCGAGGCCACGACCGGCAAGCCCGTGGTCGACGTGTCCAATCGCATCTCGTTCGGCCCCGGGGGCCCCGAGATCGACACGACCTCCTCGAACGGCGAGGCGGTCGGCGCGCTCTTCCCCGACGCTCACGTCGTCAAGGCCTTCAACACGCTCTTCGCCTCCAACCAGGCCGACCCGATCGCCGATGGCGTCCAGCTCGACGGCTTCGTCGCCGGGGATGACGCGGCCGCCAAGGCCACGGTCCTCGAGCTCATCGCCTCCATCGGGCTCAACCCAGTCGACGTCGGGCCGCTCAGCCGCTCCCGCCAGCTCGAGGCACTGTCCTTCCTGAACATGTCACTCAACATCGAGCACAACGGGACGTGGCAGTCGGGCTGGAAGCTCGTCGGCGCGCCGGTCAGCGTGCCGGTCCCCGCGTGACGGCGATGGTCGACACGACGTCCGATCCGCCGCAGACTCCGACCGTGAGCATCCCGGTCACGAGCCTCAACCACGCGGTCCTGTACGTCCGCGACGCCACGGCCAGCGCGGACTTCTACGGCCGGGTCTTCGGGTTCGAGGTCGTGGAGAGCGCGTTCGGCGGCCGTGCGGTGTTCATGCGCTCCCCGTCGGGTGGCAACCACCACGACCTTGGCCTCTTCTCGGTCGGTCCCGACGCGCCGCGACCGCCGCGCGGGTCGGTCGGCCTGTACCACCTCGCGTGGGAGGTCCCGACCATCGACGATCTCGCCGCCGCGGCGAGAGTCCTTGGCGACGCCGGCGCCCTGGGTGGGGCATCGGACCACGGCGTCTCGAAGTCGCTCTACGGCGCGGATCCCGACGGCAACGAGTTCGAGATCATGTGGCGCGTCCCCCGCGAGGCGTGGGGCGAGTACGAGCATCAGGGCGCGGTCATGCCGCTCGACCTCGACGCGGAAGTCCGCCGCTGGGGCGCGGAGGGCGCAGCCCGAGCCTGAGCCTCGCGCGAACCGACACACCCCTGCAAGCCGCCCGGTGGCATCGCCCCGGGCGGTTTCGATGTCCCGGGGCCGATGCTGGCGGGGATCCAGCAAGGAGGTTCCCCATGGCCGAGCTCGACACCGCCAAGCGCGACCGACTCCACGATTCGTCTTTCGCCTACATCGACAAGGGTGGCGAGCGCCACCTCCCGATCAACGACGACAACCACGTCCGGAACGCGATCTCGCGGTTCGACCAGACCGATTTCGAGAGCACGACCGCGAAGCACGCCGCGGCCCGCAAGATCCTCGCCGCGGCCCGGCGTCACGGCATCGACGTCGACGACGATTCGGACGTCGCCCGCGCCTCGAAGGCCTGACCAGCGTCAGGCGGCCGCGACCGTCACGAGGGTCAGGATGTACGTGTGGCCGATCGCGCCCCAGACGATGGAGCGCGTTCGCCACGCGAGCCAGCCGTAGACCAGGCCACCGCCGAGCGTCGAGAAGAGCTCCAGCTCCGGCTTGCCAAGGTGGCCGAACACGAACGGCAGCGCAGCGACCACCACGCCCAGGGGCCCGATGACGCGGACCAGGGCCAGCATCAGGAAGCCGCGGAAGGCGAACTCGGCGGCGCTCAGTTCGAGGGCGTTGGTCACCAGCACCTGGCCGACCGGCGCCGCACTCGGCGCGTAGTAGGCGCGGACCTCCGGCAGCCCTGCGAACGCCAGCACGATCGGCGTCATCACCACGCAGCCGACGAGCATCAGCCCGAGGCCCCAGCGCCAGTCACCGAGGGTCAGACCGTAGCGACCGGGTCTGTCACGGAAGCCGATGAGCACCACCAGAAGGGGGACGATCCCGTACAGCACGAACCGCTCGATCGCGAAGACGCGCGTCGCCTCGGGCGCCCGACCCAGGTCCGCGACGTCGGCCGGGATGAAGGTGCGCGAGTAGTCGAACAAGAGCGCGAACGTGACCACCGCGACCGCGACGGTCGCGCGGATCGGCAGCTCAAGTCCGGCGAGCGTGACAGTCCGGCGGTCGGCCGCGGTAGCCGGGTAGGCCGGGGCCGCGATGAGCGCCGTCCAGGCGTCGCGGATCACGCCTGGCCGACCGGCGGCGGGAACTCGTCCGTCTCGAGCGGTGCGGCGACCGGCTCGTCGCGGCCAGGGGCGACGCGTCTGGCCATGCGGCCGGTGAAGGCGCCACTCGCGCCTGCGATGCCGATGAGGATCAGGCCGGCACCGAGGAGCTGCGGCGGTGCCAGTCGCTCGCCGAGCAGGACGGCCGCGATGATCGCCGACGACAGCGGCGTCAACAGGAGCGCGGCGGACGCCTTCGCGGCCGGCACCCGCCGAACGCTGGCGATCAACAGCAGGTTGGCCGTGGAGCTCGACCCGAACGCGATCGAGAGCAGCGCGATGATGGCGGCCGGGTCCGGATCGGCCGGGATGAGCGTGCCGGGCGACCGGACCAGCTCGACGATGATCAGGACGGGCCCGCGACCGATCAGGTTGGCGATCGTGATGAGCGTGCCGTCGAGCGCGTAGCGTCGACCCCAGCGGCGGGCCAGCACGATGTAGAGCCCGAACAGGACGGCCGCCCCGCCGGCGGCCGCGGCGCCGGTCAGCGTGTCCGCACTGGGTTCGAAGCCGGCCAGGAGGACCGTCCCGAGCAGGGCGACCGCGAATGCCGCGAGGGTGACCAGTCGGATTCGCTCCCCGAGGATCGGGACCGCGAGGAGCGCGGCAGCCACGGCATACAGCGGAGCGACGAAACCCGTCACCGTGGGGCCGCTCAGGGCGACCGCGATGTTGGTGGCGACGATGAAGGCGAGCCCGCCGAGCGATGCGAGCACGATCAGCCGGACGAGGCTCGGCACGTTCAGCGCGGCCGCGGATGGACGCTGGAGGACCCCCGCGACGGCCAGCGTGATCACGACGACCAGCGCCAGCGTGCAGGCGAGGCCCGCGATCCCGAGCGGGGTGAACGACCGAAGCGCGACCGCGGTCGCCGGATAGGCCGCGCCGTACAGGATGGCCGCCCCGGCCGCGGCGAGCAGCCCGATCCGCTCGCCGTCGTCCCGTGGCGTGGTCACCCGCATCGCGAGAGGGTACCCTCGCCACGATGGCGACACCGTTCCCCGCCGAGGGGATGGAGCTGACCCACATCCTGGTCGTGGCCGACATCGAGCGGGCGCGTTCGTTCTACGTCGACGTGCTCGGCGCGAGCCTCTACCGGGAGTACGGCGGGACCTCGTGCGTGCTCCAGGCCTTCGGGACGTGGCTGCTGCTCGTGACCGGCGGCGGCCCGACGCCCGACAAGCCGACCGTCACGTTCGACGTGCCCGCGGACCCGGACCGGGTCAACCACGCGATGACCATCCGCGTCCCCGACGCCCGTGGCGCTCACGCGACGCTGGTCGAGCGCGGCGTCGTCTTCCTCGCACCGCTCGAGGAGTCGGACTGGGAGATCCGCGGCTTCTTCCGCGACCCCGACGGTCACCTGCTCGAGATCAGCGAGGCGAAGTCCGGGTAGGGGATTGGCCCGCCCGGAGGGATTCGAACCCCCGACCTACTGATCCGAAGTCAGTCGCTCTGATCCACTGAGCTACGGGCGGACGCCGCGGATGATACCGCGTCGGTGGGCGCAACCCTCCCGCAATCGTTGCATATACCCGACTAATCCAGTAGGGTTTCGTCGTGATCGCTCACCGCAGCTCTCGGGACATGTGTACGTGCTGGCGGCCCCGCCACGCACAGGATGGGGTCCGAGAACGACGCGCTGAGCGGATCCACGCCTGAGACACGCGCCGTCGCCGGATCGACATCCATGGGGTCGCAGTCACCGATCGTGGCTGCGGCTCTTTTGTTTGCTTACCATCACACCCTGGAGGACGCGAAACGATGACCACGACGAATGAGGTCCTGAGACCGACCACGCGGACCATCTCGACCGACGAGCTCCACCGGCGCCTGTCCGACCCGGGCCTGGCCATCGTCGATGTCCGCCCGATCGCCGCCTACAACGGCTGGCGCCTCCAGGGCGAGGCACGCGGCGGCCACATCCCAGGCGCGACGATCTTCCCGTCGGCCTGGCTGCGCAGCGTCGACGAGGCCGAGATCAAGCGTCTCCTTCTCGCGAAGGGCATCACGCTCGACCGCACGATCGTGGTCTACGGCGACGGCGCCGAGGACGCGTCGGCTCTCGACGCGCGACTGGCCGAGCTCGGTCACGACGACGTCCTCCGCTACGAGGCCGGCTTCCCGACCTGGGCTGCGGACGACCGCCTCCCGATCGAGCGCCTCCCGAACTACGACCGCCTCGTCCACGTCGAGTGGGTCCGCCAGCTGCTCGCCGGCGAGCGCCCCGAGGCGTACGACAACACGAAGTCCCTGCTCTTCCACGTGAACTTCGGCGTCCCCGAGGAGTACGCGGAGAGCCACCTCCCGGGCGCCCTCTACCTCGACACGAACCGCCTCGAGGATCCCGGCCGACTGGAACCGCCGATCGCCCGCCGAGATCGACGCCACGCTGCGTGCCCTCGGCATCACCCACGACACGACCGTGGTCCTCTACGGCCGCGACACCGTCGGCGACGCCAACGAGAAGTGGCCGGGCAGGCGAGCCGGGCAGATCGCCGCGACACGGGCCGCGTTGATCCTGCGTTACGCCGGCGTCGAGGACGTCCGGCTGCTCGATGGCGGCTACGACTGGTGGGTCACCGACGGTCACCCGCTCGAGACCGTCATCCGCGAGCCCTCGCCGGTCGAAGCCTTCGGCGTGTCGATCCCGCAGCGCCCCGACTACATCGTCGACATCGGCGAGGCCAAGGAGATCCTGGCCGACCTGGACGGCGCGGCACTCGTCAGCGTCCGGACCTGGCGCGAGCACATCGGCAACGTGAGCGGCTACAACTACATCGGCCCGGCCGGCCGGATCGCCGGCGACGTCTGGGGCAACTGCGGCACCGACGCCTACCACATGCAGCACTACCGCAACGTGGACAACACGATGCGCGCGTACCCCGAGATCGCGGCCAACTGGGAGGAGGCCGGCATCACCCGCGACAAGTGGGTCGCGTTCTACTGCGGGACCGGCTGGCGCGCCGCGGAGACGTGGTTCTACGCGTTCCTGATGGACTGGCCGCGGATCGCCGTGTACGACGGCGGCTGGTTCGAGTGGAGCCAGGACCCGATCAACAACCCGATCGAGGTAGGCGAGCCCGAGGACGGCGTCGCCGCCTAGGCACCCATCGCATCGATCCGGCGGCTGCCGTCGGATCACCTTGCGCGAATCTCTACTAGACCTCGTAGTGTTAGTAGGCATCGCGTCACGCCAGGAGAGGACCGATCCAATGACCGAGATCGCCACCCGTGCGCCCGAGACCGAGCGCGCCCTCGCCGAGAACGCCCGTTACGCGGCGACGTTCGACCGTCCGAACCTCGAGCTCCCGCCCGCCCGCAAGCTCGCCGTCCTCGCCTGCATGGACGCGCGGCTGACCGTCGAGGATGTCCTCGGCCTCCGGTCGGGCGAGGCCCACATCATCCGCAACGCCGGCGGCCTCGCGACCGACGACGCGATCCGCTCGCTGGTCATCAGCCAGCGGCTCCTCGGGACCGAGGAGGTCATCGTCATCGAGCACACCGGCTGCGGCATGCTGACCTTCGAGGACGGCCCGGTGGCCGACTCGATCGCCGAGGCGACCGGAACCCGGGTCGACCTGCCGTTCCACGCGTTCCCGGACCTCGAGTCGAACCTGGCCGCCCAGGTCGAGAAGATCAAGGCCCACCCCTGGATCAAGGACGTCCCCGTGACGGGCGTCATCTACGAGGTCGAGACCGGTCGCCTGCGCCAGGTCGCCTGACCCGCCTCTCTTCCTCGCGGAGGGCGGGCGTCACCCCGGCGTCCGTCCCTCCGTGAGTCGATCGCAGCCGGCTCCGGTCAGGCCCACGCGGGCAGGAGCTGGCGGTCCAGCCACTCCCCGGGCTCCTGCCGCGGGCGGATCAGCGCCGCCTGCCCGGCCTGGACGACCACCTCGGCCGGGATCGGGTGCGACAGGAACAGCGGCATCGATTCGGTGAAGCCGTAGGCGCCGACGTCGAGCACCGCCACCAGCTCACCGACGTCCGGCGCGGCGAGGATCGCGTGCTGGCTGAACACGTCCAGACCCGAACACAGCGGCCCGGCGACCGTCACCGGTCCAAGGCGCCCGTTCGCGGCTGATTCAGCGCGTCCGGACAGCGTTCGGATCCGGTGCTCCTGGCCGACGAGGGCCGGCCGCAGCAGATGGTGGACCCCGCCGTCGAGGACGACGACCGTCGAGCCGTCCACGGTCTTGCGGTCGACGACGCGCGCCACGTATGCGCCGGCCGGCCCGACGAGGAAGCGCCCAGGTTCGAGCAACAGTCGGGCGTGCGCGAGGAGCGGATCGCCTGGCCAGGCGGCCACGATCTCGGCGACGCCACGGCCGAAGCGAGCGAGATCGAGCGACTCCTCGTGGGCCTCGTACGGGATGCCGAGACCGCCGCCGGCATCGACGAGGCGAACCGTCGTGCCCGCGAGGGCGGCCAGCTGCCGGGCGGCGCGAACGGTCGCCGCGACGTGGTCGACGAGCGCGGCCGCGTCGAGGACGTTCGAGGCGCCGAAGACGTGCAGCCCGAGGAACTCGAGGTGGGGCGATCGCGCGGCGCGCCGCGCCGAGGCCACCAGGTCGGCCGGGTCCATCCCGAACTTCCCGGCGCCGTCGTCGCCGACGAGGCGGACCCGTTCGAGCCGGGCGCCCTCGCTCATCGCCGCCCGCAGCATCACCGGGACCCGGCGGCCGGTCTCGGCGGCGATCGCCTCCAGCCGCCCGAGCTCGCCGGGTGACTCGACCGTGATGGCACGGATCGCGGTGCTCACCGCCGCCCGCAACTCCTCGTCGCGCTTGCCCGGCCCGGTCATGACGATCCGGGACGGGTCGATGCCGGCGCGAAGCGCCGTCGCCAGCTCCCCGGCCGAGGCGACATCGGCGCCGGTCCCGAGCCGGCCGAGGTAGGCGACGACGGCCAGTGCCGGGTTCGCCTTGACCGCATACGCGAGGTCGACCACGGGCGGCAGGACGGAGCGCAGCGCCGCCACCTGGCCGTCGACGACGTCGAGGTCGTAGACGTACAGCGGCGTCCCGAAGCGGGTCGCCAGCTCCTCCGGGGCAAGGCCACCGAGGCGGCCCGCCCGGAGGATCTCGTTGCGCGCCGGGGGCCGGCCGCGACGAGGGCGATCGACGGCGTCCCTGGGAGGTGGGACGCCGGTCGAGGGCGGCGTTCGGGTGAGGCTCATCGCAGGGCGTCCTCGAGGGCGACCCGCGCGGCCGTGCCGGCATCGCGGTCCTTGATGAGCAGCGCGACCGAGGCGGACAGGCCGTGCTCCTCGGCGAACGGACCCGGCACGGAACGGGCGCCCGGCACGACCACGGCGCCCGGCGGGACGATGAGTGGTGTCTCGGTCGTCCCGGCGAGCACGCGGCCACGGACCAGGTCGTACAGGCGTGACGTTCCGGTCAAGGTGACGCCGGCCCCGATGACCGCGCCGATCCGGACCAGCACGCCCTCGAGCAGCGCACTGCCCGCGCCGACGAACGCGTCGTCCTCGACGATGACCGGCCGGGCGCCGGCCGGCTCGAGCACGCCCCCGATCGTCACGCCCGCCGACAGGTGGACGCGGGCGCCGATCTGGGCACACGACCCGACGAGGACATGCGAGTCGACCATCGTGCCCTCGCCGACCCACGCCCCGATGTTGACGTAGGACGGCGGCATCACGACGACGCCGTCCGCAAGATGCGCGCCGCGCCGGACGGCCGTGCCGCCGGGCACGATCCGCCACGACCCGTCGGCGAGGTCGTCGCGCGGCGGGACGGCGGCCCGGTCGCGGAACGTCAGCGGCCCGACGGTCCAGGACTGGGTGGTCCGATCCGCGAAGCAGGCGAGGATCGCGGCCTTCACGTCCGGCCGGACCCGCCACCCATCCGCGGCATCCGGGTCGGGCTCGGCCGCCCGGAGGCGGCCGGTCTCGAGGTCGGCCAGGATGGTCGCCGGGTCGACCGCGACCGACGGTGGGCGCGGCTGGAGTTCGGTCTCGACGGTCATGCGACGGCCTCGCGGGTCGTGGCCGGCGTCGACGTCGTCGGCGTGGCGATCCGGCCACCGCCCGACTCGAGGAGCCCGAGGGACCGGAGCGTGGCCGCCATGACGGCTCGCCCGTCCGCCTCGAGCGGCAGGAGGGGAGCCCGGACGGCATCGCTGTCGAGCAGGCCCATCAGCATGAGCGCGGCCTTCGCGGGCACCGGGTTCGGGCCGCCGCGGAAGTTGCCAAGGAAGAGTGGCAGCCATCGCTCGTGCGTCCGGCGCGCCGTGTCCCAGTCGCCGGCACGCGCGGAGGCGCACAGCGCCACGAGCTCGCCCGGGACCTCGTTCGAGGCGACCGACACGACGCCGTCGCCGCCCATCGCGAGGATCGGCAGCGTCCAGGCGTCGTCGCCGGCCAGGACCGCGACGTCCCGTGGCCGCTCCCGGCAGATCCGGGCGATCTGCTCGAGGTTGCCGCTGGCCTCCTTGACGGCGATGACCCGCGGATGCTCCGCCAGCCGCAGGAACGTGTCCGCGTCGACGTTCGTGCCCGTCCGGCCCGGGACGTTGTAGACGACGATCGGCAGGTCGCCCTCGTCGGCGACCGCCCGGTAGTGGGCATCGAGCATCCGGCCGTCGGGCCTGTTGTAGTACGGCGCGACGACGAGGGCCGCGTCGGCCCCGAGCTCGGCGGCCCGCCGCGTCGCCCGGATCGTGGCTGCGGTGTCGTTCGTGCCGGTGCCTGCGATCACCCGGACGCGTGCCCGCGACGAGCGCTCGTTCACGACCTCGACGGTCGCCGCGATCAGCCGCTCGCGCTCGGTTTCGCTCAGGGTGGGGGACTCGCCGGTCGTGCCGCACGGGACGAGCCCGTCGATGCCGGCGAGGACCTGCCATCGGACGAGTCGCCGGAAGGCGGCCTCGTCGAGGGTGCCGTCCGGCGTGAAGGGGGTGACCAGGGCGGTGAAGGCCCCGCGCAGCAACGGGCGTGTCGCGCTGGCGGTCTGGGTGGTCTCGGTGGTGCGGGTCATCGGAGTGCTCCTTTCAGGGTCTGGGAGATGCCGCGTCAGGCGGCGACGGGGTCGCGAGCCAGCAGCTCGTCGACGATGGGGTCGAAGGCGTGGATGCCGGCCGGGCGTGGCGCCCGGGTCAGCCAGTCGGCCGAGGCGAGGATCCCGGCCGCATAGGCCGAGCGGTCGCGTGCGGTGAGGCGCAGCTCGACGGTCTCGCCGGGGGCGTCGAAGCCGACGAGGTGCATGCCCGGCGAGGAGCCGGCCCGGATCGAGACGACCTCGAGGTCGTCGGGCCCGCTCAGTCCGGGGTGGCCATCGACGATCCGCCCGGCCAGGTCACGCGCGGTGCCGGACGGGCGGTCGAGCTTGGCCCGGCGGTGCCACTCGACGAGGTACGGATCGAAGGCGTCGACGCGACCGAAGAGCGCGACCGCCGAATCGATGAGCCGGCCGAAGAGCGCGACGCCGAGGCTGAAGTTCGACGCGGCCACGGCCGCGGCGCCGTTCGCCGTCAGGAGGCCGTCGACGAGGTCGCGATCCGCCGTCCAGCCGGTGGTCGCGATGACGAAGCGGGTCGCGCCCGCATCGAGCGCGCTCGAGAGGTTGGTCGCCACGGCATCGGGTCGCGAGGCCTCGACGATGAGGTCGGCGCCGGTCAGGGTCGATGGATCGTGCCGCCCATCGACCGGCCGACCGACGACGCGAACGTCATCGCCCCGCCGGCGGGCGGCGTCGGCGACGGCCGTCCCGAGGCCGCCTTCGCCGAGGATGAGGATGGTCTGCATGTCCGTGATCCCTCACTACGCTTGGTGAGGGGCCGCCGGGTGGGGAGGATCCAGACAAACAAAAGCCGCGGTCACCATCGTGGTGCCGCGGCCCCTGGAGCCTCCGTTCCCTGGAGGCCCCGGTTCGTCGTCGACGCGCCGTCAGAGCCCCAGGGCCCGTGCCTCCCGGCAGGGCCGCCAGAGCTTCTTCTTCGACTCTTCGGAGAAGTTTCGGCGGTTCATATGCGGAACCATACGCATAAACCTCGAACCATGCAACCATTTCCGCCCGCCACGCTCGCCAGTGACGCCGGCACGGCCGCCCGATGACCCGCGCCTTGCGAGGGAACGTCGCGGGTGGTACACATCGCTGGGTGTTCCCCAAGTCCCCGAAGCGGTCCGCCGGACCCCTCGACAACCTGCCCCGGCCCCTGTCCGAGCGCGACCGGTCGCCCCGCGGTCGTCGCCGGCTGCTGGCGCTGGCGACGGTCGCGGTCGTCGTCGGATCCGTCGTCGGTGCGTCGCAGATCGCCGGGTCGGTCGCGATGCCGGCCGCCGGCCAGGTCGCGGGCGCGGTCGGCACGCCGGCCGCGGGCCCGAGCGACGCGGGCGCCGACACGGGCGACAACGCCACGACCGGACCGGGCCGTGTCGGCGCCCCGGCCGTCGGATCCGAGGCCATCGACGTCGTCCGCCACCGCGCTCCCGGTGCCCCGCCCATCTGGACCCTGACCGGCTATCGCTGGCCGCTCGCGCATGCCCGCGTGACGCTGCCGTTCGGTCCGACGCCCTGGGGCTCGCGGGTCGTCGAGGGCAAGGCCTTCCACGACGGCGTCGATCTCGCGACCTTCTGCGGCGACCGGATCGTCGCCGCGCACAGCGGCACGGTGCTCGCCGCCGGTCGGCACTACGACAAGCAGATGGGCTGGGACGGCGATCTCGCGCCCTACCTCAAGCGACTCGACAAGAAGCACCTCTGGAGCACGCTGCCCATCGTCGTCGTCATCGATGACGGGAACGGCTACCGCAGCATCTACGCCCACTTCGGGAAGATCACTGTGAAGCGGGGCCAGAAGGTCAAGGCCGGCAAGGTCATCGGGTACGAGGGCATGACCGGGCGGGCGTCCGGCTGCCACCTCCACTACGGGCTCTTCAGCCCGGCCGAGACCGCCCGGTTCCGGATCGAGGCCGACGTCGCGAAGCGGATGAAGCTGCCCCGCTACGAGATCGCCCGGCTCGACCCGCTGCGCGTCCTGCCCGCCCGGACGAAGCCCCCCAAGCCGACGCCGACGCCGGACCCGAACGCGGAGCCCACGCCGACCCCGTCGCCCGAAACGGTGGGCTGACGCGGGGCGACCGCCCGCCCTCGTCGATGACCGGTCAGCGGGGCGTCGTGACCTTGCGGTAGCGGCGGGCGATGAGCCACCAGGCGGGGATCGAGGAGAGTGCCTCGGAGATCGACCGGACGCCGCCGTCGCGACCCTCGAGCGAGAGCAGGGCGTCGGCCGACGTCGCGTCGGCCGGTCGGGCGTCGACCTCGGCGAGGTCGATCGTCACCCGCCCGGGCTCCGTCGGACCAAGGGACGCGATGAGCGCCTCGGGCCGGGCGCCCGCCTCGTACTCGGCGCGGACCTCCATGTCCGACCGCCACGTCGGCTGGCGCAGCAGGACTGCCCGCCACCCGTCCGCGACGGCCGCGGTCACGGTCCCGTCCCCGGACGTCGGTCGGCCCGAGACGGATTCGCCGCGGGCCCACCGTGCCGCCTGGTGGAGCAGCGCGTATTCGTCGAGGTCGGCATAGGCGCTCAGCCGGTCCACCGGCGAGCCGTCCCCGAAGATCGCCCGGACCGATGGCTCGAAGAGGTCGGCCAGGTCGAGGTCGATGGCCCTGACGGTGCGGTGGAAGTAGACCTGCTGGTACATGAACCGCCGGGCGCTGAGGAAGATCTCGAGCGCGCCGAGACCCGGTTCATAGAGCGTCAGCCCGCGCTCGGAGATGAACGTGTAGCGCCGCAGCCGCTCGACATCGACCGGCCCGACCGAGACGCCCGTGATGTAGGCGTCGCGACGGACGTAGTCCAGGTTGTCGACGGTGAAGACGCCCGAGAGCAGCGGCTGGAGCCAGCGGACCCAGCGCGGCATGGCGCCGTCGACGAGGGCCGGCTTCGAGATCAGGAACGACACCCAGGCCGGGTCGATCGTCTCGTCATCGGCGAAGGCGTCGCGCTCGGCGACGTCACCCGGCGCCCGCCGCAGGCCGCGCAGGAGCGGGCCCAGCTCGCCTTCGATGATCCGTCCCGAGAGGTCCTCGTGGGTCAGCCGCTTGCCGGCGGCCCGGCGCGGATCCTGCCGGCGCCGGGAAGGCCGCGAGCACCTGCTCGTCGAAGAAGTGCGCGAACGGGCCGTGTCCGACGTCGTGCATGAGCCCGGCCATCCGCAGCGTCTCGACGACGAGGCCCTCCGACGGGACGGGCTCACCGGCGCGGGCGAGTTCGCCACGGAGGCTCGGGTAGAGCGCCCGCGCCCATCGCCCGGCCTCGTGCATGACGCCAAGGCCGTGGGTGAACCGCGAGTGCTCGGCCGTCGGGAAGACCCACCGGGCGCTCTGGAGCTGGCTGATCCGGCGCAGACGCTGGATCCATGTGGTGTCGAGGACGTCCTGCTCGGCGACGTCCTCGTCGGGCAGCCCGAGCGCCGCCGACTCGTCGCGGGGGAGGCGCTTGGTGAGTTCGACGTACCCGTGGATGGGGTCGCTGATCAGGTTGACCGCCGCGAACTGGTGACGCTTCACGCGGTGGTCCCCGCATAGCGCGCCGCGGCACGGGTGTGCGTGGCCGCGACGTCGGCCCGCAGTGCCGCCGGCTCCAGCACCTCGACGTCGTCGCCCCACGACAGCACCCAGAGGCGGATCTCGATGACGCCCGCGACGGTCGCCCGCCAGAGCAGCGAGCCATCCGGCCCCGGCTCCGCGGTCTGGGTCGGGTGCCAGCGCGTCTCGAGGACCCGCGCGGCCACGGCCGGGGTGAAGCGCAGCACGACCGTCGTCGGCTCCTGGTCCGCGATGATGTCCCAGGCCCGGCGCAGCTCGGCGGTCGTGCCCGCCGGGTCGGGCGGCTCGAACGTCCGGGGCGTCAGGGCAGCCTCGGCGATGCGCTCGATCTTGAACGTGCGGATCGCCCCACGCTCCTCGTCGAAGCCCATCAGGTAGAGGGCGTGCGTCTGGAGCGACGGCTCGATGAGGTATGGCCGGACTGTCGCACGTCGGGCGGACGCGCCACCCTCGTAGCGGCCCGGCCGGTACTCGATGGTCACGACACGACGCTCGGCCCAGGCCTTGGTCAGCAGCCGCACGTGCTCGTTGAAGGCGCTGTCCCGTGGCGCCGTCGACATGATGTCGAGCGTCCGCTCGACGTGCTCGGCCAGCGCGGCCGGCAGCCCGACCGCCAGCTTCTCGAAGGCCGCGGCCAGGTCGGGGTCGTACTTGTCGGCGTAGCGGACCATCAGCCGGGCCGAGAGGACGACGGCCATCGCCTCGGACTGGGTCAGCTTGAGCGGCGGGAGGAACGCCTTGTCCGACTCGACCCCCCAGAGCCCGCCCTCGGCCCAGACGGGCACGCCGATCTCCTCGTCGATCGCCTTGAGGTCGCGGTAGACCGTGCGCACCGACATGCCGACGCGCTCCGCGAGGTCGTTGGTCCTGATGCCCTCGGGGTGGGCCTGCAGGATGGCCAGCAGCCGGGTCATGCGGGCCAGCCGGTCGCGCTTGGCGCCGTAGCGGTCCGGCTCGTCCTCGACCGTCATCGAGCGGGAGGATAGATGACGACGTCGCGGTCGCGTTCGGTAGCGGTCATGTGCGCGCTGACGTCGCCGGTGATCGCGTCCGGGCCGAGTCCCGCCGCGTCCCCGCCGGCATCGCCGACCACCTGGCCGAGCTGCCCGTCGATGAAGACCCAGTAGTCGAGCTGGCCACGCCAGCGATGGAGATCTGCGTCGCCGACGAGCCAGCGGATCTGCGGGAAGGCCGCTTCGAACGTCTCGCCGTCCACGGCGACGCGACACCGGCGTGCCCGTGCGCCTTCGATGACTTCCACGCCGCGGTCCTCGGCGGTCGCCCGGTTGCCGATGGTCAAGGCCGTCGAGAGGACCTGCAGATCGACGGACTCGGCCTCGACATCGACGGGCTCGACCCCGACCCATCCGCCGCCGGGTTCCTGTGACCAGGCGTCGCCGCCGATCCGCGCGGCGCCGGCCTGCCCCAGTCGTCGATCGGTGGCGACGTACGCGTTCCAGCGGAAGTCGCCGCTGTCGCGCGACCCGCGAAGCTCGATCGAGCCGATCGGCCGGAGGTCGACGGTCGCGGACAAGCCCGACGAGAGTCGGGCGTCGCGTCCCGCTTCGAGCGCCCCGTCGCAGGGCGGCGGCTCGCCCTCCGGATCGGTCGGGCCGAAGCGCGACGACGTGGGGACCGTGTCGCGCACGGCAAGCTCGTTCGCGACGGCCGCGCCGGCGAAGAGCGATGCCGACAGGAGCGTCAGCACGACGGCGATGAGAGCCCCATCGAGGAACCGCCGGCGGCGCAAGGCGCCAGCACCGCGTAGTCGCCGGGCGATCCCGAGGCCGCTGAAGAGGCTGGTGGCAGCCAGGGCCAGGAGCCACGGATAGGCCGCCTCGAACGAGGGCAGGAGCGTCTGGGAGCCGAGTGCCTGGATCTGCTCGATGACGCCGGCGATCGAGGGGATGAGACACAGCAGCGCGGCGATGCCCAACCAGACCATCCCCGCGAACGCGCCATTGCCGCGGGTCACCGGCGGCCATGCGAAGCCGGCGACGGCGATCGCGATCGGGACGGTCATCGTCAGTCCGACGAGCACATCGAGCGGCCCGCCCGGCCGATACGCGATGAGCACCAGCGCAGCCGCGACCACCCAGCCCGCCACGAGGGCGGCTCCGACCAGGCGTAGCTCGAATTTGCGGACGCGCATCGAACCGAGTCTAGCCGCCCGAACCGCAAGTACCGGGTGTGCCATGACCCTCGGGTCATCGCCGAGGGACCCGCGTTGCCGTGGACTTACCGCACCGCAGCGGACCGGCCGATGCGGGGTCAGGGACAAGGGATCGAGGACACGTGCGACATGGCAGGCCAGGCACCGCGAGGGTCACGGGGACACGGGGGACCGTCTCGCCGCGCCTCGTCCTTGGCAGTCCCCGCGGGCCGCTCCGCGGACGCCCCTGGCCGTGGCTCGAGCCGCTCGAAGGCCTCCGCGCCGACGCTCGAACCGCCGGCGAAGATGGCGCCCCGACAGACCTTCCGCAAGTTGACGGGCCTCGGGCTTACACCTGACGAGGCCGGCAACCTGACCGCGTACATGTGCGGCATCCCGATCGATGGGGCGCATTGGTCGCTCCGCCAGGTCAACCAACTGCTGTTCCTGCGCGAACTCCGGCAGACCGGCCGGTTCGGTCCGCGCGACGGGCGGAACCCCCGCCCGACCTGACCTTCGATTCATCCGGCAGCGACGGCGAATCCCTCCTCCCGCCGTCAATGCCACCGCCCGAAGCGGTGCCGAGCCTCCTCCCGGCACCGCTTCGGGCGGTCTTCATGTCCGGCGAGACGCGCGGGCACGCGGCGCTGGGTACCATCTGGGCCCGATGAGCCGACCCGTCATCACATTCCTGACCGATTTCGGTCCGTCCGCCCCGGCGGTCTGTCGCGGGGTCATGTACGGCATCTGCCCGGACGCGATCGTCATCGACATCAGCCACCAGGTCCCGCGCTATTCGATCCGTGAGGGGTCGGACACGCTGGTCTTCGCCCTGCCGTACATGCCGATCGGGATCCACGTCGCGGTCGTCGATCCGGGCGTCGGCACCGAGCGTCTGCCGGTGGCGATGAGAGCCGCGCGCGGCGACATCCTCATCGGGCCGGACAACGGGCTGCTCACCCAGGCGGCGGACGCACTCGGCGGCATCGAGGAGGCCCGCGCCATCTCGAACCGCGTGTTGATGCTGCCGGTCATCTCTGCGAGCTTCCACGGCCGCGACATCTTCTCGCCCGTGGCCGCCCACCTGGCGTCGGGCGTCGACTACGCGACGGTCGGGCCGACCATCTCGATCGATGCGCTCGCCCGGTTGCCGGTCATCCGGCCGACCGTCAACAACGGAGACCTCTCATCGGTCATCGTCGGGATCCTCATCTTCGGCAACGCGACGTTCGCCGGAACGCCGGCCGACCTGGAGGCCGCCATCGGGCCGCTGTCGCTGGGGCGGGCGCTGACCCTCGAGTTCCCGGCCCACGGCGGCGCGCCGGCGGTCGAGGAGCGCACGGTCTGGCAGGAGACGTTCGGCCGGGTGCCGCTCGGGGCCTCGCTCCTGTACACCGACTCGGAGGGCCACCTCGCATTCGCCGACAACCAGGGCAACGCCGCCGAACGGCTGGGCCTGGCCGTGGATCGGCCCGTGCACATCCGCCCGGCCTGAGCCGGTGCGCGGTCCCGGACCGTGGGCCGCGGAGCGAACTCCTACCTGACAAGTCGGGTATTTCCTCGATACACTCTCGCGCGTCCCGCCAGCCTGATCGGAGATCCATCCATGCGCAGACCAACCCGCGTCCTGACGATCCTTGCGTTGTCCGCACTCGTCGTCGCGTGCACGTCGGCGGGCGCCAGCCCGACCGTCGCCCCGAGCACGGCCCCCAGCGTCGCGCCGAGCACAGCGGCCAGCGTCGCTCCGTCGCCGAGTCCGACGCCGGACGCCTGCGCCAAGGACGCAGTGACGCTTGTCACGGCCGGCACCTTCACCATCGGGACGGACAACCCGGCCTACCCGCCCTACTTCCTCGAGAACGATGGCGGCGCCAAGACCCCTCCCTGGGAGCTCGGCGACCCGACCAACGGCAACGGGTTCGAGAGCGCCGTCGGCTTCGCGGTCGCCGATCGCCTCGGCTTCCCCAAGGCCGAGGTCACCTGGGTCGTCGTCCCGTTCGCGAACTCGTTCGCGCCGGGTCCCAAGACCTTCGACATCTTCCTCAACCAGGTCTCGTTCAAGCCGGAACGCGCCCAGACGGCGGACCTGTCCGACGGCTACTACTTCGGCAACCAATCCCTTGTTGCCCTCAAGAGCAGCCCCGTCGCCAAGGTGACCTCGATCGCCGCGCTCAAGGACTTCGTGTTCGGCGCCCAGGTGGGCACCACGAGCTACGACGCGATCACCTCGGTCATCGCGCCGAGCAAGGACCCACTGGTGTTCGACACCAATGACGCGGCCATCGAGGCCGTGAAGAACGGCACGATCGACGGCGTCGTCGTCGACCTGCCGACCGCCGATTTCGTGACGAACGTCCAGCTCGAGGACTCGGTCATCGTCGGCCAGTTCGCCGGCGGCACCCCCGAGCACTTCAGCGTGGTCCTGACCAAGGACAGCCCGCTGACGGCGTGCGTGAACACGGCCATCAAGTCGCTGACCGACGATGGCACGCTCGACACCCTCGCCAGCAAGTGGCTGCCCTTCCAGGACACCGTCCCCGTCTTCAAGCCCTAGCCGACAGCCGGGGAGCTCCCGGACCCGATGGCGCGCGCCGGCCGTTCCCGCTTCAGCGGGGTCGACCGGCGCGCGATCCGTTCCAGCCTCATCGCGCTCGTCAGCAGCGTCGCCGTCTTCGGCATCCTGGCGTGGGTCGTCGTCAACAGCCCCGGTTGGCCCCGTGTCCAGGAGTCGTTCCTGGATCCCGAGGTCTTCTGGGACTCGCTGCCCGACTTGGCCGCGGCGTTCCTGGTGAACGTGCAGCTCTTTCTCGTCGCCGAGGTCCTCGTCCTCGTCTTCGGACTGGTGCTCGCCATCCTTCGCGGCCTGCCCGGGCCGGCCTTCTTTCCGGTCCGCGTGCTGGCCACGATCTACGCGGACGTCTTCCGGGCTCTCCCAGGCCTGCTCGTCGTCTTCGTGCTGGGGTTCGGCATCCCGGCGCTCGGGCTCGTCGACCCAAAGACCCCACAGATCGTGTATGGCATCGCCGCCCTGACCCTCGTGTACACCGCATACGTGTCCGAGGTCTACCGCGCCGGCATCGAGTCAGTGCATCCCAGCCAGGACGCGGCGGCTCGCTCGCTGGGCCTGAGCCGCTACCGCTCGCTCCGCCACGTCATCGTGCCGCAGGCCGTGCGCCGGGTGATCCCGCCGTTGCTCAACGACTTCATCGGTCTCCAGAAGGACACGGTCCTCGTCTCGTCGATCGGCCTGGTCGAGATCTTCCGTCAGGCCTTCATCAAGCAGGCGGCCGCGTTCAACTTCACGCCGTATGTCGCCGTCGCCCTGATCTTCATCGTCGTCACGATCCCCCTCACCCGGTTGACCGACTGGCTCGTCGCCCGGGATCGCCGCAAGGGCGCGCAGGGCGGGCAGCGCTGATGGAGGCCCGCGAGGCGCTCCGGATCGAGGGCCTGCACAAGTCGTTCGGCGCCCTCGAGGTCCTGCGCGGCATCGACCTCACCGTCGCGGAGCACGAGGTCGTGTGCCTCATCGGCTCGTCGGGCTCGGGCAAGTCCACGCTGCTCCGGTGCATCAACCTACTGGAGCCCATCGATTCGGGTCGGATCATCGTGGAAGGTGACGAGATCACGGCCCAGGGGGTGGACATCAACCGCATCCGGCGGCGGATCGGCATCGTCTTCCAGGCGTTCAACCTCTTCCCGCACATGACGGTCATCGACAACGTGACGCTGGCCCCACGACATGTCCTGGGCCAGAACCGAGCGCAGGCGGAGGCGGATGCCGAGGCGCTGCTGGCTCGGTTCGGCCTCGCGGAGAAACGTGACGTGGTCCCGGATCGTCTGTCGGGCGGGCAGCAGCAACGGGTCGCGATCGTGCGGGCCCTGGCGATGAAGCCCGACATCCTGCTTCTCGACGAGGTCACGAGCGCTCTGGACCCGGAGCTCGTGGCCGAGGTCCTCGACGTCATCCGCGGGTTGGCAACATCGGGGATGACGATGGTCATCGCCACGCACGAGATGGGATTCGCGCGGGACATCGCCGACCGTGTCTGCTTCCTCGACGAGGGCGTGATCCTGGAGATGGGGCCGCCCGCGACGATCCTGCGCGACCCGCAGGAGCCCCGGACACGTCAGTTCCTCCAGCGGATCATCGACGCGGGCCGGCTCTAGGCGTCACCGCCGGGAGGCAGGTCCGCGCGCGGCGTCGACGAAGACCGCGAACAGGCGGCCGAACGCCGGTGGCGTCGAGTCGACCCGCTCGGGGTGGCACTGGACGCCGATGAGGAAGCGGCCGTCGGAGGCTTCAAGGCCCTCGACGAGCTCGCCGGCCGCGCTGCTCGCGAAGGCGCTCGCAACGAGCCCAGGGGCGAGGTCCGCCGTCCGGACTCCCTGGTGGTGGTACGAGTTGACGGTCACGACCCCGCCGCGGGCGTTGGTCGGGAACAGGATCCGGGTCAGCCGGCTGCCCGGCGCGAGGCGGAGCGGATGGGTCGCCGCGGGACCGGCGCTCCAGCCCGGGCCGGCGTGGCCCTCGACGTTCTGGATGAGGGCCCCACCGGAGAACACGTTGATCGCCTGCATCCCCCGGCAGACGCCCAGGATCGGCACCACCCGGGCGTTCGCGACGGTCCAGGCCTCGTGTTCGAGCGCGTCGCGCTCCGGCTCGGTCGCCACGGCGCCCTGGCTCGCGCGCCCGTACCGGGCGGGGTCCACGTCGGCACCGCCACTCAGGAGGAGCCCGTCCATCGACGCGAGCGCCGCGGCGCGTTCGGAGGCAGGCGTGGCCGCGGTGACGAGGATCGGGTCGCCGCCCGCGCCCCGGACCGCGGCGGCATAGAGCTGGTTCTTGCGGTCGGCGAGGTCCGGGTCGTTCGCCCTCGCGGGGTCCGCGACGGTCACGACGATCCGCGTGCTGGCGGCGGTTCGATCCACGGGGAGCAGGATAGCGGCGAGGCCGGGCCGCACCGGCCGACGTGGCGCCGGCGCGCGCGTCGCGACCGGGTCAGGCGGCCGGGCTGGGGCTGTCGGACGGGGGCGGCAGGGTCGGCCGTGGCGTGGGTCTTGGCGTCAGCTCGGGGATCGCCTCGGGATCGACCGTCTCGCCGGGCAGGATCTGCAGGACCCAGCCGACCTCGATGCGGTCCGGCTTGTACTTGCTCGAATCCGGGTCGAGCGACGGGTATGTCACCCGGTTCCAGTAGGCGATGCTGCGGCCGTCGGTCTTGAACCTCTTGGCGATGCCGACCAGCGTGTCGCCGCGCTTGACGGTGTACAGCGCGAAGGTCGGACCCGGGGTCGGCGTCGGGCGCACGAACGAGGGGGTCGGTGTCGGTCCGGCAGGCGTCGGCCGGGGCGTCGGCAGCGCCTGGGCCGAATCCGCCGTCGGGCTGAGGCGGCTCGCCGGGGTCGGGACGCAGGCGGTCGCAAGCGTCGCGAGCAGGACCGCGGGAAGGAGCCACCGGACGCGCATCGTCGGGTCCATCGTGACGCATCTTGCGCCAGGACCGTTTTCCGCGCGTCAGTCGATGAGGTGGCTCGGCGGGTCGACCGGGGTCGGGGCCTGCAGCGAGAACTCGGCGGCAAGGGCGAGACCCTCGGCGGCGGTGGCGATGCGGTCGCGGCCGCTGCGCTTGGCCACGAAGCAGGCACGGTCGGCGGCCAGCAGCACGGCCGCCGCCGTCGAGCCGTCGTCGGGGAACGTCCCGAGGCCGATCGAGGCGGTGATGCTGCGGCCGGAGGCCTTGACCGCCTGGCGGGCGCGCTCGGCCGACCTGCATGGCGCCGGCGGCGATCGGCCCCGGGCAGCAGGAACGTGAACTCGTCGCCGCCGTACCGGAAGATCTGGTCGCTGTCGCGTCCGGCGTGGACCAGGTCCGACGCGATGTCGCGCAGCAGCAGGTCGCCCGCCTGGTGGCCGAGCGAGTTGTTGACGTCGCGGAAGTCGTCGAGGTCCAGCATGATCAGGCTGAACGGCGGCCGCCGTGTGGACGCTCCATTCGAGCCGGTCCTCGAACGTGCCGTGGTTGAGCAGGCCGGTCAGGTCGTCGGTCTGGGCGCGCAGCTCCACTGCCTGGAAGACCTCCGCGTTCTGCAGGGCGATGGACACCTGCGCCGCGAACAGCTGGACGAGATCGAACTCGTCGCCCGTGAACGCATTGCCGACGCCGAGCCGCTCGATCGTCAGCACGCCGATGGCCCCGGCCCGGCCGCGCAGCGGGACGACGATGAGGCTGCCGTCGAGCGTCCCCTCGTCCCGGAAGTGATTGACCCGCGGGTCCGTGCGCTCGTCGGCGACGTAGGTCGGCTCGTTGTGGTCGAGCGACCCAGGTCGCGATCCCGGTCTCGCCGGGCTCCCACGGCTCGAGGTAGCTGGCGGCGTGGATGCCGCGAGCGGTCAGCGGCGTGAGCAGTCCCGTCGCCGGGTCGCAGCACCTCGATCGCGATGTTGTCGCAGGCGATCAGGCGCAGGAGGCGCTCGGTGATGCTGTCGAGGACCGCGCGACTGTCGAGCGTGGTCAGGATCGATTCGGTGATCTGGAGCAGCTCGCGCTGGCCCTGCGACCTGGCGCTCGAGGGCCGCGCTCTGCTCGCGCAGGCGCTCGGTCGTGTCCGCATTGGCCATGGCCTGCGCCGCGAAGCTCGCGTAGATGACGAGCAGGCGCAGGTCGTCGTCGGTGAACTGGTCGAGGCCGAGCTTGGACAGCACGAGGACGCCGATGACCCGGTCGTCGAAGATCATCGGGGCGAGGAGCATCGACTCGTCGAGGTCCTCCTCGGTGCCCGGGATGGTGTCGGCCCGCGGGTCCTTGGCGGCATCGCCCAGGTGCTGGGCGAGCGCGTGCTCCGCGACCCAGCCGGTGATGCCCTCGCCGACCGCGACCCGGAGCTGGTCGAGGGTCTCGTCGACGTACTCGCCGACCTGGCCCTTCATCGCGACCGGGATGAGGTCGTCGCTCGTGACCCGGTAGACGCGGACGTTGTGGTAGTCGATGAGCTGGCGCAGCTCGGTGGCGATGGCCATCCCGATCTCGTGGACGCTGGACAGGCGGTTCAGGCGCGTCCCCAGCTGCTGGATCGACGCCGAGCTGGGCGGCCCACGTCGCCATCCGCTCGAAGTCCTGGGCGGCCCGGATCGCGACGCTGGCCTGGGTCGCCAGGGCGGCCATGGTCTCGAGGTCGTCATCGGTCCAGGCGTGCGGCCGGTCGTGATAGACGTTGAGCAGCCCGAGCAGTTCGGCCCCGTCGAACAGCGGCGCCGTGCAGATCGTGTCGAAGCCCTCCTGGACGACCGCGGCACGCACGCCCTCGCCGCGCGGGTCGTTGCGGTAGTCGACCGCGAACATCGGACGGCGCGCGGCGACCGCCAGGGCGGGCAGCGACATCGCCGGGAACTCGCGGACGCTCGTTAGGTAGCTCGCCGAGAGGCCGCGGCTCACCTCGGCGACGGCGCTGCCGTCGGGGCGCTGGAGGAAGACCGCGCCGCGGTCCGCCTTCGAACAGGACCATCGCGTGGTCGACCAGGCCCGACAGGATGCGATCGAGGTCGAGTCGGCTGCCGATGTCGCCCGCGACCCGATGCAGGGCCTCGGCCCGATGGAGCTGATGGGCGACCTCCTCGCGCCGGCGCGCGACCGACACGATCGTGCCGATGGCGTTGGCCACGACCGCGGCCACATCGCCGTCGCGGGTCCCGAGCGAACCTGTCGTCTCCCCGACCAGGTGGAGCACGCCCCACGGGCCGCCGAGGGCCGGGATCACGACCGCCGAGCTCGGGTCGTTCGCCCGACAGGATCGCGAGCGGCGCGCCCAGCCCGTCGGCGCCGGTCAGCGCGCGGCCGCGGCCCTGCTCGGACGGGTCGTCGGGGTATGCGGCGACGGCGAGCGCGGCGCCCAGGACGCCGAACGAGCGCGGTCGTTCGACGAGGCGTTGCGGCGTAGCATCCGGCGCGCGAGCCGCGACGCGTGGAAGCAGGCGGTCGTCACGGAGCTCCCAGATCGCCACGAGGTAATGGTCGTAGGCGTCGCGGACCAGGCCGACGGCACGGGCGAGGTCGTCGTCGAGGTCGTCCGGCTCGGTCGCCAGACGGGTGATGGCGTCGATGAGCGCGAGGTCGACCGAGTGGCGCTCCGCCGCGAGAGGATCCGCCGCCGACCGCGTCGCGCCCTCCGATGGGCGGCGGTCGAGCAGACGTCGCGAGGTGGACTCCGCGCCGAGCGCCGACGACCCGGGCCTGACGGAGGGCCGGTGGGCTCGGCGGACCCGGATTCGGCCGCGGCGAGGAAGCGCTGCAGGTCGCCGAGGCGATATCGCCGGTCGCCTCGCGGATTGATCCGGTAATACCGAAGCCGGCCGGCGTCACTCCAGGCTCGGACCGTGTTCGGGTGCACCCCCAGCAGGCGTGCGGCCTTGGTGACGGTCAGGGTCGCATCGATCGGACGTGACGGTAGCGCGGTGGTCAAGGACTCTCTGGAGGAAATGTGAACTCGACGCGGCGAGCCTACCAAGCTCACAGTTCTTGCCAATAGTCCGATGGTCCCGGAAGCAACGCTCTTGCGGCGAGCCGCGGTGGCGCCGGCCGGAAGCGTCGGGCTCAGGCCCGGCGACCGCCGGTCAGCCGGATGTAGGCGAGCGTGACCGCGATCGTGCCGATCCCGATCGCCAGACCGCCAGCACGGCGAACGCCGGGTCGCCCACGAGACCCGGGCCCTGCCCGGAGCTGCGCGGGTCGCCGCCGGCCGCCGGGGTCGGCGAGGCCGCGAGTGCCGCCGCGGCCCCGGCCAGCCACATCGCGACCGCGGCCAGGCTGGCGACGATCGACCGGGCAGCCGCGAACCGCTGCTGACGTCGGCGGGCCGGCCCTCACGCGATCGCCCCGATCACGGCCCAGGCCAGGGCCAGGCTGATGAGCACGAGGCCTCCGGCGAGGCAGATGGCGGCGACGAGCGGACGGCGCGAGCTCGATCCGGCCAGGACCCGCATCGCCTCGTCCTGCTCGAGGGTGGTCAGGACCAACGGCCGGCCCAAGCCGGCGGTCATCCGCGGCAGACCGGCGGGACCCGGCGACGGGACGCCCAGGACGATCGCATGCTCGACCGACGAGACCTGCTCGATCGAGCAGGCGGACAGGCGTCTCCGGGACGGTCCCCGCCGGCACGCGGTCCGGCGCGTCGCCGGCGGTCCCGACCGATTCGCGCGGGATGACGACGAGCCCGGCGTCGAGCGCGGCCGCGTCGATGGCGATGGCATCGAGGCCGTCGCGCACGGAGAACTCGACGGCCTCCCGTCGATCCTCGATCGAGCGCCACTCCCGGCCGTTCCGCAGCTGCAGGCGGGTCCGGCGCAGGACGAGCGGTCGGTGGGCCTCGTCCTCGAACTCGTCCTCGGCGTCCACGCGTCCGCTGATCCGCACGTAGCGCTCCGGTCCCTCGCTCAGCGCGAGCGCGTCGGCGACGCTGACCGCCGGCGTCGACGCGAGCAGGCGACCCACCCGGAAGCGCGGCCCGTATGTGCTCAGCACGGCCCATCCGGCGACGAGCGCGAGCAACCCGGCGACGAGGGGGATCAGGGGGGTCACGGCGGCGATGATAGCGGCCGGACACGAAAGGGCCCGAAGGAACCTACCCGACACGTGGGCGTTGATGCGATCGCCGCCGTTAGTGTCGCTCGGCCCCTCCGGGCTGGGTCGAACGGTAGGCGGTCGACGTGTCCCGACGCAATGGGTCCTGTCCACCGAATGCGTGCGATGCGCCGGGGTTATCCACCGGCCGTCCACACGGGCTACGCGGCAGGGCGCCCCGTCGACGGATCGAGGGAGTTGAGCTGTCCGGCATAGCCGGTCAGCACGAGCCGCCCGCCGACCATCTCCGCCCCGACCACGACGTCCGAGTGCGCGACCCGCCAGGCGACGGTGCCGTCGGGCTCGATGGCGAACGTCTCGAGCTCGGCCTGGACGATGACGTGGGCCAGCCTCGACGAGCCGAGCAGGGCGATGATCGGCGTCCCGGACCGATGGTCCCAGCGGGCCTCGCCGGTGGCCACGTCCAGCCCGAACGTGTGGAACCCGTAGCTCACGACGAGCAGGCCCTCCGTGTCGAGGTGGATGGCGCGCGGCTCGTCGCTGATCGTCGAGGCGAAGCGGGCGGTCCAGGCGCCCCGCGGTCCCTCGAGGCGCAGCTCCGCGCGGCACAGCGGCTCGGGGTCCTCGGCGACGCGGGTGCCCAGCTCGATCAGCCGGCCGCCGACCTCGGAGAGGGCGAAGACCGCATCGCCCTGCCCGCTGCCGCCCCAGCGCCAGCGGGCGCGGAGGCCGCCGGGGTAGGTGATGGTCGCGTTGCGCGGTTCGGCGCTCACGCGCTCGGGGCGGCCTCGGCCTTGAGGTCGGTCTCCTCGCGCGCCTCGGCGATCGGCGCGACCGTCGCGTTGGCGAGGTTCCGGAGCGTCCCCGGCGGGACCGGGAAGACCGCCGTCGGCAAGCCGGCGGCCGCCCAGACGACCGGGATAGCGGCCGAGTGCCGGGTCCATGATCACGCGCGGCGAGCGGGTGTGGCCGATCGGCGGGATCCCGCCGATGGTGAAGCCGGTCAGCTCGTTGGCCTCGCGCGCCGTGGCTCGACGGATATCACCCTCGCCGCTGACCGCGGCCAGGCGGGCGACGTCGACCCGGTCGGGCCCCGAGACGAGGGCCAGGATCGGCTCAAGCCCGTCGTCGGTCGGGGCGACGAAGACGAGCGACTTGACGATCTGGCCCAGCTCGGCGCCGACGGCTGCGGCCGCCTCCTGAGCCGTGTGGGTCGACTCGTCGAAGACCGTGACCTCGAGCGTGACGCCCTTGCGGGCCGCGGCGTCGACGACACGCCGGATCGCTGGATGGTCGAGGGAGTCGGGCACGGCGCGGAGTCTAGCATCGGCGGGGTGACCGGCCAGTCGGGCCGGCGGCGTCGGGCGTAGCATCGCTGGCGATGCAGGCGATCGTGCTGGCCGACGGCGATGTGGCTCCCCGCGCCCGGATCGATGACGCCTGGCCGGGGTGGGCCGATCCCGTCCGCGCTCGTCGTCGCCGCCGACGGTGGGGCGCGTCATGCGGTCGCGCTGGGCCTGCGGCCGACGATCTGGGTCGGGCGACGGGGATTCGGTCGAGCCCGAGGACCTCGACCGGCTCGCGGCCGATGGCGCCGAGATCCGACGGGTCGCCTCGGCCAAGGACGAGTCCGACACGGAGCTCGCCGTCCTCGCGGCGCTCGAGCGCGGAGCCGACGAGATCGTCATCCTCGGGGCGCTCGGTGGCGCCCGCATCGACCACGCCCTGGCCAATGTCGGGCTCCTCGCCCATCCGCGCCTCGCCGGCCGGCGGGCGGTGCTGCTCGACGCCGGCGCGCGGGTCTCGTTCCTTCGAGCCCCGGCGCCGGACGGGTCGCCGGTCGAGCGGGCCCTGCCCGGGCGCGATCGGCGGGCTGGTCAGCCTGCTCCCGCTCGGTGACGGCGTCGAGGGCGTGACGACGAGCGGCCTGCAGTACCCACTGACCGACGAGCCGCTGCCGGCCGGTCCGGCTCGCGGGCTCTCGAACGTCCGCCAGGATGCCGCAGCGACGGTCACCGTCCGGCGCGGGATGCTGCTCATCGTCGAGTCGCCTGCTACATTCCCACGATGAGCATTCCCGACGTGGGCGACCTCGCCCCGGAGATCGCCCTCCCCGACGAGACCGGCGCGATCCATCGTCTTGCCGACCAGCGCGGCCGCTGGACGATCCTGTACTTCTACCCGACCGACGACACCCCCGGCTGCACGGTCGAGGCGTGCGAGTTCCGCGACGCCAACGAGACCATCCACGAGCGTGGCGCCGACGTCTGGGGGGTCAGCCCGCAGGGCGCGAAGAGCAAGCGCGCGTTCCGCGAGAAGTTCGAGCTGCCGTTCACGCTCCTCGCCGACGAGGCCCACGACGCCGCCGAGGCGTACGGGTCGTGGGTCGAGAAGAAGAACTACGGCAAGACGTACATGGGCACCGCACGCCGGACCTTCCTGGTGGACCCGGATGGTCGGATCGCCAAGACCTGGGAGAAGGTGAAGCCCGAGGGGCACGCGGCCGACGTCCTCGCCGCACTCGACACTCTCCAGGCGACGCGGGCCGGGTGAGCGAGCCGGGCGCCACGACCGAGCAGGGCGTCAAAGAGGCTTCGCTCGTGGGGGGAGACGAGCGAAGCCTCGGCCGGAAGGGTACCGCTGGCCCGGACCCCACGCAAGACGGTGGTGCAGGTCCGGCGAGCGTGCCGGACGCCGACGCGACCGCCGAAGGCAGGCCCACATGACTGGCGGCCCGCGCGGTTCATGGTCATCGCCGCCCACCCCGACGACGCCGAGTTCGGCCCGGCCGGGACCGCGGCCCGCTGGATCGCCGACGGGTCCGAGGGCTGGCTCGTCTGCTGCACCAGCGGCGACGCGGGTGGCGAGGATCCCGACGCCGATCCTCTCGCCCTGTCCGCGTTGCGCGAGACCGAGCAGCGGGCGGCGGCCGCGATCATCGGCTACGCCGGGGTCTCCTTCCTGCATCAGCCCGACGGCGCGCTCGCGAACGACCTCGCCCTCCGCGAGCTGCTCGTCCGCGAGATCCGGACCTTCCGACCCGGACGCCGTCCTGGCCACCGACCCGGAGGCCCTCTTCTATCGCGACGGCGGCGTCAACCACACCGACCATCGCGCAGCCGGGCTCGCGGCGGTGGACGCGGTCTATCCGGCGGCGCGCAACCCGATGGCGTTCCCATGGCTCGCGAAGGGCGGACTCGAGGCCCATCGGGTCCGGCGCCTGTACCTCTTCTGGTCGAACCAGCCGACGGCCTGGGTCGACGTCTCCGCGACGATCGAGCGCAAGCTCGCGGCGCTCGCCGCCCACGCCAGCCAGATCCACGACGCCGAGGCCCTCGGGACGCGGATCCGGGCCTGGGCCGCCGAGGAGGGCGCGCCGATCGGGGCGGCCGCGGCCGAGGCGCTGCGGGTCGTGGTCATCGACGACGACGAGGACGAGGGACCCGGCTGACGGCCGGTCCGGCGACGACGCTCGGTCAGGCCCCCTCGAGCAGGAGCGGCCGGACCCGACCCCAGTCGTTCCACAGGTCGGCGAGGCCGTCGGCCCGCCGGCCGAGGAGCGCGACCAGCTCCGACAGGCTGAGGTCGCCGGCCGTCCCGGCGAGGTGTTCGTCGGCGGCCACGGCGACGTCGCTGTACAGGGCGGCCATCTCGGCCTCCGTCGGCCACTGGCGGATCCGCATCGGGTCGAGGCCGGCGTAGCCCATCGCCATCGAGAGGTCGCGCTGGGTGGGCACGCGGTCGTCGACGAACCCGCCGAGCCCGTCGAACCGGTGAGCCGAGCGATGCCAGGGCCTGGCTGATGTCGCGGTCCTGGGCGAGGGTGAACGTCCCCCAGAACGGATGGTCGGCCGGGTACTCGAATGAGGCCGCCTCGATGCTCACCGCGACGATCGCCTCGACGAGCTGGGTGAGACTCGTCTGCCACTTCCGGCGTTGCGATCGGGTCCTCTCCGGCAAGCCTCGTGACCAGGGCGATCAGCGAGGTCCGGTCGCCGCGCAGGAGCCGGAAGATGGTCGGTGTGACCCCGGCCGACAGGGCCGCGGCCAGCGGCTCGTCCTCGTCGATCGGGCCGGTCGGGCGTTCGCTCCACGGCGCGGGCGGCTGCGGTGGAGCCGAGCCGGCCGCGGCTCGCTCGTCGCACTCGGCGAGGGCCTGGCGGGCGACGAGGCAGGCGGCCTCCGACGGCCTCGGCCGCGATCCGGGCGGCGTCCGCCTCGAGCGTCAGGCGCTCGAGGCGCGTCGCCGATCGTCGTGGCCGCTGCCTTCTCCCGCTTCGCGGTGACGGCCGCGTCCGCGCGGCGGTGTTGACCTCGTTGATGTCGACGAGCCAGTCCCGCGCCGCGGCCTCGGCCTCCTCGGTCGACTTGGAGCCGTTGTAGGCCGCACGGAACCGGGACTGGGCAGCCTCCTTCTCGCGGCGGACGGCTCGCGCGTCGGCGATCGCGGCCGCGGCGTCGGCCGCGGTGATGTGGTCGTCGTAGGTCCGCTGGGCTGCCCGCAGCAGGTCGGCCGCCTCGGTCGCCCGGACGCGGGCCCCGACCGCAAGTCCGCATCGCTCGGCCGCCACGCGTCGCTCGGCCGCGCACGCGTCGACCGGGTCGCCGGCGGAACCGGCCACGCCCGCCGCGCCGCCTCCCGCGGCCGCCGGCTGCGCCGCCGTCGCCGCGGGTCCGCCGCCCCGCGCGCCGCCGCCGCCCGCCGAACTCTTGATCGTCCCGCTGACGAACAGCCCCGCATCGTCCTGGGGACCGCGGGCCGGGGGCCCGATGCGATCATCGCCGGGACCAGCATCGGCTCGAGGTACGGGTCAAGCTCGGTGCCGTTCGCCTCGCGGGCGCGAGCCGCCGCCGACAGGGCGCTGGCATGCAGCGCGGCCATCAGCGGATCGGCGCCGCCGTCGACGGCGATGCCCACCATCTCGGGTCGAACGGCCTCGCCGCGCGTGTCGGTGAGGCGGAAGGCCGGCTCCATCGTCCGGCCGGGGGTCGGGCCCCGTCGGGACGGCGCCGTTGCCCGTCGGGGCGACGCTCCCCGCGGCCGCGACCGCGGCGCCGGACCGAACAGCCGTTCGACCGTCGGCCGGGGATTCGGGCGTCGGCGGGTCCTCGGCGACATGGTCGGCGGGGCCGCCGCGAGCCGGGTCCGCGTCCGACGGGACGAAGGCGTCGTCCGACAGGGTCGCTGCTCGTCGGTGGGGGATCGCATCGGTGGCGACCGTCACGCGGACCTCGGGCCGCACGCGGGGACGGGCACGGAGGACTTCCAGCAGGGCGGCCCCTGCCGCGACGCCGAGGACGAGTCCGAGGGCGAGGAAAATGAATTCTGCGGCGGTCACGCTGTCCGCATGGTCGGGTGCGACCCCTTCGGATCGACGAGTGCCCCGGGTCAGCGTAGCTGCGAGCGCAATGAGCGTCAAATCGCGCCACGCTCGTCTGACGCCTCGGAGCGGGCCTCCGGAAGGCCGCGAGACCTTTTGCAGGGGCCGAGACCCGGATGGTAGATTCGGGTCTACGGCAGCCAGCCGGTTTCCGCCTCGCGCACCGCACTCCCCAGACCAGGGAAAGGCACGACCCGCTTGGTCATCGAGCAGCCCCAGGAATTCCTCGTCCAGCCCGTCGACGCCTCCTGGCTCCAGTGCAACATCGAGTGCCAGGAAGCGTGCCCGGTCGGGACGAACTGCCGCGGCTACCTGAACCTCGCCGCCGAGGGGCGGTTCGAGGAGGGCTACATCCTGTCGCGCGAGCCGAACCCGGTCGCGGCGATGTGCTCGTACGTCTGCTCCGCGCCCTGCGAGCGGGCCTGCCGCCGCGGCGACATCGACCGGCCGCTCGCGATCCGCGCGATGAAGCGGTTCCTCGTCGAGTGGCACGAGGCGTCGGGCATCCCCGACGTGATGCCCGAGATCACGGCCCGGGCCGAGCGCGTCGCGGTCGTCGGCGCCGGGCCGGCCGGACTCTCGGTCGCGCGCGAGCTCGCGACCAAGGGCTACCAGGTCACCGTCTTCGACAGCCTCCCGTATGGCGGCGGCACGATGCTCATCGGCGTCCCGGCCTTCCGGCTGCCGCGCGAGGCCATCGAGATGGACGTCCGGCTTGTCGAGCGCCTCGGCGTCCGCTTCGTCTTCGACACGACGATCGGGCAGGACATCACGTTCGACCAGCTCCAGCGCGACTTCGACTCGATCGCCATCACCGCGGGGGCCATGGACGCGGTCGCGCTCGACATCCCTGGCGCTGATCTCGAGGGCGTCGACTACGGCGTCGATTTCATGAAGAAGGCGAACCTCGGCCAGCCCCTCGAGGTCGGCACCGACGTCGTCGTCATCGGCGGCGGGTACACCGCGATGGACTGCTCGCGGACCAGCCTCCGCCACGGCGCGGAGCGCGTCTCGATCGTCTACCGGCGGACGCGCTCCGAGCTCGTCGTCGACGAGGAGGAGCTCGGCGAGACCGAGCGCGAGGGCGTCCGGATGGAGTTCCTCGCGAGCCCGATCGAGATCCTCGGCGAGGACGGCAAGGTCAGCGGCGTCCGCTTCATCCGCAACCGGCTCGGCGAGCCCGACGCCTCCGGCCGGCGCTCGCCCGTGCCGATCGAGGGGTCCGAGTTCGTCATCCCGGCCCGGACCGTCATCCCGGCCGTGTCGCAGGCGGCGGACCTGACCTTCCTGCCGGTCGAGGCGAAGTTCGAGATCAACCGCGGCCGGGTCAAGGTGGACCCCGCGACCTACGCCTCAAACGTCAAGGGCGTCTTCGCCTGCGGCGACTTCGTGACCGGCCCGACGACGCTCATCGAGGCGGCCGGCCACGGCAAGAAGTGCGCGTACGCGATCGATCGGTACCTCTCCGGCCGCACGGACGTCACCGTCGACGCCAACGTCAAGATCACGAGCTCGTGGCGCCACGACATGCCGGACTTCTACGACGTCCTGCCCCGCCAGCACATCCCGATGGTTCCGCTGACGGCGCGGATGCCATCGACCGACCCGGTCGTCAACTTCAACACGCCGGTCGAGCTGGGCTACGACGCGACGGGCGCGGTCGCCGAATCGACGCGCTGCCTGATGTGCAACTACAACATCTGGTTCGACCCCTTCCGGTGCGTCCTGTGCGGCGCCTGCGCGGACGTCTGTCCCGAGGGCGTCATCCACATGATCGACGTCAACCAGATGAAGTCCGAGGGCCTCCTGCCGGAGCTCGAGGAGGCCTACGGCTGGGACCAGGGCGGCGGCGATGGTGCTCGACGAGGAGCGCTGCATCCGCTGCGCTCTGTGCGTCAAGCGGTGCCCGTTCGACGCCATTACGATGGAGCGGTTCGAGCTCCAGGAGGTCTCGACCGACGGCCGGCTCTACAAGGAGTCGTATCGCGACGCGCAACTCGCCGGAACGCCCGGCGTGGCAGGAGGAGCCCGTTGAGTTTCCTCGAGCGGGTGGACCAGACCATCCGCCGGAGCCCCGTCTGGCGGTCGCTCTTCCGCCAGCCGTACCCGAACGACGAACGCTCGCGGGCGTACGCCGTCATGAACAACGTGTTCCTGCACATCCACCCGGTGCGCGTCCGCCAGCACGCCGTGAAGTTCGCGTACACCTTCTGCCTGGGTGGGCTGAGCTTCTTCCTGTTCCTGGTCCTGACGGTGACCGGCGTGTACCTGATGTTCTTCTACGTGCCCTCGGCGACCCTCGCCTACACGAACATCCTCGAGATCCAGAGCGAGGTCACGTTCGGGCTGCTGACCCGGAACATCCACCGCTGGGCGGCGCACCTGATGGTGTTCTTCGTCTTCCTGCACATGATGCGGGTCTTCTACCACGGGGCCTACAAGCCGCCGCGCGAGTTCAACTGGGTGGTCGGGGTCGTGCTGCTCTTCCTGACCATCATGCTGAGCTTCACCGGGCTACCTGCTGCCGTGGGACCAGATCGCCTTCTGGGCCATCACGATCGGCACGAACATGGGCGGCTACGCGCCCGTGCTGAACTTCCCGGTGTCGCGGATCCTGCTGGGCGGCCTGGAGGTCGGCCAGAACACGCTGCTCCGCTTCTACGTCGGGCACGTCGTGTTCCTGCCGCTGATCGCGGCCGTCTTCCTGGCCGTCCACTTCTGGCGGATCCGGAAAGACGGCGGGATCTCGGGGCCGCTATGACGACCCATCGCGGCGTTGTCGCCTCCGCGCCTCACTCACGCACGTTGGCGTGCGCTCGCTCCGGTGCTCGGCTCCGCCTTGCGCTGAGCCGCCCTAGCGGCCCCGCGGGTTCGCGGACGATGTCTGACACCAAGGCGCCGCCCGAGCGGCGGGAGGTGCTGCCGGTCGACCCGACCCGGCGGACCGAGATCGACAAGCAGCGCGTGCCGATGTCGGCGCGGCCCTACCGGCTGCTCGCGCTCGTCAAGCAGGATGCCGTCGTCCGCGTCCAGAAGGAACCGGACGACACGGTCATGACCTGGCCGCACCTGCTCACGATCGAGTTCCTGGCGGGCGGGGTCATGAGCATCTTCCTGCTGCTGATGGGCCTGTTCATCAACGCCCCGCTCGAGGAGCTGGCCAACGGCAACGTCACGCCGGCGGTCGCCAAGGCGCCGTGGTACTTCCTCGGTCTCCAGGAGCTGCTGGCCTACTTCCACCCGACGGTCGCCGGCGTCCTCGTCCCGACCTTCGTGCTGGTCGGCGCGGCCCTCATCCCGTACATCGACCGCGAGAACGTCCTGGCCGTCCGGCCGTCGCAGCGCAAGACCGCGGTCATGCTCTTCACCTTCTTCTGCTGCCTCGGACTCATCCTGACCTTCGTCGGGATCTTCTTCCGCGGCCCCGGCTACACGTTCGTCATCCCGTTCGTGACCGCGCCCGGCGTCTACTTCGCCCTGTGACCAGCCTGCAAGGATCCACCAGCGCATGAGCAACTACCACGTCGAAGCCGTCGACAAGCCCGCCGCCCTGACTCGAAGGAGGCGATCAAGTCGCTGCGCCAGCAGCAGGTCCAGGGCCTGTCGCGCCGGCAGCTCATGCGCAACGCCGCTCGGCGCCGGGATCGGGCTGTGGCTGCTCGAGGTGACGGCCGGGACGATCGGCTTCGCCTGGCCGAACCTGTCCGGCGGCTTCGGGGCGCCGATCGAGATCGGCGACCTCGAGACGATCAAGCTCCAGAACTCCGCGCTGCCGATCGACGAGGGCTTCCCGGCCTACTACCCGGAGGCCCGGGCCTTCGTCATCCTCATCGACCCGGGCAGCAGCGCTTCCTGGCCGGCGAGGACACGACCGGCGACGGCACCGCGCTCAACGTCCGGGCGCTCTACCAGCGCTGCCCGCACCTGGGCTGCAAGCCGAACCCGTGCCTCAAGAACTTCTGGTTCGAGTGCCCGTGCCACGGCTCGCGCTACGACCGGCTCGGCATCAAGGCCGACGGCGCCGCAGTTCGGCCCGGCGCCGCGCGGCATGGACCGCTTCTCGATCATCGTCGACGGCGGCCGGCGTGCTGACCATCAACACCGGCAAGATCACCCTTGGCCCGCTGCCGGTCGCGCTCGGCCAGCCCGGGCTCATCCCGCCCCGCACGCCGACCGGCTGCATCTGACGCCGTGACGCCGACCCGACCGACGAGGAGATCGATGACCGACACGCCCGGAGGCGAGCCCGAGCAGCGACTGCCCGCGACCCGCCCACCGGCCGAGCCGGCGCCGGTCGAGCGCTTCAGCGCGCCGCCCGTCGCGCGCAGCCTCGAGCTGACGCCCGGAGCGCGCCGCCCAGATCGTCCGCCAGTCGTCGAACGCCCGCTGGGTCGGCTTCCTCGCGTCATCGTCGTGATCCTGTTCATCATCGATCTACTGGTTCTACGAGCTCGGCGGGCCGCTCGGCATCACCGAGCCGCGACTCGACACAGGAGACCGACGCCCAGCAGGTCACCGCCGTCGAGCGCGGCTACAACGTGTACGAGGCCAACTGCGCGCGCTGCCACGGCGCGAACGGCGAGGGCGGGATCGGCCCGGTCCTCAACCGCCAGGACAAGCTGTTCGCGCACCTCAACGAGAACTACCTCCGCAACGTGCTGACCGCCGGCGGGCGCTACGTCTGCGGCAACCCGAACTCGCTGATGCCGGTCTGGTCCGAACGCAGGCAACCCGCCGGGCCCGCTGAACTACCGCCAGATCGACGAGCTGATCGCGTTCCTCCGCGCGACCAACGACCAGACGTACATCGTGCGCGACCCCGAGCTCGGCGACGCCCAAGATCGACCCGATCACCGGCGAGGTCATGACGTTCAACGGCTGGCGCGACCCGAACTACAAGCCGGCGCCCGGCGCGACGCCGTACCCGGCCTGCTGGACAGACCGAGTTCGAGACCGCCGTCCGCCGCCCGCGTCCGGCTCGGCTGCCGGCTCGGCCGCCCCGTCGGCGCGCCGGCCGGGCTCGGCCGCCCCCTCGGGCGGGGCCGACCGCCAGTCGTGACCATCACCGCCTCGGGCATCGCCTTCACCACGCCGGCCGTGACCGCCCCGGCCGGCGACCGCCTTCACCCTCGACGTTCGACAACCAGGACGCCGCGTCCCGCACGACGTCCAGATCAAGGACGCGACCGGCGCGGTCAGGTGTTCAAGACCGACGTCTTCCCGGGCGTCGCGACGCGCGCACTACCAGGTGCCGGCCCTGGCCGCCGGCACGTACCCGTTCGTGTGCACCGTGCACCCGAACATGACGGGCACCCTGACGGCTCAGTGATCGCCGCCGCCAGTAGTCGGCGGTGAGGATGGAGGACGATGGCGCAACAGGCGCTCGGAGCCGGGATGACCGCTGCCGCGAAGGCGGGCCCTGTTCGGCCTGCTCGACGCGGACGGCTGGGCCTGGGCCTCGGTCAAGGCGTTCGTCTGGCTCGATCGATCATCATCCTGATGCTCGGCTACATCCCCGACCGCGCCTACTACCTGACCGTCGGCCGGACCGTCGACCTCGGGCGTCCTCGCCTGGTCGCCGATCAACCTCTGCCCGCCCGAGAACGAGACGCTGCCGTGCCCGGCGCCGGTCGGTGGCGTCGTGCCGTGGGACGCGTCGCCGCCCGAGCTGGCGCTGCCGCAGCCGCGGACCGACGGCGCCGTCGTCCAGGTCGGGACGCAGCTCCTGTACATCGGCGGCATCGGACGGCACGACGGCGCAGTCGACACGTCTTCGTCGCCAAGACCGTCGGGACCGGCAACTTCGACAAGTGGGCCGAGGGCCCGGCGCTGCCCGCGCCGCGGGCCGACGCGAGCGTCGCGTTCGTCGCCGGCAGCGTCTACGTCATCGGCGGCCTCGACGCCGACGGCGCGCCGACCGACGACGGTCTTCGTCCTCAGCCCGACGGCACAGACCGGCGAGCTGGGCGAGTGGAAGGACGCGCCGACGGCGCTCGCCCTGCCCGAGGCCCGCTCCGGCGCGGCGCGGCGACCGCGACCGCCGACGGCCTGCTGCTGATCGGCGGCGCGGAACGCGGCCGGCCCGGTCACGACGACCTTGAAGACGCGACTTCGACGCAGCCGGCGCGCTCGGGAGCGTGGACGCCGGAGCAGCCGCTCGTCACGCCGCAGGCCGACGCGACCGCCGTCGTCGTCGGCGACTACGTGTGGCTGTACGGCGGCAGCGACGCCAACGGCCCGGTCGGCGACCGTCCAGCGCGGCGAGTTCGGCCAGCCGGCCGCCGAGGGCCTGCCCGGCGAACCCCGACGAGGGCAAGGTCGTCGCGCTGGGCCGTCGAACGCCACCGCGAACCTGCCCGGCGCCGCGGACGAACGCGTCCGGCTGGGCGCGCCAACGGCGCGCATCTACCTCGCCGGCGGCAACGACGGGTCCGCGGCCGCAGACCGAGCTCTACTGGGCGGTCCCGACGAACGACGGGCGACATCCCGAGTGGAAGCACCTCGACGGTCAGCGACCTGCCCGACGCCGCTGACGGGCGGCGCGCCCGTGGTCAGCGGCCCGAACGCGATCATCGTCGGCGGCACGACGACGCGAAGGCGTCGTCGCCACGAGCTTTCGGGCGAACATCGCCCCGCAGAGCCCGTTCTTCCAGCTCGGCCTCGTCGGCGCGACCGTGCCCGGCCTGAAGATCGAGGGCGAGATCGGCCAGCAGCTCGGCTACCTCAACGCGGCCGGCGCCGGCACGGTCAACTTCATGATCCTGCTCCTCATCGGCTGGGCGTTCGCCCACAAGGCGCAGACGCGCGCGCCTCATCGCGCCGGTCTTGCCGCCGCGGACCTGCGCCGGCTAGCTCAGGCCGGGAAGCTCGCCCTCGCCCGGGTCGAGCGTGCCCGCGGCGGACCGGCAGGCCGGCACGCTCCCAGGCCTCCATCCCGCCGGCGACGTTGACGACGTCCGTCCGCGCCCGCTGCGGATCAGGAAGCCGGTCACGGCCGCCGACCGGCCGCCGATGTGGCAGACGACCATCAGCGGCCGGTCGGTCGGGCAGCTCCTCGACGCGTGCCTGAACGTCGACATCGGGACGAGCACGGCGCCGGGCGCCCGGACCTCGTGCGAACTCGTCGGCCTCGCGGACGTCGAGCAGGATCGGTCGTTCCGGATCCTCGCGCAGCCGGCGCTCGGCCTCGGTGACGTCGATCGTCGGGATCGGGCCCGGCTGGCTCATCGGGTCGCTCCTTGCAGGATCGGTGGCCCGAGGGTCGGCGCCGGTCGGGATGGGCGGCGAGGTCGGCGAGGCGGAGCGTCGATCGTCGGCGACCAGGACCGTCGAGGTCGATGCCGGCCACGTCGACGGCTCGGCCGTCCGTCGCGGCCTCGACCAGCAGGCCCGGGCGCCGTCAGGTTCCGGGCGATGCCGGCCGGGTTGCCGCGGACGTCGTGGACGTAGGCGGCGGCGAGCTTGATCAGGCCCTGGAGGAGCGCGCGCTCGGCCGGGATCGTCGGTGCCCATCCAGGCCGGCTCGAGCAGCTCGTGGGCCTCGAAGAAGTCGCCCCGCTCGTAGGCGGCCAGCCCGCTCGCCGAGCGCCGCGGCCCGCGTCGGCGTCCGGCAGCGGCCGGTAGGCCTTCGCCCGCCCGTCCCGCCCGACGACGACGGCAGCCGCTCGGTCATCGCCAGCTCGGCCAGCGGCCGCCGTCCGGCGAACCCGGTGTCGAGGCCGTGCCAGAAGCCGATCGCGGTCTCGCCGCGCTGCCAGCACAGCCAGACCTGGCGGCCGGTGACGAGCGCCGGGAAGTCGACGAGGCCGTGCTCGATGTCGCGCAGCGTCATGCCCGAGCGCGTCGATCCGGGCGACGCCGGCCGCCATCTGGTCGATGAGGCCCTGCATCCGCAGGCGGGTCAGGCGCAGCTCGTCGGCGGCGGCCGCGGTCTCGGCGGCGCCGGTCGGCGGCCGGCGCTCGCCGACCGCGGTCGTCGTCGCCGCCGTCGCCGGCACCGTCGCGGCCAGGACCTCGTCGCGCAGGCGGATCAGCTCGGCGCGCTGCTCGGCGAGCATCGCCGAGGATCCCGTCGAGCTCCGGGACGGCGGCGTTCGCGGCGTCGATGTCGTAGAAGCGGGTCATCGGACGGCGATTCTAGCCCGACTCGTCGCCTATCATCCGGAACGGACCCGTCGGGCCACCGACCGGACGGAGGAGACCGCATGCGTCGCGTCTTCCTGTGGGCCGCCCGCAATCGCTGGCTGAAGGAGCGCCTGCCCCGGCTCCGGTTCATGCGCCGCGCCGTCCGCCGGTTCATGCCCGGCGAGACGCTCGAGGACGCTCTGGCCGCGGCCGCTGCCGCTTGCAGGCCGCCGGCATCGGGACGATGTACACGCGGCTCGGCGAGAACCTCGAGAGCCTGGCCGAGGCCGACGAGGTCGCCGACCACTACATCGAGCGTGATCGACACGATCGTGGCGGCCGGGATCGACGGCGAGATCTCGGTCAAGCCGACCCAGCTCGGCCTCGACCATCGACGCCGACGGCCTGCCTCGCCCACCTCGACGCGGCTCGCCGAGCACGCGGCCGCGACCGGCTCGTACCTGCTGGATCGACATGGAGGGCAGCGCCTACACCGAGGCCACGATCGAGCTGTACGAGCGGCTCCGCGCGACCCAGCCGCGACACGGGGATCTGCCTCCAGGCGTACCTCCGCCGGACGGCCGCCGACATCGAGCGGCTGCTGCCGCTCGACCCGGCGATCCGCCTGGTCAAGGGCGCCTACGACGAGCCGGCGTCGATCGCCTACCGGACAAGCGCGAGGTCGACGCGAACTACGTCGGGCTGGCCGTCCGCTTCCTGCTCGACGGCCGCGGCCGGCCGATCCGGCTCGGCCTCGGCACCCACGACGTCGCGCTCATCGAGCAGATCGCCGAGCAGCGTCGGCGCCGGCCGGGATCGGGCGCGACGGGTTCGAGGTCGAGATGCTGTACGGCATCCGGACCGACCAGCAGTTCCGCCTGGCGAAGGCGGGCTATCGCGTCCAGGCGCTCATCGCCTACGGTGAGCACTGGTATCCGTGGTACATGCGCCGCCTCGCCGAGCGGCCGGCCAACGTGTCGTTCGCGCATCCGCTCAGCTGCTGCCGTAGGCAGGAGGTCGACGATGTCCACCGATCCAGCCCGCGCATCGCGGCCCGGATGGGCACCATCGGCACCGAGAGCGCGTTCGAGGTCAGCGCCCGCGCCCGCGCGCTCGAGGCGCAGGGCCGCTCGATCATCCACCTCCAGATCGGCGAGCCCGACTTCGACACGCCGGCCAACGTCCGCGAGGCGGCCAAGCGCGCGCTCGACGACGGCGCGACGCACTACGCGCCGTTCGCCGGGCATCCCGGCCCTGCGCGAGGCGATCGCCGCCGACGTCGCGGCGCGCAAGGGCTTCGCCGGTCGACCCGTCGCAGGTCTTCGTCACGGTCGGCGGCAAGGGCGTGATGCTGTACGCGATCCTCGGCCTGGTCGACCCGGGCGACGAGGTCATCGTCCCGGACCCCGGCTACCCGATCTACGAGTCGCTGACCCGCTTCGTCGGCGCGACGCCGGTGCCCGATCCCGATCCGGATGGAGAACGACTTCCGGCTCGACGTCGACGAGCTGGCGTCGCTCATCACGCCCCGGACGCGGGTGCTGGTCATCAACTCGCCGGCCAACCCGACCGGCGGCGTCCTGACCCGCGACGACCTCGAGCGCATCGCCGAGCTCGCCATCGAGCACGACCTGTGGGTCCTCGCCGACGAGATCTACGGCCGGATCCTGTACGACGGCGCGGAGCACGTCTCGATCGCGTCGCTGCCCGGCATGGCCGAGCGGACGATCGTCCTCGACGGCTTCTCCAAGACGTTCGCGATGACCGGCTGGCGGCTGGGCTACGCGATCGTGCCCGACGTCGCTCGTCCAGACCTACGGCCAGCTCATCATCAACACGATCAGCGTGCGTCGCCGACGTTCGCCCAGGTCGGCGCGGTCGAGGCGCTCGTCGGGCCGCAGGACGACGTCGACGCGATGGTCGTCGAGTTCAAGGCGCGGCGCGACCTCATCGTCGACGGCCTCAACGCGATCCCGGGCATCCGCTGCCGCCGGCCGATCGGCGCGTTCTACGTCTTCCCGGACATCGCCGGGACCGGGCTGACCGGCGCGGAGCTCGCCGAGCGGCTGCTCCAGGAGGCCGGCGTCTGCGTGCTGGCCGGGACGGCGTTCGGCGGCGTCGGCGACGACCACATCCGGATCTCGTACGCGAACTCGCGCGAGAACCTGACCGAGGCGCTGGCGCGGATCCGGAGCGTTCGTCGAGCCGCCTCGGTCGCGGCCCGACGTATGAGCGAGCCGGCCGCGCGTCTTCGTCGCGCGGCGCATCCCCGACGAGGGCCTCGACGCCGATCCGCGGCGGCGTGCGACGCCGACGTCTGGGAGGACGAGCTGCCGCCGCCCCGCGACGAGCTGCTGCGGCGCGGTCGCCGGCTGCGACGGCGTCCTGACGCTGCTCACCGACCGGGTCGACGACGAGTTCCTCGACGCGGCCGGGCCGCAGCTCAAGGTCGTCAGCAACTACGCGGTCGGCTTCGACAACATCGACGTCGCCGCGTGCGCGCGGCGCGGCGTCGCGGTCGGCAACACGCCGGGCGTCCTGACCGAGACGACCGCCGACCTCGCCTGGGCGCTGCTGATGGCCGCCGCCCGGCGCCTGCCCGAGGGCGACCGCTACGTGCGCGACGGGCGACTGGAAGACGTGGGGCCCGCTGCTGCTGCTCGGGCCGGACGTCCACGGCGCGACGATCGGGATCGTCGGGTTCGGGCGGATCGGCCAGGCGGTCGCGCGGCGGGCGCAGGGTTTCGGGATGCGGATCCTGTACCACGACGTCGCAGCCGGCTGCCCGGCGACGTCGAGACGGACCGCTCGGGGCGACGTTCCTGCCGCTCGAGGAGCTGCTCGCCGCGGAGCGACTTCGTGTCGCTCCACGTCAACCTGACCCCGGAGACGCGGCACCTCATCAACGCCGAGACGCTGGCCTGGATGAAGCCGACGGCCGTGCTCGTCAACACGTCGCGCGGCCCGGTCGTCGACCAGGCGCGCGCTCGCCGACGCGCTGCGCGACGGCGTGATCTGCGGCGGCCGCGCTCGACGTCACCGACCCCGAGCCGATCCCGATGGACGATCCGCTGGTCGGGCTCGACAACTGCCTGATCGTGCCGCACATCGCGTCGGCGTCGCGGGCGACGCGCGGCAAGATGGCCGCGATGGCCGCGGCGAACCTGCTCGCCGGCGTGCGCGGCGAGCCGCTGCCGACCGAGGTGCAGCCGCCGGCCGTCTGACCGGTGCGCGGCTCCGCGAGGAGGAGCCACGATGCCAAGCGTCGAAGAAGCCGTCCAGAAGCAGGCCCAGAACATCGCGACCCGGACGGGGCGGTCCGTTCGAGGAATGGGTCGCGCTCGCCCGCGCCAGCGGCAAGACCAAGCACGGCGAGATCCTCGCGTGGCTCAAGTCCGAGCACGGGTTCGGCCACGGCGACGCGAATCTCGTGGCGCTGACCGCGCTCGCGGGCCGGCCGCGCCGGAGGGTGACGACCTCGTCGACGCGATCTACGCGGGCCCGAAGGCGTCGCTGCGGCCGTTCCACGACCGGGTCATCGAGGTGGCTCGCGGCTTCGGCGGCGACGTCGAACTCGCGCCGAAGCAGAGCTACGTCAGCCTGCGCCGAGCGAAGCAGTTCGGGAGCGTCGGGCCGGCGACCGGCGGGCGGCTCGAGATCGGCTTCAACCTCAAGGGCGTCGAGCCGGCTGGCCGCCTCGAGGCCACGACCGGCATGTGCACGCACCGCGTGCGACTGTCGGATCCGGCCGAGTTCGATGCCGAGGTCGTCGGCTGGCTGCGCGAGGCCTATGACCGCGCCTGAGCGGGTACGCTTTCCGGCGGGCCGGTAGCTCAGTGGTCAGAGCAGGGGACTTTTAATCCCTGGGTCGAGGGTTCGAATCCCTCCCGGCTCGCCAGGAACCCCGATCAGTCGATGCGCTCGGCCACGGACACGATGATCCCCTCGGGTCCGCGCACGTACGCCATGCGCCAGATGTCCTCGTATTGACCGATGCCGCCGACGAGGCCGTAACCGTCCGCAGCCAGCCTGTCGATGATCGCCTCGAGGTCCTCCACTTCGAACGCGACGTTGCGCAACCCCAGTTCGGTGGACATGGCGTTGGGCGACCCCGGTTCGTGGTCGGGCTGGATGAAGCTCGACAGCTCGAGCTTCGTACCTCCGTCGGGCAGCCGCAGCATCAGGATCTCGCTGCGCGAGTCGGGTATGCCGATCACGGTGTCGACGAAGTCGCCCTCCATGACCATCCGGCCCTCGATCTCGAAGCCCAGCCCGACGAAGAACGCCGCGACCGTGTCGAGATCTGCCACGGTGATCCCAACGTGGTCGAAGCGTTTGATGGGTGACATGGGGTGCGTCCTCCAGCGTTCGTTCGGATCAGTCGACCGGGTGGGCGTGACGACAGCTGCCAGCAGCCTAGCGCCTGAACCGGGGGATCCAGGCGGGGGTGGCGGCGCAATAGGCGAGGTATTCCTGGCCATAGGCCTCGCGCAGGGTCGGCTCCTCGTAGAGACGCACGAAGGTGAGGAATGCGGCGGCGATGAGGACCCCATAGAGCGCGACGCCCCAGCTGGCGAACAGGACGGCCTGGCCGAAGATCAGGGCAGTCACCGCGACATACATCGGGTTGCGCACGAAGCGGTAGAAGCCGCTGACCACCAGGGTGCGCGTGGGCGCAACCGGGGCCGGGGTGCCGAGCCCCTTCCAGACGAAGCGGGCGAAGGATTCGAGGACGACAGCGAGGCCCGCGGCTATCAGGACGATGCCCGTCCAGCGGAGGGCGCCGGGGAGGTCGCCCGGCGGCAGCGGGCTCCAGCCCGTGATCAGCCACGGGATCAGGCCGGCGACGACGCCGGGGGCAAGGACCAGGAAGACGAGACTGCCGAGCGCCGCCGTGGTCCGACCCGCCATTTCCCCTCCCTGATGGTCGCCAGACTCGGTCCATGACTGGGTGAGCGGGACCTTAGCCCCCGTGGCGAACCTTGCCAAATCCCCAACCCAAGCGCGAACCCAGACCCCCAACGTCCTCGTGCCTCTTGACAATGCGCGTAGGCTTCTGAAAGCGGTTACATGAAACCGGTTTCATGTGAGGCCTCAATGCCGAAACGCGCGACCATCCGAGACGTTGCACAACGAGCCGGCGTCAGCCTGGCGACCGTCTCGCGAGCCCTCAACGACAGTCCACTGGTCAACGAGGAGACGAAGCAGCGGATCGTGGAGGCGGCCGGCGAACTCGACTTCGCCCCGAGTCTCTCGGCGCGACGGCTCAGTCTGGGAAAGACCCAGACCATCACGGTCGTCACCTCGTTCCTGACTCGACCTCAAGCGGCCGAGCGGCTCCGCGGCATCGACGCGGCGCTCACGGATAGCGAGTTCGATCTCGTCATCTACAACGTCGAGACGGTCGAGAAGCGGAACCAGTACTTCAAGACCCTGCCCCTTCGCCAGCGGACCGACGGTCTCCTCGTCGTTTCGCTTCCCCCGCCCGAGGACGTCGTTTCGCGGCTCGAGCGTGCTGACATCCCGATCGTCTTCATCGACGCACACGAGAACACGTTCGGGCTCCCTCGGGTACTCGGTGACGATGAGAGCGGCGGCCGGCTGGCGACGGAGCACCTGCTCGAGCTCGGGCATCGCCGGATCGGCTTCATCGGGCGACGAGTTCGCCAACCCGTTCGGGTTCACCTCGAGCCGGGATCGCTTCGCCGGCTACGAGCGCGCCCTGACCGACGCCGGCATCGAGCCCGCTCCCGAGGACGTCGCGCCTGGGTGCCCACGGACGCTACGAGGCACGCGATCTCGCGGCCACGATGCTCGCGCGGTCGGACCGACCGACGGCGATCTTCGCCGCCAGCGACACGCAGGCCCTGGGCGTTCTCGCTGCCGCCCAGGACCTCGGCCTCCACGTCCCCGACGACCTGTCGGTCATCGGCTACGACGACATCGAGGCGTGCGACTTCGTCGGCCTGACGACCGTTCGACAGCACCTGTTCGAGTCGGGACGGCAGGGCGCGCAGCTGCTCATGGCCGAGATCGTGGAACGCGCCGCGCCACCTCCGGTGGTGGTCATCCCACCGGAGATCGTCCGACGACGCACGACGGCGCCCCGGAAGGAGGGCCGCCGCCAAGAGTGACGGATCGGAGTACGCGCCCTGCCGAACGCAGATCGATGGAGGAGGACTCAGATGTTCAGCACCAACCCTGACGGGTCGTTGGCCCGACGCCGCTTCGTTCGCGGTCCTGGCGATCATGGTCGCCGCCCTGGCCATCCTGGCCAGCGCCTGCGCGCCCGGTGCCTCGGTCGCACCGTCAGCCTCGACCGCACCGTCTACCGGTCCTGCCGACCCCGGCGGCGTCCGCGAGCGCAGAAGCCAGTCCGTCGGCCAGCGCGGCGGCGGTGCCCAGTTGTGGGACCGATCCGGTCGTCCTGAACGCCGTCTTCGAGACCGGCTTCGACCTGCCGTTCAAGCTGTCCGAGGAGTTCACGAAGCAGTTCCCGAACGTGACCTGGAAGATCAGCCAGGACCAGTTCGCCAACCTCATCAGCACGACGCCACGGCTGCTCGCCGGCGACAACCCGCCCGGACCTGATCCGGCTGCCGACGATGGTCTCGCTGGTCAAGGACAACCTGCTGAAGAACCTCGACGACTACGCCACCGCCTTCGGCTGGGACAAGTGGCCGGCTGCCCAGCTCGCCCAGAATCGTGTCGGCACGGACGGGACCCGCGGCGCCGGTTCCCTGTACGCCGCAGGCCTCAACTACAGCCTCACCGGCGTCTTCTACAACAAGGACGCTGGCGACGCAGATCGGCATGACCGCAGCCGCCGAAGACGGTCGCCGAGTTCGAGGACTTCCTTGCCAAGGCGAAGGCGGCCAAGCTTCAGCCGATCATGCAGTGGAACGCCGCCGCCAGCGGCGCCGGACTGGCCTTCCCGCTTCAGCAGCTCATGGCCGCCTACGGCGAAACAGCGCCCGATCAACGACTGGATCTTCCAGAAGTCCGGGGCCACGATCGACACGCCGACCAACGTCACCGCCGCCCAGCATCTGCAGCAGTGGATCGAGGCGGGCTACTTCCCGAAGGACGCGAACGCCATCGAGTACACCGATGCGAACGCCCGGTTCGGCAAGGGCGAGGGCGTGTTCATGTTCAATGGCGACTGGCAGAACGCCGTGTACGACAAGGACCTCTCCGGCAACGTCGGGTTCTTCGTCTTCCCGTCCGGGACCGATGGAGGACCAGTCGCTGCCATGTCGGCGCCGCTGACCTATGGGATCGCTGCCAACGCCAAGAACGCGGACTGCGCCGCGGCGTTCTTCAACTGGGTCGCCACCAATGAGACCGCCCGTCAGGTCGACGTGGCCGTCGGCGGCTCCAACCCGGGTGGTCCGACGGACCTCGCCATCCCGCCGGCCGCTGCCGGTTCGATCACCAACGACACGCTTGCCGCCGGCGGCGATGTCGCCAAGGCCAACGGAGCGATGGACTTCATCGCGAACGCGACCGGGCAGATCTTCGCCCAGGGCTGGACGCCCGAGCTGCAGAAGATGGTCGGGGGCAAGCAGACTCCGGAGGGCTTGCTCAAGGCCGTCCAGGCCGAGTACGAAAAGGAACTCGCCCAGTGACCGATGCCGCGGATCGTTGCGTTGGCTGACCGTCTCCTCCGAGTCGACCAACGCGCGACCGCGGCTTCGAACCTGCGGACCTCGCGCCTGCGCGGGGTCCGCAGAGCCCACCTCATCGGCTGGCTCTTCGTCGCGCCCGCGCTCCTCATGTACGCGGCCTTCGTCCTGCTCCCGTTGGCGCTGACGTTCCAGTACTCGCTCTACCGCTGGGACGGCATCGGACCCTCGGAGTGGGTCGGGCTCCGGAACTACGTCAGCGTGCTCACGGACCCCGATCTCGTCGGGGTCATCCTCAACGCCTTCAAGCTGATCGTGTTCTTCTCCTTCATCCCGGTCGGCCTTGGGCTCATCGTCGCTTCCGTCATGCGGCGCATCGCCACCGGCCGCTTCGGCACCGCATCCCGGACGGTGCTCTTCCTTCCGCAGATCATCCCGCTCGTCGCCGCCGGTATCGCCTGGAAGTGGGTCCTCTCCACGTCAGGCGTCGTGAACCAGGTCCTGTCGGCGATCGGGCTCGGCGACGTCACGCGGGCCTGGCTGGGCGACTTCGACACGGCGCTGCCTGCCGTCGGGATCATCGGTGCCTGGGTCCTGATCGGCCTGTGCACGATCCTGCTGCTCACCGGCATGAGCAAGATCGACACCGCGCTCTACGAGTCGGCGAGGCTCGATGGCGCCGGTGCGTTGCAGGAGTTCCGGTTCGATCACGCTCCCGAGCCTTCGCCAGGAGATCGGTGTCTGCATCACGGTCACGGTGATCGCGGCGCTCGCGAGCTTCGACATCGTGTACATCGCGACCGGTGGTGGTCCTGGCGGGTCGACCACGGTGCCTGGGCTCGAGATCTACCAGCTGGCCTTCGCCGGCAGGCAAGTCGGCCTGGCGTCTGCACTCGCGGTGGTCCTGTTCATCCTGGTGCTCGTCTGCGTGCTGCCGATCCAGCGGCTCGCCCGAGGCGATGAGTACGTGATCGTCGCGCGCCGCGAGATCCTGACCGGGAGGCTGCTGCTCCTGCTGCTGGTCGCGCTGACGCTGCTGCCGTTCCTCAGCCTGCTGTCCGCCGCACTGCACCCGTCGGACTCGACCCCGCTCGGGATCGAGTGGCCATCGGACCCGCAATGGGGCAACTTCGTCGACGCGTTCAACGTCGCGCAGATGCCCGCACTGCTCTGGTCGAGTGTCACCATCGTGCTGGGTGTCGTTCCCGTCGCCGTGGTCATCTCGACGATGGCTGGGTTCGCCATCGGACACCTGCGCATCCCCGGAGGGCGCTTCCTCTTCCTCGCTGTTCCTGCTCGGTCTCACCCTCCCGTTCGAGGGGATCATCACGCCGCTCTACTACCTGGTGCGACGGTCTCGGGATCCTGAACACCAAGTGGGCCATCGTCCTGCCGCTGATCGGCCTGTACATGCCCTTCGCCGTGTTCTGGATGCGGGCCCACTTCATCAACATGCCGCGCGAGCTCTCCGAGGCGGCGCGGGTGGACGGAGCGAACACCTGGGATCTCTTCTGGCGGATCCACCTTCCGCTCGCCCGACCCGCCGTCTCGGCCCTGGCGATCCTGCTGTCCGTCTGGACGTGGAACCAGTTCCTGCTCGCCCTGGTGCTCGTCGAGGACCCACTCCAGCGGACCATGGCCGGCGCCCTTGGTGCCTATCAGGGCCACTACGCGACGAACATCCCGCTCCTGTGCGCCGGGTCGCTGCTGATCCTGACCCCGACGTTGATCGTCTTCCTGCTCTTCCAGCGGCAGTTCATCTCGGCCCTGCTGCAGGGTTCCCTGAAAGGCTGAACGGCCGATGACCCTGCCTCGGCGATGTTCGAGCGCTACCCTGTGACCGCCGCCGTCCGATCGTGCCTCCGTGGCTGATTCGCCGTGCCTGCAGCGCTGAAAGGGACCCAGTGCGAATCGCGCCCCAGCTGATGACCTATGCCGACTCGCATGGGCGGCGATCTCCCGGCCCTCGAGGATCTCCTGCGATGGCCCATTGCGCGGGCTCTTTCGGAGGCCTCCACATCCTCCCGCCGTTTCCGTCGTCGGGTGATCGTGGCTTCGCGCCGCATGACCTACGAGCGAGATCGAGCCGGCGTTCGGTTCGTGGGCCGACATCGAGCGCCTCGCGGCGCGCCGCGACGTCCTCCTCGACGTCATGATCAATCACGTCTCGCGCCGATCCCCCGCGTTCGAGGACTTCCTCCAGTTCGGCCGAAAGTCGCGCTTCGCCGACCTGTTCATCACGCTCGACAAGGTCTGGCCGGACGGCGATCCGCCGGCCGGCGACGTCGCCAGGATCTTCCTGCGCAAGCCCGAGGCGCCCTTCTCGACCGTCACGATCGTCGAGCACCGGCGAGCAGGAACGGATCTGGACCTCGTTCGGCACGAAGGACTGGTCCGAGCAGATCGACCTCGACGTGACGTCGGCGCAGACCCGTGCCCTGATCACGGATTGGCTCCGCGCGTTTGCCGGGCACGGCGTCCGGATCATCCGGCTCGACGCCGTCGGCTACGTCATCAAGAAGGCCGGCACGAGCTGCTTCATGGTGGAGCCCGAGATCTACGCGTTCCTCGACTGGATCGTCGGCGTCGCCGATTCCCTGGGCCTGGTCCTGCTGCCCGAGGTCCATGACGAGTACGCCACCCATGAGTCCCTGGCTCGGCATGGGTACTGGACCTACGACTTCGTGCTCCCCGGCCTTCTTCTGCATGCTTTCGCGACAGGGTCGGCGGCGCGGCTGGGACAGCACCTCGCACGATCGCCGGAGCGGCAGTTCACGATGCTCGACTGCCACGACGGCATCCCGGTGCGCCCGGACCTCGACGGGCATCCTGAGCCAGGCGAGATGCTGGACCTGGCGGACCTGGTCCAACGCCGCGGCGGCAACGTGAACCGGATCCTGTCCGAAGCCCACGCCGACGGCGACGTCGACGTGCATCAGCTCAACTGCACCTACTACTCGGCACTCGACTGCGACGACGACCGATACGTCGCGGCTCGGGCCATCCAGCTCTTCGCGCGGGGCGTCCCGCAGATCTACTACGTCGGGTTGCTGGCCGGCGAGAACGACCATGCCGCCGTGGTCGAGTCAGGCGAAGGTCGGGCGATCAATCGCCACAACTACTCGACGGGAGAGGTCACGGCGGCACTGGAGCGAAGGGTGGTCCAACGGGTCCTCGAGCTGGTCCGGTTGCGGAGCTCCCATCCGGCCTTTGGCGGATCGCTCGACGTGACGCAGCCCGAGCGAGTCGAGTGTCCGCATGGCGTGGACCTCAGGCGATGACTGCTGCGAGCTCGAAGCCGACCTCGCATCGGGGCGCTCGATGATCAAGAGCCGCCACGACGGCGTGGAAGTCCAGTTCGCGCCCTGACGCGGTAGCTTGGGTGACCCGAACCATGGTCCTCTACCATCGAATCATGGTCGACATCGAACAGGCGACGACGCCCGAGCAGCTCGACGCGGTTCGCGCGTTGATGCGCGAGTACACGACCTGGGCGGCCAGTCTCGACCCCGCGTCCGACGAGGCCCCGACGTTCTTGAACTTCGAAGCGGAGCTCGCCTCCCTGCCGGGGATCTACGCGCCGCCGGCCGGCCGGCTGTTCCTCGCGACGGTCGATGGCGTGCCGGCCGGCCACATCGCGCTTCGCCCGCACGACGCGACGACAGGCGAGGTCAAGCGGCTCTACGTCCAACCGACGTTCCGCGGCCTGGCGATCGGCCAGCGGCTGGTCGCGACGGCCGTCGAGGCTGCGCGGGCCATCGGATACCGGCGCCTGGTGCTCGACAGCTATCACACGATGACCAACGCCCACGCCATCTATCGCGGCGCCGGCTTTCGCGACGTCGACGCGCCGGATGACTTCCCGCGGCACCTCGTGCCGGTCGTCGTGTTCATGGAGATGGCGCTCGAACCGCCGGCCTGACCGCCCCGACGGGGTGACGATGCGCCAAGATATCGACCATGCGCATCCGCCGGGGCCTCCTCTTCTCGGGGCTCTTCCTGATCCCGGTCGGCGGCCTGACGCTCCTCGTCAGGGGCGGCTACGTCGAACCCAGCGCGCTCGCCGACCTGTGGCGGCTCTGGCCGCTCGTCCTTGTCGGCGTCGGGATCGCGATCCTCCTCGGGCGGACGAGCTTCGCGGTGCTGGGCACTGCGATCTCGGGTCTCGTGCTCGGGCTGATCGTCGGCGGCGGACTCGCATCCGGTTCATGGGTCGGGTTCGGCGTCTGCGCCGACCCGAACGCCGACCTGCAGCAGATCGACCGCTCCGGGACGTTCGACGGACCGGCGACCGTCACGCTCGACCTCCGGTGTGGGTCGGTCGACCTGGCCACCGAGGCCGGACCCGGCTGGCACGTGCAGGCCGGCTACGCCGCGGTGGCTCCCGCCATCGGCGAGTCGTCGACGCGCCTGTCGCTGCGGGCCCCCGAGGGATCCGACGTCCGGCAGGACTGGACCGTCACGGTGGCGCCGGACCGCCTGAGCGAGCTCGAGGTACGCGTCAACGGGGCGAGTGCCGCCACGCGACTCGATAGCGCGAGCCTGGCCCGCGTGTCGATCGACGCGAACGCCGGTGACGTCCTGGTCGATGCCGGCAGCGCGACCATGTCCCGGCTGAGCGTCACGGCGAACGCCGGCCGGATCAGGGTCACCCTCGGTCCGGCGCCGATGGTCGGCGACCTGAGGCTCAACGCGAGCGCGATGGACCTGTGCGTCCCCGCCGACGCGGGATTGCGGATCACCGCCAACGAGGAACTGACGTTCGCAACCAACCTCGGCGACCGCGGCCTCACCCATACCGGCTCGGTCTGGGAGCGGCCCGCCACGGGCTCCGGCGGGCTCATCGATCTCACGGTCAGCGGCAACGCCGCCGCGTTCAACCTCGATCCGAGCGGAGGGTGCGCGTGACCGGCGCCGCACGTTCGACATGACCTCGGCGCGAAGGGGTTCCATCACCGGGGCCACGTGGCTCATCGGGATCGGGGTGATCCTCCTCGTCCAGCAGACGTCGGGCTGGTCGTGGAGCCAGGCGTGGCCGATGTGGGTGATCCTCGTCGGAGTCGCGACGTTCATCAGCACGTTCCTGACCTGGCGACCGGGTATCGCCGGCATCTGGGCGTTCACCTGGCCGGTCGCCTGGATCGTCGTCGGCATCCTGCTGCTGCTCAGCACGACCGGCCGGCTCGGACAGGGCCCGACCGAGCTGATCGACCAGTACTGGCCCTGGGCCGCGGTGATCATCGGGGTCTGGTTCCTCATCGGCGCGTTCCTGCCGTTCGGCCACAGTTCGACCGAGTCGCTTGACATTCCGCTCGATGGCGCGGTCGAGGCCGACGTTCGGATCCGGTTCGGCGCCGGTGAGCTGACCACCCATGTGGCCGCGCCAGGGCGACTGCTCGACGGGTCGTTCGAGGGCGGCGTCAACCACCGGCGATCCGGCAAGGGCCGCCTCGACCTCTCGCAGGACACGACCTACGGCCTGCCGTGGCTCGATCGGCGGTCCAACTGGGATGTCGGGCTCACGGCGGAGGTGCCGTTGGACCTGCGACTCGATGGCGGCGCAAGTCGGACGACACTCGATCTCATCGATCTGAAGGTGCGCAACCTCCAGTTGCAGACCGGGGCCAGTGACACCCGCGTCCGGCTGCCGCGTGCGGCCGGAGTCACGACGGTCAAGGCGGAGACCGGTGCGGCATCGCTCACGATCGAGATCCCGGCGGGCGTCGCTGCGAGGATCCGCAACCGCATGGCGATCGGCAGCACGCAGATCGACGAGGCACGGTTCCCCAGGATCGGCGACATCTACCAGTCGGTCGACTACGCGACTGCCACGAACCGGGTCGACCTCGACATCCAGGCCGGCGTCGGCTCGGTGAAGGTGGTCGGCGGCTCGTAAAGGGCGCCCTGGCGGTCGCACCATGCCCGTCGATGCGGCCATGGCGAGCCCGCCCGTAAACACCACGATCACGATCGGCGCCTAGACTGACCGCAGGTCGGCGAGCCGCAGCAGTTCGCGGAGGAAGCGCACGTCGGCCGGCAGGGAGGTCCAGTCATGGGCAAGGCATCCGCCGTGATCGACCAACGACCAACGCCGGCCGATCCGCTGCCAGGCACGACGGTCGATCGGAGCATCCCGGGCCCGAAGCGAACGCTCCCGCCCGAGCTCGGCCCCGACGCGATCGCGGTGCTCGAGGGCCGCACGTTCATGTACTCCGACTCGGTCGGGGACGTCCCGAAGGGCTCGATCGGCGGCCTCGTCCATGCCGACACCCGGTTCCTGAGCCGATGGGCGCTGACCGTCAATGGGGCGCGTTCCTCGTCCTGCGGGCCGGCACCATCGACTACTACTCGGCTGAGTTCTTCCTGACCAACCCGCGGCTCGACGGGCTCGAAGCCAACAGCGTCGGCCTGCGGCGGCTCCGGTTCGTCGGCAACGGCCTCCACGAGCGGCTCGAGCTCGAGAGCTACCTGGATGAGCCCCTCCGGATCGAGCTTCGGCTGGCCGTCGACAACGACTTCGCCGACCTGTTCGAGATCAAGGACAAGGTCCGTGACCGCTCCGATCAGATCGAGCGGACGCCCGCCGACGGACCGATCCGGGCTGACCTTCCGCTACACGAACGAGACCTTCTCGGCGGAGACGACCGTCGAGATCTCGGCCGCCGCGACGCGGATCGACGGCGACGGCCTGACCTGGGTGATCGACCTGCCGGCGGGCGGCCGTTGGACGCTGCGAGCTCCACGTCCCGCTCAAGCTCGGCCCGCGCGAATTGCAGCCGATGCACGCGAGCTTCGGCGACGTGTTCGCCCCCGAGGCCAACGACCCGGTCGCTGGCTGGCTCGCTCGAGATGCCCCAGCTCGAGACCGACTCGCACCTGCTCGGTGAGGTGGTGGCTCGGACCGCGCGCGACCTGATCGCGCTCCGGATCGAGGTGAAGACCGAGGGCGAGACGATCCGGCTCCCGGCCGCCGGTCTGCCCTGGTTCCTGACCCTCTTCGGCCGCGACACGCTGCTCAGCGCCTACCAGACCGTGGCGTTCGGCCAGGGCCTCTGCCAAGGGGGCGCTGATCGCCCTGGCCGCGTTCCAGGCCGACAGGAACGATGACTTCCGGGACATGGAGCCGGGCAAGATCCTGCACGAGCTGCGGATGGGCGAGCTCACCCAGCTCGGTCTCAAGCCGCACAGCCCGTACTACGGCAGCGCCGACTCGACGCCCTTGTGGTTGATCCTGCTGTCCGAGTACTGGCGCTGGACCGGCGACGAGAAGCTGATCGGCTCGCTGCGCGACAACGCTCTGGCGGCGCTCGCCTGGATCGACGAGTCCGGGGATCGAGACGGCGACGGCTACGTCGAGTACGGGACGCGCTCCTCCCAGGGCCTCGGCAACCAGTGCTGGCGCGATTCGTTCGACGGCGTCCTGTTCTCCGACGGGACGATCCCGTTCCTGCCGATCGCGACGGCCGAGATCCAGGGTTACGTCTATGACGCGAAGCTCCGGCTGGCCGAGCTTGCCGAAGGCCCGTTCGCCGACGCCGCCCTGGCCGCCCGCCTGCGGAGCGAGGCCGAGGCGCTGCGCGAGCGCTTCGAGCGCGACTTCTGGATCGACGCCCGCGGCGGGTACTACGCGATCGGGCTCGATGGCGACAAGCGACCGATCGACTCGACTGACCTCGAACATCGGGCAGCTGCTCTGGACGGGCATCGTGTCCGAGGAGCGTGCCGCCATCGTGGCTCGGCAGGTCATGGCCGACCCCCTGTTCTCGGGCTGGGGCGTCCGGACCCTGTCGACCGACGACGCTGGCTTCAACCCGATCGGCTATCACCGAGGCACGGTCTGGCCGCACGACAACTCGCTGATCGCCCACGGCCTGGCCCGATACGGCTTCCGCGACGAAGCGAACCGGATCGCGCATGGCGCTGCTCGACGCGGCGGCGTACTCCGGCTACCGGCTGCCGGAGGCATTCTCCGGCTACCCGCGATCGATCGCCCGCTTCCCCGTCCCGTACCCGACCGCCTGCAGCCCGCAGGCATGGGCGACCGGTGCGCCGCTCCTCCTCGTTCGAGCGATGCTCGGCCTGGAGGCGCGCGACGGGCAGGTCACGCTCGATCCGGCGCTGCCCGACGAGATCGGCCGCGTCTCGATCAGCGGCCTGCGGGCGTTCGGAACGCACTGGGACTTGGAGGCGAACGGTCGAAGCGGCCACGTCCGCTTGGCCCACGAGGGCTGACGAGGCCGGTCTGCTAGTCAGTGGTCTTTGGCACGTCACGTGCGCATCTGGTCGCGGTCCGGAGAGGGCGAGCACCGGGGCTGCAACCCGGAGGACTCGCGCGTGAGCGACACCGGCTCGCAACCGTGTCGCCATTGCGGTCCATGACCGACTCCGAACCGCATCCGAAGCGGTCCCGCTGTGGGAGCGACCGTTAGCCCCTCGATTCATAGCCTTCCGGTCAGGCCCAGACGTGCCCTGGGCACCGACGCGGAGGTTTGAATGGACAGCGGCGATACCGCCTGGATGCTCGCATCCACGGCGCTGGTCATGATCATGTTGCCTGGCCTGGCCCTGTTCTATGGCGGCCTGGTCCGGCGCAAGAACGTCCTCTCGACGATCATGCACAGCTTCTTCGGACTCGCCCTCGTCAGCGTCGTCTGGGTCCTCGTCGGCTTCAGCCTCGCCTTCGGGACTGACGTCGGCGGCCTCGGCCTGATCGGCGGCCTCGACTATGTCGGGTTCGCGAACGTGGGTCTCGAGCCGAGCACGATCTACGGCCTGACGGTCCCGTTCATCCTCTTCGCCGGATTCCAGATGATGTTCGCGGCGATCACGCCGGCGCTCATCACGGGCGCCTTCGCGGAACGCAAGCGGTTCGGCGCCTTCGTCCTCTTCACGATCCTGTGGTCGATCCTCGTCTACTCGCCGATCGCCCACTGGGTCTGGTCAGTCGATGGCTGGCTCTTCAAGGCCGGCGCTCTCGACTTCGCCGGTGGCACGGTCGTCCACGTCAGCTCGGGCGTCTCCGCCCTGATCGTCGCGATCCTGATCGGCCGGCGGGCGATCAACGGCGACAAGATGGAACCGCACGACGTCCCGATGACCGTCCTTGGCGCCGGCCTCCTGTGGTTCGGCTGGTTCGGCTTCAACGCCGGGTCCGCGCTGACCGCGGGTGGCCTCGCGGCAAGCGCATTCGTCGTCACGAACACGGCCGCTGCCGCGGCGACCATCACGTGGGTCCTCGCGAGCTACCTCCACAAGGGCAAGGTCAGCGTCATCGGTGCCGCCTGCGGTGCCGTGGCAGGCCTCGTCGCCATCACGCCGGCATCCGGCTTCGTGACCGCCGGCGGCGCGCTGGTCATCGGCCTCGCGGCCGGCGGCCTCTGCTACAGCGCCACCCTGCTGCGAGCTCGCGTCAAGGTCGATGACGCGCTCGACGTCTTCGCCGTCCACGGCGTCGGCGGCGCGTTCGGTGCGGTCGCGACCGGCGTCTTCGCCACTGCCGCCGTCCAGGAGGCCTACTCGGGCCTCATCGACGGCAACGCCGGGCAGGTCGTCACCCAGCTGCTCGCCGTCGGCGCCACGATCGCCTACGCGGTAGTCGCTACGTTCGTGATCATCAAGGTCGTCGATGCGATCCTCGGGATCCGCGTCCCGTCGGTCCAGGAAGAAGCCGGCCTCGACATGGCCGTCCACGGCGAGGCGGCCTATCAGCCGTAACGCCGGGCGGGTGCCGGCCGACCCATCCGCGGGGTCGCGCTAGCACCTCCCACCTTGGCGCGATCCTTCGCGACCGGTCACCACCGACTCCTCTCGGCGGCGACCGGTCGCTCAACCCTCTCCGGAGACCAGTCCATGGCCACGACCCGTCGAGACCGACCCCGGCGCCGCCACTCGCGCGACACCGACGCGCCGCTCTACGACGCGCGGTACGAGCACGATGCGTGCGGTGTCGGGTTCGTCGCGGACGCGGGCGGGCGGTCCCGGGACCGGGTGCTGCCGCTGGCCCTCGCCGGCCTCGCGGCGCTCGGACACCGCGGTGCGTTCGGGGCCGATGGCGAATCGAGCGATGGCGCGGGCGTCGCCCTCCCGCTGGACCGCTCCCTCCTGACACTCCTCGCCGGCGATCTCGCGGCAGCGCAGCCCGCGATCGTCTCGGTCTTCCTGCCACGTGGCCGCACGGCCGAGCGACGCGGCAGGCGGCTGGTCAAGGAGGTCTTCGAGGCGCGCGGCCTGACCGTCGCACGCTGGCGGGTCGTGCCGTTCGACGCGACCGCGCTCGGCGCGGCGGCGGCTGCGTCGCGCCCCGGGTTCGCGCAGGCGATCGTCACCCGTCCGATCGATGACGCTGGACACCCGGCCACCGACGATGCCTTCGAGCGGCGGTTGATCGTCGCTCGCCGCAGCCTCGAGACGGCGGTCCGCGAGGGCCCGGCCGCACTGGCGGACATGTCGGTGCCATCGGCGTCGTGCCGGACGCTGGTCTACAAGGGCCTCGTCACGGGCGCCCGGCTGCCGCAGCTGTTCCCGGACCTGCGGGAGCCGTTGTCCGTCGCGTACACCGTCTTCCACCAGCGCTACGCGACCAACACGCATCCCGTGTGGGGCCTCGCCCAGCCGTTCCGGCTCATCGCCCACAACGGCGAGATCAACACCGTCCGCGGCAATCGCGAGCAGGTCCGCGGCCGCACGCGCGATCGCGGCGCGAAGGCGATCGCGGCCGAGCTTCTGGCGGCCGGGCCGCTTCTCTCGCCGGGCGGCTCCGACTCGCTCTCGCTCGACGAGGGGCTCGAACTCCTGATGGCCACCGGCTGGGACCTGACCCCCGCCCTCCTGGCCGCGATCCCCGAGGCGCTGGCCCTGCGACGCTCGCCGCATCCGCACGTCGCGACGCTGCGGCGTCGGACCGCCGGATTCCTCGCCCCATGGGACGGCCCCGCCGCGATCGTCTTCGCGGACGGCGTTCGGGTCGGCGCGATGGTCGATCGCAACGGCCTTCGACCGGCGTCGTTCGCGGTCACGCGTGATCGTCTTGTCGCCGTTGCGTCCGAGGCCGGGGCGGTCCCCTTCGCCGCGAAGGACACGATCCGGCGCGGACGACTCGGACCGGGCGAGCTGCTGCTGGTCGAGCCCGGCCGCCGCGCGATCCTCGAGGACGCCGAGGCCAAGACCCGCGCGCTCCGGGCGCTGCCGATCCACGACCCCCCCGGCCGATCCACGAGGACCGGCCCGAGGTGGCCGCTGCGACGCTCGCGCATGAGGCCGTGCCCCTCGACGTCCAGCTGCGGCACCTCTCCGGGCTCGACGCCGAACGCGCCCGGCTCGACATCAAGACGATGGCCCTCGAGGGCCATGAGCCGCTGTGGAGCATGGGCGACGACACGCCGACGCCCGGCCGGGGCCGGCTGGACCGCCCGATCGCCGACCACCTCCGTCAGGCCTTCGCGCAGGTCACGAACCCCGCCATCGACCCCGAACGCGAGCGGATCGTCATGGACCTGCGCGTCGAGCTCGGACGACGACCCGCGCTGCTCGGCGGCCCGCCGCGGGGCCCGCGAACGCTCCGGCTCGACCGGCCGATCGTCGCCGACCTCACGGGGCTGCTCGAAGCCATCCGCGCCGGCGGCAAGCGCTTCCGCCGGCTCGACATCACCTGGGCCGCGAGCGACGGGCCCGCCGGCCTGGAGGCGGCATCGATCGGCTGGCCTCGAAGGCCGTCGCCCTGTCCGAGGCGGGTGTCGAGGTCCTCCTGCTGTCCGACGACGGGTTCGATCTCGATCGACTCCCGGTGCCGTCGATCCTTGCTGCCGGCGCCGTCCATGCCGCGCTGACCGAGGCCGGCCTGCGTGGGCGCACCGACCTCGTCATCGATGCCGCAGACGTCCTCGACGTCCATGCGATGGCGATGCTGCTCGCGGTCGGCGCGACAGCGGTTCATCCGCGCCTGGCGATCGAGCTCGCGGCCGAGCTGGCGGGGACGCGCGGCGCCGAGGCGGTCACGCCGGCCCAGGCGATCGAGGGGCTCGTGACGGCCTTCGAGGCCGGCCTGCGGAAGACCCTGGCCCGCATGGGCATCAGCTCCGTTGCCTCGTACATCGGCGGGGCGCTCGTCGACGTCATCGACCTCGATGCGGCCGTCGTCGCGCGCTGCTTCCCGACGGCCGCGGCATGGCCGGGCCGGACGACCTTCACCGACCTGGCCGAGCGCCAGCTCCGGCGCGGCGCCGCTTCGGCCGCCATCGCGCCGCCGGTCCCGGGCCGCGAGCCGCGCCTCCCGGATCCCGGGCTTCGCCCGCTTCCGCGCGGACGGCGAGGCCCACATGTTCTCCCCGAAGAACGCCGCGGTCATCACGGCACTCGCGAACAACGGCACGGCGGACGACGTGGACGCCGCGCTCGCCCGCTATCGCGAGGCCCTTGCGCGCGGGCCGGCCGATCGCGCCGTCCCGCGCGACGAGTTGCGCGTCCGCCGGGCGCTCGTCCCGACCGACCTGGTCGACGTCGAGGACGCCCGAAGCATCGTGCGCCGGTTCGTCGTCTCGGCGATGAGCGTCGGCGCCCTGTCGCCCGAGGCGCACCAGGCGCTGACGATCGGCATCCAGCGTGCCGGCGGCGCCGCGAACACCGGCGAGGGTGGCGAGGATCCCGCCTGGTATGCGCCCGGCCCGGACGGCAAGCGCCACGACGCGCGCATCAAGCAGGTCGCGTCGGCACGCTTCGGCGTCACCTCCACGTACCTTGCCCGCGCGGACCAGCTCGAGATCAAGATCGCCCAGGGCTCAAAGCCCGGTGAGGGCGGCCAGCTGCCCGGTCGCAAGGCGACCGCGTACATCGCCGCGCTCCGTCGCGGCCAGCCCGGCCAGAGCTACATCAGCCCGCCGCCGCACCACGACATCTACTCGATCGAGGACCTCGCCCAGCTCATCGCCGACCTGCGCGCCATCAACCCGGCCGCCCGGATCGGCGTCAAGCTCGTGGCCGGGCGCGGGGTCGGGACGATCGCCGCGGGCGTGGCCAAGGCCGGAGCCTCGTACATCCACCTCTCCGGCCATGCCGGCGGCACCGGCGCGTCGCCGCTGTCGTCGATCAAGCACGTCGGCGCCCCGTGGGAGCTCGGGCTGGCCGAGGTCCACCAGGTCCTGCTGCGCAACGACCTCCGCGACCGCGTGGTCCTGCGCTCGGACGGCGGCCTCCAGACCGGGCGCGACCTGCTCGTCGCGGCGCTGCTCGGCGCCGAGGAGTTCGCGTTTGGGACCGCGGCGCTCGTCGCGCTCGGCTGCGACATGGCCCGCCAGTGCCACCTCGACACCTGTCCGACCGGGATCGCCACCCAGCGCGACGACCTGCGCGCGAAGTTCGCGGGCACGCCGGAGGACGTCGAACGCTTCGCGGTCGCGCTGGCCGAGGACTTCCGTCGCGAGCTGGCAGCCGTCGGCGCCCGCTCCGTGGGCGAGATCATCGGGGAGAGTCGCCGGCTGCTGACGCCTCTGCGCGAGGCTCGCGCGGAACTCCTGCCGGTCATCGGCGCCGCGCCGTGGGGCGCGTCCGCGACCCGCCGATCCGATCCCGCGACCGCCGGTCACGGCGTCCGCTACGGCCAGGCGTCGGTCCTGGAGGCCGGCATCGCCACCGCGTTCCGTGGCCAGGGTTCCGTGACGGCCACCGGCCTGCGCGTCACGACGGCCGATCGCTCGTTCGGAGCCGCGCTCACCGGCGCCCTCGAGCGCGGCGACTTGCGCGGCCCGGTCCGTCTCGAACTGCGCGGCTCGGCCGGGCAGTCGTTCGGGGCGTTCGCCGGCCCGGGCATCGAGCTCAAGCTCGTCGGCCAGGCGAACGACTACGTCGGCAAGGGGCTTTCGGGCGGCTCTGTCACGATCGTGCCGGAACCGGACCTCGCGGCCGAACCCGTCGAGCGAGGCCATCGCTGGCAACACCGTGCTGTACGGCGCGACCGGCGGACGGCTGCACCTCGTCGGCCGGGCCGGCATGCGCTTCGCGGTCCGGAACTCGGGCGCGGAGGCCGTGGTCGAAGGCATCGGCCCGCACGGCTGCGAGTACATGACCGGTGGCGTCGTCGTCGTGCTCGGCCCGGTCGGAGCGAATTTCGGTGCCGGGATGACCGGCGGACGCGCCTATCTCTACGACCCGGCCGGCCGCCATGCCGCCGCGCTCGCGGATGGCAGCGTGTCGGCGGTCCGCCTGGCGGCGGTCCTGGCCGAGCGCGAGGACGGCCCGGCCCGGCTGGCCGAGCTCGATCGCCTGCTCGTGGCCCATCGGGACGCCGGCTCAGCGCTCGCCGCACGCCTGCTCAAGGACGCCGACTTCGCCGCCGAGGTCTGGGTCGTCGAACCGATCGCCCCACCGGCCGCGCCGGTGATGGCAACCGTCGAGCCGGCCGCGACCCTCGCCGCGATCCCGATCGAGCGCTCGCAACCGGGAGTGTCGGCACAACTCGGCTAGGGCTCGACCGCGTCGGCCGTCTAGACTCGACGCCTGATGACGGATCCGACCGAAGAGGGTCGACTACAGAGGCGGGTCGAAGCCCTCGAACACGTCGCAAGAGGCCTGACGCCGGAGCAGATCGCGGCATTTGAGCCGGCCGTCCGTGATGCTCCTACGCTCGCGACCTGGCCGGCGCGCGAGTCCTTCTCGATGTCGAAATCGAGCCGCGTCAAGCTGACGAAAGCTGAACAAGCCGCGCTTGCGACGCTGTGGACGCGCATGCTCGCGGGACTGGCATTCGCGGTCAATGGCGAGGAGGTCGAGCAATGGGTCGCGCGACCGACCCTGCTTGGTCGGCTCGACCGACTCGTCGAGCCGCGACATGCTCGCCGAATTGAGGGTCGGGCGACCACCGTCATCCAGAAATCCCTGGGTTCCGGGGTCTGGGTGGGCGTCGTCGGCATCTGGAATGCGCTTCTGCGAGGCGCTCCTCGGCGATCGTCTTGCTCCTGCCCTCCGGGCGGACCTCCGGGCGACATGGCAGCAGGTCATCAGCGCCCCGATCGCACTCTAGCCTCCGGCACCCCTGGGCGTGCTCGCAACCCGACCGCAACCCCTTCGTTGCCGTCCCGACGCCGACGCGGCGCCCGAGCGTCCCTAGCCTTGATCGACGATGGGGCAGTCTCCCCGCGACTCCCACTCGATGCCCACCCACTCACCACTGTTCGGAGGCCACCCCAGATGATCCAACCCTCCGATCCGACCCTTCGGACGATCGCCGTGCGCGACGGTCACAGCGCGCCGGTGACGTGCGCCTCGTGTGGGTGTCGGCTCGCCGAGAACGGCGACGCCTGGTTCCACTTCAACCCGTTGGCCGGCCGCGACGCCCGCGGCTGCCGCGTCGGGTGCGCCGACGCCGCGCACGACGCGACGGGTCGCCCGATCGCCGTCGCGGTCTGACCGGTCCCGGCGCGGCCACGCGGCCGTTCGCCGGGGCGCTACTCGTCGACGACGATCCGGTAGCCGACGCCGCGGACCGCCACCACGTGCGGCCCGCCGGCCGCCTCGACCTTGGAGCGGAGGCGTGCGAGGTGCGGCTTCAGCCACAGCAGATCGGGGTCGGTCTCGGCCGGCCAGCCCGCACGCGCCAGTTGCAGGTGCGGGACGATGTCTCCGCCCGCCCGGACGAGCGCCTCGAGCAGACGGAACTCGGTCGGCGTGAGGGTCAGCGAGGTGTCGCCGACGCGAGCCTCGTGTCGTCCCGGCTCCAGGACCAGTGGCCCGGCCTCGAGCGGCCCGCCCGCCGGTCCGCCACCGGGACCCGCCCGGTCGACGCGGCGCATGATCGCGGCGATCCGCGCCAGCAGCTCGGCCTTGCCGAATGGCTTGGTGAGGTAGTCGTCCGCGCCCAGCCCGAGCGCCCGGACCTTGGCGGCCTCGCCGCTCTCGCCCGACACGATCATGATCGGCGCCTGGCCGACGGCGCGCATCTGGCCGGCCACGCTGAAGCCGTCCGGCCCGGGCATCGCGAGGTCCAGCAGGACCAGGTCGGGATGCTCCTCGCGGAATCGCTTCACGGCGGTCAGGCCGTCGTACGCCGTGATGACCTGGTGACCCTCGGTCCCGACCAGCGCGGTGACCGCGCCGACCATCGCCGGGTCGTCATCGACGACAAGGATCCGAAGCGGACGAGTGCTCATCGTGATCATGTTCCTCTCGATCCTGGGTCAGACCGCGACGGCGGCCGGGAGGGCGACGACAAAGCGGGCGCCATGGGTGCGAGCGGGCTCGCACCACAACCGGGCGCCCATCGATTCACCGAGTCGCTTGGCGGCATACAGCCCGATCCCCGAGCCGCGGGCGGTGTGGGTGTCACGTCGGGCATACGGCTCGAAGATCCGCTCGCGCCATTCCTCGGGGATGCCGGGCCCCTCGTCGCTGACGCCGAGGTGGACGACGCCCTCGATGAGCGACCAGTCGATCGTGATGGTCGTGTCAGGCGGGGCGTACTTGACCGCGTTCTCGACGAGATGCTCGAGGATCTGGCGAAGTCGTGGCGGGTCGGCGAGGACCTGGAGGCGGGGCGTCGGTCGCACGTCGACCGGGTGGTTGGCGAGCAACGGCCGGACCGAGCCGAGGACCTCATCGACCACGGTCTGGACATCGATCGGCGTGACGCTGGCGGGGCCCTCCGGGACGACACGCACGGACGCGAGGATCGAGTCGACGAGCCGGTCAAGGCGTTCGACCTGTTCGAGCGTCGCGCGGTGCCAGGCGGCCCGCGTCTCGCGCCGCTCGAGGTCGCGCGACTTGCGCCCGACGAGCGGCGGCTCCTCGGCCAGAAGGTCGGTGTAGGCGCGGACCACGGCCAACGGCGTGCGCAGCTCGTGGGTCACGAGGGCGATCAGCTCGCTGCGCGCCTCGTCGATGGCCTTGAGCGCCTCCACCCGCGCCTCGGCCTCGGACTGCTGGCGGCCCTTCTCGACGATGCCCGCGAGCAGGTCCGCGACCGCGCCGAGCTGGTTGACGTCCGATCGGCTGAAGTCGCGCGGCCGCTCGGTCTGGACGTTGAGCACCCCGACCGTCTGGTCGTGCCAGGAGAGCGGCACGGAGAGCATCGAGGCGACGAAGCGTCGCTGGTCGATGCCGCGGACCCACAGGAAACGGGGATCGGCCTTCACGTCCGCGATGACCAGTGGTTGCTGCGAGGCGGCGACGCGGCCCGTCACGCCTTCTCCGAACGGGACCCGGGCCCGGCCGATCTGGTAGCGGTCGAGGCCGTTGGTCGCCGCGAGCGTCAGGTACGCTCCATCCCGGTCCACCAGGTACAGCGAGGAGACGTCCGCGTGCAAGGCGTCGCGGGTCCCATCGATCACCGTTTCGAGCAGCTCGTCCCAGGTCTGGGCGGTCGTCGCGAGGCGCAGGACCTGGTGGAGGAAGCGCAGCTGGTCGAGCTCGTACCGGCCTCGGGGTGTCGGGCGTGGCCGCGCCTCGACGGGTGCGGGAGCTCGAGCGGCACCTGGCCGGGCTGTCGACATGGCCATCACCTTACAAGCGTAGGGAAGGTCGGCCCCTCGAAAGGTTGCGGCCGGGGAAAGGTTGCGAGACGGTACGGTCCGCAAGGTAGGCCGTCGTGAGCCCCTCGTCGCGCCGCGCGACCTCGGCGGCCGTGCGGGCCGAGCCGGCCGGGATCGGCACGTCCGGCGCCCCGGACACGCTCTCGGCCGAGGTCCGTCTGATGGGCGCGCTGCTCGGCCAGGTCGTGTCGGAACAGGCGGGCCCCGAGTTGTTCGAGCTTGTCGAGCGGGTCCGCCGCCGGACGATCGCGTTGCGGCACGATGACGACCCCGACGAGCGGCGCCGTCTCGACGAGGACCTGACCGGCCTCGATCTCGGGTCGGCCGAAGCGGTCATCGGGGCCTTCGCCCTCTACTTCCAGCTCGTCAACCTCGTGGAGGCACGGGGCCGGGCCCGGGCGCTCCGGCGCCGAGAACGGGCCGCCCGGGATGGCGTCCTCGACGATTCGGTCGCTGAGGCCATCGGAGCGCTCCGCCGAGCCGGGCGGAGCGAGCCCGAGATCGACGAGCTGCTCGGGCGTCTGTCCGTGACCCTGGTCCTGACCGCCCACCCGACCGAGGCTCGCCGCCGCACGGCGCTCGTCGCGCTGCGTCGCTGTGCGGCCCTGCTCGAGCGTCTCGACGATCCGCGCCTGACGCCATCGGATGACCGCGACGTCCGCCGCCGGCTGCGCGAGGAGATCACGCTCCTTTGGCGCATGTCCGACCTGCGCACGGTCGCCCCGACGCCGCTCGACGAGGCCCGCACGGCGATGGCGTTCTTCGATGCGACGCTGTTCACGGTCGTGCCCCGCCTGTACCGCGCGCTCGACGGCGCCCTCGACCCACCGGCGTCACGACGCGGTGCGGGCGCCGCGACCGACTCCGGGCGGACGGGGACCCGCCGACCGCGAACCGGACCGTACCTACGCTGGGGGAGCTGGATCGGCGGTGACCGCGACGGCAACCCAGGGGTCACGGCCGACATCAGCGAGCGGACGCTGCGCATCCAGGCCGAGCACGTCCTGCACGGGTACGAGGCCGTCGCGACCCGCCTCATGCAGACGACCGCGGCGGCGATCTCGCCCGAACGGGTGTCGCGGCACCTCGCGTCGCGTCTCGCCCGCGACGCCGAGACGCTGCCCGAGGTCGACCGGCAGGTCCGACGCCGCTTCCCCGACGAGCCGTACCGCCAGCGGTTCGGGTTCATCGCAGAGCGGCTGCGCCGGACGCGCGCCGCCCTGACCGGCGAGCCGGCCGCGTTGACCGGGCGTTACGAGTCTGCCGACGAATTCGACGCGGAGCTGGCCGAGCTCCAGGAGGCGCTGCTCGCCGACGGCCTCGAACGCGTCGCGTGGGGCGACGTGGCCGACCTGCGCTGGCAGGTGGGCACGTTCGGGTTCCACCTCGCGTCGCTCGAGATCCGCCAGCACGCGGTCGTCCATCGCGCTGCCCTCGCGGCGCTCGGCGACGACCCGGCCACGGCCGACCTCTCGGTCGAGGTCTCACCGGGCGTCCCGCTGGGCGAGGTGACCGCCACGTTCCGCTCGATCGCGGCGATCCAGGCCCGCTACGGCGTCGAGGCGTGTCGGCGGGTCGTCGTGAGCTTCACCTCGTCGGCGAGCGACGTGACCGATGTGCTGACGCTGGCCCGCATCGCAACGGGCGACGCGCCGCCGGCACTCGACGTCGTGCCGTTGTTCGAGACGACCGAGGCCCTGGACGCGGCCGGTCCGATCCTCGAGGCGATGCTCCGCGATCCGGCCTACCGCGCCCACCTCACGGGGCGGGGCGATCGCCAGGAGGCGATGCTCGGCTACTCGGATTCGAACAAGGAGTCGGGCTTCCTGGCCGCGGCATGGATGCTCCATCGGGCCCAGGAATCGCTCATCGCGGTTGCCCGTGCCGAGGGCATCGAGCTGACGCTGTTCCACGGCCGGGGTGGCGCGATCGGCCGCGGCGGCGGCCCGACGAACCGGGCCATCCTCGGCCAGGCGCCGGGCTCGGTCGACGGCCGTCTCAAGCTCACCGAGCAGGGCGAGGTCATCGCCGCCAACTATTCGGACCCGGTCATCGCCCGCCGCCACCTCGAGCAGGTCACAGCGGCGGTCCTGCTGGCGTCCACGCCGGAGCACGACGCACGTCTCGCGGCGGCTGTTGCGGTCGGGCGCCCGATCATGGATGAGCTGGCCGCGACGTCGCGGGAGGCGTATCGGGCGCTCATCCACGACGACCCTGGATTCGCCTCGTTCTTCCGCGACGTCACCCCGATCGCGGAGCTGTCCGACCTCCGGCTCGGCTCCCGGCCGGCGGCCCGCGGACGCTCCGAGGGCGCGCCATCGATCGACAGCCTGCGCGCCATCCCCTGGACCTTCGCGTGGTCGCAGGCCCGGATCAACCTGCCGGGTTGGTATGGGCTCGGAACCGCCATCGAGCGCTACCGGACCGTCCACGGTGAGGCCGGCCTGGACGCCGTCGCGCGACTGGCCCGCGACTGGCCGTTCCTGCGCAGCCTCGTGGACAACGCGGAGATGAGCCTGGCCAAGGCCGACATGGGCGTCGCGCGCCTGTATGCCGCGCTCGCCCACGGGGAGGGCGACGCCGGCCGCTGGGCGACGATCGAGACCGAGTTCCACCGGACCGTCGCGATGCTGCGGCGCATCACCGGCCGCGACCGACTCCTCGACGACGCACCCGTCCTCCAGCGCTCGATCGCGCTGCGGAACCCGTACGTCGATTCACTCTCCGAGCTCCAGGTCCGCCTCCTGGCCCGGCTCCGCGAGCTGCCCCGCGACGACCCGGAGCGCGGCCGGGTCCTGCGCCTCGTCCAGCTCACCGTCAACGGCGTGGCGGCCGGCCTCCAGAACACCGGCTGAGGCACGCGGCGCCGATGGATCACGCGGACCACGTCGCGCTCATCCGCGACGGCGTCACCGGCTACGGTCGCACCTGGGCGGACATCGGCGCGGGCGAGGGCGCCTTCACCTTGGCGCTGGCGGACCTGCTCGGGCCGGGCGGACGGATCGTCGCCGTGGACCGCGACCAGCGGGCGCTGGTGGTGAACGCGCAGGCGGTCGGCGCCCGCTATCCGGGCATCGATCTGGTCGTCCGACGAGCCGACTTCGAGGCCCCGCTCGTCCTGCCGCTGCTCGACGGCATCGTCGCGGCCAACAGCCTGCACTTCAGCGCGCGCGATCGCCAGGTCGAGGTGGTCCGGCGGCTGGCCACGCACCTTCGGCCGGGTGGCGCGTTCGTGGTCGTCGAGTACGACACCGACCGAGGCAACCCCTGGGTCCCGCACCCGTTCAGCGAGGGCACGTGGGAGCGGCTGGCGAGCGAGGCCGGGCTGGTCGAGACGACCCGGATCGGGCGCGTGCCAAGCCGGTTCCTAGGTGCGATCTACGCCGCGCGCAGCCTGCGGGCCACGGCTGACGACGGCCCGTCCCTGGCGGGAGCGTCAGGTCGCGGCGGCTAGCCTCGGACCGTCGATGCGATCGCCGTGGCGACCGACCACCGGCTCGGCGCCGCCGCGGGTGAGCCATCGGACCTCGCCTTCCCCGGCGACGAGCCACGGCTCGCCCGCAGTCACGATCACGCCGGTGCGCTCCGCGAGCCCGAGCAGCCCGATGCCGGGCGGCAACAGGTCCGCGTACTGGGCGACGGTCCGCGCCCATGCCGCCGGGTCCGCATGCGGGGCGACGACCACTCCGGGCACGATCGCCAGGCCCGGCACGACGCCGTCCGATGTCCACGTCAGAGGCGCCATCGCCATCGCCCCCGCGCTGGCGCCGGCGAGGACGGCGCCTGCGCCACGGGCGGCCTGGATCGCCGCTAGGGCCGCTGTGCCGGGGAGTGTCCGCGGGATGATCCCCGGGTCGCCGCCCGGGAAATGGATGACGTGGGCGGCGCGCAGACGGTCCGCGAGCGTCGTATCGGCGGCCGAGGTGGCGTCAACGACCATCACCGGCTCGACCCGGACCGGGCGACCGGCACGGCCGGCGACGCGCTCGAAGGCCGCGACGCCATGGGCTGCCGCGAGGTCGGGCCGGCCGCGGGCCGCCGCGGTGGGGACGACCGCGACCCGGATCGGCTCGCCGTCGTCGACGAGCGCGCCCGCGGTCGTGAGCAAGGCGTCGAGGAACGGCTCGTCGCCAGGCTCGAACTCTCCGCCACCGTGGAGCGCGACCGGGCCGGGCACGCTCACGCCATGGGTCACCCGCCGGCCACCCGGTCGTCGGGCGGCGTCACGTTCTTCATCGGCGGGCGATCCGGCGGCGAGCATGGCCGCCCGTCCCGGGCCCACCGCCCCGACCGCGCCGTATGAATCGGGCGACGGCGTCCGGCGCGGCCACGAACGGCGCGATGTAGGCCATCATCAGGATCGGGATGAGGAACCGGGCCGCGCCCGGGCGGATCGCGAGGAGCAACGCGACGAACCACAGGCCGAAGGCGTACAGCCCGATCGACCCGCGAACAGAACCCCGCCAGCTGGAGTCGTCGCGCGGGGAGCAGGACGAACAGCGCGAGGACGAGCCCGACGGCGAGGATCGCGGGAGGCGGGCAGCACGACCCGATGATACGTGGCCGGCCCGGCGTCAGGGCGTCTCGCTCAGCGGCTCATGTTGCGATAGCGGCGGACCCCGAGCGGCGCGAAGATCGCGACGATGACCACGACCCAGATGAGCGTCACGAGGATCGGCTCAGTGGACGCCAGGCTGCTGCCCGGCGGGTTCGTCTCCGGGTTGCCCCACAGTCGTCGCAGGCTCGAGCTTAGTGTGCTGGTCGGGTTCCATTCGGCGAATGGCTGGAGCCAGTCCGGCATGCTCCGCGATCGGGACGAATGCGCTCGACATGAACGTGATCGGGAAGATGACCGTGAACGAGACCTGCTGAGCGACTTCGACCGTCGGGACCGAGAGTCCGAGCCAGACGCCGATCCAGGACATCGCGAAGGCGAAGAGCAGCAGGAGCGCGACCCCCTCGAAGAGCGCGACGAACCCGTTGTGGTTGGTCCAGCCGACCGCGAAGCCGCTCACCATCAGCACGACGAGGATGCCGGCGTTGTAGACGACGTCGGACGATGTCCGCCCGGTGAGCACCGCCGAACGCGCCATCGGCAGCGAGCGGAAGCGGTCGATGATCCCTTTGTTGACGTCATCGCACATGCCGATGGCGGTCGTCGCCGCGGCGAAGACGATCGTCTGGGCGAAGATCCCGGGCATCAGGAACTCGCGATAGGCGTTCGGGTTGGGGTTGCCCGGGATCGGGATCGCGCCGCCGAAGACGAACGCGAAGAGCAGAACGAACATGATCGACTGGAGGATCGCGAAGATCGCCAGTTCCGGGATGCGCGGGATGCGCTTGAGGTTGCGCCACGCGACGATCGAGGCCGTCATTGAACGCGCGGCGGACGCTGCCGATCGGGGCCGGCGCGGCCGGTGTCGAGACTCGGACTGCCGTCATGCGATCTTCTCCTCGGGCGGTCGTGTCCCCGTCGGCCCATGCCGACAGTTCTGCCGCGTGACCGGTCAAGGCGAGGAAGACATCGTCGAGCGTCGGCCGGCGTAGGCCGATGTCGTCGATGACGATCCCGGCCTCGTCGAGGTCGCGCACGACCTGGACCAGGACCGTGGCACCACCGCCGCTGGCCGGCACCGTCAGCCGCCTCGTGTGCTCGTCGAGCGTGACCTCGCCCTTGCAGTCGGCCGACAGCAACTCCATGGCTCTGCGGAACGGCGGCCCGGTCCCGAACGACGACCTCGATCCGCTCGCCACCGACCTGCGACTTGAGCTCGTCGGCGGTGCCGCGAGCGATGATCACCCCGTGGTCGACGACGGCGATCGTGTTGGCGAGTTCGTCGGCCTCCTCGAGGTACTGGGTGGTCAGCAGGAGCGTCGTGCCCTCGCGCACGAGGCCACGGATGACGTCCCACATCCCGAGCCGGCTGCGCGGGTCGAGGCCGGTCGTCGGCTCATCCATGAACAGGATCCGCGGTCGCCCGATCAGAGCGCTTCCGAGGTCGAGCCGGCGGCGCATCCCGCCCGAGTACGTCTTGACGACCCGATCGGCCGCGTCGGTCAGCTCGAACTGCTCGAGGAGCTCATCACCGCGCTTGCGTGCCTCGGCACTCGAGAGCTGGTACAGCCGCCCGAACATCCACAGGTTCTCGCGACCGGTCAGGTTCTCGTCGACGGCCGCGTACTGGCCGGACAGTCCGATCACCGAGCGGAGCTGTTGCGCCTGCTTGACGACATCGAAGCCCGCCACGGTCGCGTGCCCCGCATCCGGACGCAGGAGGGTGGCCAGGATGCGCACCGTCGTCGGTCTTGCCCGCGCCGTTGGGCCCGAGCAGGCCGAGGACGGTCCCTTCCTCGACCGTGAGGTCGAGGCCATCGAGGGCGCGGACCTCGTTCTTGCGGCTCCGGTAGATCTTCACCAGGCCTTCGGCAGTGATGACGGGCATGGGCATGCCTTTCTCGACGACGTGGGGGCGACCCGAGGGGCGGTCGGGCGGGGTCGCCAAGTATACGGTGGGGCGGCCGGCTCGGGCGATGCTGTCGCCGCTCCGCCGGCTCCCGCGTCGTCCTGCGCCTCGCATCCGGCGGGTGCCCGGTCATGTCCGCGCGATAGGCTCGATGGCCACGACACCCGCTCCGGATGCCATGACCACGACCCGCCGCACCGGCCGCCTCGCGCTCTGGCTCGACCAGTGGGGCGGCATCCTGCCGCTCCTCATCGCCGAGTTCGTCGTATGGCTCGGGTTCGGCGGCCTGCTGCCCGTCCTGCCGCTCTACTTCACCGAGCAGGGCGTCGACCTCTCGACCCTGGGCCTCGTCATCGCGGCATGGCCGGCGGCGCGTCTCGTGAGCGAACCGATCTTCGGCTATCTGGCCGACCGCACGGCCCGCGTCCCATTGATGGTGGTGGGATTGCTCGCGACCGGCCTCTTCGGCGCGCTCCCGCTGCTCCTCACCGGGCCGATGGCGTTCCTGGTGCTCCGGGCTCTGGCCGGGCTGAGTGCCGCGCTCTACGACCCGGCCGCGCGTGGCTATCTGACCGACGCGACGCCGGAAGGCAAGCGCGGCGAGGCATTCGGGCTGTACGGGGCGGCCCAGATGGGCGGCCTGCTGCTGGGCCCCGCGATCGCCGCCATCGGTGCCGCGAACTTCGGGGGCATCGCCTTCGTGTTCGTCTTCAGCGCGGTCGCGGCCGTCCTCTCCGCCCTCGCCATCGCGCTGCGCGTCCGCGAAACGCCCGTCCGGACGCACCCTGCGCCCGCGCCTGACTCGACCGAGTTCCGCTCGGAGCCGCCCTCCATCGCCGGCCGGGCCGCGGCCGACGTCGATGCCGATCGCACGCGGACGGCTGGCCCGACGACGCCGATGCGCCTGTGGAATCGCGGCCTGATCGCAGCGATCGTCATCAACGCCGGGGGCTACTTCGCGGGCGGCACGTATGAGGTCATCTGGAGCCTGTTCCTCCAGGGCCTCGGGGCCGATCTCGCGCTCATCGGGCTGACCTTCGCGATGTTCGGCCTGCCCGTCCTCGTGTTCTCGCCGATCGCCGGGCGGATCGTCGACCGGCGCGGATCGTTCGCATTCATCATCGTCGGCTCGATCCTGCCGGTGGCGATGGGCATCGTCTACACGCGCATCACCGATCCCGTGACGGCCGTCCCGCTCATCCTCATCGAGGCGACCGGGTTCGCGTTCCTGAACCCCGCGCTCTACGCGGTAGTCGCAGCCAACTCGCCACCGGGTCGGTCCTCGACCGCACAAGGCCTGTTCGGGGCGGCCGGCACGCTCGGGTTCATCGTCGCCTCGCTCGGCGCCGGCGTGCTCGCGTCGCAGGACATCAAGCTGCCCTTCTACGTTTTCGCGGTCGTGCTCAGCACGTGCCTGGTCGTCGGCCTGATCATCGGCGGTCCGGCGCTCCGGGTGCGGCCCGCGCGGATCGAGCCGGCCCCCACCTGAGCGGTCTCAGTCCTCGGGCTCGTTCTTCGCGGTCAACGGCTCGATCGATCGCGGGCGGCGCGGGCGCATCCGCGCGAGGAGTCGCTTGGTCTCGTACACCCAGCGGACCGGCACCCATGTCTTGCGCCAACGGACGGACGACAGCGCCGTGTCGAATGAGAGCACCGCGTCGTCGAGCGACCGGTGCCCGTGGAACATGTCCCGGGCCGAGGCGGCCCGCTTCCCGCGCAACGGGTCGCTCGCCTGGAGGGCATCGAGCCGCTCGATGAGGCTCTCGTCCTCGGGACGCCAGCGGTAGACCCACGGGTACTCCGCGGCGAGACGCGCGTCGTCCTTGCCGATAGACGCGAGCCGCGTGGATGCGGGCAGGATGGCCGGCTTCTCGGTGAAGAGGAACTCGGCCGTCACGCCGGAGATGTCACTGATGATCACGTCCGCCTCGGCGAAGTCAGCGGTCTTCGCCCCGCCCCGGCGCGCGCCGGCAGCGAACAGGGCGTCGCGCATTTCGAGGAGCTCCGGGCGGCGACGGCCGGTCGCCGGGTGCGGCCGCATGATCACCGAGATGCCCCGCTCGGTGAGCCCGGGCATGGCCTCGAGCAGAGCGGGACCGACTTCGGGGAGGGACGTGTAGTCGGCCTTCACCGAGCCGCCCTCCCACGTCGGCGCGTACAGGATCGTCCGGATCGGCCTCGGTCGTTCCCAAGGGTCCTTGACCAGCCCTTCGACGATCGGCGTCCCGATGGCGCAGGCGCCGCCGGCGACCCAGCGACGGATCGCGCGCGGGTAACGCTTCGTCACGCCGTAGCGCGCAACGAACATGGAGTCGTAGAGAGACGCCGTCCGGAACGCGTTGTAGATCTTGTCGCTCTCGCCGTGGCCCAGCCAGACGTGGAGCTTCCCGCCGAACCGGTTGACGATCCGGAAGTTCTCCTCGCGGGTCCCGATGTACAGGAACCCCTTGAGCCCGTTCGTCGAGCGGAGCGACGCGCGGGCCTCCTCGTAGGGCTCGAGGATGATGCAGTTCGGCAGGGCAGCGATGCGCTCCCGGACCGGGTCCGAGAACCCGTCGACGCCGGACATGATGGCGAAGCGGTACCGGCTCCGGCGGATGTACGGGATCCAGATGTCGAGCTGGAACCCGGCCACCGCATGACCCCAGAACAGGACCCACTCCGGTTCGAAGTCAAGCAGTCGCTGAGTGCCCGTCGGCGATGTCATGGCCCTCCGCCCCGTTCGGCCGGCGTCCGCTCGGATGGACAGCCCGTGGCTCGAACTCGTGCCGCGGGATGATATCAGCCGGGCGCCGCCGTCAGCCGCGGCAGGATCGAACGCGCGAGCTCGAGGTCGGCTTGGAAGTCGATCTCGGTCCAGGCTCGGCCGGCGGTCGGGACCGGATGGATGACCAGGCCGGCGTCGATGGCGTGGTTCAGTGCGGCCTCGAAGTACGCCGTCAACGTGCCGGCCTCGAGGACCGCGTCGAGACCGGCCCGGACCGGCTCCAGGGCCTCGTCGCGGAACACGCCGATCCCGATGAACTCGCCGGCGGTCGCCGCGTCCGACATTTCCTTCGAGAGATGCAGGATCCGGCCGTCCTCGATACGTGCCTTCATCTGCTCGGGCTCGCACGCGCGCAGGTCCACCGGCAGCGCGGCCGGCCCGGGCGCCGCGAGGAGGTCGTCGAGGATCGAGGGCTCGAAGACGGTGTCGGCGTGGAGGTAGACGAACGGGCCGGTCAGCCGGTCGCGGGCCATCCAGGCGGAGCCGATGACGTTCGTGACCGACCAGAACGGGTTCCAGACCGGCTCGACGACGAGGCGGCCGGCGGCTCTTTGCCGGGCCACGTCCTCGACCGCCGCGCGGCGGTAGCCGGTGACGATGATCGCGCGCCCGATGCCGCGCGACGCGAGGACGTCGAGCTGCCACTCGAGCGGCGTGATGCCGCCGAGATCGACCAGCGACTTTGGCCGGTCGTCGGTGTGGGCACCGAGCCGGGACCCGCGACCGGCGGCCATGATCAACGCGTCCATCGTCCTCCTACCACGCGACTATAGGCTCGCGAGATACAGCGCCCGGAGGTCGCCCGGCTCGGTCGGACCCGGGTCGTTGGCGAGGGTGCCCTCGACCGCGTCTACGAGCCCGTCGACGTCCTCGGCCGTGACGCCGAGATCGCGCAGCCCGACGCGCATCCCCGTCGCATCGAGGTGGTCAAGGATGCGCGCCTCGAGGGCCGCGGCACCGGCCTCGGATGAGGCGTCCGCGGCGACCAGGCCGGCCGATCGCGCCAGCCGGGCCAGGGCGTCCGGCGCGACCGTCCTCGTGCGCTCGAGCCAGGCCGGCATCAGGGCCGCGACACCCATCGCGTGCGTGCTGCGGGTCCGCGCGCCGACCGGGTACTGGAGCCGATGCGGCAGGCAGGTCGTCGAGTTCGCGAGGTTGACCCCCATCAGCGTCGCGGCGTAGGCGGCCTCGGTCAGGGCGCCGACCGCGTCGGGCGAGCGATACGCGCTCGGCACCGACTCGAGCAGCCGGGGCAGGGCAGTCCCCGCGAGGTGGATGACGAGATCGCTCGCCGCGCGCGAGGCGGACGTCTCGACCGCGTGGGCGATCGCATCGAAGCCGGAGCCGGCGATGACCGACGGCGGCGCGCCGACCATCAGGTCCGGGTCCACGAGCGCGTCGCGGGCCGCGACACCCGGGCCGCGGACGCCGCGCTTTCGGCCGCTGGCGCGATGGAAGACGATCGCCGCGTGGCTCACCTCGGCGCCGCTCCCCGCAGTGGTCGGCAGCGCGATGACCGGCAGGCCGCCGGTCTCGACCCGCTCGCCGCCGAGCATGGCCTCGAGCCGCTCGGGCGTCGGCTGCAGGGCGGCCGCCTTCGCCAGGTCGATGACACTGCCGCCGCCGACGGCGACGATCGAATGCGCGTCCGGCCCCATCGAGCCGCCCGACGAGATCGAGGACGGCGGCGTCGTCGGGCTCGCCCCCGAACGGCACGCGATCGACGATCTCGACGCCCGCCTCCGCCAGGGCGGCCAGGACATCGGCGCCGGCCGTGTGGCCCTCGAACGATCGGAACGTGACGAGCACCGTCCTCGGCCCGGCGCCCGCGGCGACCGCGCCGACGGATCGTCGAACGCCACGCCCGAATCGGATACGCGTCGGGAGTGTGAAGCTGAAGGCGATCGGCGTGCCTGTCGCGGGTTCGATCACAGGTTCTCGCTCCGGGCCAGACCCGTGCGCAGCACCTCGGCGTGCTGCGCGATGAGCGCGTCGCGGGTGACGAACAGCTCGCGGAGCTGGTCGTACAGGCCGCGATAGATGGCGAAGAAGTCGCGGTACATCTGCGTGCGGGCGGGCTCCGGCTCGAAGACGCGCGCGGCACGCACGCAGGCGGCAGTCGCCTCCTCCATCGACGACCAGTCGCCGACGTTGACGCCCGCCATCAAGGCGGCCCCGAGTGCGGAGGTCTCCAGCTCCTCGGTCAGGGCGACCGGCACGCCCAGCATGTCCGACTTGATCTGGTTGATCGGGTCGAGCCGCGCGAGGCCGCCGGACGCCGACACCCGATGGACCTCGACGCCCATGCCGCCCAGCCGGTCGGCGATGTCGAGCACGCTGTACCCGACGCCTTCGAAGATGGCCCGGATCATGTCGGCCCGGCTGTGGTTGCGCCCGAGACCGAAGAAGACCGCGCGCGCGTTCGAATCCCAGACCGGGGCTCGCTCACCGAGAAGGTACGGCAGGAAGGTGAGGCCCGCGGCGCCAGGCGGGGCGTCGAGCGCCTCTGCGACCATCGTCTCGTAGGGCGCCGGGTCGTCCGGGTAGAGGACCTGCTTCGCCCATTCGATGACGCCGCCGCCGAGGTTGTTGGAGCCGCCCGCGAGGAAGAGGCCCGGCGCGATGTGCGACGTCGTGAACAGGCGCCCGGCCGGGTCGCGGTCGCCCCGGTCGGTGACCGCCCGGAAGCTCGTGACCGTGCCCGACACATCGCAGGCCTCGCCCACCGCGGCCACCCCCGAGCCGTAGACCGCGCAGATCGCGTCGTACGTCGAGAGCACCACCCGGATGTCCGGATGCAGGCCGAATCGCTCGCGGAGCTCGGGCCGGAGGGTCAGCACGGCCGAGCCGCCGCGGACGACCGGCGGCAGCGTCGCGACATCCACGTCGAGGGCGGACAGCAGGCCGGCCGGATAGCCGGTCCCGTCGGTCTCGCCGTAGAGGTACTTCGTGGCGTTCGTCGGGTCCGTCGCCATCTCGCCGGTCAGGCGGTGGACCAGGAAGTCGTTGGACGTCGCGAACCAGCACGTTCGCGCGTGGTGGGCCGGCTCCTGCTCGCGCAGCCAGACGATCTTGGGGAGCATCAGGTCGGGCGTCACGCGACCGCCTGGCAGACCCATCGCCGCGAACGCGGGATCGGCCTGGATGCGTGACGCCTGCTCGCTGGCCCGGACGTCGCTGATCATGATCGCGTTGCGCACCGGGTGGCCGTCCCGGTCGAGCGGGACGAGGCAGCCGGCCGACGTGGTGGTCGTGATGCGACCCACACCCTTCGCGAGCTCGCGATCGGCGAGGACCTCATCGAGCGTCTCGAGCGCGGCCCGCCACCAGTCCTCGGGATCCTGCTCCACGCGACCCTCGCCCATCCGGCTCTCGATCGGTCGGTAGGCGATGGCGAGTCGATGGCCGGTCTGGTCGAAGACGGCCGCCCGCATGCTCTTGAGGCCGAGGTTGACGACGCAGGTGTGCATGGTCACTCGGGCTCTGCGTCGTGGGCCGTCCAGGCCGGTCCCTGCCCGGATGCCCCGGATGCGGCGCGGCCGGCGATCCCCGTCAGCTCGAAGTAGCCGGCCGCCATCGCCTGGACGGATTCGCGGCCCGCGCCGAGGAACCGTCGAAGGTCCAGCTGGTCGGGGTCCGCGGCCCACGTCGCGCGGATGCCGGCGGCCAGCGCGCGGGTGACGCGCGACGAGATGTTGACCTTGCCGATGCCCGCCGCGATCGCCGCGCGGAGCTGCGCCTGGTCGATGCCGGAGCCGCCGTGCAGGGCGATCGGCCGGTCCGTGGCGGCGGCGATGGCGCGGATCTGCTCGAGGTCGAGCTCGGTGCTGTCGTCGGGCATGCGATGGAGGTTCCCCAGGTTGGGGGCGAGGACGTCGATGTCGGTCGCCGCTACGAACCGGGCGGCCTCGTCGGGCGTGGTCCGGCTGGCCCGGGCGGCCTCGGGCGAGGTGTCCTCCCGGCCGCCGATGAGGCCCAGCTCGGCCTCGACCGCGATGCCCGGGTCCCTCGCACGAGCGAGCTCCACGAGCCGGCAGGTCGCGGCCACGTTCTCATCGAATCCCAGTCGCGAGCCGTCGAACATGACCGAATCGAAGCCGTCGTCGATCGCCCGCGCGACCACGTCCGGTTCGCGGCAGTGGTCGAGGTGGACGACGACCGGCACCGCGGCGGCCTCGGCGAGGTCCATCACGAGGCGGGTCAGCGGCCCGTACCCCGCGTACGCGATTGCCCCGGGGCTGACCTGCAGGATCACCGGCGCGGCGGCCGATTCGGCGGCCGCGAGCACGCCCTGGATCGTCTCGAGGTTGTTGACGTTGAAGGCCGGGACCGCGAATCGCTGGGCATGCGCGTCGAGGAGGAGGGCTCGTCCCGGGAGTCGCGTCATCCGCCGGTCGGTCCAGGAAGTCGCATCCCGCGGATGGTAGCGCAGGCGGCTCCGGCCCCTCGTGGATACGCGTGGCGAGGCCCGCCGACGGCCGCCGAACGTTTGACCGAATCGGCCTCGGCGACTACCATCCGCGGGCGGGGTGGAGCAGCGGCAGCTCGTCGGGCTCATAACCCGAAGGTCAAGGGTTCGAATCCCTTCCCCGCAACCAACATCGCGACACCAGGGACCCGGCCGACGGCCGGGTCTTTCGATTCCGGACCAGGGAACGTCCGCGGGCGGTTTGCGCTCGAGACGGCGAACGGGCATAGTCCGCCCGATCGGCGCCCCAGTCGCCGACGCCGTTCGGAGGACATGTGTCCGTCGAAGAGGAGGGGCCGGCGCCGGTGCGCCCGGAGTCACCTCGCGTCTCACGGAGCCTCGCGGCGTTCCTCTCGTTCCTCATCCCCGGCACCGGTCAGTTCGTGACCGGACGGCGCCTCGTCGGGGCGATCTTCCTCGTGCCGGTCGTCGTGGCCGCCGTCGCTGCCATCGTCGGCGCGCGCGGAGACTCGGGCGCGGCCATCGGGTTCATGCTCCAGCCCACCGTCCTGCTCGCAATCGTCGCCGCGGATGCGGTCCTCTTCGTGTGGCGGTCGATCGCCATCGTCGACGCGTGGTGGAACGCCGGCCGCGGCGTCCCGCGCTCCGACATCTCGATCCTCGTGCTCGCCGCGCTCCTGGCGGCGACCGCGGCGATGCATGTCGTCGTCGGGGCCGAGGTCCTGGCCGTCCGCGACACCGTCGACGCGGTCTTCGCGTCGTCCGACGACGAGGACGACGGCTTCGGCGACCTGGCCGCGGCGACATCCTCGCCGTTCGCGAGCGTCGCGCCGACCACGATCCCTGCCGTCCCCGGTTCGGTGGCCCCGCCCTCGTTGCCGCCCACCCCGGCGCCGACGCCCCGGCCCGGCCCCCTCGCGGACGGCCGCCTCGACATCCTTCTCGTGGGGGCCGACGCGGGCCCCGGTCGCTGGAGCCTGCGCACCGACACGCTCGTCGTGCTCAGCGTCGACGAGACGAGCGGCGAGTCGGCGATCTTCTCGATCCCGCGCAACATGGTGAACGTGCCGCTGCCCAAGGAGAGCCGGCGGGCCTTCGCCTGCAGGTGCTACCCGCAGCTCATCAACAGCCTGTATGTCTACGCGTCCGGGCACCCGAGCCAGTTCCCCGGCAACGATTCGGTCCGCGGCCTGCGCGCCGTGCAGATGGCGATCGGCGAGCTCATCGGACGCAAGCTCGATGGCATGGTGGTCATCAAGCTCCAGGGCTTCGTCAAGCTGATCGACGCGATCGGCGGGATCGACATCGTCGCGCCGCGGTCCGTGTACGACGCGAAGTATCCGCTCGAGAACGGGACGGGCTACGTGAAGACCTTCATCCGTGCCGGCAAGCAGCACATGAACGGACACAAGGCCCTGATCTACGCGCGATCGCGCCATCAGGACTCGGACTACGGCCGGATGGACCGCCAACAGCTGGTGATCGCCTCGGTCGGCAAGAAGCTCCTCAAGGGCGACCTGCTCGGGCGGCTGCCGAAGCTGCTCAAGATCGCCAAGGAGAACCTCTGGACGAATCTCAAGACGGGTGACCTGCCGGCCCTCGCGACGCTCGCGGAGCAGGCGGACCTCAAGGGCATGCGGCGGATCCGCTTCATCCCGCCGACGTACCGCGAGTTCCTGGACCGGGCATCGATCAAGCGGATCCGCTCCGATGTGAAGCGCGCCTTCGGCAAGGCGAAACCGCTCGTCACGCCCAAGCCGACCCCGACCCCGTCGTTGGTGCCGCCGCTACCCGCAAATTGACCGCGTTCTGGGGGCGGGAAGACAGGATCGCCGGATCCGCGGTATGATTCTTGTGCGCCGGGTTCTTTCACGAACCTGCGCCACCTTCGCCTTCATCTTGAACCCCGGGCCCGACCACCCGGGGTTCTTCCTTTTCGCGGGCCGGGGTATGGCGACGCTGATCGACGATTCGTTCCGAAGCCCAGCCTGACGTGGCGGGGCGGCGGGCTCAGATCCGCGGTCCGATTCGTCGAGGGTCGGCTAGTTTCGGCGGGCTTGATCGGCGGCCGAACGGACAGAAGCTCGCCGTGCCACGTACTTGCGCACCTTGTCTTCGGTGCCGCAATCGTCCATCGAGCACCAGCGTCGGCTCCGGTTCTTGCTCTCATCGACAAAGTGGAAGCGGCAGGCTGCGCAACCCTTCACGCGGTCGAGTGGGCCGTTCGTCAACAGGGTCACGGCCGCGTGGATCACGGGCCAAAGCGGGCGTCCGAGGTCGTCGTCGTGCAGCCAGGTCCAGTCGTACCCATCGACGCCGGGGACGAGTTCCGCGTGGCTTAACGCGTCGGCCTCGTCGCGCTGAAGGCGCGCGATGGCGCGTGCAGGGGGTCGTGAGCCTCGAGCCACCGCGCTGAACGACTCGTACAGGTCGTCGCGCGTGGCGAGGCTTCGCCGGAACATCGCCTCAGCAGCGTCGGGATCCCGACGAGAACGGCGCAGCAGCCGGTCCGACTCCCGCGTCGTGAGCACGCCGACATGGCGAGCCCACGCCACCAGGTCACCGTAGTCGCGCAACGCGTCGTCTTCGGGCGGCCGCCCGGCCGGGCCGTTCTGGGTGTTGATCAGGTCGAGCGCGAGGTTGCCTCCGACGATGCGCTGTCGTCGGATGTGCGCTGGTGTTTCCATCAAAACGCAGTTTAGCGGTTGACGGGCGACAATGCCAGCGCTATCATGTTTCCTGCATAACGTGGTTCACTGGAAACACTTCCAGTACCTGAGAAGGAGCCTGTCATGGAACTTGATCCGATCATCGTGGGCGTCATGCTGATCGCCGGTTTGCCGGCGCTGTTGCTCTTGCGGGTCCTGTTCGGTCCTGGGGGCGTGAGCATGGAGGACCTATTGTCGCGACCGGACCTCGCGTGGCCGCGCGGAGTGCAAGAGGAAGAGCCGATTCGCTGGCGAATTGAGCGGCTCACGCTGCGCGATCGCCACCGCCCGATGCCGTCGTCGCGCCCCGTCCCTCGTTCCAAGGTGTCGACCGCCGCCACATCCGAGCGATGAGACGCACGGCCCGATCGTGCATCAGGGTCAGAACAGCCGAGCGGTCACTCCCACAGGAATGACCGGACCGCGACGACGTTCGCTCCGACCGCCCACGCAGCCAGGATCAGGAGCGACCGTCCGACGTCGCCGCCGGTGTCGCTGCCAAGAGCTGCCCGGAACACCTCGGCGAGCGCACTCGACGGCAGGAGGCCGCTGAGCTGCGCGAGCGGATCGGGGAGTCGGTCGGCTGGGACGATGAGCCCGCCGAGCAGCAGGAAACCGAGGAAGAGCGCGTTGGCAAGGGTGAGCGTCGCTTCGGCCCGCAGCGATCCGGCCATCGCGAGGCCGAGCCCCGCGAACGAGGCCGTGCCGAGCAGCAGCCCGCCGACGAAGAGCGCGAGCGACGCCCCGGCGCCCAGCCGCCAGCCGAAGGCGAACCACGCGATCCCCACGAGCGCGATGACCTGCGCGACCACGATGACCAGCACCGTCAGCAGCTTCGCCCCGACCAGTCCGGTCCGTCCCAGCGGCGACCCGCCGAGTCGCTTCAACACGCCGTAGGAACGCTCGTAGGCCGTGGCGATCCCGAGGTTGACGAGGCCGGTCGCGATGATCGCAAGCGCGAGCACGCCCGGCAGGAGTGCGTCGATCCGCGACCCGCCGCCGGCCGGTGCCGGCAGGATGTCGACGGACCCGAAGAACACCAGGACCGCGACCGGGATGCCGATCATCGCGAGGAGGTTCTCGCCGCGACGCGCGGTCAGGCGCAGCTCCATCGCGGTCTGGCCGAGCGTTGCCGCGACCGGCGATGCCGGGGCGCTCACGACTCGCCCACCAGTTCGAGATAGGCGTCCTCGAGCGACCCGCCGACCGTGGTCAGCGCGACGATCCGCCGGTCGGCGGCAGCGCACCAGCTCGTGACCGCGGCGATCGTCGTCGGGCTCGCGGAGACGCCCTCGATCCGATAGCGCCCGGCCTCGAGCGCGACCACGGAGCCGCCGATGGCGTCGCCGAGCGCCGCGATCTCGGCCGGATCGAGCGGACGATCCAGGCTGATCTGCAACGACGGGGTCACCGCCGCCATCAGCTCGTGCGGGCTGCCGCTCGCGACCACCCGACCCCCGACGAGGACCGCGATCCGATCGGCCGAGCGCTCCACGTCTGCCAGGTCGTGGCTGGTCAGCAGGATCGCAGCGCCCTCGTCGCGCAGGTCCGCGATGATGCGGCGGGTCGCCGCGCGGGCCTCCGGGTCCATGCCCGCGGTCGGCTCGTCGAGGATGACGACCTCGGGTCGTCCGACGAGGGCCATCGCGAGGCCGAGGCGCTGCCGCTCGCCGCCGGAGAGTCGCCGATAGGCGGTCCGGGCGACCGTCTCGAGTCCGACCAGCCGCAGCAGCTCGTCCGGGTCGCGTGGGTCGGCGTGGAACCGCGCGTACTGGGCGAGGGTCTCGCGCGGCCGCGCCCGCCGGTCCACGCCGCCGTCCTGGAGCATCAGCCCGACTCGGGCCCGGAGCGCCCTCCCGCCGCTCGCCGGGTCTGCGCCCAGCACCCGGACCTGCCCGCCGTCGCGGTCCCGATAGCCCTCGACGATCTCCACCGCGGTGGTCTTGCCCGCGCCGTTCGGCCCGAGCACGGCGACCACCTCGCCGCGGCGGACCTCGAGCGACACGCCATCGAGGACGGTCCGCGATCCGTACCGCTTGACCACGCCGTCAAGCAGGACCGCCGGCTCGACGGCCGCCCCGCTCACGGTGCGATCTGGGCGTACTGGCGCTCGAAGTCGGCGTCGTTGGCCTGGCCGATCTGGATCGACCGGAGGATGCCCTGCGCATCCACGAAGTAGGTCTGGGGCCGTGCCGCCACGCGGTAGGCCGTCCTGATCGACTTGTCCGGGTCGACCACGGTCGGCCACGTCGCCCCGTACTGGGCGATGAAGTCGCGGGCCGGCTGCTCCGGGTCGTCGGTCAGCACGCCGACGATGGCGAGACCGTCCGACCCGTGCTCCCCGAGCTTCGCGAGGAACTGCGGGAACTCCTCGCGGCACGGCACGCACGAGGGGCCCCAGAAGTTGACGATGACCGGCCGCCCACGGAGCGCGGCGAGGTCGAACGGCGCGCCGTCGAGAGTCGTCCCGACGATCGCCGGCGCGGGCTCGCCGATGACGGCCTTCGGGCCACCCCGCGTGGCCCCGACGACCAGGACGACGCCGACCAGGACGACCGCACCGATGGCGAGGGCGAGAAGGATCGGCCGCCTCGGCATGCCCGGCCTGCTACTGGAGCGTGGCGGTGCCCGTCATGTTCGAATGGATCGTGCACACGAACGTGTACGAGCCAGCCGGCAACGCGGGGACGTCGTAGACCTTCGTCGCGACACCGGTGACCGGCTCACCGCGCCAGGCGAAGGCCCCGCTCGCGTCCTTGAACGCGACGTCGTGGGGCACGCCCGGATCGCTGTTGTCGAAGGCGAGCTTGAACGGCTTCCCGGCCGGGCCTTCGATGGTCTTCTCGATGAACTCGATGCCCTGGGCCGTGAGCTTGACGTCGCCGGTCACGGGCCCGGTCGGCGATGGCCCATCGGATGATGGCGGAGGGCCGGATGGGGCCGCGGACCCGGATGGCGCAGGCGATCCGGACGCCCCGGGTGCCCCGCCACTGGCCGAACCCGGTGGCAGGAGGCCGGTGGTGAGCAGGACCCCGGCCACGAAGATGACGGCGAGGACGCTCAGGAGGAGTGACGGGGTCCGCGGGTCGGGGAGCGGGTCGAGGTGACCGGTCACATCGGCGGCGACCGCGTTGCGGTACTCCTTCAGCGCGTCGACGAGCCAGCCGATCAGGGTCAGGATCAGGGCGACGACGCCGCCCAGGAGGAGCGGGCCGCCGAAGACCAGGCCGGCCATCAGCATCGTCACGCCGATCGCCCCGAGGAACGGACGGAACGACGGGCCGGGCATGTGCACGCCTGGCGGTGGACCCGTGTGCACGTCGGGCGGGAGCGCGGGCACAGTCGAGCCAACATCGTGGTCGTAGTTCCGGATGCCCTCGGCGAGCCAGTACAGCAGGGTCAGCGCGAGGGCCAGGATGCCCAGCACCAGCATCAGGCCGCCGTACACGAGACCCCAGAAGAGCAGGGCGGCCCCGATCGCCGCGAAGATCGGCGACCACGAGGGCCCGGGCATGTGGATCCCGGCCGGCGTGCGACGGGCGAGCCGGGTCTTGCCGCGGCGGGCCGGCGGCTGGTTGCGGAACCGGCGGATCACCCAGATCAGCCAGACGACGACCAGGGCCATGATCGCGATCGGCATGAGCGCGACGAGCGCGGTCCAGTCCGGCGTCACCAGCTGGGCGGTGACCTCGAGGAACCAGTTCCAGATGTCTTCGAGCATCGGGTGGTCGGCTCAGGCGGGCGTCGCGGCGGTCGAGCGCGTCACTCGTGCGATCCGGCGATGAGCACGTACGCCATGAGGGACATCGCGACGCCCAGGGCGAGGAGCATCGTGACCCCCGCGTAGTCCACGTGCCAGCCGCCGATCGTGGGAATGGCCCAGTAGAGGACCGCGATGACCACGAAGATCAGTCCGACGAAGATCGAGTTCCGTGGATGTCGGAGTGGATGCACGCGAGCCCTCCTAGACGCCGTGCGGGGCGTTGCCGGGCAGCAGGTAGATGAGCGAGAACAGCAGGATCCAGACGACGTCGACGAAGTGCCAGTAGAGCGACGCCGCCTCGACGGCGTCGTGGTGCTTGGGCGAGAACTGACCGAGGAGGCCGCGGTAGAGCACGACGCTCAGCATGATGACGCCACCGAACACATGCGCGCCGTGGAAGCCGGTCAAGGTGTAGTAGGTCGTGCCGAACGTGCCGGACGAGAGGGTCAGGCCTTCGGAGCCCAGGATGCTGTAGTCGGTGATCTGCATGATCAGGAACACGATGCCGATGACCATCGTGACCGCGAAGTTGCGGACGAAGGCGACGTGGTCGCCCCGCCTGATCGCCCACACGCCGAACTGACAGGTGAACGAGCTGATGATCAGCAGGATCGTGGCCGGCCCCACCAGCGGCAGGATCTGGAGCGTGTGCTGGAACTCCTCCGGCGGCCATTGCGGTGCGTTGGCCCGGACGTTGAAGTAGGCGGCGAACAGGCCCGAGAAGAACATCACCTCCGAGGTGATGAACAAGAGCATGCCCAGGACGGGGTTGCTGATGCCGCCCGTGGAGTCGTGGGCGAGGCCCGCGACCGGGTTGTGCTCGTCGGTGGTGGTGAGGGCGTGGCTGTCGGCTGTCATGTCGTTCGCCCGCTCAGTGCTCGGCCGCCTGGCCGTGGCGGACGTCGAAGACCGGGCGCTCCGAGCGGATGTCCGGCAGTCGATCGAAGTTGTAGGCCGGCGGCGGCGAGGTCGTGGCCCACTCGAGCGTGTTGCCCTGCCACGGGTCGTCGCCCGCGGGCTGGCCGCTGCGCAGCGAGATGAAGATGTTCCAAAGGAACGGCAGCATCGAGGCGGCGATCGTGAAGCCGCCGATGGTCGCGAGCAGGTTCAGGTCGTTCCAGCCGGCCGCCGAGGAGTAGTCGGCGATCCGTCGCGGCATGCCCGCGAGCCCGAGCTCGTGCATCGGGAAGAAGGTCAGGTTGAACCCGATGAACATCAGGACGAACTGGGTCTTCCCGAGCGTCTCGTTGAGCATCCGGCCGGTCATCTTCGGGAACCAGTAGTAGAAGCCGGCCATCAGCCCGAACACCGATCCGCCGAAGAGCACGTAGTGGAGGTGGGCGACCACCCAGTACGTGTCGTGGAGGGCGAAGTCGACCGGCACCGCGGCGCTGAATGCCCCGTTGATCCCGCCGATGAGGAACATCGTCAGGAAGCCGAGCGCGAACAGGAGTGGCGTCTTGAGCATCAGCTGCCCGCGCCACATCGTGAAGACCCAGTTGAACATCTTCACGCCGGTCGGGACCGCGATGAGGAACGTCATCAGGCTGAAGAACGGCAGGTACACGGCGCCCGTCGTGAACATGTGGTGGGCCCACACGGAGAAGCCGAGCGCCCCGATGCCGGCGGTCGCGAAGATGAACGCCTTGTAGCCGAAGAGCGGCTTGCGGCTGAAGACCGGCAGGATCTCGCTGATCATGCCCATCGCGGGCAGGATCATCACGTAGACCGCCGGATGCGAGTAGAACCAGAACACGTTCTGGTAGAGGATCGCGTCGCCGCCGACCCGCGGGTCGAAGAAGGCCCCGCCGTAGTTGCGGTCGATGAACAGCATGATCAGTGCGCTCGTGATGACCGGCGTGGCCATGAGCACGAGGACCGACGTCACGAGCATGGTCCAGACCATGATCGGCATCCGGAACAGGGTCATGCCCGGCGCGCGCATCTTGAAGATCGTCACGAGGAAGTTGATCGAGCCCAGGATCGAGCTCGTCCCGATCAGCACGAGCGCGACGATCCACAGGTCCTGTCCGGACCCGACCGCGGCGAGCGGACGGTCCTGGGCCAGCGGGCTGTAGCTCGTCCATCCGGCCGCCGCGGTCCCGCCGGTGACGAAGCCCGAGAAGAGCAGGATCCCGGCCAGCGGCAGCATCCAGAACGAGAGGGCGTTGATGCGTGGGAACGCCATGTCCGGGGCGCCGATCTGGAGCGGGACGATGTAGTTCCCGAAGCCGGCGAGGACCGGGATGATGAACAGGAAGATCATCGCCGTCCCGTGCATCGAGAACAGCTCGTTGTAGGTCTGGTCGGTCACCAGCTGAAGACCCGGCTGGGCCAGCTCGGAGCGGACGCCCAGGGCCAGCAGGCCGGCCAGGAAGAAGAAGAAGAACGAGTTGATGACGTACAGGATCCCGATCTTCTTGTGGTCGGTCGTCGTGATCCAGTCGTACAGCGCGCTCCGATAGGTGGAGGCGGCCGGCGTCAACGTGGTCGTTGCCATCGGTGCTCCTTACTCGACCGTCAGGGTGCCGGTCATGTTGGTGTGGACCGCGCAGATGAATGGGTAGGTGCCGGCCGCGAGTGGGCCGACCGGGTACGACTTCTTGGCCGGACCCGTGAAGATCTCGCCGTCATAGACGACCGGGCCCCCGGTCGAGTCCTTGAAGATCTTGACGCTGTGGGGCAGCACGTCCTGGTTGTCGAACTCGATCGTGATGGGGCTGTTGGCCGGAGCCGTCAGGGTCGGCGTCTCGAAGGCGACGGCGTTCTTGGCGACGACCGTGAGGGTCGTCCCGGCGACCGGCTCGCCGCTCGGGGGCGCACCGGACTCGGCCGGCGCCGACGGCTGCCCCGAGGCCGGGGGCCCGGAGGCCGGCGGCGGTGGCGGGGCACCGGCGATCTTGCCGGCCAGCCACGCATCGAAGGCGGGGCCGGCCATGGCATGGACCTCGAAGAGCATGACCCGGTGGCCCGCGCCGCACAGCTCCGCGCACTGGCCGCGGAAGGTCTGGCCGGCCTGCACGTCATCGACCTTGAAGTCGAACTTGTTCACACGGCCGGGCACGACGTCCCGCTTGAACAGGAACTGCGGCACGTAGAACGCATGGATGACGTCCGGGCTGGTCAGGTACAGCTGGACGGTCCGCCCGGTCGGGACGGTGAGGCCGCCGTCGGGGCCGACCGGCACGTACTGCTGATAGAGCGGGGGCGGGCCGGCCTCACCGGGCTTCGGGTCGTAGTCGCTGGGCATGTAGTCGAACTGCCACTGGAACTGCCCCGCGACCGCGCGGATCTTGATGTCCGGCTGCGCGACCGGCGCGTCGACCTCGTTGAGCGTCTGCCACGAGAGCACGAACATGAACGCCACGATGATCGTCGGGACGACGGTCCAGACGATCTCCGCGATCGCGTTGCCATGCGTCTGGGGCGGCAGCTCGACGTCCTGGGGCCGGCGCCGATAGCGAACGACCGTCCACACGATCAGCCCCTCGACCAGGAAGAAGATCGCGGCCGCGATGAGGAAGACGATGTCGTAGAGGGTCCGGATCTTGGCGCCCTGTTCGGTCACCGCGATCGGGGGATAGAGGCTCTCGACGACCCGGGCGCCGGCACCGCTGACCACCAGGACCGCGCCGCCGACGACGATGATCGCCACCAGCAACAGGAGTCCGACGAGCGAGGTGGGGGAGCGGCGCGCGCCTGGGGAGCTCGACATCCGGTGTCCTCAGCGGGTCGACGGGCACCGGGACCGGGCGCCCGCCGATGTGAAGTTGGTCGCTCTGGGAGCCCGCCGACGGGCCGCGGTCATGATACCCGGAGCGTTGCCGCGTCGTTCGTCTGCGCGGCCCGTCCACGCGGGCGATGTGCGCTCGCGCCGGTTCATGCGACGATGCCCGAGATGCGCCTCCGATCCGTGTTCGTCCGTCCCGTCGCCCTTGTCGTGCCGGTGGCCTGGCTGGCCGCGGCGGGCCCGGCCGCGGCGCACGGCCCGGCCCCGACGGAGCCGCCCACGATCGCGAACCTCCTGCTCGGCTGGACGTTCGAGCCGTTGCCCACGCTGGCCATCGCGGTCGCGCTCGGCTGGTGGTGGTGGGCGGTCCGGCGCGTCGATGCGGCCCATCCCGCCAACCCGGTGCCGCGCCAGAGGACGGTCTGCTTCGTCCTCGGGCAGGTCGCGCTCGGCCTTCGCCCTGCTCTCGGGCATCGCCGCGTACGACACCGACGCTCTTCTCCATCCACATGGTCCAGCACATCCTGCTGATGCTCGTCGCGGCCCCGCTGATCGCCCTGTCGGCGCCGATCACGCTGCTCCTGCGCGTGTCATCGCACGAGACGCGCCGGCGCTGGATCCTGCCCGTCCTGCACTCGCGCGTCGTGCGAGCGCTGTCGTTCCCGGTCGTCGGCTGGATCCTGTTCGCAGCGGTGATGTGGATCGCGCACTTCTCACCGTTGTTCAACGCGGCCCTCGAGGACCCGTTCATCCACCAGCTCGAGCACGTCCTGTTCCTGAGCGTGGCGCTGATCTTCTGGTGGCCGGCCGTCGCGCTCGACCCGGCGCCGTGGCGGATGGCCCACCCGGTGCGCGTCGGGCACCTGTTCATGGAGATGACCCAGAACACGTTCCTCGCGGTGGTCATCCTCAACGTGACCACGGTGATGTATGCCCACTACGCGACGGTCGTGCGGGACTGGGGGCCGACCCCGCTGGAGGATCAGCGACTCGCCGCCGGGGTCATGTGGGTCGCAGGCGACATCGTCTTCATCGCAGCGATCATGGCCGTGGTGGCTGGCTGGGTCCGGTTCGATGCGAAGGACGTGAAGCGCGTCGACCGCCAGGCGGCCAAGGCGATGGTCGCGATCCGCGTCCGCGAGCGGGCCTTGGCCGAGCGGCTGGCCGACGAGCGCGGCGAGTCGAGGTCCTGAGCCCGGGCCTCAGCCGCGCGGCGGGATCGGGGCGGCGAGGTATTCGAGGTAGCGCTCGGGGTCGACGTTGCCACCGCTCACGACGGCCACCACCGACCCGTCCAGACCGCTGACGCCCGCCTCGCGCGACCGGAATGCGAGCGCCGCGACCGTCAAGGCGCCGGACGGCTCGGCGACCAGCCGGCTCTCCTCGGCGGCAAGCCGGACGCCGGCCGCGATCTCCTCTTCGGTGACCGTGACGATGTCGTCGAGATGCGCCCGCAGGTGCGCGAACGTCCGTTGCCCGAGCGCCTGCGTGCGGGCCCCGTCGGCGATCGTCCGCGATACGAGCGCGGCCTCCCAGCGGACGATCTCGCCCGCGCCGCAGCGACTCCTGGGCGTCGGCGGCCAGCTCGGGCTCGACGCCGACGACGCGGACGCCCTGGCCGGAGCGACTTGATGGCCGTTGCGACCCCGCTCGCCAGCCCGCCGCCCCCGATCGGCACGAGCACTGCCGCAAGATCCGGCAGGTCGTCGACGAGCTCGAGCCCGATGGTGCCCTGGCCCGCGATGATCCGGTCGTCGTCGAAGGGCGGGATGACGGTCAGGCCGCGGTCCGCGGCGATCGTCTCGGCCACGCGCTGTCGCTCGTCGCTCGCGGTCCCGACGACGACCACCTCGGCGCCATCGGCCTCCACCCGCTCGCGCTTGATCCGCGGCGCGTCCGAGGGCATGACGACGACGGCCCGGATGCCCAGCAGTGCTGCCGCGCGGGCGACGCCCTGGGCGTGGTTGCCCGACGAGTACGTGATCACGCCGCGGGCGCGCTCGGCGGCGTCGAGGGACGCGATCGCGGCGTACGCCCCGCGGATCTTGAACGCGCCGATCGGCTGGAGCGACTCGGCCTTGAGGAACTGGCGCGCTCCGGGCGGCCCGAACGGCACGAGCGGGGTTCGCACGATGACCCCGCGCAGGCGTTCGGCGGCCGCGCGGATCGCCTCGATCCCGACCAGGGGCACCGTCCGGCTGGCCTCGAGCGCCGGGTCGCCGACCGCGCTCACCGCCCGCCCCTGTCGACGATGCGCTGGCATTCGATGCAGTACGCCGCCCAGGGCAGCGCCTCGAGCCGAGCCGCGGAGATCGGCTTGGCGCAGCGGACGCATGTCCCGAATCGGCCCTCCTCGATCCGGGCCAGGGCCGCGTCGACCAGCTCGAGCTGGGCCAGCGCGCGGTCGCGCAGCGCGAGATCCCGCTGCTGCTCGAAGACCTGGCTCGCCGCGGCGGCCTGCGAGCCGTAGGTCATCTGCCCCGGCGCGACGATCGTCTCGCCGACCTCCTCGAGCAGATGGGCGCGCTCGGCGAGCAGGGCGGCCCGGGCGGCGTCGAGATCGGTCGCATCCATCGGCCGATGCTACTCCGCGGGGGCCGCCGCCGAGCGTCGTCGTATACTCCCCCCGAGTACACCACGGAGGCAATGATGGCCATCGCGATCGATCCGGTCTGCGGCATGGAGGTCGACACGGCGACCTCCGATCTCTCGTTCGAATTCGAGGGCACGACCTACTGGTTCTGCGGTCGGGGCTGCCTGCTCGAGTTCAAGGACGACCCGAAGCGATACCTCTCACCGGACCACCAGCCGAGCATGTAAGAGGCGCAGGGCCCAACCCCCGGTGATAAGTCGCAGCTAAGCCCTCATCGCGACACTGGGCGCCTGGCGATCAGACGGACCGGGCACTCCTCGGACAGGGGTTCGACGCCGGACCTCGGGCCGGATCGGCCCGCACGGAGGTGCCCCATGCGCCGTCATCTCGCGCGTCTCGCCGTCCTGATCCCCGCCGTCGCGCTCGCCGCGGCGCAAGGCGTCAAATGGCCAGTGGGTTGAGGCCGAGCCCGGGTCGTCGCGATCCTAGCCGCGCGTGCCCGCGACGGCGGCGGGGTCGGAGGTGATCCGCGCGGCGAAGTAGACCGGGATGATCGAGAGCACCAGGACCATGACCGACGCGACGTTGACCAGCGGGAGCTGGTTCGGCCGGGAGTAGTTCGAGAAGATCCAGATCGGGAGCGTCTGCGTGCCCGCGCCGGCCGTGAACGTCGTCACGATGATCTCGTCGAACGACAGGGCGAAGGCAAGCAGCGCGCCCGCGACGATCGATGTGCCCGATCGCGGGCAACGTGATCCGGCGGAAGGTCTGCCAGGTGTCGGCGCCCAGGTCCATCGATGCCTCCTGGGCGGACGGAGCCGTGCGGCGGAGCCGGGCGACCACGTTGTTGTAGATGACCACGACGCAGAACGTCGCGTGCCCGATGATCACTGTCAGCAGGCCGAAGTCGATGCCGAATGTCCGGAACGTCGTGTTCAGCGCGATCCCGGTGACGATGCCGGGCAGGGCGATCGGCAGGAGGATCAGGAACGAGAGGCCCTCGCGGCCGAAGAACCGGAAGCGATGCACGGCGAACGCGATCAACGAGCCGAGCACGAGCGCCACCGTGGTCGCGCCGATGGCCGCCTGGAGCGACGCGAGCAGCGCCTTGCGGATCCCCTCGTCATTGAACGCCTGGACGTACCAATCGAGCGTCAGCTCCGTGATCGGCCAACGGACGAGGTCGCTCGCGTTGAACGAGTACAGGACGATGACGCCGATCGGGATGTAGATGAAAGCGAGCGTCACGCCCGCCGCAAGGCGCAGCGCGATCCGCGTGAGCCGGCCCCCGGCCATCAGAGGGCCTCGAACGCGCCGAGGCGGCGCGCGACGAGCAGGTAGACGGTCATGACCAGCGCGGGCACGAACGCGTACGCCGCCGCAAGCGGCTGGTTGCCCGCCACGCCGACGTTCGAGTAGATGACGTTGCCGATGAACTGGGTGCCCGAGACCAGGGTCGGGGTGATGTAGTCGCCGAGTGTCAGCGAGAACGTGAAGATCGAGCCCGCGACGACGGCCGGGAAGACGAGCGGCAGGATGATCCGCCGGAACGTCGTCGCAGACCGGGCGCCGAGGTCACCCGATGCCTCGAGGAGCGAACCCGGGATGCGTTCGAGCCCGGCGAAGACCGGGATGACCATGTACGGCAGCCACAGGTACGACATCACGAGCCAGACCGCGACGTCGCCGTAGCCCGGCCCCTTCAACCCGAACGGCGCGAGGATCCAGTTCAGCAGCCCTTCCTCGCTGAGGATCAGCCGCCACGCGTAGACCTTGACGAGGTAGCCCGACCAGAGCGGGAGCAGGATCGAGACGACGAGCAACGCCCGCGTTCGGGGGCGCGCAACGCGCGCCATGAAGTAGGCGATGGGGAAGGCCAGGATGATGTCCGTGACCGTGACCAGGGCCGCGAACCCGATCGTCCGGATCGCGACCGTCCGGTAGATCGGGGTCGAGAGGAGCTCCTCGAAGTTCTGGAGCGATGGCTGGGTGATGATGTCGCCGCTGAACGGGTCCAGGGTCCAGAACGCCGAGATGAACAGGATCACCAGTGAGCCGATGTAGGCGATGAACAGCCAGCCGAGCGGCGCGGCGAGCAGGAGGGCCAGCTGGGCCCGCGGACGCCGGTAGAGCGCCGCGGCCAGACGACGACCGCCGGACGGCGGCACCGGCGGGACGCGCGGGCTCCCGGCGCCCGGGATCGCGTCCGAGGTCGTGGTCATGCGGATCGGTCGTCCTGATTCGAGCGACCCCGGCTCCCAGACGGGAGCCGGGGTCCGTGACTAGGGTCTCGGGGCGTCAGCCCTTGATCTCGGTCCAGGCCTTCGTCCATTCGGAGAAGTCCTTGCAGATCGGGCCTCGACCGTCGAGGCACTCGGCCGTCGGGGTGTTCCAGTAGTACACGTCCTTGAAGTAGGCCTCGTCGGTCGCATGGAACAGGTCGCAGTGACCGGGCGAGAGCTTCTCGGCCTCGTCGCAGGCGGCCTGGCTGACCGGCGCCTCGCCGAACCAGACGGTGGCCATGGCGTTCGCCTCGGGTCCGATGATCCAGTCCATCCACTTGTACATGCAGTTGGGATGCTTGGCCTGGGACGAGATCATCCAGCTGTCGGACCAGCCCGTCGTGCCCTCCTTGGGCTTGACGGCCTTGACCGGGACCGGTGGCGTGGCGCCCTGGAGGACGCCGACCTGGTACTGCCAGGTCGTGCCGACGACCATGTCGCCGCTGGTGAACGAGTCGATCTGCTGCTGGGCGGTGCCCCAGTAGGTCGTGATGTTCTCGCGCTGCTGCCTTGAGCAGGTTGACGGCAGCCGTGAACTGCGCGTCGTCGAGGGCGTACGGGTTCGTGATGCCGAGCTTCGGGTCGTGCGCCATCAGGTAGACGGCCGCGTCGGCGATGTAGATCTCGTAGTCGTAGGCGGTGACCTTGCCCTTGTAGGCGGAGCCGCCCTCGAAGACCACGCTCCACGCATGTCGGTCGTCTCCGGCACGACGGTCGTGTTGAACATCAGCAGGTTCGCGCCGCGACCGTGCGGGACGCCGTACGGGACGCCGTCGACGGTGTTGTGCGGCTGGTTCTTGAGGCCCTCGAAGACGTTCGCGTAGTTCGGGATCTTGGTGGTGTCGACCGCCGCGACGTCGCCGCCGGCGATGAGGCGCAGGGTTGCGTCACCCGACGCGGAGACGCCGTCGTACTGGCCGGTCTTCATCAGCTGGACCATCTCGGACGAGCTGGCCCCGACCTTGACGGTTGTCTTGCAGCCGGTCGCGGTCTCGAACGGGGTGACCCAGTCGTAGCCGCCGGCCGGGACGGGCTCGCCGCCCGAGCCGCCCATGACGTACTGCGTCCAGGCGACGAGGTTGAGCTCGCCCTCGCCCTCGCCGACGGTGCCGCCGCCCGCGGACGGACTGGCCGCGCCTGCCGACGCCGGCGCGCTGGCCGCCGTGCTGGGGGCCGCCGACGGCGCCGTCGAGGCGCCGTTGCTCGAACACGCCCCCACGAGCAGGGCGACGCCCGTCAGCGCCGCCGCGATCCTTCGATATCGCATCGATCCTCCTCCTCTGCGCGCCTCCGCGGCGCGATCAACCGGCCCCATCCGCGATGGGGAGTTCGTGCTGTCGCTTCCAGGTCAGGCGGACAGCCTTGCCTTGCTGCGCGAGCGCCTCGGTCGAGGACGTCGCGAGGTTCTGCTGGGTGACCATGAGCTGGCCGCCGCGCGTCGAGGTCGACGACGTAGCGCGTGTCGGAGCCGAGGTAGACGACGTCGCGGATCGACGCCGTCGGCGGCCGTCTCGTCCGGGCCGGCGGCCTGGCCGCCGACGCTCAGATGGATCTTCTCGGGGCGGATCGTGAACGTCCCGGTACGGCCGACGATCCGCTCGCGCGACCTCGCCCGAGAGCAGGTTGGAGGTGCCCGACGAAGCCGGCCACGAACCGGCGTCGCCGGCCGTTCGTAGACCTCGGCCGGGGCCCCGATCTGCTCGATCCGGCCCGCCGTTGAACACCGCCATCCGGTCGCTCATCGTGAGCGCCTCCTCCTGGTCGTGGGTCACGTAGATGAACGTGATCCCGACCTGCTGCTGGATGGCCTTGAGCTCGATCTGCATCTCCTCGCGGAGCTTGAGGTCGAGCGCGCCGAGCGGCTCGTCGAGCAGCAGCACGCGCGGCCGGTTCACGAGCGCCCGGGCGAGGGCCACGCGCTGGCGCTGCCCGCCCGACAGCTGCGACGGCTTGCGCTTCTCGTAGCCCGTCGAGGCGGACCATCCGCAGCGCGTCGGTGACCCGCGTCCGCGCGCTCCGCCTTCGGGACCTTGCGGACCATCAGCCCGTAGCGCGACGTTGTCGCCGACCGTCATGTGCGGGAACAGCGCGTAGTCCTGGAAGACCGTGTTCACGTCCCGGTCGAACGGCGGGACCGTCGTCACGTCCGCGCCGTGCAGGAGCACGCGGCCCGCGGTCGGCAGCTCGAAGCCGGCGATCATGCGCAGGGTCGTCGTCTTGCCCGACCCCGACGGCCCGAGCATCGAGAAGAACTCGCCGTCCCGGACGTCGAGGTCGATCGCCGGCCACCGCCACGACATCGCCGTACGCTTCTCGACGCCTTCGAGGCGGACAGCGGGCGACGGGGCCGGGGCAGCACCGCCGGCGGGGGTGCCTTCGACGCTCGGGTCGTGGGTCTCGGTCGGTGACGCCAAACAAGGCCTCTCGGCGAACGGGTGGGGCGGTGGCGTGACGGGTGCGCGCACAGTGCGGCGCGTCCGCAAGGCATGTCAAGACGCGCGCCCGTCGTTGCGCGTCGTGCGAGGGATCCGGACTGCGGCCGGCCAGCGGGACGGCCTCCCACTCGTAGACTTGGCCCGATGCCCCTCGCTCCGGCAGCGTCCGCGCCGGCGCCTCCGTCCCGCTGCTCGCCGCCCTGGCCATCGTGGTGGTCGTCCTGCCGCTTGCGAGGCGCGGCCGCCGCCGATCACGCCGGCGCCGGTCGCCGGGACCCCGGACGCGCCGCGCGAGGTCAACCTCATCGCCAAGGACTACTCGTTCCAGCCGGCCGACGCTCGACCTGGTCCCGGGCGAGACCGTGCTTCTGCACGTCATCAACGGCGGGCTCGAGGTCCACGAGGCCGTCATCGGCGATGGCGAGGTCCAGGCGGCCTGGGAGCAAGCCGAGGCGGCGACGGTCGGCGGCCCGCCCGGGCCCACGCCGGTCGTCAGCGTCCCGCCGGAGGTCTCCGGTTTGCGGGTCGTCGTCCGATCCGGCGAGCTCGTCGATGTCCGCTGGACCGTGCCCGACGACGTCGCCGACGCCTGCCGCCCCGACGGACTGGACCGTCGGGTGCCACATCCCCGGCCACCTCGCCAACGGGATGTCGATCCCGATCCAGCTGGCTCGCGCCCGCCCGCCGCATGAGGGGGCTGGGTGGTACGCTCTTGCACGCCGCGGCCGGGTGACGCCGTGCAGCATCGCCTCGAGGAGGACCTGAATGGCCTACGTGATCGCCGAGCCGTGCATCGACGTGCTCGACATCTCGTGCGTCTCCGTCTGCCCGGTCGATTGCATCCACTACGAAGAGGGCGTCGACCGCAAGCTGTTCATCGACCCGAACGAGTGCATCGACTGCGGTGCCTGTGAGCCCGAGTGCCCGGTGAACGCGATCTTCCCCGAGGAGTCGCTGCCGCCCGAGTGGGCGAAGCTGGACTACCGTCGACGCGACCTGGTACACGGACAAGGCAGCAGCGCGCGCCGCCGTCGACGAGGCAAAACCCCAGTAACCTCGAGCCCTCGGGCTGATGGCCTCTGCGGGCTCGGCCTCAGGCCTCGGGGCGCGAGAGTCAGTTCGCCGTTGAGGGTGGCAAGACCACATCCTGTATGCGCATCGTCTCGCTCCTGCCGTCGGCGACCGAGATCGTCTGCGCCATCGGTCTCGGTGACGAGCTGGTCGGCGTCACCCACGAATGCGACTGGCCCATCGAGGTGGTCGGCAAGCCGGTCGTGACCCGCAGCGTCCATGACCTGCGCGACGCCTCGTCGCGCGACATCCACCGCCTGGTGACCGCCTCGATGCACGGCGGCTCGTCGCTGTACGCCCTCGACGAGGAGGCCCTCGCGGCCGCCGAGCCGGACCTGATCCTGACCCAGGAGCTGTGCCGCGTCTGCGCGGTCAGCTACCGCGAGGTCAACGAGGTCGCCCGCGCGATCGACGCCGACATCACGGTGGTCTCGCTCGAGCCGACCTCGATCGAGGGCATCTTCAACACGATCACGACCGTCGGCGCGATGGCCGAGGCCGAGGATCGCCGCCCTGGACCTCGTCGAATCCCTGCGCGAGCGACTGGGCGCCGTCGAGGAGGCGGTCGCCGCCCGGCGCGAGGGCGGCCGGGCACCCGTCCGGGTCGCGAGCCTCGAGTGGCTCGACCCGCCGTTCGCCGCGGGCCACTGGGTCCCCGAGCAGGTCCGGCGGGCCGGCGGCTGGGACGTGCTGGGCGCCGATGGCGACCGGTCGGTCGAGACGACCTGGGACGCGGTGGCCGAGACCGACCCGGAGATGCTCATCCTCATGCCGTGCGGGTTCCACCTCGCCGAGACCGTCGATGAGTGGGCGCGGGCACCGCGACCGCCTGGTACGCGCGACCTGCCCGCGGTCCGGCGCGGCCAGGTCTTCGCGGTCGACGGCTCGTCCTACTTCAGCCGGCCCGGTCCGCGCGTCATCGAGGGCATCGAGCTGCTGGCCGAGATCCTCGATCCCGACGGCTTCGAGGAGTTCGCGCCGGTCGGGTCCTGGACGCCCGTCGTCGAACCCTAGGACGCCGGTCATGCCGTACCTGCGCGAGCTTCGCGTGCCTCTGGTGCGGGGCCGCCCATGCGTGCCGGACCCCGGACGACCTCGAGGGCTGGGCGCAGCTCTGCCCCGACTGCCTCGGCAAGGCCGGCGACAACGGTTTCCTGCGCTTCCGGTTGCGGCAGGCGATCACGGAGCGTGGCGCAGGCGAGCGGGTCGGTGGCGGTGGCCGAACGGGGGGAGCCCGAGGCCGGTCTGGCCGACACGGCCGCGCCGATCGCCGAGGCGGCCCTGGTCCCGTACTACGAGGCGCGGGCCGGCGAGTACGACGACTGGTACCTGCGCCGCGGCCGCTACGAGCGCGGCGCGATCCACGATGCCGCCTGGAACGCGGAGCTCGACATGGCCGGGCGGTGGCTCGACGCGCTCCCGATCCGCGGCGAGATCGTGGAGCTGGCCGCCGGGACCGGCTGGTGGTCGCCGCTCCTCGCGAGCAAGGGCGAGCTGTCGCTCTACGACGCGAACGCGGCAACGCTCGACCGGGCGCGAGACCGCCTGGTCGCCCACGGGTTGCGTGCCCACATCCACGTCCGCGACGCCTGGGCCGAACCGGATCGCGCGGTGGACGCCGTGTTCGCCGGCTTCTGGCTGAGCCACATCCCGCGCGCCAGGCTCGGGTCGTTCCTCGGGCTCGTCCACCGCTGGCTCAAGCCAGGCGGCCGGTTCGCCTTCATCGATTCGCTGCCGGACCCCCAGGCGTCCGCGCGCCGACCACCCGACGCCCGCCGACGACGTCTCGGTCCGGCGGCTCGCGGACGGCCGCGAGTTCACCATCGTCAAGGTGTTCTACACGCCGGCCGAGCTCGAGGCCGCCCTCCTCGCGGCCGGCTTCGCGGCCGCCGACGTCACCACCACGGGCCGGTTCTTCGTGACGGGAAGCGCCACGGCCTGAACGCCGCCGTCATCGCCGGCACCTGACGGGATGTTCGTCTGGGCCGTCGGAGGCCGACACGCCCGCCGCTATACTCCGGCCGATGTCCCCCCTCTCGAAAGCCACGATCGCGACCGTCGGCTCCGGCGTGATGGCGGAGGCGATGATCGCCGGGCTCTTGCGCGGCAAGCTGGTCGAGCCCGGCCAGGTCGTCGCCAGCCATCCACGGCCCGAGCGGCGCGAGCACCTCGCACGCGAGTACGGGATCCGCACCGTGGCCGACAACAACGAGGCGGTCGAGGGCGCGGACGTCATCCTCTTCGGCATCAAGCCCCAGATGCTGGTCCGCGTCGGGCGCGAGATCGGCCCGCACCTGCGTCGCGGACAGCTCGTGCTCAGCGTGCTGGCCGGCGCCACGACCGCGGCCCTGACCGGGATCCTCGGCCACGACCAGGTGGTCCGCAGCATGCCCAACACGCCGGCCCGGCTGGGCAAGGGCATGACCGTCTGGTACGCCACGCCGGAGACGACCGAGGCCCAGCGAGCGCAGGCCGCGGCCCTGCTCGGGTGCGCTCGGCGCCCAGCTCGAGGTCGACGACGAGAAGATGGTCGCGATGGCCACCGCGGTCAGCGGCACCGGCCCGACCTACGTGTTCCTCGTCATGGAGGCGCTCATCGACGCCGCCGTCCACCTCGGCTTCCCGCGCCACATCGCGCACGACCTCGTCATCGAGACGCTCGAGGGCTCGACGCTCTTCGCGAAGCAGTCCGGGATGCACCCGGCCGAGCTGCGCAACATGGTGACCTCGCCCGGCGGTACCTCGGCGGCGGCGCTCCACGAGCTCGAATCCGGGCGGCTGCGGACCGTCCTGTCCGAAGCGGTCTGGGCCGCCTTCCGCCGGACCCTCGAGCTCGGCGACCAGCTCGAGGCACAGGCGCTCGAGCACCCGCCCGAGCAGGCCCGGTCGAAGCCCACGGGTCGTCGCCGGAACGGAGGCCGATGAGCCCGGTCGAGACGCGGATCGCCATCGACCTGCGACGCGCGCCGCTGACCGCCCTGCGCGACGTCGACCTGCGCGCACCCGAACGCGACTTCTGGGCGGACGAGGCGGCGCTCTGGGATCGACTCGTCGCGTCGTGGGCCGGACTCGACGACGCGGCCTGGCACCTGCCGGGCGCGGCCCCGTCGGACGCGGGCGGCCCCGACTGGTCGCTGGCCGAGCACGTCGGCCACATCGCGGCCTGGCAGGAGCTCGCGATCGACTACACCGCGACCGCGATCGGGACCGGACGCTGGCCGACCGACGACGACTACGACGGCGGCGACTTCGATCGGTTCAACGAGCGGCTGCGCGCGCCGTGGGCATCCCAGTCGCGCGACGCGACGCTCGCCCGGCTGGCGACCGCCCGGGATGGGCTCCTCGAGGTCGGCCGCCGACGCTCGTCGACCGACGGCGATCCGCGAGGACGCGGCCTGGGGCTGGGTCTACATGACCCTCCACGGCCACTACCTCGACCATCTCGCTGTCATCGAGCCGTGGGCCGCGACGCTTGCGTGCCCGCCAGGCCGACGGCGACCCGTTCGTCGCCGACCCGCGGGCCGTCGACCATGCCGCGTTCGCGGCCAGTGACGCGGCCGCCGCCGCCGACCTCGACGCCCTCGCTGCGCAACGTCCCCCTCGATCGCTGGGTCGTCGGCGAGGTGACGCCCGGCTGGACGTGCGCGACCACGTCGCCCATCTGGCCGACTGGGCCGAGGAGGGCGTCCGGGCGATCGAGGTCTTCCGCCGCGACGGGGAGTGGCTGGCCGACCCCGAGGAGGGCATCGATGCCTGGAACGAGCGGATGGTCGAGGCCGCGCGCGACGAATCGCCCGCATCGACGCTCGCGCGCTACGAGCGCGGCCGGCGGGCGCTGCGCGAGGCCGTCGACACGATCGACATCGAGGCGCTCCGTTCGCCGGACGGCTGGAGCTGGGCCTACGACTGCCTGCACGGTCACGTCCGCAAGCATGCGGCGATGCTGGGTCCGTGGTGCGCGACCGCGGGCTGGCCGGACCCGACGGGCTGATGCCGGGATCATCGAGCGCGGCCCCGACCGGACTCACGATCGAGGCCATCGTCGCGGTGGAGTCGCCGCGCGAGTTCCGCCTGCACCCGCGCGACCGCGTCGTCGCGTACACCGCGGAGGCGGGCGGCGCACGCCAGCTGTTCACCCTGCCGCTCCGGGGCGGGACGCGCGACCCAGGTCACCGCGTCGGAGAAGGCGGTGTCCGAGCCGGCACTGGTCGCCGGACGGCCGTCGGCTCGCCTACATCCGTGACGAGGAGCTCTGGGTCGTCGAGGCCGATGGCTCGCGGCTCGACCCGGGTCGTGGCCAAGCCCGGCGGCGCGCGCCAGCCGCACTGGTCGCCCGACGGCAAGCGCCTCGCGTTCATCTCGCGGCGACGTGGCTGGTCGCAGGTCTGGGTCATCGACGCGCCGGTGCCGCGCCGCGGCCGCCCGGCCAACGAGCCCAGGGCGCCGGAGCCGTCGGTGGTGACGGCGTCGGGCGTCGACGTCGATTCGTTCGAGTGGGCGCCCGACGGCGAGCGCCTCGCGATCATGGCGCGGCTGTTGACCGAAGGATCCTGAGACGTCCCAGATCGGGCTCGTCGACCTCGCCACCGGCAAGACGCGACGTGATCGCGGGCGAGCACAGCCTCGACACGGGCGCCCGATGGCTGCCGGACGGGTCGATCCTCTACGTCTCGGACGCGGACGGCTGGTTCCAGGTCGTCCGGCGGACGGCCGACGGCCACGACCGGATCGTCCTGACCGCGGGCGATCGCGAGCACGGCGAGCCCTCGGGCGGGCTCGGCTTCGCGCCGCTTCCCTCGCCGGACGGCAGCCGCTTCGTCCACGGCGAGGTGCACGACGGCCTCCTCGACCTCGTCGTCGGCGGGCTTGCAGCGGCCGCCCCGAAACGCGGACGCGGCCGGCCACCGAAGACGCCGCGGACCGTCGCCGCGGCCGAGACCGGCCGGCGGATCAACCCGTGGGACGGCATCTGGCGTTCGGTCGGCTGGCTGGCGGACGGCGCGTGGGTGGCCGCGATCGGCGAGAGCGAGACGCAGCCGCAGGACCTCTGGCTGCTGCCCGTGCCGGGCGCGGCGCCCGACGACGCCCGGCCGCGCCGCGTCACCGACTCGCGCCCGGTCGTGCTCGGCGCGGCGCTCGCGCCCGGTCGCGTCCCGACAGGGGAGCGGATCGCGTTCACGGCTCGCGACGGGCTCCGTATCGAAGGCACGCTCTGGCGACCGATCGCGGCAACGGGCAAGCGCGGCGGCCAGCGCGTCCCGACGATCGTCTACCCGCACGGCGGCCCGACCTGGCAGGCCTGGCGGATCTTCCAGCCATTCAAGCTCCTGCTCACCGAGGCGGGCTTCGCGGTGCTCGACGTCGACTTCCGCGGCTCGACCGGCTACGGGCGCGCGTTCCGTCAGGCCAACCACGGCGAGTGGGGCCACGCCGACGTGCACGACGTCATCGACGGCGCGAAGTGGGCGGCGGAGCAGCCGTGGGCGGACGGGCGGCTCGCCATCTACGGCGGGTCGTACGGCGGCTACGTCGTCCTGTGCGCGCTCGTCGAGGAGCCGTCGATGTGGCGCGCCGGCATCGACCTCTACGGCGATTCGGAGATCGCCGAGAGCTACCGCCACGGCGACCGGGTCGGCCGCCTGGACCTGTTCCGGATGATGGGCTCGCCCGACGAGCCCGGAGCGACGGAGCGCTATCGGCGCGGCTCGCCGGTCTATCGGGCCGAGCGGATCGAGGCCCCGCTGCTCATCCTCCACGGCCGGAAGGACAAGCGGGTCGTGCCGCTCATGACCGAGCGCATGGTCGAGGCGCTCGAGATCGAGAGCAAGCCGCACGAGGTCCACTGGTACGACGAGGAGGGCCACGGCTGGGAGCGCCGCGAGAACCGGCGCGACGCATTCGACGCGGATCCTCGCGTTCCTGCGGACCCACGTCCTCGACGAGCCGCCGCGAGACGAAGTAGCAGGCCCGATCCGACCGACCCTCCGGTCGTGGCTCGGGTCGGGCGGCGCCTGGGCCAGCGGCTTGTCGTCGCGCGGGATGACGCTGATCGAGCCGTCGGTCTCGAGGACCGCCATCCGGACGTCGTAGATGTTCGCGAGCCCATGCGCGCGGACGGCCGTTCGGACGTCCTCCTCCGAGACCTTCTCCTCGCTGATGGCGCGGTGCATGAGCTGGCCATCACGGACAAGCAGCCGCGGCTCGCCTTCGAGCGCCTGGCGCATGCGCCGCGATCGGGCGGTCAGGAAGCTCAGTCCCTTGTCGAGCGCCACGAGCGTCAGGACGGCAACGAGCCCGCCCCACACCGTCGTGTTCTCGCCGACCATCGAGTTCTGGACTGCGTCCGAGATGACGAGGATGACGATGAGCTCGAGGATCGAGAGCTGGCCGACCTCCTTCTTCCCGGACAGCCGCAGCACGACGACGAGGAACAGGTAGACGATCGCGGTCCGAAGGACGATCTCGGGCAGGCCCGAGCCGATGTCGGGCAGCGTCATGCGCGTGTCGCTTCCGGCCGGGCGCCGCGCCGCATCGCGAGCGCGATGGTCGCGGCCACGCCGGCGCCGATGAACAGGTCGCCGATGCTGAACACGTTCGCGAACGGCAGCCAGGACGGCATCGCGAAGATGTCGGTCAAGGGGCGGAGGGCGGGCTCGGCGGTCAGGACGCTGTTCGTGTGGCCGGCCGTGTCGATGCCGGCCGCGATCAGGGCCGCCGGGTCGGCCGGCATGGCGCCGCCGTTCGCGAGGATCGCGACGAGGTTGCAGCCGGCGCCGACGGCGATCAGCGGCATGACCGGCACGGCCAGGTTGCGGAGCACCGCGGCGAGCACGGCCAGGTTCGAGACCACGTAGATCGCCGGCGCGGCGTCCCCGACCAGGGAACCGAGCGGCTCGGAGAAGAGCGCGACCTGCACGACGAGACCCGCGACCGCGAGCCATGCCCAGCGGAGTTGGAGCGCGGCAAGGCCGCTCGAGTCGCCCGCCGATCGCGAGGCCCGCGATGATGCCGATCGGGACCGCGTAGAGGATGAACATCGCGCCTCAGTCGTTCGTCGGGGCGGTCCCCATCGTCGTCTCGAGCTGGGCCGCGTGGTCGGCGAGGTGGTCGACGACGAATCGGTCCGCCGACGCGCGCGACGGTCAGCTCGCCGAGCCTCGGATGGAGTCCGACGCGGTCGCGTTCCGCCTCCGTCCACCTGGCCCACGACGCCGAGGAACAGCTCCGAGCCCGACGTCGATCCGGGCGAACAGCTCGGCCGGAGCGAGCGGATCGGTCCCGCTCGATGATGGCCGAGCCGGATCGTGTCGGTCGCGATCCGCCCGAACGGCACCGGCGTCCCCGTCACCGGCGGCGACGCGCTCCAGCTCCGCGCGCCAGTACTCGAGCATCTCGGAGACGTGGGCGAGGACCTCGGGCGGGCCCCAGGACGCCTCCTCCGAGGTGTCGAACCGCTCGGCGAGCGGCCACGGGGCCGCGGCCTCCACGGCCGGTCGGGCGCGCTCGAACCGTTCGAGGGCGGCCCGGACGCGGTCGGCGACGTCGTCGGTCGGCATGTCGGAGAGTGTCGCATGCCGGGCGTAGCATGGGAGACCACATCACCGGGCGGTCCCCGCGGGTCGCCCGCCCCATCGCAGCACGGGGAGACGCGCTCATGACCGAGACCCTCTCGAAGGGTGCCGCCAACCAGGCCGGCGCCCGGGTCGACACGGACGCCTACGCGAAGGCGGCCGACTTCCTGCCCCTCAACGGCATCGACCACGTCGAGTTCTGGGTGGGCAACGCCCGCCAGGCGGCCGCCTACTACCGCGCCCTGTGGGGCTTCACCCCGGTGGCCTTCAGCGGCCTCGAGACCAAGGTCCGCGACCGGGCCAGCTACGTCATGGTCCAGAACGACATCCGGTTCGTGTTCACGGCGCCGCTCACCCCCGACGGCGAGATCGCCGAGCACGTGCGCGCCCACGGCGATGGCGTCCACGACATCGCATTCGCCGTCGACGACGTCGAGTCGGCCTGGCGCGAGACCACGACCCGGGGCGCCGTGTCCGCGCTCGCCCCGACGGAGCTCGATGGCGGCGAGGACGGCACCTTGCGCAAGGCCTCGATCCATACCTATGGCGAGGTCCTGCACTCGTTCGTCGACCGGCGCGCGTACAGCGGCGCCTTCGCGCCCGGCTATCGGAAGGTGAAGTCGCCGGCGCGCGCGGCCGAGGGGCTCTCGCTCCTCGAGGTCGATCACTGCGTCGGCAACGTCGGTCTCGGCGAGATGGACCAGTTCGTCGACTTCTACCGCGACGTGCTCGGCTTCGCCCAGCTGATCCACTACGACGACAAGGTCATCCACACCGACTACAGCGCGCTGATGTCGAAGGTCATGACCAACGGCAACGGGCGCATCAAGTTCCCGATCAACGAGCCGGCGACCGGCAAGAAGAAGAGCCAGATCCAGGAGTACCTCGACTGGTATCGCTCGTCCGGCTGCCAGCACATCGCGCTGCGGACGGAGGACATCGTCACCACCGTCCGCCGGCTGCGCGACAACGGCGTCGAGTTCCTCGGCCTGCCGCACGAGTACTACGCGTCGCTCGCGGACCGCGTCGGCGACGTCGGCGTGCCGATCGACACGCTCGAGGAGCTCGGCATCGAGGCCGACCGCGACGAGGAGGGCTACCTCCTCCAGATCTTCACGCGACCCGTCCAGGATCGCCCGACGTTCTTCTTCGAGATCATCGAGCGCCATGGCTCGCGCGGCTTCGGCGTCGGCAACTTCAAGGCGCTCTTCGAGGCCATCGAGCGCGAACAGGCGAAGCGCGGGAACCTCTGACCGTCGGCTATCCTCGGCCGAGGCCGGTCGCGGCGGCCGGCGGTGGGAGGGTGTCGATGGAGTGGTATCCGTGGATCGTGTTCGTCCACGTCGCGGCGGCGTTCCTGTTCGTCATGGGCCACGGCGCCTCGATGTGGGTCTCCGACCAGATCCGACGCGAACGCGACGTGGCGAGGATCAAGGTCCTGCTGGAGATGTCGAGCCGCAGCCTGGGGATGGTGTACGGCTCGCTGCTCACCCTGCTCGTGGCCGGGATCGTCGCGGGGGTCATGGGTGGGCACTTCGGCCGCGGCTGGATCTGGGCCGCGATCGTGGTCCTCGTCACGATCATCGTGCTGATGTACGCCCTGGCGTCGCGCTACTACGGTCGCGTGCGCGAGGCAGTCGGTATGCGCTCGTACCAGACCCCGAGGAACGCCCCGGACCCGACGCCGGTCTCGGAGGCGGAGCTGTTCGCGCTCGTCGACTCGCGTCGTCCGGATGTGATCGGGCTCGTCGGGGTGATCGGCCTCCTCGTCCTGCTCTGGTTGATGATGTTCAAGCCGTTCTGACCATGCGGCGACGTTCGTGAGACTCGCCCACGTCCGCGAGCGGCACGCCCCGGCCGGCGCGCCCTGGCGGCTGTCGGCGGCGCTCGATCCGTCGTCGAGCCACTGGGTCGATCTCGAGATCGCCCGTCGCCGGGCGGTCGGGCGGCAGCCGGCGCTGGCCCACGACTCGGCGCTTCACCGGCAGCCGATCTCGACCCTCGACGACCATCTCGCCCGGGGTCTTCGGGTGGACGCCCTGGCCGACCTCGTCGAGGGCTTCGAGCTGCACGGTGGTCCCGACATCGACGACGCCGTGCTCGATATCGACGATGTCAGGTTCGGTCCGCCGATCCTGCGACCGCCGTCGCTTCGCGACTTCTACGCCTTCGAGCGCCACGTCCGGACGATGTGGGAGCGGCGCGGCGGCGAGATCCCGGAGGCCTGGTACCGCCTGCCGATCTTCTACTTCTCCAACACCTCGGAGATCCGCGGCCCTGAGGACCCGGTCTGGGCGCCGGGCGGCTCGCAGGAGCTCGACTACGAGCTCGAGGTGGGGGCGCTCATCGACACGCCGGTCCGCGATCTGGCGGCGGACCGGGCCGAGGAGGCCATCGGCGGCTTCTTCGTCCTGAACGACTGGTCGGCACGCGACCTGCAGCGCGACGAGACCGTGGTCCGCCTCGGGCCGGCCAAGGGCAAGGACTTCGCGACCTCGATCGGGCCGTGGCTCGTGACGCCGGACGAGCTGGCCGATGCTCGCGCCCCCGGCGCGACCGCTCCGGACCTCGCGATGACCGCCACGGTGAACGGCACTGAGACCAGCCGCGGCCGCTGGTCGGATGCGCAATTCAGCTTCGGCCAGATGATCGAGCGGGCCTCGGCCGACGTGACGCTGCGACCAGGCGACGTCCTCGGGAGTGGGACGGTCGGGGGCGGGTCCCTCCTGGAGATCCGTGACGAAACGCTCGGGCGCTACCTTGTCCCAGGGGACGAGGTGACCCTGACGATCGAACGGCTGGGTTCCCTCCGTAACCCGATCGTGGCGCGAGGCGTCTGACCCTCGTCCCGGGCGATACGATTCATCGCCTGATGGCCAAGCCGCTGACCGTGAGCATCGAGCCGATGACGCCCGAAGACTGGCCCGCGGTCCGACGCATCTACGCGGAAGGCATCGCGACTGGGGACGCGACCCTCGAACGCGAGCCGCCTGACTGGAGCCACTTCGACCACTCCCACCCGCTCGAGTGCCGGCTCGTAGCCCGTGACCTCGCGTCAGGCGATGTCCTGGGCTGGACGGCGCTCGGCGGCTACTCGTCGCGAAAGGTCTACAGCGGCGTGGCCTGGGAGAGTGTGTATGTCGGCGCCGAGGCTCGTGGTCGAGGGGTCGGGAGGGCACTGCTGGAGACGGTGATCCCGGCGTCCGAAGCGGCCGGCTTCTGGACTCTGTTGGCCGGCGTGCTCGCCGACAACGCGCCGAGTCTCGCTCTCCATGAGCGCGTCGGCTTCCGGCAGATCGGGGTCCAGCAGCGCCTGGGCCAGGACGCGACGGGGCGTTGGCGAGACGTCGTCGTCCTCGAGCGCAGGAGCACGATCGTCGGGGTCTGACCGGTCGATCTGAGCGCTCGCCTCACGCCCCCGGGTGGAGGACGACGACGTCGATCGTCGCCTCGCGGCCACGCACGTCGAGCGTCCGGCGCTCCGCGTCAGACGCTTCCATGCCCGCAGCCTCGGCCGCGTCCGCGCTGACCAGCAGTTCGCCGGCCGCGGCCGCGGACGCGAGACGAGCGGTGGTGTTGACGGCATCCCCGAGCGCCGTGAAGTCATCGACCGTACCCTCCGGCCCGGTCGGACCGACATACGCGATCCCGGTGTGGATCCCGGCGCCGATCGGGATCGACCCCATCGGTGTCGCATCCGCCCGCCCGGCCCGGGCCACGAGCTCGGTCGCGGCAGCGATCCCTGCGGCCGCATGGCGCGGTCCGCTGATCCCGCCGAAGAAGAGTCCGATGACCTCGTCGCCCACGAGCTTGTCGATGATCCCGCCGTTGTCGAGGATCGCCGCCGAGCCGAGTCGGTAGAAGTGCACGAGGAAGTCGTGAAAGCCGGTCGGGCTGAGTCGTTCGCCGATTCCCGTGGACCCGCGGATGTCCGCGAACAGGAGCGTGACCGGGATCTCTGCCCCGGTCACGCCCATCTTCCGGTACTGGCTGATGCAGTTCTGGCAGATGGCTGGATTGCCCGGGAACCGGCCGAAGCCAAAATGCTTCATGACCGCACCGCCCGGCCCCCCGAACGGGGCGTTGCACAGCTTGCAGCGCGGCGACGACGGGATGCGCTTCAGGTTGTTGCGGAAGGTGGCGAATCCCGGGTGCTCGCCGGTCAGGATCTGCCGGAAGTCCTCGTTGGTCCAACTCTCGGGCATGGCGCGACTCTACGCCCCGTCCCGGGGCCGCGGATGTCGTCGGGACCTCGCCACGACCTAGACTGTCGGCCACGGATCAGGAGGCCGGTCGCATGTTCTACGCCGCGCGCGGCAACGTCCCGCCCAAGCGCCACACCCAGCACCGCGCCGCCGATGGCGTCGCTCTACGCCGAGGAGCTGTTCGGGGTCGAGGGCTTCACCGGGCGCTCGTCGCTGCTCTACCACCTCGTCCCGCCGACGCGGACCAGCAAGATCGAGCCGGTCCGCCCGAGCTCCGCGCTCGAGGAGGCCGACGACGGCTACCACCACCATCGCCTGATCGACGCCGCCGGGCGTCGAGCCGCGCGGCGACGCCGTGACCGGCCGCATCCCGCTCTTCTTCAACGCGGACGTCGTGATGGGCGTCGTCCGACCCGCCGAGCCGATGCCGGACGGCGTCTTCTACCGCAACGGCGAGGCCGACGAGATGCTCTTCGTCCACGAGGGCGCAGGGCCTGCTCGACACGGTCTTCGGGCCGATCCGCTACGGCCCGGGCGACTACCTGGTCCTGCCGATCGGCACGACCTGGCGCCTCGAGCCCGACGCCGGCTCGGCCCAGCGGATGCTCTACCTCGAGTGCCCGTCCGAGATCGAGGCCGCCGAAGCGCTACCGCAACGACTACGGCCAGCTGCTCGAGCACTCGCCGTACTCGCAGCGCGACATCCGGCTGCCGGACGAGGTCCCGCCCCGGGCCGACGACGGGCGAGTTCATCGGTCCACGTGAAGATGCGCGGCCGGCTGACGGCCTACCACTACACGCATCACCCGTTCGATGTCGTCGGCTGGGATGGCTACCTGTGGCCGTACGCGTTCAACATCGGCGACTTCGAGCCGATCACCGGGCGGGTCCACCAGCCGCCGCCGGTCCACCAGACGTTCGCGGCGCGCAACTTCGTCGTGTGCTCGTTCGTGCCCCGCAAGTTCGACTACCACCCGCTGGCGATCCCGGCGCCGTACAACCACTCGAACATCAACTCGGACGAGGTCATCTACTACGTCGCCGGCAACTTCATGAGCCGCCGCGGCGTGGGCATCTCGTCGTTCACGCTGCACCCGGCCGGCATCCCGCACGGGCCGCACCCGGGCACCGCCGAGGCCTCCATCGGCAAGGAGGCGACCGAGGAGCTGGCGGTCATGGTCGACACCTTCCATCCGCTCAGGATCACGCGGCAGGCCGCGGCGCTCGAGGACGCCCGCTACCCGTACTCGTGGCTGCCGGCCGAGGACGCCTCCGGCGAGGCCCGCGAGCTCGCGACCGCGGACCGGAGGCGTTCCCGGACTGAGCGATCGCCGGAGCCGCGCCGCGCGGTGCCACCGGGAACAGGACCACCGGCCGTTCCGCATGGGACCAGTTGGTGGGTCGCGAGGGTTGCGCCAAGGGCGACCATGGGGCCATGACTCGTCGTCCGCGTGTCGGAGCGCGCCACACCGTGCTGGTCGCCATGGTCGCCGCCGTCGTCATCGGGGCGCTCCCTGGCTGCCGCCGCCGCCGCCTCCACCGATCCCGACAAGGACGGCCTCCCGTCGGTGGGAGACTACTGGTCGCACGACGAACCCCAGGAAGAAGCGACACGGACAAGGACGGCATCCTCGACGGCAAGGAGGATCCCGACAGGGACACCCTGAACAACCGTCAGGAGTACCTCGCCGGGATGAAGCCGCGCCGCGCCGACAGCGACACGGACGGCATCCGCGACGACAAGGAAGACACCGACAAGGACGGCCTGAAGACCAAGTTCGAGTTCACGGCCGGCACCAAGCCCAAGGTCAAGGACTCCGACAAGGACGGCCTGCGCGACGACCGCGAGGATCCCGACAAGGACGGGCTGACGAACCGCAGCGAGCAGAGCCGCGGGACGCATCCGACGCAGGCGGGACACCGACGGAGACGGCTACTCAGACGGCTGGGAGGTCACCTACGGCACCAACCCGCTCGATGCCGCCAGCCATCCGGTCCCGCCACCGCCTGGCGCCGTGCCGACCCTGCCGGGGATCTCCGACTGTTCGGTCTTTCCCGCCGACAACGTCTGGAACGCCCGGATCGACCACCTCGACGTCGCCTCGAACTCCGCGACGATGATCTCGGCGATCGGCCTGAACGCCGGCCTGCACATGGACTTCGGCTCGTACGCGGGCTACGGCATCCCGTACAACGTCGTGACCTCGGCGACCCCGACCTCGACCGTCACGTTCGACTACGACGAGGACTCCGACCACGTCCCGTACCCGATCCCGGCCAGCCCGAAGATCGAGGGCGGCGGGACCGCCGGCGCGGGCGACCGCCACATCCTCATGGTCGACGCCGACACCTGCCGGCTGTACGAGCTGTTCAACGCGCGCAAGGTGAACGGCGCCTGGCGCGCCGGCAGCGGCGCGACCTGGGACATGCACTCGAACGCGCTGCGGACCGCCGGCTGGACCAGCGCCGACGCGGCCGGACTGCCGATCCTGCCCGGCCTCGTCCGCTATGACGAGGTCGCTCGCCGGGGCCATCAACCACGCCCTCCGGTTCACGACCGACGAGACCCGCAAGCAGTACATCTACCCGGCGCGCCACTACGCCAGCGACTCGACCTCGGCGTCGCTGCCGCCGATGGGCCTGCGCGTCCGCCTCGAAGCCCACCTACGACACGTCCGGCTTCTCGCCCCAGGCCCGGGTCATCGCCGAGGCGCTCAAGCAGTACGGCATGATCCTGGCCGACAACGGCTCGCCCTGGTACATCACCGGCGTCAGCGACCCCGACTTCGATGACGACGTCATGCACGAGCTCGACGTCATCAAGGGCCACGATCTCCAGGTCGTCGACACCTCCGGGCTGGTCAACGGCCCCTAGCTCGACGCCGCTGGGCGCGACCACGGCCCGCGTCGGACCGGTCATCATCGCGGCATGACGACCCTCCGGGAGCGCGTCCTCGGCGGCGAGACGACGTTCGGCACCTGGCTCTCGACCGGTTCGCCGTATGTCGCGGAGGCGTGCGGGCGCGCCGGATTCGACTGGCTGGTCATCGACACCGAGCACGGCATGACCACGGAGACGACGGTCCTGCCGCAGCTGTACGCGATCGGCACGACCGCCGCGACACCCATGGTCCGCATCGAGCGCAGCGACCGGCTGCGCATCTCGCGGGTGCTCGACATGGGGGCCGGCGGCCTCGTCGTCCCGCGGGTCGAATCGGCCGACGACGTCCGCCAGGCCCTCGACTGGATGCGCTTCCCGCCGCAGGGCCAGCGCGGCATCGCCCTCGGCGGACGCGGCCAGGGCTTCGGCGCGGTCGGTCACGCGGACATCGGCACGCTCAACGACGTCGTCGTCGGTGCGTTCCAGATCGAGAACCCGGCGGCCGTCGCCGACGCGGACGCGATCGCCGCGCTGCCCGGCGCCGACGTCCTGTTCGTGGGACCGGCCGACCTGTCGCACTCGCTTGGCGTCCCAGGCCAGTTCGACGACCCGGTCTACCTCGACGCGATCGGGGCCGTCCTCGCCGCGTGCGAGCGCCACGGCAAGGCGGCCGGGATCCTGCTCTACGACCGCGCGGTGCTGCCGCGCCACCTCGAGCTCGGGTTCCGGTTCATCGGCCTTGGCTCGGACCTCGGGTTCGTGTCCGCCGGGGCGCGCGGCATGGTCGAGGCCGCCCGCGGCGGCTGAGCCGGCCCGCCGTCGCGCCCACGGCCCTATTCGTCGGCGATGCGCATCGCGGGACTCGGCGCCCGGCCGGCGGCCGGCCCGGTCTGGGCCAGCAGGACGCCCACGATGATCAGCGCGCCACCGACGAGCTGGACCGGCGTCAGGACGAAGCCGAACAGCAGGTAGGCGAGCACGATCGTCCAGATCGGCTCGACGGTGCTGATGATCGAGGCCTGGGCGGCCCCGATCCGCTGAGCCCCCGCGTAGAACGCCTGGATCGCGATGAACGTCGCGACGACACCGACCCCGAACAGCCCGAACCAGGCCTCCGGTGGGATCTGCGAGGGCAGGACCGGCCGCCCGCTGCCGAGACTCCAGAGCCAGTAGACGGTCGCCGTCGCGGCCATCATCAGCGCGGTCGCGGCCGAGGCAGCCGCGCCGGTGTCCGACTCGCCGCCGACCGCGTCGCGGCGTTCGCCCGCCAACCGGGCCGCCAGGACGATCCATACGACGTAGATGAGCATCGAGGCGATGACGAGCAGCAGCCCTGAGACGGGCGGCGCATCGTCGGGGTCGATGCCGCCGATCGTGAGGGCGACGCCGACGAGGGCGACCCCTAGCGCGAGCCACGCGCGTCGGCCCTCGAGCCGTTGACCGACCCGCAGCGTGACGACAGCGACGAGCGCCGGGTACATGAAGACGATGAGGCCGGCCAGGGACGGCGAGACGGTCTCGAGTGAGGCGTAGTAGGCCCCCGAATTGCCGACGTACAGGACCCCGAGCCCGAGCGCGACGACGACCGCTCGCCGGTCGAAGGCGCGCAGGCCGCGTCGGCGAGTCGGCGACGCGAGGAGCCAGGCCCACGCCAGGCTGGCCCCGAAGAGGAATCGCCAGGATGACAACACGAGCCAGTCGACACCGCTCGCGTACACGGGCTGGGCGAAGAGCGACCCGGATCCGAATCCCGCTGCCGAGACCAGGATGAGGGCGACCCCGCCCAGGCGTCGGCGATCCATCGGCCGGAGGCTAGCAGCCCGGAGACCACCCGTGCCCGTCCGCGCCGGCCGGTGGGCCGAGCCTCAGTCGGCGTACTGGAATGTCGCGACGAACTGGTCGAAGACCGGGATGTCCGATGCGCCGCCGGCGGTCACGAGGAAGACCTCCCAGCCCGTCCGGCCGCGGACCGAGATGTCGTCGACGAAGGTCACGTCCTGGCCCTGGTCGTTCGTGAACTGGTACACGAGTCGAGCGGCGGGCTGCCCGCCCAGCGACGTGGCGGTCTGTGAGGTCGGCACCCCGAAGTCGTCCTTGTAGAACGCCTGGAGGTCGGCGACGAAGGCATCGAGCGTCGCGCCCTTGGCGAGCTGCTGCGGGGCCACATAGACGTATGGCTGCCCGTCGATCGCGTAGGCGTCCTCGGTCTTCGACGACTCGATGGTCCAGTCCGTCGGGTGCGCCATCGAGTACTTGAAGGGCTTCGAGGCGTTCACGATCCAGACGTCCTCGGGCGGCGAGACCGCGTGGGACGTCCCGACGCCGCTGAAGGCGAACTCGAGATCGAGGTCGATCGGGAGCGACACGTCGTCGACGGTCTGCGTCCAGCTGGCATCGAGCCTCATGACCGCCGGGGTCCCGTCGTCGGTCGCGTGGAAGTCCATCACGAGTGCCGGGTCCGTCGCGCCCTCGACGTCGAAGCCGAGGATCGCCGGCGAGACGGCGCCGCCGCCGCTCGGCTGGAGGTGGTGGAGAGGCCGGCCGTCCTTCTCCTCGACCCCGAGGTCCTTGACCGAGGCGATGGTCGCGAGGGTCCCCGACATGGACCCCTCCGACGGGTCGGCGTCCGGGGCCGCGAGCCACGGCCCGGGCGTCTTGCGGCCCCACCGCTTCGACCCGATCGCCACCGACTCGATCGACTGCGTGACCTCGCCGCCCGTGACGCTCAATGTGACGCTCGAGTCGGGCCCGGCGAAGATGGCGTTCCCGGTGACGTCGGCCGTGTTCGGCCCGACCATGACCGTCCCATTGACGGTCGCCGTCGCGCTGAAGTCCGGCGCCGTGATGATCCGGACGAAGTCGTCGGTGACGTCGACGGGCGAGGGGCTCGGCGTCGGCACCACGGTCGGGGTCGGGGCGGTCGTGGGGGCCGGGGTCGGTGTCGCGTTCGGGTCGCCGCATGCGCCCGCGACCACGAGGACGACGATCGCAAGGGCCGCCATCGGTGCGTGCCGCCGGTCCCGTCGCATGCGCCCCCCTCCGATGCGCCGCGGTGTCTGCCGGCGGGCGTCCGGCGCATCATGCTGGCTGACGCCCGGTTCCGGCAACGGTCGCTACACTTTGGAGCGTGACCGATCTGACCGAGACCGCCGTCGCCCGCCGCGTGCCGGCCATCCTGGAGGAGCGCCTGCGGGTGCTCAGCCGGCGCGAGCCGGTCACGGTGCCGCCGGCGACATCGCTGGCCGAGTGCCTTCGCGCGATCCAGCGGACCGGTACAGGCGATTCAGTGTTCGTGTGTGACCAGTCCGGACGACTCGTCGGGGTGCTGACCGAGCGCGACATCTTCGCGCGGATCGTGGCTGGCCGCGTCGACCTGGCGCAGCCCGTCGAGACGCTCATGACGACCGAGCCACGGACGCTCGACCTCGACCAGACCATCCGTGACGCGATCGACCTGATGCAGACCGGCCGCTACCGGAACGTGCCGGTCGTGGACGCCGGCGGCAACCTCGTCGGCGTCATCCGGCAGGCCGACATCATCAAGTACCTGGCCGAGTCATTCCCCGAGGAACTGCTCAACCTCCCGCCCCGGCCACATCAGCGCATGAAGGAGCCGGAAGGCGCGTGACGACCACCACGAAGGACCTCGAGCCCGGGATCTCGGAGCTCGAGCGGGTCACCATCCGCTTCGCGGGCGATTCCGGCGACGGGATGCAGCTGACCGGGACGCAGTTCACCCGGACCGCCGCCGTCTTCGGCAACGACATCAGCACCCTGCCCGACTTCCCGGCCGAGATCCGGGCACCGGCCGGCTCGCTGCCGGGCGTGTCCGGGTTCCAGATCAGCTTCAGCTCGACCGACATCCACACCCCGGGCGACCAGCCCGATGTCCTGGTCGCGATGAACCCGGCGGCGCTCAAGACCAACATCATGGATCTGCCGCCCGGCGGCGCCCTGATCGTCAACAGCGACGCGTTCACGCAGCAGAACCTGAACAAGGCCGCCTACGCCAGCAACCCGCTGACCGACGGCTCGCTCAGCGACTTCATCGTCTTCGAGGTCCCGATCTCGGCGCTCAACGAGCGCTCGCTCGACGGGCTCGAGATGACGAGCAAGCAGAAGGACCTGACCAAGAACTTCTTCGCGCTCGGGATCATGTTCTGGCTCTACGAGCGGAGCATGGACCCGACGATCACGCTGGATCGACCAGAAGTTCTCGGCCCGGCCGGTGGTCGCAGAGGCGAACAAGCGGGCCCTGAAGGCCGGGTACGCGTTCGGCGAGACGACCGAGATCTTCCACACCCACTACCGCGTCAAGCCGGCCCACCTCCCGCCGGGCACGTACCGGAACATCACGGGCAACGAGGCGACCGCGCTCGGCTTCCTGGCCGCGTCGAAGCTGGCCGGCCGGCCGTTGTTCTACGGCAGCTACCCGATCACCCCCGCGAGCGACATCCTGCACCAGCTCTCGACGTACAAGACGTTCGGCGTCAAGACCTTCCAGGCCGAGGACGAGATCGCGGCCATCGGGGCGGCGATCGGGGCGAGCTACGGCGGGTCGCTCGGCATGACCGCCTCGTCCGGCCCGGGCATCGCGCTCAAGACCGAGGCGATGGGCCTCGCGGTGATGGTCGAGCTGCCGCTCGTGGTCATCGACGTCCAGCGGGCCGGCCCGTCGACCGGCATGCCCACCAAGAACGAGCAGGCGGACCTGCTCCAGATCATGTTCGGGCGCAACTCCGACTCGCCGATCCCGATCGTCGCGCCCTCGACGCCGGGTGACTGCTTCGACATGGCCATCGAGGCGTGGCGCATCGCGCTCAAGTACATGACCCCGGTCGCGTTCCTGTCCGACGCGTTCCTCGCCACAGGCTCGGAGCCGTGGAAGATCCCGGACCTCGCCACGCTGAACGACATCGGCGTCGATAACGCCGTCCGGGGTGACGGCCCGTTCCAGCCGTACCTCCGCGACCCGGAGACGCTCGCGCGGCCGTGGGCGGTCCCGGGCACGGCCGGCCTCGAGCATCGGATCGGCGGCCTCGAGAAGGCCGACGGGACCGGCAATGTCAGCTACGACCCGGACAACCACCACAAGATGCAGCTCCTGCGGGCGGCCAAGGTGGCCGGCATCGCGAAGGACATCGCGCCGCTCGACGTCTACGGTCCGGCGACCGGCGAGCTGCTGATCCTGGGCTGGGGCTCCACGTACGGCGCGATCCGCTCGGCGGTCGAGCGCCTGCAGGCCGACGGCCGGCCGGTCGCCCACGCCCATCTGCGGCACCTCAACCCGTTCCCCGCCAACACCGAGGAGGTCCTGCGCTCGTACCGGCGGGTCCTCATCCCCGAAGTCAATCTCGGCCAGCTCCTGATGCTGGTCCGGGCCAGGTACCTCATCGACGCCGTCGGCTACGACAAGGTGCGGGGCAAGCCGTTCACCATCGCCGAGATCGTGGCCGAAGCCGAACGCATCCTCGCGGAGTGATCCACGCATGACCGAACCGATCGCCACCAACGGCGCGACACCGTCGTCCGTCCCGGCCCAGCCGCCGCTGAGCGACGAGAACGCCGCCGTGATCGCGCTGACCCGCAAGGACTTCGTGTCCGACCAGGAAGTCCGCTGGTGCCCGGGCTGCGGCGACTACTCGATCCTCGCCCAGACCCAGAAGGTCATGCCCGACTTCGGCTACCCGAAGGAGAACATCGTGTTCATCTCGGGCATCGGCTGCTCCGGCCGGCTGCCGTACTACATGAACACGTTCGGCTTCCACACCATCCACGGCCGCGCGCCGACCCTCGCGACGGGGCTCAAGGCCGCCCGGCCGGACCTGATGGTCTGGGTCATCACCGGCGACGGCGACGCGCTCTCGATCGGCGGGAACCACGTCATCCACTCGATGCGCCGCAACGTCGACATCAAGCTGATCATGTTCAACAACCGGATCTACGGGCTGACCAAGGGCCAGGCCTCGCCGACCTCGGAGTTCGGGAAGCGGACCAAGTCGACGCCGGCCGGGACGGTCGACACCCCGATCATCCCGCTGACGATCGCCCTCGCCGCGGAGGCGAGCTTCGTCGCCCGTTCGGTCGACACGCACACCGAGCATCTCCAGGGCACGCTCGAGCGGGCCGGCCGCCACAAGGGCTCCGCGTTCGTGGAGGTCCTCCAGAACTGCAACATCTTCAACGACGGGGCGTGGCGCGACTTCACCGACCGCGAGGTGCGCGAGGACCGGATGCTCGTCCTCGAGCACGGCAAGCCCATGATCTTCGGCAAGGACCGCGACAAGGGCATCCGCCTCGCGGGCCTGCATCCCGAGGTCGTCACGATCGGCGAGAACGGCGTGACCGAGGCGGACCTCCTCGTCCACGACGAGGCCGCCACCGAGCCATACCTCGCGCTCATGCTCTCGCGGATGTCGTGGCCGGACTACCCGGTCCCGGTGGGCGTCCTGCGGTCCGTGGTCCGGCCGACCCACGACCAGCTCCTCGAGGACCAGCTGACCGCGGCCGTCGCGAAGTCCGGCCAGGGCGACCTGGCGCGTGTCCTGAGCGGTGGCGAGACGTGGACCGTCGACTGACGGGAGGGAGGTCGCGATGCTGATGAAACGGTGTCCGAGCTGCGGCTTCGAGAACCTGCCCGACGCCGATACCTGCGAGAACTGCGAATCGGACCTCATGGGCAACGACGTGCCGCAGCAGACCTCGTCCTTCCATGGGCGCCTGCTCGGTGAGCACCTCGACGACCTCGGGGCCCCTGCGCCCGTCACGGTCGAGCCGGAGACGCCCGTGGACGCGGCCATCGCGCGGATGCAGGACGCCGAGGTCGACTGCGTGCTGGTCGTGACCGACGGTCGCCTCGTCGGCATCTTCACCGACCGGGACGCGGTCGCGAAGGCCGCCGGCAAGCCCCTGGACGCATTCCGCGTCCGCGACTTCATGACCCCGGACCCGGTCGTCCTCCGCCACGACGACCCGATCGCGCTCGCGATCCACAAGATGGCCGTCGGGGGCTTCCGCCACATCCCCATCGTGGAGGACGGCCGCCCGACGGGGGTCGTGACCGCCCGGGACGTCTTCCACCACCTCGCGCAGGCGTTCGGATGACGACCCGGATCGCGGTCCTCGCGCAGGACCTGATCTGGCAGGACCGCCTGGCCAAGGCCGTCGAATCGGCCGGCGCCACGCCGATGCGGGCCAAGACGGCGCCCGAATTCGACCGCGCGCTGGCGTGCGCCGATTTCGCGATCATCGACCTGGCGGCACGGGCATACGACCCGCTCGTGGCGATCGAGCGCGCCCAGTCGCTCGGCGCCCGGGTGCTCGCCGTCGGTCCCCACGACGACCTCGACCTGCGCAAGCGAGCCCTCGCGCGGGGCGCAGATCGCGTGCTCGCCTACCGCAAGCTCTTCGAGGACGGACCGGCGACCATCGCGACGTGGCTGGAGCGAGCTCCGGCCCCCGCGAAAGCCTCGTGACCACGGAGGCGATCCGGCCCACGATCCCCGCCGAGCGCTATGCGGACCGGCTGCGGCGCGCGGCCGAGGCGACGGCCGAGCACGGTTTCGATGCGCTGCTCGTGGCGGTCGGCCCGGACCTGCGCTACCTGACCGCATACGAGGCGATGCCGCTCGAGCGGCTGACGATGCTCGTGGTCGATCCCCGGCCAGGCGCCGACGATCGTCGTGCCGCGGCTGGAGCGGGGTGCCGCCGAGGCCGGACTGCGCACGGACGTGACGATCGTGACGTGGGACGAGATCCGCGATCCGTACGACGTCGTGACGGGACTCCTGCTGGGCCCGACCGGACACGCGGCGCCGCGGATCGCCGTCTCCGACACGCTCTGGGCCAGCCACCTGCTGCGACTGCAGGCCGCCCTTCCTGCCGCCCGGTTCGAGCCCGCATCGCCGGTCCTGGCGGACCTGCGCATGATCAAGGACGCCGACGAGATCGCTCTGCTGCGACTCGCGGCCCAGGCGGCCGACCGGGTCGTGGCCCAGATCGCCGCGGGTCAGTTGGTCGGGCGGACCGAGGCAGATGTCGCCCACGAGGTGCGCGACCGGCTCATCGCAGAGGGCCACGACACGGCGCTGTTCGCGATCGTGGGTTCCGGTCCCAACTCCGCGTCGCCCCACCACGAGGCGTCCGAGCGGGTCATCCGGGCGGGCGAGCCGATCGTCCTCGACATCGGGGGCACGCTCGGCGGGTACGGCTCGGATGTCACCCGGACGCTGTGGGTCACCGGCGGCGACCCGGCGAACGGGCCGGACGAGGCATTCCGACACCTGTTCGGCGTGCTGCTCGGGGCGCAGGCCGCGGCGACGCGGGCGGTTCGACCGGGCGTCGCCTGCGAGGAGATCGATGCCACCGCGCGCCGGCCGATCGACGCCGAGGGCTACGGCGAGGCGTTCTTCCATCGGACCGGGCATGGCATCGGCCTCGAGGGCCACGAGGACCCGTACCTGATCGCAGGCAACGACCTGCCGCTGCGCGAAGGGATGGCGTTCTCGGTCGAGCCCGGCATCTATCTCGTCGGGCAGTACGGCGCTCGCATCGAGGACATCGTCGTCTGCGGCGCTGACGGGCCGATCGTGCTCAACGAAGCGCTCTCGCGAGCTGTACGTCGTCGACGGCTGACACCGGAACCGTCGCCTGGGCCGGGTCTCGATGCGCGCCTGCGGTATCATCGGTCGACGGATCGGCCCGATCGATCCGCCAAGATCCGAGTACCGATGACCAGCCACTCACCGCGCCGCACCCGCGGCGCCCGCCCCGGCCGGGACTCCGAACCCGGCCACACCGGCTCATGAGCCGGCGCCACGGCCGCACGCACCATCACGAACGCGGCCACCACGGCGCCCCGCGTCCGGGGACGCCCGCCGGACCACGCCCGAACCGGGCGACCGAGGGCGGAAACGGCCATGTCGCGCCGCCGACCGTCGCGGCCGACCAGCATGTGCCGACCCCGCCCGCGACCGCGGCCGCCGCGACCCCCGACGTCGCGGCCCCGAACGCGTCGGCCGCGCCGACGCCGCAACCGGCGGCCGATCGACCGACCGTCGAGACCCCATCGGCCCCGACCAACGGGGCGTCGATGATCGAGGCCCACCCCGTTCAGCACGGCGCGCCATCCGGCACGCAGACGCCGGCCGACGGACGCGCCGGCGACCGATGGCGGCGCGCAGGCTCGACCGACAGGCCAGAACGGACAGGCTGGCCAGCAGGGGCCAGCGCGCCCAACACGGGCCCAACGGCCAGAACGGTCAGCCCGCCCAACACGCGCCCAACGGCCAGAACGGTCAGCCCGCGCCAGACACGGTCAGCCCGGCCAGAACGGCCAGCCCGGCCCGAACGGCGCGGAGCGCGGCTCGCCGTGCACGGCCCCACAGCTGCGCCGCTTCATCAAGAGCCGCCCGTACGTGCCGATGCACGAGCTGCGCCGCCGCTTCGCGATCGACGGCGGCGACGATGACGTCAGCACGATCCAGCTCGATCCCGGCTGCATCTTCGTCGGCCTGCCGGCGCGCGAGGGCCAGCTCCTCGGCGAGCTGCTGCTGGCCGGCGAGATCGGCTACGAGCTCTCGCTCGACCCCCGCACGCCGATCGTCGTCGGCGTGTACCCGATGCGCCCGGTGCCCCGGCCCTAGCCCTCGCGGTCGCGAACGGCCGACGGTGATCCCCTCGCGGCGCAGCAACGTGCGCTTGCGTTCGAGCGCAGACTCGCGCGAACCCCACGCGTCGCCGCCGTAGCCGCCGATCGTGCCGTCCGCCGCGATGACCCGGTGGCACGGCACCAAGCAGGCTGATCGGGTTGCGGCCGAGCGCGCCGCCGACGGCCCGGGCCGCCCGCGGCGCCCCGATCCGACGGGCGATCTCGCCGTAGCTGGCCGTCTCGCCCCACCCGACCGCCCGGACCTCGCCGAGGACGCGGCGATCCCAGTCCGGCCGATCCTCGAGATCGATCGGTGGCACGAGCGCCCCGTGGCGCCCGGCCCGCGACGAGATCGGCGATGACCGCCGCGGCGCGGTCCAGGTGGATCCGCCGCGGATCGTCGGGCGCGACGTGCCCTTCCGGGACGACCGGGCCGTGCACGCGCCGGGCGACCGCGGACATGAACGCGTCGTCCGTCACGGCCGACTCGACCGCCACGATGCCCCGGGTCGTGGCCGCCAGGTGGAGCGGGCCCCACGGCCCCGCGATCGTCCGGGTGATGGCGCTGGCGGCCTCCGTCGTCTGCACCGACCCAGTGTGCCGGAAGGCGACCGCGTTCCGCGCGATCGGGCACTGGTATACTCCTAGGGAGTATGTCGAGCCAGCCCATCGCCAGTCACCCAGCCGATCGAGGTCGCCCTGCCGATCGAGGGCATGACCTGCGCCTCGTGCGTCAATCGCATCGAACGATTCCTGCGCAAGACACCCGGCGTGCCAGACCGCGAACGTCAACCTCGCCACCGAGCTCGCGACGATCGTGTACCTCCCCGAGGTCGCCGCCCGCGCGGACCTGGTCGGGGCGGTCGAGGCGGCCGGGTACGAGATCCGGCCAGCGCCCGGCCGCCGACGCCGCGGTCTCCCGCATCGCTGGCCGACGAGCGCACGGCCGACGACGTCGCCGGGCGCGGTGAGTCGCGCCTGCTCCTCGTCCAGGCCGTCGTCTCGATCGGGGTCGCCCTCGCCATCATGGCCCTCATGGCCGCCCCGGCCGAGCTCGCGACGATGACCCAGCGGAACCTGCTCGCGATCGTGCCCGCGACCTTCGTCCAGGTGTGGGCCGGGCGCCGCTTCTACCGCTCGGCCTGGCGGGCCGCACGCCACGGGACCAGCAACATGGACACGCTCGTCGCGATCGGCACGAGCGCGGCCTGGGCGTACAGCGTCGTCCTGACGCTCGTGCCGTCGGTCGTCGAGGACGCCGGCCTGGAGCCCGCCACCTACTTCGACAGCGCGGCGATCATCATCGGGCTGGTCCTGCTCGGACGCTGGCTCGAGGCGCGCGCGAAGGGCCAGACGACCGGCGCCATCCGCCGGCTCGCCGCGCTCCGGCCCGTCTCGGCGCGCCTCGTCCGTGGCGAGCTCGAGGAGGACGTCCCGCTCGACTCGGTCGTCGTCGGCGACCTGCTGCGCGTCCGTCCCGGCGACAAGGTGCCGGTCGACGGCCTCGTAGTCGAGGGTCGTCGGCGGTCGACGAGGCGCTGCTGACCGGCGAGCCGATCCCGGCGCGGCAAGGGCCCAGGCGACGAGGTCATCGGGGCGACGCTCAACACGACCGGCACGTTCGTCATGCGGGCCACGCGGGTCGGGCGGGACACGGCGCTTGCCCGCATCGTCGAGCTCGTCGAGCGTGCCCAGGGCTCGAAGGCGCCGATCGCCCGCCTGGCGGACCGCGTCGCCGAGGTCTTCGTCCCGACCGTGCTGGTGATCGCCGCCGGCACGTTCCTCGTCTGGCTGGCGGTCGGGCCGGAGCCGCGCCTGACGCACGCGCCTGGTGGCCGCGATCGCGGTCGCTCGTCATCGCCTGCCCGTGCGCGATGGGCCTCGCCACGCCCGACCGCGATCATGGTCGGCACCGGCCGTGGCGCCGAGGCGGGCATCCTGATCCGCGGCGGAGAGGCGCTCGAGACCGCCCACAAGGTCGACGCGGTCGTGCTCGACAAGACCGGGACGCTGACGCTCGGCCGGCCCGTCGTCGACGACGTCGCCGCGGCCGCCGGCTTCGACCTCCGCGAGATGATCGACCTCGCGGCGTCCGCGGAGAAGGGCGAGCGAGCATCCGCTGGCGGCCGCGATCATCGCGCGCGCCCGGGTCGACGAGCTCGGCTTCCGACGGATCGACGGGTTCGCGACCGCGGTCGGCGGCGGCGTGGGCGCGACCGTCGTCAGCGAGGACGGGCCGCGCGACGTGCTCGTCGGGAGCGCCCGCTGGCTACGCGAACGGGACGTGGACCTCGCGGCGCTGGACGACGTCGCCGCTCGCGGCGGCGGCCGATGGCCGGACGATGGCGTTCGTCGCCTTCGACGGGCGCGCCGGCGGGTCTCATCACGATCAGCGACCCGGTCCGCGAAGACGCGCCGCGCCGGCGTTGCAGCGCTCGACCGCGGGACGGCATCGAGACGTGGCTCGCGACCGGCGACGCCCGGGCCACCGCCGAGGCCGTCGGCCGGGCCGTCGGCATCCCGCCGGAGCGCATCCTCGCCGATGCCCGGCCCGCCGACAAGACCGCGCTGATCGAGCGGCTCCAGGCCGAGGGTCAGACCGTCGCGATGGTCGGCGACGGCCTCAACGACGCACCCGCGCTGGCCCGGGCGGACCTCGGGGTCGCGATCGGGACAGGCGCCGACGTCGCGATCGAGGCCTCCGACGTGACCCTCCTCGGTGGCGACACTCGGGCGATCGCGCGGGCCATCGAGCTGTCCCGTTCGACGATGACCGTGATCCGTCAGAACCTCTTCTGGGCGTTCGCCTACAACGTCCTGTTGATCCCGGTGGCGATGGGCGTGCTCTATCCGGCGTTCGGGATCACCCTCAGCCCGGCGATCGCCGCGGGCGCGATGGCGTTCTCGTCGGTGGCCGTGGTGCTCAACTCGCTCCGTCTTCGCGGTGCTCGGCCGCGGCGGCCCTCGATCGCGGCGTGACGCCACGTACACTGCGGCCGTGACCGCGCACGCCGACCACGATCACGCCGACCACGGGCCGGATCCCGCGCGACCTGACCGGCCCGTTCCGGCATCGCGTCGAGATCACCGTCCGCTTCGCGGACACCGACGCGATGGGCCACGTCAACAACGCGAAGTACCTGACCTACTGCGAGATCGCCCGGATCCGGTACTGGACCGACGTGACCGGCGAGCCGATCGCGCTCGGGACCGAGGACGCCGAGAGCCTGATCCTCGCGGAGGCCCGGATCACCTATCGCGCACCGGCGTTCCACGGCGAGGTCGTCACCGTCGAGACCCGGGCGGTCGGCATCGGACGCTCATCGTTCACGCTCGAGCACCGGCTGCTCGCCGCGGTCTCCGGGACGGCGCCGCGGCTTGTCGCGGTCAGCGAATCGGTCCTGGTCCGCTACGACTACGCGACCGCGGCGCCCGTCGCCCTCTCGGACGAGCACGTCGCGGCGTATCGAGGCCTACGAGGGTCGGACGCTCAGACGTCCGTGACGCGCCGGAAGATCGCGACCGCGTTCTGCCCGCCGAACCCGAAGCCGTCGACCGCGACCGTGTCGACCTTCGCCTTGCGCGCGGTCAGCGGGACGTAGTCGAGGTCGCACTCCGGATCGGGCGTGTGCAGGTTCGCCGTCGGCGGGATGACCTGGTCGCGGATCGCCCCGACCGCGGCGAGCACGCTCGCGATGCCGGCGGCGCCCACGAGGTGGCCGATCATCGACTTGGGCGAGCTGATCGCGACCTTGTAGGCGTGGTCGCCGTAGGCCGCCTTGATCGCGCGCGTCTCGGTCACGTCGTTGAGTGACGTGGACGTGCCGTGGGCCACGATGTAGTCGATCTCGTCGGGGGCGACGTCGGCGTGCTGCAGGGCCTTGGTCATCGCACGGGCCTGGCCGCGGCCGCTGGGCTCCGGGGCGCTGATGTGGAACGCGTCGGCGGTCAGGGCGCCGCCGATGATCTCGGCGATGGGCGTGGCGCCGCGCTCGAGCGCGTGGGCCAGCGACTCGACGACGACCACGCCGGCGCCCTCGCCGAGCACGAACCCGTCGCGCGTCAGGTCGAACGGCCGCGAGGCGGTCTCCGGGTGAGTCGTTGCGCTTCGAGAGCGCGGTCATGTTCGACAGGGCCGCCACGCCCATCGGGCACGATCGGCGCCTCCGAGCCACCGGCGAGGACGACGTCGCACTCGCCGTAGCGGATGAGCCGCAGGGCGTCGTGGAAGGCGATGACCGAGGTCGCGCAGGCGGCGACCTGGGTGATGACCGGGCCGGTCAGGCTGTACTCCATCGAGATCATGCAGGCGCCCATCGAGCCCGACAGGGCCGGCACGGCGAACGCGCTCACGAAGCGCGGGCCCTTCGTGTCGTGGACGTGGGTGCCGTCGATGATCGCCTCGATGCCGCCGCCGCCGGTGTTGACGACCACCCCGACGCGGTCCCGCTGGTCCTCGCTCATGGCCTCGAAGTCGATGCCCGAGTCGCGAACGGCCTCCTTGCCGGCCCCCATCGCGAGATGGATGAACCGGCTCATGCGCCGGGCCATCTTGGCGTCCATCACGGTCGTCGGGTCGAAGCCGAGGACCTCGGCCGCGATGCGGACCTCGAACGCGGACGCGTCGAAGCTCTGGATCAGCCGCGTCCCGGTGACGCCGGCGACCAGGTTCGACCAGTAGGTCGGAAAGTCGTTGCCGATCGGCATGACGGCGCCGAGGCCCGTGATGACCGCTCGGCGCGCAGGGTCTCGTTCAGGCACGGAGGTTCCTCAAGGTCGGGTCCCCGGATTGTAGAGAGCTACCAACGTCGCGACGTCAGTCCCCGTCGTAGCGGGCGAAGATGACGGCGCCGTTGTGCCCGCCCAGGCCGATGTTGTTCGAGAGCGCGTAGCGGATCGGCAGGGACTGCGTCTCGGTCACGACCCAGAGGTCGCAGTCGGGGTCGTAGTCGCGATAGTTGATCGTGGCCGGCGCGCACTGCTCGGCGACCGACTTGACGGTGGCGAAGGCCTCGAACGCGCCGGCGGCCCCCATCATGTGGCCGGTCATCGACTTCGTGGCGCTGATCGCGATCGACTCGCGCGGACGCGGCCGAGCGCTCGCCGAAGACCGTCCAGATGGCCTCCGCCTCGCGCTTGTCGCCGAGCGGCGTCGAGGTCCCGTGCGGGTTGATGAGGTCGACCTCGTCGGCCGGCACGCCCCGTCGATCGAGGGCCATCTGCATCGCCCGCGCCGAGCCGATGCCGGCGTCGATGGGCTGGATCATGTCCCAGCCGTCGGCGGCGGAGCCGTAGCCGACGACCTCAGCGTAGATCCGGGCACCGCGCGCCTTGGCGAGCTCCAGGTCCTCGAGGAAGAGCGAACCCGACCCCTTCGCCGAGCACGAACCCGTCGCGGGTGAGGTCGAATGGCCGCGAGACGGTCTGCGCCGCCTCGCCGGGTCGGGGCATGCCCATGCCGCGCATGTTCGAGAAGCCGGCGTGGCCGACCTCGAGCAGCGGGGCTTCGGTCGAGCCGGAGATCACGGCGATGCAGTCGCCGCGACGGATCGCCTCGGCCGCCTCGCCCACGTTGTGCGTGCCGGTCGCACAGGCCGACACCATGCAGACGTTGTGCCCGATGGCGCCGGTCTCGATGGCGATCATCCCCGAGCAGCTGTCGACGAGGGCGTTGGCGATGAACGTCGGGGCCACGGTCCGGTTGCCGCGTTCGTGGAGGGCGATGTAGTTGTCGATCATCAGCGTCTGGCCACCGGCTCCGGACCCGAAGATGACCCCCACCTCGGTGCGGTTCTCGTCGGTCAGCTCGAAGCCCGAGTCGGCGAGCGCCTGCTTGGCCGCGGCCACGCCGAAGTGCATGCTCGACTCGCTGCGGCGGGCGGCCTTGGGGTCCATCCAATCGGACGCGGTGAAGTCGTGGACCTCGCCGGCCAGCTGGGCCTCGTACGGGCTCGGATCGAACCGGGTGATCGGCCCAAGGCCGGAGTGGCCCTCGACCAGGTTGGTCCAGGCCGTCTGGACGTCGTTGCCGACCGGGCTGACGACGCCGAGACCGGTCACGACGACGCGACGCTCGTAGTCGGGCTTGCGCAAGTTCAGGGCTCCTTCTGGTGAGGCTTAGGCGGGGGTGGCCGAGGCGGCCAGGTCGATGAGGCGCTCGGACGAGGCAGGATCGTCGGCCGCGATGAGCTCGGCATCCGGGGCGATGCGCTTGATGAGCCCGGTCAGCACCTTGCCGGGACCGACCTCGACGAACGTCGTCACGCCCGCCGCGCGCATCCGGGCGATCGCCCCGACCCAGTCGACACCGGCCGTGAGATGGTCGATTAGCTCGGCACGCGCCCCCTCGGCCGTCGTGATCACGGCGGCATCGGCGTTGGCGAGGAGCGGGATCGCCGGGTCGTCGAACGGCACGTCGGCGAGGACGGCCCGCATGCCGTCGGCGGCCTCGGCCATCAGCGGGGAATGGGCCGCGACCGAGACGGGCAGGACGATGGCGCGCTTCGCGCCGAGCGTCCGGGCGAGTTCGGCGCCGGCCTCGACGGCGGGCCGAGCGCCCGACACGACCACCTGGCCGGGCGCGTTGCGGTTCGCGACGACGAACGTGCCATGCGCCGCGGCGGCGGCGACAAGCTCGGGCAAGCGGTCGTCGTCGAGTCCGATGAGGGCGGCCATCGCGCCGTCCTGTCCGCCGCCGGACGCCTGCATGAGGCGGCCCCGTTCGCGCACGAGGCGGATACCATCGGCGAGCGAGAGCACGCCGGCCGCGACGAGCGCCGAGTACTGGCCCATCGAGTGCCCGGCGGCGAAGGCGGGGAGCGGTTCGGGGACCCCGGCGGCGGCCCACGCCTCGCGCATGGCGGTCAGGATCGCGATCGAGGTCGCGAGGATGGCCGGCTGTGCGTTCTCGGTGAGATCGAGCCGTTCGGCCGGCCCGTCCCAGGTGAGCGCGGCAAGCGTCTCGCCGAGGGCGGCATCGGCTGCCTCGAAGCTGGCGCGGGCGCCTGCCGACCGTTCGGCCAGCTCGCGACCCATCCCGACCGACTGCGAGCCCTGCCCGGGGAACACGTAGGCAAAGGACGTCATCGCTGTTGAGGGTACGTCCGCAACCGCGCCAGAGGCCCGATTCGCGTGCACGGTTGCATGCAAGTCGTGGTCGTCCTACGATTTTGGCGTGTCCGAGCAGCCGATCTCCATCCGCCGTCGCGTCGTCCCGCGACGGGCCGTCGCCCGCCAGTTCGAGGCCGACCTGTCCGCGCCCGTCCTGGCCGCGGGCGATCGCCTGCCGAACGTCCGCCAGATCAGCGAGCGCGTGGCCATGGGCCGTGCCCTGTGGCGGGAGCTGGTCATCGGGTTCGCCAGCCAGCTCGGTGAGCTGCGGCTCGGCTTCACGCAGCTCGCGGCGCTGTACGTCCTGGCCGATGGCAGCACGATGACCGTCGGCGAGCTGGCCGAGGAGATCGGCCGGTCCCCGTCGGCCACGAGCCGGCTCATCGACGGACTCGTCCGTCGCCGACTCGTCGAGCGCCACCAGGAGCCCGAGGATCGCCGGCAGCGGACCCTCCGCCTGACGCAGCGGGGACACGCGGTTCTCCGCGTGGTCGACCGGTCGCGGGCCGATCAGTTCCTGAGTGCGGTTCGTCCACTCCCCACGGCGGAGCGCGCCATCGTGGCGATGGGCGTGGCGGCCCTCGCAACCCATGCCATCAACCGGCGCGGCCGATTGATCCGGACCCCGCGCGAATAGCGCCGTCGACGAGGAGGGACCAGTGGACCAGCTCAACGTGCGCGAGGCGCTCTACCGCCTGGAGCACCGTCATTCGGACGGCAGCTGGAGCCGGCTCGAGCCACGGCCGCAGCATCACGACGCGGCGGAGCACGATCCGGAGCGTTCGTGGTCCGGCGGCAAGCTGTACGTCTGTCCGACCTGCGACGAACAGGTCATGGTCCGGGACGCCGACGGGACCGAGAAGGAGTAGGGCGACCCCGGCGTCAGCCGCAGAAGCGGCGGACGACGTCGTAGAGGACGGGCAACCCCCAGCGCAGGGCATCGATGGCCACGCGCTCGTCGACGCCGTGGAACCGCTCGACGAATCGCTCGTCGGGCGCGGTCCGGAGCGGCGAGAACCCGTAGGTCGGGACGCCGAGCGGGGCCGTGTGCTTGCCGTCGGTGGCGAACGGGACCATGAACGGCAGCGGGATGCCGTCGGGGTCGTGGTCGCGGATCGTAGCCTCGAGGATCTCGTAGAGCTGGCCCTCGGCCGGCGCCTCGGTCGGGGCGCCGAACACCGTGAGCTCGATCTCGCAGGCCTCGGCGAGTTCGGGCCCGATCCGGCGCAGCATTTCGGCGCGCATCTCCGGTTCCGTGGTCCCGGGCAGGAGGCGGCAATCCACCTCGATCGTGGCGTCGCCGGGGATCACGTTGTACTTGATGCCGGCCGTGATGATGTCCGGGCTGATCGTGTCGCGGAGCAGCGCCCGCAGCGTCCGCGCATACGCCGGGTCGCAGATCGCCTCGAGCGTCGCGTCCGCGCGGACCGGATCGTCGCCGAGGAGCGCCCGCAGCACGCGGGCGTGATCGGCGGGGAGCACCTCGGCCGCCGCGGCCATGAACCGGGCCATCACCGGCGTGACGCGGATCGGTCCGGGCACGGCCAGTCGTCCGACGATGGCCGCCGCCAGCACGGCCGCGTTGTCCGATCGCGGCATCGAGCCGTGCCCCCAGGTCCCGCGGACGGCGATCCGGTAGGCGGCGTAGCCCTTCTCCGCGACCTGGATCGGATAGAGGCGGACGCCCGCGACCGTCGTGGCGACGCCGCCGCACTCGTTGAGGCCGCCGGCCGCCCGCAGCCACTCGGGCCGATGCTCGGCGATCCACTTCGCGCCGGCGAGGCCACCGGCCTCCTCGTCGGCGGTGCAGGTGAACAGGACATCGCGCCGAAGCCCCGGGATCGGGTCCCGCGCCGGGTCCAGGCCGGCCGCCCGGGCCTCACCCGCCAGCAGGCGGACGACACCGAGCTCCATCGCGACCATGTCCTTCATGTCGACCGCGCCGCGGCCGTAGATGTAGCCGTCGGCGATCTCGGCCTTGAATGGACCGTGGCTCCAGCGATCGGGAGGCGCCGGCACGACGTCGAGGTGCGAGAGCAGCAGGAGGGGCTCGCCGCCTGTCCCGTCGCCGCGCAACCGCACGTGGACCGACCCGCGCCCGGGCACGGGCTCGACGATCTCCGGCCGGAGACCCTCGGCCTCGAGCAGGCCCGCGATGTGGCGCGCCGCGGCCAGTTCCTGGTCCGGGTGTTCGGGGGCGGGCGGGTTGACCGACGGGATCCGGATGAGGTCGCCCAGCGTCGCGATCAGCGAATCGTGGGCCGCCGCCCATGTCGCATCGTCGAGCCGTCCGGATGGCGCGGCGACGGCCCCGGTCATGCGCCCGAGCCGATGAGCGCGAGGACGGCACCGACGATGAACCCGCCCAGGATCAGCACCAGGACCATGCCGAGCAGAAGCCGGCCGTAGTAGCGCTCCTCGCGCAGGGCCGGGATCGGGTCCGGGTCGGTGCCGCCGGGGATGTACGCGGTCGGCAGCCCGCGGGCGCGCGCCTGCACGTTGCGCGCCGCGTCGTATGCGGCGGGATCCGGCGGCAGCGCGACCGGGGCCTCGTCGGATCTCGGCGTCGCGTCGAGTTCGGTCACCGCTCCATGATGCCGTGGACGAGCGGACCACGCATCGTGAGCAGATCCGGCTGGGCCCGGTAGCCGAGGCGGGCGTTGAGGGCCCGCATCGCGTCGTTGTCGATGTCGTTGCCGGTCTCGAGGGCCGTCAGGCCGTGCTCGATCGCGGCCCCGATGGTGGTCGCCTTGAGTGCCATCGCCAGCCCGCGTCCCCGCCACGACCGCCTGACCGCGGTCATGTCATGCCAGGCGATCCGCTCGCTGCCGGGGACCAGGATCAGGCTGGCGTACCCGACGACGCGATCGTCGGCGTCCACCGCGATCGCGAACCCCCAGGGCGCGATGGCCGGTCGATCGACGTCGCGCGCGCGGAACTCGGCGAGGTCGCCCGGCGCCATCGGCTCGTCGCCGGGGATGTCGGCGAAGGTCTCCAGCGCGACCTCGTGCACGCCCGGCACGAGGTCGGGCCGCTCGGCCAGCGTCGTGATCACGACCCCGTCGGGCGGTCGAGGCGTCGGCGCCGTGACCCCGGACAAGTCGAGGCGGAGGGACTTGGTCCGGTCGAACTCGGTGAACCCGCGATGCTCGAGGAACGCGAGACCGTCGGGTCGCTCCTCGCTCGCGGGGATGTGGAGCCACGACTTGCCTGCGTCGCGTGCCACGTCCGAGATGGCGACCAGGAGGGCGCTCCCCACGCCTTGTCGGCGCGCATCGGGCAGCACGTCGAGGGTGCCCCAGTACGCGTCGAACTCCGGCGGGTACATGTAGATCCGCCCGACCGTCGATGCCCCGACCGGCGTGCCGTCGAGCTCGGCGAGCAGGCGCGCGCCGCCCGGGTAGGTCTCGTCCGCCCAGCGCATCTCCGCGACCGAGGTCGGCTCTTCGGGGCTGACGCGGTTGACGATGCCGGCGATGGTCTCGAAGTCCGCGTCGTCGACGGCCGGTCGCACGGCGACCGTCATCCGATCGCCTCGCGCAACGGCTCGGCGATCGACCGGGCGATGTCGTCGACGCCAGCCGGCCCGAGGCGCGGCGGCATGCCGATGATGAGGTGGGTCGCGCCGAGCCGGACCGCCTCTTTCGCCGCCGTCGAGACCCTCGCGACGGCTCTCGGCGGTCGTCCCGGCCGGGACCTGGGCGGTCAGCGCGAACGTGGCTGGGTCACGCCCGATCGCCTCGAGCGCGGCGAGGATCGCGTCCCGCCGATCGGCGAAGTAGCGTCATGTCGGTCGGGTTCTTGTCGGGGGTGACGGCCGGCAGCAGCCACCCGTCGGCGGTGGCCGCCGCGAGGGCGATGCCGCGCCGCTTCTGGCCGCCGAGCCAGATCGGCGGTCCGCCGGGCGTCAGCGGGGCCGGATCGTTCGTCGCGCCGACGAGCGGGTAGAACGGGTCGGGCCGGGTCACGCCCGCGTCGGTGGCCGCCTCGTCCGAGAAGAGGGCCCGGATGGTGTGGACCGCCGACTCGAACCGGTCGAACCGCTCGGGCATCGGCGGGAACGGGATCCCGAACGGCGTGTGCTCCGGGTCGAACCAGCCGGCGCCGAGGCCCAGGATGAAGCGCCCGCCCGTGGCGTGGTCCATGACCGTCGCGGCCTTGGCGAGCACCGACGGGTGCCGGAAGGTCGCCGAGAGCACGGCATGGCCGAGCCACTTGCCGGGCACGTGGTGGGCGAGCGCGGCCATCGCCGTGAACGCCTCGAACGACGGGCCCGCCCGCTCGCGCCCGATGTCGGTGAGGTGGTCGTTCATCCAGACGCTGTCGAAGACGTCGTGCTCGCCGATCCGCGCCCAGGCCGATTCGAGCGTCGGCCAGTCGACGCCCTGTGGCGAGGTCTTGATCCCGATCTCGACCCGTCGCGCCGTCGTCATGGATACGGGCTTAGCGCCGGCTCAGGGCCGAGGTCATCCGGTCGCCGGTCGTCACCGCCCCGCGCGAGGCCGAGTCGACCAGCGCCGCGTACTTGGCCATGACGCCGCCCGTGTAGCGCGGCGCCGGCGGCGTCCAGCTCGCGAGACGCGTGGCGACCTCATCGGCCGGGACCTCCAGGTCGAGCGCCTTGCGATCGACGTCGATGACGATCGAGTCGCCCTCGTGGACGACCGCGATCGGGCCGCCGAGCGCGGCTTCGGGCGCGACGTGGCCGATCATCAGGCCGTGGGTCCCGCCCGAGAACCGGCCGTCCGTCAGGAGGGCCACCGTGTCGCCCAGGCCCTCGCCGACGAGGGCCGCGGTGACGCTCAGCATCTCCTGCATCCCGGGTCCGCCGACCGGCCCCTCGTTGCGGATGACGACGACGTCGCCGGCGACGATCCGCTGGTCGCGGACCGCCGCGTAGCACTCGGACTCGGACTCGAAGACGCGGGCCGGGCCGCGATGCAGCCGCCGCTCGTGTCCGGCGAGCTTCACGACGCAGCCGTCGGGCGCGAGCGACCCGCGCAGGATGGCCAGGCCGCCGGTCGCCTTGAGCGGCCGCTCGATCGGCACGACCACCTGCTGGCCGGCCGTCTCTGTCGCGCTCGCGGCGATCTCCGCGATCGTCCGCCCGTCGACCGTCGCCTCGTCGCCGTGGAGGAGACCGGGCCGCTTCAGCAGCTCGCGCATGACCAGTGAGACGCCGCCCGCGTCGTACAGGTCGCTCGCGACGAAACGGCCGCCTGGCTGCAGGTCGGCGACCACCGGTGTCCGGTCCGCGATCGCCCCGAACTCGTCGATGTCGAGCGGGAGGCCGAACTCGTGGGCGATGGCGAGCATGTGCAGCACGCCGTTCGTCGAGCCCCCGGTGGCCGCGACCGCGGCGATCCCGTTCTCGAGCGCCGCGCGTGTGACGATCGATGACGGCCGGACGTCGCGCCGGACCAGGTCCATCACGAGCTCACCGGACGTTCGGGCGGCCGCGTCCTTGGCGGGATCCTCGGCCGGGATGCCGTTGAGCCCGGCCGGCGAGAGGCCGATGAACTCGAGGACCATGCTCATCGTGTTCGCGGTGAACTGGCCGCCGCACGCGCCCGCGCCCGGGCAGGCTGCGTTCTCGACCTCGTAGAGCTCGTCGAGCGTGATCTTGCCGGCCCGGTACGCGCCGATCGCCTCGTACACGGTCACGACCGTGGCGTTGCGCTGGCCCTTGTAGACGCCGGGGTAGATCGTGCCGTTGTAGAGCGCGAGGCTGGGCACGTCCAGGCGGCCCATCGCCATCGCCGCGCCGGGCATCGTCTTGTCGCAGCCGACCAGGCACACGAGCCCATCGAGCAGGTGGCCGCGCATGACGAGCTCGATCGAGTCGGCGATGACGTCGCGGCTGATGAGCGAGGCCTTCATGCCCTCGGTGCCCATCGTGACGCCGTCGCTGACCGAGATCGTGTTGAACTCCATCGGCGTGCCGCCGGCGGCCCGGATCCCGTCCTTCACGTGCTCCGCCAGACGCCGCTGGTTGTAGTTGCACGGCATCGTCTCGATCCAGGTCGTCGCCACGCCGACGAGCGGCTTCGCGAGGTCCTCGTCGGTGAACCCGATGGCCTTGAGCATCGAGCGCGCCCCGGCCCGATCGGGGCCGTCGGTCAGGGCCGCGGAATGGCGTTTCGCCGGGTCGCTCGGGCGGTCGTATGGATGGCGCTCGTCGGGCATCGGGTCGTCCTTGCTCGGTCTCGATGGGGACCGCCAGTGTAAAGGGGCGCGGAGCGTGCGATCAGCGGGCGCAGGCGCCCGTGTCGACCGCCTCGGTCCGGTCGATCGCGGGAGCGACGCGGGTCGCAACCTCCGTCGGGGACAGGGCGTACCCGACATCCGGGTCGGTCCGCGCCTCCGCGAAGACGACCCCGCCGACCGTGCCGTCCTGGAGGATCAGCGGCCCACCGCTGTCGCCCCGGTCGATCGCGGCGCGCAGCTCGAGGATCTGGCGCCGGACGGTCTTCTTGCTGTAGATGTCGCGCCCGGTGGCGGCGTACGCGCCGCTGACCACGGCCGGCAGAACCTCGAGGCGACCGCCGCCCGGATACCCGAGCGTCGCCCCGATCGCGCCCCGGGTGGGGTCGCCCGAGGCGAACCGCAGGCCGGGAACCCCGAGGCCCGGGACGTGGATGACCGCGATGTCGAACTCCGGGTCGAACGACACGACCGTGCCGTCGAGCAGCCGGTCGTCGGCCGTGGCGACGCGGATCGCGCGCCGGTCCGCCCCGGCGACGACATGGGCGTTGGTCACGACGTAGTTGCGCCGGACGGCGAACCCCGTCCCGACCGATTCGTAGCCGCACGCGGCGGCCGACACCTTGACCGTGCTCGCGACCGCGCCCTGGGCGAGGCGACGCGCGGTGGGGTCGTCGGGCCGGTCGATCGGCGGCGCCGGGATCGGTTCGAAGCCGACGAAGACCGCCGGCAGGCCGGTGCTGTCGAGGAGCCGCCCCAGCTCCACCGCAAACTCGGACGGGGCCGGCAGCAGCACGTTGAGGACCCGGATCGCCCGCGAGGTCTGGGCCGCCTCGGTCAGGCGCGGGATCGGGCCGAAGGCGACGAGCCCGCCGACAAGCCAGACGATCAGGATCGCCTGCGCGACCCCGACGAAGGAGCCGAAGATCCGATCCGCCGCACCCAGGACTCCGGTCCCGAGGCCCGTCGCCACGCGCCGGCCGATCGTCGACCCGATCGACTCACCGAGCGCGACCGCGATCAGCAGGCCGGCGAGGACGAGGAACGGGTCGGAAGGACGGTTCGACCTTCTCGAGCTGGTCGGCGAGGAAGGGGAGGCCGACGATCACGATGGCCGCGCCGCCGATGGCCCCGATGAGGCCACCGATCTGCGGAAGCGCGCCGGAACGGAAGCCGAGGAGTGCTCCGACGACGACCAGCAGGATCGCGACCAGGTCCAGCGGGTTCACCGCCCGATCGTCGCACAGGCGCCGGATTCGCGGCGGCTCCGCCTCGATGGGCCGCCCGGGCGGCGGGGCGGAGGCCTAGCCGACGGTCACCACGATCGGGGCCGCGCCACCCGCGCCGTCGGCGATCGTGTACGTGCCGGGCTCGAGCATGCCCAGGTCGACCGAGGCTTGCTTGGTCTTGGCGATCTCGATGCAGATGGGCTCGCCGGGTCCGCGGCCCTCGAACAGGGTGATCGTGAACGAATCGGCCCCCTTCTCGATGACGATCCGGTCGAGGACGTAGCACGGCTCGACGCCGCTCGTCCATGTCGCGACGACCTGCACGTGCCGTCCGAGCACGTCGGCCGTGAGCTCTTCCAACTTGACCGGCCGCGGATCCACCTGGCCCGGCTTGGGGACGGTGAGCGGGCCGTTGCCGACGACGCCGCCGCTGGGCGGGACGTCCGTGCCCACCGGCTCGTTCGGGTCGACGCTCGCAGGCGGATCCGCGCTGGGCGATGGCGAAATGGAGGCGGGGGCGGCGCTCGGTGCGGCGCTGCCCGATGGCGCGGCCGTGCCGGTACAGGCCGTCACGAGGAGGACGAGGGCGAGAGGGCCGGCAAGCCGGCGAAGGGTCTGCATGCGCGGCAGACGGGCGCACCGGGCCGTGGGTTCCGCGCTGTCCATGACCGGTGTTGTCATCCGTCGATGCGCGGAGGCGCCTGCTGCCGATGGGGCGGCGGGGCCGGCTGCGTCAAGGTGCCCTGGCGAGCACGTCCGGATCGCCCGTCGTGCTCGCAACACCACATCCCGACCCGAACCGACTGGAGTCCTGCCATGTCCCGCCCGACCGGCCACGCCGCCACCCGTCCGTTCCGCCTCACCCGTTCCGCCGCCGAGGCCCATCGGGACCACCTCCCGACGCCGTTCCTCGGGTGCCCCGCGTGTATCCGCCGCCAGCCGATGCATGCCATCGAGATCCGCTGGAGCTCGCCCCGCCTCGGCTGATCGCCCGATCCGTCTACCATCTCGGGCCGCGCCAGATCGGTCAGTTCGCTCCGGCGAGCGAGTCGATCCGGGGCGGATGGGCTGCCTCCCAGGCCCTGAGCTCGGCGTCCTTCGAAAGGAGGTAGCCGAGCTCATCCGTTCCCGCCAGGAGCATCCGCTTCGCGAACGGGTCGATCTCGAAGTCGATGGTCGTTCCGTCCGGCAGCAGGATGCCGCCCTCGGCGAGGTCGACGGTCAGCGAGGCATCGGGATCGGCCCGGACCAGCTCCACGAGACGGGCATGGGTCGCCGCATCGACCGCGATCGGCAGGACCCCGTTCTTGAGGCTGTTGCTCCGGAAGATATCGGCGTATGAGGTCGAGATGATCGCGCGCACGCCCCAGGCCGACAGGGCCCAGGGGGCATGCTCGCGTGACGAGCCCGCCCCGAAGTTGTCGCCGACCAGCATGATCTTCCGCCCCGTCATGCTCGGCTGATCGAGGATGAACGGCGGGTCCTTGAGCGACCCGTCCTCGTTGAACCGCCAGTCCCGGAAGAGCGCATCGGCGAGGCCGAGCTTGTCGGTGATCTTGAGATAGCGGGCGGGAACGATCTGGTCGGTGTCGACGTTCTCCGCCGCGATCGGCACGACCTTGCTCGTGAACACCGTGATGGGCTCGCCCATCGTCAGCGCCCGCCGACCGCGGCCAGGGTCTCGATGCCGGGCAATCGCCGCGGGTCGCTCACGACGCCGCTGATCGCGCTGGCCGCCGCGGTGAGCGGCGAGGCCAGGAACGTCCGGCCGCCCTTGCCCTGGCGACCTTCGAAGTTGCGGTTGCTGGTGCTGACGGCGTACTGGCCCGGCGTGAGCTGGTCGCCGTTCATCGCGATGCACATCGAGCAGCCGGCCTCGCGCCATTCGCCGCCGGCCGCCTTGAAGATCTCGGACAGGCCCTCGGCCTCGGCCTCGCGCTTCACCTCGTCGCTGCCGGGGACGACCATCAGGCGGACCCCATCGGCGATGTGCCGGCCCTTGAGCGCCGCGGCCGCGAGACGCAGGTCGCTGATCCGCCCGTTCGTGCAGCTCCCGACGAAGACGACGTCGACCTTCTGGCCGAGGATCGCCTGACCGGGGCGCAGGTCCATGTACTCGAGGGCATGCTCGAGGGCGCGCCGCTGGGCCGGGTCGGCCTGCTCGTCGGGCGATGGCACGTTGCCGGTGATCGGGATGCCCATGCCCGGGTTGGTGCCGTAGGTGACCATCGGCTCGAGGGCGTCCGCGTCGATCGTGATCGCCTTGTCGAAGGTCGCGCCGTCGTCGCTCGGCAGGCCGCGCCAGCGGTCGACCGCGGCGTCCCAGGCGGCGCCGGCCGGCGCGTGCGGCCGTCCGGCCAGGTATTCGAACGTCGTGTCGTCCGGGGCGATCAGCCCGGCCCGGGCACCGCCTTCGATGCTCATGTTGCAGATCGTCATCCGCTGTTCCATGGTCAGCGCCCGGATCGCTTCGCCCCGGTACTCGAAGACGTGGCCGGTCCCGCCCCCGATGCCGATCCGCGAGATGAGGTTGAGGATGATGTCCTTGGCGCTCACGCCGGGGGCGAGCCGCCCGTCGACGCGGACCTCGTAGGTCAGAGGGTCGCGCTGGAGCAGGGTCTGGGTCGCGAGGACCATCTCGACCTCGCTGGTCCCGATCCCGAACGCGAGCGCCCCGAACGCGCCGTGCGTGCTTGTGTGCGAATCGCCGCAGACGATGGTCATGCCCGGCTGGGTCAGCCCCAGCTGCGGACCGATGACGTGCACGATGCCCTGGCTCGGGGACCCGATGCCATGGAGCGGGATGCCGAACTCGGCGCAGTTCGCCTCGAGCTGGCGCACCTGGGCGGCGGCCATCTCGTCGAGGATCGGCAGGTCGCGCGGCGTCGTCGGGATGGAGTGGTCAGCCGTCGCGACCGTCTGGCCCGGATGACGCACGCTGAGCCCGCGCGCGCGAAGACCGGAGAAGGCCTGTGGGCTGGTCACCTCGTGGATGAGGTGCAGGTCGACCGCGAGGACCGCGGGGGCGCCGGGGTCCTGGGTGACGACATGGTCGTCCCAGATCTTGGAGACGATGGTGCGAGGCTGGGTCATCGGGCGTGGCTCTCTGCGATCGGTCGATTTGGGGTTGAGAGCGTATCAGAGCCGACCGGTTCGACCGGTCAGGCGGTGACGCGCTCGTCGAGCGGGCCCAGCGCATTCTCGAGCAGGTGAGCCTCGATCTCCTCGGCAGAGGCCGGGCGGCCGAGCAGGTAGCCCTGACCCAGCTCGCAGCCGAGACGACGCAGCATCCGGAGCTGCTCGTCTGTCTCGATGCCTTCCGCGACGACCGTCAGCCCGAGCGAGCGCCCGAGCGCCAGGATCGCCTTGGCGAAGGCCCATGCCTCGCGCTCCTCCGCCTCGCCCGGCCCGCCGATGAGCTCGCGGGCGATCTTGAGGATGTCGACAGGGAAGCGACGCAGGTAGGCGAGCGACGAGTAGCCCGTCCCGAAGTCGTCCATCGCGATCCGCACGCCCAGTTCGCGCAGCACGTCGAGCGTCACGATGGTGGCCTGGGTGTCGCGGAACATCGCGGTCTCGGTCATCTCGAACGTCAGGTCGCGCGGGTCGATGCCGGATTCGCGCAGGTCGACGGTGACCTCGTCGATGAAGCCCTCGTGCTGGAGCTGGAGCGGCGAGAGGTTGACGCTGAGCGCGAGCGTCTCGAGCCCGGGCAGACGGTGCCACTCCACCACCTGGCGCGTGGCCGTCTGGAGGACCGCCCGACCGAGCGCGACGATCTTGCCGTTCTCCTCGGCGAGGCGGATGAAGTCGGCCGGGTCGACGAGGCCGCGGGTCGGGTGTCGCCAGCGCACCAGCGCCTCGACGCCTACGATCCGGCCCGTTGTGAGCTGGACGATCGGCTGGTAGAAGACCGCCAGGTCGCCCTGCTTGAGGCTGCGACCGAGGTCGGTGTTGAGCTCGTGCCGCTCGACGATCGAGCGGTGCATCTTCGGGTCGAAGACCTCGGCGCGGCGCTTGCCGTCGGCCTTGGCCCGGTACATCGCCACGTCGGCGTCGCGCAGCAACTCGTCGACGAGCTCGCCGCCGCGGGCGACGCTGATCCCGACGCTGCAGCCGACGATGACGTCGGTCCCCGCGACCGGGAATGGCAGCTCGAGCGCGACGATGATCCGCTCGGTCATGGCCATCGCGTCCTCGACGCTCGCCCCGTCCCGCGGCAGGACCGCGAACTCGTCGCCGCCGAACCGCGCGAGCAGGTCGCCGTCCCGAAGCTCGGCCCCGAGGCGCTCCGCGACATCGACGAGCAACGCGTCGCCGGCCGGGTGACCGTACGTGTCGTTGACGACCTTGAAGTCGTCGAGGTCCAGGAACACGACACAGGGCGGGGAGGCGGGGTCACGCGGACCGGCCAGCCGGCGCTCGACCTCTTCGACGAAGAGCGCCCGGTTCCCGAGACCCGTCAGCGAGTCGTGGTAGGCCTGGTGCCGGAGCTGCTCCTTGAGTCGCGACAGCTCGTGCAGTGACTGCTCCAGCTGACCGTTCTCCAGGGCGACGGCCGCCTGGTTGGCGATGGTCTCGAGCAGGCGCAGGTCGTCGGCCTCGAACCGGCTGCCCTCGCCGAGGCGGTTGATGATCGTGACCGCGCCGAACGTCCCGTGCTCGCCGACGAGCGGGCCGACCATCGCCTCCTGGACCGCGTCGGGATGCGTGGTCCACGCGGCGGTCACCTTCGCGTGGAACGCCCCGTGTTCGTGACGCGTGCGCGACCGCAGGGCATCGCCGGCGGGGACGACCTGGGGCGTCATGGTCTCCGGGCCCGCGACGCCCCCGGCGCTCGAGCGGAGTGCCGCGTCACTGGCCGGATCGGGGAAGAGCAGGATCTCCGCGCGCTCCGCCCGGAACATCTTGCGGGCATGGTCGAGGAGCGCCGAGATCGCCGAATCGAGCTCCGGCGCGTAATGCAGGAGCCGGCTGGATTCGTAGAGCAGCTCCAGGCGCTCGTGCTTCTCCCGCTCGCCGATGTAGGCCCGATAGGCGAGGAAGACGATCGCCGTCGGCACCGCGAGCAGCAGGGCCGACCGCGGGTCCACCTTGATGACCATGACCGCGAGCAGCGCGAGGCTGGTATTGGCCATCGCGACCATGCTGCTGAAACGCAGCATCTCGGGCAGCTTCGTGAACTGCGGCGCCCCACCGGACAGCGAGATGACGGTCGCGACGAGGACCGCTCCGAGGGCCGCTGTCGCGCCGCTCGACGCGAACGCGGCGACCCAGTCGCGCGGGCCCACGGTCGGGCCGGGCTCGGCGATGGCGTGGAAGACAGCCAGGCCCACGATCGCACAGATCCAGACCTGGGCGATGTTGTAGGCGCGCTTGACCCCGGACTGATTGCGGTCGAGCAGGAGCGCGGCGCCGGCACCGACCACATAGGCGAGGACGTAGTCCGTCGGGCTCAGGAGGAACAGGCCCATCACCCCGGGCAGCTCGCTCAGCGAGAAGGAGTGCCGCTCGCGCAGGAAGTGCACGACGACGACATTCGTCTCGCCGAGATAGAAGCCGAGTGCCGCCAGGGGCCACAGCAGGACGAAATTCCCAGCGACCGGGGGCATCCCGCGGATGATCGCGAGGTAGCCGAAGATCCCGACGATGACGAGGCTCACGATGAACAGCCGCACGCGAATGGCGGCGTGCAGCCACTGTGGCCGTAACCCTGCCGCGCCCGCGCGCGAGGGTGGGTCAGTCGGTGTCGTTGTCGGCGATCCGGAGGTTTGGGGCATGCATGCTCGTCGACTGGGGCGTCCCGAGCTGCCAGTGTCGCCCGAGCCTATCCGGCCTTCGCCCACCTGAAAGTCCTATGCCCGGAATCGAGAGAGCGGCCCCGATCGGGGCCGCTCTTCGTTCGGGGTCGCCGACACGGGGTCGGGCGACCGCCGGCTGCTCAGCGCCAGCGATGACCGGATTCGGGTCCAGGTCGGCCGGTGTCGGACAGGTGGGTGGCCTTGGGATCGAACATCACGTTCAGTCCCAGAACCACTTGATGCCCGCGCCGAGGGACATAGCCATCGTCGCCAGAAGCGTGATGGCAAATGTGAAGCGCGCCAGGTTCGCCTTCACGGCACCTACCTTGTGGTTGTGCGCCAAGTCGATCGTCACCGGCGGCCGGGCGGTCTCCCGGGGGAGATCCCTGGCTTTGCGTCGCCGTCTCACGACGGGTTTGCCCTGGACGATGGCGATCGAGGGGAACGACCTTCGCTCCGTGCTCGAAGAGTGGCCGGACCATGGTCCCGTCACCATGGCGAGATAGTCCTATTCGCACCGCCCGTGCGGGTCAGTGCCCGGGCGCACCAACGGCGTCCGGATGGCCGCCGACCACGGGCGCCTCGATGCGCGGCCCGCGCCCGTGCATGCCGGCCACGATGGCGACCGCGACGCCGACGCCGATCAGGATGTCCCCGACGCTGAAGACGTTGGCGACCGGCAGCCAGACCGGCATCGCGAAGATGTCCGTCAGGGGGGCCAGGGTGACGTGCTCGAGCAGCGCGCTGTTGGAGTACCCGGAGGTCCCCGGCCCGTGTCCCATCGCCTCGAGAGCGGCGCGGCTGACCGGCATGTAGCCGCCGTTGACGATCATCGCGAGCAGGTTCGACGCACCGCCGAGCAGGACCAATGGCAGCCCCGGGATCGCGAGGTTCCGGGCGACCACGACGAGCACGACGCCGTTGGTGGCCATGTAGACCGCGGGGGCCGCCAGCCCGAGGGAGTTCCCCAGTGGCGACGAGAACAGGAGCAGCTGGGCGGCCATGCCGACCATGACGAGGAGGCTCCACCGGAAGCGGAGCTGCCCGAGACCGGCGGGCGAACCACGCGTCAGGACGCCGACCAGGAGGCCGATCACGACCCCGTAGAGGATGAACACGGTGTCAGCGTGACCGCGCGCCCGTTGCCCGGCGGCGACCCGTTGGTCCTATCCGCACCGGTACGACGGTGCTCGTCCGCCCACGACTCGTCCCGGCTATAACGGACCTCACCGCACTCTCGGGAGAGGACCATCCGCGACGATCCTGCTGCTCCGGACGCCCTGCTAGGCGAATCGACGAACCTGCGACTGGTTCGTCTTCGCCTGTTCCTCGCGCTCGTCATCATGTTCGCGATCCCGATCATCATCGCGGCGCCCTTCATCTACGGGCTCACCTCGCGATCGGGGACGTCGCTCCTGGTCCCGACCGTCGTCCTCCTCTCGATGGCCCTGCTCCTGGGTGCGCTGACTGTGTGGCTGGCGCGGCGCGTCCTCGAGCCGGCCGAGCGTCTCGAGGAGACCCGGCGCATCCTCGAGGATGCCTACGACCGGGCTCGGGCCGAGGCCTTGCGCGACACCCTGACCGGCCTCGGCAATCACCGCGCGTTCCAGGAGGAGATGGAACGCCAGTGGGCCATCGCCGCCAGGACCGGCCGCTCGATGGCGCTGGCGCTGCTGGACCTTGACGACTTCAAGCGGCTCAACGATTCGAGCGGGCACGCCGCTGGCGACCTTGTCCTGCGCCAGGCCGCGACGACGATGGCCGCCTACACGCGCCGCTCCGATCGGGCGTTCCGCGTCGGGGGCGACGAGTTCGCGCTCATCCTCTCGGACACCGACGTCGACGGGGCGCAGGTGCTGGTCCGCCGGCTGCTCGCCGCGTGTCTCGACGGGGAGGTCGGCAGGGGCGCGGCGAACACCGTCTCGTTCTCCGCCGGGATCAGCGCCGGCCCGACGCCCGCCCTGGACCGCGAGTCGCTCTACCGCCAGGCGGACAGCGCGCTGTTCTGGAGCAAGCGGCACGGCCGGACCTGCGTGACGATCTACGACTCGAGCCACGACAGCCACGTGACCGAGCGCCCGGCGGCCGAGCTGTCCGCGGCCGTCGCACAGGTCGCCGCCACCGGCGCCATCCGGGCGGTCTTCCAGCCGATCTTCGATCTCTCCACCGGTGCGCCGCGCGGCTACGAGGGCCTCGTCCGGCCGCTCCCGGACAGCGGCTTCACCGATCCCGGCTCGCTCTTCGAGGCAGCCGAGGCCACGGGTCGCACGAGCGAGCTCGACATCGCGTGCCTCAACACGGTCATGGAGACCGCGGCCCGGCTGCGCCTCCCCGGATCGCTCACGGTCAACCTGTCCCCGCGGACGCTCGAGAGCGACGACTTCAGCGTGCACGCGCTCCTGCGGATGATCGTCCGCCACGGCCTGGATCCCCGGAACATCGTCGTGGAGCTGACCGAGCGCGAGGCCGTCGAGGACGTCGACCGCCTGCGCCGCGCCTGCGACGCGTGCCGGGTCGCGGGCATCCGCCTCGCCGCCGACGACGTCGGGGCCGGCAACGCCGGCCTGCGGCTGCTCAGCCAGCTCCGCTTCGACATCGTCAAGATCGACCTCTCGCTGGTCCAGGGCGGGGCCGTCCGCGACACCTCGCTCGAGGTCGTCAAGACGCTGCGCGACCTGGCCGACCGCTGGGGCGCCCTGGTGATCGCCGAGGGGATCGAGACACCGGCGCAGCTCGAGGTCGTCCGCTCGCTCGGGATCGGGGCCGGCCAGGGCTACCTGCTGGGCCGTCCGACGGACCGTCCCTCGACCGAATCGATCGACCTGCCGGGCCTCGTCAAGGGCGCCGACTGGCTGATCGAACGATTGCGGACGATGCCGACGTGATTGGTACGGGTTGCACGATGCCGATCTGCCTCGTAGACTGCGCGTCACGTCGTCCGGTCACCGGGCGATGAGGCGTCACCGGGAGGCCATATTGGGTCGGTTCGATCGACAGGATCGTCGGCGCGTCGCCATCGTCGCCACGAGCGATGGCCGCCGCATCCACGTGCCCATCGAGCCCGCCGGCCTCTTCGACGTATCCCTCCTCGAAATCCTTCGCTCGCTTCCGGGGCTTGACGGCCTTCTCGGCCTTATTACCGGCTCCCGGCGGGACCGAGGAACGCGGAGGAACGAGCGCTCGTAGCGCCCGACACCACCGAAGACCAAGGGGACCCTCGCCGGGTGGCGAGGGTCTTTCTATTTGTCCGAACGAACGGCACCAGGTAGAAGGGACCCGATCGATGACGATGGCGAAGAGCGAACCGTCCAGGCCACCGGGTCCGGGCACGTCCAAGACGGCCACCCGGCGCAGTCACGTGCCCGGCGACGGGAGCCCGGAGGCGATCGCGGTCGAGCGCGCCCGCAAGGGCATGCTCCATGAGGCGCGCGACCTCAAGCGGACGCGCATCGGGGCGGACGTCCTGTGCGAGGCTCTGCTGCGCCAAGGGGTCGACGTCTTCTTCAGCTATCCGGGCGGCGTGATCCTGCCGCTCTACGACGTCCTCGGCGACTACCCGGAACTGCGCCACATCCTGGTCCGCCACGAGCAGGGCGGCGCCCACGCCGCCGACGGCTACGCCCGGGTCACCGGCCGGGTCGGGCGTGTGCATGGGCACATCGGGTCCGGGCGCGACCAACCTCGTCACGGGCATCGGGACTGCTCTGCTGGACTCGATCCCGATGGTGGCGATCACCGGCAACGTGCCCGGCGCCCTGATCGGCAAGGACGCGTTCCAGGAGATCGACATCAACGGCATCACCCTGCCGATGACGAAGCACAACTACCTGGTCCGCGACGCCGACGAGCTGCCGCGGGTCGTGGCCGAGGCGTTCCACATCGCCCGGACCGGCCGACCCGGCCCGGTCCACATCGACATCACCAAGGACGCGCTCCAGCAGGAGACCCGGGCGCAGCACCCGAGCGAAGACGAGGTCATCGCGGGCCTGCCCGGGTTCCGCCCGAACATGGACGGCCACCCCCGCCAGCTGAAGCTCGCGGCGGCCGAGATCGCGAAGGCCGAGCGGCCGGTGATCCTGGCCGGCCACGGCGTCCTCCACGCCGAGGCGTGGGACGAGCTGCGGGCCTTCGCCGAGAAGACCCAGATCCCGGTCGCCTGGACGCTGCTGGGGATCGGGGCGATGGACGAGACGCACCCGCTCGCCTACGGCTACATGGGCATGCACGGCTGGAAGCACGTGAACCGCGCGATCCAGACCGCCGACCTGCTCATCGCGATCGGCATGCGCTTCGACGACCGGGTGACCGGCAACGTCCGGACCTACGCTCCGTACGCCCGGATCATCCACGCCGACATCGACCCCGCCGAGATCGGCAAGAACGTCGCGGTCGAGGTGCCGATCGTCGGGGACGCGAAGCGGGTCCTCGTCGGGCTCACCGCCTTGGTCGACGAGGTCAGCCCGGCCTCGCGCCAGCCCTACTTCGACCAGCTGGCCGAATGGAAGACCGACTCGGTCGCGTCCTCGTGGCATGGCTCGGGCGCGTGGCGAGACGGCCTGCTCTCGGCCGACTACGTCGTCGAGCGGATCGGGGAGCTGACCCACCACGACGCCACGTACATCGCGGACGTCGGCCAGAACCAGATGTGGCTGGCCCGCTACACCGGGTTCCGCCACCCGAACAGCCACGTGAGCTCGGGCGGCCTCGGGACGATGGGCTTCAGCGTCCCCGCGGCGATGGGCGCGGCCCTCGGGCGGCCCGACCGCGAGACCTGGGCGATCACCGGCGACGGCGGGTTCCAGATGACCTCGCAGGAGCTCATGACCCTCGTCGCGGACCACATCCCGGTCAAGATCGCGCTCCTCGACAACAAGAAGCTCGGGATGATCCGCCAGTGGCAGGAGATCATCTACGCGGGCAACTACCACTCGGCCAACCTGCCCGGCCCCGACTTCGCGAAGCTCGCCGACGCGTACGGCATCCCGGCCTTCCGCGCCCGGACGCCCGACGACGTCGACACCGCCATCAAGGCCGCCCAGGCGGTCGACGGCCCGGCGCTCATCTGGTTCGAGATCGCCGAGGAGCAGAACGTCTTCCCGATGATGCCCGCCGGCAAGGGCCTGTCGGACCTGATCGAGAAGTGGGGCGGGGCCGACGAATGACCGGTAAATCCTCGGACGGATGGCCTCGCGGGGCTCAGCCTCCGACCTCGGAGAGCGAGGATCTCTCGCCCGTCGAGTCGAACAACGGGACGTTCGCCGGATCCACCGGCGGCCCGGCCCACGCGGCGCCGCCTCCGCGGGCGCTGCCCGGTGGCGGCGAACACCGTCGTCACGTGCTCATCGCGATCGTGCTCGACAAGCCGGGCGTGCTCAACCGCGTGTCCAGCCTCATGCGCGCCCGCAACTTCAACATCGACTCGCTCGCGGTCAGCCACACGGACCGTCCCGACACGAGCCGGATGACCATCACCCTGCACGGTGACGATGTCGCGGTCGAGCAGGCCGCGAAGCAGCTCTACCGGCTGATCGACGTGCTCAAGGTCCAGGACGTCACGTCCGAGCCGACCGTCGAGCACGAGCTCGCGCTCGTGAAGGTCCGCTCGACCGAATCGAACCGGGCCGAGATCCTGCGGCTGGTCGAGCTGTCGCGCGGCCGGGTCGTCGACCTGGCCGACGGCTCGGTGGTCGTGGAGGTCACCGGCACCGAATCAGAGATCGACGCGTTCGTCGCGCTCGTTCGCAACTACGGCATCAAGGAATTGGTCCGCACCGGCGCCGTCGTCATGGCCCGGGGCTCCGGATCCATCGAGGAGGCCATCAAGCGATGACAGCGAAGATGTACTACGACAGCGATGCGGACCCCACCGCGCTGGCCGGCCAGACGGTCGCGATCATCGGCTACGGGAGCCAGGGCCACGCCCACGCCCTGAACCTCCACGAATCCGGGGTCGAGGTGATCGTCGGGCTCGCGCCCGGATCGAAGAGCCGCAGGATCGCCGAGGACGCAGGCCTCCAAGTGATGGATGTCGGGGATGCCGTCAAGGCCGCCGACGTCGTGATGATCCTCGTCCCCGACACGGCCCAGAAGGCCGTCTACGACGCCGAGATCGCGCCGAACCTGCACGCGGGCCATCTCCTGATGTTCGCCCACGGGTTCAACATCCATTTCGGGCGGATCGACCCGCCGGGCATCGTCGACGTCGGGATGGTCGCCCCGAAGGGCCCGGGCCACCTGCTCCGCAGCGTCTACCAGGCGGGCGGCGGCGTGCCGTCGCTGTTCGCGGTCCATCGCGACCAGTCCGGCACAGGCCGCGACCGGACGCTCGCCTACGCGCGGGCGATCGGCTCGACCCGGGCCGGCGTCCTCGAGACGACCTTCGCCGAGGAGACCGAGACGGACCTGTTCGGCGAGCAGTCGGTCCTGTGCGGCGGCACCGCGTCGCTCGTCAAGATGGCGTTCGAGACGCTCGTCGAGGCCGGCTACCAGCCGGAGCTCGCGTACTTCGAGACGATGCACGAGCTCAAGCTCATCGTCGACCTCATGTACCGCGGCGGGCTCAACTTCATGCGCTTCAGCGTCAGCGACACCGCCGAGTACGGCGACTACGTCAGCGGCCCGCGGATCATCGACGGCCACGTCCGCGAGACGATGCAGCAGGTGCTTCGCGAGATCCAGGACGGCAGCTTCGCCCAGCGCTGGATCGAGGAGAACGAGCACGGCCGGGTCGAGTTCGAGCGCCTCCGGGCGGCCGACCACGACCACCTCATCGAGCGGGTCGGCAGCCGGCTGCGCGCCCAGATGCCCTTCCTGAACCCGGTCGAGGTCGAGGCCGGTCAGGCCCAGGCCGCCGCGACGACCCCGGGAGCCTCCCGATGAGCGCTGCCCCGGTACCCCGTCCCGCGGGCCCGTTCGTGGCCGCGGGGAGCGTCCGCATCTTCGACACCACTCTGCGCGACGGTGAGCAGGCGCCCGGCGCCGGCCTGACCGCCGCCGAGAAGCTCGAGGTCGCCCGCCAGCTGGTCCGCCTCAAGGTCGATGTCATCGAGGCCGGCTTCCCGGCCGCCTCGCCCGGCGACTTCGAGGCGGTCCGGCGGATCGCCCTTGAGACCCGTGGCGGGATCGCCGTTGCGGCGCTCGCCCGCTGCAAGGACGGCGACCCGCAGCGCGCCATCGAGGCGATCAAGGTCGCCGAGCGGCCGCACCTTCACGTCTTCATCGCGACCAGCGACATCCACCTCAAGCACAAGCTGCGCATCGACCGCGAGACGGCGCTCAAGGAGGCCGTCCGCTGGGTCAGGTACGGCCGCGAACAGCTCGGCCGCGACGCCGAGATCGAGTTCAGCGCCGAGGACGCGTCGCGCACCGACATCGACTACCTGATGCAGGTCTACGAGGCGGTCGTCGAGGCCGGTGCATCGACGGTCAACATCCCCGACACCGTCGGCTATGCGATCCCGGCCGAGTTCGGGCTGCTGACGAAGCGGGTCGTCGACCTGGTCGGCGACCAGGCGACGGTCAGCGTCCACTGCCACAACGACCTGGGGCTGGCGACGGCCAACACGCTCGCGGCCGTCCAGGCCGGGGCGCGCCAGGTGGAGGTCACGATCAACGGTCTCGGCGAGCGGGCAGGCAACGCCTCGCTTGAGGAGGTCGTCATGGCGCTCCGCACCCGGCCGACCCAGTTCGAGCAGGGCGGATCCGGGGTCGCGACCGAGCAGATCACCGCGGCGAGCCGCCTCGTCAGCTACCTGACCGGCTTCGCGGTCCAGCCCAACAAGGCGATAGTCGGCGGCAACGCCTTCGCCCACGAGTCCGGCATCCACCAGGACGGCGTCATCAAGAACCCGCTGACCTACGAGATCATGACCCCGCAGTCGGTCGGGCTGTCCGGCAGCCAGCTGACGATCGGCAAGCTGTCCGGCCGGCGCGGCCTGCAGGGCAAGATGAAGGAGCTCGGCTACGAGCTCGAGGGCGAGGCGCTCGATGAGCTGTACGGCCAGGCCGTCGCCCTCGCCGACGCGAAGAAGGAAGTCACCGACGCCGACCTCATGGCGCTCATGGAGCAGCGCGCGTCGGAAGTGCCGGCATCGGTGTCGCTCGTCGGCTGGAGCGTGACCTCGTCGCATGGCGGGAACGCGACGGGCTCGATCTCGCTCACGATCGACGGCGAGGAGCGAACCTCCGAGGCGACCGGCAACGGTCCGGTGGACGCGCTCTTCGACGCCGTGGACCAGGCCCTCCAGCCGATCCTCGGCTGGCATCCCACGCTCGCCGAGTACGAGATCAAGGCGGTCTCCGCCGGCGAGGACGCACAGGGCCAGGTGCTGGTCCGCTGCCGTCGCTCGTCGGACGAGGGACCCGGGGCGCTCATCGTCTCCGGCCACGGGTTGTCGACCAACATCATCGAAGCGTCGCTCGACGCGTATCTCGTCGCGGTCAACAAGCTCCACGGCGCCGAGATCAACGGCGTCGCGGTGGGGTTCGTGTCGCCCCGCTCGGAAGAGGGGCTCCCGTGACGGAGGGAAGCCTTACCTACCGTGTCGCCACGATCCCGGGCGACGGGGTCGGGCCCGAGGTCGTCACGGCGGCACGACGTGTCGTGGACGCGGCCGGCGAGGCCGTTCGGGTTCACCGTCGAATGGTCCGAGTTCCTCGTCGGAGGCGCCGCCATCGACGCCCACGGCGTCGCGATCCGCGACCGAGGACGTCGCCGCGTGCGGCGAGGCCGACGCGATCCTGCTGGGCGCCGTCGGTGGCCCGAAGTGGTCCGATCCGTCGGCGACGGTCCGCCCGGAGCAGGCGCTCTTCGCGCTTCGCGGCGGGCTCGGCCTCTACGCGAACCTGCGCCCCGTCAGCGTCCATCCGGCTCTCGCCGCGGCCTCGCCGCTCCGGCCGGAGCTGCTGGCCGGCGTCGACATGCTCATCGTCCGCGAGCTGACCGGCGGCATCTACTTCGGCGAGCGGCGCGAGGCGTCGGGCGCGCCGGGCACTCGTTCGGCGCTCGACACGCTCCCGTACTCGGATGCTGAGGTCGGGCGGATCGTCCGGCTCGCATTCGAGCTCGCGCGCACGCGCCGCAAGCACGTGACGTCGGTCGACAAGGCCAACGTGCTCGCGACCTCGCGCCTGTGGCGGACCGTCGCCGACGAGGTCGCCCGCGACTACCCCGACGTCACGCTCGGCCACCAGCTCGTGGATTCCTGCGCGATGCTGCTCGTCCGGCGGCCGGCCGACTTCGACGTCATCGTCACCGAGAACCTCTTCGGCGACATCCTGTCCGACGAGGCCGCGGTGCTCGCGGGCTCGCTCGGGATGCTGCCGTCCGCGTCGCTCGGCGAGCGCCGGACCGCGCACGGCACGTTCGGGCTGTACGAGCCCATCCACGGGTCGGCGCCGGACATCGCCGGCAAGGACATGGCCAACCCGACCGGGACCATCCTCTCGGCGGCCATGCTGCTGCGGATGTCGCTGGGCCGTGACGACGCGGCGTCGGCGATCGAAAGCGCCGTCGTCGCGCGCCATCGACGACGGCTGGCGCACGGCCGACCTGGCCGATCCGGCCGACCAGCGCGACGGCCTCGTGGTCGTCGGCACCACCGCGTTCGCGACCGCAGTGGTCGAGGCGCTCGCGGCACCCGCGGGAGTCACGGCATGACCGACCAGCCGGTCGTCCTGTACGACACCACGCTCCGCGACGGGACCCAGGGCGAGAACATCACCCTCTCGCTCGCGGACAAGCTGCGCGTCGCCCGCATGCTCGACGAGTTCGGGATGCCGTTCATCGAGGGCGGCTGGCCAGGCTCCAACCCGAAGGACATCGACTTCTTCGCGGCCGCCCGGACGATGCGCTGGGAGCAGGCGAAGCTGGCGGCCTTCGGGTCGACCCGGCACCGGTCCAACAAGCCCGGCGACGACCCGAACCTCCGTGAGCTCGTGGCCGCGGAGACGCCGGTCGTCACGATCTTCGGCAAGTCGTGGCTGCTGCACGTGGTCGAGGTCCTCGGCGCCACGCCCACCGAGAACCTGGACATGATCGCGGACTCCGTGGCGTTCGTCGCCGAGCGCGGCCGGGAGGCGGTCTACGACGCCGAGCACTTCTTCGACGGCTACAAGGACGACCGCGACTACGCGCTCTCGACCCTGCGCGCGGCCCGCCAGGCGGGCTCCCGGACGCTCGTCCTGTGCGACACGAACGGCGGCACGATGACCGACGAGCTCGTCCGGATCGTCACCGACGTCAAGACGTCGCTCGAGGCCGACCCCGACGCCCCCGAGGTCACCTGGGGCATCCACACCCACAACGACGCGGAGCTCGCGGTCGCCAACTCGATGGCCGCGGTGGCCGTCGGCGTCCGGCACGTCCAGGCGACGATCAACGGCTACGGCGAGCGCTGCGGCAACGCGAACATGGTCAGCATCCTGGCCAACCTCGCGCTCAAGACCCCGCACGTCCTGGTCCCGGCCGGCGGCGGGTCGCTGGCCGGCCTGACCGAGCTCTCGCGCTCGGTCGCCGAGGTCGCCAACGTCAACCCGTCCGACTACCAGCCGTACGTCGGGCGCTCGGCGTTCGCGCACAAGGGCGGCGTCCACGGCGCGGCGGTCGCCAAGGTCGAGCGCAGCTACCAGCACGTGGACCCCGGGGCGGTCGGCAACGTCGGCCGGCTGGTCGTCTCGGAGCTGGGCGGCCGGGCCAACACCTCGATCCGGGCCCAGCAGCTCGGCCACGAGCTCGAAGGCGTCGTGGACCCGCGCGTCCTCTCGACCCTCATCAAGCAGCTCGAGTCCGAGGGGCTCGCCTTCGAGGGCGCCGAGGCATCGTTCGAACTGCTCATCCGCCGCCACGCGACCGACTACGCCGCGCCCTTCAAGGTCCTCGACTACACGTGTCTCGTCGAGCAGCGCGACGGCCGGGAGCTGCTGGCCGAGGCGACCGTCAAGGTCCAGGTCGACGGCGAGGTCCTGCACACCGCGGCCGAGGGCAATGGCCCGGTCAACGCCCTGGACGCGGCCCTGCGCAAGGCGCTGAGCGCGTTCTATCCGAGCATCGACGACGTCCATCTCGTCGACTACAAGGTCCGCATCCTCGACGGCGGGGCGGCCACGGCCGCCCGGACCCGGGTCGTCATCGACTCGGCCGACGGGGCGCGCACCTGGTCGACGATGGGCAGCGACACGAACATCATCGCCGCCTCGGCCCAGGCACTCGCCGACTCGCTCGAGTACGCGATCTGGAAGTCCGGCGGCGAGCTCCGACGCCGCGACGAACGACATTTCACGACGGCCCGGCCGGCCGACGACGCGAACGGCCCGACGGCTGCCGCCGAGCCGGCCCACGGCGCCAGCGCCACACCCCGGAGGTAGCCCGGATGCCCGAGCCGACCAGCCCCGCCGCCACGCCGACGATCCATCTCAGCCGCTGGACCGTCACGTCGGGCAGCAACGCCCAGAGCCGCGGCGCGGTCCTCATCTCGTCGGGTGACCACCAATGGCGCGCGTCCGCCGAGGGCAATGGCGCGATCGACGCGCTCTACAAAGCCGTCGACAAGGCCCTGGCCGAGATCCTGACCGGCCATCCGCGGCTGCTCGCCTACGACATCCACGCGCTGGGCGAGGGCACCGACACGATCGGGGTCGTCACCGTACGGGTCGCGCCGCCCGACGTCGCGGGCGCACGCGGCACCGGCGAGTACGCCGGCGAGGCCCGCAGCACGAACATCATCGCGGCCTCGATCGAGGCGTATCTCGCGGCGCTCAACGCGATGCTCGCGGAGACGCACTGGGAGGGCGCGCCCGAAGCGGCCGTGGCGACCGGCACGCGAGCTCGCAAGAGCACGCCGGTCCCCGCCGGCGAGGCCCGCGCCCGGCGCGCGGAACTCGACGAGGACGCCGGCGAGATCGACACGACCGACTGGTTCAACCAGTAGCCGGTCGGGGCCGGGCGGCCCGCTAGACTTCGGCGACCATGCCCGACCCGACTGCCGTCGCCTATGCCGGTGAGCCCGGCGCGTTCGCCGAGGATGCCGTCCTGGCCGCGTTCGGGGACGTGCCGCGGACGCCGCTCGGCAGCTTCCGTGCCGTCTTCGAGGCCGTGGCGACCGGCGACGCGCCGGCCGGCGTCGTGCCGATCGAGAACGTCATCAACGGCACGGTCCGCGAGAACTACGACCTGCTCATCGAGCACGATCTCGTCATCCGCGGCGAGGTGGTCGTGCCGGTGAGCCTGTGCCTGGCCGCGCTGCCGGGGGAGCGGGTCGACGGCATCGAGCGGGTCTATTCGCACATCCAGGCGCTCGGCCAGGCCGAGGCGTTCCTGCGTTCGCGGCCGTGGCAGCTGCTGACGACCTACAACACGGCGGGCGCGGGCAAGGCCATCGCCGACAAGGGGGAGCGCGGCGCGGCCGCCGTCCTCTCGCCGCGCGCGGCCGCGCTGTTCGGGCTCGAGATCCTCGCCGACGGGATCGGCGACCTGCCCGACAACAAGACCCGTTTCCTCGTGCTCGCGCGACCGGACCGGCCGGCCCCGCGCCTGCTCGGGAGTGGAACGGCGCACCGGACGACGCTCGTCGTCGCGGTCCGCAACGAGCCCGGGACGCTGCTCGCGGTGCTGGCGGTGTTCGCGGAGCACCGCCTCAACATGCACAAGCTCGAGTCGCGGCCCAGCCGCGAGCGCGCCTGGGAGTACGTCTTCTGGATCGACCTCGATGCCGACACGGCCGACCCGGCGACGGCGGCCGCGCTGGCAGAGCTGGGCGCCGTGACCACGATGGTGCGCGTGCTCGGGAGCTATCCCGCGGCGGTCGAGACCTGAACGACGCCGTCTCGCGATGCTGACATCGGCCTTGCTCGAGGTCGAATGGCTGCTGCGCCGCCTGACCGGGCGCGGCCTGCGCAACCGACGCATCGAACCCGACCATGCCGACCCTGGCGCGCCGAGCGACATCGTCACGAGCGTCGTCTGGCTGCCGCCCGCGATCGCCGCGCGACTCCATGACCTCGCTGACGAGTTCGCGGCGGTCCAGCCGGGGCAGTACGCGTATCCGGCGGCGTCGATCCACATGACGGTCGTCGGTCCCGCCGGCCTGCCGGACCAGCCGCCGGCATCGATCCTCGACGACCTTCGCGACATCGCGCCGATGGTCGCCGGGACGCGGCTCCGCGTGACCGGCCTCCACTTCGGCTCGTCGACGGTCTACGCCCGCATCGAGGCGTCCGGCGGCGACCTCGTCGGCGCGCGCCGGGTCCTCCGCGGGCGCTGGGGCACCGGGGGATCGACCGGGATCGAGGCCGTGTTCCGCGACCGGCTGATGTGGACGACGATCGTCCGATGCACCGTCCGGCCGACGCCGGCGTTCATCGCGACGGTCGCGCGCCGGCGCCGGATCCGGAGCGACTCGTTCGCGATCGAGGCCATCGAGCTGGCGAGGTCCAACCGGGTCATGGCCGAGGCCGCGACGATCCCTCTGGGCACCGTTCCGATCCCCGCCGAAGAAAAGGGCTAGACGCGGGCCGGTCATCCGCTATCCTCCGGCCACGCGACCGCGCAGGTCCGGGATCAGGTCATCGCCTGGAGGGAAACGATGCGCCGCCCAGTCCGCCGCTCCCGCCTGCTCGTCCTCGCCTCTCTCGCGATGCTGGTCGCGACGACGGCCTTCACCGTGTCGCCCGCCGCCCTCGCGGCCGGGCCCAAGACCGACGGCGCGAAGGCCAGCGCCGTCAAGAAGGACTCGGGCGTGCGTGGCGGGTCGCGCGGATCGATCAACGTCAGCAAGCTCTCGAAGCCGGTGCAGTCTCGCTCTTCGCGGCCGCAGCTTCCATTCCTGGGGAACTCGTCCAAGGGACTCCATGCGGGTGCCGCGAGCGGTCCGGCCGGCGTCGGGGCGTTGGCGGTCCCACCTCCGACTGCCATGATCACGCCCGTAGAAGACCTGGTCGCCCCGGCGACCGGTCCGGCGTGGGACGGCTTCTCGTTCGCCGACGCCCTGTCCCAACCTCCGGATCCCTGGGTCGCGGTCGGGCCCGAGCACGTCGTGCAGACCGTCAATACGGTCCTCCAGATCTTCGACCGTGTTGGCGCAGTCGAGATCCCCCAGACCGAGATCGGCATCCCGGAGCTCTTCAACCTCCCACCGGGCTTCGGCAACTCCGACCCGCGCGTCATCTACGACAGCCTCCACGGCCGATGGGTCGGCACGGAGGTCAGCTGGACCTGCGATGGCGACGGCGACGCCACCGCCGATGACCCGATCGGCTACATCGACTTCATCGTGTCGCGGACCGCGGACCCGACCGGCGTGTGGGACCTGTACTTCTTCGGCTTCCTGAACGAGCTGCCCGACTTCCCGGCCCCGGGCACGTCGACCGACAAGCTCGCGTTCACCGCCAACATGTTCACGTTGAGCCCGGTCCCCGACTGCCTTTTCGCCCCGGTGGAGAGTCGCACGGAGACTCATCGTCACCGATTGGGCCGACGTCCTGGCGTTCGGCGGATCGAACGGGTTCGTGGACTTCGACGCCTTCGCCCTGGTCAGCCCCGAGTACAACACGGGACGAGTCGCGCGTCCAGTCACCCGCGACGTCCGCGACGCTGCACTACGTGGCCGAGCGCACGACAGGCGTCTTCCCGAACTCGGTTCGCACTCCCTACTACCTCAGGATCACCGGCACCGTCGCGGGGACCATCGCCTTCCCGTTCGAGACCCAACTGACCGATGCCGGGATCGTCGGCGGAAACGATCGCCCTGCCAGCCTGGGAGCCCTGCACAGCCCGGCGGTCGATCGCGTCACGACTGCGATCGACACGCGTCCCACCGACGCGATCTGGCAGAACGGTCTCTTCACCTGGGTCTCGACGAATGGCTGCATGCCGGACGGGCGATTCCACGCTGCGGGACTGCGTCCGCGTGACGCAGCTGAACACGGGCGGAGCGGTCACATCGCCACCGACCGCCGCCCAGGACTTCGTGATCGCCGAGAACGGGATCGACAACTACTTCGGCGGGATCGGTCAGTCCGGCAACGGGACGCTCCACGTCGTCTGGACTCGCTCGTCGGCGACGGCGGGCGATGAGCCGGCGTCACAGACCGCGTATCAACTCCCCACGGATGCGGCCAATACCCTGCGGGGATTCCATGAGATCGCCAACGGCATCGGTGGCACCTTCACCGGCGAGCGCTGGGGCGACTTCGTCGGTGTGGCGCAGGACCCGCAGGTTCCTGACGCCGTCTGGCAGGCGAACCAGTTCGCCACCGGCGGGCACAACTGGGAGACGAAGGTCTCGCAGCTCCAGACCGGCGGCGCGACGTACGTCCCGATCGCTCCACTGCGGGTCGCTCGACAGTCGGAGCAACGTCGGCGTGACCGGCATCTTCAACGCGAGCACGCCCAAGACGTTCGCCGTCGCCGGTGTCGGCAGCATCCCCGCCGACGCCATCGCAGTGACCGGCAACGTCACGATCACGGGCCAGACGGCCGGCGGCTTCGCGTCCGTCACGACGACGCCGACGAGCACCCCGGGCTCGTCGACCATCAACTTCCCGCTCAACGGACACGCGGGCCAACAACGTGACCTCCCCTGTGGCCTCGAACGGCACGCTGTCCGTCGTCTACAAGGCGGCCGCCGGCAAGAAGGCCCACATCCTCTTCGACGTCACCGGCTACTTCCTGCCCGGCACCGAGGACGCCGCCTACAACACGCTGGCCCCGACTCGTGTCCTCGACAGCCGGGCGGCCTACGGGATCGGCCTGACCAACCGGTTCCAGACCGGTGTGCCCCGCCAGCTCGTGATCGCGGGCAACAACGGCGTTCCCGGCCGACGCCGTCGCGGTGACGGCCAACCTGACCGTGGTCGGCCAGACCAAGGGCGGCTTCGTGTCGATCACGCCCACGTCCGACTCAGCCCCGACGACGTCGAACATCAACTTCCCTATCGGCGACACCCGGGCCAACGGGCTCACGGCGAAGCTTGGAGCCGGCGGCGACATCTGGCTCGTGTACAAGGGGCCGGCCGGTTCACGGACGGACCTGATCCTCGACGTGACCGGCTACTACCTGCCGGCCGGCGACGGCCTGCTGTTCCACGCCCTCAACCCCGGGCGGGTCATGGATACCAGGACCAGCCTGCTGTCCGGCCTGACGGGATCGTTCAACCACAACGTGTCCCGTGCGCTCGACACCGACGGCCATTGGGGCGTGCCCGCCGGGGCGAAGGCCGTGACCGGCAACCTCACGGTCACCGGCCAGACCAAGGGCGGATTCGTCGCGATCACGCCGGACACGGATCCGGCACCCACGACATCGACGATCAACTTCCCGCTCGGCGACACGCGCGCCAATGGGGTCACCGTCCCGCTCAACGGGAGCGGCAACATGAGCCTCATCTACAGGGCGGCGTCCGGCAGGACCCACCTCATCCTGGACGTCACGGGCTACTTCGAGTAGCGGCGCCTACGACGGGCGCTTGCGCAGCTCGTCGCGGATCTCGGTCAGCAAGGTCTCCTCGGCGGAGGGGCCGGCAGGCGGCGCCTCCTTGATGAAGGCCTTGCTGATCCAGTAGACGACGAACGACACGACCACGAAGACGATCACCGCGTTGACCAGGCGGCCCCAGTGGATCGCGACCTCTTCGCCGGTGGTCGTGTTCGTCCCGAGCACGATCTTCAGCTGATCGAAGTTGACGCCGCCCAGCACGTAGCCGATGGGCGGCATGATCACGTCGTTGACGAGCGAGTTCACGACGCCACCAAGGGCGACGCCGATGACGACGCCGATCGCCAGGGCCAGGGCGTTGCTCCTGGTCAGGAACTCACGGAACCCGCCCATGGGTCAGTGGTTCTGGCCGTCGACCGGGCCGATCCACTCGACGTCTTCGATGCTCGCCATCTGCCGTCCTCCTCGACGTCATCGTCCGTGGCCGTGACTGGGTCCGGCCAGGGGCAGGAGGCCGATGATACGCTTGGCTTTCCCCGCTCGACCATCGTTCGCGCGCCTCCGGAGGGACTGATGGACCAGGCGTTCCGCGATGCCATGACGGCCGGTTATACGCTCACCGAGCCGGGTGTCGTGCTGGGCAGCGCCCTTCGGGACGGCGAGCTGTTCAACGACGTCCACGTCCAGGTCGCCCTCTCGATGCTCAACCGCCACGGCCTCATCGCGGGGGCCACCGGCACCGGCAAGACCAAGACGCTCCAGCTGATGGCCGGGCAGCTCTCGAAGGCCGGCGTCCCGGTGTTCGTCGCGGACATCAAGGGCGACCTGACCGGCCTGGCCGCACCCGGCGACGCGACGAACCCCAAGGTCGTCGAGCGCATGACGTCGCTGGGCCTGGAGTTCCAGGCGTCGGGTCATCCGGTCGAATTCCTGTCGCTGTCGGGCAAGCTCGGGGCGCAGGTGCGGGCGTCGGTCCACTCGTTCGGACCGCTCCTGCTCGGGAAGGTCCTGGACCTCAACGAGACGCAGACGAGCATCCTCGCGCTGATCTTCAAGTACTGCGACGACAACGACCTGCCGCTGCTCGACCTCAAGGACCTCGCGACGACGCTCAAGTTCCTGTCGTCCGACGAGGGCAAGCCGATCCTCGCCGACTACGGCGGGATGTCGGCGGCGTCGGTCGGCGTGCTCCTGCGTTCGATCGTCGTCCTCGAGCAGGAGGGCGCGGACGTCTTCTTCGGCGAGCCGGAGTTCGAGGTCGAGGACCTCGTGCGCTCGACGCCGGAAGGCGAGGGGATCATCAGCATCCTCGAGCTCTCGGATGTCATGGACCAGCCGCGGCTGTTCTCCACGTTCATGCTCTGGATGCTGGCCCAGCTGTACGAGAGCCTGCCCGAGGCCGGCGACCTGCCCAAGCCGAAGCTGTGCTTCTTCTTCGACGAGGCGCACCTGCTCTTCGACGACGCCACCGAGGCGCTGATGGACCAGGTCGAGCGGACCGCCCGGCTCATCCGCTCGAAGGGCGTCGGCGTCTACTTCGTCACGCAGACCCCGACCGACGTGCCGTCGCCGGTCCTGGCCCAGCTCGGCAACCGCGTCCAGCACGCGCTGCGGGCCTACACGCCCGACGACGCCGACGCGCTGCGCAAGACCGCCCGGACGTTCCCGATGACCGACTTCTACGACGTCGAGCGGACGATCACCTCGCTCGGGACGGGCGAGGCGCTGGTCACGGTCCTCTCGCCGCGGGGCGTGCCGACGCCGCTGGCGGCGACCCGGCTCCAGGCTCCGGACTCGCTGATGGCGCCCATCGACGCGGTCCAGTTCCAGGGCCGCATCGCGACGAGCCCGTTCCAGGCGAAGTACGGCGCGACCATCGATCGGGACAGCGCGCACGAGCGGATCACGGCGCGGCTTGCCGGCCGCGCGTCAGGCCACGGTCGATGCCGCGATGCGGGCCGGTGTCGACCCGACGACCGCGACCGGCATGAACTCGATGACGCCGGCCCAGCAGGCGCGCGAGATGGCCCGGCAGCAACGCGAGTACGAGGCGGCCCAGAAGGCGGCGGCCAAGGAGGCGGAGCGCCAGCGCAAGGCCGAGGAGAAGGCGGCGGCGACGGCTGCGCGGCAGCGCCAGAAGTCGGTGGACACCGCGATCCGGACCGGCGGCAAGGTCGTCACGTCGCGCCTCGGCCAGGACATCATCCGCGGCGTCTTCGGCACCCTCTTCGGCGGCGGCAAGTCCAAGTAGTCGCGGCGGGACGGGCCCGGGACTACTCGATCACAAGGTTCTTGGGCAGGTCCGGCGGCGCCGGATAGGCGGGCTTGAGGGCCGCGATCGTGTCGGCCAGGATCATCGAGACGGCCAGGTTCCGGAACCACTTGTTGTTCGCCGGGATGACGTACCAGGGCGCCCACGACGTTGACGTCTTCGAGAGGGCGTCGTCGAACGCCGCCTGGTAGTCGTCCCAGAGCTTGCGCTCCTCGAGGTCGCCGAGCGAGAACTTCCAGCGCCGCGTGGGATCGTCGTAGCGGGCCTGGAAGCGCTTGCGCTGCTCGTCGCGATCGATCGAGAGGAAGAACTTGACGATCGTCGTCCCGGACTCGGTCAGCATCCGCTCCCAGTCGTTGATCTGCCGGTAGCGCTTCGACCAGACCGACTTGGGCACGAAGCCATGGACGCGGACGACGAGGACGTCCTCGTAGTGCGAGCGGTTGAACACCCCGATCTCGCCCTTGCGCGGGACGTGCTGATGGACGCGCCAGAGGTAGTCGTGGCTGAGCTCCTCGGTGCTGGGAACCTTGAAGCTCGTGACCGGACAACCCTGCGGGTTGAAGGCCTCCATCACTTTCTTGATCGTGCCGTCCTTGCCGGCGGCGTCGATCCCCTGGAGGACGACCAGGACGCTGTGCTTGGCCTCGGCCCAGATCCGGTCCTGCAGATCGGCCAGGCGATCGAGCTGTTTGGAGGTCTCGGTGGCGCCGGCCGCCTTGTCGTAGCCGTGGGTCGCGCCGGGATCCAGCTTCTCCAGCTGGATGGGGTTGCCCGGTTCGACGAGCAGTCGCGAGCGAAGATCAGCCATCGGCGTATCGTCGCACGGCGGGTCCCGTGCGTGGACCCCGAACGACCGACCACAGGAGCCGATCCCGATGATGCCAGCGACCGCATCCAGACTGTCCCGACTGCGTCACCCCGTCAACGTCGCGATGGATGTCGACGCGCCCCTCGGTGCCCGCATCGCCGACCGCGTGACCGGGTTCCTCGGCAGCTGGCGGTTCCTGGTCATCCAGACGATCCTCGTCGTGATCTGGATCGGCGGGAACGTGATCCTGCTCTTCCACTTCGACCCGTACCCGTTCATCCTCCTCAACCTCGCGTTCTCCACCCAGGCGGCATACGCGGCGCCCCTGATCCTGCTGGCCGGCAACCGGACCGAGATGCGGGACCGGCTGACCCTCGAGCACGCGGCGGCTGAGGGCGACCTCGAGGAGGAGCAGAACGAGCGCCTCCTGAAGGGCAACAGGGAGATCCTCGAGCGGGTCGAGTCGCTCGAGCACACCATCCTCTCGCTCGAGCAGCAGATCAAGACCGCCGTCGAGCGGCTGGACGGCAACGGCTCGACCCCCGCTTGAGGCAAGGCGATACCATCGCCGACACGCACTCCCTCGACCTGAGGTACCCATCCGATGACCATCGCCGCCGGCGCCAAGCCACACCCGATCTTCCTTGCCGGGCGCTGGGTGGACTCGCCCGATCCGCTCGTCGTCGCCAACCCGGCGGACCCGTCCACGCCGGCCGGCTCGACGTTCAACGCCACCGAGGCGCAGTACGAGGAGGCGGTCGAGGCGGCGGTCGCCGCGTTCGAGGTCACGCGCCACCTGCCCGCCTACGAGCGGGGCCGGATCCTGCGCGAGATCAGCGCCGGGATCAAGGCGCGTCGCGAGGAGCTGGGGCGGCTGATCGCTCTTGAGGCCGGCAAGCCGATCCGTGATGCGCTCGTCGAGGTCGACCGGGCCGTGATCACGTTCCGCCTCGGCGCCGAGGAGGCCGAGCGGATGACCGGCGAGCTCATCCCGCTCGATATCGCGCCCGCGTCCAAGGACCGCGTGGGGATCACCCGGCGCTTCCCGATCGGCCCGATCGCCGGCATCAGCCCGTTCAACTTCCCGTTGAACCTCGCGGCCCACAAGGTGTCGCCGGCGATCGCGTCGGGCAATCCCATCGTGCTCAAGCCGCCGTCCAAGGACCCGCTCGTGATGCTGGCAGTGGCCGAGATCATCGAGTCGGCCGGCGTGCCGGCAGGGTCCGTCAGCATCCTGCCGATGACGCGCGAGCTGGGCGACCGGATGGTGGCCGACGAACGGTTCAAGCTCCTGACATTCACCGGCTCGCCGTCCGTCGGCTGGCGGATGAAGGAGCGGGCCGGCAAGAAGAAGGTCGTGCTCGAGCTGGGCGGCAACGCCGGCGTCATCGTCGACAAGTCCGCGAACATCGACTGGGCCGTCAAGCGGAACCTCGTCGGCGGCTTCGCTTATGCGGGCCAGGTCTGCATCAGCGTCCAGCGGGCGTTCATCCACGAGGACGTCTGGGACGAGTTCATGGACAAGTTCTCGGCAGGGGCGGCGGCGCTCAAGGTCGGCGACCCGCTCGACCCGACGACCGACGTCGGGCCGATGGTCGACGAGAACGCGGCGTCGCGGACCCAGCGCTGGGTGGACGAGGCCGTCGACCTCGGCGGCAAGATCCTCGTCGGCGGCAAGGCCGACGGCACGTTCTTCCCGCCGACGATCCTGACCGACGTCCCGCGGACCGCCGCGGTCTGCTCGAACGAGGCGTTCGCGCCGCTCGTTGTCGCGACGAAGTTCCGCGAGCTCGACGACGCGATCGCGATGGTCAACGACAGCATGTTCGGGCTCCAGACCGGCGTCTTCACCAACGACCTCGCCGGTGCGTGGCGGGCATTCGGTGAGCTCGAGGTCGGCGGCGTCATCATCAACGACGTGCCGACGTACCGGACGGACCACATGCCCTACGGCGGGGTCAAGGACTCAGGCCTCGGCCGCGAAGGCCTCCGCTGGGCCATCGAGGACATGACGGAGATCCGCATCATGGTCCTGGCCCAGCCCAGCTAGGGGGCGCGCCAGGGCAGTTCACCGGCGGCCCAGCCGCGCCTGAGAATCCAGGACGCCCCGGCGAATGCCGGAGCGTCCTGGGGTCCCGTATGTGGCGCGGAGGGGGTCAGCTCGGCGCCACGACGTAGATGGCGTCGATGGCGACCGTTGGTCGGCCGCGCGTACCGAGCGCCTTGATGACGAGCGTGTGGGAACCATTCTTCACGCTCGCTGCGAACACGACGCGACGGGGATGGAACGCGGCCGTCTTGAGGTCGACCGTCGTCACCAGCTTGCCGTCGATATAGACCTTCGCCTTGCCACGGGTCCCGCCGACCGGTCCGACCCAGGCGACGCTGGTCCCCTTGAAGCGAAGCGTGGCGGTGGCGCCATTGATCTTGGTCCAATGGGCCGCGCCGCCGAAGTACTTCTTGAGCTTGACGGCCGCCCACTTGCCCTTCCAGGTGATCGACGCCGAGGCGTCGGATACCCGGGCACCCAGGCGTGGCCCGACCGTCTTCCATTCGCCGACGCGACCCTTCTTGTCGACCGCGCGAACGCGGAAGGTGTAGGTGTGGCCCCCGTAGAGGGTCACCCACTTGGATCGGGCGCCGGCAGACGTGAGCGACGCCTTCGTGAAGGCGCCGCCGTCGCGCTTGTACTGCAGGTCGTAGCGGCGGAGGCCACTCAGACTGCCCGCGAGGCTCCAGGTCACGAGAGCCGGCACGCCGACCGCCGGGGCGACGGCCTTCCTGGCCAGTCGGAGGGCAGGCGTGGTGACGACCGGATCGCTCCCGCCGCCGGGCGGCTTCGGCGTCGTAGTCGGCTTCGGCGTCGGCTTGGGCTTGGACGTCGGCTTCGGCGCAGCGCTGCCGCCGCCATTCCCGTAGAGCCAGTCGGTGAACCCGATGCCACGGCCCATGCCGGACCAGGACGTCGGGATCGACGTGCCGTATCGCTCGTTGAGCAGCCACGGCATCTGCCGGCTGGTGTTCGTTGCGTTCCAGCCGGTCCCGCCGGCATTGGCGGATCGGGTGACCATGGCGGCCATCCGCTTGAGGGCTGAGTTCGACCAGGACCACGCGTTGGCATAGCCGTTGCGATACAGGAGTTCGACCTGGAGGCCGAGGCCCTGGATCGAGTCGAGCTGGTACTGGACGCCGGTCTTGGGCGGCGGCCAGGTGAGCGACCCGCCGCGGCTGATGTCGGCGGCGACGCCGCCGTCAAGGTTGACCCCACTCTTGGTGCACGCGTCGTTCACCGGGGTGAAACCGGCGGCTCCGGTGCACGACCACGACAGGTCGTCGGATTCGAGGTTTGCGTCCCACCCGGCGTAGGCCGCGCGGTCCCCCAGGAAGCCACGGGTCACCTTCGCGGCGGCCCCGAGGTCGGCGTCATCGCCGAGGTACAGGTCGGCCGCGATCCTCGATGCGCCCGCGTACGCACCCCAGTTGTTCACCGAGATGTTGTGGGTGCGGTTGAGGGCGTATCGCGTCGAATGCCCACCGATGTTCTTCGTCCGGATAGCGCTGAGCCAGGCGCGGAACGCGGTCTCATTGGCGCCCGACAGGCCGGCGAAATCCGCCGCCAACACGTATCCGGTGAGCTGCCGACCGAGTGCCAGGACGGCGTTCCCGCAGCCATCACTCTGGCTGGCGATCCCGGCCATGACGCCGGCGCGAGCCTTCGTGCCGTATGCCGCGTCCCCGGTGCGAGCGAAGACGAGGGCGGCGGCCAGCGTGCGCAGATGATGATCGGAGTTGATATCGCACAAGTCGGCACTGCCGAGGCTGCCATTGGCCACGTCGACGAGATTCGCCCATGCCGTGCCGCTCATCGGGCGCGCGAGGAGCTCGGAGCGGGGCATCAGGATGTAGCCGCCGGCCGCGGAGGCGGACGTGCTGAACGCGGCGACGGTGAGCAGAAGGGCGACGACCAGACCGATCGAGAGGGCCGCAGCGCTCGACGATCGTGAGCGGCGGCGGGTCCGTGACGGACGGGATCGGGGGTCGAGTGACGGGGCTGGGAAGTCGGGGGAAGGGGCTCGGACGTCGGTGGGGGAATTGAGGGTTTGCGTCGACTGGGGGCTAGACGCCCACTGGGCGCCGTGACGGACCGACGACATGGTGCTCCTTCCTACCTGGACGCCGCGGATGTGGGGGCGCGGCGAACGATGGCCATGGCTCCGTCGCGGGGGCGAACGAGGGGATGCCGACGGAGCTGGGTCCCGCTGGGGGGCGGGTGGGGGCCTTCCCCGGGTGTCCTCGTCGGGTGCCAGTGTGCACCGTTCGAGCGCGCCGTGCATTGCGGCTCGGTGCAGCCTATGGAGCGGGAGGGTTGCGGTACCGCTCTGTGCAACGAGGTGCATTCGCGCACCAACCGGCCGGCGCCGTCGCCTGCCGAGCACCGGCCGGGACGCTGGTTGGCGCCTTCCCGCCGTCCCGCGCCCCGCGACGCCAGCCGTGGTTGCGTGCCGGGGTGACGCATCCTTGGCGGGATGGACCTGACCCTCACCCCCGCGCAGCTCGAACTCCAGGCCCGCGCCCGCGCGTTCGTGCGAGACGTCCTGCAGCCCCGCGAGGTCGAATTCGAGCAAGCCGGGGGCAAGGTGTCTCGCGAGTGGGGCGCGCCGATCCGCCGCGCGGCCATCGAGGCACGCCTGCACGGCGGCTCGTTCCCGGTCGAGCTCGGCGGCCAGGGCTGGTCGGCGATGGACCAGGTGCTGGTCCACGAGCAGCTGGGGCAGGGGACAGGCGGGCTGTGGTCGTACATCCCCGGCCCGTACAACGCCCTCATCCACTGCGACCCGGCGCAACGTGCCCGCTATCTCGACCCGTCCATGCGCGGCGAACGGTCAGGGAGCTACGCCATCACCGAGGACGAGGCCGGGTCCGACGCGCGATCGCTCAAGGCCACCGCGGTCCGGGACGGCGCGACGGGCGACTACGTCCTCAACGGGGAGAAGTGGTTCGTCACCGGCCCGGACGACACCGACTTCATGATCTTCCACTGCAACGTGGTCGACGGCGACCGGCTCCTGCCGACGCTGTTCCTTGTCGACTACGACGTGCCCGGTCTCCGGGTGAGCCACGATCCCGACTACATGCACACGTTCGCGGACCGCCACCCGCAGTTCGTCCTCGAGGACGTCCGGCTGCCGGCGAGCGCGATCCTCGGCGCGGTCGGGGCGGCGGACGAACTGACCAACGAGTGGTTCGTCGAGGAGCGCATCCACATCGGGGCGCGCTGCGCCGGGGCGATGGAGCGACTGCTGACGCTCGCCGTCGAGTGGGCCACGGAGCGCGTCCAGTTCGGCGAACGTATCTACGACTTCCAGGGCGTCTCGTTCCCGCTGGCCGACTCGGCCGCCGACGCCTCGGCCGCCCGCCTGCTCACCCGCGAGACCGCATGGCTGGCCGACAGCGGCGCAGACCCCAAGGTCGTCCACGCCAAGGCGTCGCTGGCCAAGCTGTTCGCGTCCGAGGCCGCCTTCCGCTGCGCCGATCGCGTCGTGCAGGTGTTCGGCGGGCGCGGCTACATGCGCGAGTTCGCGGCCGAGCGGTTCTTCCGCGAGCTCCGGGTGGACCGGATCTGGGAGGGCACGTCCGAGATCCAGCGACTCATCGTCGCCCGAGCGCTCGAGCGCCGCGGCGTGGACCGGGTGGTCGGCTGATGGACGTCGTCTCGGACTCGACGGCGACGCCGGACGACGCGCCGGCCGCGTCGGGCCCGGCGCCGGCCGTCAGCGGCGTCATCGACCTGCGGCCGCTCTTCGCACCGAGCTCCGTGGCGGTCGTCGGCGCGTCACCGCGGAGCTGGATCGCCGAGACGGTCCGCGACAACCTGCGCGTGATGGGCAGCGCGACCCGCTGCCACTTCGTGAACCCCAAGTACGAGGAGCTCCACGACCAGCCCTGCTACCCGAGCCTCGAGGCGCTGCCCGAGCGGCCGGACGTCGCGATCCTCGCCGTCGGCACGACCCGGGCCGCATCCATGACCGAGGCGGCGGCGGCAGCCGGCGTGCCCGCGGTGATCATTCCCGGCGGGGGCGTCGTGGAGGGCGGCGCGGCGGCTGCGACGATGCAGGCGGACGTCGCGCGGATCGCCCGCGAGCACGGGTTGGCCCTCGTCGGGCCCAACTGCATGGGCGTCATCGACCTCGTCGCGAACGCCGCGACGTACATCGGGGACGTCTCGCCGTACCTCCCCCTCGGCGGCGTCGCAGGGATCGCCCAGTCCGGGTCGGTCACCGACGCGTTCGTCCATTCCGGGTCGCGGATCGGTTTCAGCAGGATCATCAGCTGCGGGTCCGAGGTCGCCCTCGACGTCTGCGACTATCTCGCCTACTGCCTCGACGACCCGGCGACCAGCTCGGTCATCCTCTTCGTGGAAGGCTTCAAGCGCCCGGAGCGGTTCCTCGCCCTCGCGGACCGCGCCCTCGAGCTCGGCAAGCCGATCATGGCGGTCAAGGTCGGCCGCAGCCAGCAGGCCCAGGTCGCGGCGATCGCCCACTCCGGTTCCCTGGCGGGCGAGGCGCGCGTCACCGACGCGGCCCTCGACGCGGCCGGTGTCATCGTCTGCGACGACCTCGACCACCTGCTGGAGACGGCGGAGCTCGTCGAGGGGACGCGCCGGACGGGCCGTGCCGTCGGTCGCGGCCGCACGGGCGTCGTGACGGTGTCGACCGGGGAGGCGTCGCTCATCGCCGACCAGGCGCCCCAGACCGGCATCGACCTGCCGCCGCTGCCCGAGTCCGCGCGCGCGGCCATCCTGGCGGCGCTCCCGACCATGGGGTACGTCGCCAACCCGCTCGACCCGTGGGGCGCCGCGGAGCCCGCGATCGCGTACGGCGCGAGCTTCGAGGCGATGGCCGCGTCGGGCGCCTACGACGTGCTGGCAATCGTCCACGACTTCCCGTACCGCTCGCTGTCATCGGAGGTCGCGACGGCCAACGACGTGACGTTGCCGCTGCTCGAGGCGACACGCCACCGGCCCTCGATCCTGCCGGTCTACGTCTCGCTCACCTCCGGGGAGCCGCCGCCCGAGACGAAGGCGCTCCTCGACGCGGAGGGCTCGGGTGCGCCGCTGCTGCGGGGCGGTCTCGAGGCATTCACGGCCATCGCGAAAGTCGCCCGCTGGGAAACGCGTCGCGATCTGCGCCGCACGGTCGGACCCTGGCGGGGCGGGTGGCCTGCCCTGGCCGCGGATCGGACGAGTCACGGCGCGGACCCGGAGCCCATGCCGCCCCCGACCCGACCGCCGCGGCCGCTGTCCGAACGCGACAGCCTCGCCTTCGTCGGTGCGGCGGGGATCGCCGTCACGACGTCGATCGCGGTCCGGAACGCGTCCGAGGCCGTCACGGCGGCACGGCAACTGGGCCGACCCGTAGCCCTGAAGCTCGAGGCCGCGGGCCTCGTCCACAAGAGCGAGGTCGGCGGGGTGGCGCTCGGCCTCTCCGACGATGACGCCGTCTACGTCGCCGCCCTCTCGATGCTCGAGAACGCCCGCCAGCGCGGCCTCGCGGTCCAGGGGCTGCTCGTCCAGCCGATGGCGCCGCCGGGTGTCGAGCTCATCCTCGGGCTCCGGCGCGACCCGCTGTTCGGCGCGTCCGTGCTCGTCGGTCTCGGCGGGGTCCTGGCCGAGGTCCTCGACGACGTCGCCATCCGGCTCGCCCCGGTCACGCCCCGTGTCGCGATGTCGATGCTCGACGACCTGCGCGGCCGGCGGGTGCTCGATGGCGTCCGCGGCCGACGCGGCATCGATCGCGCGATGATCGCCGAGATGCTGGTCGCGCTCGGACGGCTCGGCGCCGACCGGAAGGACGTGCTGGAGGTGGACCTGAACCCCGTGATCGCCCTGTCGAGCGGGGCGCTCGCGGTCGATGCCCTGGTCGTGCTGGAGGAGGACGGCGATGCCGGCTGAGCCGGCCGGGGGCGGCACCGCGGGAGACGAGGCACTCGTCCTGATGACGGCCGAGCCGTGGGGTGTCCGCCTGACCCTGAACCGTCCGGCCAAGCTCAACGCCCTCTCCGGGCCGCTGGTCGAGGCGCTCGTCGATGCGCTCGATGCGGCGATCGCCGACGCGCGGGTGCGGGTCATCGTCATCGAGGGCGCGGGTCGGGCGTTCTCGGCCGGCTACGACCTGACCGAGGAATCGGAGGGTGGCGTCGGCGGCCCGGTCGGCTGGCGGCGCCTGCTGGCCGTCGACGTGGAGGCGACGCTGCGCGTGCTCGACTGCCCCAAGCCCGTCATCGCCCAGATCCACGGCTATGCGTTGGCCGGTGGTCTCGAGCTCGCCATGGCCTGCGACCTGATCGTGGCGGCCGAGGGCACCCAGGTCGGCGAGCCGGAGATCCGCTATGGCTCCGCGCCGGTCACGCTCCTCATGCCGTACCTCATCGGCCAGAAGAAGACGCGCGAGCTCCTGCTGACGGGCGACCTCATCGATGCGGCCGAGGCGGAGCGGATCGGCCTGGTCAACCGGGTCGTCCCCGCCGACAGGCTGGCGGCCGAAGTCGACGCGCTGGCCGATCGACTGGCCCGGACCCCGCCCGAGGTCATGGCGCCGACCAAGATGATGCTGAACCGGGCGATGGACGCGGCGGGCTTCCGGATGGCGGTCGAGGCCGGCCTGGACCTCGGCGCGATCATCAACGCAGCCGACACGCCCGAGCAGCGGGAGTGGGACACGATCGTGAAGCGCGATGGCCTGAAGGCGGCGCTTGCCTGGCGGGACCGGCGCTACGACGAGCGCCTCGCCGAGAGCGGGCGCCCGCCGGCGCCCGCGGATCCGGAGGGCGGCTAAAGGGTCAAGCGCCCGATTCGGTGGCCGGCGACTCGACGGCCGGCGGCTCGGTGGCAGGCGCAGCGCTCGTCTCGGCGGTCACGCCCGTCGTCGGCCGCCAGCCGCGGACGATGACGCGCCAGGCGAGGACGCCGAACACGAACAGCGCGAAGTAGAACGAGAGCTCGGCGATCTCGGAGAGCTTGGTCAGGGTGTACCGCGGCGCCGGCAGGAACAGATACCGGATCGCCCGATACGCGAACTCCATCCCGAATGCCGGGATGAGGGCGGCCGGCGGGATGAGCGCGTAGCCCGCGATCGACCGAGCCCGGGCGCGCCACGTGGTCCAGCGCACGATCGGCAGCAGGGCCGCGATGAACGCGACGGTCATGATCACGAGGTTGAAGATCTTCAGGATCGAGCCGATGTTGTGGATGTTCGTCTCGCCCTGATTGTTGATGTCGTCGAGGGCTCCGGGCGTCATCCAGCCGAAGATCCGCTGGCCCCACGAGATCTCCTCCCCGGCCGTGAAGATGACCGCCACCATCGCGAGCAGGTAGAGGAGCGCGATCGGGCGCTGCTTCTGCTGCCACAGCGCGATCGCCAGCCGGGCGTAGATGACGACGAGGCCGACGAGGAAGAACCACTGGCCCCACTCGGCGATGCCGTCCTCGTTCGCGAGGACGCCGAAGGCGGGTCGGAAGGGGATGAGGACGACCGCCACGACGGCGAGGGCGAACGGCGCGAGGAAGATGAGCGTCGCCGTCCGGCGTGACAGGCCCCACTCGGCATTGTCGTCGTCGAACCGGGCCATGACCGTGTCCCAGAGTCGCTTCACCAAGACCTGACCTCGCTGCTCGGGCGATGCCTGTCCGGAGCCGCGTGGGGGTCGGTCGCGGTCCGCCGGCGGATGCTACCCCAGTACTGGGTCGTGGGGCGGCCCCGGACCCGCTCCACACGGAAAACGGTGACCGACTGCACCAGCCGAGACCTCGCCGGCGACTCGGTACTTTCCGTGCATCAGCGCACCACACCCCACGACACCCTCCCGGTTGGGAGTCCACCCCGGAATGGCGCGATCGGGCGTCGACGCAACGATACGTGCCCGGTCTGGTGGGGTCGTATGGGCTATGGACCCGGTCCGAGCCCAGGGTGATGGTCGGTCCAGTCCTCACACAGCGCGGCGGCAAGGGGTCCGACGGGCCATTTCGGCCGGCCGGGTCGCGCGCCACATGAGGGCAGACCACTTGCGGTCCAGCCCAACCACTGGAACGGATCGCTCGGCACGTCCCGCCCCATAGGAGGCGCCGCCGCTCAGCCAACGGACCTGTGGACGACACAGGTTCCCCGATCCCGAAGCGCTCACCGGCCGAACAGGGCCGCGTCGCCCTCTCGGTGACCGACCCGAGGTCGCTTCGGAACCCCCGGCCCCAGGAGGTCAGACCATTGCGGAACATCGCCATCGCCGATCGTCGAGATTGGGTCTTCGAGGCCCCCAAGCCAGAGCCCGCTCGAGGTCCCGCGCCCAGACGGCGCATGCGCAACATGCTGGCGACGCTCCCGATCATCCTTCTGATCCCTGCACTCTTGCTCCCATTCATGAGCACGTTCGCTTCGGGCCCGACCCTGTCCGTGTCGCCAAGGCACCCGGTCGCGGGCAAGATCCTCAAGGTGAAGGGCGTCGGCTTCGCGCCCGGCGTCACGATGGTGGTCCGTTGGGATGCACGCCCGATGGTCCGCGTCACGACGAACAAGAACGGCAAGTTCTGGGCCACGTTCCGGGTCCGTGCCGACCAGAAGAAGGGCCTTCACTTCATGAAGGTGACCACGGTCGGAACGACCCGTGACACCCTCGCCCGCCTTCGCGTGTTCATCGGCAAGCAGAAGCCGGCCACGAAGCCGAAGCCGCCGGTGGTCGACCCGCCGGGCGCGGCCCCGACCGACGGGGCCAAGGCCAAGCCGACCCCCAAGCCGACCCCCAAGCCGACCGCCAAGCCCACGGCCAAGCCGACACCGAAGCCGACGGCCAAGCCGCCGGTCTCGCCGCCCAGCGATCCGAGCGATCTCGCGGGCGCCCTCTACAGCGCCAACACGGTCAAGTCGTTGCCGATGTCCGGCACCGCCTGGACCCATCTGAAGGCTCAGGCCGACAAGGCGATCGGCAGTCCGAACATCAGCGACCAGGACGACGACGCCGACCTCAACGTGCTTGCCGCGGGGCTCGTCTTCGCCCGGACCGGCGAGGAGTCCTACCGCACCAGGGCGGTCGCCGCCATCAAGGCAGCGGTCCAGACCGAGAACGGCGGTCGCACGCTGGCCCTCGCCCGGAACCTGCCCGGCTACATCCTCGCGGCGAACCTCGTCGACCTGCCGGCCGTCGAGCCCGCCTTCAACGAGAACACGTTCAAGCCATGGCTGCGATCGCTGCTGACCGAGAACCTCGATGGTCAGACGCTGCGATCCACCCATGAGCGCCGGCCGAATAACTGGGGCACGCATGCCGGCGCGGCCCGCGTCGCTGTCGCCCTCTACCTCGGCGATGACGCCGAGCTCGCCCGCGCGGCCACCGTCTTCCACGGCTGGCTGGGCGACCGGGCCGCGTACGCCGGCTTCGAATACGGCGACGTGACCTGGCAGTGCGATCCGTCCAAGCCGGTCGGCATCAACGCGACCTGCGACAAGGGTGGCCACGCCATCGGCGGCGCCCTCCCCGACGACATGCGCCGAGGCGCCAGCTTCAACTGGCCGCCGACCGCCACCGGCTACCCGTGGGAAGCGCTCCAGGGCGCGGTCCTCGAGGCCGAGCTCCTGCGACGCGCCGGCTACGACACGTGGAACTGGGAGAACAAGGCGCTCCTCCGCGCCGCTCGCTTCCTGTACGACGACATCGGCTGGGCAGCCACCGGTGACGACGAGTGGCAGCCGTGGCTCATCGACGCCCGCTACGGCACCTCGTTCCGTGGCTCGGCGCCGGCCAGCAACGGCAAGAACTTCGGCTGGACCGACTGGCTGTACGGCTCCTGAGCCGACCCCCTCGACGAACGAAGGCCGGGCACGTGCCCGGCCTTCGTCATGTCCGGTGTGCCGCGACCACGTGTTGACCCCGCTCCGCGACCGAGACCTCGGCGAGATGCCCGTACTTTCCATACATCAGCGCACCGCACCCCACGACACCCTCAGGCAGGGGAGTCCACCGCGCAGATGGGATCCGGGCGCTCAGCCGGGCGATTTCGGCTCCGGCTGACCGGGTCAGTTCGGCCTATAGAACCGCCCCGGGGCCCCGGGCAGGATGGGTCTTGTCCTCGGATCGCGTGTCGGTAAGGGGTCCGACGGCCTACATCGGTCGACGGATCGCACGCCACTCGAGGACGACAGACACGGTCCGCCCCACTCGTTGGAATGGGCTGTTCGGCGCGTCCTGCGAGGAGGCGCCGCCTCGCATCCGGGCCCTGCGGAGACACAGGTGCCCTCGCCCGAAGTGCTCACCGGCCGAACACGGCTGGGTCGCGATCGCCGCGGCCCGCCCGAGGTCGCTTCGGATCACCCGGCCCCAGGAGGTCAATGCACATGCGTACCACCGCCGACCGTCGAGACTGGGTCTTCGATGCCCCAGCCCGACAGCCCGCCCGAGCGTCGAGCCGACGACGCGCCCGCAACGTCCTTGCGACCCTTACGCTCGCCCTGATCCCGGTGCTGTTGCTGCCCGTGATGAGCGCCATGGCCGCGACGCCCACGCTCGTCGTGACGCCCCTGCCGCCCGTGGCCGGCCAGACGCTCAACGTGGCCGCGACCGGCCTCGGCGCGCGCATCGTCACCTTCACCTACTGGGACGACCAGATGATGATCCGTGTGCGGACCAACACCAAGGGCGCATACACGATCAAGTTCATCGTCCCCACGACCGCCCAGGCCGGCACGCACGTCATCACCGTGAAGGCCGAGAACAAGTCGACGGTCCTGACCAAGATGACCGTCACGATGGGTGGCGCCCAGCCGACGACCGCGCCGACCACGGCGCCGACCACGGCCCCGACGACGACGCCGACCACGGCTCCGACCACGGCGCCCACGACCGCGCCGACGACCGCGCCGACCACGGCGCCGACGACGGCCCCGACGACGGCCCCGCCGCCGACCGGCAACCTCGCGGGCGCGCTGTACAACGCCAGCTCGGTCGCCTCGTTGCCGATGAGCGGAGCTGCATGGAACGCGTTGAAGGCCCAGGCCGACAAGGCGATCGGCAGCCCGAACATCAGCGACCAGGATGACAACACGGACCTCAACATCCTGGCAGCCGGCCTCGTCTACGCCCGGACGGGCGACGTGGCCTACCAGACCAAGGTCATCGCAGCCATCAAGGCAGCGGTCCAGACCGAGAACGGCGGCCGAACGCTCGCCCTCGCCCGGAACCTGCCCGGCTACGTCATCGCGGCCAATCTCGTCAACCTCCAGGCCGCGGATCCGACGTTCGACACCAACACCTTCAAGCCGTGGCTTCGCTCCCTGCTGACCGAGACGCTGGATGGCCAGACGCTCACGTCAACGCACGAGCGACGCCCGAACAACTGGGGCACCCACGCCGGCGCGGCTCGCGTCGCCGTCGCCCTGTACCTCGGCGACCAGGCCGTCCTGACACGCGCCGCCGCCGTCTTCCACGGCTGGCTCGGCGACCGCACCGCCTATGCCGGCTTCGAATACGGAGACGTGACCTGGCAGTGCGACTCGTCCAAGCCGGTCGGGATCAACCCGGCCTGCGTCAAGAGCGGTCACGCCATCGGCGGCGCGCTGCCCGACGACATGCGCCGCGGTGGATCGTTCAGCTGGCCGCCCGTCGCGACCGGCTACCCGTGGGAAGCGCTCCAGGGCGCGGTCCTCGAAGCCGAGCTTCTCTCCCGTGCCGGATACGACACGTGGAACTGGGAGAACAAGGCCCTCTTCCGAGCGGCCGAGTTCCTCAACGAGGGCATCGGGTGGGCGGCCGAAGGCGACGACGCCTGGCAGCCGTTCCTGCTCGACGCTCGCTACGGCACCTCGTACGCGGGCTCGATCCCGACCCACAACGGCAAGAACTTCGGTTGGACCGACTGGCTGTACGGCTCCTGAGCCGATAGCGCTCCCCACCGGACCCAGGTCGGGCACCCGCCCGGCCTGGGTCGTTTCATGTCAGGTGGCGAACGGATCCAGCCGCGGGTCCGGTCCCCAGAGATCGGGCTTGCGGGCGACGGGCGGCTCCGACGCGGACGGATCCTCGGCGGGCGCCTCGAGTGCCGCCTTGTCCTCGTGCGCCTTGGCGATGGCCATCGCGATCACGGCCGAGGCGGCCGCGAGCCCGAGCATGAGCCAGAAATACCGGATGAACGACATGTGCAGGAAGATCCCCGTCGCGAGATAGGCGAGGATCGCGAAGAGGAAGCCCGTGACGATGTCCGACATGAGCGGGTCGTACGCGCGCACCGCCCGGCGCGCCCGTGCCAGCTCGCGGAACGTCAGCCCCAGGATGATCAGGAAGACCGTGATCCCGATGATGCCCAGCTCGGCGGCCATGCCGAGGTACAGGTTATGTGCCTCGCGATCGCGTGCGAGCACCCGGATCCCGACGACCTCGGCGTACTGGCGGTAGTACTGCGGGAACTGGCCTGGGCCGACGCCGATGACCGGGTGGTCCGCCCAGGCGAGCAGCGCTGCGAGGCCCTCGGTCACCCGGCTCTGGATCGCGCCGTCGGCCTGGTCGATGCCGGTGTCGCCGACCGACTCCGACACCGCGACGAGCTCCGCCAGCCGCTCCGTGTACACCGGCACCGCGGCGAGGACGATCGCGGCGCCCAGGACGACCGCGAGGAGGTGCTTCCATTTCAGGTAGCCCATCAGGAACATGATCCCGAAGAGAAGGACGAACCCGATCGCCGCGCCTCTCGAGAACGTCAGGGCGACGCCTATCGACGTGATGCCCGCCGCCCCGAGCGCCACCAGCTTCCGGACGCGCGAGCGCTCGCCGATGGCCAGGAACAGGCCGAGCGGGACGAGCATGAGCATGATCTGCGCGTAGCGGTTCTTCTCGCCGATGTTCCCCGCGAGGCGGTACTGCGCGATGGTCCCGAGCCCGCTCTCGTCGCTCGAGACCGTCGCCTCGCTCGGCTGGGCGAACCCGAGATAGATGTTGTCGTACGTGCCCGTCGCGTCCTGGTAGAAGGACAGCGCGCCGAGGAACGCCCCGATCGCCACGAGGATCCAGACCACCGCGATCAGCACGTCGCGCGTCCGGACGACATTCGTGATCAGGAAGTACAGCCCGATCCCCTCGAGGACGAAGGTCACGACCGTGTCGAACGCCGTCGCGGTGTCGTTCGAGAAGATGCCGCTCACGAGCTGAACGAGGAGGAACACGAGGATCCACGGGAAGGCGCTCGTGACGACGATCGGCCGGCGCTCGAGGATGATGAATGCCGCGAGCGGCGGGATGAGCAGCATCGGCACGGCCGCCGCAACGAAGCTCGGCACGTCGTGGAAGCGGACGGCGATCACCCCGGCGTTGCTGTACAGGATCGCGACCACCACCAGCGTCGCGGCACCGGGCCGGACGATGACCGTCATCCCGAGCAGCGTCGCGCCGACGGCGCCGATCGCGAGGAGTGGACTGCTCACCGCGACGGCCGCGAGGACCCCCGCGAGGCCGACCGCCGCGAGGGCCGTCACTGCCGCCCAGGCCGCCGGACGCCGGCGGCCGTGCGAGTTCGGCTCGGGGCCCTGCCCGGCCGGCGCCAACTCGCCGAAGGGCGCGACGCCTTCGCTCATCCGACCAGCTCGCTCAGGGTGTCGTCGACGTTCGTCGCTGAGGCGGCGGCGAACCGTGCCGGCTCGACGGCCGCGGCCGCCGTCGTCGGTTCCGCGCCGAGGGGCGCCGCGGCGGTCCCGGTCGGCTCAGCCGCCCGCTGCGGCTCCCAGCGATCGATCCGCCGGCCGGTCGCGATGTTGCGCAACGCCTGCAGCGCGGCGAGGTTGACCATGCAGAAGAAGGCCGGGAACGACAGCCACTTCTTGCGCCCGGCCGGCCGGTCCCGCAGCGCGAGTCCGGCCAGGCCGAGGCCGTAGCCGGCGGCCTGGGCGAGCGCGGCGAGCGTGTAGATCCGCCCGCGTCCGACGAGCAGCAGGCTGCTGGCGAACAGTCCGAGCAGGGGCACGACCATCAGGCGCCGGAAGATCTTGTGCCACGCAAGCTGGACGGCATAGAACCCGTGCCGACGCGGATCGAGCAGCTCGCGCATGAGGATGGTCCCGCGCAGGCCGCGGGTCATGATCCGGACCTTGCGTCCGAACTCGTCCCCGCCGGACTTCGCCGGTGGCTCGAACGCGACGGCGTCGCGCGCGAAGACCAGTCGCCGACCCTGGGCGACGACCTGGACGGACGTGTAGAAGTCGTCAGTGACACCGGTCGCGACCGGCCGGAACAGCGATCGCCGGATCGCGTAGATGGCCCCGGTCGCCGAGACGACGTTGCCGGCCCGGCTCTCGGCGATCTTCAGGAGCCGGTCGAGATCCCAGTAGCCGCGCTCGCCTTCGGCCAGAGCGTCGCCGGTTGCGGCAGCCTCGTAGCGCTGGTCGCCTGCGACCCCGCCCACCTCGGGATCGGCGAACCGCCGGACCAGGGCTCGCACGGCGTCGGGGGCGAACATGCTGTTCGCATCGGAGAAGACGAGGATCTCGCCGGTCGAGGCGGCAACGGCTGCATTGAGGGCGTCGGCCTTGCCGACCCGCGGCAGGTCGAGGAGTCGCACGCCCCGCTCGGCCCATCGGGCGACGATCGCGGCCGTCGCGTCCTCGGACCCGTCAGAGGCGATGACCACCTCGAGGCGGTCGCGCGGATAGTCGAGCGCCGCGAGGTTCTCGAGCCGCCGGCCGATGTCGGTGGCCTCATTCCGCGCGGCGATGATGATGCTGACGGACGGTTCGATGGCGGCCGAGCGCACGGGCCGGCGCATGAGGGCGCCCCGGACGAGGAGTCCGACAGGGAAGACGGCGTACGTGGCGACGATCGTCGCTCCGGCCCCCCAGAAGACCGATCTGGCGACTCCCCTCACCAGGCCGCCCAGGCTCATCCCTGGTCGGATTCGCGAGGTCGTGCCATGGCGGCCCGGATCGCGGTCGTGGATCCGGGTTCGACCGGGTCGGCAGGCGTCCCGCCAGCGGGCGTCTGGCCGCCGGTCGTCCGTGCGCCGCTGCTCGGCGCCTTGGAGCGGCGGCGACGACCCGGCAGGATCAGGATGCTGCCGACGAGCGTGCCGTGGACCATGTCGAGCATCGCTGTCGCCTGACGAACCACCGAGCGACGGGTCGAGCCGCGGCGGACGACCAGGACGGTCGAACCGACGACGCCCGCCCAGACCATGGCGGTCGACGAGTTGGGCAGGGTGCCCGCGTCGATGATCACGACGTCGCCGGTCCCGGTCACGGACTCGAGCAGCTCGCGTGCCTCCTCTGGGCTCGGGTTGGTCGTGCCCGGGTTGGTGCCGGCGGGAAGGATCCGGGTGTTGGGGATCGAGCCCTGCACGATGCGGTCCTTCAGGCTCTCTTTGTAGCCGAGCGGGTCGTGGAGGCCGGGCATGCCCGATACGCCCAGGAGCCAGGAGAGGCGGCCGTTCGGGTCCGCGTCGATCAGGACGACGGGGCGCCACTCCGCCGCCGCGGCAGCAAGGCCGGCCGTCAGGTCGGACCCGTGCGGGCCTTCGTCGGCCATCGCGACGACGAGGTCGCGCCGACCGTCGGCGGTCTCGCCGAATGTCAGCCCGGCCACGAGCGGGGCGTAGTCATGGGTCGGTGTGAGTGCACCGGCATCCGAGGTCCGGGTGGCGGTCGCTGCGGGGGCGCCTGCGCTGACCTCGCCGATGACGCGCTTTCCTGTCGCCCGGCCCAGCTCGTCACGATCCTGGATGCGATCGGCGAGGTACTCGACGAGGAGGACCAGCACGACGGCGCCGAGCAGGCCGGCCGCGACGGACATCAGCACGACCAGGGACACCTGCGGGGCGACCGGGGCAGTCGGCTCCTTGGCGAAATCGAGGACCGTGACCTGACCCTGGGACTGGTTGGTGCCGCCACGGGACGTGGTCTCGATCAGCTGCGCCGCGATCGTGTTCGCGGCCTGGGTCGTCAGCTCCGCGCTCGGTCCCTCGACCCGGATCGTCAGGATCCGCGTGGTGTCGTTGGCGATCGTGCGGACGGCGCCCGCGAGCTCGTCGGCCGCGGCGGGGTCGAGGCCCATCTCCTTGACCGTCGCCTCGAGCAGATTCGAGCTCGTCGCCAGTTCGGCGTACGTCTGGACCAGCTGGCTGGACGCGCGCAGCGTGTTGGTGTCGGAGTTGATCGGCCCGACCAGCAGGCGCGCCGACGACTCGTAGGTGGGCTGGATCCGGCCGGCGATGACGTAGCCCATCAGGCCCGCGACCCACGCTGCCACAAGCAGGGTCCACCACCATCGTCGAAGGATCGCTAGATAGCCAGAGAGCTCCACCAGGACTCCAATCCCAACATCAGTTTGTCAACGCCGGGCCACAGGATACGGGGGATCGTCCAGATCCGCCTCCCCCTCTCTGCGGTTCCGGACCCGGCTGCTACCATCCACGCCGGTGACCGGGCGGGTCGCCATCCCCATCCTGGAGTGTCGACACCGTGTCTTTCCTCGGGCCGCGGGCGGCCCATCGACCCCGGCTCTCAGGGGCCTTCGAGGCCGTTCGCCGTGCGGCGAACCGCCGTTCGGCGCTTTCGGACGCCCGGTCCGTGGTGCCGGCGGCCATGGCCTCGCTCCCCGGATCCGCCGCGGACGGCTGGGCGATCGAGCGGGCGTCGCAAGGCGGCGGCGGGATATCAGCCTTCGTGGTGCGGTCCCGCACCGGAGAGCGGGTGATGGTCAAGGTCGCGAAGAGCGAATCGGGTCACGCGAGCCTTCTGCGGGCCGCCGAGGCGCAGCGGGCGATCGCCGGCATCGAGGCCCTCGGGTCGTGGCGGGCGCACGTCCCGGCGGTGCGCTCCGACGGTGGGACGGGGCCGTGGCGGTTCGTCGTCGAGACCGCCCTGACCGGCCGAGCGCTGACGCTCCCCTCTCCCGACGATACAGGTTGGGACCGCGCAATGTCGGCCGCGATCGAGGCCATCGGCGAGCTGCACGAGCGGACGGCCTCCACGGCGCCGGCGGCGGATCGCCGATCGCGCTGGGTCGACCGACGCGTCGCCGCTGCCGTGGGGCTCGCACCGGTCGTCGCACAGCGGCAACCCGGCCAGGACCTCGCGCTCGTCGCGGGCATGGAGCGCGTCGCGACCGATGTCGGCGCGATCGTCGACACCTCGCCCCTGTCCGCGGGCTGGATCCACGGCGACTACTGGCCGGCCAACATCCTCGTCGACGACGCGGCCGCGGTGACCGGCATCGTCGATTGGGACAGCGCGGAACCCGACGAGCTGGCCGCCCACGACACGTTCCATCTGGTCCTGTATGCACGCAAGCTGCGGCGCCACGAGGCACTCGGCGCGACCGTCGCCGACCTGCTCGGCGGCGCTCTCGACGTCCGCGAGCTCGAGATCCTGGAGCGCGCCAGCCCCGCGGGGCTTGGCCTCCGATCCACGGCGCTTCTCTACTGGCTTCGCTTCATCGAGTCGAACCTGCGCCGCCAACCGGGCCTCGCAACGTCGGAGCAGTGGATCGCATCGAACGTCGCGGCGGTGGTGCCGTGGCTTTGAACGTCCTCATCGTCGACCGGTCGCCGCCGCTCGACCTGATGCAAGGCGCCACGCTCATCGCCTTCCATCTGTTCCGCCGGCTCCGCCACCACCGCCTGACGCTCGTGTGCCCGGCACCGCTCGAGGGGATCGAGGAGACCCGGGCGGCCCTCGAGGCGATGTTCGACGAGGTCCACCTGGTCCCACGGACGCGCAGCATCACCGCCCTCGCGGGCGCGGTCGAGCCGGACCTGGTCCGTCGCGGGCTGCCGACGCCCGGGCGACGCAACGAACCCGAGTCGAGTCGACAGCTGCTCGCGACCATCGACGACCTCGTGCGGACCGGGTCCTGGGATGTCATCCACGTCCGCCAGCTCCCGATGGCCGGCTACCTTCCGCCCTCGTCGATCGGCCGGCTCGTCGAGCTCATCGATGCCGAGACGCTCGCCTCGAGCCGCGTCTCCGGCACGCGCGCACGGATCCGCGGGCTGGTCGCCCGCACCCTGGAGCGGCGGGCCGCGGCGACGGCCGACATCGTGACCGTCGTGTCGCCGGTGGATGCGGAGGCGATCCGGCGGGTCGCGCCCGGGACGCGCGTCGAGGTCGTCGTCAACGGGGTGGACACGGACCAGTTCGCGCCCGGCGCGTTCGGCGACGTCGCGGTCGAGCAGGACACCATCGTCTTCTCGGGCGCGATGTCGTTCGCCCCGAATGTCGAGGCCGTCCTCTGGTTCAGCCACGAGGTCATGCCGCTCCTGCTGGCGCGACGACCGGGCGTCCGGTTCCGCATCGTCGGCCGCGACCCGTCCTCCGCGGTCATGGCCCTCGCCGAGGATCCATCGATCGAGGTCACCGGGTTCGTCGACGACGTGCGGCCGTGGCTGGAGGGGTCGGCGGTCGTCGTCGTCCCGATGGTCAGCGGCAGCGGCGTCAAGAACAAGCTGCTCGAGGCGATGTCGATCGGGCGTCCGATCGTGACGACCTCCCTCGGAGTCGAGAGCCTGGACATCGAGCCCGGACGGGACCTGCTGGTCGCCGACGACCCGGCGGCCTACGCCGAGGCGCTCGACCGCCTGCTCGGCGATCCCGGGCTGCAGGCGCGACTCGGGGCCGCGGCGCGCGAACGTGTGGTGGCGACGTACTCCTGGGACGCCTGCGCCGCGCGCTACGACGAGCTGTACGCGGACCTGGCCGCGATCACCGCGCGTCAACGGACGGCCTGAATGGCGATCGCTCCCGACCCGCGCGGCGGGCATCCCCTTCGGGTCGCGTACCTGATGTCCCGGTTCCCGAAGCTCTCCGAGACGTTCGTCCTCTACGAGATGCTCGAGCTTGAGCGCATCGGCGTGCACGTGGAGGTGTTCCCGCTCGTCCGGGAGCGCGAGGTGACGATGCAGCCTGGGGCGGAGGACTTCGTCGCCCGCGCCCATGACCTGCGCCTGACGTCGCGACCCGTCCTCGCCGCGCAGTGGCACTGGCTCCGCCGCCGGCCGCGGCGATACCTCGCGACGTGGGGACGGGCGATCCTCGGCAACGCCCGCTCTCCGAAGTTCCTCGCCCGGACGCTCGCGGTGGTCCCGCTCGGCGCGGCGTTCGCCCGCCGGATCGAGGACCTCGACATCGATCACGTGCACGCGCATTGGGCGACACACCCGGCGCTGGCCGCGTGGGTCATCGGACGGCTGACCGGCCGGACGTACAGCTTCACGGCGCACGCCCACGACATCTACGTGGAGCGGCCGATGCTCGACGAGAAGCTGCGCGGCGCGGCGTTCGCGGTGACGATCTCCGACTACAACCTGCGGCTGCTGACGGGCTGGTATGGCCGGCTCGCCAGTCGGGTCGAGGTGATCCACTGCGGGGTGGATGCGGCCGTCTTCCGGCCACGACCCGGGACCGAGCATGCCGCCAGCGGCGCGCGCGAGGGCACGCCCTTCGAGGTCCTCTCGATCGCCACGCTCCAGCCGCAGAAGGGCCACGCCATCCTGGTCGCGGCGGCCCGGCGCATGGTCGAGCGTGGGGTCGCGGTCCGTGTCCGGATGGTCGGGGAGGGGGAGGAGCGCCCGGCCCTCGAGGCGGCCATCGCGGCCGCAGGCCTGACCGACCAGGTCCTGCTCCTGGGCCGACAGCCACGCGATCGGGTCGCCGAGCTGCTGGGCGAGGCCGACGTCGTCGTCCAGCCGAGCATCGTGCTCCCGAGCGGCAAGACCGAGGGCATCCCGGTCGCGCTGATGGAGGCGCTGGCGAGCGGCGTGCCGGTCGTCGCCACGTCGGTGTCGGGCGTCCCGGAGCTCGTCGAGGACGGCGTGACCGGCCGGCTGGTCCCGCCCGGCGACGCGGAGGCCCTGGCCGATGCGCTCATCGACATCCAGCGCGACCCGGCCGGGGCAGCCCGGCTTGCCGATGCCGGCCGGGCGCGGGTCCTCGCCTCGTTCGACCTGCGGACGAACACCCGCCACCTCGCCGGGCGGTTCATCGAGGTCGCGCGCGCGGCGGGCCGGCAGGTCGAACCGCTGTCGCCCGAGACCGTCGGTCAGCTCGAGGCGTCCTCGCCGTAGAGGGCTCGGAGGGTCGGTGACGTGGGGGACGCCACGATCCGGCGGGCGAACCGGGCGTAGTGCCCGTTGGCGACGTCGTCGGGCCGGCGTCGGTTGGATTCCTTCAGCGCGCGGTGGATCCAGCAGAACGTGAAGAGCGGCTGCACCAGCTCCGGTGCGATCGCGAGGCGGTCCCGGTACGCCGCCGCGGCGTCGAGGAGGAGTGCGCTGTAGCGACCCGAGCCGAAGACGTGGTCGGCGAGGATCCCCATCCGGCGGCGGGGGAGCCGCGAGCGGCCGAGCACCAGCACCGCCGCGTGGGCCAGATGGAACAGGTCCCAGAGCGGCAGCCCGTCGGGCTCGAACGATTCCCAGTCGAGGAAGCCGACCCGGCCGTCATCCGCCGCGAGCAGGTTCCAGGTGCCGGGATCGCCGTGCATCGCCACGAGGTCGATCGGGTCCGGCCAGACCGCGACCCGTTCGACCAGGCCCGCCAGTCGCGCGCGGTCCTCCGTCGGGGGCTCGTGGATGGCCACGTACTGGTCCAGCAGCCGATCGAAGGTCGTGGCGACGCTCGTGGCCGGGACGGGGTGGGCCGATCGCTCGGCAAGACCGCCGAGTCCCTCGAACGCCGGCGCCAGGCGTGCCTCGCCGCCGGCTCCGCGCAGCACCGGCTCGAACGGCCGGCCCGGCACGATGGTCTCGATCACTGCGGCGAGGCCGCCGGCCTGGCCGGACCCGATGAGCCCCGGGACGGTCATCCCGTCGATGGGTCCGAGCCCGGCGAGAAAGGCCAGCCCGCGCGCCTCGTTCTGGAGGCGCTCGGCGTGACGCGCTCCACGGGTGACCTTGACGATCCAGCTCGGGGCCGCGCCACCCGGTTCGGTCAGGTAGACGAGGACCTTCTGCGAGTCGTACACGCCCGGCGCCGCGATCGACCAGCGATGGCCGCGGATGTCGTGCCCGTGATCGGCTGCGAGGCGGACGACCCAGTTCGGTGGGTCGTGCGGGTCGTCCTGCGCGGCGATCAGGGCTCGCCCGGAGCGCGACCCCGCGGAGCGGCCGCGCAGCGACCATCCCGCCGAGGGCCGGCGGATGCCCGGCAGGCTCGGATGGTCCGGGTGGTCCGCCGGGCCCATCCGGGGACCCGCCGCGCGGACCTCGCCGTCGATCACGAGCGTGTCCAGCGCTGCGACCTGTCGGCCGGCGGCCCGCAGGCGTGCCTCGAGGTCGGAACCGGCATCGCTCGACGCGTCCTCGACGACGATGCTCGGCGTCCTGGCCAGAAGCGCATCCGCGGCCGGCTCGCCGAGCGTCGCGACGCGAGCCGGGCCGTCCGCGCCGCTCACCCACAGGACGTCGACTGGCGTCGCGGCGTCCGACCCGTCAAGCGCGACCGGCGCCACCTCGGACGCAAGGCGCTCCAGCATCGTGCGGGTGCCGGGGCCCGGTTCCCCGACGTAGCCGATGCGCTCGACGGCCAGGGACGGGATGGCGAACGCGAGCGTGCCACCGGTGGTGGTGCCTCGCAGGTTCGTCCCGGGCGTGAACGGCTCGCGCAACGACCAGCCAAGGGGGACCGCCGGTCCTCCCCCGTCCACCGGCTGGCCCGGCTCGGTCATCGACCACCATCGAGACGGCGCGCCCAGACCCGCCAGATCCGCGACACGACGTCGTCGAGGACCGCCTCGGGCGACCGCGTGGCGTCGACCAGCTCGGCCCGTGGCAGGCGTCCGGCCAGATCCCGGTAGCGGGCCATCTCGGCGTCGAGGACGTCGGCCGGATGCTCGGGCTTGCGCGCGTGGAGCACATCGCCGGGCGCATCGAGGATGAGCAGCAGATCGGGCGCAGGGAGAGAGTGGCCGAGGACGGCCCGGCGCACCCGGTCCGTGACGCGCGGCCGCTGGCGCGGTGCCAGTCGCGCGTCGTATGGGTGCCGGTCGAAGAGGGCAAGGCGTCCGCGCAGCTGCTGGACCCGGGCCGCTCCGTAGCGGCGCCACATGCCGCCGAGGCGAAGGACGAAGCCAAGGCCCTTCGGCCCGCGGTGGTGCTCCGATCCGGCCGGGTACAGCCCGAGGTAGAACGTCCGGACGCCGAGCGGGAACGCCTTGGGCAGCTCGTGGACCAGGTGTGACTTGCCGGCGCCGTCGGGGCCCAGCAGGGCCACGCTCGGTCCGCGGCGGAACACGGCGGTCAGTGGCTTGCGGAGCCGCCCCGCCGTCGCGTCCCGGGTTCGCCGCGCACGCCATGCCAGCCGCCCGCCGGGGCGGAGGCGACGGCTGACCGCCCGTCGGAGCGCGGCCACACGAGCTGGGTCCTCGTCCGGGGAGGTCAGGGCCGTCCGTGCCCGCTCGGGGGTCCAGCCGCGGGGGAGCCCGCCTGCCAGGGCCTCGGCGAGCGGCCCCGTGGCGGCGGCCCCGGCCGCGGCTGCCAGCCGGGCCTCGTTCTCGCGGGAGACAGAGTCCTTGTCCAGCAGCAGGTGCAGGACGAGCGCCCACGCCGTGTCCTCGGGTGCGAGGGTCGGGACGAGGTCGTCGGTGCGCCGGGCGAGGACGGCCGGGACCACGCCATCCGGCAACCGCTCCCCGCCGAGGAACCGGAACGAGGTCAGCAGGTCCAGCCGCCACCAGCCGCCGGTCCCGCGCCCCACGTGGAAGGCGTGCTCACCATGGCCCCAGGCGGGCAGCCGCGGGAAGCCGAGGTCGCGAGCGATCGAGCGGAACGCGGACGCGTCCTCGGGATGCACGAGCACGTCGAGGTCGTCGCCGCTGGGGCGCTCGGTCTCGCCACGGATCACGGCCCAGCGGACCCCGCCCGCCGCCAGGCGGTCGGCCAGGGCTGCCAGGGGCGGGTCGACGGGGCCGCTCATCCGATGATCCGTCGCAGCAACGGCAATCGCGCAAGCTCGGGGAACGTGTCGGCGAGCTGCAGGTGCTGCCGGCCGGTGAACACCACGGCCAACGAGGCGAGTCCGACGAGCACGAGGCCGACGATCAGCGGCGGGTCGATGACGAACTCGACGACCAGCAGGCCCAGCGTCGTCAGCACGATCGTCAGATAGACCCGGGCGTATTGCCACTCGAACAGGCTGACGCCGACGTAGCGGTGGAGCGCGTACTGCTTCAGCGAGTTGAAGACGAGCAGCGTCGACCCCGTCGCGATGGCCGCGCCGAGCGCCCCCAACGGCGGGATGAGCAGGAGCAGCAGCGCGAGATTGACGCCGGCCGCCACCAGGTTCACTGCGACCACGGCCTTCATGTTCCCGAAGACGCGCAGGGTGAGGCCGTTGAACCCGAGCGCCGCGTCGTAGTAGCGCCCGAGGGCGATGATCGCGAGGTAGACCGCCGAACTTGCATAGCGCTGCTCGAACAGCGCCACGGTGAGCGGCTTGGCCAGCGCGAACGTGAGCGCGAAGATCGGGAACGAGAGCACCGCGACCCAGGCGGCGGTCTGCCAGTAGAGCGATCGCAGCCCCTCGCGGTCGTTCTTCGCGAAAAGCCGTGCCGTGGCCGGGATGAAGAGCAGGGTGAAGCTCTGGAGCACGATGAGGTTGAGGGCCGCGACCGGCTGGATCACGCGGTAGTTCGCGACCGCTTCCGCGTCGCTCGTGATGGCGCCGAGCAGGACGACGTCGCTCGAGTTGAGCAGGATGTAGACGAGGTCCGTGGTCAGGAGCGGCACCGAGAACGCGAGGATCTCGCGCATCGGGAAGCTCATCTGCGGTCGCCCGGAGCGCGGCAGCACGCCGACCTTGCGGAGCAGCCGGGCGAATAGGAACGCGTACACGGCCACGCCGATGGCCCCGGTCGCGACATAGCCGATCGCCAGGAACTCGACGTCCTGCTTGCCGAAGATCAGGAGCCCCACGACTGCCAGGCGCAGGACCGGGTTCAGGACGTATCGGCGGAAGAAGATGGCCCGCGGGCTGGAGAACACTGCGAAGCCGTTCATCAGTACGTCGTCGAGTGCCTGGATCGGCGCGAGGATCACGAGGATGAGGAGCAGCTCGCCGGCCTGGTCGTTGAGGAGCGAGCCGTTGACGAGGTCCTGGAACCCGTAGACGAAGAGGATCGACGCGATGCCCAGCGACGCGATCGTGCCGGCCACGAAGACGACCGTGCCGAGCATCGCATCGGGGCGTCCGCGCTCCTGGTAGATCGGCAGGAACCGGCCGATCGCCCGGTCCGTGCCGAGCGCCACGAAGGTCGTCAGGATCGTCACGACCGAGAGGGCATAGGCGAACGCCCCGTAGTCGGACTTGTCGGTGAGATAGCGGACGATCAGGACCTGGACGAGGAAGTTCGTCCCGAGCGAGATCATCCGGCCGGCCAGGAGCAGGCTGGAGCCGCGGATCGCCTTGGCCGACCCCGACTTCGTGGAGACGGTGACGGCGTCCTCGAGGCCGTCGACCCCGTCGACCTCCGGGAAGGTCAGGGTCGACTCGACGTCGAGTCCGGGTTCGGCAGGAGGCCCGGTCGACGGCGACCGGCGTTCGCCGTCGGGAGGCGTCAGCGCCAGGCCACTCGGTACAACGTCCCGAGGGCCAGGCCCACGGACGTGAGGATGATCGCAGCAGGCAAGAGGGCCTCTTCGAACTGATCGGGGATCAGGTCGACCTGCGTCGTCAGGAAGACGAGTGCGCAGGCGCCGCCGATGGCGACGCCGAGGCCGATGCCGTGGACCACGACCGAGGGGCGGTCGACGGCGTCCTGCCGATTGGCGAGGACGCGCGCGATGACCCAGATGAAGCCACCAAGGAGAGTGATGAGGACGATCGTATGCATCGGTCCGAATGATATCGGCCCGCGCGAAGATGTCATCCGGGCTGAAGTCTGCCCCACCGCCGGGTCACGCCGGGCGGGCTACACTCGTCCACCCTCGGGCGGGATTTGCCCGGATCGCACGTGTAGGGAGAACCTTGGCAGACCGCCGTTCGCTGCTGGCCATCTCCCTTGTCGTCCTCGTCACGCTCGGGATCGTCGCCTCGATCGTCGTGCTCGGCTCGACGACGCCGTCCCCGTCGCCGACCGCATCCGGCTCCCCGGCGCCGTCGCTACCCGTCGCCGCCACGTTGCCGCCGAACGACCAGCCGGCGATGACCATGCGCGACTTCGAGTTCAAGACCGAGGCGATCACGTCCGTGTCGGCCTCGCCGGCCCAGAGCAAGCTCTGGTACGCCCAGGATGCCTGGTGGGCCGGTCTCTACGCGCCCGACGCCGACGACATCCACATCTTCCGCCTCGACTGGGCGACCCAGATCTGGCTCGACACGGGCACGGTCGTCGACGAGCGGGGCGACGCCGATTCGGACTTCCTCTGGACAGGCGAGCATCTCTACGTCGCCTCAGCGACCAAGGGCACGGCAAGCTCGCACCGGGCGAAGATCCAGCGCTTCAGCTTCGATCCGAAGACGAGCCGGTACGTCGGCGACCCCGACTTCCCGGTCGCGATCAACGACACCGGCGCGAGCGGCATCGTCATCGACCGGGACACCCGCGGCGGCCTCTGGGTGACCTATGTGAGCGGCGGCAGCCTGTGGGTCGCGCACACCCTCTCGTCCGACGCCCATTGGGCCGCGCCGTACGCGGTCCCCGGCAGCGGCCAACTCGTTGACGAGGACGTCTCGTCGCTCGTCCCCTACGGACCTGGTCGCATCGGCGTCGAGTGGACCGACCAGACGACGGAACGCGTGCTGTTCACCTCGCACGGCGACGGGGACGCCGACGACGCCTGGTCGCCGGTCGAGACCGTCGCGACGGGCGTCGGCACCAACGACGACCAGCTGAACCTCAAGACGTTCGACCTCGATGGCGCCCGCGTCGTCGCCACGACGATCCGCACGACCGTCGACCCCGACGCGGACCGGAACCCGCTCGACGCCCAGCTCCTGGTGATGGTCCGCCAGGCGGACGGGCACTGGACGGCGAGCGAGGCCGGTCGGGTCGAGGACAAGCACAATCGGGCGATCCTCCTCGTCGACGAGGGTCGGCGGCAGATGTACGTCATCGCGCAGGCCCCGACCGGTGGCGGGATCATCGCGATCAAGCGGGCCCCGCTCGACAACCTCATCTTCGACGCGGGAGTCGGCGATCCACTCATGTCGAGCCCAGATGACCCGGCGATCGCGAACCCCACGTCCACGAAGGGGAGCGTGGCGGTCGCGACCGGCCTGGTCGTGCTGGGCTCTGACGAATCGACCGGGCGCTATCTGCACGCGGCGCTGGACCTCGGCTCGACCCCGATCCCCGCGGACGTCGCGACCGCCCCTCGCCCGGACCACCCGGCGCCGCCCAAGGATCCGGCCGCGAGCCTGCTCGTGAACGACGCGTTCGGGTCGTGGCCGACGGGTGACCCGGTCAACGGCTGGACGGTCGACGCCTCGAACGGGACCGCGCTCGCCGGCGGGAAGGACGACCTGCGCTTCCTCACCCTCAAGTCGTCGAAGACGGCGGGTTTCGCCGAGACCTGCAAGGACCTTGCCCAAGTAGGCGCGACTCGGCTGCTGGTCGACGTGCGATTCCGTCCCAGGGTCGGCGGGACGGGCGAGATCCGGCCGCTCGGGATCCGCGGCGCGGGCGGCGAGGTCATGGGGCTCCGGATCGCGGAGGACAACGAGTTCTCGTTCTTCGATGGTGCCGTGAGGCAACGGCCGGGTATCCGCCTCGTCGACGGACGCTGGTATCGTGCGCGCCTTGACATCGACGTCGTCAAGCAGTCGGCGGCACTCGTCCTGACCAACGCGGCAGGCAAGACGGTCGTGAAGCAGTCCGGACTGGACTGGCGCACGAAGGAACCGGGTCAGCCGCGTCGAGTGTGCTTCCAGGTCTCCGGCACGCCGGCGTCCCTCGATGTCGATCGGGTCACGGTTTCGAGGTAACGATGCGCATCCTGGTCACCGGCGCGGCCGGCTTCATCGGGTCCCACGTCGCCGAGCGGACGCTCGCCGACGGTCACGACACGGTCCTGCTCGACGGATTCACCGACTACTACGACCGCGCGACCAAGGAGGCGAACGTCGCCACGGCGGCCGCGCATCCGCGAGCGACGTTCCACGAGCTGGACCTGCGGACCGACGACCTCGCTCCCGCGCTCGATGGCGTCGAGGCCGTCATCCACCTCGCGGCCATGCCCGGCCTGCCGCGGAGCTGGACCGAGATGGAGGCGTACACGAGCTGCAATCTCCTGGCCACCTACCGCCTCGTCGAGGCGTCACGGGCGGCCGGCATCAAGCGGTACATCCAGATCTCGACGTCATCGGTCTATGGCACCGAGGCGGTCGGCGACGAGACGCAGCCGCTCCGGCCGATCTCGCCGTACGGCGTGACGAAGCTGGCGGCGGAGCAGCTGGTGCTCGCGTACGTGCAGACGTACGGGTTCCCGGCCGCGATCCTGCGGTACTTCTCCATCTACGGCCCACGCCAGCGCCCGGACATGGCCTACCACAAGTTCATCGAGGCGCTGATCGACCGGCAGGACCTGACCGTCTTCGGCGACGGCCATCAGACGCGCTCGAGCACGTTCGTCTCCGATGCCGTCGACGGCACGCTCCGGGCGCTCGAGGGCGCCGAGGTCGGCGAGGTCTACAACATCGGCGGGGGCGAGCGCGTCGAACTGCTCGACGTGATCCGGATCATCGGTGACGAGCTCGGTGTGGAGCCCGTCATCCATTTCGAGCCATCGCGACCCGGCGACCAGCGACACACCGGCGCGGACACCGGCAAGGCCGGGCGGACGTTCGGCTACCAGCCGACCGTGGCGCCTGCCGACGGCCTGCGGGCCCAGATCGCCTGGCACTGCAGCCGGCGTGCCGACTCGCGATGACCGACGCTCCCTTCGAGCCAGGCGGCAGCCCGCCCGAACCGACCGCTGAGGAGACGGGATCGGCGACGCCGACCGCGATCCGCCGTGGCCATGGCCGGGCGCTGCTCGCGGGCGCGGTCGTCGTGGCGGTCGTGGGCGTGCTGGTCCTGGCTGTTCGCCCGGTCACGGCGCCCGCGCCGTCCGACAGCCCGCCGCCGAGCGCACAGGCAAGCGGTCCGGTGCCGACGGCCCCGGCAGCGTCGGGCTACATCGCGGCACGAGACGAGATCCTGCAACGCGTGACGTGGGCGAACGACGGCCAGGAGCCGTTCGCGACCGGGCTGCGCGACCTGATCGACTTCGCCGACGATGCGCGCAACGACGACCCCCGTCCGCGACAGCCCCTGAACATCTCCGGGACGGGTGGGCCGTTCGTGGATGACGCGGCCGCCGCATACGGATTGGCGATGGCCTACGTGGCGACCGACGACGTCAGCTACGCCGAAGCGAGCGCTCGGTACCTCATGGCCTGGGCCAACACGACCAAGACCACCCGGAACACGTGCAAGGACGGCGGCGACTGCCAGACGTCCCTCATCATCAGCCGGAATGCACCTGGTTTCGCCTTCGCTGCCGACCTCATCGCCCCGAGTGGAGTGATGAGCCCCGCGGAGCTCGAGACGTTCCGCACCTGGATCCGGGACGTCATCCTGCCGACCGCCTCGGAACGCGACAACAACTGGGGCGACGCCGGCACGTTCGCACGGATCGCCCTGACGTCCTATCTCGGCGACACCGCCGGATTCGACGCCGCCGTCGCACGCTGGCGCGAGATGATGGACTTCGTCGCCGCCGACGGGCACATCCCCGAGGAGGTCCGACGGGAATCGAAGGGCATCATGTACACGCAGGAGGCGCTCCAGTACAAGGTCGGCTCGGCGGTCATCGCCGCACGTCGCGGCGTCGACCTGTGGGACCACCAGGGCGCGCTGGGCGGCACGCTCAAGGGCTCGATCGACTATCTGGTGTCGTATCTCCACGAGCCGGATCGGTGGCCGTGGGACGATCACGCGGAATTCCCGACGCCAAGCCCCATGTGGGAGCTGGTCTACGCACACTGGCCGGACGTGCCGTACGTGGATCTGCTGATGGAGGATCGACCGTTCAGCGACGACGCCCATTCGGCGATCCGCTGGACGACGATCTCCAACGGCATCCCGCTCGTCGACGCCGCGGCGTCGAGCGACCCGTGAGGCATCGATGAACGGCCTCGAATCGATCGCCCTGCCGTTTCTCCTGACGGCGATCGCGTTCGGGCCGATCACCGCGTTCGTCGCGCGGTCCCGGGATCGCCAGCCGCTGATCTGGTTCTTCCTGGGTGTCCTGATCGGGCCGATCGCGCTCGCGCTCGTGGTCTTCGCGCCCCCGGGACGCTGCGAATCGTGCGGCTGGCAGGTCGAGGGCTGGCCGAGCCACTGCGCCGTCTGCGCAGCCCGGCTGCCGACGCCGCTGTCGGGCCAGGACGCATCCAGCCAGCCGGTCGTCCCGCCGGTCACGCCATTCCCGACGCCGACGGTCGTGCCCGACGTCATGCCGAGCATCGTCCGCCCGTTCCCGGTTCCCGATGACGAGGTCGCGGAAGGATCCGGCGGGGTCGCGACGCGAGCGCGTCCGTCCCGCGGCAGGACCCGGTCCGGCGCCGGCGACGACGTCGACATCTCCGTGGCCGGTCGCGTCGGTGCGGCTCGACCCACCGGAGCCGGCGCGCGCGGCGCCCACAAGACCAAGGAGGTGGCGATCCTCGCCACGGCCGTCTTCCTGACCGGATCCTCGGCCTGCCGGCCCGGGATGCACTACGCGCTCGCGATCCGCGGCGACTCGCTGCTCGTGCTCGGCCCGCTGGAGGTCGATCCGGACGTCATCGCCGTCGAGCGGCCACTGGGGTCGATCGCGGTCACCGCGTACGAGGACCAGCTGCTCGTCAACGACCGACGAGTCGGCATCCTCACGTGGTCATTGGCCTTCCGCCACCTGTCGGGCCAGTCCGCGGCCACGGTGGAACGGGCGCTCCTCCACGCCGGCAGCGCCCAGGGCTCGACGGGCTGACATGGAGCAGCAGCAGGAGCGCTCTACGCGACCGGCGCCCGAAGTCATCGGGGTGATGCTGGCGGCCATGATCTACGCGGTCGTCGGCGTGGGGATCATCGTCGCGAGCACGGTGACGCCCGAGGTGCCGACGCCGACGCCGGCGAGCAGCCAGGCCGTCGTGACGCCGCGGCCGGCCCCGACGATGGACGCCAGCTACGTGACCCTTATCCGGAGCGCGCACGCGAAGATCCCGCCGCTCGGGAAGGAGCTCGAGAGTCTCCTCGCGGTCGATCCGATCGTGCCTAGGGATGTCATCCAGAAGGTCAAGGAGATCAGTGCCGCCGCGACATTCGCGATCGGGATCGTGGACAGGATCTCGATCCAGCCGGGCGGCGCCATCATCGCGCCCACGTTGCGTGCGGCCTACAGCGACATCGTCGACGCGGCCGACAAGACGCTTTCGGCGCCGTTCGCTGACCGCGTCGCGCTGCGGCTGGGCGCCGAGGGTGTCGTCGCCGCGGTCGTCGCGCTGCCCGACATCAATGCGCTCCTGCTCCTGGTTACGGCGTCGCCGACCCCGCCCCCCACAGCGACACCGATCGCGACGCCGAGTGAGTCGGCCGAGGCGACCGCGACCGCCGGACCGACCCCGACCCCGACCCCGACACCCAAGCCGACCCCGAAGCCGTCGCCGACGCCCGAGCCGACCACGAGCATCGCTCCCTCGCCGTCGCCGAGCCCGCCGAGCCAGCTTGAGAACGGCGGCTTCGAAGTAGGCCTCGAACCGTGGACGCTCGTCCTGGCGCCGGGCGCGTCGGGAGCGCTCGAGCGGACCGTTGCAGACCACTTCGCGGGGAGCGCCTCGGCGATGGTGTCCGTGACCGGCCCGATCGGAGCCCCATCAGCCGTCTCCGTCGAGCAGGGCGGCCTGACCTTGACCAACGGCGTGACCTACACGGTGTCCATGGCCGTTCGCTCGACCGCGACGCGCGAGCTGCGTGTCCGGCTCTCGACGCCGTTGGGCGAGGTCATCGCCAGTAACGTCCTCCCGGTGACGACGACGTGGACCGTCGTCTCGTTCCAGGTGACGCCCATCGGCAGCTATCAGGACGTGACCTTGCACCTCGAAGTCGGTGCGTCGGGTCAACGAATCTGGCTGGACGTCGTCTCCCTGGGCTGACGCCCTTGCGCTTCCGGTGCATAGTGGCGTAGTACTTATTCGGGGTTCTGGGGAGGCCTAATCGTCCTATGTCCGTAAGGGGGAGCTCGAATCACCGCGTCCCGGCGGTGATCGCGCTGGTGTTATTCATGGCTGCGGGGCTGTTCAGCGTGACCACGCCCGCGGCCGTGCAGGCAGCGCCCGGTGACGTCGGTCAGGCGGGGCCGTCGTTCGGCGGGTCGGGCGCCGACCCGACGGGCACCAAGCCAGAGAGCAAGGTCTGGTTCAACGACGGCTTCTGGTGGGCGAGCATGTACAACAGCTCGGCCAGCGCCTTCACGATCCATCGCCTGAGCGGCACCACATGGACGAACACGGGCGTCGTGATCGACGACCGTGAGAACACGCACTCGGACGCCTTGTCGGACGGGACCAAGCTCTACGTCGCCTCCCACGTCTACACCACGTCCCCGGCAGCCGGGAACCCGGCGCGTCTCTATCGCTACACCTACAACGCGGGCACGGACACATATGCCCTCGACGGCGGCTTCCCCCAGACCATCAATGACTGGAGCTCCGAGACCCTCGTCATCGACAAGGACTCGACGGGCCAGCTGTGGGCGACGTGGACGCGCGGCGGCTCGGTCCGGGTGAACCGGACAACGAGTGGCGATCAGACCTGGGGAACCGAGTTCATCCCCGCCGTGACCAACCCGACGGTCGCCTCCGACGACATCTCGACGCTCGTGGCTTTCGGCGGCAACAAGATCGGCTTGCTCTGGAGCCGTCAGAACGGCAGCCCCGACGAGTTCCGATTCAGCATCCACGACGACAGCGCCACGGACACGACGTGGGGCGCGAGCGTCTCCGTGTTCCCGGGCAACAACTTCGCCGACGATCACCTCAACCTGAAGGCCGATCCCGCCGGGAACCTATTTGCCGTCGTCAAGACGTCACTTTCGAGCGGCGACAACCTGGTCGTCCTGCGGCGGTCCACCGGTGGGGCGTGGACGAGTGCCACGTTCAGTACCGGTCAGGGCACGATGACCCGCGGGGTCCTCGCGGTCGACACGACGAACAACCTTCTTCATGTCTTCGCCACCGCTCCAGAGGGGAACGGGACCATCTATGAGAAGACGTCGCCCCTGAGCTCGCTGTCGTTCGCCTCCGGGCTAGGCACACCGTTCATCAACGACAACGACAGCAAGCACCTGAACAACGCCACGACCACGAAGCAGACCGTCAACTCGACGACGGGGCTGCTTGTCCTGGCCGGCCACGAGACATTGAACCAGTACTGGTTCAATGTGGACACGCTTGGTGGCGGACCACCGCCGACCCCGACACCCACCCCGACCCCGGGCGGCCCGACGATCACCCTGACCCCTGCTGCCGATGCCCAGGTCAAGTCGACGTCCGCGACGACCAACTACGGATCGCTCGCCAGCATCCGGACCCGCAAGGACGCCGGAACGGCGGACACCTACCAGAGCTACCTGACCTTCAACGTAGCCGGCGTGACCGGCCCCGTGAACAGCGTCAAGCTGCGCCTCTTCACGAGCGACGAGAGCCCGAACGTGCAGAGCGTCTTCTCCGGCGACCCGACGTCGTGGACCGAGGGCGGGCTGAACTGGAACAACCGGCCGACCTTCACGACCCTGCGCGGGAGCGGCGCCGTTCCCACGCTCGGCGCCTACAACGAGATCACGCTTGATCCGGCCCTGATCACCGGCAACGTGCCGATCTCGCTCATGATCACGAGTGCGAACTCGAACAGCGCCATCTTCAACTCGAAGGAAGCGGGTCCGAACCCGCCGCAGCTCGTGATCACCCAGACCGTCGGCAACCAGGCTCCGACCGCGAGCCCGGTGTCGAAGTCCACGCCGCACGACGTGGCGGTCACGGTCGACCTGGCCGGCACCGACGCCGAGACCTGCAACCTGGTCTTCGCGCCAGGCGCGATCACGCCGGCCCACGGCGCGATCGGAGCGATCACGAACCCGGCCGGCTGCACCGGCTCCGGGCCGTTCTCCGACGCGGCCACGGTCGTGTACACGCCGACCGCGGGCTACAGCGGCCCGGATTCGTTCTCCTACACGGTCAGCGACGGGACGAACCCGCCGGTGTCCGCCACGGTCTCGATGACCATCACGAACGCGGCCCCGACCGCCACCGGAAGCACTCAGACAACACCCGAGGACACGCTGAAGACCATCAGCCTCGCCGGTTCGGACGCCGACGACTGCAATCTGACCTTCCTGGTCGGCACCGCGCCGGCCCACGGCGGGCTGAGCGCGATCACGAACCCCGTCGGCTGCAGCGGGACCGGCCCGTTCTCCGACACGGGCATCGGTCGACTACTCGCCGACCACCGGCTACAACGGCCCCGACTCGTTCACGTTCACCGTCAGTGACGGCGTGACCACCTCGGCGCCGGCGACGGTCAACATCACGGTGGGGACGCCACCGAACGCGCCGCCGACGGCCAGCCCGGTATCGAAGTCGACGCCGCACGACGTCGCGACCACGGTCACGATGTCCGGCACGGACGCCACCGACTGCCCGTTGGTCTTCGCGATCGACACCGCCCCGGCGCATGGTGCCCTCGGCTCCATCACCGACGCGGGCTGCACGGGCAGCGGGCCGTTCGGCGACTCGGCCACGGTCGTCTACACACCGACCGCCGGCTACAGCGGTGGGGACTCGTTCGTCTACACGGTCGATGACGGCGTCAACACGCCGGTCCCCGCGACCGTCACGCTCACCGTCACGAATGCCGCTCCGTCGGCCAACGGCAGCTCCCAGACGACGCCCCAGGGGACGCCGAAGACGTTCGACCTCACCGGCACGGATCCGGACGACTGCAGCCTGACGTTCGCGATCACCGGGAGCCCCACCAAGGGCACCCTGAACGCGCCTGGAGCCGGGGCGTGCACGGCGGGCAGCCCGAACAGCGACCGTGCGCCCATCACGTACACACCGGGTGCGGGCCAGACCGGCGCCGACTCGTTCACGTTCACCGTCAGCGACGGTTCGAACACCCCGGTCCAGGCGACCGTGAACATCAACATCACCTCCGCGGCGCCGACCACGCTGACGTTCGTGCCGGTCGCGGACGCCCACGTCTCGTCGAGCAGCCTGAGCGGCAACTACGGCACGTTGACCACGATCAAGGTCCGGGAGGGCGACGGATCCGCCGCCAACCCGAACTACCGGGGCTACCTGAAGTTCAACCTCTCGGGCGTCACGGGCACGGTGAGCGCCGTCAAGCTGCGCCTGTTCGTCACGGACGCCGCCAGCGACCTCCAGTCCGTGTTCGTCATCGCGGACAACACCTGGACCGAGACGGGCATCACGTACGCGAACGCCCCCGCCCTGCCCGGCACGGCTGCCGGAAGCGCGGCAGCGCCCACGGTGGGCGCCTACGTCGAGATCACGCTCGCGCCGACGACGGTGAATTCGAGCCTGACGACCCTGAGCCTGGCCATCAAGAACGCCGGGACCAATAGCGCGATCTTCTCGAGTCGTGAAGACGCCACGAACAAACCACAGCTCGTGGTGACGTTCCAATGACCAGCGGGCGACCCAGTCGTGGGCGACCCAGGACGGTGACGCTGGCGTCCTGAGGCCTTCGCCAGGCCAATGACCTTTCAGGCCACCTTTCGGCCCAGGATGGGCCTTGGGGCCGTTCGGCTGCCGTCCGGTGCTCGCGGGCACCAAAATCGGGCTTCAGGCACGTCATCGCAATGTTTCTAGCTCGATAACGATGGTGCATTCGGACGCAGGCGCTGTAGCATTCCATTCGTCCTAGGACTTTCGTACGGGTCGATCAATCCAGGCGTTGCACTCATTCGCTCTTTCGCATCCGTTCTCCGACCGATCGAAAGCCACCCGGGACGCGTAAAACGACTTGGTGGGCTCGCCCCGTAGAGCCCGGCAGGTGGAGGCGATCCAGGTATTGATTCAAGGGGTCCAGCATGCGCGTTGCTGTGTTTGGTATGGGTTATGTCGGCCTGGTAACGGCGGCAGGCCTGGCGAAGTGGGGGCACGAAGTCATCGGGATCGAAGTCGATCCTGAGCGGCTCGACGCTCTCCATGCCGGGCGACTGCCGCTCTTCGAGCCAGGCCTCGATGCTCTCGTTGAGGCCGGTGTCACGGGCAAGCGCCTGCGGTTCACCGACAGCCTGGACGGCATCGGAGCGATCCAGGTCGCCATCGTCGCCGTCGGCACGCACGACGGGAACGGCGGTTGGCAGACCGACACGATCAAGGCCTGCTTCGCAGGCATGTCTCCGAAGCTGGCCGACGACGCGGTCCTTGTGATCCGCTCGACGCTGCCGCCCGAGTTCCTGCCCAGGATCCGCCCGATGGTCGACAGCCTCCGCGCTGCCGCCGGTCGGCCGCCGGTCCCCGTGGTCGTGAACCCCGAGTTCACCCGCGAAGGCTCCGCCGTCATGGACTACCTCGAGCCGGACCGGATCGTGATCGGCGTCATCAGCGATGACACCGGCGCGGGCGTCCGTCAGCTTCGACGGATGTACCACTCGGTGACGGCGCCGTTCCTGGTCATGGCATCCGAGGACGCGGTCCTGGCCAAGCTGGGCGCGAACCTCTTCCTCGCGACCAAGATCAGCTTCGCGAACGAGCTCGCCATGCTGTGCGAGGCCTACAACGCCGACGTGACCCAGGTCGTCGAGGCGATGAGCCACGACGCCCGGATCGGTGGCGCCTTCCTGCGAGCCGGCATCGGCTTCGGCGGGTCGTGCCTGCCGCACCAGGTCACGATGACGGTCCAGGCCGCCGAGGCAGCCGGGCGGTCCACGCCCCTGTTCGCGGCCGTCGACCAGATCAACCACCAGCGCCGGTTCGACTTCGTGGCGCGACTCGAGGCCGCCGCCGGCGGCTCGCTCGAGGGCGCCAAGGTCGCACTCCTCGGCCTGACCTTCAAGCCCGGCACGGACGACCTGCGCGAGGCGCCGTCGCTGACGATCGCGGAGGCGGCCATCGCGGCCGGCGCCGAGGTGATCGCGTACGACCCGATGGCGTCGGCTCGCAACCGGGCCGCGCGGCTGGTCCCGGGCCTCCAGATCGCCGAGTCCGCGGCGGAGGCCCTCGCGGGCGCCGACGTGGCCGGTCTGGTCACCGAGTGGTCCGAGTTCACGCAGCTCGACTGGGGAGCCCTCCGGGACACGATGCGCAGTCCGGCCATCGTCGACGGACGCAACGCCCTCGATCCCGAGGCCATGGCCGCGGCAGGCTTCCGGCACACCGGCTTCGGCCGACGCGCCGCGGGCGTCGTCCCGGCCCAGGTCCCCGGTGGCAACGTCGTCCAGTGGCCGTCCGAGCCTGAGGTGCGTCTTGCCTCAGCCGGGGCTCGCTGACCGCATCGCGTCGATCGGGGGAGGGACAGTGAAGATGGCGAAGTTCGCCCCGCTGCTGGTCGGTGCCGGCATCGGATCTCTGGTGGGGCTTGCATCGGGCAACGCCGCGCTCGTCGGTGGGGCGTTGATCGTCCTCGGCGCGGTCGCGTTCGTCGCCTCGAGCCTCGCCCGACGACGCCCGGCCAGGGTCCCGGCCGTCTCGTCCGACGAGGGCTGGCGGGCGTTCGAGCGAGAGATCGCCCGAGCTCGCCGATACGAGCATCCGTTGACCCTGGTCCGGGTCGAGCTGCCGGAAGACGCGGGGCGCATGGTATGAACGCCTCTCCCCGCACTTCCGGGAGGTCGACGTCGCGTGGCGGGATCCGTCGGCCATCTGGCTGGCAGTGCCCGGTGCCGACGAGGCCGCGGCCGCGCCGATCGTCGCCCGGTTGCTGCGCGAGGCACCGGAGCTCGCCGATGTCGCAGTCGTGCGCAACGCGAGCTTCCCGGCAGACGCGCTCACCGCGGGCGCGCTCGTCGGCCAGCTGCTCTCGGACGGCGATCGGCCGATCCGACTGCCTGTCCGTGCGGATGAGGTGGTCGCCGGCGACGTGACCGACCGTCAGCTTGGCGGCGTCAGCGGATGACCGCCTACGCCTCGGTGATGGGCGAGCCGCGCAGCAAGCGCGCCTTCGATCTCACCGTCTCGCTCCTGGCGATGCCACTGCTGCTGCCACTGCTGCTCATCGTGGCGCTGGCCGTCCGTCTCGACTCACCCGGGCCTATCGTGTTCCGCCAGCAGCGGACCGGCCGGCACGGCCATCGATTCGCGATGTACAAGTTCCGCACCATGGTCCGTGATGCCGAGGCCATGAAGGCCTCGCTCGCGCACCTCAACATCCTGCCGCCGCCCGACTTCAAGATCCCGAACGATCCGCGCATCACGCGTGTCGGCAAGTTCCTCCGCAAGTCCAGCCTCGACGAGCTGCCCCAGATCTTCAACGTGCTTCGAGGCGACATGTCGCTGGTCGGTCCCCGGCCGACGTCGTTCGCGCCGAGCACCTACGCCCCGTGGCACACGGTGCGCCTCGAGGTTCGGCCCGGGATCACGGGCCTCTGGCAGGTCAAGGGCCGCAACGAGACGACGTTCGACGAGCGGCTCAGGATGGATATCGACTACATCCGGACCCGGTCCCTGCTGACCGACATCCGGATCTTCCTGCTCACGTTCCTGTCAGTGGCCCGCCGCTCCGGCGAGTGACCGCGTCACGGCGCTGAACCCCCTTCTGCGGTCCCCGAGACCGGACGGGGCCCCGCTCGATACCCCCGAGTCGAGCAGGGCCCCGTCGTCTCGTCCGGCGCGCGGTGATCGAGGCGCTCGGGCTCGGTGGCCCGGCCGCTACGACAGGGACTGCCCGGGTTCGAGGGCGTGCACCTGGACGTTGGAGAGGCCCCGAGCCGCGAGTTCCTCCCTGAGCTGGTCCGGCGTGCCGGCGAGGATCGGGAACGTGCCGTAGTGGATCGGGACGACGTGACCGACCCCCAGCAGCTCCGCGGCGATCGCGGCCTGTCGCGGGCCCATGGTGAAATGACCGCCGATCGGCAGGAACGCGACGTCGGGCCGATGCAGTTCCCCGATGTAGCGCATGTCGCCGAACAGGTCGGTGTCGCCGGCGAAGTAGAACGTGAAGCCGTTCTCCAGCTCGACCACGAGGCCGACCGGGTCGCCGAGGTAGAGCGTCGTCTCGCCGCCCGGGTTCCAGTCGCCCGCCGAATGATCCGCGTGGGTCATTGTCACGCGGATGCCGTCGACCTCGAACGTGCCGCCCTTGTTCATCCCGACGGCCGCGTCGGCGCCGCCGGGCAGCCGCCGTGCCAGCCACAGGCTCATCTCGTGCATGCACGGCCAGGCCGGGCGAAGCCGGCTGGCGAGGGCGACCGCATCGCCCATGTGATCGAAGTGGCCGTGGGTGACGAGCAGCAGGTCACACGCCTCCATCGAGTCGGCCGTCCGCGGCGAGCGTGGGTTGCCGAACCATGGATCGATGAGGATGACCTTGCCGCCGGGCGTCCGGACTTCCACGCAGGAATGGCCGTATGAGGTGAATGTGGTGTCGCGCTCGAAGACCATCGTCGCGCTGCCTCCCTTGGTCGTGGTTCCTCGTCGCTACGCATCGTAGGGCCGTGCATCCGGTCGGCACGGAAGCACTCGGCATTGCGCCGCTCGGCGCCTGAGAACGAGCGCGCCGGTACACTCGGCCTCGTGCCCGCCACACGGATCGCCCAGGACCTCGCCTTCATCAACTGGACGGTGTTGACCGGCCTCGCCCTGGGCTCGTACGCGGCCGTCATCCTGCTCCGGCGGCGGACGAGCGCGACGCGCGGCTACCTCGGCTTCACGACCGCATGCGCGATCGGGTTCGGGATCCTCGCCTGGCTGTCCGACGGTGCCCTCCCGGCGAGCCCCGGCGCCCCGATCGTGGCCGACCCGGCCTGGGATGCCCCGCGGCGAGCGGCCCTGATCGGCTTCTGTGCGCTCGCGACGGCAGCCCTGCTCGCCCGTCGCGTCCGGCCCGGCCTCGGCGAGTTCCTGGAATGGACCGCGCTCGCCGCGGCGGCGGCCACGCTGGTCGCCGGCGCGCTCGCATGGGGCGGCGGAGCGATGGGCACGGTCTCGCTGTTGACCCAGCTCGCGGTCGTGACCGCTTCGATCGGCGGGGTCTTCGCTGCGATGCTCCTGGGCCACTGGTACCTGGTCACGCCCAAGCTGCCCGAGGCTCCCCTGATCCTCCTCGCCCGTGTCCTCCTGATCGTCGTCGCCGTCCAGGTGGTGCTGTTCTGGGCGTGGATCGCGACCGGCGCGGGTCCCGCGGACAGCGCACCGTTCGACGCGCTCGTCGGGCCCTACGCCCTGTTCGTCTGGTTGCGGCTCATCGTCGGGCTCGTCTTCCCGCTCATCGTGTCGTGGGCGTCGCTCCAGACCGCGCGGACCCGGTCCATGGAGTCGGCGACCGGCCTGCTGTACATCAACGTCGGCTCGATCGCCGCGGGGACGATCCTCGCGGCGGGTCTCTATTTCGGGGCCGGTCTCCTGGTCTGACCGCAAGCGGAGGAAGTCATGGGCAAGGACGACCGATCCTGGATCCCGGGAGCCGTCGATCTCGAGTGGATCGATTCGCTGGCGCCCGCCCTCCCGGCCGCGCTGGCCGCCATCGAGGCGGCCGCGGAGCCGCTCGACATCCCGATCGTCGATCGGGACAGCGGGCGCGTGCTGCAGGTGCTTGCCGGCGGCCGGCGTCGGATCGTCGAGGTCGGGACCGCGTATGGCTACTCCACGCTGTGGATGGCGCTCGGGCAGCCGCCCGACGGCTCGATCGTCACCATCGACCCGGACCGCTCGCGCACCGACCTCGCGCGTGGCTGGTGGCGCGAGGCGGGCATCGCGGACGAGCGCATCACCGTCGTGAACGCCCCGGCGCTCGAGGCGTTCGGAGCCGGCGAGCCGGCCCTGGCGGGCCCGTTCGACCTCGCCTTCATCGATGCGTTGAAGCCGGAGTACCACCGGTACCTCGAGCACATCACCGGCCGGCTGGCTCCTGGCGCCCTCGTCGTCGCCGACAACGTCCTCTGGAGCGGGCGGGTCTCGGGCGCGAGGCCGGCCGATGCTGACGACGCGAACACCCGGGCGCTGCGCGAGTTCGACACCGCCGTGCTGGGTGACCGGCGGTTCAACGCCACGATCCTGCCGCTCGGGGACGGTCTGCTCGTCGCCTCGTGGCTCGGGTGAGCATCGCGCTCGGCGGCCCACGATCGTGACGATCCACGTGCGGGTCCGGCTCTTCGCGCTCCAGCGGGAGCTCGCGGGCGCGCGCGAGCTGTCGCTCGACCTGCCCGAGCCGGCATCGGTCGAGGCGGCCTGGGAGGCATTGGTCGCCCGGCACCCGGTCCTGGCCCCGGGCCGTCCGTCGGTCCGGTTCGCCCGCAACGGGGCGTACGCCGACGCGACGGACGCACTCGCCGATGGCGATGAGGTCGCGATGATCCCACCGGTCTCCGGCGGCTCCGGATCGCGCGTCCTCGAGCTGCGCGACGCCCCGTTCGGAGCCGGCGATCCTGAGCGAGTTGGCAGACCGACTGGCCGACCCGGGCGACGGAGCCGTCGTCGGCTTCCTCGGACGGACCCGGTCCACGCCCGGGACGCCGGCGCCCGGCCAGGAGGCGGAGGCCGCCCGGCACGCCGGCCGGGACGTGGAGTCGCTCGAGTACGAGACGCACGAGACGATGGCCCTCGACACATTGGCCACCATCGCCGACGAGATCGAGCTCCGCTTCGGGGTCACTGGCGTCGCGATCGTCCATCGGATCGGCGAGGTGCCGCTGGGACAGGTGTCGATCGCCGTCGTTGCCGTCGCCCCGCACCGCGATGCGGCGTTTGCCGCCGCGCGCTACGCCATCGACGAGACGAAGGCCCGGGCCCCGATCTGGAAAGCCGAGCGGTTCGCCGACGGCCATGTCTGGATCGGGCATCCGGCCCGCACGGGACCAGCCAAGGACGGGGAGGACGGATGAGGGTCTACATCAGCGTCGACATGGAGGGCATCGGCGGCATCGGCCACCCGCACCCCACGGACCCGGCCGATCGCCGCTACCCGACGTCGGTCGATCTCATGGTCGGGGAGGCGAACGCGGCGATCGCCGGCGCCCTGGCCGCCGGGGCGACCGACATCCTCGTGAACGACAGCCACTGGAACATGTACAACCTGCTGCCCGCGGCGCTCGACCCGAGTGCACGGGTCCTGCAGGGCGAGAAGGCCTGGTCGATGGTGGCGGGCGCTCAGCCGGCGGCCGACGGCGCGCCGGCGTTCGACGTGGCGCTGTTCGTCGGGTATCACGCCCGGGCCGGCCATCCGACCGGGACGATCGCGCACACCTACACGGGTCGGCCCGTGGAGACCCGCCTCGATGGCCGGCCGACAGGCGAGTACGGCTTCAACGCGCTCGTGCTCGGCGCATGGGGGATCCCGGTCGGCATGGTCGCCGGCGATGACGGACTCGCCGGAGAGGTCGAGGCGTGGCTGCCGTGGGCGGAACGCGTGATCGTGAAGACCGTCGACGGTGGCCACAGCGCGATCTCGGTCCACCCGACCGTTGCGTGCGATCGGGTGCGAGCCGGTGCCGAGCGTGCGGTCCGACGGGCGGCCGCAGGCGAGCTGCAGCTGTTGCGCATCGAACCGCCGGTGGTCATCGAGATCGACTATGCGAAGGGCGTCGTGGCGGACTTCGCGGCGATCGTGCCCGGAGCCGAACGGATCGGCGACCGCGGTGTCCGCTTCACCTCGGACGATCCGGTCACGGCGTTCCGTGGATTCCTGGCCGGCAACCGGGTGGCCAGTACCGTGGCCTGAACGCGGTCTCATACTTGGCGCGTGATATGACCGACGGCTGGGGCCCGCTCGACACGCTCGTCGAGCGCGCCGATTCGCTGGCCGCGACGATGGGCGCCCGGGCACGCGCGTCAACGTCTGTCGGCCAGGAGCGCGCGATCCTGCGGCTGTTCGGCGTGACCGGTCTGGACCGCGGCGGCCGGCCGCTCGCCGGCGCGACCGTCGATCGCTGGATGCGCAGCGACGCGCGGGGTCTCGGGGCCGGCATCGCCCTGCCGTTCGCGATGGCCCTGCTCGAGTACGACCTCGACCCGCCGCAGCTGGCGCTGGACGTCGCGTCGGGCGCCGTGGACCTCTCGCTCGAGGCCGAGCTGCTCAAGCAGCCCGACCGGCGGCACGTCGCGGAGGTCGAGGCCGGGCGCCTGGCGAAGGCGGCGATCGAACGGATCGATGCCGACCGGACCGCCCGCCGGGAGATCCTCGGGTTGCTCGGCGACGCGGCGCGGCCATGGGTCGGCATGACCCTGACCGAGCCCGACCTCGAGGGCGCCCTCGACGAGGCCGGCGACCTGGTCGCCGCCGGGATCGACGTCCTGCGGATCGAGGTCCCCGTCGGCCGCGAGCTCGCGGACCGGCTCCACGACACGGGGCAGGAGGTCCCCGAGTGGCGGCCGGGCGACCAAGGGATCGCGACCGTCGAGACCCGACCGCTCTGTCGAGTCTCGCCCCGACCGGCAGTCAGCGGGCCCTCGCCCAGCTCCGGCGAGCGGCCGACGGTCTCGCCGCGCAGCGGCGCGGCTATGTCCGGCTGGCCACGACGGCGCCCGCCCTCTGGTCGCCCGAGGACGCCGTGGTCGCCGCGTTCGAACGCATCGACATCGTCGAATCCGACCCGATGGCCGAGATCGTGGCAGCCGGCATCGACCCCGACCGCGCTCTCTCGGACCACGCCTTCGCCCACCGCCTGCACCGACGGTCGGGCACGCTCCTGACGATCGGGGCGGGACTCGCTGGTCGTCGCACCCGACATCCGGGTCGGCATCCCCTCGGACCCGGCGACGCGGGCCGGTCGAGCGCTCGCGCTCCAGCTCCTGGCGGTGGCGCTCGCCCGCAACGACGGGATGCCCGACGTACAGCTCGCCGTCGCTGCCCTGCCGACCTGGCTGATCGACGAGCCCGCCGCCGGTGCCCGCGCGATCGCCGAGGTCGAGGTCCGCCGCGCGCTCTACCCGAACCACCCGTTGGCCTTCAACGAGCCGGACGCCCCACCCGATCGCGCCGCCGCCTGGCCGCACATGCTGGCCGCGGCCCTGGTCCGGGCCGGCGACGTCGCGGTGGTGATCCGTCGACCGGGCGCGACCGGCGCCATCGCCCGCGACACGCGCGCGGCCGGCCGGGTCGCCGCCGAGGTGGCCGGCGCGCGCGAACGTGGCACGCTCTCGGGCGTCGCGCTCGACCACGCGCGCGGCGCGACGGGCGTCGCCCTGGCCACCCTCGACATGCTTGCCGACCGTGGCTGGCGGGCGATCTCGGGCGATGCGCCCGAGGACGGCCTGCGGTCGATCGGCGGCGACGACGCTGTGGCCGATCGGACCGAGACCTTCGACCCGTTCGAGGCGTTGCTGGGCCGCGTCGACTGACTCGGGCGCGCCGTCGCTCCTGTCGCGCGGAGCGATCAGTCCTTCGCGCTCAGGATCCGATGGGCCAGGAGGGCGACGACCAGGCGCTGCCGGCTCGGGCCGTCCAGAGGGTGACCGAGCAGCGCACGAATGCGCTCGAGACGATAGGCCACGGTTCGGTTCGCGAGGTGGAGTCGTCGTGCGGTCGCGCGCATGTTCTCCCCGGTGTCGAAGTAGACCTGGAGCGTGCCGACGAGCTCCTCGCCCATGCGCGGGTCTGCCAGCAGCGGCCCGAGCTCCCGTTCGACGACCGTGGCGAGCAGGGCGTCGTCGGCGAGCAGCAGCCGCTCGACCGCGAGATCGTCTGGGTCGTCGATCCAGCCGCGGCGATCCGAGGCGGATCGCTGTCCGAAGCGTCTCGAAGAGCCGCGCCATGGCCGGGGCGAGGCGCTCGACGCCGGCCGTCGGCTGGGACAGCACGGCCGTCGTGTCGGGACCGGCCACCTCGGTCAGCCCGTCCCGCAGCCGAGCGATCCCGGACCAGGACGCCTTGGCCAGGACGACGACGCGGCCGCGCCACGCGACGACCTGGGGGAGCGCGACGCCGGCTCGGGCCCGATCCACGACCGCCGCGCCGGCCAGACGCGTCCGGATGCGCATGGCCAGGAGCTCCGCCTGCGTGTCGTCCTCCTTGGCCCGCGCAGCGATGACGACCAGCCGGTACGTGGCGCGCGGGTCGAGGCCGTGCCGGGCGCTGAGCCGGCGCAGCCGGCCGATCGTCGCGGTGTCGACGGCGACGACACCAAGCAGCTCGTCCAGGAAGGCCTGGCGGGCTTCCGCATTGCGGACGATCAGCTGCCGCTCGACGGAGCGGTACCCGACAGCGACGGCCGCGACGAGCGCATCCGCGGTCCGCAGCATCCGGTCGCCGAGGGCGATGAGATCGTCCCGGGAGCGCGTCGCCGGCGCGCGGACCTCCCAGATCGCCCACAGGGTCGATAGGTACCGGTCGATGAGCTGTTCGGGCAGCAGGCCGTCGCGGGCGGCGCCCTCGCTGTCGGCCTCGACGAGCATCGCCGCGTCGGCAACGGCGTCCTCATCGAGGGCGAGCCGGATCACGCGCTCGACGGCTGGGCGGACCTGGTCGGCGGTCTCGCCGACGTCCCGTGCCACGACGAGGGCGATCCGCTTGGGATCGACACCCTCGATCCGTATCCCGACCGGGGCCTTCGTGACCATGTGCGGACAGTACGCCTGGGCGGCCGCGCGCGCCCGGCGCGTCCCACCGTCTGGCGAGGGTGCCTGGTTGCCACAGTCGTGCACCCGATGGCGCGGCAGTCTGCCGTGTCCGGCCATGGGTTTCCCGGGCCGAATCGCTCAGATTTGGGACTGGCCGGCGCGATGTGCGGATGGGCGTTCACCCCCAACGTCCGATCCGACGGGAGCATCGCTGCCGGTCAATCCGGCGGCGTACCCAAGCGGGTGTCAGGCGCCGCCGGATACAGCTGGGATGACGTGGACCGTCGCCGACGCGCTGACCGGCGTTGTCAGGTCGGCGGGGTCCCCGTCGACGAAGACGTTGATGTGGGGCCGAAGGCGCGTCTGCGACTCGACGAGTCGGTCACGCAGCCCGGGGACCCCGACATCGAGCGCGACCAGGACATCCGCGACGGTCGCACCCGCGACCTCATGCCGTCGCTCGACACCCGGGAACAGCGCCAGGAGCGACCTCGGCAGCAGGACGGTGGCCATCGCGCGGGTCAGTCCGGGAGGACGACGGCCTCGACCGCCCAGATCTCGGGCAGGCCGTCGGTGATCATCCGCCACGATCGTCCCTCGTCGGGGCTCTGCCACAGCTGCCCGGTCTCGGTCCCGAACGTGATCCCGACCGGGTCGAGCGTGTCGCGGGCCATCGCCTCGCGCAGGACCGTCAGGTAGGCGTTGCGGGCCGGAAGCCCGTCGTCGGCACGGATCCACGAGGCGCCCCGATCGTGCGTCCGCCAGACCGCCGGCTTGCCGTCCGGCACGAAGCGGCCCTGGTCGGCGCCGTTGAGCGGGATGACCCAGACCGTGTCGGGGTCGCGCGGGTGGGCGACCATCGGGAACGAGAACTCGGACGGCAGCCCGTTGTCGGTCAGCTCGGTCCAGTGCTCGCCGCCGTCGTCGGAGCGGTAGACGCCGCAGTGGTTCTGCTGGTAGAGCGTCTCGGGCTGGTCGGCGGCCATGACGAACTTGTGCACGCACTGGCCGGTGATCGGGTACGGGTCGGGCATGAACCCTGCGCGGACGCCGACGTTGCGCGGCTCCCATGACGTCCCGCCGTCGCGCGTCTCGAACACGCCGACGGCCGAGATCCCGACCCACGTCCGAGCGGGATCCGTCGGGTGGGGGACGATCGTGTGCAGGATCAGCCCGCCGGCGCCGGGCTCCCAGGTCGGTCGGGTCGGATGGTTGGTCAGGCCCTCGACGTGGGTCCAGGTCGCGCCGTGGTCGGTGCTTCGGAACAGGCCAGCCGGCTCGACGCCGGCGAACAGCGCGCCGTCGGGCGACGTCGCGAGGCTCCAGACGGTCTTGATCGCGGGCTGGTCGTCGCCGTAGGTCATCCCGGCCGACGAATGGGTCCAGTCTGGTGCCGCCATCCTCGCTGCGCCAGACCGCGGGACCGAACCAGGGGCTGCCGCCGGCGGCAAGGATCGCCCCCGTCCCGGGCTCCACGATCAGGTCGTGGATCGGCCATCCCTCGCACAGCGGTCCCTGGACGTCCCACTCGCGACGCGCGGCGTCGCTCTCGAGCAGGAAGGCGCCCTTCTTCGTGCCGACCAGCAGCTGTGTTCGCGTCATCGTCGAGCCTCCTTCAGCCACCGGCCTTGAACGGGTAGACCACCCACGCATCGGTCTCGACGGCGTGGACGTTCGGTCGTCCGGGCACCTTGGATCGTTCGGGCTTGTAGTGGAGCACGGCGGTCGTCGGGATGCCGCCGGCCTGGAGGACCCGCTGGGTCACCGCGTGGATCGTCGTGCCGCTGTCCCAGACCTCGTCGACGATCAGGACCCGCTGGCCGCGCAGGAGCGGGTCGGCCGGGAACTGCAGGAAGGTCGGGCGCGGCCCGGGCTTGCCGTGGTCGTCGTAGAACTCGACGGCGGCGACGAGGATGTTCCGGATCTTCAGGCGATAGGCGAGCATGCCGGCCGGCACGAGCCCGCCGCGGGTGATCGCGAGCATGACGTCGAATGTCGTGCCGGCGAGCTGTTCCGCGAGGCCCAGCACGAGCCGGTCGAGCTCATCCCAGCTCACGATGTCGCGGTCAGGAGCGGCTGCCTGGGTCATGGTCGAAGGATACGGACTCCGCGGGGCCGGAACCACACGCATCATGGCCGCTGCACGACCCGGAATTGATTCCCGTCGCGATCGCGGTACGTGAACATCGGCGGGACCGAAGGACCGAAGTCCAGGACTTCGGCGTCGGCGTCGAGGCCGGTCGCCCGGAGCGTGGCGTGATCCGCGCGGGCGTCGCTCGTCGCGAAGCTGACCGTGACGGCGTTGGTCTCGCCTTCGCGGATCGGGACGAGGGCGATCGTCGTCACCGCGCCTGGTGGCGCCACCTCGATCCATCGATCGCCGGGACGGAACTCGGCGTCGAGCCGGACCTCGAATCCGAGCGTGCCCGTGTAGAACGCAAGGGCCTCGGCCTGATCGGCGACGGGGACGATCACGGTCCCGACGCGCGTGATAGCGGACCCTTGCCTTGTCTCACTCATGACGGCGCTCCTATCGGTGCGGTTCACCCACGTAGACCGACTGGTGCGCGAAAACTCATCGGTCAGGGGTGCGGGCACACCGTCGATCTCCGGCCAGGCATCGACTACCGGGCGCCGGATGCCGCCCTGCGGATCGCCTCGAGCGTCAGTGGGTCGTCGAGGGTCGTGATGTCGCCCGGGTCCAGGCCCAGCCACGCCGCCCGGGCGACACGGCGCATGACCTTGCCCGAGCGCGTCTTGGGCAGGGCCCGCACGACGGCCACCACCTCGGGCTTGAGTGGCTTGCCGAGCTGCGCCGCGACGGTCCTCGCCGACCGAGGCGCGCAGCTCCTCGTCGTCGGTCTCGCCGGGGCGCAGGACGCAGAGCACGACGATCACCTCGCCCTTGATCTCGTGGGGGACGCCGATGGCGGCCGCCTCCAGAACCGCCGGGTGCGACACGGCCGCACTCTCCACCTCGGCCGGCCCGACGCGCTTGCCGGCGACCTTGAGCGTGTCGTCGGAGCGGCCGTGGATGAACCAGAAGCCGTCCGGGTCGATGCTCGCCCAGTCGCCGTGCAGCCCACATCCCGGGGAAGCGCGACCAGTACGTCTCCTCGTAGCGCGCGGGGTCGCGCCAGAAGCCGCGGGTCATGCCCGGCATCGGCGCGCGGATGACGAGCTCGCCGACCTCGCCGCCCCGGACCGGGCCGCCCTCGTTCGACGACGTCCGCCGCGGTCCCGATGCACGGCCCGGAGAACGACGCGGGCTTGATCGGCCCGACCACGTTGCCGCTCACGATCCCGCCCGAGACCTCGGTCCCACCGCGAGTAGTTGACGATCGGGCAGCGCCCCTCGCCGACCTCGCGGAAGTACCACCACCAGGGCTCGGGGTTCCAGGGCTCGCCGGTCGAGCCCAGCACGCGCAGCGAGGAGCGGTCGTGCGAGCGGACCGGCTCCTCGCCGTGGGCCATCAGGGCGCGGATGACGGTCGGCGACAGGCCGAGGTGGGTGACCCGGTGGCGCGCGACGAGCGCCCACAGCCGGTCCGGGCCCGGGAAGTCCGGCGCGCCCTCGTAGAGCACGAGCCGCGCGCCGAGCAGCAGCGACCCCGGCGATCGCCCACGGACCCATCATCCAGCCGAGGTCGGTGAACCAGAACAGCGTGTCGCCGTGGCCCAGGTCGAACGTGGTGGGCGAGGTCCTGCGCGGCCTTGATCGGGAAGCCGCCGTGGACGTGGACGGCGCCCTTCGGCCGGCCGGTCGTGCCCGAGGTGTAGATGAGCATGTACGGCGTCTCGGGGTCGACCTCGCCAGCCGACGACCGCTTCCGCCTCGCCCGGCACCGGGGTCGTCCCACCAGCGCGTCGCGCCCGTCGTGCCACGGCGTCTCGATCGCCTCGCCCGCGCGCCGCACGACCACGACCCGGCGGACGGTCGGCGCCGTCGGCGACCGCCGCGTCCGCGACCGCCTTGAGGGGCACCCACGCGCCGCGTCGGAGGAAGCCGTCCGCGGTGATCAGCACGCGACGCCTCGCAATCGGCGAGGCGCGTGGCGATCGCGGGCGCGCCGTAGCCGCAGAAGATCGGCGTGAAGATCGCCTGCAACCTGCCGAGCGCGAGCACCGCGACGACGGTCTCCGACGAGCATCGGCAGGAGGATCCCGACCCGGTCGCCGGCCCCGACGCCGAGTGCCGCCAGCCGTCGCGCGGCGATGTCGACGGCCGCCGCCAGCTCCGCGTTCGTCAGGCGCCGGACATCGCCGTCCTCGCCCTCCCACACGATCGCCTCCCCGTCGGGGTCACGAGCGGCGCGCGGTTCGGTAGCCGCCCGCGCGTAGTCGAATTCGGCGCCGCCCCACCAGCGCGCCCACGCCGGCCCGTCGGTCAGGTCGAGCACCTGTCGCGGGGGTCGGCGCCCAGGCGATGCCGATGTCCTCGGCGGCGGCACCCCAGAACCAGCCCGGATCGGCGACAGCGTGGGCCTGGAGTGCGTCGAGCGTCGGCTCGCCCGTCGAGCGCAGGAACCGGGCCAGTCGCGCCGCCTCCACCGACTCCCTGGTCGGGCGCCACGCGACGCCTTCGACGTCGCGCCCGAAGATCGGCCAGTCATCCGTCATCCGACAAGCGTAGCGGGCACCCCATCGAGGTCGTCGGGACCGGCGTAGCATTCGGCCGTGGGGCGTCGCGCACTGATCGTCCTCGATCTGGCCATCAAGGTCGCGCTGGTGGCGCTGCTGCTGCACGCTGTCCTGTTGCCCGACCTGCCCCAGTACGCCGACAAGGCGATGACCCCTCGAGCCATCGCCTATCCGCTGGCTGCCCTCATCGTCCCGGCGCTGTGGTGGTGGCGCTGGCGCCACCAGCCGTATCCGGTCGCGATCGACATCCTCTTCACGACACCGTTCCTTATCGACGTGCTCGGCAATGCCCTGGACCTCTACGACACCGTCGAGTGGTGGGATGACGCGAACCACTTCTTCAACTGGGCCCTCCTCACGGCGGGCGTCGCGCTCGTTCTGCGCTCGACGACGCTCGACAGTTGGCCGCGCTTCGGACTCGCCGTCGGGTTTGCGGCGGTCGCGGCGATCGGCTGGGAGCTGGCCGAATACTTCGCCTTCATCCGCTTCTCGTCGGAGCTCGCGACCGCCTATCGGGACACGCTGGGCGATCTCGCTCTCGGGACGCTGGGCGGTGCCGTCGGGGCCGGTCTTGTCGAACTCGGATCAAAGGCGCCCAAGCCGGCCACGTGACGCGGCCTACCCCCCTCACGTCGCGCCGACGTGATCCTCCCAGCGGTGAGCGGGCTTGTAGCCGAGGAGCGCCCGGGCGTGGTCGATCGCGAGGAGCGTCTCGCGACCCGTGACGGGGCGCCGCAGCGGGACGTCCGGGAAGACCTCGGCCATGAGGTCCGCGCTGGGCCGGGTCATGACCGTGTCGGCCGCCGCGACGATCGCGATCTCCGCCCCGCTGATCTTCGCCTCAAGCCCGAGCCGCACCGCGGTCGCCACGTCCCGCGCGTCGACGTAACCCCACAGGTTCCATTTCCGCAGCCGCGCGTCGTCCCAGTAGGTCGGGAATCGCGCGTAGTCCTCGACGTCCATGATGTTCGAGATCCGCAGCCCGACGAAGCCGATGCCGCTCCGGCGGGCGAACTGGGTCGCCATCGTCTCGCCGACGAGCTTCGAGAGCGAGTACGACGACTCGGGCCGCGGCTCGATCGTCTCGTCGATCGGCGCGAACGCCGGCGGCGTGTCGAACGGCAGGCCGAGCACGGTCTCGCTCGAGGCCCAGACGACGCGGCGCATCTTGTGGGCGACCGCCGCCGCGAACACGTTGTAGGTCGACATCGTGTTGATCCGGAAGGTCTCGCCCTCCGGGCGGATCTCCGGCGCGGGGATCGCGGCGAAGTGCACGACCGCCTCCGCACCCGCGAGCGCGTCCAGCGTCTGCCCGAGGGCGGTCAGGTCGGCGACCATCGTGAGCCCGTGCTCACTGCCGTCGTGGCGTGCGTCGACGTTCAGGACCTCATGGCCGTGCTCACGCAGGTCGCGGACGACGTGTCGCCCGCCCTTGCCGCTGCCGCCTGTGACCACGACTCGCATGAGCAGGCACCTCCTCGGCAAAGTATGGCGCGCGCGACCCACCTGTGGCCCGCGCGGGTGCCGGCACGCGCCGCGCACCGCCCGTTCTCAGGACCCTTGAAGAATCGAACCGGACACTGACGGCAACGGGTCGGTCTCGGCCCGAACCTCGCGTACCCATCAGAGCCAACGGAGGCACGGATGACCGAGCCAGAGCAGGTCGAATTCCACGAGCGCATCGAGCGCCCCATCGGTCCAGGCCGACTCGCCCGGAGCGGCATCGTGCTGGGCGCCGCGGTCCTGTTCGTCGTCGGCGCCGTGGCCGCGATGGGCGCGTCGCCGTCGCCGGCGCCGTCGACCTCCGGCGCGTCCCCGGCTCCGGCCGCATCGGGTGATCCGAACGCGGCTCCCAAGGACGGCGATCACGGCCCCGGCGGCTTCGGCCGGTTCGGCGGCCCCGGCTTCGGTCGTGGCGGCTTCGGGTTCGGTGGCATCACCATCACCGCGATCAGCGGCTCGAACCTGTCGCTCAAGACCGAGGACGGCTGGACCCGCACGATCGCCGTCGAGAGCGACACGACGATCACACGGGCCGGCACCACGATCGCGCTCGGTGACCTCAAGGTCGGCGACCAGATCGGCTTCCGCCAGGAGCGCCAGGACGACGGCACGTTCACGGTCACGGCGGTCAACGTCGTCCTGCCGAGCATCGCGGGCACCGTGACCAAGGTCGACGGATCCACGATCACGGTCGAACGGCGTGACGGAACGACAGCGACGATCCATGTGGACGCCGACACGACGTACCGCATCGCCGGTGACGACACGCCCGCCCTGTCGGACGTCAAGGTCGGCGACGTGATCATCGCGTCCGGCACCCAGCGGACCGACGGCTCGCTGGATGCCGAGGCGGTGGCCGCAGGCGGCCCCGGCCGCGGCGACTGGTTCGGCGGTCACGGCCCGCACGGCGACAAGACCCCGAACGCATCTCCCGCACCGTCGACGACGCCAGGCTGAACCGGCGCCTCACCGACACCCACGCGACGCGGCGGTCCTCCGGGCCGTCGCGTCGCTTTCGATTCTCACGCCGTTCTCAGGCGGTGGGGCTTTCATGGGCGAGTGGTCGCCATCCGACCACTCCCGTACGACCGGAGACCCGCGATGTTCGAACCGACCGCCACCCCCATCACCCCGACGTCTGCCTCCACGCCGACGACGCCGCCGACCGTCTCGCCGACTCCCGGGCCTGAACCGAAGCGGACGCGGCGCACCGGCTCGGTCATGGCCGCGGCCGTGCTCGCAGCGACGCTCGCCTCGGGGTCCACGGCCGTCCTCGTCGTGGGCCTGACCGGCGGTTCAGACGCGACGACGCCGGCGACCGGCTCGGCCGCCTCGCCCAACGCCGTCGTGACCGGCACCACCACCGACGTGGAGGCCGGCGACCTGACCGCGGTCGTGGCCGGTGCAACGCCGTCGGTCGTGACCATCACCTCGGAGACGCAGGCGCGTCGCGGCTTCTCGCCGTTCTCTGTGCCCGCGACCGGCGTGGGCTCGGGCGTCGTGCTGACGGCCGACGGCTACATCCTGACCAACGCCCACGTCGTCGCCGACAGCTCCTCGCTGACCGTCGAGCTCGAGGACGGCAGCCAGTACCCGGCCACCCTGATCGACTCGAACAAGACGAAGGACCTGGCGCTCATCAAGATCGAAGCCACAGGGCTGACCCCGGCCCGCATCGGTGATTCGACGAAGCTCGAGGTCGGACAGACCGCGATCGCCATCGGGAGCCCGCTCGGCACCTTCACCGAGACCGTCACGAAGGGCATCGTGTCCGCCGTGGACCGGACGGTCACCGTCAACGACGAGGCGACCGGCCGCCCGGCGACGCTGACGGGCCTCATCCAGACCGACGCCGCGATCAACCCGGGCAACAGCGGCGGACCGCTCCTCGACATCGGCGGCAACGTCATCGGCATCAACACCGCCGTGTCCACGGACGCCCAGGGTCTCGGCTTCGCGATCCCGATCGACGTGGCCGCCTCGTTCATCGCGAAGGCGACGAGCGCGCCGCTCAGCTAACCCCGGCAGAAGCGCAGGACCTTGGGAATGTCCAGTCCACCGCACCTGACGGCGAGGGCCCGCCCGGCCGCCGCCCCGAGGGCCTCCCGCCACGTTCGGGGTTCGGACGTCGTGTCCGTCCTCGTCGCGCAGGCCGTCGTCATCGCCGTGATCTGGGTGAGCCATGGCGGCCTCGACCAGCTTGGTGAGGGCCCGTCCGGGATCCTGACCGCGATCGGCCAGGTGACGGCGCTCTACGGGACGTATCTCGCCCTGATCCAGCTCGTGCTGATGTCGCGGAGTCCTTGGCTGGACGCGACGTTCGGGATGGACGGGCTCGCGGCCGCGCATCGATGGCTCGGGTTCACGACCGTCTGGCTGCTGCTGGCCCACGCGGTCGCGAGCACGATCGGGTACGCGCTGGCCGACAGGATCGGCCCGCTCGAGGAGTTCTGGACCCTCATCACGACCTATCCGTACGTGCTCATGGCGTCGGTGAGCGCCGGCCTCTTCGGCCTGGTCGCGGTCACCTCGATCCGCGCCGCCCGTCGCCGGCTGAGCTACGAGACCTGGTACGGCCTGCACCTCTATGCGTATCTCGCGATCGCCCTCGGCTTCCTGCATCAGCTCTTCGTCGGGGCGGACTTCATGCACGACAGCGTCGCCGCCGCCTACTGGATCGTGCTGTACCTCGTAGCCGCGCTGATGATCCTCGTCTTCCGGATCGGCCAGCCGGTCTGGACATCGCTTCGCCTCGACCTGCGGGTGGCCAACGTGGTCACGGAGGCCCCCGGCGTGGTGAGCCTCTACCTGACCGGGCGGGACCTGGACCGTCTCGAGGTTCGGGCCGGCCAGTATTTCCGCTGGCGCTTCCTCACGCCCCACGGCTGGTGGCGATCGCACCCGTATTCCATCTCGGCCGCGCCCAACGGTGAGTGGCTGCGGATCACGGTCAAGGACCTCGGCGACGGCTCACGCGATCTCCAGGCCATCCCGATCGGGACGCGCGTCATCGTCGAGGGACCGTACGGCATCCTGACGGACGTCCGACGCACGAAACCGGGCGTGGCTCTCATCGCGGGCGGCATCGGCATCACGCCGCTGCGTGCCCTGATCGAGGCCCTGCCGGCCGCACGCGGCGATCTCACCCTGCTCTATCGCGCGAGCCGGCCCGCCGACCTCGTCTTCGTCGATGAGCTCGATGTCCTCGCCCGGCGGCGCGGGATCGTCATCCACTACCTCGTCGGTCGGCGCGGGACGCCGGAGATGCCACGCGACCCGCTCGATCCGCGCGGGCTCATCGCTCTGGTGCCCGACCTGCTCGAGCGCGACGTCTACGTCTGCGCCCCGGCGCCGATGATGCGGTCGGTCGACGCGGCGCTCAAGGTGCTCGGCATGCCACGCGGGCAGATCCATGCCGAACGGTTCGCCTACTAGGCGCGGGAGACACACGATGGTCCACATCCCGCGACGCGCTGCCACGGCTCTGGCCGGGACCGCGGTCGTCACCGTCTTGCTGTTCACGTTCAAGACACCGGCCGAGCTGGTCACGGCGCCAGGGACCGCACCGATCGCCATCGTCGAGGACGGCGGCGCCGCGACCGCCTCGCCGCCGCCGGCCGCGGCCCAGGACGGCGCCAGCGCGACACCCGCGCCCAGCGACTCGACCACTGCGGCCCGCGACACCTCCGACGCGACCGAGGTGACCGGGCCGACCGTCTCGACCCGCTACGGACCGGTCCAGGTGATGATCGAGGTCAGTGGCGGGACGATCACCGACGTCGTGGCCCTCCAGCTCCCGTCCGGCGGCCGCTCGGGGCGCATCTCGGACGTCGCCGAGCCGACCCTGCACGACGAGGCCCTCACCGCCCAGAGCGCCGCCATCGACGGTGTCTCCGGCGCGACGTACACCAGCCGTGCCTACGAGCAGAGCCTGCAGGCCGCCATCGACCAGGCCGGGATCTGAACGGCGTGGCGATCCGCGTCGAGCACGTCATGGGGACGGCGGTCAGCCTCGACATGCGCGGCGCCCCGGCGCCGGGGACGACCGTGGATGCCGCCTTCGGGCACCTCCGCGACGTGGACGCCCGCTTCAGCACCTATCGCCCCGACAGCGAGATCTCCCGTCTGGCCCGGGGCGAGCTCCGTGACGCGGACGCGAGCGACGACGTCCGGCACGTGCTCGCCGTCTGCGACCACCTCGCGACGACCAGTGGCGGCGCCTTCGATGCACGAACGGCGGGGCCGGGCGGCGGCCTCGATCCCTCGGGCTACGTCAAGGGCTGGGCCGTCGAGGAAGCAGCCTGGTTGCTCGACAGTGCCGGCGCTACCGACTACCTCCTCAACGCGGGCGGCGACATCCTCGCCCGGGGTGAGGCCTCGAGGGGACGGCCGTGGCGCGTCGGGATCCGCCACCCGGGCCGGGCCGACCGTCTGGCGGCCGTCCTGGAGCTCCGTGACCGGGCCGTGGCCACCTCGGCGACCTACGAGCGCGGCCGGCACATCGTCGACCCGCGGACCGGGCGTTCGGCCGGCGGGCTCAGGAGCATGACGGTCGTGGGTCCGCGGCTCGGGTTCGTGGACGCCTATGCGACGGCCGCCTTCGTCATGGGGCTCGACGGGCTCCATTGGGTGGCCCGCCACGCCGACCACGAGGCGCTGGCCATCACGAACGACGATCGCGTCGTGTGGACGGATGGGTTCGGGCGCTACCTCGCCTCGACGACGGGCGCCGGCGCCGCCTTCTCCTGACCGCCGACCGGCAGCCGGACGGCAAAACTCGCGCCACCCTCCGGCCGGTTGGACACCGCGATCCGGCCGCCGTGGCGCTCGACGATCCACGCCGCGATCGCGAGGCCCAGGCCTGTGCCGCCGCCCGGCGCGCCCTGCGCCCGGTAGAAGCGCTCGAACACGTGGGGCATGTCCGATGGCCGGATGCCGGGCCCCTGGTCGTCGACCGTCAGCGTGGCCCCGCCGCTGTCGGCACGGACGGTCACGGTGACCCGGCCGTGTGGCGGGCTGTGGCGGATCGCGTTGTCGACGAGGATCATCACGAGCTGCCGGAGGCGAGCCGGATCCCCGGTCACGACCGCCGGGTGCGGATCGACCTCGACCTGGACACCACGATCCGACGCGGGCTTGGTCAGGGCCGACGCGCCGTCGGCCGCGACATCCCCGAGGTCCACGGGCAGGTGTTCGAGCTCGATGGCGCCCGAGTCCGACCGTGCGAGCAGGAGCAGGTCTTCGACGATCGCGGTCATGTGGCTGACCTCGTCGTCGATGTCCTCGAGCGCGGTGCCGACCTCGCCGACCGGCTCGGCCTTGTGGCGCGACAGGTGCTCCACGCTGCTCCGGATCACGGTGAGAGGGGTGCGGAGCTCGTGACTGGCGTCGGCCGCGAAGTCGCGCTGTCGCCGAAGGGCCGTGCGCTGGTTGCCGAGCGACTCGCGGATCGGGACGAGCGCCCGGCGCGCGTACACGAACCCGAACCCAAATGCGACGAGGACGACGACGAGGCCGCCGACCAGCAGGACCGCCAGCATCACGCTCAGCGTCCGTTGCTCAGCCGTCCGGTCCTGGATGACCTGGATCGTGAAGATGTCGCCGTGCCGGCCCTGGGCCTTCTGCGTCAGGATCCGGACTGGCGTGCCCCGGATCTCGGTCGTGCGGACGTCGCGCCCGGACGACGCGGCCGCGGCGACGGCGGACGCCTCGGGCAGGCCCGGTGGCATCCGCGAGTCAGGGCCGGGGCCGACCGGCTGCCCGTCGGGCCCCAGGATCAGCGAGAACGTGCCCGAGCCGGGCCCTCCGAAGCTGAACCCGTACGGCGTGAGGTCGTCGGTGTCGGGTGGCTGCCCGGTGATGACCGCCATACGGGCATCGAGCTGGGCCAGCCCCGAGCTCGCGAGCGACCGCTCGACAGCGACGTACAGGATGACGCCGAGGACGACCAGCACGACGAGCGTCGTCAGGCCGCTCCACAGCACGAGGTTGCGCCGGACGCCGCGAACCAGACCCGCGTCGGCTGCGTCGGCCGCGCGCTCCTGGTCCGTCGCCTCCCTCGGTGTGGTGTCGTCGTCAGGCATCGGCCATGCGATACCCGATGCCGCGGACGGTCTCGATCAGTCGCCCGGCGGCGCCGAGCTTCTCGCGCAGGTAGTGGATGTATGCGTCCACCGCATTCGGGGTCACGGCCACGCTGAACGGCCAGGCCTGGTCGAGCAGCTGGTCGCGCGAGAGCGTCTGCCCGGGGTGTCGCAGGAAGCACTCCAGCAGCGAGAACTCGCGCGGGCTCAGGTCGATCCGCTTGCCGTCGAGGGTCACCCGGCGCGAGGTCTCATCGAGCGTGATCGGACCGACGATGAGCTTCGGCTCCGGACGCACGCCGTTGCCGCCGCGCCGGCCCAGCGCCCGCAGGCGGGCGGCGAGCTCCTCGTACGCGAACGGCTTGACGAGATAGTCGTCAGCGCCGGCGTCCAGGCCGCTGACCCGGTCGCCGACGGTGTCGCGTGCCGTCAGCATCAGGATCGCGACATCGGACCCGGTCGCGCGCACCCGCCGCGCGACTTCGAGGCCGGAGATGTCGGGCAGCCCGACGTCGAGGATGATCGCCTCGACGCCAGTGGCCGCGATCGCGATCTCCAGGCCGGATCGCCGTCGGTCGCGAGCTCGACGACGTGGCGGTCCTCCTCGAGGAGGCGCCGAAGCAGTCGACTCAGCCGAGGATCGTCCTCGATGACGAGCAGGTGCATGGCCGTCAGCCTACCCCTTCATTCACGGGATGACCGTCACGTCCGACGCGGTCCCGGTCGGCCCGTTCGCGCCGCCGTTGGCGCCCTGGCCGCCGTTGGACTGGACACGGCCCGCGAGGTCGAGCTGGACGGAGACCTTGCTCCCGGTCGTGACGTCGGATGCCGATCCGGCGGCCTGCTGGTGGTAGTCGGTATCGGCGCCGAGCTTGACCTCGATCGTGCGGCCGTCTGCCGTCGTGACCGTGAGGGTGTCGCTCGTGACGGACGTGACGGTGCCCTCGACGGTCAGGCCGCCCGCGCCGAACAGCCCGCCATTGCCGCCGCGTCCCGGCGCGAACGACGCGTTCGGGTCGAAGGATCGTTGGACGAAGTTGCCGCCGTTGCCGGGTCCCCGGTTGAACCCGGCCGCGGCGACGGGGGCCGTGCTCCGGCCGACGGCGAACGCGATCCCGCCGATGGCGACGGCCGCCGCGACGCCGAGCAGGAGATTGAGCCAGCGGCCCGACGACGAGCGACGCGGTGCGGTGATGACCGGCCGGACCGGTTCGATGCCGGGGCCCGCGGCCGGCGCGATGGGTGGCGCGGCGGCGGCCGGTGCCGGCTCGATGAGCGGCGTCGTGGGTGCGGCCCAGATCGGCTGGACCGGCGTGGACTGGGTTGGATCGTCGGACACGGGTGTCTCCTTGCTATTCGTAGCGCAGTGCACTGATGGGATCGAGGCGAGCGGCCTGGCGTGCCGGCCAGACGCCGAACACGACCCCGACCGCGAGGCTGAAGACGACGGCCGCGACGACCGTCGCGACGTTGAACGTGAAGCCCCAGCCGGCGAGCTGGCCGATGAGCGCCGAGACGCCGAGCCCGACGGCGATGCCGATGAGGCCGCCCAGGAGCGAGAGCGTCAGGGCCTCGACGAGGAACTGGGCGAGGATGTCGCGGCCGCGGGCGCCGACCGCCTTGCGGATGCCGATCTCGCGGGTCCGCTCGCGGACCGACACGAGCATGATGTTCATGATCCCGATGCCGCCGACGACCAGCGAGATCGAGGCGATCCCGCCGAGCAGGAGGGTCAGCGTCGCGCTGATCGAGGACGCGGCCGCGAGGAGCTGGGTCTGGTCGAAGACCTGGAAGTCGTCGTCATCCGCCGCTGCGAGGTCGTGGCGATCGCGCAGCAGCGCGGTCAGCTCGGTCTTGGTCGCGGTCATCTGGTCGGCCTGCGCGACGCTCACCCCGATCGTTCGGACCGTGTCGCCGCCGACGAAGTACTTCTGCACGGCGCCCGACCGGCACCATGACCTGGTCGTCGGGATCCTGGAACCCGCTGCCGCCCTTCGGCTGGAGGATGCCGATGACCCGGAACGGGATCCCGGCGATCGAGATCTCCGAGCCGACGTCCGACGCCCCGAGTCCCAGGTCGGTGGCCGTGGACGCACCCAGCACGGCCACGCGCAGGTCGCGGTCGACGCTGACGTCGGTCAGGAACGTTCCCTGCCAGACGTCGTAGGCGCGGACAGTCGGGTAGGCCGGCGTCGTCCCCACGATCGTGGTCGTCGTGCTCTTGTCGCCGGCCTGCACGAGCAGGCTCGTCGAGACCTCCGGGGCCACGCCCGCGACCGATGCCAGCTCGCCGATCGCGTCCGCATCCTCGAGCGTCAACGTGCCGCTGGACGCGCCGCCACCGGTCGGGCTGACCGTCAGCAGGTTCGTGCCGAGGCTCGAGAGCCGGTTGGTGATGTTCGACGTGGTGCCCTGGCCGACGCCTACCAGCGCCACGACCGAGGCGACGCCGATGATGACGCCGAGCATGGTCAGGGCAGCCCGGAGGCGGCTCGTGCGCAGCCGCGAGAGCGCGAGTCGGAGGAGTTCGAGGAGGCTCATGCCACGACCCGGCCGTCGCGCAGGTGGATCTGGCGCGTGGCGGCGGCTGCGATCTCGGTGTCGTGGGTGATGAGGACGATGGTCCGGCCGGCATCGTTGAGCTCGTGGAGCAGGGCCATGACCTCGGCACCGGCATGGCTGTCGAGGTTGCCGGTCGGCTCGTCGGCGAGGATGAGGGCGGGCTCGGTCACGATGGCCCGCGCGACGGCGACCCGCTGCTGCTGGCCGCCGGAGAGCTCGGTCGGCTCATGGTCGAGGCGATCGCCGAGGCCGAGTCGCTCGAGCGCGGTCTTGGCGCGGGCCTGGCGCTTCGAGCGCGACACGCCCTGGTAGAGGAGCGGCGTCGCGACGTTTTCCAGCGCAGTCGTCCGCGGCAGCAGGTTGTACGACTGGAAGACGAAGCCGATGGTCCGGCTCCGCACTGCGGCCAGGCTGTCGTCGTCCAGGTCGCCGACGGGCGTGCCGTCGAGCGTGTACTGCCCGGCGGTCGGTCGGTCCAGGCAGCCGAGGATGTTCATGATCGTGGTCTTGCCCGAGCCGGACGGCCCGACGATCGCGAGGAACTCGCCGGGATGCACCTGGAGGCTGACGTCGGCGAGGGCGGGCACCTCGACGTGCCCCATCTGGTAGGTCCGGCTGACCCGATCGAGATCGATGATCGGCTGGGTCATCGGTCAGTTCCCGTTCGAGTTGCGGGTGTTGCCGTTGCCGCGAGGGAAGGTGCCGCCGTCGCGGATGATCGGACCGTTGCCGGGCACGGCGAAGCCGCCGGTCGGGTTCGTCGCCGCGTTCTGCGCGCTCGCGGTGCCGGTCACGACTGCCTCACCCTCGGTGAGGCCGCTCTTGATCTCGGCCGTGGTGTTTGTGACCAGTCCGACGTCGACCGCCTTGGCCTGCGGCTGCCCGTCCGCGCCGAGGACCATCACGCTGTAGTCGCCCGTGGAGCCACGCAACGCCTCGGCCGGCACGGTCAGGACGTTCTTGGCGCTCTGGACCGTGACCGTCACGTCCGCGCTCATGCCCGCCCGGGCGGTGGCCGGCGCGTTCGCGAGCGTGATCGTGACCGGATAGCTCACCACGCCGGAGTTGCTGTCGCTGCTGGCGACCGGCGAGATCGCCGAGACGGTGCCGGTGAGGTTCGCGTCGATCGCGGACACGCTGACGGCGGCCTCCTGGCCGACCTTGATGTCCGCGAGGTCGCTCTCGACGACGTCGGTCGTGATCTGGAGCGTGGTCGAGTCCACCACGATGGCCGCGCCCGACGGCGCATCGAAGCCGGCGGTCACGTTGACCTCGGTGACGATCCCGTCGATCGGCGACTTCAGCGTGGCGACGGCGATCTGGGCCTTGATCGCATCGCGATCGTCCTCGGCCTTCGAGACCTGCGACTCCGCGTTGTAGAGGCCGATCTTCGCCTGGCGGATCTGCGCCGTGACGTCGGCATCCTCCGCATCCGAGAGGTCGGTCTTGGCCGCCCGGAGGCTCACCTGTGCGGACTTGAGGGCGTTGGTCGCATTCGCGAGGTCGCGCCTGAGGTCTGCGGTGTTCGCGGTCGCGAGGACGGCGCCCTTGGTGACGGTGTCGCCGACCTTGACCTTGACCTCGGTCACGGGCCAGGTCGTCGTCGAGCTGGGAGGAGTGGCCGTGTCGGTCACGAGATACGGATCGCTCCCGAAGACGAGGCCGTAGCTCGCCTGCGAGCCGAGGGCCCCGGTGGCGGCGACGTCATCGGTCACGTCGCCGGTCGTGGCCGGACTCGTCAGGAACTGGGTCGTGCTCGCCGCACTGGCGGAGACACCCCCCATCGCGTATACGGCGGCGCCCACGCCGACCGCCCCGAGCGCGACAACCGCGAGGATCTTGAGCTTCATCGGTCTTCCTTCCGTGTCCGGGCGTGAGGGGGGACCTCCCGCAGGGGGTCAGGTGCCCTCATTTCAGGGCGGGCGTCTGAGATGGGCATGAGAAATCGGGGGTCCGGATCGCGTGCCGGTGCGCTCGACGCGTGACGGCCTCGCGGCGCCCGCCGGGACGTCGACGCGTCTGCGTCGACCGGCCGCGTAGCATCGGGCGCGATGGACGACGCCGAGACGCCCGACACGCCCGCTCCGGAGGCGCATCGCCGCCGCACGCGGCGCGTGGTGGCCGGCGTCGAGCAGCTCCCGTGGCGCCTGCTGACGAACCCGTTCCGGCCGCTCGAGATCCTGTCGGAGGAGCAGGTCGAGACCGTCCACCGGGCATCGCTGCGGATCCTGTCCGAGATCGGCTTCGAGGTCCTCGGCGACCGCGCCCTCGACGCGTTCGCCGGTGCCGGCGCCCGGGTCGACCGGCTGGAGCGCACTGTCCGGCTCGACCCGGCCCAGGTCGAGGAGCTCATCTCCACCGCGCCGTCGGAATTCACGCTCCATGCCCGGAATCCGGAGCGGAACGTCGTCTTCGGACCCGGGCATCTCGTGTTCTGTGCCGTCGGTGGGCCCGCGTTCGTGACCGATCTCGACCATGGCCGGCGCGCCGGCAACTTCGCGGACTTCGTCGACTACGTGCGGCTCATCGGGGCGCTCGACGTCATCCACCAGGAGGGCGGGGGACCGCTCGAGCCCACGGACCTGCCCGTCGCCACCCGCCATCTCGACATGTACCGGACGTTCGCGACCGAGCTCGACAAGACCTGGCAGTGCCTGGGCTTCGGGGCGACGCCGGTCCAGGACGCGATCGCGGTCGCCGCCCTCGTCCGCGGCATCGACGAGGACGCGCTTGTCGATGAGCCGAGCTGCATGACGATCATCAACACGAACTCGCCGCTCCGCCTCGACGGCCCGATGGGCGACGGGCTCATCGAGATGGCGATGCACGGCCAGCCTGTCGTCGCGACGCCGTTCACGCTCGCGGGCGCGATGAGCCCGGTCTCACTCGCGGGCGCGATCGCGCAGCAGAACGCCGAGGCCCTGTTCCTTGTCGCGCTCGCCCAGATCGTGCGGCCGGGGGCGCCGATGCTCTACGGCGCGTTCACGTCGAACGTGGACATGCGCACGGGGTCGCCGGCCTTCGGGACGCCGGAGTCAGTGAAGTGCCAGTTCGCGAGCGGCCAGATGGCCCGCCGCTACGGCTTGCCGTGGCGGTCATCGAACGCGACAGCCTCGAACGTCGTCGACGCCCAGGCCGCCTACGAGGCCGAGATGGCCGTGTGGGGCGCGGTGATGGGCGGCGTCAATCTGCTCTACCAGGGCGCCGGTTGGCTCGAAGGCGGGCTGACCGCGTCGTTCGAGAAGCTCATCGTCGATGCCGAGATCCTCCAGATGATCTCCGAGGTGCTCCAGCCACTGCCCGTCGACGAGGGCAGTCTCGGCTTCGACGCGATCGCCGAGGTGGGGCCGGGCGGGCACTTCTTCGGCACCGCCCACACGCTCGAGCGGTTCGAGCACGCCTTCTACAGGCCGATGATCTCGGACTGGCGCAACTTCGAGACCTGGCAGGCCGACGGCTCGCGGACGGCCACGGAACGCGCGAACACGGTCTGGAAGCGCCTGTTGGCCGATGCGGTCCCGCCGGCCCTGGACCCGCCGGTGGCCGAGGCGCTCGATGCGTTCGTCGCCCGCCGAAAGCGCGAGATCGAGTCGGCCTGACCCGGCCGCGGCGCGCGCCGGCCCCGCGTGCTACAAACGAGTTCGACGAAGCATGGAGGTCACGAGTGGTCGCGGCGACGACGGGCTGGTTCGATCGGATCGACCGGCAGATCACGGGATGGATGGCGGATCACGGGCTGACCCTGCTCCGGATGGCGCTGGCCATCATCTTCTTGTGGTTCGGCGCCCTCAAGCTCTTCCCGGGCTCCAGCCCGGCCGAGGCGCTCGCCGGCCGAACGATCGAGACCCTGACCGGCGGACTCGTGCCCGCGTCGGTGGCGGTGCCGTTCCTTGCTCTTTGGGAGGTCGCGATCGGCGTCGGACTGCTCATCGGCCGGTGGATGCGCGTGACGCTCTTCCTGCTCTTCGTCCAGATGGTGGGCACGATCATGCCGCTGTTCCTATTCCCCGAGGAGACCTGGACCGTCTTCCCGTTCGCGCCGACGCTCGAAGGCCAGTACATCATCAAGAACATCGTGCTCGTCTCCGCCGCGATCGTGCTGGGCGCGACGGTCCGCGGCGGCGAGCTGACCGACGAGCCGGTTCAGAACCGCAGTTCGTAGACCTCGAGGATCCGGTCCGCGTCATCGGCGACGAGGGCCTCGCGCCATAATTGGAACGCGGTGCACGGGTGCGAGATCCCGAAGGCGACCAGGTCGCCCACGGCCACGTGCGCTCCGTCCGACAACGCCAGGAACGCGTGCTGGTCATTGAGCTTCGTGACCGTGAAGCCCGGCTCGGCAGTCCTGACGGGGCCGTCGTCGGCGGCCCGGACCTTGATGATGACGGGCAGGTCCTGGTCGACCGGGAGGTCGCGCCGGCCGGCGCCAGCGAACGCGAGCCCAGGCTCGGGGACGGACAGGACGGGCGCCCAGACCTCGATGGCGGGCTGGAGGCGGGGGGCCCCAGCCGCGGCCCGCATGCCGAACGGCGACGACCGCTCGTACAGGCCGTGATCGTGGGTCACGTACGCGCCACTGCGGAGGACGACGCGGACGGGGAGTGACGTGTCCCAGGCCCTGGTGAGCTCCTCGGCCACGACGTCCGGGTAGGTGCTGCCGCCGCCGGTGACGACGATCTCGTCGATCCCGGCACGGTCGAGGAGCTCGCCGAGGAGGCCGACGACCCGTCGTGTCCTGTCGGTCAGCTCGCGGACGGCCGCCTCGCGCTCCGTCGTGGTCTCCCCGCCGACCACCCCTTCATAGAGCGAGACGCCGGCCAGTGTCAGGGCATCGGCGGCATCGATCGCGCGCGCGACGGCCTCGGCCTCCTCCTCGGTGCGGACGCCGGTCCGCGCCCCGGCCACCCCGACCTCGACGAGCACGGGCAGCCCCCGACGGCCACCCCGCAGCCTGACCGCCATCCGCTCGACGCCAGCCACCGAGTCGGCACAGACCAGCAGCTCCGGCCCGTCGCGGTCAAGCAGCTCGCCGATCCAGGCCAGCCCGGCGTCGTCGACGACCTCGTTGGCGATGAGGACCCGCTCGATGCCGGCGTCGACCGCCACCTCGGCCTGCCAGGGTGTCGCGACGGTGATCGCCCAGGCGCCCGCCTCGGCCTGTCGCCGGAAGATTGCCGGTGCCATCGTGGTCTTGCCGTGGGGCGCGAACGAGATGCCATGCGACCGGCAGAACTCGGCGAGGAGCGCGATGTCGTGCGCGAGGGCCGTCTCCCGCAGCACTAACGCCGGCAGCCGGATCGTGGGATCGAACAGGCTGCGCCCGATGCGCTCGTCCATCAGTCGCTCGAAGCGCGCAGCGTCAGCCGCCACGCCGGGGATTGCGCCGCCGCACCGGACCGGCCGTCGCCGCGAGCGCTGCCTCGGTCGGCTCCAGGGCCGGCGGGATGAACGGCAGCTCGGTCTGGTTGTCGAGCCCGGACCGGATGATCCGCCGCAACTCCTCGTCTATCGCGGGATCGGTCTCCGGCGCCCGGTACGCCGCCAGCCGCCGGTCCGCCTCCTCGCAGGCGCGCTGGTACGTGTCCTTGGACCCGAGCTTGGTCCAGTTCTCGCGGTTGTCGCGATCGACGATCGCCGATGGCAGGTACAGCTCCGACGGCCAGTTCGCCATCGTGTGCTCGGCCATGATCAGGTGCTGATCGGCCATCAGCTGGTCGATGAGCGCCCCGACCGGCAGGTCGTCGATGGGGTGGATGTCGCGCACGAAGCGGAGCGCCTGCCCGCACATCTCGTCGTCGAAAACGAGCTTCGGCAGGTTGAACACGAGCAGGAAGTCGAGCATCCCGGGGCCGGACACCGAGTTCACGCCCGCCAGCGCGGCGATGAGCGCGCTGCCGAACGTCTCGGCGCCCGCCTGCGCGTCCAGGATCGGCGAGTCCGAGAGGGCCATGTACGACTGGCACGGCAGGTCGAGCGCCTTGGCGACCGCGACATAGGCCGCGTCGAGCTGGAGGGCCTCGATGGCGGCCATCGGCGAGCTCGCGATCTTCATGTGGAACGTGGCCGGCGCCCCGCCGAAGAGGACCGGCGCGCCCGGCCGGATGATCTGGGCCATGGTGATGCCCGCGAGGACGTCGATCGTGTGGAAGACCGTCGCCCCGACCGTGGTGACCGGCGCGATCAGCCCCATCAATGTGACCGGCACGATCTCGACCGCGATGCCGGCCTCGACGCAGTCGATGAGGTTCTGGCAGGAGTCCTCGCTGTAGCGGAAGTTGCCCGTCGCGGTGATCGTGAAGATGCTCATCGGGCGGGCGATGAGGTCGGCCCGGTCGGCCCGGAACAGCTGCATCATCTCGACCATCCGGATGACGCCGTGCTCGGTGAAGGCCCCCGACACGACCGGCTTCTTGGTGTTCGTCAGGATCATGTACAGGCGCCACGCATCGGACACCTGGGCCTCGATGTCGTCGTTGGTCGAGAAGGCCGTCGCGAGATACGGGATGTTGTGGAGCCCGTCGCCGACCCGCACGTACTCGACGAAGTCGGTCGAGTTGGCGAGGCGCGTCTCGCCGGTCCGGTAGTCGAGCACCTTCAGCCCGGACGATCCCGGCACGAAATGGACGCGGTCGCCGCCCAGGTCCGCGTGCGGGTTGCCGTCGCGGTCGTACAAGGTGAACGCCTTCGGGGCATCGGCGATCGCCCGTTCGACGACCTCGCGCGGGAACAGGACCCGGCCATCCGCCGTGGTCGGGAGGCCGGCGTCGACCAGCCGCTGGCGCATCGTCGCCCCGCGGATCTCCATGCCGACCTCGGCGAGGACCCGCTTCGCCTCGTCAAGGATCCGGGCGATGAGGTCGTCGTCGAGGACCTTGAGCGTCGGTCGCATCGGGCCTCCATCGCGGCCGGGCACGTCCGGCCGGCGGGCGAGAGCCTACCGCACCGCGCTCGATGGACGCCGGGGCGTCCTGATGGTCGCGCCCGCTCGAGACGCTGCCAACCGTGCACGATCCGCCGAGGTGGGGCAGGATGACGGCATGGCCGGACCGACACGGCTGGGCCTTGCGCCCCGCCGGATGGCGACGTCGCTGGCGTTGGCCCTGATCCTCGCAGCGGGCGCGGTGGGCGCTTCCGCCCCCTCCGCCGCGGGGGCAACCCGGGGCGCCGTCGCCGCCGCGGATCCCCAGGCGGCCGCCCTTTCGCCCTGGAAGGGCGGGGTGAACCTGTACCGCAGCGGCGTCTTCACCACGCAGAAGAGCTGGCTCTGGTGCACGGCGGCGAGCATCCAGATCATCCGCAACATCACCCGCGGCACGCGCGACCACACGACCGCCAACCAGCGGCGGTACTTCAACTGGATGCGCGGCCACAACCGATATCGCCTGCCGCTCTCCGCCGGCGTCGACGCCCAGGGTTGGGCGGCCGGGTTCCGCCACTACGTCGATGGGCGCTATCGCCTGATCGCATCGAAGTCGTTTGACAGCGCCCTGCGCCTGGCCGTCATCCGATTGCGCAAGACCAACCTGCCGGTCGGTGTGACGGTATCGCGCGGCAACCACGCCTGGGTCCTCACCGGGTTCACCGCGACGGCCGATCCGGCGGCGACCTCGGACTTCAAGGTGACGAGCGTTCGCGTCACGGGGCCGCTCTACGGGCGGCAGAGCAAGAACGGCTATGACATGAAGCCGAACACGAAGCTCACCGTCGCCCAGTTCCGGCGCTTCTTCACGCCGTGGCGGTACGCGCCCAAGCGGATGATCTGGGATGGCCGCTACATCTCGATCCAGCCGGTGACCCCGAAGAAGACGGCCGCCGCATCAGCCACGACGGCCGTCGTCGGTGCGGCGACCGCAGCTGCATCACGGCCGATCGGGGCCGCCATCGCGGTCATCGCTCGCGTGCCGGTCGGCCAGTCCCTGGTCGGCGACATGCCGGCCCGCAGCGCGTCCCTGCGGGTCCGGGGCCGGTCGCGCGCCCGCCGGGCGTGATCGAGGGCCCGTCTCCACCGTCCGACGGAGCACCGCGCGGCCCGCGCCGATAGATTAGGCAGCCAGGCCGCGCTCGCCTGGCGCACCCACCGAATCTGGAGTCCGATGCCCATGGGCGAGATCGCCCTGCTGGTCCTCGCCCTGCTCATCATCCTGCTCGGCGCCGAGCTGTTCACGAACGGCATCGAGTGGTTCGGGCGGACGCTCGGGCTGGCCGAAGGGGCTGTCGGGTCCGTCCTCGCCGCCGTCGGGACGGCATTGCCCGAGACGATGATCCCGACGATCGCGATCCTGCTCACTGGCGGTGAGGCCGGCCACGCGATCGGCGTGGGAGCGCTGCTGGGCGCGCCGTTCATGCTCGCGACGCTGGCGATGTTCGTGACCGGCGTCGCCGTGCTGTACCGGAGCCGGAAGGGCGGCGACGACGTGATGCTCGTCGACCGCACGGTCCTCACCCACGATCTGCGCTACTTCTCCTTCTGCTACGCGCTCGCGGTCGGCGTCGCGTTCCTGCCCGCGGATCTCGCCGTCGCCCGCTACGCCGCGGCCGTGGTCCTGATCGGCACGTACGTCTGGTACGTCAAGGGCCACTTCGAGGCGGACCCCGATGTGGACGCCAAAGACCTCAACCCGCTCCGGATGCATGCGCTGGACCCGCGCGGACGGCGCGCCGACCCCGCGACACCCCGATTGCGCATCGTCAACGTCCAGGTCCTGATCTCGCTCGCCTGCATCGTCGGCGGGGCGTACCTCTTCGTCGACGCCGTCGGCGCCCTGGCCCACGATCTCGGACTCGACGAGGCGCTCCTCGCCCTCGTCATCGCCCCGATCGCCACCGAACTGCCCGAGAAGTTCAACTCGGTCATCTGGGTCCACCAACGCAAGGACACGCTCGCGATGGGCAACATCACCGGGGCGATGGTCTTCCAGAGCGCCATCCCGACCGTGGTCGTGCTGCTCTTCGCGGGTGCCGCCTGGAGCATCGACGCCGACTCGCTACTGGCCTTCGCTTCGGCGGGGATCGCCTTCGCTTCGATCCTCGCGATCTTCGGGTTCGGGCGGTCGCCGGTCCTGCGGGGCCGTCGCCTGCTCGTGGGCGGGGCGTTCTACCTCGCGTACGTCGGCCTGGTCATCGCGGCCCTCGTCAGCCGCGCGGCATGACGAGGCGCGCTAGAGTCGTGCGATGAACGCCGATGCCGAGCGGGTCGTCCTCGTCACGGGTGCGACCGGGCGGCTCGGGCGCGTGGTGGTCGCCACGTTCGCAGCGACGGGCGCCCGGCTCGGACTCGTCGGGACGGACGCCGACCGCCTGACGGCCGTCGCCGCAGACCTCGGCCTCGCCGCGGACCGCTGGACCCCGGCGGTCGCCGACCTCACGGATCCCGCGGCGGCGCGCGCGGCCGTCGACGCGGTCGTCGAGCGCTTCGGGCGGGTGGAGGCCGTCCTCCACCTCGTTGGTGGCTGGGCGGCCGGGATGCCCGTCGTCGAGCTGGCCGCCGACGACCTGCGCGGGATGCTCGACCAGCACTTGTGGTCGACGCTGAACGTCGTCCAGGCCGTCGTCCCGGGGATGGTCGAGCGTGGCTGGGGACGGATCGTGGCTGTCACGACGCCATTCGCCGCGAACCCGGCCGTCAAGGGCGCGGCCTACGCCATCTCGAAGGGCGCCGAGGAGACCCTCCTCCGCACGCTCGCGCGTGAAGTCGCCGCGGACGGCGTGACCGCGAACCTGGTGGTGGTCAAGAAGATCGATGTGGAGCACGAGCGCGAGACCGAGCCGTTGCCCAAGAACGCGGCATGGACCACGCCCGGGGAGATCGCCTCGGTCATGCGCTTCCTGTGCAGCGACGAAGCGGCGGCTATCACGGGCGCGCGCATCCCACTCGACGGTCGCGCCTGAGGGTCAGGCAGGGTCCTGGTCGGGCGCGCGGTCGCTGCGCAGGCCCGACCCGATCTCCGCAGAGACGCGACCCATCCCGACGTCGGGATCGGGCGGTTCCGCGCGATCGAGATCGAGGTTGCGCAGGCCCGGCACCAGCACGGCGATCGCCGCGACGACGCCGAGCGTGAACACCCCGCCGGCGACGACGGCGGTGACCGTGCCGAGCAGCCGGGCGGCCACGCCGCTCTCGAAGGCCCCCAGCTCGTTCGAGGCGCCGATGAACACCCAGTTCACCGCCGCGACCCGGCCGCGGATCGCCTCTGGCGACAGGACGCGCAGGATCGTCGAGCGGATGACCATGCTGATCCCGTCGGTGACGCCACTCATGAACAGGGCCGCCATCGACAGCCAGAAGCTGGTCGAGAGCCCGAACACGATCATGCTGACGCCGAAGCCGGCCACGCAGATGAGGAACGTGCGCCCGGCGTGGCGACTCGGCGGCCAGCGGGTCGCGACGACCATGACCAGGAGGGCGCCGATCGACGGCGCCGTCCGCAGCACGCCCAGGCCCGCCGCGCCGACGTGCAGGACGTCGCTGGCGAAGACAGGGAGCAGGGCGATGGCACCGCCGAAGAAGACCGCGAACAGGTCGAGTGCCATCGACCCGAGGAGCGGCGGGCTCTTGGCGACGTAGCGGATGCCGATCAGGAGTCCCTGCAGGAACGGTTCGCCTTCCACCGGTTCTGGCATCGGCTTGCGCTCGATCAGGAAGACGCAGCCGGTCGAGATCGAGAGCAGGACCGCGATCGCGCCATAGGTCGGGGCGAGGTCGAAGACCGCCACCGAGACCCCGCCGATCACCGGGCCGAGGATCGATCCGGCCAGGCTGAAGCTGCTGCTCAACGAGATCCCGCGGGTCGCCTGGTCGCGCGGGATGATCTGGGCCTCGAAGGCCACCAGCGCCGGGCGCTCGAAGCCGCTCGCCACGCCGGTCAGGAAGATCAGGACGAGGATGAGCCCGAGCCCCAGGAGGTCGGCCGCGGCGAGGGCCGCCAGGGTCGCCGTGCCCAGCGTCAGTCCGGCGCTCGTGAGCAGGATGATCGACCGACGGTCCCGCCGGTCCGCCACGTGCCCGCCGAACAGGACGAGTGCGAGGGCCGGGATGGCCTCGACGAGGCCGAGCCAGCCGAGCGACAACGGGTCATGGGTGATCTGATACGTCTGGAACGCGACGACGGTCGTGAGCGCGCTGACGGCCAGCGAGTTCGTCAGCCGGGCGCCGAGGAACGCCCGGAAGTCTCGTTGCTGGAGCAGGGGTTGGCCCGATGACACGGGCCAAGTGTCGTGCAAGCCGGGGCGTCAATGTCGTTCGTGCACAGCGCCACGCACGGTCGATCACCGGGAGCGTAGGCTGCGCTAACGTCGCGTCCATCTCGGGTGACCGTCCAGTCGCTGTTTCACGTCAGGAGGCCCTCGGCATGACCGATCCCACCCCGGATGAGGTCCCCCCGGTCACCACGCCGGTCGATCCGGAGGTGCTCGCCACTCCGGATTCCGGCCTTGACTGGCGGCCGGGCCCGCCCAAGCAGGTCGTCATCATCGGTGCGGGCCTGGCCGGCCTGGTGGCCGCCTTCGAGCTCAAGCGCCAGGGCCACGATGTCGACCGTCCTCGAGGCGCAGAACCGGGTCGGCGGCCGGATCTACACGCTGCGCACGTTCGCGCCCGGCCTCTACGCCGAGGCCGGCGGGATGCGCATCCCGCGCGCCCACGACCTGACCCTGCGCTACTGCGACCTGTTCGGCCTCCAGCTTCGCCCGTTCGTGATGGGCAACCCCAAGGCGCTCGTCCACATCGGCGGCGTGCGGATGACGAAGGAGGAGGCGGACCGCGACCCTGGTCGCCTGCCGTTCACCGTCGAGGAGCACGAGCGCGGCCGCAACGCCGACGAGCTCTGGGAATCGACGATCGGCGACCTCCGAGCGATGGTCGAGCAACGAAGGCGACGCCGGCGTGGGAGCACATCGTGCGCGAGTACGACCAGTACTCGCTCTACGAGTTCCTGCGCCACAAGGGCTGGTCGCGCGGGCGCGATCGAGTACTACGCCGTCATGAACTTCCTCGAAGCCGACATGCACAACGCGGTCGTCGAGATGCTGCGCGAGGACCTCGGCGGCGCGTATGTCGACATGCAGGAGATCGCCGGCGGGATGGACGGGCTGCCCGAACGCCTTCTACGGGCAGCTCCAGGACGAGGTCCGCTTCGGGGCGGACGTCTTCGCCCTCGACCAGGACCCCGACGGGGTGACCGTCCACTACAAGACCGAGGCGGGCCGGTTCAGCGTGCGCGGCGACTACGCGATCGTGACGATCCCGTTCTCCGTGCTGCGAACGATCGAGGTCATCCACGCCGTTCTCGCACGCCAAGCAGCGGGCGATCCGCCAGCTCAACTACCACGCCTCGACCAAGGTCCTGTTCCAGGTCCGCAACCGGTTCTGGGAGGACGGACGACGGCATCTTCGGCGGCGGCGACCGTCACGGACCTGCCCATCCGGCGGATGAACTACCCGACGCCGGACCCGACGACCACGCGCGGCGTGCTGCTGGCGAGCTACACGTGGGGCCAGGACGCGCTGCAGTGGGGCGCGATGGACGAGGAGACCCGGCTCGAGGAGGCGCTCGACGACGTGGCCCGGATCCATCCCCGGATCCGCGAGGAGTACGAGGTCGGCGCCTCACACGCCTGGTACGCCGACCGCTGGGCGCGCGGCGCGTTCGCGATGTTCGCGCCGGAGCAGCAGACCGACCTCCAGGCGGACATCGTCCGCCCCGAGGGCCGGATCCACTTCGCCGGCGAGCACTGCTCGCTGTACCACGCCTGGATCCAGGGCGCGCTCGAGTCGGGCATCAGAGCCGCTCAGACGATCCACGAGGCTCCGGCAGCAAGCTAGCGGGGCCGCGGGTCCTCGAGCAGGGGGTTGGAGCGGGAGACGGGATTCGAACCCGCGACATCTTGCTTGGGAAGCAAGCACTCTGCCAGCTGAGTTACTCCCGCCCGGCAGGTGGACAGTCTAGGACAACGGTCGCGGCACGCCAAGGTCGGGACGACCCACGTCGCCCGACACGCGCCGGTCCCACTCGACGCGATGGTCGTACTGCCAGGCCATGGAGCGGTCGGTCACGAAGAACCGGAAGACCAGCCGCAGGACGAGGTCGCGTATGACCCGGCCGACCGGCCCGGGCACCTTGGCACTGCTGCTCCGGGCCCCGATCGCCACGATTCGCTCGACGCGGGCACGCCGCACCTGTTCGTAGGCGGCGAGAGCCTCGGGGATCGACGGGAGGTCGCGCAGCGCCTTCGCCAGGACGATCCCGTCCTCGGCGGCCATCGACGCGCCCTGTCCGGAACTCGGCGCCGGCGCGTGCGCCGCATCGCCGATGACGACCAGCGGCCCGCGATGCCAGACGGGAACATGGCCAAGATCGAACGTATTGTCGCCGGCGAGCTCGAGAAGGCCATCACGAATGAGTTGGCCGGCCGGACCGACGTCTTCGGTGAAGAGGTCGATGAGCCGTTCCTTCCAGGCTTGGTCCGAGGTCGTGGCGCGTTCCGTGCGGCTGATCTCGGCTCGGGGCCAGTTCACGAACCAGATGACATCACCGTCCGGCGCGACGTAGTAGCCGAAGAACGCCCGGCGCCCGAAGATCATGTGCCAGGCTTCGGGCTCCACGTCGAGGGACGCGCCGTGCGTGATCCCGCCGAAATTCGTCAGCCCGACGTAGCGGCCAGTCGGTGCGTTCGGGTCGATGAGGCGGCGAGTGACCGAGTGGATCCCGTCGGCACCCACGAGGAGGTCACCGGTCGCCCGGCTCCCGTCGTCGAAGGTGGCTGTCACGCCGTCGGCCCCGATCGCGGCGTCCGCAAGCCGGCGGTCGAACTCGACCGCGATGCCGCGTCGGACGGCCTCATCGAGAAGGAGGCGGGCAAGCCGTGGACGCTTCACGGTCTGCGCGACCGTCCCGTCGGACAACGCGGCGCCCAGTCCCGTCACGCCGAGGCGGCGTCCCCCCGCGTCCCACAGGACATTGCGTCGCGTGGCGAGCCCGATCGGCTTGACAAGGCCGAGGACGCCGACGGCATCGAGCGCGTCGAGCCCGTTCGGTGAGATCGTGAAATACGAGCCGATGTCGCGATCGCTGCGGGGCTGCGATTCGAAGACCGTTGCCTCGATCCCGGCCCGTTGCAGGGCGAGGGCTGTGACGGATCCGGCGATGCCCCCTCCGGCGATCAGTATCCGCACCGTGATATCCTCTCTTGAATTACTGGTATTTCGAGATTGTGATAGTTCGACTATCGAAGGATAGTGGCATTGGGAAAGAACCGTCAAGCCTTGATCGCTGAGGCCGGTCGCGCGATGCAGGCCTACCAGCGCAGCACCCAGTCGTTCGACGATGCCGTCGGGCGGGCGCTGGGTCTCAATCCGACCGACTTGCGCTGCCTGGACTGGCTCGTTGACGGCGAGAAGACGGCGGGCGAACTCAGCGCGGGGACGGGCCTCTCATCGGCAGCGACCACCGCGTTGGTCGATCGCCTGGAGCAGAGGGGGTTCGTCCGACGACTCCGCGATCCCAATGACCGCCGCCGGGTGTTGGTCGAGATGACCGGCGAAGGTTTCGAGCAGGTGAACCGCTTCTACGGTCCGATCGTCGAGGAGGGTGTCGAGCTCTTCGCCGACGCGACGGACAAGCAGCTCGTCCTGATGCGGGACTGGCTCGTCGCTGCCCGGGCGCTCACCGATCAGCATCGCGAGCGCATCAAGGGCTGATCATGCCTGACCAACGGTCAGGTGCGGATGGCCCGACCGGACCATGGCCCCAGCGCCGGTTGCCCGGCACCATCGAACGATGACGACGGTTGCTGAGCGGATCGGCGACAGGACGGTGGGCGACGCCCTGCGCGCGCGTGCAGGGGCCGCCGCGTTGGCCCTGCCGGTGTTCGCGGCCACGATCGCCCTGTCGGCGTTCCTCCTGTTCACCGTGGAGCCGCTGGTCGGACGGCTGACGCTGCCGACGTTCGGCGGCACGCCCGCCGTGTGGGCCACGGTGCTCTTCTTCTTTCAGACCGTGCTGCTTGCCGGCTACGCATACGGGCACGTGTCCGCGACGTGGCTCGGACCTCGTCGCGGGGCCATCGTCCACGTGGTGCTGGCGCTCGCCGCAGTGGCCGCGTTGGCCGTCGCCCCGGTCCGGATCGGCGACCTGCGCGACGTCGGTCTGCCCGCGGTGGTCAACCTGGTCTGGATCCTTCTCGTGACGATCGGGGCTCCGGCCCTGCTGATCACGGCGACGACGCCGCTGCTGAGCTCGTGGCTGGCCGCCATCCGTGCCGCCGACGGCGAGCCGGCGGACACCTACTGGCTGTACGCCCTGAGCAACGCGGGATCGTTCGCCGCGCTCCTCGCCTACCCGTTCCTGATCGAGCCGGCCCTGGGGCTGGCCGCGCAACGAACGCTGTGGGCCGGCGGCATCGTGATCCTCATCGCCTGCCTGGCGGCCTGTGCGGCGCTGGTCCTCCGGCGGGTGCGCGCGACGCCGCGCGCGACACCCCGATCGACCGCCACCGCCACCCCGGCTGCTCCGGTCCGGGACGAGGCCGCCACCGCGGAGCGGATCGACTGGCGCCGCCGCGGTCGCTGGCTCCTTCTCGCCGCCATACCCTCGGGCCTCCTGTCGGCCGTGACCAACTTCATCACCACCGACCTCATCTCCGCGCCACTCCTGTGGGTGGTGCCACTGGCGATCTACCTGCTGACATTCGTGATCGCCTTCTCCGCGCACGGCCGGCGGCTCCTGCCCGGCGCCGAGTGGCTCGCCCCGGCCGCGATCACCCTGCTCTGGGTGCCCTTCGGATCGGCCGGCGGCTGGCCGATCGGACCCCTCATCGTGCTGGAGTTCGTCGGACTGGGGATCGTGGCGACGTGCCTCCACGGGCGCCTGGCCGCGGATCGGCCGTCGCCGGCGCACCTGACCGAGTTCTACCTCGTGATGTCGGCGGGCGGCGTCCTTGCCAGCTCGCTGGTGGCCGTGGTCGCACCGATCGCCTTCAAGGGCGTCTGGGAGTACCCGCTCCTCCTCGTTCTGGCGCTCGGGGCACTCGCGCTCCGACTGGGCGGATCGAACGCGGGCGAGGCCGCCGGCGACTCAGCAGCCGCCGCGCCCCCTTCGTCGGCCGTGCGTCGCCGATTCGACCTGTCGCCGTTCTTCGCGGGCGCGCCGCGCCGGCTCGCGCCGTACGCGGTCGTCGCCGTGGCCTTGACCGTCGGGCTGGCGGAAAGCCACTCGATCGGGCTCGAGGCCGGCGTGCGCTGGCTCCTCGTCGGCGGACTGATCCTCCTGGTCGGTGGCCAGCCGCGTTTCCTGTTCGTGACCACAGCCCTGGTCCTCGGCATCGCCGTCTTCGTCCTGTCGCCGGCTGCGATCTTCCAGGACCGCAGCTTCTTCGGCGTCACCGCCGTCCTGCGCCCGCCGGGCAGCCCGTTCACCGTCCTGATGAACGGCACCACGGTCCACGGCATCCAGTCGACCGATCCGGCGTTGCGCGGGACCCCTGGCTCCTACTACACGCCGAATGGCCCGCTCGGCGACGCCTTCCGGATCATCCGCAGCCGTGCGACCGCACACGACGGCGGGGCGACTGGCGATGGGCGGTCGATAGGTGTTGTCGGGCTCGGCTCCGGCACGGTCGCGGCGTGGATGCGCGCCGGCGACCGGCTCACGTTCTATGAGATCGATCCCCTGGTCATCCGCGTGGCCGAGGACCCGGCGTACTTCACCTGGCTGGCGGACGCCGCGATCCGCCCGGACATCGTGGTCGGCGACGCACGCTTGTCCCTCGAGCCGGTGGCCGCCGGGTCATACGACCTGCTGGTCCTCGACGCGTTCTCGTCTGATGCCGTCCCGGCGCACCTGCTGACCGCCGAGGCCATCGCCGACGATGCCCGGGTCCTGCGCCCCGACGGCATGCTGGCGTTCCACGTGTCGAACCGCTACTACGACCTTGCGCCGGCCGTGGCCAGCGCGGCCCGACAGGCCGGCCTGACCGTCCTCCAGCGCATCTACACCCCGACCGAGGCGGACGCGCGTCTCGGCGCGACCATCAGCCACTGGCTCATCGCGACACGGGAGCCGGACGACGTGCCGGGACTGCTCGCGGCCGGCTGGGAGCCGATCCGGGAAGGTGTGGCGCCGCTGACCGACGACCACCCCGACCTGCTCCGCCTCCTGCGGGCGGGCCTCTGGTAGGTCAGGTGAACGGCACCCACACGTCGGCGGCGATCAACCAGCTGATGAGCGCCGCACACGCGATCTCGATGTCGCGGTGCCGCTCGGCGTGGGGCTCGCCCCAGCGCGTGCTGGCGGCCCGCACCTCCCAGCGACCGTCGGTGACCTGATCGATCGTGATCTGGACATCGTCGGCCTCGGCGAAACAGGACAGACGCCGCAGATTCGGCCCCGGGCCCGTGAAGTCGCCGTGCTTCGTGTTCGGATCCTCGATCAATGCGTCGGTGATGGTACGCCCTGAACGCCAGCGCGCCTAGTCGTCGGTCTCGCTCCAGCCCTGGCGTGCGGCCAGCCGGACCAGCGCCGTGCGGCTCGTCACGTCGTAGCGGTCGAACAGCCGGCGGAGCTGGCTCTCGACGGTCTTGACCCGCAGGGACAGGCGGTCGGCGATCTCGGCGTTCGAGAGGCCCTCGGCGACCAGCGCCAGGATCTCCAGCTCCCGAGGCGTCGGCACCCGCAGCGCGTCGCTGGCCGCCTGGCGTGCCGCCGGCGGGAAGGCCGTCCCGCCGGCAGCGACCGTCTCCACGGCGCCGATGATCTGGTCGACCGTGGCCATCTTCGAGAGGTAGCCCCTCGCGCCGAGCTCGACCGCCCGGACGTGGTAGCTCGGGTACCAGTAGGCGACTCAGGATGATGAAGGCCGGTCCCGGTCGCGTGGCGCCCGACGAGGTCGAAGCCGTCGCCGGCCTCGGACGAGCCGGATGTCGCACAGGACGACGTCGGGCGACTCGCGCTCGATGAGGGCGCGCGGCCGTCGCGACATCGCGGGCCGTCCCGACGACCTTCGACGCCGGCCGATCCCTGGATCAGCGCCGCCAGGCCGTCGGCGATGGCCGGGTGGTCCTCGACGATCGCGACCCGGATCATGTCGACGGTCTCGGCCGCGGCCCGGGTGCTTGGGCCTGCGCCGGCGTGCGAGCGGCAGCCGCACGATCATCGTGGTGCCCTTGCCGACCCGCGACGTCGCCTCGATCTCGCCGCCGTGGGCGGTCACGATCTCGCGGGCCACGTAACAGCCCGAGGCCCAGGCCCGGTCGCCCGATGCGGGTGCCGCAGCCGGGTGTACGCCTCGAAGATCGTGCGCAGGTCCTTGGCCGCGATGCCCGCCCCGTGGTCGCGGACGACGACCTCGGCGTCACGGCCATCGGCCGCTGACCGTCGACATCGATCGTACCCGGAGCCCGGCGCGTGCTCGATCGCGTTGGCCAGCAGGTTGAGGAACACCTGCTCGAGGCGGCCGGCGTCCGCCCGGACGCCGGACCGCCTCGGGCTCGGCCGTCAGCCGGATCGTCGGCGCCTTGGCAGGACCCGGGCCGACCTCGACCGCCGATCGGACGACCGCCCGCAGGTCGATCGACGTCGAACAACGAGCTCGAGCTGCCCGCTCTGGATCCGGCTGACGTCGAGGAGGCGCTCGATGAGCGTCGCCAGGCGCCGGGTCTGCGACGAGCGCACGGGCCGCGTAGGTGCCGCCTCCTCGACGTCGCCCTGGGCCAGGTGCCGGTCGACGAGCTGGAGGTAGTTGTGGATGGCCGCGGTCGGCGTCTTGAGCTCGTGGCCGGCGGCGGCCATCAGCCGCTCCAGGCTGAGCCGCATCGTGCGCTCCGAGACGTCCCGGATCGCGACCACGCCGCCCCACGTCCGGTCCTGGCTGGTCAGCGGCTCGGTGACGGCCTCGAACCAGCGCCGCGCCCCGTCGCGATCGCTGACCGCGAACTCCATCCGGAAGCGCTCGCCGCGGGCCGCCCGGTGCTGCGGCCACTCGGCCTCGCGGCAACGGCAGGCCGGCGAGGTCCTCCGGCACGATCTCCGCGTCGGGGCCGCCGAAGAGGCGGTCGTAATGCCGGGTTCGTGGCGACGGTCCGGCCCTCGTGATCGACCGCGACGACCGCGTCGCCGAGGCTCGCGAGGATCGATTCGAGGCGGCTGTGCTCCTCCTCCCGGTCGCTGCTTCTGCTCCTCGAGCGCGACCGCCTGCAGGCGCAGCTCCTCGGTCCGGGCGGCGAGGTCCTCGTTCGCGACGCGCAGCTCCTCGACGCTCGCCGTCAGCTCCTCGTTGAGCGTCTCGAGCTCCTCGTTCGTCGCCTGGAACTCCTCGTTGAGGGTCTCGACCTCCTCGCGGCCCGGCCTGCGCCTCCTCGCTCGACTGGAGCATCGTCTGGTTGGCGATGCGCAGCTCGCGCGACGAGCGCGGTCAGCTCGTCGTTGGCGCGCGAGCAGGCGCTCGGTTGACGACCGCCGCCCGCTCGAGCCGCCGCTCGGCGCGCGCGGCCGGCCCGTCGATCGCGCTCGATCGCGCGTCACGTCGGTCAGCTCGATGACGCGCGCCCTCGACCGACGCCGGCCTGCCGGACGTACGGCCGGACGATCGTCTGGATGAAGCGCGGGCCGTCGGCCGAGACGTCGTCCGCCTCGACCTCGTAGACGGCGCCGTCGTGGCCTTCCCGTGAGCGCAGCGTCGATCGCGGTCGCGGATCGGCGGTCGAGGGCAGCGACTCGGCGAGATGGATGAAGTCCTGGTCGAACGCCGCGGCCGTGGATCCCGAGCATCCGTCGGGCGGCCGTGTTGATCCGGATGATGTAGTAGCGCGGGTCGACCACGACCACCCCGAGACCGAGGTCGAGCAGCAATGCCTTCGGCGGCCTCGGTCGACTCGGCCGCGACCCGGACGTCGCGTCGGGTCGAGCGGATCGCGCGTCGAGAGCGGCGCCTCATTGTCGCGCGGCGTCCGGGGCGCCTTCGGCCACGCGAGTCGGCAACAGCGGCTGCCGTCCCGGGCAGCGCGTCGGTAGATCCGCAGCCGGGCGTGCTCCTCGACGATACGGTCCCGGCAAGGCCGCGACCGTCTCGGACGGTCCGAGGACGAGGCGCCCGTCGTCGCGCAGCGAGAAGCCGAACGTCTCGAGGGCGGCGCGCTGCATCGGCGGCGTGAAGTAGATGAGGACGTTGCGGCACAGGATGCAGGTCGATCCGCGGGAACGGCGCGCGCGCGCCCAGGTCGTGCTCGCCGAAGATCATCTGCGAGCGGAGCGACTTCGACGACCTCGTAGCCGCCGTCGGACTTCGTGAAGTAGCGAGCCGCGCAGGTGCGGCGCGGCACGTTCTGGAGCGCCGCCGGCGGGTAGATCCCGCGGCGGGCGAAGGCGATCGCGGCGCGGTCGATGTCGGTCGCGAAGACGCGCACGTCGACCGGCCCGTCGTCGCCCGAGGGCCTCCGCGAGCGTGATCGCCAGCGAGTAGGCCTCCTCGCCCGTCGAGCAGCCCGGCCGACCAGACCCGCAGCTGCGCGACCGTCGCTGGCGCGCATCCTCGATGAGGGCCGGCAGGACCTGGTCGCGCAGGTACTCGAAGACCTTCGGGTCGCGGAAGAACTCGGTGACCTTGATCAGCAGGCTGCTGATGAGCCTGGCGTACTCCTCCGGGTCGCTCTCGACGAGCTGCTTCGCGTAGTCGGCAAGCGTGGTGTGCCCCGTTGCGCCCATCCGGCCGCGCAGTCGGCGGATGATCGTCGCCGGCTTGTAGGTGCTGAAGTCGATCCCGCTCCGCTCCCGGATCCGGTCGAGCAAGCTCGGCGAACTCATGGCCCTCAGGCGCCGTCGGGCGCCGGCGCGGACGGCCGCCAGGAGGTCGCGCAGGACCGCCCCGATCGACGTCGAGGTCGGCCGTCGCGTCGACGAGCGACGGCGAGATCGAGCGCGGCATCGAGGGGAACATCGCGGTGGCCGGGTTCTCGATGACGACCGCGCCGCCGGCCTGCTTGACGTGCCACGCACCGGCCGACCCGTCACTGCCGCTGCCGGTCAGGATCACCGCGGTCAGCCCCGGGCCGATAGGCCGCCGCGGCCGTCTCGAGCAGCAGGTCGACCGACGGCGCGATGGTGCCGGGCCTCGCGGGTCGGAGGCGCAGCTCGTCGTCGACGATCTCGACGAGCCGGTTCGACGGGACGACGAAGATGACGCCGTCCTCGAGCGCGGCCGTCTTCTCGACGACCTTGATCGGCAACGTGGCGTGGCGGGCGAGGATCTCGCCGAGGTGGCTCGGCCGGCGCGGGTCGAGGTGCTGGGCGATGACGATCGGCGCCGCGAAGTCCGCGGGCAGGCTGGCGACCACGCGAGACAGGGCCTCGATCCCCCCGGCGGACGAGCCGATGACGACGAGCTGGGACTCGGTCGCCTCCTGCTTAACCACGATGCCGCATTCTAGCCACCCATCCCGGACGGAAACGCCGATTCGGACGGGGTTGCAGGCTTCGCGTCCGGTGCCGAGTTTCCATCCTCAGCAAGGCCTTCGTGCGTGCGTATCGTCACTCGTGACGAACGAGGGTGTGCGGGATCTCCTCCTCCCCTCAGCCGGCTGGAGCGACTTCTGGGGAAACCGCCGCAGCCGGTCGGGCAGATTCCCGCCTTCGACGTCGACGAATGCTCCGGCCCGCGCCGGGTCGTTCGTCCCCAGGCCCGGAGGCCGCCCGGGGGCGGCCTCCGGGCTTTTCCTCGCCGGTGACCCGGGGCCGCCAAACCCAGCCCGAATTCTTCGTCGGAACACAGCGGGATTTCATCCTCACGGGCCACCTGACCGGCCCGGCATCCTGTGGCAGCAGACCAGGTGGGTCGACCGAGTGCCTTCCCCTCGGGGATCCGGCCCCTATCGGGTATGCAAGCCCCTCGCCGCGGGGAACAACCAGATGGCGAGGGGCTTCACTCTGTCCGCGGCGAGTCCTGATCCGATGCGGTGACCGCCCGAGACCCCGGTTGCGCCCGGTGCTACCATCTGCCGCCCAGTGGTAACGATGCCTCGGCAAATTCCCGCATGGTGAGAACCGATACGTGACCGTGATCCTGACCGGCCGCGACCTTCGACGCGACGAGGTGGTCCGCGTCGCCCGCCTGGGCGAGCCCGTCGAGCTGCACGACGACGCGCGGGCACGCATGCTCGCGACACGCGCGGTCGTCGAGGAGCGGCTGGCGTCCGGCGACCCGGTCTACGGGCTCAGCACGGCGGTCGGCGTGCTCAAACGCGTCGAGGTCGGTCCGGCCGAGGCGGCAGCCTACGCGAACCGGATCCTGCGCCAGCACCAGGTCGCACAGGGGGAGCCGGCCCCGGCCCCGCTGGTCCGGGCAACGATGCTGTGCCTGGCCAACGGGTTCGCGGCGGGCTACCCGGGCGTCCGGCCAGCGCTCGCCGATCGACTCATCACGGCGCTCAACGACGATGAGGTCCCCCGCATCCGGACCCTCGGCTCGGTCGGCCAGGCCGACCTCGCCCAGATGGCCGACCTCGGTGACGCCCTGTTCACGGATCTGCCGCTCGAGGCCGGGGAGGGGCTCGCGCTCCTCGGCAACAACGCGTTCTCCACGGCCGCCGCGGCGCTTGCCGTCGAGGACGCCTCGGTCCTGACCGACGCGATGGAACGGGCGGGCGCGCTGAGCCTCGAGGGCATGGCCGTCAACCCGTCGATGCTCCACTCCGCGATCGCGGCGGCGAGGCCGTATCCGGGCCTCGCGACATCGCTGGCGAACGTGCGCCGCCTGCTCGACGGCAGCGCGATCTGGGACCCTGCGTCGTCGAGGAACCTCCAGGACCCGCTGTCGTTCCGGAACCTGCCGCAGATCCTCGGCGCCCTCCGTGACGCGCTGGCGCATGTCGACGGACAGCTCGCGACCGAGCTCGACGCCTCCCAGGGCAATCCCATCGTCGTCCTCGACGAGCGACGCGTCGTGTCGGTCGCGGATTTCGAGATCCTGCCGCTCGCCGCGGCTCTCGACTATCTGCGGATCGTCCTCGCGTCGGCGCTCGGCGCGGCTGCGGAACGGGTCGTCAAGATGCTCGAGACGCCCTGGTCCGGGTTGCCGACCGGGCTGTCGCCGAGCGCCGATCGGACCGACCCCGGCCTGTCGTACCTGGGCATCGCGGTCCAGTCGCTCGCGGCCGAGGCCCGTCTCCTGGCGGCGCCCGTATCGTTCGAGCTGGTCTCGACCGCCCACGCCGAGGGCATCGAGGACCGCACGAGCCTGGCGCCGCTGGCCGCCCGACGCCTCGACGAGATGGTCGGCCTCGGGGCACGGATCGTCGCGGTCGAACTCACCGTCGCCGCGCAGGCGGCCGAGCTGCGCGGCATCGAACCACGCGGAACGGGGACCGCGGCGATCGCCGGGGCCGTTCGCGGCTTCGTGCCGTTCCTCGCCACCGGCGACGTCGTCCCGGATGTGGAGCCGTTGTCCGAGGCCGTGCGCCGCGGCGAGCTCTCGCGCTGATGCCCGCGACCGTCACCGCCCGCGACCGGCCGCCCGAGGAGGCGGCCGAAGACACCTCGTTCGCGCGCGGTCTGCGCCTCCTCCTCACGATCGCCGACCGCGGGGAGGTGCGGGCCGACGAGCTGGGCGGCGCCCTCGACATGCCGGTCTCGACGGTCTACCGATACCTGCGGACCCTCGCGGAGTTCGGGTTCGTCGAGCGCCGTGGCGGCGGCTACCGGCTCGGCCCGCGCCTGCTCATCGGGGATGGGGCCAACGTCAGCAGCGAGCGACTCATCCGCCACGCGGGCCCGGTCCTGCAGCGGCTCGCCGCGGAGACGGGCGAGACGGCGATCGTGGTCCGTCGCATCGGCCTGTCGTCGGTGTGCCTGCACCAGGTCGAGAGCGAGGCGCCGCTCCGCGTGACGCTCGACCCGGGCGCGCCGACCCCGCTCTATGCAGGTGCGCCTGGCCGCGTCCTGCTCGCCTTCGCGCCCGCGCCCGTGCTCGAGGCCGTGCTCGCAGAGGACCTCGTGCGTCTCACGCGTCGGACGCCGACCGAGACCGAGCTGCGGGCGGGCCTCGGCGACATCGTCATGACCGGCATGGCGACGAGCGAAGGCGAGCTGATCGAGGGCTCGGTGGCGATCGCGGCGCCGGTCTTCCGCGAGGACGGGATCGTCGGGGCGCTTGGGCTGATCGGTCCGGCCATCCGCTGCCGGCCGGCGTGGCGGGCACGGGCCGGTCGGCTCCTTCAGGACGCCGCGCGGAGCGTCAACGAGGCGCTCGCCGACTGACCGGACAGATTCTCTGCATATGGCAAACCGTTGTCTCATAGCGTGACAATCAGCCTGCAGCTCACTATCCTGTCCACAATGGAACATCGATCGCCGTCCGGGTTCGATCGACTGGCCCCCGTCTCGCCTCGCTATGCGTCGCTGCCGGTCGGCGAAGCGTTCAACTGGACCGAGGTCGCCGCCAGCATCCCGCCTGGCGAGTGGTACATGGTCGCGTTCCGCTCGACCCGCCTGCCGGGCGCGGACGAGTCAGCCCTCACGACCCACGACGACTGGGCGCACGCCGAGGCGCGGACCGCGCCCGGGTTCGTGCACTACCTCAAGGGCCCGACGACGGCCGGCGGCACCTGCCTGTCGTTCTGTCTGTGGGACAGTCGCGCCGAGGCCCGCGCTGCCGCCGGCCGTCCGGCCCATGCCGCCGCCGCGGCGCTCACGCACCAGGCCTACGAGGACTACAGCCTCGAGTTCCATCGGGTCAGGCGGCTCGCCGAGGACGCCCGCTTCACCTTCGAGTACTACGACCGCCGCGAGATCGAGACCGCCGATCCGCCACCGCGATCGGTCGTCCCGGGGTTCGCGCCAGGGGCAGCGACCGCCTGATCGGGGCCATACCCTGATCGCATGACCACGCCTCGCGCCGCGTCCCGCGTTCACCACCATCGGCGTGCCGATCAATTCGGTCGGCCTCGGGCGGGCCGAGCCGCACGGGACGGAACTGTCGCCTGATGCGATCCGGTCGGCCGGCCTCGCCCGGCTTGGCTGGGCGGATCTCGGGCGACCTCGACGTGCGCATCCCCGACCACGACCGTGACGAGGCGACCGGCCTGGTCGGGATCGAGGGCGTCCTCGAGACGACGGACGTCGTCCGGCGCGCCGTCGCCGACCTGGTTCGCGAGGGCGGCCGCCCGTTCGTGCTCGGTGGCTGCTGCACGTTGCTCGCGGGGGCGCTGGCCGGGGCGCGCGACGTCCTCGGCACGATCGGCCTGATCTACGTCGACGGCCACCTCGACTTCTACGATGGGGTCAGCTCGCCGACCGGCGAGGCCGCGGACATGCCGGTCGCGGTCGTGCTCGGGGACGGGCCGAAGCCGTGGGTCGAGCGCGTCGCACCGGTACCGGTGACGCCCGCCCGGGCGATCGCGATCCTCGGCTACCACGACCCCGACGAGCTCGAGGACCTGGGCGGGCAGCTCGCGGTCAACCGCGCCGCCGGCCTCTTCGAGGCCGATGTCGCGCGCGATCCGCCGCGATGGCCCGAGGGTGACCGCGAACGCCGCCCTGGACCACGTGCATCGCGCGAGCGACCGGGTCTGGTTGCACATCGACCTCGACGTCCTCGACCAGGCGGTCTTCCCTGCCACCGACTACCTGATGTCCGGCGGCCTCGACTGGGATGAGCTGATCGACCTGCTGCGCCCGGTCGCGACCGACCCCGGACTCGTCGGCTGGTCGATCGCTTGCTACAACCCCGAGAAGGATCCCGGCGGCACCGATGGGCGGGCGGTCGTCGCCGCGATGGAGCGCCTATTCGTCTGAGATCCGCGAGCGGTCGTGTCACGGAACGGGCTTCGGGCGGGACCCCTGCTATCGTGCGTCGGTGGAGGCAGACCTTCTCGACCCGAGCCCGACGACGCCGGCCGTGACGTCCGTGGACCACGACCGGCCGGAAGAGCGGCTGCTCGAGGCCCGCTGGCTCGGGCGGATCGACTATGACGACGCGTACGCGCTCCAGCGCCGCCTGGCCGCGGAGAGGGCCGACGGCCGGATCGGCGACCAGCTGCTCCTGCTCGAGCACCCGGCCGTCCTGACGCTGGGCCGCAACAGCGATCCGGCACACATCCTCGCCAGCGCGGCCGACCTCGAGGCGCGGGCCATCCCGGTCGTGCGCATCGAGCGCGGCGGCGAGGTCACGTACCACGGCCCCGGTCAGCTCGTGGCGTATCCGATCGTGGCGCTGCACGAGCGTGGCCTGCTCGTCCGGCCGTTCGTGCGCGCCCTCGAGGACGCTCTCGTCGCGACCTGTGCCGCACTCGGCGTTGCGGCGTCACGGCGTGACGGCCACCCCGGCTGCTGGTGCGACCCGGACGGGCCGGAGCCCAGGAAGATCGGCGCGCTCGGGCTCCGCGTCGAGCGTGGCGTCACGTACCACGGGATCGCCCTCAATGTCACGGTCGACCTGGCCGACTTCGACCTGATCGACGCGTGCGGCATGCCAGGCGTCGTGTCGACGTCGATCGCGGCTGAGCTCGGGCAGGCGGACACGCCGCCCTCGACGGACTCCGTCGCCCGCGCGGCCTCTTTCTTCGCCCGGGCGCTTGCCGACGCGATCGACGCGCCGCTCGCCGGCGAGCTCCCGGGCTGAGGGCAGCGACATGGCTGCCGGCCTGTTCGAACTGCGCAAGGACCCCATCACCGGATGGTGGGTCGCGACGGTCGTCGATCGCGCCTTCCACCTGGACCGGTTCGCCAGGGCCGCCGAGCCGGTCGACGACCACCTCTTCGGATGCGCGAACTGCGAGGCCCCGGCCGGCGGCGGGATCCGCGTCCGGATGCTCAAGGACTTCGCGTTCCACGTCGTCGGCACCGACGTCGATGCCCGCGACCTCGATCAGGGCCTCGGCCAGGTCGCCCTGGCCCAGGCGCGCGCGACCGGGAGCTGGCGGACGGTCGTGGCCCCGCCCGGGGAGCATCGGGCTCTCCACGCCGTCGGGAACGAGGTCATCGAGGGCCTCCTGTGCGAGGCGCGCGACGCGCTGGCTGCGGCGCGGAAGACCGGCCAGACCGAATACCTGACGGTCGTCCAGAACTGGGGCAGCCAGGCCGGCGCACGCACGAACCACCTCTGCCTCGATCTGTACGACTTGCCCCAGATCCCGCATCGCATCGCCGAGGAGCTGGGCGGCGCGGCCCGGTTCGTCATCCGGGAAGGCGAGTGTCCGTTCTGCCGGCTCGTGCGCGAGGAGGTCCGACGGCCTGACCGGCTCGTCTGGGAGGACGCCGACAGCGTGGCCTTCGCCCCGTATGCCTCGCGCTCGCCGTTCGAGGTCTGGGTCGTGCCGCGCCGCCACGAGGCGGACTTCGGGCGGATGGGCGAACCGGACATCGCGGCGACCGCGGAAGCGCTGCGGCAGGTCCTCGCGCGCCTGGCTTCGAGCCTCGACGGGCCGCCCTACAACCTCGTCCTCCACACGGCTCCGCTCCGGGAGCAGGTCGACGCGACCTACCATTGGCACTGGGAGATCCACCCGCGCCTGCGCGAGATCGCGGGGCTCGAGCTGGGAACCGGCCTGCCAGTGAACCCCGTCTCGCCGGAAGACGCGGTGGAGGAACTCCTGGGCCGCGCCGATGCGCAGGGAGGTGCGACGGGTTGAACGGCTGCCTGCCGGGCACCCGCCGGCGTCACACCGGGGGGAAGTCCACCGTCTTTGGGCCAACGAGCGCGTCCCTTGCAGGCTGCGCGTTCCGGCGACCCATCCGCACGGAGCCCCTGTGGCCATCGACCGTCCGCTCACCATCCTTCGCGACTCGCTCGGCCGCTCGGCCTCGCGGCCGGTCGCCCGCTCCCACGGCCGTCCGATGAGCGACGCCTGGGACCGCGGCGAGGCCGGCGTCTTCATCGAGACCTTGTTCGCGAAGCATCACGGCGAGATCTATGCCTACCTGCTGCGCATGATGCGCGACCCGGAGGTCGCGGCCGACATGGCCCAGGACGCCTTCATCAAGGCGTACAAGAACTACGAGACGCTCGAGAAGCCGGAAAACGCCCGGGCATGGCTCTACCAGATCGCCCATCGCGTGGCACTCGACGAGATCAGGCGGCGGAAGATCATCCGGTTCTTCCCGTGGACGGGCGAATCGCACGGCTCTGCTCCCTCGGCCGAGCACCTGGTCATGGACGCCAGGCTCTCCGGTGACATGCAGCGCGCCCTCGCGCGGATCCCCGAGCGCCAGCGCGCCGCCCTCCTGCTTGCCGAACTGCACGATCTGACCGGCCTGGAGCTGGCCGCGGCGCTCGGCGTCAGCCATGTCGCCGCGCGAGCCCTGCTGACCCGGGCCCGCGAGAGCCTCCGCCAGGCCCTCGCGGCCGAACGGTCGGCGGACGCGCTCGCGGAGGCCGCCGCCGACGCCAAGGCCGCGGACACGTCCAACGCCCATTCGACTGGTCGGCCCCGATGAGCCGCTTCGGGCGCGTCCCGCGCCGGCCCGACCACTGGTCCACGCCGCACGACCGTGCGCGGTCCCGAGCCGCCGAGCGGATCGACGCCCCACTCGACGGGGCGGAGGCGGCCTGGCTGGACGAGCATCTGGCGGGGTGCGAGGCCTGCCGGCTCGTCGCCTCCGCATATGACGCCGATCGCTTGGCCCTGCGCGCTCTGCGCGACGTCACCCCCGAGCCGCCGCGTGACCTGTGGGCACGCACCGCCGCCCGCATCGAGCAGGAGGCCGTCGGCCACGGCCGCCGCCGTCGCGTGGGGTCCGAGTCGTCGCGGGTGCCAGTCGGCGCACTCTCGGGGATCGCCGTGATCGCCGTCGTCCTCGGGGCGACCGCGCTGTCGGGAGCCTGGACGCAGTCTTCGCCCGGCGTCGCGAACGTCAGCCCTGGCCCGACCACCGCAGCCGCTGCCACGCCGATGCTCGTCGCAGCCGGCTCGGTCGGCTGGGTCCACACGGTCGGTGACGGCGCCTACGCCTACAACGTCGCCGCGCTCGAGGAGGTCTGCCCCAAGGGCGACCAGCCCGATTGCGCGGCTCTGGGCGAACAGGCCGGCGAACGGATCGATCTGGAGGCCGCGCCGAAGTCGGTGATCGGGTCGCCGACCGACGGGCAGGCCATCGTCGTCGGCCAGGACAAGTCGGGCCGACAGAGCGTGTTCGTCGTCTCGCTGCCCACGGCCCGCGCCGAGACGCAGCCACCGAAGGCGACGCCCACGCCGACCCCGACCGACGTCGCGCCGACCGCATCGCCTGCGACCGCAAGCACGGCACCGAGCCCGGTCGAGACCCCAGCACCGACGCCCGACGTGGCCGCGACGGTCGGACCGACGACCGAGCCCACCCAGATAGCCGAACCGACGCCGACCACCGAGCCCAGCCCGGTCGTGACGCCCGTGCCCACCCCGTCCGGGCTCGAGACGCCCACCGCGGAACCCAGCGTCGCGTTGAATCTCGCGATCGCGAGCGGCGTGTCGGTCGTCGGCGAGTCCGCGGCATTCTCGGCCGACGGGAAGTGGTTCGCATTCACGGCGCGCCCCGAGGACGGCTCCGGCGGCCCCGACATCTACGCCTGGCGCGTCGGCGATGCGCAGGCCAAGCGCCTGACGACGAACGGCCTGAGCGTGTTCGCCTCCTGGGACGGCGACCGCATCATCGGCAGCGGTCCGGAGTCCGACGACATCATCGACGGCGAATACCAGCCGGTCAGCTTCCGCCTCGATCCCGCGAGCGGCGAACGGACCGTCGTCTCGAACGGGCTGTGGCGCCCGGCCCTCGACCCGACCGGGACGTTCGCTGTGGCCTGGGACGGCTCCGTCCGGGCGCCGGTCACCGGTCCGGTCGACATGACGGCGGGTCGCGGCGACTTCCGGATCGTCCGGTGGCCGTCCGACGGAACGTCATCGAACACCGCGGGCGATCCGATCCCGGGGGTCCCGGGGCAGATCACCGACTTCGACGTCCGCTGGGACGAGACCGGCTCGTGGCTGGCGATCTGGATCGCCGAGCGCGCGGATCCGGCGATCGGCCGGCTGACGCTCCTGCGACTCGATCGCGAATCCGGCCGGCTGTCGCGACCCGACGGCGCCCCGACCGACGTCCCGGCCCTGCCGGGCTTCTCGATCGGGAACGGGCGTCTGGCGTGGGTCACGCCGCACGGCCAGGACGCCGAAGGCAGCAAGGTGCAGGTCGTCGCCTGGTCCGGCGACGGGGTCGGCGCCACCGAGAGCGTGCCGGGCGAGGGCGTCGTCGTCGTCCGCTGACATGACGGGCCGCTCATCCGCGCGATGGGCTGGCGGATCGGGCCGATCCAGCGTATCTTCACCCTCCCATGCGACCCAGAACGTTGGTCGTAGGGTTGGCGCTCACCGCCTCCCTCGCCCTGGTCGCACTCCCCGGTCTCACGGGTTCACGGGCCTCGCGTCCTTCGGAACCCGTCCCGGTCGGTGCGCTCCAGCCGCTCCCGGACTCGGGCGGCGGCTCGCGTCACGCGATCACGGTCGACGGCCTCGACACGGCCTTCGTCGGCGAGGGCGCGGTCTCGCTTGACGCGACGTTCATCGAGCCGGGCGTGGCGCCCAAGAGCGGTCCGACCACGCGCCCCAGGGCTGCCCAGCCCGACGGCACCCCGCGATCGGTCCGCAAGCCTGCGAAGTACAAGCTCACGGGCACGGCCACCTTCTACTCGGCCGGGACCACGGCGATGCGCCTGCCGCGTGGCACGGTCGTCATCATCTGCGGCGGTGGCGGCTGCGTGGAACGGGTCATCAACGACTACGGCCCCGCCCAGGGCAGCGACCGGATCGTCGACCTCTACAAGCCCGACTTCTTCGACATCTGCGGCTGTCCGTCGTGGTCCGGCACGACCAAGGTGACGGTCTACGTCTACTGAGCGCTCGCTGACCCGCGCGGCCGCCCGGCGCGGTATCCTGTCGGGGACCCTTCGGCTTGCGGCCCCGTGAGGCCGCCGACGAGGCCCCGTGAGGCCGGGAAGGAGCGATGAGCGGCCGTCAGATCATGACCGCGGACGAGATCCGGCGGGCGACGATCCGGCTCTCCCACGAGATCGTGGAGAAGCAGGCTGGCACGGACGGCCTCCTGCTCATCGGGATCCAGCGCCGGGGCGTGCCCCTCGCGCGGCGCATCGCCGACGCCATCGCCGAGAACGAGGGTGCGACCGTGCCGGTGGGGGCGCTCGACATCACGTTCTACCGCGACGATCTCTCGCTGATCGCCCAGCAGCCCATCGTCAAGGGCACCGAGCTCCCGATGGGCATCGACGGCCGCACGGTCGTGCTCGTCGACGACGTCCTGTACACGGGCCGCACGATCCGGGCCGCCATGGACGCCCTCGTCGACTTCGGCCGGCCGCAGGCCATCCGCCTGGCGGTCCTCGTCGACCGCGGCCATCGCGAGCTGCCGATCCGCGCCGATCACGTCGGCAAGAACGTCCCGACGTCGCGCGAGGAGCTGGTCAAGGTCCATCTCGAGGAGACCGACGGCGAGGATGCCGTCGAGATCGAACGACTGGCGTCGGCGGCGCCCGAGCCGGTGGCGACCGAGCGCGTCGGGTGAGCCTCGTGGTCGACCCGGACGCCGTCCCGGCTGTCCCATCGGTCGACGTCGCGCCAGAGAGCCAGCCGGTCGGCTGGCGGCATCGCCACCTCCTCGACGTCGACACCCTCTCCGCCGGCGACCTCGACCTCGTCATGCGCACGACCGACGCGATGCGCGAGGTGCTGGCCCGGCCGATCGCCAAGGTCCCGGCGCTGCGCGGGCGCCAGGTGACGATCCTCTTCTACGAGGCCTCGACCCGGACCCGCGTCAGCTTCGAGGTCGCGGCCAAGAACCTCTCGGCGGACGTCGTCAACATCGCGGCGGCCTCCTCGTCGGTGTCGAAGGGCGAGTCGCTGGTCGACACGGTCCGGACGGTCGAGGCGCTGGGTGCGCAGATGCTCGTGATCCGCCACAGCGTGAGCGGGGCGCCGTACCTCGCGGCCGAGATCTTCGGGGGCTCGGTGCTCAACGGCGGCGACGGCTGGCACGCCCACCCGACCCAGGCCCTGCTCGACCTCTACACGATCCGGTCGCACACGGGCGACGCATCGCTGGCGGGCCGCAAGGTCGTGATCCTGGGCGACGTCCTGCACTCGCGCGTGGCGCGCTCGAACATCTGGACGCTGACCGCGGCCGGCGCGGACCTGTGGCTGTGCGGGCCGGCGACGCTGCTGCGCGGCTTCGAGGCGTGGGCGGGACGTGGCGCGGCGGCCGGGCGGCGGTTCCACGTGACGACGTCGATCGACGAGGCGCTGCGCGATGCCGACGTGGTGATGGCCCTGCGCATCCAGCGCGAGCGGATGGCCGCGGGCCTGCTGCCGTCGCTGCGCGAGTACGCCGCACGGTACGGATTGACCGCCGAGCGCCTGCGGGCGGCGAAGCCCGGGGCCCTCGTCATGCATCCGGGCCCGATGAACGAGGGTGTCGAGATCGCGGCCGACGTGGCCGCCGGGTCACAGTCGGTCATCACGGACCAGGTCACGAACGGGGTCGCCGTCCGCATGGCCTTGCTCTACCTCCTTGCCGGCGCCCGCGAGGCCGCCGGCCGCGAGGTGGCCCGTTGACCGACCTCGAGATCAGCCGGGCCTGGCTCGTTGACCCGGCGGCCGGTCGCGAGGGCCCCGGCGAGGTCGTCGTCGTCGACGGGCGGCTCGAGGCCGTGACGTGGCTGGAGGGCGCGGAGGCCGACGGCATCGACGATCGCGGCGTCGTGGTGGCGCCCGGGTTCATCGACCTGCATGTCCACCTGCGCGAGCCGGGCAACGAGGATGCGGAGACGGTCGCGTCGGGTCTTGCCGCCGCGGCCCACGGCGGCTTCACGACCGTCTGCGCGATGCCGAACACGACGCCGGCCCTCGACGAGCCCGGCGTGCTCGCCCGGATCCGGGCGGCCGGCGTCGCGAGCGGATCGCCGGTGGAGTTGCTTGCCCACGGCGCGGTGACCGTCGGCCGGGACGGGGAGACCCTGGCGGCCCTTGGCGAGCTCGCCGACGCGGGCGTGGTCGGGTTCAGCGACGACGGGTCGCCGGTCGCGTCGGCCGCGATCCTGCGGTCAGCACTCGCCTACGCGGGCGCCCTCGGGCTGCCGATCGTCGACCATCCCGAGGATCGCGGCCTGACCGAGGGCGCGGAGGCGAATGACGGGTTCGTGGCCACCGTCCTCGGGCTGCGCGGCTGGCCGGTCGCGGCCGAGGAGGCCGCGGTGGCCCGGGACCTCGCCGTGCTCGCCGATGTCGTGCGCGATGTGCCAGGCGCCCGGCTGCACCTGACCCATCTGTCATCTGCGGGCGCGCTCGACCTGGTCCGCCGCGCGAAGGCGGCCGGGCTGCCGGTGACCTGCGACGTGACGCCCCACCACCTCGCGCTCACCGACGAATGGGTCGCGGGCGCCCGGCGCTGGGCATGGGACGCGAGCGGCGACCCGTGGCGCGACGACGCGATGCGCGCCAGCCCCTACGACTCGTCGTTGCGGGTCAACCCGCCGCTCCGGGCGCCCGAGGATGCCGCGGCCGTCCTGGCCGCCCTTGCCGACGGCACAGCCGACGCCGTCGCGACGGACCACGCGCCGCACACCGAAGTCGACAAGGCGGTCGAATTCGGGGCCGCCGCCAACGGCATCAGCGGCATCGAGACGGCGCTCGGCCTGCTCCTCGCGGCCGTGGATGCTGACAAGCTGCCGCTGGCCCGTGCCATCGAGTCGCTGACGACTGGTCCGTCGCGGGTGCTCGCCGGTCGATCGAGGCGGAACGGGTCGGTCGGTCTTGTCGAAGGCGCGCCGGCGGACCTCGTGGTCTTCGATCGCTCCGACTCGTGGCTCGTCACAGCCGAGGGTCTGACGTCGCGGGGCAAGAACTCGCCGCTCATCGGTCGCGAGCTGCCGGGCCGGGTCCTCGTCACGATCGCCGGCGGCCGGCTCGCCTACGAGGCGCCCGAGGCCTAAGGCGTGGGCATGACCCGGTGGGTCGCCGAGACCTTGACCGCTTCCGCGTCGACGGGCTCGTCAAACGTCAGCAGCAGGCCGAAGAGGCGGGCCTCGCCTTCGCACAAGGGTGTCTCGAGTCGCTCGACTGCGATCGCCGACAGGGCCTCGTCGATCGTGACGATCGCTCGCCGGTCGCAGCCGCTGCCGGACCAGATCAGGACCAACTCGCCCGGCGTCGTCGCCTCGGCGAGGTAGACCGCCTTGGTCGCGATGTCCGGGGGCAGTGACGGCGCGCCCGGTTCCGCGGTGTGAGCTCCCCGGAGGAGCTGGCCAGCGCTCCGCAAGCCGCCGAGATGACCTGACTGATCGACGACGGCGATCTCGACGCCGGGCTCGTCCACCATCGTCGCGTCCGGGGGCGGCCAGGCGCCCTCCGGGCCGGCAGACGACGTCGCGGGATCGCCGATGACCTCGACGCGTCGATCGGGCGTCATCCGGTAGACGCGCCGAGTGCCGTCAACGACCAGATATGTCTCCGGCTGGCCGCCGACGACCATGCGGACGATCCACACGCCCGATTCACCAGTGAGGCTGTACTCGTTGTGCGTCCGGATGACCGGCTCGAACTCCGGCAGCCTCCCGCCGGGTACCGTGATCGCGGAGAGGATCGTCGACTCCGGGCCGACCTCCATGACGAGGGTGGCGACCTCGTGGTCGGTCGACGTCGTCGGACCGCCGAGGTCATTCCGAGCACTGATCTCGAGCTCCGCGCCATCAACCCAGCAGATCCGGTCGACGACGAACTCGTCACGGCAGGCGGCCTCGGCGTCGGCAGGACATTGAGCGGCGCGGCGGTCGTCGAAGTGGCCGATCACGACCACGTCCGCAGGGGCCGGCGTGGCGAATGCGGTCACGCCGCTGAGATCGGCATGCACCGCCGGACCGGTCGGCTGCAAGAAACCTTGCGGGCCGAGGTCTTCCCTGTCCCGCATCAGCCAACTGACCGTGTTGGCACACGTCGGCTGGATCGGAGAGCTGGGCCCCGGATCCATGGACGGGCAGGGCAAGGGGAGTGCCTGGTACCAGCCCCGCACCGCCATTTCACGACCGTCCACACCGGCGTCGCGTATGGCGATGGCTTCATCGACAGAGATGACGGTCAGGCCGGCGACCTCGGTCGGGGCGGACACGGCGGGCGACCCAGAGACGGCCGGCGCCGCGGTCGCTTCGCCCGCGGCATCCGATGGCGTGGTGGTGGCGCCCGGGTTCGGCCCCTGCGATCCGAGACCTGCGAGGGTCAGCCCGCCGATCACGACTGCAACGGCCGCCGCGGCCGCCAGGATCTGTGGCCATCGACTCACCGTGGCCGGCCGGGCGCCCGAGCGGATCGCTGCCATCGTCGAGGCGGTCAGGTCGCCCGGAGTCGGGTGGACCTCGCCTCGCGCCGCATACGCCGCCTCGAGTCGCTCGTCGTCCCACGGGTCGTTCGTCATCGGTCTGACTCCTTGTCGGCGAGCGATCGCTGGAGGGCCTGGCGGGCGGTATGGAGCCGGGACTTCACGGTGCCGACCGGGATGCCGAGGATCTCGGCGAGTTCGGCCACGGGCCGGCCATCGAGGTGGTGCAGGGCGAGGATCTCGCGCTGCTCGAGCGGGAGGCGTCGGAGCGCCACGTCGAGTTGATCGGCATCGGACGGCGCTACCGCGGTATCGACAAGCGCGGCCACCTGGACCGCGGGGATCTCCCGAACGCGCCGACGTCCCCGCGAGCGGAGCGTCATGCGCGCCGCATTGACGGCCACGCGCTGGAACCACGCATCGAAGCGGTCGACGTCGCGCAGCCGCGGCAGCTGGCGCCACGCGGCGACGAACGCCTCCTGGGCGGCGTCACGGGCATCGGCTTCGTTGCCGAGGATCGCGAAGGACAATCGGTACACGGCATCCATCCGGGTTCGAACGAGTTGCTCGAACGCATCGAGGTCGCCGTGGCGGGCCCGGTCGACGATCGACCGGTCGGTCGCGGTGTTGATCGGGTACCTCCGATGACGCGTTCGACCATCTGATGCCGCCCGGACGGCCCAGGTTCACCTCTCGGTCGTGAGAGTGACAGCCGACGGTCCGACCCGCCCGCCGGGCCGAGGACGCAGGACCGGGGTCGCTCGGCTACCCTGCCGCGAGTGACCCCCAGCCCGACGCCCACGCTCAACCGCGACTACGAACGCCGTTCCTTCTGGCAGGCATCGATGGACCCGATGCCGGATCGCACCGGCCGGCCCCTGCCCGATGTGGCCGACGTGGTCATCGTCGGCGGCGGACTGGCGGGCATCAACGCCGCCCGGGAGTTGGCGACCCGGGGCCAGGCCGTCACCGTCGTCGAGGCGCATACCCTGGGCTGGGGCGCGTCGACGCGCAATGGCGGCATCGTCCATGCCGGCTACAAGTGGGGGCCGACGGCCCTGCTGAAGCGCTACGGCGACGAACTCGGTCGCGCGCTGTACCAGGAGACGCTCGCGTCGTACGCGCTCGTCAAGCGCCTGATCGCCGACGAGGCCATCGACTGCGACTTCCGCGAGGACGGGGGCGTCGAGCTCGCCTACGCGCCCTCCCACCTCGCGGACCTCGAGCGGGCGCGGGACAGCCTCGCGTCGGTGGGTGTCGCCGCCGAGATCGTCCCGCGCGAGCGCATCCGCGAGGAGATCGGGTCGGACGTCTACTACGGCGGCCTGGTCACGCCGCACAGCGGCCTCATCCACCCGGGGCGATATTTCGCGGGACTCGCCGCGGCCGCCGACCGCGCGGGTGCCGACCTCCACGAGGGTGTCCGCGCGACCGCGATCCGCAGGCAGGCCGACGGCCGGTTCGTCGTCGAGACCGAAAGAGGCGCGATCCTGGCGCGAGACGTGTTCGTGGCCACGAACGGCTACACGGATGGGATCGTGCCGACGCTCCGTCGCCGGGTGATCCCGATCGGGAGCTACATCATCGCGAGCGAGCCACTCCCCGAGGACCTGGCACGCGAGCTGTCGCCCAAGGGCCGCTCGTTCTACGACACGAAGAACTTCCTCTACTACTGGCACCTCTCGAGCGACCGGCGGATGGTGTTCGGCGGACGAGCCAGCTTCATGCCCACGTCGATCGACCGGACCGCGGCCATCCTCCACAAGGGACTCCTCGAAGTGCACCCGCAGCTGGCCGGCTATCGGATCGAGTACGCCTGGGGCGGCAACGTCGGCTTCACGTTCGATCGCATGCCGCACGTCGGCCGAACCAAGGACGGTGTCACGTATGCCCTCGGGTGCTGCGGCACGGGCGTCGCGCTGATGACGCACCTGGGCACGGCCGTCGGGGCTTGGCTGGCGGGCGGCGAGGCGCCGGCGCTGACGAAGATCCAGTTCCCGCTGGTGCCGGCCCCGTACGAGGGCCGTCCGTGGTTCCTTCCGGTCGCTGGCGAGTGGTTCCGGCTCCAGGACCGTCTCGCCGCTCGCTCCCGCCCAACCCCCGAGCCTGACTGACAAGGTGACATCCATGCCCAAGCCCCTCGCCGTCCAGCTGTACACGTTCCGCGACACGACCCGACCGGGACCCGCCGGCCTGGGCCTCGATCTCGAGACGCTCGAGGTCATCGCCGAGATGGGGTACATCGGCGTAGAGACAGTCGACGTCCCGGGTGGCGACCCGGTCGCCGCGCGCCAGGCGCTCGCCGATGTCGGATTGCAGGTCGCGAGCTCGCACTCGTGGGGCGATCCGGGCGACATCGAGGCGTTCGAGCAGGCGTCGGCGGCCGTCGCCGCGCTCGGATCGAAGCGGATCATCGTGTCGGGCGGCCCGTTCCCGACCGTCGGCGATGTCGAGGCCTTCGCCGAACGGATGAACGCCGCGGCCGCCGTCGCCGGACGGCATGGCCTGACGCTCGGCTACCACAACCACAGCTCTGAGATGCACGCGCTCGAGGGCGTCCCCGTCTATCGACGCCTGCGTGACCGGCTCGACCCCGCGATCGTGTTCCAGGTCGACATCTTCTGGGTCGTCGTCGGCGGCGCGGATCCTTCGACAGTCGTCGACGATCTCGGCGACCGCGTCGTCTCGCTCCACGTCAAGGACGGGGTCACGCTGCCGTCGGCCGCGAGCGCCGAGCCCTTCGTGAACGTGGCGGTCGGCGGGGGCGTCATCGACGTGCCGTCCGCGGTCGCCACCGCGAACCGGCACCCGGGCATCGAGTGGCTCATCGTCGAGTTCGACCACGCCGAAGGGCCGCCGGGCGCGGCGGTCCGGGACAGCTACGCCTACCTGACGAGCAACGGGCTGGGCCGCGGGCTCGCGAGCATGACGGCAGCGTCGCCCGGCCCGCGTCGGGATCGTCGGCTGCGGCAACGTCACCGACCTGTACCTGCGTGGTCGCGACCGGTTTCCGATGATCGAATTCGCCGCATGCGCAGACCTCGATGCCGGTCGCGCCGCGGCGCTCTCGGCGAAGGGCGGCTTCCCGGCCGTGCCGATCGACGGCGCTCCTTGCCGACCCGACCATCGAGATCGTCCTGAACCTGACCCCGCCGACCGCGCACGCCGGCGTGTCGCGGGCGGCGATCGCCGCCGGCAAGCATGTCTACTCCGAGAAGCCGCTGGCGACGACGCTCGCGGACGCGGCGTCGATCCTCGACGACGCCGAGGCGGCGGGCGTCCGCGTCGGTGGCGCCCCGGACACGTTCCTCGGCGGCGGCCTCCAGACGGCCCGCGCGCGTCCTGGATGGCGGGGCGATCGGGCGACCCCTCGTCGCCAACGCGGCCGTCATGCACCTCGGCCCGGAACGCTGGCACCCCAACCCGGCCTTCTTCTACGGTCCCGGCGGGGGACCGATGCTCGACGTCGGGCCGTACTACGTCGCGGCGCTGGTCGGGCTGCTCGGCCCGATCGTCGAGGTGTCCGCGGTCGCCCGCGGCATCGGTGACGAGCGGCTGGTCGGGTCCGGGCCCCGGGCGGGCGAGACCTTCGTCTCCGAGGTCCCGACGACGGTCATCGCCACCTATGCGTTCGAGTCGGGGGTGATCGGCGGATTCAGTGCGTCGTTCGACATCGCGGCCAGCGACGCCCCGGACATCGAGATCCACGGGACCGACGGGTCGTTGAGCCTTGGCGATCCGAACACCTTCGATGGGCACGTGCGTTCGCACCGCATCGACGCGACGGGATGGGAGCCCGTGCCCCTCGCATTCGACGGGACGGTCGGCCGCGGCATCGGGCTCAACGACATGATCGAGGCGATCCGCGACGAACGCCCGCATCGCGCCTCCGGCGCGTTCGCCTACCACGTGCTCGAGGTGCTCCTGGCGACCGAGCTGGCCGCGTCCGACCCATCGGACCGTGACGGTCGAGAGCCGGACCCCGCGCCCGGAGCCGCTGCCGCGCCCGAGGCTAGGCGTCGAGCGTTCGCAACGTGTCGAGCAGGTGGTCGATGTCGTCCTCGGTCGAGAGGTAGTTCACGATCCCGGCCCGCAGATACGTGGCGCCGCGGAGCCGGGTGGTGGTCAGCCAGCCGTCGCCGGACACCTCGAGCGCGCGTTGGAGTCGGTCCTGGTGGGCGTCGAGCTCGCCTGGCGCGAGGCGCAGGGCCGCGTCTCGGCCGCCGGGCAGATGACGGAAGCAGACGACCGAGAGGTCCGGCGTCTCGGGGAGGGCCTCGTAGTCGTCGGCCTCGGCGCATCGCCGGGCGAGGTGGGCGGCAAGGTCGTCGTTGGCCTCGATCAGCCGCCCGAAGCCCTCGGTGCCCAGGTGCTTCCATGACATCCAGAGCTTGAGCGCGCGCCAGCGGCGCGTGCCCTCGAAGCTGAGCTTGTAGAAGTTGAGCTGGTCGGCGTGGTCGTCGCGGTCGCCGTGGTCGTGCCCGTCGTCGCCCGCCGGTTCGCTGTCGCGCAGGTAGGCCGGCACGCCGGTCCCCGCGCGTCTCGCCGCCGCGGTAGTACTCGGGACTGCGTCCCCCGAAGGTCGCGGCGAGATGCGAGCCGTCGCGGACCAGCAGTCCGCCGATGTCGTAGGCCTGGAAGAACCACTTGTGCGGGTCGAGCGTGATCGAGTCGGCGCGTTCGAGGTCGGTCACGCGGCCGGCGTCGCGGGCGGACAATCGGGCCGCGCCGCCATACGCCGCGTCCACGTGGAGCCACAGGTCGTGTTCCGCCGCGACGTCCGCGAGCTCGCCGATCCGGTCGACCGAGCCGGTGTTGGTCGAGCCCGCGACCCCGGCGATGGCGAACGGCGTCAGGCCGGCCGCCTTGTCGCGCGCGACGGCCTCCGCGACCGGGCGCGCCGCGGAGCCGGAACAGCTCGTCGGACGGAACGATGACGAGGGTCTCGGCCGGGAAGCCGAGCAGGTCCAGGGCCCGCGCGACCGAGAAATGGGTCTGGTCGCTGGCGTAGACCCGTGCGCCCTCGAGGTCCTTGCCGCGCGGCGGACGGCCGAGACCCAGCAGCCGTCCGAGATGCAGGTCGCGCGCGATCGTCATGCCCATGAAGTTGGCCATGACCCCGCCCGAGGTCAGGAGACCGAACGAGCCGGCCCGTACCCGACGAGGTCGCCCAGCCAGCGGACGACCTCCTCCTCGACGAACGCGGCCACCGGCCCGGCATGCCAGACGTCGACGCCCTGGTTCGTCATCTGGGCGAGCAGCTCGCCCATCATCGAGATCGGCAGCGGCGGCGGGGTGAAGTAGCCGAACTGGCGCGGATGCTGGGCGTTCATCTGGCCGCCCGCGAGGCGCGTCCGGAACTGCTCGAGGATCTCGGCGGCGGGGATCGGGGAGGTCGGCGCCGGCCCGGGGGCGCGCCGCTCCCCGAAGAAGGAGCGGCGGACCTCGTCGTACGACGCCGGGTCGCCCATGGCTCGCTCGGCGGCCGGGCCGTACAGGAAGTCGAGCGCGGCCCGCCACGTCGCGTCGCCGAGCCGCTCGAGCGCGGCGCGCGAGGCGCTTTCGTCGCGGTAGCCGACGAGCTCGGGCTCGGGGTGCCAGCCGAAGCGCGCCAGGTAGGCGTCGATGTCGGGTGGCGCGGTCGGATGCTGGGTCGTCGATCGGTCGGTCATCGGCTCGATGGTAGCGGCCGCCGAGCCTCGCGCGTCCGGTCAGTCGCGGGTCGTCGAGCCCTCGCCGTCCTCGAACTCGACCGCGGCCAGGCGCCGGCGGTTGACGGTCAGGTGCAGCACGTCCGGCCGCGAGTAGTGGCCGGTCGGATCGAAGTTCTGGCGTTCCTCGCGGACGCGGGCCACATCGATGTCGGCGCAGACCAGGCGCTCGTCGTTGGCCACGGGCGCCACGACCCACTCGCCATCGGGCCCAGCGATGCACGAGCCGCCGTCCTCGTAGCCCTCGTCGCGCATCTCGGCGCGGACGGCATCGGCGAGCGGGAACGAGTCCGGGATGTCGGCCGCGCTGTGGAGATCGGCCGCCGAGAGCACGAAGACCCGGCCCTCGCGGGCGATGAAGCGCGTGATGTCCTTCGTCAGCCCGACGCCGCCCGGCCAGACCGCGACATGCAGGTCCTCGCCACCGGCGTACATCGCCGCCCGGCTGAGCGGCATCCAGTTCTCCCAGCAGTTCAGGCCGCCGACCCGGACGCCGCCCGGGCCCTCGTGGACCCGCAGCCCGTGACCGTCGCCTGTGCCCCAGGCGAGGCGCTCCTCGTAGGTCGGCATCAGTTTGCGATGGGCGCTGACGACGCCCTGCTTCGGATCGATGGCGACGAGCGTGCAGTAGACCGTGCCGCGCCCGGTGCCGCTACCGCGTTCCGCGACACCGAGGTAGGTAAAGACGCCCCGATCGCGGACAGCCTCGGTGATCGTCGCGATCTCGGGCCCGCCGAGCTCGACCGCGGCATCGAGATATGCCGAGAAGGCGCGCTTCTGGTCGGCGTTGTCGAACCTGGCTCCGTCGGTCATCGCGATCCAGAGCGGGTATCCGCCGAGGAACGTCTCGCCGAAGGCGACGAGTTCGACGCCCTCGTCGGCGGCTTTGCCGATCCAGTCGGTCACGATCGTGGTCCCGCGGGCGGGGTCGAGCCAGGCCGGGTGTACCTGGGCGGCAGCGATGCGCATGCCCGGCATCGTACCCTTCGCCGCGATGGTTGAACACGACCCAGACCACGATCCCGAAGGGCGCACTCGTCTCGAGGCCGCGCTCGCTTCGCTCGGCATCGAGTACGAGCTCTTCGCCTGTGACCCGGCGCTCGCCGACACCGCGGCGTTCTGCGCCGCGTACGGGTTCGCGCCCGAGGACTCCGCGAACACCATCGTCGTGATCGGCAAGTCCGACCCGCCCCGCTACGCCGCCTGCGTGACGCTCGCGCCGTACCGGCTCGACGTGAACCGTGCGGTCCGGGACCGGCTTGGAACGCGGAAGGCCTCGTTCGCGCCGGCCGAGGACACCGCGGCCCTGACCGGGATGGCCATGGGTGGCGTCACGGTCTTCGGCCTGCCGGCTGACCTGCCCGTCTGGGTCGACGCGCGTGTCATGGAGCGCGACCGCGTGATCCTCGGCGGCGGGTCGCGGTCGTGGAAGGTGATCTCGACGCCGGCGATCCTGCGGGCATTGCCGGGGATGGAGATCGTTGAGGGCCTGGCGACCGAGCCCCGGCCGGAAGGCGCGGTGCCGCCCGGCGCGGACGCCTAGGCCGGCGAGCCGATCCGGATCCGGTTCCCGTCGAGGTCGACCACCTCGATCTCGCGACGCCCGTAGTCGGTCTCCTCGATCTCGAGCCCGAGCGACTCGGCCAACAGCGCCACATCCTCGATGTGGAGGTACGCCAGGCTCTCCGGCGGCGCGTCGCCGGTGTGCTCAGAGAGATAGATCAGGACGTCGTCCCGCTCGAGCGCGATGACCAGTGGGAACCCCGGCTCAGACCGGTGCCGCGACGTCACGATGAAGCCGAGTCGTGCGTACCACTGGGCCGACGCCTCGGCGTCGCGGACGCGGAAGACCGGGACGAGGATGGCCATGCAGGCAGTATGCCGAGGCCGCGTGGGCGTGGGTCGGGCATCTCCCGTATCGTTCCGGCTCGTGACCGACGAACCCCAGCCGCAGGTCGCCGCCCCCGACCCGAACGCCGACCCGACCCCGCCACGCCCGCCGCGGCCGACCGGCCCGATCCGCTACAAGGGCGAGGTCCTCGAGGCGGAACGCGGCCCGGGCCTCGGCTGTTTCCGGTTCCAGGTGATCGTGCTTCTGGCGCTGATCGTGCTGACGCCGCTGAGCGTCGTCTGGAACTGGTCGCCGACCGTGAGTGCCGTGCTCCTGTTCGCGGTCATCTTCCTGCTCCTCGTCACGGGCCAGACGATCATCTTCCTGCTCCGGCTGGTGGCAGCGGACCGGCGCGGGCGGCGTCGCCCGTTGGCGAGTGGCACGAAGACGGTCGGGGAGATCGAGGACGCCGCCGCACCCGGGTCCGACGCCGCGACGGACGCCGCCGCGGACTCCGGCGACGCGATCTCCGCCAAAGGACCATCCCCGGAGCGTTAGGCGCCGTTCGCCGCCATCGCGGGACCCTCGCGGACCTTGGAGCGCCCCGATCCGTGCATGGACAAGCGTGGTTGGGCCCGTATGCCGTGCCGTGGCCGCCTCGAACCGCGCCGAACGCTCCGGGGGCGATACATCTGGCGGACTCGGGGCGCCCGCCCGGGCTGAGTCGGGGCGCCCGTCGGGCCCAGCGCAAGCGCCCACGGCACCACCGGTGCCCCGTGCGACAATACGCGCCGGGTCCGGCCCGAGCCGGACCATCGTTCGCCCAGGGAGGACCGCACGACGTGCCCGTGCTCGCGACCTACTTCTCAGTACGCCGGGGACGCGACCCGTTCTTCAAGTTCTTCATGCGGACGATCTTCCCGAGGCAGGTGAAGGACTACGAGGAGAAGTTCGGCATCCGCTTCATCGGCTGGTTCAACGTCGCCTACGGCTGGGACTTCGACAACGTCATCCTCCTGGACCTGCCCGACTACGCCACGATCGACAAGCTGGAGAAGGACGAAGCCACGCGCGCACTCGGCCATCGCGCCGGCGAGTGGATCTTCGAACGCCACCACTCGATGTTCCTGCGAGAGCGGATGGGGCCCGATCTCGAGTACCACCCGTAGACTCCCCGAACAGCACGGAGGCGACCATGGACGGCCACAACGACCTGCTCGGAGAGCTCGCGGCGGACGCCGCCCTCGAACGCTCCGATTTCCTGGTCCAGTCGACCGAGCAGCTGCGCAAGTTCCTTGACCACCACAAGGAGCGGATCGCGGTGCTCGGCGGCCTGACGCTCATCGACGAGGAGCCCGATTACCTCTCGATCGCGCCGGACCTCAGCTTCCGCAGCCGAAGCCGATACCAGGACGAGGTCACCGGCGACTGGGTGAGCGAGACCGAGGTCATCGAGAGCGCCTCGGAACTCGTCGAGCTCTACAACCCGGCCGACATCTACGCCGCATTCACCGAGGCGGCACGCGAGGCGTCGGGCATGCACGCCGAGCCGACCGCCGAGGCCGACCTGATGGAAGTCGCCGGCATCTCGATCGAGGAGACCGTCCCGCTCGGTGAGGACCCGTACGCAGCCGCCGCCGACTCGTGGGCCGCCGGCCAGGGCGTGCCCCTGGACGCTGACGACGACGAGGCCGCCGCCCATCGGCTGTACGACCTCGCGCTCGAGTACCAGGAGCGCAGCCAGCGGAGCGAGTCGCGCCTGCTCGAGGAGTTCGAGGGGGCCGCGGCCGGGCTCAGCGGACTCGTCGGCGACCTGATCATCGTCGACGACGACGACGAGCGACTGACCCTGACGTCGTCAGGCACGTTCCGCGCCGAGGTGATCCCCGAGGACGCCGAGGGCGAGTGGCGGATGCTCACCAACGCGGACGAGCTCGTCGAGTTCTACGACCCGACCGACGTCTTCGGCGACCTGGCCGACTCGCTCGCAGAGGCATTCCCATCGGTCGCGCCGGAGGTCGGCGAGGCCGCGGAAGGTGCCAAGGCTGCCGCCAAGGCCGCGACGGCCGTCGCCGAGTCGGAGGCCAACGAGGACGTCGAAGATGTCGAGGACGTCGACGACGCCGACGAGGCGGAGGGCAAGCCGACCGCGTGAGCATGCGGCTCGCTGCAGCGGAACTCGTCGAGAGTCGGGAGATCCTGCCGGGCCAGTGGCTCCAGTCGTTCCACGCCCCGGACATCGCGAGCGGCTCACGGGCGGGCCAGTTCGTCCACGTGCGGACCGGCGACTTCTCCGGGATGGTCTTGCGCCGGCCCTTCTCGCTGAACACCACGGACGCCTCGACCGGCATCATCACGATCCATTTCCGGGTCATCGGCCGCGGCACCGAGTGGTTCACGCAACTGCGGCCCGGCGACACCGTCGACATGCTCGGCCCGCTCGGCCGGCCATTCGAAGTGGACTCGCGGAGCCGCCACCTCCTGCTCGTTGCCGGCGGGCTCGGCATCGCGGGGGTGCGGATGCTCGCCGATGAGGCGATCCGCGACGGACGCCAGGTGACGCTGCTGTTCGGCGGCGCCAGCCTCCGCGAGGTCTACCCGTCGAGCCTGCTGCCCGACGAGGTCGAGTACGTCGTCGCGACCGACGACGGGTCGATGGGCCACCACGGCTACGTGACGGATCTGCTGCCCGAGTACGAGGCGTGGGCCGACCAGGCGTTCGCCTGCGGCCCGGCGCCCATGCTCGCCGCCCTGTCCCGGCTGGCTGCGAGCCGCCGCGAGCGGATGGGCGTCGCCAACCTCGGGCGCAAGCGCGGCGGCGGGAAGGCCGATCCGATCGGCTCGCCGGCGGCGCGTCGCAAGACGTTCCTGCAGGTCTCGATGGAGCAGAACATGGGCTGTGCGGTCGGGGCGTGTCTCGGCTGCGTGGTCATGAGCGTCACCGGCACGCCGCAACGCGTCTGCCGCGAGGGGCCGGTCTTCGCGTCGGACGAGCTCCGCTGGGAAGGGCCATGGTCATGACGCGGACCTCGCTCGACCGGGTCGCGATCTGGACCGGCCTCCTCGGCTCGACGATCATCGCGCTCGGCTCGGTCGTGACGGCGCTCGCATACACCGGTTCCGACGGCCAGCCGTACAGCCCGCTCAACCACTTCGTGTCCGAGCTCGGCGAGATCGGCGTCTCGGAGCTCGCAACGGTGTTCAACATCGCGTTGCGGATCGGCGGTGCGTGCTTCGTCGTCTTCATGTTCGGACTGGCGGTCACACGCTCGGGCGCGCTGCGCTATCTCTACGGGTTGACGGGCGTCATCGCCGGGATCGGTGGCGCGTTCGTCGGCGTGTTCCCGATGAACGACCTCGACAAGCACTCGATCGCGGCGCTGACGTTCTTCGTGCTCGGGCTCGTCACCGTCCTGCTGGCCTCGATCGACTTCGTGCACCACCCGGACCCGCGTTTCCCGCGCTGGCTGGCGGCCGTGGGCGCGGTGACTGTCGCGGCGTTCGCGATCTTCCTCATGATCCTGTTCGGCGGGGACAACGACCTGGCCCATCCCGACGAGCGCGTCGCGGTCTGGCCTCTCACGATCTTCGAGTGGCTGTTGATCGTCGGCATCCTGCTCTGGGTGTTCCTGACCGCCTGGACGTGGCGGCGTGCCACGACGACCCGATGAAGGCGAAGCGACGCGCCATCACCTCGACCGCTCGGCCCTCGAGCCAGCAGCACACGCCGTCGAACCGGCGGGTCCGGCCGTCGATCCAGGCCGTGCCGGTGGCGCGCGACGCGCCCACGATCGTGCGTGGGGAAGGCCAGCGTGACCGCCCGACCGCGCTGCGGCCCGAGCAGGAGGTCGACCTGTCCGTCGACCTCGGTCGAGGCCTCGTGCTCGTCAACCCGATCCTGGTCGCGTCGGGGACGTTCGGCTACGGCATCGAGTACGGCGAGGTCGTCGATGTCGACCGGCTCGGCGCGATCTGCTGCAAGGGGACCACGCTCCGGCCGCGGATCGGCAACCCGACGCCGCGCGTCACCGAGACGCCGGGCGGGATGCTCAACTCGATCGGCCTGCAGAACCCGGGCGTCGACGCCGTCATCGAGAAGTACTCCGGCACCTGGACCGGCTGGACGGTCCCGATGATCGTCAACGTCGCGGGCGAGTCGGTCGAGGACTACGTCGAGGTCACGCGGCGCCTCGACGGCGTGCCCGGCGTCGCCGGCATCGAGCTGAACATCAGCTGTCCGAATGTCGGGCGGGGCGGTCTCCAGTTCGCCATCGACGCCGGCGCAGCGGGCGAGGTGACCGCCGCCGTCCGGCGCGCGACCGACCTGCCGCTGCTCGTGAAGCTGTCGCCGAACGTGGCGGACATCCGCCCGATCGCGAAGGCCATCGCCGACGCGGGCGCCGACGCCCTGACCGCCATCAACACGCTGTCGGGCATCGCGGTCGCGCCCGGTCGGAAGAAGCCGCTGCTCGGCAACATCTACGGCGGACTCAGCGGTCCGGCCGTCAAGCCGGTCGCGCTGCGGGTCGTGTACGAGGCCGTCCAGGCGGTGAAGATCCCGGTCGTCGCGATCGGCGGGGTCACCGAGCTCGCTGACGTCCTCGACTTCCTCGCGGTCGGGGCGGTCGCGGTCCAGGTCGGGACCGCGATCTTCGCCGACCCGACGCTCCCGGTCCGCCTGGTCGACGAGCTCGCCGACGAGTGCCGGCGACTCGGCCTCGCCTCGTATCGCGACCTGATCGGCACCGCGCTGCCGGCGAAACCGGCCACCCCATCCGCGAAGGGCGTCGAATACCGGCCATAGAGGGCTGTGCGTTTGGACTCCAAGGACGTCGATCGAGCACTGGGTCAGGAGGTCTGGCCATACCTTCGCGGAATCGGGTTCAGGCGTCGAGGTCGGACGGCGTGGCGAGATCGACCGATCTCGATCGATGTCGTGAGCTTCCAGAGCCTGGGCGCCTACCTCGCCGGCTCGATCGGGGCGACGAGTCACTCGTTCATCGTCCGTCTCGGCGTCTTCTACCCCGCGATCGAGTCAGACGAGGCGAGTGGCGGTGTTCCCGACGCGACCCGGCCAGCCGAGTACACGTGCCATGCCCGACTGACTCCATCGAAGGGGATCGAGCAGCCGCGCATCCCCAGCGAGGAGACCGATCAAGGGCTCGCGGGCAGGCTGCTGCGCCGCCAACGATTTGTCACCGACCGTTCGGACTGCTACTTCGTCCTCAGGGACGGATCCAACCTCGCCCCGCTCGTTGCGGATGCGCAGCTGCGGATCGTCGAGGATGGTCTGCCGTGGTTCGACCGCCTGGCCGACATCGACCGGGCGATCGACACATTCACAAGCGACCCCGGGACCGTGTCGGAGGACGGTGTCTCGGGTGCCCACTACGGCGGCGCCATCGGCTCGCCGAATCGCCATCGCTATGTCCAAGCCCTGATGCGCCTTCGGACGTGATCGAGGCGAAGCTGCCGGCCCCGGTAGACTTCGGCCCGTGACCACCATCCGACCGGCCGTCGATGCGGCCGCGCGCGCCGCGATCGCCGCCCGGACCGAGGCTCTGTTCCGCTCGTCTGGCGCCTTCCGCGAGGGCCATTTCCTGCTCAAGAGCGGCCGCCACGGCGACGCGTACGTCGAGAAGTTCGCGGTCCTGTCCGACCCGGCGGCAACGAGCGACCTGTGCGGGTTCTTCGCGGCGCACGTCCGTGATCGCGACGGCGCCGCGATGGTCGACCTGGTCGCCGGTCCGACCACCGGCGGCGTCATCCTCGCCTTCGAGACCGCGCGCCAGCTCGGCGTTCGCAGCATCTTCGCCGAGGAGGTCCGGGCCGACGACGGGACGACCCGGCGCGAGTTCCGCCGCGGCTTCCGCATCGAGCCGGGCGAGCGCGTGCTGCTCGTCGACGACATCCTGACCACCGGCGGTTCGCTGCTCGCGATGCTCCCCGCGGTCGAGGCGATGGGCGGCGAGATCATCGAGTGCGTCGTCCTGGTCGACCGGAGCGGCGGGCGCGCGACGCTCACGTCGCCGACCACCGGCCGGACCTACCCGCTGCGCTCGCTCTGGGCAGCTCGACCTGCCGACCTACGAACCGGGCGACGCCACCTGTCCGATGTGCGCTGCGGGCGTCCCCCTGCACGCGCCCGGCAGCACGGGAACCGGCGCGGGGGCGCTGACGGCGAGCGCCTGACCGGTGGATCGACGGACCCGGAACCTGTTCGCGCTGGCACTGATCGTCGTGGTCGTCGTCACGGGCGCCGCCGCCCTGATCCTCGGCGGCACGCCGCCGCCCGCGCAACCCTCGGGCCCGCCGGTCGGCACGGTCCCGGTCGTCGGGGTCGTCGTCTCCGTCGATTCGGGCGGACTGACCGACGTGCCGGGCCTTCACTCTCCGGACGACGGACGGTCAACTCAAGTCGTTCGGCCTTGGCGAGCTCCAGAACGGCGTCGAGTTCCCGCCGGGCCATCTCGCCGAGCACCAGTTGACCGCGTCCCCGGTCCGCGTCTGGTACCTGCCCGGCGCCGACCCGCCCCAGGCGATCAAGCTGGAGGACGCGCCCTAGCCAGCCGGGCGCGATGGCCGCGATGGCCGCGTCCATCTCGGCGGCCGTCGCGATCAGCTCGTACGACTTGCGCACGACGCCGGTCCCGTCGACCGCGAAGATCCACGGCTCCGACGTCAGGCCCCAGGCGTTCGTCACGTCCGTCGCCTGCAGGTTGCCCTGCGCATCGAGGACGGGCTGGAGCTGCCCGCTCGCGTCCTCGAGGATGTACGGCTCGACATTGATGAACGTGACCTCGGGGTGGGCCGCCGCGATCGGCTTGAGGTCGTCGAGCGTCGGGCCGCATTGGGCGCTCGTGCAGAACTTGGGCGTCGCGAACACGAGGATGAACGGCTTGTGGGCGGCGAGGGCGTCCGCGACCGACGTCGTGTAGAAGGCCGGGTCGGGCTTGGCGTCGGTCGAGATCTTCGAGAGGTCGCCACCGACGTCGGCCGCGCGTCGGCGTCTTCGAGGCCGGCGCCGGATCGCCGACCTTCACCGTCGACGAGCCGGGGAGGATCGTCGACGTCACGCGGATCGTCTCCGGCGGGCCCGCCCGGGGCCTGCGTCGTGAACTCGATCCCGTAGGTGCCGGCCTCGGGCAGGTCGACATCGAAGATGTAGAAGCCGCGCTGAGCCCTCGATCGCCCAGGCGAACGTCCCATCGACCGTCGTGACCGGCGTCTTGAGGTCCTTGGCGAGGTCGAAGAAGGCGGCCTTGAGCGGCCGGTCCGGCCCGGCGACCGGGACGTTGTCCTTGTCGAGCAGCGAGATCAGGATCCGCGACGGGCCGCACAGCAACGGGTTCGTGATGAGGCTCGGGAAGACAGTCGGCGCCTGGGACAGCGCCTCCCAGCCCTCCATCGACGCGGGCTCCGGCGCCGTGGCGCAGCGGTCCGTCGTGGCGCCGCTGGGGCCGGCCGACGGGGGCGACGACGGGGTCGTGGTCGGGGTCGACGATCCGCACGCCGCGGTCGCCAGGACGAGGGCGAGCAGCATCACGGAAGACCAGGATCGGGACATGCCTGAAAGCGTAGCGGCACCCGCCGGGATGCGCCGTCGCCGGGGCTAGAATGGCCGTCTCGTGACGCGCTTCCAACGCCTGGCCCTGGCGACCCTGCTGACCACGCTCGCCCTCGTGACGATCGGGGTCATCGTGCGCGCGACCGACTCCGGGCTCGGCTGCCCGGACTGGCCGCTCTGCCACGGCCAGCTGCTCCCGGCCCTCGACGACACCAAGGCCTGGATCGAATGGGTCCACCGGGGCGTCGCGGTCGTCGTCGGGTTCGAGGTCCTGGGTCTCGCCGTCCTCGCGATCCGCGACCATCGCGACCGCCGATCGATCCTGTGGCCGAGCATCGGCGCCGTCCTGCTGGTCGGCTTCCAGGCCTGGCTCGGGCGCGAGACCGTGCGCCTCGGCAACTCCGGCGAGTCGGTCACCGCGCACCTGGCTGCCGCGATGACGCTGGTCGGGCTGCTGGTCTACGTCACGGTCCGTGCCGGCTACCCGGCCCGTGTCGGCGGCCGCGGCGCGAGCCAGCGGTTCACGCTGCTGGCGGCCTTCGGGGCCCTCGCGACGTTCGCCCTGCTGCTGTTCGGCTCGCACGTGACCGCGACCGATTCCGCGCTCGTCTTCCCGGACTGGCCGCTGATGGGCGGGTCGCTGCTCCCGGCGGTGACCGATGCGACCTCCGCGCACGTCCTGCATCGCTGGGTCGCGGTGGTCGTCGGGCTGATCGTGCTCGCGATCGCGGTCGTCGCCTGGCGCACGGAGCGGGCGCACCCGGCCATCACCCGTCTCGCGGTCGGCGCGGCGGTCCTGTACGCGATCCAGGTGGTCATCGGTGGCGCCCAGGTCCTGACCCGGCTCGCCGCCGTGGACCCAGACCCTGCACCTGGCGCTCGGTGCGGTCATCTGGGCGCTGATGGCCGGGCCTCGTCGTCACGAGCTACTACACCGCGCGCGTCGGCGCCGGGGCGACGAGCGGCCTGGAGCCGGGCGGCCGCACCGAGTCGGGGCCGCGCGACCCGCGGCGACACGATCCGCGCCTACATCGCGCTGACCAAGCCGCGCATCATCGAGCTGCTGCTGGTGACCACGGTCCCGGCCATGGTCCTCGCCACGCGCCAGGTGCCCGGCATCGCCTGGACGGACTGGGCCGTGCCTCGTGGTCTGGACGATGGTCGGCGGCACGCTCGCAGCCGGCAGCGCCAACGCCATCAACTGCTACCTCGACCGCGACATCGACGCGCTGATGACCCGCACGCGGCGACGCCCGCTGCCGGCCCACCAGGTCGAGCCCGAGCGGGCGGTCGTGTTCGGGATCGTGCTCGGCGTCATCTCGTTCGCGGTCATGGCCTGGTTCGTGAACCTGCTGGCGGCGTTCCTGACGCTGCTCGCCATCGGCTTCTACGTCGTCGTCTACACGATGCATGCTCAAGCGCTCGACGCCGCAGAACATCGTCATCGGCGGCGCGGCCGGGGCCCTGCCGCCGGTCATCGGCTGGGTCGCGGTCACCGGCAGCATCGGCCTGCCGGCACTGCTCCTGTTCGCCCTCGTCTTCTACTGGACGCCGCCCCACTTCTGGGCGCTGTCGCTCCGGATCCGCAAGGACTACGCCGCGGCCGGGGTGCCGATGCTCCCCGTCGTGAAGGGCATCCCCGAGACGACCCGCCAGATCGCCCTGTACACGGTCCTCATGGTCGCGATCTCGCTGGTGCTCTTCGCGGTCGCGCGGATGGGTGCGATCTACCTCGTCGCGGCCGTGGTCCTCGGGGCGATCTTCCTGTGGCAGGCCTACGGGCTGTGGCGCCGCGGCGCGTCCGAGGAGGCCTCGACCGCCGGCGCGATCGCGGCTCTACAAGTACTCGATCAGCTACCTGTCGCTGCTGTTCCTCGCGGTCGCCGTCGACGCGCTGGTGCGTCATCCCGGTCTGAGTCCGGCTCTCAGCCGGCGCGGCGCAGGTCGTCGAGGACCGGCTCGGCGGTCAGCGGGCCGCCGAGCAGCTCGGCGATCAGGTCGGCCGGGACGCGCGACGCCGCCGAACCGCAACAGCCGCTCGGACACGAACCCGTACCAGCCCGGGTCGCCGGTCGACCAGTCGCCCGCGGACCTCGCGGATCCGGGCCCGGAGGGCGGCCGCCGCGATCGCCGACGAGCACGTAGTTCGCGAGGTAGCCCGGGCTGTCGATGAGCTGGCCGCGGACGGCCCACCACGACCATTCCGGGTGCGGCTCGATGCCCGAGGCCGTCGGCGACCACCTCGGCCCAGACGTCGTTGGGTCGCCGCCCGGGCGAGCGGTGGAGCTCGATCTCGAAGAGCGCCCAGCAGACGTCGAGCAGGACGCCGCCGTAGCGATCGAGCGCCGCCAGCGCGCGGCTCGACCGCGACGCCGAGGTGGCGAGCCTGGAACGCGGGCTCGTGCACGTCCCAGCCGAGCAGTTCGGCGATGGCCTCGAAGAACGCCGCGTGGTCGGCCGGCGGCTCGATGAAGGCCGGCCTCGTCCGGATCGCCGCGTAGTGGAGGGCGTGCCCGCTCTCGTGGAGCAGCTCGGCGAGGTTGCCCAGGCCACCCTCGGTCGTAGGTCGCGAACACCCACGGCCCGGCGCCGGCCGCCGGTCGTGAAGGCGACCGGGATGATGCGGTCGGCCCGGCGCGGCACGACGTCGTAGCCGATCGCCAGCTCGTCCGGATCGGCGCCCAGCGAGCGCAGGTGGTCGTCGTTGATCGGCCGCAGGCGCCCGAGCGGGACGGCGCTCCGGAGCCGGCGCTCCGCCGCGCCGACCACGTACCGGTAGTCCCACGGCTCCACCCGCGTGCCCGGGCGAAGGCCGGCCGCGTCGGCGAGGACCTGCCGGCCAGGGCCAGGATCGCGTGGAGCATCGGCTCGAAGCGTCCCGGGCGCGATCCCGAGGACCGCCGCGTTCGCCTCGATCGGTCGAGCCGTCGCGAGCCCAACGCTCGGCGCGAGGCCGCGACGAGACGCGGATAGGGACTGGTCGACGCCGCCGTCGCCATCGACCGCCCGCCACATCGGGGCCATCGCCTCGAACACGCGCCCGGCGCTCGGCGGGGTCGTCCGCGGTCGCGAGCCGGCTGAAGGCGCTCAGCCGATCGATGGTCTCGCCGCCGACCTCGACGGCGGCCGCCGCCTCGCCGTAGGCCTCGTAGGTCGCTCGCCGCAGGGCCGCGACGACCGGCGACTCCGCGGCTGGGCTCGGCGCCGTGTCGTCCACGTCGATGCCATCGACCGGCGCGAGCTCGTCCAGCGAGCCGAGCGCGCCGCGGATGCAGTCGAGGCCGGCGCGCTCCTCGCTCCGACATGCCCGTGTCGTCGAAGGACGCCGATCGTCGACTCGAAGGCGAGCCGCCGCGCGGGGTAGTCGTCGTCGAGCGGCAGGCCCGCGATGCTCGTCGACGAGGCGCGTCTCGAACGCCGTGTGCGAGATCGGCCCATTCACGCTCGATGCGCTCGAATGGCGTCGGGTCGATCGCGTCCGTCACGCACGCAACGATAGCGGCGGCGCGCGCGCGAGCCGGGGCCCTGTCACCATGCCGCGCGATGGACATCCACTTCCTCGGTGGCGCGACCACCGTCACGGGCTCGCAGTTCCTGCTCGTCACCGAGCGGGCGCGGGTCCTCATCGACTGCGGCATGTTCCAGGGGAGCCCGAACGAGTCGATCCGCAACCGGATCCCGTTCGCGTTCGACCCGGCCGAGCTCGACGCCATGCTCCTGACCCACGCCCATCTCGACCACTGCGGGCTGCTCCCGCTGCTGGTGAAGGACGGGTATCGCGGGCCCGATCCACGCGACGGCCGGGACCGTCGAGCTGGCGACGCTCGTCCTGCTGGACTCCGGGCAAGCTGCACGAGGAGTTCGCCAAGCGCAACGCGCGCTGGGAGACGGCGCAACCCCGACAAGGCCGCCGCCGAGGACCGCGAGGATGCCGACCAGTACGCGGCCGCGGTCGCCCTCGCCGAGGCGGGCGAGAGCGGCGAGGCGGGTGCGACCGGCGAGGCCGCGCGAGCACGTCCCGACCGCCATCGAGCCAGTCCTCCGAGCCGACCGTCGACCGGCCACATGGCCGCGCGACCCGGAGGCCGAGCTCCGCGCCCAGCCGCCGGAGCTCGAGGTCGACCTCGACGAGCCGCTCTACACGGCCAAGGACGCGGAGCGCGCGCTCGTCCAGTTCCAGCCCGATCGCTACGACCAGGAGTTCGAGGTCGCGCCCGGGATCCACGCCACGTTCTTCGACGCCGGGCACATCCTCGGCTCGGCGATCATCCGGTTGCGGGTCACCGATCGCGAGGGCGGCGAGGAGCGGGTCATCGTCTGCTCGGGCGACCTCGGCCGGCCGGGCACGCCGATCCTGCGCGACCCGACCCCGATGACCGACGCGGACTACGTCCTCGTCGAGTCGACGTACGGCGGCCGCGAGCACGAACCGGGCGAGGAGGCCATCCGGATCCTCGCCGAGACGGTCCGCCTGGTCGCCGACGCCGACGGCGTCCTGCTCGTGCCGTCGTTCGCGATCGGGCGCACGCAGGAGGTCGTCTGGCAGCTCGACCGGCTCATCGAGCGCGGCGAGATCCCGCTGCTGCCGCTGTACCTCGACTCGCCGATGGCGTCGAAGGCGTCCGACATCTACCGCCATCACCCGGACTACTACGACGAGGAGACGGCCAAGCTGCTGCGCGAGGGCGAGACGCCGCTCGACTACCCGAACCAGATCGTCACGAACGACGTGAAGGAGTCGCAGGCCATCGAGCACGCCGCCGCGGCCGTACATGATCGTGGCCTCCAACGGGATGCTGACCGGCGGCCGCGTCGTCGGCCACCTGCGCAACCTCATCGACGACCCGACTGGCCGACGATCCTGTTCGTCGGCTACCAGGGCGCAGGGCACGCTCGGCGCGCACCTCCAGGCCGGCGCGGAGACGGTCAAGCTCGATGGCCAGATCCGACGCGTCCGCTGCCAGGTCCGCTCGATCAGCGGCTTCTCGGCCCACGCCGACGAGAGCGAGCTGCTCGACTGGCTGCGGCAGTTCGGCGACGGGCAAGCGTCCCGGCGACCCCGGCTATCCGCGGCGTGTCTTCCTGGTCCACGGCGACCCGGACGCGCAGATCGCCCTTGAGCCGAAGGTGCGCGACCTGGGCTTCGCGACCCACGTCCCGCACTGGCACGAGCACGTCACGCTCGACTAGCCGCCGCCGCACCACCACGGCGAAACCGGCCGACCACCCGGGAGCGTAGGGAGAGGTGACCCCCAACCCCCAGGTGGAGAACCATCAAGATGCACAAGATCATTCGTCTGTTCGTGCTCGGCGTCGCACTGAGCGCGGTCATGGCGGCCTGCTCGAGCAGCGGCGCCTCGCCGTCCGCGGCAGCTCCGTCCGCAGCGGCGCCGTCCGCGGCAGCTCCGTCCGCGGCCCCGTCGGCCGCTGCCGGCACGACCCTGGCCCTCGCCGACTCGGCGCTGGGCAAGATCGTCGTCGACGGCCAGGGCAAGACCCTGTACATGTTCACGCCTGACGAGGACCAGGCCGCGCCGACGTGCGTCGACAAGTGCGCCGCCAACTGGCCGGCTCTGATCGTCACCGGGGCACCGACCCTCGGTGCCGGTCTGACGGCCACCGCTTCCACCATCGCTCGCACCGACGGTGGCGGGACCCAGGTCAAGTACGGCGAGTACCCGCTGTACTACTTCGCCGCGGACAAGGCGGCCGGCGATACGAGCGGCCAGGGCCAGGGCGGCAAGTGGTACGTCGTGGGTGCCGACGGCGAGCCGATCAAGGGCTAGTCGCCCGCAATACCTATGCTGGCGGCGCCTTCCCGTAGGGCGCCGTCAGCCCACCCAGCCCTGCCACTGTTCGTTCAGGGGTCGGCCGAGCGCGTGCAGGTAGACGACGCACTTCCCGTAGCAGACCAGCGTGGCTTCCCGGTAGCTGTGGAACGCGGCGCCCAGTGGGAGCTGAAGGCCACCACCGCGATCGACCTGCTGCGACCAGAAGCCACCCTCCGGAACGGCCGTCAACACGGCTTCCATCTCGCGGTCGAGATCGGCGAACCAGGCCTGCAGTCGAGCCACGCTGGTCTCGATGCCGGCAGGGCCCGGTCGGACCCCCCAGGCCTGCTTGAGCGTCCGAAACGCTTCGATGTAGTCACCCTGGACCTCGCCGAGACCCCTGATCACCTCACCGAACGTGGGGTTGCCCGGCAGCGCGAACGCGAGATCCTCGTCGGACAGCGAGTCGAGCAACTGGATCCGCAGGGCCGCGTGACTCCGCAGCAGGTCCAGCTCGCGCTGGTCCATCGCGTCAGGCCCGGACCTTCGCCAGGTCCTTGATGATCTGGCCCGCGGCGAGCTTGCCCGGCGCGCCCATGACGCAGCCGCCGGGGTGGGTGCCTGACCCGCACTGGTAGTAGCCGTCGATCGGCGTGCGGTACTGGCTCCAGCCCGGCGCCGGGCGGAAGAAGAACATCTGCGGCGCGAAGAACTCGCCCGCGAAGATGTTGCCCTCGGACAAGCCGACCGTCCGCTCGATGTCGAGCGGCGTCCGGATCTCGCGCTGGAGCACGAGGTCGCCAAAGCCCGGGAAGAACGACTCGAGCGTCGCCTGCACGGTGTCGCCGAGGTTCTCCTTCTCCGTGTCCCAGTCGCTCTCGCGCAGCTTGTAGGGCGTGTACTGGATGAAGCAGCTCATGACGTGCTTGCCCGGAGGCGCCATGTCCGCGTCGATCGTGGACTGGACCGCCGTGTCGATGTAGGGGCGCTGGCTATACCAGCCGTACTTCGCGTCGTCGAAGGCGCGCTCGAGGTAGTCCATCGACGGGCCGATGTTAGTGAAGCCGCGGAACATGTCGCCGCGGTCGCCGAGCGCCGGGTACTTGGGCAGGCCGTCGAGCGCGAAGTTCACCTTCGACGAGGTGCCCTGGAACCGGAAGCGCTCGATGTTCTCGACGAGGTCGGCCGGCAGCTCGCGCGGCTTGACGAGCTCGAGGAACGTGCGCCGCGGGTCGAGCGCGGACACGACGACGTTGCTGTAGTACTCGGTCCCATCGGTGAGCGCGACGCCGGTCGCCCGGCCGTTCTTCGTGATAACGCGCTCGACCGGCGATTCGAGGACGATCTCGGCGCCGAACGACTGGGCTGCCTTGGCGAGGACCTGGGTGAAGCCGCCGTTGCCGCCCTTGTGGAACGCCCACGCCCCGAACTCGCCGTCGTGCTCGCCGAGCGTGTGATAGAGCAGGACCAGGCCCGAGCCCTGTGAGCGCGGCCCCACCTTGGTCCCGATGATGCTCGACGAGGCGAGGTAGCCCTTGAGGATCTCGGAGTCGAAGTAGTCGTCGAGGAAGTCGGCCGCGCTGCCGGTCAGCAGGCGGACGGCGTTGTGGAGGACGCGCTTGTCGAGCTTGCGGAAGCGCGAGCCGATCGACGCGAGCGCGATGAGCTCCTCGGGGTCGTTGCTGAAGATGTCCGGCGGCACCATGTCGAGCAGCGGCTTGATGGCCTGGCAGACCATCTCGACGTCGTGCGAGTACTGCTCGTAGGCGTCCGCATCGTGCTTGGAGTGGCGGGCGATCTCCTTGAGGTTCTCGTTGTGGTCCTGCGTGAACCACAGGTAGTCGCCGTTCTCCATCGGCGCGAAGGTCGACGACATCAACAGCGGCATGAAGCCGTGCTTGGTCAGCTCGAGCTCGTGGATGATGTCCGGCCGAAGCAGGCTCAACGCGTACGAGAACGTCGTGAACCAGAATCCGGGTCGCAGCTCCTCGGTGATGGCCGCGCCACCGACGAGATGGCGACGCTCGAGGATCAGCGTCTTCAGACCGGACTTGGCGAGATAGGCGCCGTTGACCAGGCCGTTGTGCCCGCCACCGATGACGATGGCGTCATAGGTTCGGTCGCCCTTCGTGGAGCGCGGTGGCTTGGTCGAGCGGGCGGAGGTCGGGGGCGTCTTGATCGGGGCTGTCGTCGTCATCTCAGGCCGTCTTTCGCTCTGGGTTGTAGAGGGGCAGCCGGGCGACATGCGCGGCGACCTGCTCGTAATGGTGGTCGACGGTGAACTCGAGATTCACCTTCGTCCCGAGCTTCGCGAGGTCCGGTCGGATCCGGGCGATCGCGATGTGGCGCTGGAGCATCGGGGAATACATGAAGCTCGTTGCGTACCCGACCCGTTCGTAGTCGTCGTCGTAGCACATCCAGTCCTCCTGGACCGGCGTGTGGTCCTTGGGCGGGATGAGCCCGGCCTCGTTGTAGACACGATCGTAGTCGCGCCAGTCGACGATGAGGCCGCGCATCGCCCAGCGCGACGTCTTGTCGGCGATCTCGCGCTCGAGGGCGCGTCGGCCGATGAACGGGCGATCGTCGGCGCCGAGGTCCTTGAACATCCAGCCCCAGCCGAGCTCGATCGGCGTGGAGCGGTGGGCGTCGTTCCAGGCGAATCGGCTCGAGTCGAAGTCGGCGTCGAGGAGCAGCAGGCCGGCCTCGATGCGGAGCATGTACAGAGCTGCCAGCCCGAACGGCAGGACGCCGTGGCCCTCCATCGAGTCCCACATCGTGTCCCAGACGTGGAGGGCGTCGGGCTGGTCGACCCAGACCTCGTAGCCGAGGTCGCCGCTGTAGCCGGTGCGGCTCACGGTCACGGCCGCGCCGCCGATCTCGCCGGTGGCGAGCCCGAAGTAGGGGATGTGCTCCATCTGCGGCACGAGCTTCGCGAGCAGGGCCCGCGACCGCGGTCCCTGGAGCGCGAGCGTGCCGATGTCCTCGCTCTGCTCCTCGATGGTCACGTCCAGGCGGCCGATCCGGTCGGCGAACCACGCGAAGTTCGGCTCGGCTGAGGTGAGGAGGTACTCGTCCTTGCCCTTGCGCAGGATGACGCCGTCCTCGACGACGAAGCCGCGGTCGTCGAGCCAGGTCGTGTACTGCGCATGGCCGGGCGCGCATGTCCGGATGTCGCGCGCGAGCATGCCCGCGAGGAACGTCTCTGCGTCCTTGCCGGCGATCCGGTACTTGTACAGCGGGGACGAGTCGAAGAGACCGGCCGCGTTGCGGACCGCGAAGTACTCGAACTTGTCCGACATCTGGTAGCGGTCAGCCGCGAGATAGCCGGACCAGTGCGTCCACAGACCGGTCTCGTTGAGCGCGTCCGTGCGCTCATGGAACGGGGACTTCCGGATCATGCCGTCGGGCCTCTGCTGCGGTCGTAGGCGTCAGGGTGGCCACGATATCGGCTATTGGACGCGTGCGCAATATCGTTCTACCCTGCGGGCGTGCGCCGCATGCCCCCGCTCCAGCGTCGTGAGGCGATCGTCTCGGCCGCCATCGCAGTGGCCGTGGACAAGGGCCTGGCGTCCACGACGGTCCGGGACGTGGCGGCGGCGATGGGCACATCCAGTGGCCTGATCCATCACTACTTCGAGTCGATGGATGACGTGCTCGCGGCGGCGTTCGAGCAGGTCGCACAGCAGGACCTTGCGCTGTCCGCGCGCCTGATGGGGGAGGCGAGCGACCCGATCGAGGCGATCCGCCTGTTCTTCCGGACGTACACGCCCGCCGACAAGGACTGGGCGTTCCAGCTGTGGCTCGACGCTTGGGCCGAGGCGGCTCGCCGGCCTGCCCTCCAGGCGACCTCGCGCCGGCTCAACCTCGAGTGGCAGGGCCTGCTGGAGCGGACGATCCGCGAGGGCGTGGCCGGTGGGGCTTTCGTCTGTGCCGACCCGGCGGCGGCGGCGTGGCGGATCCTGTCGCTGCTCGACGGGCTGGCGCTCCAGGTGGTCGCCCACGCGACGACGATCTCGCGCGCGGACGTGGTGGCATGGGCGACCGGCGCGGCGGAGGTGGAGCTGGGGCTCGCGCCGGGTGTGCTGGCGGCGTAGGCCCTGGGCCCGGGCCCACCTCGCGCGACGGCCGGTCCATCTGGTGGAACGCGAGAGGCAATAGAAATCCCATGCCCGACCATCTCCCGACCGCCCCAGGAGGTCCCGATTTCATGACCGGTCCGACGACTGCGCCCGCCACCAACGACGCGTCCACGCTCTACTTCGGGCCGTGGTACCGCCGCTCCCCGTTCTTCGAGAAGACCCTCGAGGCCGGCTGCAGCGCCTACGACATCTACAACCACATGTACCTGCCTGGCTACTACGCGGACCCGGTCGAGGAGTACTGGGCGCTGCTAAACGACGTGACCGTGTGGGACGTCTCGGTGGAGCGGATCGTCGAGCTCACCGGACCGGACGCCTCAGCGTTCACGAACTCGCTGACGTGTCGTGACCTGACCAAATGCGCCGTCGGCCAAGGCAAGTACGTGATCATCACGGCCGAGGACGGCGGCATCGTCAACGACCCGGTCCTCCTCCGCGTCGAGGAGAACCGCTGGTGGCTGGCACTGGCGGACAGCGACGCCGGCCTGTGGGCGCGCGGCGTCGCGATCCACTCCGGCCTCGACGTGACTGTCCGCGAGCCCGAGGTCTACCCCATCCAGGTCCAGGGCCCCAAGTCCAAGGACACGATGCGGACCCTGTTCGGCCCCGCGATCGACGACATCAAGTACTACTGGACGCTCACGACCGAGCTCGACGGCATCCCGGTCGTCATCAGCCGCACCGGCTGGACCGGCGAGGTCGGCTACGAGATCTACCTGCGCGACCCGTCGCGCGGCGCGGACCTCTGGGACCGCGTCATGGAAGCCGGCAAGCCCCACAAGATCCGGCCGATCGCGCCGTGCGAGGCGCGTCGCATCGAGGCCGGCATCTTCAACTACGGCTCGGATATGACGATCGCCGACACGCCCTTCCATGTCATGGGTCTCGAGCGGCTCGTCGAGCCGCAGGCCGCCGACTACATCGGCAAGGCGGCGCTCGAGGCCATCCGCGTCACGGGCGTCGATCGCAAGCTAGTCGGCATCGAGTTCGAGGGCGAGGCGCTCCCGTTCGAGCTCTCGCGCAAGTGCCGGGCCTTCCATGACGGCGAGGCCGTTGGGACCGTCACCGATCTCATCTGGTCGCCGCGCCTCGGCAAGAACATCGGCTACGTCTGGATGCCGATCGGGCTCGCCGGCCCGGGCACGCCAGTCGAGATCGAGGCGCCCGATGGCGGGCGCTGGGCGGCGCGGACCGCGGCCATCCCGTTCCTCGACCCCAAGAAGGCCGTCCCGCTGGGCTGAACCAGCCCGACCGGTCAGTCCGCGGGAGCCTCCACACGGACGATCTCGGGGTCGGTGAAGCGGTCGAACTCGTCGCGGCTCTGGGTCGAGAACTCCGACACGACGGCCCCGTCGGGCGCGTGGAACCAGTGCCTGGTCATCGGCGGGATCGTGCGCTGGTCGCCGGGCCCCAGCACATGCTCGTGCCAGACCGTGTAGTGCTCCGCGCGATAGGGGCGCGCGACGGGGTCCGGTGTCGTCTCGCCCGGCAGGTACAGGTAAACGGTTCCAGCGCGGACCCGGAGCGTCTCCTGCTTCCCGGGCGTGCCCTCGAACGGTGGGTGGAGGTGCTCCGGACACGTCTGGCCCGGGAACAGCACCATCTCCTTGGCGCAGTACCGCTCGTCATTGACGTAGATCAGCAACTGCAGGCCGGACATCTCGGGCCGTCCGAGTCCGAAGTCCGTGACCTCGATGCCGCGCGCCTCGTCGGGCGTGACCGCGATCCCGGCCGCCCGAAGCACCCCGGCCGCGCGCTCCCGGGCGGCGTCCCGACGCGTGGCTCGATCGTCCATGGCGCGCTCAGGTCGCCGCAGGACGGGCCGGTGCCGGCTCGGGCCCGGCGACGACCACCGGCTCCGGCTCGGCCACGACCTGGTCGTCGCCGCGACCGCGGCCGAAACGCCACGCGACCAGCACGAGGATCGCGGTGACGGCCACGATGATCGTCGAGATCGCGTTGATCTCAGGCGTCACACCGAACTTGACCTTGCCGTAGATGTAGAGCGGCAATGTCGACGACCCGACGCCGGCGTTGAACGTCGTGACCACGTAGTCGTCGAACGACAGGGCGAATGCCAGCAGCGCCCCCGAGATGACGGCGGGCAGGATGAGCGGGAACGTGACGAACCGGAACGCCCCGAAGGCGGACGCGCCCAGGTCGCGGGCGGCCTCCTCCAGTTGCGCATTCATCCCCGCCGCCCGTGCGCGCACCACGATCGCCACGTAGCTGATGCAGAACGTCACGTGCGCGAAGACGAGCTGGAGGAACGAGCCGCGGGAGTCGAACAGCTGGAAGAAGAAGACCAGCAGGCTCAGGCCCATGAGGATCTCGGGGGTCACCATCGGGAGGAGGAGCAGCGTCTCGGCGGCGCCGCGACCGCGGAACCGGACCCGGGCGAGCGCCAGGCCGAGCAAGGTCCCGATGACCGTCGACACGATGACGACCACGAGGGCGAGGCGCAGCGTCACCAGGAGCGCGTCCAGCAGGTCGTCGTTGGCGAACAGGGTGGGATACCAGTCGAGCGTGAAGCCGCGCCACTGGAAGTTCCGCCGTGAGTCGTTGAACGAGAAGATGATCAGGATGACGATGGGCGCGAACAGGAACGCGTAGACGACCATCGCGTACGCGGTGAGCAGGCGGTTCCGGGGCTTCATCGGGTGGCCTTCATGCGCCGGCGACCTCGCGCCGCAACGGGCCGATGGCCAGGAGCGTGCCACCGAGCGTGATCAGCATCAGTACGAACCCGAGGGCCGCGCCGTACGGCCAGTCGCGGCCTTCGAGGAACAGCTCCTGCACGACCTTGGCGATCGTGGTGGTCTCCGCGCCGCCGAGGAGGTCCGGCGTCACGAAGTCGCCGATCGCGGGGATGAACGTCAGGATCGCGGCGGCGACGATGCCCGGCATCGTGAGTGGCAGCGTGACCTTGATGAACGCCGCTCGCCCGTTCGCATAGAGGTCGCGCGCGGCGGACGTCAGCGCGGGGTCGAGACGGTCGATCGACACGTACAGCGGCAGGATCGCGAACGGCAGGAACCCGTAGGTCATCCCGAGGATGACCGAGAAATCCGTGTTCAGGAGGATGAGCGGCTCACTCGTCAGGCCCACCGCCTGCAGGACCGAGTTGAGCACTCCGTTGTCGCGCAGGACGATCATCCAGGCGTAGGTCCGGATGAGGTAGCTCGTCCAGAACGGCAGCATCACGATGATCAGCAGCAGCGCCTTGTGGCGACCGCCGTAGCGGCTGATCCAGTAGGCGATCGGGTAGCCGATGGCGAGCGACAGGATCGTCGTTGCCGCCGCGTACCGGAGCGAGTTGAGGAACGTCGGCAGGAACGCTGGGTCGAGGGCGCGCCGGTAGTTGTCGAGCGACGGATGGTCGAGCACGATCTGGTCGAGCTCGCCGCGGCTGCCCAGGCTGACCACGAACATCATGACCAGCGGGATCACGAAGAGCGCGATCAGCCAGGCGATCCCCGGGACGACGAGGACCGCCGATGCGGCTCGGCTGCCGACCGATGGTCGAGGGGCGGGATCAGCCGCCACGAAGGGTCTGCCACCTCTTGAGGTATTCGTCGCGCAGGGCTGGCTCGAGGTCGAGCAGCTCGTACAGCTTGTCGACGACGGCCTGATCCGGGTTGACGGCGGGGTTGCTCAGGATGGCGGGATCGATCAGCGCCTTGGCGGCGGCGTTCGGACCCATGTACCCGATGTAGTTCGTGTTCTCGGCGCTCACCTGCGCATCGAGCAAGTGGTTGATGAACAGATGCGCGGCGATCGGATGCTTGGTCCCCGAGAAGATCGCGATGGTGTCCGACCCGCGGACGGCCCCCTCCTCGGGGAGGTAGAAGGTCATCTTCGGGTTTTCCTGGTTGATGACGTACAGGTCGGAGCCCCACACCTGGCCGATCCAGATGTCGCCCGAGCTCATCGTCTCGCCGGTGTCGGTTGAGTACTTGCGCACCAGCGGCTTCTGCTTCTGGAGCAGCGCCAGGGCCTCGTCGAGCTGCCCGAGGTCGCTCGAGTTCGCGTCGTAGCCGAGCTGGATCAGCGCGAGCGCGAAGCACTCCTGCCACTCGTCGAGCATCGCGATGTGCTTGTCGAAGCGCGGGTCCCAGAGCGCCGTGCTGCTGGTCAGGGTGTCGGTGATCTTGCCGGTGTCGTAGGCGACGCCCGTCGTCCACCACATGTACGGCATCGAGTGCTTGTTGCCCGCGTCGTAGCCCGGATCCGACCACTCCTTGCCCAGGTTGACCAGGTTCGGGATCAGCGAGAGGTCGAGCTCCACGAGAGCGCCCTTCGCGATGAAGTCCGGGATGTCGACCGAGATCGGGAACGAGACGTCGTAGCCGCCGCCGTCGTTGCCGAGCTTCGCGTAGGCCTCATCGGTGTTCGAGAAGAAGTCGTAGGTGACCTTGACGCCGTACTTCTTCTCGAAGGAGGGGATCGTGTCCTCGCCGATGTACTCGGTCCAGTTGTAGACGAACAACTCCTTCTCGGGCTCGGGGACCGGCGTCGGCGCGACGGAGGCCGCCGCGCTCGGGGCCGCGCTCGCTGCGGCCGAGGCTGCCGCCGACGCAGATGCCGCTGCGGCCGCGGACGGGCTCACGCCCGCCGAGGAGCACGCCGCGATCACCGGCGCCAGGGCGACGGCCGGCCCGAACTTCGCGATCGCCTCGAGCAGCTGCCGGCGGCTGACCCGCCGCTCGACCATGTAGCGCGTCAGCGCCTTCTCCAGGTCGAGGCTGGATCCGTCGTATTCGTGACTCATCGGGTGCTCCTCCTCAGGATCAGGCGAGCCCGCCACCCAGGACGAGCGCGTCCGTGGCGGGCCAGGTGATGGCGACTTCGCTGCCCGCCGGGAGTCGTATCCCGGACTTGGGCGAGAGGACGGTGAAGTTCAGGCCGCCGTTCGTGACGACCTGGTAGGAAACGATGTTCCCGAGGTAAGCCGCCTGGTCGACGCGGCCGCGGATGGCGCCCATGGCCTCCGGCGGCACCAGGCTGATCGACTCGGGTCGGATGCTGATCTCGACCTCGCGCCCGGCGGGGAGCCCGTCATGGGCGCACGGCGCGACTTCGCCTGATGAGAGGCGGACCGACCCGTCGGGCTCGACCCGGCCGCGGAGCAGGTTGGTCGTCCCGATGAAGTCGGCCACGAACCGCGTGGCCGGTCGCTCGTACAGCTCCTCGGGGGTCCCGAGCTGCTCGACCTTGCCCGCGTGCATGACCGCGATCCGGTCGCTCATCGTGAGCGCCTCTTCCTGGTCGTGGGTCACGTACACGAACGTGATGCCGACCTCGGTCTGGATCCGCTTGAGCTCGATCTGGAGTTGGCGGCGGAGCTTGAGGTCGAGGGCGCCCAGCGGCTCGTCGAGGAGCAGCACGTTCGGCCGGTTGACGAGGGCCCGGGCGAGCGCGACACGCTGCTGCTGGCCGCCCGAGAGCTGGTTGGGCTTGCGCCGCGCGTAGTCGCCCAGCCTGACCAGGTCCAGCGCCTCGCCGACCCGTTGCGTGATCTCGGCCTTGTCGACCTTCCGGCGCCTGAGCCCGAACGCGACGTTCTCCCCGACGTCGAGATGTGGGAACAGCGCGTAGCTCTGGAAGACCATGTTGACCGGGCGCTTGTCGGGCGGGTCCATCGTGACGTCGCGGTCCCGGAGCAGGATCTTCCCGCCCGTTGGCAGCTCGAAGCCGCCGATCATCCGCAACGTCGTGGTCTTGCCGCATCCGGACGGTCCGAGGAGCGAGAAGAACTCCCCAGCGCCGACCTCGAGCGAGACGCCGTCGACCGCCCGGACACCACCGAAGTGTTTCTCCAGGTCGACGAGGCGGATCTCCGGGGGGGCGAGGGTCGCCATGCGTTCGCGGAGGCTAGTCCACCCTGCGAACCTGCGCTGAGAGCCGTTGCAAGCCGTGGGACGTAGGGACAACAACGCCGACGGCCGTCCGACCCGTTCTCAGGCCGCCGGGTCTGCCGCCTCTTCGATCTGGGGCACGGGCATCAGGGCGTCGAGGTTCAGGCGTTCGACCCGACGCTCGCGCGCAGGCCGGCCGAGCAGGTAGCCCTGGCCGGCGGTGATGCCGAGTTCGCGGATGACTGCCAGCTGCTCGCCGGTCTCGACGCCCTCGGCGACGATCGTGGCGTTCCAGCGCGCCGCCAGCTCCTGGAGGGCGCGCAGGACGCCGTGCGACGGGTCGTGGAGGATGCCGCCCTGGACCAGGGACAGGTCGACCTTGACGATGTCGAAGTGGATCTCGCTGAGGAGCCGCAGGCCGGCGTTCCCGGCGCCCACGTCGTCTGCCGCGAGACGCATCCCGGCCCGCCGGCACGCGGCCGCGTTCCGGCGCAGCTGTTGGAGGTCCTGGACCTCCTCGCGCTCGGTCAATTCGATGACCAGCTGATCGGGTCGGATGCCGCGCCGCCCGAAGATGGCGGTCAGCTCGACCGGGTGGAACTGATCGGATTCGAGCGTCCGGGGCGAGAGATTGATGCTGAGGTAGACGTCTTGCTCGAGACCGTCGATGCCGCGCGCGACGACGTCGAGGCAGGCCATGTCGAGTTCGACCGTGCGACCGGCCCGCTCGGCCGCGGCGAAGAGGCTGCTCGCGTCGGCCATCGGGGCGCCGTCGGTCGGGCGGATGAGGCTCTCGTAGCCGATCGGCTCGCCGGTCGTCATCGAGAAGATCGGCTGGAACACCGGGCGCAGGGCCTTCTGGGCGAGGATCGTGCCGAGGGCCGCGGAGACGTCCTCGATCGAGCGCTCGTCCGGGAGGACGCCGTGGCGGCCCGGGTCATAGGCGACCGCGTTGGTGCGTCCGTGTCGCTTGCACCAGTACAAGGCCGCGTCGGCATGGCGGTAGAGGAGGCCGCTGACCGCGCTCGGCGCCGGGAAGGCGGAGATCCCGATCGAGAGCGAGAACGGTTCGATGGGGCCGTCGACGTATCCGCCGGCTAGGGCGCTTGCGAGCATCCGGCGGGCGACGGTCAGACCCGTCTCGAGGTCGGCCGTCGGGAGCAGCAGGGCGAATTCGTCACCGCCCACGCGGAACGCCCGGTCGCCGCGACGGATCGAGCGCAGCGCGATCCGCCCGACCGCTGCAAGCAGGTCGTCGCCAGCGGCATGGCCGCGCTCGTCGTTGACCTTCTTGAGGTTGTCCACGTCCACGAGCAGGAGCGACAGCGATGATTCCTGGCGCGTCGCGATGCTCGAGCTGGCGGGCCAACTCCTCCTGGAACGCACGGTGGTTGCCGAGGCCGGTCAGCCCATCGAGCAGGGAGTCCTCGCGGGCCTGGCCGTAGAGGTCCTCGAGCCGGTCGCGATCCTGCGTGAGTCGGTCGACGTCGCGAAGCATCGGGGCGGCCATGCGCGCCATGACGACGGGCATGACGATCGCACTGGCAGCGAGGAAGACGAGCGCGAGACCGCGGCCGGGGCCGCCGCCGGGCCAAAACCCTTGCACCGCGGCAACACCCATGAGTGCCACGAACTCGACCGTCATGATCCGGATCATCCGGCGGCGGATGGCGGCGGCGGTCTCGCTGGAGGTGGGTTCCGGTGGGTTTGGGTCGGTCTGGTCGGGCATGGCCATGCGGTTGACGGGAGATGTCATGCAGGGTGTACGTCACCCGCGTCCCTCCTGTGACCGCGACCAAAGTACCGACGGACGCCGCCAACCGTTCCAAGGACGCGCGCACGCGTGATGACCTACGTTCCGGCGCACGATGCTGGAGAAGGCGATCCCGAACGCGCACGCAGGCCGTCGAGCCCGACTCGGACGGGCGGGTGCCCTTGCGCTCGGGATCTCGATGGTGGCCCTGCTGCCGGCCTTCGTCGCGCCGGTCCTGGCGGTCACCTGCCCGGACAACGGTTCGCTGACAAACGAATCGGTATCACCCGCGTCGGGGACGACAAATACAAACTTCACCTTCTCAGTGAGGTATCAGGACAACCTCGGCGAGACGCCCCAACGCGTTTGGATCCGGTATGCGGCTGGTGGGCCCGACATCATGAATCTGTCGGGTTCGGGCGACCTCACGGTGGGCGTCACCTACACAGGAACGACGAAGCTGAAGGCTGGCAGCTATGGCGTGCGTATCCGGGTGATGCCGGATGGAACGACATCAACCTGTCAGCTGACAGTCAACGTCAACGTCAGCGCACCCCCGACACCGACCCCGACACCGGTCCCAACGCCCACGCCGACCCCAGCTCCGACACCCGTACCCACGCCCGTCCCGACCCCGAAGCCGACCCCGAAGCCGACCCCCAAACCCACGCCGAAGCCGGCGAAGGCTACGCCGAAGCCGACTCCCAGGCCGGCGAGGGCCACGCCCAAGCCGACACCCAAGCCGGTCAAGGCAACGGCCAAGCCGGCCAAGGCCAGCAGGACCCCGAAGCCCACGGCCACGCCGAAGGCCGCCGTCGTCGTGTCGCCGAGCCCGTCCGACACGGGATCGGCCGCTGCATCGCCCAGTCCGACACTGACGGCCGTGCTGCCGCGACCCACGAAGTCGCCCGCGGCGGGGGCCGGCGTGATCAGCGGCTCGGGCGGGTCCGGCGGAGGCGACGGTGGAGGCGTCAACGCCCTGCTCGGGTTCGTCGACACCACCAGCCCGTTCTTTGCGTGGATCATCGCCAGCGTCGGCGGGGCCCTCCTGTTCCTGGTGCTGATGCGCCGCAGGAAGGAAGAGGAAGAGGCGCTCATTCGCGCTCGCGGCGGCCGCCGTCGCGGCTGGATCGATCCCCGACCCCGTGCACCCGCCCATCGCGACGGCCCCGCCCCCCGCCCCGAAGCCGTCATCCGCCACAACGAAGGCGCGCACGGCGAAGTCCGAAGCCCCGGCGGCCGAGACGCCGAAGCCGGCAGCCAAGGGCAAGGGCGGCAAGGCCACAGCTGATGGCAAGTCGAACGGCAAGCGCGGCGCCAAGGTCGCCGCGGCCGCCATGGCGGCCGCGGCCGAGCCTGTCACCCCCGCGGCGACGGTCGGCGTCGCGTCCTGGGCCGCCTCGGATCTGACCAGGCCGAAGCCCAAGACCTCCTCTGGCCCGCAGACGTTCTCGAAGCCGCCGGGCAAGGGCGTCGAGCGCCTGAAGGTCGGCTATCGCATGGTCCGCCTGAGCGAGGGCGTCGACGACGTCAGCTCACGCGAGCTCGGCCGGCTCGACCGCGGCGACGAGGTCGAGGTCCTCGACTCGTACGAAGGCTTCCTCCAGGTCAGGACCCCCGACGGCATCACCGGTTGGATCCCGCGCCACACGATCCTGGGCTAGCGCCGCGCCGCGGCAAGGCAGTTCTTCGGTCAGCGCCTTCGTCCGCGCAGGCGATCCGCTTGAGCGCGCCGTCCCAGTCCGGGTCGAACGGCTTGCCCGGGCTCGTCGAGGTCGATCGACCAGCGGCGCGTGGTCGGACGGGACCGGCGGCCCCTTGCGCGCCTCGCGGTCGATCTCGGCGTCGACGACCCGTGCGGCCACCGCCGGCGTCACCAGCAGGTGGTCGATCCGCATGCCGAAGTTCTTGTGGAACATGCCCGCCCGGTAATCCCACCACGTGAAGCGGCCCGGCTCGTCGTGCTGGAGTCGGTACGCGTCGACCAGGCCCCACGTCGAGGAGCGCCCGGAACGCGCCGCGCTCGGGCTCGCGAGACGTGGGTGCCGCCGTGCGACCGCGCTCGGCATCCCAGACGTCGTCGTCGGTCGGGGCGACGTTGAAGTCGCCGCCGATGACGAGCGGCGTCGCCTGGCATCGCAGCTCTCGCGCAGCCAGCGCAGCGAGCCGCTCGATACCAGGCGAGCTTGCCGGCGTAGAACGGCGAGCCCGACGACCCGGCCATTCGGGGCGTAGAGGCTGACGATCCGGATCCCGTCCGACGGTCGACGCGACCATCCGCGCCTCGTCGAACGGGTCGAAGTCGTCCTCGCTGACGCGACGCCGGCGCCGCCCGGCCCGCTGTCGCGGACCGGCCCGTCGCCGAAGTTCGTGACGACGTCGCCGATCGCCGACATGCCGTTGCGGGCCGCGATCGCGACGCCGTTCCAGCGCCCCTCGCCGTGGTGGACGAGCTCGTAGCCGGCCATCGCGAACGCCATGACCGGCGCGTCGTGCGTCGGTCAGCTTCGTCTCCTGCATCAGCAGGATGTCGGGATCGGCGCGCTCCAGCCAGTTCTCGACCGCCTCCTGGCGGGCCTTGAGCGAGTTGACGTTCCAGGTCGCGATGCGCATCGGCGACGCCTCAGTACCGCCGGCCGCGCTGGCGCTCGAGGTCGAAGGTCGCCGTGTCCGCGACGGCCATGACGGCCATCGTGCCGGCCTGGACCGGGTCGGAGACGACGAGGTCGACGTGCTCGGTGATCGAGCCGACCATGTTGAGCGCGATGATCGGGATGCCGACCGCGCGCAGCTCCTCGGCCGCGACGCTGATGTCGCCGCCCATGATCGAGCCGGCGAGGACGAGCAGCCGGGCGCGCGGCAGGTCGGCGACCGCGCGGACGGCGGCCGCGATGTGCGCCTCGCCGACGAGCGGGATCGTGTCGACGCTGATCCGCTCGCCGCGCAGGTTGTGGCGGTCCGCCTCGCTGACCGCGCCGAGCGCGACCTGGGCGACCTGGGCCCCGCCGCCGACGACGATGATCCGCTTGCCGAAGACGCTGCTCGAGCGCCCGGGTCAGGTGGACGGCCCGGACGTCCTCGAGGCCCTCGAGCGCCGCGACCAGCGCCGTCCTCGGTGACGCCCTCGACCTCGAGCTCGATCTCGACGAGCGGCGGGTCGCCGTCGATCCGGCGGACGGTCGCCAGGGTCCGGATCCGGCCGCCGACCTCGGCGACCGTGCCGACGTGATGGCCGAGATCGCCTCGGCGCGGTCGACGACATCGAAGCGGATCGCGGCCGTCTCGGCCGCCCGACGCCGGCGGCATCGGCGCGCGGTCCGGCATCAGCCGAGCGAGCCGCGACCGGCCGCGCCGGGTCGGAGGTCGTTGACGGACAGCGCGTCGGGCTCCATCCCGCCGGTCGGGTCGTGCTCCTCGAACGGCGAGGCCGAGGCCGCGAACGCCTCGCGGGTGGCGGCCGGCGTCGGAGGTCGTCAGCATCAGCGCGCCGTCGGTGTCCTCGGCCACGCCGACGATGCCCGGTGATGTTCACGCCGCGCTCGCCGAGCGCCGTCGCGACGCGGGCGAGCGAGCCCGGCCGATCGTCGAGCTTGACCGTGAACCAGACCGTCACGCGGGCACCTCCTGCGTGCGCCCGATGGTACCCGCTCGCCGCGGGCCATCGGCGTGCGGCCCGACCGGCTACGCTACCGCGCCGATGCCCGCCCCGCTCGGCAAGACCCGACCAAGAAGATGCCCGACATCCAGGTCTTCGGGCGCGACGACTCGCCGGACGACGCGCGCCGCGCTCCGGTTCTTCCGCGAACGGCGGTGGTCGTCCACTACGTCGACCTGCGCAAGCGGCCGATCGCGCCGGGCGAGCTGCAGCGCTTCACCGAGCGCCTGGGGCCGCGGCTCTGCTCGACGACGACGTCGCGGCCGTACCGGGACGGCGGTCTCGGCTACCTGAGCCTGGACGACGCCGGGATCGTCGCGCGGCTGCTGGCCGACCCGCGGCTGCTGCGCCTGCCGCTCGTCCGCCACGGCAACGAGGTGACGGTCGGCCGGCCGAGGCGACCTGGGCCGCCTGGCTCAGGCCGGCGGGCGCGCCCTGAGCGCCGTCCACGCGACGACGACGCCGACGACGACCAGGACGGCCCCGACGACGGCCCAGCGTGATGTCGTCGACCATGAAGCCCGAGCCCGGGAGGAGCCCGAGCCCCTGGCCGATCCAGACGAGCCCGACGACGACGAGAACGGCGGCGATGATCCAGCGTGACCGCATCGATGACCTCCCGGGTGGCATCCTAGCCCGATGGACGACACGAGCGCCCCGGAGGCCCGCCGGGCCGGTCGGCTGCGGGTGACGCCCAAGGCGGCGCAGATGCTCGGACGGGCGACGCGCCGCAGGACCGAGGACGAGAAGCTCCTCGCAGCGCCGCCCGGACGCCGGCCTTCCTCGACACCGACCCGTGGCGCGCGCTGCGGATCCTGTCGGAGTTCGTCGAGGGCTTCGACGCGATGGCCAAGGTCGGGCCGGCGGTCACCGTCTTCGGGTCGGCGCGGACGAAGCCCGACGACCCGCTCTACGAGCTCGCCCGCGACGATCGGGCGGACAGCTGGCCGAGGCGGGCTACGCGGTGATCACCGGCGGCGGCCCGGGCAGCGATGGAGGCCGCCAACCGCGGCTGCCAGGAGGGCGGCGGCCTGTCGGTCGGCTGCAACATCGAGCTGCCGCACGAGCAGGGCCTCAACCCGTACGTCGACCTCGGCGTCGAGTTCCGCTACTTCTTCGCCCGCAAGACGATGTTCGTGAAGTACGCCGACGGCTTCGTCATCCTGCCCGGCGGGTTCGGGACGCTCGACGAGCTGTTCGAGGCGCTGACCCTCATCCAGACCGGCAAGGTCCGCCACTTCCCGGTCGTCCTGGTCGGCTCGGCGTACTGGTCGGGGCTGCTCGACTGGATCCGCGGCACGCTCCTGACGGCGGGTGCCGTGATCCGAGAGCGACCTCGACCTGCTCCAGCTCACCGACGACCCCGACGAGGTCGTCGCCATCATGCGGGCCCACGCCGACGACGGACCCGGGCCCGAGGTCGATCGACCGCGGCCACCGCTGACCGTCGCGGCCGCTCGGTCGGGCTAGCCGACCTCGGCTGGCAGGACCGGGAGCGCGACCTCGATCCGGCCGTCGACGACCCGGACCGGGTAGTAGCGCAGGCGGCGGACGCGGGTCAGCCGGCGCGCCTCGGCCTTCTTGCCGGGCGGGTCGACCTTGGCGTCCCGGCCGGCCGGCGACCAGGTCGGGTGGTAGACGCCGTCGGCGTCGAGTCCGCCGGTCGTCGGCATCTGGACCGTCTCGCCGGTGCACAGGTCGAAGCGGCCCTCGTGGAGCGGACAGGCGACGACGCAGCCGTCGAGCTCGCCGATCGACAGCGGCGCGCTCATGTGCGGGCAGCGGTCGTCGGTGGCGACGATGCCCGGCCGGCGTGTTGGCGAGCAGGACGTCGAGGTCGCCGCGCGATGACCCGCCGCATCGCGCCCGCCGGCAGCGCCGCGAGATCGAGCACGGGCTCGAAGGCGGCGTCCGGCCGTGCCGGGCGCCTGGAGCGGTGGCGGGAAGGGCGCGGGCTCGATCGGTCCATCGCGACCGATCGTACCTGCCCGGGACAGCACGACGGCCCCGGTGGGGACCACCGGGGCCGTCGTGGCGAGAGGAGGGAGCGAGGGTCAGTCGGCGCGTCGGGCGCCGGTGTCGGCCGCCCCGTGCGCCGACGGCGTCGGCTCGGGACCGGGGTCGCTGTTCGTGGCGCGGAGCGGGATCTCCTTGATCGCGACCGCGGCGAGCAGCGCGACGACGGAGCCGACCACGCCGAGCCAGAACGTCTGGGCGGTCGCGAGGCTGAAGGCCCCGTGGATGCCCTCGACCATCGCCCCGATGAACGGCTCGACGGCCGCCTGGAACTGGGCCGGGATCTGGGCCAGGATGGCCGCGCCCAGGTCGCCGACGCCGGTCAGCTGGCCGAGGTCGAACGACCCGCTCGAGCTGGCCTGGCGTGAACCCGTCGATGACCTGCGGCGGGACCCCGGCGGCCGACATCTGCGGCACCAGGTTGTCCTTGAAGGACGTCCCGAAGATCGTCCCGACGAAGGCGAGCGCGATCGTGCCGCCGATCTGGCGGAAGAACGTCAGGTTCGACGTCGCGACGCCGAGCTGCCGGAACGGCACGGCGTTCTGGATGACGATCGTGGGCACCGAGAACGTCGGGCCGACGCCGAGGCCGGCGATGAACATCCACAGCCACACCGACGGGCACCGGCGTGTCCTTCGTGAGCTGGGTCATCAGCAGGACCGCGAAGCCCATGATCGCGACCGAGCCGACGATCAGCCACTTGTAGCGGCCGGTCCGGGAGACGATCAGGCCGGAGACGATCGAGCTGACGATCAGGCCGACCATGAGCGGCAGGGCCGCCAGGCCGGAGTTGGTCGGCGAGAAGCCCTCGACCACCTGGAACCAGCGCGGCAGGAAGACGATCGCGCCGAAGAACGCGAAGGCGGCGAAGAAGACCGAGACCATCGTGGCCGAGTAGGTCCGGCCCTTCCACAGGTCGAGCGGGATGATCGGCTCCTTGGCGCGCGACTCGGCCAAGATGAACAGCAGCGTGCCGATGAGCCCGATGAGGATGAACCCGCCGACGGTCGGATCGGTCCAGTCGCCGAACTGCTTGTTGGTCAGGCCGACCAGCAGGAACACCATCGCGACCGTGAAGATCGCGCCGCCGATCAGGTCGAAGTTGCGTGGTCGCGCGATGGCGTCTTGACCGTCGGCAGCAGCCGCTGGATGACGATCAGCGCGACGATCCCGATCGGGATGTTGACGTAGAAGATCCAGTGCCAGCCGAAGTTCTCGGTCAGGAACCCGCCGATGAGCGGGCCGGCGACGAAGGCGATGCCGAAGACGGCCCCGAACAGGCCCTGGTACTTGCCGCGCTCCTGGGGCGTGAACAGGTCGCCGATGACCGCGAGCGCGACCGGGAACAGTGACCCGGCGCCGATGCCCTGGATGCCTCGGAAGAGGATGAGCATCCCCATGTTCTGGCTCAGGCCGGACAGCGCCGAGCCGACCAGGAAGATGACGATGCCGATCATGAAGATCGGCTTGCGGCCGTAGAGGTCGGACAGCTTGCCCCAGAACGGGACGCTGATCGTGCTGGTGAGCAGGTAGATCGTGATCGCCCAGACGTAGTAGTCGTTGCCCGACAGCTGGGTGACGATGGTCGGCAGCGCCGGACCGACGATCGTCTGGTCGAGCGCGCCGAGGAACAGGCCGAGCATGACCGCGAAGAGGATCTCCATCTTCGCGCGGTGGCTCAGCCCGAGGGCGGGGTCTTCGGCGAGCGACGGGGTGTACCCGTGCGGCTCAGCCGGGAACGCTTCCATGAGTGGTCAGTCCCTCCGTGGTGTGGCGGCGAGGTGTTGGCTTGGCCGAGAGACCCGCGACGGACCTTCGACACCTCGCATGGTCGAAGTCGATCGTGGAGCAGGCGTGGAGACCGGAGTGGCGATCCGGCGTCGGACCGGTCGTGGCCTCGAGCGCGGCGCGGAGATCGGCGATCGCCTGGGCGATCGCCGTCGAGCTGGGACGGCCTCGAGCCGGCCGAGGACGGTCCGGAGCAGGTCGTCGTCGAGGGCGTCGTGCTCGTCGAGCATCTGGACGCCGGCGGCGGTCAGCCGGACCAGGACGACCCGGCGATCCTCGGGGACGCGGGTCCGCTCGACGAAGCCGCGCTCCTCGATGCGGTCGATGAGCCCGGTCGCATTCGACAGCGAGACGTCGAGCACGTCGGCCAGCCGGCTCATCGGCATCTCGCCGCTCCGGCGGAGCGTGTAGAGGATGTTGAGCTGCGCCATGCTGATGCCCAGCCGAAGCAGGCGCTCGCTCATGGCGCACTTGATCTGCGTCATCGTGGCCCGGAAGTCGGCGATGATGCGATCGGTCGGGTCGGCCCCGACGGTCGGTCGCGTGGATCGCGCCCGGCATGGGCGTGATAGCTTCGTGTCATGTGAACTATCATACTCAAGTGAATCATCCTGTCAACATGAACGGTTCGTCACCACATGCAGGAGTCCCGATGCGCTTCGCGCTGATGATCGAGCCCCAGCAGGGCCTGACCTACGGCGACCAGGTGGCGATCGCCAAGCGCGCCGAGGCCAACGGCTTCGAGGCGCTCTTCCGCTCCGACCACTACGCGAGCTTCCCGGGGCCGGCCGGCAGCCGACCACGGACGCCTGGACGGTCCTCGCCGGGCTCGCCCGCGAGACCGACCGGATCGGGCTCGGCGTGCTCGTCTCGCCGGTCACGTTCCGCCACCCCGGCAACTTCGCCAAGGTCGTCACGACCGTCGACGAGATGAGCGGCGGCCGGATCGAGGTCGGCGTCGGGGCCGGCTGGAACGACCTCGAGCACCGCCAGCTCGGGCTGCCGTTCCCGCCGATCAAGGAGCGCGCCGACCTGCTGGAGGACCAGCTGGCGATCCTGCACGGCCTGTGGGGCGAGCCGGACGGCTGGTCGTTCGAGGGCGCACGCGGTCACGGTCGAGGACGCGCTCTTCCGTCCGAAGCCGGTCGACGTGCCCGGCCGGCCGGTCGGCGCCGATCGGCGCGCCCGGCCGCGGATCATCGTGGGCGGTCAGGGATCGCCGCGGGCCTGCGGCTCGCGGCGCGCTAGGCCGACGAGTTCAACCTCTCGTCGACCGCGACCGGCAACGGCCGACCGAGATCGTTCGCGAAGCTCGACGACGCGTGCCGGGCGATCGGGCGCGACCCGGCGACGCTCGCCCGCTCGGCGATGGCCGGGCGTGCTGATCGGCCGGACCGAGGACGAGGTCCGGGCGCGCGAGGCGGCGCTGCTCGCGCGCCTTCGGCGAGGACGCCGGTGGCGAGGACTGGCTCGAGGAGCGCCGCGAGCGCTGGGTCGTCGGGACGCCCGACGCAGGCGCGGGCGATGGTCCGGCGGTTCGCGCGACGCGGGCGTCGAGCGGATCATGCTCCAGGACTTCCTGCCGTGGGACCTCGACATGATCGACGTCATGGGCGAGGCCCTGGTCGGCCAGGTCTAGGCCGGGCGGGCGGGGCCGTCCTCCGGCCGGGACGTCGGCCGCCGCAGATCAGCCGTCGGCGGCGTCCGCCGCGGCCAGGTAGCGCGGATCGTCGCGGCGGATCGGGTCCGGGTCCGTGCCGCGGGCGCGGGCGAGCCGCTCGGTCAGGAGCTGGAGCGGCGTCGCCGTCCCGAACAGCGCGGCGACCGGGGCCGGCAGGCTCGGGCGCCTCGGCGACGAGGAGCCGTCCGGCCGGGCGTCAGGTCGCTCGGGACAGGTCGCCATCGAGGTCGGCCGCGAGGATCGCCGCGGCGCGGATGCCGACGCCGCGCGGCCGCGCGAGGGCGCCGACGGCTCGGGCCGAGCCGCTCGGCGCGGCGGTCGCGATCGGCCAGGATCAGGACGAGGCCCGTCTCGGCGCCGGTCGCGGGCAGGTGGCCGTGCAGGAACGTCTCGAGGTCGCGGAACGCCGACGGCAGCCAGGAGGCCTCCTCGACCTTGAGTGCGAGCTCGCGGCCGGCCGGCCGGTCGGCGCCCGACGCGATGACGATCAGGTGCGTCGGCGTCCGCGAGCCGGCCGGCGATCCGCTCGGCGCCGGTCTCGTCGCGCGAGCCGCCGCGGCCAGGATCTGCGGCCACCTCGTCCCCGTCGAGCGGACGCCCGGACAGGTGCGCCGCCGACGGCCGCCGCGGCCAGCATCGGGCTCATGTAGCCGACGGTGTGGCACCAGCCCTGGTCGAGCTCGTCGGTCTCGACGACGAGGTCGGCGAAGGCCGCGCCCGGCGAGCGGCGCGATCACGGTCAGCAGCGCGGTCTGCGACCCGGCCGTCGCGCGCAGCCGCGAGGGCCGCGTTCGTCGCGGTCGTCCCGCCCTCGTGCGAGACGCCGATGACCAGGCGCATCGGCGGGCGGGTCGAGCGACGAGCTCGAACGCCTGCGCGGCGATCGGCCCCGGGACCCGGCAGGCCGGCCGCGCCGTGCGGCCTCGCGCAGGATCTCGACCGTGCCGAGCGCCGCGTGCTCGGACGTGCCGCAGCCGGTGACGATGACCGGCTCGCCGGCCCGGGCAGCCGTGGCGATGGCCGCCGCGAGAGCCGCCGCCTGGCTCGTCGGGCCCGCCTGGCTCGCGAGGATCCGGCGGGCGACCGCGGGCTCGGCCGCGATCATGTCGGTCATGTGGTACGGCGGTCCGGACGCGGCGGACCGGGGTGTCGGTCGAGGCCCACGGGTCGGGCGGTCCGGGGAGGGGAGCGGTCGGGATCGAAGCCGGCGTCGGTCGTCATCGACCGAGGATAGGGGCGCTTGCGGCACCGGCGCCGGCCGGCCCATGGCACGCGACGCGTGCGGTCCGCAGCGCGCCGCCCGCCCGAGCGGGCACCATTAGGGGCGACAGTCCAACGCGAGGGAGGATCGGATGCAGGTCGGGTTGATGGCACCCCAGGGATGGAAGGGCGAGTACGACGGCTGGCCGGCCGCCGACGCGTGGGCGCGGACCGTCGAGCTCGCGATGCAGGCGGAGACGCTCGGCTTCGAGTCGCTCTGGGTCTTCGACCACTTCCACACGGTGCCCGATCCGACCGACGAGATCACCTTCGAGGCATTCTCGGTGCTGACCGCCCTCGCGATCCTGACACGGCGCGTCCGCCTCGGCCACATGGTCGTCTGCACCGGGTTCCGCAACCCGGCGCTGACCGCGAAGCTGTCCTCGACCGTCGACGTCATCAGCGGCGGGCGGTTCGAGCTCGGGATCGGCGCCGGCTGGAAGGAAGAGGAGTGGCTCGCCTACGGCTACGGCTTCCCGACGCTCGGCGAGCGGATGGAGGCCCTCGGCGACCATCTCGAGGTCATCACCCGGATGTTCGCGCCGGGGCGGGCCTGGTTCGAGGGCGAGCACGCCCACGTCCGTGGCGCCGTCAACGTGCCCAAGGGGCTTCAGCAGCCGCGCATCCCGATCATCGTCGGCGGCAACGGCCGGCAGCGGACCGCCGGCTACGCGATCAAGTACGGCGACGAGCTCAACTTCGTGTTCATCGACGCGGACGAGGTGGCCGAGCGGATGGCCGAGGTCCGCGGTCGCTGCGAGGCCGCCGGCCGTGACCCGGCGACGCTGCGCTTCTCGCTCTACACGAAGGACGAGCAGGTGCGCCATGCCGGCCAGGCGCGCGTCGACGTCATCGCGGGGTTCGCGGAGATCGGCCTGGATCGGGTCGTCTGCTTCCCGACGCGCTGGTCGCCGACGCTCGACGCGCAGGCCGCCTTCGCCGAGGACTGCCGGGCCGCGGGCCTGACGCTGGACGCGGGGACGGTCGCGACGACGACCTAGTCCGCCTCGGGGCCATCGCCGCCGGCCCGGTCGATGCGACCGATGCGGCGCCACGGCCAGTAGCGGAGCCAGGCGCGCCCGACGAGGAGCTCGAGGGGGACCGGGCCGTAGCGGCGCGAGTCGATCGGCTCGCCGAAGCCCGCCGCCTGGGCCTCCGCGGCCGAGGCGTCGCTCACGAGCCAGGCCTCGTCCTCGGCGAGCTCGAGGAAGCCGTCCGCGAACGGCACGCGGTCGCCGGGACCCGCGGCGACGCGCTTGACGGCCAGCTGCTCGCCGTCCGGCTCGCGGAACACCACGACCGACCCGCGTCGGGGCCAGTGCGTCACGGTGGGATCGACGAGCAGCCAGTCGCCGTCCTCGATGGCCGGCTGCATGCTCGCCTCCCGGACGGCGACCCGCCACGGCCCCTGCAGGCGCTCGCGCAGGCCCGCGGCACGACGAGGCCCCGCCGGTCGGCGGGGCCCCTGGTCCGTCACGGAACGGGGATCGGCGGTCAGCCGGGCCTTCCGGCCACGCGGGTCTTCTCGGCTCCGCCGGTCGACTTCCAGGCGGCATCGATCTCGTCGATGAGGTCGAGCAGCTTCTTCGACTCGGCGGCGTCGGTCGACGCCTTCACTTTCGACGCCTGCTTGGTGGCGTTCCAGAAGAGCTCGTGGAGGTTCGGGACCTTCTCGAGGTGCTCTGGCTTGAAGTAGTCGTGCCAGAGGACGTCGAGGTGGTGCTTGACCAGCTCGGCCCGCTCCTCCTTGATCGCGACGGCGCGCGTCCGGTAGGCGGTGTCCTCGTTGGCCGCGTACTTCTCGTTGATCCTGTGGCAGGACTCGGCCTCGATGCGGGCCTGCTCGGGGTCGTAGACGCCGCAGGGCAGGTCGCAATGGGCTCGGGCGGTGGTGCTGGGGGCAAGCCAGCGTGTCAGACGAGACATGGGACTCCTTCGTTCTGGGCTGAGGACCGCACCCTACCGTCTCGGGGAGTGCATCGAAGTGTCCGAGCCTCGGAGGGACGTGTCAAACGCGCGTCGCTCCGCGGCTCTGCGCACGAAGCCGTTCACCCCTTGTGGAAGACCATGCTTCCGGGCCACACTGGCGGGGAGGGAGGTCCGGCGGGCCGGCGCGAGGGCCCGGATCGGATCGCAAGGCACATCGGTAGGGAGGCGACATGCAGCTCATCATCGCGATCCTGGCGCTCTTGATCGGCGCCGCATTCACTCTCGGCGGCTGGCGGTTCTTCCTGTTGCTGCTGCCGATCTGGGCGTTCGTGGTCGGCTTCAACGTGGGCACCGACGCGGTCAGCGCGCTCTTCGGCGACGGCACGTTCGCGACGGTGACCAGTTGGGTGGTCGGCTTCGTCCTCGCGCTGATCTTCGCGATCTTCTCGTACCTGTACTACTACATCGCGGTCGCGGTGCTGGCGGGTGCCGTCGGCTACGCGATCGGCTCGGGTGCGTGGGGCATGATCGGCAACGAGTTCGGCGTGGTCGCGTTCGTGATCGGGCTGGTGCTTGCCGTCGTGGTCGCCGCTGGCACCCTGCTCCTCAACGTCCCGAAGTACCTGGTCATCGTGCTGACGAGCTTCGGTGGCGCCGCCACGGTCCTGGCCGGCTGGTTCATCCTCATCGGCAAGGTGCCCGAGGATTCGATCCACTGGACGCAGATCGGCCGGCTGATCACGGAGAGCTGGTTCTACCTCATCGTCTTCTTCGCGATCGCCGCGGCCGGGATCGTCGTGCAGATGGCGTCGAACCTCGGGCCCGATCGCTATCAGTTCGAGCGGAGCTCGTATCGCTACGGCTCGACGACGCCGACGACGCCGACGGCGTACTAGGCCACACAGCTCGGCCCGGGCGGTCCATCCGTCCGGGCCGGTCGTGATCGGGACGACCCGCGGACGCGGGCGGGTATCATCGCCGCGATGAGCGACCGAGCACTGCCCGGCGTCGAGGGTCCCCCGGCCTGCCCCTTCATCGCGTTCGAGGATGAGCGCGATGAGCGCTCGTCCAGTCCCGATCACCGGCACCGCTGCTACGCGGAGGTCGAGCCGGCGCCGCGCGCCCTCGCCCATCAGGAGGCGTACTGCCTCTCGAGCGCGTTTCCCGTCTGCCCGACGTTCCAGGACTGGGCCCGGCGTGAGGCCGCCCAGGCCCGCTCCGCTGGTCGAGCGGCTGCCGCGCCGCCGGCGATCTCGGCCGCGGTGAACGACGAGCGGGAGCCCGAGGCAGAGAGCGAACCGGGGTCGCCGACAGACGCCGAGGCTGAGCTCGACGCTGCCGCGGCGGCCGGTGGACCGGACGGTGCCGACGACGACCGGGACCCCTGGGCCGCGCCGCCTCACGAGGACGACGAGCCGGTCATCTATCGCAATCCACCACGCGACTGGGCGGCCCCGCCACCGTGGGCGACGGGTGCCGGCGCGGCGGCGGCGGCGACCGCGAGTGGTGCCGGCGGCGCGCGCCCGAATGAGGCGCCGGACTTCCTGGCCAGCCGCGACCCTGCCCGCGGCCTCGCGGGGAGTGCGGCGGACCGCCTGGCCGGCGGATCGCCCGCCGTGCCACCGCCGACGCAAGGGCCGTCCTCGTCGCCATCGGCCGCGCCATCGGACGACCTCGTCGGCCTAGTCGGAGCCGCCGGGGCAGGGCTCGCGGCAGGCGCGGCCGCGGCCGGGACGCGAGCCCAGCCGCCGGCGCCGCTCACCCGACCGCCGAGCGGCGCGTATCCCACCACGACCGCGTCGGGTCGCCGGCCGACGGTCAGCTCGACGCGGTCGCGAACGCAGCAGCACGACGGTCCGTCCTGGGAGAGCGCGAAACGCTACGAGGCGTACCCGACGATCAAGACGCGTGCGGGCCTGCCCGGCGTCCCGCGGATCGCCGTCTGGGCAGGCGCCCTGGGCGTGGCCGCGCTTGCGCTCTTCTTCCTGCCTGCCCTGTTGGGTGTCGGTGGCGGCGGGACGGGCGCGAGCCCGAGCCCCAGCTCGACTGCGGCGGTCGCCACGGCGAGCCCGGATCCGACGCCGATCCCCGAGCCGACAGCGCAGACCTACATCATCAAGAAGAACGACACGCTGCTCAAGATCGCCAAGAGGTTCGACCTGACGCTCGAGGAGCTCCTGGCCGCGAACAAGGAGACGATCAAGAACGCGGACAAGATCAAGGTGGGCCAGGAGATCATCATCCCGGTGTCGACGCCCGACGAGGTGACCGACCCGTCCGCCGCGGCCCCGGACGACAGCGCGACTCCCGAACCGTAGACGCGGACCCAGCGCGGGCGCGCCGGACTAGCGCGGGGCGATGTTGATCGCGGTGATCTTGCCAGCCTCGACGCGGAACGTGGCGTCGATGTGCTGGGTCGGGGCGCCCGGCCGGACGACCAGCAGGTCCGCCTCGTAGGTGTTGCCGGTGTCCCGGATCTCGCCCGGGATCATGCGCAGGCCCTTGTCGCCGCGCAGGAACCAGCCGCCGACGCGCTCGACGCCGCGCAGCATCTGGACGCTGTCGCCGACGTGCACGCGCATCTCGGTCATCTCGTCCATCAGCGCCACCGCACCCTCGCGGTCGCCGCCGTTGAGCTTCTCGAAGAACTCTTCCATCGTCTCGACAGCACCCATGGCCTGAGTGTACCGTCGGGCGCCCATGGACGCCGCCCAGCGATCGATCGACGACGAGCGGGCCCGCCTCGCCGCCGCGTGGCCGCTGTTCGGGTTGACGCTGCGAACCGAACGCCTCGTCCTGCGGCTGCCGACCGACGACGAGCTGCTCGAGCTCATGGAGCTCGCCAAGGCAGGGATCCATCCGCCCGACGAGATGCCGTTCGGGGTCGCGTGGTCGACGACGCCGAGCCCGGCATTCGAGCGTGGGTACCTCGCATACCACTGGGGTAACCGGTCCGGCTGGTCCGCCGATGGCTGGGAGCTCGGCCTGGGCGCGTCGTTCGAGGGGACGCTGATCGGGATGCAGGGGTTGCACGCGCGCGGGTTCGCGACCCGGCGGACGGTGGACACGGGATCCTGGGTCGGGCAGGACTTCCAGCGGAGGGGTTTCGGCAAGGAGATGCGAGCCGCCCTGCTGGCACTGGCGTTCGATGGGCTCGGCGCCCAGCTGGCGGAGACCGAGGCGTTCCTCGACAACGCGGCCTCGAACGCGGTCTCGCGAGCGCTCGGCTACGAGGAGAACGGGTTCGGATCGCTGGCGCCCGAGGGCGTCCCGCGCGAAACGCAACGCTTCCGGATGACAGCCGACATGTGGCATGCGCGGCCGCGACCAACGGTCACCATCGAGGGTCTCGAGGCCTGTCGCGACATGTTTGGGGGCGCCTAGGACCGGTTGTACCCGACGATCCGTGCGGATCCTGCTCGACTCGGCCTCAGTTGAGGCCGGAGATGGCGCCGATCGCCGGGTACGGTGGACCGGCCCGCAAAGCGGCGAGGAGCTCCACGGCTGCCTGCCTTCCGCTCGGGAACTGGTCTTCAGGATCCAGCCGCCAGGCTGCGACCATCGCAAGGACGAGGACGCGGCAATCGTCGAGCAGTGCCTGATCGACGCCGGCGTAGCACTCGCTGACCTCCTTCGGGACATGGGCGAGGTCGAATTCGACCGGACCGCGACACGAAGTCTCGAGGTCAATGAACAGCGGGCCGTATTTGGTGTTGAGGACGTTCCCTGGGTGTGGCTCGCCGTGCAGCAGCTGCTCCGCGGCGCCCCGCCCGGCGATCGAGCGCATCACGCGACTGAACGTGCTCACGAGAAGGTCACGGTCCGCCTGGCCGAGCTCCGGAGTCCGGTCGCGGTTCCCAACGAGTCGCTGAGCTTCCTTGACGCGATCCGTGAAATGCGGCGTGGTGACATCCACGTGCTGCATACCGACGTGCAGCCGCGAGAGCGCGTCAGCGTAATCGGCTGGTGAGAGCTCGCGAGCCGGTCGAGGCTCGTAGTAGGTCCAGAGCGTGATCGCGAAGCCGTCGCGCGCGTAGACGCGCGGAGCCATTCGAGGATCGAGAAGTGCCACGGGACTGTCCGTTGCAGCCAGCCGTGTTGCGACTTCGACTTCGAGCTCTGCGGCCTCGTGCGTTGCGAGAGCCACACGCGCAAGAACGTCGGATGGCAGCAGGCGCAACGCGAGCCTGTTCGAGACGTGAAGAACGATCGCCTCGTCGACCCTCAGGCCGAGTGCTGAGGCGGTCGACGTGGCCGCAGCCACCGCCCGCGGTACCTCTGACGCCTGCATTGCCATGGCGATCACACGACGCAGGCTACCGGACGCTCGCGTCGCACGAGTTGATCTGACTAGAAGCCGCCGCCCGCGCCGCCTCCGCCACCGCCCGACGAGCCGCCGCTGAACCCGCCGCCGCTCCCCCCGCTCCCCGAAGACGACGGCGCGTTCCCGATGGTCCCGAGCGCCGACATCATGCCGCCGATGTCGGGCACACCGGAGTCGGAGAAGAGGCCGCCGCCGCTGCCGCCCACGCCGCCCGCACCGGCGAAGGACGGACCCGTCCGACGTTCGGTACCACGTCGGGAACCAGATGGCCGACGAGTTCGGGCTGGCCGCCTTGACCTCGTCGAGGCTCCGGCTCAGGACGCCCTCGATCTCGTTCTGGAGGCCCAGGGCCGTTCCCCACACGACGGCCTGGTCGGGCGTCTCGAGCCACGCGAGCCCGGCCTCATCGACGACCTGCTGCATCGTGCGGGCCTGGGCCATGGTCTTCTCGAGCGTCCGCCGGTAGGCGGCGAGCATCGCCCGGATCATCGCGCCCGGCATCGTCACGGCGGGCATGCCCTGCGCGAAGAGCAGTATGACGATCCCGCCGATCACGATCCCGCCGCCGATCAGCACGAGCCCCGAGATCGGGATGTTCCAGCCCGCGATCAGCGCGACGACGCCTGCCGCGATGGCGAGCACCCCCCGCCCGGTCCAGCGGGTGGTCACCTTGCTCGGCGCCTCTCCGAACCAGCCGCGATCGACGACGTGCCTCTCGAGCGCCTTGTCGAAGTCGGCCACCGACGACCCGAACTTGGGCAGGTCCTCGGGCGTGATGTAGCCGTCCTCGCCGATGCCGAGGGCGCGGAGCTTCTTGAGTGCGACCTCCTCGGCCGGGCCGATCGGGCGCCGGGCGTTGCGCGCCCGCTGGGCCTCCTCGACGTCGTCGCCCTTGGCCGGGTCGACATCGACCCCGACCTTCTTGCTGATCCCGAGGAGCCCCTTCTCCTCCCGGAACGACAGCAGGCCGCGGCTCGCGAGATCGAGCATCGCCGTGGTCAGGGCCCGTCGCGATGGGCCGCCGTCCATGACCATGGCACCCGAGGCCGCGGTCAGGTCGGGCGGCGGGGCCGGCATGAGGATCGACGGGTCGTCGAGGTAGACCGGGTCCTTGCCGAATCGCCGCCAGTTGAGGAACGCCCAGCCGCTGAGCCCGAGGAGCGCGATCGGCGCCCCGACCAGCCCGAGGACGGCGTTGAGCTGGCGCGCCCGCTCGAGCGAGGCGGCATGGTCCGGGGTGGCGACCTCGTCGACGCGCCGTAGCGCGACCTCGAGGGCGCCGTCGAAGTCGGCGTTGCGCAGAAGCGGGACCATGTCGTTCTCGAAGATCGACTGGCGCTCCGCATTGCTCAGGAAGGCGGCCTCGAAGCCGGGTGCGGCGTAGAGCTGGACCTGGCCGTGCTCGAGCGACGGGTCGATGTCGAAGAAGATGACCATCCCGTCGTTGAAACCGGGCCGCCCGATGCCCCATTGGTCGATGAGTGCGCGGGCGCGGGCTTCGGTCTCCGACGTGTCGACGCCGTAGTCGGTCAGCTGGCTGTAGACCACGACCTCGGCGCCGGTCCGGGCCTCGATGCCGTCGATGACCGACTCCGCCCGGACGATCGCGTCGGGGCTCAGGATCCCGGCGAAGTCGTAGACCGCCCGATCCGTCTCGGGGTCGGGGAATGGCGGGCCCGGCGACGGTCCTGCGGGGGCGGGCTGGCCGGGGTCGACCGGCGGTTCGAAGGTCGCCTTGAGGACGTGGCCGAGCGCCACGAGGATGGCGCCGTCGATGTCGCCGCCCCGGAGCAGCGGGACCATCTCGTCGTCGAAGATCGCCTGTCGCGCGTCTGTGTCCAGGTAGGTCGACTCGAAGCCGTCGCCGGCGTACAGCTGGACCTGCCCGTGTTCGAGGCTCGTGTCGAGCTCGAACAGGATGACCAGGCCGTCGTCGACGCCGGCCTGGCCGATGCCCCATTCGTCCATCAGCGCGCCGGCGTCCGCGGCGGCTTCGTCAGTCGTGAGGTCGTCGCGGCCCATCGCCTGCGTGTAGACCACCACCTCGACCCCGGTCTGGGCCTCGATCGCGTCGATGATCTGCTCGGACTGGGTGACCGTCTCGGGCTTGAGCACCCCCGCGTAGTCGTAGACCGCCTGGTCGTCGACGGGCTCCGGGTAGGGCGGCCCCGGTGGTGGCGCGCCTGGCGACGGGCTGGCCCCGAGCACGCCGCCCACCGCGAGCATCGCCCAGGCGATGGCCGCGATGACCCCGACGATCGGGTGCGACCGTCGACGACCCCCGGTTCGTCGGGTCACGCGAGCGCCCCGACGCCGGCGTGTCGGAGGCGCAGCCGGCGCACGAGCTCCGCGGCCTGCTCGTAGCGTCCGAAGCTCGGCATGATGTAGGTCCCGGCGACCAGGTGGTCGACCTGGGCGAGGAGCGCCAGGCTCAGCTCCAGCCCGACCTCGGCGCCGCGGTCGCCGGCCTCGCGCATCGCGACCCGGGTCTCGTCGGGGATCGTGATCCCGGGCACCTCGTTGTGGAGGAACTCCGCGTGACGGGTGCTCTGGAGAGGCAGCACGCCCAGCAGCACCGGCAGCGGGAACCCGGCCGGCCCGAAGCGCCGGCGCGCTTCCGTGTCCATCGCCTCGACCTGGGTGAGGTCGTACAGCGGCTGGGTCATGATCAGGTGCGCCCCTGCCGCGATCTTGCGCTCGAGGCGGTCCCACTCGGTCGCGGCGTCGGCCGCGGTCGGGTCCAATGCACAGGCGATCGTGAAGCCCGCAGGGGCGCCGATCGGGCTGCCCGCGCCGTCCTCGCCCCTGTTGAGGCGTGCGAGGATCTCGACGAGCCCGATCGAGTCCACGTCCCAGACGCCCGTCCCGGACGGGTAGTCGCCGACCCGCGGCGGATCGCCGGTCAGGGCCAGGATGTTGCGGACGCCCAGCGCGTGGGCCCCGAGCAGCTCCGACTCGATGGCCATGAGGTTTCGGTCGCGAGTCGTGAAGTGGATGAGGCACTCGAGGTCCAGGTCGTGCTGGATGCCGAACGCGACGGCCATCGCGCCCATCCGGACCCGGGCCATGGCCGAGTCGCTGATGTTGACGGCGTCCACGCCGGCCCCCTGGAGCAGCCTCGCCGCCTCGATCGTCCGCTCGATGCGGATCGAGCGCGGCGGGTCGATCTCGACCGAGATGACGAACCGGCGCTCCCCGAGCGCCCGCAGCAGCCCGGTCGGGGGCAGCGCGTTCGAGGTCTCGTCGGGCGCGGATGTGACGGTGAGCGTGCTGGTCCGGCGGGACGTGACGGCCGCTTCCGCGTGCGCGTCGGGCGCGAGTGCGTCGAGTGCCGCCCGCATCGCGCGGATGTGATCCGGCGTGGTCCCGCAGCAGCCCCCGACGATCGCTGCCCCCGCGTCGACGAAGCGGGCCGTCATGTCGGCCAGGTAGTCGGGCGCGGCCGCGTAGACGAACTGGCCTTCGATGCGCTGCGGGAGGCCGGCGTTCGGGATGATCGCCCGGGACGTGCCGCCCATCCCCGTGAGCGCGTCGAGGCAGCCCTGCGGGCCTGCGCCGCAGTTGACGCCGATGACGTCGACGTCCATGCGGTCGAGGAGGTTCGCCGCCGCGAAGGGCAGCGTGCCGTCGGGCAGCTCGACGTCCTCGCCGAACGTGAGCATCGCGATGATCGGCAGGTCGGCGGATGCCTCCCGCGCCTCCTCGATCGCGATCGCGAGGTGGGCGAGCAGCGAAAACGTCTCGAACTGGAAGAGGTCGACGCCGCCCTCGAGCAGGCCGTCGATGACCTCGCGGAATGCGGCCCGGACGGCCGCATCCTTCAGTCGCAGCACGTCGGGGGTGGCCCCGCCCAGCGGCCCGACCGAGCCCGCGACCAGCACGTCGCGACCGGCGACGTCGCGCGCCTCGCGGGCGATCTGGGCGCCGCGCCGCGCGAACCGGCCGGCCTGGTCCGACAGGCCATGCGGCGCCAGCCGGATCCGGTTGGCCCCGAAGGTCGCCGTCTCGATGATGTCCGCGCCGGCGTCGAGGTACTCGCGATGGATGGCCCCGATCAGGTCCGGGCGCGTGGCGACCAGTTCGTCGAGGCTGGCCCGTTGCGGGATGCCGCGCGAGAAGAGGAGCGTGCCCATGGCCCCGTCGGCCAGGATCGGGCCGGCGGCCAGGCGTTCGCGGAGGCGGGTTCGAGCGTCCATCGCGGCACAGCGTACCGTGCCGGTCGGGCTAGATGGCCCCGCGGCGTCGGCCGAGCGTCAGCGTCCCATCCTGACCCAGCAGGACCTGCGGCGGGCGCGGCCGGCCGTTGTACGTGGATCCGAGCGAGGTCGCGTACGCGCCGGCGTCTGCGATGGCCACGAGATCGCCCCGTCGGAGGGGCGGCAGGTCGTGCGTGCCGAGTGCGTCGGTCGATTCGCAGATGGGACCCTCGACGTTGGTCGGCTCGGTCGCGCCGGCACGCGGCGTCAGCGCGTGGATCGGGTGCCGGGCGCCATAGAGCGCGGGTCGGATGAGCTCGGTCATGCCCGCGTCCAGGATGACCTGGCGGCCCGAGCGGTCGCGGACGTGGAGGACCCGCGCGACGAGCCAGCCCGCCCGGGCCACGAGCGCCCGTCCTGGCTCGATGGCGAGACGCGTCGGCCGGCGGTCGGCGGGAATGCCGGCAAGCAGCGCCGGCAGCTCGCGTCCGAAGTGCTCGGGCGTGGGCGAGGGCTCGCCACGCGGACGGACGGGGAAGCCGCCACCCAGGTCGACCGTGTCGAACGTCTCGATCGATCCGCGCCAGAGCGCCGCGAGCGCCAGCGCCTTGCGAACGCCCTCCCGCCACGCGTCGATGGCGCCGAGCTGCGACCCGACGTGCATGTGGATGCCGCGTGGCCGGAGCGGCGCCGATGGGCCGGCCCCGCCGCCGGCCTCGATGGCCTCGCCGATCTCCGATTCGGTCATGCCGAACTTGGTGCCGCCCGCCCCGACCGCGAGTCCCGCCAGCGTCTCCGGCGCCACGTCCGGGTTGACTCGGTACAGCACGTCGATGGGTGGCGCGCCCGCCCGACGCGCGGCCCGAGCGAGGGCCGCCGCCTCGTCGACCGATTCGAGGGCCACCCACGCCAGCGGGGCATCGTGGGCGGCGGCTCGGACCGCGGCGCGCAGGTCGGCCGGCGTCTTGCCGATCCCCTCGAGCGTGATCCGCGCATTGGGCACGCCGGCGCGCCGCGCGAGCGTCCATTCGCCGCGCGACACGACGTTGGCCCCGAACCCGCGCTCGGCGACCGCCGCGATCACCGCCGGGACGTCGTTCGCCTTGACCGAGTACTGGCGGACGATCGGGTCGGGGAACGCGGCGACGACCGACGCGCATGCCGCGTCGAGCGCCGCGAGGTCGGTCACGTACGCGGGGGTGCCGAACCGGCGGGCCGCCGCCTGCAGCGCCCCCGCGATGACCGGGAGCCGGTCCTCGTCGTTCAGTCGTGGACCACGAGGGCGACGATCGAGCCGACGATGGAGATCGCGATGCCGCCGATGAAGGCCGCGCCGATCGCGTCGAGGCCGAAGTCGGGCGGGAAGCCGCCGACCGAGAACGTCACGCCCACCAGGTCCGCGATCCACGCGATGAGCAGCAGCATACCGGCGTTGATGACGAGCCCGAACAGCCCGAGCGTCATCACCGTCAACGGTAGCGAGAAGAGCTTGATGATCGGCTTGATGAATCCGTTCACCACGCCGGCGATGACCGCCAGGACGATGAGACCCGCTAGGTTCTCGCCATAGTCGATCTGGGGCAGGAAGTACGCCACGACCGCGAACGTGATGGCCGTCGCGGCCGTTCCGATCAGGAACCCTCTCATCCGAAGCCCTCCGTCTGGTGCACGACCTCGCCGCCGACGACGGTGAGTGCGACCGTCGTCCCGATGATGGCCGATGGACCTGCCGCGAGCATATCGCGGTCGAGGACCACCGGATCGGCGTTCGGGCTCACCAGGCCAGACCGGCCCGGAGGTGTGCCTTGACCGCGGGCCACTCGGGCGAGATGACGCTGAAGTAGGCGGAGTCGCGGAGCGAGCCGTCGGGCATGATCATGTGCTGGCGGAAGACGCCTTCGAACGTCGCGCCGATGCCGGTAAGGGCCGTGCGCGAGCGCTCGTTGCGGCTATGCGTCTTGAACTCGACCCTGTTGGCGCCCAGGGTCTCGAAGGCGTGGGTCAACTGGAGCAGCTTCGCCTCGCGGTTGACACCGCTTCGCTGGAACGGCGTCGCGACCCAGGTCCAGCCGATCTCGAGGCGCTTGTGCTCGGGGGCGATGGACAGGAAGCGGGTGCTGCCGACCGCCCGGCCAGACGTCGGGTCGATGGTCGCGAACGGCAGCTCCATGCCGGCCGTGGCGTTCGCGAGGGCGAGGTCGAACCAGCGGCGCAGGCCCGGCTCGTCCTGCGGGCCCATGATCGTCCAGCGCCACAGCTCGGGATCGATCGCGACCCGGGACAGGTCCTCGAAGTGGCGTTCCTCGAGCGGTTCGAGCCGGACCCGTTGGCCCTCGAGCGTCACCGGGCCGATCCACGTCTGAGCTGCCATGGGTGGATGGTAGCCGCCGCGTCCACGCGAGCCCGGCCCGCGGCGGGCCTCCCCATGTACGCTTCGGACGATGAACCGAGGTCTCACGCCGGACCAGCTCGACGGCCTGCTCGACGAGGTGCTCCTCGCCACCCTCGCAACGGTCCGGATCGACGGCAGCGTCCTGCTCTCGCCGATCTGGTACATCTGGGAGGACGGTGGCTTCACGCTCGCGATGGCCGCCACCGACGGCAAGCTCAAGCACATCGGGCGGGACGCGCGGGTCACGATCGTCGTCGCGGAGGACGCGCTGCCGTACCGCGGCTTCGAGATGCGGGGCCTCGCGCAGTTGACCGACGTCCCCTATGCGCCCGTGGCGCGGCGGATGGCCCGTCGGTACGTCGGCGCGAAGGGCGAGTCGTTCTACTCGGACAGCCACGAGGGCGTCGTCGTCCGCATCGAGCCGGGTGACACCCGCGGCTGGGACTTCCGCGACGACCTTGAAGCGATGGGGGTCTGGAACCAGTGACCACGTTCGACGATGTCCTCCGGCCGTTCCTCGATGACCTGTTCCGGCTCTACCCGGTGACGGCAACGGCGATCGGCGACCACCGCTTCGACGGCCTGTGGTCCGATGCCACCGAGGCCGGCCGCGTCGAGCGACTGGCGGCCATGGATCGCTGGCAGGCGGCATTCGAGGCCCTGAGCGGCCTGGGTCCCGACGAGGCCATCGACCGCGACCTGGTCCTCGGCGAGATCGCGGCCATCCAGTTCGCCGAGGGCGAGCTGCGCGAGGATGCCTGGAACCCGCTCGAGTGGATCTATGTCATCGGTGGCGGCCTGTTCGACCTGCTCGCCCGCGAGTTCGCGCCGCTGGGCGACCGGCTCGCGTCGGTGGCGAGCCGGCTGGAGCGCCTCCCCGAGGTCCTCGATGGTGCCCGTGCGACGCTGGTCGGGGTCGACGGCAGGCCCGTGGGGCGGTTCCAGACCGAGACCGCGCTCAAGCAACTGCCGGGCATCGGGGCGCTGATCGACGACGCGCTCGGCGAGGCCGAGACCCACGCGGACGACCCGGCCGTCGCGGCGGTCACGCCCCGCCTCGAGGCCGCCGCGGAGATCGCCCGCGCCGCGATCGCCGGGTTCGAGACTCACCTTCGTGACGTGGTCCTGCCGGCGAGCGAGGGCGAGGCCCGCCTTGGCCCTGAGCTCTTCGCCCAGAAGATGCGCCACACGATGCGGTCGGACGACCTGACCCCGGAGCGGATCGTGGCCGCCGCCGAGCGCGAGTACGCCGCGGTCCGGGCCGAGATGGTGCGCCTCGCGCGCGACCTCTGGCCGGTGTGGGTCCCGGATGCGCCGGCGCCCGACGACGAGGGCGCGCTCGTCCGTGGTGTGCTCGATGCGATCGCCGCCGACCATCCCGCCGCCGACGAGCTGCTCGACTGGTGTCGCGAAGAGACGGCCCGGATCGAGGCGTTCTGCAGCGAGCACGACCTGATCGGCATGGCCGACGAGCCGCTCGACATCCAGTGGACGCCGGTCTTCATGCGCTCCTTCGGCGGGGCGATGCTGTCGTCGCCGGGTCCGCTGGACAAGGGCCAGAAGGCGTTCTTCGCGATCACGCCGATGCCCGACGACTGGTCGGCCGAACAGCGCGAGTCCTACCTGCGCGAGGACAACGCGCGGATGCTCCGCCTGCTGTGCATCCACGAGGCAGTGCCCGGCCACTACCTCCAGGGCGTCTATGGGAACCGAAGCTCGTCACTGGCCCGGGCGATCTTCGCGAGCGGGCTGTTCGCGGAGGGGTATGCCGTCTACGTCACGCAGGTGATGATGGACGTCGGGTACGGCGCCGACGACCCGGCGCTGATGCTCACCCATTGGAAATTCTACCTGCGCGCGGTGACGAACGCGATCATCGACGGGCGGATCCAGGCCGGCGACATGGACGGCGAGGCAGCCGTCCGGTTGATGGTCGACGGCGGCTTCCAGGAGGAGGCCGAGGCGCGCGCGAAGTACGATCGGGCGCGCCTCTCGTCGACGCAGCTCTCGACCTATTTCGCAGGCTCGATCGAGATGTGGGACATCGAGCGCGAGGTGCGCCGGCGGGCCGCGGTCGCCTCGGGCGACCCGCGCGGCGCCGCCGCGGTCCCCGAGCCGCGTGTCGTCGGGGACTTCGGCGAGACGCCGGGCTTCGTCTACCGGCAGCACCTCGAATCGGTCATCGGCCATGGCGCGCCGCCGACGTCGCTCCTGCGCCGCATCCTGCTCGAATGAGGCCTCATCGGCCGATGGCGCGAGCGGTCACCTCGAGCGCGTCGACCTCAGCCTGGTAGATCTCGCCGATGCGCCCTCCGAGGTCCTCGAGGATCGCCGCGATACGGTCCGGTGGCAGCGGGAAGGCGTCGGCGTACCGATCCCGGATCGCCCACGCGGTCGCCGCGGCGGCGCTGACACGCGACCGACCCCCTTCGCCGGCCATCACCGCCACGTGAAGCGTCTCGACGGCCTCGACCGCCTCGGCTGCGCCGTCGAGATCGGGCGGCACGGCCGCGTCGGCCAGCTCCTCCCATTGGTCGGCGACGCCCCGCCATGCTCGCGCTGCGTCGCCGAGTGCAGCGTTGTCGAGCGCGACGGCCGCTTCGTCGAGCGATTCGGCATACAGCTCGCGCAGGTGCCCACCCCAAGGACCGACCTGGCCGTCGACGCTCTCGAGCAGCGACAAGAGCGCACCGAACAGGCCATGGCCGTCAGCGAAGACCCGCGGCCACGCCTTGGCGTTCCGGTCGTCGGTCGTCAGGCGGCCCCACTTGCGCCAGGCCGGGAGCGAGAAGGAGTCGGATCGGGATCGCAGGTGATCCACCTGGTCCTCGAGGCCCGCCTGCATCGCCGCCCGAAGCCGTTCAGCCGGGATCGGTCCGGACGTCGTTCGCAGCCCGATGATCCGGTGCTTGAACGAGCCGATCCGCCCGCGCGCGGCGGCCATCACAGCGGGTGAGACCCGGAATGGCGTCCGGCCACGGTCGTCAACGAGATACCACCCGTCGGCGTCACGTCCCAAGACCACGACGACGAGACCGGCGTATCCCGACAGCGCCTCGGGCTGGCCCCACGTCCCGATCGACTGAGGATCGACGTAGGCGATGACCGGCACACCGGCGTCCAGGCGCGCGTCGAGCGCCTCGCGAGCCCCTTTCGCGCCGCCGGTCTCGTGGAGGTCGGGCTCGATGCCGAGCCGATCGAGCGTCTTGCCGGTCCAGCCCGGGATCGCCGGGTACTGCCACTGGTTCCGGAATCCGAGGGTGAGGGTCGGTCCGTCGTGGCTCTTGAACTCCCAGAGGATGTAGCCGGCGCCAAGGCCGCCGCCGATGCCGAGGATCGCGGCCTCGGTCAGCGGCTCGCCCGTCAGGCCGGACACGACACCCTGGTTCGCGAGGACGTTCGCGAGCGTCGCCGTCTCCGGGTGCAGGCCACCGCGCATCTGGTAGCCCGTCGGGGTGGCGGGGTCGGCGGCGGCGGTCGCCGGTTGCGCGCCGCGTTCGTCCGAGGCGCCCTCGAGCAGGGTTCGACGGGCGGCGGCATACCGCTCGCCGGTCTTGGCCATGCGCGCGCGCACGACCCGTTTGAAGGCCTTGTCGGTGGTCATCGGTCAGTTCTCCGTCACGGCCGTCGACGCACGCGCCCACACCGCCACGTCGTCGGCCGGTCGGATGTCGACCGGTTCGTCCCGAGGATCCGGATCCCCTTTACCGCCGCATCGCCGCGCCGCGTGGGGGCTCGGTCTGGCAGTCGGGCGCGGGAGCGCGCCGTCGTCAGTGTACGACGCCGGGGAAGCCTCGTTTCGAGCACCGTCATGGTCGGCGGCGCTTCGTCGGGCGCGCCGGCTTCGGCGCGCGTTCGGTCGTTCGCGACGGCCTGGCCTTCGGAGCCCTGGGCTTTCCGCCCGCTGGTTTCGGTGTCGCTGTTCGCCCGTCGCGAAGCGATGACATGAGCTTGTCGAGCCGGTAGCCCGCGGCCTTGGCGGCGGCTGCCAGCCGGGCCTCGGCATCGGGCCCTGGCGTCGCGGCCCGGCGGCCGGGTGTGGCCTCGATGGCGTCGAGGCGGCGTGCCCATTCGAGCTGCGTCTCGAACCGGTCGCGATCGAGCCACTCGACGCCTTCCCAGGTGTTGAGCCCGATCGCGGTCCGGACGATGTCGCTGGCCAGCCAGCGGTCGAGGAGACGGGCGTCCGCGGTCCGCGCGGGGCCGCGGATCTCGGACGGCCGCGGCAGCGTCAGCAGCACCCGGACCTGGTCCGCGACGGTCCACGCCTCGCCCTCGTCGAGGCCCGCTTCCCGCAGGCCCGCGGCAAGGGCGCCCGGGAGGCGGAGCTCGTCGTACCAGGCGCGGCTGGTCGCGGCCACGTCTGCGCCGGGTGCCAGTTCCCCGGTCCGCGACAGCGCCAGCCATGCGAGCAGCGCGGCCCGCTCGAGTCGCGATGGCGGCATGTCCGGCGTGGCGAGGGCCGCCTCGACCCGCTGCCGGACGGCCGCCGCCACGGCCACGGGGTCGCCGGCCACGCCGGTCGCTTCCGCCATCGCGGCGAGGAACGCGACGAACCGCCCCTCCAGCGTGTCGAGGTCGGCCGGACGTGCCGTCCCGTCGAGGACCGCGGTCGCGAGCCGGTGCGCGAAGATCGCGCGGAGCGGCGCGTGGACCGGCTCGAGCTGCAGCTCCCGCAGGGCGTCCTCGAGGGACGGCACCGCGCGTTCGCCGAGCTGCGCAGCGAGGCGCGCCCACTGGCCGGCGACCCCGTCGTGGATCTCGCGGAACTCCCAGAAGACGTAGCCGCCGTAGGCATCGAGCGAAACGTACAGGCCGCGCTCCCACAGCTCGTGCGCGGAGCGTAGGGATTCGAGGCCGCTGCGGGCATCGCGGAACGCGACGAACACGCCGGGATCGTCGGGGATGCCCAGGCCCTCGGCGAGGGTCCGCCGGACGAGCCGCTTCCGGCCGTCCGCGCCCCTGCGGGCATACGGCGAGGACTCGCGGATCCAGCCGCTGGTCGAGCCGTACCGGTCGTGATAGACGACGAGCGAGCGCTCCGGCCCCGAGCCGTTCGAGTAGGCGAACACGTCCTCGTCGACCCGGCCGCTGGTCGTCACGAGGTCGTACAGCAGGAAGTCCTTCGCCTCCGCGAACCACGCCCGGCGATGCAGGAGCGGGAAGATCTCGCGCTCGTGGCGCTCGAGCAGCCAGGGGTCGGGGTGCTCGTCGAGCGTCGCCCGCTGGAACTCCATCCCGTACTTCTCGCTGAACCCCTGCACCTGGCCGTGGCCCAGCATCGGCAGGCCCGGGAGCGTCGCGAGGACCATCGCGACCCCGAAGTACTTGTCGCCCTTGCCGAACTGCTCGAGCGCGGTCTTCTCGTCAGGGTTGCTCATGAAGTTGACGTACCGCTTGAGGATCTCCGGGTCGAACTCGATGGTCTCCTTGATGACCCGGCGGTAGCCCTCGCCGTCCTCGTCGCGGAGCATGTGCATGAACGCGCTGTTGTAGACGCGATGCATGCCGAGCGTCCGCACGAAGTAGCCCTCGAGCAGCCAGAACGCCTCGGCGAGCAGGAGCGTGCCGGGGACCTCGGCCGCGACCCGGTCGACGACCTCGCGCCAGAACTCGACGGGCATGCGCTTGTCGAATTCTTTCCTTGGGCATCGCGTGCTCGGCGCGCGACGGGATGCCGCCGGGCTGCCCGGGCTCGGGCCACCAGAGGCGCTCGATGTGCTTCTTGGCGAGGACCATCGCGGCGTCGAAGCGGATGATCGGGAAGCGCCGGGCGACCGCGAGGATCGTCTGGATGACCTGCTCGCGGACGGCGGGGTCCAGGAAGTCGAGCTGGGCGGTGTCGTTCCAGGGAAGCTCGTCCCGTCGTTGCCGTGATAGACGTAGCGAGTCGCTCCGGTCGCGCGGTCGAACCACTTGAACACGACGGCGGCGTCGCTGTCGTCCCAGTAGTGGTCCTCGAGGACGATCCCGACCCGCGGTCGTCGGACGACAGATCCGGGCCGCTGAACGTGTAGGCGGGATAGGGCGGCTCGGTCGAGCGACAGGAACCACTCGGGATGCTCGATCACCCAGCTCGAATCGATGCCCATGTGGTTCGGCACCATGTCGCTCGCCAGCCGGATGCCGCGCGCCCAGGCCCGGTCGCGCAGGTTCCGCGTAGGCCGCCTCGCCACCGAGGTCGTCGGCGATCCGGTAGTCGTCGAGCGAGTAGGCCGAGGCGACGGCGTCGGCATTGCCACGCATCCGCTTGATCCGCTCGGACGCCTTCGAGCGCTCCCACAGGCCGATGAGCCAGAGCCCCGTGACGCCCCAGCGCGCGAGCGTGTCGAGCTCCTCATCGGGGATCGCGTCGAGCGTCCGGATCTCGCGTCCGTATGTCCGCGACAGCTGGTCGAGCCACACGTAGGTGCTCTTGGCCATCAGCACGACCCGCGGCATCCACGCGGAGTCCGACGAGAACGCCTCCGGCTCCTCGGCGGCGCCGCGAACGAGGCTCTCGGCCGCCGCCTCGCCGTGGCCGCCCCGGCACCGCCGCCGCCGCCACCGAACCGCAGGTGGAGCGCGCGTCTCCTCCTCGGCCAGGATCCCGATCGCGATGTCCATCCGGTGCGATGAGCGCCGCCGAGGGCGCTCGCCGAGCATGCCCGCCCAGTGCTCGCGGATGAAGCGAAGCTGCCCGGCGAGCGAGGTCGGGGAACGACGGGCGGGCGTCCGCAGGAGCTCGATGAGGGACTGGCCGTCGGGCCCGACCTGGGTCCGTCCGCGAACGCCGACCTCGAGCCCGGCGATGGCCTCGCGGTAGCGCGTCGCCTTCGCCGAGCGGCCTGTCGTCGACGAGCTCGCGGAGCGGGCCGAGCGCCGGGTTCTCGTTCGCGACGCGGATGAGGATGCAGCTCCTCGAGCCGGGCCGGCCGGGGCTCGGGACGAGCCGTGCGACCGGGGAATTCCTCGGCGAACCGATCCAGCAGCAGAGTCGCGTCCCGGCGACCGAGGCGCTCCTGGAGGGCCGCCAGGGCGGCCTCGATGGCGTCGTCCTGCCGTCTGCCCGGGCTTGCCCGGTGGCGGGCGATCACGCAGGTGGCCGATCTCGTGGAGCAGCCCGAGTGCGCCGATCTCCCCGGCCGAGACCGCCGGCACGCCGTCGGGCCGCAGGTCGTTCATCCGGTTCGTCAGGCGCCGGATGGCCATGAGGTCCGTGGTGACGAGGTCGCCGGTCGAGCCGGTCAGGCTCCGGTCGATCGCGTAGCGCTTCCGGGCACGGCGCTGGACGTGGAATGCACGCATCGCGGACAGCATCGCATGGCGAGCCGGCGCTCACGCGCACGCGCCGCGCGACCGTGGGCCGGTCAGACCGGGGCGACCTCTGTCGCGGGTGTGGCCTCGGCCGCGCGGCGATTCGCGACGACGTGCTCGATGGCCGCCGCAGGAGCTCCAGACCGGACGGGTCGAACTCATAGGTCCACGGGCGGATGCGTTCCGGGTTGGCGAACCGCTCGGTCGAGCCCGGCCGCGAGGCCTCGCGCGACAGCAGGATCAGGTCGGCCGTCGCGATCGACGAGCGGCCAGCTCCTCGTCGCTCGTCGATCAGCGCCGAGACGATCTCGACGCCGGTCGTGCCCGAGAGCGCGAGCGTCTCGACGATGTTGTCCGTGCCGCGCTCGGACGCGCAGACGAGACCCGACCCGCGAGCCGCGCGGCAGGCCGGCGATCTCGTGGACCAGCTCGAGGTAGCCCGGTCCGACGAGCATCGCGACGACCGGCACGCGGCCGGCGACGAGCGCCTGGGCCTCGTCGGCGTGGAACGTCGTCGTCGCGACGAGGTCGTAGTGGAACCGTTCGAGGCGGTCGGGCAGGTCGTCGAGAAGGGCGCCCTCGGCCTCGATCATGCCCGGGAAGGCATCGACCAGGCGCTCGGCGTCGTAGCCGGCGTCGGCGTTCGTGCACTCGGCGAAGAGGACGTGGACGAGCGGCCCCGGCCGCTTGCGCTCGGTGGCGGCGGCGAAGGTCGCGCCGGCGAGCTCGTCGGCCGTGAAGCCGGCGTGGGCGGCCCGGCGCAGCATCTCGGACGACGATGCCCGCCAGGGCCTCGGCGCCGCGCCGCTGGGGCGGCCGATCGGCGACGTGCGTCCCCGCGCCATGGCGACTCGTGACGTAGCCCGCGTCGGACAAACGACGATAGACCGCCCGGATCGTGTTGGGGTTCACTCGCAGTGCCGCACCGAGTTCTCGGACCGGCGGCAGACGCGAACCAGGCAGCAGCCGACCGGAGTCGATCTGGTAGGCCAGCTGCCAGTAGATCTGGGTCGAGATGGGCACGTCGGAATCTCGCTCGACATCGAGCGTTCCGGCGTCCGCGCCGGTCACCGGCCCGGGTACCAAATCACTAGTTGACATAGTCCAGTAGTCCAAGTAACGTCCGCCTTGGCCTAGTCAACTATAGCAAGTCAAGGAAGGTGCCTGATGGAAGGTATGGTCTTCGCCGTCCTGACGGCCGTGATCGCGGCAGTCGGGATCCTGTCCCTCAAGTGGGGCGTCGACAGCCGCGACGGATCCACGGATCCTCGCAGGCAGCTGTATCCCGCCGGGATCCGCTAAGCGACCACTCACTCGTCCTCATCCCGGGTCATCGTTCGCGACGACCCGCCTCTCTCGTCAGCCCGTGGCGCGCAGGCCGCGGGCTGACGGATTGCCGGCCCGGACCGCGGCGATGTCGGCGTCGAGCCGATCCGCCAGGCGCGTGCCCGACAGACCGTCGACCACCCGCGCGGCGTACTCCGCCGCCCGGATCACGAGCGCCGTCTCGATCCGATCGGACGACTCCCAGAACCAGCCGCAGCTCGCGTACATCGCGAGGCGCCAGCGCTGGGCGGCCATGACGTCGAGGAGCCGTCGCCTGGCGAGCTCGTCTGCGTCGCGACCCAGCCACTGCCTGGCGAACGCGACCCCGTCGACGTGTCCGACGATGACATCGATGTAGGCGTCGCGCGCGGCCCACGGGTCGGGCGAGCCCGGCAGGGTCCGGGCGATCAGCTCGGTCTGGGTGTCGACGCCCTCGGCCAACCGGTCCAGCGCAGCCCGGAGCGGCGCCTTCCATCCGCCGTCCGACACGCACCCGCAAGCCGAGCCCCAGCGGGCGACGCCGTGATGGCAGCTCCACGAGGTGCCTTCGACCAGCGTGGCCGTCCGGAAGGCCCGGCCGTTCTCGCTGACCACGTCGGCAAGGGTCGCCACGTCGTAGCCGAGGTCCGTGTCGCCGACGAGGCGCGCGAGGAACAGGTCACGAAAGGCCTGGTGATGGCCGTAGAGCTCGCCATCGGTCGCGATGAGGGCGAACGGCGGCGGGTCGCCATCGCCCGCATCGTCCGCGTACAGCCGGGGCCCGACGCGCTCCCACGCGAACCGGTCGGCGTCCGCAGTCGCGTCGATCTCGAAGGAGACCGACGTCGAGAGGCCCGCGTCGTAGAGGGCCACCACGATCGAGCGCCCATCGCCCAGCTCGACGCGATGCGCACGGCGCGTGTCGAGGTCCGGCGCGGTCACCTGCCAGGGCGCGAGGATGGTGTGGGTCACGCCCTCGTCGACGAGCAGGCGGAGCGTCTCGAGGTCGACAGCGGTCTCGGGGAGCCACAGGCCCGTCGGCCGTCGTCCGAACCGGAGCTCGAAGTCGCGCAGGCCCCAGCGGATCTCGGTCCGTCGGTCCGCCGTCGTGGCTAGTGGCAGGATGGTGTGGTGGAACGGTTGCGCGAGCCCGTTGACGCCGTCGTCGCCGGTCACGAAGCCGCGATACGCGACGGGATCGGCGTCCTCCAGGTAGCCGGCCAGCGTCGGTCCGAGGTCCCACGAGATCCGACCCAGGTTCCCGAGCTCCGCGTTGGGCCGGTAGCAGTCGGCGGCGATCCGCGCGTTCCAGTCGCGCGCCGGGGCGGCCGTCGGGTCGACCGGGACGAGGCCGGTCGCCGGGTCGATGCGCGACGGCTGGTAGAAGTGGCCGTGGACGACGAGCCGCGGTCGCGTCATGCGTCGAGCGCCCGGTCTCGAGCCGTGGTCACCGCGTTGGTCAGGACGACCGACCAGCGCGCCCCGGGGGCCAGCTCGATCGGCCAGGACAGCAGCAGCCCGCTGCCCTGGTAGACGCGTTCGAAGCCCTGCTCCGAGTTCGAGATCGTCTCGACCGGCGCCCACCAGGCGTCGGCCGGGCTGGAGGCCGTGGTCTCGATCGCGATCCCGATGAAGTCGTTTCCCTGCGCGAGCCGCCGAACCGCGGCGGCCTGGCCGCTCGTGTCGTGCCCGCTCCGCTCGCCGCCGAGCTCCCACCAGGCTGCCGGGTTGCCGCCACCGCCGAGCATCGTCGTGGTCCACTCGATGCCGAGCCGGGCACCGACCCGCCCGGACCCGGTGTTCTCGACGTCGACGCCGAGCTCGAGCGTCGGCTCCCGGCGGTCGCCCCCGAGCCGCAGGCGCTTCGTCAGCCGGACGGGCGCCGGGACGCCGCCGATCGAGACCGCCGTGTCGCGGCCGGCGACGAGCGAGCCGGGTGCGAGCGTCACGATGTCGAACGCCCCGGTGAGCGCGTCGCCCAGCTCCGTGACCGCCGCGTCGGCCCAGTCCTTCGGGGTCGCATCCATCGGCAGGAACCGGACGAGCCCGCTGCGGCGCTCGTGCGTGTCGTAGACCAGGCGAGCCGCGAGCCCGGCCTCCTTCACCCGCACGGCCTCGTGGATCGAGGCCGCCGCGACGTCGTCCGTGGCCGTCTGCTCCGCGACGTCGGCGTCGTGCTGGCGGAGGACCGCGTGGTACGCCTCGGGGCGGCGTCGCAGCACGGCCGTCACAGCGTGTCGCACCGCCCGGATGTCCCAGGCGCCGATGCCCGCGCCCTCATGCAGATCGACGGTGACCACCTGGCCGGGCGTCGCGAGCCGGACCTCGTCGACGCCGTCCATGTCCAGGTCGACGCGTTCCGAGGCGTCCAGCCGGCCATGGGCCGTGTCGGCCAGGTCCTCGGCCGCGATGAGGTGCTCGTGCGTCGCGAGGCGCATGTGGCTGATGTAGACGCCGCCGAACAGCCCGTGCCAGTAGCAGTCGTTCGACTGGCCCTGATAGAGGTGGTCGACGGCCTGGTCACGGGCCGCGCCCGGTGCCATGGCCTCGACCTTGTCCGACGTCCGGAGCATCTGCTTGTGCAGGTCGTTGACCTCGCGGTACCTCACCTGGAAGTTGCGCCAGAACGCGCCGCGCAGCCAGCGGGCCTCGGGTCGGCCGTCGGCCTTGGCCCGGCGCAGGACGTCCGCGAAGACCAGGCTCTCGTCCGCGGGCAGCGCCCATTCGCCCATCTCCGCGTAGGAGCCGGTCGGCACGTAGACGCGGCCGACCGGCTGGTGATCGGCGAGCCACGCCGAGGGCGTCACGGTCGTGAGCCAGTCCACGTTCGCCTCGATGGCCTCGAAGAACCGTTCGACCCAGCGCCCTTCGCCCCAGCAGCGCTCCCAGGTCGTCGGCCACGCCCCGAACTTCTCCCCGTCGTCGCCCATCGTCCCGACGCGCGAGCCGTCCTCGGTCGCGTGGTCGCGGAGGTACCCGACGACGTCCTCGACCTCCCGGAAGGGGATCCGGTAGCGCAAGCCCTGTTCGGTCCCGAAGACGCGCAGGAGGTGGCCCTGGTCCTCGGTGGTGTACGGCCCCCAGAGGGCCTCCTCGGGGATGGCGGCGGCGCGGAAATGCGCGTCGTCGAGGATGGTCCACGCGTAGCCGCTCGCGGCGAGCGACGTCGGCAGGTCCGGCTCCCAGACCCGCTCCGCGAGCCAGGCACCGGTCGGCGCGCGCCCGAACAGCTCGGTGAGCTCACGGCGCATCCGCTGGAGCTGCCCGATCCGGTCGCGCTCCGGGAGCGAGGCGAGCACCGGCTCGTAGAAGCCGCCACCCATCACCTCGACCTGGTCGCGCGCGACCAGGGCGCGCAGTCGGGTCGATGAACTCCGGGCGCTCCGTGCGCAGCCACTCGAGGAGCGGCCCCGAGTAGTGCAGCGCCATGCGGATGGTCGGGTGGCGCTCGAGCGCATCGAGCATCGGGAGGTAGGCGAGGTCGTGGACCTCGGCGAACACCCAGCCGAAGTTGCCGACGGGCTGGTGGTTATGGATCGCCAGGGCGAGCGCGATGCGGGACGTCACGTGGTGGTCAGCCGGCCTCGGTGACGACCGGCGTCAGGACCGGTTCCTGCACGGTGACGCCGGCCGCCGGCAGGTAGAGCCGTTCTGTGTACTCGTGGAGCATCCGAGTCGTGGAGAAGCGCCACAGGGCCGTCGCCATCGAGCGGCGCATGATCCCGACCCATCCGGTCGGGACGCCCGACTCGTCGCGGTCGTAGTAGGCGGGCACGATCTCCTCCTCGAGGATGCGATAGAGATCCTGCGCGTCGGCCCAGTCCTGGGCGGTCTCGTCGGGGTTCGTGTCGCGCCCGCCGATCGCCCAGCCGTTGTCGCCCGGTGTAGCCCTCGTCCCACCAGCCGTCGAGGACGCTGACGTTGGGCACGCCGTTCTGTGCGGCCTTCATGCCGGAGGTTCCGGACGCCTCGAGCGGTCGCCGCGGGTTGTTGAGCCAGACGTCGGCGCCCTGGACCAGGAAGCGCGCCACGCTGCATGTCGTAGTCCTCGACGATGAACACCCGGCCGCGAAGGCCCGGCGATCGCGAGCAGCTGGAAGATCTCCTGGATCACCTTCTGCCCGGGCCGGTCGGCGGGGTGCGCCTTGCCCGCGAAGACGACCTGGATCGGGCGCTTCGGGTCGCGCAGCATCCGTTCGAGCCGGTCGAGCTCGGTGAACAGGAGCCCGGCGCGCTTGTAGGTCGCGAACCGGCGCGCGAAGCCGATGGTCAGGATCGACGGGTCGAGGGCCGTCTCGAGCTCGGCGAGGACCGAGGGCGCCTCGCCGTGGCGGGCGAACTGGCTGCGCAGCCGGGCCTGGGCGAAGAGGGCGAGCTCGCGCTTCTGGCGCAGGTGCGCGTCCCAGAGATCCTTCGCCGGGATCCGCTCGATCCGCTCCCAGAACCGACCCTGGCGGGTGCCCGCGTCGAGGTCGTCGAGGTCGGCGTCGAGGTAACGGGCGAGCAGGTCGCGCGATCGGCGCCCCGACCCAGCGTCGGGCCGTGGACGCCGTTGGTGATCCCGAGGATGTCCTGGTCGTTGATGCCGTGCCACGTCGCGTTCGCGGTCTGCGGCGTGGAGCTGGCTGACGGCGTTGGCGCCGTTCGTCAGGCGCAGCGAGAACGCGGTCATGTCGAACTGGCCGAGATCGCCGTCCATCCCGACGCCGAGCTCGAGGACCTTGGTCGATGGGGACGCCGCCGCGGTCGAGCAGCGGGCCGGCGACGCGCCGGACGAGCTCGGCATCGAAGCGTTCGTTGCCGGCCGACACGGGCGTGTGGATCGTGAAGACGCTGTCGCGCCGCACCGTCGGCCCAGGCGTCGTCGAGCTTCGCGCCGGCCGCGACGCGCTCGCGGGCCCGCTCGGCGAGCAGGAACGCCGAGTGGCCCTCGTTGAGGTGCCAGACCGCCGGGGCGAGTCCGAGGGCCCGGATCGCGCGCACGCCACCCACGCCGAGCACGAGTTCCTGGTGGAGCCGCATCTCGCGGCCGCGGACGTACAGGATGTGGGTGATCGGCCGGTCCTGTTCCGGGTTCTCCGGCAGGTCCGTGTCGAGCAGCAGGACCGGCACCCGGCCCACCTGGGCGAGCCAGACGGCGATGACGAGCGCCCGGTCGGGCAGCTCGACGGTGACCGTGAGGGGCAGCCCGTTCTGGTCCTGGACGCGGCTCAGCGGCAGCAGCGACAGGTCGTAGTCGGGATAGGCGTGCTCCTGGTGGCCGTCGGCGTCGATCGTCTGGCGGAAGTAGCCCTTGCGATACAGCAGCCCGACCCCGAGCGCGGGGAGGGCCATGTCGCTGGCCGACTTCATGTGGTCGCCCGCGAGCACGCCGAGACCGCCCGAGTAGATGCCGAGCGACTCGTGGAGGCCGTACTCCGCGCAGAAATAGGCGATGGGACCCGCGAGCGCGTCGGCGTACTTGCGCTGGAACCAGTGGTCGGAGCCGTTGGCCATGTACTGGTCGAACTCGGCGAGGACGTCGTGGTACTCGGCGAGGAACTTCGCGTCGTCGAGGAGGCGCGACCAGTCGGTCGAGCCGCTGATGACCAGGATCGGGTTCCGGTAGCGCGTCCAGGCCCGGCGGTCGATCATGCTCCACAGACCGCGGGTGCGCGGGTGCCAGGCCCAGTACAGGTTGTACGCGAGGCGCCGCAGGCCCTCGAGCCTCGGCGGGAGCGGGAACGCGGCCGCCGGGATCGCGGGGACGCGGACTGGGTCCATGGGCCGGGATGATACCCGCTCACCCTCGCGACCAACCGGACGGGTCCGTGCCGGGCGACCGGACCGACGGCCGGCAGGCCCGACGGCTAGGATGCCGGGCATGCCGTTGCGGATCGCGTTCCTCGCTGCCGAATGCGAGCCCTGGGCCAAGACAGGCGGCCTGGCCGACGTCGTCGACGCGCTCGCGCGCGCGCTCGGACATCTCTCGGCCGACGACATCGCCGACCCGGTCGACGTCTTCCTGCCGCGCTATCGCACGGTGCCGGCGCCCGATCCGGCGGCCGTCGAGCGGCAGACGGTCGTGCGCGTGCGCGGACCCCACCGCCCCGACCGGCACCAGCGACGTCACGATCGTCGACGTCTCCGCCGACGGCTATCGGCTGCGCCTCATCGATCATCCGCCGGCCTTCGATCGGGACGGCTTCTACGGCGACGCGACGGGCGATTACGCCGACAACGCCTGGCGGTTCGGCCTCTTCTGCCGGGCGGCGCTCGAGGCCCTGCGCGCCGACGGCAACCCGGTCGACGTCCTGCACCTGCACGACTGGCACACCGGTCCCGCTGCGATCTTCCGCGACGCTCGATACGACGACGACCCGATCGTCGGCGGCGCGGCGATCCTGGTGACGCTCCACAACCTCGCCTATCACGGCTGGGTGCCGCTCGAGTCGCTCCGCCAGCTCGGGCTTCGGCCGGGCGACGGGATCCGTCCCCGCCGAAGCCGACGGGCTCGACCTCCTCGCGACCGGGATCGAGCGGGCCGAGCTGGCCAACACGGTCTCGCCGACCTTCGCGGCCGAGGCGCTCACCCCGGCCTTCGGGATGGGCCTCGACAGCCTGCTGCGCGCGAAGGGCGACCGGTTCTTCGGGATCCTCAACGGCCTCGACACCACCGTCTGGGACCCGGCGACCGACGCCGACATCGCCGCCACGTACGCACGGACCGACCTGGCCGGCAAGGCCGCATGCCGGACGGACCTGCTGGAGCGCGCCGGGTTCGACCCGGCGGATCCCGGGATGGTCTTCGGCATGATCGGGCGGCTCGATCCCCAGAAGGGCTTCGACCTCGTGGCCGGCGCAGCGCCGGCGATCCTCGCGCGCGGCGGACGGATCGTCGTGCAGGGCAGCGGCCACCCGGAGCTCGCGGACCCGTTCCGCCGGCTCGTCGCAGCGAACCCGGATCGGGTCGCGCTCATCGAGCGGTTCGACCGGGTCATGGCCCGCCGGATCTACGCCGGCGCCGACGCGTTCCTCATGCCCTCGCGGTTCGAGCCGTGCGGCCAGGGCCAGATGATCGCCCTGCGCTACGGCACGCCGCCCGTCGTGCATCGGACGGGCGGCCTCGCGGACACGGTCGTCGACGAGACGTCCAGGCCGGGGCAGGGGACCGGCTTCGTGTTCGAGGAGGCGACCCCCGAGGGGCTTGTCGGGGCGTGTGAGCGGGCGATGACGTTGCACGCGGCCGGCGGACCGCCGTGGCAGGGCCTGCTCGACCGCGGCATGGCCGTCGACTTCGACTGGGTGACGGGCTCGGCGCCGCGCTACGTCGAGGCCTACCGGCGAGCCGTCGCCATCCGGGCCGCGAGCCGGACCTCGTCCTAGTCGAGCGCCTGCCGGAGGGCCGCGTTCAGTTCGTCGGGATGCGTCCCCTGCGGCGAATGAGGAGCGCCGACGATCGTCGTCACGTGGTCGGCTCCGTAGCGCGACGCGAAGACCCCGGCGACGCTGTCCGGCATATGGCCGCCGGTCGCGGGATCGGCGCGGACCACCCGGACGTCGAGACCGGCAGCGGCCGGGTCCGACAGGGCGGCCAGGCCGGAGTCCCAGTCGCCGTTCTCGAACAGGATCTGCCGGGCCGCCTCCAGGTCGGTCGCGGCCGCCAGCTCGATGGCGTCGAGGTCGCCCTCGGCGAGGGCCGGGTTCGCGGCGAGGGCAGCGGCACGGGCCGCCTCGGGGCTCGCCGGGAGTTTCGCGGCGGCCTCCGTGGCCTCGCGCACGATCTCGGCGAGCGGGATCGTGGGCGGATCGAGGAGCACGAGTCGTGACGGGCGCAGCCCCGCGGCCGGCAGGTTCGTCGCGACCATCGCGCCCCAGCTGTGGGCGACGATCTGGAGGTCCGGCCGGTCGAGGCCCGCGGCCCGGATGAACGCCACGAGATCGGCGGCCGTGTCACTGAAGCGTCCGTGGCCCACCCAGTGACCGGTCAGGCCGTGGCCGGGCAGGTCGACCGCGACGACGCGCCGTCCGGTCGCCGCCAACGCCGGCCCGACCCGCCACCAGCCCGCCGCCGAAGCGGTCACGCCGTGGGTGAGCAGGAGCGGCCGCGCCGTCCGGGTCGCCCCAGTTCAGGGTCGAGAACGGGATGCCCGCCGCGAGCACGGTCGCGCGGACGCCGGTGTCGTTCATGGGACTGGCGACGCTAGCACAGCGCCGGGTCGCTAGAATCGAGCGTTTCACCCGTCCGGAGGGCCCCATGGCCAACCAGTTCGTCGTCCAGCTGAAGAACGAGCCCGGCGCGATGGCCAGCCTCGCGGAGGCCCTGGCGGCGCGTGGCGTCGACCTGCGGGCCATCGGCGGCGGGAGCATCGGCGATTCCGGGCACGTGATCATGACGACGGCCGACGACCCGGCGACCAAGGCCGTGCTGGACGACGGCGGCTACACGTACATCGAGGGCGAGTCGATCGTCACCGAAGTCGATGACCGCCCGGGCGGGATGGCCCGTCTCGCGCGCGCCCTGGCGGACGCGGGCGTGAACATCTACGGCCACCTGTTCCTCGGGCGCTGGGGCGACCGCGCGATGTTCGCGTTCGTCGTCGACAAGCCCGACATCGCCCGCCCGATCCTCGAGCGCAAGGGCTGACCGGTGTCCGAGCCGCGGTCGGACGACGCGCCGGTGACGGTCGCCGCACCCGCCCCGGCCCGGACCGCCCCGTCGCGATCGCCGGCCGCAGCAGCGGGCGCGACGCGAATGGTCGCGCCTCGGCGCCCGTCTCTCGACCGTGACGCCCGCCGCCCTGTCCCGGGTGGTGCTGACGCGTCGCGGTGATCGGATCCGTGGTGTGGCTTGCGGTCGCCTCGTGGCCAGCCCTGCTGCCGTTCATGGTCGGCGGGCTGATCGCCTACGTGATCCGGCCGATCGTCGACACCCTCGACCGGTTCATGCCGCGCCTGCTGGCCGCGCTGTTCGGCGTGCTGGCCGTCGTGGCGGTCCTCGTCGGCATCGTCGTCATCGTCGTGCCGCCCCTCGTGACCGGGGTCGGGAACCTGCTCGGGACCCTGCCTGGTGCCGGCCAGATCGAGAACGCGGTCGATTCGATCGAAGCGCAACTGGGTGGCCCGCTCTCGCCGGAGGCCCACGCGCTTCTCGTCGCCGTGGGTGTGTCCGCGACCAACGGCCTGTCGGGCCTCACGTCCGGCTTCACCGATGTCGACCTGCCGACGCGTCGCCAACGGGATCGTCCAGACGATCACGAGCATCGCGAGCGTCGTCATCGGCCTGATCGTCCTGCCGACCTGGATCCTGTCGGTGGTGAACCGGCATCGGGCCGGCCAGCGCGCCGTCGATCGGCGGCTGGCGCCATGGCTCCGTGCGGATTTCTGGGCGATCGTCCGGATCCTCGATCGCGCGGCCGGCGCGTACGTGCACGGCTACGTCGTCATCGCGTTCCTCGTCGGCCTGTTCACCTACCTCGGGCTGACGCTGGCCGAGCGCGCCGGGGTCCCGCTCTATCAGTCGAAGCTGGCGCTCGCGGTCCTGGCCGGGATGCTCCAGGTGATCCCCGAGCTCGGCCCGTCTGCTCGGCTACGCCCCGGCGCTCCTCATCGCCATCGTCTCGCCGCCGCGGGCGGTGGCCTATCTCGTCGTGTACGTCGCGTCGCGATGGGTCGTCGGCACCTTCTTCGGGCGCCGCATCATCGAGGCCCGGGTCGGCGTGCCGCCGGCGATCATGGTCCTCGGGGTCGTGGCGATCAGCCAGTTCGGGGTCGTGTGGCTCTTCGTCGCCGGGCCGCTCATCGCCGCCCTCTGGGATGTCGTGCGCTATCTCCACGGCCGGCTGTCCGAGCCCGCTCGCCCGGCCGGCGTCCTGCCCGGCGAGCCGTTGCCGGCCGCGCGACCCTCGTACGCGACCCGGCCCATCCCGGCCTACTACCGGCCGCACGTCCAGGGAGTGGTGAACGCCGATGTCCGATGATCCGACGCAGTACCAGGACGGCGCATACGGGGCATCGCCGACGGCGCCCTACGTCCAGCTGACCCAGGTCCGCGTCCCGCTCGACGAGGCCGCCGACGCGTTCTCGACCCCGGATGCGGCAGGCCGGCTGCCGATCGTCCTGCTGACCGGCGAGCGGAGCCGGATCCGCAACGAGTTCGTGCTCGCCGGGTTGGTCGTGCTCGCGATCGGTGTCCTGTTCGACATCGAGCTCCAGTACCGGGCGACCTTCACGGGCGTTGCGGCTGTGCTGATCTTCCTCGGCATCTTCCGGTCGCTGATGGTTCGCGTCCCCGAAAGCGCGGTCGCGCTCCTCCTGCAGCGGGGCAAGTTCACCAAGAGCATCGGCCCCGGGACCCACTGGATGCTCCCGACGATCGTCGTCTCGCACCTCGTGACGCGGCGGGAGATCCCGTTCGACGTGCCGGTCGCATCGGTCCCGACCAAGGACGGCGTCCGTGTCGACGTGGATGTCCTGCTGACCTTCGGCATCGACGCGCCGGAGCGCTTCGTGTTCAACATCGCCGCCCCCGACTTCGACGCCGTCTGCCAGGCGTCGAGCCAGGAGGCGATCCGGCATCTCGTCCGCAGCGTCGACTTCGATGACGTCCTCGACCTCGCCGGCGCCGAGTCCGACCAGCTCCGCAAGCAGATAGGGAGCGACCTCGAGACGTACGGCGTCGCGATCCGCAAGGTCGTCGTCACCCTGGTCCGCCCACCTGCCAGCTACATGGACTCGATCGAGGGGCGTCGGCTGGCGTCCGTCCAGCGCGCAGAGCAGGAGGAGCGGCACACGTTGGAGCAGCGTCGCCAGGCCGACCAGGAGCAGCTCGACCGGCAACGTGTCACCGCCGACCGCGAGCTCATCGATCTCGAGGCGGCGAACGAGTCGCTCCGCCTCCAGCGACTCGAGGAGCGGATCAAGGCCTACCCGGATGCGGCCCGTTACGACCTCGACACGACGCGCCTCGGCGTCGCCCGCGCCCTCGCCGGCAACAGCCGGACGATGCTCCACATCGGCGAGCCCGGCGACCTGGCGGCCGCCATCTTCCCGCCCGAGGAGATCGCCACGCCGGTCGCTCGTCCGAAGGCCGCGCCGGCGGTACCCCCGAAGCCGGCGCCCGCCCCGCGTCGCCGGGCCTGACCGTCATCCTCGACCGGTCGTGGACGACTTCGAGCGGTACCGCTTCGACCTGAACGGGTATCTCGCACTGCCGGGCATCCTGTCGGCGGCCGAGCTCGAGTGGTTGAACGCGCTCATGGACGAGCGGATCGCAGCGACCGTGCCGGCCGACGCCCACACGCACCGGTTCGGGAGCGTGCTCGACTGGGGCCCGGAGGTCCGCGCGCTCATCGACCACGAGCCGATCCTGCCGTACCTCGAGGAGATCCTCGGGAGCTGGCTTTCGCCTGGACCACGACTACGCGGACCTGATCCGGCACGGCAAGGGCCCGATCGGGACCAAGCTGCACGGCGGCGCCATCCCGTACGACGCGGGCCAGTCGTACACGTTCGTCGAAGGGCGGCCGCGGTCCGGGCTGCTGGTCGTCGCGTACAACCTCCGCGACGTCAACCCGGGCGACGGCGGCTTCGGGTGCGTGCCGGGCAGCCACAAGGCGAACGTGGCGTTCCCGGAGTCGTGGAAGGAGCTCGAGGTGGATGAGGAGCTCGACCTCGTCCGCGCGGTGACCGGGCCGGCGGGCACGGCGATCATCTTCACCGAGGCGATGACCCACGGGACGCTGCCGTGGCGCGGGGCCGGCGAGCGCCGGACGCTGTTCTTCAAGTACGACCCCGGCGCGTACGCATGGGGCGCGGCCTTCTACGACCGCGACCGCTGGCCCGACCTGACACCGCGCCAGCGCGCGATCCTCGAGTCGCCGAACGCCCGGTACCAGGGCCGCCCGACGGCCTGACACGAGGCCCGAACGACACCGGACCATCGACTGGAAGCCCTTCGGGGCCACATCGGGTATGCTCAAGGCACACTTCGTGCTCGATGGGCGCTCCGGTCGGCGCCCCGGTCTCATACCGTCTCGATCCCGATCCACCAACGCCCTGACCGGGCCCCGCCACGAGCGGGAGGGCCCCGTCAGGAGCGTCTCCTCCATGTCCTTCGATCGTCTCGGGCTGTCGCCCGAGCTCCTCCGCGCGGTCGCCCACCAGGGCTACACCGTGCCCACCCCCGTCCAGGCCGAAGCCATCCCGCTCGTCCTCGCCGGCCGCGACGTGCTCGCCGGCGCCCAGACCGGCACCGGCAAGACGGCCGCCTTCGTGCTGCCGATGCTCCAGCGGCTCCACGCCACGCCGGCCCGCGACGGGCCGCGCGGCGTCCGCGCGCTCGATCCTCACCCCGACCCGCGAGCTCGCGCTCCAGGTCGAGGAGAGCGTCCGCACCTACGGCGCCGGGCGACCGATCCGCTCGACCGCCATCTACGGCGGCGTCGGCTTCGATCCGCAGGTCCGCGCCCTGCGCGGCGGCGCCGAGATCGTCGTCGCGACGCCCGGCCGCCTGCTCGACCACGTCGGCCAGCGCACCATCGACCTGTCGCGGGTCGAGATCCTCGTCCTCGACGAGGCCGACCGGATGCTCGACATGGGCTTCATCCGCGACATCCGCAAGATCCTCGCGATCCTGCCGGCCAAGCGCCAGAACCTGCTGTTCTCGGCCACGTTCTCCGACGAGATCCGGCGCCTCGCCGGCGGCCTTCTCGCACGACCCGGCGTCCGTCCAGGTCACGCCCCGGAACACGCCGTCCGAGCTGGTCACGCCAGGTCGTCCACCCGGTCGACCGCGAGCGCAAGCGCGAGCTGCTCAGCCACCTCGTCAAGACCGGCCGTGATCGACCAGGCCCTCGTCTTCACCCGCACCAAGCACGGCGCGAACCGCCTCGCGACCCAGCTCGAGCACGACGGCATCCCCGCGACCGCCATCCACGGCAACAAGAGCCAGCCGCAGCGCGTGCGCGCCCTGGCCGACTTCAAGGCCGGCCGGTACGCGATCCTCGTCGCGACCGAGGTCGCCGCGCGCGGGCTCGACATCGACGCGCTGCCGCACGTCGTCAACTTCGAGCTGCCGATGGTCGCCGAGGACTACGTCCACCGGATCGGCCGGACCGGCCGGGCCGGCGTCGACGGCGACGCCGTCTCGCTGGTCTGCGTCGACGAGCTCAAGCTGCTCTACGACATCGAGCGCGTCCTCGGCCGCGGCGATCCCGCCCGAGGTCATCCCGGGCTTCGAGCCCGATCCGCGCATCCGCCCCGAGCCGATCCTTCGGGGCGGCCTCGGCGGCGCGCGACCCGGCGCCGGACCCCGCCAGCGACCGATCGGCGCGCCCCGGTACGCCGGGGCTCCGCGTCACGACTCCGTCGGCCGCCCGGGCGGCAACGGCCCGCGCCCGCACGCCGGCGCGCGACCGTTCAGCCCCGCCGGCAGCCGGTCGTCCCGCCGGGGCGCTCGCCGCCAATCGCGGCGGTGTCGGTGGCGGGCACGGCCCCGCGGGCAACCGCGGTGGTCATGCGCCGGCCCGACGTCTCGAGGGTGGTCGTCCGACCGGCGGCCGTCCAGCCCAGCCCGGCCAGTGGCTCGGCCAGCGCCCGAACCAGGGTGGCCGCCCCGTCCAGGGTGGCAACGGACAGGGACCGCGTCCCAACCACGGCCAGCGTCCGAACCACGGCCAGCGCCCGAACGGGCGCCCCGACGGTGCGCCCCAGGCCCTGCCGGGCGAGCGTCTCGCCCGCGTCGGCCGGCCGACCGGCCGTTAGCGACGCGCGCCCTTTGGCGCGCGGTCGACCGAACGACCGCTGACAGGACGTCGGCCGCCATGGGCGACCGCCCCGATATCATCGGGCTCGATGACAGCCCTCGGCCTCCGTTCCGATGACCCGATCGACGCGCTGATCCGGCAGCACCGCACCGCGGACGCGACGGTCACCGTGTTCGGTGCCGACGGCGAGCCACTGGCCCGCCAGGAGGTGGTCGTCGGCCAGCGCAGCCACGCCTTCTCGTTCGGCTGCACGGGCGCCGAGCTCATCGCGCTCGCGAATGACGAGGTGCCCGACGCCGACCGGGCGGCGGCCGAGCAGCGCGCCGGGCACTGGCTGGGCCTGTTCGACTTCGCCACGCTGCCGTACTACTGGGCCGGGTTCGAGCCCGTCCGGGGCCGCCCCGACACCGAGCGACTCCTGACCGCGGCGCAGTGGCTCGTCGATCGCGGCTGCGTCGTCAAGGGCCATCCGCTGTGCTGGCACACCGAGACCGCCCCCTGGCTGCTCGAGCTCTCGACCGCGGACGCGATCGCCGCCCAGCTCGCTCGCATCGAACGCGAGGTCACGGCGTTCGACGGCGTGATCGACACGTGGGACGTCGTCAACGAGGCCGTGATCATGCCCGTCTTCGACAGGTACGAGAACGGGGTGACCCGCATGTGCCAGGCCCTTGGCCAGGTCGGGATCGTCAAGGCGACGTTCGAGGCGGCCCGCGCCGCCAACCCGGGCGCGACGCTGCTGCTCAACGACTTCGACGTCTCGCCGGACTACGAGCGCCTCATCGAGGACTGTCTCGACGCAGGCATCGACATCGACGTCCTCGGGATCCAGTCGCACATGCACCAGGGCTACTGGGGCGAGGCGAAGACCCTCGAGGTGCTCGAGCGGTTCGCGCGTTTCGGGCTGCCGATCCATTTCACCGAGAACACGCTGGTGTCGGGGCGGATCATGCCGCCCGAGATCGTCGACCTGAACGATTACCAGGTCGCGGAGTGGCCGTCCACGCCCGATGGCGAGCAGCGCCAGGCCGACGAAGTCACCCGCCACTACCGGACGCTTGTGTCGCATCCGGCGGTCGACGCGATCACCTGGTGGGGCATCGACGACGGCGGCTGGCTGAACGCGCCGACCGGGTTGGTCCGGACCGACGGTTCGACCAAGCCCGCCTACGAGGCGCTCGCCGCCCTCATCAAGGGCGACTGGTGGCTCGCCCCGACCTCGATGGTCACCGACGAGGCCGGCAACGTCGCGGTCAGCGGTTTCCTCGGCGAGTACGTGGTGACGTGGGCCGGCCGGACGGCCGAGTTCCGCATCGCCGAGACCGGGACGACGACGGCCGAGGCGCGGGTCGTCGCATGACGGGTGTCCTCTAGGGCGCGCGCGTGGCGATGTCCTCGAGGTACGCCTCGATCTCCGGGACCGAGCGCAGCGCCTTCTCGAAGTAGGTGTTGACGGCGCCGATGGCGGCGTCCTGGATGCCGGCCATCTCGTCGGACCGGTCGGCGTGCGACTCGCGCGACTGGAGCGAGTTCCGGAGGCTGCAGCAGATGGCCGACCATCTTGGCCTCCTCCGGGCCGTCGAGCGCCTGGATCGCCGACATGATCAGGCCGTCGACCTGCGAGACCATCGTGTCGGTGGCGAACGTGTCGCCCGATGACGCCGCGTCGTCGAGCGTCCGGATGAGCGCGGAGACCTGGTACAGCGCGGTCACCGGCTCGTCGAACAGCTCGCGGATGTAGGCCGCCTCGCGGTACTTCCCGTTCATCCGGAAGACGTTGTACATGCGCCGCGCGGCCTTGCCGTAGTTCGGCTCCTTGACCGTGTACTTCCAGACCTCGTGCTCGAGCGTGTCGACGTAGTCGTCGACCGAGTCGGCCGACAGCTCCTTGACGAGCTTCGAGAAGAGCGGGATCGACTCGCTCTCGAGGTAGACCTCCTGGTAGTACGGGTCGAGGAAGCCGTCGAGCGGCACGATCGTGCCGTCGGGCGCCTCCCAGGTCGGATCGAGCACGTTGCTCGCGTTCGCGAGCTGGCCGCGGGTCTTGTCGGCGATGACCCAGTCGAGCTTGCACCAGCCCGGGTCGTGGGACGCGTCCTCCCACGTGTACACGCGCAGGGCGCCGTCGGGCAGCGTGACCTCCATCTGCCCGGCCTTGACCTCCTCGAGCGTCCATGACATCGGCGAGCCGGCCCCGATCCGGCTGCCGCCCTTTGTCGACGGCGACCGGGTGCGACCCGAACTTGACCTCCCACAGCCGATGGGTCGGGCCGGTCGCCGTGTCCAGGGCCTTCTGGCGCATGAGGTCGGCGAGGATCGCGCATGCCTCCTCGCGGGTGTCCGCCTTGATGTGGACGCGCTCGAAGAAGTCGCAGTCGGCCGGGTAGGCGTTGATCTTGCTCTGCGCGGCCGACCCGGAGATCGAGAGCGCCGTCATGACCTGCGGCGGCCGATCCTCGAAGCCGACGATCGTGGCCATCTCGCGGAATCGGGCGAGGTCGTCGGGGTGGAAGTCGAGCATCGTGACCCGATGGCCGTAGACGCCGGAGTCGACGTCGACGACGAGGTCGCCGCCGCTCGCCTCGGTCTCCATCGCGGCCACCCACTCGGCCGCCTCGTCCTCGTTGAGCTCCACGCCGAGTCGACGTTGCCGACGCGACGACCCGCGCGATGGCCTCGTCCGATGACGTCCCGGGTGCCATGGGAACCCCTCCTGCTCCAGTTCGGAGGCAGAGTATGACCCGCCGACCGTCCGCTAGAGTGGCGATGCCGAGCGTGGATGGAGCACTGGAGGAGGCGCACGTGGAGGAGCTCAAGGACAGCGTCGTGGCGATCACCGGCGCCAGCGCCGGCATCGGGCGCGCGACGGCCCGCGAACTGGCCCGGGCGGGCGCGCGCGTCGTCCTCGGGGCGCGCCGGCGCGAGCGTCTCGACGCCATCGAGGCGGAGTTCCCCGGGCAGGTGGCGGCGGTCGAGATGGACGTCCGCTCGCCCGACGACAGCCGACGCCTGGTCCAGGAGGCTGTGGCGCGGTTCGGCCGGCTCGACAGCCTCGTCGCGAACGCCGGGATCGGCATGTACGGCGGCATCCTCGACCGCACCGACGAGGAGCTCGCGACGATGCTCGACACGAACGTCGCCGGGACGGTCTGGCCGATCCGGGCGGCCGTGCCCGAGATGCTCAAGGCAGGGCGCGGCGACATCGTCATCGTGGCCTCGGTCGCCGGCTTCCGGGGCGGCGCCGACGAGGCGGTCTACGCCGCGACGAAGTTCGCCCAGGTGGGGCTCGCCGGTTCGCTCGATCGCGAGCTGCGCGACAAGGGGATCCGGGTGACGACGATCGGGCCGGCCGGGACGTCGACCGAGTTCGCCATCGGCGCGGGGCGCACCGAGGACATGCCCGAGCTGCAGACCTACCTCAAGCCGGAGGACATCGCGTTCGCCATCCGCACGGTCCTCGAGCAGCCACGCCGCCTCCGGACCCAGTACTGGACGATCTGGAGCATGGCCCAGGGCAGCTGATGAGGAACCGGATCGTGCGGTCGCTAGTGGTCTGGATGGCGCTCGTCGTCATCGTCGCGGCGTGCGCCAAGTCCGCGCCGGATCCGGTCGTCGATGGCTGGCCGATCGGCCAGCCGACCGACTGCGCGGTCACCCCGTGCGGGGCCTGGCTGGCCGTCGCGCAGGCCCGGCTGGACGTCCGCGACCCGGCGCATGCGGAGGTCGTCAAGGCGACGTTGCACAACGAGGGCACGCTGGCCGCGCCCGAGGGTGGGCTCCAGATCTTCACCCGGAGCGGTGGCTGTTGCAACGTGGCGGTGTTCGAGCTCGCGGACGGCACCACGAAGGCGCTCGGCGTCGGCACGATCGGGATCAGCACGGAGGTCTCGGCGGTCGACTTCGGCCCGTGACGGAGCGGGGTCGACGACGAGACGCGCTATCCGGGCTGGTCGAGCGTCGCGTCGCCCGCGGGTAGCCCGGTCCGCTGGTCGCCGCCGAATGCCGACAGCCGCTCAGCGGAAGGGATCACGTAGTAGGCGCCGCTGATCGCGCGCGTGAACCGCGTCAGCTCGTCGCGGACGCCGGTCCCGCGGCCGACCATGCTGTCAAGCATCGCGGCGAGTGGCCCCTGGTTCGCACAGAACCCGACGAAGATCGTGCCGTGCCGGCCGAGCGATCCGTACGCGATGTTCCGGCGGAAGATCTTGCCGAACGAATCCTGGTCGGTGCGGGCCACATGCGACGTGTCCGGGCGGGGGTCCAGCTCGACGCTGTCGGCCTTGCGCCGACCGATGGCCGCCTCCTGCCGCCCGACCGCGAGCCCCTCCCAGGCGTCCGCGTCGTGCTCCCATTGCTGCAGGAGCAGGATCGAGCCGCTCTCGCCGCGCTCGCCCGACGGGACGAGGGCGACGCTGGTCGCCTCGACGAGCGTCGGGTTCTCCGTGCCGTCCATGAACCCGGTCAGGTCGAGGTCGTGGTGGTACGGCCATCCGACGATCTCGTTGGCGAGTGAGACATGCTCGGCCAGCTCGGTCATGACCGCGCGTGACAGGTCGAATACGACGTCGTAGGACGCGCCGGTCAGCCAGATGACGACGTCGTGCTGCGTCGCCGGCAGGGCATAGCCGTCCTTGCCGGTCACCGGTGCGTTGAAGCCGGTGACGCCGGGCGGCGCGGCATCCGGCGCGACGCCCGCCCACAGCTCGGGTCGGAACCCGGCGACGAGGTTGACGCCCCCGATCGTCGTCCGCGGCTCGCGAAGGGACGCCACCCGGGCGACAGTCGTCGACGGGTCTGACGACGGCAGCAGGTCGAGTTCGAGATACGCGTGGGAAGCGGTCCCGAGCGCGAAGATGCCGGTCTGCGGTGTGGCCATGTCGAGACCCCTCCATCGATCGATCACGCGTCGTGTGTTTCATACCATCCGAGACCGGCGGTCGCGCCATGGGTGCGAGGACTGATAGCGTTCGGCCGTGGAGGTTCTGACCGCCGTCCTGGCCATCCTCGTGGCCATCGCGATCGTGTACGAGATCGCGCGCCGCCTCGGCGTTCCGTATCCGACGCTGCTCGTGCTCGGCGGCCTGGGGCTCGCCTTCGTCCCGGGCCTTCCCACCATCAAGCTCGAGCCCGACCTGGTCCTGCTCGTGTTCCTGCCACCGCTGCTCTTCAGCGCGGCCGCCGAGTCGCCGATCCGGGACCTCCGCGCGAACCTCGCGCCGCTCCTCCGCCTGTCGATCGGCCTGGTGCTGTTCACGATGGTCATCGTCGCGGCCGTGGCGCATGCCCTCGTGCCCGGCCTGGGCTGGCCGGCAGCCTTCGCGCTCGGCGCGATCGTCGGGCCGACCGACGCACTTGCCGCCACCACGGTCTTCCGTCGCCTCGGGGCGCCGCGGATCCTCAGGACGCTCATCGAAGGCGAGGCGCTGTTCAACGATGCGACCGCGCTCGTCGCCTATCGGGCGGCCGTGCTCGCGGCCGTCAGCGGCAGCTTCGTCCTGTCCGAATCGCTGGCGGGCTTCGTGGTCGCCGCCGTCGGCGGGATCGCTCATCGGCGCCGTCGTCGGCCGGGTCACCGGGCGAGATCCTCCGGCGTCTCGACGACCCGCCGGTCGAGGTCCTGATCTCCGTCGTCATCCCGTTCGCGGCCTATCTCCCGGCCGATCGGCTCGGGCTCTCGGGCGTGCTCGCGGCGGTCACCGCCGGACTGGTCATCGGCGGCCGCCTCGGCACGATCCTGACCCCGAACAGCCGGGTCCTGTGGCTGACGACCTGGAAGATGATCGGGTTCGTCCTCAATGGCTTCGTCTTCGTCCTGATCGGCCTGGAGTTGCCGCAGATCCTCGAGAGCCTCGGCGACCGGCCGCCGAGCCAGTTCCTCGGGCTCGCCGCGGCCGTCTGCGGCGTCGTCGTCATCTCGCGGATCGTGTGGGTCTTCGCCTCGAGCCTCCTGCCTGGGTCCCCGCGACGCCAGATCGCGCGACGCGACCCGCGCCTGGCCACGCGGCTCACGTTCGTCGTGAGCTGGGCCGGCCTCCGCGGGGCGGTCTCGCTGGCGGCGGCCCTCGCCCTCCCGGCCGCCTTCCCGGAGCGCGACCTGATCCTGTTCCTGACGTTCGCGGTCATCCTCGTCACGCTGGTCGGCCAGGGACTCACGCTGCCGCTGGGTCCTGCGCTGGGCGCGTTGGGATGGGATCGAGCCCGATGGCGACGAGGCGACGGTCGCCAGGGCCGCCGCGTACCAGGCGGGGCTCGATGAGGTCGAACGCGCTCGTCAGGACTGGCCGGGGCATCAACCGCTCTTCGATCGGCTCGAGTCGGGCCTGCGCGATCGCACGCAGCACCTCGCGACCGAGGATCCCGAGCGAGACCGCCGAGCGCGACCAGGAGCGGATCGAGCACGAGGAGATCCAGCGCGGTGTCATCGCGGCGCAACGCACGGCCGTCATCCAGCTGCGCGATCGCGGGCGAGATCAACGACCTGACACTCCGCCAGATCGAGCGGGAACTGGACCTCGAAGAGCTGCGGATGGAGGGCTGAGGCCGCCCGAGTCGTGCCACGTCTAGCGCCGCCCGAATCCGAACGAACCGACCCGCCGGCGGACGACCGGCAGCCACACCAGTGTGCCGACCGCCTGGGCCAGCATCAGCAGGATCAGCAGGAGTCCCGACGCCGCGGCGAGGAATCCCGGGACGACGAACGGTCCGATGATCCCGATGCCGCCGACGTCGAAGGTCCGACCGTCGCATTGAGCCCCGCCGCGATGTCGAAGCTGCTCGGTTCGCGCGGACCGGCCGGCGGCGGACTGCCGACCGTGCCGGGCGCGATCGAGCACGCCAGGCGAGGGCTCGGCGGATTCCGCGGGTGCTGAGCCGTCGGAGCGGAGATGCGGCCGGGTTCGGCGTCGCGTCGCGGGGCGTTGGCCACGGGCGGGGTCGGCGCCGTCGTCGGATCGTGGTCGGCTGCGGCGTCGGCTCGGGTGTCGGCTTGGCGGTCGGCTTCGGCGTCGGCTTCGGCGTCGGTTTCGGGGTCGGGGCGGGGCCTTGCAGGTGCCGGTCGGCGCGATGATCGTGTTGGTGTCGAGGGTGATGGCGCCGTTCTGGGCGAACGCCCGGCCGCCGTTCCGGCCGCCGCCGACGCCGATCGTCGCACCGGTCGTCATGGTGATGCTGACCAGCGCCATCAGGTTGCCCTGCAGCGAGGTCGCCGTGCCGATCGTCGCCGAGCTGCCGACCGCCCAGAACACCGCGCAGCCGTCCGCGCCATTGATCAACCGGACGCGCGCGCCGGTGCCGGTGGTCAAGGTCGAGCCGATCTGGAAGATGAACGTGGGGTTCGAGGCACCCTCTCCGTCGAGGGTCAGCGTCCCGTGCAGCGCGGCCGAACGACCCGAAGTGGTAGACGCCGGGCCCGAGGGTCTTGCCGCCGAGGTCGACGCCCGACATCTCCGTGGCCGGCTCCGTGCCGGTCGCGTCGTGGTGGGCGCGCAAGACGTCGTCTTCGGCATGAGCGGCCGCGGCGTTGCCGATGTCCATGCGGCCGGTGACGACGCCGCCCAGTCCCGGTCACCGATGGCCCGACGAGCGCGAGGTTGCCCGTCGATGAGGCTGACGCCGGTGTTCGTGATCGTCGTGTTGGCGACGATGGCGTAGTCCTCGGCCCGTGCCAAGGTCGGGCGGTGCCGCGGCGAGGCCGGTCAGCGGGCATGACCAGCGCGGCGACCAGTGACGGCGACCGGGATGACCAGTCGAAGCGCCGGCGGTCGCAGATGGAGCGTGGCGGGCACCTCAGGCGACCGCGCGACCGGTCCATGACGACCGGGCGGCCAGGTGTCCACAGGCCGGTCCGCTCGTCCCCGGGCATCGGCGCCGTCGCGACCGTCCGGATGCCGTTCACGAAGGCCGACGACCAGTCGCTCGTCGAGTTGCGAGCCGCACGCATCCTCGAGGCGGGTCAGCGCCTCGTCGACGGACAGCGCCTTGCGGTACGGCCGGGTCGTCGTCATAGCCGAGAACGCATCGCAGACGGCGAGGATCCGGGCCACCTCAGGGATGTCGTCGCCCGCCAGCCCGTGCAGGTAGCCCTTCCCGTCCCAGCGCTCGTGGTGGTGGCGGATGCCGGCGCGGATCTCCTCGAGGTCGGGCAGTTCGCGGACGATGAGGTCGCCGAGCGCGACGTGCTGCTTCACCGACCTCGTACTCGCCCTCGGTGAGGGCACCGGGCTTGCGCAGGATGTGGTCGGGGATGCCGATCTTGCCGATGTCGTGGAGGCGACCGGCCCGGTAGAGCACCGAGCGGACCTGATCGTCGAGACCGAGCTGCGCGGCCAGGAATCCGGCGTAGCGGGCGACGTCCTCGGAATGACGGCGTGTGTAGTGGTCCTTCGTGTCGACGGCGATGATCAGCCCCTCGAGGACGTCGAACCGGACCGCCTCCTCGAGCGGCACGGCACCGGCCTCGGCGACGCGGACGCTGTCGCCACCGCTGGACTTGGCCTCGTCGAGCGTCCGCGACGCGCTGGACAGGAGCGTCGTCACCGACTCGCCGTTGATCGGGAAGGCGCAGATCCCGGCACTGATCGTGATCGGCAGGCGCTCGGACGCCTCGAATTGCAGGCTGAGGTCGACGAGCTGCATCCGGACGAGTTCGATCGGTCGGCTCGAGGTCGGTCGTCACGTCTGGCGTGACGATGACCAGGAACTCGTCGGGTCCGTAGCGCCCCCACTGGGTCTCCGCCGGAAGCACGTCGCGGAGCAGGGCGGCGACCGCGATCGAGAGCCTCGTCGCCGGCCGGGTGGCCGTAGGTCTGGTTGAGGTTCCGGAAGTTGTCGATGTCGAGCAGCGCGACCCCGAGGGTCTCTTCGGCGTGGCGCGCAGCCTCGATCGCGACCGCCAGCACCCCGACGAGCGCGCCGTGATTCAGCGTGCCGGTCAACGGGTCCAGGCGAGTCGCCTCGAGCAGTTCGTCGGTCTGGCGCAGGATGCGTCGCTGCGCGGCCCGGAACACGAGGTACAGGGCGACGGCCGCCAGGGCGCCGGCGAAGAGCGTGACGATCATGACCTGACGACGCAGCTGATCGAGGTCGCCGAGGATCGGCGCCGCGTCTCGCCAGATCCCGACGACCGCGACGACCTTCTCGTCGAACTTGACCGGGAAATACGCGCGCAGGACGTCGTTCGCCGGCAGGACGGCACCGACGGACTCGGCATCGGCGACCGGGTGGAGCCCGGCCGTGACCGTTCCGTCGGCCGCGGCCGTGAAGTCAGGCGTCGACTCCCCGCGCAGCCCGGCCGGGTCGGCGGTGTCGGACAGGAGGACCGTGCCGTCAGGCGGCCGGACCTCGATCCGCAGGATCTCCCCGGCGGAGTCGATCGTCCTGAGTTGCGCCTGGAGCGTGGCGGCGCGCGCCGCGGACAGGCCGCCCGGCTCGAGATCGGCCGGCAGCAGGTAGCCATTGACGAAGCCGCGGACGGTCGCCGCATCGGAGCCGACGATCGCGCTGAGCATCGTCTGGGATGACTGTGTCGACACGACGATCGCCTGGCTCAACGCCGTCAGGCCGACGATCATCAGGAAGAAGCCGAAGACGACGATCAGGAGGACCGGCCGCCGGAGCGACCGGAAAGGCGCTCCGAACAAGGGCGGCTCCGGGTGAGGGACCCTGAACCTACCCACCCCGAGGTACTACGTCCTGTACCCAAAAGTCATAACGCACCACCGCGCGCCCAAGGGCGTTTCTAGCCCAGACGCGCTGATCGACGGTCTGTCCGTGCTCCCGACTGGAGGCCGAGGCGTGCTGCCATGGACACCAGGTCCGCGAGCGAGTCCGCCTTCATCTTGCGCATCACCTGGCCCCGGTGTGCCTTCACGGTGATCTCGCTGATGCCGAGCTCGCCGCCGACCTGCTTGTTCAACAGCCCGGCAACGACCAGCCCCATCACCTCGCGTTCGCGCGGCGTCAATGACTCGTAGTCATCTCCTGAGGGCCCGCATCTCTGCTTCGAGTTCGAGGGCTCCGCGACTGCGCTCGATGGCGCTGCGAACGGCGTCCAGCAGCACATCGACCCCGAACGGTTTGGTCAGGAACTCGACGGCCCCGGCTTTCATCGCCCGGACGGACATCGGCACGTCGCCATGACCGGTGATGAAGATGATCGGGATCTCCATGCGGTCCGCGAGCTGCTGCTGGAGCTCGAGGCCGTCGAGCCCCGGGAGGCTCACATCGAGCACCAGACAGCTGGGCACCATCGCCCGCGGGTAGGCCAGGAAGTCCTGCGCCGATGCGAACAGCTCAGCCCGCCAACCCTCGCGTCCTGATCAGCATTTCCAAAGACTCGCGAACCGAGACGTCGTCGTCGACGACGTAGACGACCGGCTTGACGCCAAGCACCCTGATGGCCTCGATCGAGTTGGGAGGTTGCTCGACCCAGTGTACGGCGGCGGTTGCGTGCGACGAACTCACGGCAGTCATCCCGAACTCGTCCGAATGGCGGCATCCCAGCGCCGCGAGGAGATCGGCCTCGCTGAACGGCTTGAACAGGCAGTCGACGGCCCCGAGCGCAAGGAGGCGCGACCGCAGTGTCTGATCTCCCTGGCCGGTGATGAAGACGATCGGGATCGCCGGCTGTCGGCGCGCCAGTTCCTCCTGCAGTTCGGGGCCGGACATCCCGGGCATCGCGACGTCGAGAAGGAGGCAGCTGGTCTCGTCGACGCGATCCGAGGCGAGGAACGCCTCCGCGGATGAGAACGCTTCCGCCGCATACCCCACCTGCCGCAGCAATGGTGGCAACGACTCGCGAACCGAAATCGTCGTCGTCGACGATCGAGACCAGCGGGACCTTGTCGATCACGACATGCTCGATGCCGGCCTTGACGCGTCCGGGACCGATCGCTGGAGCCCGAGGGATCGAGAACGAGAACGTGGTTCCAGGCCCGTCCTCGTTCGGCTCGGCCCAAAGGCGGCCTTGATGTCGCTCGATGATCGAGCGACTGACGAACAGGCCGATCCCCATGCCACCGCTCTTCGTCGTGAAGAAGGCGTCGAACAGCTTGTCGATGGCTCGCCGGATCCACGCCCGCGCCGGCATCGCTGACGCTCAGACGGACACGCTGCCGTCCTCGCGTGTCGGGTCCGAGCAGCAAGCGCCGCGGGCGATCGTCGACGCTCGCCATCGCCTCGGAGGCGTTGCGAAGCAGGTTCAGGATGACCTGCTGCAGCTGGATCCGATCGCCGGCGATCGGCCGGGAGGTCCGCGGCGAGCTCCGACTGAACGACGACGCGTTGCCGCTGCAGGTCGGTCGACGAGAGGGCGACCACCTCCTTCGTCGCCTCGTTGAGGTCCAATGTCTCGAGCGTGAACTCCCGTCTTGCCGAAGAGCTCGCGCAACTTGGAGACCACGTCCGCGGCGCGGTTCCCGTCGCGGATCGTGCGCCGCGCGGTCTCGCGTGCGCCGTCGACGTCAGGGTGGTCGCCTTCCAGCATCCGGAGGCACGTGCTGGCGTTCGTGATGATGCCCGAAAGCGGCTGGTTTACCTCATGCGCGATCGATGCGGTCAGTGCGCTCACGGTCGTGACCCGCGCGACCTGGGCCAGTTCCGAACGGGCCCGGTTCAAGGCCTCCTCGGCGACGATCCGCTCGGTCACGTCCTGGATGGCACCGATGAACAGCGGACGGCCCGCGACGCGCTCGATCAGATGGCCGACAGCATGAACGTGCTTCACGTTCCCGCTTGCGGGGACGATGCGGAAGACCTGATCGAAGTCCACGCCCCCCAGCGACCGCGCGAAGTCGGAATCGAACGACTGCCAGGTCGTCGGGATGGATGATGTCGCGCACCATCTGGACCGAGATCTTGGTCGCGGGGTCGAGCTCAAAAATGCGGTAGAGCTCGTCGGACCAGATGTGCTCGTCCACCGCGATGTCAGCGGTGAAGTTGCCCGTCCTGCTCAGTCGCTGGGCGTCGGCGAAGCTGTCGTACGCCCGCTTGAGCTCCACCTCGGCCCGCTTCCGGTCTTCGATGTCCGTGTTGACGCCATACCACTTGACGATGGCACCGTCGGCATCCCGCAGCGGACTCGTCCGGAACAGGAACCACCGATAGTCCCCGTCGTGGCGACGCAGTCGCGCTTCGGCCTCGCCCGGCGCGCCGGAAGCCATGATCTGCTCCCACGTCGCGGCCAAGCTGATCAGGTCCTCGGGGTGGACCGCGGCGGTCCAGCCGCGACCACTTGCTTGATCCGATGAGAGGCCGATGAAATCCAGGTAGTGCCGGTTGAAGAAGTCGGCGCTGCCATCGGGCCGAGCCGACCAGACCAGCGCCGGCATCGTGTCGATGATGAGCTCGAAACCCCGCTCGTTCGCCACGAGACCCTCCTTGGCGCGTTCACCCTCGTGGAGTGTCGATGAGGGGCGCGTCCTGGTCTCCATCATGCCTCGTCGCGTGCGTGCGGGTCTGGCCGCAGTGTGCGCGCTCTGGCCGCGCCGTCGATCAGACCTTGGTATCGGGTGACATCGCCGATCGATACGAAGGTATCGCCCGATACGTTCGTCTGATCGACTGGACGCCACCCGTGAGGTTCGATGGGCCCAGGAGATCTGCACGGAGATCGCCGAGCGGACGATCCGACCGCGACGCGATCGGATCGCTCGTCACTATGAAGGGAGGACCTCATGAGCACGGCCGTCGCCACCCCGACCGAGATCCGGTCGTTCCCGGTCGAGATCCCAGAGCAGCAGATCGACGACCTGCGTCGGCGCATCTCGACGACGCGCTTGCCGACCAAGGAACTCGTCCCGGATCGCTCGCAGGGCGTGCAGTTGGCGACGATCGCAGGCGCTGGCTGACTACTGGGCGAACCAGTACGACTTCGGGCGTGTGGAGGCGCGGCTCAACGCGCTGCCGCAGTTCACGACCGAGATCGACGGGGTCGAGATCCACTTCATCCACGTCCGGTCGCGGCATGAGAACGCGTTGCCGCTGATCATGACGCACGGCTGGCCCGGCTCGGTCATCGAGCTGCTCGAGACCGTCGGCCCGCTGACCGACCCGACCGCGCACGGCGGCACCGCCGAGGACGCGTTCCACCTGGTGCTGCCGTCGCTTGCCCGGCTACGGGTTCTCGGGCGAGCCGACCGAGCTCGGCTGGGACGTCCGGCCGCACCGCACGCGCGTGGGCGGAGCTGATGGGCCGCCTCGGCTACACCCGCTACGTCGCCCAGGGCGGCGACGTGGGTGCCCTCGTCACGGACCTGATGGGCCGCCAGGCGGTCGAGGGCTTGGCCGGCTACCACCTGAACCTGCTCACGGCGGTGCTCGCGATCGGCGATCACCTGCCCAAGGAATCCGAACAGGAACGCGCAGCGGCCGAGGCGTTCGCGACGTTCAAGCAGGACGGCTTCGGCTACTTCCTCGAGATGGCGACGCGGCCGCAGACGATCGGCTACGCCCTGCTGGATTCACCCGTCGGGCTGGCGGCCTGGCTGCTCGACCACGACACGGACAGCTACTACAAGATCTCCCGCGCCTTCGTCGACGGCGAGCCCGTGGGCAATCTCACCCGGGACAACATCCTCGACAACATCACGCTGTACTGGCTGACCGGCACCGCCGCGTCGGCGGCCCGGTCGTACTGGGAGGACGCACGAGCGCTGGCCGCAGCGCTTGCCAGCGGCCAGCCTCCTCCGCCGGTCACCGTGCCGGTCGGCTTCACCACGTTCCCCGGCGAGATCTGGGCTTCCCCGCGCAGCTGGGTCGAGGCGGTCTACCCCGGCCTCGCCTACTTCAACGAGGCCGACAGGGGCGGCCACTTCGCCGCCTGGGAGGAGCCGGAGCTCTTCACGGCCGAGGTGCGGGCCGCCTTCAGCTCACTGCGCTAGCGACGCACGCGCGACAGGCCGGACGACGCGTGATCCCCACCTCGTCCGGCCCGTCGCTCGGCGGCGAGGCTGCCACTCGCCAGAAGGAGATGACCACCATGCGCGCCTTGCACGCCTACGCCAAGAGCGATCCTTCCCGACTGGTCTACGAGGATGCGCCCGTTCCGGCGCTGACTCCGGGCGACGTCCTCGTCCGCGTCCACGCCAGTGGCGTCTCGCCCGGCCGAGCTCGACTGGGGCCGGTACATGGCTCCACCACGATGGCACGCCCCGCACGCCCCCGATCATCCCGGGCCACGAGCTCTCGGGCGTGGTGGAGGCGATCGGGCCAGGTGTCAGCGACCGACCTCGCCGTCGGGGACGAGGTATTCGGCCTTCTCGACTTCCGCCGTGACGGGGCGGACGCGGAGTACGTGGCGGCAAGCGCTGGCGAGCTGGTGCCCGAAGCCGGCCATCATCACCCACGCCCAGGCCGCTGCCGTCCCGCTGTCGGCCTTGACGGCATGGCAGGCGCTCTTCGTGCAAGGCCACCTCGCAACGCGGCCAGCGCGTGCTCGTCCATGGCGGTGCCGGCGGCGTCGGCTCGTACGCAGTCCAGCTCGCCCGATGGCGGGGCGCCCACGTGACGGCGACCAGCTCGGGGCGCGACGCCGCATTGGTCCGAGAGCTCGGCGCCGATGAGGTGATCGACTACCGGACGCAGCGCTTCGACGACACCGTCTCTGACCAGGACCTCGTCTTCGATACGGTCGGTGGCGAGACATGGGAGCGCTCCTGGGATGTTCTCCGCCCGGGCGGCCGACTCGTGTCCATCGCCACGCCTCGTCCGCCTGAGCGGGAAGCCGACAGACGACCGGCGTGCCATCTGGTTCATCGTCGAGTTTGATCGCGAGCAGCTTCGCGAGATCGGCCGCTTGATCGGCGCTGGACGTAATGCGACCCATCGTGTCGGCCGTCCTTCCCCTCGAACGCGGGTTCGAAGCGTATGGATCCGAGCCGCCGGAGTGGCGGGCCTGGCAAGGTCGTCCTGCTCGCGGCAGGCGTTTCAGGAATGACGCTGAGGGGTCCCTGACACTCGATCGACAGCCCGCGTCGGCCAGATGAGCCTCGAACGGATTCGCGCCCAGGACGCGTACGACTTGCCAAGCAGCAGGAGGCACTGAGATGTCCACCATCTCTCCAACTCGAGAGCCGGCCGTCGCAGCCAACGAGGGCATCCGGCCCTTCCTCGTTGACGTTCCGCAGGAGGCGATCGATGACCTCCGGCGGCGACTCGCGGAGACGAACTGGCCCGAGAAGGAGACTGTCCCGGATGCAATCCCAGGGCGTGCCGCTCGCGATGATCCAGAAGCTTGCGCGCTATTGGGCGACGGACTACGACTGGCGCCGGTGCGAGGCGAACCTGAACGCCTTGCCGCAGTTCATCACCGAGATCGACGGGCTCGACATCCACTTCATCCACGCTCGTTCCCGACACGACGACGCGCTGCCCCTCATCGTCAATCACGGCTGGCCCGGGCTCGATCATCGAGCAGCTGAAGATCATCGAGCCGACTGACCGATCCCACGGCACATGGCGGGAGTGCGGCGGACGCGTTCCACATCGTCATCCCGTCGATGCCGGGCTACGGGTTCTCGGGGAAGCCGACGAGCACCGGCTGGGGCCCGGAGCGCATGGCCCGAGCCTGGGCCGTGCTGATGCGGCGCCTCGGCTATAGCCGCTACGTCGCCCAGGGCGGCGACTGGGGTGCGTTCGTCGTCGACCAGATGGGCCTGCAGGCACCGCCGGGATTGCTCGCCATCCACACCAACATGCCGGCGACCGTCCCGGCTGATGTGGACGAGGCCGCTCCTGGCCGGCGACCCGGCACCGGCCGGCCTGTCGGCTGAGGAGCGGCGCGCCTATCGAGCAACTTATCCGGACCTTCAAACAGGTCGAGTACGCGCGGATGATGGCCACACGCCCCCAAACGCTGTACGGGATCGCGGATTCGCCCGTCGGCCTGGCCGCCTGGCTGCTCGACCACAACGATGCCGACGGCCAGCCGGCCGCAGCAGTCGTCGCAGCGTTGCGATCGGACCACGAGCGGCACCGGTGAACTGACCCGAGACGAGATCCTCGACAACATCACGCTCTACTGGCTGACGAACACCGGCGTCTCCGCGTCGCGGCTCTACTGGGAGTACAAGGGCGGCTTCTTCAATGCCGAAGGGCGTCGCCATCCCCGTCGCGATGACGGTCTTCCCGGGCGAGCAGTACCAGGCGCCGCGCAGCTGGGCGGAGCGGGCGTATCCGAATCTCATCTACTACAACCAGGTCGACCGGGGCGGCCATTTCGCAGCCTGGGAGCAGCCGCAGATCCTCACCGAGGAGCTCCGCGCCGCCTTCCGGTCGCTCCGATGCAAGTTTCCGGCCCAGGATTGCTCGGCAGGGGTAGGCTTGCGGCATGCCTGAAGCGAAGACGACGACCGCGGACCTCCTCCAGGCGTGGCGGGTCGCGGATCGCGCCGCCAACGTCGCCGACGAGGTCGTCGCCACGGCGACCCGGGCGTCCGCGGCCGCCAAGCGCGCCGCCGAGGCCGCCGAGACCACGGCCGCCGCAGCCGAAGCGGTGATGGCGGCCGCGCTGAACGCCCGCGAGGCGTCACGGACGGCGGCAGACGCCGCCTACGAAGCCTTCGGCGCGGCCGAGGGCGAAACGGGGACCCGGAGCGGCGAGGCCGGCACCGCCCGGGCAGCCGCCGACGCGGCCAAGGCCGACTACCAGGAGCGAGTCCCGAAGGGGTCGATCTAGCCGACCCCGCGCGGTTCGGGCGGCCGGCTCAGGCCCCGGTCAGACCCGCCTGCTCCATCCGGACCGGCGCCTCGGCGCAGCTGCACTCGTTCACGGCGGCCTGGTTCGGACGCGTGTGCAGCCACATCGCCACGACCATCGGGACGAACACGGCCAGGTTGTAGAGCAGGTGGAGCTCCGGGCGAGGCACGAACTGCTGGACGACGCTCGTCGGGACCGGGGACCCGAACAGGTTCTGGCCCGTGATCGCCTGGAGCTGCAGGAGCGAGTGCTCGAGCAGGTGCCAGGTCTGGATGCCCAGGGACACCGTCCACCACGTCTTGGCCGTACCGCGGAATCCGGGCCGGAGCAGGACGAGCCCGATGAACATCAGGACGGCGTAGGTGAAATGCATCACCTCGGACTTGACCAGCCAGGGAAACACGTACCCGAGCGCACCCAGGGCCTCGGGGCGGGGCATCCCGAGGATCCAGATCTGGGCGGCCTGGAAGAGGTGCTCGACCCAGTGGATGATCACGATGGCGAGGTAGACCCACAGGGCGCGCTCATGCCACGGCCCGTTGAGCTTCTCGATGAAGCCCTGCTTGGGGGCTGTCGTCATCTCTGCCAACTCCGTTCTCCTCCCTTCAGTGATGGCCGCTTGCTCAGGTCGGCCTGAGCGCGGGTCGTCGCCAGGCTCGGGCGGTCCTTCCAGCCACCCACAGTGCGGTACCGAACGTCAGGGCGATCGAGGTGTAGATCAGCTCCGGCATGGGGATCATCGAGGTGGGCGGCGGGGGGACGACGACCGTGCCGAGATCCCATGCCTGCGTGCCATCGGAGATGGTGACCTGGACCTCGTCCCCTTCGGCGAGGCCTTCGGTGGTCTCCCACCCGTTGCGCGTCGTCGTCGAGGGCCCGACCTCCATCGGTCTCGAGTTCACCGCGACCTTGACGCTGGCGGTCGCGGGGAACGTCGCTTCGCCGTCGAACATCACGATCAGGTGCGGCGTCATCGCGGCCCCGAAGTCCGGGTAGACCTGCCACAGCGAGATGGTGTACGGCCCGGCCTTCAGGTCACGGGCCAGCGGTCGTGCGTCGTGGTCACCGTGGGCCAGGGCGGGCGCGGCCAGCGCCACCGTCCACGCGGCCGCGAGGAACGACCCGATGAACAGTCGTCGATTCATGAGTCGCCACGGTAAGTGGGCCGTGGCACGAATTCAACCGTCCGGCCCATTCACCGGCGGCGACACCCGGCCGTCGACCACCATCGAGCGCTGAGGAGCGAGCCTCTGCGATACGCTGCCGGCGCGATGGACGTCCTCGTGCTCGGTGCGAACCTCGCCTGCTGGGGCGCGGTCGTGGTCGTGTGGATCGCCGCCGCCGTGCGCGAGGCCGGCACGCGACCGGCCGTACGAGTCCACGGGTCGCCCGAGCCCGGGATGGTCGTTCTCGCGGTGGTCGCGGTCGCCGCGATCGTGCTCGTCGGCCGCTCGATCCTCTCGTCCTTCACGGTGGATGCACTCTGGGTCCGGCTGATCGGTGCCGGCGTCCTTGTCGGGTCCACGCTGTTCGCCATCTGGGCCCGTCTCGCGCTTGGATCGTCATGGAGCGTCGATCCGCAGGCGGCAACGGACCGCGGCCTGCGCACGGACGGCCCGTACGCGATCACCCGCCACCCGATCTATACCGGCCTGCTTGGGATGCTCCTGGGCAGCGCGCTCCTCGGCGGGCTGGGACAGGCGGTCGTGCTCGTCCCCGCCGGACTGGTCATCGCCTGGCTCAAGATCCGGTCCGAGGAGCGCCTCCTCCTCGCGACGTTTCCCGACGAATACGGTGCCTACCGCGAACGGGTGCCGCGGTTGATCCCGGGTTGGCGCTCGCCGGCTGCCCGGTGGTGACGACCGGTCCTGCAAGACTTCCGGCCCCCGCGTCCGTGGCACGCATCAAGCACTCCGACCCATCGACAGGCCCGGCCTTCGGGTCAGCCGGCGCTTTCTGCCCGACACGCGGCCCCAGCCGTTACCGGTTCCTCGTGCAAATAGCGGGCGATCTCTCGCGTCCAGTCGATGATGTCGTCCCAGGGCCGGAAGTCACCATACGGCGAGTGCTTCTTCATGGCGATGAGCCGCTCTGGCAGGCTCAAGTCCCGCCCGATCAACCGACCGGGGAAGACCTGGAGATCCATGGCGCCGGTCGTCGTGCCGACGGCGACGGCGTCTGCCGGTTCGACCGGCCGACGCGGTGGATATCCCAGTGGGCCGCTGGAGAACAGGAAAACCGGCCGTGTGGCGAGATCGTCGGCATTGCGGGTGGCAAAGGCTCGCGCCGGCTCCAGCCACTGACCGTCATAAACGGCCGAGCCGAGGATGACCGCGTCATAGTCCACGACGCTGCCGACGTCCTCCAGAGGGAGGGCCTCGGCGTCGATGTCCGACGCTTGCAGGATGCCGGCGATGATGGTCGCGATCTCGGCCGTCGAGCCGTGTCGCGACGCCGCCGTGACAAGGACTTTCATGACGTGATCCTTTCGTTGCGAGTCATGACCCATCAAACGTCTGACCTCTCGGGATGACCGCGTACTCAGCGAGCGGGCCGACCTGAAGGATGCGGTCGCAACCATCGTCATCGGCGCAAACCCTTGTGCCGCCGGCGACTCTCCCGCCGGGCCCAAAGCGTGCGCTCGCGGGCCCTGCGTCGACAGGGCCATCTGGACCGAACCGGTGTCGCAATGGCCCTGTCCCGCGTAGGCGCTCGCCGTCGGCCCTGCGGCGATGACTTCGCCATTCGTCCTGCTCGCCGTCCTCGGCAAGACGACCGACGCGATCCTCGGTATCTTCGAGAGGTGGGCGATCGGTCGATGGACATGAGCGGCGGCGGATACGCCTGTCTGCTGCCCGCGAAGACGTCGACCTATCCCGACGACCTGCTGCTTCGGATCTATCGCGACACCCGGACGATCGCGATGGTCGGGGCGTCGTCGAGCTGGAACCGACCCAGCTACTTCGTCATGCGATACCTGCAGCGCAAGGGCTTCCGGGTGATCCCGGTCAACCCGCGGGCGCTCGACGCGCCGATCCTCGGCGAGACCGTCTACCCGGACCTTGAGTCGATTCCGATCCCGGTCGACGTCGTCGATGTCTTCCGCCGGCCGGAGGACGTCCCTGAGATCGCGACCTCGGCGGTGAAGATCGGCGCCAAGGTCCTCTGGCTCCAGCTCGGCATCCGAAGCCCGGAGGCAGGCACGATCGCAGGGCTGGGCGGCCTGACGTTCATCGAGGACACGTGCATGAAGATCGAGTTCGGGCGTCTCAGCGGCGAACTCGCCTGGAGCGGGATCAACACCAGGATCATTTCGAGCCGACGCGGGCGACAGCTGGGATGAGCAAGGAGCCCAAGGTGGATGGGCCGCCCGACGAGATCGACGAGCCGTACGGGTTCGCCACGCGGGCAGTCCATGCCGGCGCCAAGCCCGACCCGGTCACCGGTTCCCGCAACGTCCCGATCCACCAGACGACGTCGTACGTCTTCGACGACGTCGACCACGCCGCGGCGCTCTTCAACCTCCAGACCTTCGGCTACATCTACTCGCGCCTGACCAACCCGACCGTGGCCGCCCTCGAGGAAAGGGTCGCCGCGCTGGAGGGCGGCCGGGCGGCCGTCGCTGCGGCCTCGGGACACGCGGCCCAGCTCCTCGCCTTCTACACCTTGTTGGATCCGGGCGACCACGTCGTCGCCGCACGCCAGCTCTACGGCGGTTCGCTGACCCAGCTGCGACACACATTCGGCCGGCTCGGCTGGAGCGCGACCTTCGTCGACGCGACCGAACCGGCGGCGGTCGCGGCCGCGATCGGCGAGCGGACCAAGGCCGTGTTCGTCGAGTCGCTCGCCAATCCGGGTGGCGTCGTGGTCGATCTCGAGGCGTTGGCGCACATCGCGCACGAGGCGTCGATCCCGCTCCTCGTCGACAACACGCTCGCGACGCCCTACCTGTGCCGGCCGTTCGAGTGGGGTGCCGACCTCGTCGTCCACTCGCTGACCAAGTTCCTGTCCGGTCATGGGACATCGATGGGCGGGGTCATCGTGGAGTCGGGGCGGTTCGACTGGCGGGGGAGCGGCAAGTTCCCGTTCCTCGCCGGCCCCGATCCCGCCTATCACGGACTTGACTTCATCGAGACGTTCGGCGACTTCGGTTTCTCGATGAAGGCGCGGGCTGTCGCGCTGCGGGACCTCGGTCCGGCCCTCTCGCCGACGAACGCCTTCCACATCCTGACCGGCATCGAGACGCTGCCGCTCCGGATGGAGCGGCACGTGGCGAATGCGCTCGCCGTCGCCACCTACCTGGCGGACCATCCGTCGGTCGCCTGGGTCTCGTACGCGGGCCTCCCGACGAGTCCCTATCGCGAGCTGGCCCGGCGGTACCTCCCGCGTGGGGCCGGGTCCGTGTTCACGTTCGGTGTCCGCGGTGGGTACGAGGCCGGCGTCCGCGTCGTGGAGGGGGTCAACCTCTGGTCGCACCTCGCCAACGTCGGCGACACGCGCAGCCTGATCCTCCACCCGGCGTCGACGACCCACCGGCAGCTCAGCGACGACGAGCGCCTCGCCGCCGGCGCGGGTCCTGACGTCGTCCGCCTGTCGGTCGGGATCGAGTCGGTGGAGGACCTGATCGCCGACCTCGACCAGGCGCTCGCCGGCGCGGCGCCGACCGCATGAGTGCCACGTCGACAGTGAGCAGGGTCATCGCCTTCTAGAGGAAAGGGCCGCGACCCACCACGCTCGATCCGCGTCTGCGACGAACTTCAGCCGGTCTCCGGTTGCGTTGGGTTCGGGTCAGTGCCGTCGAGGGACTTGAGGCGTCGCTCGAGAGCCGTCATCACGAGCCACGTCGAAGCAGCGGCAAGGACCGCCGCTGGAACGGCTTCCACACCCGCCGGTCCGACAAGCAAGGTTGCGAAGAGGATCGGTGTCAGCAGCATGCGGGTCACGGCCGCCATGCCCGCGGCGGCTCCGACGGCGACCGCGAGGGTCGGCGAGGTGCCGAACCAGATCACCGGCAGCGTCGCAAGGGCGATCCCCAGGAAGATGCCCGGGAAGACAGGACCTCCCCGGAAGCCAGCCCCGAGACTGACCGCGTAGGCGAGAGCTTTGGCCACGATCAGGATCACGACGATGCTCACCGAGTCCTGTGCCACGACGGCCGGCACCGACGCTTGCCCGGAGAAGAGGACGTCCTGGGAGTCGGCGCCAAGCCAGGCCGCGGCCTGGGCCAACAGGCCCACCGCCAGCCCGCCGAGCACGAGGAGGAGCGGCATCCCGAGGCGAGCTTTGCTCTCGACCAGCGGGTGCGCGAATCGGCGAACAGCCACGACCAAGAGGGCAGAGATGACGCCAACCGCGAGCGCAACACTCAGATCACCCAGATGGTCACCCGTGTACGGCGGCAGCCCCGGGACGGTCAACGCCTGCGTGTGGAGTCCGCCCCAGTCGCCGAAGCCGATGAAGACGAGATAGCCGACGGCTGCGGCGACGAAGCCGGGAAGGAGGATCGGGATCGTGGACGCACCGAACCCGATCGCACCCTCCATCATCAGGACGCCGCCGACCACGGGCCCGCCGAACAGTGCGGAGATGGCCGAGAACGCGCCCGCGGTCCCGAGCACAGCGCTTTCGTGCGGCCCGAGCCTTGCGAGGCGGGTGACGGCGATCCCGACCACAGATCCGAGCGCGATCAGTGGGCCCTCCGGCCCGAGCACCGCACCGAAGGCGAGGGTGCCGATCGCGGCGAGCGCCACGCCGGGTGCGTACGAGAGAAGGGGAGGCTTGCCTCCTATCCCTTCGAGTGGTTCATTGCCGCCGTCACCGGGCAGGAACCGGCGTGCGACCACGACCACGCATGCCCCGACCACCGGCAGGCCGATGACCAGGTACCAGGGCGGAGTCGACTCGCCCAGCGCGGTCGGCAGTGTGTGCCAAAGCCAGTGTTCGAGTTCGTGCACGGACCCAAGGAAGACGGACGCCACGAGCGCCGCCGGGATCCCGATCACCGCGCCAAGGAGGACCAGGCGCAGATAGGCCAACGGACTCATCTCGGCAAGTGCGTGCTGGCTCACCCGATCGGCTCCACAACGCTACGTCCAACGACTCAGTGGACCAGTAGCGTAGTTGACCAGCGAAGTCAGTCCTGGGCGTTGGCCCAGGAGTGGAGCGTCGCCATGTAGTTCGCGCGCTCGAATGCGGATGGGTCCTCGACGGTCGCAGCGCTCGCACTCCCGCGCAGCTCGGAGACGGACCTGTACTCGTGCTCGTCCATCCATGCGCAGAGTTCCGCTTCGACCAGGGTGATGTGCTCGGGTCCGTGCCGAAGCAGGGCCGAGGTCATCATCACGACGTCGGCGCCGACCAGCAGGCCCTTGGCGACGTCGGCGCCTGAGTGCGCGCCAGATGGTCGCCGCGAGCGAGATGTCGGGATCGAGCTGCGGTCGCAGGATGGCGATCCAGCGGACCGGGAGCCGCATCTCCCACGGCTGGCTCAGCTCGAGCCGCGGGACGACCTCGATGGTCTCGAGGTCCAGGTCGGGCTGGTAGAAACGATTGAACAGCACGAGGCCGTCGGCTCCGGCGTCGCGTGCTGCCGCAGCGAAGTTCGCGAACGCCGAGTAGAACGGGCTCAGCTTGACCGCGAGCGGGATCGTGATCGAGGCGCGCACGGCCGCGATGAGGTCGAGGTCCGTCTTCTCCATGTCGGCCGCGGACCGCCGGGGATCGGCCGCGACGTGGTACAGGTTGAGCTCGAGTGCATCTGCCCCGGCGTCCTCGATGTCACGCGCATGGGTCACCCAGCCGCCCACGGTGCTCGCGTTCAGGCTGGCGATGACCGGGATGGCGACGGACGCCTTGACGCGCGCCAGGGCGGTCACGTACCGTCTCGGCAGTGCCCGCGAACGACTGGACGGCCGGGAAGTAGTCGAGCGCCTCGGCGAAGACGTCCGTGCCCTGCTCGAGCGAGCGGGTGAGCTCGACCTCCTCGGCGAGGATCTCCTCCTCGAACAGCGACGGCAGGACGATCGCGCCGGCGCCGGCACGTTCGAGCCGCCGGGCCATCAGCGGATCGGCGTTGTGCGGCGCCGCCGAGGCGACGATCGGGGAGCGGAGCTCGAGCCCGAGGTAGCGGGTGTGCAGATCGACGGTCATGCCCCGTCTCCTTCGCCCTGGTACCGGAAGCCGGCGTCGCTCTCGACCTCGGGCACGATCTCAGGGTCTGGACGATGAAGATGCGGCACGGTTCGTTCGATGCCGGCCAGCTGTTCGTAGTAGTGCCAGCGCTCGTCGGCATCGGCCTGTGCCAGCGTCGCGAGCTCGGCCGCCCGCTCCGGATGGGTCCGCTTGAGGACGGCGAAGCGCGTCTCGGTCGCGACGAAGTCGGCGATCGGGATCGACGGCGTCGAGGAGTCGAGCTTGAATGGCTTGCCGCCCTCGACTTCGGACGGATGGAACCGGTACAGCGGCCAGTAGCCGCTCTTGACCGCGTCCTTCTGGTGGGTCATCGACTTCGACATGTCGATCCCGTGGGCGATGCACGTGCTGTAGGCGATGACCAGCGACGGCCCCGGCCAGGCATCTGCCTCGAGGAGCGCCTTCGTGGTCTGCTGATCGTTCGCGCCCATCGAGACCTGGGCGACGTAGACGTTGCCGTAGGACCGGGCGATCGCGCCGAGGTCCTTCTTGGCCGTGCCCTTGCCGGCCGCCGCGAACTTGGCCACGGCGCCGCGCGGTGTCGCCTTCGAGGACTGGCCGCCCGTATTCGAGTAGACCTCGGTGTCGAGGACGAGGATGTTGACGTTGCGACCCGACGACAGGACCTGGTCGACGCCGCCGAAGCCGATGTCGTAGGCCCAGCCGTCGCCGCCGATGATCCAGACGCCCTGGCGGACGAGATCGCTCGCGAGCGCAAGCAGGTGCCGCGCATCCGCTGCGGCGGGTCCCTCGACGCGCCCGAGCGCGTCACGCAGGCGATCGACCCGTTCGCGCTGGATGGACGATCTCGGCTTCGGTGTCCTGCGCGCCGTCGAGCAGCTCGCGAGCGAGATCCTCGCCGATCTCCGGTGCCAGGCGCTCGAGCAGCCGGCGCGCCTGGTCGGTCTGGGCATCGAGGGCGAGGCGCATCCCGAGTCCGAACTCGGCGTTGTCCTCGAACAGCGAGTTGCTCCAGGCCGGACCGCGCCCGGCGGCGTTCACGGTCCATGGCGTCGTCGGCAGGTTGGCGCCGTAGATCGACGAGCAGCCGGTCGCGTTGGCCACGATCATCCGGTCGCCGAAGAGCTGGCTGACGAGGCGGATGTACGGCGTCTCGCCGCAGCCGCCGCATGCGCCCGAGAACTCGAAGAGCGGTTCGAGGACCTGCGAGCCCTTGACCGTGTCGTGCGGGCAGCGCATCGCGGTCGAGCCGCGGGATCGACTGGAAGAAGTCCCACCGCTCCCGCTCGACATCGCGGTGGTCGGCGACGGGCTCCATGTTGATCGCCTTGTGGCTCGAGTCGGTCTTGCTCTTGGCGGGACAGACGTCGACGCACACGCCGCAGCCGGTGCAGTCGTCGGGCGCGACCTGGATCGTGAGTCGGTGCTCCGGGAGCTCGCGCGACCGGAACTCCTTGTGGAGGAAGTCGACCGGGCGCCGCCTCGACCGAGGCCGTCGGGAACACCTTCATCCGGATCGTCGCGTGCGGGCAGACCATCGCGCATTTGCCACAGTCGATGCAGATGGACGGATCCCAGATCGGGATCGTCTGGGCGATCGCCCGCTTCTCGTACTGCGCCGTGCCGGTCGGGAACGTGCCGTCGACCGGGAGCGCGCTCACCGGCAGCTGGTCGCCGTCGCCGGCGATCAGTCGCGAGGTGATCCGGGCCACGAAGTCGGGAACGTCGTCGGCGACCGGCGTGGTCGTCGGCTCGCTCGTTGGTGACGCCACCCAGCGTCACGTGGCCGAGGCGCTCGAGCGAACGGTCGATGGCCGCGAAGTTGCGCGCGACGACGGCCTCGCCGCGCTTCGCGTACGTCTTCTCGACGAACGCCTTGATCTGCGCGATGGCCTCGTCGGGCGGCAGGATGCCCGGCGAGCTTGAAGAAGCACGGTTGCATGACCGTGTTGATCCGGCTGCCCATCCCGGCCTCGTCGGCGACCGCGAGCGCGTCGATCACCCAGAAGTCGATCTCCTTGTCGATGAGCATGCGCTGGACGCCGCCGGGCAGGTGGTCCCAGACCTCGTCCGGGCCCGTACGGAGCGTTGAGCAGGAATGTCGCGCCGTGCTTGGCGGATTCGAGGACCTTGGTCCGGCCGAGCATCCCGAACTGGTGGCAGGCGACGAAGTCGGCCTCCTCGACGAGATAGGTCGAGCGGATCGGCTGCGGCCCGAAGCGCAGGTGCGACACCGTGATCGACCCCGACTTCTTGGAGTCGTACACGAAGTAGCCCTGGGCGAACAGGTCGGTGCTCTCGCCGATGATCTTGACCGAGGCCTTGTTGGCTCCGACCGTGCCGTCCGAGCCGAGGCCGAAGAAGACGGCCTGGACCTCGCCGGCCGGGCGCGGGACCCTGGAAGGCGCCGTCGATCGGCAGGCTGAGGTGCGTGACGTCGTCGTAGATGCCGACCGTGAAGTGGCGCTTCGGTCGCGCCGCGGCGAGCTCCTCGAAGATCGGCTTGATCATCGACGGCGTCATCTCCTTGGACGACAGCCCGTAGCGCCCGCCGATGACCCTCGGGGCCGCTGCGAACGGCGGGTCGTCGCGGTCCATCGCCTCGGCCAGCGTCGCGACGACCTCGAGATAGAGGGGCTCGCCGACCGCGCCCGGGCTCCTTGGTCCGATCGAGGACCGCGATGGATCGAACGGTCGGCGGCAGCGCGGCGATGATCTGCTCGGCGGGGAACGGCTGGAAGAGGCGGATGCGGAGCATCCCGACCTTCTCCCCGGCCGCGACGAGCGTGTCGACCGTCTCCTCGACCGCGCCGCTGGCCGAACCCATGACGATGATCACGCGGTCCGCATCCGGACGCGCCGTGGTAGTCGACCAGGCCGTATCGGCGGCCGGTCCGCGTCGCCAGCTCGTCCATGACCTCCTGGACGATCCCGGGGACGGCGAGGTGGTACGGGTTGGATGCCTCGCGCGCCTGGAAGAAGACGTCCGGGTTCTGGGCCGTGCCGCGGACGACGGGCGCGTCCGGGGTCAGGCCGCGAGTCCGGAACGCGAGGACATCGTCGTCGCGGACCAGCGCCCGGATGTCGTCCTCATCGAGCACGGCGATCTTGTTGATCTCGTGCGAGGTCCGGAAGCCGTCGAAGAAGTGGAGGAACGGGATCCGGGCCCGCAGCGTCGCGGCATGCGCGATCAGCGCGAAGTCGTGCGCCTCCTGGACCGAGCCCGCCGCGAGCATCGCCCAGCCGGTCGTGCGCGCGTGCATGACGTCGCTGTGGTCGCCGAAGATCGAGAGGGCGTGCGTCGCGATCGTCCGGGCCGCGACATGGATGACCGCCGGCGTCAGCTCGCCGGCGATCTTGAACATGTTGGGGATCATCAGGAGCAGGCCCTGCGACGCCGTGAAGGTCGTCGCCAGCGCGCCCTTCTGGAGCGCCCCGTGGAGGGCTCCGGCGGCGCCCGCCTCGGACTGCATCTCGACGACGTCGGGGACCTTGCCCCACAGGTTGGGCCGGCCTGCGGCGGACCAGTCGTCGCAGTGCTCGGCCATCGGGCGAGGCCGGGGTGATCGGGTAGATCGAGATGACTTCGCTGACGGCGTAGGCGATGCGAGCCGCCGCCTCGTTCCCGTCGAGGCACTCGAAGCGCTGGTCCACGTGCAGGCCTCCCTTTCGGGGATCCGGTTGGGAGCGCGTCCCTCGTCGGGTACGCCCCGAGTTCGCGCCCACATCCGCGGACCGCGATTATCCGACCGATGGACGCGCCGCCCCGCGCTCCTCCTCGGAGCGCGGGGCGACGCCAGTCGATCGACTACGGGTCGGATCGCCACCTTCAGCACGCCGTCGCGGCGGTTGCTGAAGAGGTCGTACGCCTCGACGATGTCGTCGAGCGCGAACCGGTGGGTGATGAGCGGCAGCGGGTCGAAGCGACCCGACTCGACGGTGGCGATGAGCCGCCGCATCCGCTCCTTGCCGCCTGGGCAGAGCGTCGTCACGATGCGGTGGCCGCCGAGGCCGGCCGCGAACGCGTCGTACGGCATCTCGAGCTTGCCCGAGTAGACGCCGAGGCTCGACAGCGTGCCGCCGGGCCGCAGGCAGCGCAGGGCGTTCTCGAACGTGCCCTGTGTCCCGAGCGCCTCGACGGTCACGTCCGCGCCGCCGCCGGTCAGTCGCTTGATCTCGGCGACGACGTCGACCTGGGTGAAGTCGAGGGCGACGTCGGCGCCCATGCGCTTGGCCATCTCGAGTCGGACCGGGTCGCTGTCGACGCCGATGACGAGCGACGCGCCCATCAGCTTGGCGCCGGCCGTCGCGCACAGGCCGATCGGGCCCTGGGCGAAGACGACGACCGAGTCGCCGATCTTCACGCCGCCCGACTCGGGGCCACTGAAGCCGGTCGAGGCGATGTCGGCGAGGAGGACGACCTGCTCGTCGGTGACGCCATCCGGGATGGGCGTGAGGTTCGCCTGGGCGGACGGGACGCAGGAGGTACTCGGCCTGGGCGCCGTCGATCGTGTTGCCGAAGCGCCAGCCACCGAGCGCCTCGAAGCCCTCGCCGTGGCCGCACTGGCTCAGGTTGCCCGACAGGCAGGCGCGGCACTGGCCGCACGGGGTGATCGCGCCGACGAGGACGCGCTGGCCGATCTCGTAGCCGGTGACGCCGGCGCCGAGCTCCTCGATGACGCCGACCGGCTCGTGGCCGATGACCAGCCCGGGGCGGACCGGGTACTCGCCCTTGAGGATGTGGATGTCGGTGCCGCAGATCGTCGTCGTGGTGACGCGGATCACGGCCTCGCCGACGCCGGCGCGAGGCTTCGGGACCGACTCGACGCGGATGTCGCCCGGGCCGTGGAACACGGTCGCGCGCATGGTGCTCGTCTCGCGGATGGCGGATCGCGGAGTCTCGGCAACGAGGGTCATGGCTGGCCTCCAACGGAGCAGACCGAGAGGCGGCGGGGCGCGGCTCGTCCCGGCTGACGCCTGTTCATCGACCTCACTCTGGAAGGACGTCTCGGGCGAGCACAGGGCCATAGGTCATGTCGCTGGGCCGCCAAGGTCACGAACGGTCGTCGTGGTCCGGCCGGCTGGCCGCTTCGCGCAGGCGGGATGCTGTGTGGCACGCGGACTAGGGGCCGTTGGTCCCTACCCACCTGGACCCTCGCGAACCAGACTCGTCATCGGTGCGATCCGCGATGACACGGCCATCGACGGGCTCGTCTGCCCGGCCACCGACGACTCGGATCGCGACCGTGAGGAGGATCCATGGAGATGGGGACGAAGGCTGATCCGTGTTGGATCCTCGAGCACAAGGTGGGCATGCGCGTACGTGACGATGAGACGCACCGGCGTCTCTCGGAGGCCCTGACGGACATCGCGGTGGGGGCGGTCCACCCGGCACGTCACCTGGGCGTCGGCTGCTCAGCACCTGAAGGCATGTTCGAGGACTCGGTCGAGAGCGCGACACAGGCCGCAGTCGAGACGTTGGTCAAGCGGCTCGAGGATCTCGTGGAGATATTGCCGCCCCAGACGGTCGACCAACTCGTGCATGAGCAACTGGTGGCCGATCACGGCTTCGAATGACAAAGAGTTTCGTGGTGGTGTCTCTCGAGTGCCGGGCCCTGGGCCCTCTGGGCTGCGGGCTGATGACCTCCCGGCACATGCCCATCGACGATGCCGACATGACCATCCATCCAAGGAGGCAGATCGCAATGAACATCTTCCGAACCCGCCCCTCTGGGCGATTGACCAACCAACGTGTCCTGGCCGTCGAAGACGGACAGGTCTTGTGCCCCCGTCGTGGCGTCGCCGACATCGAGGGTTGCTGGGTGTGCCCGGCCTACCTGGGGATGAGCGGCGAAGCGATGGACTGTGTCATCTGCAGCACCAAGCCCGTCGTCATGCCATACAGGATGGGCTCGAAGATCGTCTAGCGCGGTACGCAGCCGGCCGATCGGGCCGGCTCTCGTGACAGGCGGCGAACGACTCGTGCTCGAGCGTGCGGGCTCACGCGGGACAGCTCGGCCCCAGACCAGCAAGGAGAGATGAGATGAAGGTCATCGTGGTTTACGAATCGCACTGGGGAAACACAGCGTCAGTCGCACAGGCCATCGCCGACGGCTTCGGACCTGAAGCGCGGGCGCTGACGACGGACGAAGCGTCACCGACCGCGGTCGCCGACGCCGACCTGATCATCGCCGGCGCGCCGGTCATGGCGTTCAGCCTTCCGAGCGACCGGATGCTCGCCACACTCGCCGGCGACGCGAAGGCGCCAGCTCCGCCAGACATGTCGCACCCCTCCATGCGCTCCTGGCTCGACCACCTGCCGGCCGGGCACGGACGTTCGGCCCAGTTCGAGACCGGGTTGCGTTGGTCGCCGGGCGGGGCGACGAGTGCCATCGCGCACAAGCTCGAGGCGGCCGGGTTCAAGCGGCTCGGGAAGTCGCGACGCTTCGTCGTCAAGGGTTCGTATGGTCCGCTTCGCGAAGGCGAATTGGAACGGGCCCACCAGTGGGGGATCGAGCTCGCGGCGGCGATCGCCGTCTGAAGGAGCGGCTATGAGTGCGATCCCGGCCGCGGGCTTGCCAAGTCCGGCATAGGTCGTGTTGCCCGGCAAAGAGAGGCCGCAAGGCACTGGCTCCTCGAAGGCGTGAGACGGATGGTCCTCGTGGACACTTCAAGGAGGTCGGACATGAATGCGACAGTGGATGGCCGCCAGTCGATCCTGGCATTTGTCGGACACGAGCATCGAGAGATCCTCTCCGGGATCGATCGAATCCATGAAGTGGCCGACGACCTCGCCACGGTCCCGGCAGACCGCAAGTCCGAGACCGTCGGCAGGGTCCTTCAGTGGATCGACGACAGCGTCAGGCCTCACATGGTCTGGGAGGAATCATGGCTCTGTCCGCAGATCGATGACCCGGCAGAGGCGTCGTGGGTAGCGCGCCTGGTCGAGTTCGACCACCGACAGATCCTGCGACAGGCGGATCGGATCAAGGCGCATCAGCCACACCTCGACCACGGTCCGTCAAGCGAGACCGTGGCCGAGATGCTCGGCGACCTGCTCGGTCTCGAAGCCCTCTTGCGCGCAGACCTCGAGCGCGAGGAACACTTCCTCGTGCCGATTGTTGGAACGCGGCCACCCGCGGACGTCGTGATGATGCGATCGATCCCGGATGCCGGCGCGCCGTCGGATCAGGGTCCGACAACCGGGCTGCGGGCGATTGAGGTCGCTGGACGGCTCGGCCAATGGGGATTCCTGGCGCATCCGGACCTTCCCGATGGCCCGGGCCCGGCCTTCCTCCTTGTCGCGTTTCGGCCGGTGCCGACCCTGCGCCACTACGACCCGGAAGCGGTCGACTACTGGGTGACCGAGGATGGTCGTGGTGAGCGTCGCACCCTGACGGGAACGACACCGATGCCCCGGGCGGAGGACTTCTCGTGGGGTCTCATCCGCCTCGTCGATCGCCTGGGCATTTCGAATGAATACCTGACGTTCGGCGGGCACCTCGACGCCGCGTTGATCGACGACGTGGTCGTCGCCGTGTTCACCTCGCCGGCACCGTTGCTTCGGCGCGGCGGCCACTCGCAGGGCTGGGATGCGGGAGCGGACGCGGTCGGGGGCTTCTTCGGACGGCTGATGGTCGCCGTGGACTTCAAGCCAGGGTTCGAGATGACATTCGGCGATGCCATGCCGCTCGCCAGATATGCGGCGTTTGTCCGCGACGCCGATCAGCGGCGGCGCACGGCGCGAATGTCTGCCGCGATCGATGACGACCTTGGTCGACTCATCCAGCGTAAATCGACACGGCTGCAGGCCACCGCTCCCGAGGCCTGGGACGCTGCCGGCGCCTTGCTCGAGGCCCGGATCCTCGACTGACTTTCGGCACGGGTGTCGCTCCGGCAGTCCGGTCCGACTGGCATGCCGAGTCATGCTCGCAGGCTCTGGGCCGCCGCCCAGACCGCAGCGACGATGGCTGTTGGCAACACACGTAGAAGGAGGTCCTCGATGGAGCTCATCATCACTCTGGGACTTGGCGGTTGGGCCATCCTGATCGTCGGTTCGCTTGTCTTCGGCGGGGTCGCACAGCTCATCGGCGAGACGCGCACGGGCTACGAATGGCTTGTCGACGCGATCGCCGCCGCCATCGGCGCCCTTGTCGCGAGCGAGTTCATCGTCGCCTGGCAGGCGCTGGGTCCCGTCGTCGACGGGCTCGCTCTGGTGCCCGCCCTCGCAGGTGGTCTGGTCGTCGGTCTCGGCGTGGAGTTCGCCACGCGATACCTGACGGGAGGCCACTACACCCACGGGGCGATGTCTGCCTGAGGCATCCGCCTGGGATGCGAGGCTGACACGGGCCCGCCGGCCGCGACCGGTCGGCGGGCCCCGTGTTTCTCGGAGGATCAACGAAAGGACGAACGCCGTGAAGAACATCCTGGTCGCTTATGACGGCGGAGAACCGGCACATCGAGCCCTGGAGACGGGGGCCGAGCTGGCGACGCGATTCGAGGCAGCCCTTGCCGTCGTGAGTGTCGTTCCGGTGCATCCGGGACGTGCCCCCATCGATCCATGGGATGACAGAGCCACCCACGACCAGCAGCTTGCAGAAGCGCGCGAGATCCTGGCCGGCTACGGGGTCGTCGCCGAGATGATCGAACCGTCCGGCGAACCCGCGACGGCAATCGAGCGAGTGGCCGAGATGGGCCGCTTTGACACGATCGTCGTTGGCTCGCGTGGCCTCGGAACTGTCTCTCGTTTCCTGCGTGGCAGCGTCTCCGAGCATGTCGCGACCCACGCCAATACCACCGTGGTGATCGCGCGCTAGGGCCCGCGCTGCTCGTGATGTGCCCGTGACGCCGTGCCGCCCAGGCGTGGCGTCACGGTGCGCGCACCGGTGTCAAGCCGCGTTCGGCATCGGGCGGCGGACGTCGACAAGGACATCGTCGACACCGCAATCTGCGATGCCGAGGGTGACTGGATATCCCAGCGATCGGATCAGTCCGATCATCGCGGTGTTGCCGGATCGCATCGACGCAACAAGTCGGTCGATGCCATGCGCTTGGGCCCACTCGAAGGCCTCGCCGAGCATCGCTCTTCCCACTCCTCGGCGCTGCCAGGTGTCGGAAACGACGATAGCCATCTCGGCCTCATCGCTCGAGGTCGGCTCGATGCACAGGTGGCCGATGAGGACCGGTCGACCGCGCGGGTCGAACGTCTCAGCCACGATCCCTTCACGGTGCTGATGGTCCGGACCGCAGAAGGACTGCGCGGTGCGCACGGCGATGCCCGGAGCCGCGCCATGGAACCTGGCTGACGCGCTGTCCGCCGACAGCCCTGCGTAGAACCGTGCCAGCTCGATCCGATCGGCCGGGGTGATCGACCTGACCAGGTACGAGGCCGGCGCTCGCGTGGTCTTCATGAAACGAGTTCACCACCGCCCTCGCGCGGTCGGCAGGTCCGAAGGTCCCGACACGGGGAGCCAGACGTCTCAAAGGGTCCGACTGTCCTGCGCGCAACGTCCGACTGGCACGTGCGCATGCCGCCGTCACGGATCCACCATCGTTTCCTTGGAGGACGCGTCATGCCAACACCCCTCTTGATCGCTGGCTTCCTGGTCGCACACGCGGCCATCCATATCGCGTTCATTTCGCCGCCTCCGCCGGCAACGGCGGGTGGTCCAGCCTGGCCGTTCTCGACCGACCGGTCCTGGATGGTGACGAGATTCGGCATGGCTCCGGGCCTGGCCAGGGTGCTCGCATACGCTCTTGTCGCAGCGACCATCGGCGGCTTTGCATTGGCCGCGTTGACCGCGATCGGTGTCGCGCCCGCGGCGGTCTGGCTCCCCGCCGTGACCATCGGAGCGGTTGCCTCACTCGCGGTCCTGGTCGCGTTCTTCCATCCCTGGCTGGTACTCGGGGTCGCCATCAACCTCGGGCTCCTTTGGGCCGTCGTGGTCGCCGGCTGGACGCTCGTCTCGCCTGGCCCTGCGGTCTGATCGGATCGGACATACACACGAGAAGGAGACAGCCATGAAGATCGTCGTTCCGGTCGTCCTGTCGTTGGTCGCGACGCTGATCGCGGTCGTAGTGACCAGATCGATCGCCCGCTACCTCCAGGAGCCGATCGGGGCTGCTCGCGCAGGCTGACCCGATGGCGCCCGGTTTCGCGACCCACCCGAGGAGCTCCTCGATTCCACGGCACATCGACGCTGCCCACGGACAGACCCCGAGCGCGGTCGCCGCTGCGGCCGGGGTCGACCCGAGTCGCGGACTGGGCCACGAAGACGCACGCGCCCGTGCCGCCGTTGCAGGACCGAATGCCCTTTCGACTCCGCCTCCCCCAAGGATCTGGCGGATGGTCGTTCGCTCCGCGGCGCAACCATTCGTCCTCCTCCTGCTGGTTGCGGGCATCGGGGCGGCGTTCGTCGGCGAGCTGCGTGATGGCCTGTTGATCCTGGCCGGTCTCATCCCGCTCGTGGCGGCTGAAGTCGCCACGGAATATCGAGGTGAGCGGGCTCTTGAGGCCCTGCGGGCGGCATCTGCCCCGCGTGCGCGGGTCCGACGCGACGGCCGAGTGTCGGAACTACCGGCATCCGAGGTGGTTCCGGGCGACATCGTCCTCCTGCGCGTGGGCGACGTCGTGCCCGCCGACATTCGCATGGCGCGTGCCGAGCGGTTGATCCTCGACCGTAGTGTCCTGACCGGCGAATCCGTTCCCGAAGCCACGGTCATCGAGTCCGATCCGGTCGCAAGTGCCCTGGCCGACCGGCGGTCGATGGCATATGCCGGGACGAGCGTGGTCGGTGGCCGCGGGGAAGGGATCGTCGTCGCGACCGGGCAGGAGACCGAGGTCGGGCGGATCGCCAGCGGGCTGTCGACTACAGAGCGGCGCCGTTCTCCTCTTCAGCTCGAGCTTGGGCGACTCGTTCGAATCATGCTGGCCGTGGCGATCGCATTGATCGCGATCACGGTGAGTCTTGGCGCCCTGCGCGGCAACACCCTGGGTCAGAACCTGCTGGCCGGCATCACCGCCGCGATCGCTGCAATCCCGGAGGAACCGCCGGTCCTCCTTGCCGTGGTCCTCGGTCTTGGCGCATATCGACTCCTTCGACGTGGCGTCCTCGTGCGTCGCATCAACGCGGAGGAGGTCCTTGGCGCCATCGATCTCATCATCACCGACAAGACCGGAACGCTCACCCAGAATCGCCTCGCCGTTTCGTCGGTCTCGGATCTCTCTGGATCGGTGGCCGACCCCGTTCGTCGGCTGGATCTCCTCACCGATGCGCTCCGGGCCGAGGAGGACGCCTGGGAGCAGGGGCGGGGGATACCGACGAGCTCATTCACCCGCGCGTTGATCGAGTCCATCACGGCAGGCGGCGGACGTCACGAGCTCGACCCTGCGGAGCTCGTCTCCGCTGCTCCACCGACCGACTCCCGGCCCTACTCGAGCACCACGGCGCGCCGAAACGGACACGTTGAGACGTTGGTCGTCGGGGCACCGGAGGCAGTGGCCGACATGGCGATCGGTGTCGATGCCCCGAGTCGCGAGAAGTGGCACGAGCGGATCGAGGAGTTGACGTCCAGCGGCCAGCGGGTGGTCGGATTGGCCAGGCGCTGGGAGGGGAACGATGCGGTCATGGTGGGCCTGATCGGCTTCGCCGATCCCGTCAGAGACGGCGTGGCGGAGGCGGTGACAGATGCTCGGGAAGCAGGCATCCAGGTCGTCGTCGTGACGGGGGATCACCCGACCACCGCCCTGGCGATCGGCCGTCAGGTCGGCCTCGGTTCCGGTCAAGTCACCTCGGGCCCGGAGGTCGAAGGCTGGTCTGACAGCGAACTCGTCGAGCGGTTGCCGGGGCTGTCGATCGTCGCCCGATCGACTCCCGACACAAAGGAGCGGATCGTCCGCGTGGCGCGAGGCGCCGATCGCGTGGTCGCAGTCACCGGCGATGGGGTCAATGACGCGCCGGCACTTCACGCGGCGGATGTCGCAGTCGCCATGGGGAGCGGCACGGCCGTCGCCAAGGAGGCCTCGGATCTGGTCCTGGGCGACGACTCGTTCGCCACGCTCGTCTACGGGATCCAGGAGGGCCGGCGGATCGTCGACAACGTGCAGAAGGGCCTGGTGTTCCTCGTTTCCACCCACGTCGCCCTACTCGGATTCATCCTGATCGCGACGGTTGCCGGGTTCAGTCAAGCGCTCTTGCCGATCCAGGTGCTGTGGCTCGAACTCTTCATCGACCTGTCCGCATCTGTCTCATTCGAGCGCGAACCGAGCGAGCCGAACGTGATGCGCCGCCCGCCGCGGCCGTCGTCGCGGCCGCTGCTGACCACCACACTCCTCGGCCGGATCGCCGGGGCTGGCGGATTCAGCGCGATCGGGGCGTTGTGGCTGATGGTGGGAAGTGGCGGGGATGACGATCACGCACGGTGGCTCGCGTATGCCGCGCTGGTCTGCGCGCAGGCCGTGAGGGCCTATTCGAACCGAAGCCTGATGGTGCCTCTCGCGCGACTCGGCCCGAACCTGTTCCTGCTCTCGGTGTGCCTGATCACGATCGCCGTGCAGTTCTCCATCCCGTACATCCCGCCCCTCGCCCAGGCGTTCGTCGCGAGCCCGCTCGACCTTGCCGAGTGGGCGCTCGTGTCCGTCGTGGCCCTGACGCCAGCCGCCATTGCCGAGGTGGCACGCCGGCGCGGTCACGGGCCGTGGGTCGCCTAGCCCGGGCCCCCGGACTTCATCTCGGGCCGACCGGCCCCGCGACAGGTGACATCTGGCGCTACTCCAGGCGCCCCACCGGGTGTTCGATGGGGGTCGATGGAATCGAAACGATGAGGAGACCCGCCATGACCAAGTCGACCGTGACCAAGACCTTCGTCGGCAGCCTGATCGCCATGGTCGCCGGCTTGCTGCTCGTCGCTGTTGGCATCGTGCTCGCGATGGCGACTGGCACGTTCGAGATGACCGGCCCCGACGTCACAGGCTTCCAACTCTCGGCTTCGGCGCCGGCAGCGATCAGCCTCGCCTTCGTCGGCGTGGTCGCCATCGTCGGCGGCTGGTTCGGCCAGTTCATCGCTTGGATCGGCGCCGTCGTCAACACGTCCCGACTCGAGGACAAGACGTGGTTCGTCGTTCTGCTCGTGCTCGGGCTCCTGAGCTTCGGCTTCATCGCGATGCTGGTGTACGTCCTCGCCGGACCCGACGGCACGGCGCCGCCGAAAGAGGCTGCCGGGCGCCCAACCGCCGGCCAGCTCGCGGCCTAGGCACAGGCGATGAACGCGACCTCGTACAGACTGGCAGCCATCGCCACGGTCCTGGCAGGAGTCGCGGCGATGGCTGGCCTCCTCGTCAGCGGCCTCTACGTCGATGCACCCAACTGGGTGTTGCAGGCCCGTGGGACCGACCTCGCGACGCTCTTCCTGGCCGTGCCCGTCCTCGTCGTCGGCCTGTGGGCGGCCGGACGAGGACAGGCGGCCGGGCGATCGGCGGTCGTTGCCGGGCTCCTGTACCTCGTCTACAACTACGCCATCTTCGCCTTCTCGGTGGCGATGAACCCGCTGACCGCGATGCACATCGCCATCCTCGGACTGGCGCTGTGGAGCCTGGTGCTGGGCGGTCGCGAAGCCGTGGCGGGAACGGAGGACCTCGCAAACCGACTCCACCGGCGCGCGGCCGGCGGCCTCCTGGTCGCTGTCGGCGCGCTGTTCGGCCTCATGTGGCTGGGACAGATCGCCGCCACGAGCCTCACCGGCGTCCTGCCGGCTGACCTGGTCACGGCCGGCATCTCCGCCAATCCGGTGTACGCCCTTGACCTCGCGTTCTTCCTGCCACTCTGCGCCCTCGCGGGAATCGGCCTGTGGCGTCGCACGGGCGCCGCCACCTTCGCCTTTCCGTTGCTGATCTGGATCCCCCTCATGGGCGCCGGTATCGTGGGTGGTTTCCTCCTCATGGCCGCGGCCGGCGATCAGGCTGGCGTGCCCGTTGCTGTGGCCGTGACCTGCCTCGGCGTCGTTTCCTCGATCCTGGCCGCGTTCGCTCTCGTCCGACCGACATCCTCGGCCGGGCTCGTCGAGACCTCTGGGTCGGGCGCGACCTCCCTGGCCAGGTCGTCCAAGCACGCCTGACAGACTTCGCGCCGCGGGCGGGAGTAGCTCAGTTGGATGAGCGGCAGCCTTCCAAGCTCAATGCCAGGTCATACCGGGTGTGTGGCGATCTAGAGCTGCTGGCGCGGAAGAGTGAAGCTCGCCGGGCTGGTGTGCGCGACGAGCCACCCGGCCTGGAAAACATGCGGGGAATCTCGTCGGGGCGAGAGCGATATCCCAGCACCAGCGACCTTCAGCCCGCCCGTCACTGCGTCGCGAGTGGCGCTCCGGTCCGTACGGCCTCGACGACGTCCACGATCGCTTGGCTGACGACGGCGGCGTGGGTCGGGTTGTCGACGAGGGACTGATGGGTTGCTCCTGGCACGACGTTGTGCAGGCTGTTGGTCGAGAGCGCGGCCAACGCGGCCTGCTTCTCGATCCATCCAGGGGCGTTCCCTTCTTCGGCTGTAAGCACGATCAAGGGCTTTCCGCTCAGGCTCGTGAGTGCGCCCGCCTCGCTCGCGGATCGGTCCGCGACCGCGAACTCATCAATGAAGCTCGCCATCTCCATGGCCGTGGCACCGAGCAGTCGCCCCAGACTGAGCCGAGCCGTTGCGGAGATCAACGCCGAGAAGTGCTTGAGGAGGCTGTCCGAGCCTTCGGTCGTCGGCGGTACCGGGTTGGTGTTCCGGGCCGTCGAATCGATGAGCACCATGCCGGCGACCTCGTCCGGATACTGCGCGGCGTAGCGCATCACGTACAGGCCGCCGAAGGAGTGGCCGGCGAGGACGTAGGGGCCAGGCACATCGGCTCGCTCGAGCAGCGTGTGGAGGTCGGTCGCGATCTGCGCGCCGTCGGGTGCCGTCTGGGCGGCGTCACTCCATCCCTTTCCCGCTCGGTCGTAGATGCACACGGTCGTATGGCGGGCAACGTCCGGCGCGATTGAACCGAGGGTCGCCGCCGACGCCCCCCCGCCGGGCTCGACGATGACGCTTGGGGCGCCCGTGCCGGTGCACTCCAGGTGGAGGCGATACGGCCCGACGTCGACGAGTTCGCCGCGCATGGCGACGCGAGGATCCATCGCGCCACCGATGGTCTGGTACGCGCCACCCAGCGCGAACAGCACGAGCACCGCCAGCACCGGGTTGAGCAACCATGTGCGGGTCCGGCTCCGCAGATCACGCTTGGCGCGGCGAAAGACCCAAACCACCAGGACGAGCAATGCCGGCGGCCAGACCCAGTCGAGCGCCTCCAGCACGGCATCCGGCAGGAAGAGCAGGAGCACGGCGCTGACGCCCATGAACAGCGCTGGGGCGTACGCCCACTGTTGCGGCTGATCGGTCCACCGCATGGAGAGAGCACCCAGGAGCGCCCATCCAACGGCGAAGCCAAGCAGCACCATCGCCGTGGCGAAGTTCGCGTCGACCGTGGGCCACGGGATGAAGGGGAGGAGGACAGCGGCCGCGAGGCCTACGCCCAACGAGAGCACGATGATCTTCCCGATGCCGATGCGGCTCCTTCGCGGTTCGGCGGGACGTGCTTGGTCTTCGGCGGCCCGCGTGCTGCTCATCCCATTCCAGCTGCTCATCTCAGTCCCACCCGATCGCTGCGCAGTCCCGGCACCCCGCAGCATGCGCCTTCCGACGGCACCGGTCTCGCCTTCGATCTCGACGATCTGCTGACCATCGTCCGGCACAGACCAGGTCCGGTCCTCTTGGAGAGACCCTCGGGTCTTGACGTTCGTAGGATACTGGGGGGGAGTATCGGAGCGAAGGACCTGAATGGATAAGGCAGCGCACCAACAGCACCACGAACCGCCGCCCACAGCCGCCGCCCATCACGAGGGTCACGCGGCCGGGCATGACCGGCACGCCGGCCACTCGGTGGCGATGTTCCGCGACAAGTTCTGGCTGAGCCTTGCCCTGACGATCCCGACCGTGCTGTTGAGCCCGGAGGTCGCGGGCTGGATCGGCTACTCGATCCCGGCGATCCCGGGCATCGAGTACGTGCCGGCGGTCCTCGGGACGGTCATCTTTCTCTACGGCGGGTTGGTCTTCATCCGTGGAGCCCAGGGCGAGTTGGCCGACCGCAAGCCCGGGATGATGACCCTCATCTCGCTGGCGATCATCGTCGCTTTCGTGACCTCGTGGGCCGGCACGCTCGGCTTCTTCGAGGTCGAGATCTGGTGGGAACTGGCCACCCTGATCACGATCATGTTGCTCGGGCACTGGCTCGAGATGCGGTCGATCGCGCAGGCACAGGGCGCGCTCTCGGCCCTCGCGGCCCTGCTGCCGGACACCGCCGAGCGGGTGGCTGCCGATGGCACCGAGGAAGTGCCGATCAGCGCGTTGCAGTTGGACGACGTCGTGCTCGTCCGACCAGGTGCGCGGGTCCCCGCCGATGGCCTGATCGTCGACGGGAGCGCCGACGTCGACGAGTCGATGATCACGGGCGAGTCCCGCGCCATCTCCAAGCAGGTCGGCGACGAAGTCATCGCCGGCACCGTCGCCGCTGGCGGCTCACTCCGCGTCAGGGTCACCGCGACGGGGGATCAGACGGCCCTGTCGGGGATCATGCGCCTGGTCGCGCAGGCGCAGGCATCGGCGTCACGGGCGCAGGCGCTCGCTGACCGGGCCGCAGCACTCCTGTTCTACGTCGCGCTCGCAGCCGGCGCGATCACCTTGGTCGGCTGGTGGTTGCTCGGCGACCCAGAGGGCGCGCTGATTCGGACGGTGACGGTCCTGGTGATCGCCTGCCCGCACGCCCTCGGTCTGGCGATCCCGCTGGTCATCGCGATCTCCACCTCGCTCGGCGCACGGAATGGCCTGCTCATCAAGGACCGCCTCGCCCTGGAGCGGGCGCGGACCCTGGACACAGTGATCTTCGACAAGACCGGGACCTTGACCAAGGGCGAGCCAGTCCTCGTTGACGTCGCGGCGGGCTCGATGGATGCCGAACGTGTCCTCGGGCTCGCGGCGTCGGTCGAAGCCGACTCGGAGCACCCGCTCGCGCGCGCGATCGTTGAAGGTGCGAAGCAGCGAGGTGTCGAGACACGGCAAGCCTCCGACTTCGAGGCGCTGGCCGGTCGCGGTGCGCGCGCCAGGGTCCACGGTCATGACGTTCTCGTTGGCGGACCGCGGCTGCTACATGAGCAGGGTCTGACGCCGCATGTGCAGGCCGCGGACTGGGATCAGCAAGGGCGGACAGTCCTGCACGTCGTCGTCGATGGCGCCGTGGCCGGCATCGTGGCCGTCGAGGACGAGGTCCGACCGGAGTCCAAGGAGGCGATCGACGCGCTCCATGGGCTCGGTGTCCGGGTGGCGATGATCACGGGCGACAGCCAGGCCGTGGCCGACTCGGTCGCGCGCCGCCTCGGCATCGACGAGGTCGCTGCGCAGGTCCTGCCGGCCGACAAGGCCGCTGCGGTCAAGCGCTTCCAGGACGGCGGCCGCAAGGTCGCCATGGTCGGAGACGGCGTGAACGACGCGCCGGCGCTGGCGACGGCCGATGTCGGCATCGCCATCGGCGCCGGGACCGACGTCGCCGTCGAGTCGGCCGGCATCGTGCTGGTCCGAAGCGACCCACGGGACGTGGTGGCCGCGATCGAACTGTCGCGGGCGACCTACAACAAGATGGTCCAGAACCTTGTCTGGGCGACCGGCTACAACCTCGTGGCGATCCCGGTCGCCATGGGCATCTTCGTCCCATGGGGCATCGACATTTCGATGGCCGTTGGTGCCATCGCCATGAGTCTCTCGACGATCATCGTGGCCGCCAATGCGCAACTCCTGCGCCGCGTCCGACTGCATCGCGACACTCCGCCGCCACCCGCCCGCCCACAACTTGCGACGGCCTGATCAGCGAGAGTCGCCGCGCGCTGGGTCGTCCAAGCACGCCTGATAGACTTCGCGCCGCGGGCGGGAGTAGCTCAGTTGGCAGAGCGGCAGCCTTCCAAGCTGCATGTCGCGAGTTCGAACCTCGTCTCCCGCTCCACTCACCCCATCTCGGGCTCTGACGGAGCACAGCGTGAAGCTCCATGCCTGCCCCCGGACTCGCAGAGCACCACGGGAAGATACGATCCAGCCCCGACGAGCTGCGAGCCGGACCCGGCCGGCCGGGCCGCTCGTCGACCCGGATCGGAGGTAGACCGTGTCGCAGCCTACCCCGCGCCCTGACGACGAGATCGACCTGGACGACCCTGAGGTCCAGGCCTGGTTCGAGGAGCACATGAGCGTGCTGCGGCAGGGCGCCTACGGGCAGCGCTTCCTGTACTTCACGCTCGCGGGCGCATTCGTGGTGGGCCTCATCGCGTACGTCGCCGGGTACTTCCTCAGATCGACGGCGACGACGGAACCCTTCGGCCTATTGGCCGACCTGCTCTATACGTTCGGCTTTGCGCTCTGGACCGCGGCTGTCGTGGTCGTCTTGGTCGAGATCATCCCGGAAGCCAAGCGTCGGCAGGTCAGGCGCGCGCTTGAGGCATACGAGGCCAAGATGCGCGACACGTCGCGCCGGAAGGACACGCAGTGATCGAGTCCGCCCGCTGGCGAGGGCAGACGCTCGCGACGCCGCTCCGGGTCAGGGCATGACCCGGAGGCTGATCGCGTTCCTGGTCGTCGCGGCTCTCGTCGCCGGCGCCTGCGGCACCTCCGAGGTGTCGGCGCCGCCGACCGGGAGCCCGAGTCCGTCCGCCGCGACCGACTGGCACGACGAGAGCCTGCCCCCCGACGTCCGCGCCGAGGCCCTCCTGGCCGAGATGACGATCGACGAGAAGATCGGCCAGATGACCCAGCTCGAGAAGGATTCGGTCGACCCGGCCGGCGTCACCAACCTGCTCCTCGGCTCCGTATTGAGCGGCGGCGGCGGCTCGCCGCCGAAGAACGATGCAGACGGCTGGTACGCGATGGTCGACGCCTATCAGGAGGCCGCCCTCGCGACGCGCCTCGGGATCCCGATCCTCTACGGCGTCGACGCCGTGCACGGCCACGGCAACGTCGTCGGCGCGACGGTCTTCCCCCACAACGTCGGACTGGGCGCGGCGAACGACCCTGCGCTCGTCGAGCAGATCGGCCGGGCGACCGCGGTCGAGCTGGCCGCCACCGGCATCCGCTGGAACTTCGGTCCCGTGCTGGCCGTGCCGCAGGACGTGCGATGGGGCCGGACCTACGAGGGCTTCAGCGAGGATCCGCTCGATCGTGGCCCAGCTCGGGAGCGCGTCCATCCGCGGGCTCCAGGGCGACGAGCTGACGGCGACCGATTCCGCGGCAGCGACCGCCAAGCACTTCCTCGGCGACGGCGGCACCCTCTGGGGCTCGTCGACCACGTCGGGCTACGCGATCGACCAGGGCGTCACCGACGTCGACGAGGCGACGCTGCGGGCGATCCACATGACTCCCTATGAAGACGCGATCGACGCCGGCGTCCGGATCGTGATGGCGTCGTTCTCGAGCACCGCCGCGGGCAAGGTCCACGGCGACCACCACCTGCTGACCGAGGTCCTGAAGGGCGAGCTCGGCTTCACGGGCTTCGTCGTGTCGGACTGGGCCGGCGTGGACCAGGTCGATCCGAACTACGACACGGCCGTCGCGGCTTCCATCTCCGCGGGCATCGACATGGTCATGGTCCCCTACGACGCTGCCCGCTTCCAGGCGGCGGTCAAGGCCGGACTCACGGCGGGGACCATCGAGGGCGTCCGGGTCGACGACGCCGTCGCGCGCATCCTGCGGGTCAAGTTCGAGCTCGGCCTCTTCGAGACGCCGATGCCGCCATCCGGCCACGGGGCCGACCTGGGATCGGCCGCGAACCGGGCGCTCGCCCGGAAGGCCGTGGCCGCGTCCGCGGTGCTGCTCAAGGCCAGGCCCGGGGTGCTGCCGCTGCCCGGCACGGGCGACGTCCTGCTCGCCGGGTCGGGCGCGAACGATATCGGACTCCAGTCAGGCGGCTGGACGATCGAATGGCAGGGCGCTGCCGGGCCGATCACGCCGGGCACGACGATCGCCGACGCGCTGGCCGCCCGGCTGGGCGATCGCCTCGCGGTCGATCCTGCCGGGACGTTCAAGGCCGGCACGCACGCCCGGACCGGGATCGTCGTCGTCGCCGAGCAGCCCTACGCCGAGGGACAGGGCGATTCGGGAACCCTGCGCCTGCCCAAGGCGGACGTCGACATCGTGGCCGCGGTGCGCCCGCTGGTCGATCGGCTCGTCGTGGTCGTCCTCTCCGGACGTCCCGTGATGCTCGACCGGCTCTGGTCCGATGCCGACGCCGTGGTCGCCGCGTGGCTGCCCGGGACCGAGGGGTCGGGCGTCGCCGATGTCCTGCTCGGCGATGCGCCGTTCGGTGGCCTGACACCGTACACGTGGCCGAAGACGCCCGACGACGCTCCCCGGACCGGGAAGAACGCATGCGACGGGGCGGTGTTCCCCGTTGGCTATGGCCTCGATGCCGCCGGCACCTTGCTGGGCGCGGCGCCCTGCTCGGTGCCCTGATCGGTCAGGCCACCGGGGATCACGTGCAGCCGGGGTCGCTGGCTGGCGGGTGCCGAAGCCATCCAGGCAGTGAACGCCCCGGTCCGGATCGGAGTGAGTGACTCGTCGGCGGTGTGGCGGGGCCGGCCGACGCCGGTCGTTCGGTCGAGGAACAGGTAGAGCGCTCGCATCTGTCATCTCCTTGCGTATCGGGCGGTCGTCCGCCGGCTGACGCAAGGGTCGATCCGGCGGCTGTCGGCGCCATCGGGCGGTGCCTCAATCGAGACGCCACGGGTACCTCAAACAAACGGGTCACGCGTAGACTCGCGCGATGGTGAGCCTGGTATCGAGTCCGGAACTGGTCGGCCGGGAGCCCGAGCTCGGGGCGCTCCGTGCGGGGCTGACCCGCGCGACCGACGGCGGGCCCGGGATCGTCGTGGTGGCCGGCGAGGCCGGCATCGGCAAGACGCGGCTCATCGAGGAGTTCGCCGGGCGCGCCCGGAGCGACGGCGCGCGCGTGCTGGTCGGCGGCTGCCTGGACCTCGCGGACGACGGCCTGCCGTACGCCCCGCTCACCGAGGCGTTGCGGACCTTCCTGCGCGACCTGCCGCCCGATCGCATCGCATCCGTCCTCGGTCCGGGCCGCGACGAGATCGGACGGCTGCTGCCCGGCATCGGGCCGATCGCCCAGGCCCCGGACGGCGCGCGCGGTCTGGCCTCCGACGCACGATCGGGCCTCGCCCAGGCGAGCCTGTTCGGGCTCGTCCTCGGCCTGCTGGGCGACCTGGGAGCCGAGGCGCCGACAGTGCTCGTGTTCGAGGACCTGCACTGGGTCGACCGCGGGACACGCGACCTCGTCACGTTCCTCGCCCGCAATCTCGAGCGCGACCGCTTGCTGCTGGTGCTGACGGTCCGGACCGACGGGCTGGCGCACGGCGACCCGGTCTCCACGTGGCTCGCCGCACTCGAGCGCGATCCCCGGACCGAGCGGCTGGACCTCGACCGGCTGGACCGTGCCGAGGTTGGCCGTCAGGTCGCCACGATCCTCGGGTCCGTCGCGGATGACGCGCAGGTCGAGCGCATCCACGCCCGCTCCGGCGGCAATCCGTTCTTCGTCGAGGAGCTGGTCGGGGTCGAACGACGCGGCGGCACGGGCCCGCTCCCGCGGACCCTGTCGGAGACGCTCGCCGGTCAGATCGCCTCGTTGCCCGAGGAGAGCCAGCGACTCCTGGGCGTGGTCGCCGTGGCCGGCCGGCCTATCGACGAGCGGCTGGTGGCCGCGGTGTCCGAGCGGGACGAGGCGACGGTCCGCGAGCCGATCCGTGCCGCCGTCACGGCCGGGATCCTCGTCCCCGATCCGGCCACGGGATCGCTTCGGCCGCGCCACTCCCTGTTGGGGGAGGTGCTCGAGCGCGACCTCTTGCCGGCCGAGCGTCGCGGGATCCACGAACGCTTCGCCGTCGTGCTCTCCGAGCGAGCCGAGCTGGCCGATCCGAGTCCTGCCGGGGCCGCGGCCGAGCTGGCCCACCACTGGCTGTCTGCCGATCGGCCGACGGAGGCGTTCCGCGCCTGCATCGAGGCGGCCCAGGCCGCCGAGGCCGTCTACGCGTATGCGGCGGCCTGCCGCCAGTACGGCCTGGCCATCGGCCTCGAGTCGCGCGTGCCGGCCGACGTCCGCGACGCCTCCGACCTGCCGGACTCGATCGAGCTTCGGCGACGGGCGGCCTGGGTGGCCGACGACGCCGGCGACAGCGACCAGGCGATCGCCTGGCTCCGCGCAGCCCTCGAGCGGATCGACGAGACCGAGCGTCCGGCCCTGGCCGGGTACCTCCACTCGCGGATCGGCTACAGCCTGTGGACACAGGACCGCAGCGAGGAGGCGCAGGCCGAGCACCGCGAGGCCGTCCGGCTGGTCCCGAGCGAGCCGCCATCGGAAGAGCGCGCGCACGTCCTCGTCGGCCTGGCCGGCTGGCTGATGGGTGCCGGCCACTACGGCGAGTCGCGCCAGGTCGCCGAGTCGGCGATCGCCTGCGCGGTGGAATCGGGTGCCACCGCTGCGGAGGGTCGGGCGCGGGCGATCCTCGGCCCGGACCTCGTTTCGCTCGGCGAGCCGGACGCGGGGATCGCCGAGCTCGAGGCGGCGCGGCGGATCGGCGAGGAGCACGGGATCTTCGACATCGAGATCCTTGCGCTCGCGAACCTCGCCTACCAGCTGATCGTCGCCGACCGCCTCGACGATGCGGTGGCCGCGGCGGCCGCCGGGATCGAGGCTGCGCGATCGCACGGTCTCGAGCGACGGTTCGGGACGCATTTCCACGCGGTCGCCATCGACGCCCTCTTCCGCGCCGGACGCTGGGCCGAGGCCGAGGCCGACGCGCGGTCGAGCCTCGATCGCCAGGCAGGCGGCCTCGGCACGATCTATCGCGACTCGGCGACGGCGCGGCTGCTCGCCGCCCTTGGCGAGTTCGGTGTGGCGCGCGACCTGTTGGCGGCCTCGGAACGGCTGGCGGTCGGCGAGATCGACGCCGATGTCGGGGCGTTCGTGGCGGTCGTCGCGGCCGAGCTGGCCCTCGAGGAGGTCGATCCCGAGCGAGCCGCAGCCGCGGTCACGGCCGGGTGGGCGCATCTCGACGCGGGCGACGACACGGTCCTCGTCGGTCCGCTTTGCGCGTTGGGCCTGCGGGCCGCGGCGGATCGCGCGGAACGCGCCCGGGCCCTGCGCCGGCCGACGGACATCGCCGCGGCCGAGGCCGACGGGGCCACCGCGCTTCGACGAGCCGACGCCCTGTGGGCCGAGCATCCGCCGACGACCGCGTCGGGTCGCGCATTGCAGGCGTTGTGCGCGGCCGAGGCTGGTCGGCTGGCCGAGACCGCCGGCGCAGCGGCATGGCACGCGGTGGCCGATGCATGGACCGCGATCCCGATGCCGTTCCCGGCTGCATACGCCCGACTACGCGAAGCCGAGGCCTCGCTGATGAGCGGCGCCCGCGAGGACGCGGCCGCGACGCTCGGCCAGGCCCGCGACACCGCGACAGCTTTGGGGGCGCGGCCGCTCAGCGATGCGATCGATGCGCTCGCTCGCCGCGGTCGGCTGGCGATCGCGACCGCGGGACCCGCGTCGTCGGGGGCGACCGCTGAGGGCGATGGTGCGACACAGGTCGGGGAGCCGGTCATGGCGGTGCCGGCCGCGGCGTCCCGTCCGCTCAACGACCTGGGGCTGTCGGTCCGGGAGCTCGAGGTGCTCGCGCTCGTCGCCGCCGGTCGGACGAACGGGCAGATCGCCAAGGAGCTGTTCATCAGCCCGAAGACCGCGAGCGTGCACGTGACCCACATCCTCGACAAGCTCGGGGTGAGCAGCCGCATCGAGGCGGCCATGATCGCGGCCCGCGCCGGCCTGACCGCCGCGGACCCGCTCGACGACGCCGACTGACATGGACGAGTTCGAGCCGCTGATCGGCGAGTGGCACGGCGAGGGAGCGATCCCGAGCGAACCGCCGCTAGCGGTCTCCGTCGAGGCCACGATCGAGCGCCTGGGTGCGCTGATCGTGTTCCACACGGTGGGCGAGCCCGCCGAGATGCCCGACACACTCTCGATCATCGGCGGGGCACCCGACGGCCAGCCCCAGCCGATGCATTACTTCGATTCGCGCGGGGTCAAGCGGCTGTTCATGACCGACATCGACGGCTCGACGTGGACGATATGGCGGGCGCCGGGCGAGGACTGGAACGGCCCCGACGGCCCCGGCTTCAACCAGCGCTTCATCGGCGAGATCTCGGCCGACGGGCAGACGATCGAGGGACGATGGGAGCGCGGGCTGGGGGACGCGGGCGATCGATGGGAGATCGACTTCCCGATCACCTACACCCGCAAGTAGCGCCCTCGAACCGGCAACGTCACGAAGCGGCGCCCGGACGGCGCCGGCCAACGCGCGGCCGAGCACGAGAGCGAGCGCACTCCAGCGTGCGTGAGCGAGCGCGCGCAGGCCGCAACGCCGGCCCGCGCCGCCCCGGCGCCGCGCTCAGTCGCGTGCCGCGTGTCGTCGGACCTTCGCAGTGAAGATCTGGACGGGGATGCCCTCCTCGTCCGGCGTGCCGACGCTGATCTCCATGACCAGCAGCTTGCCCTCGGTGACCTCGTCGACGAACTGCTTGAGCGTGCCCTTCGTGTCGCTCAGGTACTTGGCGTGGACCTCGTGGACCTCCGCTTCGTACCCCTCGCGTCGCAGCAGCTTGGCCGCCGCGTGGGTCGCCTTGTCGTGGTCCTCGTCGCCGTTTCGCCCGTCGACCCAGAAGTTGAACTCACCACCGAGCTCCACGTTGTTGCCGCTCGCGGTGCGGAGATTGAAGCCGTTGCGCTCGAGGACGTCGAGCATCCCGACCAGCGACCCCGGCTGGTACGTCGCACTGACCGCGATGTCCTCGCCGTCGTCGTCGTGGACGCTCATCGTCCCGCCCTTGGTCGTCTTGGCCTTGACCTGGAGATGCATCCCGAGCCTCCTCTCACCCTCAGGGTCGCAATGGAACGAACATGGTACGACCCGGGTGTACGCGGTACGCCACCCGGGTCGTCGCCGACCCCCTCGTCATGCGCCGCTCGGCCGGAGCAGCAGCCAGCGCAGGTCACGGACGCGGAACCGATCTCGCGGCTCCTCGTGCGGGACCGAGCTGCGGTTCCGGACCAGACGGTTGTGCTGGGCCTCGTCCTTGAGGTCCTGCTGATGACGCTTGGCCAGCTGGAACAGGTTGTCCGGGTGATCCATCACGATCCTCCTTGGATGCCCCGCCGAACGGGTGTCGGCGATGTCATCCACGTTGGCCGTGATCTGGCCCCGGGCCATCCGGCACGGACCCGATGCCTCGAGAGGGCGGGCCCTCAATCTCGAGAAGGGTTCACGTGTCGCTACCTTAGGCCGGCTCGCGCCCGACCCCTCCTCGGCGACCCGTTCGGGCCGACTGGTCTATCGTCGGCCGCGTGACCGAGCGACCCGAACCGGTTCCGGACGGCGAGCGGCTCATCGCGAACCGCTACCGGCTGGGCGAGATCATCGGGCGAGGCGGGATGGCGACGATCTATCGCGCCCACGACACCCGCCTCGGCCGCGATGTCGCGCTCAAGCTGCTCCGACCCGAGATCAGCGCCGATCGCGATCTGGCAGATCGATTTCGGCGTGAGGCCCTGGCGGCCACCGTCCTGCGCCACCAGAACATCGTGGCGTGCGTGGACACGGGCTCGGATCCCGCCGGTCCCTTCCTGGTCATGGACCTCATCGAGGGCGAGGACCTCGCCGCCCGCCTGAACCGGGCCGGGCCGCTCCCCGCGAACGACGTGGCGCGGATCGGGCTCGACATCGCGCGGGCACTCGGTGTCGCACACGTGCGCGGGATCGTCCATCGCGACGTGAAGCCGAGCAACATCCTGCTTGCGCGCGACGGCCGGGCGATGATCACCGACTTCGGGATCGCCCGACTCGCCGCCGACGCGGAGGGCGCCCTGCCCGGCACGACGCTTGGCTCCGTCCAGTACTTCAGCCCGGAGCAGGCGCAGGGCCTGTCGACGACGCCCGCGTCCGACGTCTACGGACTCGGTCTCGTGATGTACGAGGCTCTGACCGGGCGCCGACCGTGGAACGGCGAGACGCCCGGTCAGATCGCGCTCGCCCGGGTGGGCGCGCGGGCGCCATCGCCGCGTGACAGCCGGCCGGACGTCCCGCTCGCACTGGACGGGGTCGTGACGCGCGCGCTCGCGGCCGACCCCACCGAGCGCTACGCGAGCGGGTCGGCCATGGCCATCGCGCTCGAGCCGCTCGTCGGCGGCGTCGATCCGGCCGTCCCGACGACCGTCGTCGACCGGCGCGGCTGGGCGTCCGACACGCCGCACGCGCGAGCCGGGATGGCCGCCGCGCGCCGTCGGGCGACCTATCCGCCGGGCGGAGCGGGCCGAACGACGGGCCGCAAGGTCGGCATCGCGATCGTCATCCTCGTGGCGGCGGTCGTGGCACTCGCAGCGCTCCCGGCGCTCGGCGATGGCGGCGGTCTGGTCGGGGCATCCGGCAAGCCGGCCCGTTCGGCTGCGGCGGTCGTGGACCCGACGGCCGAACCCACTCCCGCGCCGACGCCGAAACCCACGCCGAAGCCGACACCGACGCCCGAGCCCACGCCCGAGCCGACTCCCGAACCCACTCCCGTCGAGCCGGGCGAGGTGGCCGACCTGTGCGACCCGTTCTTCGAGCTGCCGTGCACTCTCGGACCGGGCCGCTACACCCCGGCCCGCTTCGAGCCGTCGATCTCCGTGGAGCTCGGCGACGGCTGGTCGGCGGCGACGAACAACGATCGGCTGGTGGTGCTGTCGCGGGACGAGGGCTTCATGACGTTCGCGGCCCGTCCGGACGTCCGCGGCGCCTCGGCGGAAAAGGAGGACTCGGACAAGGAGCTCATCGACGCCATTGCGAAGCGGAAGGGGGTCTCGGCGACGCGCCCCGCGCGCGTGCGGATCGACAAGATCCGTGGCCGCTCGGTCGATGTGACCCCGCGAGGCTCGAATCGCATCGCGCTCTTCATCGCCGGCGAGAGCACGTACTTCCTGGAGCCCGGCCGGATCACGCGCGTCGTCGCGCTCGAGGTCGACGACCAAATGGTCGTGATCGTCATCGAGCCGGGCGACGGGCGCGACCTGGACGCGATCCTCGAGACCGCCGACGACGTCGCCGGGAGCCTCCGCCAGCACTGATCGGAGCATCCGCGGCCGTAGCCCGGCCACGATCAGGTGGGCAATGGGACGTCCGGGGCAGTCTGGTGGGCCTATAGGACCAGAGACGCCACAGGACCCCGCGACCACCCTGCGGAGGTGCACCCAGCGGCGTTCTTCCGAGCGCGACAGGCGGGCGTGGCGAGGGCGGGCCGCCGACGCTTGTTCAGCGACACCCACGTCATGCTCGCGATCGCGATCGCGGTCGCCGGCACGATCATCGAGGCCTTCTCGGAGGACACGGGGATCCTCGGGGTCCTCTGGATCGCCGGGATGGGCGCGATGTACGTCATCCTCCAGCTCGCGCTCGGTGCCTGGTCGTCGCCGCTCTCCCACGCGACCCCCCGACTGCTCGCCGCGGTCGCGTTCGTCTTCTGTCTCGGCCTCGTCGTCGGCGACGCGTCGAGCCGCCCGATGACCTACCTCTACCTCCCGGTGGTCACCGTGGCCGCGGCGTTCGGTCGTCGCGAGGCGTTCATCGTCGGAGGCACCACGATCGCCGCCTACGTCGTCGCGCGGTTCGTGGACGAGACGGGCATCCCGACACTGGTCCAGCGCGGCGCAGCGCTCCTCATCACGATGATCCTCCTCGCAGTGATCACCCGGCGAACGGTCGGCGCCCTCGAGGCCGCGATCGGTCGAGCCCGCGAAGCGCGCCGCCGCGAGCGTCGCCGGGCCCGCCAGATGGCCGGCATCGAAGCCGTCGGGCACCTGCTTGCCAGGGGCTCGTCGACGGCCGCACTCGAGGAGCTGATGGACCTGATGACCCGCCGGTTCGGGTACCAGAACGTCTCCATCTACCTGCTCCAGGAGGATGGGACGGTCAAGCTCGGGGCACAGCGCGGGTACGAGACGGTCCTCGAGAGCTTCGACGGCACGACCGGCGTCGTCGGTCGCGTCATGCGCACGCAGGAGACCGCGTTCATCCGCGACGTGCGCGACGATCCCGACTACCGGGTCGCGAAGGGCGACGTCCTGAGCGAGATCTCCGCACCGCTCATGGCCGCGGGCGAACTGCTCGGCGTCCTGAACGTCGAGGATCCCCGGGTCGACGGCCTCGATGACAGCGACCGCTCCACAATGATCCTCATCGCCGAGCGACTGGCGGCCGCCATCGCCCTGGGCCGGGAGCGCGAGGCCATCGCCCAGCGGGCCGAGCTCTTCCAGGCCCTGGCCGGCTTCTCGCGAACAGTCAACGCCTCGCTCGACCCGCACGAGCTCTACACCGTGATCGTGGAAGCGCTCGGGGCGGTCATGAGCAGCGACATCGTCGCGTTGATCACGCGCGACACGGTCCTCGGCGACTACCGGATCTCGACCATGCGGGGTGGCGACCAGCGCTTCGTCGGTGTCCGGATCCCGGAGGGCGAAGGCGTCTCGGGGCGGGCGATCGCCGAGCGACGTCTCGTCGTCGACTCGCACCTGGAGAAGACCGCATTCCCGTCCACGATCCGCGGCGGCCAGTTCGCCGATGTCATGGCGTCGGCGGCGGTCCCGCTGCTGAGCGACGATGCGGTGCTTGGCGCGCTCGCCGTCTTCCGGATCGACCTCGCGCGCCCGTACACGCAGCTCGAGCAGGAGGTCCTGCCGATCATCGCTGGCCACGTCTCCCTCGCGATCGCCAACGCCGAGCTGCATGCCCAGATGGCCGATGCCGCGATCCGCGACCCGCTGACAGGCCTGTTCAACCGTCGCTACCTCGACGCCGCGTTGGAACGACTGCTGGCCGCACGCAACCGGCTCGATGTCTCCGAGCGCCGGCCGGTCGCGGCGATCCTGTTCGACCTGGACCACTTCGGGAACTTCAACAAGAAGCACGGGCACACCGTCGGAGACTCCGTCCTGCGGACGTTCGCGTCGATCCTCCAGAACCGGTTCCGGGCCAGCGACATCGTCGCCCGGTTCGGCGGCGAGGAGTTCCTTGTCTTCCTCGACGGCGCCAGCCTCAGCGAGGCGGCCAAGATCGCCGACGACATCCGTCGCGAGCTCCAGGTCATGCCGATCCCGCTCGACGGCGGCGGCATGGTGCACGCCACTGTCTCCGCGGGCTGCTCGGCGGTCGGTCCCCAGGTGAGCTCGATGGAATCGCTGCTCCAGGTCGCCGACGTGGGCCTCCAGATGGCGAAGCGCGCGGGGCGCAATCAGATCGTCGCAGCCTGACGTTCGGTACCGGGTAGGCTTCGCGCCCTGATGCCCCTCGTCGTCCTGCGCGGCCTGACCAAGCGCTACCCCGGCGGCGTGACCGCCCTCGACGGGTTGACCCTCGACCTCGAACCCGGCGTCATCGGCCTTGTGGGCGCAAACGGGGCGGGCAAGAGCACGCTCCTCAAGATCCTGCTCGGACTCGTCGAGCCGACCGCGGGGATGGCCGAGGTGATGGGCATGGACGTGCGGGATCACGGCACCGCGATCCGCCAGTACGTCGGCTATATGCCCGAGTCCGATTGTCTGCCGCCCGAGTCCTCGGCGACCGACTTCGTCAGCCACATGGCCCAGATGTCGGGCCTGCCGGGTTCGGCGGCACGCGAGCGAACGGCCGAGGTCCTGCGGCACGTCGGCCTGTACGAGGAGCGCTACCGCGCGATCGGCGGCTATTCGACCGGCATGAAGCAGCGGGTCAAGCTCGCCCAGGCACTCGTCCACGACCCGCGGCTGCTCCTGCTCGACGAGCCGACCAACGGGCTCGATCCGGCCGGTCGCGACGAGATGCTGGCCCTCGTCCGTCGCACCGGCGCCGAGTTCGGCATCGCGGTCATCGTGGCCAGCCACCTGTTGGGCGAGATCGAGCGCGTGTCGGACTTCCTCGTGGCCATCGATGCCGGGCGGCTCCTCCGCGCTGCGCCGCTCGGGACGTTCACCGAGCGGACCGGCTACCTCGCCGTCGAGGTCGAGGAGGGGGAGGCGCGGCTGGTCGCCGCGCTGACGGCACGCGGTCTGACGCCGGCCGTCGACGGCCGCACGGTGGTCGTGCCCATCGAGGACGAACGACCGTACGACATCGTGCGCGACGCCCTCGCCGAGCTCGGCCTGCCCCTGGTCCGCCTCGAGCAGCGTCGCAAGGGCCTCGAGGACCTCTTCACCGACGTCCCGGGCGCGGTCCTCCCGACGAGCGCGGCCACCGGGACGGGCGCGGGCGTGGAGGCGCCGTCGTGACCGCATCCATGCCGACCGGCCGGACCGGCGCGACACCGGCCACGGGACCCGGCGGGAGCATCTACGACCTGGGCTATCAGGGCTACCACGGCCCGCGGCTCGGACGCCGGAGCGCATCGACCGCGCTGTTCCGCAGCACCGTCCGATCGACGTACGGGATCGGTCGCGGTGGTCGGGCCAAGCTCGCCCCATTCATCCTCGCGGCCCTGGCGATCCTGCCGGCCATCTTCGCGGTCGGGATCGCGGCCCTGCTCGCCCGGGCCGGCGGCGGCGAGGCGCTGGCCGGCGCCTCGCCGGTCCGGTACGACACCTATCACGGCTTCACGGTCACCCTGATGATGCTGTTCTGCGCGGCCCAGGCACCGGAGATCTTCGGCCGCGATCAACGGTACGGCGTGCTGCCGCTCTACTTCTCGCGGGCCCTCACCCGGACCGACTACGTGCTCGCCAAGGTCGCCGGGCTGATCGTGGCCCTCCTGATCGTCGACCTCGCGCCGCAGCTGATCCTGTTCGTGGGGCGGGTCCTGGTCGCCTCGGACCCGGCCACCGGCCTCAGCCACGAGGCGGTCGCCGTCCCCCGCTTCCTGTTCCAGGGCATCCTCACGGCCAGCCTTCTCGGCGGGCTGTCGGCGTTGATCTCGGCGTGGACGCCTCGGCGCGCCTATGCCACCGCGAGCATCATCGCGGTGTCGGTCATCCCGCCCGTCCTGGTCGCGCTCCTGACGTCGCTGACCGGCAGCGACACGACCCGCATCCTCGTCCTGTTCAGCCCGGGCGACGTCCTCGACGGCGCGAATGCCTGGATCTTCGCAGCGGTCTCGGAGAACCCGGCGATCTCCGCGCTCGACCTGCCGGGCCAGCTGTACGTCGTGACCGCGCTGGTCGCCACCGCCGTCCTGATCGGCCTGACCGTCCGGCGCTATCTCCGGATCACCGCGTGACCGGTCCCGCTCCGCTGTCGGCCCTGGCCGTCGACCACGTCTCGCGCTGGTACGGCAACGTCGTCGCGCTCAACGACGTGTCGTTCGCCCTCGGCCCCGGCGTCACCGGCCTCCTCGGACCCAACGGCGCGGGCAAGTCCACCCTCCTGCATCTGATGGCCGGCCTGCTGAAGCCGTCCGCGGGCGAGGTCCTCGTGGAGGGCCAGACGGCCTGGGGCCGCCCCGAGATGTACGCCCAGATCGGATTGGTCCCGGAGCGCGAGGCGATCCACGCCTTCCTGACCGGCTTCGAGTTCGTCCGGCTCAACGCGCGACTCCACGACCTGCCCGACCCGGACGCCGCGGCGCGGCGTGCCATCGCGACGGTCGAGCTGACCGAGGTCGCCGACCGCCCGATCGCCACGTACTCCAAGGGCATGCGCCAGCGGACCAAGCTCGCCAGCGCCCTGGTCCACGACCCCTCGATCCTGCTGCTCGACGAGCCGTTCAACGGCATGGACCCGCGCCAACGGCTGCACATGATGGGCCTGCTCCAGGCGATGGCCGCGGCCGGCCGGACGATCCTCTTCTCCTCGCACATCCTCGAGGAGGTCGAGCGGCTCGCGGAGTCGATCCTGGTCGTGTACGCGGGTCGTCTGGCCGCGGCCGGCGACTTCCGGTCGATCCGCCGGCTCATGACCGATCGGCCCCACACGTTCCGCGTGCGCTCCTCGGACGACCGGGGCCTGGCTGCGGCCCTGCTCGGCCACCCCGGCGTCTTCGGCGTCGAGCTGAGCGGCGAGCGCCTCTCGATCCGGACGTCCGATTTCGGGGGTTTCACACGGGCGCTGCCCGTGGTCGCGAAGGACCGTGGCATCACCCTCTTCGAGGTCGGGCCGACCGACGACTCGCTCGAGAGCGTCTTCAGCTACCTGATCCGTCGATGACGCCGTTCGCCGCCATCGTCGAGGTCACGCTGCGCGGGCTGCTCAGCCGCCGGCGACTGCTCCTCATGCTCGGCCTCGCGAGCATCCCCGTCCTGCTGGGCGCCGTCGTCCAGGTCCGCGGCGGTCGCGCGGACGTGGAACGGGTGCTCGCCATCCTGGTCGTCCAGACCGTCATGCCGATCGTGGCCCTCATCCTCGGGACCGCGTCGCTCGGCCCCGAGATCGAGGACGGCACCGTCGTGTACATCCTGACCAAGCCGATCCGGCGCTGGCTCGTGGCGCTGGCCAAGATCGTCGTGGCGGTCAGCGTGACGGCGGTGCTCGTCGTGCCGGTGACGATCGTGACCGGCCTGCTGGTCGGCGGGCGGGGCGACGGGCTCGAGACCACGATGGCCTACGCGGTCGCCTGCCTGGCCGGCGGAGCGGCATATGCGGCGGTCTTCGTCGCGCTGAGCACGATGACGGGGCGGGCCCTGATCATCGGTCTCGTCTACGTCCTCGTCTGGGAGGGGGCCCTGGGCCAGCTGCTCGAGGGGACGAAGTTCCTCTCGATCCGGCAGGCCACGCTGGGGATCGTGGCGGGCCTCGGCGGCGAGGTCGACACCGACGCGCCGCTCCAGATCGGCGTCGGCGCGGTCGTCCTGACGATCGCCGTCCTGGGCTCGCTGCTCCTCACGAGCTGGCGTCTCGCGCGGTTCGAGGTGCGCGCCGGGGACTGAGCGCTTGACCGTCCGGGCGACGCTCGCTAAATTCCCGATGACAAGCGCCCTTGCATCTGCAGGTCATGGGGACTTGCAGTCGGCACCGGGCCCGGGCCGTCGCCACCGGAGGCTCCCTCGACCATGGCTGCTGCGTTCTTCCTGCTGCTCCGCGAGGGCCTGGAGGCCGCGCTCATCGTCGGCATCGTCTGCGCCTACCTGGTCAAGCTGGGCCGCCGCGATGGACTCCGCCCCGTGATGCTCGGCGTCGGGGCCGCGCTGGCGCTGTCGGCAGTCATCGGGCTCATCGTCACCCTCACCGTCGGTCGCCTGCCGGTCGCCGTCCAGGAATCGCTCGAGGGGCTCGCCGGCCTGTTCGCGGTGGCGGTCCTGACCTGGATGCTGTTCTGGATGCGCCGCCAGGGACGGGCGATGAAGGGCGAGCTCGAGCACGGCGTCGACTCCGCCCTCGCGCAGGGAACCGTCACCGCGCTCGCGGGCCTGGCCTTCGTGGCCGTCGCCCGCGAGAGCCTCGAGACGGTCCTGTTCCTGTTCGCCCTCGGCGCCCAGACCTCGGAGCTCATCACCTCGACGGTCATCGGCGCCACGCTCGGGCTGGCCGTGGCGATCGCCATCGGCTACGGGATCTTCGCCGCGGGCATCCGCATCGACCTGCGGCGGTTCTTCACCTACACCGGCGTGGTCCTGATCTTCGTCTCCGCCGGGCTCGTTGCGTTCTCGATCCACGCCTTCGGGGAGGCCGGCCTCATCGTCAACCAGGGAGCCGTGTTCGACCTGGGCGGCGTCCTGCCCCAGAACGGCCCGATCGGGTCGGTGCTGGCCGGGCTCCTGGGTTATCGCCAGGCCCCGACACCACTCGAGCTCATCGGCTACTTCGGCTACCTGATCCCGGTGCTGATCCTGTTCGTGTGGGGCGGACGGAAGCCGGCGCCGGTCGCCTCGGGACCGTCGGGCGCATCGGGTCGGGCGCCGGCCTGACGCCGGCGAGACGCGGATCGCTCGTCAGGCGAGCAGCGACGCGCCCCAGATCGCGTCCGGGCCGCTCGTGCCCGGTGGCGCGAAGAAGTAGCCGCCGCCGACCGGCTGGATGTACTCCTCGAGCGGCTCGCCCGACAGCCGGTTCTGGACGGCGACGAAGCCGCGCTCGAGGTCGTGCTGGAATGCGACGAAGAAGAGGCCCTCGTCGAGCAGGCCCGCGCCGTCGAACCCGCGGCTGAAGGAGTAGCCGCGCCGGAGCAGCCGACTCGGCTCGGTCTCGGGTGTCCGCGGGTTGGCGAGACGGATGTGGGCGTCGAGCGGGATGCGCTCGCCGTCCGGGTCCTCGCCGTAGGCCGGGTCGTCCATCTCGCGGCCCTTGCCCAGCGGCGTGCCGGTCCGCTTGGTCCGGCCGATGATCGCCTCCTGCTCGCCGAGCGCGGTGCGGTCCCAGCGCTCGACGAACATGCGGATCGTCCGGGCGACCATGTAGGTGCCACCCACCGCCCAGTCCGGCTCGCCCTTGCCCTCGCCCACCCAGACGAGCTCGTCCATGAGCGCCGGGTCGGCGGGGGACGGGTTCGCCGTCCCGTCCTTGAAGCCGAGCAGGTTGCGTCGGGTGGCCGGGGTGCCGCCGTGCTCGACGGTCCCGCCGGGTCGCTGCTGGAAGCCGTGGATCAGCCAGCGCACGACGAGCGATCCGCGCGTGCCGAGCATCAGGTAGCGCAGCGCGTGGAGGCAGCTCGCCTCGTCGGTCGCGCAGATCTGGAGGAGCAGGTCGCCGTGGGCCAGCTCGGCCTGGATCCGGTCGTTGCGGAAGTCGGGCATCCGGACCAGCTGGCGCGGGATGCGGTCGGCGAGACCGAACCGGTCGTCGAACAGCGACGCCCCGAACCCGACCGTGATCGTCAGGTCGGACGGTCCGACCGTCGGCCCCAGGATCCCGCTCTCGGGCGGCGGGAAGAGCGGATCGCCCGGGTCGGCCGCGAGCCCGGCGGTCAGCTTGCGGCTCCGCGAGGTCAGTTCGGCGATCGCGGTGGCGAGCTCGGGCTTGCTGCCGACGACCGCGTCGAGCGTCACGAAGATCGCCGCGGTCTGCGGCCGGGTCGGCAGGACGATGCCCGCCTGGTGCGGGCCGTCGAACGGGATGTAGCCGGGCTCGGTGCCCGACGCCTGGGCCGCCGGGGCGGCCCCGCCGAGCGCCACCGCCCCGAGTCCGCCCGCGACGCCGCCGGCCACGGCCGCCGCCCCGACCGCGGCAGAACCGGCGAGGAACCGGCGGCGCGAAAGGACCTTGGCTTCGTCCATCAGGCTGGGTACCGGCTCAGGCTTCCAGGCCCAGCCGGCCGGACAGCTCGGAGAGCAGCTCCGAGAGGTTGGCCAGGCCGGCCTGCATCGCCTTGAGGTCGGCCGCGCTGATCTGGTCGAAGGTCTTGTAGCCGCTCGACTGCGAGCCGTACTTGTCGATGATCGTCGTGACCGACGCGTAGGCGTCGTCGAGGGACGTGAGGTAGTCCTTGTCGATCGTGGTGAGGGTCGGGCGCAGGATATCCACGATCTTGGCCGAGCCCTCGAGGTTCGGGTCGATCGACCAGAGATCCAGCTTCGAGTAGCGATCCTCCTCGCCGGTCATCTTCGACTGTGCGACCTCGTCGATGAGGACGCCGGCGCCCTGGGTCATGACCCGCGGGTCGATCTCGAGCGTCTCGAGCCTCGTCCGGAGCTCGGCGACGTTCGCCCGGAGGCCGGCGGTCAGCTCGGTCGTGCCATCGGTCGTGCCCTTCGCGAACAGGAGTTCCTCGAGCTTGTGGTAGCCGGTGAACCCGGGGTCGTCGACGCCGGCCTGGTAGTCGTCCTCGCGGGCGTCGATCTTGGGGTCGAGGTCGGCGAACAGCTCGGCGATCGGCTCGACCCGCTCCCACGGCACGCGCGAGGGGCCGTAGGCCGCCTTGGCCGCCTCGAGGTCACCGGCATCGACGGCCGTGGTGAACGTGTCGATGACCTTGATGAGGTCGTCGGACTGGGCGAGGACGTAGGTGCGGTACTCGGCGACCGCCGCGTCGATGGCGGCCTGGTCGACGACCGTGCTCGGTGGGCGCGTCTCCGCGGCGCCACCGGACACCGTCAGGGCCCCGCGCGGGGAGGTGAGCGTGCCGCACACGAGCTCGTATGTGCCGCCATCGAGCCTGCTCTTGAGGTTGACCACGAAGCCCGGGAAGATGTTCTCGGCCTCGTCGATGACCTTCTGGTCGGAGCCGATGATCTCGAACTCGGCGGGGTCGGCGCCGGTGTTGGTGACCACGAACAGCACCTGGCCGGCCGTGGCGGTGACGGTCTTGGGCGTGCAGCCCTCAGGACTCACCGACACCGCGATCGAGGCGCCGCCACTCTCGGTCGCGGGCGCGCCGGAGCAGGCGGCGAGGGCGATGACGAGGAGGCCGCCGACGGCGAACCGGGAGCGAGAGGTCACGATGGGACTCCGATCTCATGGCCTGGGGCTCGCGGGATAGCCGCGATTGGGTGACCCTGCGTTTGTAATGCAAGTCACCTTGTCTGTCAATCGCAAGGTTCGTTGAGCGGAGCGGCGACATCGTCGGACGGGCTAGGGAGCGCCCCCGATGAAGCCGAAGATCTCGTTCAGGTCCGGCAGGACGCTCTCGGCCTGGAGGACGAACAGGATGCCGACCGTCAGGCTGAAGATCCCCGCGAGGATCCCGATGACGAGGTAGATGCGGCTCTTGGTCTGGCTGGCCACGAACCCGGTCGCCGTCAGGACCACGATCGCGGTGTTGGAGAGCAGCAGGCCAGCGATGAACGCGATCATCATCGGGATCCCCAGGCCGACGCTGGCTGCGCCGCCGACCGCGGCGATGATCAGGACCTGCGTGCCGGTCTCGGCCCCGACGCCGTGGATCATCCCGACCCCGAACGCCGTCCGCCGGCCGTAGGCGCTCATCTCGACCGGCTCGACGTGGTCGTGTCCGTGGAGCCTGGCGCCGAACCAGCGCCACGAGTACCGCATCCAGCTGAACACGAGCATCCATCGGCTGCGGAGCCGGAATTCCGTGCCGTGACGGAAGTAGGCGTAGACGGAGTAGAAGACCCACAGGCCGAGCACGATGAGTGTCACGCCGACCACGCGGCCCATGATCGGGTCCAGCCAGTCCGGCAGAAGCGCGCCGAACATCAGGGCCAGGAGGCCGAACGCCGCGACGACCGATGCATGGCCGAGGGCGTACAGCGTCCCGAGCAGCATCGCGTGACGCTGTTCGGACACGAAGCGGGTTCGCGTCAGGACGAACGTCCCCGCCGTGGGCAGCGCCATGGCGGCTTCGGCGGACGCATGCGCCGTGAACTCGGCGGCGCCGCCGTGGTGGTGTGACTCCGCGCCCGCCCGGTGCTCGGCGACATGGCGCTCATCACCCGCGTCGGCGGTGGCGGTCGTGCTCGTGATGTCGGTGATCGCGGCGATGTGGTCCCAGTCGATGCCGTGTCGGATCCCGAGCAGCAGGGCCGTCGACAGCAGCGTGAGGGCGGACGCGCTCGGCGCTGCCGCCGCCACTTCGGCGATCAGGTCCACGTGTCTGTCCTCGCCGGGCGCGTGGCGGGGTCGCTCGAGCAGGCCGTCATCGTGACTCCGGAGATGGGCTTCGGGAACGAGATGGTACGGTCGGATCGACCGGTAACGCAAGCCGTTGCATCTGCGTACACAGGCGATACGCGCGAAACGGGCGTCCGGATGACCTGCGCCCGCGAATCCCCGCGAGGAGTTGCCGCCCGTGACCTAGTCGCCGGTCGGCACGCCCAGGACGTTGAAGCCGCCGTCGACGTACAGGACCTCGCCGGTCACGGCGCTCGAGAGGTCGGACGCGAGATAGACGGCGGACCGGCCGACGTCCTCGGGCGTGATGTTCGCCCGGAGCGGCGCGATGTCGGCGAACTCGCCGTACATCCGCTTGAAGCCCGCGATGCCGGCGGCCGCGAGTGTCCGGACGGGGCCCGCGCTGATCGCGTTGACGCGGACACCGTCGGGGCCGAGATCCGCGGCGAGGTACCGGACCGAGGCCTCGAGGGCGGCCTTCGCGACACCCATCACGTTGTAATTCGCGACGACCTTCTCGGCCCCGTAGTAGGTGAGCGTCAGCACCGACGACCCGCGCCGCAGGTAGGGCTTTGCGCCTCGAGTGAGCGCGACGAGCGAGTACGCCGAGATGTCGAGCGCGACCCCGAACCCCTCGCGCGACGTGTCGACGAAGGCGCCCTCCAGGTCCTCGCGACGCGCGAAGGCGAGCGCGTGGACCAGGATGTCGAGCGAATCGTGCGTCTCGCCCCAGCGCTGGTAGACGCGCGCGATGTCGTCGTCCTTCGAGACGTCGCACGGCTCCACGAAGGTCGAGCCGATCGACGCGGCCAGCGGCCGGACCCGCTTCTCGATGAGGCTCTCGACGGACGAGAAGCCGACCTCGGCGCCCTCGTCGTGCAGGGCCCGCGCGATGCCCCAGGCGATCGAGTGGTCGTTCGCGACGCCGAAGATGAGCGCCGTCTTCCCGTCCAGCAGTCCCATCGTTCGCTCCTTCATGTTTCCGATACGCTGCCATCATGCCCGACCGCCGACCCGCCCAGGCCGACCTTCGCGCTGCCCTGCGGGGCGTGGAAGCCTTCATCCTCGATGCCGACGGCGTGCTGATCCTCAAGGGCGAGGAGATCGCCGGGTCGGGTGCCGCGCTGGAGCGGCTCGACGTGCGCGGGATCCCGTACCGCGTGGTCACGAACTTCTCGCTCGCACACCGGGAGACGCTGGCCGCGCGATTCGCCGAGGGCGGCACGCCGATCCCGGCCGACCGGTTCATCACCGCGTCGTCGGCCGCCGCGGCCTACACGCTGGCGAGCTTCCCCGGCCGGCCCCTGTTCGTCCTGGCGGCCCCGGACGCGCGGCGGGAGTTCGACGGCCAGCATCTGCTGACGCGCGAGGAGGCCGAGGCCGGCTCGGCGGACGTCGCCGCGGTCGTCATCGGCGACGGCGGCGACGACCTCTCGTATCGCAATCTCGACACGGCGTTTCGCCTGATCCGCGGCGGCGCCACGTTCCTCGCGATGCACCGCAATCCGTGGTGGCTCACGCCGCGGGGAGCGACCCTCGACGCCGGAGCCGCCGTCGTCGGGCTCGAGTACGCGACCGGCCACAAGGCGACGGTCCTGGGCAAGCCGTCGCCGGTCGTCTTTCGCCAGGCGCTCGACGGGCTGCGCGCGGATCTTGGGCGCCGGGTCCCCGCCGGATCGGTGGCGATGGTCGGTGACGACCCCGACGCGGACGTGCGGGCCGCCCAGCGGGTCGGTCTGCGCGGGATCCTGGTGCTGACCGGCAAGGTCGCGTCGCGCGACGTGGCCGAGCGGGTCGATGGACGGAAGCGCCGGCCCGACGCCATCGCGGCATCGCTGGCCGAGGTCGTGGCCGCGCTAGACTGACCGCAACCTTCCGAACCCGGCGCGTCGCGCCCACACCGACACCGAGGGACCACATGACCACCGACGAGAAGCCGCGGATCAAGATCACGTACGCGACGCTCCGCGCCGACAACGAGGAGCTCCACTCAGGCTTCGAAGCCGCGGTCGCTCGCGTCCGTGCCGGCCTCGGCGGCCACCACAAGAACCTCGTGAACGGCACCTGGCGTGACGGCGATGGTGCGTTCGAGGTCCGCTCGCCGATCGACACCGACATCGTGCTCGGGACGTTCGCGAAGGGCACAGCGGCCGACGTCGACGACGCCATCGCGGCCGCCCGCGCCGCGCAGCCCGCCTGGGCCAAGACTCCGTGGCCGGAGCGACTCGCGGTCCTGCGTCGGGCCGCCGAGCTCATCAGCGATCGCCTGATGGACGACTCCGCGATCATGGCCATCGAGGTCGGCAAGAACAGGATCGAGGCGCTCGGTGAGGTCGAGGAGTCCGCGGACCTGATCCGCTACTACGCGCAGACCGCCGAGGAGAACGCCTTCTACGACCACCCCATGGGCAACCTCGGCGACGCGACGGTCCACACGCGCTCGATCCTGCGGCCGCACGGCGTCTTCGCGGTCGTCAGCCCGTTCAACTTCCCGATGGCCCTCTCCGCCGGCCCGACCAGCGCCGCGATGCTGGCAGGGAACACGGTCGTGTTCAAGCCGTCGAGCGCGTCGCCGCTGTCCGCGGTCAAGCTCATCGAGGCGTACCTCGACGCGGGGGTGCCGGCCGGCGTCGTCAACCTTGTGATGGGCCCGGGCGAGACGGTCGGCCAGGCGCTTCAGGATCACCCCGGTATCGACGGAATCGTGTTCACCGGCTCGTACGAGGTCGGGATGCGGCTCTTCCACTCGTTCAGCCGGACGTGGCCACGCCCGACGATCGTCGAGATGGGCGGCAAGAATCCGGCCATCGTCTCGCGCACGGCCGATCTCGAGGAGGCGGCCGAGGGGATCATGCGCTCGGCGTTCGGGTTCGGCGGGCAGAAGTGCTCGGCCAACTCACGCGTGTACGTCGAGCGGCCGGTCCACGACGAATTGGTCCGCCTGCTGGTCGAGAAGACCGAGGCGATCACGATCGGCGACCCGCTGGTCCGGGCGAACTGGCTGGGGCCGATCATCGATCAGCGCGCCGTCGACCGGCACCAGAGCGCGGTCGCAGATGCGCGTCGCGACGGGACCGTGTTCATCGGCGGCGAGCGACTCGGGGATGGCGAGCTGGCTCGCGGCTTCTATGTCGAGCCGACGGTCGTCGGCGGGCTGCCCGCCTCGCACCGGCTCTTCCGCGATGAGCTCTTCGCGCCGTTCACCGCGGTCCACGCCGTGGACTCGCTCGATGAGGCGTTGGACCTCGCCAACGACACGATCTACGGGCTGACCGCGGGCGTGTACTCGGAGGATCCCGCCGAGGTCGAGCGGTTCACCGACCGCATCGAGGCCGGCGTGCTGTACGTGAACCGCCGCGCCGGCGCGACGACCGGCGCGTGGCCGGGCATCCAGGCCTTCGGCGGCTGGAAGGGGAGTGGCTCGACCGGCAAGGCCGCTCTCTCGATGTACTACGTGGCGCAGTTCCTGCGCGAGCAGACCCACACCGTCGTCGACTGACGAGGACCGAGCGCCTCGCCGGGACGGTGTTGGACAAGGCGCGGACGAGCACGAGGAGCGAGCGCACTCAGACGTGCGTGAGCGAGCGCGCGCAGGCCGCAACGCCGGCCAGCGCCGTCAGGGCGAGGCGCTAGAGGCTGACCACCCGGTCGCGGCCGCCGCGCTTCGCAGCGAGCAGGGCAGAGTCGGCGGCACGGAACAGGGCCCGGCCATCGGTCTCGTCGCCGATCCGTGACGCCACGCCGGCCGAGATCGTCAGTGGGACCATGAGGCCGTCGATCGGCCGGTGCGAATCGGCCGCCACCGCAGCGCGGATGCGTTCCGCGAGGCGGACGGCGTCGTCGCGGTTCGAGGCCGGCGCGATCACCACGAACTCCTCGCCGCCGTACCGCGCGACGATGTCGCTCGTGCGGACCGAACTCACCATCGCGCGGGCGACGCGCTTCAGCACGGCGTCGCCGACGGCATGGCCGTGCTGGTTGTTGACCTCGGAGAACCGGTCGAGATCGAGGACGATCAGGCTCAACTCGGTGCCTGCCCGTTCCGCTGCGGCATAGGCAGTCTCGACGGCCTCGTCGAAGAAGCGTCGGTTGAGCAGGCCGGTCAGCTGGTCACGGACGGCGGCCTCGCTCATCCGTGCGTGCAGCTCCGCGTTGTGCAGCGCGAGTTCCGCCTGCGTGACCAGCAGGTCGGCGATGCGCAGCTCGAGCTCGCTGAAGGCCCGATCGGAACGATCCCGCGTGACCGTGAGGACAGCGCTGGCTTCGCCCTCGAGCCTGATCGGCAAGCCGAGTCCCACATGCTCGCCGTCCGCACCCGTCTTCACGACTCGCTCCGTGGCGGCAACGACCTGGCCTGCGAGGCCCTGGCCGGGTTCGATGGCCGCGCCGAGCCGAGAGATCGGTTCGCCGATGACCTGTTCGACCCGGAACGTCCCGTCGGCCCCGCGAGTGGCGAATTCGACGGCGTCCGCTTCGAGCAGGTCGCGCGCCGCGTCGACGACGGATGCCATGACGCGGCCACGGTCCAGGTCGGCCGTCAGGCCCCGGCTCACCTCCAGGACGCGTTCGATGGCGTGGAGGCGCAGGCGGCGCTCGTCGTCGAGGCGCGCCGACCGGAGGGCCGCCGCGATCGAGCGGGCCAGCATCTCGGCGACCGCGACGTGGGTTGGCCCGATCGGCTTCGTCGCGGTGCCTTCGAAGTTGACGATGCCCAGGAGCTCATCCTCGTGGAGCACCGGGACGGCGACCTCGCTGCGGACGTCCGGTCGCGCGGGGCGGTAGTCGGGATCGGCGAGGACGTCGGGCGCAAAGATCGTCTGATGGGTCGCGGCCGCTCGGCCGATGATGCCGACCCCGTTCTCGATGACGTGGAACGGGCTGTCATATCCGGCCACGCCCACCATCGACAGGCGACCCTTTTCGTCGGGCAGGTAGGCCGACACGAGGGTGATGTCGAACGTCGCGGCGACGTCGTCGACGACGTCCTGCATGATCTCGGCGACCGGCCGCGACCCGTCGAATCGCGCGACGATCCGCTGCAGGCCTTCGAGCTGGTCGACCTGGGCGACCTTGCGGGCCGCCAGCCCTTCGGCTCGATGCCGCTCACGGCGAAGGCCGGCGTCCACGGCGTGGATGGCGCCGGCCGTCAGGAAGGTGACCGACGCCCGGACGACGAAGTCGACGGAGGCCTGGTCGAGCAGCGAATGCCCGGGTTGCGTCGTGTGGTTGAAGAGAAGACCGACGGACGAGACAGCGAGGATCGCGGCGGCGATGGTGAAACCGGGGGTCAGCGCCGCGTAGGTCAGCGCGAGCACGATGAATGGCCGGCCGATCGGCGACTCGAGGGTCTGCGGGTTGAAGCCCCCCGCCGCGGCAAGCGCGACGAGGACCACGATGGGACCGATCGAACGGCGAACGGCCGTCCGGCGCACGAGCGACGGCGCGAACGGGCTCCAGGCCACCCCACCGATCAGGACCAGCGCGATGAGGCTGACAACCGTCGCGCGCCCGTACGCCCCGGTCGAATCGGCGAGCAGGTGGGCCGGCAGCGCCATCGCCAGCATGACGCCGACCGTGAGCGCGCCCCAGCGGAGCTCGGCGAGGCCACGGTCCACGGGCCACACCGACCGATCGACGCCGAGCCCGAGCCCGAGCCGGTGGGCGAGCGGAACGGACCGACGCCGCACCGCCGTTGGTGCAGGTGCGCCGGGCACGAGGTCGCGCGGGACAGACGCGGACATGCGCCGAAGGTAGGGTCACACGCTCCACGGCGCACTCACCCGACGGGACTATGCAGACCCGCCATTTGGCCACGCCCCGGTCGCCGCCCTGGCAGCACGCCCGGGCGGATATACTCCGCGGCAATATCCAATCTGCATATTCGTTATGCATCAGGCACGAATGAGGTGACCCTTGTCCACGGCCTCGTCGCGCATCGCTGGCGACCGACCCGTTCCCGACATCGTCACGGAGCTGCCCGGCCCGAAGGCCCGGGCGCACGTCGCGTTCGATGAGACGTGGACATCGCCGAGCCTGCCCCGCGCGTACCCGATCGTGCCGGTCCGCGGGGAGGGGCTCACCGTCGAGGACATCGACGGCAACCTGTTCCTCGATTTCGCTGCGGGGATCGCCGTGACCTCGACCGGGCATTCGCATCCGCAGGTCGTGGCCGCGATCAAGGAGCAGGCCGCGGAGCTGATCCACTTCAGCGCGAGCGATTTCTACCTGCCGATCTACCCGGAGGTCTGCCGCCAGCTGGCACGCCTCGCCCCGATGTCGGGCCGCGCCCGCGTCTACCTCGGCAACTCCGGCACGGAGGTCGTGGAGGCCTCGATCAAGCTCGCGCGATTCGCGACCAAGCGCCCGTACATCGTCGCCTTCCAGGGCGCCTTCCACGGGCGGACGTACGGCTCGATGAGCCTGACGGCGTCGAAGGCCAAGTACCACGCTGGCTTCGGGCCGCTGCTGCCCGGCATCTTCCACGCGCCGTACGGGCGGGTCGAGGACCTGCGCTGGTTCGACGAGGTCCTCTTCGACAAGCTCGCGCCCGCCAGCGAGGTGGCCGCGATCATCGTCGAGCCGATCCAGGGCGAGGGCGGCTACATCGTCCCCGAGGACGGTTTCCTCCAGGGTCTGCGCCGGATCTGCGACGAGCACGGGATCCTGTTGATCGCCGACGAGATCCAGTCCGGCGCGGGACGGACCGGCGCGATGTGGGCGGTCGAGCACTGGGCGCGTCGAGCCCGACATCCTGCTCGACCGCCAAGGGCATCGCCTCGGGCATGCCGCTGGGCGCCATGATCGCGCGGGCCGAGCTGCTCGAGACGTGGGGTCCCGGCGCGCACGGGTCGACGTACGGCGGCAACCCGGTCGCCTGCGCCGCGGGTCTCGCGACGATCGAGCTGCTCGAGAACGGGCTCATCGACAACGCCCGGGTGCGCGGCGACCAGGCGCAGGCCGGTCTGCGCGCGCTCGCGGCGCGGCTCCCTGGGCTCGTCACCGACGTGCGTGGCAAGGGCCTGATGATCGGCGTCGAGTTCGACACGTCCGAGCACGCCGAGGAGGTCCAGTGGGCCTGCTTCGAGCTCGGCCTGCTCGTGCTCGAGTGCGGGAAGTCGAGCGTCCGGATGTCGCCGGCGCTGACCGTCACCGAGGCCGAGATGGTGACCGCCCTGCGCATCTTCGGCGAGGCCGTCTCGCGCGTCGCCGGTCACGAGCGGGAGGTTCGCGCCGAGGTCGCCGATGCCGGCGCGCTCCATGAGGTCGAGGCGGCCGGCTAGGACGGGAGCCGCCCGCCCCCGTCACGGATAATGCCGCGGTGAGCCCCTCGTCGAAGGTCGCCTCGATGCATGACGCGATCGACGCGGTCGTGCGCGACGGCGACGTCGTCGCCATCGAGGGCTTCACGCATCTCATCAGCTTCGCGGCCGGCCACGAGATCATCCGCCAGCGCAAGCGCGACCTGACGCTGGCACGGCTGACGCCCGACGTCATCTACGACCAGATGATCGCGGCCGGCGTCGCCCGCAAGCTCGTGTTCTCGTGGCTCGGCAACCCAGGCGTCGGCGGGCTCGGTGCCATCCGGCGTCGGATCGAGGGCGAGATCCCCGACGAGCCGCTCGAGGTCGAGGAATACAGCCACTTCGGCATGGTCGCCCGGTACACGGCGGGCGCCATGAACCTGCCCTTCTTCCCGCTCCGGAGCTACTTCGAGACCGACCTGCCGGTCGCCAACCCGCTCATCCGCCCCATCGCGTCGCCCTACGGGGACGGCACGGTCTACGCGGTGCCGCCGTTGCGTCCCGACGTGGCCATCGTCCACGCCCAGCGGGCCACGGCGGCCGGCGACACGCAGGTCTGGGGCCTGCTCGGCTGCCAGAAGGAGGCGGCCTTCGCGGCCGAGCGCGTGATCGTGGTCGTCGAGGAGCTGGTCGACGAGTCGGTCGTCCGCGCGGACCCGAACCGGACGATCATCCCGGGCCTCATCGTCGATGCCGTGGTCGTCGAGCCGTGGGGCGCGCACCCCTCGTATGTGCAGGGCGCCTACGACCGCGACAACCGCTTCTACCTCGACTGGGACCCGATCACCCGCGACGAGGCAGCGACCCAGGCCTGGCTCCGCGAGTGGGTCTACGACCTCGACGGCCGCGCCGCCTACATCGACAAGCTGGGCGCTGAACGGATCGCGACCCTGCGCCCGAGCGCCGAGGCGCCGTCGGGCTCCGTCGACTATGGGGCGTACCGGTGAGCGAGTCGCTCATGATCCTGGTCGCCGGCCCGTACCGGTCGGGGACGGACGGCGATCCGGCACGGATCCAGGCCAACGTCGAGGCGATGACCAGCACGGCCCTGGCGCTCTATCGCCGCGGCCACCTGCCGGTGATGGGGGAGTGGTTCGCGCTGCCGCTCATCGAGCAGGCCGAACGGGACGGGAGCCCCGCTGATCCCTTCGCCGAGATCTTCCATCCGGTCGCCGAGCAGGTTCTCGCCCGGTGTGATGCGTGCCTGCGGATCGGCGGCCCGTCCGAGGGCGCGGATCGCATGGTCGAGGTCGCACGACGACTCGGCAAGACGGTCTACACGGACATCGGGGACGTCCCATGACCGAGGCGGCCTTCAGCAAGTCCGAGATGATGATCGTGGCCGCGGCGCGCGAGCTCGCCGGCCAGCACGTCTGCTTCGTTGGCGTCGGCCTGCCGAACATCGCGGTCAACCTGGCCAAGCGGACCGTCGCCCCGGATCTCGAGCTCGTCTACGAGGCAGGCGTCTTCGGGGCCCGCCCGGCCCGGCTCCCGCTGTCCATCGGCGACCCGACGATCGTGACCGGCGCCACGGCCGTGGTGAGCATGCTCGAGCTCTTCGGCTACTACCTCCAGCGCGGCCTCATCGACGTCGGGTTCCTGGGCGCGGCCCAGATCGACCGGTTCGGCAACATCAACACGACGGTCATCGGCCCCTATGACCATCCGACGACCCGCCTGCCTGGGTCGGGTGGCGCCTGCGAGATCGCGATCAACGCGCGCGAGGTGTTCGTGATCATGCGGCAGAGCACGCGCAGCTTCGTCGAGCGCATCGACTTCCGGACCTCGCCCGGAAACCTCGGCGGCGCCGAGCAGGCGGAGCGGATCCGGCGCGAAGGCGGCTGGCTGGGCCGCGGGCCGACGGTGGTCGTCACGGACCTCGGCATCTACCACTTCGGCGACGACGGGCAGATGCGCCTCGACTCGCTCCATCCGGGCGCGACCGTCGAGGCCGTCCGCGAGACGATCGGCTGGGACGTGGCGGTCGCCGCCGACCTCGCCGAGACGCCGCCTCCGACGCCCGCGGAGCTATCGCTGATCCGCGCGGAGCTGGACCCCGAGGGCGTCTACACGAAGTAGAGCAGCCCCGATCGCGACCGGCTGCGGCGGTCTCGTCAACCGGACCACAGTACGGGAGACGAGCGGGGGGTCGTTGCGCAGACAATGAGCGCGATATGGACACTCGATGACGCCTTTCTTCCCGACCCGCCCGCCGGTCGGTCGCCTCGCCCGGCTCGGCATCGTGCTCGATGCGGACGAACGAGCCGCCTCGCTCGCGCAGCTGTGTGACCGCGCCGGGATCGACGTCGTGTGGCTGGCCGACCGCAACGCCATCGATGCGGCGCCGTCGCTCGCCTCGGTGATGCGCTGGGCCGACGAGATCGCGCCCGCGCTCGAGCGTGCATCACTCGGGCTGCTGGCCGGCCCGGAAGACGGGCCGGACCTGCTCGGCACGGCGACCACCACGCGGGCGCTCGCGGTCGCGGAGCGGCTGGAAGTGGCCGTGCCCGCGGGCCAGCATCTCGGATCATGGACAGCCGTCGAGCCGCGGCTGCGCCGATCGGTGGTGATCCGCGACCTTGCCGATCTCCCGGCTGCGCTCCAGGTCGCTGACGACATCGTGCTGCCCGCGTGGCGCATCGCCGACCTCGAGACCGCGGCGGACGTTGCCCGTGCCGAGGCCACGACCGCAGGCCGCGACCCATCGACGCTCGGGGTCGCCGCGCTCCTGCCCGTCTCGATCGGTCGCACGAAGGCCGAGGCCGTCGCCCGCGTCGCGGCAGACCCGGTGTTCGACCTCGTCGGAGACCCGGCCGCAGTTGGGATCTTCGGCACGCTCGCGACGTGCCAGGACCGCGTGACCGCCCTCGCCCGCGCCGGGATCACGGATCTGCGCTGCATCGTCCCCGCGACACGCGACGTCCAGGACGTCATCGCCCAGCTTGCGGCCATCACCGTCGGCACGACCGATGTCCTCGCGCCGCCCGACGGTGCCTGACTGCACCTAACCACCCCGTACTACCGGCCCCAGTGACCATGACCACCGGGCGCTAGAGCGCGAGGGTCCTCGGGCGGGACGATGCCGAGCACCATGGACCGAGCCACCGCGCGCGTCATCCCCGACGGGGCCCCCGAGCCCGGGCGTCTGCCCGACGGCCTCTCCATCCGCTATCTCGATGGTTCCACGACCGCGACGCCGCTCGCAGCCGCCCTGGTCCAGGCCCGCCGCAGCGACCTGCGGGTCCTCGATCGCGAGGCGATCCCGACGGCGCGCCTCCTTGCCGGCCTCTCGATGGCACTCGATCTGACCGAGGGCCAGCTCCCCGGCCACGCCCTGCGCACGTGCTTCCTCGCGATGCACCTCGCCGAAGACCTGGGCCTGAGCCTCGCTGACCGCGGCGCCCTCTTCTACGGCGCGTTCCTCAAGGATGCCGGCTGCTCGTCGAACGCCGCGGCGATCACGCGGATCTTCGGCGCCGACGACATCGAGGCCAAGCGCCGGCAGTCGACGATCGAATCGTCACTGCTGTCGTATGCAGCGTTCACGATCCGGACCATCCCGAGCAGCGAGCCCCTGCCCCGCAAGGTGCGCCGGCTCATCTCGCTCGGCATCCGCGGCCAGCGCGAGCATCGCCAGATCGAGCAGCTTCGCTGCGAGCGCGGCGCGGCGATCGCCCGCAAGGCGGGTTTCGACGACGAGGTCGCCGGGGCAATCCTCGACCTCCACGAGCATTGGGACGGGAGCGGCGACCCGCGCGGCCTGCGTGGCGCGGAGATCCACCCATTGGCCCGCATCCTGGCGGCCTGCCAGGGCCTCGACATCTTCCTGACGATGCAGGGCCGCGAGCGCGCGATCGAGGTCATGGCCGAGCGCGTCGGCACCTGGTACGACCCCGACATCGCCGAAGCGCTCCTCGACGCCTGCGCGAACGGTCGGCTCGAAGAACTCGCCGCCCCGGACCTTGTCGGTCGGACCATGGCGCTGGAGCCGGGCGGCCACATCCGCACATCGGACGACGCCGACATCGACCGCATCGCGCTTGCCTTCGCCGACATCGTCGACGCGAAGAGCCCCTTCACCGGCACGCACTCGTCGCGGGTCGCAGACATCGCGGAGGGTCTCGCCGCGCGCATGGGCATGCCGGCTCCCGAAGTGGTCAACGTCCGCCGGGCGGGCCTGCTGCACGACCTCGGCAAGCTCGGCGTCCCGAACACGGTCCTCGACAAGCCGGGCCGCCTCGACGCCTCCGAGATGGAGGTCATCCGCCGCCATCCGGAGCTGACCCTGCGGATCCTCGACACGATCCCGACGTTCCAGGACGTGGCCGAGCTCGCGGCCTGCCACCACGAGCGGCTCGACGGGACGGGCTACTTCCGCGGCATGACCGCGCCGGAGCTGGCCCTCGGCGCCCGGATCGTGGCCGTCGCCGACGTCTTCGAGGCGATGACCGCCGACCGTCCCTACCGGACGGCGATGCCGGTCGCGCAGGCTCTCGGGATCATGCGCGAGTCGGCGGGCGAGCACCTCGCCGCCGACGTCATCGAGGCCCTGGCCGACACCGTCGCCTGAGCCTCGACGGGCGCCCGAGGCGCCCCGTCATCAGCCCTTCGCGAAGACCGCGACGAACTCGAGCGCGCCCTGGTCGGCGATCGAGATGATGAAGCCACCGATGTTCGGCGCCTCGATGTCGAAGTCGCTCAGCGGGAACGTGACCGAACCGAGCACCTGCACCGTCCCGTCGGCGAGCTTGGCCTGGGCCGGGATCTGGACCGACTTCTTGACACCGTGAAGTTCCAGGTCGCCGACGAGCGTCACGTCCGTGGCGGTCCCGGCGAGGGCCGCGGCGGGCACCTCGACCGGCTGGGTCAGGGTAAAGGTCGCCGTCGGGAACTGATCGGTCTGGAGGCCCTCGGAGCGGAGGCGGTTGTCGCGCCGGTTCTCATCTGAAGCGAGGGTCGTCGTGTCGACGGTGATGGAGCCCTCGGTGAGCGTCGCGGTCGTGCCACCCGAGGTCAGCGTGATCGAGCCCGTCACGTCGGACGTCCGGCCGACGGCGTCGGTCTCGGCGTCGAACTGGGCGAGCTGCTCGCGGACGCGGTAGCCAGCCTCCGTGCCGGTCGTCACCGTCCACGTCCCGGCGACGTCACCCTCGCCCGCGGCCGGGGCCTGGCTCTCGACAGGGTCGGCGCTGGCCTCGGCGCTCGGCGTGCTCGAGGCGCCGGCCGCGGCCGGTGCCGAGGGGAATGCCAGCGGCGGCGCGCTGTCGCCGCGCAGGACCTGGTCGTAGGCGACATATGCGCCGATCCCACCGACGAGGACCAGGGCGGCGATGACGGCAAGGGTCCGGGTTCGGGTCATGGGGAAGTCTCTCCGACAGGGCGGGATCGTCCGATCCCGTCGAGCGGAGGTTGCCACGACATCCTGAGAAGCGCCTGAGAGCGAGATGAGCGCCGGGGGCTGGGAGGTCCCCCGGCGCTGGCCGATCGGCTCGCCGCCGTCGGCGGGAGATCAGTACGGAACGATCGCGACCAGGCGGTCGTAGCCGCCGCTCGGGACCTGGCCCAGGACCTCGCCGGTGGTCGCGTCGAGCTTCACGATCCGGCCGCCGGCGGCCAGCAGCGCGTAGATGGTCGTGCCGTCGGGCATCACGGCCATCGACTCCACGGCGGAGCCCTCGAGCAGGCGCGACGTCACGGCGAGGGTCTTCGGATCGATCCGGACGATCCCACCGGGTCCTGCCGCGTAGAACGCGGACCCATCGGATGCGGCCACGACCCGTCGCCCCACCGGACCCGTGGGCTGATGGCCGAACTTGGCGAGCACGATCGCCGCGAGAGGCGGACGGCTCGAACGGGACAGAGCGCTTGACCGCGAAGTCGGACGGGTCGACCTCGACCACCAGCCCGAGCGTCGCATTGATCGCAAGCAGGTCGCCGTCGAGCTTGGCGGCCAGGCCCCAGTCGAGCGCGGCGTCCGCGTCGTCGGCGCCGGTCGCGGGCAGGTCGAGGCAGATCGCCCACGAGTCGATGCTGTTGAGGGCATGGATGAACGGGTGCTCCGCGCCGCGGTAGAGGGTGAGCACCAGGCCGTCGGATCGACGCGCCTGGGCGACCGGCCAGCCGGCCATCGTCTCGTTGACGTCGGTCTTGTCGACGACGACCTCGGGGCGGAGCGTCCCGGTCGCCGTCTCGACGGTCCGGACCTGGTAGTGGCCCGCCGGCGGACCCGGCAGGTGCTCGACGACGTACAGCAGGGAGCCGTCGGGCGACAGGGCGTCGTATTCGAAGGCGCCCTTGAGCTCGACGATGCGCGGCTTGGCATCGAGCGTTCGCGCCACGATGGCGAAGCGACTGGTCTTGTCCTTGGCCGCGGCGGCTCCCGCCTCGACCAGGACGATCGTCGAGCCGTCCGCGGACACCCCGACGGGGACGGGGTCGAGGCCGATCGTCGGCAGGCGCCATGCCCCCTCGATCTCCAGGCGGTTGCCCCAGGCCTTGAAGCCGCGCTCGGCCCTGACGTCCTCGACCCGGGTGATCGAATCGTCGGGGACGGTGACGACGATGTTGGCCCAGTCCTTGTCCGGTGCGCCCAGCGGGAAGCCGGCCATCTCCTCTTCGGTGCTCGAGAGGATCACGTGGAGGCGGTCGTCGCCCGGGCGTCCGACCACGAGCCACGCATCCGTCGGGTCGTACGCTTCCTCGGGCATCGGCGTGACGGTCGCGGGCTTCGCCGAGGCGGTCGGCTTGGCCGGGGCGGCCGGAGACGGGGCGGGCGCGGTCGACGTCGCGCCGGTGCACGCGGCGAGCATCGAGGCCGTGGCGAGGATCAGGACGGGGCGGCGCAGGCGGTCGGTCGTCGACATCTCGTCTCCTGGGTGCGGCGCGCCATCCCATTCGATCGCGCACCCCTCTTACACCGGGCGGCGGGACGAGGTTCCCCGACGAGCTCAGTCGAGTGTTTCCGCCAGGCGGATGGCCGCGTCGCGGCCGAGGGACGTCTCGAGGCGGAAGGTGACCTCGCCGTCCGACCACAGCAGGGTGTCGCCGACCCAGCGGCGCTGATCGTCGACGAACCCGTCGGCCGCCTGCCAGAAGAACATGTGCGGGTCGCCGCTCAGCCAGTACCCGGCATGGCCGCCGACCGTCACCGGCTGGATCGTCGTCCCATTGTCGACCGACTTGTTGAAGAACCCCTCGTCGACCTTGCCCTGGAACTGGGAGAACAGGAGGCCGACGCCCGGCTCGAGGGTCGCGGGCAGGTCGGGAGTCACGGCCCAGACGAGCGTGACCTGGCCGCCGGTCAGGTCGTCGACATAGGCCGCGTCGGGTGGCCCGACCGCCGGGTCGTTCGGCCAGCGCACGTGGAAGCCGGCCCGGGCGTCGAGGTCGGCCAGCTCGACCTGCTCGCCGAGACCCAGCGTGGAGCCGGGCGCGCCGAGCGCGGGTGACCCGGATGTGCGCGGCGGCAGCGATCCCGACGCCGCCGGCGCCGGCGAGCGGCTCGGCTCGACGCTGGGTGGCGGGCTCACCGGCGCCGGCCCGAAGATGAACCGCAGGCCAGGCAGGCCGAGGCCGATCGCGCCGGCGATGGCGGCCAGTGCCAGGAGCGCGATCAGCGCCAGGACCAGGGCGCGTCGGGCCGGCCGCCACGTCGGGCGCCAGCCGCGGCGCGGCGCATCGGCCGGCGCGGGCCGTGGCGCAGCCTCGATCCGAGCTCGCACGGCCGCCGCGAGATCGGGCTGACCCGGGCCGCGGTCCGCGGACGGCCAGTCGACCGCAGGCGCGAGCCCGCGGAGCGCGGCCTCGAGATCGCCGTCGGGGAGCTGGGCGAGTCGCATGTCGCTCATCGCTCGTCCCCATCGAGCTCTACGAGGGCCACGCGGAGCCGGCCGAGCGCCCGTGAGGTCCGCGACTTGACCGTTCCGGTCGGCAGGTCCAGCGCCTCTGCCGTCTCGGCCTCGGACAGCTCCAGCAGGAAGCGCGCCCCGATCACCTCGCGGTCCTCGTCCCGGAGCCGCCCGAGCGCATCGAGGAGCGTGGCCCGACGCTCGCCGGCGAGGACCTCCGCCTCGGGCGAGGGGACCGTGGCGCCGGCGCCGGCGGTCCCGATCGTGCCGGCCCGGACCGCGAGGTTCGCGCGCCGATCGGCGGAGCGGCGCCGGTTGCGGCTCTCGTTGGCGACGATCCGCAGCAGCCACGGCCGGAATGGCGACCCGTCGCGAAACCGTGACAGGGCGGCGTAGGCCTTGATGAAGGCGTCCTGGGCAGCATCGGCGGCGTCGGCCTCCGGGGCGACGAGATGGGCAGTGCGGAGCGCGACGTCCTGGTATCGGCGCACGAGGGTCTCGTACGCCGCCACGTCGCCGGTGCGGGAGCGGCTGATCAGTTCGCCGTCGTCCAGTGTCGGTGGCCTCCGCGGTCAACCGTACCTTCTACACCGCGGGCCTTCGATCGGTTCCCGACCGGCTGTCGGCTACCATCGGACGGTGACCACCGGACGCGTCTTCCGCCGCACGGCCGTGCCGGATCCGCCGGTCGCGGTCGAGGCCCACGATTCCACCATCCGCGATTCGACCGGGCGCGCATACCTCGACGCCGCGGGCGGCGCCATCGTCGTCAACGTCGGCCACGGCCGGACGTCGATCGCCGCGATCATGGCCGAGCAGGCCGCTCGCCTGTCGTACGCGCACGGCAGCGCCTTCACCACCGAGCCGCTCGAGGCCTACGCGGAGGCGATCGGTCGCCACCTGCCGATCGACGGTCCGGCCATCTACCCGGTGTCGGGCGGGTCGGAGGCGATCGAGACCGCCCTCAAGCTGGCCCGCGCCTACCACCTCGCGAACGGCGAGCCGGGGCGCGAGATCGTCATCAGCCGCTGGGGCAGCTACCACGGCAACACCCTGGGCGCGCTCGACCTCTCCGGCCGCCCGCCGCTGCGCCGGCCGTACGAGTCGTGGCTGGGTCGCTTCCGGCACGTCTCCGCGGCGTATCCGTACGGCGCCGGTCGCCCGGACGGCCACGCGCTCGCGGACGGCGCCGAGCTCGCCGCCGAGCTGGATGCGGCGATCGGGGCGGCCGGGCCCGGGACCGTCGCGGCGTTCGTGGCCGAACCGATCGTGGGCGCCACGCTCGCGGCCGCCGTCCCGCCCGAGGACTACTGGCCGCGGATCGCCGAGGTCTGCGCGCGCCACGGCGTGCTGCTGATCGCCGACGAGGTCATGACCGGGTTCGGCCGCACGGGCCGCTGGTTCGCCAGTGACCACTGGGGCCTCCAGCCGGACCTGCTCGTGGCTGCGAAGGGGGCGACCTCGGGCTACTGGCCGTTCGGGTTCGTCGCGGCGTCGGACGAGATCCATGCCACGGTCACGGGCGCGGGCGCGTTCGTCCACGGGTTCACGTACTCGCACCAGCCGGTCGCCGCGGCCGTCGCCGGCGAGGTGCTGCGCATCCTCGAGACCGAGGACCTCGTGGCCGCGAGCGCGACGAAGGGCGTGCACCTGCGCGAGCTCGTGGGGGAGGCGCTGGCCGGCCATCCGGCCGTCGGCGAGGTCCGCGGCCGGGGTCTCCTGGTCGGCGTGGAGCTGGTCGCCGACCGCTCGACGCGGGCACCGTTCCCGCGTTCCGCGAAGGTCACCGAGGCCGTCGTCCGCGGCGCGCGCGAGCGCGGGGTGCTCGTCTACTCGTCGACCGGCCACGCCGACGGCACGAACGGCGACACGATCCTGCTGGGACCGCCGTTCATCGTCACCGACGAGGAGCTGCGGCAGATCGCGACGGTCCTCGCGAAGGCCATCGATGCCGCCACGAGCGCGGCCGCGGTCGCCCTGGCCGGCCGCGAATCCGCCGCGTCAGGCTGAGGGCGCAGGATCCCCGGGAGGGTCCCCTGAAGCGACGGCCTCGGCGACGACCTCCCCGGCCGCGACGACCGGCCCGGCGCGCATCCGATAGACGTAGGACAGGATCGGCGGCCACGAGCGGCAGCCAGAACACCCCCGCGATCGTCGTGACGACCAGGTAGCCGGCGACCCCGCCGGCAAACGAGACCGTCGCGATCCCGACGATGAGGGCCGCAAGGAACGCGAACGCGCTGACGACGAATCCGACGACGATCGCGATGACGAGGACGATGGCGAAGATCCGCACGCGGATGCCGGACGTCAGCTCGGCGCTCCGCGAGAGGCCTCGCCGAAGCGTGAGGTCCTCGGCGAGGATGGCCGGGATCGCGAGTGACCATCGGACCGCCAGGACCACGACGGTGATCGTCAGGATGAACCCGACCAGACCGAGCACGGCCGACAGCGCCGTCCGGGCCCGCAGCGAGTCCGTGTCGGTGGAGGGGATCGTTCCCTGGTTGAGCGTCAGGAGCGTGCCGACCGCCGCCCAACAGAGACCCAGGAGGAGCGCCGGCACGATCAAGGCGCCGGCCCGCGCAGCCACAGACCGATAGGCCCCACCGACCGCCGGTCGCCGTCCATCGACGACCGCCAGCGTCGCCGCGGTCACGGCGGAGAACCCGACGAGTGCCACCGCGATGCTCGCGCCTGATGCCAGGCCGCTCAGGACGGCGAGGTCGGTCGGCGGCTGGAACGCTGTACTGCAGCCGTTGCTGGATGGCCAGCTGGTCCTCGAGGTAGTTCTCCCAGTCGATCGACGTGAAGACATCGATCATCGCCTCCCACGCGCGGATGACGATGACGAGCGACGGGATCACGAGGAGGTTGCGCACGATCTCCGGAACGGCTGCCGTAGCGATGAGCGTGAGGGTCTTCGTCCGGAAGACGCGCCAGCCGGCGCCGATCGATTCGCGGATCCCGAGCCCTTCCGGCTCCGACGGCGCCTCCCAGCCCACGATCGGAGCGCGGCGCGTTCGGTGTCGCCCAGCCGGACACGTCAGGCGGTGCCGCGTGAGGCGCCGCGCAGGAGCAGCACGACCCCGAGCCCGATCAGCGCGACCGGCACGATGAGCCCGCCGAAGGCCGGGTTCGTCATGTTCACGCCGCCGAGGAGCGCGAGCAGGCCGCCGAACAGGAGCTGCCAGCCCCAGCCGCCGCCGCTGACCGCGCGGACCACCGCGATGAACAGGAACGCCACGCCGAAGCAGAACGTGCCCAGGCCGTCGGCGTCGATGCCGGCCGCGTTGAGCACGCCCGGCGCGGCGAGGGCCGTGATGATCGCGCCCGCGTAGAGCGAGCCCGTGCCGCGATCGATAGCCCACTTGATGAGGAATGCGAGCCCGACCGCCAGCACGACCAGCGAACCGGCCGACCGCGCCTCCGGGTAGACCTGCTGGATGAGGAGCAGCGCCCCGAACACGAGCAGGAAGATGCCGATCCAGGGCAGGCCCGGGCGGCGGGCGTCGTCCGGCCCCCACTCCCAGTGGTAGACGCGGACGTCGGAGTCGCCCGGCGTGCGGCCGCCGCTGTTCGGGCCGAGTCGTGTGACTGGGTCGTTTTCCGAGTCCATGGCCGCCGGCTCCTCGTGGCCCTCTGCCTGGGTCGGTACGATGATACGTGGGAGGGTCAGTGACGGACGAGGCGCGGCAGCTGCTTCCCGGTGTCCACGTGCTGCGGACCTACAAGCGCGCGTGGCTCGGAAACGACATCGCCGCGGGCCTCGTGCTCACGGCCGTGCTCGTCCCGGTCGGGATGGGGTATGCGCAGGCGGCCGGCCTCCCGGCCATCGCGGGCCTGTACGCGACGATCCTGCCGCTCCTCGTCTACGCCGTCCTCGGGCCGAGCCCGGTCCTCGTGCTCGGACCCGACTCGTCGCTCGCCCCGATCATCGCGGCGACGCTCGCCCCGCTCATGCTCGGCGATCCGGCACGCGCCGACCGACCTTGCGGCCGGCCTCGCGCTCGTCTCGGGAACGATGTGCATCGCGTTCGGCCTCCTCCGGCTCGGCATCCTGACGGAACTGCTGTCCAAGCCGATCCGGATCGGCACGCTGAACGGGCTCGCGCTCACGATCTTCGTCGGGCAGCTGCCCAAGCTCTTCGGCTTCAGCGTCGAGGGCGAGGGCGTGCCCGCCGAAGCGATCGCGTTCGGCAAGGGCGTGACCGAGGGCCTGACGAACCCGACGGCGCTCGCGCTCGGCGCTCGGGTCGATCGCGGTCATCCTCGCCTGCCGACGCTGGCGGCCGCAGATCCCGGGGATCCTCATCGCGGCGCTCGGCGCGACCGCGCTGACCGCGGCGCTCGGTCTTGCGGCCAGCGCCGGCGTGCCGGTCGTCGGGCCGCTGCCGCCGGGACTGCCCGAGCTTCCACGTGCCGCGGGTGTCGCTCGCGGAGGTCCAGGCGATGCTGGCGGGCGGCGTCGCGATCGCGGTGATCTCGATGGCCGACACGAGCGTCCTGTCCCGGACCTTCGCCGGTCGGAGCGGCAAGCGGATCGACCAGGACCAGGAGCTGCTGGCGCTCGGGTCGGCGAGCATCGGGGCCGGCCTGTTCGGCGGCTTCTCCGTCAGCGCGAGCGCCTCGCGCACGCCGGTCGCGGTGAACGCCGGCGCCAAGACCCAGCTGGCCGGCGTGGTCGGCGCCCTGACGATCGCCGCGCTGCTCGTCGTCGCGCCATGGCTCACGACGAACCTGCCGGAGTCCACCCTCGCGGCGATCGTCATGACCGCGAGCCTCTCGCTGGTGGATGTCGCGGGCACGACGCGCTTGTGGCGCCTCCGTCGCTCGGAGTTCGTCCTCTCGATCGTGTGCCTGGTCGGCGTGGCCGTCGCGGGCGTGGTGACCGGCATCTTCATCGCCGTCGCGCTGTCGCTCCTGCTGTTCTTCTGGCGCGCGTGGCGACCGCACTCCGCGATCCTTGGTCGGGTCGAGGGCGTGAAGGGCTACCACGACGTCAGCCGCTACCCGGAGGCGCGTCAACCCGACGGACTCATCCTCTTCCGCTGGGATGCGCCGCTCTTCTTCGCGAACGCGGAGGTGTTCCGCGACCAGATCGAGGCCGCGATCGCCGCAGCGGCCACGCCCACTCGATGGGTCATCGTCGCCGCCGAGCCCGTGACCGACATCGACGTGACCGCCGAGGACATGCTGTCCGAACTGGTGAGCGCCCTCGAGGCGAAGGGGATGAGCCTCAAGTTCGCCGAGCTCAAGGACCCGGTCAAGGACCACCTCAAGAGCTACGGCCTGTTCGAGCGGCTCGGGGCCGACGCGTTCTTTCCCACGGTCGGGACCGCCGTCGACGCCTACGTCGAGGCGACGGGGACGCCCTGGGTGGATTGGGAGGAGCGGAGCGGCCGAGGGACCGCCCGAGCCCTAGGGACAAACGAAGAGGCCGCGGGTTTCCCCGCGGCCTCTCGAGTCGACGGCCCGGAGGGCCGGTCAGATCAGTGGAAGTAGCCGGTGATGTCGACGATGAACTCGACGTGGCCGGAGTTCGGCGAGGGCTTGTAGACCACGCTGGACTTGCCGTCGGCGTCGTTGATCGGCGCGGCGATCCCGTTCGCACGGGCGTCACCGACCGGGAAGTTGATCGTCGAGGTGGCGGGACTGGCATTCGGGGTCGGGGTGACCGAGATGAAGCCACCCCTGGTCTGGCCGGTGACGGTCAGGTTGCCCGTGAAGGCCTTCGCGTCGCTCTCGACGCCGGCGAAGCCACGGACGGTCCACGACTTCGGTGCGCTGGCCTGCAGCGGATTGAAGATGCCCTGGTCCAGTCGGGTGTCGACTGTTCGGGTCGGGGTCACGGGCACGTACGAGAGGCCCGAGGCGTCATCCCGGAAGTACCCGGTGATGTCGAGGATCGCGTGCGCCTTGCCCGTGCCCTTGTAGACGACGTAGAGGTTGCCCCCCGCGCCGAGCTTCACCGTCACGTTGTTGGCGCGGGTGCCCGTGGCCGGGAAGTTGAGGGTCGAGGTCGTCGGATTCGGCTTGCGAGTCCGGCGTCAGGCTGAGGAAGCCCCCCTTGGTCTGACCGGTCACGGTCAGGTTGCCGGTGATCGCGACAGCGTCGGCGGGGATCGTCGTGCTGCCGACCGTGCGGCCGGCCACCTGGAAGGCGTACGGGACGCTCGGGTTGAGGATGTGGGCCCCGCCCGGGTTGTTGACGCGGGTGTCGAGGTATCGAGACGGGGTCACCGGGAAGTACTCGTTGCCGGCCGTGCCCACCCGGAAGTAGCCGGTCACGTCGAGGACGAGGTGCGTCGTCTTGCTGGCCGCGCCGGAACCGTTGGCGCGATAGGTCGCCTCCAGGTTGCCGGCGCCGTCGAGCGGAACGAAGACGCCGTTCGCCCGAGTGTCGCCCTTGGGGAAGTTGATCGTGGACGAGGTGGGGACGGCCGGGACGTCCGGGCCGAGGGTGACGAAGCCGGACGCGGTGGACCCGACGACGGTCAGGTTGCCGCTGATCGCGACCGCGTCGGCGGGGATCGTGACGGCACCGATCGTGCGACCCGCGACCGAGAAGGACTGCGGGACGCCGTGGCTGAAGATGTGGGCCCCGGCCGGGTTGTTCACGCGCGAGTCGAGAACGCGAACCGGGGTGACTTCCGTGTACGTGGTGTTCACGGAGTCGAGGGTGATGGTGTCGTTGGAGACAGCCGACCAGGTGCCGAGGCTGTCCTGCCACTGGACGTAGACGGTCTTGACGCCGTCGCCCGGGAGCAGGGTCCAGGGCTGCGGTGTCGCGTAGGCGCGGGTCACGGCGTCGGCGCCGTTCAGGACGCCGCTGCCATCGACGGTCGCCGAGTTGGAGATCCGGACGCTGGTGACCGTGCTCCCGGCGTCGGTCGCGGTGACATCGAGGCTGACGGTGGCGAGGGCCGTGGTGGCGTCGCCGCCATTGATCGAGACGGCGCCGACCGGGCCGGTCGTGTCGAGGTTGATCGTGTCGAGGACGGGCGCCGACCAGTTGCCGGGAAGATCCTGGAACTGGGCGCAGACAGCCTTGACGCCGTCGCCGGCCGAGAGGGTGACGGCCTGCGCGGCGGTCGTGTACGGGATGGTGGTGCCGGTCGTCAGGAGCGCGGGCGAGCCCGTGGTCGGGCACGTCGTGCCGTCAGGGGAGTTGCCGAAGCGCATGTTGACGACGGCGTTCGCGTCCGTCGCGGACATGACGGCCGTCGCGGCCGTGAGCTTGGTCGAGGCCGCGCCGGCGTTGATGACGACCGTGCCGGTCGGACCGGTGACGTCGGCCGCGTCCGAGAGCGCGAGCTCGTTGTGCAGGTAGAACTTGGAGGTCTTGTCCGTCGCCGAGACGACGAGGCCGCTCGACTGCGTGATGACCTGCTTGGTGGTCGTCGCGTCTTCGATGTCGTTGTCGGTGGCGCTGTCGATCAGGCGCGTGCCACGGCCCGGGCAGGGTGAAGGTGAGCGCGCTCGCCGCCGGTGAGCGGGGCCGACTTGTAGTAGATGTTGCCGTCGACGTCATCGGTCGGGTTCATGATCACGAAGACGATGCCGAGCGCCCGCGTTGAACGTCGGGTCGATGGCGACCTGCGCCCGGGTGTTGGTGGAGTCGACGTCCGAGACGCCGCGTCCGGTCCAGGTCCCGCCGGTGGTGCGCTTGAGCAGGCTGATCTGCGCCGACGTTCCGACGCCGGCGTTGGTCTTGTAGGCGACGTAGACGTTGCCGGCCGCGTCGGCCTTGACGCTCGCCTGGTTGTTGGTCGAGCTGGCGGAGGCCGTCTCGGGCGCCTGCCACGTGCCGCCGGGATCGCCGGCGTTGTGGACGCGGAACAGGCCCGTGTCGGAGCCGACCGCGTGCGCGTCGGTGTAGTAGATGCCGACGCTCGTGCCGAACGAGACGAGGGCCGAGATGTTGCTCTGGCCATCCTCGCCCGCGTTGATCACGACGGGGGCGGACCAGACGGTCGGGGCCGCCAGGGTCGCGAAGGAGAGCGAGGTCGCGGACGGGGCGGCGTTCGCCGGCCGTCCGTCGCGTCCAGGCCACGTAGAGGTTGGTCGCGTCCTTGGCGATGGTCACGGTCTCGGCGCCGCCGGCCGACGGCGGAACGCCGTTGTACAGCGCCGCCGAAGATCGTCGACGTCGAGTCGAGCGTGAAGCGGGTCCCCAGCGGGTTGGCGGCGACGTAGCTGTACCGGGACACCCGGACGCCGTCGTTGCAGTCGTTGGTCGTCGAGGTGCACGGGCTCTTCGTCGAGACGACGTAGAGCTTGTTGGTCGCGCTGTCGAACAGGTAGTCAGCGTGGGTCCGGTCGCGCGTGTCGACCTGGATGTGCGTGTCGGCCCAGGTGTGGGTCACCGCGTCGAGCCGCCAGATGTTGAACGAGTTGTCGGCGGAGCTGTAGAAGCCGCCGTACCAGAGGGTTGCCCGCGAACCACAGCTTCGACTGCTGGGTGTCGGCGGTGGCGCGGCTCGCCTGGCCGGGGTCGTAGGCGAAGTCCCGGAAGCCGACGGTCACCGCGGCGGCCTGGGCCACCCCGGTCGCCAGCAGGATCACGAGCAATGCGCCTGTGAAGGCGAGGCTGACGTTCTTTCGTCGAGCCGTTCGGACGGGGCTGGCGGTAGGTGGAACGCGCGTCATGGTCACTCCCGAATCGGACCGGGCGGTCCGGTTCCGCCGTAGACGACACGGGCCGCTGAGCGAGCATGGGGCGCGCGTGTCGCCGTCCCCCGGGCGGTCTTCGGATGGGAGTAGCAGTCGATGAGTGCGAACGAGTGCCATCCGATCGCCGCCGTGCCCGCCCACCTGGGCGGTCCGGTCGCCGCGCTTCCCAGGCGCAGCGGCTGAATGAATAGGGCGGAAGGGTACCCCGGTTGGCGAAAATGGGTCTAGGACCACACTCCCCACCGGACCCCACCAGACCGGTACGGAGCGGGCAGGTTCCGGTGCCGGGCGGCAACGATAGTCCGGGTGACCATCGGGCCAGGGGCTGGCCGCCGGCTCGGCGGAGCGGCCGCGGGTCCCTGGGGCGTAGCATCGCGGGCGATGCCCCACGTCCAGACCGTCCTCGGCCCCATCGATCCGGGATCGCTCGGCTGGACGCTGCCGCACGAGCACACGCAGATCAGCCTGTGGCAGGTCCCCGGCCGCTGGGACTACTGGCAGCTCACGCGCGATGAGCCGGTCATCCTCGAGGAGCTGCGGCTGTTCCGCGACGCCGGCGGGGGCGGCCTCGTCGACCTGACGTTGCCGGGCGTCGGGCGCGACCCCGCCTGGCTCGCCTCGGTCAGCACGGCGTCCGGGCTCCACGTCGTCATGGGCTGCGGCTGGTACCGGGGCGCCTTCTACCCGGCCGAGGCGCTCATCGAGCGACGGTCCGTGGACTCACTCGCCGACGAGCTGGTCCGCGAGGCGACCGAGGGGGTGGGGGACTCGGGGATCAAGCCCGGGATCGTCGGCGAGATCGGCACCGACAAGCCGTGGATCACGCCGGCCGAGGAACGGGTGCATCGCGCCGCCGGCCGGGCCGCCCGCCGGACCGGCCTCGCGGTCACGACCCACGCGGTCATGTCGTCGATCGGGCTCGACCAGCTGAAGATCTTCGAGGAGGAAGGGGTCGACCCCGGGCGCGTCGTCATCGGCCACGCCGACTCCTATCGCGTCCTCGACCACTACCTCGCGATCATCGAACGCGGCGCCAGCATCGAATTCGACTTCCTCGGGATGAGCTTCACGCCGCAGGAGCGGTACGGCGAGGGCCGGGTCGTCGAGCTGGTCTGCGAGCTGCTGGGGCGCGGTCACGTCGACCGGCTGTTGCTCAGCCAGGACGTCTGCAACGACTCGCAGCTGATCACGTACGAGGGCAACGGCTACGTCCACCTCGCGCGCACGTTCCTGCCGCAGCTCCGCGCGGCCGGCGTCTCCGAGGCCGAGATCGAGACGATGACGGTCGCCAACCCGCGCCGGATCCTGACGGTCGGGTAGGGCGCCCCGCGGTCTCGGTCGCCCGCGCCTAGCCCTCGAGGGCGGCGTCCACGCTCAGCGCGACGTTGCCCTGGAGGGCCTGGCTGACCGGACAGCCGTCCTTGGCCGCCTCGGCCAGTGCGATGAAGGTCTCCTCGGAGATGCCGGGCACCCGGCCGCGGACCGTCAGCGCGCTCGAGACGACGCGCCAGCCCGCATCGAGCTTGTCGAAGGTGACGTCGGCGCTGACGGCGAGCCGATCCGGTGGCGTTCCGTTGCGGCCGAGGCCGGCCGAGAAGGCCATCGCATAGCAGGACGCATGGGCGGCCGCGATCAGCTCCTCGGGGCTCGTCTTGCCCCCGGGCGCCTCGGTCCGGGCGGCCCACGAGACGGGCAGGTCCGAGAAGGCGTTGCTGGACACGGCGGAGACGACACCGGACCCGGTGGCGAGGTCGCCCCCGGTCCACGTGACCTCTGCGCGACGGATGGCGGACATCGGCAGGACCTCCCGGTTGGCATTCGGCTGTCGGCGTCACCGAATCGTGCCACATGCGGGTCGCGGGCGGACTCAGTTGTGGACGAGCAGCTCCATCGTCACGATGGCGACGCCGATCGACGTCGAGGCCACCGCCGAGACGAACGACTCCAGGCGAGTGTCGCCGGAGCCCCGCGCCGCGAACCAGCCTGCGGCAGCCAGCACCAGCAGCGCCAGGCCGTTGGAGATCCCGACGGCTGTCCGCGGCGTCCAGAACCCCAGGATCGCCCCGATCGCCGCGGCTGTCGCCGGCAGGGCGGCCAGGACGATCGGAAAGCTGCCGGCCAGTGCTCGCCCGATGTCCGCACGGCCGGTCGGTCGTCCGGTCGTGAGTTGCATCCCGAGGGTGTCCGCGTAGGCGTGAGCGAGCCAGGTGGCGATGGCGCCGACGAGGACGATCGCCGGCGCGCCCGAAGCCTGGCTCCCGCTGATGTCGATGCCGGCGATGACGATGAGGACGGCGATCGTCCCGTAGACGAATTCCGTCGCACGATGCGCCGCGGCATGATGGTCGTCGGTCACGTTCGGCCGATGGTACGAGACGGGACGCACACGATGGCGTCAGGCGCGCCGGCGGTCGCGCCCTCACCCCAAAAGGACGAAACGACGGCCACCGGCGCGGCATATCCTCATACGGTCCACTTGGAATGAGGGAGGATCCATATGAAGAACCCACCGATCCTGATCTCGGTCATCGGTTTCTTCGGCGTCATGGCGGGACTCTTCTGGCTGGTCCTGGGCCTGCGGCATCCTTGGCTTCGACTGGTTCGGGCTCCTTGGCGATCTCCGGCAGTTCGAGCAGAGCGGGCTGTGGGGCTGGCTGGCCATCGGCGCCGGGATCGCCTGGCTCGCGGCCTCGTTCGGCCTGTGGTCGCTCCAGCCGTGGGCCTGGACTGTTCACGTGCATCGTGGCCGGCTTCGCGCTGTTCGAGGCGTTCCTGTGGTTCCTCGAATACCCGGGCACCGGGGTCGGCTTCGCCGCCGCGATCATGCCTGTGATCATCCTGCTGTACATGAACTCCCGTGAGGTGAAGGCAGCGTTCGGGCAGACCGACGCCAGCGTCTGACAATCGATCGACGCACGGTCCGGCAGCGCCCCGGGCGGACGCAGGCTCCCACCGGCCTGTCGCCCGTCGGTGGCTGACGGCAATGGAGGCTCACGATGACCGATAGCGCAGCCAGTGCCGTTGACCCGGCGGTCGCCTGGCATGGCCTGACCCCGGCCGCCGCCCTCGAACGCCAGGGCGTCGACCCGGCCGCAGGGCCTGACGAGTGCCGAAGCCGAGTCCCGTCGCGCCCAGTACGGCCCGAACAAGTTCGCCGAGGGCGCCAAGGAGCCGCGCTGGCAGGCGTTCGTGCGCCAGTACAAGGACCCGATGCAGATCGTCCTGCTGGCGGCGGGCATCCTGAGCCTGTTCATCCCGAACCAGGTCGCGACCGGCGTCGTCCTCATCGCCCTGACCCTGCTCAACGCGGCGATGGGCCTCAGCCAGGAGGGCAAGGCCAACGCGAGCGTGGCCGCCCTCCAGAAGATGATGGTCGTCAAGGCCAAGACCCGTCGCGACGGCGACGCTCGTCGAGCTCGCCGATGGACGAGCTCGTGCCCGGCGACATCGTCAACATCGAGGCCGGCGACCTGGTCCCGGCGGACGGGCGGATCCTCACCGCCGCCACGCTCGAGATCGACGAGTCGGCGCTGACCGGCGAGAGCGTGCCCGGTGCCCAAGCAGGTCGACGCCGTCGCCGCCGACGCCGCGCTTGGCGATCGCATCGACCTGGCGTTCATGAACACCCAGGTCACGCGCGGCGCCGGCACGATCCTCGTCACCGCGACGGGCATGTCGACCGAGGTCGGCCACATCAGCGGCATGCTCCAGCGGACCAAGGACGAGGTCACGCCGCTCACCCGCCAGCTCAACGCGCTGACCAACCAGATCCTCGTCATCGCCGGCGTCGCGCTGCTGGCCTCGATCGCTGATCGGTCTGTGCGCGCGACACGCCGTTCGACATCCTGTTCCTGACCGCGATCGCGTTCTCCGTCTCGGCGATCCCGACCGGCCTGCCGGCGGTCGTGACGGCGATCCTGTCGTCGGGCACGACCGCGCTCGCGGCGGCCGGCGCGATCGTGAAGCGGCTGCGCTCGGTCGAGACGCTCGGCTCGACGTCCGCGATCAACTCCGACAAGACCGGGACCCTGACGCTCAACCAGATGACGGCCGTCCAGATGGCCGTCGTCGGCCGCCGCTACGCGATCTCGGGCGAGGGCTACTCGACCGATCGGCCAGATCACCCACGTCGGCGGGCAACCCGACGTGCCGCTCGACCAGCTGCTGCTGCCGATGGCCCTGTGCGCCGACGCCGAGGTGAAGGACGGCGCGCTGGTCGGCGACCCGACCGAGGGCGCGCTCGTCGTCCTCGCCGCGAAGGGCGGCGTCGACCCGACGCTGACCCGCGAGCGCTACCCGCGCGTCGCGACCCTGCCGTTCGACGCGGCCTACAAGTTCATGGCGACGTTCCACCGGATGGACGACGACGCGGGCAAGGCCGGTCATCCGCGCGCTTCGTCAAGGGCGCGCCCGACCAGCTGCTCGCGCGCGCCAGCTCGGCGCATGGTCCCGACGGCACGCGCGTACCGATCGACCAGGTCCGCGAGCCGTACCTCGCCGAGAACGAGCGCCTCGGGGCCCAGGGCCTGCGCGTCATGGCCACCGCCCAGCGCGACTTCGACCCGGCGACGTTCGATCCGAACGCCGACCTGCTGCCGCTGGTCGCGGACCTCGAGCTCCTGGCGCTCGTCGGCATCGTCGACCCGCCGCGAGCCGAGGCCCGCGACGCCATCGCCAAGGCCAAGTCGGCCGGCATCAGGGTCCGGATGATCACCGGCGACCACGCCGTCACCGCCGAGGCGATCGCGACGCCAGCTCGGCATCGAGGGCCGGGCGATCACCGGCGCCGAGTTCTCCGCGATGTCCGACGACGAGGCCGACCGCAAGATCGACGACATCGGCGTCATCGCCCGGGTCGCGCCCGAGGACAAGGTCCGCCTCGTCGACATCCTCCGCCGCAAGGGCCACATCGTGGCCATGACCGGCGACGGCGTGAACGACGCGCCCGCGCTCAAGATGGCCGACATCGGCGTGGCCATGGGCATCACCGGCACCGAGGTCTCCAAGGAGGCCGCGGTGATGATCCTGACCGACGACAACTTCGCGACGATCGTCAAGGCCGTCGAGCAGGGCCGCGCGCTCTACGACAACCTGATGCGCTACATCCGGTTCCAGATGGCGTGCCTCTTCGGCTTCATCGGCACGTTCCTCGGCGCGAGCATCTTCAACATCCTGGGCGGCGTCCCGTTCCTGCCGCTCCAGACCCTGTGGATCAACTTCACCGTCGACATCTTCCAGGCCATCGGCCTCGGCTACGGCAAGGCACGCGAGGGCCTGATGGAGGAGCCGCCGCGGCCGAAGGACCAGCCGATCCTGCCGCGGCCGCTGTTCATCTGGCTGGCGTTCGTCGGGATCGCCATGGCGCATCGGGACCCTCGGCGGTCATCGTCTGGGCCGGTCGAACAACTTCGACGAGACCGTCGCCCACACGATGGGCCTCGTGACGTTCTCGCTGTTCCACCTGTTCTTCTCGCTCGAGACGTCGGACGAGGAGCGGACGATCTTCAGCAGCGAGCTCCTCGAGAACCCGATGCTGCTCAAGACCTCGGCGCTGTCCCTGCTGACGATCTTCCTGGCGACGACGTTCGGCCCGCTCCAGCGCGTCCTCGACACGGTGGAGCTCACCGTCGAGCAGTGGGCGCTCTGCATCGTCGTCGCCGCCATCGATCATCGTCGTCGCAGAAGCCCGCAAGTTCTTCCGCCGGAGGAACGTCACCGCCGAGGTGGCGAGCCCGCGACCGGCACAGGCCGCCGCCGGCGTCGTGACGGACCGCGGCGCCAGCGTCGGGGCCGATGAGCGTCATCATCCCGCGCTGGGAGTTGCGGACCTTCGGGCAGCATTTCGGCGCCGCCGAGGCGGCGTTCGCCGCCATGACGCCGAGTCGCCGTGCACGAGAGCGATGAGCTGTACCTGCTGCCGGCGGACGCCGAGTCGGCCGCCGACAGTCGTCAAGATCCGGTTCGACCTCATGGACGTGAAGACGCTTCGCGAGGTGGCCGCGAGCGGGCTCGAGCGCTGGGAGCCCGTGGCTGAAGGTCGCCTTCCCGTTGGCGGCAGCCGACGTCGAGCGTCGTCGCACGGCACTCCACCTGCCGCGACGCCGGCGGACGTCGGCGAGCGGCTACACGCTCGAGCGGTTCCTCGACGAGGTCGTCGCGCCCGAGCGGCGTGGTCCGCCCGGTCCGCGTCCACAAGCGCGGGTCCGCTACACGCGTCGGTGGCTGCACGGCCGAGCTCTCCGACGTCATCGCCGACGGGCGGGCCACCGGACGATCGCCATCGAGGTCGAGGACGCGGCCGCGGTGGTCGCGGCCGTCCGCTAGGTGGGGCTCGGCGGCTACGTCAACACGAGCTACCCGGTCGGTCTCACGGCTCTGCTCGAGGACCGGCCCGCCGGCTCGCGGTGATCGATGTCGGGACGAACTCGGTCAAGTTCCACATCGCCGAACGCTGGAGCCGACGGCACGTGGACGACGGTCGCTCGACCGCGCCGAGGTCACACGCCTCGGCGAGGGCATCGACGACACCGGCGAGATCGCGCCGGCGAGCGCTCGAGCGGACGATCGACGCGATCGCGCGGCATGGCCGACGAGCGCGAGACGCAAGGCGTGCATCGCGATCGCCGCGGTCGGGACCGCCTGGCTTCGAGCCGCCGGCAATCGCGAGGCAGTGCTCGCCGACGATCCGCGAGCGCACCGGGCGTCGACCGTCGAGGTGATCACCGGCGAGGAGGAGGCCCGGCTCGCCTTCCTCGCGGTGCTGGTCGGACCCCGTCGCCCGACGCCGGCACCTGGCCGTGTTCGACACGGGCGGCGGCAGCACGCAGTTCACCTTCGGCCACGGACGGCCGCGTCGACGAGCAGCTACAGCCTGCCGCTCGGGGCCGTGCGCGTACACCGAGCGCTTCGGCCTGACCGCGCCGTCACGCCGGCCGTGCTCGACGAGGCTCGTGCGGCGATCGCGGCTGACTTCGCCGCCTCGACGGGCGCCCGACCCCCGACGCCCTCGTGGGCATGGGCGGGGCCATGACGAACCTCACGGCGGTGAAGCATGAGCTCGCGGTCTACGACCCGGACGATCATCCAGGGCACGGTCCTCGAGCGCGTCCGAGGTCGACCGCCAGATCGAGCTCTATCCGGACCCTCGACGCCGACGGCGCGGCGGACGATCGTCGGCCTCCAGCCGGCGCGCGCGGAGGTCATCCTGGCCGGCGCCTGCGTCGTCCGGACGGTCATGGAGAAGCTCGGCCAGGCGTCGCTGACGGTCAGCGACCATGGACTCCGCCACGGCGTGCTGGTCGATCGGTTCGGCCCGTGACGGAACGCATCGTCGCGGCCAAGACGGATGTCGCATGCTGGCGGCCGCGGGTCGCCCGCCAGAGCTAGAGGGAGTCGTCGTCCATGTGCTGCGCAATCGCGATCCTCGGGATCCTCGGCCCTCGGGCCCTCATCATCTTCTGGTGGCTCATGGACCCGGCGCGCTGGGCCTTGACGTTCGCGGGCAACGAGATCGCGTCGGCCCTGGGATTCCTGTTCTTCCCGTGGGCCACGCTCATGTACGTCATCGTCTGGACGGCGGGCGGTCCGGAGCCGATCGGCTGGGCGCTCGTGGTCCTCGGCTTCCTCGCGGACTTCGCCACGTACACGGGTGGCGGGTACGGCAACCGGGAGCGGGTCCAGACCTACTACCAGAAGTAGGTCCCACCGCGGGTCCTGACGCTCCGATCGCCCGGCGGTCGGCGCGCTCTCAGAACGCCCAGAACACGGGGACCACGAACACCGCCACCGCGAAGAAGAGCAGCAGGAGCGGCAGCCCGAGTTTCCAGTAGTCGCCGAAGCGGTAGCCGCCCGGCCCCATGACCATCATGTTCACGGGGGTCGCCACCGGGGTCAGGAACGCGGCCGCCGCCGCGACGGTCACGGACATGAGGACCGGCTGCGGCGAGACCCCGAGGTCCAGCGCGGCCGCGACCGCGATCGGGATCACGATGAGCGCGGTGGCCATGTTGCTGATGAGCTGGCCCATCACCGCCGTGATGACGAACAGGCCGGCGAGCAGGGCGTACGGCCCGGCGCTCCGCACGACGCCGACCAGGGTGTCCGCCACGAGGTCGGCGGCGCCGGTCGCGGTCATCGCCGTGGACAGCGGGATCATCCCGGCGACGAGGACGACCGTTGTCCAGTTGATCGCCCGGTAGGCGCCGTCGACCGACACGACGCGGAGCAGGACCATGGCCCCGGCGGCGAGCAGGCCCGCGACGACGGACGGGACGATCGCAGTCGCGAGCATGACCACCATGGCCGCGAGGATGACGATCGCCTCCTTCGCGCCGAGTCCGAGCGGCACGACCTGGCGCCGGACACGTTCCGGCGTGTCGACGACGAGGAGGTTGGGATCGGCGAGGTTCTCGTCGAGCGCTGTCCACGAGCCCTGCAGGAGCAGGACGTCGCCGACGGCCAGGACGACCTCGCCGGGGCCCTTGTCCTCGCCCTTGCGCTGGACGGCCACCACGACGAGATCGCCGCTCTCGGTGGCCATCCCCGGGAAGACCGTGTCGCCGATGAACGCCGATCGAGGCGGGACGACGACCTCGGCCAGGCCCGAGGTGCGGCTCATCAGCGTCAGAGCCTCGTCGTCGAGCCGGTACTGGTCGACCAGCGTCCGGGCGTGCTGGCTGAAGTCCGTCGGGAGGCCACGGGCCGTGCGCGTCGGGAGCAGCCGCTCCCCGACGAGCAGGACGATGGCGATCGTGCCGATGACCAGCGGGATGCCGACGAGGCCGAATTCGAAGAACCCGAACTCGCGACCGCCGGCCGCGGCGGCCGCCTCGTTCACGATGACGTTCACCGGGGTGCCGGTCAGGGCGAGCATCGAGCCGGCGTGGGCCCCGAACACGAGCGGCATCAACAGCTGCGACGGCGAGCGGCCAAGCCGGACCGCGATGACGACGATGACCGGGAGCAGCGCCGCCACCGCGCCGTTCACGCTGATCAGGGCGGTCAGCCCGGCCACCAACAGCATCATCAGGACGATGAGCCGGGTCCGGCTCTCGCCGACCTGGGCGATGAGGATCTGCCCGGCCCAGGTCGTGACGCCCGTGGCGTCGAGGCCCTCGCTGACGACGAACAGGGTCGCGATGAAGATGACGGCCGGGTCGCCGAACCCCGCCAGCGCGTCCGTGAGATCGAGGACGCCCGTGAAGTACAGCGCCAGTGACGCGCCGATCGCGACCAGCCCGACCGGGATCCTGTTCGAGACGAACGCGAGGACGACCGCGAGCAGGATCGCGAACGTGATCGCGATGTCACTCACGCCCGACCCCGCGATGCCGGCGGCCGACCCATCGTGGGCTCATGTCAGATGGACGGGCGCTCCCGGTCCGAGCGGGATCCCGATGACGAACCAGACGACGAGGAAGACCGTCCACGCCAACAGGATCACGATCGAGTAGGGGATCATCAGCGACACGATGGTGCCGACACCCGCGGTCTTGTCGTAGCGCTGGGCGAAGACCACGATGACCGCGAAGTAGGCCATCAGCGGCGTGATGACGTTGAACGGCGAGTCGCCGACGCGATAGGCGGCGAGCACGAGCTGCGGGGCGATGTCGAGCCGCAGGAACAGCGGGATGAAGATCGGCGCGAAGATCGCCCACTTCGGGATGACGCCCGGGATGATGATGTCCAGCAGCGCCGTCACGAGCACGAACCCGATGATCAACGGGATCGGTCCCAGCCCGGCAGCCTCGAGCGCGTCCGCCAGGACGACGGCGAGCACGGTCGCGATGTTCGTGTAATTGAAGAAGGCGATGAACTGGGCGATGATCAGCAGCAGGAAGATCAGCCCGGCGAGCCCCGAGTAGGTCTTCACCACCGCGTTGATCGCCTGGACGCTGCTCGTGATCGTGCCGGCACCCTTGCCGTAGGCATAGCCGGCCACGCCGAACAGCACGCTGATGATCACGAGGATGCCGGTCATGAACGGCGAGTCCCCGAAGATCGCGCCGGTCTCCTCGTTCCGGAGAGGCGCGCCGGGCGGCAGGATGATGAGCAGGAACACGGCCAGGGTGCCGAGGAACCCGTACAGGGCGTACCGCAGGCCGCGGGTCTCCTCGGGCGGCACGACGTCGGTCGGTTCGGCGACCACGTCACCGCCGTAGACGCCCAGGCGCGGCTCGATGACCTTCTCGGTCATGACCGTGATGATGATCGCGAGGAAGAACGTCGAGACGACCGCGAAGAAGTAGTTGGCAGTCACGTCGATCGTCCGCGACGGGTCGACGAGCGCGATCGACTCGTTGGCGACCTCGGTCATGATCCCGTCGATCGGCGCGATGAGCAGGTTCACCCCGAACGCCGCCCCGACGCCGGCGAACCCGGCCGCCAGCCCGGCCAGCGGATGCCGGCCCATGCTGTGGAAGGCGGCCGCCGCGAGCGGGATCAGGACGAGGTAGCCGGCGTCCGTGGCGACGCTCGAGAGGATGCCGATCAGCACGATGATGAACGTGATCAGGCGGCGCGGCGAGGTGCGGACCAGCAGCCGGATGAGCGCCCCGATCAGCCCGGCCTCCTCGGCCAGCCCGACGCCGAGCATCGCGACGAGGATGATGCCGACGACACCGAAGTTGTTGAAGTTGGCCACCGGCGACGTGACCATGAAGCGGATGCCATCGGGCGTGAGGAGGCCCGCGACGGCCGTGGTCTCGGTCTGGACCTCCATGTCCTCGGCCGGCACGTCCTCGACCGGGACCTGCGGGACCTCGACCGCGCTGCCGGGCGGGTAGCCCACATCGGCGGTGATGTGGGCCGGCTCGACGACCTCGTAGGTCACGCTGGCCCCGACGATGTACAGGATCTGGGACAGGATGATGACCCCGACGATGAGGATCACGAAGATGATCGCGGGGTGGGGGACCTTGTTGCCGACCCGCTCGATGGTGTCGAGCATCCGGCCGAGGAACGTGTGCTGGGGCGCCGTCGTGTCCGTCATTCCGTGTGGGCTCCCTCGATAACGGGTGGCCGGGGCGCTAGCCCGTGGGCGGCCGGAAGTGCATGGCCAGGTCACTCAGGAGCCGCGTCCCGAAGGCCGTCGCTCCGATCGATCGCCACGAGTCATCGGTGTCGGTCATCATCGGGCCGCAGATGTCGAGGTGGCCGAAGGGGATGTCGCCGGTGAACTCTTCGAGGAAGAGCCCGGCCGTGATGGTGCCGGCGTTCTCGCCGCCGAGGTTCTTGATGTCCGCGATCGCCGAGTCGAGCTTGCGTCGATAGGGCTTGACCAGCGGCAGCTCCCAGACCGGCTCGTCGGTCCGCGCGCCCGCCGCCTCGATCTGGTCGACGAGGTCCGGGTCGTTGCCGAGCGTCGCCGCGAGGGCCGTGCCGAACGTCCGCATCGCCGCGCCGGTCAGGGTCGCGATCGTGACGATGGCGTCGGGCTTCGGGTCGAGTTCCGTTGCCAGCACGAGCGCGTCGGCCATGACGAGCCGGCCTTCGGCGTCCGTGTTGAAGACCTCGACCGTGGTTCCGCCGCGGATCGTCAGCACGTCGCCGAGGCGCATGGCCTTGCCCGACGGCATGTTGTCCGTGCACATGAGGTACCCGGTCACGGTCGCGGGGCAGCCGAGCGCCCGCAACGTGATCATCGAGCCGAGGACCGCGGCTGCGCCCGACATGTCCTGCTTCATCGCGAAGTGCATCGCATCGGACGGCTTGAGGCTGATGCCGCCGGCGTCGTACATGATCCCCTTGCCGACCAACGCGAGGTGGCCGGTCGGGGTCGCCGGCCTGCCATCGGCGCCGGCCGGCCGGTACGTCAGCTTGATCATCCGCGGTGGCTCGTCGCTGCCCATGTTGACGCCGAGCAGACCGCCGCAGCCCAGCTCGACGAGGGCGTCCTTGTCGAAGACCTCGATCTCGAGACCGCTCTCGGTCGCGAGCACCATGGCCACCTCGGCCATCCGCGTCGCGGTGAGATGGGTGGCCGGCGTGTTGCACAGGTCCCGGGCGACCTGGACCGCCTCGGCCGTGATCCGCCCAAGGGCGACACCGGCCTCCAGGCCGGCGGTGCGACCGGATCCGGCCATGAGCGTCAAGGCCGTCAGCGGGGCCTCCGTGGGCCGGTCGACGAAGGCTCGATAGCGGTAGCGCGCAAGCAGGACACCCTCGACGATGGCCTGCCCGGCGGCTTCGGCATCCACGTCCGCGACATCGCCGAGCGAGGTCGCCAGGCGACTGTCGCGGGCCGCGGCCCGGGCGAACGCGGCGGCGGCGTCTCGCAGGGTCGAAGCGTCGAGCGTGCCCCGCTCGCCGATGCCGACGGCGACGATCACCGGGCGTTCGCCGCGCGGGAGGGCCAGGGTCTGGCCGAGTGCGCCGGTGAAGCCGCTCTCGAGGAGGAGCTCGCGACTCACGCCGATCCCGGGCGGGACGTCGCCGTCGGTCGTGACCGGGATCCCGAGCGCCTCCGCGTCCGATGGGGCCGCCGAGGCGACCTCGATCGTCAGCAACGCGGACCGCGCCCGCGATGGCATCGAGTCGAATCCGGACGTGGCGCGCGTGACGCGCGCTGTCGTCGTTGCCGTCATCGAAGTCCCCTCGCGCTCACTTTTGGCCGAAGGTGACCTGGGTCGCCCCGGTCGAGTCGCGCAGCCAGACCGACGCGCCATGCTGCTCGACGCTGCTCGGCGTCTGCAACGCCTTCAGGAACGCCGCCTCCTGGTCCATCACAGGCTGCTCGCACGCCATCATCGTCGAGGCGAGCGGGCCGACCGTGACGTTGATCCCGTCGAGCGTGTACGACCCGGTGTACGTGTTGCAGCCGCTCGAGCCGGAGACCATGTCAGCGGTGAACGTGGCGGTCAACGTGGTCCCGACCGCGGGGGTCACGACGCCGCCGGCCCCGTTGTTGTAGCCGGTCACGACCCATTCGCCGATGAGCGGATTCGCCGGCCCGGCCGCATAGACCAGGCTGGCCTTGCCGTCGGGGTCGTAGATCGTGAGGGCGTCCGCGGTCGCCGTGAACGAGGTGGCCTTGCCAAGGTGGCCCAGGTACGCCGTCTCCACGTCGGTCGCGGGACCCTGGCAGGCCATCCTGGTCCCGGCGAGGGGCCCGACCTTGAGCGTGGACCCCGACACCGTCGCGGTGCCGCTGTACGTGTTGCATCCGCTCGAGCCGGCGACCAGGCCGGCCGCGAACCTGGCATCCACGAAGACGTCGGAGGGCACCGGTGTCGATGTCCCGGCAACGTCGTACGACGTCAGGTTCCAGGTGACTCCTTCGATCGTTCCGCCCGTCCCACCGCCGCTGGTCCCTGAACAAGCTGCTGCCAGGAGGACGATCGCCCCCAGCACGATGACCGTGATGCCCCGCATACCTTGCTTCTCCCCGATCGCGCTATCGTCCCCCGTCGCTCGCGCGCGCTCGCGAGGCAAGTCAGGGTACCCCAGCGGGCTCCCGCCATGCGGCCGCGGAGCGTCGCGACGGGGGGTCGGCCGGGCATCCGGCGTGGCACACTGCATGGCACGAGACGAGCGCCCGCGCCGTCGCGGCGTCGTTGTTGGAGGACTGGCTCATCGTCCCCCCCTGGTTCGATCGGCTGGCCGCGATCGGCTGGCGGGTCCTGGTCAGCGTCGCGTTCGGGCTGGTCGTCGCGTCCATCGCGATCAGCCTTTCGTCGGTCACCGCCTCGCTGCTCGTCGCCCTGATCGCGGCCGCTGCGCTGGCCCCGACCGTCCGCGGGCTGCGGGCGCGCGGGATGTCGCCGACCCTCGCCGCGGCCATCGCCTGCGTGGTCGGTCTGGTCGTCTTGGTCGTCGCGGTGATCCTGCTTGCGATCGCGATCGGCCCCTACGCGGACGATGTGGTGGCCGCGGTCGAGGCGGGCGTCAGCGACGTGCGCGCCCAGCTGGCGACCCTGGGCCTGCCCCCGGTGGTTGCCCAGGCCTTCGACCAGTTCGCGGACGCGATCCTCGCCGGGATGACCCTCGACGTGACGGCGTTCCTCGGGCCGATCGCGTCCCTCGTGACCGTCGGCGTGCTCGGCGGTTTCCTGACGTTCTTCCTGCTCCTGGACGGCGACAAGGCCTGGGCCGGACTGACGAGTTCGCTGGAGCCGTGGCGGGCGGAGGCGTTGGGGACCAGCGCCAGGGCCGGTCTCGACCGCGTCGGCGGCTACCTGCGCCGGACCGTCGCACTGGCATTGATCGATGCGCTCGTCGCGGCGATCGTCCTGCGAGTGCTCGGCGTACCGCTCTCGGGGCCGCTCGTCGTCGTCGTCTTCCTTGGTGGGTTCGTCCCGTACCTGGGGGCGATCGTCGCGACGCTCCTCGTCGGCTTTGCGACGCTGGCCCTCGTCGGCGCCCCCGCGGCTCTGGTCATCGTCGCGGTCCTGGCCGTTACGAGCGTGGCGTCGGCCCGAGTCCTTGCCCCGACGTCGATCGGGAGCGGCGTGGACGTGCACCCGGTGCTGGTCCTCGCGGCCATCCTCGTGGGGACCGCGTTCTTCGGCATCCTCGGTCTCGTGGTGCTCCTGCCGGCCACGATCTTCCTTCTGGCCGTGAGCAATGCGATCGTCGTCGTGCTGGAGCAAGGGTCAGGCACGGCGACCGCGCCGCCGCGGCCGGTGCGCGATGACGTCCCCGTCTGGCTCGATCGCCTCGGGCAGTGGAGCTGGCGTGGACTCATCGTCGTCGCGGTGATCTGGGTCGCCGTCCAGGCCGCGATCAGCGTCCCGTCGCTTGTCGTCCCGGCCGTCCTCGCCCTCGTCCTCGCGGCGGCCCTGGTCCCGCTCACCGCTCGGCTCCAGCGTGCCGGCTGGTCGCGAGGACTCGCTGCGGCCGTCGTCAGCGTCGGGGCGGCGCTCGTGGTCGTCGCCGCGCTCGTCGCGTCGGTCGTCTGGACCGTCGGGCCGCTCCACGACATCGTCGACACCTCGGTCGAAGGCGCCGACGACCTCGGGCTCGGCTGGCTCGGCGGCTACGTCGACGGCATCGGCGAGACGTTGATCATCGACCTGGCCGGGCTGTTGCGCGGTGCCGCGCGGCTCGCCCTGCTCCTCATCCTGACGTTGCTGCTGACGTTCTTCTTCCTGCGCGACGGTCCGGCCTGGTGGGCCAAGGCGATCGGGCGCCTCCAGGGTGCGCGCCGCGAACGCATCGATGCCGCCGGGACGAGCGCGGTCAGCGTGCTTGGCGGCTACATGGTCGGGACCGCGATCATCGCCCTCTTCGGGGCCGTGACGAGCGCCCTGATCATGGTGGTCCTGGGGCTGCCGCTGGCGCTGCCGGTGGGTGTGCTCACATTCTTCGGCGGGTTCATCCCGTATATCGGCTCGTTCGCGACGACCGCGCTCGCGTTCCTCATCGCGATCGCGGTCGGGACGACCACCGACATCGTCGTGATGGGCGTCTTCACGGTCATCTTCAACATCATCCAGGGCAACATCGTCACGCCCCTGGTCTACGGGCGGACGCTCGGGCTCCACCCGGCCGTCATCCTGATGGCGATCCCTGCCGGGAACCAGATCGCGGGGATCCTCGGCATGTTCCTGATCGTGCCGTTCGTGGCGGTCGCTGCCGCGATCTGGCGCCCACTGTTGCAGTCGGTGGCGGACACCCCGTTACCTGCCGCGACCCCAAGCCCGAGCGAGGGCCTCACCCCCAGGCTCGAAGGGAGCGCACCATGATCGAACGGATGGGCCGCTAGATGCCGGAGCCTCGCGCGTCGGCCATCTCGAACGTGATCTCGCGGCGCGAGACGAGGCTGCTGTTCTGGCTCGTGCTCATCGCCCTCGTGACGGTCATCGCGAACCTGTCCTCGGATGTCGTCACGACGCTCTCCGGGCCGGCCGTGATCCTGTTCGTCGCGTGGCTCCTCGCCTATGTGCTGGAGCCCCTGGTCGACTGGCTCGCGCGCCACCTGCCTTTCAAGTCGCGTGGCCTGGCCGTGGCGACCACGTACCTGGTGACGGCCATCATCGCGTTCGCGGTGCTCCTGGGTGCGACTGTCGCATTGCTCAACGCCGCCATCGCGTTCGTCAACGAGCTGCCGACGATCGTGGCCAAAGCCCGCGAGGCCGTCAAGCCCATCCTCGAGTTCTTCGGGCTGACGTTCACCGGGGAATTCGACCTGAGCACCGCCATCGGCAACTTCGTCGCGACCAACGGCCAGGCCATCGCCGACGCGGCCAAGGCGGCCGTGGCGAACATCGTCGCGCTCGTCGCCGGACTGTTCACGGCCGTCATCATCTCGGTCGGCCTCGCGGTCGGGCAGGTCTCGCTGCTGGGCTGGACGCGACGCTTCCTGCCGGAGCGGACGTACCGGGACATCGCCGAGCTGGAGCGCGCGATCGCGGTCTCATTCGGTGGGTTCGTCCGGGGGCGCGGGCTCATCGGCCTCATCTACGGGATCGTCGTCCTGCTCGCCGCTATCGTGCTGGGCATCCCGTTCGCACCACTCATCGCGGTCGTCGCCGGGCTCATCGTGTTCATCCCCTGGATCGGGCCACTCATCGGGTGGGCGGTCCTGCCTGCATTCGCCGTCGTGCTCGCGCCCGCGGCCGTCGTCCCGGCCTTGGTGATCAGCCTCGTCGCAGCGATCTCGATCCAGCTGGTCGTGACGCAGCTCGTGATGGGCGCGGCAGTGAACATGAGCCCGGTCGCGGTCTTCTCGGTCGTCATCATCGGCACGGCCGTCGCCGGCATCGGGGGCGCGATCTTCGCGATCCCGACCGCGGCCGCGATCCTCGCGATCACGGACTATCTGCGCGAACGTGACGTGCTGCTCCGGGCCGAAGGGTACGAGCCACCCGATGCGCCAACGCCCCATCCGCCTCCGGCGCCTCCGGCGACGGCGGGCAGTGCCGGCTGAGTCACACTGGACAGACCGGATCTAGCCTCGCCTGATCCAGGTGGCGCGCGCGCTTGGCAGCGGGTCCGGCCGATCCGCGAGCTCGGGGAGCTGGTCGGTGGTCGATCGTTGGCGCGCCTCGATCCATCGGCCATAGCGGGTCGCGAGCGGGCTGGCGGTCAGACCATGTGCCACGATCGAGAGGAGGACGGTCCAACCCACGGTTAGGGCCACGATCCCGGCCGGCCCGCCGCTGGCTGTCAACGCATCGAGCGCCAGGATCCCGAAGACGATCGACGCCAGCCCGCGGGGCCCGAACCACCCGATGAACGCCACCGTCGGCAGCGCCATCCGACTGCCGATCAACGCCACGGCCACGGGCGCCATCCGGATCACCGTCAGGCTGAGGATCGCGTAGAGGATCGGACGGACGTCCGCGATGTCCCGGAACAGCGCGCCGACGAAGGTCGCCCCGAAGATCACCCAGACCGCGATGGACAGGAGGATCCCGGCGGTCTCGCTGAACAACTCCGACTTGGCCTCGCCCTTGTGCGTCGCAGCGCCGAAGGCGAGCCCCGCGACGAAGGCGGCGATGAACCCGTTGCCGGCGAATGCGAGCGAGACCAAGTAGGCACCGAGGGCGATGGCGAACACCGCGATCTGTCGCGACAGGGCAGAGGTCCACCGTCGTCGGTCCGCCTCGACGAGCAGCAGGCCACCGACGACCCCGACGGCGACACCAACGGCGACGGCGATGGCGGTCTCCTCGAGCGCCGCGACGATGTGGTGACCCTCGGTGCCACCCGTGGCGGTCGCGAGCGCGATGAAGAGCACGACGAACGGCGTGGCGATGCCGTCATTGAGGCCGCTCTCGACGTTCAGGACCCGCCGGATCCGATTGGGGACGGCCGGGTTGGCGATGACCGGCAATCCCAGCGCGGCGTCCGTCGGGGCCAGGATCGCCCCGATGAGCAGCGCGGTCGCGAGCGGCAGCTCCGGAAAGAGCACCAAGGCGACAAGCCCGCCGACCGCCATCGTCAGGAGCAGGCCGATCCCAAGCAACCGCCCGACGAGGCCCGCGTCTCGTCGCAGACCGGCAAGGTCCACGGTCGATGCGTCCGTGAACAGCACGAGCGCGAGCGTCAGCTCGGCCAGCTCCTGGACGGTCGACGATTCGACATCGATGTCGAGCACGCCGAGGAGGTCCGGTCCGAGCAGCAACCCGGCCGTGACGAAGAAGACGGCAGGACCGACGGACGCCCGGTCGAGGCGGTTCGCGATGAGCGCGTAGCCTGCCAGCAGCAGGACGAACAGCGCGATCCCGGCTTCCATCGGCCACTCCGACTCAGGCGTGGATAGCGGCGGAACCAAGCCTTACTGGCGGGCCATCGCGACCCGGTAGAGCTCCTCCGGCGAGATCAGGTGGTCAGCGTCCTGGGCGTCGTCGCCGACGTCGATCTGGACCCACTTGACGCGGCCAGTGAACCGACTGTCGTGGCTGCTGTAGTCGTCGCTCACGGGGGTGGCGCTGTCAGATCCGAGATCAGTGGTCTCGTCCGCCGAGAAGACCATCGGGACCGTCGCATCGACCCGACCCTCGCCGACCTTCGTGCCGTCGAGGTAGAGCGTCACATCGCCGCCTTTGGCCAGACCGCCGCCGTCGTAGGCGAACTCGACGCGGACCTGATGGTCGCCCGGCCCGATCCGTGCGTCGCCGTGGACCTTGAACTGTTGCAGCCCGAACAGGTTGTAGCAATACGCGGGCGCACCGTCGTGGACATACACTGCCCAGCCGCCGAACGCACCGCCCTGGGCGACGATGACGCCGTTCGGCGTCGCGCCGTCCCTGACCTCGATCTCGGCGGTCACCGCGTGTGACTTGTTCTTGATGTTGACCACCGAGTTCTCGGACAGGCGACCCATCCCGCCGAACAGGAGCTGGGTGTTGCCTTTGACCAGGGTCGGGCGGCCCGCGATGTCGGAGTTGAATCGTTCGACACGTCGATCATCGAGGGGCAGGACGTTGTACTTCGTCGCCTCGATGATGAAGAGCCGCTGCAGCTCGCGAAGCTTGTCGGGCTGTTCGGCCGCCAGGTCGTGCGCCTGGGTCCAGTCGTCCGGGCCGTAGAGCTCCCAGACGTCGTCGTCGAGGGCCGGTGTCGGTGCCATCACCCACGGCGTGCTGTGACGGGTGACGGCGGTCCAGCCCTTGTGGTAGATGCCACGGTTGACGAACATCTCGAAGTACTGCGTCTCCCGATGCTCGGGCGCGGCGGCATCGTCGAAGGTCGGCCGCATGCTTCGGCCCTGGAGAGGCATCTGCTGGACGCCATGGACGAAGGTCGGCTCGGGAAGCCCGGCCGCGTCCAGGACCGTCGCCGCGATGTCGATGACGTGGCTGAACTGGGTCCGGATCTCCCCCTTGGCCTTGATCCCATCGGGCCAATGCACGATCGTGCCGTTCCGGGTGCCACCCCAGTGCGAGGCCACCTGCTTGGTCCATTGATAGGGAGTGTCCATCGCGTGGGCCCAGCCGACGGCATAGTGGTTGTAAGCCTCGGGCGTGCCGAACTTGTCGATGCGGGCCATCAGGAATTCGGGCGTCTCGATGGTCGTGACGCCGTTGAGAGCCATCAGCTCGTTGAACGTGCCGTTCGGGGTCCCCTCGGCCGAAGCCCCGTTGTCACCGACGATGTAGTAGATCAGGGTGTCGCCGAGGATCTCGAGGTCGTCCAGCGCATCGACCAGGCGTCCCACGTTGTGGTCGGTGTGCTCCAGGAATCCGGCGTACACCTCCATCTGGCGGGCAAGGATCGGGTGCATCTCCGCCGCCATGTCGTCCCAGGCCGGGATCTCCGCGGGTCGCGCCGTCAGCTCGGCGTCGGCCGGGATGACGCCCAGCTCCTTCTGTCGCGCGAACGTCTGCTCGCGCAGGACATCCCAGCCGTCGTCGAACTTGCCCTTGTACCGGTTCGACCATTCCGGCCGGACATGGTGCGGCGCGTGCGTCGCTCCAGGCGCGAAGTAGATGAAGAACGGCTTGTCCGACATCAAGGCCTTCTGCTGGCGGACCCAGTCGATGGCCTTATCGGTCATGTCCTCGGTGAAGTGGTAGCCCTCCTCGGGCGTCCGATCGGGCTCGATCGGTGTCGTGTTGTGGTAGATGGCCGGCGCGTACTGGTTCGTCTCGCCGCCGATGAAGCCGTAGAAGTACTCGAAGCCGCCGCCCCCGGACGGCCAGTTGTCGAAGGGGCCCATCGGACTCGTTTGCCAGACCGGGACCTCATGGCACTTGCCGAACTGCGCCGTCGAGTAGCCGTTCAGCTTGAGCGTCTCTGCCAGTGGTGCGGCGGTGTTCGGTCGGAGCGAGGTGTAGCCGGGCGCGGACGTGGCGATCTCGGTGATGCCGCCCATGCCGACCGAGTGGTGGTTCCGCCCGCTCAACAGCGCCGCCCGACTCGGCGAGCAGAGCGCGGTGGTGTGGAAGCGATTGTACTTGAGGCCGCTGGCCGCCAGCTTCTCGGCGGTCGGGGTGTTGATGGGCCCGCCGAAGGCGCTGCTCGCCGCGAAGCCCACGTCGTCGAGCAGGACGATCAGGACGTTCGGCGCGCCTTTCGGCGGCCGGATGTCGCGGATGGGCGGGTATGAGGTGTCCGGATCCTTGGCGTCGTAGGTCGTCAGACCGACATACTCTCGGTCCGGGATCGGCAGCACGCCACGCTGCATCGAGTCATTCGAGCCCACGCAGTCCACTCCTCTCGGCGTCCCAGGACGGCTGCCGGGCGTCCAGCCGGCGCCCGCGAGTCTGAGCACGCCTTTCGCGTTCGTGATCGCCGTCATCGTCCCTGCTCCGCTTCGCCGGTCCATCACCCGCCGGGGGTGATTCCGGGATCCTGGCCGAACGTCACGGAGGCAGGAATCGAACGACCCCGACGTCGTGATGACCCGGGGTCGAGCGAGTGCGGTGGCGCCCCGTGGCGCCGGCAATCAGATCCCGAGGGCCTTCGCCTTCGCGGCGGCGAATTCCTCGTCGGTCAGGATGCCGGCAGAATGGAGCTGGGCCAGCTTCTGGAGCTCCGCCATCGTCGGGTCCTCGACGGGTGCCGGGGCGGCCGGCGGCGCGTACTGCTGCTGCGCGGCCTGCGCCTCGTACGCCTGGGCTTCAGCCTGGGTCTGGTACTTCTGCTCCTGGTGGTGCCTGACGGCGCCTGCGGTGCCGGCGATCACTGCGGTGCCCACCGCCATCCGGGCGATGCCCGGGCCTCGACGACGCATCATGGTGCGAACTCCCTTCTCAGCGTGGCGCTATGCCGGCGAGCCGGCCTTGTTCTCTTCGGCGAATGCGACCGCTGCCTGGACAAGGTCATACGGCACGACATGACGCTCGACGACGATGGCGTCGGCGCGCTTCAGGGCCTCTGCGAGCTTGGCCGCCCACAGGTCCTCCCAGACGATGATCGCGGCCGAGCTGTTCGGTCCAAGCACCTCGGCTGCCGAGATGAGATCCTCGGCGTTGAGAAGCCCCCCACGCTCGGCGCCGATCTTCTCGAAGGCCTGCAGGATCGACGAGTCCGTGTCCTCGATCTCCACAGCTGCCGCGTTGCCGTCGGCGTCCTTGGTGACGAAGGCGAGGTCCAGGATCCGGATCGTGCCGGCGTCGACCAGCTCGCCAAGGGCGGGCGCGATCTCGCCCGTGAACTTGTTGCCGGGGAAGCCGATGACCGCGAACTCGACGGGTCCGGTACCCATAGTCCCGTGCTCCTTTCTGATTCGGCACTGCCGTGACCGGGTCCCCCTCCGCGACTGGCGCGGTCGGTCGATCGACGGGTAGGGAACGATACGACACCTGCGCGTGCCAAGTATCACCCGCGAAGGATGACGGTCGCCCGCGGCCTGCCCTTCAGCGCTCGGCGAGCTGACGCTCGATGGCGTCCAGGCGGGTGAGCAGCTGCTCGAACTGCGCCTCGAGGCGGGCCCGATGCTCGTCCTCGTCCACCCGCGTCTGCGCGCGCCGGGCCTGCTGACGCGACTCGAAGAACGTCGACGTGATCGAGGCTGTGACCATCGCGAGGAAGGCGACCGCGAGGACCATGATGACGCCGCCGACGAACCGCCCGATCGGCTCTTTCGGTGGGACGTCCCCGTAGCCGACGGTGGTGACGGTCTGGAGGACATACCAGAGGGCCACTCCCAGATCCGGGTACTCACGGCGATCGACGACCCACATCAGGACGCCGCCGATGACCACTGTCGTCGCGATCGCGATGATGATCGCGATCATCCCCTGGCGGGCGGAGGTGGGCTCCTTGTCGAACCTCTGCATGGCCCGATCGAGTGGCCGAGCGACACGGCGTCCGTCGCGCGGTGCCTCAGCCGGCGGATCCTTCGGCTCCATCTCACCCTCCAGTCGCGCAGCCTGCCTGCACCCCCCATCCTGACGGACGTCGGCGCGTCGGTGTCGCCCTGACGGGATGATGCGCGGATCCGGTCGAGCGTCTTCCATACTGACGACGAACCGACCGCGCCGAGGCAGCCGATGTTGATCCAGGCGATCCTGCTGGGCGGACTCGCGCAGATCTCTCTGCTCCTGAGCGGGCTCTTCGCGACCTGGGTGCAGGTCCCGACCCGCATCATCGGGCTGCTGGCCGGTTTCGGGGCGGGCTCGATCGTCGGAGCCGTCGCCTTCGACCTGATCATCGAGGCGGAGGGGTCGCTGGGCGGGCTCGAAACGACGCTCTGGCTCCTGATCGGCGCCGCGATCTTCGTCATCGGCGACGCACTGGTGGAGCGCCGGTTCGGGTCACCGCCCGGGGAGGCCCCAGCCGGCGGGCAGGCTGCGGAGGGATCGGCGAGCCCGTTGGGCATCGTCCTCGGCGCGGTCGTCGACGGGATCCCGGAGTCGCTCATCTTCGGCGTCGGCGTGGCGACCGGCAGCCCGTTGAGCGTCGCCTTCCTGGCCGCGGTCATCGTCTCGAACATCCCGCAGGCGCTCGCCCCCTCGGCCGACCTGGTGAGGGCCGGCTGGACGCGGAGCCGGCTCGCGACCGTGTGGGGCGCGGTCGTGATCGCGTCCGCGGCCGCGTCCGGAGTGGGCTACCTGCTGGCCAGCGCCAGCTCGGAGGTGACGGGCGACCGGTTCGCGGCGATCGCCGCCGGAGGCCTGCTCGCGATGCTGACCGATTCACTGATGCCATTCGCGTTCGAGCGTAGTGGCCGCGCCGCTGGTGTCGCGACCGTCGTCGGCTTCGCCCTGAGCGTGCCGGCGACGTTGCCCTGACGATCGCATCCGATCGTTCCACGACTGGACTCCAGTGTGCCCGGAGCGTAGGCTTCGCGGTCCGCGCGCGCCGGCGGTGCAGGATCCTGCTCCGTCCAAAGCCGGGGGTCGCATCTTTGACCGTCACGCTGGACCGGGGTCAGGTGGCTCGGGCCGCCCTGCCCGGTGGGTATCCCATTCTCGAGACGAAGCTGGCATCGCCTGCCTGGCGGTCCGGTCTCATCGCCCGACCGCGCCTCGTCGAACGGCTGGAGGCCAGGTCCGGTGTGCCGCTGGTCGTCCTGGCCGCGCCCGCCGGATACGGCAAGTCGACCGTCCTGGCGGAATGGTCGGCGGCGACGCCGCGACAGGCGAGCTGGCTCCAGCTCGACGAACGGGACGACGATCCGGCCGTCCTGCTGGGCTACATGGCGGTCGCGATCGACCGGGCGATCGGCATCGGCGACGACACGGTCTTCGCGGCCGGCGCGGTCGGCCCATCGATCTGGGCGAAGGCCGTGCCGGCTCTCGGCTCGGCGATCGCTCGCGCCGAGACGCCGTTCCTGCTGGTGCTCGACGACCTCGAGCGCGTGCACAACCAGGAATCCCTCGACGTCATCGTGGCCCTCGCCGCCCACCTTCCGGTCGGGTCCCAGATCGCGATCGCGACCCGCACGATCGAGGGTCTGCCGATCCCTCGCCTGTTGACGGCCGAGCGCCTGTTGCTCCTGGAGCGCGACGACCTGCGGCTCGATGACGACGAGGCGATGGCCCTCCTTGACGGCTCCGGCCGCGGGCGCCCGATGGACGAGGTCCGTACGCTCAATGAGGCCGCCGAGGGCTGGCCGGCCGGGGTCTACCTGACGGCCCTGACGATGCGAGCCGATGACGGTGGGTCCGACGGGCCCGGTGCCGTGCTGCCGGCGGGTCGCGGCCTCGTCGATGAGTATCTCCGGACGGAGCTGCTGGACCGGCTGTCCGATCGGGAGGTCCGGTTCCTGGTGCGCACGGCACCGCTGGAGCGCCTGAGTGCGCCGCTCTGCGACCACGCCCTGGAGAGCACCGACTCAGCCGACATGCTCGAAGCGCTCGCGCGATCGAACCTGCTGCTGATCCCGATGGAGGGGGAAGGGCGTTGGTATCGATGCCACACGTTGCTTCACGAATTCCTCGTCATGGAGGCCACGGATCGCGATCCCGCGGGCGTCCGGGAGATCACCATCCGGGCTTCGGAGTGGTACGAGAAGGCCGGCGACCTCGACGCCGCCCTGCGGTACGCGTTCGCCGCGTCCGATCTCGATCGCGTCCGACGCCTGCTGCCGCGGCAATCGCAACGCGCGTTCAACGCCGGCCGCGCCGAGACCGTTCGCCGCTGGTACGACTGGCTCGAAGGTCACGAGCACGGCGATGCAGACCCGACCGCCGCATGGTTCGGGGCGATCTTCTTCGCGTTCGTCGGCGACCCCGGACGTGCCGAACGCTGGGCCGACGTGGCGTCAAGCTCGGGCGACCCCGACCCGGTGACGACCGCCCTCGGCTCGTTCGTGATGGGGGTCCTATGCCGTGACGGTGTCGATGCCATGAGGCGTGACGCAGACGCGGCCGTGGCCGGCCTGCCCGTCAACCATCCGTTCGGGCCGGCCGCACGCCTCCTGGCGGGGATCGCACGCGATCTGAACGGGGGGCCGGACGAGGCGGATGCCCAGACGGCCGACGCCCTTGACATCGCTCTTGCGAGCCGGCACGTCAACAGCGCGACCGGATTGGGGCTCGTCGAGCGGGCGTCGCTGGCCATCCGCCGCGGGGCCTGGGCGGCCGCGGAGGGTCATGTCCGGCTCGCTCGCGCGATCGTGCGCGACGGTCATCTGGAGGAGCAGATCGCCGGCCTGGCCGTCGATGCGGTCTCGGCGCGGATCGCGGCCCATCGCGGAGCGGTCAACCAGGCGCGGGCCGATCTCGCCCACGCACAACGGCTGCGCCCCATGCTCAACCATGCCATCCCGTGGCTGGCCATCCGCGTTCGCATCGACCTGGCAACGACACATCTCGCGCTCGGCGACCCGAGCGGGGCGCGCCTCCTGATGACCGAAGTCGCCGAGATCACCGCGAGGCGGGGCCACCTCGGCAGCCTCGAGGAGGAGGTCAGGGAGATCGAGCACCGCCTGGAGGTGGCTGGGGGGATGACCATCGGGAGTTCGACGCTGACGGTGGCCGAGCTCCGCCTGCTGCCGCTGCTGGCAACCCACCTGACGTTCCCGGACATCGCCGAGCGCATGGTCCTCTCGACGAACACGGTGAAGACGCAGGCGAAGTCGATCTACCGCAAGCTCGATGCGTCGTCGCGTTCCGAGGCCGTGGCGCGGGCCCTCGAGTTCGGCCTACTCGAAGGCGCGCCGCTCACCACCGTCGCCCGCGGCGCCTGACGCGTCAGGCGACAGTTCGCGGCGACCCGTCGTCGCGTTTCATCCAGAGTGGATGATGCGGGTGACCGGCCCGGCGCGCGGAATGGTCACCGCAGATGACCATCGACTTCCCGTCGAGGACCAGCCCCATGGCGGTCACCGAGGAAACGCTCCGCCGGCTCGCGCTGTCGGATGACCGGCTGCTGAAGGAGATCCTCAGCGGACACGGTGATGCGACCGGTCGCGGCTGTCTCGACGCGCGCACCACGGCGCTCGTTCGCCTGGCAGCGCTCGTCGCCATGGGCGGCTCGACCACTTCGTTTGCGGCCACGGCCTCGAGCGCGCTGATCGGCGGGGCGACGATCGACGACCTCGTCGACACGCTGCTGGCGGTCGCGCCGATCGTCGGGTCGGCCAACGTCGTGTGCGCGGCCCCCAAGCTGGCCGTCAGCGTCGGCTACGACATCGACCGCTCGTTCGAGGACCCCGACCTGTCCTAGGATCCTGCGTCGCCACGGACGACGCACCGGAACCCGATGTGGGCGGTCGATGTGTCGACGGGTTCGCCCTGACGTGCGGCCGGCCGATAGCGATGGCAGTAGTTCGGCGCGCACAGGTGTGAGCCGCCCTTGGTGACCCGACGCGGGATGTTGTCGCCGGGCATGCCGGTGTCGTAGCTCCCGTCAGGCGACAGGTTGCGCGGATCGTGCGGTGCGCAGCACGGGTGCTCGACCGCGTCCGGGTGGCTCGCGGCGAAGAAGTCGACCGTCCACTCCCAGACGTTGCCTGCCACGTCATAAAGGCCGTATCCGTTCGGTGCGAACGTCTTCACCGGCGAGGTGCCCTCGAACTTGTCCTCGAGGGTGTTCTGCCAGGGGAACTCCCCCTGCCACGTGTTCGCCATCATCCGGCCCTTCGGCGCGAACTCGTTGCCCCAGGGATAGGTGGCGCCCTCGAGGCCGCCGCGGGCGGCGAACTCCCACTCGGCCTCGGTCGGCAGCGCTTTGCCGGCCCACGTCGCGTACCCCTCGGCGTCCTCGAACGCGACGTGGGTGACCGGATGCCGCTCCCGGCCGTCCAGCGTCGAGCCAGGGCCTTCCGGGTGCCGCCACGACGCACCGGGGACATACGCCCACCAGTTGCGGTAGTCGTTCAGCGGTACCGGGCCACGCGTCCGCTGGAACACGAGGGACCCCGGGACGAGCAGGGACGGGATCGCCGTCGGGGTACATCGCCGGGTCGAGCGGCCGCTCGGCGACCGTCACGTAGTCCGTGTCCTTCACGAACCGTCGGAACTCCGCGACCGTCACCTGGTGCTCGTCCATCCAGAACGGATCGACGCTGACCGGGTGGACCGGCCGTTCCTCCGGGTACCAGTCGTCGGAGCCCATGAGGAAGGTGCCACCCGGGATCCGGACCATGTCCTTCATCAGGCGAGGTCGTCCTGGACGCCGGCCCCCATGACGGGTTGCACGGGATGGATCTGGGCTTCAGCGAGGGCGGCCGCGACGCGCCGCCGGAGTTCGGCCTCGATCGCCACCCGCGCCTCTGGCCGGACGCGCATCGCCATGCGCAGGGTCGCGCCTCCCGCCCTGAGCTTCGTCGTGGACGCGGGCAGCGGTGCCTCGAGGATCTCGCCGACCCAGGCCGGGTCCTCCGCGAGCCCTGGACCCACGACGTCCATCACGCCGATCGTGCGCTCGACGTCGGCGTCTGCGATCCCGTCGATGGAGACCATCGCAACCGCGTACGTCCGGGTGAGGTTCGACGATGTGCGGATCACGCCGTTGGAGATCGAATGGAGGACGCCGCGGGGGTCCCGGACGACGGTCCGGCGGAGCCCGACCTCCTCGACCGTCCCCTCGACGGCGCCGACCCGGATGACGTCGCCCTTGAAGTACTGGCCTTCGACCAGGATGAGGAATCCCATCAGGTAGTCGAGCACGATGCTCTGCCCGGCGAGCGTGATCGCGGCGAGCAACAGCCCGAATCCGGCAACGAGCGACCAGAGATCGAAGATGCCGAGGATGACGACGATCAGGGCCGCCACGACGCCGAATCGGAGCACCTTCGAGAGCAGGTCCTCGATCGTGGCGACCCGACGGTCGGTCTCCCTCTTGCGATCGGCGCCCTCACCGAGGGTCACGGCCTGCGCGCGCATCACGTTGACCAGGACCTTGTGGATCGCGGGCCGGGCCCATCGGTAGATGAGCAGCAGCACGATCGCCACGACGGCGAGCAGGACGCCATTGGTGCTCAGCCATTCGGTGAGGGCGGAAGTCTGCTGCGACAGGTCGGGCACGGGACCGAGGATACCGCGAGGGAACGGGGCGGGAGTCCGCGTGCACGTTCGGCTCCACGCCGCTGGCCACGGGTCGTACCATCCGACTCGGGCGTCTCAGGCAACACCCGGGTCTGACGATGGCGCTCGCAGCGGGTCGCTGTCGCGGCCCGGCCGCGAAGGGATGCCGGGCGTTGGGCGTCGCCCCAACGGGACATGGAGGAATTCGATGATTCGACAGGCTATCGCTCGGGGCCGGCTCGGCACACCCGGGCTGCCGCTCCTGGCGCTGCTCGCGGTCGTGCTCGCGGGCTGCAATCAGGTCGGCGGGCAGAGCATGACGTTCTGGGACGTCATCTGGTCGATGGTGTTCTTCTTCTTCTGGTTCACCTTCCTCTGGATCTTCATCTCGCTGTTCGGGGACATCTTCCGCCGCGATGACCTGACGGGTGTCGCCAAGGCGGGGTGGATCCTGCTGCTGATCATCCTCCCGTTCCTCGGCTCCCTGATCTACATCATCGTGCGCCCGAAGGTGACGGCCGGCGACGTCCGACGGATGGCCCAGATGGACGCAGGGATGAAGGCGGCGGCCGGCGTCTCGTCCGCCGACCAGATCGCGTTGCTCCTCGACCTCAAGGCGAAGGGCGCCATCTCGGACGCTGAGTTCGAGAAGCTCAAGTCGCAGACCATCGGCTGACGGCCGACGCATTCGGCGCCGGTCGATGACCGGCGCCGGAGGTCGGATCGTATCTCGACACTGACCTGATGCCCCCCTCCGCGGCGGGTTCGACGACGACGGGCGGTCCCGTGCCGCCCGGTCGCGCGTTGGTCCCGCCGTGGCTCGTCCATCTTGCGGCGCTGGGCTGGCGGTTCCTGGTCGCGCTGGCGTTCGGCCTGGTCCTGGTGGCCCTCGCGATCACCCTTGGGACTGTGACCGCCTCAGTCGTGGTCGCGGTGATCATCGCCGCAACCTTCGCGCCGTACGTCCACGCCCTGCGCGAGCGAGGCTGGGCGTCGACCAAGTCGGCAGGCGTCGTGTGCCTCGCGGCCCTTGGGATCTTCGTTGGCGCTCTCATCCTGGTCGTCCTGGCGCTCGTCCCGTCCATCGCGGCCGTGGTCTCGGCCATCGATGCGGGCCTCGCAGCGCTTCGCTCGGCGCTGGCAGATGTCGCCGTCCCGGCCGAGGTCATCACCGCGATCGAGCAGATCACCGGCGGGATCAAGGACGGCATCGCGGCTCTGATCGGATCGGCGATCGGGTCCGTGGCCACCTTCGCCACGATCGCGTTCCTGGGCGGCTTCCTCACGTTCTTCCTGCTGCAGGACGGGGAGAAGGCTTGGGAGTGGACGGTCAGTGGCACGTCCGGCTGGCGCCGCGAGCGCCTGACGGCCAGCGGCCGCGACGCCCTTGATTTGGTCGGCGGATATCTCCGCGCGACTGCCGTCACCGCCGCCACGGACGCGATCTCGAACTTCGTGTACCTCACGATCCTGGGCGTGCCTCTGGCCGGGCCGCTCGCCGTCATCGTCCTCCTCGGCGGCTTCGTTCCGTACGTCGGACCCGCCGTCGCCACGGCGGTGCTCGTCCTGGTGACCTGGGCGAGCAGCGGTCTGACAGCGGTCGTGATCCTGCTCGCGCTGATCGCGATCACGAACGTCTTCCAGCGTCGGTACCTGGCGCCATTGATCTACCCGAGGTCCATCTCGATCCATCCCGCGTTGGTCCTGATCGCCCTCCTGGTGGGCGGCACCCTCGCCGGATTCCTCGGGCTCGTGGCCGCGCTCCCGGTCGTCGCGTTCCTGCTGACGACCTATCGGGCCGTGCTGGCCGCCCTGGACATCGGACCGGAGAGGCCCAACGCGGCGGCTGGCGTGCCCGTCTGGCTGGACCGTCTGGCACAGTGGAGCTGGCGTTCGCTCGTCGTCATCGCGGTGCTGTTGGTCGGGATCGCAGCGGCGGTGACCATCCCGTCCGTGGTCCTGCCGATCGTCATCGCGACCGTCTTCGCCGCGACGCTCGAGCCGGGGGCCGGCTGGCTCCGACAACGGGGCTGGAACCGGACCGGGGCCGCCGCGGCCGTGACGCTGGGAGCGTTCCTCGCCGCCGGCGCCATCCTGGTCCTCACCCTGGCCTCGATGGTCGGCCCACTCCAGGAGATCGTGACGACGGCGGTCGGCGGTGCGGATGACACGGAAGCCAAACGGATCGGCCTGGCCAGCATCGTGGCATCGATCGGATCGGGCATGCTGCAGTCGGTCGCCGGACTGATCGTGGGCCTGGCGGGATTCGTCATCGCCCTGATCCTTTCAGCCGTTCTGACGTTCTTCTTCCTCCGGGACGGCCCCGGCCTCTGGGACCAGGCGATCGCCGGCATGTCGCCCGATCGACGCAGCAAGCTCAATCAGGCCGGCCGCGGTGCGTCCGGCGTCCTGGGCGGCTACATGATCGGGACCGGCGCGATCTCGATCTTCGGCGCCGTCACCCAGTTCGTGATCATGGCCGTTCTCGGGCTCCCGCTCGCCTTGCCGCTGGCGGTCCTGTCGTTCTTCGGCGGGTTCGTCCCGTACATCGGGTCGTTCATCACGACGGGGCTCGCGTTCCTCGTCACCGTGGCGACCGGCGACTCGACGGACATCATCGTGATGGGCATCTTCACGATCGTGTTCAACATCGTCACGGGCAACATCGTCGCGCCGTTGGTCTACGGCAAGGCCGTCAATCTGCACCCCGCGATCGTCCTGCTCGCCATCCCTGCCGGGAGCGCGATCGCCGGGGTGATCGGCATGTTCCTGGTCGTGCCGTTCCTCGGCGTGGTCGCGACGACCTGGCGGACCGTGCTGCACCTGTTCGACGGGCCCGACGCATCCGCGCCCGTGGTGGTGGAGCCGCCCGTGGTGCGTGGCGTGCCGGACCCGTTACCAGAGCCCTCGGGCTAGGGCGCCGAGCGACCGGTCGGTCAGGCGACGACGGTCGTGCCCGGGACGGTCTCGCCGGAAGCGGCGGCGGGTTCGGCCTTCGGCTTCCCGAGCGGGATCCCCATCGACTCGAGCCAGCGCCGGATGTTCCGGTAGATGGCCGGCGCCCCGAGCGGCACCTCCTCGTCGAGCTCCCATTCGACCGGGTGGAGGATGAACGGCTCCGTCTGCGGTCCGCCCAGGCCGCCGTGCGAGCCGATCAGCTCCTCGAACGCCGCCACTTCGCCGAGCTCCGGGTCGTACTGGCTCAGGAGCAACAGGTCCGGTGCGTGGACCATCGCGTCGCCCCGCTTCAGGCTCATGACTGTGTGGGGGCCGAAGATCGTCGTGGGGTCCTCGCCGACCACCCGATCCTCGTCGAGGTAGCGCGTGCCGTTCGGCCCGAACACGACCGCGCCACGGGTCGCCGATCGAACCATCAGCATCGCCACCCCGGGGTGCGCCGCCACGGATGCGACCAGGCCCGGGTAGAGCTCCTCGAGCTCCTCGACGGTCAGGCGATGGTCGTTCCCCGTGAACCAGACGAGGCCCAGGTTGCCCGAGCCCACGACAGCGATGGCCGATGCGTCGATGACGTCCGGCGGGGCCTCCGTCGCGTCGAGATCGACGACGCCGTCGGTCGTCCGGCTCGCCAGCGCGGCTCGGGCGACGGTCGGCCCGACGCCCTTGCTCTGCGTGATCTCGGAGAGGAACGAGTTCACGAACGTCGACCCCTCCGCCTTGGTCGTGGTCTCCAGCAGCGTCGCCCCGCCGCCCATCAGCTCGAGGATGTACTCGCCGAGACTCTTGCCGTAGCGCTGCTTGAAGGTCTCGCCCAGGCTCTGGCCATGGTCCGAGAGGATCGACGAACTTGTATGGGCGCGGGGCGTCCTCGACCGCCTTGGCCAGGGTGGCGATCGCCGCGTCCACACCGTCGAGCGCCTCCAGGGACTCCACCCGCTCGGGGCCGCAGTGATGGGCGAGCTCGTCGTAGTCGGTGAAGTCCGCGTAGATGACGTTGGTGCCGCGGTACATCTCCTCGATGATCAGCGAGGTGTTGACGTCCCGGAGCAGGACATTGCTCGCCGCGCGCATCCCGGCGTACTTGAGCCCTCGATGCATCTGCGGGCGGATCCCGGCCCGGCGGGTCCGTCTCGCCTGGAACCGCTCCTTGATGAACTCGCCCAGGAACAGGGTGAATGAGTGCAGGTAGCCGGTCGGGCTGAAGAAGAACGACGTGAACGCCTGGCTGTCACCGATCCCGCCGCCCTCGGCCTTGATGGCGGCCGTGGTCAGGTACGATCGAGTCGCATCACCTGTGACCAGGTTGCAGATGCTGGCCCCGTTGTTCGACAGCAGGCCCTCGCCGTTGGAGATGCGCGAGACGATCAGGGTCGCGTCGGCGGGGTTGCTCGACGCCATGAGGTGCTGGCGGTCGCGCTCGTACCAGCGGAAGGCCGGGATGCCGTCGTTGTTGCCGTGGAGGATGCCCGCCTGACTGGCCGACGTCATCGAGGGCAGGAGCGCCTCCCAGCGCGACAGCTTGTGGGTCCCGTCCCGGATCCAGCTTGCCATCGTGTTGACCGACCCGGCGCGGATCCGGCCGGCAAGGATCGGATGTGCCAGCCCGTCGATCTGGATGATCACCAGGCCGGGCTTGTCCGTGTGCCCCTTCGATCGCTTCACCATCAGGCGCTGGATGAGCATGCCGTAGTAGGAGCCGCTGCGGTCGACACCCAGGACGGAGGTCAGGACAGTGTTGATGATCGCGTAGATGAACGAGCCGATCAGCGCGACCAGGAACCCGGAGACATGGACGCCGGGTGCCCACTGCGCGACCACCAGGAACGCAACCACCTGGAGGATCAGGACCAGGATCCCCGTCAACACGAGCGAGATCGGCGCAGCCAGGATCAGAAGCACCGGGCGGATGGCCGCGTTGAACAGGGACATCAGGATCACCGCGAGCGCGGCGTCGGCCGGGCGTTCGACCGTCATCCGTGGGTCCAGGATCCAGACCGTCCCGAGGAACGACACCGTCGCCACGAGCAGGGTGATGACCAGCCGCTTGACAAGCGCGACCGGACCGCCCTGCCAGTGCCGGAGCACGCGGACCTGCGTCGCGTAGAACTCGATGAGACGACCCATGGTTCTCCCTAGAGGAGTCGGGACACCCGGTCCATGGTGGCGTTCCACGCGCGGGTCCGCGCGCCGCTGGGGACGACGGCCGGCACAGACATCGCGACGAGCTCGTCGAAGATCGCGGATTCCGTGGCGGTCGCGACCCCGGCGTCGTCGAACAGGAAGTTCAGCTCGTCGTTCCGGAAGAGCGAAAGGTCATCGAGATTGCAGCCCCCGATCAGGACCCGATCGTCGATGCACAGCACCTTGGCGTGGGCCATCTCGGGGTGGAGCAGGATCTCGACGCCTGCGTTCATGAGGCGCTCGTAGTGGTGGCGGAACGCCGCGGCCGGATAGGGGGGCGTGGGCTTGCCGGGTGCCACCAGCCGGACTGCCACGCCACGCTGGGCGGCCGCCAGCAGGCGGGCGAGGATCGCCCGGTTGCTGATGTACGGATTCACGATGTCGATGCGCGTCGTGGCCGCGTCGATCGATGCCTCGATGGCGTCGCTGATCGGGTGGTGGCCGGTTCCAGGCACGTTCCAGAGGACCGTCGTCGGGACCCGGGTCGTCGCCGTCTTCGGGACGACGAGCACGTCGGACGGGAGCCACCGGTCGAGGGCCTCGCTCGTCCGGGGGAGCGTCCCGCCCTTGTGCCGCCAGCTCGCGAGGAAGACCAGCTGTAACTGGTGGACCACCGGTCCGGTCACCCGGCACATGACGTCGTAGAACCGCTCGTCGTTGTAGTGGTCCTCGATCCCCGTGCCGCCGACGTACGCGATCCGGCCGTCGATCACGACCATCTTCCGGTGGTCGAAGTGCAGCGTGTTCTCGAGATGGAGGCCGAAGCTCCGGTCACCCAGCGGTCCGCTCCGCACGACGAACAGGCCGTCATGCGCGACGACCTTGATCCCGGCGGCGATGAGATCGCCGAACAGGTCCTTGCTGCCCAGGTCGATCTCGCTGCCGATCGCGTCGATCTCGAGCAGGACCTCGACGCCCTCGGCGACCTTCGCGGCCAGCCGTTCCAGGAACCTCGTCCCGATGTCGCCTGGCTTGTACCCGTAGATGAGCAGGTGCACATGGTCGCGGGCGGCGTCGATGTCCTCGAGCATCCGGGGGAAGTACCGATGGCCGTGCAGGAGCGGCTCCACCGACGTCGCGATCGCGGGGGCGAACGTCATCGCGAGGTCCGTCCTCGACAGGGCGGCCTTCTCGGCGAGGCTCTCGACGTGCGCCCGCGCCCCCTCGGCCGTGATGGCGTCCGGGCCGGGTGGGTATGCCGTGACCCGCTTCGCCCGTCGGGCCAGCAACGCACCCGTCGCGGCGACGCCGGCGCCGGCAGCCAGAAGGCCACGCCGACTCACGGTCGATCGCTCCGATTCGGGTGCCGGTCCGTCAGCTCGAACCGATCGTCGATGTCCACAACCCTCCTAGGTATTCGCTGGCGTCATCGTAGCCGCACGTCGCGAACCGGGTGACTCTGTGATGCGGATGCAATGCGGAGGTGGACCCCACAGGTCGGGCCGTCCGGGGTTCTCCCCTACGCTGGCCCTCCGTTACGAGGAGAACCCCTGATGACCGCTTCCACCAAACAGTCCCGCCTGCCCGAGCTCCGACTTCCCGAGATCAGCCGCGACTCGATCGTCCGCGGCCTCTCCGAGATGCGCGGCCCGGACCTTTCGAAGATGGAGCGTCCGAGCATCGAGATGCCGGACATCGATCTCTCGAAGATCGACTTCCCGCGGATCGACGTCGGCAAGGCCGTCAACGACGCCGCGATCGCCGTCGGGATCGCCAGCCCGAGCCGGCGCCGCTGGCCGTACGTGCTCGGCGTCGCCGTCATCGCTGGTCTGACGGGCTGGGCACTGATGCATTCGACCGCCATCCGCGATCGTCTGACCCGTGCCGCCCGAACGGCGCGCGAGCGCATCGATGAGATGCGTGAGGACGAGGAGTTCGATACCGTGGCCTTCAACGCCGCGGCGACCGCCCCGATCAAGCACGACGCATACGGCGACGTCGCGGGCGCGCTCGATGATGCCGGCGTCACCGCCAACGATTATCCCGAGGGACTCGGCGTGACCACCGACCTGATGGCCGCCGCCGAAGACGGGACCGTCGCGTTCGAGACGGCCAAGACCCGCTCCTGAACCGTCGGGTCAGGCCGAGGGAAGCGCGAGACGCGCGAGCGTCTCGCGCAGGTCCTTGCTGAACCGGCCGACCCCGGTCAGCTGCACCACGACGCCAACGAACCGGCCCCGGAGACTCGTGGCGATGCGCTGGAAGTCGACTGCCACGTGACAGCCGCCATCGGGGCGACTCGTCACCCGGTAGTCGATGACGGTGCCCGGACGGAAGTCGGGTGACTCGAGCAGCGTGAGCGTGACGCGACCCGGCTCCGACCAGTCGTAGTGCTCGCGGGCCCAGACCCCACCGAGGACGTCGGTCCCTTCCTGCACCTCGGCCCACGTCTCGCCCCGGTCGTACAGGCGGAAGAACTTCGTGTCCAGGTTCGGCCAGAGCTCGGGCCGGTGCTCGCTGAAGTCGGTGAGCGCGGCCACGAATCGCTCGGCCGACACGGCCCCGTCCGCCTCGTAGTGGATCTTCGCCATCGCGAGGGAGAGGGTACATTGCCCCCGTCCGTCCTTCCGTGTGGAGGCACCCGTGAGCGGAGCCCTTCAAGCGCTCGTCTGGGGCGGTCTCGCCGCGTCTTCGCTGCTGGTCGGCGCGGTCCTGGCCCTGCGCACGACGCTGTCGAGCCGGACGGTCGGTCTCGTGCTCGCGTTCGGCGCCGGCACCCTGATCAGCTCGGTGGCGTACGAGCTGGTGCCCACCGAGACGCAGCAGCCGGTCGGCGTGGGGCTGGCGATCGGCCTCGGAGCACTCGTCTTCTATTTCGGCGACAGCATCGTCGAGCGGATGGGCGGCGAGCAACGGAAGGACCTCGACGCCACGCCGGACACGGCTGGGTCCGGGTTGGCGATCGCCCTCGGCACGGTCCTCGACGGGATCCCGGAGTCCCTCGTCCTGGGCATCGGGCTCGCCATCGGCGGGTCGATCAGCGTCGCCTTCCTCTTTGCCGTGTTCATCTCGAACCTGCCCGAGGCCATCGGGGCCTCCGTGTCGCTGCGGGCGGCCGGACGGCCGGTACGCTGGATCTACACGATGTGGGGCGTCATCGTCGTCGTCTCGGCGCTGTCAGCGGCCGTCGGGTTCGCCCTCGCGACGCAGATCGGGTCGAGCGGCGAGCTCGTCCAGGCCTTCGCGGCCGGCGCCCTGATCACGATGATCGCCGACACGATGATCCCCGAGGCGTACGAGCACGGCGGCAACGTGACCGGTCTGGCCACGGTCCTGGGGTTCGGGCTGGCGGCCCTGATCTCCGGCCTGGAGTGATCCGACCCCCCAGTACCACCACCGCGTTGACGGTCCGGGGTGTAATCCCGATAATCTGACTAGGAATTAGTTGTTGAGGCTGTGAGCCTCCATGCGGCGCCCCCGGATGCCGCGCTCGAGGACCGAGGATCGAATGACCGCCACCCGCGAGATCGTCACCGACCAGCGAGACCAGTTTGCCTTCCACGACGACATCGTCTACCTGCAGGAGACGAAACGCGGGCTCACGCGTGCGACCGTCGAGGAGATCAGCGGGTTCAAGGGCGAGCCCGACTGGATGCTCCAGTTCCGTCTACGCGCATACGAGCACTTCCTGAAGCGCCCGATGCCCACCTGGGGCGGCGACCTGACCCACATCGACTTCGACAAGATCGTCTACTACCGCAAGCCCTCCGAGCGCGAAGAGAAGTCGTGGGACGACGTCCCCGACCAGATCAAGGCGACGTTCGAGAAGCTCGGGATCCCCGAGGCGGAGCGCAAGTTCCTCGCCGGTGTCGGCGCCCAGTACGACTCCGAGGTGGTCTACCACTCGGTCAAGGAAGAACTGACGAAGATCGGCGTCGTGTTCATGGGCACCGACCAGGCGCTCAAGGAATACCCCGACATCTTCAAGAAGTACTTCGGCACGGTCGTGCCGCCCGAGGACAACAAGTTCGCGGCGCTCAACAGCGCGGTCTGGTCCGGCGGCTCGTTCGTCTATGTCCCCAAGGGCGTCGAGGTCCCGCTCCCGCTCCAGGCGTACTTCCGCATCAACGGCGAGAACACCGGCCAGTTCGAGCGGACGCTGATCGTCGTCGACGAAGGTGCCAAGGTCCACTATATCGAGGGCTGCACCGCGCCGATCTATGCGACCGACTCCCTCCACGCCGCCGTCGTCGAGGTCATCGCCTTGCCCGGCGCGAACGTGCGCTACACGACCATCCAGAACTGGTCGAACGACGTGTACAACCTGGTCACGAAGCGCGCCCACGCGCACGAGAACTCCCGGGTGGAGTGGATCGACGCGAACACGGGCTCGCGCCTGACCATGAAGTACCCGGCTATCTACCTGCGCGGCGAGGGCGCTACCGCGGACATCATCAGCGTTGCGGTCGCCGGCAAGGGCCAGCACCAGGACACCGGTGCCAAGGCTGTCCACCTCGCACCGAACACGCGCTCGCGGATCGTCTCGAAGTCCGTCTCGAAGGACGGTGGCCGGGCGACGTACCGGGGCTCCCTCAAGGTCGCGCCGGGCTCGACGAACGTCGTCGCATCGGTCCGCTGCGACGCGCTGATGCTCGACGACCAGAGCCGGAGCGACACGTACCCGTACATCGACATCCAGGAAGACGACACGACGATGTCGCACGAGGCGACCGTCGGCAAGGTCAGCGCCGAGCAGGTCTTCTATCTGATGAGTCGTGGCCTGACCGAGAACGAGGCCACGAACCTCATCGTCCAGGGTTTCCTCGAGGTCTTCACGAAGGAACTGCCGATGGAGTACGCCATCGAGTTCAACCGCCTCGTGAAGCTCGAGATGGAGGGATCGCTCGGGTGATACCGTCTCGGTCCGCACAGTGGACCGAGCGAGCGACATCGGAGGAGGGGAGAGGCACCATGGCGACCGCGGCAGCCCCGCAACTACGCCTGACGGACGAACAGCTCACCGACATGATGGAGCTCGTCCGCGGGTCCGACAGCGTGGAGCTCAAGCTCTCGGTCGCTGATGCCGACCGGCGGGCGACGATCAACGCACTCGGTCTCGATCCGCTCGGGTCGCAGATCCGACAGGTGTTCTTCTTCGATACGCCGGACCTCAAGCTGAGCAAGAGCGGGATCGTCGTCCGCGCTCGTCGCGTCCAGGGCCGTGGGGACGACTCCACGATCAAGCTCCGGCCGATCCGGCCCGAGGACCTCACGCCCAAGCTCCGTCAGACCCCCGGCTTCAAGGTCGAGGTTGACGCGATGCCGGGCGGCAAGTACGTCTGCTCGGCATCGATGAGCGCGGCCCTGGGCAAGGACGACGTCCGGCCGGTGGTGGCCAAGGCCCGGCCCATCCGCAGGCTGTTCTCGAAGGCGCAGCGGGCGTTCTACGACGCGCACGCGCCCGCGGGGATCGCATTGGATGACCTCTCGGTCCTCGGGCCGATCTTCGTGCTCAAGACCAAGTTCACGCCCGAGCGGTTCGGCCGTCCGATGGTCGCCGAGTTCTGGCTGTACCCCGACGGCAGTGCGATGCTCGAGCTGTCGACAAAGTGCCTGCCGGCCCAGACGTTCCAGACGGCCGTCGAAGCCCGGGCATCGCTCCTGCGGCACGGCGTCAAGACCTCGGGCGAGCAGAACACCAAGACCCGCAAGGCCCTCGACATCTACTCGGCCCGCCTGCGCGCCGAAGCCACCGCGGCCGCGAAGGCCGCCGCCCCACGACGTCGTGCGACCGCCGCTCGGAAGCCACGTGTGACCGCGACTCCCAAGCCTCGAGCGGCCACCGCGCCGAAGCCCCGCACGGTCGCCCCGAAGCCGCGGGCTCGAAAACCCGCGGGATGACGGCTGACCGACCGGCTCGCCCGGCTCGCCGGGCCCTCGACGACCTCTCGCTGCCCATCGACAGGGACGACCTGGACGAGCGCCTGATCGCGCTCGGCCTCGGCGACATCGAGGACCGGCTCGCTGCTCTCGACGCCTACGAGTCCCTGCCGGCCGAGTCGAACCGCCTCTACACGACGTACATCGACCTCAGGGCGGCTGCGCTGGAAGGCGCGGCGATCCACTGGGCGCCGGCCAGCGCGCACGTCCAGGTGCCGGTCCCGGATGGCGCCTCCGGGCTGCTCGAGTTCACCGACGGCGACCTGACCGCGTCGGCGCTCTCAGCAGCAGCCATGGACGCCGGCGTCGAGTTCACGACGATCGCCGACTTCCTCGCCCGCAAGGGCGACCGCGGACTCGAGCTCCTTGGCGCGAGCGGGCTGCCGGCCGACGACAAGTTCGCCCAGCTGACACGGGCGCTGTGGACCCAGGGCGTGATCCTCGACATCCCCGCCGGCGTCCGTCTCGAGCAGCCGATCACCATCCGCTGGGTCTCGGGCGCGCCGGACCGCGCGCTGCTGACGCGGACGCTCGTCGTGTTGGGCGACGGCGCCGAGGCCTCGCTGGTCGAGGAGCTCGTGCCGTCCGCCGATGCCGTCGAGGGGCGCCAGTCGCTGCTGACGGGCACGATGGAGGTCACCCTGGGAGCAGGCGCGAAGCTCTCGGTGGCCGGTCTCCAGGAACTGGGACCGGACTCGGTCGCGATCCAGCACCGCGCCGCGCGGATCGGCGAGGGCGCTCAGCTCCATTGGGCGCTCGCCCAGCTCGGCGGACGCCTGGTCCGCAGCCGGATCGACAACCGCCTCGAGGGCGACCGCAGCTCGGTGGAGCAGGTGGAGATCGTCTTCGGATCGGTCGAGCAGCTCTTCGACCTGACTTCGTACACGACCCACATCGGGCGCGACACGACCGGCAACCTCCTCTCCAAGGGGGCGTTGCTCGACCGGGCCAGGACCTACATGAAGGGCCTCATCACGATCGAGAAGAGCGCCGTCGGCACGGACAGCTTCCTCGGCGAGTTCGGGATGAACCTGTCTCGTGGACGCGCGCTCGGTCGCCATCCCCTCGCTCGAGATCGACCAGCCGGATTGCAGACGGGCAGCGCACTCCAGCTCGGTCGGCCCGATCGACGAGTCGCAGCTCTTCTATCTCGAGAGCCGCGGCATCCCGCCCGACGAGGCACGCAAGTTCATCGTGCTCGGCTTCCTTGAGCCGGTCGTGGCGCGGGTCCCGCTGGGCGAGGCCCAGGACCACCTGCGCGACCTCCTCGAGGCGAAGTGGGCGGCCGGCGCGACCGGCGGGATCGGACAGGGAGCGACCGCAGCCTGATGCCACCACAACCTCGCCCGCGGCGACGCGGGTCGGATCTCGGGACAGTGGCATGAGGCGTCTCGACCTGTGCGGGGTCGACGAGGTGCCCGAGGGCACGATGAAGATGTGCTTCGTCGACGGCACGGACCAGGTCATCGTGGTCAACACGAACGGCGACTTCCACGCGCTCCAAGGCATCTGCTCGCACGAGTACTTCGAGCTGGACAAGGGCTTCCTGACGAACGGCACACTGACCTGTGCGCTGCACCTCTCGCGCTTCGACCTCGAGAACGGCGAGCCGCTCGACCCGCCTGCCGAGGAGCCGCTCGCGATCTATCCGGTGGTGATCGTGGACGGCCGTGTGGTGATCGAGGTGCCGGACGGCCCGCTGGAGATCAGCGAGTAGGGTCAGGACTCGCCGCTCGCGTGCTCGCGGACCTCGGCGACCACCACGGCCGCCGCGAACCCACCCTCGTGGGTCAGGCTGAGGGCGAAGTCGATGATCCGGGCCTCCGCCGCGAGCTCCGCTGCACGGCCGCGCAACTCGAGGTGGACCCGCCCGGACGGCTCCCGTCGCACTTCGATCTCCTGCCACGACACGCCCTCGTCCGCGGCCGGCAGGACCTTGAGCGTCGCCTCCTTGGCCGCGAAGCGCGCCGCCAGTCGCTCGGGGTCGACGCCGGCCGGGGTCCGGCAGTCGGCGACCTCGCGTTCGGTGAAGAGGCGCTCGAGGTAGCGCTCGCCGTGCGCGGCATGGAGGGATTCCTCGACGGTCGACACGTTGACGAGGTCGAGGCCTACGCGGATCGGCATGGGCCGCATGCTACGCCGCTCCACCCCGCCACGGGGTCGGTCCGGGGCGGTCCCATGTGGTGCGCGCCGGTCTGGTCGAGTGTGAAAAGGGACGTCCGGTGGCGTCGCCACGACCGCGACCCGGTGCAGGTGTTGCCTCCGGCCAACGCGGAGTAGGACTTATGGCTGGATACTGGCGCCAGTCCGGCTATCGTATGCACCGCCGGCCTGCGGGCCGATGATTTTCGGGGGTTCCATCGGGGTCCAATGCACTTATCAGTTGGGGGTTCGGTCGTGAGCGACCAGGTTCGACAGATCATCAAGGAACACGGGCGGCTGCCCGTCGACGTCCAGACGCTGGGCGACGACGCCGACCTCTACCAGGCGGGCATGACCTCGCACGCGAGCGTCAACCTCATGCTCGCGCTCGAGGCGGCCTTCGACGTGGAGTTCCCGGACGCCATGCTCAAGCGCAGCGTCTTCCAGAGCGTCACCTCGATCACGGAGGCGCTCCAATCGCTGGGCGCGCAGGCGGCATGAGCGTCGCCATCGATCGCGATCAGGCGTTCCTCGCCGCGATCCGCCGGATCGCCGACGAGGTCGCGGCGCCCAACGCCGACGACGTCGACCGCCAGGCGCGCTTCCCGATGGAGGCGATCGACCGCGCTGCGCGAGGAGCGAGCGCTCTCTGCGCTCATCCCCGAGGAGTTCGGCGGCGGCGGCGTCTCGTTCGAGGCGATCGCGGGCGCGTGCTTCGAGCTCGGTCGCCGGTGCGGTGCGACCGCCATGGTCTTCGCGATGCACCAGATCCAGATCGCGTGCGTCGTCCGCCATCTCGACGGCGCGCCGTGGTTCGAGGCCTGGCTTCGGGACGTCGCGAGCGAGCAGCGACTCGTCGCGTCGGTCACGTCGGAGGTCGGGACAGGCGGTGACCTCGGCCGATCGATCGCCGCGGTCACCCCGGCTGGCGACGGCCGCGCCACCTTCGAGAAGCAGGCCCCGACCGTCTCGTACGGCGCTTATGCCGACGACCTCCTCACGACGCTCCGCCGCACGCCCGACGCCGAGCCCGGCGACCAGGTCGTGGCGCTGACCAACAAGGATCAGGTCACGCTCGAGCAGACCGGCACGTGGGACCCGCTCGGGATGCGCGGCACCTGCTCGCCCGGCTACGTGGTCCGCGCCGAGTTCGACGCCGGCCAGGTCCTCCCGACGCCCTTCCCGGTCGTCGCGACCGAATCGATGGTGCCGGTCTCGCACATCCTCTGGTCGCACATCTGGCTGGGCATCGCCACCGACGCCTTCGACCGCGCCCGCGCCTTCGTCCGAGCCTCGGCGAAGCAGCGACCGGACCAGGTGCCGCCGACCGCGCTGCGCCTGTCGCACCTCATGAGCGAGTTGTCGCTGTTGCGCGCCGAGGTCCACTCGGCGCTGAGCGAGTTCATCGAAGCCTCGGAGAGCCCCGGCCGCGAGCGCCTCTCGATGATGTCCACGATCCTGCGCTTCAACAACCTCAAGATCGCGGCCTCCGAGCAGGCGCCGCGCGTCTGCCAGGGCGCGATGTCGGTGTGCGGCATCGTCGGCTACAAGAACGACACGCCATTCAGCATCGGACGTCACCTGCGCGACACGATGTCGGCATCGCTGATGGTCGCCAACGAACGCATCCACCAGACGAACGCGACACTGCTGCTGATCGCCAAGGACGTCTGATGGCGACGTTCCGACCGGGGACGCCGGACCAGACCGAGTTCCTCGACGCCCTGATCGCCCGCGGGCTGCTCATCCCGAGCGGCGTCCCGGGCGTCTACGGCCGTGGCTCCGCCTTCGAGGCGGTCCGCGTGGGCGTCGACCGCATGATCGACCGGACGGCCGCGCCCGATGGCGCCGAGCTCGCTGCGCTTCCCGCCGCTCCTGCCGCGCTATCAGCTCGAGGCGCTCGGGTACCTCAAGAACTTCCCCCATCTCGCCGGCACGATCTTCGGCTTCGACGGGACCGAGCTCGAGGCGAACGAGCAGTTCGAGCTCGCCACGAAGCACGAGGACTGGAGCGGATACCAGAAGCAGAGCGACCTGGTCCTGCTGCCTGCTGCGTGCTATCCCGTCTACCCGGCGATCGCGGCGCGCGGGCCGCTGGCGGCCGGTGGCTGCACGATCGATGCCGGCGGCGCCTACGTCTTCCGCCAGGAGCCGTCCGGTGACCCGGCGCGGCTGCAGATGTTCCACCAGCGCGAGATCGTCCGGCTCGGCGAGCCCGAGACCGTCGTTGCCTGGCGCGACCTATGGCGCGACCGCGCGATCTCGATCCTGCGCGGGGTCGGGCTCGGGGCCGAGTTCGACGTGGCCTCCGACCCGTTCTTCGGCCGCCAGGGCCGCATGCTCGCCGCGAGCCAGCGCGAGCAGGCCCTGAAGTTCGAGGTCCTCGTCCAGATCGCGGGCGACGAGCCGACGGCGGTCGCCTCCTTCAATTACCACCACGACCATTTCACGTCGACCTACGGGGTCGAGCTGGCCGACGGCGGCGTCGCCCACACGGCGTGCCTCGGCTTCGGGCTCGAGCGCATCTCGCTCGCGCTCTTCCACGCCCATGGCCTCGACGTCGCGGCGTGGCCGGACGAGGTCCGGACCGAGCTCGCCCTCCGATGAGCGCCGTCACGAGCGGCGCGGTCAGCCTCTTCGGCCTGGATCCGGCCACCTACCGCCCGCACGGCCTGCACACCGGCGAGCGGTCCTACCCGGAGACGAACTGCTACGCCGACGTCATCATCGAGCTCCTGCATGCGCGTGGCGACGAGCCGCTCGCGGCCATGGGCACGACCGTCCGGCTCGATTTCGAGGGCGACCAGTTCTCGTTCTTCAAGCCGGATCCGACCGATCTCGAGCTCCTCTTCGGGGTCGACATCCATGAGATGCAGCCCTACCGGCACGTTCCGGCCGAGATCGCCGAGCTGCTCGCGATCGGGCGCACGATGACCGTCGAGCTCGACGCCTGGTTCCTGCCCGACACCGCGGCCACGAGCTACCGGACCGAGCACGTCAAGACGACCGTGATCCCCGAGGCGATCGACCTCGTCGGCGGCCGCATGCGACTACTTCCACAACGGGTCGCTCTACGCGCTCGACGGCGACGACTACCGCGGGATCTTCCGGCTCGACGGCGCGGATCCGGCGACCCTGCCGCCGTACACGGAGCTGGTCCGATTCGATTCCGGGCCGCGCCTGAGCGGCGACGCGTTGCGCCAGGCGGCGCACCAGCGGCTTCGCCACCACCTCGACCGCGTCCACCCGGGCAATCCGTTCGAGCGGTTCGCGACACGCCTGGCAGACGACCTGCCGGGCCTGCTGGCCGGCGACGAAGCGGGCTATCACGCCTACGCGTTCGCCACGGTCCGGATGGCCGGCGCCGGGTTCGAGGTGCTGCGCGTCGCACGTCGACTGGGTGCTCGGCGACGCCGGCGCCCCGGCCTCGGCGGCGATGGCCGAGATCGTCGATGGCTCCAAGCTCCTCGGCTTCAAGCTCGCGCGGCGGCGGCCGTTCGACCCGAGCGAGGCGCTCGGGGGCCTGGCGTCCGCCTGGGACCGGGCCATGGGTGCGCTGGACGAGGTCGTACGCTGACGCCATGTCGCTCGCGCAGTCCCCGTCGCGTCATCGGGTGGATGGCCACGACGTCCAGCCGCTCGACCACGGCTGGGAAGCGGCGGTCACCGACGGCTCCGACCCCCTGACCTGGCGGCCGGCCCGGCGTGCCCGGCACGGCTGCGGGCGTCCTGCGCGACGCGGGCGTCGCGATCGGCGGCGACCTGGACAGTCAGGAATGGTCGTTCCGGACCACGTTCGAGGCTGCCCCGGCGGGGAGCGGCGAGGAGGTCGTCCTTCGGCTCGATGGTGTCGCGACGCTGGCCGAGGTCACGCTCAACGGCGAGCGCCTGCTCGACGTCAGTTCGATGTTCGGATCCCATGAGGTCGAGGTCGGCGACCGGCTTCGCGGCGACGAACGAGCTGGTCATCCGGTGCCTGCCGCTGGCACCGGCTCTCGAGGTCCAGCGCAAGCCGCGCGCACGCTGGCGCACGAACCTCGTCGCCGACGGCCGGCTCCGCTGGTTCCGGACCATGATCCTCGGCCGCGCGCCCGGGTTCGCGCCGGGTCCGCCGGCGGTGGGGCCGTGGCGCCCGGTCTGGCTCGTGCGGCGGCGCGGCCTCGTCGTGGAGGCGCTGACGCTGCGGCCGAGCCTCGATGGCGACGCCGGCCTCCTGCGCGCGGAGGGCCGCATCCGCCCGCTCGACGGGACCAAGCCGGACTCGATCCGGCTGGAGCTCGACGGCCCGTCGGGTCGTCATGCGGTCGCACTCGAGCTGGCACCGGGCGGTGAAGGCATCACGTTCCGGGGCACGTTGCAGGTGCGCGTCGGTCGAGCGCTGGTGGCCGCACACGCACGGCGTCCCCGCGCTGCACGGCGTCCGCCTGCTGGTCGGGACCGGGCCGGCGTCGACCGCCGTCGAGGCCGGACGCGTCGGGTTCCGGACGCTCGACGGCCGGGCCGGGCAAGACGCACGACATCGAGCGCGACGGCCTGGACCTGCACGTCAACGGCGTCCGGACCTTCGCCCGCGGCGCGCTCTGGACGCCGACCGACATCGTCGGGTTCGCGACGACCGCGGCCGACCTGCGATCGGCCCTCGAAGCCGTGCGGGACGCCGGGATGAACATGGTCCGGCTGCCCGGGACCGGCGCCTACGAGACGGACGCCTTCCACGACCTGTGCGACGAGCTCGGGCTGCTCGTCTGGCAGGACTTCATGTTCGCCAACCTCGACTACCCGTTCGCCGACGACGCGTTCCGCGGCGCTCGCCGAGCGTGAGGCCACCGAGGTCCTCGGGCGCCTGGCGGGTCGGCCCAGCACGGCCGTGCTGTGCGGCAACAGCGAGATCGAGCAGCAGGTCGCGATGCTGGGGCTCGACCCCGCGCTCGGCCGGGACGCCTTCTTCGCGTCGACGCTGCCCGCCCTCGCGGCCGACGCCGGGAGCGATGCGATCTACGTGCCCGTCGGCGCCGTTCGGCGGCGACCTGCCGTTCCGCCCCGACCGGGGCGTCGCCAACTACTACGGCGTCGGCGGCTACCGCCGGCCCCTGACCGACGCCCGGGTCGCCGGCGTCCGCTTCGCGTCCGAGTGCCTCGCGTTCGCGAACGTCCCCGACGACGAGGTCATCGAGTCGATGCTGCCCGGGCGCCACGACCGGCGTCGTCGTCCACCACCCGGCCTGGAAGGCCGGCGTGCCCCGCGACGTCGGGACCGGCTGGGACTTCGACGACGTGCGCGACCACTACCTGGCGCTGCTCTTCGAGGTCGACCCGGGCGAGCTCCGGCGCGTCGACCACGCCCGCTACCTCGAGCTGTCCCGCGCCGTGAGCGGCGAGGTCATGGCCGAGGTCTTCGGCGAGTGGCGGCGTGCCGGATCGCCGTCGCGGCGGCGGGCTCGTCCTGTGGCTGCGCGACCTCGTCGCGGGGGCCGGCTGGGGCGTGGTCGACCATCGCGGCGCCCCCAAGGTCGCCTACCACCATCTCCGTCGCGCGCTCGCGCCGGCCGCCGTCTGGACCACGGACGAGGGCCTGGGGGGCATCGTCGCCCACGTCGCCAACGACGGGCCGGAGCCGCTCGACGCGCGCCTCCGTGTCGCGCTCTATCGCGATCATCGAGAAGCGGGTCGGTGACGGCGAGGAGGCCATCCGGATCGAGGCGCACGGATCCCACGAGCGCGGCGTCGAGGACCTGGTCGGGCACTTCGCGGACGTGTCGTGGGCCTATCGCTTCGGGCCGCCCGCCCAGGACGTCGTCGTGGCGAGCCTGGAGCGTGGCGACGGCGCGGCCATGACCGTGCTCTCCCAGGCGTTCCGCTTCCCGGCCGGGCGACCGTCCCTGGTCGAGTCCGCCGACCGGCTGGGCCTGTCGGCCGATGCGCGGCCATGTGGCGAAGGCGTCGTGCGCATGACCGTTCGCAGCCGGCGCCTCGCCTATGGCGTGCGGGTCCACGCCCCCGGCTACACCCCCGACGATGACGCCTTCTCGGTCGAGCCGGGCGGCTCGCGCGAGGTCGACCTCCGGGCCGCTGGCGCCGGCCGCGCCCTTCGGCGGCGAGATCAGCGCGATCAACCTGGCCGGCCGCGTCCCGATCGTGACGGCGGCCGGCGCATGACCAGACGCCCGCCGGCCCGCCCGCTCTACCTCGACCTGCCGTCCGGGCCGGTGTTCGCGGTCTTCCACGCCCCGTCCGCCGACGCCGCGCCGGCGACGGCCGTGCTGCTGTGCCCGCCCTGGGGCTGGAACGACGTGACGTCGTACCGGGCTCGCCGGGCGTGGGCGGAGCACCTCGCCGACGGCGGCCATCCGACGCTGCGCTTCGACTTCCCGGGCACTGGCGACAGCGCCGGCGTGCCCGCCGATCCCGGCCGGCTCGCGGCCTGGACCGAGGCGACCGCGGCCGCGGCGGCCTGGCTGCGCGACTCGACCGGCGGCCGGCGCGTCGCGGCGATCGGCATGGGGCTGGGCGGCCTGGTGGCGGTCAAGGCGATCAGCGAGGGCGCGTCGATCGACGAGTTCGTCGCCTGGAGCACGCCCGGCAACGGCCGCGCGTTCGTCCGGGCCGAGCGGGCCTTCGCAGGCCTCCAGGCGTCGCGCTACAGCCTGACCGGGGAGCCGGAGCCGTCGCTGCTGCCCGAGGGCTGGATGGAGGTCAACGGATTCACGCTCTCGGCCGAGACCGTGGCGGACCTCGAGGCGCTGACGCTGGCCGGTCTCTCGACCGGCGGCCTCCAGCGCGCCCTGTTGCTCGACCACGACGGGATCCCGGTCGATGCCGGCCTGCGCCGCCATCTCGAGGACGGCTGTCGTCGACGTGACCACCGCGTCGGGAGCCGGCTGGGGCGCCGATGACGTTCCACCCGGAGCGCTTCGACCCGCCGCTGGGAGTCTTCGCGACGGTCGACGCCTGGCTCGGCGCCGCGCCGGTCGTGCGCGGCGCCACTGTGCCGTCGTCCGAGGCGCCGCGTCGGTCGGGCGGGACGAGGCGTTCCTCGACGTCGGCGGGCGTCCGCGTCCGCGAGGCCCCGTTCATCGTGGAGCACGAGGTCGGGACCCTTTTCGGGATCCTCGCCGAACCGGTCGACGGGCCGCGGCCGCCCGTTGCCGCGATCTTCCTCAATGCCGGCGCGGTCCGCCGCATCGGGCCCAACCGGCTGTGGGTCGAGGCCGCGCGCCGGGCCGCGGCGGAGGGCCTCCCGACGCTGCGCGTCGATCTCGAGGGGATCGGCGATTCCGACGGTGACGCGAGCCGCTATCGCGATGTCGGCGAGTTCTATCGCTCCGAGCTGGGCGGCTTCGTCAGCACGTTCCTCGATGCGCTCGAGGCCCGCGGCTACGGTGACCGGTTCGTGCTCGCCGGGTTGTGCGCCGGCGGCTACTGGGCCTTCAACGCGGCCGACCGCGACGAGCGCGCGGTGGCGGCCCTGATGGTCAATCCCGGCGCCCTCGAGTGGCACCCGAAGCTCGTGAAGGACCGCAACGCTCGCAAGCTCCACCGCCTGCGGCGCACGGCCTGGTGGCGTCGCATCTTGCGTGGCCAGGTGAAGCGCAAGAACGTCGTCGCCGTGGCCCGGGCCACTGCCAGCCAGGGCGTGCGCGATGTCGCCGCGATGCCCGGTCGTCTCGTGCGCCGCGGCGGCCCGCCGGACGACGTCGCGGCCTCGGTCGAGCGGATCCTGGACCGGCTGCGCGACCGGAACATCCGGGTCGTGATGGCCTTCTCCGACGAGGAGCCGGTCCACGCCGAGCTCGAACGGGACGGCGTTCTCGACCAGCTCCATCGCTGGCCGAACCTGGAGATGGGCCAGCTACCGGCCCGCGATCACACGCTCCGGCCGATCGTCGCGCAGCTGGCCGTGCACGAGCTGCTCGACACGGAGCTCGCGCGCGAGCTGCACCGCGTCGCCGATTCCGCGCCGCCTCGCCGGGCACGGCCGCGGAAGCCGCGGACGTCCCGCACCGACAAGCAGGGTGTGGCCTGATGCGCAGCGGAGCGGACTACCTCTCGGCCATCGCCGGCGACGGGCGGACCGTGCTGCTCGACGGCGAGCCGGTCGCGGATGTCAGCACGCATCCGGGCTTCGCCGGCCCGGCCCGTGTCATCGCCTCGCTGTACGACAGCGCGCTCGAGCGCACGGACCTCGCCTTCAACGACGCAGGACGCGCGTCGAGCTCGATGTGGCTCATCCCGAGATCGGCCGACGATCTCGCCGCCCGGCGGCGCGTCCACCGCCACTGGGCCGAAGGCAGCTTCGGGCTTATGGGCCGGACGCCCGATCACGTCGCGTCGCTCATCACCGGCTTCGCGGGGCGCGCGCCACGTCTTCGACCGGGGCGGCAGCCGATACGGCGACAACGTCGTCGCCTTCTACGAGCGGGCCCGCGCGGCGGACTGGTTCATCGCCTATGCGATCACCCCGCCCCAGGTCGATCGGTCCAAGCCGGCGCATCTCCAGCCCGAGCCGTTCCTCTACCCGGGGATCGTCGAGGAGCGCGACGACGGCATCGTCATCCGCGGGGCGCAGATGATCGGCACGTCGGCGGCGATCGCCGACTGGCTCTTCCTGAGCTCCATCGTGCCGCTGCAGCCGGGCGACGAGGACTACGCGATCTCGGTCGTGATGCCGCTCGATGCGTCCGGCCTGCGCATCTACCCGCGCCGGCCGTACGCCTCGCCGACCACGAGCACGTTCGACTACCCGCTGACCTCGCGCTTCGACGAATCCGACAGCCTCATCGTCCTCGACGACGTCCTGATCCCGTGGGAGCACGTCTTCGTCCACCGCGACATCGGGCTCGTGAGCGCCCAGTTCCACGAGACCGGGGCGCACCTCATGGCGAACTACCAGGCGCTCGTGCGCTTCCTCGTGAAGATGGAGTTCGCCTCGGGCCTCGCGATCGAGCTCGCCGACGCGCACGGGATCTCCGCGATCACCGCCGGTCCAGGCCCAGATGGGCGGCGAGATCGCGGCCTTCTGCTCAGCTCTCGATGCGCTAGTCCTCGGGGCGGAGCTCCGCCCGGAACTGCGGGGTGACCTCATGCTGCCGGCGCCCCGGTTCATCTTCCCGGCGATGAGCCTGCAGCGCCGCTGGATCGTCGACCTGATGCGCGCACTGCGCGAGCTCGGGGGCGGCGGATTCATCGCCCTCCCGTCGGCCGAGAGCTTCGAATCGCCCGAGACGGCCGAGGACGTGCAGCGCTACTTCCGGTCCGCAACCCTGCCCGCCCGCGACCGCGTCCGGCTCCTGCGGCTGCTGTGGGACCTCGTCGGCACGGAGTTCGGTGGTCGACAGTTGCAGTACGAGATGTTCTACTCGACCGCACAACACATCGCCGACCTGCGCGTGTTCCGTGCCTACGACTGGGACACCGGCCGGGCGCATGTCCGGCGAAGCCTGGAAGGCATCGGGGAATCATGAGCGCCATGCCCGACGATCTGACGCGCGGCCTCGACGACGATCCGCTGACGGGTGCCGAACTGTTCCGCCAGGCGTTTCGCCGCCATGCGGCGACCGTCGTGGTCGTGACCTACATCGACGGCACGGGCGCCCCGTGCGGCATGACCGCGACCTCGATGTGCTCGCTGTCCGACACGCCGCCGTCGCTGCTCCTGTGCATCAACAAGGAGGCGCGCGCCCACGACGAGATCGCCGAGGCGCGCTGGCTGGGCGTCAACCTGCTGTCCATCGGGCAGCGCCCCATCGCGCTGCACTGCAGCCGGCAGGGTGGTGACAAGCGACTGCGCGGGGACTGGCTCATGCCCGACCCGACCGCCGACGCGACGCCGCGGCTGCGCGGGTCGCTCGCCCATCTCGAGTGCGAGGTCGACACCTCCTACCAGGCGTATTCGCACACGGTCTTCGTCGCGCTCATCCGCTCGGTCTGGCTCAACCCGCAGGACGCCCCGCCGCTGCTGTACCACGGCGGCCTCTACAGCCAGCTGGAGTCCGCCGCGGAGCAGGCCGAGCGGTTCCACTGGGAGCTCCGCGAGGGCTGACCCGGGCGTCTACCAGTCGGACCAACCCTCGACCATGCTGTCCCCGCCGGTCCGCACGCCCGGCCGCGGGACGCGCGTGTGGCCGAGGGCGAAGCGCTCGTCGTCGGGGCCCGTTCGCCCGGCCAGCCGCCCCACCACGTGCTCGCCGATGACCGGGCCGTGCTTGAACCCGTGGCCCGAGCCGCCGCCGACCAGCCAGCAGTTGTCGAAGTCGGGGTGGCGGTCGATGACGAAGTTCGTGTCGGGCGTCGTCTCGTACTGGCAGACGCGGGTCTCGACGACCGGGGCGTCGACGAGCCCCGGAAACCGGCGCGCGAGGTAGCGGCGCGCGAGACGGACCGATTCCGGGTCGACGATCCGTTCGCCGTGCGACGGGTCGAACACCGGCCCGTAGCGGTCCGGCGCGAGCTTCATGCCCCGGCCGTCGGTCGCGGGGATGCCGTAGAACGCCGCGTCGTAGTCGACCCAGCACGGCAGCAGGTCGGCGCCGTACCGTCCGTCGCCGGCGGGCGGACCCATGAAGATCACGTCCTGCTTCGTGACCCGGATGACATCGCCGAGGACGCGCGGGAACAGGCGAGGCAGCCACGGCCCCGCCGCGAACACGAACTGGTCGGCCGCCACATGGCGGCCGTCGTCGGTGGTGACCTCGAGCAGGCGCCGTCCGTCCGCACGTCCGGGTCGCGCCCAGGCGAGGTCGAACCGGCCACCCTCCTCGGTGAACCGGCGCGCGACCGCCGCGACGCCCCGCCGTGCCATCAGGAGGCCGGCCTCCGGCTCGTAGACGGCAAAGGCCAGGTCGCCCGCCGCGACCTGCGGCCACCGCTCGGTGACCTCCGCCGGACCGAGGTGCTCGACCGGGATCCCCGTCTCGCGCAGGAGCGTCTCGGATGCGTGCTCGAAGGCGTCCTCGCGGTGCGCGAACCAGAGCGCCCCGGCGGGCACGAAGATCGTCTCGCCGACCTGCTCGCCGAACGCGATCCAGGCGTCGCGGGCCGTGCGCGACCAGGCCGTGTACAGCCGGTCCTCGCCGTGCGACGCGCGGATGATCCGTGTCTCGTCGCCGGACGTCGCGCGCGCGTGCCCAGCTCCGAACGCGTCGACGAGCGTGGTGGTCATCCCGGCCCGCTGCGCACAGAGTGCGGTCCACGCGCCCATCGTCCCGGCACCCACCACGACGACATCGGGCGAGCCGGCGCCGCGTTGACCCGTCATCGGGGCAGGATGACGCCAAGGCCGGCCGCGGCGGCGCGGCGCAGGATCGCGTCGCCGAAGACGACGTCCGCCAGCCCGACGCCGAGGTGGGTCACGACGACGCGCCCGGCGGCGGCCGCGGCGTGCCGGCCAGGATCGCCTCGCCGAGCGTCGCCGCCGGGTCCGGGTAGCCGTCGAACTGGCCGGCGTCGCGGTTCGCCAGGAACTGGCCGCGGTCGTCGACGAGGAAGAGCGCCGCGTCGCGCGCGACCTCGGCGGCGCAGTACGTCGCGTAGTCGACCGGCGACGACGAGCGCGTCGGCGCGCAGCCAGTCGCCGGTCATCGCCTGGCTCGGACCGGGCCGCGAACGAGGCGGCGGTCACGACGACGTCCGCGTCGCCGCACCGCGGCCCGCGCCGTCGGTGCCGACGCGCGACCGCGCCGATGCCGGCGGTGTCGCGGCCGCGCGCCGGCCAGCGCCTCCGCCCGCTCCGGGTGCCGGTCGAAGAGCGTCAGCTCGACGCCCGGCAGCACCGCGCCCGAGGACCGGCAGGTGGCTGTGGCCCTGGACGCCGGCCCCGATCAGAGCGACCGCGCGTCGGCGCCCGTCCCGTCACGGCCGGCGCGAACCGGCGGATCGCGACGCCCGAGACGGCCGCGGTCCGCTGCGCGGTGATCGGACCGCCGTCGAGGATCGCCCGCGGCACGCCCGGTCGCCGGGTCGTTGAGGACGACGACGCGCGCTGATCGCCGGCAGCCCGACGCGCGTTGTTGGTCGCGAACCCGGCCACCCACTTGATGCCGAGCAGGTCGTCCGCCGCCGTCCGCGTCGGCGCCGCGCAGGTGGGCCGGCATCGCGTGGGCGAACGAGCCCGTCGGGCCGCGGATGGACGCCGATCTTCGGCGGCAGCTCGGCGTCCGGCGACGAGCGCGGTCATCGTCCGCTCGGCCAGCGCCAGGCGCTCGTCGAGCGGCGGGCATCGCCGCGAGCACGTCGGCGGCCGAGAGGTAGCGCAGCGGTGGGGCGTCGGCGGGGGCCATGGCCGCCGCGAGTCTACGCGGGGCCGACGACGGGTGGCCTCGGCGATGCGCGGCGCTACCATCGCGCATGGCCCCCATCGACGTCGAGCAGAGCCTCGACAACCTCAAGCTCGAACGCGACGCGATCGTCCTGTACGACGCGCTGGCGGCGATCGAGAAGGACCCGCGCCGCGCCGACGCGTTCCAGCGGATCGCCGGCAACGAGCGCCGCCACGCCGACATCTGGGCCTCGAAGCTGCGCGAGCTCGGCGCCGACGTGCCGCCCGCCGGACGGCCCGCGGCCGCGCGTCCGGTTCATCATCCTGGTCGCCCGGCTGTTCGGGACCGCGGCCGTCGCCGACCTCGTCAAGGCGCTCGAGGGCGACGAGGAGGAGGCGTACGACGCCCAGGGCGACCTCGCCCGAGGTCGCGGCGATCGCCGCCGACGAGCGCGAGCACGCCGTGATCTGGGACCAGCTGCGCGGCGAGGGATCGGCCGCGGCGATCGCGATCGGCCGGCGGTCGCGACGGCGTCGCCATCGCGCGACGGGCCAGCAGCGCCGGCCGAGATCGGCACGGCGCGAGACGTGGCACCGGGCCGGCGGCCGGTCCGGGACGCTGCGGGCGGTCATCTTCGGCGTCAGCGACGGCCTCGTCAGCAACCTCTCGCTGGTCATGGGCGTGGCCGGCGCGGCCGCGCGGCAACCCGAGCTTCATCCTCCTCGCCGGGATCGCCGGCCTGCTCGCCGGGCGCGTTCAGCATGGCCGCCGGCGAGTACATCTCGATGCAGAGCCAGCGCGAGCTGTTCGAGCGGCAGATCGCCCTCGAGCGGGCCGAGATGGAGGCGATGCCCGAGGAGGAGGAGGCCGAGCTGGCCGCCGCGTACCGGGCCAAGGGCTTCACCGCCGACGAGGCGGCCCGGATCGCCCATCGCATCTTCCGCGACCCGGACGCCGCGCTCGACACGCTCGTCCGCGAGGAGCTCGGCCTCGACCCCGACGAGCTCGGCTCGCCGTCGCGGGCGGCGGCCGGGTCGTTCGTCGCGTTCGCGGTCGGGGCGGCCGTGCCGGTCATCCCGTACCTGTTCGGGGGCGGGACCGCGGTCCTGCTCGTCAGCCTCGGCGCTCAGCCTCGTCGCGCTGTTCGCGGTCGGCGCCGCGGTGAGCCTGCTGACCGGGCGCGGCCTGCTCTTCTCCGGCGTCCGCCAGCTCGGCATCGGGCTCGGCCGCGGCGCTCGTCACCTACGCGCATCGGCTCGATCATCGGCGTGGCGACGGCGGGCTAGCCGGGCATGGCGCCGGACGACCGGAGCGTGACGGAGCGCCTGCGGGACGAGGGCTGGAACCCGAGCGGCGTGGTCGAACGGTCCGGGCGACCGCTACGCGGCGCACGAGCACGACTACGACAAGGTCATCGTCGTCGCCGCGGGCTCGATCCGGTTCGGGCTGCCCGGCGACCGGCGACGACAGTCGAGCTCGCCGTCGGCGACCGCCTCGAGCTGCCGGCGGGCACGAGCCACGACGCGCTCGTCGGTCCGGCTGGCGTCACCTGCCTCGAGGCCCACCTCCCGGCCGGGACGCTCACGGGCCCGCTGCACCGGGCTGCGGGGGAGTGGTAGGCGTCGGACGCGAAACGAGGCCCCGACGGTCGGGACCTCGCTAGGCGTTAGGCTATCGGCGGTGCGCGACGCTCAGTGAGCGCTGAACCGCATCAGGTACGCGGCGTAATCGTTGGCTGGGTCGACGCTGGCCTGGCGGGGTTCGTCGGTGTCCAGCAGGAAGCTGATCAGCGAGAACAGCGCCAGGAGGCCGATGACGATCGCGAAGATCATCTCGTGTACTCCTTCGCTGCAGGATGAGGACGGCCATAACAGGCCGATGTGACTATTCTAGCCTAACAAATGACTGTCTGCAACGACACATGACTAATGGATAGAGGTTCGATGGCCGATCGACCCAAGATCGACGCGATCGACGCCCGGCTCCTGGAGCGGCTCCAGGTGGACGGGCGGCGGGCGTATGCCGATCTCGGGTCCGATGTCGGCATCAGCGGCCCGTCGGCGCACGAGCGGGTGAAGAAGCTCGAGGCGAGGCGTGTCATCACCGGCTACGCGGCCACGGTCGACCCGACGACGGCGGGCTATCCGATCGTCGCGTTCTGCTGGCTGACCCAGTCGCCGGGCTCGGCAGGGGCGGACCTGACCGATGCGTTCGAGGCGATCGACGAGATCGAGGAGTGCCACCACATCGCCGGGGAAGCCGACTACCTGCTCAAGATCCGGTCGCGCGACACGCACCATCTCGAGGAGGTCCTCGTGCGCCTCCAGGCGACGCCGCACGTGTTCACGACCCAGACCGAGGTCGTGCTCTCGAGTGCCTTCGAGCACCGGCCACTGCGGCTCATCGCGGCGCCCGGTGAAACCGGAGAGGCACGGGAACCGTAGGCATGCACGAGGACCGTCACGGCCGCCCAGACGACGTCGCCCTCGTCCGCATGGTCGCGAGCGGGTCGTACGATGCCCTGGCGAGCCTCTATGACCGGCATGGCGCTGCGGTCTTCGCTGCGGCATCCCGGCTGACATCGGATCGGGGGGTAGCCGAAGAGGTCGTGCAGGAGACGTTCCTCGCGCTCTGGAACCGGGCAGAGACGTTCGACCCGGCGGCGGGTCCTGGCGGCCTGGCTGCACACGATCGCCCGCAACCGGACGGTCGACCGCCTTCGGGCGGCCGGCCGCCGACCGCAGTTCGTCGCGCCGCCATCGATGCGAACGTCGATGACGCGGAGACGCAGCTCCTCGAACGGGCCGCGACATCGGGGACCATCGTCGCGGGCTCCGTCGCTCCGGACGATCCGGAGGTCGCCCTCGCCTCGAAGGAGACCGCGCGACTCGATCGCGCTGGCCCTCGGCGGCATGGCGACCGAGGAGCGAACGGTGATCCTCCTGGCCTACCGCGAGGACCTGACCCAGACGGAGATCGCCGAGCGGCTCGGATGGCCGCTCGGCACGGTCAAGACACGGACCCGGCGGGCGCTGCTGCGCCTGCGCGAGGCCCTCGAAGACGTATCAAGCGGTGCCGGCCGGATCCGGCGAAGACGGTTAAGGACGACGATGGATCACGACGCGGTACGCGAACAGCTCGAACTGGCGGCGGCGGAGCCGGACGGCCTCGAGCGGCTGATGGCCGGCGACACGCCGACGGCCCAGGCGGTCGCCGGCCACCTCGCCGGCTGCCCGACTGCACGCACGAGCTCGTCCGGCTCCGGCGCGTCGGCGGCGCTCGTCCGCGACGCGGTCGGGCGACGCCCTCGCCCGACCTGCGCGCCCGGACCCTCGCCTCGTCCGTCAGCACGGCGCGCCCGCGGGGACCGGCGCTCGCACCCGACGCCGCAGCCGGTCGCGATCCCGCTCGCCGTCGCGGCCGGGACCGTCCTCGGCGCTCGCGCGCGACCGGCCGCGGCGCGCCCGGTCTTCGCGCTGGGTCGCCACCATCGCCGCGGCCGTCGTCCTGTCCGTCGTCGCGACCACCGCTGATCGTCGGCTCGCGCGTGGACGACCAGCTGGCCGCCCAGGACGCCGCCATCGAGGACCTCGAGGACGTCACGACCGCCACGCTGCAGGTGACCGCCGAGCCCGACGCCGAGCGCGTCGCGCTCGCCGAGTCCGACCGGGGCCGAGGTCAACGGCACCCTCGTCTTCTCGCCGTCGACCACCGAGCTCGTGGTCGTCGCCGACGGGCTGACCGAGCCCGCCGGCCGGCCAGGAATACCGCTGCTGGGTCGAGGTCGACGGCAAGCGTCAGCGGGTCGGCAAGATGTTCTTCGGCGGCGACCTCGCCTACTGGGTCGGGCCGTCGCCCGGCGGTCGCCGGACTGGACGGCGACGGCGACGTTCGGCGTGTCCCTCGTCGTCGGCCGACGGGCCGGCGACCGGTCGGCGCCGCGATCCCGGTCCTGACGCGGCGGGACCTGAGGCGCCGGCGTCGATCGGGTGGCGGCGCCTCGAGATAGGCGCGGTGGAGCTCGAGCAGGCGCTCGGCGGTCTCCGGGCTGACCTCGTCGCCCTCTCCGCCGAGCACCGCGGACAGCCAGAGCGCCTCGCGCGGGCGCTCGACGGCGTCGATGTCCGCCTCGCGCCGGCGCGAGTCCATGACGACGAGCCAGACCAGCCCGGCTCCCACGACGAGCCCGACGATGAGCAGCCACCACGTTGAACTCGGCATTCACCGCGCCGGAAGTATAGGGAGCGGCGAGCGCCGCGCTACACTTCCGCGGATGCTCGACTTCATCCCCGAACCCGATCGCGTTCCAGCTCGGCCCGCTCCCCGTCTACTGGTACGGGATCGGCTACGCGCGTCGGCCTGGCGGCGGCCTACCTGGTCATGGTCCGGCTGGCGCGCCGGGCCGGCGAGGACGCCGAGCATCCTCGGCAACGGGATGATCATCGTCGCGATCGCCGCGCTGATCGGCGGCCGGGCTCTACCACGTCATCGACCAGTGGGCGCTCTACAAGGACGACCCGATCAAGATCTTCCTGCCGCCGTACTCCGGGCTCGGCGTGTACGGCGGGATCGTCACCGGGACGATCGCGGCGTTCCTGTACGCGCGCTACAAGCGCGTCCCGTTCCTGCGCTGGGCCGACATCGTCGCGCCCGGCCTGTTCGTGATGCAGGCCATCGCGCGCTGGGGCAACTTCTTCAACCAGGAGCTGTACGGCACGCCGACGACGCTGCCGTGGGGCATCCCGATCGACTGCGCCCACCGGATCGCCGCCTACCCGTGCGAGCACGTATCCCGCGAGACGACCCGCTTCCACCCGCTGTTCCTGTACGAGTCGCTGTCCGGGCTGCTCGGCGCGCTCGTCCTGATCTGGCTCGGGTTCCACGCTCGCGAAGCGGCTGCGGCCGGGCGACCTGTCCTGCTGTCTTCTTCATCTGGTACGGCGTCGTCCGCTTCGTCGCTCGAGACGTTCCGCGCACGACAACTGGACGTTCTTCGGGGTCCCGACCGCGCAGATCGTGTCGCTGCTGTTCATCGTCCCGGCGCTGGCTGATCCTGGCCTGGCGCCACCGCCCGGGCCACCCGCTCGACGACCCGCCGACGCATCCCGAGGTCGCGACGTGGGGCGCGATCGGGCGGCCGGTCGAGCCGCGGTCGAGCGACGACGGACGTCGACGACGATCGACGACGACGAGTACGACGATGACGACGAGCGGCCGACGACGACGCCGAGGCGACGACGAGGCCGAGCGCGGCCGACGGCGACGACGCCGGCCGACGGCGTCGAACCGATCGACGCGACGCCGACGCCGAACCCGCCCCGAACCCGACCGGCGACCCGGCCGGCACCTGACGTGGCGACCCGGACGTCCGCCAGCGACGAAGCGCGCGCCGCCCGCCGCCGGGCCGGATCTCGCCGGAGGCGCTGGCCGCCGCCCGGGGCGGCGCCGTCGAGGGCCTCGCCTGGCTCGGCCGCCCGCCCGAGGCGAAGGCGTCGCTCGCTGTATCGGCTCCTCCGGCTGGTCGCGCGGTTCGTCCTCTTCGGCGTCTTCCGGTTCCGGATCCGGACCTCCGGCCAGGAGCACCTGCCGACGCGGCGGCTACCTGCTCGTCGGCGGCCGCCCATCGCGGCTGGATGGACCCGTTCGTCGTCATGCACGCGATCCCGGCCGCAGCCGCGGGCCTGGTTCCTCGGCAGCGCGCCGTCGACGTTCACGTCGCGCTGGCGCGAGCGGCTCATCCACCGCCTCGGCGGCCTGCTGCCCGGTCTGGCGCGGCGGCGTCGGGATCGACCAGCACGTCGCGTCGGCGCGGGCGGTCATCGCCAACGGGGCGGTCTTCGTCCAGATGCCCGAGGGCACGGTCAGCGGCCCGCCGGGCCGGATCGGGCCGTTCCGCACCGGCTGGGCGGTCATCGCGCTGCGCACCGACGCGCCGATCGTGCCGCTCGCGATGGCCGGCACCGAGGAGCTCTACCTCGGCCGGCGGATGGCGTCGCGGGTCCTGCCCGGTCGACCTCGGTCGCGTGCCCTCGCCGGGCTGGCGCCGGACGCGCCGCTGCCCGCCGCCGGGCACGCGCGAGGAGCTCGACCTCGCCCGCGGATGAGCGACGCGCTCGCCGCCATCCTCGGCCCGGTCGTCGAGGCGCTCTACCCGTGGACGGTCGATCCGCCGGCGCATCCGCGCCGGCTGCGACGAGCGGCTGACCTGGCTGCTGCTGCGGCCCGGCCGCCTCGATCGCGACGGCTGACGCCGGCTCGGCGCTGACCGCGTCGGCCGCAGCGCGGCACGGTATCCTCGGCCGCGATGCAGTACGCGGAGTCGATCCTCGACCTGGTCGGCGACACCCCGCTCGTCCGGATCAGCCGGCTCACCCGCGACCTCGGGCCCGCCGACCGCCAGCCGCTCCTGCTGGCCAAGCTCGAGATGCTCAACCCGGGCGGCTCGGTCAAGGACCGGATCGGCCTGCCGATGATCGAGGCGGCCGAGCGCGCCGGCCTGCTCAAGCCCGGCGGCACGATCATCGAGCCGACCTCGGGCAACACCGGCCACGGCCTGGCGATCGCCGCCGCGCTCAAGGGCTATCGCTGCATCTTCGTGATGGCCGACAAGCAGTCGGCCGAGAAGCAGCAGCTCCTGCGGGCGTACGGCGCCGAGGTCGTCCTGTGCCCGACCAACGTCGCGCCCGAGTCGCCCGAGAGCTACTACTCGGTGGCGGCGCGGCTGGCCCGCGACATCCCGGGCGCGTTCAAGCCCGACCAGTACTGGAACGTGGAGAACCCGACCGCCCACGAGCGGACGACCGGCCCCGAGCTGTGGGACCAGACCGACGGCCGGATCACCCATTTCGTGGCGAGCGTCGGGACCGGCGGCACGATCTCCGGCGCGGCCCGCGTGCTCAAGGCGCAGCAACCCGGCGATCCAGGTCATCGGCGCCGATCCCGAAGGCAGCGTCCTGTCCGGCGACACGGCCCGGCCGTACCTGACCGAGGGCGTCGGCGAGGACTTCTTCCCGGGCACGTACGACCCGTCGGTCATCGATCGCTGGGTCCGCGTCAGCGACCGCGACGCGTTCGCGATGGCCCGCCGGCTGACGCGCGAGGAGGGGATCCTCGCCGGCGGCTCGTGCGGGACCGCGATGGTCGCCGCGCTCGAGGTCGTCGCGCGAGCTGACCGCGACGCCCGACGGCGGCAAGGACGCGGTCGTCGTCGTCCTGCTGCCCGACAGCGGCCGGAGCTACCTGTCCAAGATCTACAACGACGAGTGGATGCGCGCCAACGGCCTGCTCGCGACGACCGGCGCCGTCGTCCGGGTCGACGACCTGCTCCACGACCGGCACCACGCCGGCCCGCTGCCCGACCGTCGTCGCTCGCCCGGACGACCGCAGCGCGTCGGCGAGGCGATCGCGACCCTCCAGGAGTACGGCATCAGCCAGCTGCCCGGTCTCCGAGCAGCCCGACGGCGACGCGCTCGAGGGCTCGTCGGCTCGATCACCGAGAAGGGCCTGCTCGACCGCGCGTTCCGCGACCCGTCGATCGTCGAGCGGACCGTCGGCGAGGTCATGGACCCGCCGCTGCCGTTCGTCGACGTCGAGGCCAGCCTCGACCAGGCGTTCGCGCTGCTGTCGGCGGGGCCTCGGCGGTCATCGCGACCCGCGGCGATCGCCCGGTCGGCGTCGTCACCCAGCTCGACGTCCTCGAATACCTCGCCCACCGGCCCGACGCACCTGGCTGACTCGACGTCGCCGACGCGACGACGGCGGCCGTCCCGCCGATCCCGACCGAGCGGTTCGAGCTCGTCTCGATGTCGCTGTCGCTTCATGCGAGCGCTCGCTGGCCCGCGACCTCGACGCGGCCGAGGCCGAGATCGGCGCCATCGTCCCGGTCGACCTGCCCGACACGCTCGACCACTTCCTCCAGTTCCGGATCGCCGACCTGTCGGTCGACCCGGCGGCGCAGCCGTGGCTCGGCCGGGCGATCGTCCAGACCGAGCCGGACGGCACGCGCCGGATCATCGGCTCGTGCGGGTTCCACGCCCCACCCGGACGCCGACGGCCGGGTCGAGGTCGGCTATCGCGTCGAGCCGCGGTACCGCCGCCAGGGCGTCGCCACCGAGGTCGTCCGCGCGCTGTTCGACTGGGCGCCCGCGAGCACGGCGTCGATCGCTTCCGGGCGTCGGTCTCGCCGGACAACGTCGCGTCGCTGGCGATCATCGCGCGGCTTCGGCTTCCACGCAGGCCGGCGTCCAGATCGACGACATCGACGGCGAGGAGCTCGTCTTCGAGCTCGACGGCTGGCCGCCGGCACGGCCTGACGCGCGCGGGTGACCATCGATGGCCGCCGATGCGCGACGTCGACGACGGCCCGACCCGCCGACGAGGCCCGCGACGCCTGGCCTTCGACACGCTGGCCGTCCACGCCGGGCGCCGAACCCGACGAGCTGACCGGCGCCGTCTCGCCGCCGATCTACCAGACCTCGACCTACGCCCAGGACGGCGTCGGCAACCCGCGCGGCGGCTACGAGTACGCGCGCTCGCAGAACCCGACGCGCGAGCGGCTCGAGCGGGCGGTCGCGGCGCTCGAGGGCGGCGCGCACGGGATCGCGTTCGCGTCGGGCTCGGCGGTCGACCGCCGCCATCGCCGAGCTCGCCGGACCGGGCGACGAGATCGTCGTCGGCGACGACGTCTACGGCGGGACGTTCCGCTATCTCGAGCGCGTCCGCCGCGGCGCCGGCGTCGACGCGCGCTACGTCGACCTCGTCGGCCGGGCCGGACGTGCTGTGGGAGGCGCTCACCGAGCGGACGCGGCTGGTCTGGTTCGAGACGCCGTCGAACCCGCTACTCAAGGTCGTCGACATCGCCGCGACCGCGGCGACCGTCGCCCGGCGGGCGGCGGAGGGCGGCCGGCGGCCGCTCGTCGTCGTCGACAACACGTTCGCGTCGCCGGCCCTCCAGCGGCCGCTGGAGACTGGGCGCCGACATCGTCTTCCACTCGGCGACGAAGTACCTCGCCGGCCACTCCGACACGATCGTCGGCGTGGCGGCCACCTCGGACGACGCCGTCGCCGAGCGGCTGCGCTTCCTCCAGAACGCGATGGGCGCGGTGCCCGGGCCGCTCGATTGCTTCCTCGTGCTGCGCGGCCTGCGGACGCTCCACCTGCGGATGGAACGGCACGGCGCGAACGCCGCGGCGATCGCCGCGTTCCTGCGCGATCGGCCGGACGTCGCCGACCGTCCACTACCCGGGGATGGGGCGGCATGGTCTCGTTCCTGCCGACGCGCCGGCGGCCGGCACGGAGCCGCACGGCCGCGGAACGGGCGATCGCGATCGCCGAGGGCGACCCGCCTGTTCACCCTGGCCGAATCGCTCGGCGGCGTCGAGTCGCTGATCGAGATCCCGGCCGCGATGACCCACATGTCGGTGGCCGGCTCGCCGCTCGAGGTCGACCCGGCGCTGGTCCGCCTGTCGGTCGGCATCGAGGACGTCGACGACCTGATCGCCGACCTGACGCAGGCGCTCGACGGCGCCTGACGGCGGCCGAGCGCCGGCGATCCGCACGGAGCGGGCGCCGACGGCCTCGCAGGCCCGTGCTCGGCCGGGTCGAGCCGGCCGCGCGGCGGCCAGCGCCGGTAGATCTTCGACCTGGCTCTCGGAGCCCGTCCGCGAACGGCGTGAGGGAGGGGCCCGAGCGGCCTCGATCCCGTCGTGGTCGATCTCGGACGGGAACGGCAGGCTCGACCGGCTCGAACTCGATGCGCCGCGCGCCCGGGCACGGCCGCCTCGATGGCGGTCGACGAGGGCCGGTCCGTCGGCGACCTCGCCGGGCAGGTTGAAGACATGGGCGCCCTCGACCTGGCTCCGGCTCGCCGCGATCAGTGTCCGGGCGACATCCGCGGCGTACTGGTACATCGTCGGGCCGCCGAACGCGACGCGTTAGGGCAGCCCGAGCACGGCCGCGACGATCGCCTTGGTCGGGCCGCTGGTCATGCCCTGGTCGCGCCCGACGCCGTAGACGGTCATCGGACGGAGGCCGACGCTCGACACGCCCGGTCGTCGAGCCAGTAGACCCGCGCGTTGCCCTCGTTGGCCAGCTTGTAGACGCCGTAGTGGTTCGGCGGGTGCGCGGTGGCATCGACCGTCAGCCGGCCGCTGACCGGGTCGGCGTCGTCGGCCGTGTACACCGCCGATCGAGCTCGTGTAGACGACCGGCGCCATGCCGTCGGCCGCGGCGCTTGACCGCCTCGAAGACGTTGACCGTGCCGACGCACGTTGACGAGCGCGCCGGGGGCGGGTCGGCCCGGCAGAACGGCACCTGCAGCGCGGCCAGGTGGATGACGTTCGTGATGCCGTGGCCGTCCAGGACCGCCTCGACCGCCGCCAGGTCGGTGATGTCGCCGGTCACGAAGGTGACGCCAGCGAGCTCGTCGGGGTCATGATCAGCCGGAGCCGTCGCGGATCGCTGCCGAGGTCGAAGCCGACGACCGGCGCGCCTCGCGGACCAGGCCCGGACCGTCCAGGCGCCGATGCAGCCGAGCGCGCCCGTGACGAGGAAGCGCTCGCGCTCGAGTCACGGGCTCATGCGACCCACGGCGGATGCTCGTAGCGGCAGGTGTTCGTCAGCCGGCCGATCCGCTCGATCTCGATGGTCACCTCGTCGCCATCGGCGAGCAGGATCGGCGGATCGCGGAAGATCCCGACGCCGCCGGGCGTCCCGGTCGCGATGACGTCGCCGGGCTCCAGGCGTGAACGCCTGCGAGCAGTGGCTGATGATCGCGGCGACCCCGAAGTACATCTCGGCGGTGTTCGCCTGCTGGAGGACCTCGCTCGCCGACGCGGCACGCAGATGTCGAGGTCCTGCGGGTCGCGGGATCTCGTCGGCCGTGACCAGCGACCGGCCCCATCGGGCAGAACGTGTCGAGCGACTTGCCGCGCGCCCACTGGCCGTCGCCGAACTGCAGGTCGCGCGCCGAGACGTCGTTGATGCACGTGTAGCCCAGGACGTAGTCGAGCGCGTCGGCCTCGTCGACGCGACGCGCCCGTCCGGCCGATGACGACGCCGAGCTCGGCCTCGTAGTCGACCTGGGCCGTCAGCGCCGGGATCCCAGCGGATCTCGGCGCCGTGCCCGATGACCGAGCTCGGCCACTTGGCGAAGATCGAGCGGCGCCGGCGGCGGCTCGCGCCGCCCTCCACGTGCGTGCTCGCGGTAGTTCCGACCGATCGCGACGACCTTGCCGGGCCGCGGCACGGGGGCGAGCCAGCTCGACCTCGTCGAGCGGGCGGCCGTCGGCCGCGATCCGCGCTCGGGACGGGCGGCGGCGGCCAGGGCCTCGACGGTCGCGCGGACCCGCGTCCAGCAGGGCCGCCATGGTCGCCGGGCCGTCGGGGAGGAGTTCCGAGGCCGGCATCCATCGCGCTTCCGCGACCACGCCGAGGCCCTCGCCGCCATCCGCCCGGCGATACGAGATCAGGCGCATCGTGGCGCCTCTCGAGTCCGACGTTGAGGCAACCGTGGATCGACTCGACGGCCACGCCGGCTCCTTAACGTTCAGTATACTGACCTGTGGACGACGGATTGAACGATACGATGGCGAAGGCGACGCGTCAATCGTGCTGGTGACGCCGACAGGACCGGAGGATGGCGATGCCCGTACGACCCATTCGCTCGCGTCCCGCTCGGGCCGGACCGGTCTGACGGTGACCCGGCTCGGGTTCGGCGCGCGCCTCGATCGGCGGGCTGTTCACCCCGGTCGACGACGACGCAGGCGATGCGACCGTCGATCATGCCTGGGACCTGGGCATCCGCTACTTCGACGTCGCCCCGCTCTACGGCTACGGGACCGCCGAGCGACGGCTCGGTGCCGGCGCTCGCGCGGACCGCCCGCGCGACGAGTTCGTCCTGTCGACCAAGGTCGGCCGCCTGGTCCGGCCGGCCGACCGATCCCGCCGGGCGCCGACATCGACCACCAGGCGCTCGACGGTCGTGACGACGCCTACTACGCCGACATCGCCGGCCGGCGCATCGTCTTCGACTACAGCGCCGACGGCGTCACGCGCTCGATCGAGGAGAGCCTCGAGCGGCTCGGCCTGGACCGTGTCGACATCGCCTACATCCACGATCCCGACGACCACTGGCGAGGCCGCCATCGAGCGAGGCCTATCCGGCCCTCGATCGGCTGCGCGAGCGAGGGCGTCGTCGGCGCGATCGGCGTCGGCATGAACCAGTCGGCGATGCTCGTCCGCTTCGCCCGCGAGACCGACATCGACGCCTTCCTGCTCGCCGGGCGCTACACGCTCCTCGACCAGGACGCGCTTCGCCGAGCTGCTGCCGCTCTGCCTCGAGCGCGGGCATCGCGGTGCTCGTCGGCGGCGTGATGAACAGCGGCGTCCTGGCCGATCCGCGGCCGGGCGCCCGCTTCGACTACGGCCCGGCCTCGCCCGAGATCCTCGAGCGCGCCCGGCGGCTCGCGGCGGCCTGCGAGCGCCACGGCGTCCCGCTGCGTGCCGCCGCGATCCAGTTCCCGCTGGCCCATCCGGCCGTGGCCGGGCTGATCGCCGGGCGTCCGGACGGTCGAGCATCTCGACGAGTACCCGGCGCTGCATGCGCCGCCGATCCCGGCCGGCCTGTGGGACGAGCTGCGCGCCAACGGCCTGATCGCGCCCGACGCGCCGACGCCGTCATGACGCCCGGTCATCGACGCCCACCATCACCTCTGGGATCCGGCCGCGGCCGACTACCCGTGGATGACCGACGAGCTGGCCGCCGATCATCGGCGGTTCGGCGCCCGACGACCTTGCCCCGCAGCTGCCGCGGCCGGGATCGACGGCACGGTCGTCGTCCAGACCCGGCTCGACCTCGAGGAGACCGCGCGAGTTCCTGGCGACCGGCCGCCGCCGACCCGTTCATCGGCGGCGTGGTCGGCTGGGTCGACCTGACCGATCGCGGCGTCGGCGACACGCATCGACGCGCTGCGCGGCGGGCCCGGCGGCGACGGCTCGTCGGGATCCGCCACCAGGTCCACGACGAGCCGGACCCGGCTGGCTCCTGCGCGGCCGACGTCCGGCGAGGGCCTGGCGGCGGTCGAGGCGGCCGGCCTCGCCTACGACCTGCTGGTCCGCGCCGCGCGAGCTGCCGGCCGCGTTGGATCGTCGCCGCGGGAGATGGCGGGGCTTCGTTTCGTGATCGACCACGTCGCCAAGCCGCCGATCCGCGCCGGCGCGATCGAGCCGTGGGCGGCGCCTTCGCTCCGTTCGGCGAACTCCCCCAACGTCTCGTGCAAGCTCTCCGGGCTCGTCACCGAGGCCGACCGGAAGACCTGGACGGTCGCCGGACCTGGCGCCGTTCGTGGATATCGCGCTCGAGACGTTCGGCCCGGCGCGCCTGCTGTTCGGCTCGGACTGGCCGGTGTGCCTGCTCGCCGCCTCGCTATCGCGGACGTGTTGCGGCGGCCGCGCGGGACCTCACCGCCGGCCTTCGAGCGCCGAGCGAACGGCCGCGGTCTTCGGCGGGGCCGCGCGAGCGTCTACGGCCTACAGGTTCGCCTGCGCGTCGAGCTCGCGCCGCGATCGGGTCGGATAGCTCCGCCGCCGAGCCTCTGCAGGTCGGCGATGAGGGCCGGCACTCGCTCGGCCGTGGCCCGCACCTTGAGCAGCGTGATGCTTGCCGCGCACGGGCCCTTCGCCCGGCTGGCGGCTCGGGACCATGACCCCATAGCAGACGACGCCTTCCATGGTCTGCTCGTCATCGATGGCATAGCCGCGGCGCCGGATCTCGAGCGATGTCGGCGATCAGCTCGTCGACCGTCGCGTGCGCCTTGCGGCGTCGCCCGTGGGAGCGTCGTCACCCCGGCCAACCGGCGTGCCGAGCTCGTCGTCGTGGAGTGAGGCCAGGGCGGCCTTGCCGGTCGCCGTCGAAACGCCGGCAGCCGCCGACCGATCCCCGAGCTCAGGCGGACCGGCTGTCGTCCATCGTGGCGGGCGAGGTAGGTGACCTCGAGGCCGTCGAGCACCGCGAACTGGACCGTCTCCTCCGAGCCGGCGGGCAGGCTCCGCGATGCCTCGTAGAACTCCTGGACCTGGTCGACGCTGGCCAGATACGCACCACCCAGCTCGGCGAGGCGGCGGCCGAGGGCGAAACCCGTGGCGATCCGCCGGACCAGCCCCGCGTCGGCCAGGGCGCCGCAGATATTGGCGATCGAGGACTTCGGGAGCCCGAGCCTGCGGGCCAGCTCGCTCGGCCCGACCGGCTCGCCGTTGCCGTCGGCGAGGACTTCGAGGATCGAGCGCGCGCCGGGAGCACTGCCGGGGCGAGAGAATCGGCCTCCGCCGCAGCGGCCTCGGAGGGGTGACCTCGTTGCCGCCCGCGCTGGCCTCGACCTCCGCCATCTCACGAGCCGCCATCGGCTACCTCCACCCTGCATCCCGGTGCTCGGGCCCGACAGCAGGATGGACCGCGTACAACATATTGACTCTGGTGCCCGGCGGTCCCTATCCTGTTCAACCTACCGCCAGTCGTTCAGTATGCTGGACGGCCTAGGCCTCGTCGAGGGAGGACGCCAGCGTGGGCGGTCGTACACGACGACCCGCCAGAAGGCCGTCTGGCGTCGGGCGCGAGGTGCAACCCGGCCGCCGCGACGATCTCGTCGACCCTCGCGGTCGGGTGGACGTAGGCGCGATATGCCCTCCGTCGGAGCCGCATCCAGAGGTTCTCCAGGCGGACCGCGATCCGGACCATGAACCGATCTCGCGGCAGGACGAGCCCGTACACCGTCCGGACGCGCGCGGCCGAACCGCCAACGAGCCCCTCGGCGTCGGGGTAGCAGCAGACGACCCGGTCGAGCGTCACGATGTCCGCCGGTTCGATGGCGGCGGCCAGCTTCACGAAGTCGCCCTCGACGAACTCGATCCGGTCGAGCAGGTCGAGTCGCCGAGCTTCCTCCCGGCGACTGCAGGGACGCCGTCGACCCATCCACGAGACGGCATGGCCGATCCCGGCCCGGAGCAGCTCCTGGTCGATGATGCCGATCCCACCGCCGATGTCGAGGACGGTCGAGCTGGTGGCGCGGTACGGCGCCAGGAGCTCGAGCAGCATCCGCGTCGTCCGATCCGGTCCCTTCCGGCGATACCGGTCGCGGTCGTCCTCGGCGTTGCGCCGATCGAACATCGACGCGAACCCCTGAGGCTCGCACCCGCAGCTGTCCATCGACACAGCCTAAACCGTCGTGATCTAGCCGAAATCCGCCGTATGGCGGTGCCGGCGAAGGCGGCGCCGAGCACCGGAGCGAGCGCACCCAAGGTGCGCGAGCGAGGAGCCAGCGCCAACGCGCGCCCGCGCCGTCAGGGCGCGCCGCCTTGGTCGCCCTCTTAGCCGCCGGCCATCGCCGGCAGCAGGACCAGCGTGTCGCGCTTCGCCGACGGGCGTGTCGAGCGCCTGGAGGTGGCGGACGTCGGTGTCGTTGAGGAACGCGTTGACGAACCGGTTCAGGTCGCCGTCCGGGCGCGATGAGCTGGGACTCGAGGCCCGGGTGGGCCGCGACGAGCGCCGGCGACGACCTCGCGGACCGTGCCGCCCGGGACCTCGACCAGCTTCGCGCCGCCGGTCGACGGTCCGCAGCGTCGGCGGGATGCGGACCGTGCTCATGCCGCGTCCCTCCAGCCACGCTCGAAGGCCGACAGGCTCGGCCGGATGACCGGCGCGAGGCCGGGCTGCGCCGGGCCGGCGCGATGCCGTCGCCGTGGCCCGAGCGTCCGCGCGTCCGGCGTCTTGAGGCCGTTGCCGGTCAGCAGCGCGACGACCTCGTCGCCGGCGCGGATGACGCCCGCGCCGGCGGGCGGCGGCGACCGCGGCGAGCGTCACGCCGCCGGCCGTCTCCGGGTAGATGCCCTCGAGCCGGGCGACGTCGCGGATCGCCTCGGCCGTGACGTCGTCCTCGATCGCCTCGATCGAGCCGCCGGACGTCGCGCGCGACCTCGACGGCGTAGCGGCCGTCGGCCGGGATTGCCGATCGCGAGCGAGCGGACGATCGTGTCGGGCTCGCGGACCGGCTCGATGACGTCGGTGCCGGCCGCCCAGGCGGTCGCGACCGGGGCGCAGCCGGCCGCCTGGCCGCCGACGAAGCGGATCGGCCGCCGCTCGATCAGGCCCGAGCTCGGCGAGCTCCTCGAAGCCGCGCGCGACGCGGGTGAACATCGCGCCCGAGGCGACCGGCCCGACGACGACGTCCGGCGAGCGCCAGCCGAGCGACTCGGCGATCTCGTAGGCGAGGGTCTTGGAGCCCTCGGCGTAGAACGGCCGCAGGTTGATGTTGACGAAGCCCCAGCCGGTCTCGTCGGCGACCTCGAGGCAGAGGCGGTTGACGTCGTCGTAGGTGCCGTCGATCGGGACGACGGTCGCGCCGTAGGCCAGGGCGTGGTCGACCTTGGCCGGCTCGAGGTCGGCCGGGATGAAGACGTAGGCCGGCAGGCCGACCGCGGCCGCGGCGGCGGCGGTCGCGCCGGCCAGGTTGCCGGTCGAGGCGCAGGCGAGCGCCTCGACGCCGAACTCGACGGCCCGGGCCGCGGCGACCGCGACCGCCCGGTCCTTGAAGCTGAGCGACGGGTTGCGGGTGTCGTCCTTGAGCCACAGCCGGTCGACGCCCGAGGATCGGGCGCCAGGCGGTCGGCGGCGAGCAGCGGCGTCGAGCCGACCGGCAGCGACCGCGCCGGCGGCGCGTCGACCGGGAGCAGCTCGAGCGTAGCGCCAGATGCCGGGCGCTCGCGCGCGCGATCGCCTCGCGGGTCAGCGTCGCCGCGACGACGGCGTAGTCGTAGGTCGACCTCGAGCGGCCCGAAACAGGCCGGACAGACGTACGACAGGCCGATGGGCTGGGTGCGGCCGCAGTTGCGACAGCGCATGCCCGTGATGCGGAGCCGCGGGGTGCGCGTCGGACGGCGTCGGACTCGGTCCGGTGGCTGGTGGCAGGGTCTCGATCGTCATGGCGGGTCTCCGGGAGTGCGGACGTGCGCGGCCTCGGGACCGGGATACGGGACAGCGACCGCTGGGTCGAGTCGAGGGGGCTCCGAAGGGAGTTCCCTTATCTCGCAGGAGGACCTGCCCGGACTTGGCACCTTGCCGACTCGCGCCGGTAGGTTGTCGTGGCTTCAACGGGCCGGTCCCTCTGCCACTCTTGATAAGAGCTCTTCGGTTGTGCGCGGATGCTACGGGCGAGTGGCGCGAGATCGTCAACGAGCCGAGCGCGTCCGTCGGGTCGTCGCGTGCAGGCACCGCTTCTCGTCGCATCCGGACCGCAACCTTGGCGCACCCAGTCGCAACGTGGTACCATACCCGGCCAACGCGACTGTGGAAGCCGACTCCTGCGGTCGCCTCTCGGGGCACGCATCACGCGCGGCCGGTCGATCCGTGCGTGATCGCCCGCGCCAAGGAGTCCGCCGCCGATGGCCACCACGATCCGCCGCCCGACCACCCGACCCCGGCCGCTCGGCCGCCGCCGTGCCGCGCGCGAACCTGCTCGACCGCCGAGCTGTACGAGGACGCCATCCGCGCACGGCGAGGGCCTCGTCGCCGCCGACGGCCCGCTCGTCGTCCGGACCGGCAAGCACACCGGTCGCTCGCCCGCAGGACAAGTTCATCGTCGACGAGCCGTCGAGCCGCGACAAGATCTGGTGGGGCGCGGTCAACCGGCCGATCACCGAGGCGCACTACGACCGCCTCCGGGCCCGCCTGGTCGCCTACTGCGCCGAGCAGGACCTGTACGCCCAGGACCTGCCTCATCGGCGCCGACCCGGCGCACCAGCGCCGCCTGCGGGTCTACACCGAGACCGCCTGGGCGAGCATCTTCGCGCGCAACCTGTTCCGCCGGCCCGACGGCCGCGCGAGCTGCGTCGGCTTCGAGCCGAACTTCACGATCATCTGCGTGCCGTCGTTCAAGGCCGACCCGGCGACCGAGGGCACCCGGACCGGGACCGCGATCCTGCGTCCACCTCGAGCGGATGGAGATCATCATCGTCGGCACCGAGTACGCGGGCGAGATCAAGAAGTCGCGCGTTCACGGTCATGAACTACCTGATGCCCGACGAGGGCGTCCTGCCGATGCACAGCTCGGTCAACGTCGGCGCAGGACGGCGACAGCGTCGTGTTCTTCGGCCTGTCGGGGACGGGCAAGACGACCCTGTCGGCCGACCCGCGAGCGCAGCCTGATCGGCGACGACGAGCACGGCTGGGGCGCGGCACGGCCTGTTCAACTTCGAGGGCGGCTGCTACGCCAAGACGATCCGCCTCTCGCCGATGTACGAGCCCGACATCTTCCAGACGACCCGGCGCTTCGGGACGGTCCTCGAGAACGTCGACCTCGATCCGCGGACGCGCGAGCTCGACCTCGACTCCGAGCGGTTCACCGAGAACACCCGCGGCGCCTATCCGCTCGAGTTCATCGGCAACGCCGACCCGACCGGCATGGCCGGCCAGCCGCGGACGGTCGTCCTGCTGACCGCCGACGCGTTCGGCGTCCTGCCGCCGATCGCCCGGCTGACCCACGCCCAGGCCGCCTACCACTTCATCAGCGGCTACACGGCCAAGCTGGCCGGCACCGAGGTCGGCGTCAAGGAGCCGAAGGCCACGTTCTCGGCCTGCTTCGGGGCGCCGTTCATGCCGCGCCACCCGGGCGAGTACGCGGCGATGCTCATCGAGCGCCTGGCCGACGCACGACGTCACGGTCTGGCTCGTGAACACCGGCTGGACCGGCGGGCCGTACGGCACCGGCGAGCGGATGAACATCGCCCACACCCGGGCGATGGTCCGGGCGGCGCTCGACGGCGCGCCTCGCGACGTCCCGACGCGGCTCGATCCGATCTTCGGCGTCGAGGTCCCGCTCGAGCTGCCCGGACGTGCCGGCCGGCGTTCCTCGACCCGCGCGCGACGTGGGCCGACACGGCGGCCTACGACCGCGCGGCGCGCAGCGCTCGCGGCGATGTTCGCCGCGAACTTCGCGGGCCTACGCCGACGGCGTCAGCGCGGAGATCCGCGATGCGGGGCCGCGTGACGACGACCCGAGGACGTCGGCGTCAGCCGTCCGCGCCTCGAGCACGAGCGGCTCGGTCGCCGGCTGAGGCGAGCGCGGCGTCGCCGGCGACGGTCCGCGCCGCCAGCGGCGTCGGTCGCGCGCCGGTAGCCGAGGACGCAGCAGGAACGCGACCGATCAGGCGAGCGGTCGCCAGGCTGAAGGCCAGCGGGATCGACGAGCAGGACGAGGACGCAGGCCGACGAGGATGAGCCGCGGGAGTCGACATCGAGCTGGCTCCGTGTTGGCGGTGGGTGAGCGGATGACCGACCCGAAGAGTCGTCGCGCCGGCCCGGTCGCGACCATCGGCCGACGTCCATGACCGACCTCGTCGGACGACCGATGCCGGCGCCGGTCGTCGGCGTCGGCCGCCCGAACGCCGGCCGCCATCGTCCGTACAATCAGCACCGCAGCCCCGGACCGACCTGAAAGGAGCTTCCACCGCATGGCCCGCAACAAGGTCACCGTCATCGGCGCCGGCAACGTCGGCGCCACGACCGCCCAGCGCATCGCCGAGGCCGGCCTCGCCGACGTCGTGCTCGTCGACATCGTCGAGGGGCTGCCGCAGGGCAAGGCGCTCGACCTCGCCGAGGCGGCCCCGGTCGTCGGCCACGACGCCCGGATCACGGGCACGAACGACTACGCCGACACGGCCGGCTCGCGACATCGTCGTCGTCACCTCGGGCCTCGCCCGCCAGCCGGGCATGAGCCGCGACGACCTGCTGGCCAAGAACGCCGGCATCGTCCGGGCCGTCGTCGAGCAGGCTGCCGCGGCACTCGCCCGACGCGATCCTGATCGTCGTCACCAACCCGCTCGACGCGATGTGCCACGTCGCGCTCGACGGCGTCCGGCTTCCCGCGCGAGCGCGTCCTCGGCATGGCCGGCGTCCTCGACTCGGCCCGCTTCCGGACGTTCATCGCCGAGGAGCTCGGCGTCAGCGTCGAGGACACCCACGCGTTCGTCCTGGGCGGCCACGGCGACACGATGGTGCCGCTGTCGCGCTACTCGACGGTCGCCGGCGTGCCGATCACCGAGCTCCTGCCGCCGGACCGGGTCGACGGCGCTCGAGGAGCGGACGGCCAACGGCGGCGCCGAGGTCGTCGCCCTGCTCAAGACCGGGTCGGCGTTCTACGCGCCGGCCGCCTGCACGTTCGAGATGGTCGAGTCGATCCTGCTCGATCGAAAGCGCGTGCTGCCGTGCGCGGTCCTGCTCCAGGGCGAGTTCGGCGTCGACGGCCTGTTCGTCGGCGTGCCGGTCGTCCTCGGCGCGGTCGGGCATGGAGCGGATCTTCGAGATCGAGCTGACCGCCGACGAGCAGGCCGGCCTTCGACGCCTCGGCCGCGGCCGTCCAGGAGCTGGTCGACAAGCTGCCCTGAGAGCGGTCAGCGCCCGACGGCGACGAGCTTCGGCATCCGGTCGGACTCGAGGAGCGACGCTCGCTCGACCGATCGACGGACGATCTGGGTCATCGCGCGGCGGTAGGCCGCATCGGTCTCGGGCAGCGGCGGCTCGCCGAGCTCCCGGGCGAGGACGTCCTGCAGGCGTCGGTACTGCCGGACGACCTGCGATCGCGATCCGGTCATCCCGCGGACGGCCATGAGCACGGCATGGGCCTCCTCGCGCAGCGGGTCGCGCGCCAGGACGGCCTCGGCCGCGCGCCGCGCGCCGCGCGCGTCGCCGGTCGCGCAACCGGGCGCGGGCCACGTCGACGAGCGCGTCCTCGTAGCGGTCGGCGAGTCGCTCGCGTTCGGCCGCGAAGCAATCGTGGGCGAGGGCCTCGACCAGGTCGCCGCGGTAGAGCTCGACAGCGAGCTCTGCGCCGCGCTCCCCTTCCTCGAGGCTGCGCTCGAAGGCGACGGCGTCGATCTCGAGCCGGGCCTCGGGGCGGACCGCCACCGACTCCGAGCGGATGTCCAGGACGGCATCGGGGTCGACGCCTGCGTCGATGAGCCCGTGGCGGACGAGCCAGAGCGCCTGGCGAAGCGACCCGACCGACGAGCTGTCGGCATCCGGCCACAGGTCCGCGGCGATCGCCTCGCGCGTTCGCGGTCGACGCGCCAGCACGAGCAGTGCGAACAACGCCGGCGCGTGGCGGCCCCCGAGGCGCACCGCCGCGCCGCCGATCGTCCGGACGTCGAGGCGCCCGAGCAGGTTGACGCGAAGGATCGTGTGTTGGATCGGATCGTCTCGCCGCATGACATCCCACGGTCGTGAAGTCCGCGACGCCCGGCCCGTCCCCCCGTGGGCCGGACGCCGGACGGAACGGCGGGCCCCAGACCCGCCATCCCGCGCCGCCCCCAACCAAGTGGCCACGCCCCCGCGCGACCATCGGCTCTGGCGGCATGATGTCCGGGACGCCCCACGCGGGCGACCCGGTACCTGACAGGGCAGGTGTCGGCCAGCCGACAGCGGTCGATCCATGCGACGAGGGGTTCGATACACTGGCCGACACCGTGCCGATCGCCGTCATCGCGTTCGACTTCGACCCACTGGTCCGTCTGGCCGAGACGCTCGTCGTCCGCTGGCAGACGATCGCGCTGGCGATCGTCATCGCCGCCGCGCTGATCGTCGCGGGCGTCATCGCGCGACGTGCGTCCCTGCGGCCTGACGATCTCCTGTTCATCACCGTCGGGATCGTGCCCGGCGCCGTGATCGGCGGCAGGCTCGGCTACGTCCTCCTGCACCTCGACTACTACGCCGCGAACCCTGGCGCCATCCTCGATCCGGCGAGCGGCGGGCTCGAGCTCGGGCTGGCCGTGGTCGGGTGGCCTGCTGACGGCCAGCTACGTGGCCCGCCTCCTCGGTGCCCCGATCGGGCGCTGGTCGCAGGTCGTCGTCATGCCGCTCCTGTTCGCGCTCGGCGCGGGCAAGCTGACCATGGTCCTCGGCGGTGCCGGTCAGGGCCAGCCCAGCAGCCTCGCCTGGGCGACGGCCTACCTCGGTCCCGGCCCGTGGAGCTCGCTGGCGCCGGCCCTGCCGTCGCACCCGTCACAGGCGTACGAGGGCTTCGGCACGCTCGCGGTCCTGCTGGTGCTCGCCCTCGTGCTCGCGGGGGCCGGTCTCGGGTCACGCCTCGCCGACGGGCGGCGGTCTCGCGATCGGTCTTGGCGGCGTGGGCGCTCGTCCGCGTCCTTGCCAGTCTCACGTGGCGCGATCCGGCGGTCCTCGGGCCGCTCAACGCCGGGTCGGTCATCGCGCTGGCGCTGATCGTCGGCTGCGTCGCCGCCGCGCTGATCATCACCGCCCGCCCTCGGGACAAGGACACGGAACAGAGCGACACGGGACACGAGGACGCGCGAGACCACGAGACTCGAACCTGTCCCCGTCGGCCCGGGCGCTGACTGGTCGGATCCCGACAAGCGCCCGCGGTCCTGAGGGCGGGACGCGCCGCGGCCGTTCAGCGGGGACGGAGTATCGTGGCCACGATCGACATCCATCGGCGTCGCCGTCGCGGTGACGCGCACGAGAGGTCTCTTCCATGACGCAGGTCGCAGAGCCGGGAGCCGTCCACACGGACAGCCCAGCACCGGGTCGGGTCAGCCACTGGATCAACGGGCGCGGCGTCGTCGGCACGTCCGGGCGCGAGGGCGCGGTCTACGACCCGGCGACCGGCCGACTGACACGGCACGTCGACTTCGCGTCCGCCGATGAGCTCGCCGCGGCCGTCGCCGCCGCGAAGGCGGCCTTCCCGGCGTGGCGCGCGACGTCGCTCTCGAAGAAGTCGGACATCCTGTTCAAGATCCGCAACCTCGTCGAGTCGCATCGCCACGAGCTGGCCGCGCACCTGACCGCGGAGCACGGCAAGGTCCCGTCGGACGCACTCGGCGAGATCGCCCGCGGCCTCGAGAACCTCGAGTTCGCGACGGGCATCCCGAGCCTGCTCAAGGGCGGCTACTCGGAGCAGGTCTCGACCGGCGTCGACGTCTACCAGATCCGCCAGCCGCTCGGCGTCGTCGCGGGGATCACGCCCGTTCAACTTCCCGGCCATGGTCCCGATGTGGATGTTCGCCACCGCGATCGCGTGCGGGAACACGTTCATCCTCAAGCCCTCGGAGAAGGACCCGTCGGCCTCGATCTTCCTCGCGGAGCTGCTCGCCGAGGCCGGCGTGCCCGGACGGCGTCTTCAACGTCGTCCACGGCGACAAGGTGGCGGTCGACGCCATCCTCGAGCATCCGGACATCGCCGCCGTGAGCTTCGTGGGCTCGACCCCCATCGCCCGCTACATCTACGAGACCGGCACCCGCAACGGCAAGCGCGTCCAGGCGCTCGGCGGGGCGAAGAACCACATGATCGTGCTGCCCGACGCCGACATCGAGATGGCGGCCGACGCCGCGTCTCCGCCGGCTACGGCTCGGCGGGGGAGCGCTGCATGGCGATCGCGACGGTCGTCGCGGTCGGCGAGCGTAGCCGACCCGCTGGTCGAGGCCATCAAGGCGCGCCTGCCCAAGGTCAAGGTCGGCCCCGGGCAGCGACCCGGAGTCGGAGATGGGCCCGCTCGTGACCCGCCAGCACCGCGACAAGGTCGCCTCCTACCTCGACTCCGGTCCGGCCCAGGGCGCGACGCTCGTCGCCGACGGCCGCGAACACCCGCTCTACAAGGAGAGCGACGGGTTCTTCCTCGGCGTCTCCCTCATCGACAACGTGACGCCCGCGATGGACGCCTACCGAGACGAGATCTTCGGACCGGTCCTGACGGTCGTCCGCGTCGACACGTACGACGAGGCGGTCCGTCTCGTCAACGACAACCCGTACGGCAACGGCACGGCGATCTTCACCCGCGACGGCGGCGCCGCGCGCCAGTTCCAGTTCGAGGTCCAGGCCGGGATGGTCGGCATCAACGTGCCGATCCCGGTGCCGGTCGCCTACTACAGCTTCGGCGGCTGGAAGGCCTCGCTGTTCGGCGACCTGCACATGTACGGTCCCGAGGGCGTCCAGTTCTACACGCGGGCCAAGATCGTCACGTGCCGCTGGCCGGACCCCGGCACGAGCAAGATCGATCTCGGCTTCCCGCGCACGCGCTGAGCACGACGACCGATGCAGACCAAGCCACGACCGGTCGAGCGGCACGCGCCTCGGACGGCCCTCACGACCTGGCAGCCGCGCCCGACGCTGGCGGGCACCGACTACACCGGCGACGCGACCTACGCCGAGGAACGAGAGCGGATCTGGTACGGCGGCTGGGTCTGCGTCGGGCGGGCCGAGGAGATCCCGACGCCGGGCGACTACCTCGTCCGTGACGTCGCAGGCGAGTCCATCTTCATCACGCGCGATCAGTCAGACGAGCCTGCACGCGTTCTACAACGTCTGTGCGCACCGGGGCACCAAGCTCCTCGACGACGAGCCCGTCTGCGGCCACGTGAGCAAGGTCTTCAAGTGCCCGTACCACGCGTGGGCGTATGACCTCGAGGGCCGGCTCGTCGGAACGCCGAACGTCGCCGAGGACGAGGGGTTCGACCGGTCGGCCTACCCGCTCCACGCGATCGCGGTCGAGGCGTACGGCGGATTCCTCTTCGTCAACATGGCCGAGACGCCGGAGCCGCTGTTCCAGTCGCTCCGGACCGGTGTCGAGAGCATCACGAACTTCGAGCGCTACCGGATGGACGAGCTGCGCATCGGCGTGCGGCTCGTGTACGAGGTCGAGGCGAACTGGAAGATCGTCGTCGAGAACTACAACGAGTGCCTGCACTGCCCGACGATCCACCCCGAACTCGTCCAGGTGGTCCCCCTGTACCGTTTCGGTGAGGTCTGGGACGAGGAGACCCATGACGACGGGAACTGGATGCGCGACGGCGCCACGAGCTTCACGAAGACGGGCGCCTCGCCGCTGCCGCCGCTGCCCGACCTGCAGCCGGACGACTACCGCATGTACTACGGGACCTTCCAGTTCCCGAACCTGATGCTCAACCTCCACCCGGACTGCGCGATGTACTACATCGCCTATCCGCGAGGCGCCGACCACACCACGGTGGTCTCGGAGTTCCTGTTCCGCCCCGAGACGATCGCGGCGCCGGACTTCGACCCAGCTGCGGTCGTCGAGCTCTGGGACCTCATCTCACAGCAGGACTGGGCGGTCTGCACGCGGGCCCAGACCGGCGTGCGGTCGCGGGCCTTCACGAGCGGGATCTTCCCGCGGCAGGACCGGTTCCTGTTCGCGTTCAACGAGCAGTACCGTCGGGAGATGGGCCGGGCCCAGCTGGGCTAGACGGGCGAATCGCACCGGACCGCACCGGACCCGACGGCAGCGGTGCGATGAGGCACCGGAATCCCTCCCGGAGACCCCCCGAAGCAGGACGTTCGGTGGTTTGCAAGGTACCCATGGGTACTATGCTGGCGCCGCCTGGAACCCGCCGGGCCTCATTGGGAATAAGGGGGTTTTCATTGTCCGATCCATCCGAGGGTCAGGCCACCTTCATCGGTCTGGCTCCCAGCTCCCACACCCGACCGCGCCGCCGCGCTGACGTCGCCCTTCAAGACGTCGGCGGGGAGGCCATCCTCATCGACCCGCACACCGACGAGGCCCACGTCCTGAATGGGTCCGCCGCACGGCTCTGGCAGCTGTGCGACGGCGAGCGGACGATCGATGAGCTCGCGGCCGAGTTCGGCGCCATCTACGACCTGCAGGCCGCCGATGTCCTCGACGACGTCCGCGAAGTCATCGATGAGCTCGTCAAGCTCAAGCTCGTCGAACTGCCCGCCCCGGCGGGCGCGTGACGTCGATCGACACGTGTCGTCGATGACGGCGATCGTGGCCCCGATGACGGACATGCAGGGGTCCTCCACAGGTGACCGGCGCGATGCCCTGGGCGACCAGGCCGTCGCCCGCTACGACGTGCTCGGCGTCGGCGTGGAGCTCGACTCGGACGACCCGACCGTCGTCGAGGTCGTCGAGGCGTCCTACGGCATCTTCCGACCTGACGGCGACCCTGCAGACCGACCCGTGCCCGCCGCCCGCATCCAGGTCCGGCAGACCGACGACGAGTGGCTGGTCAGCGGCGGAACGGCGGAGCCCCGCGCCTGTCGATCCGCGGACATGGCCGCCGTCGAGACCCTCGATCGTCTTGTCGACACCGTCCAGCGCGGCCTTCACGCACGCGGGCTGATCTCGATCCACTCGGCAGCGGTCGCGACCGCCCACGGGATCCTGGTCGTGGCCGGCGCGTCCGGCCAGGGCAAGTCGACGCTGGCCCTTGGTCTCGCCCACCGGGGCTACGGCCTCCTCTCCGACGAGCTGTCGATCGTCGATGGCGACGGGACCGTCCTGCCGTACCCGCGCAGCGTCCACGTCCGCCCCGACACGATCGGCTTGATCCCCGCGCTCGGGTTCCTCGCCGACCGGCCGCGCCTGACGCTCGGTGGCGGCAGCGAGTGGGCCCTGACGCCCGCCGAGCTCCGCCGGCGGTGGGACGGGATCGCCCCGCAGGCCGGCCCGCTGGCCGCGATCCTGCTGCTCGAGGGCATCCCGGGCGCCGCCGACCCGACAGTCGCCACCGTCTCGCCGGCCATCGCCGCGCTCGAACTGACGCGCAGCAGCTGGGCTGCGTCGGTCGCCTTCGGTGGCACGCTCGCGCGACTCGCCGACGCCGCCTCCCGCGTCCCGTGCGCGCGACTGCGCAGCGGCCCGCTCGAGCGGACCCTCGACGTCGTCACCGACTGGCTGGCCGACGCCGGCCTCGCACCGGCGACGCACCGATGATCGAGGCTGCCTCGACGATGGACCCACGCGACCTCGCCCGCCTCGCGATGCTCGAGACCTGGCGCCGGGACGGCGCCGAGGCCTGGATCGAGGCGACCGGCGGGAGCATGCTCCCGCTCATCCACCCGGGCGACCGGTTGCTCGTCGGGTTCGGCGCGCACCCCGCGGTCCAGGGTGACGTGATCCTCTTCCGGCACGGCGGCCTCGTCGTCGCCCATCGCGTCGTCGGCGTCCGATCGCGCGACGGCGTCCGTCGAGTCATCGCCAAGGGCGACAACGAGCCGTTCGCGACCGAGGACGTCGCCCCGTCCGACCTCCTCGGCATCGTCCGGGCGATCGACCGCGGGACCGGCTCGCTCTCGGGCCGCGCCCTCGGTGGGCGATCGGGACGCGTGACCGCCCGGCTCTCGCGCCTCGGCGGCTCGCTGACACGAGCCCGGGCCCGGCGCACATCCGTCAGCTCCATCCCGTTCGCGGCGGGCGCCCTCGTGGCCCGTGCCGCGCTCTCCCTTTGGGCCTCATCCCTCGTCATGTCGAGGGTGGTCGAAATCTCCCGCGAAAGGAGGTGACAAACCATGAAGTACGAACGCCCGACCGTGCTCGCGACCTACAAGGTCGTGGAGCTCATGAAGGACGCCGCCGTCTGCACGCGCTACGGCAAAGACTGCATCGAGAAGCAGCATCCGCTTCGCCATCTGTTCGGCCGCTAGTCGCCAGTCGATCGACTGACCAAATCCAACGGGGAAGGAGGTGAAACCGATGACATACGAGCGACCGACAGTGCTCGCGACCTACAAGGTCGAGGAGCTCATGGAGGACGCAGCGGTCTGCACCTTTTATTGCCCACGGAACCAGGACCCGAAATGATCTCCGCCTAAGGGGGTCTTCATAGCGGAGGAGGCGATCGCGACCCTATCGTGGTCGCCTCCGCACCACAGGCATCCGAGTGGATTCGACCGGGTCGAGCCGTTTTCGGGCTCGATCCCTACCGTCGGACCCTCACTCCGCCCCGTGCGGAGGTGGTCAAATCCGAGAGCGAAGGAGGTGATTCGATGACGTACGAGAAGCCCGCCGTGCTCGCGACCTATGAGGTCGAGGAGCTCATGCAGGATGCAGCCGTCTGCACCTGTTACGGCCGCAACCCGGAAACCCCCGTCTGACCTAGCCGATCAGGGAGGGGACTTGATCATCCTGTTCTCCTCCCTGGTCACCTCGCTCATCCAGGCCACATGCCATCATCTGACCGCCCATCCGTTGGGCTGGCCCCAAATCCACGATGTGAGGAGGTGATTCGATGACGTACGAGAAGCCCGCCGTGCTCGCGACCTACGAGGTCGAGGAGCTCATGCAGGACGCAGCGGTCTGCACGGTCTATGGCATTGAGCGCTAGCCGTTGAAGATCGGGGAGGGTGACGGGGTTCATCCCCGTCCCCTCCCCGATCACATCACGCACATCCACACGCAAGGGGTGATCAGATGACATACGAGAAGCCCGCCGTGCTCGCGACCTACAAGGTCGAGGAGCTCATGCAGGACGCAGCGGTCTGCGTCTTCTACCGCAACCCGGAAGCGCCGGCCTGATACGACTGATCGGGGGAGGATGGGGCGACCCATCCCTCCTTCCGGTCGACCTATGAGCGTCAACCAAGCATGACCCCAGCCGTCGAGGTCATCGACCTCGTCAAGCACTATCCCCAGGCGACCGGCTACAGGGACGTCGTCCGCCGATCGCGATCCGCGCCGAGTGGCGTGGAGTCGCGCCCCGCCCTCGCCGGCATCAGCCTCGAGATCGCGCCCGGTGAGCTCTTCGGGCTCCTCGGCATGAACGGGGCCGGCAAGACCACCCTGATCCGGATCCTCACCACGGCCCTGCGGCCGACGAGTGGCACCGCCCGCGTGGCCGGCCACGACGTCGAGAGCGACACGATGGGCGTGCGCCGGTCGATCGGTCTCATCTCCGGCGAGGAACGCTCGTTCTACTGGCGCATGACCGGCCGCGAGAACCTGGTCTTCTTCGCGGCGATCGCCCACATCCCGTTGCGTCAGCGGACCGCGCGGATCGAGGAGCTGCTCGAACGCGTCCACCTGACCGCCGACGCCGACCGCCCGGTCCGGACCTACTCCACCGGGATGCGCCAGCGACTCGGGATCGCCCGCGGCCTGTTGAACGAGCCCGAGGTCCTGTTCATGGACGAGCCGACGCGCTCGCTCGACCCGATCAGCGCCAAGGAGGTCCGGGTCCTCGTCAAAGAGCACGTCATGAGCGACCCGAAGCGCGCGGTCATCCTCGCCACCCACTCGATGGCCGAGGCTGAGGCGCTGTGCGACAGGGTGGCGTTCGTCCGCCGCGGCGAGATCGTCGCTGCTGGGCCGCTCGCCGAGCTGCGGCGGACCCTCCATCCGGGCATCCGCTGCGACATCGTCGTGCGCGGCCATCCGGCTGCCGCCGCGACCGCCCTGCGGGCCGCCGTGCCGCTCGTCGACCTCGCGGTCGACGACGCCGAGGCCGACCAGCACATCCGGATCATCCTCGACGAGGCGTCCGGGGCGCTCAACCAGGTCCTGCGGACCCTGATGGTCGCGGGGGCCGAGATCCTCGACTGCCGCACCTCCGAGGCATCGCTCGAGGAGATCTTCGTGCGCACGCTGGGCGCCGATGCCGAGCCGACGCCGGAGTCGATGGCGTCATGACCGCCCTGTCGCTGCCGTGGGCGTTCGTCATGCGCGACTTCCTGGTCGCGCGCAGCTATCGCATCGGATTCATCATGACCCTGGGCGGGACGGTCGGCAGCGTCCTGATCTTCTACTTCCTCAGCCGCGCCATCGGGGCGTCGGTCGGCTCGAGCGTCACCGACTACGGATCCGACTACTTCGGGTTCGTCGTCATCGGCGTCGCCTTCACGCAGGTCGTGACCGTCGGCCTCGGCGCGATCGGCGGCAGCGTGCGACAGGGCCAGGTGACCGGCACCCTGGAACTCATGCTCATCAGCCCGACCCGGGCCTCCACGGCGCTGGTCTCGTCCGGTCTCTACAGCCACATCTCGGCGGCCGGGACGATCGTCGTCTACCTCGCCGTCGGCGTGCTGCTCGGCTTGCGCTTCGGCCAGGCGAACCTGCCGATCGCACTCGTGGCGTTCGTGCTGCTCGTGATCTCGTGCAACGCCCTCGGCCTGATCGGTGCGGCCGCGGTCCTGGTCCTCAAGCAGGGCAACCCGGTCAACTGGATCGTGAGCGGCGCGTCCCTCGTGCTCGGCGGGGTCTTCTACCCCACGAGCGCCCTGCCCGAGGCCCTCCAGGCGGTCAGCCAGCTCCTCCCGATCACCCACGCCCTCGAGGTCCTGCGGCGGTCCCTGCTCCTCGGCGAGGGACTGGACACGCTCTGGCCCCATCTCCTCTCCCTGGCGGTCCTCGTGGCGATCTACCTGCCGCTCGGGTTGTGGGCGTGCCACATCGCCGTTGACCGAGCCCGCGAAGATGGCAGCCTCGCCGAGTTCTGAGCCCATCACGATGACCCAACGGGTCGCGGCCCCCGCGCCGGCGCTCCAGCTCGGCCGCGAGGAGGAAGCCCTGTGCCTCGCCGCCCGCGTGGCTCCCGACGCGGCCGCCCAGGCGCGCCTCGCTGCGCTCCTCGGCGATGGTGTCGAGTGGGACCAGCTGTGGCGCCTCGGCCACGTGCACGAGGTGCTGCCGCTCCTGGTCACGTCGATCACGGGTCTGGGCGCAGCCGTCCGGGTGCCCGAGGCCTGGTCGGCCGACGCCCAGCGACGTCGTTCGGCGACGCTCCTCCAGAACCGTTCGCTCCTCGCCGAGCTGCTCGCGACGCTCGACGCGATGGAGGCGGTCGGCGTGGAGGCCATCCCGGTCAAGGGCCTCGTCCTGACCGAGATGCTGTACGGCAACCTCGCCCTGCGCCCGGCCGGCGACATCGACGTCCTGGTCCGGGCCCAGGACCTGCCCGCCGCGCGGGAGGCGCTTCGGACGCTCGGCTTCGCCCAGGAGGCCGTGCCGGCCTATGAGGAGCGGCACCACCCGTTCCACGACCCGCCGTACTACAAGGCCGGCCAGTTCCGCCAGACCGCGCTCGAGCTCCACCACGGGCTCGCCGCTCCCCGGCAGTTCCGGATGGACGCGGCATCGCTCTGGGAGCGGAGCGTGACGACCGAACTGTTCGGCCGGCGGCTGCGCGTCCTCGGGACGGAGGACACGCTGCTGCACCTCGCGGTCCATCGTGCTCGTGCGCCGCTGCGGCTGCGCTGGCTGGTCGACATCGCGGAGCTCATGCGCCGGTCGGGCCACGCCATCGACGTCGAGTTCCTGCTCTCGCAGGCGAAGGCGATCGGTGCCCGGACGACCCTGTCGATGACCCTCGAACTCTCCGATCGGCTTCTCGACGCCCCGGTCCCGCCGGCCCTCGCGGACGGTCTCGCCATCGGCCGCACCAAGCACTGGCTCCTGGAACGGACCTGCGGCGTCCGGGCCATGTTCGCCACGACCGACCTCGCCGACGACCGCCAGCAGCCGCACCTGACGTACCGGATCTTCGAGGAGGATGGGGTCGCGCGGATCGCCCGCTCGCTCGGTGACGCGCTCGTCCGCAAGGGCGACAAGTGGCGCGACCGGAGGCAGACCCACTCGGCTTGACCGCGAAACTGTCGCGCCGCTGCAATCCCGCGCGTCGCCGCGCATGGGCATCGGTCGCCCCGGACCACACAGGATGCCGTCGTTCACCCAGCTAGAGGACGACGACATGACCGACTACGAGAAACAGACCGTCCGCGAGACCAGCGCAGTGGACCCGGTCACGCCCGAGGCCGCTGCCGCCGGCGCGCCGGCGACCGCCTCGACGGTCCGCACGACCGAGCGCGCCTATTCGCCGGCCGGGCCGAGCGGGGCCGCGACGGCCATCCGCGTCGTCACCTTCGCATTCGGGATCCTGCAGGCCCTGCTGATCCTGCGGATCCTCCTGCTGCTGCTGGTCGCCAACCAGGGCAACGCCGTCGTCGATCTGGTCATGACCCTGACCGACCCCTTCGTGGAGCCGTTCCGTGGCATGTTCTCGCTCGACAAGGCGACGGCCGGCAAGAGCGTCTTCGACGTCGCGGCCCTCGTCGCCCTCGTCGCCTGGACGCTGATCGAGATGCTGATCATCGCGGCGCTGCGCATCTTCACGCGGCGACCTGCCGAGGCCTGATTCCCGACCGAGGCGCGCGTCGTGCGGGCGCGCGCCTCAGTTGGCGCGTGCGAACGATGCCGGCGCGCGCTTGATGAAGCGGCCGTGGCCCTTCGAGCCCGTGAACGTGCCGTCGCGGACGATGACCGTGCCGCGGCTCAGGACGACGTCGCTGCCGCCCTGGACGGTCCGGCCCTCGTAGCACGAGTAGTCGACGTCCATGTGGTGGCTCGATGCCGAGATCGTGTGCGTTCGGGCCGGGTCGTAGACGACCACGTCGGCGTCGGCGCCGACCGCGATCGCGCCCTTCTTCGGGTACATCCCGAAGAGCTTCGCGGGCGCCGTCGAGATGATCTCGACCCAGCGCTCACGGGTGATCCTGCCGCCCACGACGCCGCCGTCGTGGAGCAGGTCGACGCGGTCCTCGACGCCGGGCAGGCCGTTGGGGATCTTGCGGAAGTCGTCGGCGCCGAGGTCCTTCTGGCCGTGGAAGTCGAACGGGCAGTGGTCGGTCGAGACGACCTGCAGGTCGTCCTTGACGAGACCCGTCCAGAGATCGTCCCAGTGGTCCTTCGGGCGGAGCGGCGGGGAGCAGACGAACTTGGCGCCCTCGAACCCGTTCCCGAGGTCGTCGAGCGACAGGAACAGGTACTGCGGGCACGTCTCGGCGAACGCCTTCGAGCCCCTGTCGCGCGCGGCCCGGACCTCGGCGAGCGCCTCGCGTGCCGAGAGATGGACGATGTAGACGGGCACGCCGGCTGCCTCGGCGAGGCGGATGACCCGGTTGGTCGCCTCGCCCTCGAAGACCGCCTTGCGCGCCAGGCCATGACCGATCGGATCGGTCGTGCCGGACGCCACGGTCTGCTCCGCGACGACGTCGATGGCCATCCCGTTCTCGGCGTGCATCATGATCAGACCGCCGTTCTTCTCGGTCTGCTGCATCGCCCGGAAGATCGCCCCGTCGTCGCTGTAGAAGACGCCCGGGTAGGCGGTGAAGAGCTTGAAGTCCGGCACGCCCTCGGCGACCAGCTGGTCCATCTCGGCGAGGGTCCCGTCGTTGACGTCGCTCATGATCATGTGGAAGCCGTAGTCGGCCACCGCATTGCCCTCGGCCTTGGCGTGCCAGGCGTCGAGGCCCTCGCGCAGGGACTTGCCGCGCGACTGGACCGCGAAGTCGACGATCGACGTCGTGCCGCCGAACGCGGCGGCGCGGGTGCCCGTCTCGAAGGTGTCCTTGGCGAAGGTGCCGCCGAAGGGCAATTCCATGTGCGTGTGGACGTCGATGCCGCCCGGGATGACGTACTTGCCGGTCGCGTCGATCGTCTCGTCGGCGGTCAGGCCTGCGCCCGCGAGATCCGAGCCGATCGCGGCGATCGTCTCGCCGTCGATGAGCACGTCGGCCGGGGACGAGCCATCCGCGGTGACCACGGTGCCGTTCGCGATGAGCGTGCGCATCGGTCCCTCCTCGACTCGGGGCGCGTCGGTCGGTCAGGAGCCAGATGGTAGGGGATGCGCGTGGCGGAAGGCTCGGTCAGTCGGTCGAGATCACGCTCGCGGCCGCCGGCTCGTCACGGGTCGCGGACGTGGCCCGGCCGGTGACATGGTCGACGAGAGCTGCCGTCTGGCCGATTAGCGTCACGACGATGGTCACCGGGTGCCAGAACACGGTCGTCAGCGGGTGGCGCTGGGTCAGGACGAGCGCGAACCGCGCGAAGCCGAGCAGGAACAACGGGATGAACGACGCGACCAGCGCCCGGGCCTCAGCTCCCGACGCGAACGCGACCAGCGGAAGGACCATCGGGACAAGGAACGCGAGTGTCTCGCCCACCATCGCCAGGAGCCCGACCGCCAATGACCCACCGACGTTCGGCAGGTAGTCGCGACGCCAGGCGCGGATCGACTGCGTCTTCCCCGCCGTAGGTGCGGCTGGCGGCAAGGTCGGCGACCGTCGTGCGTGCCCACCCGGCGACCGTCGTGCGCGAGCGCCCGCGCGATCTCCGTGTCCGCATCCCGGCTGTCCGGGTACGCGGCATGCCCGCCGACCGCGAGATACGCGTCACGCCGGACCAGGGCCAACGATCCGGACGCGAACGCCGCGGCTCTCAGCCGCCCACGCGTCCATGCCGCGAGCCAGATGGGACGGAAGCCGAAGCGCAACAGCGCGAAGCCCGGGACGGCGGCACGCTCGCCCGCCGTCGGCATCTCGTCCCGCGCCACGCCGGACAACAGGTCCCAGCGACGCTCCTCGAGCTGCTCCACGATGATCCGCGCGGCGACCGGGACGAGCAGTGTGTCGACATCGAGGAACAGGACCAGGTCGCCCTGCGACTCCTGGACCCCGGTCCAGCGTGCCCAGTTCCGGGGCGTCCATCCATCGGGCGTCGGGCGGGCCGCGATGACGTACCCGGCGCCGCCGAGGATCTCCGCCGCGAGCTCCGGGGAGCCGTCCGTCGAACCCGTGTCGATGACGAGGATCGCCGTGTCCGCGTAGGTCTGCTCGAGCATGGCCTCGACGCAGGCCGCGAGCTGCTCCCCGTCGTCGTGGCTCGCGACGACGATGGTCATCGGAAGGATCTCGCGCTCGGCGGCCGGATGGGTGCGCCGCCGCCGGGTGGCGATGCGCGTCATCACGATGTTCCAGCCCACGAACCCGATCGCGACGGCTGAGACGGCCATCGCGAGCTCCAGGCTGCTGACGCCGGCGCCGAGGCCCCAGTGGCGCAGGAGCAGGATCGCGAGCCAGCCACCCACCAGAAGCGCAGCCCGAGGTGGCCGGTCCAGGCGCGTCGGGCGGCAGCCTCCATCGGCGGCCGGCGTCCTTGCGAGGCGCCAGCGATGACCATCGTCGGCAGCAGGAGGTAGAGGGCCAGCCCAAGCCCCGCGATCAGGCCGAGGGATCCGAGCAGCAGGCCAGCGCCACGGCGGCCACCGCGTAACCGACGAGTGAGATGGCCGCCGTCTGGCGCCGGCCGAGCGCGGTCGCGATCGATCGTCCGCCCGGCTGCCCGGTCGGTGGTGACGTGCGCGATGGCGCGGAGCGCCGACGTCGCGAGCGCCCAGGTCGCGAGGGCGACGAGCGCCGGCCAGGGCAGGTTCGCGAACGCAAGGCCGGCCACGAGGGACCCGCACACGGCGGGCAGGACGACGAGCATGGCGCCCGTGACCGAATCCAGGAACGGCCGCGCACCGGGTCCGGATCGGCGGCACGGAGTAGGCGAGGGCCGTGCCGACCGTCACGAGCAGGGCGAGGCCGGCCGCCGCCCCGCCGAGCAGCGACGAGGACGGCCAGCAACGGCAGGTTGGTCACCGCGATCGCAAACCGCGTCGACCGGGCTCGCTCGGCGGGCACGGCGCTCGGGTCGACGCCGTTGATCGAGCAGGTGGAACGGGCCAAGGAAGTAGAGGGTGCCCAGGACGAGGGCGGGGCTGAGCCCACGCCCGGCGTCGTAAGCGGCCACGGCGAATGGCAACGCGGTGGCGGGCCACGCCCGGGGCTGGCTGAGGGCGAGCAGGTCGCGCCAGCTGCCGGCCAGGTCGTTGGCAAGCGTCCGGGCCGAGCCGCGTCCGCCGCCGGCCGCCGGTTCGGCGACATCCGTGCCGGGGTCGAGGGCGATGGCCGGCTCGGCGGTCGGCTCGGCAGGCAGCTCGGCGGTCGGCTCGGCCGGCGGTTCGACCGGCAGCAGCTCGGCCGGCGGTTCGACCGGCGCAGCTCGGCCGGCGGCTCGACCGGCGACTGGGGTGCGGGTTCCGGCGCGCCGGGCTCCTCCGGCGGCGGTTCGGACGCCTCGGGGGCGCGCTTGCGTCGCCTCACCATGGCACGCCCGGCGACGCCGCGACGGCGGTGGCTGCGCCAGGATCTCCCCCCGAAGTCATCGGCTCGCGGCGACGTCCCGCAACGCCGGGATGACGTCACGGCCGTAGGCCGCGAGCTGGTCCTCCTCGTCGCCGTTCATGAGATACAGGTTGAACTGGTCGACGCCCGCCGCGGCGAGCTCACGCAGTTTGGCGATGTGCTCCTCGACGGCGCCGAGGATGCAGAAGCGATCGGTCACCTCGTCGCCGACGAAGCCCGCGTTCGACGAGCCGACCTCGGCGTGGTGGTGGTAGTCGTAGCCCTCGCGGTCCGCGATGTAGCCCGTCAGCGCGTCGGGCAGCTGGTCGCGCGGGTACTTGGCGATCAGGTCGACGACGTGGTTCGAGACGAGCGCGGGGAACCAGCGCGTCCGGTCGCGCCCGAGGTCGCGAGGCCCGACATGGGCGGGCGCCGCCGCCTGGATCGAGATCGACGCCGGATCACGTCCGGCAGTGACCGCCGCCTCGCGGACCTGGTCGCCGAACCAGCGGATGAGGTCGGGGTCGGCCGAGTTGCAGGATGATGCCGTCGGCGACCCGCCCGGTCATCGCGATCGCCATCGGGCCATAGCCCGCGACCCACACCGGCAGCGTCCAGCCGGCGGTCCACGGGAAGTGGAGCTCGGTCCCTTCGTAGTCGATCCGCTCGCCCGCGACGAGCGCCCGGATGACCCGGATCGCCTCCTCGGTGTGCGCGAGCGTGATGGGCGGCTTGCCGAGCACGCGCCGCGCGGAGTCGCCCCGCCCGATCCCGAGGTCCATGCGTCCGCCGCTGATCTCGTCGAGCGTGGCGAGTGCCGAGGCGGTCACGGTCGGCTCGCGCGTCCCGGGATTCGTCACGCATGTCCCCAGGCGCATCCGCTCGGTCGCGCCTGCCATCAGGGTCAGGAGCGGGTACGGGTCCCGCCACAGCACGTGCGAATCGAAGAGCCAGCCGTACGTGAACCCGGCATCCTCCGCCTGACGCGTGAGCGCCAGGGTTCGCTCGATCGTGTGGTCGGGCTTGAGGGTGAAGCCGAACTGCATGCGCGAGGGGCCTCCGTCGACGTGGGCGAGCGCGGACCGCCAGAGGTTACAACGACGGCCCGGCCCGTCGCGGTCGGAACGTTGACCGCCGGTTGATGCCCACGCAACACGCCGCGCCGACGCTCGGGCCGTTGGAAGTCATAGCGAGGTCATAGATCGACCGTGATCGAAGCTTCGATGCAGACCAGGCCGATCGGCGCCGGCGGCGGTCGGCTGGCCGGGTTCCTGGCCGGCTCGGCTGCGCTCGGCAGCCTGATCATCGCGCTCCTCGTGGTCCTCGCGGACCTCGACGATGAGCCGGAGGACGGCTTCGACGCCGACGACACCCCGACGAATGAACCGGCTCGGCCGTCCTCCTCCAGACGGCCGAGCCGGCGCGGATGATAGCGCGTTCTAGGGTCGCGTGAGGTCCACGTACGCGTCCGGTCGTCGGTCCCGGTAGAACTGCCACGTGTTGCGGACCTCGGCGATCTTGTCGAGGTCGAGATCGCGCACGATCAGCTCCTCGTCATGCGCCGAGCCGACGTCGCCGACGTACTGGCCGCGCGGGTCGACGAAGTAGCTCTGGCCATAGAAATCGTCGTCGCCGTACTCGGATTCGATGCCGACGCGATTGATCGTCCCCACGAAGTAGCCGTTGGCCACCGCGTGGCTCGGCTGCTCGATCTGCCAGAGGTATTCGGACAGGCCGCGCGAGGTGGCCGAGGGGATCAGCACGATCTCGGCGCCGTTGAGCCCGAGCGCCCGCGCCCCCTCGGGGAAGTGCCGGTCGTAGCAGATGTAGACGCCGATCTTGCCGACCGCGGTCTCGAACACGGGGTAGCCGAGATTGCCCGGCCGGAAGTAGAACTTCTCCCAGAACCCCTTCACGTGCGGGATGTGGGTCTTGCGGTACTTGCCCAGGTACGTCCCGTCCGAGTCGATGACCGCCGCGGTGTTGTAGTAGATGCCCGACGCGGTCTCGTCCTCCTCGTACATCGGCGCGACGACGACCATCCCGGTCTGCTTGGCGAGGTCCTGCATGCGCTTGGTCGTCGGGCCGTCGGGGATCAGCTCCGTGTAGCTGTAGTACTGCGCGTCCTGGACCTGGCAGAAGTACGGCCCGTAGAAGAGCTCCTGGAACAGGATGAACTGGGCGCCCGCCTTCGCGGCGTCGTGCGCGTACGCCTCGTGCTTCTGGATCATCGATTCCTTGTCGCCGGTCCAGCTGGCCTGGACGAGCGCGCCTCGGACGGTTCGCGGCATGGACGCTGCACCTCGCTGGGCTGCTCTGTCGAGGGATTCCGATCCTCGGAGGAGTGAGGGTACACCGGCTGCCGACGGGTCGGGTGCCCTGCCGGCGTCAGTCCGGGATGGCCTCCGGCCGGCGCCGCATGTACCACTCCGTGAACTCGCGGCAGCGGCCCTCCGCGTCGAACCGGCAGACGAAGATGTTGGCGAACTCGCGGTCGACGCCGCTGCGGTCGTCGGTGAGGTAGCGCGTCCGGCCGTGGGCCACGTGGACCTCGCCATCGATGGCGAGGACCTCGTAGTCGGCCTCCCAGGAGCCGGGCTCGTCGGGGTTCGCGACCCAGGCGGCGACGACGGCCGGGCGCCCGACGACGGCCTCCTCGAAGGGGTCGAACGCGTAGCGGACATCGGCGCTGAACAGGTCGCCGATGGCGACCGGGTCGTTGAGGCGCCACGCGTCGATGTAGCGGTGCAGCCAGGCTCGCGAATGCGGCGCGATCCATGGCGGATCTCCCGAGCGGTTCGAACGCTCACGGTAGCACGAGGCGCTACGCTGGTGGCCAAACGCAGAAGGCAGGTGCAGCCCCATGGTCGACGCTCCCGTTCGCTCCGGCTTGTTCCATCGCACGGCGGATCTCGCCACCGACTACCTCGCCTCGCTCGCCGAGCGGCCGGTCGCCCGCTCCGGTCGACCTGGCGGCCCTGCGCGAGGCCATGGGCGGGCCGCTGCCGGATGGACCCGTCGGACCCGGCCAGCGTCGTCGAGGCGCTGGCGGCGGCGGCCGAGCCGGGGCTCGTGGCGTCGGCCGGGCCGCGCTACTTCGGGTTCGTCGTCGGCGGGCAGCCTGCCCGCCGCGCTCGCCGCCGACTGGCTGACCAGCGCCTGGGACCAGAACGCCGGCCTGTACGCGCTCTCGCCGGCCGCGGCGGTCGCCGAGGAGGTCGCGGCGGGCTGGCTCGTCGATCTCCTGGGCCTGCCCGATGGCACGAGCGTCGGGTTCGTGACCGGGGCGACGATGGCCAACTTCACCGCCCTCGCCGCGGCGCGCCACGGTGTCCTCGCGAAGGCCGGCTGGGACGTCGAGCGGCACGGGCTGCAGGGCGCGCCCGACGTCACCGTCGTGACGCACGAGGGATCGCACGTCACGGTCTACGCGTCGCTCCAGATGCTCGGTCTCGGGCGCGAGGGCGAGCGCGTCCGGCGTGGTCGCCTCGGACGACCAGGGCCGCATGCGCCCCGACGCCCTGCGCGAGACCCTTGCCGACATCGACGGCCCGATCGATCGTCTGCGCCCAGGCCGGCAACGTGAACACCGGCGCGTTCGACCCGCTCGATGAGCTGATCCCGATCGCGCACGAGCGAGGCGCCTGGGTCCATGTCGATGGCGCGTTCGGGATCTGGGCGGCCGCGGTGCCGTCGATGCGCGACCGGATGCGCGGCTACGACGACGGCCGACTCGTGGTCGACCGACGCCCACAAGTGGCTCAACGTGCCGTACGACTCGGGGCTCGTGTTCGTCCGCGATGCCGCCGCCCACCACGCCGCGATGACGCTCGGAGCGGCCTACTACGTCGAGACCGGCGGCTCGGAACGGGACAACTACAACTGGGTCCCGGAGTCGTCCCGACGGGCCCGCGGGTTCGCCGTCCTGGCCGCGCTCGCGGTCGCTCGGGCGGTCCGGGCTGGTCGACCTGATCGAGCGCGACTGCGCGCTGGCGCGCCGGATGGCCGAGCATCTTCGTGCCGGCTCCGCGGGCGCGCGTCCTGAACGACGTCGTGCTCAACCAGGTCCTCGTCCGTTTCGATGGGGCCGACGCCGTCGGACGAGGACGCCGGCGATGTCCGGACGCGGGCGATCATCGCCGCCGTCCAGCGCGACGGGACGTGCTGGCTCGGCGGCACCACCTGGCAGGGCCGTGCCGCGATGCGCTTCTCCGTCACGAACTGGCAGACGACCGAGGCCGACATCGACCGATCGGCCGACGCCATCCTGCGCAGCGTGGCCTCCGTCGACGGCTGAACCCGGGTGACCACCGCACGGCGCGATTCACCCGCTGCCGATCCGGATGACAGATCGGCCCCGCTGATCGTCGTGAATCCGCGGGCGTCCCGGCTCGCGGATCCGCGGCGACGCCGGGAGGTCACTCGAGGCGATCGCGAAGGCCGTCCACGCGCGGACCGGACGCTCGGCACGCGTCGTCGACGGAGACCCTGCCGCCGCCCACGCCGCGATCGTCCATCTTGCCTCGGCGCCGGAACCGGCCCTGGTCGTGGTCGCCGGCGGCGACGGCACGATCCGCGATGCCGCCACGTCCCTCGCCGGGCGACGGGTCCCGCTGGCGATCGTCCCCGGCGGCACGGGCAACGTGCTCGCGTCGGCTCTCGGGCTCGGCAGTATCCGGGCCGCGGTCGACGCGATCCGTCGCGGGCGCGAGCGCACGATCGACCTGGGTTCCGCACGGTGGGGTCCGGTCACAGGCGATGCGACGATCCCGGACAGCGAGGCTGTGTTCGTCGTCGGCTGCGGGATGGGCCTGGACGCCCGGGTCATGGCCGCCGCCCAGCACGAGTGGAAGCGCCGGATGCGGTTCGGCGCGTACGTCGGGGCCGCGATCGGCGAACTGACCCGGCTCTCGACGGCCGTGTTCCGCGTCGTCGCCGACGGGAGGGAACTGGAGATCCGCGGCTATCTCGTCCTCGTCGTGAACGCCGGCGACATCATCCCCGGGCGGGTCGGTCCGCGCCGCCCGCTCGACCCGGCGGACGGTCGGCTCGAGTTGATCGTCCTTGGTGCGGAGAACCCACTCGACGGGCTGCGCTCGGCAGCCGAGCTGCTGCTGAGCGCCGACGAGCTGGACGGGCGCGTCATCCGCCGGTCGGTGAGCGAGGTGCGGGTCGAGGCGGACCCGGTCCAGCCGATCCAGGTCGACGGCGACGCTGAGCCTCCCGGATGGCTGGAGGCCCGGGTCCTGCCCGGGGCGCTGACGGTGTTCGGCCCCCCGCACTGAACCCGTCGCGCGCCCGCGAGAAACGGGCTCGATAGGGGTCCAGCCGCCTGCTAGCCTTGCCGGATGGAGACCGCGGCCGGACCCCGGGCGCCGGGATACCCCTTCGGCGTCATCGTGATCATCCTCGGGATCGCCCTCCGGGTGATCTCACTCATCGCGCTCCTGCTGGTGAGCGCCGACACGGGCCTGTGGGGCTGGATCGCCGGGAACGCCCCGCTCCCTGAGCGTCCGGTCGAGACCGCCGTCGGGATCGTGCTTCGGCTCCTCGCGATCGGTCTCGTCATCGCGAGCGTGCTGGCCATCGTCGGGCTGCTGCGGCGAAGTCAGAACGGCTGGGTGCTCGCGGTCATCACCTCGGGGGCGATCCTCGCGCTCGACCTCGGATGGTGGGCCAGCGGCGAGCCGCGCTACGTTTCCATGGCCGTCAACGCCGTCGTGCTCTTCTACCTGAACCAGCGCGACCTGCGCACGTACTTCGGCGACCCGGCCTGATGAGCAAACCCACCGACCTCGACCTGCTCCAGCGCCACGAGCCGCTGTTGCGGTTCACGTATGCGGAATTGTTCTTCCCCATGTCGGCCGGCGCCTATGTCGAGCACTGCGAGCTCCTCGAGGGCCCGACGTTGCGGGAGGCCCGAGTCGCCATCCCCGACGGCTCGCTGGACCTCGACGCCCTCGCCGCGTCGGGCGACCCGCCGCCCGGCCAGGCCCAGTTCCTGCGGTTCGTGCCGCACGCCTTCGACGCGATCGAACTGGCGCGCTGGCGGAATCGCCCCGACCGCCAGCAGTTCTCGGCACCGGGCCGGCTGGCGCGCGTCGGCCTCGCGGCCCGGTTGGTCGACGCCGGCCTCGTGATGTCGCTTCTCCTGCGCGGCCGCGTCCCGGGCGGCACCGCGGCCGCCGCGGCGGTGCGCTACGACGCGATCCGCGCGAAGGACCCGAGCGTCGTCTATCACGGCAGGGTCATCCGCGAGGGGCGCTGGGTCGTCCTGCACTACATGTTCCTGTATGCCATGAACGACTGGCGCTCCACGTTCGAGGGCGCCAACGACCACGAAGCCGACTGGGAGCAATGCTTCGTCGTCCTCGAGGCCCTCGACGACGGCCAGATGCAACCGGCCTGGTTCTGCGCCGCCGCCCACGACGAGAAGGGCGACGACCTCCGCCGCCGCTGGGACGACCCGCGCCTCGAGGTCATCGAGGGCCATCCGGTCGTCTACCCGGGCGCGGGTTCGCACGCGACATACCTCGAGCCCGGCGAATACATCATGCGGCTCCCGTTCCCGGGGGAGCGCAATATCCGGGGACCGCTCGACCTACTCCGGCGGATCTGGCGCGACACCCTCGACCAGCCCGATCCGGGCGACATCGCCGACAAGGCCCGCCGTGCGCTGAGCGTCCCGTTCGTCGACTACGCCCGCGGTGACGGGATCGCCATCGGGCCCGGCGGCGACATCGGCTGGACGCCGCTCATCATCAGCGACGCGGACGGCTGGGTCGATCGCTACCACGGCCTGTGGGGCCTCGACACCGGTGACCGGTTCGCGGGGGAGCGCGCCCCCGCCGGCCCGAAGTACACCCGCATCGGGACCGTCCGGCAGTCGTGGCACGACCCGCTGGGATTCGCCGGTCTCGACAAGGTCGCGCCGCCATCGCAGGCGATCCCGGCCCTGGAGGCCCGGATCGCCGAGCTGACCACGCAGCGCGAGGGGATCAGGCAGGAGGCGGCCTCCCTGGAAGCCAGCCTGCCGATGCTGGACGCGGAACTGGGCGCCGTTCGGGAGGCGCCTGGCGCCGATGCCTACCGGGCGGCGCGCGTGCTCGAGTTGCACGAGGGCGAGGCGCGAGTGGCCGCCCTCCGAAACCAGGCGGTCCAACTGGGGACGGCGATCGACGCCGGCGGTCGCCGGCTCGAAGCGTTGCGCGGCGGCCACCTGGACGACCCGCGGTCGCACCTGCGCCATGCGTCCGAGCCGGAGCCTCCGGCCGAGACCCAACGTCGCCGGCTGGCCGAGGCATGGGCAGCCCTCAGTGTCGGGCTGCTGGTCATCGCGCTCGCGGTCATCGTCTGGTTCAGGGTGATGTCGCCGGTCCTTGCGATCCTCGTCCTGTTCGGCGCCTATCTCGGGATCGAGGCGTTCTTCCGCCGGGACATTCGAACGCTCGTCCTGCGCTTCTCGATGGCGCTCGCGCTCATCACGTTCGTGATCCTCGGGGTGACCTTCCTGCGGGAGCTCCTGCTCGCGGGCCTCCTCGCGCTCGGGCTCCTTCTCATCGTCGACAACCTCGGGGAGTTGCGCCGACGCGGGACCTAGGTGGTCGGATCGGAGAGTGGCGTCGGGGTCTCGGTGGGCGTCGGGATCGGCGTCGGAGCCGGTTTCGGCACGATGGTCACCTTCGGGGCGGGCCTGGCGACCGGGGCCTTCCACATGCCGGTGTGGAGGTACGTCGTGAAGCGGGCCGTCACCGCATGGACCCGGTGGATGCGGACGCCGGACGTCAGCGTGCTGATGGCGGACCCGTGCCCGATGTAGATGCCGATGTGGGTGCCGCCACCCCAGATGACGAGGTCGCCCGGCTTCGGGTTCGAGCGGCTGGCCTTGCCATGCGCCCGGAAGTACGCGTAGATCGCACGGGCCGAGCGCAGTCGACCGCTCCTGAGTACTCGCCCGTCGCCGGCCTTGCGATAGCTGTAGAGGACGAGGCCGGAGCAGTCGAATGAGCCGGGGCCGATCGCGCCGGATCGCCAGTGGTCGCCGAGCTGGCGCTTCGCGATCGCGATGATCTGCTGGGCCTCGGTCCTCGGGGGCGAGGCGGCGGCAACCGTCGCGGGCGGCACGGCCGAGACGAGGACCGCCCAGACGAGGGCGGTGGAGACGAGCGCTCGCGCGCCCATACGACGTGTGATCAAGCGTAGTTCCTTCCTGCCAGCGCGCGCGCAGGAGAGCGACGGCGATGGGAGTCCTGGGGGAGATGCACGGTCGATCGGCGCGCGGGACCGCGAGGATGAGGCTGGGGCCTGCGGGGGAGCGGTGCCGGGTACGACGACCTGAGCCGTGCGTGTTGGCTCTTGAGTTGTCGATCCCATGTGACCGTGAGGGGCCGGTCGGCGGAGCGCAGTCTATCGGGCATCCGCCGAACGCGCCTACCAGCCGAAAGTCATGGCGCGCGATGGGCGCGACGAGCCGCCGCGGGGTCGCTCGCACGTGCTCGGATGTGCTGTAATGGCGGACCAGCGACAGCGTCCCCAGAGCCGCCCGACACGGTGAACCGAGCGGGCCAGGATCCGACCGCGCCGCGTCCGTCCCGAGGTGACCCATGGGTACCAGCACCGCTTCCGGCTCGATGACGAGCGCGGAGATCGCCGACCTCGCGAAGAAGCACACGATCTTCTCGTGGTCCGTCCAGGGCGCCGTCGACCCCATCGCGATCGACCACGCGGAAGGCGTCTACCTGTACACGCCCGAGGGCCAGCGGATCCTCGACTTCAACAGCCAGCTGATGTCGGTCAACATCGGCCACGGCGACCGGCGGGTCATCGACGCGATCACGGCCCAGGCGCTCAAGCTCCAGTACGTCCAGCCCGCCTTCGCGACCGAGGTCCGGGCCCGTCTCGGGGCCAAGCTCGCGGAGATCCTGCCGGGCGACATGGACAAGGTGTTCTTCACCCTCGGCGGCGCCGAGGCGATCGAGAACGCGATCAAGTTCGCCCGCCACGCGACGGGCCGCTACAAGGTGCTCGCCCGCTACCGCTCCTACCACGGCGCGACGCTCGGCGCGATGACGCTCACCGGCGACCCACGCCGCTGGGCGAACGAGCCCGGGCTCGTCGGGGTCGTGCGCTACCCGGACACGCACCGCTGGGGCGACAAAGAGCCGCGCCCGGTCGCGGAGAGCCTGCAGGGCCTCGAGGACGTCATCCGCTACGAGGGGCCGCACACGATCGCCGCGGTCTTCCTCGAGACCATCGTCGGGACCAACGGCATCCTGATCCCGCCCGACGGCTACATCGCGGGCGTCCGCGAGATCTGTGACCGCCACGGGATCCTGATGGTCGCCGACGAGGTGATGGCCGGCTTCGGTCGGACCGGTCGCTGGTTCGCGGTCGACCACTGGGACGTGACGCCCGACCTCATGACGATGGCCAAGGGCCTGACCTCGAGCTACCTGCCGCTGGGCGCGGTCGCGATGCGCCACGACCTGGCGGCGAAGTTCGATGACCGGATGTTCTACGGCGGCCTGACCTACAGCAGCCACCCGGTCAGCCTGGCGGCCGCCCTTGCGACCATCTCGGTCTACGAGGAGGACGACCTCATCGGCAACGCGGCCCGGCTCGGGCCGGTCATGCGCGCCCACCACGAGCGCCTCGCCGCCGAGCATCCGAGCGTCGGGGCGATCCGCAACCTCGGGCTGTTCGGGATCATCGACCTCGTGCGGAGCCACGACCCGTGGACGCCCCTGACGCCCTTCAACGGCTCATCGGACGAGATGAAGGCGATCGGCAAGTTCTTCCGCGACAACCACCTTTACACGATGATCGCCAACAATTCGATCCACACGAACCCGCCGCTGTGCATCAACGAGGAGCAGCTCGCGGAGGGCTTCGAGGTCATCGGGCGGGCTCTCGCCATCGCCGACCAGGCGGTCACGGTCTAGGTGTCAGGCGGGCCTGACGTGTCCGCGGGCGATCTCGCACGTCCCACCCCGCCTGCCGATCCGACCGACGCCATCGTCGAACTGAGCGGCGTCGGCAAGACGTTCGAAGGCCAGTCGGAGCAGGCCACCCGCGTCGAGGCGCTCGTCGGCATCGATCTCTCGATCGCGCGGGGCGAGTTCATCTCGCTCATCGGCCCGTCGGGGTGTGGCAAGAGCACGCTGCTCCGGATCGTCGGCGACCTGACCGGGGCGACGACGGGGACCGTCATGGTCAACGGGAAGGGCGCCGGCCAGGCGCGGCTCGACCGCGACTACGGGATGGTGTTCCAGGTCCCGGTGCTGTTCGAGTGGCGCACGGTCCAGCGGAATGTCGAGCTGCCGCTCGAGATCACCGGCGTCCCGAAGGAGCAGCGCGAGGCCCGTGCCCGGGCCATGCTCGAGCTCGTTGAGCTCGGCGAGTTCGGCGGCCATCATCCTTGGCAGCTCTCGGGCGGGATGCAGCAGCGCGCGGCGATCGCCCGGGCGCTTGCCCTTGACCCCGCGATCCTCCTGATGGACGAGCCGTTCGGGGCGCTCGACGAGATGACCCGGGAGCGCATGAACCTCGAGCTGCTGCAGATCTGGCGTCGGACCGGGACGACCGTGATCTTCGTCACGCACTCGATCCCCGAGGCCGTCTTCCTGTCCACGCGCGTCGTGGTCATGAGCCCGCGACCGGGCCGGATCACGACGATCGTGCCCATCGACCTGCCCCGTGAGCGCGATGTCGACACGCGCGAGATGGACCGCTACTACGAGCTGGTGACCACCGTTCGCGAGGCGCTTCGTGCCGGCGAGGGACGCGCCGGGCCGGGCGCGTCGGGCGGGTCCCGGCGCGTCGCCGCGGAGGGGCTGGGCGCGTGACGGCGCGCCGGGCGATCCGGGGCGTCCTTCTCTTCGTGACCTTCGCCGTCGCGGTGTTCGTCCTCTGGGAGGGCGCCAAGGCTCTCGGCGGGGATCCGTGGCGGTTCGGCCAGGGCGCCGACGAGGTCGTCTACCGTCCGCCGTTCCGCTGGCCGGTGGTCAGCGACCGGTCCCTGCCCCACGTATGGTCGATCGGGCAGGCGCTGTTAGGCCCGGTCCAGCGCGAGCAGACCCAGACGCTTGCGGCGTTCCTGGTCGAGGCGTCCGTCCACACGGGTCAGGAGGCCATCGGGGGGTTCATCGCCGGGGCGATCCTCGGGCTCGTCCTGGCCGCGCTGTTCGTCCACTCGCGCCTCGCCGAGCGCGCCCTCGTGCCCTACGTGGTCGCGAGCCAGACCGTGCCCATCCTCGCGCTGGCACCGTTGATCGCGTTCGCGTTCGGCAACGGGACATTCGGCATCATCATCGTGGCGACCTATCTCACCTTCTTCCCGGTCACGATCGCGGCCCTCAAGGGCTTCAAGGCGGTTGACCCGCGTGCGATGGAGCTGATGCGCTCCTGTGCGGCATCGCGGTGGACCATCTTCTGGAAGCTGCGCTTCCCCTCGTCGATGCCGTACCTGTTCTCGGCGCTCAAGATCGCCGCGACGGCCAGCATCATCGGGGCGATCGTCGGGGAGGGGAACCCGGGCGGCAGCCAATTCGGCCTCGGGCGAGTGATCCTCAACTTCAACGAGCAGTTCGCCAGCGGTCCCGAGAAACTGTTCGCCGCGGTGCTCGCGTCCGGCCTGCTCGGCATCGCATTCTTCATCGTCATCGGCGTCGCCGAGACGCTCACACTGCGCGGGCGATCCGGCGCGCGGGGCGGGTGATGGCGGACCCGATCGACGTCACGACGCCGCCGGCGACGGGGCCGGCCTCGCCCTCGGCGGCCACCCGGATCGGACGCCTCGTCCGCGAGTACCTGCCCGCGATCCTCGTCTTCGTGACGGTCGTCGTCATCTGGGAGGTTCTCGCGGCCGCCCTGGGCCTGCGCCAGTTCATCCTGCCTCGCCCCTCGGCCATCGCCGCGGCGTTCGTGTCCGAGTGGGGGACTCTCCAGCCGGCCGCCACCAACACCCTGGTCGAGGCGGTCGGCGGGCTGGCCATCGGCGTCGTCCTCGGCGTCGCCGCCGCGTTCGCCGTCGCGCGCTGGGGGCGCGTCCGGGAGATCGTGGTCCCGCTCGCGATCGGGATCTCGGCGGTGCCGATCATCGCGGTCGCCCCGATCATGAGCAACTGGTTCGGCATCCTGAACCCGCTCGCGAAGATGGCCGTGGTCATCCTGCTCGTGTTCTTCCCGATCATGATCAACGTGGTCCGCGGGCTGACCGAGGTGTCGCCGACGGCGATCGAGCTCATGCGGGCGAATGCGGCCAGCGAGGGCGAGGTTCTGCGCAAGCTGCGCCTGCCGAACGCGCTGCCGTTCTTCTTCACGGGCCTGAAGGTCGCAACGACACTGAGCCTCATCGGGGCGATCGTGGCCGAGTACTTCGGCGGGTCCAGCCAGGTCCTGGGCCGGGTGATCGTCCAGAGCTCCAGTCGCCTGCGGTTCGACATCACGTGGTCGGCCATCCTGGTCACGGCCGTCGTCGGCATCGCCTTCTACCTGCTCGTCCTCGCGATCGAGCGACTGGTCATCCCGTGGCACGCCTCATTGCGGGAGTTGGAGTCGTAGTACTGTCCGTTGGTCGTCGTGCGCCGGATGCGGGGTCGCGCAGGCCGACGATGCCCGCGCCGGCGCTACCGGCTGGAGAAAGAGGAGGGTCGAGCATCGTGCGTTCGAGGATGTCATTGGTCGGGATCGCCGTGGTCACGGTCGTACTTGTCGGCGTGCTCGTCGAGCGCCCAGCCGTCGGGCAGCGGCGGCGGCCTCACGAACATCAGCGTCCAGCTCCAGTGGGTGCCCCAGGCCCAGTTCGCCGGCGAGATCGCCGCAGACCGGCTCGGGTACTACGCCGAGGAGGGGCTCAACGTCACCCTGCTGTCCGGCGGGCCGAATGTCGCGAACGTGACCGTCGGCTCGGCGCCCAACGGGCCGGAATTCTCGCTTGCGTGGGTGCCCAAGGCGCTCCAGGCGGTGGAGACGGGCCAGTCGGACCTGGTGAGCATCGCGCAGGTCTTCCAGCGCTCGGGCACGCTGTCGGTGTCCTGGAAGGACAACAACATCACCTCGCCGGAGCAGTTCAAGGGCAAGAAGGTCGGCGTCTGGGACTTCGGCAACGAATACGAGGTCACGTCGGGCGCCAAGAAGTACAACCTCGAAGTCGACAAGGACTACACCAAGGTCATCCAGGACTTCAACATGAACGCGTTCCTGGCCCGCGACATCGACGTCGCCGAGGCCATGATCTACAACGAGTACGCCCAGGTCCTGGAGGCGAAGAACCCCGACACCGGGGCGCTGTACCAGCCCGGCGACATGAACGTCATCGACTGGAACACCGAGGGCACCGCGATGCTCCAGGACGCCGTCTTCGCCCGCAAGGCGTGGCTGGCGCAGCCGGGCAACGAGGACATCGCGGTCAAGTTCCTGCGCGGCACGCTCCGCGGCTGGATCTACTGCCGTGACAATCCCGACGCCTGCGTGGACTACGTGCTCGGCGTCGGCGTGACGCTCGGCAAGGGCCACCAGGCATGGCAGATGAACGAGGTCAACCCGCTCATCTGGCCGTCCCCGAACGGCATCGGCATCACCGACAAGGCGCTCTGGGACCAGACGATCAAGATCGCCAAGGAAGGCGGCGTGCTCACGGCCGATCCGGCCGAGGGTGCCTACCGCAACGATCTCGCCCAGAAAGCCCTCGACGGGATCAAGGAAGACGCGAAGGGCACGTCCTTCAAGAAGGGCTCGGCGACGCCGACGGAGGGCGGCAACTAGCCGTCACGCGCTGCTCGAACGATCGAAGGGCCGGCCCTCGCGGGGTCGGCCCTTCGGATTCAGGGCGAGGCGGTGAAGAACTCGCCGAGCGTGTTGGCCGAGCAGGTCTCCTCGAGACACGGGAGGCCGAACGCGTCCTGGACGGTCCGCAGGAGCGAGTAGTGATCGTGCGGGACCGACGAGGTCGTCCCCGGCGGGACCAGCGGACTGCTGACGATGGTCGCGACCTGGTTCGACGGGGTCGTCGAGTCGACGCCTTCGTCGAACGTGATGAAGAGCGTGCCGCCGGCGCGCCACGCGGCCGACCCAGTGATCCGCGGCACGAAGCTGCGCAGCCAGGCATCGCCGTCCGCGACCGCGCAGTCATGCATGTCGTGGCACATGTTCGGGATGATCAGGGTGTAGTCGGCGGCGGCCGCATCGAAGGCCGACAGCGGCTGGATGTTCGTGCAGCGCTCGTCATCGCGGGCGATCGATCGGAAGCTGATCGCGGGCTCGTGCTTGCGGGCGTAGGTGCCGGGACCGTCGGGCCCGTCCTGCGCCGTCTCGGCCGTGCTGCAGTCCGGCGGCACGTTCTCGGCGAAGACACGCCACGTCCGGCCCGCCGCCTCGAGCTGGTCGGCGAGGTTGGGCGCGGCGATGTCGTGCAGGTCGTTGTCGACCACCCGCTGCGTCGATCCGCTGAAGAGGGCGATGTAGTTCGGCTGCGAGGGCTTCGCCACGGACACGTAGCGTGTCGCGAGGCCCGACGCTGCGGCGAGCTCGTTCAGATACGGCGCGTCGGGCGAGCCGATGATCGCGTCGAACGCCTTGTTCTCGAGCACGATGACCCAGACGTGGGCAAGGCTCGGCGGCTTCGTGACGGGCGCGATCGGCGGTGTGTCGTCCCGGTCCGCGCCAAAGCTGTTCGAGGCGATGAGGACCGCGCTGACGGCGACCACGCCCGCCAGCGAGAGCAGCGTGATCGCGAGGGTCCTGGGTCGCACGTCGCGAGTATCGTCGGGATGGTGGAAATCGGCCGTGGCCGCCGCCCGATCGCCCCACGCCCGCCCCGTCGATGCGGCACGATTCGGCGATGACCGACACCTTCGACTTCGGGCGCTTCGACGCCCTCACGTTCGACTGCTACGGCACGCTCATCGACTGGGAGGCGGGTCTGTCGAGCGCGCTGCGGGCGTTCCTAGACCCGCGCGGCGTCGCGCCGGACCACGATGCGCTGCTGGAGACGTACGCAGGCTTCGAGGCCGAAGCCGAGCGACCGCCGTATCGCACGTACCGCGAGGTCCTCGCCTTCGCGGGTCGTGGCGTCGCCGCCACGTACGGCGTCGAACCGACGACGGCCGAGATCGAGGCCTTCTCGGGCTCGGTGGCCGACTGGCCAGCCTTCCCGGACTCCGCGGCCGCGCTCGCCGCGCTCAAGACCCGATTCCGCCTCGGCGTGCTGACGAATTGCGACGACGACCTGTTCGCGGCCTCGAACCGCCGCCTCGGGGTCGAGTTCGACTGGGTCGTCACGGCCCAGCAGGCCCGCGGCTACAAGCCGGCGATCGCGAACTTCGAGCTGCTGTTCGCGCGCCTGGGCCTGCCTCGCGAGCGGATCCTCCACGTCGCCCAGAGCCTGTACCACGACCACGTCCCGGCCAAGGCGGTCGGGCTCAGCAGCATCTGGATCGACCGCCGCCATGACCGGGCCGGAGCCGGCGCCACCCCGCCCGCCGACGCGCAGCCGGACCTGACGTTCCCCGACATGGCCTCGTTCGCGGCGGCCGCGCTCGAGTCAGGCAGGCGGGACCGGTCCGGCTAGGTCGGCATCGTTCGTGATCGGGTCCGAGCTCGCGTGCTCCCGCCGGGCCAGCACGACGAACGGGATGGCGATCGCGAGGATGCCGGCGGACACGAGATACGACGTGGCGTACCCGTAGACGTCGGCGACTCGCCCGAGTGCGGGCTGGGCGACGACCCCTCCGGCGGACCCCATCAGGTTGTCGAAAGAGAGGACCGTCGCCCGCTGCTCGGACGGGATCAGCCCGTTCACGAAGGCCTGGCGCAGCGGCGACGCCGCTGCGAAGACGAAGGCCCAGACGGCCAGCAAGACGAGTGCGACGACGAAGCTCCCCGTCAGCCCGAGGAGCACCAGCAGTCCCACGTTGAGGACCGCCGCCAGCAGGAGCGCGGTCGTGCGCCGGCTGAAGAGGCGCCGGATCCTCGACACCAGGAGACCGCCGAGGATCTGTGCGCCGGCGACGATCGCGGCAGCCAGTCCGGCAACGCCGTACGCGGTCGGGTCGCCGTAGAGCTCGAGCAGGTACGGCTGGGAAGCGTAGAAGACGTAGATGCCCGCCCCGAACGAGAAGGGCGCAGCCAGCATCAGCCACCGGACCGGTCGATTGCGGAAGCCGCCATCGACGGCGCCGCTGATCACGTTCCGGACCGCCTTGACCGGCCCGATGTCACGGTCCGGCTTGAACCCGAGGTCGTGCATGAAGCGGAACGCGACGAGGAGCGTCACCCCGAGCATCGCGGCCCGGACGATGTACGGGACGCCGAGGTTCGTCGCCTGCGCGATGACGCCGCCGGAGACCGTCCCGACCAGCATCGCGATGCCACCGACGACCTGGGCCCGACCGAAGATGTGCTCGAGGTGGCCGGTGAAGCCAGTCGCCTTGAGGGCGTCGACGAGCCACGCCTCGGTCGCGCCCGAGAAGAACGTGAACCCGAGACCCAGCAGGATCGAGGCGATCGCCCATCCCCAGAGCGGCGCGTGCGCCTGCCACATCACGAGGTAGAGGAGCGTGGAGCCCAGGAGCGTCGCGGTGCCGAGCAGGAACGACAGGCGCCGACCGCGCGTGTCGGCGACCACCCCGGTCGGGACCTCGAAGATCACCTGGCCGACCGTGAAGAAGGCGTTGGCCGCGAAGGCCTCGGTGTTGTTGAGCCCGGCGTCGAGCAGGAAGATCGTGTTGATGCCCCAGATGAACGACGACGCGAGGGTCGTCAGCAACGTCAGGACGAGATAGGTCCGCTCGACGTCACGAGCCGGATCCGGGTGGGGCGATGTCGCGGCCATGGGCGTGGCAATGCTAACCGGCCCGAGATCGCGCATGCCGCCGCCGTAGGCTAGGAGTCGTGACGCATCGCGACGCCGAAGGTGCTCCGTCGCTCTGGCGGCACGCCGACTTCCTGAAGCTGTGGACGGGTCAGACCGTGTCCGAGCTTGGCTCGGTCGTGACGCGCACGGCGGTCCCGCTCGTCGCGCTGCTCGTCCTCGGCGCGGGTCCGATGGAGATGGCGCTGCTGGTGGTCGCCGGCAGCCTGGCCATCCTCCTCGTCGGGTTCTTCGCGGGAGCATGGGTCGACCGGCTTCGGCGCAGGCCGCTCCTGATCGGCACGGACGCTCGCCAGGTCGCTGCTCCTGTTCTCGATCCCGATCGCGTACGCCGCTGGTGTCCTGCGGATGGAGCAGCTCTATCTCGTCGCGTTCCTCGAGGCGTGCCTGGGTTCCCTGTTCGATGCGGCCTATCCGGCCTATGTCCCGTCGCTGATCGGCGTCGAGCGCGTCGTCGACGGGAACAGCAAGCTCGCGACGAGCTCGTCGCTCGCCGAGATCGGCGGCCCGGGGCTCGCGGGCGCCCTGGTCCAGCTCGTGAGCGCCCCGTTCGCGATCCTGATCGATGCGGTGTCGTTCGCCGTGTCGGCGGTCTCCCTGCTCCTGATCCGGACGCCGGAACCGCCACGGCCGGCGCGGACGACGACGACGCCGATCCGGCAGGAGATCGTCGAGGGCCTTCGGACTCGTCCTGCGCCATCGGGTCCTCTTTCCGATCGCGATGCGTTCGGTGGTCGCCCACGTCGCCGGATCGTTCTACGGCGTCCTCTACACGATCTACCTCATCGACGACCTGCACCTGACGCCGTTGCTGCTCGGCATCGTCGTCTCCGCAGGCGGCGTCGGGATCGCTGGTCGGCTCGCTCTTCGCCTCGCGCGTCATCCGCAGGCTGGGGCTCGGCCCGGCGCTGATCTGGACGGCGGTCGGCGCATCGGCGCTCGGCATCCTGACGCCTCTCGCCCAGGGACCGCTCCTGCTCGCGACGGTCATGGTGTTCATCCCGCAGCTCTTCGGCGACGGCCTGCAGACGATCGAGGGCGTCGCGGAGCTCTCGCTGATCCAGGGCCTCAGTCCCGGACCGGGTCCTGGGCCGGGTCAACGCAACCCTCGAGGTGTTCTCGCACGGGATCGCCTATCCGATCGGTGCGCTCTCGGCCGCGGCCGTCGCCGACGTGATCGGCGTGCGTGGCGGGATCGCGATCGGCTGGGCCGGGATGGCCGTTTCGATCCTGTTCCTGGTGCTCTCGCCCTTGCCACGGATCCGAACGATCGCGGACGAAGCTGCCCTCGAGGGCTGATGCCGCCCCGGGCGTGAGGCTCGCTCAGTCTGCGTTGCCGGTCCCGAACTGGCGGTCGCCGGCGTCGCCGAGTCCTGGCTGGATGTAGCCCTTCTCGTTAGTCCGCGGTCGAGGGCGGCGCAGTAGATCGCGACGTCCGGGCGATGTCGCGCGCCGCGACCCCTCGATCCGGGTCCGGTCTCGAGCTGTCGGGGTTCTGCAACCCGCTATCGGCCGACGCGAGGCGGGTCGCAACATTCCGCGAACACACTTCGGAGACGTGGAGCGCCGGTCATCCGCGACCCGCTCGACCCGACCATCAACCATCACGACACGAGGAGCTCCGGATGGATGCGATCGCGATGCTCAAGGCCGACCACGATAAGGTCAAGAAGCTCCTCTCGGAGCTCGAGACCACGACGGAACGGGGGATCAAGACCCGCGCCGAGCTGTTCTCGACGATCAAGGGCGAGCTCACCGTCCACGAGATCGTCGAGGAGGAGATCTTCTACCCGGAGTTGAAGGCTCACCCGAAGGCCAAGGACATCGTCCTCGAGGGCTACCAGGAGCACCACGTCGTCGACCTGCTGATGAGCGAGCTCGAGGAGCTCGACGTCACCGACGAGACGTGGGGTGCCAAGGCCCTCGTCATGAAGGAGAACATCGAGCACCACATCGAGGAGGAGGAGGGCGAGATGTTCAAGACCGCCCGATCCGTTTTCGACGCGGCGGAACTCGACGCGCTCGGCGAGCGGATGGCCGCCCGCAAGGAGACCGCTGCGAAGGAGCTCGGGATCCCGCTCCCCGCGTAGCCCCGACCGCGACATGGACGGAGACCCGGGCGCGTGCCCGGGTCTCTCAATTCTCAGTTCGCCGCCAGCACGATCCGGCGCGCGTCGTGTCAGCGAGGCTCGTCCATGCGGCCTCGGGTGGTCGCGACCGGTTCCGGTCGGACATCGTCACCATGGATCTCGCCCCGCCACGGCTGGCCGCTCGTGCCCTGACGCTCGACGTAGCCCTTGAAGCGCTCGAGATCGCCGTGGACGCGGCGCTCCAGGAAGCCGAGCGCGTCGCCGGCTGTCTCCACCGGGCCGTCCGGCTCGGCGTCCAGGCGAAGCGTGACCACGGTCCGGTCAGGCCCGAGCGCGGTGAAGAGCACGGCTCCGGCATTCTCGGCGCCCTCGATGCTCTTCCAGGCGACCCGTGTGTCCGGAGTCTGGTCGACGATCTCGGCGGTCCACTCCTTCTCCTGGCCCGCCACCGTCGCCGTCCATCGGAGCGTCTTGTCGTCGAGCTGCTCGACCCGCTCGACCCCATCCATGAACTGCGGGAAATCCTCGAACTGGGTCCATCGGTCATACGCGGTGCGAACGGGCACGGCAACCTCGATCGTCTCTTCGAATCGGGACATGGCAGACTCCTGTCTCTCGGGAAATGGCCGCGTCGTCCGCGGCCTGGCGGAACGCGGCCAGCGTCTCGCGGCGCCGCCTGCACCCGTGCACGCGACGACACGGCTCCGCCTTGCATCGACCTCCCAAGCATTCGAGGGTCAAGTCGGCCCATGGCAGGCCGAAGCGCTCGACAGGGGCTGTCAGTCCGCGTTGCCGGTCCCGAACTGGCGGTCGCCGGCGTCACCGAGCCCGGGCTGGATGTAGCCCTTCTCGTTGAGGCCGCGGTCGAGGGCGGCACAGTAGATCGCGACATCTGGGTGGGCCGACGAGACGGCCTCGACCCCCTCGGGCGCGGCGATCAGGTTGACCAGCTTGATCTTGACGGCGCCCCAGCGCTTGAGCACCTCGATCGCAGCGCTGGCCGATCCACCGGTGGCGAGCATCGGGTCGAGGATGAGGCACAGGTCTACGGTCGCCGAGTCCGGCAGCTTGTTGTAGTACTCGACCGGACGCAGGGTCCGCTCGTCGCGGAACAGGCCCAGGTGCCAGACCTGGGCGGTCGGCATCAGCTCGAGCATCGCGTCGACCATGCCAAGACCGGCGCGCAGGATCGGGACCAGTCCGATCCGCTCGCCCAGCTCGCTCGCGACCATGGGCTCGAGCGGCGTCCGGATCTCGATGGGCTTGACGCTCGCGTCCGCGAGCGCCTCGTACCCGAGCAGCCAGGACAGCTCCCGCACGACCTCGCGGAACTTCTTCGGCTCGGTCTCCACGTCGCGCAGGATCGCCAGTTTGTGGAGGACCGCCGGGTGCTGCGAGACGTGGAGGTTCGGGGCGGGCACGATGGCCTCCTCTCCGACGTGGTGGCTCGAACGGCGCCCGCGTCGGGACTCATCGTACTGACGCACCCGACCTTTCGCCGGGGTATCCTCGCTGTTCCAGTGCCCGACCAGCCCCATCGGAGAGAGTCCCACCCGTGAGCGCGCCTGCGGCCCAGCGTCCACGTCGAACGACGGCCCGCGCCGCGGTCCGCCGAGGGCCTGCGACCCCGATCCTCGTCCGCCAGCTCCGCAACGGCATCGAGGAGAGCGTCCACCGCGGCGACATCGTCGAAGCCGACGCCGTGGGCGGACTCATCCGCGTCCTCGGCGACCCGGACCGGATCGTGACCCTGCGTTCGACGGTCAAGCCGTTCGGCGCCGCTCGCGCTCATCGAGGAGGGCGGGGTCGAGGCGTTCGACCTCGGGCCGGCCGAGATCGCGATCATCGCCAGCTCCCATTCCGGCGAGGACCTCCACGTCCGGACGATCCAGGGCATCTTCCGGCGCGTGGGCATCAGCCAGGCGCTGCTGGCCTGTGGCGCCGAGGGCATGCCGCTCGACCCGCTGACCGCGGCGCGACTGGCCCGCGATGGCGAGAAGGCCGGCCCGATCCGTCACATGTGCTCCGGCCAGCACGCCGTCTCGCTGCTCCTCTCGAAGCTCAAGGGCTGGGAGCCGGAGGACTACTGGCAGCCGAGCCATCCGTCGCAGGCCGCGTATCGGGCCGCGGTCGCGCGAGCCTTCGCGGTCAAGCCGGCCGACCTCCGGACGGCCATCGACGGCTGCGGCGTCGAGACCTACGGCTTCCCGCTTGCGGGAGGTCGCCCGGGCCTACGCGATGCTGGCCGACCCGACGGCGCTGCCCGCAAAGGACCCGCGGCGGACCCTGGCGGAGAGCCTGACCATCGTCCGCGACGCGATGCTCGCCGAGCCGGAGATGGTCGCCGGCCGCCACGACCGGCTCGACACGTCGCTCATGAAGGCCGCCCCAGGCCGGGTCATCAGCAAGGCCGGGATGGAGGCGCTGCGCGGCATCGCGATCCTGCGCCGGCCCGCGCGCCGGGTCGACCGACTCGGGCCCGTCCGGCCTGGCGGTCAAGATCGAGGACGGCGACGGCTACGACCGCGGGACGTGGGCGGCCTCGATCGAGGCCCTGCGCCAGGCCGGCGTCCTCGACGGGCAGGCGCTCCGGGTGCTCGCCCGCTACCACCGGCCGACCATCCTCGACCCGCACGGACGCGTCGGTGCCGAGGCCGTGGCAGAGTTCGAGCTGGCGCCCGTTGGCGAGCTGATCGGCTGAGCCGCCCGGCTCCGGCGCCGCCGTCCGACCGACCCTGGAGCGACCCGACATCCGATGACCCCCGCCTCCGATCCGTATCGCACGCTCGGGCTGACGTCGCGGCGCGTCGCTCGCCGACGTCAAGCGCGCCTACCGCGCGCTCGCGAAGAAGAATCACCCCGATGCCGCGGGGCCGTCGGCGCTGCCGCGCTGGCTGGCGATCCAGGCGGCGTACGAGCAGCTCGTCCACGGCACGAACCCGGCCCGCGACCGGACGAGCCCGACCGCGGCCGACGGCCGCCGACCCCGCCCGGGCCGACGCGACGCATCGCGCCTACGGCGGCCGGGCGCGACGCGCACGCACCGCGCCGGGTTCGGGCGGGAACACGGCCGGTCCTCGCCCGGCCTCGGGCGGGACGGATCAGGGGGCGCGGACGGGGTCGAGCGGGCCAGCCCGCCCGCCCGGCTCGACCGGTGGCGCCCGATCGCGCGGTCCGAGCCAGTCCGACGCCGGCGCGAACCCGGGCGGGGAGGCGGGCCGTGGCGGCCGCGGCCGCAACAAGGCGACCCTCGGCTCGACCTCCTACGACGGCGCGGCAGACGGCCCGTTCGAGCCGGACTGGGGCGGCGCCAGCTGGTACGGGACGACGAGCGGCACCTACTGGACGCTCAACCCCAAGGAGTACGCCGACCCCCGCAAGCACGGGCCGGAGTACCAGGCACGGGCCCGCCGGGCCGCCGCCGGACGGCGCCCCGGGGCGGGGGACGGATCGTCGCCGACAGACGCAGCCCCGCCGCAGCCGCCGCTCGGCGGCGATCTCGGTGCATCAGCGAACGGCACGCCCGGCGAACCGGCCCCGACCCACACGACCTCGTCCTGGTGGCGATCGACCGCCGGCCCTGCCGGGGTCCCGCCCGAGCCCGAACCGGTCCGGGAGCGCCCCTCGGCTCGCCCGACCGCCGGCGCACGGCCGGACGGAGGCGCGACCACCGCACCGCCGCCGCCGCCGGACCTCGCGGCGGCCGCGACCGATCTCGGCCGGGCACTGACCGACGAGCGCACCGCGCACGGCCGCTGGCGCCTCGTCCAGGCGGTCGTCGGCTGGCTGCCGATCGTCTTTGGTCTCAGTTGGATGATCGGCGAGATGACCGGCTGCGGACGGTTCTCGGCGACCTGCGACGGCGGCGTATCGGCGCTCACGCCGGTCCTTGCCGTCGCCGTGCTCGGCCTGCTGCTGCTCGTGCCACGGCTCGCAGCCCTGGCGGCAGCGGGCGCGGTGGCGATGGTCGTGGCCGCCGTGCCGACGACGCTGCTGCTCTCGGCCACGGGTGAGGCCGCGACCAGCGAGGTGCGCAATGCCGCGCTCGGCGTCGTCCTGGTCGTCGCGTGGTTCGTCGGGATCGTCGTCGGGATCGCCAGGAGGCTGCGGACGGTCCACGTGCCGTCCGGGCGCGTCGGTCCCGTATCCTGAGCCCATGCCTCCCCGCCACGACCCCCACGACCTGTCCACGGCCGCCCAGCAATACCTGCTGGCGCTGCGGGTGATGGCAGGGTCCGCGGAGGGCGGCCGGGTCACGGCGGCCCAGATCGCGCGCAATCTCGGCGTGACCACGCAGGCCGCCAGCGAGATGTTCCGTCGCCTCGTCGCGGACGGCCTCGTCGCCCAGGCCGGCGGGCGCGAGCTTCACCTGACTTCGGCCGGGCGGACGGCGGCCGACGGGATCTTCCGCCGGCACGCGCTCCTCGAATGGCTGCTGACAAAGGTCGATCGGCCTCGGCTGGGCCGAATCGGACGACGAGGCGATGCGCCTCCAGGGCGCGATCTCGCCGCGCGTCGAGGCCCGACTCGACGAGATGCTCGGGCATCCCGAGACGTGCCCCCATGGCAACCCGATCGATGCCGAGACCGCGAGCGCCGGCCGGCCGGCATCCGCCTGAGCGAGGTCGAGGCCGGCGAGCGGGCGACCGTCTACCGGATCACCGAGGAGGCCGAGGAGGACGCCGGCCTGCTCTCCTATCTCGAGGCCCGGGCGCTGATGCCGGGCGCCCACATCACGATCCTCGCGCGCTCGGAGTCGCTGGACTCGCTCACGCTCGACGGACCGCGCGGCCGGGCGACCCTCGGCCTGCGGCCCGCGGCGCTCGTCCGCGTCCTGCCGGGCGAGGCCGATCCGGGCCTGTTCCACCAGGTGCCGGCGCAGGCCGTCCGCGTCGCGGGATGACCGCCCTCGAACAGGTCCGCGTCCGGATCGCCCCGAGCCCGACCGGGCCGCTCCACATCGGGACCGCCCGCACCGCGCTCTTCAACTTCCTGCACGCCCGGCACGTCGGGGGCACGTTCATCCTGCGTCTCGAGGACACCGACCAGGCCCGCGGTTCCATCGCCTACGAGAAGGACATCCTCGACGGCCTGCACTGGCTGGGTCTGCGCTGGGACGAGGGTCCCGAGGTCGCCGGCGAGGAGGCTCGCGGCCCGCACGCCCCGTATCGCCAGATGGAGCGCCTCGCCGACCTACGCGGCGGCGGCGAAGCTGCTGCTCGCACGGGACCAGGCGTACCCCTGCTACTGCACGCCCGAGGAGCTCGCCGCCGATCGGAAGCCGCCCAGGAGGCCGCCAAGCTGCCGCCGCGCTACGTCGGTCGGTGCGCGAAACTGACGCCCGAGGAGCGCGCGGCGCGCGAGGCCGAGGGCCGCAGGCCGGTCATCCGCTTCCGCGTGGGCGAGGGTGTCGTCGGCTTCGACGACATCGTCCGCGGCCACGTCGAGATCGACGTCGCCAACCTCGGCGGCGACTTCGTCATCGTCCGCGGCGACGGGACCCCGCTCTACCACTTCACGGTCGTCGTCGACGACGCCGCGATGGAGATCAGCGACGTCATCCGCGGCGAGGACCACCTTTCGAACACGCCCAAGCACATCCTGCTGTTCCGGGCCCTCGGCTACGCGGTGCCGCGCTTCGCCCACCTGCCGCTGATCCTCAACGCGGACCGCACGAAGATGAGCAAGCGCAAGACCCAGACGGCGGTCTCCGACTACATCGCCGAGGGGTTCATCCGCGAGGCGATCGTCAACTACCTCGCGCTGCTCGGCTGGGCGACGGGCAGCGAGGAGGAGATCCTCTCGCTCGACGAGCTGGTCGAGCGCTTCGACGTCCACGCGATCCACAAGGGCGGCGCCGTCTTCGATCGCGAGCGCCTCGAGTGGCTCAACGGCCAGTGGATCCGCCGGCTCGAGCCCGACGACCTGATCGAGCGGCTGCGGCCGTTCGTCGAGGCCGAGCTGGCCGCCGGCCGGATCGACCGCATGCCGAGCGACGACGAGATCCGCTCGCTGCTGCCGGTGGTCCAGGAGCGGCTGCCGACGCTCGGCGCGATCGGCGACCTCGTCGGGTTCCTGTGGGTCGACGACCTCAAGGTCGACCCGGCAGTGCTCGTCCCCAAGCGCTGGGACGCCGCCACGACGCGCGCAGGCGCTGACCGCCGCCCGGGAGGTCGATCGCCGAGACCGGCGAGGTCACCTTCGAGGCCGACGAGCTCGAGCCGCCGCTGCGGGCCCTGGCCGAGGCGCGCGGCTGGAAGGCCGGCGACCTGTTCATGGCGATCCGCGTCGCGGTCACCGGCCGGACCGCGACGCCGCCGCTGTTCGACACGCTCGTCGCGCTCGGCCGCGACCGGACCCTGGCGCGGCTCGACGGCGCGATCGCGCTCCTGGCTGACTGACGCCGGTCAGCGCACCTTCCGCAGGTACCCCCGCGGGTTGAGGGTCATCATGAACCGTGCGCCCGGCCGGCCCGGTGGGACAACATGGCAGGGGATGACAGGTTCGCGGTGGCACGCTGGAGCCGTCTCGCGATCACTTGAAGAGGAGGCCCCATGACCCGCGACGACGTGCAGCGCTGGCTCGACGACTACGTCTCGGCCTGGCGAACCTACGACCCGGTCGCGATCGGCGAGCTCTTCAGCGCGGACGCGACCTATCGGTACCACGCCGTACGGCGAGGGCGTCACCGGGCGGGACGCGATCGTTGCCGACTGGCTGGAGTCGCCGGATGCCGCGGACACATGGGAGGCGCACTACGAGCCGTTCGCGGTCGAGGGCGACCGGGCGGTGGCGATCGGCGAGAGCGAGTACCGGAATCCCGACGGCTCGTTCCGAACCCGCTACTACAACCTGTGGACGCTCCGATTCGACGCGGACGGCCGCTGCGCCGACTTCGTCGAGTACTTCAAGGAGCTTCCGGAGCGCCTCCGCGCGGGTCGCTGACCGTCGCCGCCGGTGCGTCCGTCACGGGCACCGCCGAGCCTGCTACGCTCGGGGTCATGAAGGTGCTCTACGCGATCCTGGCGATCGGGATGATCCTTGCCGTGCTCGTGATCGTGTTCATGATGATCGTGTCGGCTCCGCCTCCGGTCCCCAGCACGTAGCGACACCTCCGGCCAGGCGCGCCCTCCCCGGCGGTGCGCCTGCGCCACGCTTGACCGCACGCTAACGCGTCGTTAACACGCGCCGCTATGCTCAGCGACTGGATGGCACGAACGATCCTCGTCGTCGACGACGAGCCCACCCTGCGCGAGACGCTGGTCGACGCGCTCGAGGCGGACGGGTTCCGGGTCGTCGCCGCGGCCGACGGGCGCGAGGCCCTGACGCTGTTCCGGGCCGAGCGCCCGGACCTCGTCCTGCTCGACCTGATGCTCCCCGAGCTGTCGGGGATCGAGGTGTGCCGGATCATCCGGGCCGAATCGGGCGTGCCGATCGTCATGCTCACGGCCAAGGACTCCGAGCTCGACAAGGTCGTCGGGCTCGAGCTCGGCGCCGACGACTACGTCACGAAGCCGTTCAGCCTGCGCGAGCTCTCCGCGCGGATCCGGGCGCTCTTCCGCCGGTCGGAGGCGAACGTCGCGGTCGAGGGGCCGCCGGCCGTCATCGACCTGGGACGTGTCCAGGCCGACCTCGGCGGGCACCGGCTGCTGCGCGACGGCGAGGTCCTGCCGATCAAGCCGAAGGCGTTCGAGCTGCTCGCGTTCCTCATCCGCCACCCGGGCCAGGTGTTCACCCGCGACCAGCTCCTCGAGCACGTCTGGGGCTACGACTACGCCGGCGAGACGCGGACCGTCGACGTCCACGTCCACTGGCTGCGCAGCCAGATCGAGGAGGACGCCGGCCACCCGGCCTTCATCCACACCGTCCGCGGCGTCGGCTACGTGTTCCGCCGGCCGGCCTGAGGCGGGCGACCGTTGACCGGCCGATAAGCCGGCGTTGATCGTCGGCGCCGCGACCATGCGGGCATGGCGATCGACGTTCGAAGGCCCGGCTCCCACCCGACGCGAGGGTCGCGGGCCGGCGAGTCAGCGACGGTCGACGGTCTGCGACCGTCCGCGGACCTCCTCCCCACGGGCGGTACTCGCCTGCTCCCGCCCCAGCGCTGACGCCCCAGCGGGCGTTGGCGCTGGACGCCCTTCGCGTCATGCGCCACATCCGCGGATCCGCGACGGCCGAGGCGAGCCTGCGGAGGATGCCACGTTCGGCCGGCAGGTCGAGGTCGTCCGCCGTCAACTCGCGCCGATCAGCGTCACGCGCCAGCCTGGCTGCATCGTTCGGCCAGCGAGGCCTTCCACGTCCGCCGACAGGTGGGCCTCAGCCCGGATGTCGAGCGGCATCGCGCCGCGGCCACGCCACCGTGGTCCCGTCCGACTTGCCTACGCGCTCCGCTGGCTCGAGCTCGGCGACGGCGAGGCGCGACCGACCTGGATCGGCCCTGTCCTACAGGAAGACGTTGAGCACGAGGTAGGCGAGCGCGGCGACGAGGCCGGACGCCGGGATCGTCAGGACCCAGGCGGTCAGGATGTCGCCGGCGACGCCCCAGCGGACCGCCGAGACGCGCGTGCTCGAGCCGACGCCCATGATCGCGCGTCGAGATGACCTGGGTCGTCGAGACCGGCACGCCGAAGTGCGAGGCGGCCAGGATGATCGTCGCGGCCGTCGTCTCCGCCGCGAACCCGTGGACCGGGTCGAGCTTGACGACCCGCTGACCCATCGTCTTGATGATCCGCCAGCCGCCGGCGGCCGTCCCGAGCGACATGCGCGGTCGCCGCGATCGAGGATGACCGGCAGCGGGACCTCGAACGTCGGGATCACCCCGGCCGAGAACAGGGCCAGGGTCATGATGCCCATCGTCTTCTGGGCGTCGTTCGAGCCGTGGCTGAAGGCCATGTAGCCGGCCGAGACGACCTGGAGCCGGCGGAATCGATAGTTCAGCCGCTGCGGGTTCGCGCGCCGGAAGACGTTGAGCAGCACGACCATGAAGCACGAACCCGATCGTGATGCCCAGGACCGGCGACGCGACGAGCGGGACCAGGACCTTGTCAGAACGACGCCCTCCCAGATCACGGCGTCGCGTGCCGGCGGCGATGATCGTCGCCCCGAGCAGCCCGCCGATCAGCGCGTGGCTGCTCGAGCTCGGGATGCCCAGCCGCCAGGTGATCAGGTTCCAGGTGATCGCGCCGATCAGGGCGGCCGCGATCGACGACCAGGTCCGTGTCGGTCGAGTCGACGAGCCCGGCGCCGATCGTCTTGGCGACCGCGGTCCCGGTCGAGCGCGCCGACGAAGTTCGCGGTGGCCGACAGGAGGATCGCGTGCTCGGGCTTGAGGGCGCGCGTCGACACGGACGTCGCGATCGCGTTCGCCGTGTCGTGGAAGCCGTTGATGTAGTCGAAGGCGACCGCGACAGCACGAGCACGGCGATGAGCAGGAACGTCACGCCTTCGAGCACGGTGCGGAAGCCTAGCAGGTGCGCGGGTAGCGCGGATGACCGTCGGCGCGGCGCGGTCGTCCGACCGGGCACAGCGCACGAGGCGCGCGGCTATCCTTCGCCCATGCGCCTGTCCCACCTCTTCTTCACCACGCTCCGCGACGACCCGGCCGACGCCGAGATGCCGTCGCATCGCCTGCTCGCTCCGGGCGGGCTATCGTCCGCCAGCTCGGCTCGGGGATCTACTCGCTGCTGCCGCTCGGCAAGCGGGTCAACGACCGCGTCGAGCAGGTCATCCGCGAGGAGCAGAACGCGATCGGCGGCCAGGAGATGGAGATGCCGGTCGTCCATCCCGCCGACGTCTGGCGCGCCAGCGGCCGCTACGACGCGATCGGCCCGGAGCTGACCCGGTTCAAGGACCGCGGCGGACGCGACATGGTCCTCGCGATGACCCACGAGGAGGTCGTCGGGATGCTGCTGGCCGACATCGTCCGCTCCTACCGGCAGCTGCCGATGCATGGTCTACCACTTCCAGACGAAATGGCGCGACGAGCCGCGCTCCCGCGGCGGCCTCATCCGCGTCCGCGAGTTCGTCATGAAGGACGCCTACAGCTGCGACCTCGACGAGGCCGGCCTCGACGCCAGCTACCAGGCCCAGTACGGCGCCTACGACGCGGACCTTCGAGCGGCTCGGGCTCGAGGTCGTCGTCGGTCTCCTCCGACGTCGGGATCATGGGCGGCACCGGGCCCACGAGTTCATGGTCCTCAACCCGGCCGGCGAGGACGTCCTCGTCCTGTGCGAGGCGTGCGGCTACGCGGCGAACCGCCAGGTCGCGGTCATGCCCGAAGCCCGACGGCACCGGCGAGGACCCGCTGCCGCTCGAGGAGGTCGCGACGCCCGGCACGACGACGATCGCGACGCTCGCGGCGTTCCTCGGCATCGACGCCGCAGCGGACCGCCAAGGCGGCGTTCTTCGTGACCGGCGACGGCCGGCTCGTGACGGCCATCGTGCGCGGCGACTACGAGGTCAACGAGACCAAGCTCGGCAACGCCGCGAGCGCGGTCGGCGGCATCCGGCCGGCCACCGTCGAGGAGATCCGGGCGGCCGGCATGGAGCCCGGCTACGGCTCGCCGATCGGCGCGCACGACACGACGGTCGTCATCGACGACCTCGTCGCGCGCTCGCCGAACCTCGTCGCCGGCGCGAACCGCGAGGGCTTCCACTACCGCAACGTCAACGCCGGGCGCGACTTCACGGCCGACGTGACCGCCGACATCACGAACGCCCAGGAGGGCGATCCCTGTCCCGACCTGCGGCAAGCCGCGTCATCCTGCGCAACGGCATCGAGGTCGGCAACATCTTCAAGCTCGGGACGAAGTTCACCGACGCGTTCGGGGCCACCTACCTCGGCGAGGACGGCGTCGCCCATCCGATCGTCATGGGCTCGTACGGGATCGGCGTCGGTCGGAACGTCGCCTGCATCGTCGAGGCCCACCACGACGACAAGGGCATCGTCTGGCCGGCCGAGGTGGCGCCCTACGCCGCCCACCTCGTGACGATCGGCGCCGCCAAGGAGCCGCGCGTCACCGAGGTCGCCGAGCGGCTGCACGACCTGGCGGCGGCCGCCGGCACGCGCAACGAGATCCTGTGGGACGACCGCGACGAGTCGCCGGGCGTCAAGTTCACCGACGCCGAGCTGCTGGGCATGCCCTGGATCCTGACGGTCAGCCCGCGCTCGCTGGCCGCCGGCGGCATCGAGGTCACGGAGCGGGCGACCGGGGAGCGCGTCGACACGCCCGATCGAGGACGTGGAGGCCTGGCTGACCGGTCCGCGCTAGAGGCCGGGTGAGCTCGTCGGGCAGGTCCTCGGCCGAGCGCGGCGCGGGCGGCGTCGATCTGCGCGTCGTCGAGCGTCGTGCCGTCGAGCGCGATGACCGCCTCGCCCGCGTCGGGCAGCGCGTCCACGAGCTCGGCGGACGAGACGCCCTCGCCGGTGATCGTCTCGCTGACCGTCGTCGATCCGGCTGATCGCGAACGAGATCCCGGGCGGGATCGACGCAGCGATCGAGATCTCGGAGATCCGATAGGGCGAGCCCTTCTGGCGCAGCGCGTTGTTGGTCATCTCCTGCAGGGCGGTCGCCTTGATGATGAGCTCGGCGAGCGTGCCCGGGTCGATCCGCTCGACGACGGTGGAGATGCCGCGCCGGGCCATCCCGACGGCCTCGCGGGCCTGCTTGCCGAGGCGCTCCTGTGTCGCCGGGTCGTTGGCGCTCCGGGACGCGTCTCCGGCCATGACGCGGGCCGCTTCTGCCGCCTGCTGGGCCTGCTCGGCCGCGCGCTTGATGAAGCTCACACAACCACCCTCCAGCGCCCCGGACCCCACTCCGGCCGGCTCGCGGAGCATAGCGGCACGCCATCGCGCGTGGGAATGCCTACGATGGTCGCGATGCCACGACCGCCGCTGCCCAGCGACGACCTGTATGCCCGCCTCGGCGTCCCGTTCGACGCCAGCGTCGAAGCGATCGAGATCGCCTGGCGCGGCCTGCTCCGACGCCACCACCCCGACGTCGCGGGTGACGAGGGCCTCGAGGTGGCCAAGCGGATCAATGTCGCGCACGACTGGCTGAGCGATCCGGCCCTGCGGGCCCGCTACGACCGGGAGCGCGGCCTGCGCCACGCGGTCGGGCCACGCGGCGACGGTCACGAGCGGCTGGCACGCGCGCGGGCCGGTCGCGCGCCCCGTCGAGCCGGACCCGGCGTGGCCGAGCGGCCGTCGTCGCGGCGCCGATCCCGAAGTCGCCATCCGTCGGTTCCTCGAGCGCATCGAGTCGCTCACGGCCGACCGACATCGACCGGCTCGCCCTCGCGGAGCCGCCGCCGATCGCATTCGGGGCGACGATCCGCCGGTTCCTGCCGCCCGTCCAGCGCCAGGCGCTCGACGACGTCGAGGCCCGCGTCGACTGCGAGCCTGCCCCCGGCCGCGGACCGGCCGCGGATCCGCGACGCCATCGACGGCTACGCGACCGAGCTCGTGCTCGGGTCGTTCCTCGACGAGCTGCTCACCGAGCCATTCCGGAGTCGGGCGCACGAGCGACTGACGCGGGGCTGGGATGCGGCCGTCGACCGGCCGCGCTACGGCCCGAACGGCGCCGGCGTCGAGGCCTACCTGCGGCGTCTCGCGGAGCTGGACCCGGCCGGCGTCGCAAGGCTCGCCGCGACGGGCGTCGGGCTCGCCGCCGAGGATCCGTGGCCGGGCGGACTGACGCCCGATGACGACGATGGGCTCCGCGTGTCATCCGCCCTGGCGGGCCGCGATGCCGTGGCCGCGATCCCGGCCGGTGCGGACGGGCCGGCGCCGCCCCGGGCTCGGCGTGCGGCGGCGCGCCTCGCCCATCTCCTGGTCCTGCGTCACGCCTTCGCCCCGTTGCCCTTCGCGGACCTCACGGCGGCGTGGCGCCCGTGGCTGCTCTTACCGGAGGCACCGCCCCCGCCGGTCCGTCGTCCGGTCAGGAGTTCTTGAGCGTGATCCGCTCGATGACGTCGGCGACGTCCTCGCACAGGTCGATGGTCTCCTCGAGGACGTTGTAGACCTTCCGCCACTTGATGATGTTGATCGGGTCGCCGCCTTCGAAGAGATCGGCGATCGCCTGGCGCCCGATCCGGTCGCCCTCGTTCTCGAGGCGATGGATCTCGATCCGGTACTGGTCGAGGCCCTGGAAACCGCGCAGGTGGACCAGCGCCTCGTGGATCTGCTCGCATTGCTGGACGATGAGCGTGGCCAGCTCGACCGCAGCCGCGCTCGGCGCCTCGATCTTGTAGAGGAGGAACGTGTCCGCGGTCTCCTCGATGCCGTCGAGGACGTCGTCGAGCGCGCTGATCAGCGCGTGCATGTCCTCGCGATCGAACGGCGTGACGAACGTCGACTCGAGCTTCTGGCCGATGCCATGGGTGATCTCGTCGCCGCGGTGTTCCGCGTCGCGGATCTCGCCCGCCCGGCGCTCGATCTCGTCCCACGAGCGGAGCATCGCCTCGAGCAGGCGGGCCGCGCCGAGGACGTTCGCCGCGTCCTCGACGTACAGGTCGAAGAAGCGCTCTTCGCGCGGGATCAGTCGCAGTCGCACGCCGATAGGGTATCCGGTCGGCCCGGCGGGTGACCGGTCACGAGCGTCGCCGGTATGCGATGCTCGCGACGTGGACGGCCTCGTCATCCTGTTCATCCTGCTGCAGGCGGTCCTGCTGGCGATCGCGATCGGCGTGGCCATCGGCCGTGGCCGGACGATCGACGACATCCGGGAGGCGACAGAGCCTCGCGCGACCGGCGACGACCTCGGCGGCCGCGTGCGCAGGCTCATCGAGGAGGCCGATGCCGCAACCTTCGAGCTCGATGGCGTGCGGCGCGACCTCAGCTACCTCATCGAGCTCATCGGGATCGGCATCGTGCGGCTTGACGACGACCGTCGCATCGAGCTCGCCAACGCGGCGGCGCATGCGTTCCTCGACCGCCCGGCTGGCTCGCTGCGTGGCCTGAGCCTGACCGGCGCCTTCCTCGATGCCCGGATCGAGGCCATCGTCGAGACCGCCCATGAGACCGGTTCCGCTTTCGGTGAGGTCCGCCTGCGACCGGACGGCGCGGTCCTTGTCGTTCGCGCCCGGCGATCGCCGGTCAGCGGCCTGTGGCTCGTCCTCGAAGACGTCTCGGAGCTGCGGCGCCTGCAACAGATCCGCGCGGAGTTCATCGAGAACCTCTCGCACGAGCTGCGGACGCCGCTCACGACCGTGAGCCTGCTCGCGGAGACGCTGAGCCGCGAGGCGGATGCGGCCGGTGACGCCATCCCGGCCAAGATGCGCGACCGGATCGCCAAGATCGAGGTGGAGACCGGACACCTGGTCCAGATGGTCAACGAGCTCCTGGACCTGTCCCGGATCGAGACCGGCGTCGGGCCGATCCTGCTCGACGACGTCGACCTGGGCCGGATCGCGACAGCCACGCTCGAGCGGCTGCGCCTCTTCGCCGAACGCCAGGGCGTGACGCTCATCGTGGACGTGCCGGAGGCCGTGCCGATGGTCCGTGGAGACGAGGCACGACTCGGCCAGGTGCTCGTCAACCTACTCCACAACGCGGTCAAGTTCAGCCCGGACGGCGGGAACGTGACAGTCACGGTCCGGGTGTACGGCAGCGACGTGCTCACGTCGGTCGCCGACGAGGGCGTCGGGGTCCCGAAGGCCGCCCAGGCGCGGATCTTCGAGCGCTTCTACAAGGTCGACCGGGCCCGTGTCCGGGGCGAGGCGGGGGGCACAGGCCTGGGCCTGGCGATCGCACGGCACGTCATCGAGCAACACGGCGGGCGGATCTGGGTCGAATCCGAGGAGGGCGCCGGTTCGACGTTCTCCTTCGCCCTGCCGATCCCGTCCGAGCCGGACTGAGCGAGGACCCTGGAAGGAGCCGATGGACCGCCTGCACGCCGTCACGTTCAACATCCTCAATCTCGCCGACCGCTGGGCGGAACGGCTGCCCCTGATCCTCACGGACATGGCGGCGCTCCAGCCCGACGTCATGGCATTGCAGGAGGTCGTCTACCCGATGCAGCAGGACCGGCTCATCGGCGCGGCGGGGGAGGGGCGGTATGCGGCCATCCGGGGCTGGGCCGGCAGGCCGGAGTACGGCAACAGCCTGCTCGTGAAGGAGCCGCTCACCGCGACCGCGTTCGAGCGGCTCGAACTCTCGATGGGTCGCTCGGCCCATCGGGTGCTCATCGTGCTGCCGAGCCGCGCGACCGTGCTTGTCGTGGCGACGCACCTCCACCATGCCGTCGACGCCGCTGCCGAGCGGGACGCCCAGGCCACGGCGCTCCTCGATTGGCTGGAGGGCGCACCGACCGCCGACGCGACCATCGTCATGGGCGACTTCAACGCCGATCCCGCCGAGCCGACCTACGCCCGGATGCGCCGCGCCGGTTTCCGGTCCGCGTACGTCGAGGGCGATGGCGCGGAGCCCGCCGTCACCTGGCCATCGGGTCTGCAGGCGCCCGCGATGGACACCGACGGCGACCCGGACTGCCTCGATTACATCTGGGTCCGCGGCACGGTCAAGGTCGTCGACGCGCGTCTCGTCTTCGACCGTCCGCACCCGGAGGACCCGACGCTCTACCCGAGCGACCACCTCGGCATCAGCGCCCACCTGGAGATCGGCTGACGCGTGGCGGCGATGGACCTGCCCGCGCGCACCCTCCGACTGGCCCATCGCGGCGACTGGCGGCACGCGCCGGAGAACAGTCTCGCGGCGTTGCTGGCCGCCGAGGCGGTCCCGGGCTGCGACGGGCTCGAGTTCGACGTCCGCCGGTCGAGTGACGGCGTCCCGGTGCTGCTCCATGACGAGACGCTCAAACGCGTCCACGGTCGCCCGGACCGGGTCGACGAGCTGACCGTCGAGGCGCTCGAGGCCGTCGGGATCCCGACGCTCGCTGACGCGCTGGCCGCCATCCCGCGGCGAGCCTTCCTCGACGTCGAGCTGAAGGGCGAGCACGACCGGACGGTCGTCGAGGTGCTCGCGTCCGGTCGGGGAGCGGACCTGCGCAACGCGGTGGTCTCGTCGTTCGAGCGGGTCACGCTCGAACGGATCGGGGGCCTCGCCCCATTGTGGCCGCGTTGGCTCAATGCCGAGACGCTCGGTCCCGAGGTGATCGCCGACGCGCTCGAGATCGGCTGCCGCGGGGTCGCCGTCGAGTGGCAGTCCATCGACGAGGGGACCATGGAACTGGCCCGGGCCGCCGGGCTCGAGGTCGCGGCCTGGACGGTCCGCCGCCGGGCCACGTTCGACCGGCTGACCCGCCTGGGCGTGGCGGCGGTCTGCGTGGAGGCGGCCGCCCTCGACGGGTAGGCCTTCGCCTCGATCCCCGAGACCGATCGCGCGGCACGCGACGGACCCGGAACGACTCGGCCGCGACGCCTATCCTCAAGCGACACCGCATCGGAGGGTCGATCGTGGCGGAACGCGCCGATCTCGTGGTCGTCGGGGCCGGGACGATCGGCGGCTGGGCGTCGGTCTTCGCGAAGGCCGAGGGGCTTGGGCGCGTCATCGTGGTCGAACGTGGGCTGGCCGGGATGGGTGCATCGTCGCGCGCGGCCGGCATCGTGCGAGCCCAGGGCGGCACGCCCGCGACCGTGGCGCTCGGCCGCTGGAGCATCGACTTCTACAACGGCCAGCAGGCCGCCTACGGCACCGATTCGGGCTTTCGCGAGCTTGGCTACCTGATCCTCGCGGTCACGGACGAGGACGAGCGGGCCGGCCGCGAACGCGTGGCGATGCAGCAGGCCGAGGGCCTCGCGGTCCGCTGGCTGGACGCGGCTGAAGCCGTCGAAGTGGCGGTCACGCTCGCACCGGACGGTCATCGCGGCGGGAGCTTCATCGAGACCGACGGCGCCATCGATCCGCCGCGCAACGTCCGCGCCTACGGGCTCGCGATGCAGGCGGCGGGGGTCGAGCTGCGCGAGCGCACGGCATTCACAGGGCTCCGCACCGCCCCTGCGGCAGACGGCAGCCGGGTCACCGCGGTCGAGACGGACGCCGGCGTCATCGAGACCGAGCGGGTCCTGCTGACCGGCGGTCCGTCGCTTCGGTCGGTCGGCCGGCTGGCCGGCCTGCGGATCCCGGCCGGAGCCGTCCGCCACACGGTCGCCGTCCTCGAGCCGAGCCCTGTCTTCGACGTCCCGCGCATGCCGATGGTGTTCGACATCGGCGCGGGGCTGTACTGGCGGCTCGAGGAGGGCGGCCTCCTCTTCGGCTGGAGCAACCCCGATGAGCCGCCCGGCGAGAACCTCGCGGTCGACTGGCCGTTCCAGGAGCGGATGCGGGCCCGGCTGGAGTCGTTCGTGCCCGCGACACGCGGCCTGGCGCTGCGTCGGATCTGGGCCGCCACCATCGACTACACGCCGGACCACCTGCCGATCCTCGGACCCGCGCTGACGCCGGAAGGCGCCCGGGTCGAGGGAGTGACGGTCGCCTCGGCCGGCGGCCACGGGATGATGTGGGGCCCTGGCGTCGCGCGCGTCGCCGCGGACCTGGTCACGCGCGGCCGGACCGACGTGATCGACGTAGCCGAACTCGGCCTGGACCGCTTCGATGCGGACGGCCGGAGCCGTCTCGCGAGCGACCCGATCGCGCTGCCGTTCCCGGTCGCCGCGGACTAGCCGCGCATCAGTCGTCGTCCGAACGCTGATGCGGCGAGCGTAGACCTATGCCGCGATCGTCACCGCAGACTCCTGAGCCTTCGCCGACGGCTGTCGGAGGATCGCCAGGATCGCCCCCAGGACGATGGCCGCCCCGATCCACTGACGCGGATCAAGGCGCTCGCCCAGAAGAAGCGCGCCGGCGGCGACTCCGACGACCGGGATGAGGTAGAACGACAACGCCGCGTACGAGGCCGGGACGTGGCGCAGCGCGCCCAGGTAGAACCAGTAGGCGCCGGCGTAGTAGAGCGCCCCCGATCCGATCGCGCTGGCGAGCCCGAGTGGTGTCAGGGCGGTCGGCACGACTTGGCCGCCGGCGATGCCGACCACCAGAACGAGCCCGATGGCCAGCACGAGCGCATGTGCCTGCTGGGACAGGATCACCTGGCTCGTCTCCTTGGCGTCCGGGATCCATCGTCGTGCCACGACGGAGTAGACCGCGCAACAGACGATCCCGGCGACGGTCAGGGCGACGCCGATCAACTGGCCGCTGCTCGTCGACGACGGGTCGTAGACGATCACGACCATGCCGGCGACCGCGATGAGGGACAGGACGATGAAGGCCGGCGTGATCCGCTCGCGCAGGAACAGGGCTGCGAGGACGAGGATCATCAGCGGCTCCAGCGCCCACAGCAGCACGTACAGGCTGGCGGTGATCGTGGTCAGCCCGATCAAGCCGAGCGCGTAGGCAAGGCCGGGATTGAGGAGACCGAGCCGGCCGAGCAGCGGTGAACCCTCGGTCCGGAACGAGATCCCCTGACGCCGCATGAGGACGGCCAGGATCGCGAGGCTGGCGGCAAGTTGGATCGGGAGGAGCGTGAACGGCGAGACTTCCGCGAGCGCGGCCTTGCTGATGACCGTCCCGACACCCCAGCAGGTGGCGGCGAGGATCAGCGCAGCGAGGTCACGCAGGGCGATAGACGAACGAGACATGGCCATGCTCCGAGACGAACGACGGATGGGCGGGCGCTCGGCCCGCCGGCTCCTCGTCATCGCAGCGCGAGTAGCCCGGCACTCGCCGGGCTCGCCCTCGTCCCATCGAGGTCACGCCAGGGTTCGTCGCATCGCGACCGCACTCGTCGAGCAGGCGGTCACGAACTCGATCGACTCGGTCATGTCCGTCGGCACCGAGGTGCGGTCGATCGCCGTGTAGCCGAGGCGCGCGAACCACGGCTCGGCCGTCTCGGTCAACAGGATCAGACTCGTGGCTCCGCGGTCCCGCGCGAGGTCCTCGACGGCGTGGACGAGGCTGGTCCCGACGCCAGTCCCGCGTTGGTCGGGCACGACGGCGACCGAGCGCAGCAGTGCGGATCCGTCGAACGGCTCGATCGCGGCACAACCGACGAGGCGATCGCCTTCGCGGGCGACCACGCCGGTCGCGAACGCCTCGGCTGCCCCGTCGAGCGGCAGTCCGGCCTCGGTCAGCAGGTCGCGGACGGCCGGCCAGTCGCCGGCAGCCGAGCGCTTGGTCTGCATCAGCAGCAGCCGGCCCCACCGCAGCAACCGGACTCGGCGACCGGGAGCATCTCGCGCGGCGCCGAGAGGTCGATGAGCGGTCGAGCGTCGGCGGGCTTCGTCGCCTTGATGATCGCGCTGATCATCCCCTCGACCACCGTGTGCGACGGCGTGACGGTGACGTCGGTCAGCCCGACCGCCTGCAGGCCGTCGCGGAACTCCGATACCGACAGGGCGCCCGCGATGCATCCGGCGAAGGAGCCGCGCTCGGCGCGCTGCTCGGCGCTCAGCGAATCCTCGGCCACGATGTCGCTGATCCCGATGCGGCCGCCCGGCCGCAGGACGCGGGCGATCTCCGCGAAGACCGCGTGCTTGTCGGCGGCGAGGTTGACGACGCAGTTGCTGATCACGACGTCGATCGACTCGGCGGGCAGTGGCAGCGCCTCGATGTGGCCCTTGAGGAACTCGACGTTCGTCGCGCCGGCCTGCGCCGCGTTCGCCTGGGCAAGGGCCAGCATCTCGTCGGTCATGTCGACGCCGAACGCGCGGCCCGTCGGCCCGACGCGCTTGGCGGACAGGAGGACGTCGATGCCGCCGCCGGAGCCGAGGTCGAGGACCCGCTCACCCGGATGGAGGTCGGCCACCGCGGTCGGGTTGCCGCAGCCGAGGGACGCCAGGACAGCCGCGTCGGGCAGCTCGTCGCGCTCAAGCGCGGAGTACAGGCTCGCGCCGATCGTCTCGGGATCGCTGCAACACGAGGAGCCCTGAGAAGCGCGGACCGCGGCGTCAGCGTAGTGCTGCCGGACGTTCTCGTGGATGGTCTCGGTGGTCATCGCTGGACTGCTCCTCGGTGCTGTAGGGTGCCCTTGATGGCTGTATTGATACTTGACGATATAGACATCTGTCAATACATTGGACGGGATGAAGCGCCAAACCGATCCGGACGTCCTGCTCCTGCAGGCCGCGGCCGACCCCACCCGACTCGCGATCCTCCGCCAGTTGAGCGATCTCGATGAGGTCTGCGCGTGCGACTTCACCGCCTGCTGCGACGTCAGCCAGCCGACGGTCTCGCACCACCTCAAGGTCCTCCGCGATGCGGGCTGGATCGAAGGCGAACGCCGCGGCACGTGGGTCTGGTACTCGCTCCGACCCCAGGCCGTCGAGCGCTTCCGCGAACTCGCCGGGGGCTTTGGTCCGAGCATCGGAATGCCGGTCAGCTCGCGCAGGCTCCCGGTCGTCGAGGCCCGCGCCTAGCCCGCCAGGCGAGCGATCGGCCGTCGCTCAATTCGGCCGATAGGGCGCCCGCCCATACTCGGGCGATGACGACGCTCTCGAACCAAACGCCCCGACTGGGACTGCGCGAAAACGCTGGCCAGTTCGCGCTGCTGGTCGGAGTCAACGGCCTCGTCGGCGGGATGGTCGGCCAGGAGCGGACCGTCGTGCCGCTCATGGCGAACGAAGTCTTCGGCCTGACGGCCTTCACCGCCGTCCTCTCGTTCGTCCTCGCGTTCGGCGTGACCAAGGCCCTATCCAACCTCGCCGCTGGCGCGCTGGCGGACCGCTACGGACGGAAGCCGGTGCTCGTGGCCGGCTGGCTGTTCGGGCTGCCGGTGCCGCTGCTGCTCATCTGGGCGCCGGAGTGGGGCTGGATCATCGTCGCCAACGTCCTGCTCGGCATCAACCAGGGCCTGGCCTGGTCGAGCACGGTGATCATGAAGATCGACCTCGTCGGACCGACCCGGCGAGGACTCGCCATGGGCCTCAATGAGGCAGCCGGCTACGGCGCGGTCGCCCTGACCGCCCTGGCAACCGGGTTCATCGCCGAGCAGGCGGGGCTCCGTCCTGCGCCGTTCTTCCTGGGCCTGGCCTTCGCGGGTCTGGGTCTTGGGATCTCGGTCCTTTTCGTGCGCGAGACCAAGGGCCACGTGGCTCTCGAGACCTCGACCGACCCGGATCTCCCTTGGCGGACGGTGTTCGCGAGGACGACGTTCCGTGACCCGTCGCTCTCGGCCGCGTCACAGGCGGGGCTCGTGAACAACCTCAACGACGGGATGGCGTGGGGCCTCCTCCCGTTGTTCTACGCGTCGCACGGCCTGGCGATCGCCGAGGTCGGAGTCCTTGCCGCCGCCTATCCGGCCGTTTGGGGCCTCGGTCAGGTCGGCACTGGCGCCCTGTCGGATCGCATCGGGCGGAAGGGTCTGATCGTCGGCGGGATGCTCCTCCAGGCGTTGGCTATCGCGTTGATCGCCGCGGCGTCGACGTTCGCGGTCTGGCTGCTCGCAGCGGCGCTCCTCGGCCTCGGCACAGCCATGGTCTACCCGACCCTCCTCGCCGCGGTGGCCGATGTCGCGACGCCGTCGTGGCGGGGGGCGGCGGTTGGCGTCTACCGGCTGTGGCGGGACCTGGGCTTCGCCGCCGGAGCCATCGTTGCCGGGGTCGTGGCCGATCGGTTCGGGATGCCCTTCGCGATCGGTGCCATCGCGGCGCTCACAGCCTCGTCGGGCCTCATCGTCCTGGTTCGCATGCGTGAGACGGGTCCGGGCTGAACGGGGGCGAACGCGGTTGCTGGCCGAGATGTCGTTGCAGACCGGCTTGACCTTCGAGCGGCGGGCCGCGGCATTGTTCAGGCGAAATGGCGCACGTAGCGGTAGACGAGGACGGCGGCGATAGCCCCGACCGGCGGCGCGAGGAGGTAGATCCACAGGTCGGATAGGTCCCCGCTCACGAGTGCCGGGCCGAGCGAACGAGCCGGGTTCATCGAACCGCCACTGATCGGTCCGCCGACGAGCGCGCCGAGGGTGACCGCGCCGCCGATGGCGATGGCCGCGCCCTGACCGACGGCCCGGGTATCGGTCGCCACGGCGGTGATGACCAGCATCAGGAAGAAGGTCAGCACGGCCTCCCAAACCAGCGACTGGATGTCGCTGCCAGCGGGATGAGTCACGCCGAGCGGCACATCGCCGAGAGTCGCCTGCAGGAGCGCCGCGCCAGCGATCGCGCCCGCGACCTGGGCCGCCCAGTAGGGAAGGACGCGGGCCGCAGGGAAATGCCGACCGACCGCGAAGGCCGCGGTGACCGCCGGGTTGAAATGGGCGCCCGAGACGTGGCCGAAGGCGTAGACCATGACCATGATCGCCAGGCCGAACGCAGCGGCCACGCCGGCCGGGCCGAGCGAGCCGATCGCGATAGCGCCGCAGCCCGCCATGACCAGCGCGAAGGTGCCGATCGCCTCGGCGACCAGGGCAGGTCCGAGCGGCAGCGGCGTCAACCGGCGATGACGGAACGGTGGGTGCGACCGGCGGCGCGCAGGGCGACCTCGACGAACGGGCGGATCCGCTGGTTGACTTCCATGTAGGTGCGCTGGAAGGCCGCGAGTTTCTGGGCGTCGGTGCCCTCGACCTCGGCCGGGTCCTCGAGGCCCCAGTGCAGGGTGTTGTGGACGCCGGGGAAGACCGGACAGGTCTGGCGGGCGCGGTCACAGACCGTGATGACATAGTCGAAGGGCTGGGCAAGGAACTCGTCCACCGACTTGCTGTGCGCCTGTGACCAGTCGATCCCGGCGTCGTCGAGGACACGGATCGTGAAGGGGTTGACGCCCTTGGGCTCGACGCCTGCGGAGAAGACCTCGAAGTCTGCGCCGCCGATCCGACCGAGCACGGCCTCCGCGATCTGGCTGCGGGCGCTGTTGCCGGTGCACACGAAGAGCACCCGGATGGGAGCCTCGGACATGGGACGTTCCTTCCGTGTGCTGCGGGCGCGACCCGCAGCTGTGATGGTCGCTTCCAGATCGATGAGCTCGCCGTCGAGGCGGTCGAGGTCGTCGCGCTGGCGGGCGAGGGCCGCGCGTTGGTCGGCGATGAGCGGCGCCAGGTCACGGTCGACCTCGCCTCGCTCCAGACACAGGCGCGCCATCCGACCCGCGTCCTCTGGCCCGAGCCCGAGGCGGCGCAGGCTCACGACCAGGCGTAGCCGGGCGAGGTCTTGCTCGGCGTACTCACGGTAGCCGTTGGGTTGCCTGATGGCGGGCGGGATCACCCCGGCGGACTCGTACCAGCGCACCGCCGACGAGGCGATACCTGCCCGCTCGGCGAGCTCAGACACTTTCATCGCTGGAAACGTACACCTTCAAGCCACTCGAAGGTCAAGCACTTGCCATCCAGTCCCGCCACTACACGCCCGAATCGGTTTCGCTGAACGACCTTACGAGTGGCTTGCAGATCGCGCGAACCGATTGACCCTCGAGATCACCGGTGGCTACGGTGGAGCCACCAACCGTCGAACCAAGGGTCTCGCCGCCACGCGTCGTGGCCCTGACAGACGGGGGAGGGAGGACGCCCCTCGACCAGCACGATGTTCTGCCCCAATTCGTTGCACCAGGGAGCACGGGCCCGCCGGTAGCAGGCTCACCCACTGCAAGGAGCCCACACGTGGCCACTACATCGTTGACGGCGACGGCCGACGTCGCCGAGTACCGATTCAAGCTGCCGTTCGTGATCACCGCGTCAGCGGCCGGCACCATCATCGAGTGGTACGACTTCTACCTGTACGGCGTCCTCGCGGCGTTCTTCTCCACACAGTTCTTCCCCAAGGGAAATGACACCGCCGCCCTTCTGGCGTCGCTTGCCACGTTCGGAGCCGGGTTCGCCGTGCGGCCGTTCGGGGCCGCGTTCTTCGGCCGGATCGGCGACCTCATCGGGCGCAAGTTCACGTTCCTCGTGACGATCACGGTCATGGGCCTTTCGACCGCCCTGGTCGGCGTCCTCCCGACGTATGCCCAGATCGGCATCCTGGCCCCGATCATCCTGGTCACCCTTCGGCTCGCCCAGGGACTTGCCCTCGGCGGCGAGTACGGCGGTGCCGCGATCTACGTCGCAGAGCACAGCTCCGATGCCAAGCGCGGCCAGAACACGAGCTGGATCCAGACGACGGCCACTGTCGGCCTTCTGCTCGCGCTCGTCATCGTCGGGATCACGCGCGCCTCGATGTCCGCCGAGGACTTCACGAACTACGGCTGGCGGATCCCGTTCCTGCTGTCGGTGATCCTGGTCGCAGTGGCGCTGCTCATCCGCTTGCGCCTGCAGGAGACGCCGCTCTTCACGCAGCTCAAGTCGACCGGCAGGTCGTCGAGTTCGCCATGGCGAGACTCGCTCGGCGATCCACGCAATCGGCGGCTGATCCTGCTGGCCCTGCTGGGTGCGACTGCCGGGCAGGCAGTGGTCTGGTACCAAGGCCAGTTCCAGGCCCTGTTCTTCCTCGGGACCAACCTCGGCGTCAAGTATCAGGACGCCTACCTGATCGTCGGGACGGCGATCGTGCTCGCCACGCCGTTCTTCCTGGTCTTCGGCCGGTTGTCCGATCGGATCGGGCGGAAGCCGATCATCCTCGCCGGGTGCCTGATCGCGGCGATCAGCTACTTCCCCATCTACAACCTCATGACGGCTTTCGCGCACCCGCAGGGAACGTTCGACCACGCCCTTGGCAAATACGTCGGCGCGGACGGCGTGACCCCCTCGGTCGCCCAACCGGAGTTCGTGCCGCTGATCGCCCTCGTGTGGATCCAGATCATCTTCGTCACGATGGTGTACGGGCCGATCGCGGCGTTCCTCGTCGAGTTCTTCCCCGCGAAGATCCGCTACACCTCCCTGTCGATCCCGTATCACATCGGCAACGGCTGGTTCGGCGGCTTCCTGCCATTGATCGCGGCTGCTCTCCTCGCGTCGACCGGGAACCTGTACGCGGGGCTCATCTATCCGATCGTCGTGGCCCTGATGACCGTGGTGATCGGCGGCCTCCTCATCCGCGAGTCCCGCCATGTGCGGATCTGGGACGAAGTGGGTGGCGAGACCGAGAACGTCGCGGCAGCCGCGCGAGGCTAGCCCAGGAGCAAGTCCATCCGGCCCCCGCCGGGCCTCAGAGCAGGTCCGGCGGGAGCAGCCAGCGCAGGATGCCGCCCGCGGGTCGCAGGGGCAGGTCGGCGTCGATCCTGGCCAGCGTGCCCTTGCGCATCGGGATCCGGAGCGCCCCGACGAGGACCGCCACGAGTTCGCTCATGTCCGGGTCGTGGCCCACGAGGACGAGCTTCTCGGGGTCGCCTGCCTCGTGCAGGAGCTCTCCGAGGCCCGCAAGGGTCAGGTCCCCGGCCAGCCGGTCGTCGATGCCGACCGGCACCGCCAGGTGGAGCGCGACGAGTTCCGCGGTCCGGACCGCGCGCACCTTGGGCGAGGTGATGACGGCGTCCGGCGCGAATCCGAGTCCCGACAGGTAGCGTCCCAGGCGGTTAGCCTGACGCTCCCCCTTCTCGGAGAGCGGCCTGATCGCGTCCGGGCCGTCCCAGTCCGCCGGGTCGCCGGCGTGCGCGTGGCGCAGGAGATACAGCTCCATGGTCTTGGGGAGCGTACCCGGTCAGGCGGGCGTCGTCGTGGCGCTCGACTCCGTCCGGTGGCGCAACGCGAGCGGGATGAACTGGTGGATCCGCTCGCTGATCAAGGTGAAGGTGTGCCGGTACACGGCCATGATCTCGTCATCGGTGCCGGTCGCCTCGGCCGGGTCCTCGTAGCCCCAGTGGAGCGACACCTGCGCACCGGGGAAGACCGGGCACACTTGCCGGGCCTGGTCGCAAACCGTGATGACGTAGTCGAACGGCTGGCCGACGTACTCGTCGACCGATTTCGACCGCGCCCACGGAGCGTCGATCCCGACCTCCGCCAGGAGCCGCATCGTCCGCGGATTGAGTCCCTTCGGGTGCGTGCCGGCGCTGTGGACGTCGAAGTCCGCTCCGCCATGCTTGCGGAGCAGGGCCTCGGCCATGATGCTCCGGCACGAGTTGCCGGTGCACACGAACAGGACCCGGATCGGGTTCGCGCCAGTCACGGGTTCAGGTCCTCGACCTCGCCGCTGGCCAGGAAGACCACATCCTCCGCGATGTTCGTGACCCGGTCGCCGATCCGCTCGATGTAGTGCGCCGCGAACAGGATCCGGGTCCCGCGTTCGACATTGTCCGGGCTCGCGCGCATGAGCTCGACGATGTCGGCGAATGTCTTGTGATAGAGGTCGTCGATCTCGTCGTCCCGTGCGGCGACGGCCCGGGCTTCGACCTGGTCGATGTCGACCAGCGCGCGCAGGATGCCGTGGACCAGCTGGGCGGCGAGCTCGCCCATCTCAGGCAGGTCCACGTATTCCTTCAGGGGCGGCTCTGGCGCCAGCTTCCGAACCTGCTTGGCGACCGATGCCGCGTGATCGCCGATCCGCTCCAGCTCATAGGTGACGTGGTCGAGCGAGAGCAGGAACCGCAGGTCGCGCGCGACGGGGCCCTGGGTGGCGATCGTCCGCGCGATCTGGCTCGAGGTGTGGCGCTGGGCCTCGTTGATCCGGCCGTCGCCCGCGATGACCTCCAGCGCGGCATCCGCGTCATGGGCGACGAGGGCGGCGAGCGCCGCCCGGATCTGATCCTCGACCAGCATGCCCATGCGCAGGACGTTGTCCTTGATCTCGCGCTGCTCGCGGTCGAGCGCCTCGCGCGGCGGATGTGGGCCCGAGGTGGTCGGGGCGCTCTCCGTTCGTTCGATGATCTCGTTCAGTTGCTCGGTCAAGGCATCGCCCGCCTTCGGCTCAGGGTCCGTCATCGAGGGCTCCTTGCGGCTCATCCGAACCGACCCGACACGTAGTCCTCGGTCAGCTGGTCCTTCGGATTCGTGAAGATATCGATGGTGTCGCCCTGCTCCACGACGTACCCGGCGCGATCCTCCGCCATCGTCAGGAACACCGTCTTGTCGGAGGCGCGGGCCGCCTGCTGCATATTGTGGGTGACGATGACGATCGTGTAGTTCTGCTTGATCTCCGACATCAGCTCCTCGATCTGGAGCGTCGAGCGGGGGTCGAGCGCCGAGCACGGCTCGTCCATGAGGATGACCTCGGGCTCCGTCGCGATCGCCCGCGCGATGCACAGGCGCTGCTGCTGGCCGCCCGAGAGCGACAGACCGGACTGCTTGAGCTTGTCCTTGACCTCGTCCCAGATCGCAGCCCTTCGGAGGCTCCGCTCGACCAGCTCGTTGAGGTTGCCTTTGAAGCCCGTGAGGCGCGGCCCGAACGCTACGTTGTCGTAGATGGACTTCGGGAACGGGTTGGGCTTCTGGAAGACCATCCCGATCCGCCGTCGGACCTCGACCGGGTCCACGTCCGAGGCGTACAGGTTCTCGCCGTGGTACTCGAGGCGGCCGGTCAGGCTGGTGCCCGGGATCAGGTCGTTCATCCGGTTCATCGTGCGCAGGAGCGTCGACTTGCCACAGCCCGAGGGGCCGATGAGGGCGGTGATCTGGTGGGTCGGGATGTCGACCGTCACTTCCTTCACCGCCCGGAACGCGCCGTAGTAGAAGTGGACGTCGTCGAGGCGCAGGACCGGTGGCGCCGAGGGCTCGGAGGCGGCCGTGGTCATGGTCCCGAGTGTAGGCAGAGTCGGTGGCGCGTGCGGGGCCACGTCGATGTCCGGTTCGCGTGAGATGGTCGTCATCGGGTCTCCATCGCTTGGAGTGGCATCTGTGGTCATCGTGCTCGACCGATCATCGACCGAGCCCGGCGGCTCTTCGGTCACCATCGCCGGTCGTACCGGTTGCGCAGGATGATGGCCGCCGTGTTGGCGAGGATGGTCACGGCGAGCAGGATGAGGATGGCCGCGGACGTCAGCGCCCGGAACTCCTCCTGCGGCTTTCGGGCCCAGTCGAAGACGATCGTCGGCAAGGCGGCATACGGCCCGCCGAAGACATCGGCCAGGCTGCCGCCGCTCGAGAACGAGCCGAGGACCGCGCCGACAAGGATCAGCGGCGCCGTCTCGCCAAGCGCCCGGGACAGGGCCAGGACCGTGCCGGTCAGGATGCCCGGCGCCGCCGATGGCAGGACGAGTTGGCGGACGACCTGCCAGCGCGACGCCCCGAGTCCGAAGCCCGACTCGCGGAGCGCCTCGCGGCACGGCGCGGATCGCCTCGGCCGACGTGATGATGACGAGTGGCAGGATCAGGACGGCCAGGGTGAGGCCCCCTGACAGGACGTTCTTCCCGTTGCCGACCCCCAGTCCGGCGAAAAGGGCAACGAAGAAGGCCAGGCCGAGCAAGCCGTACACGACCGACGGCACCCCCGCCAGGTTCCGGATGTTGACGGCGATGAACCCGGCCAGAAGGTTGTCGCCAGCGTATTCCTCGAGATAGATGGCGGTCATGATCCCGATCGGGAAGGCGACGAGCGCCACGATCGCGCACAGGAGCGCCGTGCCGATCAGCCCCTGGGCGAGGCCGGCCCTGGACGGGTTGCTCGACAGGTCGGACGTCAGGAAGTCGGTCCCGCGCTCTGCGAGGACCGGCAGGCCGCGCGCGAGCTGGTCGCCGATGAGGACGGCGAGGACGCCCAGGCTGAAGAGCAGGCTGAAGAGCATCACGATCGCAAACACCGTTCCGGCGATGTCCGGCCGGCCCTGCTGAAGGGTGCCGCGGGCGGTGCCGGCGGTCGCGGTCGAGGCGGTCATGTCGGCCCTCCTAGTAGGTCTGGCGCGTGCGGCGGACGAACTGGTCGCCGATCAGGTTCAGGCCGAGCGTCATGAGGAACAGCAGGAGGCCCAGGAAGAAGAGGCTCTGGAATGCGGCCGAGTTGCCGGTGACCTGGTCGCTGCCGCTCGCGAGCGCGGCCATGGCGCCGGTGAGCGTCTGGCCCGGGCCGGTGGGGTCGAGGGTGAACAGCGAACCGCCGCTGGCGCCCGCGGCGAGCGCGACGACCATCGTCTCGCCGATCGCCCGGGAGACGGCCAGGATCAGGGCCGCGACGATGCCCGAGATCGCCGCCGGGATGACGACGCGGATGCAGGTCGAGATCCGGCGGGCGCCGAGCCCGTATGAGGCCTCACGAAGGGAGACGGGCACAGCCCGCATCGCGTCCTCGGAGATCGACGCGACGAGCGGGATGGTCAGGATGCCGACGCCGATGCCGGCAGCGAGGAGATTGAAGCCCTTCGCGTCGGTGAAGATCGACTGGACGACGTTCGGGCTGATCCACGTCAGGGCGAAGAAGCCGAGGACGACGCTCGGGATGCCGGCCAGCACCTCGAGGATCGGCTTGACTGTGGAGCGCACCCGGTGGCTGGCGTACTCGGAAAGGTAAACGGCGCTCGCGAGGCCGATCGGTGCGGCGATGATCATCGCGACGATCGTGATGATGAGCGTGCCGGCGAGGACGGTCGACAGCGAGAACATGCCGCGCCGCGGGAACCAGCCCTGCGCGAACAACTGGTCGAACGTGATCTGACCGAGGAATGAGATCGCCTCGAAGATCAGCGTCAGGACGATCCCGGCACTGATGAGGATCGAGACGACCGCCGCCCCCAGCAGGATGGCCCGGATGACGCCCTCGTTGCGACGCCGCGAGGCCGTCCCCTTCAACGAGCGGTTCAGCCCGGGGTCCACCGTGGCGTCGGTCATGTCGTCACTCCGCAGGTATGGAGGAACCGGCCGGACCTCCGAGCTGGTCCGGCCGGTTCGAGGAGGAAGGGATTACTTGGCTGCGTCCCATGCAGTCTTGCTGGCCGCCAGCTTGTCGGCAGGCAGGTTGACGTAGGGGACGGTCTCCAGGGCGGTGCTGATCGTGCCGTCGGCCAGGTAGTAGTCGACGTAGGCCGCGACGGCTGCATTCGATGCGGCCTTGGCCTTGTTCACGTAGATGTACAGGGTCCGGGAGATCGGGTAGCTGGCGTCGGAGATGGTCTCGGCCGATGGCTTGACGCAGGTGCCGTTGGGCTCCTTGGAGACGCCAAGTTCCTTGACGGTGCCGGCGTTCTCCTCCGCGAAGGCGAAGCCGACCCAGCCGAGGGATCCGGGTGTCGCGATGCCTTGCGATGATCGCGTTGTCGTTCGGGCTGGCGATGTAGTCCGGTCGTGTCAGCGTGTGCTTCGCGGTCGGATCGGTGGTCTTGCGGGTCGTGCCGATGGCGTCCAGGACCAGTTCGAGGTAGCTGTCGTATGTCCCGGACTCCTCGCCCGGCCCGGTGATCGCCAGGTCGGCGTCCGGGAAGACGGTGTTCGATCCGAGTTCCTTGGCGAGGGCCGACGCGTCGGTCCACTTCTTGAAGCCGACCGACTCGGGGCCGGTCAAGGCGTACAGGTCGGCGAACGACAGGCAGTCGACGGCGGTATCCGGCGAGGTCATGATCGTGATGCCGTCGTAGGCGATGGGGAGTTCGACGAACTCGATGCCGGCCGCGGCGCACGTCGCCGCCTCTTCGTCCTTGATCTTGCGCGACGCGTCGCTGATGTCGGTCTCACCCTTGCAGAACGTCTTGAACCCGTCGCCGGTGCCGGGGCCCGTGACGGTGAAGTTGAAGTCCGGGTTCGTGGCCTTGAAGGCCTCGGCGATCGCGCTCGAGATCGGCTCGACGGTCGAGGAGCCGGACACGATGATCGATCCGCTTGCGCCCGCGGGCGCCTCGGAGCCGGGTGCGGCGGATGCCGCCGTCGTCGGGGCGGCGGCGGACGGAGCGGTGGACGGCGCAGTGCTGGCGCCGCCGCTGGAGCAGGCGCTCAGAACGAGCACCGCCCCCAGGGCCAGTGCGCCGAGGCGCGTGGAGCTCGTGGTCGTCACGTCGATGATTCCTCCGTGGTCATGCCGCGCGACGTCGGCGCGCGGTCCTTTTGGCTCGCGTGGTAGGCGGTCGACTCCCTGTTTGACCGCTCTCACCGTCGAGTCGCGCCATCAACGTGTGTTTGCTGGTTCGTTAGCGTTCGGTTAACGGCGTCGCAGGGCTCCGACCGCTGTGACCGCCCTCAGCGGTCCGCGAAGTCCAGCCGATCGGGCGGATCCAGCCGGTAGCCGATCCCGCGCAAAGTGATGAGGTGGACGGGTCGTGCCGGTTCGGGCTCGATCTTCGCGCGGAGCCATCGGACGTGGACGTCGACAGTGCGCGGATCGCCCTCATGCTCCGAGCCCCAGACCCGGTCCAGCAGCTGCCGGCGGGTGTAAGCCCGGCCCGGATGGGCTGCCAGCATCGCGAGCAGGCCGAACTCCTTGGGTCGCAGGTGGACGGTCCGCCCGTCACGCCGCAGCTCGTGGGCGACGAGGTCGAGCACGAGGTCGTTGCCCACCGGGATCGGGTCCGTCCCGCGCGGGCGCGCGCGCTGGTCCAGAAGGGCCAGACGACCGCGCAGCTCGTCGGGATCGATCGAGCCGGGCAGCGATTCGTCGAAGCCGAGGCGGAGCGCATGCAGTCGCGCCTCGTAGGCGTCGATCGCCGCGAGGTGGACGATCCGGAGACTGGGTCGGCGGCGGCGCTCGAGCGCCAGATGATCGAGCAATGCCGGGTTGGCGGGCGGCTCGTTGACGACCGCGATGTGCGGCCGGGCGCGTTCGAGCAGTGCGACGAACGTCGCCGGATCGGCGACCACCCGCACGGCGTCCGGCATGGACAGGACGGGCCCGTCGGTCGCGAGGGCGATCCAGCTCGGTCGGGCCCCGAGGTCGGCGGCGGGCGGCTCGCTCATGCCGGCACCATCCGATGCCACCGATAACCGGATGTTGGGCGGCATGTTAACGAGCGGTTAGCGAGGTCTTGGACGCACGCGGCGTTTGCCCCGTTCGTTCATGAGGACGTGCTACGGTGAGATGCGGCAGGCACCCAGAGCGTGCCGAGAGCATCGCCGAACGGCGATGACCAGGGAGGCGACACACGATGGCGAAAACGACCGGGGGGTCAGGCAAGTCAGGGGCCCCGACCGGTGGCGTGCGACGGGCCGCCAGCGGGTTGGTCGGTGATGCACGGACCGCCGTGACGCCGCTGTCGAAGAGTGCCGCCAAGGAGCTGCGCAAGCTCGAGCGTCAGCTCGCGACCGCACGCGCGACCGAAAGCAAGCGCCTGGCCCAGCTGGCCAAGGCCCAGACGACGAAGGGCAAGAAGCAAGTCGCCAAGCGACGGAAGCAGGTCGGGGAGGCCACGGCCGAGGTCGCCGCGATCGGCGCCCGCATCGCGCATCTCGCCGGCTCGGCTGCCGGTGGTGCCGCGACGGTCGTCGGCGGAGCGGCCAGAAGTGCGGGATCGGCCGCGGCGCGGGCCGCCACGGCGGTCTCACCGGTCAAGACGTCGTCCGCGCGACGTTCGTCTGCGTCCGCCACGAAGTCGACGGCTCGCAAGCCATCGGGTCGGCGGCGTGCGGCCACAGCCAAGGCTGCTGCCGCGAAGACCGGCGTGACGTCGACGGCCACACGGGTCGCCAAGGCGGCCAAGTCCGCGACCACGACGACGTCGCGCCGTGCGAGCTCGACGGCGAAGGCCGCGCGGGCCGCGACGTCCGCGTCACGCCGCCGGGTCGGGACCACTGCAAAGGCCGCGACGGCCGCCACCGCGTCGGCGACGCGGAAGGCCGCGACGAGCGCACGGTCGGCGACGAAGCGGAAGCCCGCCACGAAGGCGGCAGCGAAGCCGAAGACCACCACTGCGCGCCGGGCCCCGGCGAGCGCCAAGCCGGCCGCGGCAGCGGCGGCGGCCAAGCCGGCAACGACGCGCAAGGCACCGACCCGAAAGTCCACGACGACACGGAAGCCCTCGACCGCATCCAGGTCATCGGCCTCGGCGAAGCCGGCGGCAGCGGCCAAGCCGGCAGCAGCCGTCAAGCCGGCAGCCTCGACCCGCAAGCCCGCAACGACCCGCAAGACCGGGTCGTCGGCGAAGCGGTCCACGCCCCGCCGCCCGGGATCGACCGGCACGAACCCGCCCGCCTGACCGACCGCGACCCGTCGTCGGCGCGCACGTGAGCCAGGTCGTCGGCGCGGCGCGTCGATCTCGGCTCGAATTCGGTCCACCTGCTCGTCGCCGCGTCGACGGCCACCGGCTGCGACCCTCGTCGACGAATCGGTGTTCCTCGGGCTCGGCGCCGGCGTCGCCGAGCGAGGGCCTTCTCGGCGCGCAGGCCCGGGCCGAGCTCGCCGCGGCCGCTCGTCCGCTACGCGGCGACCGCCCGCGGTCTCGGCGCGACCGACGTCACGTTCGTCGGCACCGAGCCGATCCGGCGCGCGGCGGACGGCGCCGCGCATCGTCGCACGAGGTCGAGACGGCGGCGGGCGTGCCGCTCCACGTCCTGTCCCACGAGGAGGAGGCCTACCTGACGCTCATCGGGGTGACCGAGGGCCGGCCGGTCGCCCACGAGACGCTCGTCGTCGACATCGGCGGCGGCAGCTCGGAGTTCTGCGTCGTCGGCCCGGACGGCCCGCCACGGGCGGCCGGCCTGCGGCTCGGGTCAGGCCGCCTGACGCAGCGCCTCGTCGTCGGACGATCCGCCGACGACCGAGGAGCTCGCGGCGATGCGCGCCGAGGCGCGCCGCGGTCCTGGCCGGGCGCGCCGGTCGGCTCGCCCGACGCGAGATCGTCGCCGTCGGCGGCACGGCGTCGAACCTGCTCAAGGTGCGTCCGCGGTCGGCGCGACCGAGGGCATCGCTGAGCCGGAGCGAGACTGGCCGAGGCGATGGCACCTGCTCGCCGCCGAGCCCGCCGGAACTGGCCGCGGAACGCCACGCGATCAACCCGATCCGGGCGCGCCTCCTGCCGGCCGGCGCCGTCATCGTCGACGCGATCCTGCGATCGCTACGGCGCCGACGCGATCCGGGTGTCGGAGGCCGGGCATCCGCGAAGGGGCGATCCTGGCCGCGGCCCATGCCGGGTCAGGCTGGCGCGATCGGCTGCCCGACCTCGCGCCACGGCTGGCGCGGCGTGACGCCGGTCTAGAGCCCGGCGACGACCCGCCCGAGCGCCCGCCGGAACGCGATGCCCGCGACGCCGCGCCACGGGCCGCCGATCGTGCGCCGCAGGCGGGCGACCTCGCGCTCGCGACTGACCAGGTAGCGGCCGATCGCCGCGCTCTCGAGCGCCGACAGGTCGCCGGCGTGCTCGACGAGGAAGGTCCGCGCCATCGAGGCCGCGACGTCGGCGTCGTTCATCAGCCCGAGGTGGTCCTGGAGCGCGGTCACCCGGGCGATCAGCGGCGCGGACGTCGTCGCCGAGCGCCTCGCGCACGAACTCGAGCGTGTAGCGCAGCCACTTGCCCGGCGATCCGCAGCTCGTGGAGCGTCTCGACGTCGGCCCAGCGCAGGACCGGCTCGTAGCCGCGGACCTGCTCGTAGGCGGCCCAGATCCGCGACGGCGCCGTGTCGCGGACGCGGTGCGGCTGGATCGGGCCCGACCGGCAGGACCGCGGCGCCCTCGGTCCGCACGAAGTCGCGGTAGTCGTCGACCCAGCGCCGGTAGCCGTCCGAGTCGAGCTCGCGGATGAGCAGCACGCGGGCGTCGTCGCGGTGGTCCCGCCAGTCGGCGAGGAGCGGCTCGAGCGCCCGCTGCTCGGTGACCGGGCAGGTCGGCCCGGTACTCGTCGGCGGCCTCGAGCAGGACGTCGAGGTCGCGCACGGCGCCGAGCCGCGCGCGCGATCTCGCGCAGGCCGTTCCGGTAGCGCTTCGTCCGGCCGGGCCGGAACGACTCGCCGAAGACCCGCCACGCCGCGCGCTGGCGGCGCGTCGCGACGCGCATCGCGTGGAGCTCCTCGGGGTCGATGCCGGTCGCGCGTCCCGGCCTCGCGAGCGAGCATCCGGGCGAGGTGGAAGCGCATGACCTTGCGGCCGGCCTCGGCGACGTGGTCGTCGGCGGTGACGCCCGGCGGTCTTGCCGACGACAGGCGAGGCGGCGTCGGCGGACGGCGCGCCTCGCGATCGACTCGTCGACGACGTCCGACGTCGATGGACGACGTCGGCCGGGGTCGTCGCTGGGCTCGCCTGCCGCGGGCTCGGCATCGCTCGAGCGCCGCGCCATCGTCGAGCAGCGCCGCCGTCGCCTTCTGCGGCGAGCTCCGCGTCCTCGTCGGCGTCGTCGGCCCGGCTCGTTCGAGCGACGCGCCGCCGTCCTTCGTCTTGGCGCGCCTGCACCGCGGCGAGCGCCGCCTCGAGCTTGCTGCCGTTCGCGACGCTGCAGGGCCGGTCGGCGGCGAAGGCCGTCGCCGAGCGCCCACGAGTCGCTCCTCGTCGCCCTTCGTCAGCTCGGCCTCGAGCTCGACGAACCGATCGACGACCCGCGCCGCGGCGACGACGTCGACCTCGTCGAGGCTCAGCTCGACGCGCGTGGACGCCGTCGCGCAGCTGGCGCTTGCGGCGCAGCTGGCGGATCGTCACGAGCTCGACCAGCGGCGCGTCGCCGGCGTGCTCGAGCACCAGCGACCGGGCGTCCGAGGCCGGCCAGTCGACGGGCCGCGCGGTCCGGTCGGCCGGGCCCTCGAGCTCCTCGCGGCGGACGGCGCCGCCGGGGCCCTTCGACGCGGCGAGCGACTTGACCGAGACGACGCGCCGCGCCCCGACTGGCGCAGCCGGACGGCGAAGCCGGCCCGGGCCAGGGCCCCGTCGGCGGTGTCCACGTAGCGGTCCTCGAGCTGGGTCGAGCGGGCCTGCGAGCGCGCCCGTGAACGGTCCGATCGTCGCGGCCGACAGATAGCGCTCGGCGGCGGCCAGGTCGAGCGACCCGGTACTTGAGCTCGACCTCGATCGGCCGGGCGCGCTCGCGCGACTGGCTCGGCTGTCTCGGTCATGCGCGCGGGTCCAGCGAGCCGGCGCCGGCGCCCGGCCGGCGCGGGACGTCGGCGACGTGGCCGCTGGGCGAGCGCCTGGCTCCTTGAGCGTCTCGAACGTGTCGATGGTGCCCGGCCGTGCCGTCGAGCACCTCGGTCCGGACCCACGTCGCGTCGGGCTGGAGCTGCCACGAGCGGCGGTCGTCGGCCAGCATCAGCTCGATGATCTCGGCCAGGCGGGCCGGGCCTCGTCGTCCTCGACCGGGCACGACCGCCTCGACCCGCCGGTCGAGGTTGCGGTCCATCAGGTCGGCCGAGCCGATGTACCACTCGCGGTCGCCGCCGTTCTCGAAGCCCCAGATCCGCGAGTGCTCGAGGAACTCGCCGATGATCGAGCGGACCCGGATGCTCTCCGACACGCCCGGGAGCCCGGCTGGAGCGAGCAGCGCGGCCGCGGACGATGAGGTCGATGTCGACGCCGGCCTGCGACGCGCGGTAGAGCGCCTCGATGACGGCCACGTCGACGATCGCGTTGAGCTTGAGGACGATGCGCGCCGGGCGCCCGGCCGGGGCGTGGGCGACCTCGCGCTCGACGAGCTCGAGGAACCGCGAGCGCAGGCTGTGCGGCGCGACGAGCAGCCGGCGGAACGTGCGCTGGCGCGACAGGCCGGTCAGGACGTTGAACAGGTCGGTGACGTCGGCGCCGATCTCCGGGCGGCGGTCAGCAGGCCGAGGTCGACGTACAGGCGGGCCGTCTTCGGGTTGTAGTTGCCCGTCCCGATGTGGACGTAGCGGCGCAGCCCGGAGCCCTCGCGGCGGACGACGAGCGCGGTCTTCGAGTGCGTCTTGAGCCCGACCAGGCCGTACACGACGTGGGCGCCGGCGCGCTCGAGCTTGCGCGCCCAGACGATGTTCGCCTCCTCGTCGAAGCGGGCCTTGATCTCGACCAGGACGACGACCTGCTTGCCGCGCTCGGCCGCCCGGATGAGCGACTGGACGATGGGCGAATCGCCCGACGTCCGGTAGAGCGTCTGCTTGATCGTCAGGACGTCGGGGTCGTCGGCGGCCTGGGTGATGAACCGCTCGACCGACGCCGCGAACGACTCGTACGGGTGGTGGACGAGGATGTCGCCGGCGCGGATCGCGGCGAACACGTCGGCCGGCTCGTCCTCGTCGGGCGGCAGCAGGCGCGGCGGGGTGACCGGCGTCCAGGCACGGGCTTGCAGGTCCGGGCCGGTCGAGGTCGGCGATGCTGGCACAGCCCGGTCAGGTCGAGCATGCCGCTGACCTCGTAGCAGTCCGCCTCGCTCAGGCCGAGGCCGCGCAGCAGGAGCACGCGCGTGCCGGCCGGCATCGACCGCTCGACCTCGAGCGCGGACGGCCTCGCCGAAGCGGCGCCGCCGGAGCTCCTCCTCGATCGCCAGCAGCAGGTCGTCCGCCTCGTCCTCCTCGATCGCGAAGTCGGCGTTGCGGGTGACCCGGAAGAGGTGGTGCTCGACGACCTCCATGCCCGTGAACAGGGCGTCGAGGTTGGCCTCGATGACCTGGTCGATCAGCACGAAGCGCGACGGCTCGACCTCGAGCAGGCGCGGCAGGATCTGCGGCACCTTGACCCGGGCGAAGCCGCGCTCGCCGGTCTCCGGGTCGCGCAGGCCGACCGCGATCGACAGGCTGAGCGTCGAGATGTACGGGAACGGGTGGCCGGGATCGACCGCGAGCGGCGTCAGGACCGGGAAGATCTCGTCGAGGAAGCGCTGGCGGAGCGCCTCGTGGTGCTCCGGGATCGCGGCGTAGTCGAGGAGCTCGACGCCTTCGGCGGCGAGCGCCCGCCGGACGTCGACGTAGATCGCGGAGTGGTCGGCGACGAGCTCGAGGACGCTCGCGCGGGCGGCCGCGAGCTGCTCCTCGGCCGTGCGGCCGTCGGGCGAACGGGCGACGCTGCCGGCCTCGACCTGCTGGCGCAGGCCGGCGATGCGGACCTGGAAGAACTCGTCGAGGTTGCCCGCGAAGATCGCCAGGAACTTGACCCGCTCGAGCAGCGGATTGCGCTCGTCGCGCGCCTCGTGCAGGACCCGGGCGTTGAACTCGAGCCAGGACAGCTCGCGGTTGAGGTAGGGGTGCGAGCGTTCGGCCCGCGGCGCGCGGCGCTGACGAGGCGGTGACGCGGGGCGGGTCCGGTGCGCCGGGATCGACGGCGGCCATGCGGTGGATGGGCTCCTGGCTGGTCTGGTCAGGGTCCCCGTGGGGCCCGGCCGGCGAGGATAGCACGGCCCGATGAACCTCCGGCCCCGTCGAAGGACCAGAACCGCTCAGTCCTCGGCGCGGTACCGCCGTTCGCCGGTCTCCGGATCCAGCCAGACGCGCATCGGGAGGCGGGTCGTCGGGTCGACGAAGCGCTCGTCGGTGCGCCGGAAGCGCGGCTCGAGCGGCTGGTCGGTCGGCTCGCCGCCGCCCGGCCCGGGCGCCTCCGCGACAGCTCGGCCTGGGTCGAGCGATAGCGCGTCCGCTCGAGCAGTGCGGCCGACGATCAGCACGAGCCCGATGACCAGCGCCCAGACGCCGGCGGCCGCGGCCTGGCCGCCCATCGAGATCGCGACCAGCCCGCCGACGCGCCGTCAGCGTGCCGAGCACGATGACGACGCCCCCGGACGAGGTTCGCGCCCATGGCGACTACTCCGCGGCGGTCGTCGCCGACGCGTCCGGCTCGACGATGACCGCGGTCCCGTAGGCCACGATCTCGCTCATCGTGCCCGACGATCTCGGAGCTGTCGAAGCGCATCGAGAGCGACCGCGTTCGCGCCGAGCAGCGTCGCGTTGCTGACGAGCCGGTCGAGCGCCTGGCGGCGGGTGTCCTCGAGCAGGCTCGTGTACTCGTGGATCTCGCCGCCGCCGAGCGACCGGAGGCTGGCCATCAGGTTGCCGCCCAGGCCGCGGCTGCGGACGACGAGCCCGAAGACCATGCCCTTGATTCGACGATGCGGTGGCCGGCCAGGTATGGCGTGGTCACGACGATCATGCGGACTCCTTCTGACGATCGGCCTGGCACTCAGGGACACGGGCAATGGTCGCGCAGCAGGTCGAACGTGTAGTAGCCGGTGTGGTGGCCGTCGCCCCAGGTCGGGCCGATGGCGTAGTTGCCGACCAGCTGGACGTCGACGAGGCGCGTCTGCTCCGCGGTCAGCGTCGGGGCGCTGTCGAGCCAGCCCGGCATCCCGGCCTCGCCGCGGCAGAACGCGCACGGGCACAGCCAGCGCAGCGCGACCGTCTCGTAGGTGGTCTCGTGGCCGTCGGCCCAGTCGAGCTCGAGCGTGCCGGCCGCGCGGTCGGCGTGGATGCTGGTGGGGGCGGTCACGGCCCCATTGTGGCACGGAGCGCACGCGATCCCGGCGCGCCGAGCCCGGACCGATGGGCCATGGTCGCGCGGCCCGGGGCCGGGCATCGTGGCCCGCATGGACACCTGGACCCGGGGGCGCCCGACGCGAGCCCCGGCTATCCTCCGCCGGTGAGCCTCGAGATCGACCACGTCACGAAGCGCTTCGGGGCGACCCTCGCCCTCGACGCGCTGACCTTCGACGTGCCGCGCGGCGAGATCTTCGGCTTCCTCGGCGCCAACGGCGCCGGCAAGACCACGACGATGCGGATCTGCCTCGGGATCCTCCGGGCCGACGCCGGCGAGATCCGCTGGGACGGCGCGCCGGTCGCCGAGCTGCCGCGCCGGACGTGGGGCTACCTGCCCGAGGAGCGCGGGCTGTACCCGCGGATGGCCGTGCTCGACCAGCTCGTCTACTTCGCGTCGCTGTACGGCGAGCCGCCCGACGTCGCGCGGCGGGCGGCGCTCGGCTGGCTCGACCGGTTCCGGATCCCGGACATGGCCGACCGGCGCGCCGAGGAGCTGTCCAAGGGCAACCAGCAGAAGGTCCAGTTCATCGCGGCGATCCTGCACGGCCCGGAGGTCCTGCTCATGGACGAGCCGTTCACCGGCCTCGACCCGGTCAACCTCGGGATCCTGCGCGAGGCGTTCCTCGAGCTGCGCGACCAGGGCCGGACGCTCATCTTCTCGACCCACCAGATGGAGGCCGCCGAGGCGCTCTGCGAATCGCGTCGCCATCGTCGACCACGGCCGGCTCGTCGCCGGTGGCACGGTCGCCGACCTCAAGCGGGCCAGCGGGCGTCGCACGCTCCGGCTCGCCGTCGACGGCGAGGTGGCGCCGGCCTGGCTCGCCGGCCTGCCCGGGGTCGTCCGCGGTCCGGCCCGGGGCCGGCCACGTCGAGCTCGAGCTGGACGCCCGGCGCGAGCCGTCGGCGATCCTCGCCGCCGTCGTCGCGCGCGGCGCCGGCGGTGACCCGCTTCGAGGTCGCCGAGCCGTGCCTCGAGGCGATCTTCATCGAGCACGTCGGCCGCTCCCCGGAGGACGCGATACCGGCGACGGCCGGACTCGCCGAACCGAGCGGACCGCAGCCGACCCCGGGCTCGCCTGATGACCGACGGATCGGGCGGGCGCCACGACCCGCTCCTGCCGAACGCCGGGATCGTCGCCCGGCGCGAGTACCGCGACCGCGTGCGCAGCCCGCTCTTCCTCGCCTCGACGATCCTCCTGATGGCCCTGGCCCTCGGGGTCGCGACTCGCCCCGATCGCGATCCGCTACCTGGACCGCCAGACCGTCACCCGGATCGCCGTCGTCGCCGACGACCAGGAGCTCGGCGATCCGGGCCATCGCGGTGACCGACAGCCTGCTCAACACCCCGCCGGGCGGCGTCGACGCCGCGGCCTGGGAGAAGCCGTACCTCGTCGAGCTCGCGACGGACCTGCCGGCCGCGAACGCCGCACTCGGACGGGGCGACCTCGGCGGGATCATGATCGTCGGCGCGGCTGCCGAGCGGCCAGCTCGACGTCACGTTCCGGACCGAGGGCCCGGCGGACGGCGTCCGCAGCCAGCTCGTCGGGTTCGCGGCGTTCGCGGTCGGCATCCTCGACTGGACCGCGACCCTGCCGCCGGGCTCGCAGCTCGAGCAGTTCCAGACGCCGCTCTTCCGCACCGAGTCGACGAACGCGCCGACCGAGGGCGGTCGCCGGTCGATCCGCAGGAGGCGGCCAGCCGCGGGTTCCTCGGCATCGTGTTCGTCGTCCTGCTGTTCATGACCGTGATCATCTACGGGATGTGGGTCGCGACCGGCGTCGCGGCCGAGAAGAGCAGCCGGGTCATGGAGCTGATGATCAGCGCCGCGTCGCCGCGCCAGCTGCTGACCGGCAAGGTCGTCGGGATCGGCGCGGCCGGTCTGACCCAGTACGTCGCGATCGCCGTCCCGGCGCTCGTGGTCGTGGCCCTTCCAGGATCGGATCGCCGTCGCGGTCCTCGGGCCGACCGCGGCCGCAGCCGCCCCGATCGTCGGGCTGACCCCGGGCCTGCTGCTTGGCTACGGCGTCTTCTTCCTGCTCGGGTTCACGCTGTTCGCGCTGATCTACGCGGCGATGGGCTCGTTCGTGAGCCGGCCGGACGACCTCCAGACGCTGTCGCTGCCGCTCAGCCTGCTGGCGATGGTCGGGCTACCTGACCGCCGTCGTCGCGCTCGGCGGGGGCGCCGGCGCGTGGACGACGATCGCCTCGTTCGTGCCGCCGTTCAGCCCGTTCGTGATGCTCGCGCGGCTGATGGTCGGCCAGGTCGAGCCGTGGGAGGTCGGCGCTGTCGGTCGGCCTGCTGCTCGTGGCGATCGCGGTCGTCGCGGTCGCGGCGGCCCGGATGTACGCGGCGGGCGTCCTGCTGTACGGCCAGCGCCCGGGCTTCCGGGCGTTCGTGGCGGCGGCGCGTCGCGCGGGCTGAGCCGGCTCGGCCTACAGCTCGTCGTCGAGCGGCAGCCGGCTGATCAGCGCCAGGACCGGGGCCGCGGCCGTCGGCGGGCGGAGCTCACCGTCGTCGCCCGACGGGCTCTCGGGCCCCGGCGCGGCACTCCCCGGCGTGGCCGCCACGAAGCGCCACAGCCGGCTGCGGATCCCCGGCAGGTACGGGCTCATCCGCTGGCGGGCCAGGATCCCGGCGATGCCCTGGGCGACGGCCGCCTCGATACAGCGCCCGGCCCTCGGTCGCGATGGCCGGCACGGCGACGACCTCGTCGCCCGGCCGCAGGACGCGTCGCAGCGCCTCGCGCCGACGGACGAGCGGCTGCGACGAGCAGCGAGCGGCCGTCGAGATGCAGCAGGTCGAACGCGAGGAACGCGGCCGGCCGCCCCTCGCCGCCGGCCAGCCGGGCCGCGAGCGTCGCCTGATCCGCCCGTCCCGCCGCGTCGACCACGACCAGCTCCCCGTCGAGGATCGCCGACCGCGCCGCGACCCGCACGGCCAGGCCGGCCAGCTCGGGGAGTGCCGCGGACAGGTCCAGCCCCTCGGCGTCCACGATCCGGACGTCGCCGTCGCCCGGCGCGTCGGCCGGCCCGATCAGGACCAGCGCCCGCTCGCCGCCCCACCACGGCTCGAACAGGTGCTCGTCGGAATCGAACGGCTCCGGCAGCGGCCGCGGCAGCATCGGCCGCAGGTCCGGCAGGTCCGGGCAGCCGGTCGGCCTCGAGCCGCAGCGAGAGCTGGTCGGCCATCGTGGCTCGATGGTAGCCCGCTAGACTGCACGCGTCCCCCGAGCGACCCGAGCCCGAGGATGGCCCGTGCCCCGTCCGCCCCGCCCCGACGACCTGTATCGCCTGCGCATCGCCGACCGAGCCGCGCCTGTCGCCCGACGGCCGGATCCGCGGTCGTGACCCTCCAGACCGTCGCCCCCGGCTACGACGGCTACCGCACGGCCCTCTGGCTCGTCCCGACCGAAGGACGACGGCGGCGAGCCGCGACAGCTGACCCTCGGCGCGCGCCACGACCGGCACCCGCGCTTCTCGCCGGACGGCCGGACGCTCGCCTTCCTCTCCGACCGACGCGCCTTCGTCGAGGAGGAACCGGACCGCCCGAAGCGACATGGGCGAGCGCGAGGATCTCGCGACCAGGTCCACCTGCTGCCGCTCGACGGCGGCGAGGCGCGCCGGCTGACCGACCTGCCGCGCGGCGTCGAGCGGCTTCGAATGGTCGCCCGACGGCTCGCGCCTCGTCGTGCGTGACGAGCTCGCACGGCGCGACCCGCGACGAGGACCGCCGGCGGCGCGGCCTCGACGCCAAGCGCGAGCCCGGCATCGCCGCCGCCATCCGACTACCGGTTCGTCGACCGGCTCGACTACATGCTCAACGGCGCCGGCTTCACCTACGACCGGGTCGAGCACCTCTGGCTGGTCGATGCCGCGAGCGGCGCGGCGACGCGCCTGACCGACGGCCCGATCGGCGATGACGAGCCGGCCTGGTCGCCCGATGGCACGCGCATCGCGTTCACCTCGAACCGCCGCCGCGACCCCGACCTCCGCTGGCGTCCGGACATCCACGTCGTCGACGTCGCGACGCCGGGCTGTCACGGCCGTCACGGCCGGCCCGGAGTCGATCTTCGGCACGCCGACGTGGCTGCCCGACGGGCGGACCGATCGCCGCGCTCGGCCACCGGTACCGAGGGCCGCGCCGGCAGCCGCAACGACATCTGGCTGTTCGCGGCCGACGGATCCGACGCGACGCCGACCGGCGGCCGGAACCTGTCTCGGCGCGGCCACGACCTGATGCCCGGCTCCGGCGATGAACAGCGACGTGACCCCGGGCGAGCGGCCCGCGGCTCGTCCCGACCGCGGACGGACGGTCGATCCTGTTCACGGCCCCGATCGACGGCGCCTACGAGCTGTGGCGGATCGCCGTCGCCGACGGCCGGCTCGAGCGGCTGACCGAGGGCCGCCACTACATCTCGGGCTGGGACGCGGTCGCCGGGCCACGCGGCGTCCAGCCGGATCGCCTACCTGCGCTCGACGCCGACCGAGCCGCCCGACCTGTGGCTGCTCGACGGAGTCGAAGGCCGACGCGCCGCCTCACCGCGTTCAACGCCGACGTCCTCGCCGAGCTCGAGCTGCGTGACGCCGCGTCGAGCGCCACGTCACCGTCGACGGCCGCGACATCCAGGGCTGGTTCCTGCCCGGCCGGCAAGGGCGCGCAGCCGCTCGTCGCCCGAGATCCACGGCGGCCCGCACACGCTCTACGGCTGGTCGCTCGTCTGGGAGTTCCAGGTCCTCGCCGCGGCCGGGATCGGCGTCTTCTACTGCAACCCGCGCGGCTCCGAGGGCTACGGCGAGGCGTTCAACGACGCCAACCACCGCGACTGGGGCCCCGGACCGACGCGCGACGTGCTGGCCGGCGTCGACGCCCTCGTCGCCGACGGCCTGGCCGACCCGGACCGGCTCGGCGTCACCGGCGGCTCGTACGGCGGCTACCTGACCAACTGGATCGTCGGCCACGACCAGCGGTTCCGGGCGGCGATGACCTGTCGGTCGGTCAACGACATGGGCGTGCTGTTCCTGACCGGCGACATCAGCGGCGGCGACTGGGCGCGGCTCGAATTCGAGGCCACGCCGTGGGACGACCCCGAGTACTTCCGCGAGATCTCGCCGCTCACCTACGCCGACCGACATCCGCACGCCGCTGCTCATCCAGCACTCGCGAGCGCGACATGCGCACGACGATCGGCCAGGCCGAGGCGCTGTTCACGGTCCTGCGCTCGCTGCGCCGGCCGGTCCGCCTGCTGCGCGTGCCCGAGGAGACCCACGAGCTGACGCGCTCGGGCACGCCGTTCCGACGGGTCGAGAACCTCGAGGTCGTGCGTCGGCTGGTTCCGCCACTTCCTGGTCGAGGGCAAGCGCGGCCTGCCGCCGCTCCCCAAGGTCCGCGGCGGGCGCTAGGACCCCTCGTCGTCCGCGATCGGGCGCGCGGGTTCGAACCGTCGGTTCGTGACGAACGTCCCGACCAGCATCACGACCCCGAGCAGGGCGAGGACCACGGCCGCGGTGTCGCCGTCGGGCTTCTCCGGCGGGTGGCGCGGTGTCGGTCGGCGCAGGGGTCACCGCCGCCCGCGGCCTGCACGACGATCGAGCCCGGTCATCTGCGCGTGGAAGGTGCAGTGGTAGGGGAACGTGCCCGCTGCGTTGAACGTGACCGACGCCGACGCCCCGTCCGCGATGCTCCCGGTGTCGAAGGAGCCGCCGTCCGCGGTCGCGGTGTGGGCGACGCCGCTCGTGTTGTCCCAGGTGACCGTGTCCCCGACGTTGACGGTCGTCGTCGGCGGGAAGGCGAAGTCGGCGATCGGGATCGTCTCGTCCGCCGCCAGGACCGCCGGGACGGCGATCAGGGCGAGGACCGCCGCCACCATCGTGAGACCGACCGACCGCCGCATGGCACCGCGCATGGCCGACCCTCCGCTCCATCGCATCCATCACGCGCCGCGAGACGCGCTCCCACTCGACGATACGCCCTCGCGTGGCCGGGCGGTTCTCGTGCGGGGCCGGTGTATCCTCTCCGTCCCATGACGACCACGCGACGCCCCGACACCCCCGCCCGCGAGCGCGCCAACGAGCTGATCCGCGCCTGGGACGGCCGCCCGGGACCGCTCGGCAGCCTGCTCGGGCGGGTCACGCCGGTCGACCAGGTCGGCGTCGAGGAGCGGGTCGACGCGCTCAAGCGCCGGTCGATCAAGAAGGCGTCGAAGATGTGGGCGCTCGACCTCGCGATCCGGATGATGGATCTGACCACGCTCGAGGGGAAGGACACGCCGGGCAAGGTCCGGGCGATGTGCGTCAAGGCGATGCGGCCGCAGCCGGGCGACCCGACGATCCCGTCGGTCGCGGCGGTCTGCGTCTACCCGGCGCTCGTCGCCGAGGCCAAGGACGCGCTCAAGGGCTCGACCGTCAAGGTCGCCAGCGTCGCGACCGGCTTCCCGTCCGGCCAGACGTTCCGCGACATCAAGATCGCCGAGACGCGGGCGGCGGTCGAAGCCGGCGCCGACGAGGTCGACATGGTCATCGACCGCGGCGCGTTCCTGTCGGGCGACTACCTGACGGTCTTCGAGGAGATCGTCGAGGTCAAGGAGGCGGCCGGCGAGGCGCACCTCAAGGTCATCCTCGAGACCGGCGAGCTCGAGACCTACGACAACGTCCGGCGGGCGAGCGTGCTGGCGATGGCCGCCGGCGCCGACTTCATCAAGACCTCGACCGGCAAGGTCACGCCGGCGGCGACGCTGCCGGTCACGCTCGTGATGCTCGAGGCGATCCGCGACTTCGAGCGGGCGACCGGGCGCCAGGTCGGGATGAAGCCGGCCGGCGGCATCCGCACGGCCAAGGAGGCGATCCAGTACCTCGTGGTCCTGTACGAGACGCTCGGCCCGCGCTGGATGTCGCCCGACTGGTTCCGCTTCGGAGCGTCGTCGCTGCTCAACGACGTCCTGATGCAGATCGAGTTCCAGCGCACGGGCCGCTACCAGGACCCGGACCACTTCACGCTCGACTGACGCTCGGCCCTGCGGCCGCGCGCCGTCCGGGCCGCTCCTGACCGGGACCATCGGTGGCTGGGCACGACCGTCGATGTTGACGACCCTGTGGGACATCTGCTGAGGGAGTCCACGCGTGCCAGCCGTCAGGTTCCGCGCTCTCGGGGTGCCGGTCGAGATCCGGGCGTCGTTCCTCGTCCTCGCCGCGGTGCTCGGGCTCCAGCGACACACCGATTCGCTCCTGCTCGCGTGGCTGGTCGTGGCGACCGCCGCCGTTCTTGCGCACGAGGCCGGCCACGTCGCCGCGTTTCGCGCATTTAGGATCGCACCCAGCGTCATCCTCCATGGCGGTGGCGGTCAGACGTCCGGCGACGACCCGGGCGTCCATCGCCGCATCGTCCTCGCGCTCGCCGGCCCGTTGGCGGGCCTGCTGCTCGGCGTCGTGGTCGTGCTCGCAGCACGGTTGCTGCCGGCCACGCCGACCACGCTGGCGTTCATCGACGACGTGCTCTTCGCAACCCTCGGCTGGAGCATGCTCAACCTCCTGCCCGTCGGCGGTCTCGACGGCCAGGTCCTGCTTCAGAGCATCGTGAAGGTGGCCGTCGGCCACCCCGCCGTGACCGAGGTCCGGATCGTCGGCGGGTGCACGCTCATCGCCGTCGTGGTCGGGGGGATCGCGCTCGGCAACTACGAGGCGGCCTTCATCGTCGCCTTCGTCGCGATCATGTCGTCGACGCCGCTCGCCGGGACGCCGGTGCTGGGCTCGGGAGGCGCCCCGGCGATGACCGGCGGTGAGCTCCTCATGTCCGGCCGCACGCTCGACGCGCTGCACGGAGCCGATGCTGCCCTGGCGAGGAACCCCGACGACACCGACGCGCTCCTCCATCGCGCGACAGCGTTGCGCCTCATGACCCGGTACGAGGAGGCCGAGGCAGCCTACTCGGAGCTTCTCGAGCGCAAGCCCGACCTGTCGATGGCCCTGACCGGCCGTGCCATGGTCCGGACCGCGATGGGCAGGCACGACGAGGCACGCTCGGACACGGATGCGCTCGAGCGAGCGCCCGACGCGGCGACCGGCGGCGAGGTCGGTCGGGTGATCGCCCTGTACGTGAGCCAGCGATACGAGGAGGCCGCGCTCGCGATCGACGCGGCCCTGGCGCGCGCCGACCTGGATCGCACGACGCGCGGCAACCTGGCAGGCATGCAGGCCCTGTTGAGCGAGGCGCTCGGACGGCCAGATGTCGGCCTCCAGCAGGTCGACATGGCCATCGCCGACCGGCCCGATGACTTCGTCCTGCACGAGGTGCGGGCCCTCAACCTCGTCGGCCTTGGCAGACCCCAGGACGCCGTGAAGAGCGCACGACGCGCGCTCGGCGTGGCGCCGCGCAACCCCGAGCTCCTCGAAACGATGGGCGTCGCGGAGCGCTTTGCCGGGCAGCCCGAAGCCGCGCTGCCACGGCTTCTGGCGGCCGCGGTCGATCGACCGGAGCTGCCTCGCGCTCGAGCCGAGCTCTCCGCCTGTTTCACCCAATTGGGTCGCATCGACGAGGCCCGTGGCGCGCTGGAGTCCCTCTCGGCAGCGGGGCGCCGGGACCCGTTCGCGCTCTACGCGGACGCCTGTCTCCTCGGAGCGACGGGGGAGCATGGCGAAGCCGTCGAACGCCTGGCCGACGCGGTCCGGATCCGACCCGGCCTCGGCCGTCGTGCGTCGGCCGATCCGGTCCTGGCCTGGATGCGCGGGGACGCGGTCGCCGCGCCCAGCGTGTCGGTCCCGACGATCCCGGCGCCAGCGAACCCCTAGGCGCGGCGAGCGTCGCCGGTCGAGGCGGACCGTCGTCTACGGTTCGACTGCATCGTCGGGCGCCCCGGGAAACCGCGCTCGGCGTTGCCCGCGCGGCCGGACCGCGCCTCGATACTGGTACGTCGCGAGCAGCGCGACCGTCACCAGGCCGGTGGCCGCCGCCAGGCCGATCGTGATCGCCATGTCGGCACCGAGTCGCGTTCCGACGATCCCGGTCAGGACGCCGGCAAGCACGCCGTCGACGACCGCGACCACACCGGGCGTCGTCACGAACTCGTGGACGAATCCGCCTGGTCCGGGCTTCGCTCCGAAGGTGGCCATGATCCCGACCTCGTCGTCGTGCCAACCCGTGATGAAGTAGGGGCGCAGCTCCGGGGCTGCGTCGAGGTAGGCGTGGCGGAGGAGGTTCATGCCGATCACCCACCGGATGTCTTCGTGGTCGATCTCGACGAGCCGGACGAACGTCGCGATCCCGAGGAACAGGACGATGGGCAGGATCAGGAGAGCGAACATGACGAAGCCGTCACCGAAAGTCGTGGCTTGCGCGACGAGGGCGAGCGCGACGACCGCCGCCGAAAGCGCCGAGAGGAACATCCCAGCACGACTGAACGCTTCGCTCCAACTGAGGCCGCGCGTGGCCAACAGGCTCCAGTGCTCCGTTGTGAGGATCTGGAGTCGGAGGGCGGGAGGCAGGTCGACCATCTCACTCCCGCTCGTGATGGCGTTCGGCGTCGATCCGAGGCGTTCGTCCGCCCGCATGTCCGGCATCCCGACCTCCATTCCCAGCCTGACCGCCGGGTCGGACGCGACCTTCGTTGGAACCGCGCCGGCCGATCGTACCGCTGCAATCGAGGACATCTGATGACCCCGGCACGCGACCGGGGTCATCGAACTCGCGGAGCGAGGAGACGTCAGGGAGTCGCCGGGAACGAGGGCGCCGGAGGCAGCGGCGCAGATACCGGCTGCCAGGACGCCCCGTAGGACTGTTGAAAGACGACCGGCGGCTCGTCGCTGTCGGCGCTGAGCACGCCGACATGGAAGTAATCGTCGGCGATCACGAGGCTCAGCAGGCGGGTCCCGTCGGGCGACCAGATCGGCGGGAGGACGCACCCGTCGACCAGCGGGTCGAGACGCCGCTCGCCGGATCCGTCCGCGTTCACCACCCAGACCCGCATCGTGCACGGCCGCTCGTGCCAGAACTCCGACTCATCCACCATGCGGTGGAACGCGAGACGCTTGCCGTCCGGTGACCAGGTCGGGTTGAACGCCTGATCGGCGGCCACGACGCGCGACCCTGAACCGTCGGCCTTGACGACGACGATCTCGGGCCCCTCCCCCGAGTGATCCGACCCCGACCGCGAGCTCCGTGCCGTCTGGGGACCATTGCGGCGGGAACCACTGGTCCCCCGGGCTGCCGACCAGATCCGGTCCGGTCCGACGGGCCTGGAGGCCGCCGGCATCGGCGCCGGCCGATCCAACCTCGGCCACGTAAAGGCCGCTCGGGCCGCCGGCCTCAGCGCCGAGGAACGCGATCCGCCCGCCATCGGGCGCGAACCTCGGGAACACGCCGTTCGTGCCGGATGCGAGAAGCCTGACCGCCGGCGCTGACCCGTCGGCCGGGACGACGAACAGGTCAGGTTGGCCGGGGCACCCCACGTGGGCGGCGAAGGCCACGGTCTGCCCATCGGGCGACCACGCGATGTCGTCGTGCTCGGCGCAGAACACGTCTCGCCCTGCGTCGCTGGTCCACAACGTGGTCCGGCTCCCCCCAGCAGCGTCGACCAGTTCGATCGAGTTCTTCGACCCTTTGTAGCCGCGGAAGGCGATCCGCGTGCCATCCGGCGACCACACGGGGGCCTCATCGATGGCGGAAGCGCTGGAAGCATTCGTCAGCTGGCGCAGGTCCGTGCCATCGGCCCTGAGGGTGTAGAGGTCGCCCGTCGGGGGACTGGTCTCGCCACCCAGTTGGGACGCGAACGCGATCACGGCCGCGTCGCCTTGCGGGATCGGCGGAGTCGCGGTGAGGAGTCGGGACCCAACGAGCGCGGCGGCTGCGATCAGGGCCACCACGAGGAGTGCGATGAGAAGGAGGTAGGCCAGTCGAACCGGCGCTGCGGTCGACGGTTGGAGAACCTTGTCAGCCATGGGAAGCCACCTTTCGAGGCTGGCCCAGGCCGGCCGCTGCCGGGTGCGCCGCGTCCGCTCGAGCACCTGACCGAGGTACGCGGGAGCGGGCGGCGTGTACGGGTCATCGAGCCACCCGGAGAGCATCTGGTCGAGGTCGTCGCGCTGTGTCATCAGGAACGACCCTCCGTCAGCTCTGGGTGGGATCGCGCATCCGAGTCGAGCGCCGCACGCAGCGCCTGGGTGGCCCGATGGAGGCGCGACTTCGCGGTCCCCAGCGGGATGCCCATCGCTGCGGCGGCGTCCGGGAGCGGCAGGCCAAGGTAGTAGTGCAGGACGATCACGGTGCGTTGGTCCTGGTCGAGATGGCGGACGCCACGCTCGATCAGGTCCCGGTCGGCCGAGGCCGATTGGGAGTCAGGCACCGAGAGGGGATGGATCTCGGGAAGCTCGACCTCGATGCTGCGGCGCTTGACCGACCGGAGCTCATCGCGGCAGGCGTTGAGGAAGAGCCGGTGGAGCCAGGCGTCGAAGCGATCGGGGTCGCGCAGAGTGGGCAGGTCCCGCCAGCACCGGACGAGCGTCTCCTGGACGGCGTCCTGGGCGCGGTAGGGATCCCTGAGGATGAGCCGGGCCGCGGCGTCCAATCGACCGATCGTGGCGCCTGCCAGCACGGCAAAGGCGTCATGATCGCCCTTCCGCGCTCGCTCCACGAGGTCTCGTTGCACGTCGCCCTCGTCTCTGCGCGGCCGGTCTGGTCGCGTCTAGAGTCTATTGGCGGGTTCGCCAGACGAATCGTTCCGTAATCGCCGGCCGAGGCCCGGTCGGTTCAGCCAGCCGGATCACTGTGGCCCGGCGATTGCACCAGCTCGAGCGATCGCGCGATGGCGTCGAGGACGCCTTCCGGGTCGGGGGCGGACTCGCCGGAGGACTCGAACGCGTGGCTTGCCCGCAGGACCGCGAATCCATGGACCGCGGACCAGGCGATGGTCTCGGCTCCGGCGCGGCGCTCGGGGGGCATCGCACCGGTCGCGGCCAGGTCGTCCAGGGCGCCAGCGAGGATGTGCCAGGGACTCGGGTCCTCGATGGCCTCGGCGGACGGCATGATCGGGAGAAACGCCGTGGCGAGCAGGTTCGGCTCGTCCTGCGCAAACCGGATGTACCCGCGCCCGACCGCCCGGAACGCCAGGACCGACCGGGTGCGCGGGTCGGTCTCATGGACGCGTCCCACCTCGTCCTTCATCCGACGGGCGAGATCACCACGGGCGACCCTGGCGACCTCGCCAAGGAGCGCATCGCGATCCGGGAAATGGCGGTACATCGCGGCGGGTGACACCCGGAGCCGGCGAGCGACCTCGCGGAGGACCACGGCGTCCGGCCCGCCGGACCGGGCGAGCTCGACCGCGGCGGCCACGAGCGCCCGCGGAAGGTCGCCATGGTGGTAGGTCTCGCGATCCGTCGGGTCTCATTGCGCCTCTATGTTGACATTGTTCACTTCATGGCGCATGCTACCAGATGTGAACACCGTTGACATCAACCATTCGAACCTGGAGCAACCCAAGACCGAGCCCGATCTTCACGTCGTCGTCGGTTCCGGGCCCGTCGGGCGCGCCGTGGCTGGTCAACTTGCCGGGCGCGGGTTTCGCGTGCGTTCGGTCTCTCGCCATCACACGGCCGGTCTGCCGGGCGGGGTCGAGGTCGTCGAGGCTGACGTCACCGATCTCGCCGAGGCACGTCGCGCGATGGCGGGCGCATCGGTCATCTATCACGCGGCGTCGGCGGTCTACCACCGCTGGCCCGAACTCCTGCCTCCACTCATGCGCGGCGTGCTCGCGGGCGCGGTCGCGACCGGGGCCAGGATCGTCTATGCCGACAACCTCTATGCCTACGGGCCCGTCGATGGCCCGCTGACCGAGGACCTGCCGTCCCGGGCCACAGGTCCGAACGGCCGGGTACGGGCGGCGCTCGCCGATGAGCTGATGGCGGCCGATGCCGCGGGAACCGTCCGAGCGACGATCGGCCGCGCGTCCGACTACTACGGTCCGTGGGGTCGGCTGTCGACGGTCGGCGAACGGCTCTTCGAGCCCGCCCTCGCCGGCAAGGGAGTCCAACTGCTGGCCGACCCGGACCTGCCGCACACGGTGACCTACGTCGGCGACTTCGCACGTGGACTGGTGACCCTGGGAACACACGATGCCGCGCTCGGCCAGGTGTGGCACGTGCCCAGCGCCGAGACGTTGACGTCCCGGGAGTTCGTCGGGCTCGTGTTCGAGGCGACCGGAAACCCGGTGAAGCTGGGGGTCCTCCCGTCGCCGATGCTCACGATCGCGGCCTCGCTCAGCCCGGCCCTTCGAGCCGTCAAGGAGCAGCAGTACCAGCGGCAACGTCCGTGGGTCGTCGACCACTCGAAGTTCGCCCGGGCGTTCGGCGCCGACGTGACGCCGCACCCCGAGGCGATCGATCTCACGCTCGCCTGGTATCGGGCGATCGGGTCAGACACCGGCACGGCGCGTCGCTCGTGACGCCGTATCCATCAAAGCATCGGCATACGGAGGCAGCACTCATGAACCAGAACGAAACGAATGACCAGGACCGATATGAGCGAGCGAAGCGGCGGGTCGAGATCCTCCAGGGCTTCTACGTCCACGCGATCGTCTTCGTGATCGTCAACCTGGGCCTGGCCGCGTACAACCTCGCGACGGACCCGGACCGCATCTGGTTCATCTATGTGCTTGGCGGCTGGGGCATCGGCCTCATCGCGCACGGGGTCTACGCCCTGGGCTCGGGCCGGTTCCTCGGCGAGGCCTGGCAGGAGCGCAAGATCCGCGAGGAGATGGATCGCGAGCGGCGTTCGCGCTGATCGAACGCAAACGGCGGTGCGGGCTTCACTCTCACATTAACGTGAACGTGAAGGTTGTGGTATCATGACGTTCGAATGTCCACGCGTGCGCCCATACCCATCGATGAGCCCCGGCTCCTCCGCATCAAGGAGGTCGCGGCCGAGACCGGCCTGACCACCCGCGCGATCCGCTACTACGAGGAGATCGGGCTGCTCGAGCCGGCCGCCCGATCCGACGGCGACTACCGCCTGTACGACGCCTCGGACCTCGAGCGCCTGCGCTTCATCAAGAGCCTCCGCGACGACGCCGGGTTCTCGCTCGCCCAGATCGGCCAGCTGCTCGAGGACGAGGCCGCCCGCGAGCGCAACCGCGAGCGCTTCGCGCCACGACCAGCGACCCGACGGAGCGCCGCGCGCTCCTCGACGAGGCCCGCGCCCGGGTCGAGCGCCAGATCGAGATCCTCGAGGCCAAGGCCGCCCGCCTCGGCGACGATGATCGAGGAGGCGCGCGCGCGCCGCGCGCACCTCGACGCCATCTCGCCGAGCTCGACGGCGGCCCGACCCGCACCCGGAGCGCGCGCCGCGACGCCGACGCACCGATCGGGCCGGCCGCCTCGCTGACTCGCGGCGCCCGCGGCGTCGCCGCCTTCCGCCACCGCAACTACCGGCTGTTCTTCAGCGGCCAGGCGATCTCGCTGGTCGGCACCTGGATGCAGCAGGTCGCCCAGGCCTGGCTGGTCCTCGAGCTGACCCACGACCCGCTCTGGCTCGGGCGTCGTGGCCGCCGCCCAGTTCATCCCGGTCATGATCTTCGGGCTGTTCGCCGGCGTCGCTCGCCGACGCGCTGCCCAAGCGCCAGACCCTGATCGTCGTCCAGGCCGTGATGATGATCCTCGCCGATCGTCCTCGCCGTCCTGACCGTCACCGGCGTCGTCGAGGTCTGGATGATCCTCGTGCTCGCGCTCCTGCTCGGCTGCGCCAACGCCGTCGACATGCCGGTCCGCCAGTCGTTCGCGGTCGAGATGGTCGGGCGCGAGGACATCGGCAACGCCGTCGCGCTCAACTCGGCGATGTTCAACGGCGCGCGCGTCGTCGGGCCGGCGCATCGCCGGTCTGGCGATCGGCGCTGTTCGGCGTCGGCCGCGGCCTTCGCGATCAACGCGGTCAGCTTCCTCGCGGTCATCGTCGGCCTGCTCGCTGATGCGCGACGATCGGAGCTGCGCACGCCCGCCCCGCATCGCCCGGCCGCGAGTCGGTCGGCGCGGTCGTTCGCACACCTGCGCGAAGGCCTCGACTACGTCCGGAGCACCCCGCTCGTCCTGCTCGCGGTCCTGGTCGTCGGTCTCGTCGCGACGGTCGGCATGAACTTCAGCGTCCTCATCCCGGCGCTCGCCCAGGAGACGCTCCACAGCGACGCCGCCGGCTACGGCTTCCTGATGGCCGCATCGGGCGTCGGCTCGCTGCTCGCCGCGCTGCTGGCTCGCGTTCGGCGGCACGCCCGCGGCCGATCCGGATCGCCGGCGGGCGCGCTGATCCTCGGCGTCGGCGTCGGTCGCTCCTCGCCGTCTCGCACGTCGTTCCCGTGTCGCTCGCTGCTCATGGTCGTCGTCGGGTTCGGGGCGATCCTGATGGCCGCCACCGGCAACACGACGCATCCAGCTGGCCGTCCCCGACCAGCTGCGCGGCCGGGTCATGAGCGTCTACACGACGGTCTTCGCGGCTCGATCCCGATCGGCGGCCTGCTGATGGGCGGCATCGCCTCGGCCTCGGGCATCGGCGATCGCGATCGGCGGTCGGCGGGGTGCTGTCGCTCGCGGTCGGGATCGGGGCGCTCGTCTGGATCCGCCGGCGCGCACTCGATCGGCCACTGCGCCATGCGACGGCAGCCGCCGTCAACGCGAACGTGTCGGGCTCGTTCCCCGAGGCCGCCCGACCGCGTTAGGCACCGGCGGCCCTACGTCGTCGGGCGCGCCGAAGACGAGCGCGGCGTTCAGGCCGCCGAACCCGAACGAGGTCGACAGCACGCGCCGGTAGGTGCCGTCGCGGCCCTCGCGCAGCAGGCCCGGCAGGAGCGCCGCCGAGTCCGGGATCGGGCTCGTCGAGGTTGACCGACGCCGGCGCCCAGCCGTCGCGGATCGCCGAGCGCGCAGATCGCGGCCTCGATCGCGCCCGACGCCCCGAGCGGATGGCCGTACAGCGCCTTCGTGCCGCTGACCGGCACGGTCGCGGCGCGCTCGCCGAGCGCCAGTCGCGATCGCCCGCGCCTCGGCGACGTCGCCGATCGGCGTCGACGAGGCGTGCGCGTTGACGTAGTCGATCTCGCCGGGCTCGACGCCGGCGTCGTCGAGCGCGATCGTCGCCGCCCGCGCCGCCTCGCGGCCGTCGGCCCGCGGCTGGACCATGTGGTGGGCGTCGGACGTCGCGCCGTAGCCGAGCAGCTCGGCGTACGGCGTCGCGCCGCGCGCCGCGGCGACCTCCGCCGTCCTCGAGCACGAGCAGCGCCGCGCCCTCGCCCATGACGAACCCGTCGCGGCCGACGTCGAACGGCCGGGCGGCCGTGCCCGGCGTCGTCGTTGTGGCCGGCCGACAGCGCCCGGATGATGTCGAACGCGCCGAACGCGAGCGGGCTGCAGCGGGATCTCGCAGCCGCCGGCGATCGCGGCGTCGACCCGGCCCTCGCGCAGGTCGCCCGAGCGCCTCGCCGAGCGCGACCGCACCCGACGCGCACGAGTTGGCGGTCGACAGGATCGGCCCGCGCACGTCGAGCGCGATGCCGAGGTTGGCCGGCGCCGCGCCGCCGAACACCGCGAGGGCGAGGTTCGGCGCGACCTGGCGGATGCCCTTGCTCGAGGTAGCGCTCGTGCTGCTCCTCGGCGTAGGCGATGCCGCCGAGCGCCGAGCCGAGGTAGATCCCGATCCGCTGCGGGCGGCGCGGCCGCCGTCCTCGCCCGGGCGCAGCCCCGCGTCGTCGAGCGCGAGCCGCCCGGCGACCAGCCCGAACTGGCTGAACCGGTCGAGCTGGCGGGCGGTCTTGGGCGGCATCCAGGCGAGCGGGTCGAAGTCGTCGACCTGGGCCGCGACCTGCGAGCGGAACGGGCTCGGGTCGAAGCGGTCGATCCGCTTGACCGGCGAGCGGCCGGCCCGCAGCCCGGCCCGGAACGCGTCGACGGCCGGTCCCGATCGCGGTGATGATGCCGATGCCGGTGATCCAGACGCGTCGTCGGTCGGTCATGTCGGTGGATTCGTCGGCGCGGGCGATCCGGACCGCTCGGGCTCGGCGAGCGCCTCGGCGAGGGCCTTGAACGTCGCCAGCGTCCGGCCGGCGATCGGTCGCGTGAACCAGCGGTCGACGAACGACGGCGAACGACGGGGACGCCGCGGCGCGAAGTCGTGCTCGATCGTCGACGCGGCAGCCGCCTGCCGTCGGCTCGATCCGCCAGGTGACGTCCATCCCGCGGGTGGCGCCGGCGACGTGGACGAAGCGCAGGCGGCGCGTCGCCGGCTCGGTCCATGTCCGCGAGCGCCACGCCACCGGCAGGCCGAGCCCGAGGACGCCGATCAGCGGCCGGCGGGCGACGAAGTCGACGACGAGCGAGCCGTCCGCGCGGCGCTCGACGGCCCGCGACCGGGCGTAGTGGGGGAGCAGCCGCTCCCAGCGCTCGACGTCGCGGGCGAGGGCGAAGACGAGCTCCGGCGGCGCGGCGACGTCGATCCCGATCGTGCTGTGCATCGACGTCACGCGCCAGCCGCCTGCGGCCGGCGAGAGCGCCAGCGCATGCGCGGGCCAGCTCCGCCGAGGTCGAGGCGTCCGGCGCCTCGTCGGGCGCGAACCAGCGACAGGTGTCGGTCGAGCCGTCGCTGCTCGTCGCGGAGCTCGCCGCCGATGATCCGGACCTCGTAGACGATGCGGATGGCATGCGGTCCGGACGCCGTCGACGCTCGTCGGCCAGATCCGGTCGGAGACGTCGACGAGGCGCACGACCTCGCCGTCGTAGCCGGCCTCCTCCTCGAGCTCGCGCACGACCGCGGCCTCGGGCGGCTCGCCGAAGTCGCAGCCCGCCGCCCGGCAGCGTCCAGACGTCGCTCGGCAGCGACCGACGGCGCCGATCCGGCACAGCAGGATCCGGCCCGCGTCGTCGGTCGACGAGGGCATAGGCCGCCGACGCGTGTCCGCCGCGCTCGCCCGTCGCTCATGGCGCGAGCAGCGCGGCGAGGAAGCGCGGGTCGAGCGCGCGGCCGGCCGGGACGAGGTCGCCCATCACGAGGCCCATCGTCGCACGGACCGTCGGCCGCGCGGCGACCCGGCGGGCGGCGTACTCGAACAGGGCGGGCCGGGCGAGGAACGCCTGGACGAGCCACGACACGGCGTCCTTGGCGAGGAACCGGCGGTGCATCGCCCGGTCGTAGGCGGCGAAGCGCGTCGGCGCCGGCCGCGCGCTGCGCGCGCCGATCGCGGCGGCGGCCAGCTCGGCCGAGACGAGCGCCCGATGGAGGCCCTCGCCGGTGAACGGGTCGAGGAACCCGGCCGCGTCGCCGACGAGCAGCCAGCCGCGGCCCGGCCCGGCGGGTCACGCGGTGGCCGAGCGGCCAGGCGCCCGCGACGCGCGTCGAGCGGCGGCGCCGTCGCGCCACGCCGCGGGGTCGTCGTCGGTCGGCGGGATGCGCCGCGACGATCGCGGTCCGCGACGGCCGCGCGCGCCGTCGCGGGCGAGCGCTCGTCCGCCACGACCGGCCGAGCACGATCCCGACGTTGACCCGGCCGCCCGGCACCGGCGCGATCCCGACGTAGCCGTCGCGGACGACGCGCATCCGGGCGTCGCGCGCAGCCGGTCCGGCTCGTGGTCGGCGAGGTGGTAGGTCAGGCCGACCCGCGGCGCGAGCCGGGCCGGGCGGTCGACGCCGGCCGCCCGCGCGACGACCGAGCGCAGCCCGTCGGCCCCGACGATGACCGTCGGCGCGGATCGAGCGCGCCGGCCCGTCCGGGTCCGCGGACCTCGAGCCGGCCGCGCTCGGGTCGACGCCCGTCGACCGCCCAGCCGCGCCGGACCTCGGCGCCGGCGTCCGGCGCGAGCTCGAGCAGCGCCGGGTCGAGCGCGCGACCGGTCGAACCCGACCGCCGGCTCGCCGCCGGCTCGGCGCCGTAGGTCAGGCGGAACGTCGTGCCCGGCCGGCGTCTCGACGCGCATCGCCGGGATCGGCCGGGCGACGGCGGCCAGGACGTCGCCGCTCGAGGCCGGCCCGCCGCAGGGCCGCGACCGCGGCCGGCGACGCGAAGACGCCGCCGGCCCGCCAGTGCCACGCGGGCGCCCGCTCGAGGACGACGACGTCGACGGCCGGCTCGGGCGAGCCGGGCGGCCAGGACCGCCCCGGCCGGGCCGCCGCCGACGATCGCGACCTCGGTCCGCTCGATCGCGGCCATCGCATCCGCTCCGGCGCCGCGGCCCGTCGGCGTTCGCGCTCGGTCGGACCGCCGCGATCGCGTACCGCTGGCCGAACGCGCCCGCGGATGGTCCGGACCGGCGCCAGGCCGGCCGCCCGGAGCAGCGCGACCGCCTCGTCCAGCCGGTACGCCCGCCGGACCGACAGCGGCGCGTCGTGGCGCGTGTAGCGGTTGCCGGTCAGCAGGTGGCCGATCAGCCAGGCGCCCGAGCCAGCGCCAGCCGGCTGCGATCGAGGTCGTTGACGACGATCCCGAGCCGCGCGACGCGGCCCATCTCGCGCAGCAGCGCGACGGCCTCGGCCGGCGTCGAGGTGGTGGAGGACGAGCGAGGCGTGGGCGACGTCGAACGAGCGGTCGGGGTAGGGGAGCGACCGGCCGTCGCCGACGTGGAGCTCGAGCCCGGGCGTGACGGACACGCTCGGGCGTGGCCAGTGGCGGCCGCCGCGAGCACCTCGGGCCGGCTGTCGAGCGCCGACGACGTGCGAGCGTGCGACCGCGCCGGCCGGCGTCGCGCGAGGAGCGCCAGCGGGATGTCGGCGCCGCCGGTCCCGACGTCGAGGACGGTCAGGTCGCTCGCGATGCGCCGGCGAGCGCGTCGATCGCGTCGCGGCCGACGAGCGCGCGACCCCGCCGAGCCACCGGTTGACCCGGCGCAGGTCGCGCAGGTTGCCGGCCAGCGCGACGGGTCGTCCAGCGGGCCGTCGAGCAGCTCGACGGCATCGGTCAGGCGGTCCATCGGGTTGCCGCAGGCTACACGACGCGAGACCCGCGTCCGGGCCCGGATCCGCGCGCCGCGGCACGTCATCGAGCGCGCCCGGGTACCCTACGTCGCCATGACCGCCCTGCGCCGATGCCTCCTGCCGCTCGCGATCGCGGCCCTCTGCCTCGCGCTGACCGCTCCGGCGACTGCGGCCGCGGCGTCACCGAGGTTCCCGACCCAGAGCCTCGGCAACCGCGGCACGGACGTGAAGGCGATCCAGGGGCTGCTCAACGAGCGCGGCTATCCGGTGGCCGTCGACGGCGTCTTCGGCGCGACGACCGTCGACGCGGTCAAGGCCTTCCAGGCGGCCGCCGGCCTGCCGGCGAACGGCATCGTCGACGACGCCACGTGGGCGAAGCTCATCGTGCGGGTCAGCATCGGCAGCACGCGGCGCCGGCGGTCGTCGGCCGTCCAGCGCGAGCTCCACGCGAAGCGGCACCTGGACCCACCGAGTCGACGGGATCTTCGGCGCGGCGACGCGGACGGCCGTCAGGGCGTTCCAGAAGCACGAGGGCCTGCCGATCACGGGCGTCGTCAACGGCGCGACCTGGCGCCGGCTCATCTGGCACTTCGAGCTGCCGACGTTCAACAAGACCGTCGCTGTGCGACTACAGCGTCGGCAACGGCACGGCCAACTGGGCGACGGGCGCGGCGATCAACCAGCTCGAGGCGGCGGCGCGGGTCGTGGCCGGGCAGGGACACGGCCGCGTCGCGGTCGGGGATGTCTCGCTCCAGCACGGCGGCGACATCGCCGGCCACGAGACCCACGAGCGCGGCCTGGACGTCGACCTCCGGCTGATGCGCGAGGGCAAGGACCAGTGCCGCTGGGGTGGCAACTACCGGGCTGCCACGTACGACCGGGCGGCGACCCGGGCCCTCGTCAAGGCGATCCGCGCGGCCGCGCCCGGCCACGTGAAGCTCATCTACTTCAACGACCCGGTGCTGATCAAGCGAAGGCCTGACGACGCGGTTCGCCGGTCACGACGACCACCTCCACGTCCGCTACTGCGAGAAGATCCACCCGCTCAAGAAGTACGACTGCTGATCGTCGCGGTCAGTCGAGGCGTGTCGGGCGGGCGGGAGGAGATCCCGAAGCCGCCGAAGAGCGCGAAGCCATCGACGATGAGGCGCGGGCGCGTCGGCCGGCCTTCCGCCGCATGTCCCGGGTGTCGCCGACGCCGCCCATGATCCCGATGACCTTCAGGTCCACCTGCCAGTCGTCGGGCACGACGAGCGAGGCCGCCGACCGAAGATCGCCCGGATCGTGAGGCGGGCGCCGGTCGGGTCGAGCGTCGGCGCCGCCGCAGGTCGACGGTCCCGCCAGCCGAACCAGCACAGCAGCGAATCCACCGCCGGAACGAGGTCGCCCGGCTCTCCAGGTCCGTCCGATGTCGAAGATCGCCGCCAAGCGCGATCTCGTCCGGAATCGGGGCCGCCGGTCGACACGATCGAGCGCTTCGGCGACTCGCCGCGGCGACCGCCGAGATGCTCGTGATCGCGACGAACGCGACCACGATCCTGCGGATGATCCGGCCGACCATGACGTCCTCCTTCCGGCGGTCGACGCAGGAGCGCCGCGCGGGGCCGCCGGGTGTTCCAGCGCTATGATGCCTCCGCGATGGCCACCGACACGCGACTCCCCATCGCGACGGGCTCGTCGAGCGCGCCATCCAGCTGGGGGCTCGGCGACGGCCAGGCGATCCCGTGGGAGTACGCGCCGGCGCCCGAGGCGCGCGACATCGTCACGCTCAAGGAGCGCTACGGGCTGTTCATCGGCGGCCGCGAGGTGCCAGCGACCGGCGGCGGCGACGTTCGCGACGATCGACCCGGCCACCGAGCAGCCGCTCGCCGCGGTCGCCAGCGCGACGCCGGTCGACGTCGACAAGGCGGTCCGCGCCGCGCGCCGCGCCCAGCGCCGGTCGTGGGGGCCAGCTCTCCGGCCGCGAGCGGGCCAAGTACCTGTTCCGGATCTCGCGCATCCTCCAGGAGCGCAGTCGCGCGAGTTCGCCGTCCTCGAATCGATGGACTCGGGCAAGCCGATCAAGGAGAGCCGCGACGTCGACGTGCCGCTCGCCGCGGCCCACTTCTGGTACTACGCGGGCTGGGCCGACAAGCTCGAGTACGCGTTCCCGGGTCGCGTGGCGCGGCCGCTCGGCGTCGCCGCCCAGATCATCCCGTGGAACTTCCCGCTGCTGATGCTCGCCTGGAAGATCGCCCCGGCGCTCGCCGCCGGCAACACGGTCGTGCTCAAGCCGGCCTCGACGACGCCGCTCTCGGCGCTGCTCTTCGCCGACGTCTGCCGCCAGGCCGACCTGCCGCCCGGGCGTCGTCAACATCGTCACCGGGCCCGGGCGAGATCGGCATGGCGCTGGTCACCCACCCGGACGTCGACAAGGTCGCGTTCACCGGCTCGACCGAGATCGGCAAGCAAGATCTGCCGAGGGCGTGGCCGGCACCGACAAGGCGCTGACGCTCGAGCTCGGCGGCAAGGCCGCCAACATCGTGTTCGACGACGCGCCGCTCGACCAGGCGGTCGAGGGCATCGTCAACGGCATCTACTTCAACCAGGGCGAGGTCTGCTGCGCCGGCTCGCGGCTGCTCGTCCAGGAGTCGATCGCCGAGACCGCTCATCGACAAGCTCAAGGACCGCCTGTCGACGATCCGCGTCGGCGACCCGCTCGACAAGAACACCGACGTCGGGGCCATCAACTCGAAGGGCCAGCTCGAGAAGATCACCGAGCTCGTCGCGTCCGGCGTGGCCGAGGGCGCCGACCTGTACCAGCCGGCCTGCGACCTGCCCGAGCGCGGCTACTTCTTCCGGCCCGACGCTGTTCACGAACGTCGCCCAGAGCCACCGCATCGCGCGCGAGGAGATCTTCGGGCCGGTGCTGTCGGTGCTGACGTTCCGGACGCCCGACGAGGCCGTCGAGAAGGCCAACAACACCGCGCTACGGCCTGTCGGCCGGGAGTCTGGACCGACAAGGGCTCGCGCATCCTCGAGATGGTCTCGCGAGATGCAAGGCCGGCGTCGTCTGGGCCAACACGTTCAACCGGTTCGACCCGACGTCGCCGTTCGGCGGCTACAAGGAGTCGGGCTTCGGGCGCGAGGGCGGCATGCACGGCCTGCACGCCTACGTCCGGCTCGAGGACCGCTGACCGTGGCCGCCCGCACGCGCCCGGGCCTCGCGGGCCGCGCTCGATCGCGGCGCGGTCGCGACGACCGCCGCAGCGGCCCCGCGCATCGAGGTCCGCAAGACCTACAAGCTGTACATCGGCGGCGCGTTCCCGCGGACCGAGAGCGGCCGCTCGTACCTGGTCACGGCCGCCGACGGCACGCCGCTCGCCAACGCCTGCCGGGCGTCGCGCAAGGACCTGCGCGACGCGGTCCGGGCCGCCCGCGAAGGCGTTCCCGGGCTGGGCCGGCCAAGACCGCGATGAACCGCGGCCAGGTCCTCTACCGCGTCGCCGAGCTGATGGAGGGCCGGCGCGACCAGTTCGTCGCCGAGGTCGCGGCCGCCGAGGGCCTGCGCGACGCCCGCGCCCGCGAGGTCGTCGACCGGGCCATCGACCGCTGGGTCTGGTACGCCGGCTGGGCCGACAAGATCGCCCAGGTCCTGGGCTCGTCCAACCCGGTCGCCGCGCCGTACTTCAACTTCACGATCCCCGAGCCGACCGGCGTCGTCGGCGTCGTCGCGCCCGAGACCTCGTCGCTGCTCGGCCTCGTCAGCCGCCTCGCCCCGCCGCTCGTCGCGGGCAATGCCGTCGTGCTGCTGACGTCGCGAGACGCGGCCGCTGCCGGCGGTCACGCTGACCGAGGTGCTCGCGACGTCGGACGTGCCCGGCGGCGTCGTCAACGTCCTGACCGGGCTCAAGACGGAGCTCGTGCCGGTCCTGGCCGCCCACGTCGACGTCGATGCGCTCGACACGTGGGGCGTGCCCGACGACATGCGGACCGAGACCGAGCTCCTCGCCGCCGACGACATCAAGCGCCTGTCGCGCCGGCCGACCACCGTGTCCGAGGCCCGGTTCGACTGGCTCGACGACCGCGCCGCCGAGCGCCCCGAATGGATCGCCGCCTTCCTCGAGATGAAGACGGTCTGGCACCCGATCGGGGCTGTAGCGGATGGCCGTCCGCCCCGATCCGGAGGTCGGCTACCGGCGTCCCGGCGACCACCGCCGCGGCGGACGGCGCTCGTCGAGCGCCGGGTCTTCGTCCAGGCCCCGCCCCGGGTCGTCTGGGCGACGCTCCACGATCCCGACGCGCCGGCCTCTCCTGTTCCCGGAGCTGCGGCTCGGTCCGGCCGCGCCGTCGTGGCCGGCCGCTGCCACGACCCGGCCGGCGCGGACCCGGCTCGGGCTTCTGCGCGAGGAGGCCCGGGTCGAGAGCCTCGAGGCCCGCCCGGAGTCGCGTCTTCCGGCTGCGGGTCACGGGCTCCGGGTTCGAGAGCGAGTGGAGCTGGCGGCTCGAGCCGGTCGCCGGCGGGACGCGGGTCGTCCACGCCGCGACCTTCGAGCCGTATCGACCGCTGGACGGGCATCCTCGTCCGGCTCGGCCGGGCGTCGCTGAGCAGCCGGGTCGAGGCGCACCTGCGGGTGCTCAAGGAACGCGCGGAGGCGACCGAGCGCTCGACCCACCCGGCGTGAGCGCCGAGCCGATCGACTGACCCGGCCACGCCGCGTTCGTCGTGTTCAGTATTGACTGAATCTTCGGAACGGTCGTAGCATACAGCGGTGATGACCGACGGCGAGAGCGCTTCGTCGAGGAGATGGGCCAGGCCCTGGCGTCCTACGGGATGACCCCGATGGCCGGCCGGATGTGGGGCTGGCTGCTGATCTGCGAGCCGCCGGAGCAGACCGCGGCCGACCTCGCGGAGGCCCTCCAGGCGAGCCGTGGCGCGATCAGCGGCACCGCCCGCATGCTCGCCAGCGCCGGGATGATCCGGCGGGGACGCGACGCGGCGACCGGCGTGAGTACTTCAGCGCGCCGCCGGAGACGTTCGAGAAGTTCCTCGCGAACGCCGGTCGATCTACCGCCAGTTCCGGGAGATCGCCGAGCGCGGTCTCGCTTGCCATCGCGGATCGTCCACCCGAGTCGCGGCCCGGCTCCAGGAGATTCCGCGACGTGTTCGCCTTCGTCGAACGGGAGGTCCCGGTCGTCATCGACCGCTTCCTCCAGGAGCGCGCCGGCGCCGCCGGCAGGAAGGACCCATCGTGACCACGATCATCCACACCGACAGCTGACCAAGGCCTACGGCGTCCACCGCGGCATCACCGAGCTCGACCTCGACGTCGACCGAGGGCGAGGTCTTCGGCTTCCTCGGGCCCGAACGGCGCCGGCAAGACCACGACGATGCGCGTCCTGCTCGACCTCATCCGCCCGACCTCGGGGCGCGCCGAGGTCTTCGGCATCGAGACGACCGTTGACCCGGTCGCGATCCACCGCCGCGTCGGCTACCTGCCCGGCGAGTTCGACCTCTACGACCGGCTGACCGGCGCCGACACCATCGCCTACTTCGCGAACCTGCGCGGCGGCGTCGACGCGGGCGTACGTCGCCGAGCTCGTCGAGCGCCTCGACCTCGACCCGAGCCGCCGCTTCAAGGAGTACTCGAAGGGCAACAAGCAGAAGGTCGGCCTGGTCGTGGCGCTCCAGCACCGGCCCGACCTGCTGATCCTCGACGAGCCGACGTCGGGCCTCGACCCGCTCGTCCAGCAGACGTTCTTCGAGCTCGTCCGCGAGGCGCGGGCCGAGGGCCGGACGATCTTCCTCGTCGTCGCACATCATCGACGAGGTCGACCGGACCTGCGACCGCGTCGCGATCATCCGCGAGGGCCGCCTCGTCCAGGTCGACCGGATCGAGGCCATCCGCGAGCTCGCCTTCCACCACGTCGAGCTGACGTTCGGCGCGCCCGGTCGCGACCGCGGTCTTCGAGCCGATCGACGGCGTCAGCGACGTCGACGGTCGCAGGGCACGTCGTCACGATGCGGGTCAACGGCCCGATCGGCGCGGTCATCGCCGCCGCGGCGCCGCACGGCCTCGTCGACGTCGTCAGCCGCGAGCCGAACCTCGAGGACGTCTTCCTCGCCCAGTACGGCGACCACACGCCGGCCGGGGTGGGCTCCGATGTCCGCTAGCGCCGTCGCCCTCACTCGCGGCCGGCCATGGTCGCGGGTCATGGGACTCACCTCGATCTTCGCCAAGACCGTCCGCGACAGCCGTCGAGCGGCGCTGATCGTCGGGCTGCTCGGGCGGCGCTGTTCATGCTCGCGACCGCCGCGCCCATACGGACACGGAGTTCACGACGCCGGAGTCGCGGGCGCTGCTCGTCGGCCAGATGGCGCTCCCTGCCGCCGGTCTTCCGGGGCCTGCTCGGCGCGCCGATCAACATCGACACGCTCGGCGGCTTCATCTCCTGGCGCGTCGGCAACATCGCTGCCCGTCATGCTCGGGCTGTGGTCCGTCCTGGCGCTGTCGGGCACGCTGGCCGGCGAGGCCGCCAAGGGCAGCCTCGACCTGTTGGCCGTCGACGCCGCACGAGCCGTCGGTCGATCGCCCTCCAGAAGCTCGCCGGCCACGTCACCGCGGTCGCGTCGCGATGCTCGATCGTCGCGCGTCTTCACCTGGCTCGCCGGCCCGGCGTTCGCCCTGCTGCCCGGCGACGAGATCTCGGCCTGGCCGCGGCGCTCGGGCTAGGCGCTGCTCTATCGGGCTGCTGATGCTGGCCTGCGGTGGGGTCGGCCTTCGCGACCGCGCCGTTCGTCGGGCGGACCCGGGCGCTCGCGTTCGGGCTGCTCGCCCTCTTCGGCGGCTATCTCATCTACGTCGTACGCGCTCCCTCTCCGCCGTCATCGACGCGCTCGGGCCCCTGTCGTGGTTCGACTGGACCGCCGGCCACCGGCCGCTCGCCGGGCGTCACCGACTGGCCCTCGGTCGGGCTGCTCGGCGGTCGCGATCGTCGTCCTGTTCGCGATCGGCGTCGTCGGCTTCGAACGTCGCGACATCGGGCGGCTCGGCGGCTCTCGCGCTGGCTGCGCCTGCCGTCTCTCCCGGCGGGCATCGCGCGGCCCATTCGTCGCGGCAACTCGCCGACCGTGCTCGGCGTCGCGCATCGCATGGGGCCTGGGGATCGGGCTCTACGGCGCGCTCATCGCCGGGTCGGCCAAGCAGTTCAGCGAGGCGATCCTCGACTCTGCCGCAGATCCAGGACTACCTCAACATCCTCTACCCGGGCATCGACCTCCTCCAGCCATCGGGCCTGCTCCAGCTCGCCTTCTTCAGCTTCGGCTCGCTCATCATCGGGCTGGCCGGTGCGAGGTTGGTCGCCGGCTGGGCCTCCGACGAGGGCGAGGACCGCCTCGATCTCGTCCTGTCGACGCCGGTCTCGCGGGCCCGCTGGGTCATCCGGAGCGGGCTCGGGGTGCTGGCGGCCATCGCGGTCGTCACGGTCGTCATCGCGGCCCTCCTCGGCGTTCGCCGTCGCGACGGTCAGGGCGGCGACATCAGCGACGTCCTGATCGGCACGCTCGTGTCCTCGGGCTGGCCGCCGCGGCCTTCGCCGGCGGTCGGTCTCGCCGTCGGGGGCGTCGTCCGCGCGTCGCTCGCGGCGCCGGTCGCGGCGGTCCTCGTCGATCGCGACGTTCCTGCTCGACACCCTGGGTGCCGCGCTGAACCTGCCCGATGCGATCCTCGACCTGAGCCTGTTCAAGCACCTCGGCCAGCCGATGGCGGGCGTGTACGACCCGGTGGGTGTCGTCGTGCGCCGTCGTCCTCGTCGTCGGCGGCCTGCTCGTCGGCGCATGGGGCATGCAGCGGCGCGACCTCGACAGGTAACGTCCGGGGGTGGACCCCTGGATCATCGCGCTCGTCGCCGTCTCGGCGGTCCTGCACGTCGCCTGGAACGTCCGGCTCAAGACCGCCGGCGATCCGCTGCGGGCCGGCGACGGTCGGGCACCGTGGCGGCGTCTGGTCGGCGTCATCCCCGTCGGCCGTCGGAGCGTGGCTGCTGCTCGGGCGGCCGGCCCTCCCGATCGAGGGCGTGGCCCTGGGGGTCGTGTCCGGCATCGTCGAGGCCGACGTACTTCGTGCTGCTGTCCGCCGCGTACCGGCGTGGCGACCTGTCGGTCGTCTATCCGATCGCGCGCGGGACCGCACCGCTCCTCGCGGTCGCGATCGGCGTCACGGTCTTCGGGGAGCGGCTGGGCCTCCCCGGATCGATCGGCGTCGCGGCCGCTCATCGCGGGGTTCTTCGTCCTCCAGCGGCCATGGCGGGTCCTCACGGCCCGCGCGACGCGTGGCTCGGTGGACACGGCGGTCCTGTTCGCGCTGGCGACGGGCGTGACGATCGCGACGTACAGCACGCTCGACCGTGCCGGGACGCGCCTGATCGACCCGTTCGTGTACGCTCGGCGATCCTGTGGTACGCGTGCAGGCGGTGACACTCGTCCTGTGGGTCCGGTTCGTCGCCGGCGGCGACATCTTCGCCGGCGGTCGCGAGCAGTTCCGCAGCGCGCTCGCCGTCGGCTGGATGTCGATGCTCGCCTACCTCGCTGATCCTGTCGCCGCTGAGCGTGGCGCCGTTGAGCGGTGTCGCGCCGCTGCGCGAGTCGGCGACGGTCTTCGCGGCCGCGTGGGGCTCGCGTCCGGCTCAAGGAGGCCGCCGACCGCGGTGAGGTCAGCCGCCGCGTCGGCGCGTCCGTCGCTGATCGTCGCCGGCGCGCTGCTGCTCGCGATCAGCGGCCGCTGACGGGTCGCGCCGACCGGGAGCTAGACGGCCTCGACCGGCGGCACGCGCCCGAACAGCCGCCGCCGGCCGAACCGGCTGTTGACGAGGCCGATGCCCGGCGATCACGAGCGCCGTGCCGACGATGATCCGGGCGTCGACCGGCTCCTGGAGCACGAGGTACCCGAGCGACGATCCCGACGACCGGGATGACGTAGGCGACCAGCGTGGTGCGGGTGGCGCCCCAGTTCGCGAACAGGCGGAAGACCAGCAGGTACGCGAGCCCGGAGCCGAGGACCCCGAGCCACAGGATCGCGAAGACGGCCTCGCCGTCCGGCGTTGCGGTCCACGGATGCTCGATGAGGAGGGCGAGGACGCCCGTGATGATCGCCGCGAACGAGACCTGGAAGACCGCGGGGACCATCGCCGGCAGGCCGCGGACATTGCGTCGCGCGTAGACGGCGCCGCACGCGTAGCTGACCGTCGCGCCCAGCAGCGCGAGCTCGCCCGGGAGGGACGCGCCCTCGCCCGACAGGCCCCGGCTCGTGATGATGACCACCCCGATGAAGCCGACGATGAGGCCGATCAGGCCGTTGACCCGGATCGGCTCGTCGGGCAGGAACCAGCGCCGACAGCACGATCGCGAAAAGGGGCACGGGCGACGTGAGGATCGCCGCGAGCGACGACTCGACGTACTGCTCGGCCCAGGTGATGAGCAGGAACGGGATCGTGATGTTGATGATCGCCATCACGATCAGGTGCCCGTAGATCCGGCGTTCGCGCGGCAGCGGCTGCTTCGCGATCCGGATGACGATCCACAGGAGAACGGCGCCGACGATGAGCCGCAGGGCGACCAGCGTGAACGTCCCGAAGTCGTCGACTGCGAGCTTGATGAAGAGGTAGCTCGACCCCCAGATGAAGCCAAGCCCGAAGAAGATCAGCCAGTCGATCCGGTTCACCCGCGTCATCGGGTCATGATACCGGCTGGTTGGCCTATGACGGTAGGCCAACGGGCGTCGATTCGGCGGGTCACAGCGCGGCTCCAGGAATGAGCGTGTGGTCGGCATCCACCAGAACCACCGACCGGCCCGGACCGTTGCCGTCGGCCGGCCGAGCCTGACCGGACCGGGCCGAGATGCGACAATCACGCTCGTGACCCACCCGTGGACGACTCCCGAGCTGACCGGCATCGGGCGACTTCCGATGCACAGCGTCCGGCACACCGACCGCCTCGAGCTCGATGGCACATGGCGGTTCCAGCTCCTCGCGCGGCCAGAAGACGAACCCGGCCGGAAATGGCGCGACATCGAGGTCCCGGGCTGCTGGACGATGCAGGACACGTTCGACAAGCCCCACTACACCAACGTCCAGATGCCGTTCGCCGGGTCAGCCGCCGGAGATTCCGGCAGCGAACCCGACCGGCGTGTACGAGCGAACCTTCACGGTCCCGGCGGAGTGGGCGGGCCGACGGGTCGTCCTTCATGTCGGCGCGGCCGAGAGCGTCCTCATCGCCACCCTCAACGGGGTCGAGATCGGCGTCGGCAAGGACGCCCACCTCGCGTCGGAGTTCGACGTGACCGATCGGCTCAAGGACGGGACCAACACCCTGACGCTCCGTGTCGTGAAGTGGTCGGACGCGACATACGTCGAGGACCAGGACCAGTGGTGGCACGGTGGGCTCACCCGCTCCGTGTACCTGTACGCGACGGGCGCCGTCCACGTGGCCGACATCGCCGCGATCGCCGGCCTGGCCGACGACCTCACGACCGGGACGCTCGACCTGACGGTCGACATCGGGTTCGCGGGGGTCGCGCCGACACCCGGCTGGACCGTCGAGGCGGAGATCGACGGGCTGCTCCCCGTCGTCCGGGCGACGAACGAGCTGCCGGGAGCGTCGAGCTGGCCGTTCCCCGACGTCGTCGTCCGCCACATCGTCGGCGGTCCGCCGGCCGTGGCCGATGACCGGGATGCCTGGGACGAGGAATTCCGGCGCCAGGCGCCGCCGCTGCCCGGCCGTGTCGCGTGGCACCTCGAGATCCCGGACGTGCCCCGCTGGACAGCCGAGGCCCCGGTTCTCCATGACCTGCGCATCACCTTGCGGTCCCCGGACGGCGAGGTCGTGGAGAGGCCAAGTCGTGCGCATCGGCTTCCGGCGGGTCGAGATCCGTGGGCGTGGACCTCCTGCTCAACGGACAGCGGGTCTTCATCCGGGGCGTGAATCGCCACGACTTCGACCAGCACACCGGGCCGCGTCATCGCCCCCGAGTCGATGCGCGCGGACCTCGTGGCGATGAAGCGGTTCGGGTTCAATGCGGTCCGGACCTCGCACTACCCGAACGACCCGGTCTTCCTCGACCTCACCGACGAGCTGGGCATGTACGTCATCGACGAGGCCGACATCGAGTCGCATGCGTTCCAGAGCACGCTGTGCGACGACCCGCGCTACCTGAACCAGTGGGTGAGCCGCGTCTCGAGGATGGTGCTGCGCGACCGGAACCACCCGTCGGTCTTCGCCTGGTCGCTCGGGAACGAGTCCGGCTTCGGGTCGAACCACGAGGCGGCCGCGGCCTGGGTCCGCCGTGTCGAGCCGTCGCGACCCCTGCACTACGAGGGTGCGATCCGCTGGGACTGGACCGAGGACCAGGACGGCACGGACCTGACCTGCCCGATGTACCCGGCGCATCTCGGCGATCGTCGAGCACGCCCGCTCCGGGCGCCAGCGCCACCCGCTGATCATGTGCGAGTACTCGCACGCCATGGGCAACAGCAACGGGACCCTGGCCGAGTACTGGGATGCCATCGAGTCGACGCCCGGGCTCCAGGGCGGGTTCATCTGGGAGTGGTGGGACCACGGCCTCGTCCAGACGCTCCCCGACGGCACGCAGCGCTGGGCCTATGGCGGCGACTTCGGCGACGAGCCCAACGACGGCAACTTCTGCACCGACGGCCTGACCTGGCCGGATCGCCGGCCGAAGCCCGCACTCTGGGAGCATCGGGCGCTCGCCGCACCCGTCCGCATCGACGGCGATCCGAAGGATGTCGTCCGCGGCAGGATCCAGGTCCACAACCGCGGGGAGGTCCGCGACCTCGGCTGGCTGACCGCCCACTACACCCTGGCGGTCGATGGCGACGTCGTCGGCGAGGCCGACGTCGAGCTGCCGCCGGTCCGGCCGAACGAGCACGCCGCCGTCACGCTGCCGGGCTGGCCCGCCGGCGGGCTGCCGGCCGGTCGGGAAGCATGGCTGACCGTCGCGTTTCGGACGGCAGCCGAGAGCGCCTGGGCGCCGGCGGGCTTCGAGGTCTGCGAGCTCCAGCTGCCGGTCTCGATCGCCCCGCCGGGTGCGTCTGGCACGCGGCTCGCGCCGGCGGGCGGCGGCGCCGCGGTCTCGCTCGACGACGCGGGTCGCCTCATCCATCCGCTGCTCGCGTCGGGGCCGGCGCTGTCCCTGTGGCGCGCCCCGACCGACAACGACCGGATCGTCGGGATGGGCGCGCGATGGGCGGCGTTGGGCCTCGATCGGCCGGAGCGGCACCTGATCGACGATCCGGCGCGAAGGCGACGACGACCATCGTGCGCGCCGAGATCCGGACGGGCGCCGGGATCGTCCTGCCGCATGAGCAGCGGTTCACCGCCCTGACCGGTGGCGGGATCGACGTCGCGGAGACGGTCGTCATCCCCGGGCCGCTGTCCGACCTGGCCCGGATCGGGACCGTGCTCGAGACCGTGCCCGGGCTCGAGACGCTCGAGTGGTTCGGAACGGGACCCGTCGAGACCTACCCCGATCGCAAGCGCGGCGGGCTGGTCGGCCGCTGGCGTTCGACCGTCACGGACCAGTACGTGCCCTATATCCGCCCCCAGGAGAACGGCGGCCACGCGGACGTCCGCTGGCTGACGCTGGCCGACGGCGGGGGCCATGGCCTGCGGATCGTCCTCGACGAGCCGCGCCAGGTGTCGGCGACCCACATGCGCGCCACCGACCTCGCGACCGCCACGCACGACGTCGAGGTGGTGGCCAGGCCCGAGACGATCGTGCATCTCGACGTCGCCCATCGGGGCCTCGGGACGGCGAGTTGCGGACCCGACACGCTGCCGGCCTACCTCGTCGGCGCCGGCACGTACCGCTGGTCCTGGTCGCTCCATCCCCTTCAGCCGGACTGACGCATGACGGTCGAGTGGCGCGCTGACGACCGGCAGTTCCACCTCCGGAACGAGTCGATCAGCCTCGTCCTGCGCGTCTACGAGGACGGGACGCTCGGCCACCTGCACCTGGGTGGACCGCTGCCCGCCGGTCGGTCGTACCGGCACCTCGGTCCTGACCCATTCCCGGGGTTCTCGAATCGGGTGGGGCGAGCCGGTCCCGCTCGCCTATCCGACGAGCGGGACGGGCGACTTCCGGGTGCCCGCGCTGGTGGCAGTCGCGCGCAGACGGTTCGACGGCGCTGACGCTGCGCTATCGCGACCACCGGATCGTCGCCGGCAAGCCCTCCCTCGAGCCATTGCCGGCGACCTACGTCGAGGACGACGGTGAGGCGGAGACGCTCGAAGTCACTCTCGCCGACGAGCCGGCGGGCATCGAGGTGGACCTGCGGTTCACGATCTTCCGCGACCGGCCGGTCATCGCGCGAAGCGCCACCATCCGCAACGTCGGGAGCGCGCCCGCGGACCTGCGCTGCGCGATGAGCCTCGCGGTGGACCTGCCCGATGCCGACTGGATCCTGCTCGGCCTTGCCGGGGCGTGGGCACGCGAGCGGCACGTCGTCGAGCGCCGCCTCGTTCCCGGCCGGCAATCCGCCTCGAGCACGCGCGGCGCGTCGAGCGCCCAGCACAACCCATTCCTCGCGTTGCGCCGACCGCCACCGACGAGGCGCACGGCGAGGCCTACGGGTTCAGCCTGGTCTATTCCGGCAACTTCCTCGCCGAGGCGGAGGTCGAGCCGTACGGGACGACCCGCGTCCGGCTCGGCATCGAGCCCGACACGTTCGCCTGGCGCCTCGAGCCGGGCGCGTCGTTCGGGACCCCGGAGGCGATCGTGGCCTACTCGGACGCCGGCCTCGGTGCGCTGTCCGACGCGTTCCACGGCCTCTTCCGGGAGCGGCTCGCGCGCGGCCAGTGGCGCGACCGCCCGCGCCCCGTGCTCATCAACAACTGGGAGGCGACCTACTTCGACTTCGATGCCGACAAGCTCGTCCGGATCGCGGCATCGGCGACGGACCTCGGCGTGGAGCTCTTCGTCCTCGACGACGGCTGGTTCGGGCGTGCGCGACGACGACACGACCTCGCTCGGCGACTGGGTCGTCGACCGGCGCAAGCTGCCCGACGGGATCGACGGCGTCGCCGAGCGGATCACCGCGCTCGGCATGGGCTTCGGGATCTGGATCGAGCCGGAGATGGTCAGCGCGGAGAGCGACCTGTTCCGGGCGCACCCGGACTGGGCCATCGGCATCCCCGGTCGGCCGCGCACGGAGAGCCGCCAGCAGCTCGTCCTGGACATGGCGCGGCCCGAGGTGGTCGACCACCTGACCGAGGTCCTGACGGCGGTCCTCGCGAGCGCGCCGATCACGTACGTCAAGTGGGACATGAACCGCAACATCACCGAGCCGTGGTCGGCGTCGCTGCCGCCCGACCGGCAGGGCGAGTTCTTCCACCGCTACATCCTCGGCGTGTACGAGCTCTACCGGCGGCTGACCATGCGCTTCCCCGAGATCCTCTTCGAGTCATGCGCCGGCGGCGGCGGCCGGTTCGACCCCGGGCTGCTGGCCTTCGCGCCGCAGGCCTGGACGAGCGACGGGACCGACGCGGTCGAGCGCCTGCAGATCCAGTGGGGGACGTCGCTGGCGTACCCGCTGAGCTCGATGGCGGCCCATGTCTCGGCCGTGCCCAACCACCAGGTCGGGCGGGTCACGCCGCTCTCGACCCGCGCTGCGGTCGCGTTCTTCGGGGTGTTCGGCTACGAGCTCGACCCCACGGCGCTGACCGCCGACGAGCGCGCCGAGATCGCCGACCAGATCGCCCTCTACGTTCGCTACCGCGACGTGTTCCAGCGCGGGCGCTTCGTCCGCCTGGAGAGCCCGTTCGAGGCCGATCGCGACGAGGTCGCCTGGATGGTCGGTGAGCGAGGATCGGCGGCGGGCGGTGGTCGGCTACTACCGGATCCTCGGCCAGCCCGATCCCGGCCCGGTCCGGGTGCGCCTCCGCGGTCTCGACGCCGGGGCCACGTACGAGGTCACGCCCTGGCCCGCCGACGGGGTAGACCTCGTCCGCGAGCCCGCCGGGGAGCGCAGCGGCGCCGAGCTCATGGCCGCGGGGTTCGCCCTCGACCTCGGCCGCGACGAGACCGATGACCCGCGGCGACTTCTGGGCGCGCGTTTACCTGCTCGAGGCCGTCGGGTGACTGGCCCCGGGCGGACTAGCCCTTCGTCGACCCGAGTGAGAGGCCGCGGACGAACTGCTTCTGCAGCGCGATGAACACGATGATCGTGGGGATCGCGACCAGCAGCGAACCCGCGGCGAGCAGGTTGTTGTCCGAGAAGAACAAGCCCTGGAGGTTGTTGAGCGCCGACGTGATCGGCCGCCGGTCCCCGCTCTTCATGAGCATCAGGGCCCAGAAGAAGTCGTTGTAGATGAAGGTGAACTCGAGGGTCGCGAGGGCCGCAAGAGCCGGCCGGCACAGCGGCATGATGACGCGTCGGTAGATCGTCCATACCCCGGCGCCGTCGACGAGGGCCGCCTCGGTCATCTCGTTCGAGATCGTCCGCATGTAGTTGCCCAGCACGAAGACGCAGAACCCGATCTGGAAGACGACGTGGATCAGGATGACGCCGACGTACTGGTCGTAGAGCAGCTCGTTGTCGCTCAAGGGCGCCGGGATGCCCCGCAGGAGCAGATACAGGCGGAACAGCGGGACGATGATGACCTGTGGCAGGCAGCAGGTTCCCTGCCGTGAAGAGCATGAGCAGCACGAGGTTGAATGGCACGCGGAAGCGCGAGAGGCCGAACGCCACCATCGAGGACGCCAGCAGGACCAGGATCACCGCGGGGATGGCTACGAGCAGCGTATTCAGGTAGAAGTGCGGCAATTCGGCCTGGTTCCAGGCGTCGACGTAGTTATCCAGGTTCAGGACGGTCGCCAGCGAGACATAACCGTTGAGCTGGGTATCGCTGTAGGGTCGGAAGGACGTGTAGACAGCCCAGGCGAGGGGAAAGAGCCACAGGAGGCACATCGCGATCAGGAAGACGTGGACCCCGACCCGGCTCCAGTGGATCTTGCGGCGGGGATGGCTCACGTCCGGGGCGTGAGCCGGCATACCGGCGACGCTCACGTCCGATCCTCGCGCATCGTGCGGGAGAGGAAGATCACGATCGGGACGAGTGACACGACAAGCAGCACCACCGCGATCGCCGATCCGAACCCGACCCGGTTCGACTCGCTGATGCTGTTGTTCGTGATCAGGGTCGAGAGCAGCTCGAGACCGTTCTTTCCGCGGTTGATGATGTACGCGATATCGAAGGCGCGGAGCGACTCGATGACGGTCACCACGACGATGACGACGTTGATGGGCGCCATGACCGGGAAGACAACGCGGAGGAACGTCTGGCGCTCATTCGCGCCGTCCACCTTGGCCGCTTCGCGAAGGGTGGGGTCGACACTCTTGAGGCCGGCGAGATACAAGACCATGATGTAGCCGACGTGACGCCAGCTGGCCGCGACCAGCACCGCGAAGATGTTCAGGCTCGGGTCACCCAGCCACGAGATCAGTGGGCCATCGCCGGCCTCGCCGGTCCGTCCCAGGACGTTGTTGATGAAGCCCTGCTCCGGTGCGTATTGGAGCTGCCAGATGAAGCCGATGATCGCGAGCGACAGGACGACCGGCAGGTACAGGACGCTCTGGTAGACCCGCGTGCCGCGCATCTCGCGGTCGAGCAGGACGGCGAACAGGATGCCGATCGGCGTCGCGATGAACATGAGGACCGCGAGCCATAGGATGTTGTGCTGGAGCGCCGGCCAGAAGAACGGGTAGGCGTTGAACAGGTTCTCGTAGTTCTTCAAGCCGATGATGTTGTTCGCGGTGATCGGCGGGATCCCGTTCCAGTTGGTGAACGAGAGCAGCACTGACGCGATCGTGGGTCCCCAGATCAGGACGAGATCAAGGAAGAGCGGGACGCCGATCATCAGGGCCAGGACGAACTTGTCGCGGCGCGTCAAGAGGCTGAACTTGCGGCGCCTGCGAGGCGCGACGACGACACCCGCCCCGCTGGATGGGAGATCCAGGAGGGCGGGTGTCGGCACTGCGTCAGGACGATCTGCCACGCCAGGCAGTGTAGGCCAGCAGGCGCGCTGGCAGCAGCTTCTTCGCTAGATCAGAGCGTATCCCAGAAGCTCTGGATCTTGCCCAGGAACGCATCGAGGTCCTGGTCGGGGTTCTTGAGGAAGTCGAGGAGGAACGCCTGCATGCCGTTCGCTCCTGCGAAGTTCGGGTTGGTGTCGCGGTCGAGGAACTGGGTGATCCGCTGTGCTCCACCGATAAGCTCCGCGGCCTTCTTCTGCAGCGCCGTGTACTTGGAGGTGTCCGCGTCCTTCGCGGCGGCGATGTTGCCGGGATCTTGCGTCACCCAGGCGACCTGCGTCGCCGGTTGCGCAAGGTATTCCATGAAGGCCTTCGAAGCGTCGAGATCGTCACCGAGACTCGGTGAGTTGGCGGCGATCATGAAGCCGTCGATCGGCGCGTCCAGGGCCTTCTCGGCGTCGAACGCGGTGCCGAAGTTCGGGTACGGGAAGAAGTCGAGGTCTTCGAGCTCGGCGGCTCCAGCCTCCTGGAACTGCTGGGACACGAACATCCCGAGCAGGTACATGCCGGCCTTCTTCTGGACGAGTGCCTGCGCGGCATCCTGCCACGTCCGGCCGGCTGCTCCCTCTTGGTAGAAGGGCAGGAGCTCCTTGAAGATCTCGAAGACGGCCTTGACCTTGGGGTCGGTCCACTTCTGTTCGCCAGCCATCAGACCGACGTGGAAGTCGTACCCGTTCTGGCGAAGGTTGAGGATGTCGAATGTGCCCATCGCCGGCCAGCCGTCCGAGTCGCCGAAAGCCATCGGGATGAGGCCGTCGGTCTTCATCTTGGCGGCGAGCGTCTTGAACTCGTCGAGCGTGGTCGGTGGCGTATAGCCCTTTTCCGCGAAGACGCTCTTCCGATAGAAGACCGCCCACGGGTAGTTGTAGATCGGGATGAAGTACTGCTTGCCGTCGTCGCCGGTCGAGCCGACCTTGAAGGCATCGGAGTAGTTCGCGCCGACCTTGGCCCAGACGTCGCTGATGTCGGTGGCGAGGCCTTGCGCCGCGAAGAAGCGCATCCGGAAGCCCGAGAACCACGAGAACACGTCGTCCGGTGTGGCCTGGAGATACGAGCTGATCTGGTCCTGGAAGGTCCCGTGGTCGACCGTGTTGATCTTGATGGTGATCCCGGTGTCCTTCGTGAACTGGTCGACGATGCCCGCGAGCACGCCCTTCGGCACGGCGTCTGAATAGTTCGAACCTAGGGTCACAGAGCCGCTGACGGCGGCGCTCGGGGCGGCCGCGCTCGGGGCGGCGGCGCTCGGAGCGGCCGCGCTGGGGGCGGCGGCGCTCGCGCTCGATCCGCCGGACGGACCGCACGCCGCGATGATCGTGGGGACGGTCGCGAGGCCGGCGACGCCGGCGACGCCCTTCAGGACCGTCCTGCGGGAGACGGAACGCGTCTCGATGGGTTCGGCCATAACTGCTCCTCCTCGGGACCCTGTCCGACAAAATCCAACAGGTTCACCCGGATTGTGTGCACCACGGGGGGCGCTGTCAAGGATTCTACGGCACGATTTGGCGAATTCCCTGTCGGGTTCCGTTGACTTTCGTCCGGAGTCACGGCAATCTTTGTTCGACATGCACGTGGCGAGGTGAGCATGACGGACGGCTCCGTCGGATCCAAGGGTGGAGCGGTGATGCTCGCCCGACAGCGTCAGGCCTTCATCCTCGAACGCGTGCGCGAGGTCGGGGCGGTTCGCGTCGCCGAGCTGGTCCGCGAACTCGGCGTCTCCGACATGACCGTTCGACGCGATCTCGAGATCCTCGACGATCGAGGCCTCCTCGAAAAGGTCCACGGCGGAGCGACGTCGCTCATCGGGCATGCCCTGTTCGAGCCCGGATTTACCGCCAAGTCGTCGCTCCAGCAGGCCGAGAAGGACGCGATCGCCGACGCGGCGGCGGCCCTCGTCGAGCCGGGCATGGCCATCGGCGTGTCGGCGGGCACGACCACCTACGCCCTGGCCCAGCGCCTCGCCGACGTGCCGGGGTTGACTGTGGTCACCAACTCCATCCGGGTCGCGGACGTGCTGCACCAGGTGGGCCGCACGGACCAGACGATCGTGCTGACCGGTGGCGTGCGAACGCCGTCGGAGGCGCTGGTGGGCCCGTTCGCGGTCGCAGCCCTGCGCACCGTCCACATGGACCTCGTGTTCGTCGGGGTCCACGGGATGGACCCGCATTCCGGGTTCACGTGCCCGAACCTCCTCGAGGCGGACACCGACCGGGCGCTGATCGAGGCCGGGCGCCGCCTGGTCGTGGTCGCCGACCATTCGAAGTGGGGCGTCATCGGCATCAGCTCGATCGCCCGGCTGGACCAGGTCGACGTGCTCATCACCGATGCCGGCCTGGACATGGACGCGCGACGCGCGCTCGCGGCCGAGGTCCGCCAGCTCATCGTGGTCGACCCGATGGCCGCGCTGGAGGAGCGCGTCGACCGTGCCATCTGACCGTGCCTCGCCCGCGCCGGCGGATGACGGACACGACGGCTCGGCGGGTGACCGGCCGCGTCGTGCGATGAACGGCGGGGTGCTGCCGAACGAGCTCGCGCGCGACCCCCACCGCCGCTACGACCCGCTCAACGACGAATGGGTGCTCGTGTCCGCCGGCCGGACGCTTCGACCGTGGCTGGGCGCCGAGGAGCCCGAGATCGCCCACGATCGCCCCACGTACGTGCCGGACTGTTACCTGTGCCCCGGCAACGTGCGTGCCAACGGCGGGCGCAATCCGGCCTACACCTCGACGTTCGTCTTCGACAACGACTTCGCGGCCCTGCGCACCGACACCTCCGAGATCGCGGTCGAGGATGGCCTGCTCCTCGCCGAGGGCGAGCGAGGGGTCTGTCGGGTCGTCTGCTTCTCGCCCCGCCACGACCTGACCCTCGGCGGCATGCCGCCCGCGGACATCCGTCGTGTCATCGACGTCTGGGCCGATCAGACGAGCGAGCTCGGCGCCGACTACCGGTGGGTCCAGGTGTTCGAGAACCGCGGCGCCGCCATGGGCGCCTCCAACCCGCACCCGCACGGCCAGGTCTGGGCGGGCACGGCGCTGCCGGGTGCGGCGAGCCGCGAGAGCGCGAGCCAGGCCCGGTACGCGGCCACGAACGGGCGGCGCCTGCTCCTCGACTACGTCCGCCAGGAGGAGCGCGGTCCGCGCACGGTCGTCGAGAGCGACGAGTGGCTGATCGTCGTGCCGTTCTGGGCGTCCTGGCCGTTCGAGACGCTGGTGATCCCGAAGCGACCCGCCGCGCGACTGCCCGAGCTCGACGACGCGGCGCGGGACGGCCTGGCCGACGCGCTCGTGGAACTGCTGGGCCGGTACGACGGATTGTTCCGGCGGCCCTTCCCGTATTCGATGGGCTGGCACCAGGCGCCGTTCGGCGATCCCGCCGCGACGGAGGCCTGGCAGGTCCACGGCCACTTCTATCCGCCGCTGCTGCGCGCGAACGTCCGCAAGTTCATGGTCGGCTACGAGCTGCTCGCCGAGACCCAGCGCGATCTCACCCCCGAGGAAGCCGCGGAGCGACTGCGCGCCGTCGTCCTGACCCGCACGCCGACCGAGACCCCGTCGCCCTCCTCCGCCGGGGCGCCCGTGACCCCCGCACGGGCTGCCCCGGCCTGACCCCTCGTCGGCGCCCGCCGCCCAAACCGGCCGTCCCGCCGGCCCGCTAGCATGGCGGCACACCGGACGGAGGGACCATGCGGCTCTGGGGCGGGCGATTCAGCGAGGCCAGCGACGCGCGGGTCGAGGCGTTCACGTCCTCGATCGACGTCGACCGCGAGCTGGCGGCCGACGACCTGGCCGGCTCCATCGCCCACGTCCACGGCCTCGGCCGGGCCGGCCTCCTGACCGACGCCCAGGTCGACGAGCTCGTGGCCGGCCTGACGGCGCTCGCCGCGGACGTCGAGGCGGGCACGTTCGCGTGGGACCCGGCCCTCGAGGACGTCCACCTGAACCTCGAGGCGGCGCTCGTCGAACGGATCGGACCGGTCGCCGGCCGGCTGCACACAGGCCGCTCGCGCAACGACCAGGTCGCGACGGACCTGCGGCTGTGGACCCGTCGCGCGATCGATCGCCTCGACGCGGCGAATCTCGCGTTCGAGCACGCGCTCGTCGGACTCGCCGAGCGCGAGGGCGAGGCCATCCTGCCGGGCTCGACCCATATCCAGCCGGCCCAGCCCGTCCTGTTCGGCCACCACCTCCTCGCATACGTCGAGATGGTCGAGCGCGACCGGGGCCGGCTGACCGACGCGCGGCGGCGCCTCAACGTCAGCCCGCTCGGCGCGGGCGCGCTGGCCGGGGCCGGCTATCCGCTCGATCGCGAGACGACGGCACGGGAGCTGGACTTCGAGGGTGTCACCGCGAACTCGCTCGACGCCGTCAGCGACCGCGACTTCGTGGTCGAGGTGCTCGCCGCCGTCGCGCTCGGGATGGTCCACCTGAGCCGGCTCGCCGAGGAGATCACCTGGTGGTCGAACCCGGCGTTCGGGTTCGTACGCGCCTCCGACGCGTTCTCGACCGGCAGCTCGATCATGCCCAACAAGAAGAACCCCGATCCGGCCGAGCTCGTCCGCGGCCGGGCGGCGCGCGTGATCGGCGCGCTGACGACGGTCCTGGCATTGCTCAAGGGCCTGCCGCTCGCGTACCAGCGGGACCTGCAGGAGGACAAGGCGCCGCTGTTCGACGCGGTCGCCGTCTACGAGGCGTCGCTCGGCGTGCTCGGCGGGATGCTGGACACGCTGACCGTGGACGCCGCGCGGATGCGGGCCGCGGCGGACGAGGGCTACACGACCGCGACGGCCGTGGCTGACGCCCTGGTCCGGCGCGGCATCCCGTTCCGTGCCGCCCACCACGTCGTCGGCTCGCTCGTCGCGCAGGCCGAGGCCGCCGGCGTGCCGCTCGATGCGGTCGAGGACGGGATGATCGGCATGGCCCTCGGGGCGAGCGGCGACGCGGATGTCGCGGCCCTCGCAGCGGAGCCCGGGATCGGCGACGCGTTGCGCGCCGCCGCGTCGATCGACGGGGCGCTGGCCTCGTGCGACGTCACCGGCGGCACGGCGCCCGTTCGGGTCCGGGCCGCCCTGGCGGAGGTGCGCGCCCGACTCGACGCAGACCTTTGATCCCGGCCGGGGTCACCCGGCCGGGCGGTCGTCAGCGGCGGTCAGTGGCCGACGCAGGTCCCGCCGTTCGCATCGCTGTTGGTCCCGTCCGGGCAGGTCGTGTCGCTCCAGATCACGCTCGACAGGCCGGACGCGTGCCCGAGACGCGCACCCGTGAGGTCCGCCCGGGACAGGTCCACGCCGTTCAACCGTGCATACCGGAGGTTGGCGCCCGCGAACGACGCGGCGTTGAAGACGGTCCAGCGCAGGTCGGCCCGATGCAGGTCGGCGCCGTCGAGGATGGCCCCGGTCGCACCACCGTGCCGCCATGTGACGCGGGCGAGCGAGGCGTCACGGAAGCCGGCGAAGGCGGCGGTCACGCCGTCCATGTCGGCCCGGTCCAGATTGGCGCCCGTCAGGGTCGCGTCCTCGAACGAGGCGTTCGTCAGGTTCGCGCGATGCAGGTCCGCGCCGTTCAGGATCGCGTCGCAGAGCAGGGCGCCTGTCGCGTTCGCGCGGTACAGCCAGGCACCGGCGAGGTTGGTCCGCGGCTGGTCCGGATCGCACCCGGCGTTCACGCCGACGAGGCTCGCCCGCGCGAGGTTGATGCCGTGGAGGTCCTGGCCGATGACGACCGCACCGTCGAGGTCGCAGCGATGGAGGTCGGCTCCGGCCGCGGGCGTCTGCCCCGAGCAGTCCCGATAGCTGGCGGCTGCGGCGCCACTCGGGATCGCGAGCATCGCGAGCAGCATGGCGCCAAGGGCGATGGACGCGGCCGCGCGACGGCGGATGGGCGTGCGAGGACGGTGACCGGACGACACGAGATGAACCCTCCAGACGGACCGACGAGTGCCTTGGCGCCGATAGTCATCCCCACGCATAGGACCCGTCAATGCCGCGCGGCGTTAATTCCCGTCAACGCTCATGCCCGTTCGCCTATGGCGGTGCCTGACGGCACCGCCCCGTCCGGTACCATCGCCCGAAGCCCGGCTGCGGAGGACCGCCATGCTGACCCCCGACACCATCCGCGACGCCCCGAAGGCGATGTTGCACGACCATCTCGATGGCGGTCTGCGGCCGGCGACGGTCATCGACCTGGCGTCGGAGTTCGGCTATGACGGCCTGCCGACCACGGACGTCGAGGCGCTCACGGCCTGGTTCCGGCGCGGCGCGGATCGCAAGTCGCTCGAGCTCTATCTCGAGACGTTCGCCCATACGACCGGGGTCATGCAGGAGCGCGACGCGATCGCTCGGGTGGCAGCCGAGTGCGCGGAGGACCTGGCGGCCGACGGCATCGTCTACGCCGAGGTGCGTTATGCGCCGGAGCTCTCGACCGAACACGGCCTGACGCTCGACGAGGTGGTGGCGGCCAACCTCGAGGGGTTCCGGCTGGGCTCGGAGCGCGCGGCCGCGGCCGGCCGGCCGATCGTCATGAAGATGCTCGTCACCGCGATGCGCCAGGCCGCCCGCTCGGTCGAGGTCGCCGAGTGTGCGGTCCGCTGGCGCGACGCGGGCGTGGTCGGCTTCGACATCGCCGGCCCGGAGGCGGGCTATCGCCCGACGCGCCACCTCGATGCGTTCGAGTACGTCCGCCGGGAGAACTTCCACATCACCATCCACGCGGGCGAATCGTTCGGGCTGCCGTCGATCTGGGAGGCGCTCCAGTGGTGCGGCGCCGAGCGCCTGGGCCACGGCGTCCGGATCGTCGACGACATCACGGTCCGCGACGACGGGACGGTGGCCCTCGGTCGCCTGGCCGCGTTCGTGCGCGACCGCCGCGTGCCGCTCGAGATGTGCCCCACCTCGAACATCCACACGGGTGCCGCGGCCTCGATCGCCGAGCACCCCATCGACCTCCTCCGCCGCCTCCGCTACCGGGTGACGGTGAACACGGACAACCGGCTGATGAGCGGCGTGTCGCTGTCGAGCGAGTTCGCGGCGCTCGACGCGGCGTTCGGCATCGGCCTGGGCGAGATGGAGTGGCTGACGATCAACGCGATGAAGAGCGCGTTCGCGCCGTTCGACGAGCGACTGCGCATCATCAGCGAGGTGGTGAAGCCGGGCTACGCGCACCTGCGGGCCGGCGAGACCCGGGTCGTCGCCGGGGCCTGACCGCCCGGTCGAGGTCGGGCCGGCAGACCGACCGTTCGGCCATCGCGATGAGCCGGTCCGCGACCGTCTCGGGCGGCAGGCCACTCCCGGTGAACAGCTCGTCGAACGACTGGAAGCTCGTGATGACCGCGAGGATGTCGGTGGCCTCGTCGAGCGTGATGCCGTCACGCAGGTAGCCCTGCTCGCGGAGCGCCCGCGCGAGGCGAGCCATCCCGGGCCGCCGGCCGTCCTCGATCGCGGCGACCGCCGCCACGCCGTCGGGGTCGATGGCGGCCAGCGTGAAGAGCGCCCTGGCCAGATCCGGCACCTTGGCGTACATCCGGACCGCGGCCCGCTGCGACGTCCGCAGGTTCTCGAGGGCATCGGGCAGCTGCGAGGCGGCAAGCAGCTCGTCGAAGCCGGCCTCGTCACGGAGGAACCGTCCGAGGGCGTCGAAGAGCCCGGCGCGCGACCCGTAGAGGACGTACACCGTCGAGCGCGAGACCCCGGCCGCCCGGGCCACCTCGTCGACCCGGAGCGCCCCGACCGGACCGCGCTCGAGCGATTTGCGCGCCGCGTCGAGGATCCGCCGGCGGGTCGCATCCGATGACGCCGCCCGGCTCCGTTGCACATATGAACGTTTGTCCATGTTGACAGGATAACACTTCATCAGACACAGTGTCCGATATCAGACACATTGTCCGATGAAAGGAGACATCCGGTGCAACAGAACGACCTTCCCGTGATGATCGTGGGGGCCGGCCCGTCGGGGCTGGTGACGGCGATCTCGCTCGCCCGCCAGGGCGTGCGCTCGATGGTCATCGAGCGTCATCCGTCGACCTCGATCTTCCCGCGGGCGACCGGCGTCAGCCTTCGCTCGATGGAGCTGTTCCGCTCCTGGGGCATCGACGACGCCGTCCGCCTGGGCGGCTGGCGCGTCATCGCCCGGCAGGCGACCGTCTCGTCGCTCGCCTCGCGCGAGATCGTCGAGGTGCCGCTCGGGTTCCCGAGCGAGGAGGACAGCGCCCGCGTCAGCCCGGCCCGCGCGGCGGTGAGCCCGCAGGACCACCTCGAACCGGTCCTGCTCGAGCATTACCGCAGCCTGGGCCTCGGCGAGGTCCGGTTCTCGACCGAGCTCGTCGCGTTCGAGCAGGACGGGACCGGCGTGACCGCCACGCTGCGTGACCGGGCCACGGGCGCGACGTCGGAGGTCCACTGCCGGTACCTGGTCGGGGCCGATGGACATCGCAGCACGGTCCGGGAGGCGCTCGGGATCCCGATGATGGGTCCCGACGACCTCGGGCGGTACATGAGCATCCTCTTCCGCGCCGACCTCCGGCCGGTCCTCGGCGACACCGTCTACGGGCTGTACATGCTCGAGGGCGCCGGTCCGCCACGGGTCGTGGTCCCGAGCGGCGCCGATGACCGGTTCGTGCTCGCGATCCCGTTGCCGCCGCGACATGGACGAGGCGGCGATCGAGACCGCCTTCCCGCCGGCCCGCTGCGTCGAGCTCGTGCGCGAGGCGGCCGGCACCGCCGACCTCGAGGTCGAGATCCTGGCCACGAACGCCTTCCCGTTCAGTGCCCAGGTCGCGGCCAGGACGGTCGCCGGCCGGGTCGTCCTCGTCGGCGACGCCGCGCACCGGATGACGCCCCGCGGCGGCCGTGGCATGAACACGGGCATCGCGGACGCGAACGACCTCGGCTGGCGGCTCGCCTGGATCTTCCGCGGCATCGCGGACCCCTCGCTGCTCGAAGCGTGGGCGATGGAGCGTGGCCCGATCGGGGCACGGAACGTCGAGCTGTCGATGGTCGCCGGCGGCGGCGGATCGGCCGATGGGCTGACCGAGGACCTCGGCTCGGTCGTGCGCTCGTTCGCGATCGTCGACGACGGCACGACCGGGGACGTGAAGCCGGGCGACCCGTTCGTGCCGGACGCGCGACCCGGGGCGAGGGCGCCGCACGCGTGGCTCGAGGCCGACGGCGCCCGCTGCTCGACACTGGACCTGTTCGGTCGCGGTCTGACGCTGCTCGTGCAAGGGCCGTCGGCCGACTGGCGGGCCGCCGCCCGGCGCGTGACGCGAGCCACGCCCGGTCTGCCGTTCGCGACGTACGGGATCGGCCGCGGGCTGCGCGACGTCGATGGCGGCTTCGGTGCGACCTACGGGCTCGAGCCCGGTGGCGCCGTGCTCGTCCGACCGGACGGGACCGTGGCATGGCGATGCCGGACGGCACCGTCCGACCACGCCGCGGCACTGGCCGAGGCGATCGACGTCACCCTGGGACGGGGGACCGCGGCTCAGGCGGCCGTCCGGCGCGGTCGGGCGGTGGCGGCATGAGGCGGCGCCGGTGGGCGTCGGCCGTTTGGACCGCGCTCGGGTACCTCGCGTGGAGCTGGCCGTTCGCGTCGATGGGCGCGGGCGGCGGGGTCGGTTGGTCATACTTGGCGACGACCCGATCCCTCGAGCGCAGGAGCGATCCGCCGTGCCCGGAGCCGACCACACCCGACTCGATGGCCGCCGTGCTCTCGTGACGGGCGCCGGCATCGGCATCGGACGGGCGATCGCCCGCGGGCTGGCCGATGCCGGCGCGGCCGTGGTCCTCCACCATCGCGACCACGGCGAGGGCGCCCAGGCCGAGGTGGACGCGATCACCGCCGCCGGCGGACGCGCCATGGCGCTCGAGGCCGATCTCTCCGATCTCGAAGCCGGCCGCGACCTCGTCGAGCGCGCCGTCGACTGGCTCGGCGGCCTCGACATCCTCGTGAACAACGCCGGGCGGACCGTCAGCGGGCCCATGGCGTCGTTCACCGCCGCCGACTTCGATGCCGTCGTCCGGCTCAACATCGGGGCCGCGTACTTCTGCACAGCCGCCGCGATCCCGGCCCTCGCGGCGAGCGGGCACGGGTCGATCGTCAACGTGGCCTCGGTCCACGGACAGGCGAGCGGCACGTCCCACGCGCTCTATGCCGCGACGCGCGGCGCGGTCATCGCGATGACCCGGTCGCAGGCCCTCGAGCTCGCGCCGCAGCGGATCCGCGTCAACGCGCTCGGTCCGGGCGTCATCGAGGTGCCCGCGCTACTTCGACGATCCGCGCTACACCACCGAGCGCGGGGGACGGGCCGTTCCGCTCGGGCGTGTCGGGCGGCCGGAGGACGTGGCGGACGTCGCTGTCTTCATGGCCTCGGATGCCGCGAGCTTCGTCACGGGCACGGTCCTGTGGGTCGACGGAGGGACGATGGCCCGGCTGAACATCGGCGATCTCGACTCTCTCGACTTCGACGGGCCGGACGACGCGACCGGGTCGGACGTCGACAGGCAGAACGCCTAGCCGGCCGGCAGGGCCACCACGAACCGGCTGCTCGCGTAGCCGTTCGGCTCGAGGAAGATGCGGCCACCCATCGCGGTCATCAGGCGACGGGCGGCGAAGAGCCCGATGCCGGACCCGCGGCTCCGACCGCCGCCACCGATGCGCACGAAGGGCTCGAACACGCTCTCCCAGTCCTCGCGCGGGACGCCCGGTCCGTCGTCGGTGATGTAGACCTGGATCTCGTCGCCGAGGTGCCACACGCCGATGCTCACCCCGTCGGCGCTCGGCGCGTACTTCGACTCGTTCTCGAGGATCTGCTCGAGCACCTGGCGGAAGCGGCCCTCGTCGCCGATCGCCACGACCGACCCTTCCGGACGCTGCCAGCGGATCGGATGCGGCCGCAGCAGGAGGCGCAGCATCTCGACGGTCTCGTCGACGGCCGCGACCGCGTCGAACGGCGCCCGCGAGAGGCCCGTCAGGCCCTCGCCTCGAACCGACGCCAGGATGGAGTCGACGAGCCGGTCCAGCCGGCCGAGCTGGTCGAGGGCGGCGGTGCGCCACGCGACCGGATCTGCGGGCTCGGCCGGCGGCGGGTCACCGGGCGGGGGCCCGCTAGCGGCGTCGGCCAGCAGGTCGACGTAGACGCGAACCACGGACAGCGGCGTCCGCAGCTCGTGCGTCACGACAGACAGCAGCTCGGCCCGTGCGGCGTCGAGGGCGGTCAGCTGGACGAGCCGCGCCTCGATCTCGGCCGTCAGCCGGCCCTTCTCGACGATCCCCGCGAGCAGGGCCGCGATCGTGCGCAGGAACTCGATCTCGCCCTCGTCGAAGTCACGAACCTCGCGCGTCTGGACGTTGAGCACGCCGACGACCTGGTCGTGCCATTCGAGCGGCACCGACAGCATCCCGGTCAGCGCCTCGATGTCGAAGCCGCGGACCCAGGCGAAGCGGGGATCCTTCGTCACGTCCGGCACGGCGATCGGCTGGCGCGTGGCCGCGACGCGACCCGTGATGCCCTGCCCCCACGCGAGGCTGACCTTGCCGACCTGTGAGCGGTCGAGGCCGTTCGTCGCCGCAAGCGTCAGGCGCGTCCGCTCGTGGTCCGCGAGGTAGAAGGAACAGACCTCGACCCGCATGGCCGCGGTCGTGCCGTCGACGATCGAGCGCATGAGCTCGTCCCAGTCGCGCGCCTGAGTCGCCAGCCGCGCGATCTCGTGCAGGAACGCGAGCTCCTGGACCGGCAGGAGATCGGCCGGCTGGGACAGCGCGGGCGGTCGTTTCGTGTCGCTTGCCATCGGGTGAATCATGCGGCATCGGCGGGCGGGCCGACGCCCCCGAGGCTCAGACCGCGGCGGGCTCCGGGTCCGTGACCGTGGTCGGCAGATCGGCGAGCAGCGGGTCGGTCCACGACCAGGCCGCCCCATGGCGCGCGCCGACCGCCCCGTGGCGGGCCGCCTCCACCCGGAGCGGCAGCCCGAAGATCTCGATGAACCCGACGGCCGACGCGTGGTCGAACGCGTCGCCCTCGTCGTATGTGGCCAGGCTCTTGTCGTAGAGCGACAACGGCGAGCGGCGCCCGACCACCACGGCCTGGCCGTGGTCGAGCCGCAGCCGCACCTCGCCCGACACGACGCGCTGCGAGGACGCCACGTACCCGCGCAGGTCGCGCGACAGGGCGCTGAACCACAGGCCGTCGTAGATGAGCCGAGCCAGCTCGTCGGCGACGAACCGGTCGAACCGGAGCGTGTCGCGCGACAGCGTCAGGCCCTCGAGCGCGCGGTGGGCGGTGTGCAGGATCGTCGCCGCGGGCGTCTCGTAGATCTCGCGGCTCTTGATGCCGACGAGCCGGTCCTCGACGTGGTCGATGCGACCGACGCCGTGGGCGCCGCCGATCGCGTGGACCCGCTCGACGAGCTCGACCGCCGGCAGGCGCTCGCCGTCGATCGCGACCGGGATGCCGCCCTCGAACTCGATCACGATCTCCACCGGTGCGGGCGCGTCTGACGGCGCGACCGTCCACTCGTACGCGTCGGCCGGCGGGGTGACCCACGGGTCCTCGAGGACGCCGGTCTCGCACGAGCGGCCCCACAGGTTGACGTCGATCGAGTAGGGCGAGGCCTTCGTGATCGGGATCTCGATGCCGCGCTCGTTCGCGTAGTCGATCTCCTGGTCGCGGGTCAGGCCCATCCCGACCCGCATCGGGGCGATGACCTCGAGACCCGGATCGAGCGCGTGGGTCGCGACATCGAAGCGGACCTGGTCGTTGCCCTTGCCGGTGCAGCCGTGGGCGACCGCGTCGGCCTTCTCCCGCGCGGCGACCTCGACCAGGAGCTGGGCGATCAGCGGCCGGGCGAGGGCCGTCGCGAGCGGGTAGGCGCCCTGGTAGAGCGCGTTGGCCTGGAGGTGGGGCCAGACGAAGTCGGTCACGAAGCGCTCGCGGGCATCGACGACATAGGCGCGCGACGCCCCGGCCGACATCGCCCGACGCTCGACGCCCTGGCGGAGCGATCCACCGCCGAGGTCGACGGTGAGGGTCACGACCTCGGCGTCGTACTGCTCCTTGAGCCAGGCGACGGCGACCGACGTGTCGAGTCCACCCGAGTAGGCGAGGACGACCTTCTTCACGGGACTGAGGACCTCCGGATCAATGGCTGCGGGCGCTGCTGACGGCTGGGGTGGCCGGGGCGGACCCGGCGCCGATGGCCCTGAACCGATCGAGCCAGCGCTCGAGGCGCCGGTCGTCGGCGAAGAGGACGAGGAGGGTATTGTCGCCCGCCAGCGTGCCCTCCTGCTCGCGCAGGGTCGACTCGTCGATGGCCTGGGCGATGACGCTGGCCGTGCCGGGCGTCCCGGTCAAGACGAGGATGAGACCGCTCCGCCCGATGGTGACCGGGATGTCGGTGAGGATGCGGGCCAGTCGCTCGTCGGTGGCCGACGGCGAGCTGCCGTTGCTCGAGGTGACCGTGTCCGGGGCGACGTAGACGTGACCGTCCGCGCGCGGCGCCTTGAACAGTCCGAGCTCGCTGATGTCGCGCGACACCGTGGCCTGCGTGACCGCGAACCCCTGTTCCGTCAGGGCATCGACGAGTTCCCGCTGGCTGCCCACCGGACGCGCCAGGACGAGCTCGCGGATGGCCCGCTGGCGGAGCCGCTTGAGGTCTTGCGTTGCGGTCATCTCGTGCTTGCCTCGAGCTCAGGCCGCGCCGACGCCGGCCGTCCGGGTCGACGTGATGCGCGTCCCGAACGACTCGTCGGACAGCGCTCGGGTCAGCGCGTTCGGGGCGGAGGCGTCGGCGATGATCGCCTCGGCGCCGTCCCAGCCGAGCGCTCCGAGCGCGGCTCGGACCTTGGGCACCATGCCGCCGGCGATGACGCCCGAGCCGATGAGGTGCTCGGCCTCGGCGACGGTCAACGTGTCGAGCCGTCCGCCGTCCGCGTCACGCACGCCGTCGACGTCGGTCAGCAGGACCAGCTGTCGGGCCCCGAGGCCCGCCGCGATCCCGGCCGCGACGTCGTCGGCGTTGACGTTGCAGACGATGCCGTCCGCGTCCCGGGCCAGCGGCGCCACGACCGGCACCTGGCCGCCCACGAGGATCGCGTCGAGCAGGTCGCGCCGCAGCCCGACGACGCTTGCGACGAGGCCGAGCTCCGGGATGCGTTCGGCGATGAGCAGGCCGCCATCGACGCCGGACAGCCCGACGGCATCGACACCGAGGTCGCGCAGGCCGGCCACCAGCTCGCTGTTGACCACCCCCCGGAGAACCGCGGCGGCCACTTCGAGCGAGGCGGCGTCGGTGACCCGCAGGCCGCCCTCGAACCGGGACGGGACGCCGAGGCGCTCGAGCCACTCGGTGATGCGCTTGCCGCCGCCATGGACCAGCACCACGGGACGTCGACGCGCGACCGCGGCCACTTCCCCGAGCACCTGGCTCTGCTCGGCGATCGTGGTCCCGCCGAGCTTGATGACGAGAATCTCAGACATCGGTCGCCGCCTGAGCGGCCCATGCCGGCGTTGTCGCCTGCGCGCGCTCGCTCACGCACCTTGGGGTGCGCTCGCTCTCGTGCTCGCCTCCGCCTTGGCCTGGGCTCGCCCAGGCGGCGCGTCGCAGTTCGCTCACGTCGTGTACTCGCTGTTTTCGATCACGTACGCCTCGGTGAGGTCGCAGCCGAAGGCCTCGCCCGTGCCGGATCCCAGGCCGAGGTCGAGCGCGATGACCACCTCGGGCGCCGTCATCGCCTGCCGCGCAGCCGCGCGATCGAACGACAGAGGCCCGCCGGACGTGCCGTCGAACACGGGATGGCCGGCGATCTCGATGCGGAGGCGCGCCGGATCGAGCGTCGCGGCCGTGCCGGCTCGACGGGCGGCGTCATCGGCCGGGAGGCCGGCGGCCTCGAGGACCGCGGCGTCGGCCAGGCGGGCATTGCCGGCAGCGCCCGCGATCCGGCCCCAGTTGGGGTCGCGGCCGTGGGCGGCCGCCTTGACCAGGCTGGACGACACGACCGCTCGGGCCACGGCCCGTGCCTCGGCGTCATCGGCCGCACCGGTCACGACGGCTGTGATCAGCGTCGCGGCCCCCTCGCCGTCGGCGGCCTGTTGCCGGGCGAGGTCGCGGGCAACGGCCTCGAGTGCCCTTCCGAGCATGACGGCCTCGGCACTGCCGTCGGGGACCGGCGCGGCCCCCGAGGCCCCGGACGCGAGGACGAAGACCGTGTCGTTGGTGCTCGTGTCGCCGTCGACGCTCAGCTGGTTCCAGGTGCGGGCCGCCGCCGGTCGAAGCATGCCCCACAACGTCTCGGGTGCCACGGCCGCGTCGGTCAGCACGACCGCGAGCATCGTGGCCATGCGCGGGTGGATCATCCCGACGCCCTTGGCGATCCCGCTGACGGTCACCGTCACCGGCCGCCCGTCGGCGTCGGGCAGCTCGACGGTCGTCGTGGCCACCTTGGTCACCGAATCGGTCGTGCGCAGCGAGACGGCCAGGGCCTCGAGGCCCGCGTCCGTCGATTCGAGCGTCGGCACGATCGAGGAGATCCCCGTCGCGACCCGCTCGAGGGGCAGCCGCGTGCCGATGATCCCGGTCGAGAGGTGGAGCGTCAGCTCCTCGGAGATCCCGATCGCCGCGGCGACCAGGGACGCGATCTCGCGCTGATCCGCTTCGCCGGCTGCGCCGGTCGCGGCGTTCGCGGAGCCGCTTGTCGAGACGATCGCCTGGGCCCAGCCGAACCCGCCCCGCCGGTCGTCCGACGTCCGCGACAGGTGCTCGCGTGACAGCTGCACGGGCGCTGCCGCGAACGCGTTCGGGGTGAAGACCGCCGCCGCGGCCGCCGGCCCGTCCGTCGCGACGAGGAGGCCGAGGTCGGGCCGGCCCGACGCCTTGATCCCGGCGACAAGGCCATTGGCCCGGAACCCGCCCGGCATCGCGGCACGTCGCTCTACGGTCGGGAACATGTCGGAGAGCAACGGGGCCAGGGCCGGCCGCAGCGTCGTCATGGGGCCAGCGGCAGCTGCAGGAGGCCGGCCGACTCGGGCAGGCCGTGCACGAGGTTGAACGACTGGACGGCCTGTCCGGCGGCGCCCTTCACGAGGTTGTCCTCGACGCCGAGGACCAGGATGCGCCCGGTCCGCTCGTCGAAGCGGACGTGGATCCGCACCTCGTTGCTCCCGGTCACGTGCTTCGTGGCCGGGGGCGTCGGCACGACAGTGACGAACGGCTCGTCCGCGTAGGCAGCGGCGAACAGCTCGTCGAGCTCGGCCTGGGTGACCGGTCGCGTCGGGCGGACGTGGTTGGTCGAGAGGATCCCGCGGGTCATCGGGATGAGGTGGGGGAGGAAGTCGATCGCGACCGACCCCGGGTTCGCGGCCGCGCCGAGGCCGGCAACGGCCGCCACCCCGGCCAGCTCCTGCTCGATCTCGGCGACATGCCGGTGGCCGCCCAGGCCATACGCCTTCACGCTCTCGTTGACCTCGCCGAACATCAGCTCGGGCTTCGACTCGCGCCCGGCGCCGGACACGCCGCTCTTCGCGTCGACCACGAGATCGCCGATCAGGCCGGCCCGGGCGAGTGGCGCGAGGGACAGGATCGTCGCGGTCGGGTAGCAGCCCGGCGAGCCGACGATCGCGACCTCGGCGTCGACGAGCGCCTCGAGCTCCGCCCGATGGAGCTCGGGCAGGCCGTAGACGGCGCGCTCGAGCAGGTCGGGCCGGGGATGCTCGAAGCCATACCAGCGGGGGTAGTCGCCGGGGTCGCGCAGGCGGAAGTCGGGCCCGAGGTCGATGACGGCCGTGCCGGCCGCGACGAGGTCGGGGACGAGCGCGGCCGCGGTCCCATGGGGAAGCGCGAGGAAGACCGCATCGACCGGCGGGAGAGTCGAGTGGACCGTGAGCTCGGTCGTCGTGAGGTGCGGGTGGATGCCGCCCAGCGGGTCGTGGTCGCGGTCACGGCCCTGGAGTCCCACGAGGTCGACGTCGGGGTGGCGCGCGAGGATACGCACGAGTTCGGCGCCGACATAGCCGGTCGCCCCGATGATGCCGACCCGGATGCGCCGCGGGCCGCCGGCCGGATCGACCCCGCGCAGGGATCGGGGCTCGCGGAGGTTGCCGACCGGAACAGGGTGGACCGCGGTCATAGTCGGATGACTATACAGCGCTCTTGCATAGTCATGCAAGAGCGGAGCGGCCTACTTGTAGGCGATCGGCTCCACGGTCAGCGTGTTGGCCGAGCTCGCGCCGCGCGTCCAGATGCGGGTGACGAGTTCCGGCACCATCCAGCGCAGGAAGTAGAGGCGGCAGCCCAGGCAGTAGCCGGTGATCGCGAGGAGCGACTGCAGGCCGGCGACCGCGAGCGCGAACAGCCAGCCCAGGGTCGGCTGGCCGAGGACGAACGCGACGAGCGACAGCGTGAGCGCGACCGAGCCGAGGACCTGCGCGAACCGCGGCGGGTACTCGTGCTCCGGCTCGGCCGGGCCGAGGTGCGCCACCTTGACGATGCGCCGCCAGATCGCGCCGTAGATCGAGTAGCGCAGGCCGAACGCGGCACTGGTCCCGATCGACAGCAGGACCAGCGCGACAAGCCACGGCGAGTTCGTGACGAGCGCCACGAGCAGGAGGATCGCCGACACGCCGGCACCGAAGCGGTGTCCACGCGGGTCGATCATCCGCGCCTTCGGCAGGCGGGCGGCGGCTTCTGCGGGGATGGCGGACGGCATCTGGATCTCCCTAACGGACGTCGAACGTCCGCGAAAGGATATCAGACAACTCCGACAAATCTAGTAGGAGATCGGCTCGCCGGCGGGCATAACGCCGCGCCGTGCGCTACTCGCCGAGGATGTCCGGGCGGCGATAGGGTCCCGTGGAGACGACGAGGCCTTCCGCCTCGTGTGGCGTCACGCCCGTCGAGTGGATCCGGTAGCGGTGATGGACGACGGTCGCGCCGGCCGAGACCATGGCGCTCACCGGGCAGTACTTGGTCGCGGACAGCTCGATGCAGCGCCGGATCGCCGGCTCCGAGATGTCCGTGCCCCAGACCTCGTGCGTGACGGTCACCTCGGTCAGCACCTGCGGGTACTCGTCGCGCTGGAGGCCGACGGCGTGGACCTCGTAGCGGTCGATCGCCTGGCGCTTCTTGGCCGCGATCGAGACGACGTCCATCGCCGAGCACGCGGCCAGGGCAGCGACGATCGTCTCGACCGGCGACATCTCGTTCTCTCCGGACTGGTCGCCGAAGACGAGCGATCGGCCCGTCCCGGTCGTCGTGTCGTAGCGCGTCCCATCGACGACAACGATGTCCGCCCGGCGCTCACGGGTCATGCCGGGACATCCTCGGTCACGCCGCCTTCGTCGTCGGCCTGGACCGGGCGATCGGCGAGGAACTGCTCGCGGTACAGCCGGGCGTAGAGGCCGCCGTGCGCCAGCAGCTCGCGCATGCGTGCCGCGCTCGACGATCCGCCCGCGCTCGTAGACGAGGATCCGGTCGGCCCGCAGGATCGTCGAGAGGCGGTGGGCGATGGCGATCGTCGTCCGGCCCTCCATCAGCCGCTCGAACGCGGCCTGGATGAGCCGCTCGGACACGGTGTCGAGGGCCGACGTCGCCTCGTCGAGGATCAGGATCCGCGGATCCTTGAGGAGGACCCGGGCGATCGCGATCCGCTGCTTCTCGCCGCCCGACAGCTTGTAGCCGCGCTCACCGACGACCGTGTCGTAGCCCTCGGGGAGCTCCATGATCCGGTCGTGGATCGCCGCCGCGGCGGCCGCGGTCTGCGAGCTCCTCCTCGGTCGCCTCCGGCTTCGCGTACATGCAGGTTCTCGCGGACCGACGCGTGGAACAGGTACGTCTCCTGGGTCACGACGCCGATCGATCTCGCCCAGGCGACCCGAGCTTGATCCGCCGGACGTCGATGCCGTCGATCTCGACCGCCCCGCTGTCGACGTCGTACAGCCGCGGGATCAGGTACGTCGTCGTCGTCTTGCCGCTGCCCGACGGCCCGACGAGCGCGACGAGCTCGCCCGGCTCGGCCTCGAAGTCGATGTGCTCGAGCGCGAACGCCGGGCAGCATCTCGATCGCGGGCACATCGGGCCCGCGGCGCGCTCGGCGGCCTCGATCGCGTGCCCGACGCGGCGACCGCGTCGTCGCGGCACGCGACGCAGGGGACACGGCCTCGGTCGGGTAGCGGAACGACACGTCGCGGAAGCGGACCCGGCCGCGGACCCTCGTCGGGTCGAGGGCGACCGCATCGGGCGCATCGACGATCTCGGGGTCCATCTCGAGGTACTCGAAGATCCGGTCGAACAGCGCGAGCGCGCCCTGGATCTCGACCTGGACGTTGAGCAGCTGGCCGAGCGGGAAGAACAGCCGCGACTGGAGCGTCGTGAACGCGACGATGTCGCCGATCGTCGGGGCGGACGGGTCGCCCTGGATCGTCAGATAGCCGGCGAGCCAGTACACGAACGCGGGCGTGATGCTGAAGATCGTCCCGATGATCATGAAGAACCAGCGACCGACCATCGCCTGGCGGATCTGCAGGGCGGCCAGTCGCGCGTTCAGGTTGCGGAAGCGCGTCGATCGACGCGTCCTGCTGGCCGAAGGTCTTCGACAGCAGGATGCCGCTGACGCTGCAGCGTCTCCTCGGTCAGGGCGGTCATCTCGGCGAGCGACTTCTGGGTCTCGCCGCTGACCTCGCGCCGGACCTTGCCGACGCGGAACGTCAGGTACATGAAGAACGGCAGGATCCCGAGCGACAGGAGCGTCAGCCGCCAGTCGATCAGGAACATCGCGATGACCGTGCTGATCGCGATGGCGAGGTTGCTGGTCACCGAGCTCGCCGTGTCGGTCACGACGGACTGGACGCCGCCGACGTCGTTCGCGAGCGGCTCTGGATCTCGCCGGTCCGCGTCTCGGTGAAGAACCGCAGCGGCATGCTCTGGAGGTGGGTGTAGAGCGCGCCACGCAGGTCCTGCATGACGTTCTGGCCGATGAGGTTGTTGAGGTACGCTCTGGCCGACGCCGATGAGGCCCGTGAAGATCGGCAGGATGATCATCAGGCCGACGTACAGGTTGAGCTTGAAGCAAGTCCTGCTCGGGGATCGCCTCGTCGATGAGGAGCTTGAGCAGGATCGGGTTGATCGAGGCCGATGAGGCTCGTCGCGAGGATGGCGACGAGGACGACCGCGACCTGGAGCCGGTACGGCCGGAAGAAGGCGAGGATCCGCCGGATCGTCTGGCCCGGCGCTCCTTGGGGACCGGGGTGAACTCGCGCCGGCGCCGCCGCCCGAATCCCGCCGCCGCCACATCCGCCGCCACCGCGACCACGCCGCCGCGCCGCCGTCGCCTGGCGACTGTCCGGGAAGCTCAGCGTACCTGTCGAGGCGCGCCCGCGGTCCTGTCATCGAGCCGACGCTACCACGACGTGAACGCCTCAGGTCGCACGACGCGATCTCGAGCGGCGAAGGGGGCCCCGCGTCAGCAGGCCGGCCAGGCCGAGCAGACGTCGGCAGTCGGCCCACGCGTGAAGCCGACCGTCGATCCGAGCGCGCTCGCCGCTGATCCGCGGAGTCGTTGCACGCCCCGACGAGCGGATGGGCATCCGCGGCCGTCGCCTTGACCACGGCTGGACCGCGCCGAGCCGGTCGGCAGGCCCAGGTACGCGCGGACGAACGGGTGCCGCCGATTGACCGTGGTCGCGACGAGCGTCGCCGCCGGGCCGGAGCCACGCGCCGCAGGTTCGTCAACGGCGCGCCTCGGGATCGCGCGAAGTGCTCGAGCGTGAAGCGACGACAGCACGATGTCGAACGTGCCCGGCGCGAACGCGTCGCGCGGACCGCACAGGTCCACGACCGCGAACTCGTCGAGGTAGGGGACCGGCACGTCGGGGGCGTGGATGTCCGCCCCGACCAGGCGCACGATCCGCCGTCGGAACCGGCGCAGCGACTGAGCGTCCGGCCGCACCCGGCGTCGAGCGCGGCGCACCGGCCGCCGGGCGACGCCGCCTCGGCACGGGCGACCGCCGCGGTCAGGGCCTCGCGGACGACGCTGGTGGACGGTCGGGCGCGATCGCCGAGACGCGGCAGGACCGCGAACTCGGCCGTGCATCGGGCAGCCATGCGACCTACCAGGCCGTCGCGGTCGCGGCTTCGGTGATGCCCTGGGACTCGAGCCAGCGCTCGGCGTCGATCGCCGCCTTGCAGCCGTCGGCGGCGGCGGTGACGGCCTGGCGGTAGCGATGGTCGTGGACGTCGCCGGCGATGAAGACGCCGTCGACCTTCGAGCCCGTCTCGTCGTGGACGACGAGGTAGCCCTCCGCGTCGACCTCGAGCCAGTCGCGGAATGCCTCGGTGTTGGGCCGATAGCCGATCGCGATGAACAGGCCCGTCGAGCGCCAGGCTCGTCTCGCTCGCCGGTCACGGTGTCGCGCAGCCGCACGCCCTCGACCTTCGCCGCGCCGAGGACCTCCTCGACGGCGGTGTTCGTGTGGATCTCGATCTTGGGATGGGCGAGCGCCCGGTCGACCATGATCTTCGAGGCACGGAACGTGTCGCGCCGGTGGAGCAGGTGGACCTTGGTCGCGAACCGGGTCAGGAAGGTCGCCTCCTCGAACGCCGTGTCGCCACCGCCGACGACCGCGATCTCGCGGTCGCGGAAGAAGAACCCGTCGCAGGTCGCGCACGCCGACACGCCGCGCCCGCGCAGCCGCGTCTCGCTGTCGAGCCCGAGCCACAGCGCCGACGCGCCGGTCGCGACGATGACCGCCTGGGCCCGGTACTCGGTGCCGCGCGCCCAGATGCGGAACGGTCGCTCGGAGAAGTCGACCCGGTCGATGTCGACGTCGACGACTGGCGTGCCGAAGCGCTCGGCCTGGGCGCGGAACGCCGCCATCAGGTCGGGGCCCTGGATGCCGTCCGGGAAGCCCGGGTAGTTCTCGACGTCGCTGGTGAGCATCAGCTGGCCGCCCGGGGCGGAGCCGGCGAGGACGACCGGCTCGAGGTTGGCCCGCGCCGCGTAGATCGCGGCGGTCAGGCCGGCCGGGCCCGATCCGACGATGACGAGCTTGGCATCGACGCGGCCCCCGCCGGCGCTCGACGGTCGTCGGGCCGCCCGGCTTCGGGATCGGCGCGGCGTCCGAGGGCGCCTCGGGCGCATCGATCATCGAGATCGTCGAATCCGCCGAACGGGTTGGGGCCGCAGGCTCGCTGCCGTTGCCCGAGGACTTGTCCGTCATGCCGTCATCGTAGCATGGCGGCGATACTCCCTGGGGGTATCAGTCCGGACGTCGGCGACGACCATCACAGGCGATGCAGCGCCGGGATGACGTCGCGGCCGACGAGGTCGAGCGCATCGGGGTCGATGGCATTGCCGATGCTCGACGATGACGTGCTGCGCGCCGGCGTCCGACAGCTCGCCGAACCGGTCGACGATCCGTGCCGGCGTCTCCGTCCCGCCCGCGCCATCGGCCGAGATGCGGAAGTTCTGGAGCGTCGAGCGCTCGATCTCGTCGGGGTCGCGGCCGACCGCCGCGCAGTGCTCGGCGAGGATCGCGTACTTGCGGGCGATCGCCTCGGGCGACCCGAAGACGTTGCAGGCGTCGGCGTACTGGGCGACGAGGCGGAGGGTCTTCTTCTCGCCGCCACCGCCGATCATGATCGGGACCCGCGGGCGCGACAGCGACTGCGGCGAGTTGATCAGACGCGTCGCGTGGAACTGGCGGCCCTCGAACGCCCCTTCCGATGCCGCGCTCACCGGTCCACATCGCGTGGGCGATCTGGAGCGTCTCCTCGAGCATCTCGAACCGCTCGCCGAGCGGTCGGGAACGGGAAGCCGAGGCTCCGCGACTCCTCCTCGTTCCAGGCCGCGCCGATGCCGAGCCAGGCCCGGCCGCCCGAGAGGACGTCGAGCGTGGTCGTCGCCTTCACCCACAGGCCCGGGATGCCGGTAGTGGACGCCGCCGACCATCAGCCCGAGTCGGGCGCGCTCCGAGTGGGCCGCCATGAACCCGAGGGTCGTCATGCCCTCGAGCATCGGCTCCTCGGGCCGGCCGACGCCCGCGGATCTGGAAGAAGTGGTCCATGACCCAGATCGAGTCGAAGCCGACATCGTCCGCCTGGCGGACGACCCGGGCGAGCGTCGGGCCGATCTGCTCCGGCCCGCCGGGCCACGTGAACGACGAGATCTGCAGGCCGAGCTTCATGTCGGGGCGGAGCGTAGCGGGTTTCCGAGAACGTGCCCGCGAGGCATCCGGGCGGGCCGGGCCGCCGTAGAGTCAGGAAAAGCCTTCGAGGTGCTCCATGGAGCGGATCCGACACATCTTCACCAGCCGACCGGCCCTGATCGGCCTGTTCGCGGCGATCGCGACGCTCGCCGTCGCCGCCTGCAACAACGGGACCGGGGGCGGCCCCGCCTACTAGGCGACCTGGTCGCCGAGCTCGTGCGGCGCGGGACGTGGCGCGAACTGCCCGAACAGCGCCGGGACCGCCCCCGCTGGGCACGGCCGGCGAGAACAGGAACCCCTGGGCGCGGTGGCAGCCGAGGGCCTCGAGCCGCTCGAGCTGGTGCGGCATCTCGACCCCTTCCGCGGTGACGACCAGACCCAGGGCGGACGCGAACGAGAGTGTCGCGGTCACGATCGCGGTGTCCTCCCGCGAGGCCCCGAGACCGCCCACGAACGAGCGGTCGATCTTCAGCCCGTGCACGGCGAACCGCTTGAAGTACTCGAGGGCGCTGAACCCGGTCCCGAAGTCGTCGATGGCGAGCCGGACGCCCAGGTCATGGAGCTGGCGCAGGGCGCCGTCGCCGGTCGCGGTCTCGCGCATCGTCAATGACTCGGTGATCTCCAGCTCGAGGGCCGACGCATCGAGCCCGGTCTCGAGGAGGATGTCGCGCACCTCCGCGGCGAACCCCGGCTCGATGACCTGCCGGGCGGAGGCGTTGACGCTGATGGACAGGTCGGGCCGGCCGATCCCGGCATCGCGCCATGCGCGGAGCTGCCGGCAGGCGGTCTCGGTCACCAGCTTGCCCAGTGGCACGATCAGGCCGGTCGCCTCGGCGAGCGGGATGAACTCGCCCGGCGGGATCGAGCCCGCGGGTCGCGTGCCGCCAGCGCACGAGCGCCTCGAAACCGACGATGTCGTGCGAGGGCAACTCGACGATGGGCTGGTAGTGGACCTCGAAGTCCTCGGCCTCGATCGCGGCGCGGAGCTCGGACTCGGTCTCGAGGCGGCTCTTGGCGCGCCGCTGCATCGAGGGGTCGAAGACGACGTGCCGGCCCTTGCCCTGTTCCTTCGCCGCGTACATCGCGGCGTCGGCATGCGCGAGCAGGTCGCCGGCCGCAGTCGTCTTTCCGCGCCCGAGGGCGATCCCGATGCTGACGCCGACGACGAGGGGCCGGCCCTCGAGCACGATCGGCTTGCGGATCGCCGCGGCCAGGCGCTCGGCCAGCGCGACGGCCTCGTCCTCGCCATTGACCCGCTCGACAAGGATCGTGAACTCGTCGCCGCCCTGGCGGGCCGCGATGTCGTCCGTCCGGATCGTGGCGCCCAGGCGTTCGCCGACCTCGACGAGGAGGCGGTCGCCCGCCGCGTGTCCGAGCGAGTCGTTGACGACCTTGAAGTCGTCCACGTCGAGGAACAGGACGGCGACGCCGGCCCGGCGTCGGCGGGACCGGTCCAGGGCCCGATCGAGGTGCTCGCGGAAGAGGGCCCGGTTGGCGAGCCCGGTCAGCGGGTCGTGGAAGGCGTCGTGGAGGAGTTGCGCCTCCAACCTCTTCTGTTCGGTCGTGTCGACGAGCAGGCCCTGCGAGACGCGGCGGCCGCCCGTGGTCTCGTCGCGCATCGCGTACGCCTCGTCGTGCACCCAGACGATCGAGCCGTCGGCGGCGATCATCCGGTAGTCGAGGCGCAGCGGCTGCTCGGTCTTCCAGTGCTCCGCGAGGGCGGCCACGGTCGTCGACCGGTCGTCGGGATGGGTCAGCCGCGGCCACAGCTCCGGGTCATCGAGGAACGCCTCGGGCGGATAGCCGAGGATGGCCTCGATCTGCGGGCTCATGTAGGCGAGGTGCCCGCCGTCGGTGACGCCCGGATCGGCGACGTCGATGTAGACCGCGGCCGGGACGCGCTCGACGAGGGTCTGGTACCGGGAATCCGCCTCGGCTCGCTGGATCAGGGCGACCTCGAGGTCGTTGCGCGAGTCCCGCGAGTCATCGAGCAGGCGGCCCCGCTCGTGGACGAGGAACGATTGGCGGACGCCGGCGAGCAGGATCACCGCGAACGAGCACACCTCGACGGGGCCCAGCTCGGACGAGACCACATGCCGGACGGCCAGGGTCATGGCGCTCGCGAGGAGGGCCACGAGCGGCAGTCCGCCGAGCACCGAGGCCGAGATCTGGCGGAACCGACGACCCTGTCCCTCGCCGAGGCGCCAACTGCGCGCCCCGAGGCCGACGGCCACGATCCCGACCGAGAATGCATAGCCGCTGAGGCTGCCGGCGGCCGGCAGGCCGACGATCGCCTGTCGGAGCCAGTCGACCCACGCGAAGCCGAGGATGGCGAAACCGATGAGGAGCACGTAGCCGCCGCCTCGCGGCGACGCCCGTGCGGCGAGCAGGGCCACCAGGCCGGCCGCAGCGGCGGCGAGATGCACGATCGGGAACGCGATCGCCACCGTGCCCGCGACCGTCACGCCTGCGCCCATCCCGTCCCCGTAGATCGCGAGGATGATCGCGGTCAGGGCGAGGAAGATCGCGACTGCATCGAAGTAGACCGCGACCTCCTCGGCCTTGGACAGCCGGCCGTAGACGGCCACGACGAAGGCGACGATGATCGGCGGCGTGAGCAGCAGGAAGCCAACGTCGGACGGTGCGGGGACCTGGAAGTAGCCAAGAGCGGTTTGGACCACCCAAAGGCACTGGCCGATGAACCAGGCCAGTGCGCCGATGGCGACCAGCACGGCGATCCGGCGGTCCGTGCCCGTCGCCCTGCGGGCGACCAGCGCGGAGAAAAGGGCGGCGAGGGCGCCTGCGGCGGTCCAGTGGGCGTTCTCCCAGAGGGCGACCTGGCCACCGACGTCGAGGACGGCGAGGGCCATGAACGTCCCGAGGATGACGAGACCGACCCGCAGGACGATGGTCTCGGGGTGCGGCGTGGACGGGCCACGGCCGGAGTCGCTGACGGCGGACGCGCTCAGTCGCCACGGGGGGCACGGCCGACCCCGTGGCCTCCGATCCCATGTTCCGCTCGGGAGCGGTGCTGTCCACTCAGGGACACTACGTGTCCGCGGTGCTTCGCTCCACCACCGGTTCGCCCCATATGGCCATAGCCCATATGCCGCATAGCGCGGATCGCAAACGCCGGTTCGCGCGTGGCGACCTCAGCGGAAGAGGTCGTTCTCGGGTGGCATCACGAGGTCGGCGATCGAGCCCTCGCCGCGGCTGAACGCTGCTCCCCGGACGATCGCGACGGGGCGGGCAGCGGTCTTGCCGAGGACCAGCTCCGCGGCCGAGGCGAGCTCGTCGGCGACCGCCCGGACGGTCGATCGCATGACCCGGCCGTCCGCGTCGGGGACGCCGCGCAGGTCTTCGAGCGGGACCAGCCCCGAGACGCCGATCGCGACGTCCGTGATCCCCCAGCGCCACGGCCGCCCGAACGAATCCGAGACGATGACCGGCACGTCCACGTCGAACCGAGCGTGCACCGCGGATCCGGATCCGCGCCGCCGAGGCGTCCGGGTCGCGCGGCAGCAGCGTCACGAGGGCGCCCGAGTCGGGCCCCACGTTCGACGCGTCGACGCCGCCGTTCGCGCAGATGAACCCGTGCGGCGTCTCGGTGATGAGCACGCCGTTGGTCATGCGGACGACCCGCCGGGCCTCGCGCAGGACGACCTCGATCTGGCGTGGGTCGCGGTCGTAGCGCTCGGCGAACTGCGATCGCCTCCGGTCGCGGCTCGACCGTGTCGAGCTCGACGATCGCGCCCTCGGCCTTGGACACGATCTTCTGCGTCACCACGAGGACGTCGTCGCGCGCCGAGCGGGAGGGCGCCCGGCGTCCGCTCGATGGCGTCGCCGATGAGGGCGGACAGGTCGTCGCCGAGGTGGACCTCCGGGATCCCCGCGAGGGCGATGATCGAGATCGACGCCGGGGCCTCGACGGGTCCTCCGGCCGCCTGGTCAGACGACACCGGATCCCTCCGGCGAGGTCGTGTCCATGAGGACCAGGTCATCGGGCGTGTCGAGGTCGAAGGCGAGCGGCCCGTCGACCTCGACGTACTCGGCGCCCGCGGCCACGGCCCGCTCGCGATGCGCGGCCCGGCTGCCCGGCCCGAACGCGACGTCGATGACGTCAGGCGGTCGCAGGCCGAGGGCGTTCGTCCCGGTCGCGTGTCGGTCGGTGACGAGCACGACGGCGGGCCGGTCCGCGACGAGCCGGTCGACGAGCTCGTCGATCGCCGCCGCCGTGACGAACGGCAGGTCGACCGGCACGATCAGGACGGCGTCGGCGTCGCCGGCCACGACGTCGGCACGCGCCTCGCGCAGACCGGCGTTGAGGCCGCTGCTCCGCTGGCGGAGCGTGCGCGCCCCGGATTCGGCCGCGAGACGCAGGACCTCGCGATCGGGGCTGACCACGACCACGTCCGAGAGGCGCTCGACCGCCAGCGCGGCCGCGACGGTCCGCCCCAGCAGCCCGGTCACGAGGTCGTGGCGCTCCTCGGCGTCGAGCGAGCCGGCAAGCCGGGTCTTGGCGCCCTCGAGCGTCCCGACCGGGATGATCGCCGCGATGCGCGGGAGCCCGATGGCGGATCCTGTGTGGTCACGCCTCCGATGGTACCGACTCGCCCTCGTCCGGCGGCGGGACCGCGAACGTCAGCACGTCCTCGGCCAGGCGTTGCCGGCCCGCGGCGTCGGCCATGATCGTGTCGGTGACGAGGGTCCGCAGCCCGAGCGCGGCGATCGCGGGCTCGAGGGCCGCGTCGACGCGATCGAGCACGAAGCCATCGATGGACGGCGCCAGGATCGCGGCGACCCCTGCGCGCGCTCGCCTCGTGGCCGAGCGAGGTGAGCATCCGGTCGGCCGGGCCCTTCAGGGCCTTGCCGCCCACGATCGCGCTGACCGCCACGACCGGCACGCCGCGGACCCGCGCCCGCCCGAGCAGCTCGCTCAGCGCCGGGACCGCCAGGATCGGCCCGATCGACACGATCGGGTTCGACGGCCCGATGACGATCACGTCCGCCTCGCTCAGCGCGGCGCGGACCTGGGCGGTCGGCCGGGCGGCCTCGATGCCGTCGTAGACGGACCTCGAGGACCTCCGGCGCCTGGTGGCGATGCACGAAGTACTCCTGGAACTCGAGCCAGCCGTCGTCGGTCCGGAGCTGCGTGCGGACGGGCTCGTCGGCCATCGGCAGGATCGTGCTCGGGATGCCGAGGGCGCGCTGCAGGGCGATGACCGCCTCCGTGAGCGGCCGCCCGCTTCGGAGCTGCGCTCGTCCGGGCGATGTGCGTGGCGAAGTCCCGGTCGCCCAGGCGGAACCAGGCTTCCTCGCCGTAGCGCTCGAGCATGCTCCATCGTCGCCCAGGTCTCGTCGACGACGCCCCAGCCGCGCTCGTCGTCGAACAGGCCGGCGAGCATGTACATGACCGAGTCGTGATCGGGCATCACGAGCAGGCCGTGCCGCTCGACGTCGTCGCCCGGTGTTGACGATCGACGGTCAGGTCGCCCGGCCGGAGGGCCGGCTGCAGGCCGTGCGGCGAGCTTCGCCCCGCCCGTCCCGCCGGCGAGGGCGACGACCTTCATGTCCGCAGCCGCTCCTGGACCTCCGGCATCCGCCGGATGGTCTCCCGGTCGTACGGCGCGGGCATCCGCACGATGACGGTCTCGAACCCGAGGTCCCGATACGGGCGGAGCGCGTCGGCGACCGCGGCCGGCGTGCCGAGCAGGACCGGTCCCGGGCCCATGTGCTCGGCGCCGTTGTGGTCGAGCAGGGCGCGGAAGCGCGGCCTCGCGCCGCCGCCGGCTCGTCGCGGAGGAGCGATCGGGAAGCTGATGGTCTTCTCGATCGTCGCGATGTCGCGCCCGACGTCGGCGCAATGGGCGGCGAGGATGTCGAGCTTCGCCCGGACCTCCTCGAGCGTGCCCGGACGTGTTCCAGGCGTCGGCCCGCTCGGCCACGGTCCGGAGCGTCTTCTTCGGCCCGGAGCCGCCGACCAGGATCGGCAGGTGGGCCTGGATCGGGTCGCGGCTCGCACAGGGCGTCGTGGAACGTGTAGAAGCGGCCCTCGTGGCTGAACCGCTCGCCGTCGAGCAGCCGGCGGATGAGCATCACCGACTCGTCGAGCCGGTCGAGGCGCTCGCCGAACCCGGTCGCCGAACTCGATGCCGTAGGCGTCGTGCTCGCGTTCGAACCAGGCGCCGCCGATGCCCAGGACCGCCCGCCCGTCCGAGACGTGGTCGAGGGTCGTCGCGAGCTTGGCCGTCAGCCCCGGGTTGCGGATCGTGTTGGCCCCGACCATCAGCCCGAGCCGGACCCTGGTCGTGATCGGGCCGAGCGCGGCGAGCACGCTCCAGCCCTCGAAGATGCGGCTGCTCCCACGGCCCGAAGATGGCCATCAGGTGGTCCCATGTCCAGATCGAGTCCCAGCCGGCGTCATCGGCCGAGCGGGCCGCGTCGCGGAAGCCCGGCCAGTCCGTGTGCTGCGACCAGAGCTGCAGCCCGAACCGCATCAGGCGGCTCGCAGTCGGTCGGTCATTCGAGGTGGTCGTGGATCGCAGACGGCGTGGACCCGGAAGCTGATGCGCTCCTGGCGCTCGAACCGGTCGCGGATGAGGCGCTCGGCCTTGTCCGGCTCGTCCGCGTGGTAGCGGCGAGCCATCGCGGCGATGTCGGCCTGGGCGGTCGGCTGGTCTGTGACCGGCTCGGCGACGCCCGTCAGCCCGACCCAGCGATAGCCGTCCCCGGCGTCGGCGACGGCCACGCGAGACGCGCGGGTCGCGCACGAGGTTGGCCGGCCAGCGGCGCCCGACTGCGCTGTTGATGACGAGGTCGTCGCCGTCGAGCGTGTACCAGATGACGGCCTGGCGTGGACCGCCGTCGGGATCGATCGTGGCGATGGTCGCGAAGCGGAGGCCGCTCCCGAGGAACGCTCGGATGGAGTCCGGGAGGGCGACGGTCGAGGGCTCGGTCACGCCCTCGATGGTACGCGAGCCGGCGTGGCGCCTGACCATCTCGACCTGGCGCGGCTTGGCCGGCTCCATCGCCGGCTTGCCGAGCAGATAGCCCTGGCCGAGTCGACCCCGAGCTCGCGCAGCTTGGCGAGGTCCGCGCGGTTCTCGATGCCCTCGGCGACGAGCTTGGCGCTGATCCGCCGGCCGAACGACACGAACGCCTCGACGAGCGCCTGCTTCGCGTCGTCGTGCGCGATGCCGTAGGTGATCTCGCGGTCGATCTTGATGATCGTCGGGCGCAGGGCGGCCACGAGCGCGAAGCTCGCGTAGCCGGCGCCCGCGTCGTCGACCGCGAACCCGAAGCCGAGCCGGCGCAGGGCCTTGACCTGCCGCTGGAGCGGTCCGAGGTCGGACACGGACTGCTGCTCCGTGCACTCGATGGTGATGCGCGACGGCGACGAGGCCGGCGGCCCGGACCATGGCGGCGAACGCCTTGGCCTCGAAGGCCGGGTCGAGCAGGCTGGCCGGCGTGAAGTTGATGGCGAACCGGCGCGGCTCCTTGCCCGCCTCGCGGTCGATCGCCTCCAGGCGACCGGCCCGCTCGAGGATCGCGCCGATGATGAAGAGGTCGAGCTCGATGGAGCGTTCCGTGTCGATGGCCGCTGACACGATCGAGGTGATCGACTGCGGCAGCATCGGCATCTGCGGGCGGAACAGGCACTCGTACTCGTGCAGCTCGCCGGTCGCCAGCTCGACGATCGGCTGGAACGCGACGCGGTGCAGGGTCCGCAGGCTGAAGAAGTAGTCGAGCATCTTGGTCTGGACGACCTGCGTCGACTGGGCCATCCCGATCCGGTCGGCGAGGCCGCTGACAGCTGGACCGCGGCCGACGTCGCGATCAGGTAGCGGTCGGCCTCGGGCAGCGTCCAGTCGACCATGACCAGGCCGTACTCGGGCGGCTCCTTGGCGCTGTCCGCGACCTCCTTGGTCAGGTCCTCGGTCAGGAGGTGGGCCGGGGCGATCAGCACAGTGCCGGACTCGAGCTCGACGACACGCGCAGCCGGCGACCATCGAGGCGAGCCGCTTGGCGAAGCGGATGTCGCGCGACCAGAGCAGTCGCTCGGCCTCGCGGCCGACGGGTATAGAGAAGGCGCATTCGTACAACCGCTTACTGCAGGGCGAGCCGATGGGGCCGGGCCCGACTCGACGACGACACCAATCATCCATCCGGCGAACGGCGTCTGGCCGGACCCGAGGGTCCCATGGACCGTGGGACGTTGGTACCAGTCCGGAGCGTACAGGTGGTGTTCGGTGGTGCATTCCGACCGTCGGGTCGGTCGCGGACCTCGTCGATCGCCGCGGTCAGGCCAGGCGCTCACCCGCGCGGATCGCGACGTCGAGCCGGTTCTCGGGTGGCGCCAGCGGGCACGCCCAGCGGGGATCGAACGCGCACGACGGCTGGAACGCGAAGTTGAAGTCGAGGATCGAGCGTGCCCGTCGCCGGGTCGCCGCCGAGGTCGGCGCTCTTCGCCGCATCGACGAGGTAGCGGCCCGCGCCGTAGGTCTCGGTGCCGTTGGTCGCGTCGCGGAACGGGATGAAGAGGCCGCCCGCAGTAGCCCGCCATCCAGAAGACCGACAGGGACCGCGGGCCGTCGGGGAGCGGCAGGCTCACCGTCCCGATCCGGCTGAACGACGAGCGTGTCGGCGCCGCTGTTCGGCAGCTCGAGCGCGAACGCGCCCGGTGCCGGCGGCGGGGCCGGCTCCACGGCGACCTCGAACCGCAGTCGCGGATCGTGGTCGAAGTGACGGGCCCGGAACGACGGCCCGGGCCGCCCGCGGGACCGGCGACTGCGGGTGCTCGCGAAAGAGCGGCTCGCGGACGGCGCGCCAGTGGGCGAGGGCGGCACCCGGGTCGGTCGCGGCCATGGCCCGGACCTCGGCATAGAGCGTCGCGATCCGGCGCCGCCAGTCGGCGAGCCAGAGGCGATCGGTCGTCGAGCCGTCGCCCTGCGACCAGTCGAGCGGGCCGGCCACCCCGCTCAGCGGCGCTCGCGCCGCAGCGCCCCGAGCAGGACGACGGCCCGATGACGATGAGGATCACCGGCCAGAGCTGGCTCCAGCGGATCGACGGCATGTCGATCCCGAGCGTCCGCTCGAGGAAGAACCACACGCCGAGCCCGAGGATGAGCAGCCCGACGACGAGCGTCCAGATCCGACCGCCGTCGCCGCGGTCGCGACGCGGCGGCGCCGACCAGGTCGGCGGTGGCGCGACGGGCGTCGGGGCCGGCGGCGGGCCTTCGACCGTGGGTTCGGGCGTCGGGGCCGCCGGCTGGCCCTCGACCGTGGGTTCTGGCGGCCGCGTCGCCGCGACGTCCGGCGCGACCTCCGGCGTGGCGTCAGGGGTCGGCATGCGCGTGGTGTCGGTCGGATCGGGGTCGTCCATGGCCGTGCCTCGAGCTGATGGGCGGAGCTGTTGCGAGCGATCCGCGCCATCGTAGCCCCGTCCGCCTAGAATTGACCGACCGGCCGCGATCGCCGGGCGCCGGCGACATCGCCGGCCAGGCGCGTCGGAATCGACCCGGACGGAGGCATGACGCGTGGCGGATACGGCGGAGATCGGCGTCTTCGGAGGCTCGGGGTTCTACTCGCTGCTCGAGGACGTCCGCGAGGTCAAGGTCGACACGCCGTACGGCGCGCCGTCGGATTCGTTCTTCCTCGCCGAGGTCGCCGGCCGCCAGGTCGCGTTCCTGCCGCGCCACGGCCGCCGCCACACGATCCCGCCGCACAGGATCAACTACCGCGCCAACGTCTGGGCGATGCGCTCGCTCGGGGTCAAGGCCGCCATCTCGCCATGCGCGGCGGGCTCGCTCCAGCTCGCGGTCAAGCCCGGCGACTTCGTCGTGTGCGACCAGTTCGTCGACCGGACCTCCGGCCGGGCGGACACGTTCTACGACGGCCCGATCGTGACCCACCTCTCGTCGGCCGAGATCTACGACCCGGTCCTGCGGCGGCTCGCGATCGACACGATCCGCGACCACGGCATCGAGGTCCACGAACGGGGCACGGTCGTCGTCATCCAGGGGCCGCGCTTCTCGACGAAGGCCGAGTCGAAGTGGTTCAGCGACGCGGGCTGGGAGGTCATCAACATGACCCAGTACCCCGAGGCGTGGCTGTGCCGCGAGCTCGGGATGGCCGTCGTCAACATCAGCCTCATCACCGACTACGACGCCGGCGTCCACGAGGGCACCGAGGCCGTCAACGCGACCGACGTCCTCGAGGTCTTCCAGCGCGAACGCCGAGCGGATCCAGCGCGTCGTCCTCGACCTCATCGGGCGGTTCCCGGTCGGGTCTCGACGCGCTCGGGGCGCGGCGCCGCCCTGGACCCGACCCGCGGCGACGGCCACACGATCGCCGACGAGGACATCCGGCTGTTCGAGACCGGGCTGTGAGCGATGGCCGGGGCCGGTCCGGCGCCGGCCTCCCGATCGGGGTCACGCTGCGCACGATCCGGGCGGAGCCCGGCTGGTGGCTCGAGAGCGCCCGACGGCTCGACGCGGCCGGCTACGACGGGCGTCTGGGCGTGGGACCACTTCATGGGCCGCGGCGACCTGACCGTGCCGGTCGTCGAGTGCTGGACGATCCTGTCGATGGCCGCCGGCGCGACGTCGCGGATCCAGGTCGGACCGTTCGTGCTGAACGTCATGAACCGCCATCCCGCGGTCGTCGCCCGCATGGCCTCGACCCTCCAGATCGCGAGCGGCGGGCGGCTGATCCTCGGGATCGGGATCGGCGGGCACCGAAGGAGCACGCGGCCTACGGCATCGACTTCCCGGCGGCCCCCGAGCGGGTCGCCCGGCTCGAGGAGGCGGTCGCGGTCATCCGGGCGCTGTGGACCGGCGGACCGGTGACCCGGCCGTCGCCGTTCTACCCGCTGGCCGAGGCCCATGCCCATCCCGGTCCCGGACCCGCCGCCGCCGATCATCATCGGCGGCGAGACGGCCGCCGGGGCCCGGCTGGCCGGCCGGATCGGCGACGGCTGGAGCACGTTCGACGACAACTTCGAGGCGCAACCTGCCGCTCTACCTCGAGGCGCTCGAGGCGACCGGCCGACGACGCGAGGACCAGCACGTCTACGTCGGGTTCCAGGGGGACTGGCTCTCCGACGAGACGCTCGCGGACTCGCCCTGGGTGACCGCGCCGCGCGAGACCTGGGATCGCTGGCGCGAGGCCGGCGCCGACGGCGCGATCGTCCTCGCCCGGACGACCGCCGACGTCGACGCGCTCGTGGAGGCGACCGGACGCTGGTAGGCCCAGGCCGGTGGCTGCGGCCCGCCGTTCGTGGCACCATCGGCCGGTGACGCCGCCGACAACGACCCCGGCCCCCGACGCCCGCCCCGGCATCCGCGCCCGGGCCCAAGCCGCTCACCCACGGCTGCCTCCGCTGCGGCGCGCCCGTGCCGCCTCGACGTCGGCCTGTGCGAGCGCTGCAACCCGCTCGGGCTCAAGGACTCGTCCGCGTCGCAGGTCCACGGCACGGTGTTCATCGCCGTGCTGGTGGCCGTCATCGGGCTCGCGCTCCTGGGCCGCCTCACGCTCGCCGGCATCGGGCCGTTCGCGGGCAAGGTCGGTCGACGCGGTCCCCGACGGGGCCGGCCTGGCCATCACGCTCGCGGTGACGAACGCAGGGCACGGCCGTCGGCCAGACGACATGCCGCCTCACGGACCCCCAGGACCGGAGCGGCGGCGGGCTCGGCATTCATGCTGAGCCCGCGGATCGAGCCGGGGGCGACGCTGACCTTCACGAAGACCGTCAACGAGCTCGGCAACACGGTCCGGGAACTGACCGTCGAGTGCAGTTCGCCATGACCACGGCTCCTGGGTCGGCCGGGCGACATGACGCCGATCTCGCGTTCGCGCTCGCCCTTGCCGTTCGGGCCGGGGAGGTCCTGATGGACCACTACGAGCGTCTCGAGCAGATCGACTACAAGAGCGCACGCGACGTCGTGACCGAGGCGGACCACCTCTCCGAGGCGCTCATCCTCGACGCCATCCGGGCGGCCCACCCGGGCGACGCGATCCTGGCCGAGGAGACCGGCGAGCATCGGGCGGTCGCGGGCGAGGCGCCCACCTCCGGCCGTGGCCGGGTGTGGATCGTCGACCCGCTCGACGGCACGGTGAACTACGCGAACGGCATCCCGTTCTTCTGCGTGTCGATCGGGCTCGTGGCCGACGGCCGGCCGATCGGTCGGCGTCGTCCGCGACCCGACCCGCGACGAGATCGTTCGCGGCCGTCGCGGACGGCCCCGCGACCCTCGACGGCCGGCCGATCCGGGCGTCCGACAAGGACAAGCTCTCCGACTTCGTCATCTCGATGGCGCTCAACGGCCGGTCCGCGGCTTCGCGGGCCCGCGAGCGTCCGCAAGGCGATCCGCATCTCGCGGTCGATGGGCTCGGCGGCGCTCGCGCTCGCGTACGTCGGCAACGGCCGGTTCGATGCGTTCATCCAGCAGGGCGGCCTCTCGACCTGGGACATCGCCGCCGCCGGGCTGATCGCCGAGCGGGGCGGCGCGTGCGTGACCGCGATGGACGGCGGCCCGTGGTTCGAGGTCGCCAGGCCGACGCAAACGATCGGCACGCTAGCGGCACCCGCTGCGCATCACGACGCCCTGCTCGCGCTGGTCAAATAGCCGCGACGACGGCGGCCGCGGGGCGACGCCGCCCGGCGATGGGCCTAGGTGACCGCCGGCGACCTCGGGTGGCCCATGTTCGGCAGGATCTCGTAGTGGGCGGCCTCCCATGCGAGGAGCCGTTCCTCGTGCCGGGTGGCGATCGGGCGCCCGACGTCGCCACCGGTCGCGACCTCGAGGGCCGACCACGATGACCAGACCGACAGGGTCACGAACCTGTCGGGCTCCTCGAGCGCGAGATACAGCGCGAGCGGCCCATGGCCGCGCCTCCGAATCGGCGATCGTGCCGAGCCGGGCCTGGTCGCGATACGTGGCCAGCTCACCAGGACGGACCTGCCCGCGCACCAGCCGCAGGATGCCGGCCGCGGGCGGGCTGGCGACGTCGCCAGGGTCGAACCTGAGGACGACATCGAGGTCGTGTGCTTCGAGGATCCGCTCCGTCGTCTCCTCGAGATGCTCGGGGTGGAATGTCGCGGGCGCGAATCCTTCGCCGACCGCAGAGGACATCGCGGCGCGCGACGCCCAGACCGACGCGACCAGGCGGTCGCCCATCTCGTCGGGTCCCTGCCGGCCGACATAGACGTCGACGAGGTCGGGGAAGGCCACCATGTCCGGGATCAGCTCATCGCGCAGGACCGCATCGAAGCCCTTGCGGACGGGTCGGAATTGGAACAGCCGGAGAACGCGACACTCGGACACGGGGTTGGGCCGCCCCTCTCGCATGCAGGCCTGGATGTGGCCGAAAACTGCGGAGAGGCTACATGGCGCGGCGAGGATGCGCCCGTCAGCGCAACGGCAGGATCAGCACCCACTTGCCGTACCACTCGCTCCGCGAGGTCCGCCAGCCGGGCGTGTATCGATCGTCGAACGGGCTGTCGGTCTCGCGGTAGGGCCGGAACCGGAGTTTCCCATTGCCGCTCGCCTGGAGCCGGGTGTAGCTGACGCCGGCGTTCCGCCGGCCAGCCTGCGCGAGCGGATCGCTGAGGTAGAAGCCGCCGACCGTGAATTCATTCGAGTACTTCCCGGCGGCGCTCATCGCGAACGGATCGCCCGAGAGGCCGTAGTAGCCGGTGATCATCACCGCATGCCGGCCGGCCCAGGCCGCCATCGCGACGGGTTTGCGTGTCGCGATCATCGCCCGGACCGCGGCCTTCATCGCCGAGCCATATGAGGTGTACGAGAAGTCGTCATAGACGCGTGAGCGGGCCTCGAGGGCGCCGACCCCCCAGCCGTAGGCATTGAGGGCATTGCGCCACCCGTGGATGTCGGTGCCGCGCCCGCCGCGCATCGTGTGATGCGTCCGTTCCCAGCGAAGGATCGCGTCTCGCTTCTTCGCGGACAGAGTGCGGGTCCAGCGGAAACCCGGGCCGCCCTGTCGTCCGAGGCTGATGAAGTTCAGCATGTCGATGACAGCGGTCGCCGTGCAGGCCGCGTAGTTCGGGTTCTGGTAGCGGAAACCGGCGGACCGATAGAGGTTGAGCCTGACCGGCGACTCGACGGCCGGCGTTCCCACCGGACTCGGAGTCGGCGCCGGATCGGCGGTCGGGGACGGATCGACGCTGGGCTCGGGCGACGGCTCGACAGTCGGGTCGGGCGTCGTCTCGGTCGTCGGCTCGGGATCGGGCGTGGCCGCGAAGATCGCACCGGGCATCACGACGCTGGTCGAGACGAGAAGAGTCAGGACCGCCGAGAGGACCCGGCCGGACAGGTGCTTCCGGCCGGGCGAGCCGGCCCGACCCTCGTTCCGCTGGTGCTGCATCTTGACCCGAGGGTCCCATGCCGCGGCCGCCATCGGCCCTGTCCAGAAGTCACCGGACCCACCGTGGCCATGCGACGGGTCGCCGGCGCCGGTGGCAGGACGCACCGGCCACAGTCGGTCGACCATCACACCGCCGTCAGCCATCGATGCGGGCGACGCCGCTGGCGCTCGAGCCCCCATTCGTCGCAGAACCCCTCCCAGACATCGCGCGGCGCCCCGTCCCACCGAAGCTCGTCGGCGTCGCGCTGGCGGATCGGCACGCCGTCCTCGACCGTCCGCAGCCGAGCGAGGTCCCGGTACAGCAGCGCCTCGTCCCAGTGCTCGCGAAGCGTGGCCGCGAGCGTGATCGCCCGCGTGCCGCCGAGGCCCGGCACCTCCCAGGCCGACGCCTTCGGCGGGATGGCCTCGAAATGGCCGTACCGGCTCAGGACAGCGGCGGCCGACTTCGAGCCCCAGCCGGACAGGCCCGGATAGCCGTCCGAGGCATCGCCGACGAGGGCGAGGCAGTCCGGGATCGAGGTGGGCGCCACGCCCCACTTGGCGCGAACGCCGGCGTCGTCGTAGGTGATGTCCCGGCGACGATCCCAGAGCACGATCCGATCGTCACGCACGAGCTGCGCCATGTCCTTGTCCGGCGTGCAGACGAGGATGCGCTCGACCCGTGCGTCCTCCGCGAAGCGGACCGTCGCCGCGGCGATCGCGTCGTCGGCCTCGAACTCGACCATCGGCCACAGGACGATGCCGAGCGCATCGACGGCGGCCTCGGCGATCGGGAACTGCGCGAGCAGCTCGGGCGGCATCCCGGCCGATGACTTGTAGCCCGGATACAGGTCGTTCCGGAACGACTCGATGACGCGGTCGGTGGCGCACCCGACGTGCGTCGCGCCCTCCTCGCGGAGGAGGTACAGGAGCTGGTCGCACAGGCCGGACACGCCCGATAGGTTGACGCCGTCCCGCCCGAGCACCGGCGGCCGCGGGGCGAAGTGCGCGCGGAACAGCTCGTACGTGGCGTCGACCAGGTGGAGTCGCATCGCTTCGTCGCCCGGCTCAGGCCGCGCCGGACTCGACAGGTCGCGCAGGCGGAACAGGTCCGCCTGGAAGATCGGCCCGAAGACCCGCGCCAGGACCTCGGCACCGAGGTGTGGGACGGCCGGGACGATGAGTCGCTCATCCCAGTGGACGATCGTGGTCGTGCCGTCCGCGCCCGGCTCGAGGGTGATGACGCCGGACCACTGACCGTCCCCTCGTGGCGCATCGCGAACCGGCTGGGCGGCTCGAACTCGGTGATCGTGACCGGGTCCGTGACGGCGATCCCGAAGACGCGGACCGTGGACACGCCGCGCGTCCCGACGCCGATCGGCGGCGGGGTCGTCAGGCGTACCGACTTCATGTCATGCATCCAGCGGGGCTGGCCTTCGACATCGGCGAGCACGGCCCAGACGCGCTCGATCGGCGCATCGACGACCACGAGTGACTCGATCGGCGCGGGCGGCGCTCCGTCGGCGCGCGCCCGGAGCCCGCGATCGATCGCCCAGCCGGCACTGACGGCGGCGAGGCCCAGGCGGATGAGCGGCCGGATCACGCGTCGGCCCGGTCCCTCACCGCATCACCGTCCGCCACAGCGTCACTCCGGCTTCGCGCATTCCCTCGATGGCGCGCTCCCCGTCACCGGGCTCCAGGTCGACCGCGGCGATCGCATCGGTGAGGACCGAAGTCTCGAACCCGAGACGGGACGCGTCGAGCGCGGTCGCCTTGACGCAGTAGTCGGTCGTGAGGCCGACGATCACGACGCGTTCGACGGCCCGGCGCCGGAGGATGGCTTCGAGCTCGGTCGGCGTCGTCTCCCCGGTGACGGGGTCGCGCATCGTGAAGCCGGAATAGCCGTCCTCGCCGTTGGCGCCCTTGCGGACCCTGGGGGCATCGTCGGGAACGGTCAGGCCCGGATGAAGCTGCGCGCCCCAGGTGTCCGCGACGCAGTGGACCGGCCAGATGCCGCCGTCCTTGGCGAAATGGGGCGTGGACTCGGGATGCCAGTCCTGGGTGAACACGACGGTCGCGCCGCTCGCGGAGGCCATCGCGACCTCGCCGTTCACGGTCGGGACGATGGCCGCGCCGCCGGCTACGCTCAGCCCGCCGGCCGGGTCCGCGAAGTCATTCTGGACGTCGACGACGACGAGGGCCGTGCCGGGCCCGTAACGCTGCATGCCACGAGGGTAGCGCAGGGCTAGCCGATGAGGGACGGGTCCTCGGTGCGGTCGGCTTCGACGTCGGCGTTCGAATCCGCCGGCTGGGGCGGCTCGACGTCGAGCAGGTAGCCGATGCCCTGGAAGGTCTTGATCCGCCCCGGCTCGCCCGGCTCGGCGCCGAGCTTGCGCCGGACCCGCGAGACCCAGACGCGCAGGTACTGGAGGTCGTCGCGGTACTCGGGTCCCCACACCTTGGTCAGGAGCTCGGTGTGGAGGACGACCTTGCCGGCGTTGCTCGCGAGGTGTTGCAGCAACAGCCACTCCGTGCGGGACAGCTGGACCATCTCGCCGTCGCGCGTCACCAGGCGGCGCTCGAGGTCGATCTCGACGTCGTCGAACTTCAGGATCCCGGCGCCGGGCTGCGCACCCGACGAGCGACGCAGGACCGCGCGGACGCGAGCCGCCAGCTCGTCGGGGTGGAAAGGCTTCGCGATGTAGTCGTCCGCGCCGAGATCGAGGCCCTTGGCCTTGTCGGCTGTGGAGCCCTTCGCGGTCAACAGGATGACGGCGACCGGGCGGCGCTCACGGAGCTGGCGCATCACCTCGATGCCATCGAGATCGGGCATGACGATGTCCAGCAGGATGATGTCCGGGCGGATCTCCTCGGCCTTCTGGAGCGCCTCTTCGCCGCTGTTGGCGGTGACGACGCGGAAGCCCTCCTCACCGAGGGCGATCGAGACGAGTTTCGTGATCCGCGGCTCGTCGTCGGCGACGAGAACGAGGGGCTGGGTGCTCACACGCCACCTCCTGGGTGGATGACATGGTGACGGATTCTCGGATTCGCACTCGCAGCATGGTCGAGCCGGCGTGCCGCGCATGGTCCGGGCACGCCGCCGTCCGTTGCAGCCGTGTTACAGCCAGAGCTCGTCCAGGTGCGGTCACGGTCCGGGTCCGGTCGCAACCGTGGCGATACCGACAACCTTGCCCGGTTGGGCTACGCTCCGCGGGTATGAGTTTTGCCGAGGACGATCTCGCCCTCCTGCGGGAGGCCGAGGAGATCGACATCGAGACGCAGGCACCCGGAGGGCCCGCCAAGCGGACGACCATCTGGATCGTCGTGGCCGACGGCGAGGTCTACGTGCGATCGGTCAACGGTGAGCGCGGCCAGTGGTATCGCGCCGCCGTCGCGAACCCGGCGGTCGGCATCCACGTCGACGGGCAACGGCTCTCGGCGACGGCCATCCCGGCCACCGATCCCGCCTCGATCGAACGCGTGTCGAACGGCTTCGAGTCGAAGTACGCTCGGTATGGCGCCTCGCTCGCATCGATGCTACAGCCGCACACGTTGCCCACGACGCTCCGGCTCGAACCCATCTGACCGTCCCTGGAGTCCCGATGTACTTCGACCAGTTCAAGCACCAGCTCCCCGACATCGACGAGTCCGAGACCGACGAGTGGCTCGCGTCGCTCGACCAGGTCGTCGAGCAGGAGGGCGAGACCCGGGCCCGGTTCCTCGTCTACAAGCTCCTCAAGCGGGCACGCCAGCTCGCACATCGGCCTGCCGCCGCTGACCCAGACCCGCTACATCAACACGATCAGCCCCGAGCAGGAGCCCGACTTCCCGGGCGATGAGGCGATGGAGCTGCGCATCCGGCGGATCATCCGCTGGAACGCGGTGGCGATGGTGCTCCGGGCGAACACCCGCTTCAGCGGGATCGGCGGTCACCTCTCGACGTACGCCTCCTCGGCGAGCCTGTACGAGGTCGGCTTCAACCACTTCTTCCGTGGCAACGACGAGACGGTCCGGGCGACCAGATCTTCTACCAGGGTCACGCCGCGCCCGGGATCTACGCCCGGGCCTTCCTCGAGGGCCGCCTGAGCGAGGATCAGCTGGACCATTTCCGGCGTGAGACCGACGCGGGCAAGGGCCTCTCGTCGTACCCCCATCCGCGGCTGATGCCGGAGTTCTGGGAGTACCCGACGGTTTCGATGGGCCTCGGCCCGATCAGCGCCATCTACCAGGCCCGCTTCAACCGCTATCTGCAGAACCGTGGCCTGCTCGACACCTCGCAATCGCGCGTCTGGGCGTTCCTCGGCGACGGCGAGACCGACGAGCCCGAATCGCTCGGCGCCTTGCACGTCGCGTCGCGCGAGGGCCTCGACAACCTGACATTCGTCGTGAACTGCAACCTGCAGCGCCTCGACGGCCCGGTCCGCGGCAACGGCAAGATCATCCAGGAGCTGGAGTCGGTCTTCCGGGGCGCCGGCTGGAACGTCATCAAGGTCATCTGGGCACGCGAGTGGGACGCGCTGCTCGCCCGCGACGTCGACGGCGTCCTGGTCCAGCAGATGAACGAGACCCTCGATGGCGAGTTCCAGAAGTTCTCGGTGGCCGGCGGCGCGTACATCCGCGAGCACTTCTTCGGACCCGACCCGCGCCTCAAGAAGCTCGTGGAGCACCTCTCCGACGACGACCTCGCGAAGCTCCGCCGCGGCGGGCACGACTACCGCAAGGTCTACGCCGCCTACAAGGCCGCGACCGAGTACAAGGGCGCCCCGACGGTCATCCTCGCGAAGACCGTCAAGGGCTGGACGCTCGGCCCCGGCGTCGAGGCCCGGAACATGACGCACCAGGCCAAGAAGCTCTCCGAACAGGAGCTGCGGGTCTTCCGCGACCGGATCGAGCTGCCGATCCCGGACGCGAAGCTCAAGGACGCGCCGTACTACCACCCGGGACCGAAGTCCGAGGAGGTGGAGTACCTCATGGAGCGCCGGCGGGCGCTCGGTGGCCCGATCCCGCGTCGGATCGTGCGGGCCGACCCGCTGCCGGCCCCGCGCGCCCGCGGTCGACGCCGAGTTCGCGAGCGGCAGCGAGACACCCGTCTCGACGACCATGGTCTTCGGCCGGATCCTGCGCAACCTCATCCGCGACAAGGGACTCGGCCCGCGGATCGTGCCGATCATCCCCGACGAGGCGCGGACGTTCGGGATGGACCCGCTCTTCAAGGAGGTCGGCATCTACTCGGCGCTCGGCCAGCGCTACGAGCCAGTCGACTCCGACCTGCTGCTCTCGTACCGCGAGGCGACCGACGGCCAGGTGCTGGAAGAGGGCATCACCGAGGCGGGCTCGATGGCATCGTTCCAGGCGGCCGGCACGGCCTACGCGAGCCACGGCATCGCCACGATCCCGTTCTACATCTTCTACTCGATGTTCGGGTTCCAGCGCACCGGCGACCAGATGTGGGCGTTCGGGGACGCGCGGGGGCGTGGCTTCCTGATGGGCGCCACGGCCGGCCGGACGACGCTCACCGGCGAGGGCCTCCAGCACGACGACGGCCACACGCACATCCAGGCGTCCACGATCCCGAACCTGCGGGCCTACGACCCGGCCTTCGCGTACGAGCTCGCCGCGATCATCCGCGACGGCATCGGGCGGATGTACGGCCCCAAGCCCGAGGACGTCTTCTACTACATCACCCTCTACAACGAGAACTACCCGCAGCCCGTCCGCCCGAGGGACTGACCGACGAAGCCCTCCTGCGCGGCATCTACCGGCTCGCGGAGGCGCCGAAGGTCGGACGCGACGCGTATCCGGCTCGATTGATCGGGTCCGGATCGATCCTCAACCAGGTGCTGGCCGCGCGCGACCTGCTGGCCGAGAAGTTCGGCGTCGCCGCCGAGGTGTACAGCGCGCCGTCGTTCCCGTTGCTCCGTCGGGACGCCCTCGAGGCCGAGCGCTGGAACCGCCTCCACCCGGACGCCAAGAAACCGCGTGTGCCGTACGTCAGCAAGGTCCTCGGGCCCGACGGCGGCCCGATCGTGGCCGCCACGGACTGGATGAAGGCACTGCCCGACATGGTCAGCCGCTGGCTGCCCGACTACTACGTGGCGCTGGGCACGGATGGCTTCGGGCGGAGCGACACCCGCGAGGCCCTGCGCTCGCTGTTCGAGATCGACCCGGCGCACATCGCCGCCGCCACCCTGTCGGAGCTGGCTCGCTGCGGCGCGCTGCCCGCATCGAAGGCCGCGAAGGCGATCAGCGACCTCGGCATCGATCCCGAGAAGGTCAGCCCGCTGGCCTTGTAGGTCGATGCCTCAGGCGGTCGCCTGGCTCGCGGTCGTCAGGGCCGGCTCGTCGTCGGGGATGACGCGCAGGGTGAACCCGAATTCCGAGCCGCCCTCCGGTCGGCGTCTGGCCCAGATGGACCCGCCCATCGCCTTGACGAGGCTGGCGCAGACGAACAGCCCGATCCCGGAGCCGGCGATCGACCGCGCGAGCGTCGGGTCGCGGTAGAAGAGCTCGAAGGCCCGTTCGACCGACTCCTCGTCGATGCCCGGCCCCGAGTCGAGGACGCGGATCGCCACGTTCTCTCCCTCCTGCTCGGCGCGCACGATCACGTGGGTGCCGATCGGCGTGTACTTCGCCGCGTTGCTCAGCATGTTCCGCACGATCTGCTCGACATAGGTGTCCTCGCCGGCGACGATCGGGAGATCCCTCGCCAGCTCAGCCTCGATGCGGATGCTCGGGAGCCGTGCGGCCTCCTGGTCGATGACCCGCGTCAGCAGGCGCCGGGGCTCGAGCGGCTCGGACTCGATCGCGATGACGCCGCGCTCGGCGCGCGTCAGCACGAGCAGGTCCTCGACGAGCCGGTGCAGGCGCTCGGCCTCGGCCGAGATGTCGCTGATCAACTCGGCCTGTTCTTCGGCGGTGGTCTGACGGTTCGGCCGCCCCAGGATCCGGGTCAGGCCGAAGATCGTCGTGATCGGGGTTCGCAATTCGTGTGAGATGACGTCGACGAACGCCTCGCGGAACGTGCCGGCGCGGCGCTCCTCATCGAGCAGGTGATCGCGCTCTTGCTCGAGCCGCCGCCGTTCGGTGATGTCCTGGCCGGTCCCGACCATCCGGATGGGCTCGCCGTTCGCGCCCCGGAAGACGCGTCCGACCCCGTGGGTCCAGTGGACCGATCCGTCGGACCAGACAAGCCGGAACTCGTGGCTGAATGACGTGCCACGCGCAAGGGCGTCGTCGATCGACGCCTGGAACGCCGCTCGATCGTCTGGGTGGATCGTCTGGATGTAGCGGTCGAAGGCCGGGGCCCCTGCCTCCGGGACGAGGCCGTGCTGTTCGAAGATCGCCTCCGACCAGACCAGCTCGCCGGTCCGGATGTCCCATTCCCAGAAGCCGGTCCCCGACGCGGCCAGGACGAGCTCGAGGCGCTCGTCCCGGCGCTCGATGTCGTCGGCCATGGCGGCGACCGCGGCCACCGAAGCGACCATGCGATCTCGCGACGTCCCGATCGAGGCGATGAGCCAGGTGACCCCCACGCCGGCGAGGGCGTAGAGCCCCGCCCTGGTGAGGTCGAGCGGCGTGAGATCGAAGGAACCGTCAGTCGGTCCGACGAACACGAGCAGATTCGCGATCGCGGTCGTCGCGGTCGTCGCGAGGCCGCTCGCGTAGCCGCCCACCCAGGCCGCGATGACCGTGGCGGCGAACAGGATCACGAATCCCGTGTCGCCGCCGACCACCATGTTCAGGCCGGCCTTGAGAAGGATCGCCACGATCCCGATCCCGATCCCGACCGCCAGGCGGCCGCTCCGGGATCCATGGAGACGGCCCCATCCAGGGGCATCCGTTCGCGCTCGGACGAGCGCGGCCCTGATGCTCCTCGTCGACTGTCCCTGGGCGTTCTCCTGCTCGGTCAATCCGGACTCCCGGTGGGTCGATGCGATGCTGCTGCAAGGCGACATCGTGGCCATTGACGCCACTTCCGTCGTTCCTAGCGTACCGTGTGCCCTGAGGAGGCCGTGGGGGAACGCGGCTCCCGTCTCAAAGGTACCTTCCGATGAACCGCGCGCTTCGCATCGCCCACGTCGCCCCGCCCCTCGAACGTGTCCCGCCCCTCGCGTACGGCGGCACCGAGCGAATCATCTTCGAGCTGGTGACCGAGCTCGATCGCCGCGGCCACGACATCACCACGTTCGCCAGCGGCGATTCGGACGTCCCGGGTCGCCTCATCCCGACGGTGGAGCGGGCGCTCCGTCCCGAGGGATACATGGGCGAGCCGATGCCCTACATGCTCGCGACGATGCGATCAGTCCTCGACCACGCGACCGAGTTCGACCTGATCCACTCGCACCTCGAATGGGCCAACCTGATGCTGGCGCGCGTGTCGCCGGTCCCGGTCGTCTCGACCTTCCACGGCCGCCTCGACCTGCCCTTTGCGGCCGAGGCCTTGAGGGATCCGCCGCGGGGCCTCGTCGCGATCAGCGACAACCAGGCGTCGACACACCCGGACGTGCCCTGGACGGTGATCCACAACGGCCTGACCCTGACCGATTTGCCATTCGAACGCCGCCGCGGCGAGGCGATGTGCTTCGTCGGTCGCGTCGCGCCGGAGAAGGGGATCGTCGAGGCCCTCGAGATCGCCAAGCTGGTCGGCCGCCCGCTGCGCATCGCAGCGAAGGTGGCCCCGATCGGGCCCGAGCGGAACTACTTCGAGGCGGTGTTCGAGCCGGCCCTCAAGGCCGCGGGGTCGGACGTGGAGTTCCTCGGGGAGCTCACCCAGAGCGACCGCGACGACCTGTTCGCGGAGAGCTTCGTCTCGCTCATGCCCGGCGCGTGGCCGGAGCCGTTCGGGCTGGTCGCCATCGAGTCGCTGGCCTGCGGGACGCCGGTCATCGCGCGACGGATCGGCGCCCTGCCCGAGATCATCCGGGACGGTGTGGACGGCTTCTTCGGCGACGATGTCACGCAGCTCGCGTTCAAGGTCGAAGGTGCCGCGGACCTCGATCGCGCGGCGATCCGCGAATCCGTGCTGGAGCGGTTCTCCGCCGGCCGGATGACCGACGGCTACGAGGCGCTGTATGCGCGGATGCTCGAGGAGCCGGCGGCAGTGGACACCTTTCCGGAGGCCCGCCACGGCGCCGACGAGCCGACACCCCTCGGGCGGCGGGTAGCGTCGCGCGAGCAGGAACGCGAGCGAACCCGCATCTCCGGCGCCTGAGCCACAGGAGCACGTCCGACCCGGTCGCGCGACGAAGACTGCAAGCGCCGCCCGCGCAGCGGCTGTCCGTCGGGATCGCATCGACGTTGCAGCGGGGGGATCAGGCGCGGAGCATCGACCGCCGCAACAGGAACCACGCCGCTCCCACGGTGACGACCGTGATCGCCCCGAGCGCGATGTACTCCCAGCCCTGGGTCGTCCCGCCGCGAAGCATCAGGTCGCCGAGCAGCTGGATCCCGTGAGTCACGGGCAACAGGTAGGCGACCGCGCGGACCGGCGGCGTTGAACTCCTCGATCGAGAGCACGAAGCCGCTGAAGAACACCGACGCGATCAGCATCAGCAGCGACAGCTGGACGGCCTGACGCTCCGAATCGGAGATCATGGCGATCAGCCAGGCCGAGCCCGAGCGAAGCGACCAGGAGCAGAGGGCGATCGTCCCGGCGAGCGCCGACGGATCCGCCAGCATGCGGGACACCGAACCCGACGACCAGCAGCGCGACCGTGATCGCCGCGATGCCGCTCCCGAGGATCCCGAACGCGAGGACCTTGCCGACCAGGATCTCGAGCGAGCTCACCGGCGCGATCCGGAACAGCTCCATCACGCCGCTCATACGCTCGCGCACGAGCGACAGCGCGACGAGCGTCACCGCCAGGTGCTGGAGGATCAGGGCCAAGACGGCCGGCGCGAAGTACGCCGACGACGCCCGGGTTGGACGGCGCGACGTTCACCAGTTCGGCCGTCGTCGGGGCCGCGACGACCGCGGGCGGGATCATCGCGGCCGCCGACTCGCCGGCGTCCGTCGCGTAGGCCGGCACCCTCGGTCGACGGCCTGCTCGATGACCCAGCGGTTCACGCCGTTGGCCAGGCCGGCGGCCAGGAAGCCCGCGTAGTTGGCCTGCGATCGGGTCGACGACGTCGATCATCACGTCGATGACCGACTGCTGGCCGGCTCGGAACGCGGCCTCCGGGTCGACCGGAGCGACGATGACCACGTCCACGGCCCGGTCGGCGAGGCTCGCCTCGGCCGCCGCCCGATCGGGCGTCACGGCCTGCGATGTGGAGGCCGCCACCGCGAGGTCCTGGTAGGTCGCGACGTCGGTCGGCAGGCCGGACCCGGGCGGGATGACGACGATCGTCTCCAGTGGCCGCCGCTCGCCGTTGTAGCCAAGCCCGAACAGCGCCATGATCAGGAACGGGCCGAAGACCAGGCTCACGAGCGCGCCCGGCCGGCGGAGGCTCTCGACGAGTTCCTTGCCGATGAAGGCCAGGAGCCGGATGACGACGGCGAGCGGCGCGCTCATCATGCCGCCGCCCCGGCCTCGGCGCCGTCTGCGGCCTTGGCCGAAGCGCGCTGACCGCGGTCGCGCTCGACGAGGATCGCGAAGACCTCGTCGAACGACGGCCGGTGCTCGCGAGCGGACGTCACCTCGCCGCCGTGTTCGCCGATGCGCGTCGACCACGTCGGGCATGGCCGTTGCGGCGTCATCGACCGTGACGCGCACCCGGTTCGGGCCGCGAGACGCTCGACGCGCCGGACCACCGGCATGGTCGCGATGGTCGACGGGTCGAACGGCGCTCGGCCGTCTCGATCTCGACGACGTCGCCGCCCATCGCCTGACGTCGCAGCTGCGTCGGGCTCGGCGAGCGCGATCAGGCGGCCCTCGGAGATCAGTGCCACGCGGTCGCACGACTCGGCCTCGTTGACGTACTGGGTCGTGACGAGGAGCGTCCGGCCCGCGTCGCGGAGGCGGTGCAGCTCGTCCCAGATCGTCGCCCGCAGGAGCGGGTCGATACCCGCGGTCGGCTCGTCGAGGAACAGGAGGGTCGGGTCGTGGACGAGGGCGCAGGCGAGCTCCAGTCGTCGCTGCATGCCGCCCGACAGCCCGCCGGCCCGCCGACCCCGGACATCCCAGAGGTCGACGAGCTCGGAGGACCTCCCGCGTGCGGCGGTGGCGCGCGCGCCAGAGCATGCCGAACAGCGACGCGACGAAGTCGACGTTCTCCCGGGCGGTGAGGTCGGGATACAGCGCGAAGGACTGGGGCATGTAGCCGATGCGCTTCCGCGTCCGACGGCGAGAAGTGGCGGGGATCCTCGCCGAGGACGCGGACGGTCCCAGTCGTCGGCGAGAGCGCCCCGGTCAGCATCCGGACCGTGGTCGTCTTGCCAGAGCCCGACGGGCCGATCAGGCCGAGGAGCGATCCGGCCGGGATCTCGAGGCTGATGCCGTCGAACGGCCTGGACGTCGCCGAAGCGGCGTTCGGCGTCGGCGACGCGGACGGCGGGCTCGGACGTGGGTCCCGGCCGGGATGGCATTGGGTAGGGGTTCCTCCTGATCGCGGTCTGGCATCGATCGCCTGGGCACTGTGGCGGGGGCCACTCGAGTATCGAGAGCCCAAGGTCACGATGACAGCGCGAGGCCATGCCACGCGGGTTGCATCGATATCGCGAACAAGCCTTGGTCGCGTCGGTCGAGCGCGGATCTGCGTTGTAATGTCGCTGCGACGCAGGTGCCCCGCGCGACCTGTACCGGTGGCCGCTCGCCGCCCGCACCATCTGGGACGTGACGCGCCCGACCCCCTCTTCGGCGGATCCGGCGGAACCGCGCGCCGCGGCCCGCGACGCCGGCCTTCGCTACGCCACTGACGCCAGCCCCGGCCTGTCCCGCCGCCGGCGCCGGGTCGCGGCTTCACCTATCGCGACGCCGACGGCAGCACGATCCGCGATCGCGGACACGCTCGCCCGGATCCAGGCCCTGGCCATCCCGCCGGCCTGGACCGACGTCTGGATCTGCCGCTGGCCGAACGGCCACCTGCAGGCCAGCGGGCGCGATGCCCGCGGGCGCAAGCAGTACCGCTACCACGCCGCTGGCATGACCGGCGCGGCACCGACAAGTTCGACCGGATGCTCGCGTTCGCCGGCGCGCTGCCACGCGATCCGGACGCGCTGCGACGAGGACCTGGCCCGGCGCGGGCTTCCGCGCGAGAAGGTCCTCGCGGCCGTCGTGCGGCTGCTCGAGCTGACGCTCATCCGGGTCGGCAACGACGAGTACGCCCGGCTGAACCGCTCGTTCGGCCTGACGACGCTGCGCGATCGTCATGCCCGCGTGGAGGGCACCGCCATCCGGTTCCGATTCCGTGGCAAGTCCGGGCAGACGCACGAGGTCGGTCTGCGCGACCGCCGGCTCGCCGTCCGTCGTCCGGCGCTGCCAGGAGCTGCCCGGCCAGGAGCTGTTCCAGTACGTCGACGAGGCCGGCGACGTCCGCGACATCGCGTCCGACGACGTCAACGCCTACCTGCGCGAGGCCTCGGGCGGCGACTTCACGGCCAAGGACTTCCGGACGTGGGCCGGGACCGTGCTGGCCTATCGGGCCCTGCGGGCGCTCCAGCCGGGCGACGACGAGCGGACGGCCCAGCGCAACGTCGTCGAGGCGATCCGCAAGACGGCCGGCGCGCTCGGCAACACGCCCGCCGTCGCCCGACGGAGCTATGTCCACCCGGCCGTCCTCGAGGCCTACCTCGACGGTGCGATCGCGCGGCGCCCTCGTCGAGGCCGCCGAGGAGCAGACGACCCCGCCGACGGAGACGACGCCCGAAGAGGAGGCAGAGGTCGTGGCCCTGCTGCGCCAGCGGCTCGATGCGGACGCCGCTCGAGCCGGGTCGCGCCCGACGCCGACAGGCGCCGATCCGGCTAGTCGTCCGCGTCGGGATCGAGGAGCGGAAGCTCCACGACCACCGTCGTCCCGGTGCCCGGCCCAGCCGAGGTGACCTCGATGGTGCCCCCGTGGAGCGTGACGATGCCGCGGCAGGCATACAGCCCCAGCCCGAGACCGGGCACGCCCAGGCGGCGGGCCCGCTCCGCACGGGTGAATCGGTCGAACACGGCGGCCAGTTCGTCCTGGCCCATCCCGATCCCGTCGTCGTCGACGGTGAGCCGCGCCGATCCAGGGGTCCCGGCCCGACGGTGACGCGGACATGAGCTCCCTCCGGCGAGTACTTCATCGCGTTGCCGACGAGGTTCGCCACGACCCGGCGCAGGAGCCGCGGATCCCAGAGGCCGATGAGGTGGCGGCCGGCCGGGATCTCGAGCGTGACGCGTTCCCGGGCCGTCGCGCCGAAGGCTTCCACGGCCTCGCGCACGATGGTCTCGAGGCTCGCCGGCTCCGGATCCGCGTCCAGGGCGCCCATCGCGACCTGGGAGGCGTCGCTCAGGGTGTCGATCATCGCGACCAGCTCGCCACGTTGCCGCGAGGGCGTCGGCGACCGACTCGGTCAGGCGGTCGGTGTCGACCGGCGAGGCCTGAAGCCATCGCTCGGCCAGCCGCAGGGACCCCTCCACGAGCGTGATCGGTTGGCGGACGTCGTGGACGGTCGTCGCAAGGAACGATTTGCGCAGGGTCTCGATCCGGTCGGACAGCGACGCCAGCCCGATCGCGGCGCGCCGTCGAGGGCGTCGCCGACGATGGCCAGGCCGGCCACGACGTCCGAGGCCGGCGCGGCATCGTCCAGCATGGCCGCGATCGCCCGGCTGATCTCCTGTCGCAGGAGCCGGAACTCCGTGACCACCGCGATCGGACCGAGGCCCTGCTCGAATCGGGCCTGCGCGTGGGCGGTCGCCGCGGCTTCGATGTCGGGATCCTCGAGTGGGGCCGTGGCCTCGCGCCGCGCGCTCTCGCGCAGGACGGTCGTGATGGCATCGAACAGGGTCGGGATGTGGTCGGCGATCGCGCCATCGGGCCGCTCTCGATGGAAGGGCTGCGTTTCGCGCGGCCGCAAGCCACCGGCTCGAGGATGTCCGAACGCGTGGCGACGAGCGCGTCGCCGATGATCGTCAGGTCGGAGCCGACCGCGACGGTCGCGATCCGTGCGTCGACGTCAGCTGTCGGAGCGCGGCTCGTCGGTCATCGCGTCCTCCTCGCTGCCCCGGACGCCGCTCGCCTCGACCGCCGTTGGACTTGTCGAGAGGATAGCGCACGATGCCCGGCGCACATGGCGAAGCCCCCGACGGCGAGGTCGGGGGCTTCGCGATGAACGAGAGGGTCGAGGGTCAGACGCCCCGCGGCTGATCCGTCGGCTGGCTCCGGCGCTGCTCGTCGACCTCGTTGTCGACCTTGTCGCCGGCGTTGCCCACATTGCGGCGGATGTCGTCGCCGAGGTTCCCGACCTTGTCGCCAAGGTCTTCCTCGCCGTCGGCCTCGCGCCAGGCCTTCTTGGCGTCGTCCTTGACTTCGCGGTATCCGGACTTCATGTCATCCATGGTTCGAGGCCTCCAGTCGCGTGTGCTGCGGGGGTCGCGATGAAGGTATCGGCCGGGGGCCTTGCGGCTCGTCGCCACGCCTGCGAGGCGGCTCGTTTCAGGCCGCTTGCACCCCGCGACGGGTCGTGCTCGTCGCCTGCATCCGCTCGGCGAGCGTGGTCGCGATCAGGCCCGTCGGCACCAGGGCCGCCAGGACCAGGAGGCGGTTCGCGCCGCCGACGAACAGGCCGAGCGCGATGCCGACGGACATCGCCCCGGCGAGCTTCAGGGTGTCGTCCGAGCCGGTCTGGATGAGCCGTCCGGCGTCGCCGAGCGCCTTGCTCGTTCCTGCGGCCGCCTCGGGAACGCGTGCGCCGACTTCGCTCGCGACACCGGCCACGGTGTCGGCGACATCGCGGGCGGTCCGCATGATGCCGTTCTCGGCCTCGTTGGTGTCGAGGTCCTTGGTCGCTGTGCGAGTGGTCGTCATCGGAATGCTCCTTTTCGTTCGGTCTCGATCGATCGGTCCGGCGAGAAAGCAACGGACGGCCCGAGGAGGGGGCTCGGGCCGTCCGCGCCAGGAAGGGGACGCCCCGTCACAAGCGCCACCCGACGAGTAATCGTTGTCTCGTTCCACACGGTAGGGAACGGGGCCATTCGCCCGGACATCAGGCGCGCTCTACGCATTGCATCGGCATCACAACGGGACAAAGGCCGGCCCGCGCTGGGGAGTTGTCGGCCCCCGGAACCCCCAGTGGCACGGGAGCCGACGCTCCCACCATGACCGCCGCGAGGTCTCGGATGGACTGGCGGCCGGGTCGTCAGCCTTGCAGGGGCATGTCGTCTGGCTCACGCGCCCGGCGGGAATCAACGAACGCCCGCCTCGTGATCGAGGGGGCGTTCGTGAGCTTTGCAGAGCGGCGGGCCGGATGGGCGCCGGCCGCCGCGTTCGGCTAGATGGACCCGCGTCCGGCGCGGCTCCGGCCGGTGACCGCACCGACGACGAGGACCACGATGACCGCGCCGATGACCGACACGACGATCGAGCTGATGTCGAATGGGCCGTCGATCGGCTTCGTGTTGAAGAGCGCGCTGGCGAGGAATCCGCCGACGACCGCACCGACGATGCCGAGCACGATGTGCCCGATGATCCCAAGGCCTTCGTCACCCTTGACGAGGAATCCGGCCAGGTAGCCGGCGATCGCGCCAAGCACGATCCACGCGATGATGCTCATCTAGAACCTCCATCCCAGTTCGGGCTTCTCACCCGCCTGCTGGGTCGTCCGTGACCCGGGGAGCCGGGACTTGTCGGCATATTGGGGAGGCGGGACATCGCGGCGAACAACGTCTGGCGGCTGCGGCATATCAACCACCTCGCACCGCACACCGTTGACGGAGATCCGCGGATTCGCCGGACACCGAAAACGCCGGGTCCACCTCGAAAGGCGAACCCGGCGTCGGACGAGCGAGACGGCCGTTACGGCGCGGGCGACCCGGACTCGGCTGGGAGCGACGGGCTCTCGACGGCCGGTGCAGTTGCCACGGGGGCTGTCGTAGCTGCGGGACTCGAACTGGAACCTGAAGGTCCGCACGCGACGACCGCGGCGACACTCAGGACCAGCATGATCAGCAAACGCTTCATGCGTCACCTCCTGATGGGACCGCATCGACGATGGCCGATGCGAGGCCGCGGGGGGGAGGGCGGCCACGACCAACCCTACGGAGCCTCAACCGGCAACCGCCTTGCCGGCCACGGGATGGGGCTTGCACCTGCCCGACAGAACCATCTCATCGACCGCGTGTGATGCCGCTGGAATGTCCCGCGCACTCGCACGCGCGCGGAGAGCACACGCAGGCCCGCACGCTACCGCTCCAAGCCGGCGAGACGCCCGGTCGCTGAGGGGGAATGGCGATGTTGCCCGACGAACCCGTGGAGTTGGCCGTCACGACCGATGCGGTCCGGCCGCCCGCCGACCACGCGATGCAGCGGCTCGAGTTCGCCGTCGCGACGGTCGCGGTGCTCGCGGCCATCCTCCTGGCGCTGGCCAGGTGACGATCCGCGCCTGGCTCTTCGACGCGGAGGGCGAAGATCAGGAGGTCGAGGCCGGGCCGGACGTGGTGCCGGCCAAGGGAGCAGACCGCCTCCTCTGGGTGGACGTCGACGCGCGGTCCAGCGACGACCTCGCCCGGGTCGGCACGCTGCTCGACTTCGGTCCATCGCTGGTCGCGCGTCTCGACGACGACCCGGAACGCGCGAGCCTGACCCAGTACCCCGAGCACGTGCACCTGTCCCTCGCGACCATGGAACCGCCCAGCGACGAGGGAGCCGGGCGATCGCATCGCCGTGCCGTCAATCCGGTTCGTCGAACGCTCGATCTCGTCGCCGGCGCCGAGTGGGTCGTCACGATCCATGACGGTCCGCTCCCGGCCACCGATCGGCTGACCGAGGGCATACAGGGCGAGACGCGTCTCGGGGCGCTCGAGTCGTCGGACTTCCTCGCGTCGATCGTCGACTCGGTCATCGTCGGCTACTACCAGACGGTCGAGGCGTTCGAGCGCGAGATCGATCGCCTCGATGAGATCGCCCTGCGGGGCCGGCCGAAGGACGACGTCCTTGGCCGGCTGGTCGACCTGCGCCGCCGCATCGGGGCCGTCCGCCAGGCACTGGCTCCGCAACGGGAGGCCTTCGCGCCGCTGGCGCGACCCGACCTGGCGGTCCACCAGGAGCTCGGGCGGCCCTGGCCGGAGCTGCTCGGGCGACTCGAACGCGCCCTCGAAGCCGTGGAACACCTGCGGGAGTCGCTGCTCGGCACCTACGACATCTACATGGGTCGTCTCGCCCAGCGCTCGAACGACGTCATGAAGGCTCTGACGGTGCTCTCGGCGATCCTGCTGCCGTCGGTCGTCCTGGCCGGCGTCATGGGCATGAACTTCAAGGTCGGGTTCTTCGACGACCCGTCGTTCTTCTTCATCGTCGTCGCCGCGATGGGCGCGATGGCGGTGGCCATCCTCGGGGTCGCGCGCTGGCGGGGCTGGCTCTGAGCCGCCACCCGACGGCGGCCGATCAGTCCGCCAGCACCTGGAGGGCGAACCCGAACTCGGAGCCACCCTCGGCGCGAGGCCTGGCCCAGATGCGGCCGCCCATCGCGGCGATCAGGCGGGCGCACACGAACAGCCCGATCCCGGCGCCGCTGGCCGTGCGGGCGGTCCCCGCGGAGCGGTAGAACCGCTCGAACAGGCGCTCTGACTCCTCGGCCGGGAAGCCCGGACCGTCGTCGAGGATCCGGACCTCGACGTCGGCAGGGCTGCTCGTTGCGACGACGTCGATCGTGGTACCGGCGCCGCCGTACTTCGCCGCATTCGACAGCAGGTTGCGGAAGACCTGCTCGACGTAGGTCGGGTCGGCCACGACCGTCGGCAGGTGTGGTTCGATCTCCGTCTGGAAGGTCACGCCCGGCCACCGGTTCTGCTCGGACAAGACCACGCGCGGGAGCAGGCGCTGGAGCAGGACCGGCTCGGCGCCGATGTCGCCGGCATGGTCGCCGAACCGATTCAGGGCGACGACGTCCTCGACGAGTCGATGCAGGCGCTCGGTCTCCTCGGTGATGTCGGCGAACACGCCTCGGCGCGTCGCGTCGTCGAGGGTCGAGCCCTCACGGGCCAGCAGCTTGGCGCCGCCGTAGATGGTCGTCACCGGGGTCCGCAGCTCGTGCGACAGGACCCCGATGAACGTCTCCCGGATCGCCTCCCGCCGGCGGGCGTCGGTCACGTCGCGCAGCACGACGATCGTCTCCTCGCGATCGGCCTGGACACCCGGGCCGAGCACCGGGTACGTCGAGAGCTCCAGCCAGCGATCCGGATCGGCCTTGGTGGAGAACTCGACCGGTCCGCCGCGGGTCCCGAGGGCGGGAGCGCGCTCGGCGGCGTTGAACTGGTCGAGGATCTCGGCGTATGTGCGCGTCTCCACGCCGGGGAACAGGTCGCGGCCGGCAGGGTTGGCCAAGGTCACCCGGCCATCGGCCGCGCAGACGACGATGCCCTCGCCCATCGCGCTGATGACGGCGTTCAGCTCGGCGGCGCGGGCGTGCTCGGCCTCGGCGAGCCGCTGGAAGCGCGCCTGCGATCTCGATCCGGTCCCGGATGTCCCGGGCGACCGCGACCACGCCGCTCGTCCCGTCCTCGAGCTCCGCGACCTGGAGCAGGATCTCCATCGGCACCGTGGCGCCGTCCGGACGGCGGTAGGCCAGCACCATCGTTCGGGCTTCGACCTCGCCGCGGACGATGGGCGCCACCATGGCGGCGAGCCTGGTGCTGTCCATGCCAACCATCCAGTCGGTGATCGGTCGTCCGAGCGTGTCGGCCATCGAGGAGCCAAAGACCGACAACGCTCCGCGATTCGCGTCGATGATCGTGAGGTCGGTCGCATCGAAGACCACGATCGCCTCATGGACCGCGTCGACGATGCGTCGGGAGCGATCGATCCGCCTGGTTTTCCGGGTCAGGACGGCGCCGATCGGAGGGGCTCGCGGATCGGGTGCCGGCTGAGTTTCCAACGGATCCTCCGGACGGAGATCGAGGCGTCAGGCGTTGCCCCATAGACAGGCGCAGGCCCGCACGCTCGCACTCTCCCACGTGCATCGTTGCTCACGCCCCCGGCGGACCACACGGGACATTGCAGACTTCTCGCACCCGCCGTGGGCGGGCGTCCCGCACGTCGTCGGTATACTGGCCGTCCCAGACCGAGCTCGCCGCCCAGGACGCGGGTGGCCCGAAGGGAGATCGGGTCCCGATGCACCTTGCGCCAGCCGACCTCAGGTCGGTGCGACAGGATGGGCTCGCGATCCGATTCGGGATCCTCGGGCCTATCGCCTACGCGCTCGCCGAGGTCCTGGGACAGGGATCCGCCGGCACGGCCCTCGAGCGCCCGTGTGTGCGGCCCCACTGGGGCTTCGTGCTCGCGGGCGACGTCACGCTGCACGAAGGCGGCCAGGCGATCGCCTTGCCGGTGGGCAACGCGTTCCACGTCAGGGCTGGCGGCCCGGAGCACCATTTCGAGGCCTCGCCCGGGGCGGTCGTCTCGGGCTTCGAGGCCGTGCGAGCGGACGTGGATATGTCCGAGGCCGCGCTCGTCGCCCAGGGCTTCGAGATCGTGGGGACCGCTGACGCCGGGACGAGGATCGTTCCGACCACCACGGCGACGCCGATCGAACACGGAGGCGTCGATGCCGAGGTCCACCGGATGTCAGAACTGGTGCTGACCCGCGTCCGCATGGGGACCACCAGTGGCTACACGTCGCAGTGGTGCGACGCCGAGCACTGGGGCATGGTCGCGGCCGGTCGGATCGCCATCGAGTGGGAGGACGACGTCGAGGTCCTCGGCACCGGAGACATCTACTACTGCCCGCCAGGCCCGCCCGGCCATCGGATCACCGCCGCGGATCCGGCGACGATGGTGGACCTGACCCCCCTGACGTCGCTCGAGACCGTCACCCGCCTGGCCGACTGGCGCCGTCCGCTCCTCGAGTTGGCTCGTCAGTCAGGCGCGGCCGGTCCCGTCGCGATGGCCGCGCTCATCTGACCGATCCGCCCGCCGTCGCGCTCGAGATCCCGTCCGGCAGGCCTGTCGCGTCATCCGAGGTGCTCTCCTCGCTCTCGATGGACGCCGTGTCCTGCGCCACCGGGACGTCACGAGCCTGCAGTCGCGTGAGGGCGAGCTCGATCGAGGCGACGACGGGCACCGCCAGGAACGCCCCGATGAACCCGCCGACCGCGGCGCCGACCAGCAGGCTGAGCAGGACCAGCAGAGGCGAGATCCCGACCGAATTGCGCATGACCATCGGGACGAGGACGTTGCCCTCGATGACCTGGAGCACGACGTAGACGCCGGCGACCACGAGGGCCAGCTGCGGAGAGACGGTGGCCGCGACCAGGACCGCCGGGATGGCGCCCGAGCAGCGGCCCGACGATCGGGATGGCCTCGGTCAGGGCCGCGATGAGGGCCAGGAGCAGCGCTGACCGGGACGCCGAGGACCGTGTAGGCGATGCCCGTCGCGGCACCCATCGTGCCCATGAGGATCAGCTGCCCGCGGACCCACAGGCCGAGCCGCGTCTCGATCTCGTTCCAGGCGTCGCGCGAGCCGGCTCGCCGTTCGAGCGGGACGAAGGCGAGGAGGTAGCGCTGCAGGCGAGCGTGCTCGACCAGCCAGAAGTACACGATCGCAAGCACGGTCGCGATCGACACGGCGACCTCGGCGACGGTCAGTCCCGCCTTGACGACGACGTCCGGGTTCGGTGGCGGCGCGGGCGCCAGGATCCCGCCGGCGGCATCGATCAACGCGGTGAGCGACGTCCCGAGCGCGCCCGGTCGGAGATCGGCCGCCCACGTTCGCGCCTCCGCCAGGAGCGGTGGCAGTGACGACGCGATCCGCTCGGCCTGGGAGATCGCGCCGGGGACGACGATGAGCGCGAACGCGAGCACGACCGCGAAGAACGACGCGTAGACGAGCAGGATGGTCGCGCCCCGTCCGAGCCCGACGCGGTTCCGGATGCTGCCGACGATCGGCTCGAGCGCGGAAGCGAACAGGATCGAGAGGAAGAGCAGCAGCAGCACGTTGCCCGCCGCGAGGAACAGCGTGCCGACCGCCACGACGATGACGACGCCGATGGCCAGCCCGACGCCACGCATCACCCATGGGGCGAGGTCGGCCCGAAGATCGGCGGGCGAGGCGACTGGGCGCATCCCGCCACGGTGGGGGAGGGCCCCGTGACAGCGCGCTCTCACCGCTGCGATGCGCCTCGCATCCGCATCGCAACCGTCGCGGCTACGATGGCGGCCACGGGACCATGGAGGCAGCATGAGCGGACCCAGCGAGACGGGCACGATCGTCGTGAGCGGCACCGGCCGAGTGGTCGTCGAGCCGGACATCGCAGAGCTCCGTCTCGGCGTCTCGGTCTCGCGCGACTCGGTCGCGGATGCCCGTTCCGAGGCCGCCCGGACGATGTCGTCGATCCTCGAGGCCGTGGCGGCCGCCGGCGTCGCGCCACGTGACGTTCGCACGGCGCAGCTCTCGGTCCAGCCTCGTTACGACTACCGCGACGGCAGGGCGCCGGCGCTCGTCGGCTACGACCTGGCCAACGTCGTCGAGGTCACGGTCCGCGATCTCGCCACGGTCGCTGCGGTCATCGATGACGCGTTGCGGGCCGGGGCCACCAGCCTCGACGGCCTGTCCTTCCGGGTCGACGATCCCACGGTGCCCGAGCGGGCCGCGCGGATCGCCGCTGTCGCCGAGGCGCGCGCGCATGCCGACGTCCTCGCCGAGGCTGCGGGCGTGGCCATCGCGGGCGTCGCCGACATCGTCGAGGGTGGCCCGCCGCCTGCCTTCCCGCGCGCGAAGGCCGAGCGGATGATGCTTGCGGCCGACGCCTCGACGCCGGTCTCGGCCGGCACGACCGACATCACGGTCACGGTGACGGTCACGTACCGGATCGCCTGACCCGTCGGCACGCCGGCGGCCGGGATCCGGCCGTCAGCCCGCGACGAGGCGCAGCAGCTCTCCGGTCCCAGATCGACCATGTAGACGGCGCCATCCTCGGCCTGCCCGATCGCGCTGATGCCGCGCCCGCTCTTGAGGGCCAGGGTCGGCTCTCGCCGCTCGTCGCCGGCCGCGTCCATCGTCCAGATGTTGCCCGAGCAGTTGTCGGAGGACACGTACAGACCGTCGATGGCGGTCTGGCGCGGGATCGTGGACGACGACACCACCGACGACGGCGCATCCCAGGTCGTGCCCGTAAGCCGCCACCGGGAGCGTCAGGCCGGCCGGATCGCAGCCATCGCTCGGGTTGAAGCACTCGAACGCCTTCCATCGTGTTCCAGCCGAAGTTCAGCCCCTTCTGACCCGACCGTGCGACGTCGATCTCCTCCCACGCGTTCTGGCCGACGTCGCCGATCCACAGGTCGCCGTTGGCCGGGTCGAACCGCATCCGCCACGGATTGCGGACACCTGTGTGCCAGATCTCGGGGAGGGCGCCGGCCGTCTCGGTGAAGGGGTTGTCCGGCGGGACCCGATAGGACGGGTTCTGGCCGGTCGGCACGTCGACGTCGATGCGCAGGATCTTTGCGAGGTGGGTATCGAGGCGCTGCCCATTGCCCTGCGGGTCGCCGCCGGACCCGCCGTCGCCCATCCCGATGTAGAGCATCCCGTCCGGCCCGAAGACGACCGCGCCGCCGTTGTGGTTCGGGAACGGCTGCGCGATGTGCATCAGGACGCGTTCGCTTTCAGGATCGGCCGAATCGGCGTCGAGCGAGAGCGTGAACGACGAGATGACCGTGTTGCCGTCGAGGTCCGTGTAGTCGACGAAGAAGCGCGGGTCGTCGGGGAAGTTCGGATGGCAGCGCCAGGCCGAGGAGTCCGCGTTCGCCGCCCGCCGTCAGCCGCGCCGAGATGTCGAGGAACGGCTGTTCGACCAGGGTGCCGTCGCGCACGACGCGGATCCGGCCGCCCTGCTCGACCACGAAGATCCGGCCGGTGCCGTCGTCGGACGGCACGACATCGATCGGGCTGGCGAGACCGGACGTCACCGTCTCGAGGCGCAGGCCGGTTGGCGCCTCCGTCTGCTCCGGCGTGGCGGTCGCGGCCGGCGTCGCCGATGCCTGTCCGGTCGTGGGTGCGGCGCTCGGCCCGCTCGACGGCGACGTCGTGGCCTGTCCACATCCCATCACCAGAGCGACCGACCCGGCGAGCAACGCGCGCAGGAGCCGGGACGGAGGATCGGGATCGGGCGTGGCCATGTCCGGGATGCTACCAAGCATCGGTCGGGAGGGCCGCGGCCCCGCCCCGCGGTCCGGCTCGCGGCGGGTCGGCCCTGCTACCCTGCCCGCCGGGAGGATCCTTGCTCGATCGAACCATCTCCGGAGCCGGTGCCCTGACCGACCTGGCCGATCGGGCCGTGCGTCCACTCGGCCAGCGGCGCGTCCCGAACCCGCTCGCGACGCGACCTGGCTCGGTCATCGTGGTGGTCCTCCTCGTGCTCCTCGCGGCACTGCTCGTCCTCGCCGGCCTCGAGGTCACCGACGACGCGTCGCCGCGCGTCCTCGCCGCTGGCGCGATCACGGCCGACGCGGGCCTCCCGGACCGCCTGTACACGACGATCTCGGGCAGCGTCTCGCCCGACTACGTCGAGACGTTCTTCGACCTCAACGGCAATGGGGACAAGGACGCCGACGAGGTCACGGCCGAGTGGTACTACTTCATCGTCGATCCGGACACGCTCACCGGCGTGACCGTGCGCTCGATGCGACCGCCCGATGAGGTCGTCGGCGATAAGGAGGACCTCAACCTCGTGCCCGCAACGCTCACCGGGATGCTGCGGCGCGATGAGCGCGCAGTGAGCGACGCCAAAGCTTCATCGGGCCTGGGTTTCGATGACACGTACCTCACCGTCAGCGATCGGCATCTCCTCGACGATGGAGCGACGCCGGCCAACCCCTACCTCGCGTACGGGCTGGCCGGGATCGCGGGCCTGCTGGCTGGCGCCATGCTCGTCGGTCTCGCGGGTGGCTACCTCATGTACCGACGATCGGAGGGGCGGCTGCCCGAACCGACGACCAGCCTCGCCGTCGGCGAGCGCCTCCCGGTCAAGGTGACCGGCCTTCTGCGGACCGCCGACGGCCTCATCCACGTGCGAGAGGCCCCAGCGGATCTCGTCCGGTTCTCGCTGGCCGCGCCGGGGCCCGAGGTCGCGCCGGATCCGCCACCGGCGGAGCCATCCGGGATCGAGCCTGGGCCGATCGAGGAACCTGGCCCCGACGTCCCGAGCTCCGTCGCCGGACAGTCCTCGACGCTGATCATCGAGCGTCACGGCCGGCCGGAAGGCGTCTCGCTCGGACTCGGCCAGCTCGTGCGCCTCACGTCGGGGGTCGTCCTCCCGTTCCGGGGCGCGCGTCCGGCGCTCCGGGCGGTGGCGGGCACCGGTCCGCTGCTGCTGTCCTTCGAGGCCGAGGCGGACCGGGACCGCGTCGCCGCCGAACTGCTCGACGAGACCGGCCTCGGGTCGAGCGCGGCCGGGATCGAACACACGGAGGGCTGATCGATGGACGCCTGGGAGCTCGCCGACGTCGAGGCGGCACGGACCGCTGCGGGCCGGCTGTACGAGGAGTTCCTCCGCGTCCCCGACCTGTCGGCGGGGCTGTACGTCCTCGAGGCTGGGGCCGCCGACCCGCAGTCGCCCCATACCGAGGACGAGCTCTACTACGTCATCAGCGGTCGCGGCCGGGTGACAGTCGGCACGGAGTCCCGGGACGTGGCCACCGGATCGCTCGTCTTCGTCGCCGCGCGCGTCCCGCACCGGTTCCACGACATCGCGGAGCGTCTGGAGATCCTCGTCGTCTTCGGTCCCGCCGAGGGCGACCGCGGCTGATCCGGCCTTAGCCCCGGGCGCGACCACCCGACGTGGTGGCCTCGGCGAGCTCGAGGGCCAGCTCCGGGCCACGCCCGACCGGGTCGTGCCGGAAGAAGACGTATGCGTCCACGCCGGACGTGAGGAATGGCTCCAGGCGGGCCGCCCACGCAGCAACCTCATCGGGCGTGTAGTCGTGACGGCGGAGTCGCAGGTACAGGAACGGCCCGGTCCGCCGGATGGTCGGCGGCTCCGGGTCGTCGGGGAGCTCGGTCGCGACGAGCGCGGCCCCGGCGGCGGCGAGCGCCTCGAACGTCTCGTCAACCAGCCAGGCAGGGTCCTGGCACTCGACGGCGAGCGGTAGGTCGCGCGGCCACGCGGCGAGGAAGGCCGCCAGCCGATCGTCGTTGCGCTTGACCCCGGTCGGAACGCGGAACAGAACGCAGCCGAGACGCTCCCCGAACGCCCGGTACGGCCCGGTCAGCCACGGCACGCTCGTCGCCGGATCGGCCAGGGACCGGGCGCGATCCGCCGCGCTGCGCCTTGACCGTGAACCGGAAGTCGCCAGGCGTCGCCGCGAGCCACGCCGCGACTTTGGCTGCGGACGGCTGCTGGTAGTAGGTGTTGTTGAGCTCGACCGTGTCGAGGCGGCTCGCGTAGTGCTCGAGGAGGCGGTCGGCGGCAAGCCCGGCTGGATAGAAGCGTGGCGCCCATCCCGGATAGGCGAAGCCGCTCGTGCCGGTGAAGAGGCGGCCGGTCAGGCCTCGGGCTCCGCCCCGCCATCGTCGGGCGGGGTCTGGCGCGGATCGCCCTGCCCGGTCCCGGCCCGGTCGGCGACGATCTGCATGGCCCTGCCCACCTCGGCCAGCTGCTGGTCGTCGAGGACCTCGAGGAAGTGGTCGGCGATGCCGCGCAGGTGCGTGGACGATGCCGCTCGCAGGCGTGAGAGTCCGGCCTCGGTCAGCACCGCCTCCGCCCCGCGGGCATCGGTCATGCAGGTGTCGCGCTCGACGAGGCCGTCCGCCACGAGTCGATCGATGAGCCGCGTCACGCCGCTCTTGCTCAGCAGGACGTGGTCGGCGAGCTGGCGCATGCGGATCCGGCGTCCCGGCGACGTGGCGATGGTGAGCAGCGCGTCATATTCCGCGAACGAGAGGTCGTGCTCCGCTCGGAGTTCGTCGTCGAGCCGGCGCGAGATGCGAGCGTGCGCGATCAGGAACGCCCGCCACGGGGCGAGGCGCGGGTCGTGGGCCGTCAGTGGCCGTGCGGGTGTCCGGGAAACAACCATCGTCGGGTGATGCTACCGCACTCGAGCGCGAATCCGGTCCATGGGGTCCGGGACCCCGGCTCGCGCCGGGGGGTCGATCAGGCCAGGACGCGGTAGACCGTGCCGCCGATCGAGACCATGTACAGCTCGCCGTCGTCGCCCTCGCCGAACGAGCTGATGTTCTGCGCCGTGTTGCGGAGCCGCGTCTTCGACGCCGGGGTCTTGGCGCCGCGCGGGATCGACCAGATCTCGCCCGAGCAGAAGTCCGCAAAGATGTACTTGCCCACGAGCGGCGCCGAGGATCCGCGATAGACGTAGCCGCCGGTCACCGAGCAGCGTCCGCCGGCGTGGCTGTATTCAACGACCGGAACCACCTTGCCGCTCTTGTTGCAGCCGCTCGCGGGCCGGTAGCAATGCCGGCCCTCCACGACGCGCCAGCCGAAGTTGGAGCCGCGAGCTGCGGGGCCACCGGTGGAGGTGACCTGCTTGCGGTCGATCTCCTCGTACCGGTTCTGGCCGACGTCGCCGATCCAGAGGTCGCCGCGGGTGCGATCGAACGAGAACTTCCACGGGTTGCGCAGGCCGTACGACCAGATCTCATTTCGGCCGGCCCTGCCGACGAAGGGATTCGAGGCCGGGATCTTGTACTGGCGCGATCCCACGGTGCCGTTGATGTTGATCCGCAGGATCTTGCCGAGCAGGCGGTCCTTGTTCTGCGCGTTGTTGGGTGCATCGCCGCTGCCGCCGCCATCGCCGGTACCGATGTACAGGTAGTTGTCCGGGCCGAAGGCGAGCATGCCGCCGTTGTGGTTGCTATTCGCGCTGTGCTCGATCGTCAGGATCCGCCGGCGGGTGGACATGTCGGCGCGGTCGGGGTTCCCGGCCTGGGCCTTGTACTCGTTGATCGCGATGTCGCCGCCCTTGCGGGTGAAGTAGACGTAGAACTTGCGGTTCGTCTCGTAGTTCGGATGGAACGCCAGGCCCAGCAGGCCACGCTCGCCGCCAGAGGCGATCGAGCCGCTGATGTTGAGGAAGGTCCCGAGGGATGCGCCGGCCTGCGTGTAGGCCTTGATCCGCCCGCCTTGTTCGACGACGAAGAGCCGGTTGGTGCCGTCCCTGGCGCCGGTCACGTAGACAGGGCTCGACAGGCCAGTGATGACCTCCGGCAGGCTGAGCGCGCTCGCCGGGGCGGGCGGCACGATCAGGGCCAGCGCGGCCAGGAGGGCGAATGCGGCGCCGTGCGTCCGCCGGCGCGCGCTCAGCGCCAACTCTCCGGGTCGAGCAGGAAGAACGTCGTCTGGCTGAGGTTCTCGGTCAACGAGTCCCACCACTCGGCGAGTCGATCGTCGAATGAGCGGCCCACGAGCTCTTCCTCGACCGGGCGATCGGTCGGCTCCGACACCGAGGCGAACGAGCTCCCGAACGGCGACAGTGCGCCAGCTCGGCGTGGGTGGGCTTCGCGGATCTGGGCCATCGCGGCGTAGCCTGACATCGCCCACAGGGTAACCGTTTCAGGCAACCGCGCGCCATGGCCCGTGGGTACGGCCCGTGCCAGCCCTCCCTGGTGTGGCCCGCCGGCACCACGCCGGAGCGGCGGCATCCGCACCCGACGCTGCCGGTATCCTCCGCTCCATGGAGACCACGACCCGGGCCTACGGCGGTCAGAGCATGTCGGCGCCTCTGCTCGACGTCCTCGTCAAGCGACCGGGGCCCGCGTTCGCGGCCGCCTTCGACAACCCCGACCACGGCTTCTTCCACGCGGTCGATCTCGACGTCGCGCAACGCGAGCACGACGTCTTCACCGACACCCTCGCACGCCTCGGTTCCACCGTCCACGTCCTCGAGACCGAGACCGAGAGCCCGGACCTCATCTATGCCTTCGATCCGCTGCTCGTGACCGACCGTGGGGCGATCCCGCTCCGGCCGGGGAAGGCGAACCGGCTCGGCGAACCGTCGGCCATCGAGGGGTGGGCCTCGGCCGCCGGGATCCCGACCGTCGGCCGGATCGAGGCGCCCGGGACCGCCGAGGGAGGCGACACCATCTGGCTCCGGCCGGACATCTTCTGCATCGGGCGATCGCTCCGGACCAACGACGCAGGCGCGCGGCAATTGGCCGGCCTGGTCGGGGGCGACGTCCGGATCTTCGACGTCCCGTACTGGCGCGGCCCGTCCAAGCTCGTCCACCTCATGTCGGTCATCTCGCCGATCGCCGACGACCTCGCGGTCGTCTATCTGCCTCTCCTCCCGGCGGGTCTCTGGGCACTGCTCGGCGAGCTGGGCATCCGGCTCATCGAAGTGACCGACGACGAGTACTGGACGCTCGGGTGCAACGTGCTCGCCGTCCGCCCGGGCGTGGTCATCATCGCGGAGGGCAACCCGGTCATCGCCGCTGCGCTCGCCGCCGCGGGCTGCGAGGTCCACACCTACCCGGCCACCGAGATCGGCCTGAACGGCTCCGGTGGTCCCACCTGCATGGCGCGACCCATCCTGCGTGGCTGAGTCGCGGGTCGAGGCACCCGCGATCGACCGGGCGCGGCTGGTCGAGGATCTGCGGACGCTCGTCGCGACCCCGAGCATCACCGGCTCGGAAGAGGTGGTGGCCGAGACGGCCGCCGGGCTGCTGCGACGGCTGGGACTCTCCGTCGAGGTCGCGACGCCCGACCGGGTTGCCATCCGCGCGGACCCCGACTGGCCGGGCGAGGAGATGGCGCGGGAATCGCTGCCGGTCGTCATCGGCCGGGCCGGGCGCACCGGCGGCCGCCGGATCATCCTGTCGGGCCACCTCGACGTCGTGCCGCCGGGCGACCTCGCGACGTGGACCGCCGATCCGTGGGGTGGCGAGGTCCGCGACGGCGCCCTGTACGGCCGGGGTGCCTGTGACATGAAGGGCGGGGTCGCGGCGATCCTGGCCGCGGTGCGCGCGCTCGGCGCGGCAGGGGACCTCGATCGCCTCGACGGCGAGCTCATCGTCGCTCTCGTCCCGTCCGAGGAGGACGGCGGTCAGGGCACGCTCGCCGCGATCCGGGCCGGCGTCACCGGCGACCTCGTGATCATCCCCGAGCCGTCGAACCTCGACATCGTCGTCGCCCACGCCGGCGCCATCACGTTCCGGTTGACCGTTCCGGGCCGCGCGGCGCACGCCTCGCAGCGGCGTGAGGGCATCTCGGCCCTCGACAAGCTGTGGGTCCTCTCGAAGGCCCTGGAGGCCGACGAGGCGCGGCGCAACGACGCCGAGACCGACCCTTTGATGACGGCCCTTGGCCTGCCGTACCCGACGATCATCGGGATCGTGTCGGGCGGGGAGTGGGCCTCGACCGTGCTCGACCGGGTCACCGCGGACGGGCGGTATGGCGTGCGGCTGGGGCAGTCGGCAGGCGACGCGGAGGCCGAGCTGCGCGCGGCGATCGCGGCTGCGTGCGCCGGGGACGACTTCCTTCGGGAGCACCCGGCGACCGTCGAGATCACCGGCGGCCGGTTCGGGTCGGCCCGCGTGCCATCGGACCACGCGCTGCCGGTCGGGCTCGCGGACGTCGCCGAGCGCGTCACCGGACGTCGCCCGGCGCTGCTCGGCGAGCCGTACGGGGCCGACATGCAGATGTTCGTCAACGTCGGCGCGACGCCGTGCGTCATATTCGGCCCGGGCGACGTGAAGGTCGCCCACAGCGCCGACGAGCACGTGCCGCTCGACGAAGTTGAGACGTGCGCCCGGGTGCTGGCGGCCTGGGTCCGAACGGAGCTGGGCGGGGCCTGACCGCCGCGGCATTTTCACCCCTTGACTCGGCCCCGACCCGTGCGACGCTCGGGGCGTGAGGAAGATCACCGAGAAGACACCCAAACGGGTCGCGGCCTGGTCCGGATATCCAGAGGAACGGATCCTCGGCATGGCCGAGATCGCCGCACGATTCGGAGTCACCCGGCAACGGGTCGGCCAGATCGCCAGGACCGACAAGACATTCCCACGACCTGGATTGAACGACGGTTTCGGGGCGGCGTGGCTCGCCGCGGGTGTCGAGTGCTGGGCCGCCGCCCACCGGCCGACGGTCGACACCGGCCGCTTCGGCCCCGAGGCAGCCGCGCTCCTGCTCCACGCCGAGTCGCTTGCCGGGCAAGTCGGACACCCATACGTCTCGAGCGTTCACATCTGGCACGCGCTGGCGTCTGGCCTCGGTGGGACGCCGCTCGCGGAGGCGATCCGGTCGATGGGTCTGGATCCTGGATTGATCGAGGAGTGGTTTCGGCGCATCGACCCCGGGCTGGGCGCAAGCCGAGCGAGGCGGATGACGCTCGCCACCCAGAACCGCCTCGAGGCGGCCGACAAGGCCGTCCGGACGGTGGGCCGGACGAGAGTCCTCTCGACCGATGTCGCACTCGCCTTCGCGGATTCGCATCGCGACCGCGACGGGTCGGACGACCACCTGATCGCGTACGGCGAGCGACGCGGTCTCGACACCGCGGAGCTCCGCCGTCGCATCTCCGTCGTGGCCGCCGATCCTGAGACGCACGCCGACTTCCCGTTCACGCCGCTACCCAAGCGTCAGTCCCCGCGCCGCACGGCCAAGCGGCCGGCGTGGCTGGACCTCGCACCGAACCCGCTCGGCCACGACCCGTGGGTGCGTCGGCCGTGGGGAGCCGCGTTCGCGGTGACGCGCGAAGGCCGGCACCTCACCCTCGACGACAAGCACTGGTTCTTCTTCGCCGACGCCGACGGCTTCTTCGTCCGCGCCGCGGACGGTCGCCCGGTGGGCTATCGATACCGAGTCCTCCACAAGGTGCCCAAACGGCTCCCGGGCCGCCCGAAGATGGAGATCCTGCCGATGCCGCCCTTCCCGCTCCGGGATTGGCCGGACCACCGCTATGTCCGCGAGGACTGAGCCACGCTCCGTCGTGCCAGGGTGAGCGTCAGCGGGACGGCGATCATCGCCGCGCCGATGACGCCGAGGACCGCGAACCCGGCGGCGGCCATGATGACGCCCGAGCCCAGGCTGGCGGCCGCGGCCGAGCTCCAGATCATCGCGTCCGTCACGCCCTGGAGACGCGTCCGCTCGCCGAGCGAGAGGCCCGTCGTCAGCAGCGCGGACCCCGCGACATAGCCCAGGTTCCACCCGTACCCGAGCAGGAACAGGGCGAGGAACAGGAGCGCGCCGCCCTCGGGTGGCGCGGCCGCGGCCAGGACCGACGACCCGCGCGATGACGACCAGGCCGGCCAGGATGACGGGCACGCTCCCGACGCGATCGGTCAGTCGCCCGGACAGCGGTGACAGCCCGAACATCCCGAACGTGTGGCCGCTGATGACGATGCCGACCGCACCGAGCGTGTGACCGTGCTCAGTCATGTGGAGGGGTGTCATCGTCATGATCAGGACCATGACCACCTGGCCGGTCACGAGGGCCACGATGGCGACGGGGACGTGCGGGCGCCGGAGCACCGACCGAAGCGACACGGCGATGGACGCGTCCGCCGCCGGATCGCGGACGCGACGTCTCGTCGGCGAGGGCGTACGGATCGGGTCGCAGGAGCATCCAGGACAAGATCGCCGCTGCCCCGACGAAGATGATCGGGACGAAGAACGGCCCGGCCAGCTCCGGCAGGCCCAGGTTCGCGGCCAGGATCCCGGCCGGTGCGACGAGGTTCGGACCGACGATCGCGCCGACCGTCGCGCCCCAGACCACGAGGCCGATGGCCGAGGCACGCCGCGCGTCCGGGTAGAGGTCTGCAGCCGCGTAGCGCGACAACTGGTTGGACGAGTTGCCGAACCCGATGAAGAACATCCCGACGAGGAGGAGCGGCAACGACGTCGCGATGACGGCGGCCGTCGCCAGGACCGCGCCGCCGACCCCCGTCGCATACCCGGCCGCCAGGCCGGGCCGGCGTCCGCGGCGGACCATGAGCGCGGAGATCAGGACGGCACCACCGGCTGCTCCGAGGATGACCGCGGCGCCCGTCACGCCACTCCACAGGGCCGTCCCCCCGAGGTGTTGAGCCACGATGGCGGCGACCGTCACCGCGGCGATGTGCCCCGTGCTGCCGAGCGCCACGCCGCTCACGAGCGTCCACGTCGAGCGACGGCGGGCGGAATCGAGCCGGGCGGGCGACAGCGTCGATGCGACGTCCATGGCCGCCGATGATAGGCGCGACCCTCAGTCGAAACCGAGCGTCAGCACCTCGATGCTGGGGGTGACCGGTTCGAGCGCCGCAGGAGGCGAGCGGGCCAGCTCGAGGAAGCGGCAGAACGCATTCGCGAGCCGCATCTGGACCGGGTTTCGTGCGCGCACCCGCCAGAGGTCGGGCGATCCGACGACCAGCGCCACGCACCGGGCTCTCGAGGTGGCGACGTTGAGCCGGTTCCGGCTGTACAGGAAATCCATGCCGCGTGGAGCCAGCTCCGGGCTCGACGTCGTCAGCGAGTAGATGCTGATCGGCGCCTCCTGGCCCTGGAACTTGTCGACCGTGCCGACTCTCGCTTCGGTGGGCAGCAACCGCTTGATGGCCCCGACCTGGGCGTTGTACGGCGCGACGATCAGCACGTCGTCCCACCCGACCGGTCGGGTCACGCCGTGTCGGTCCATCCAGCGGGTGCCGCCGCCGGTCAGGGACCGGGCGATCGCCGCGACCCGCTCGCGCCTCGACCGGCGACTCGCTGTCCGCGCCGTCGGTGACGACCTCGATCAGGCGTGGCCCGACGCCGTCGAGTTCGACGACCGGCGAGTCGAAGCGCTGGATGACGAGGTGCGGCTCGGACTCCAGCCGGTCGTCGTAGAAGACCTCCGACGTGAACGCGCACAGGGCCGGATGCATCCGCCACGTGTGCTCGAGGAAGAGGCCGCGATCCTCCGGCATCGTGGCCTGGCCGTCGAGGACGTGGGCCAGGGCCGAACGGTCAGCGCCGGGCGGATGCGAGCCCTTCAGCGGCTGGTCGAGCTGCTGGGGGTCGCCGAGCAGGACGAGGTTCTTGGTCGAGCGCGCCATCGCGACGACGTTCGCGAGCGAGATCTGCCCGGCCTCGTCGACGAAGAGCACGTGGACCGCGTCCGACATCTTCGCCGAGGCCCACAACCAGGAGGTGCCGGCCGCGAGATTGGCGCGTCCATCGTCGAGCCGCGAGCGAACGTCCGAGGGGTCCTTTGCATGGGTCACCGCCGGGTGATCGACGACCTGATCCTTCGGCCCGTGCTGGATCGCACGGACGTCGCCGGGATCGCCGGCGACCGTCACCTCGCGGAGGAGATTGCCGATCACCTTGTGGCTCGTCGCGGTGATCCCGACCTGCTTGCCCGCTCGCAGTAGCGAGACGATCATGCGGGCCCCGGTGTACGTCTTGCCGGCTCCGGGCGGGCCCTGGATGGCAAGCGTGGTCGAGTCCAGGCGGCCGGCCAGGCGTATCGCGGTCGCCTCGAGGTCTGCGTCGCCGGGTTCGACCAGCGGGCTCCCGGTCGCCTGCCCGACCCGGGGTGGGCGACCGAGCAGCAGATCCCTGGCAAGCCGGTGTGGGCCTTCGGCATCGACGCCATGCTCGGCGACCCACTCGCCGAGCTCGAACAGGGACGCCTGGTGATCGACGGTCCGCACCCAATCGAGAGCCACGACCGAACGTGGGTGCGGCTTCTCGATCTCGCGGCGGATGTCGATCGTCAGACCCGCGAGATCGACGCTGACCATCTTGCCCGTGTCCCACTCGAACGGGCTGATGCCCGGTGATGCCTGGCTCAGCGCCGGGTCGTACAGATCACCCCGGCCGAGGTCGAAGTCCTGGTCGGGGAAGGAGTACCGCCACGTCTGCTTGCCCCGCAGCGGCTCGTCGAGCGCACCGATCGGCTCGAGTCCGCCCAGCGGGACGTTCTCCTCGATCGCCTGATCCTCGTCGAGTCCCATATGGCGGAAGAAGTCCCACCACATGGACTTGTCCTCTCGACGATGCCAGCCGAGGAGTTGCGCCAGCAGCCATCGCCCGTGCTGTTCCGGGTCCCGGTCGGCGGCGTCCGTCGGGACGATCGACGGGTCGGCCAGGCGATCGGCCAGGGCCTCGATGCGCGCCTGCGCCTCGGTGACATCCTCCGGCAGGGCCTGGCGCTCGCCGGGGCGGGGGACCGGTCGTCCGGACGTCTCGGCGAGTTCGACGCGCAATGTCTCGAGCCAGTCGCGCAGCTGCAGATTGCTGATCACGTCGTCGCGGTTGTAGCGCTCGATGCGATCGAGGATCGTCGAGTCCGGTCGCTCGCCCTCGCCCAGCTCCAGCCACTCCTCGAACGCGACGATGCTCGACCCCGGCGTCGCGAAGGTCGACCTCGCGGGTGAACCCGTAGAACGCCTCCATCCTCTTGATCGAGTAGCTCTCGACCGACGCACGCAGCGACTGACGGACCGCGCGCAACAGGTCGACCAGCGTGCCCGCCCGGAGCAGGTCGTCGACCTCGCTCTCGCGGGTGCCGTAGCGGCCCATCAGGCGCTTCATCGCTGTCGGCTCGTACGGCGCGTAGTGGTAGATGTGCAGGTTCGGGTCGGCCCGGAGGCGCTCGCCGATGAAGTCCATCACGGCCTCGAAGGCGCGCCGCTCGCCGTCCAGGCTGAACTCGCCCGCCTCGTCGCGGGACCAGAACGCGTGGAACGTCCCGTCGACCTCGAGGATCCCGAACAGGTAGTCGAGGCCGTCGTCGAAGGCATACGGGTCGCCTTCGAGATCGAGGAACAGGTCGCCGGGCGACGGCGGCGGGAGCGAGGCCAGACCACGTTCCTGGCCGATCGGCTCGTCGCCCTGTGGGAGCAGCAGCTCGTAGTGCAGAGCGCCGTCGCGACGCCCTTCGAGCTGGATCCGCGCCTGCTCCCGGACGCGGAGCAGCGCCTCCTTGCTTGTGCCCTCGAGCTTCGGCTCCATCGGCAGTGGGAGGTCGCCGAGGGCCTCGAGCGTCGGCACGCCGCGATCGATCAGGGCGCGCCGCTGCCGTGCCGAGATCCCGGCGACGAGGCTCAGGTGATCGTCGCTCCGTCGTCGGGCGACGCACTCGGCGGCCCAGCGGCAGACGTCGCAGTGCTCGACGGGTTCGGGGTACGTGGTCGCCGGCGGGTACGTCGCGGGGACCTCGTCGGTCATCGTCGCCAGGAAGCGGGTCTTCGCGCTCCGGTAGTAGGCCATGTAGTCGTCGACGCGGAGCCGCTCGACCGCGCGGGCGCTGCCCCCGAGCGCGACATGCATCCACTCGGGTCGCACGCCCTGGACCCGCTCGAGCTGGTCGACGTAGCTGCAGATCTGCAGCACGGCACTCGCCTTGACGTGCCGGGCGAGCTTGGTGTCGGCGACCTCGTAGTGCCACGGCCCCCAGACCGACGGGCGGTCCGCGTCGTCGACGCGCAGCAGGAAGTCCGCGTGCCCACGCCACGTGCCATCGAAGAACGTCGCCTGGAAGATCACGTCGTCGCCCGCGGCCATCGCGGCGATCGTCTCGGCTGCCGCGGCGCGCAACTGGTCGCCCTGGTCCGCGATCGAGCCATCGAGCGTGATCGTCGTCGAGGTCCGGCCATCGGCGAGGAGGTCGGCCAGGAAGCGGCGCTCGTGCTCGAAGCCGCGTTTGCGGATGATGTCGAGCTCCGGGTCGTCGCGCATCGGGCGCTTGACCAGACCCGCGAGAGCGGCCCGTTCGAGCTGGGTCAGGTGTTCGCAGGCGAGGTAGGCGACGAGATCGGTGGCCGCGTAGACCGGTCGGCTGTCGATGGTCTGCACGGCTGCACCTTACCGGCTGGCCGTGTCAGGTCGCCTGTCATGGGGCCGCCGCGCCTCCCGCGAAACAAGCGTCCGGACCGGTCAGGAATTGAGAAGCGCCGGTCACCGGCGCCCGCCTAGAGTGACCGGCATGGACATCACCGCCACGCTTCAAGGAGACGATCATGACCACCTCCGCAACCCTCGGGATCAAGACCGTCCTGCATCCCGTGTCGGACCTCGCCGCGGCCAAGGCCGTGTACACCGCCCTGCTCGGCATCGAGCCGCAGGCCGACGGGCCCTACTACGTCGGCTTCGAGGCCGAGGGCCAGCAGATCGGGCTGGTGCCCGGCGGTGGACCGCAGGGCATGACCTCGCCGGTCGCCTACTGGCACGTCGCGGACATCGAGGCCAAGCTCGCCGAGGTGACCGCCGCGGGCGCAACCCTGCACGAGGCCGCGCACGACGTCGGCGGCGGCCGCCTGGTTGCCACCTTCACCGACCCCGACGGCAACGTCCTCGGCCTGATCCAGGACCGCTGAGTGCCGGTCCCACCTAAGATTGAGCCATGAGCCTGGCCACGAGGACGGACACGCGCTCGCCTGAGCTGCGTGTCGCCGACCAACACGATCTGATCCGCGTGCAGGGCGCGCGCGTCAACAACCTCAAGGACGTCAGCATCGAGATCCCGAAGCGCCGGTTGACCGTGTTCACCGGCGTGTCGGGCTCGGGCAAGAGCTCGCTGGTCTTCGACACGATCGCCGCGGAGTCGCGCCGGCTGATCGACGAGACCTACTCGACGTTCGTCCAGGTCTTCATGCCGAACATGCCCCGGCCCGAGGTCGATGTTCTCGAGGGGTTGACTACGGCCATCCTCGTCGACCAGGAGCGCCTCGGGGCGAATCCGCGCTCGACGCTCGGCACGGTCACCGACGCCAACGCCATGCTCCGCAGCCTGTTCAGCCGCCTCGGCAAGCCCTACATCGGCGGGCCGACGGCGTTCTCCTTCAACATCCCGACCACGCGGGCGAGCGGGGTCATGACCGGCCCCAAGGGCGAGAAGAAGATCGTCCAGGACGCCATCTACCTCGGCGGGATGTGTGCCGAGTGTGAGGGTCGCGGCACCATCTCCGACCTCGACCTGTCCGTGATCATCGATGAGTCGAAGTCACTCGCCGAGGGGGCCATCCTCGTCCCGGGCTACACCGCGGACGGCTGGATGGTGACCCAATTCGCCGAGTCCGGCTTCTTCGACCCGAAGAAGCCGATCAAGGACTACACCGAGAAGGAGCGCCACGACCTCCTGTACCGGCAGACGACCAAGGTCAAGGCCCGGGGCATCAACATCACCTACGACGGCCTGATCCCCAAGATCCGCAAGTCGATGTTCAGCAAGGACGTCGACTCGCTCCAGCCCCACATCAAGGCGTTCGTCGAGCGGGCCGCGGTCTTCAAGACCTGTCCGGTCTGTGACGGCAGCCGGCTCAACGAGGCGGCGCGGTCGTCGAAGATCGACGGCCGCAGCATCGCCGACGTGTGCGCGATGCAGGTCACCGACGCGGCCGAGTGGCTGCGGGGCATCGAGGACACGGGCGTGGCCCCGCTGATCGCCAACCTGCTGCACCTCCTCGACTCGTTCGTCGAGATCGGTCTCGGCTATCTCTCGCTCGATCGCCCCTCGGGCACGCTGTCCGGGGGCGAGGCGCAGCGCACCAAGATGGTCCGCCACATCGGGTCGGCGCTGACCGACGTGACCTACGTCTTCGACGAGCCCACCATCGGGCTCCACCCGCACGACATCCAGCGGATGAATACGCTGCTGCTCGAGCTGCGGGACAAGGGCAACACCGTGCTCGTCGTCGAGCACAAACCAGAGACGATCGTGATCGCGGACCACGTCGTTGACCTCGGCCCCGGGGCGGGCACGGGCGGCGGCACGATCTGCTTCGAGGGGACCGTCGAGGGGCTGAAGGCGTCCGACACTCTCACCGGCCGCCACCTCGAGTACCGGACGGCGCTCAAGGACACGATCCGAAAGCCGACGGGCGCGATCGAGATCCGCGGCGCGGACTCGCACAACCTGCAGGATGTCGATGTCGACATCCCGCTCGGCGTGCTCTGCGTCGTGACCGGCGTGGCCGGGTCCGGCAAGTCGTCGCTCATCCACGGCTCGCTGATCCCGAACTCCGGCTCGGGCTCGGCCGGCGTCGTGTCGGTCGACCAGACCGCGATCAAGGGCTCCCGCCGCAGCAATCCGGCGACGTACACGGGGCTGCTCGATCCCATCCGCACTGCCTTCGCGAAGGCGAACGGGGTGAAGCCGGCGCTGTTCAGCGCCAACTCGGAGGGCGCCTGCCCGACCTGCAACGGCAACGGGATGATCTACACCGAGCTCGGGTTCATGGACACGGTGGCGACGCCATGCGAGGACTGCGGCGGCAAGCGGTTCCAGGCCGCGGTGCTGGAGCTGCGGCTCGGCGGGCTCAACATCGCCGAGGTCCTCGATCTTTCCGTGGCCGAGGCTCACGCCTTCTTCGAGGCCGGCGAGGCCAAGACCCCGGCCGCAGCCACGATCCTGGCCCGCCTCGTGGACGTCGGGCTCGGCTACCTCAAGCTCGGCCAGCCCCTCCCGACGCTGTCCGGTGGTGAGCGACAGCGCCTCAAGCTGGCCACCCACATGGCCGAAAAGGGCGGCGTCTACGTCCTCGACGAGCCGACGACGCGGCCTCCACCTCGCCGACGTCGAGCACCTGCTCGGCCTGCTCGACCGGCTCGTCGACTCCGGCAAGTCGGTCATCGTCATCGCCCACCACCAGGCTGTCATGGCCCACGCCGACTGGATCATCGACCTCGGCCCAGGCGCCGGCCGGGACGGCGGCCGGATCGTCTTCGAGGGCACGCCCGCGGACCTCGTCGCCGCCCGATCCACCCTTACCGGCGAGCACCTGGCGGACTACATCGGCGCCTGACCGCAGCGCGGACAAAGTGAAAGAGCCATCCCGTGTGTCGTCCCTGGTCCCGACCGCTCGAAGGAAGCCTGGACATCGTCGAGTTGTCGCCACGTGCCACAATCTCGATCGTGACCACCAGGCCCGCCCCGACGCAGCACCTGAGCGACCTCGCCTGGCTGCGCCGCGTACGAGACCGGATGGACCGGGAGTACGCACAGCCACTCGACGTGGAGGCGCTCGCCCGCGGCGCGCACATGTCTGCCGGCCACCTCAGCCGCGAGTTCAAGCTCGCCTTCGGCGAGTCGCCGTACAGCTACCTCATGACCCGCCGCATCGAGCGTGCGATGGCGTTGCTCCGTCGTGGCGACCAGAGCGTCACGGAGGTCTGCTTCGCGGTCGGCTGCTCGTCACTTGGAACGTTCAGCACTCGTTTCACCGAGCTGGTCGGCGTGCCACCGAGCGTCTACCGGCGTGACGGTGCCCAGGTGACGACGGGGATGCCGGCGTGCATCGCGAAACAGGTGACTAGACCGATCCGGAATCGAGAAGCGCTGATCGCCGAGCCTCGACCAGCGTGACCAGGATGAACGTCACCATCCACACGAGCGTTCTCCCGCACGACGATCCGGATGCCTCTCTGGCCTTCTATCGCGACGTCCTTGGCTTCGAGGTTCGGAACGATGTCGGCAGTGGCAAGATGCGCTGGATCGAGGTCGGCCCCGTCGACCAGCCCGGCACGTCGATCCTCCTCTCGCCGCCGGCAGCCGACCCCGGCATCACCGAGGACGAGCGCCGCACCATCGCCGAGATGATGGCCAAGGGCACCTACGGCTGGATCCTTCTGGCCACGCCAGACCTCGACGGCGTCTTCGAGCGAGTGCAGGCAAGCGCGGAGGTCGTCCAGGAGCCCACCGAGCAGCCCTATGGCATTCGCGACTGTGCCGTTCGCGATCCCGCGGGCAACCTGATTCGCATCAAGGAGCTTCGCTGAGCCGCTCTAGCTGAAGAGCGCCTCGACCGCCTCGCGCGAAGACCGTCTGTGTGGCGATCGACGTCGGCTGCGGTCGTCGCCGGCGACATGAGCGCCATGTTGTGGAACGGCGTCATCAGGATGCGCCGGTTCATCGCCCACAGGTGGAGGAATCGCTCGAGCTCCGGGTCGGCTGTTGGCCCATTGCTCGGCGCCGGTCCGCGGCGGATCGGGCATGAAGTGGTACTCGGCGCGCGCCCCGAGCCGGGTCACGTGCCACGGGACGCCGGCCGCGCGCAGGACCTCGTTCGACGCCGGCCTCCCATCGCTCGGCGAGCGGGATCATCCGCTCGAACGCCGTCGGCGGTCAGGACCTCGCCGAGCGTCGCCCGCGTCGCGGCCAGCGACAGGGCGTAGCCGGCGAGCGTCCCGCCGATCCCGCCGACGTCGGAATCCTCGACCGCGATCGAGCCGCGCGATCCGGGCCGCCGACCTCGGGGCTGAACCCGTAGGCCGCCGACGGGATCCCGCCACCGATCGTCTTGCCGATGACGACGCATGTCGGGCTCGAGCCCCCACGCGCCGGTCGCGCCGCCCGGGCCCGGCGCAGATGGTGTGCGTCTCGTCGATGATCAGGAGCGTGCCGGTCCGCCGGGTGATCTCGCGGACGGCATCGTGGTAGCCGGGCTCGGGCAGCACGATCCCGACGTTGGTCAGGGCGGGCTCGATCAGGACGGCCGCGACGTCGCCGTCGGCGAGCGCGGCCTCGAGCCCGTCGATGTCGTTGAACTCGACGACGCGCGTCGTCTGGGCGACGTCGACCTGCGGCCCGACCGAGCCGCGGACGGGCACGACCGGCGCCGTCCGCGTCCGAGCATCGGCGATCGCCTCGTCGACCGACCCGTGGTAGCAGTGGTCGTGGACGACGACCTTGGAACGGCCGGTGATGTGGCGAGCGAGGCGCAGCGACCCAGCGGTTCGCGTCGGTCGCCGACAGCGCGAACTGCCACGACCGGCAGCCCGAACCGGCGGGTCAGCTCCTCGCCGACCCAGGCGGCGTCCTCGGTCGGGAGCATGTGGGTGATGCCGCGGCGCATCTGGCGCTCGACGGCGGCGATCGTCGGCGCCGGGCCGTGGCCGGCCATCGCGCCCGGTGTCGCCGAGGCAGAAGTCGACGTAGTCGTGGCCGTCGACGCAGCGGAAGTGCGCGCCCGAGGCGGACTCGACGTAGGGCGGGAACGGCCCCGCCCACTTGACCATCCAGGGCATCGGGACGCCCTCGAGCAGCGACTCGCGGGCGCGCGTCGTGGAGCGCGGCGGAGCGTGGGTGGGCGTCGGCGAAGCGGCGCTCTCGTCGGCCATCAGGCGGGCGAGGCGGTCGCGATCGAGTCGGATCGGGTCGGCACGTCGTCCTCGGGCAGGATGGCGTGCCTCTCAGGATGGCGAGCGCCGGCCCGGCATCGCCGGCGGCGGACGCGACGACGCGCTCGCGGGCGGACCTGGGTCAGTTGACCCGGCGGACGTAGCCGCAGATGGGGCAGGTGGCCGACCCCGGTCTCGGATCGAGGTCGAGGAAGCTGGCGCAGCCGTTGGTGCCGCAGAAGAGGCGGGTGGCCGACGATGCGGCCGAGGCGCGGCGGCGCATCCGGCGCATCGCCGAGGCTCGTCCGGTGACGGACGATGTGGTGGAACGGGTCATCATGGTGTTCGGTTCTTGTGCTTTCTGGCGCGCCGTGCATCGCGGTGATGAGCGATCGGCTGCGCGTCCGGGTGTCTCGTTCTACGAGCCTCATTACGGACCGGAGCGATGTTCTGGATGTCGGTCCGCGCGCCGGGCCGGGAGCGTGGTTTGGGCGCTCGAACCGGGTCGTCGCGTCGGACTGGTTACCCATCAACTATAGTCGCAGACGTCGAATCCGTCAAACAGCCGATGGTCCGGTGCGTGGGCCGCCGCGACACGACCGGGCCGTCCTGCGACGATGATTCAGGTCTCTTCACCGAACGCTTGGTTGATTCATCCGCCGCTCGGCCGCACACTCGGCCGCCGTCCGGCGTCGCGCGCGGCACACGCGTGCCCAGCGACCGGTGCCACCCAGGATGGCGACGTTCGGACTCGACAGAGGAGGTGGCTCTGTGTCGCGCTGTGTCCACAGCTCGGACGTTCGATCGCGCATCGGCGAGGCGCGGCCTCGTCGGCGTCTGATCGTCGGACTCGTGGTGCTGGCCGCGGCCGCCGCGCATGCCGCGGCCGGCGAGTCACCGCTGACGCACGCCGTACCCGGCCGTCGCCGTCGCGCCCGGCTCGAACGGTCGAGCTTCGAGATCTCGATCACGACCGACACGCCCGGCCGCGTCGACCTGACGGTCGGCAGCGTGCCCGACGGGCTGGACGGCGGTCCTGCGCGGCGGCGGGTTCACCGTCGACGGCGTCGAATCCGACGGATCGAAGCGCGACCAAGGTCACGCTCAACGTGACCGTCCCCGCCGACGCGGCGGCGGCAACGCAGCGGATCGACGTCGTCGCGACCGTCGCGGCGGCGCGACGACGCCTGCCGCTCGACATCCGGGTCACCCCCAATGCGGCCGGCGACGTCACCCTGACCACCGACATCCCGCAGCTCAAGGGCGCCTCGACGCGACGTTCACGTTCAGCCTGACGCTCACCAACGACACCGCCGAGGACCTGCCGTTCAGCGTCACCGCGACCGGCCCGGCCGGCTGGACGGTGACCGCCCAGGTCGGCTCGCAGGCCAGGCCGCGAGCGTCGTCGTCAAGGCCGGCAGCACCGACGCGGTCACCGTCAAGGCCAAGCCGCCGCCGATGGCACCGCCGCCGGCACCTACCCGATCACGGTCGACGCGACCAGCGGCAGCCGGACGCGCCCAGCCGACCTCGCGGTCGAGATCACCGGCAGCTACAAGCTCGCGCTCTCGACCGCGGACCAGCGCCTCAACATGAGCGCCACGGCCGGCTCGGCGAGCGACCTGACGCTCACGTGCCAGAACACGCGGCACCGCCGACGTCGAGGCGCGGCGATGCGCGCGACCGCCGCCCAGGGCTGGACGGTCGAGTTCGACCCCGAGACCGTCGACGTCGCCGGCCGGCAGGCAGGTCCAGGTCGTCGCCCACGTGACGCCGTCGGCCGACGCCATCGCCGGCGACTACGTCGACGACGTTCAAGGCGACCGCACCGGTGGCCAACGCCTCGGCCGACATCCGGGTGACGATCCAGACTCGCTGCTGTGGGGCGCCGTCGGGATCGGGCTGATCGTGCTCGTGCCTGATCGGCCTGTGGTGGACCTTCCGCCGGTACGGCCGCCGATGAGCGGGGTCGGGGCACCACGACGGCGCCACGCCGTCGCGCCGACTCGACACCGAGCCGCCAGCGAGCGGTCCGAGCCGGTCATCCGGACCCGCGCGCTGACCAAGCAATACGGGACGCTGACGGCGGTCGACCGGCTCGACCTCGAGGTCTACCCGGGCGAGATCTTCGGCCTGCTCGGCCAGAACGGCGCGGGCAAGACGACGACGATCCTGATGCTCCTCGGCCTGTCCGAGCCGACCGACGGCGAGGCTCGGTGATGGGCCTCGACCCGGCCCGGGAGCCGCGCGAGGTCAAGCGCCGGGTCGGGCTACCTGCCCGACGCCGTCGGCTTCTACGGCGGCATGACCGGCCGCCAGAACCTGCGCTACACGGCGCGCCTCAACGGCCTCGCAAGGCCGAGGCCGAGACCGCGATCGACGAGGTCCTCGAGCAGGTCGGCCTGACCGACCGCGCCGACGACCGCGTCGAGACCTACTCGCGCGGCATGCGCCAGCGGCTCGGCATCGCCGACGCGCTGGTCAAGTCGCCCGACCTGCTGATCCTCGACGAGCCGACGACGTCGATCGACCCGATCGGCGTCGTCGAGATCCTCGACCTGCTGCCGGCTCGTCAACGAGCGCGGCCTGGCGATCCTGCTCTCGAGCCACCTGCTGACCCAGGTCCAGTCGGTCTGCGACCGGATCGGGATCTTCGCCGCCGGCCGGCTGATCGGGGTCGGGACGGTCGACGAGCTCGCCAGCCCAGTTCGGTGACGGCACCGCGATCGATCGAGGTCGGCCTCGAGCTGCCGACGCCGGCCGACGTCGAACGCGCCGAGACGATGCTGCGCGGTCTGCAGTCGGTCGAGTCGGTCGAGCGCCCGCCGGCCGCGCGGCGCCGACACATGGCGGCGTCCACGTCCGCCCGGCGAGACGAGGAGCCGCGTCCGCCAGGACATCCTCGTCGCCGCGGTCGAGCACGGCCTGCGCCTGACCGCGCTCCGCCCGGTCGTGCCGTCGCTCGACGACATCTACCGCACCGCGCGTGCAGCGACGCGGCCTCGCCGACAAGTCGATCGGTCGAGGCGGCGGCGAGCTCCGGCGGGAGGACCGCGGCATGACGCCGCGACCGTCGCCCGCCGCCGTCCGACGGCTCCGGCCAAGACGACCGCAGCGAGCCGAGCTCCGCGCTCCCGCACGCCGGCTGGCGGGTCATCGCCGCCAAGGAGTTCGGCGATCACCTGCTCAGCGTCCGGTTCATCGTCCTGCTCGTCGTGCTCGGCCTGGCCGCCGCGATCCCGCTCTACTTCGCGGCCGACCTGATCCGCGCCGCGGCGCCCGCAGGCGAGCGAGCGTGCCGGCCGTCTTCCTGCTGCTGTTCACGATCGGCTCGCAGGACTATCACGTTCCTGCGCGTCGACTCGTTCGTCGGCGATCGTGGCGCCGCTGCTCGGCCTCGCGTTCGCCTTCGATGCCATCAACGGCGAACGATCCGAGGGCACGCTGCCGCGGCTCCTGGCCCAGCCGATCTACCGCGACGACGTGATCAACGGCAAGTTCGCTGGCCGGGCTGGCGGTCATCGGCATCGTGCTGCGTGGCGGTCGTCGGGCTCATCGCCGGCTTCGGCATCTTCCGCCTCGGCATCGTGCCCGACGGCCGAGGAGGTCCTCCGCCTCGTCGCCTGGGTCGCCGTCACGTTCCTGTACGTCGGCCTGTGGCTGGCCTTCGGGCTGCTGCTGTCGGTCGTCGTCCGGCGGGCGGCGACGTCCGCGCTCGTCGGGTTCGGGGTCTGGTTGCTGCTGACGATCTTCGGCCAGCTCATCGTCACGCTCGTGTCGGGGATCTTCACGCCGGCGTCCAACGCGTCCGTGGAGCAACAGCTCGGCAGCGTCCAGGCCCAGGAATGGGTCGCGCGCATCCTGCCGGGCACCCTGTACCAGGAGATCACGACCGTCATCCTCCATCCGAACGTGTCGCAGATCTCAGCGCCCGCCACGGTCGGCCAGCTCGTGCAGTCGCAATACCAGATCCCGCCGCAGTACAACCCGGGCGTGTTCTCGCTCGACCAGAGCCTGCTGCTCGTGTGGCCGCAGCTCGTCGTGCTCGTGGCGTTGACCGTCGCGTGCTTCGCCGCTGCGTACATCCTGTTCATGCGCCAGGAGGTCCGCGCCTGACTTCGCGCTCGTGAACTTTCCGGCCGGAGCGCACGGATGCGCGAAATGGGCTGGTCGTGGAGCCCCGCGCCTCGTATGCTCCGTGCGCAGGTACGGGCGAACGTCCCGTCGACCTCACACGGCACGAGAGGGAGGACGATGGATCAAAGCGGAAGTACCGGCTCCGAGGCACCCCTGACCCCGCCGCCCGCGGAGCCCGCGCCCACGACCCAATGGGCCCCGCCGCCTGCCCCGGTGCAGGCCGGACCCGCCGGCTTCGTGTATGCGGACGTCCCGAACCGGGCGATCGCCTACATCCTTGATGCGATCCTGATCGGGGTCGTCAACATCATCGCGTTCGCGATCCTGGCCGGTGTCGGCCTCAGCATCGTCTCCGGCGATATCACCACCGGGTTCGAGTACAACTACGTCGCTTCGCTCATCCTCGGTCTCGTCGGACTCTTGATCAGCGCCGCGTACTTCGTCTACACGTGGACCGCCTTGCGCGGCACGCTCGGGATGAAGGTCCTCGGCATGCAGATCGGCAATGCGGGCGACGGCAAGACGCTCACCACGGCCCAGGCCATCCGCCGCTGGGCCATCATCGTGGCCCCGTCGATCATCGCCCAGGCGCTGCAGCCGCTGCCCGCCATCGGCCTTGCCCTGAGCGTCGCGGCTTTCGCGTGGTTCATCTTCCTGCTCTACACGACCTGGAAGAGCCCGACCAAGCAGGGCTACCACGACGTGTTCGCCAACACCATGGTCGTGAAGGCGACCCGCACCGCCTAGGCGTCCGGCCGCCCGGTGACGGCCTCACTTCGCTCTCGCGGCTCAGGCCGCCGGGTCCCGACGCGACCCGGCGGCCTCGCCTCGTCCGGACGTCGGCCTGGTCGCCGCTAGAACGGTGGCCAGGGGATGGCAGGCCAGTTGGGCGATGGGAGCGGGAAGCAGCCATCGACCAGGAGCGACTCGACGCGACGGCGCGTCGCCCGCAGTTCCGCAGCGGAGAGCAACGGTCGCAGCTCATCGCCTAACGCCCCGCCGAGCGCCGTCCGGATCCGGTCCAGGCCCTCGAGCTCGTCAGGTTCGAACGGCGTGCCGCGCCAGCCCCACAGGACCGTCCGGAGCTTCGGCACGGTCGAGAAGCACACGCCATGGTCAACGCCGTGGACGTGCCGGCCGCCATCGACCGGCAGGATGTGGCCGCCCTTGCGGTCGGTGTTGTTGAGAACGGCGTCGAGCGTCGCCATGCGCCTCAGGCGGGCATCGTCGCCGAGGACCATGGCCACGACGTCCACGTCCGGGTCGGCCTCGATGAAGGCCTGGACCATGCCCTCGCCGAACGGCCCGTCGCGCAGGATCGTCGGGGGGACGATGCCCCAGCCGGTCGCCTCCGAGACGTGCCACGCGGCGACCTCGCGCCGGGCTCAGCGTGCCGTGCGGGAAGTCGTCGAGCGGGCGCTCACCGATCGTCGGCTTGTAGATCGCCTCGATCACGGTCGGCGGTTCGGGGTCGGGGCACGGCTGCGACACCCGGACCAGCAGGGCGTTGTTGCTCGATTCGATGATCCGCCCGACCACCTCCAGGTCGCCATCGCGCAGGATGGCCAGCGTCGTCGCCGGGTCGAGCATGCCGCTGGCGCCTAGTTGACGTAGTGCCCGTTGCGGCGTGGACAGATGTGGCCCGTCGGGTCGAGCGGCGCGCCGCACAACGGGCAGGGCAGCCGGCCCGATGCCACGACCTGGACGGCGCGCGCGACGAACGAGCGGGCGGCGTCGGCCGTCAGCCGCACCCGCAGCAGGTCCGGTCCATCCTCGTCCTCGTCGTCATCGTCGTCCGGATCGATCGGCTCGCCGTCCTCGTCCTGGGCGCGGGCCTCGACCAGCACGCGCTCCGCGACGACGTCCCAGCCGAGGGTCAGCGAGCCGGCCCGGAAGGCCTCGTTGAGGGGCTCGTCCAGCGGCTCGGTGTCGGACGCGAGCTCGGACGCTGTGTCGACCGCCTCAGGCCCGTGGGCGACCTCGACGCCGCGCCGGTCCAACTCGTTGAGGAGCTCCCCGAGCCGCTCGGCGAGGACGCTGACCTGGACCTTCTCGAGGGCGACGCTCACGACGCGGACGCCGTCACGTGCCTGGAGGAAGAAGGTCCGGTCGCCCGGCTCGCCGATAGTGCCGGCGACGAAGCGCTCGGGGGGATCGAAGATGAAGCGCCGTCGGGCCATGACCTGACTCTATACCGATTTCGCGCACTGGCTGGGTCGGCTACGAAACGTGCACGGTCGCGGTGTCCCAGCCCCTGGCACCGTCGGGCGCCGGCGGCGTGTGGCGCTCCTCCTGGACGACGCCATCGCCGTCGGTGGCGCGGACGGTGAGCGTGTGGTCGCCGGGCGTCGCGTCCCAGTCGAGGACCCACTGGACCCAGGTCGCGTCGGAGATCGGCCGCGACAGCCGGGCCTCGCTCCAGACGCCGTCGACGGCGACCTCGACCCTGGAGATGCCCCGGTCGGGCGCCCAGGCGATCCCGGCGATGGGTACCCGACCCGCTGCGACCCCGGCGCCACCCGGCGGCGTGTCGATCCGCGACTGCGTCAGGATCGGCGCCTCCTTCGACCAGCCACGCGGCACCCAGTACGCGTCGAACGACTCGAGCGTGGTCAGCTCGAGCTCGGCGAGCCACTTGGTCGCGGACACGTAGCCGTACAGGCCCGGGACGATGAGCCGGGCCGGGAAGCCATGCTCCGGCGGCAGGGGCTGGTCGTTCATCTGGACCGCGATCATGGGCTCCCGTGCCGGGTCCATCACCCAGGCCGTCGGCATGCCGGCCGTCCAGCCGTCCACGGACCGCCCGACCAGCTGCGTCGCGGACGCCTGGACACCGGCCATCTCGAGGACCTCGCGCAGCTTCACCCCTGTCCACTTTGCGTTTCCGACGAGGCGGCCGCCGACCTCGTTGCTGACGCAGGCGATCGTCACGTACTGCTCGAACATCGGCAGCCCCAGCAGCTCGTCCCAGGTCAGGGTCGTCTCGCGGTCGACGAGCCCGTGGATGCGCAGTGTCCAGTCGGCCGTGCCGGGCCGCGGATAGAGGAGTGCCGTGTCGATGCGATAGAAGTCGTCGTTGGGCACGACGAGCGGCGTGAGACCAGCGACCGTGGTCGAGAGGTCCTGCGCCGGATCGAGGATCGGAGCGAGCTCTGTCGCGGGCGGCAGCGGGACGGCTCCTTCGGCGGGCCCGCTCTCGCGACCGAGGAGGGCCCGGCCGCCGATTCCCGCGACGAGCGCGGCGACCCCGACGGACCCGGCCCGGATGATGAACGAGCGGCGGGACCAGTCGGGCATCGACTCGGCGGCCGCGGCGCCGGCCGTCGCTCCGGCGCGATCCGACGGCACGAGCCAGCCAAGGACCCAGAGTCCGATGCCGACCGACACCGCGGTCGCGACGGCGACGATCGCCGGCGATGCACCCGGATCGTCGAGCGCCGCGAGGAATCCCAGGACTCCGAATGCGCCGAAGGCGAGCGACGCGGTGCCGGGCCGGCGGGCGGCCAGGATCCCGAGCCCCGCCCCGATGAGGAGCGCGACCAGGACGATGACGATCTCGAAGGCCAGCTTGTCGTTGGTCCCGAAGAGGCCGACGACGAATTCCTTGGCGCCGGGCGGCTGGTTGTCGATGATCACCTGCCCCACCGCCGCCACGAGCGAGGTGGCGCCGGGCAGCAGGCCGGCGAGGAGTTCGGAGGTCCCGAGGGCGGCGCCGACGGCGACTGCGCCGCCGACGGACGCGCGCGCGTTCGATGTGGTCACGAGGGCAGCGTGCCTGTTCCGTGTGACGGTGGCGTGTCGGACGTCCTGGCCGCTCCATCGAGTCGCGCCCACGCCCGGCCGCCCTGCCGCTCCACGACGAGCGGCAACCCGTACGCCTGCGAGAGGACCGGGCCCGTCAGCACGGCGTCGCACGGCCCGGCCGCCACGATACGACCGGCCGAGAGCACCAGAGCGTGGTCGAAGCCCGGCGGGATCTCCTCGAGGTGGTGCGAGACGAGGACGATCGCGGCCGGCCGCCGCTCGGCGGCCAGTGCGGTCAGGTCGGCGAGCAGGGTCTCGCGGGCCGCGAGATCCAGGCTGGCCGCCGGCTCATCGAGCAGGAGCAGGTCGGGGTCGGGCATCAGCGCCCGCGCGATCGAGACGCGCCGTCGCTCGCCCGCGGAGAGCGTCCCGAACGGCTGATCGGCGCCCGCGGTCATCCCGACACGTGCCAGCACGGCCCGGGCCTGGGCCCGATCCGCATCGGCATATTCGTGCCACCACGGCTCGGTGGCCGCATTGCGGGCCGTCATGACGAGGTCGAGCGCGGGCAGGTCCGGACGCAGGACGGCCTCGACGGCACTCCCCGCGGAACCGACCCGCTTCCGGAGATCGCGGACGTCGACCTTGCCGTAGCGCGAGCCGAGGACCTCGACGGTCCCCGCCGTCGGCCAGAGCGTCAACGCGACCACCGAGAGGAGCGTCGTCTTGCCCGAGCCGTTGGGGCCGAGGACGACCCAGCGCTCGCCGTCCCGGACCTGCCAGTCGACAGGTCCGAGGATGGCGCGGCCCGCGCGTCGCACGACCAGGCCACGAACGTCGACGATCACGGTCGCGATCGTAGCGGACCGCGGCCGGCCCGGCCGTCAGGCACCGACTACGGTGCGGGTGTCGGAGTCGGCGTCTCCTCGGGTGTCGGAGTCGGCGTCTCCTCCGGTGTGGGGGTCGGTGTCGGCTCCGGTGTCGGAGTCGGCGTCTCCTCAGGTGGAGGCGTCTCCTGGGCTGTCGGCTCAGCGCTCCCGGACGGCGAGGCCGACGGCGACGCAGGCGGGCAGGGCAGCGCGGCCTCCTCCGACCCGGATGGCGACGGCACCGCGAACGACGGGATGACGCCGCTCCCGTCGGGCGTGGGCAGCGGGATGCACGACGGCGACGGGCTCGGCCTGCAGCCATCGCCGGCGACGACGGCGCCCCACGACGCGCCATAAGGCCGGAAGGCCCCATTGTAGAAGTACGACGTGCGTGTCTTGTTCACGCCGCCGGCCGTCCCAGGGCCACGCTCGGCACGACGGATCCAGTTCCGGTCGGCCTCCATCCAGTTGCCGAACTTCGTCTCCAACGCACCGGGCACCGCCCCGAGGACGTCGATCCCGCACGTGTCCTTGGGTAGGGCGTCCTTGGGCTCGGACCCCGAGATGTACCACTCGTTGACCGACTCGCCGCCCGCCCGCGCGCGGGTCCCCGTCCAGGGATCGATGGCGACACGGGTCAGGCCGTCCGGCCGGGCGAACCGGGTCACCGGCCACTTTCGGCTGGCCTCCTGGAGGAAACCCTGCCAGACGAATGTCGAGACGTCGATCGAGAAGACCGGCTTTCCGGGCGTCGAGACCGGCGTGTTGTCGCTGTTGCCGTTCCACACGCCAACAGTGAGCGCATAGGCGCCTGCGGCGCGGCCCTTCTCGGTGGGCGGCGCGATATACCCGTAGGCGTTGAGGTCCTTGGCGTCATTGTTCGTACCGGTCTTGAGTGTCGCCGGCCGGCGGGCGTTCTCGCCGTGGATGGCGAACTGGCCCCAATACGGATTGACCTTCGGATTCGTGTTGCCGGCCAGGATGTCGGTGACGATGTATGCCGACTGGGGCTTGATGACCTGGGTGCCGGCAGGCGGCGTGTACGGCTTGACGACGTCCTTGCCGCTTCGATCCTGGATGGTCAGGATCGTCGTGTGCCCGATGTTCGTCCCGCCGTTGGCGAGCGTGGCGTAGGCCGTCACGAGGTCGACCGGGCGGATCTCCGCGACGCCCAGGGCCAGGGCGAGGCCGGCGTCGGTCTTGTCCTGCTGGAACGCGATCCCGAAGTCCTTGGCGCGGTCGAAGACGTGCTGCGGCTTGTTGATCGCCATTGCCTTGACCGACGGGATGTTCAGAGAGAACTGGAGGGCATTGCGGATGCGGACCGGGCCACGCTCGAGGTTGTCGGCATCGCTGGGCGTGTAGCCGCCGCCGAAATCGGTGGCGCTGTCCATGAGCATCGATCCGGCCGTGAGCGCCCCATCGTCGATGCCGATCGCGTAGTTGAAGGGCTTGAACGCCGAGCCCGGCTGCCGGAAGCCGTGCCCCACGACGTCGTACTGCGGCTGGAACGCCTTGCGGCTCTTGGTGGAGTAATAGTCGGCCGAGCCGACATACGCGACGAGCTCGCCGGTCTGGTAGTCGAGTGCGACGAGCGATCCGTTTCGGAGGTGCTTGCCCTCGAGGTTCCTGATCCAGTCCGGGTAGGTGTCGAAGCCGAGAGCCCTCGCGGCGGCTGCTCGGGAGCCCTTCGGCTTGTGCGGAACGAGGGCGGAGGCCTGGACCCACTTCTCGGCGATCGCCTGGAGGCGCAGGTCGAGGGTCGTCGTGACACGCAGGCCGCCGCGTTGGAGAGCCTCGCATGTCGTCGCATCCGGATCGCACAGGAGCGCGGTCAGCTCGTCGCGGACGGCCCACACGAAATGGGGCGCGAGCCAGTGGGGCGTGACTTGGCTGGCGAGCAGGACTTCGTCGCCCTTGGCGTTCCGGAAGTCCTGGGCCGTGTATTGCGTGCCCGACTTGGGCGTGCGGCCCTCAGCGAGCAGGTCCAGCACCGAATTGCGCCGAGCGACGATCGTCGTGGTGTCGGGCACGATGAGCCTGGCCTTGGGGCAGTCCGCGTCCTCGGCCACTGCTGTCGTGCACTCCTCGACCGCGTTGTGGACGAGGTCGTAGTTCGAGGGTGACTTCGGCAGGCTCGCGATGATGGCTGCCTCGGCCGGCGTGATGTCCGCCAACGGCTTGCCGAAGTAGCTCTCGACGGCCGCCTTCACCCCGTAGCTCTGGTTGCCGTAGTAGTTCTGGTTGAGATAGGCCGTGATGATCTTTTGCTTGCCTTCCTCGCCGCCGAAGGCCTGGGTGACCCGGATCGACTGGATGATCTCCTTGAGCTTGCGCTCGACCGTCCGGTTCGGGTCCTGGACGAGGTCGTCGGGAAGGAGCCGCGCCCGGACCAGCTGTTGCGTGATGGTCGAGGCGCCCCGGCTGTTGCCGCGGATGGAATCAAGGCCGGCCGAGATGATCGCGAGCGGGTCGAAGCCCGCGTTGTCCCAGAACGTCTTGTCCTCGATGGCGGTGGTCGCGTCGAGGAGGATCGGCGGGATCTCCTCGTAGGTCACGACCTCGCGGCGCTCGTCGCCGAACCGGGCCAGCTCCGTCTTGCCGGTCCGGTCGTAGATGATCGACTCCTCGACCGGCGTGATCGCCGTCAGGTCGCTGGCGGGCGGCAGGTTCGAGGCGAGGCTGTTGTACACGCCGACCACCGCGAGTGCTCCGATCACCCCGACGCCGGCCAGGAACAGCAGGATGATGACGCCGATGTAGCCGCCTGTGGACGGATCGGCTCGCGGGGTCTGGACGCGACGGACGGGCGAGGTGCGGGCGGAGGTCAAGGCGAGCGGACTCCGGTGGGTTGGATGGGGTCCCGCGCCGGCGATCCACGGATCGCAGGATTCGCGCAGGCCGGTCAAGGATGCGGCAAATCGCCGTTTGTCGCCCGGTTCCGGGTTTTCAGGACGCTCCGGCGGGCGGTGTTGTTGCGGTCTCGCTCAGCGCAGCCTGCTCGCGCCGTCCACCGCGTGGACCGGCAGGACCATGGGTTGCAGGCCGGTTCGCGCGGGGTAGTCACGTTCGACGACGGTCCGGAGCGCCTCGATGGCCTCGGGCCGGACGAGGTTGACGGTGCACCCCCCGAACCCGGCGCCGGTCATGCGCGCCGCCACCACGCCAGGCACGGCGCTCGCGATCTCGACCATCGCGTCGAGCTCTGGGGAGACCACCTCGAACCGGTCGCGCAGAGACCGGTGGCTCGACGCGAACGCCACGCCCACCTCGGCAAGGTCGCCGGCTTCGAGGGCGGCGACCGTCTCGGAGACGCGCTGGTTCTCGGTCACGACGTGCTCGGCGCGTCGGTAGGCGACCTCGTCCATCCGCGTGCGGGCGGCCGACAGGTGGAACAGGGTCACGTCCCGGAGCGATGTGATGGCGGGGTCGTCCTTGGCGATCGCCGCGACGGCCGCCTCGCACTGGCTCCGCCGCAGGTTGTACTCGGAGCCGTCGAGGTGGCGTTTCGAGCCTGTGTGCAGGACGACGGTGCGGATGTCGGGTGGCAGGGGCACCGCCCGCCACTCGAGCGAGCGGCAGTCCAGCAGGACCGCGGACCCCGCGACGCCACACGCCTCGGCGAATTGGTCCATCAGGCCGCTCTGGACGCCGACGTACCCGTTCTCCGCGCGCTGGCACAGCCGGGCCAGCGTCAGCGGATCGACGTCGGCGGCCACGTCGTCGAGCATCGCCCAGGCAGACGCGAGCTCGATCGCCGCCGACGACGAGAGCCCGGCATTCGGCGGCAGTGACGAGGCGATGACGCCGCGCAGACCCTTGAGCGGGGCGCCCGTCTCCGCGAGGGCCCAGGCGGTGCCTGCGACGTAGTCCAGCCACGTCCCCTGGCGGGCGCGCCCGTCCCGCAGCCCGAAGCCGTCGCGCGTGCCGTCGTCGAGGCGGGTGAGCTCCACGCGGTCGTCGCCGCTCGGCAGGTAGGCGATCCGGATCTCGAGGTCGATCGCGGCCGGCAGCACGAAGCCGTCGTTGTAGTCCGTGTGCTCGCCGATCAGGTTCACGCGGCCCGGTGCCCGCACGACGCGGATGTCGCCGCGCCGACCCGCGGCGGAGGGCTCGGCGGCGACCAGGGCGTCGACCAGCCGGTCGGGTTCGAGAGCCGGGTCGCCGTCCGCCGCACCGCCCGCAGGCGTGCTCATGCCGGTTCGGATGGAGCGTCGTCGCGCCGCTCCCAGCCCGGGCTGAACAGGCGGATGAGGTGCTGGCGCTGGTATGGGTGCCCCTCGAGGGCGTCCCAGTCGAGCTCGATGCCGAGGCCGGGCGCGTCCGACACGGTCACGTATCCGTCCACCGGTCGGATCGGTCGATCGACGATCGACTGCGTCCAGTCGGCGTTGAATTCGTCGAACGTCTCCTGCACGTAAAAGTTCGGGATGCAGGCGCCCAGCTGGACGGCCATCGCGCCGCAGACCGGACCCTGCGCGTTGTGCGGCGCCACGACCGCAAGATGGGCCTCCGCGAGCGAGGCGACCTGGCGGGTCCGCCACAGCCCGCCAAGGTGGAGCGGCTCGGGCTGGAGGATCTGGACGACGTCGTGGGACAACAGGTCGGCGAACTGCCCGAGCGACGTGAAGCTCTCGCCGGTGGCGATCGGGACCGGCGACCGGCGCGCCACCTCCACCATCGAGCCCATCTGCGAGTGGTGGACGGGCTCTTCGAGCCAGGCGGGATGGAACTCGGCGAGCCGGTCCGCCAGCCGGAGTGCGGTCGAGGCGGTGAAACGGTTATGGGCCTCGATCATCAGGTCGACGTCGGGCCCCACCGCGTCGCGCACCGCCCGCACGATGTCGATCGAGAGGTCCTCGTCATGGCGGTCCTGGACGCGCCATGCCGCCCCGAACGGATCGAACTTCATCGCCGTGTAGCCGCGGGCGGCGACCTCGCGCGCCTTCGCGGCGACGGCGTCGGGCACGCGGTCCGTGCGGTACCAGCCGTTCGCGTAGACGCGGACGCGATCGCGGACCTTGCCCCCGAGGAGCGCGTGGATCGGCTGCCCGGCCGCCTTGCCGACGATGTCCCAGCACGCGATCTCGATCGCGGCCACGGCCGCCATGTGGATCTGGCCGCCGTCCGTGTACACGTCGCGGACCATGCGCTGGAGGAGCAGCTCGACGTCGTGCGGATCGAGGCCCAGGTACGCCTCCTGGAGCTCCTCGATGGCCGCAGCCACGGTCGCCGCGAACCCGTTGACGGTGCCCTCGCCGAAGCCCGTGACGCCCTCGTCGGTCGACACCCGGACGAAGAGCCAGTTCTTCCAGGCGTTGCCCGCGATGCGCGTCTCGACGTCCGTGATTTGCATTCGCGGAGCGTAGCGCCGTGGCAGGATGGCGACATGGCCCGCGGGCGGTGGGCCGAGCACGACGGAGGTGTCGGATGTCGACCGCGCGGCTGACGGCGGAGTTGGTCGTCGATGGGCGCTGGGAGCTTGGCGAGGGGCCCATCTGGGACACCCAGACGGGTTCGCTGCTCTGGGTCGACATCATGGGCCAGCAGGTCCTCCGTCATCGCCCGGGCGACGACCGGGCGATGGCCTTGCCGACGCCGCTGGACGTCGGGTCGGTCGCCGTGCGACGGGGCGGCGGACTCGTCGCGGCGCTTGCCGACGGGTTCTGGATCACCGAGCCCGACTCCGAGGAGTGGGTCCGGTACCGCCCGGTCGAGGCGGACCAGCCGGACCTGCGCTTCAACGACGGCAAATGCGACCCTGCCGGCCGCTTCCTGGCGGGCTCGATGGCATATGACAAGCACACCGGGGCCGGCGGCCTGTACCGGCTGGATCCGGATGGGACCGTGGAGCAGCTGCTCGACGGCGTCACGATCTCCAACGGGCTCGTCTGGAGCCCGGACGGCGGCACGCTCTACTACATCGATACGCCGCTCCGGCGGGTCGACGCCTTCGACTACGACCTCGCGACCGGTCGGCTGTCGAACCGACGGACACACATCGCGTTCCCGGAGGGGCAGGCCGGCAACCCTGACGGCATGACCATGGATACCGACGGCGGCCTGTGGGTCGCCATGTGGAGCGGCTGGGGCGTCCACCGCTATGCCCCCGATGGCACGCTCGACCTGGTGGTCGACGTGCCCGCCTCGCACGTCACGAGCGCGATCTTCGGCGGCCCCGACCTCACCGACCTCTACATCACGTGCGCCTGGTCCGAGCTGACCGACGAGGAGCGCGCTGAGCAGCCGCATGCCGGCAGCCTGTTCCGGGTGGATCCGGGCTTCCGCGGCTATCCGCCGGTCGAGTTCGCGGGGTAAGCCTCGTAAGGTAGGCGTCCCCGGGGCGCCGCCCAGATTGAGGGCGCCGGCGCCCTCGCGACGGGCCGCCCGCCCGATGGCCGGAACCCGGGCAAGCGCGAGTCTGCTCCAATCGAACCGACGAGAGGACCGTCGGTCGACGAAGGAGCAGACCGATGAACCGACATGACGAGACAAACGAACGTTCAGCGACGTCCCGACGGCCGTGCCTCGTGGACGGATGCACCTGCAAGGACGCGCGCATCGTGTCCCGACGTCGCGCGGCGTATTTCGCGGCCCGCGCCCGCCAGACCGGCCAGACGGCGAACCGTGTCGTCCGGGGCGAGCCGGGCTGGTACCTGCCGGGTTCGAGCCAGCGCGAACTGGTCGTCTCGACCGCCCCGGTGATGGACGGCTGGCCTGCGTGGCACCTCGGCGACCTCAACCTGACGATCGCAGCCGACGCCTGAACCCCCTACTCCTGGTTGCGGAGGATCGCGCCGAGGCGCCATAGCTCGTGGAACGAGTTGTACAGCGGGGTGGGGGCGACGCGGATGATGTCGGGGGCGCGGTAGTCGGCGACGACGCCGCGGCCGTTGAGCTCGTCGAGGACGGCGGGCGCGTTCGGGAACCGCAGGGAGAGCTGCGCGCCGCGTTCGGCAGGGTCGGACGGCGTCAGGATCTCGACACCCTGGTCGCGGAGCAGCCGCTCGACGAAGCCGGTCAGGCGGATCGAGCGCTCGCGCAGGGCCGGCACACCGACCTCGTTGAAGATCGCCAGCGACGCCGCCAGCGGCACCATCGTGAAGAGCGGCGAGGTCGACATCTTCCAGGCGGCGGCACCGACGTCCGGCACGAAAGGCCCGTCGGGGTCGAACCGGTGGTCGGGCACCGCGCCCCACCAACCGTCGAGGCGCGGCACGTCGGCGCCGGGGCCGAGATGGCGCTCGTGGATGAAGATCGACCCGACCGAGCCCGGGCCGCCGTTGAGGTATTTGTACGTGCACCACACGGCGAAGTCGACATCGTCGTCGTGGAGGGCGAGCGGCACGTTGCCGGCCGCATGTGCGAGCTGCCAGCCGACCACCGCGCCGGCTTCGTGGGCAGCGGCCGTCAGCCGCCTGACCGGCAGGGCCTGACCGGTCGCGAAGTTCACGCCATCGAACAGCGCGAGCGCAAGGCTCGGGCCGTGCTCGGCGATGGCCCCCTCGATGTCCTCGATGCGGACGACGTCCTCGCCCGACCGTGGCCCGACCACCACGAGATCCGTCTCCGGGTCCAATCCCCGCCACGCGAGGTGGCTGGCGAGGGCGTGCCGGTCGGACGGGAAGAGCGGAGCGTCAGTCAGGATCGTCCGCCGCGCACCCTCCGGCCGGAAGAACGAGACCAGCATCAGGTGCAGGTTCACCGTCAGCGTGTTGAGGATCGCCACCTCGGACGGTCGCGCACCGACGACCCGTGCCATCGGCTCGCGGAACGTCTCGTCGTAGGTGAACCACGGGTCGTCGCGGGCGAACCAGCCCTCGACGCCGAGTTGCGCCCAGCGATCGAGCAGCGCCTCCATGGCCGGGCGGACGCCCTTCGCCTGAAGCCCGAGCGAGTTGCCGGCGAGGTAGATCGCGGGCGGGCCATCCGGTCCATCCGGGCCGTCGGGGAGCAGGAACCGGTCGCGATAGGCACTGAGCGGGTCGGCGGCATCGAGCGCGAGCGCCCCCGCCTCGGTGGTCACGGTCAGCGGATGGTGTCCCGGCCGTCGTCCGCGACAAGTCTCGCGAGCTCGATCCGGGTGGGCAGGCCCGCCAGGTCGCCCACCGCCGACACGGCTGCGGCCCCGCATGCATTCGCCATCGTGAGGGCCGTCTCGAGGTCCTCGCCCTCGATCCGCGAGGCGATGAACCCGGCACAGAACGCGTCGCCGGCACCGACAGGGTCGACCACGCTCGGCGTCGCGCGCGCCGGGCTCCAGACGGGCTCACCGCCTGTCTCCAGGGCGAGCGCCCCGTCGGCGCCGCGCTTGACGACCGCGAGCCCCGGGCCGAGACCCAGGACGCCGGTCGCGAGCGCGGCGGGCTCCGTCTCGTCGGTCCCGGTCACGACGGCGAGCTCGTCCGGGCTGCCGAAGACGATGTCCGACCGCTCCGCCAGCGGCCGCAGGATCGGGGCCGCCGCCTCGTCCGACCAGAGCCGTCGCCGGAGGTTGACATCGAAGCTGACGGTCATGCCAGCCTCCCTGGCGAGGTCCAGCGCGAGGACCGTCGCCTCCCTGGCCGTGTCGGACAGCGCCGGCGTGATGCCGGTCAGGTGGAGCCAGCGCCCCTGCCCGAACACGCCGTCGGCCTGGGCGCGGCGGACGTCGCTGGGGGTGACGCGCGAGCCCGCCGAGCCGGCCCTCGCGTATACGACCTCGGAAGCGCCGAGCACGCGCCGCTCGCGGAGCATCAGCCCGGTCGTCGCGCCGGGATCGACCTCGAGCTGACTGACGTCGACCCCCTCGCCGCGCAAGCGTCGAACGATGGCCGCTCCGAAACCGTCGGCACCGACCCGCCCGATGTAGACCGTCGTGTGCCCGAGTCGGGCGAGCCCGACCGCGACGTTCGCCTCGGCGCCCGCGATCTGGCGCTCGAACAGGGCGGCCTCGGCAAGCGAACCCGGCTGGGCCGCGATGAGCGAGATGAGGCACTCGCCGAGGGTCACGACCTCGGTGGGATTCATGTCGTTCGGCCCGCGCGGGCGGCCGCCACGGCGGCCACGACCTGGCGGGCCCGGTCTGTCACGCCGGCCGGAACCCCGTCGCCGACCAGCCAGCTGCCCAGCCCGACCGCGACCGCGCCGGCCGCGATGAACGAGCCGGCCGTCTCGGCGGTGACCCCGCCGGTCGGCACGACAGGGATGTCAGGGAACGGCCCCGCGAGTTCACGGATGAAGCTCGGGCCGAGTGCCGAGGCCGGAAAGAGCTTGACGGCTGCAGCGCCGGCCCGCCATGCGGCGAGGACCTCGGTGGGGGTCGCCGCGCCGGGGAGTGCCGGGATGCCGCGCTCGGCGGCCCAGGAGATGAGCGCGACATCCGTGTGGGGCATCACCAGGAACGTCGCACCGGCGTCCACAGCGTTCCGCGCGGCCGCGATCGAGAGAACCGTCCCGGCGCCGATCGCCATGCCGTTCTGTCGCGAACCGCCAGCGACCGCCGCGATGGCCCGGTAGGCGTGTATTACCGGCTCGTTGAGCGTGATCTCGAACGCCCGGACGCCGCCCCCGGCGAGGGCGCTCGCCACGTCCAGCGCGTTGTCCGGGTCGAGGCGCCGGGCGATCGCGACGACGCCGCCCGCCATCAGGCCGGCCGGGATCGCCGGTCGCGTTGTCGAAACGGTCACGCGGTCGGATCCTCCCTCGATGGCGGCGCTTGTCAGCGGACAGCGTAGCGCCGCGCGACGCGCGACTGACCGGCCCGCGGCTCAGCCGCGGAGGAACGTCTTGAGCGCCCGGGTGACGGGACGGATCAGGATCAGTGCCACGACCGCGACGGCGGCCCCGATGAGCCCGTGGGGCATCCCGTTGATGGTCTCGTAGGTGCCGACGCCCTGACCGATCGTGGCCACGTCGATCGGCGCCTCGTCGGCGGTCGACCCAGGCGCTGCCTTGGCGAGGACTCGCTTCTGTCGTGCCATCGGTCGAGCCTACGCCGTCCGCCGCTCGCCTGTGTCGTCGAGAACCCGAGGAATAGGGGGGTTGACAACGTCGTCGCGCGGCGTATAGTACCGACTAGGTTATATAACCAAGAAGTGATGGACATGCAGCAGACCGACCCCCTCAGCACGACGTTCGCCGCTCTGGCCGACCCGACTCGGCGGGCGATCCTGGCCCGACTCGCCAAAGGCGAGGCATCGGTCACGGAACTCGCCGCACCGTTCGACATGAGCCAGCCTGCCATCTCGAAGCATCTCCGGGTGCTCGAGCGGGCAGGGCTCATCGAGCAGGGTCGCCAGGCGCAGTGGCGGCCGCGGCGGCTGAAGGCAGGACCGCTGCGCGACATCGCGGACTGGGTCGATCAGTACCGCCGCCATTGGGAGGAGAGCTTCGAACGGCTGGACGCGTATCTCCGCGACCTACAGGAAACGCAGGAACCGCACGAGCAGGAACAGGGGAAACGATGATGACCGCGACCCGAATCGACAGGGGCAGCACCGACACGACGACCATCTACTCGGAGGGCGGCGACCTCGTCTTCGAGCGCACCTTCGACGCACCGCGCGAGCAGGTCTGGAAGGCCCTGACGGACCCGACCGTCGTCCCGCGCTGGTGGGGCCCGCACGGCACGACCACCAGGGTCGCCGAGATGGACGTCCGGCCGGGCGGCAAGTGGCGCTACGTCAGCTCCGCGCCGGACCGCGAGGACGTCGAGTTCTTCGGGGAATACCTGGAGATCGACCCGCCCAAGGGCTTCAAGTGGACGTTCATGTTCGACGTCGAGGGCGTCGGTCCGCAGGGCGGCCCCGAGACGCTCACCCTCGAGGACCTCGGCGGGCAGACGAAGGTGAGGTCCGTCGGGCACATGGGCTCGCCCGAGGTCATCGACGGCGCGCTCGCGACCGGCATGGTCGGCGGCGCCATCGAGACCTGGGACCGCCTCGAGGCCCTGCTCGCCGAGCGCTAAGCCACTTCCGGCGCCGATCGACTCCTCACCAGGGAGCGGTCGGCGCCTCCGCACGTCCGGAGTGGCCGGGGCGGATCACGACGGGCCCGGGTCGGACGGGACCGGGGACGGGGCGGGTGAGGAATTGGGGACAGCGCCGGCGCAGAAACTCGATGCCTCCGCCGTCACCTCACGCGGACCCGAGATCTCGTTCGAGAAGGTGACCGTCCCCGACCCGTTGATCGTGAACGTGCCGCCGTCGTGGCGGGGCTTGCCGACCGGCGCGCAGTCGGCGCCGAGGAGTTGGACCTCCGGGACCGTCGCCTTGAAGCCGATGACCGCCACGGTCAGGTGCTGTTTCGGCGGGACGATCAGGAAGGCGTCCTCCCCGATCTGGGCGACGAACGTCCGGTCCGAGTCGTTCCTGACGCTGACGGTAGTGCCCTGGTCGCATCCCGCGACCGCGAACAGGCAGATGGCGATCAGGAGGATCGATGACCGGGGTCGCATCGACCGAGGCTAGTCGTCGGTCGAGCCGCTGAAGATGGCCCGGAAGTTTGGGTGTGGCCGGGTCGTGGTCGGCCCGCACGGATGGACCCCGGCCGGGGGAACAGCCCGACCGGGGTCTATCGGACTAGACGCCAGCCTCGACCTTGTAGAGCGTGTGGGCCTCGAGGCCGTGGGCCTCGCGGTGGACGCGGGTCGCGGTCTCGCGATCGGGGGCGTCGACGAGGCAGAAGACCTTGCCGGACTCCTCGTCGACCCAGTACTGCTTGTAGTCCACGCCGTAGTCGGCCTGGACGCGGACGTCGGCCGCGTGGGCTCCGGCCACGTCTTCGGCTTTCACGCCGGGAAGGTCATGGATGTCGATGTAGGTGGGCACGTGGGATGTCTCCTTGTCCTGGGACGGGGTGCGCGTTGGTTGCGCTGGCAACTTGCCACGTGATCGACTACGCCAGGACCCGAGGGCCGGTTTCGCGCGAAGCGCGTGGCGCGACGCCGTACGATGCCTCGGGATGTTCGAGATCGATGAAGCCATCCAGATCGAGTGCCCGGCCGCTGCGGCCTGGGCGATGCTCATCGACTTCCCGAACGTCCCGGCCTGGGAGGACGGCGTCCTCGATGTCCGTCAGACATCGCCAGGGTCGCCAGCTCTCGGGACGACGCTCGTCGCGCGTCGTGCGTACGGACCCTGGAAGACGAATGTCGACTGCCGGATCACCGACTGGCAGGATGGGCGATCCGTCACGATGGAGATCCTTGGCGGTCCGACCCGTCGCGCCACCACCCGTTTCGCGGTGGAGCCGATCGGCGACGACGCCTGCCGCGTCACGTATTCAGGGAGCGGCGAGATGCGACCGCTCCTCGCCTGGCTGTCGCCGGTCATCCCATCGGCGGGTCGGAGGCTCGTCCGCGGGAACCTCGCGCGGCTGAAGCGTCGGCTCGAGGCAGCCGCACAGATGGCCGGTTAAGGGTCCGCCTCTGAGTCACGACCCTGTGGCGGCGTCAGCTGAGCGGCTGGGCCAGCGCGACGACGATGCCCTCGGGGCCGCGGACGTAACAGAGCCGATAGCTGTCCCCGTACTGCACGACCTCGCCAACGAGCTCCGAGCCGCGGGCTCGCAAGCGGGCGACGACGGCGTCGATGTCGTCGACGGCGAACATGATCCGACCCATGCCCAGCCTGTTGACCGGTGCGTTCGGCTCGGCGCTGACCGCCGCCGGCGCCTGGAACATCGACAGCTCGACCCGGCAGTGGCCGTCCGGGGTTCGCAGCATCGCGACGTCGCTTCGGACGCCAACGAGCCCGACGAGGCGATCCACCTCAGGCCCCTCCACTGTCGCCTCGCCCTCCAGTTCCAGGCCAAGTTCGACGAAGAAGGCGATCGCGGCCGCGAGGTCACTGACAACGATCCCGACGTTGTCCATCCGCAGGATGGTCATATCCCCGAGTATGGCGTCCGTGGATCCGCGCCGGTGTTGCCGTTAGTCGACATACTGCAGAGGCGTCACCACGAAGTCCTCCGGCAGCCTCACGCCGGTCGAGTGGTTCGGGCAGTAGCCGCGGGGATTCTCAAACAAGTCAGCCTATCGCCGGCCGTTCGAACCCTCGTTGGCGCGTATCAACTTGGCAAGGACCCGCTTCAAGACCGTCACGTCGTGGTCGGTCAGTGGCTCGGAGAAGGAGCGCTGGATCCCTTGTAGATGGCCGGGCCAAACCCGGTCGAAGACCTCTCGGCCGTGGTCGGTGATGGCGACGTCGAACTGTCGCCGATCATCACGACTCAAGCTTCGTTCGACGAGGCCGTCTCGTTCCATCCGGTCCAGCAGGCGGGTGAGCCCACTTCGACTCAACTGGTAGCCCGAGACCATGGAGGCGACCAGTGCACGCAACGGCAGCACGCCGTCCCGAGCCCACGCCAAGTGGACCACGACGTCGAACTCCTCGAGCGTCAGGCCCTCTTCGGCGAGCTCGTGGGCGAAGCGGCTCATGATGAGACTCGTCGCCCACTGCAGATCCCGCCAGGCCGAAAGGCGTTCGTCGTCTCCGACGCGGCGTGTAACCAGGAGTCGCTCCTCTCCGCGATCGGGTTGCGTCAGGTTCGGCTGCGAGGCTGGGCGTCGTAGAAGGACCTGCCCGTGACCTTCGCCAGCTTGGTCGCGGCCCTGAAGGTATCGGACTGGAACCATCCCATCGCCCGGTCGACGTCCTCGGTCCTGATGTGGAACAGGGCCGCGTTGGGATTGTCCATGTCCCGATAGGCCGGTCCGTCCTCGATTCCGTAGGTTGCTCGGTTACCCGCGTGGAGATAGTGCTGCTCCGCCCAGGCCGCGAAGTCGTCGGTCTCGATCCGGATGAGGATGTCCTGCATGTCCGTGCCTCCGTGCTGGTGCCGTCCCCGTCGAGGACACGATGGCAGACGGTATGTGATTTGTCAATATGTGCTTCCGCACACAACAGGGATCAGTGCCGCCTTGCCCTCGTGAAACTCGACTCGGGCAATTCCCCGCAACTCCATCACGGCTCCGGCCTCCAGACTCTTGCGTTGCTGGCTGGACTCGACGCACCCGTCTTGACCAGCCCCGCAACGCGACAAGACCGCCAAGGACCTGCGGGAGCAGGGCCAAACGGCGGTCATGGCGCTCATCGTCTAGGACGCCTCCCAGCGGGCTAGCATGCGCCGCCAACCCGCAGCGAGTCAGTCCACGTACTGCAGCGGCGTGACCACGAAGTCGTCCGGCAGCCTCACGCCGGTCGAGTGGTTCGGGCAGTAGCCGCGGGGTTCTTGTCGAGGTACTGCTGGTGGTAGTCCTCGGCGTAGTAGAACGGGTACGTCGCGGCATCGACGATCTCGGTCGTGATCGTCGCCGTAGCCCGCCTTCGACAGCTCTGCCTGGTACATCGCCTTCGAGGCCTCGGCGGTCGGCCCGCTGCTCCTCGTCGGCGACGATGATGATCGAGCGGTAGCTGGTGCCGACGTCGTTGCCCTGGCGCATGCCCTGGGTCGGGTCGTGGGCCTCCCAGAAGGTCTTGAGCAGCTGCTCGTACGAGATCTTCGACGGGTCGTAGGCGACCAGCACCACCTCGGCGTGACCGGTCCGCTCCGAGCAGACCTCCTGATACGTCGGGTTCGGGGTGTGGCCACCGGCATAGCCGACGGCCGTCGTCACGACGCCGGGGAGCTGCCAGAAGTCCTTCTCGTCGCCCCAGAAGCAGCCGAGGCCGAAGATCGCGGTCTTCGTGCCCTCGGGCCACGGGCCGGCGATGGGCGTTCCGAGGACCCGGTGGATGCCCGGCTTCATGATCGGCTGGGATCGCCCGGGGAGGGCCTCAGCGGGGGAGGGAATGGACTTGGAGCTGGAATTGAAGAACCTCATGCCGGGAGTCTAATCCGGGTCCGTGACGAGGTCGTGACGGAGTGAGCGGGCGCGGATCTCCGCCAAAAGGTCGCCCATCGGAGCGCTAGGCGGCGTCGGACACTGGACACAGGTGACTGGCGGGCGATCTCGTGCGTGGGCTGCGTCAGTCGACGCGAGTCTGGCCTCGAAATCGGGTCAAATCCGCGCCCAAGGTTCCCAGGCGAGGACATCTGGCGGAGAAGGGCGCGGCTACGACCCGCGCGTCACCCGCACGTCGTCGATCTCGGCTTCGACCAGGTTGGCCGCGCCCCCGTCGGCTGCGACGAACCGGATCCGCACGGTCTGGCCCGCAAACGCATCCATCGCGATCGAGGCGGTCCGCCACGCCCCGTCGGCATCGACGGCCGCGCCGAGCCGCGACCACACGACCGTCTGCACGCCGCCGACCTCGACGATCGCCTGGAGCGAGTCGGCCGACGACGACTTCGCGTCATGCGCGAACACATAGCGGAACGTCAGCCGCTGCCCGAGCGTCGCGGGCAGGGCGATCGCCGGCGATCGCAGCGTGGTGACCCCGTCGAGGTCGCCGCTGGTGGCCGTCGCGCCGGCCTTCGCGCCCGTCACGAACGCCTTCGAGCCCGACGTGGTCGTCCCGCGCTGCTTCGGTCCGGACCGGGACGTCGGCTCCGGGTTGGCCCGGCTGAAGTGGGCCGCCGCCGGCGCGGTGTCGGTCCCGTCCGGATCGCTTGTCCAGCCCCGGGCGACCTCGAGGTCGTCGTCGAACGCGCCGCAGCGCGCAGCGCGAACCGTCGCGCCCAGGGTCCCGAGCGGACACCACGCGCGCTCCAGGAGATACAGCACGGTCCCCTTGTTGCGACCGGTCTCGGTCGCGATCTTCGACGGCTTCGGATAGGCCGTGACCGACATCTCGATCGTGTACGCGAAGATCCGGTACGTGCCGTACTCGAAGTCGCGCGACGTGCCGGAGCTGATGTAGAGATCGCTCGCCTGCTCGGGCTTGTAGCCGTTGAACGAGGCCATCTTCCGGCCGATCCGGGCCAGTGCGGCGCGGTCGTCCGTGGTCATGTCGCTCGGCACGTTCGTCTTGGTGTAGCCGTATGGCCACATCACGAGCCGCCCGCTCTCGTGGAAGCTGATGCCCATCCGGATCTGCTGGCGGCCGCCGATGACCCGGCTCGCGAGGAAGTCCCTGAACGCTCGCGCCTCCGGCGTCGAGAACGCCTTGGTGCCGCGATACGTGATCGCCCGCGGGTTCGAGCTGGTCCGACCGCCGCCGCCCCACCTGTAGCTGAAGTTCCGGTTGAGGTCCGTGCCCACCGCCGTCGTGCCCGGGTTCGGCTGGCGGTTCTTGCGCCAGTTGTGGAACTTTCCGCCCGCGATGTCGTGTGCGACGCCGTCCGGGTTGACCATGAAGATGATCCAGACCTCGCGCGTGTCCACGATGCTCGTGATCCGCGGGTCCGTCCCGTAGCCGTCGGCCAGCCAGTGCAGGATCCTGAGCGTCATCTCGGTGCCCATGTGCTCGTCGGCATGGATGCCGCCGTCGAACAGCACCTCGGGCTCGTCTTCGTCGACCCCGACGTTGTCCGAGATCTTGGCGGCCCACAGCTGGCGCCCGAGATAGCTCTTGCCGATCGAGAAGCGCTCGACGATCCCCGGGTGCGCGGCCTCGACCGCCGCCACGTCGGCTCCGACCTCGGCATACGTGTGATAGGCCCCGTAACCGGCCGGGAACTCAGCCGCCGCCAGCGCCGACCCGGGCATGACCAACGAGAGGATGAGCAAGCCGAGGGCGAGAGACGGGGGCGCGATCTTGGGCAGGCAGCCGGAAGCCATGGGTCCATGGTGACCGCTGGGGTCCCATGGCGCCATCCCACCCATCGGGCCATGCACGCGGTGCCGGTCGTCCCGGTAGCATCCGTGGCCATGCCCCCCGACATCGAAGCCGTCCTGTCCGTCATCGACGCGTTCGGGGCCGACCACGCGGCAGCCGCGCTCGTCGGGCCCGACGGGGTCATCGCGACCCACGGAGAGCCCGGCCATCGCTACGACTGGGCCTCGGTGACCAAGCCGTTCACCGCGATGACCGTGCTGATCGCCGCCGAGAACGCGGCCTGCTCGACCTCGACGAGCCGGCCGGCCCGCCCGGGTCGACCGTGCGGCACCTCCTGTCGCACGCGTCGGGCCTGCCGTTCGAGGGCGACGCGCTCCTCGGCGCGCCCGGGCGCAAGCGCATCTACTCGAACCCGGGATTCGACCTCCTGGGCGAGCTGGTCGCGGCGCGTGCGGGCAAGACCTTCGAGTCGGCCCTCGTCACCTGGGTCCTTCGACCGCTCGAGATGGACCGGACGTTCCTGGAGGGCCGTCCATCGCGAGGGCCTCGCCGGCCCGATCCTCGATCTCGCGACCTTCGCCCGGGAGCTCCTGCGTCCGACGCTCCTGTCGCCCGCGACCGCGCGACCGCGATGCGACGAGGTGGCGTTCCCCGGGATCTCGGGCGTGGTGCCCGGGCGTCGGCCGGTTCGACCCGTGCGACTGGGGCCTCGGCGTCGAGATCCACGACGGCAAGGCGGTTGCACTGGATGGGCGCGAACAACAGCCCGGCGACGTTCGGCCACTTCGGGGGCGCGGGCACGTTCCTCTGGGTGGACCCGGTCGTGGACCGGGCACTCGTCGTGCTCACCGACCGCGGCTTCGGGGCGTGGGCCCTCGCGGCGTGGCCCGCCTTCTCCGACGCGGTGCTGACGACGCTCGGCTAGCCCGGGTCCGGATCCTCGCGCCGCTCGGCGAGCGCGACGAAGTGCGGCAGGAGCGTCGCCCAGCCGCCGTGATTGCGGTCGCGCCAGCTCTCGCCCTCGGCGCCGAGCCGCTCCCAGCCGCGATGCTCGATCTCGACGCGGGTCGTGCCGTCGTCGCGGTCGACGAACCGGATCTCGACCTCGGTCGCGTCGGCGCGGTCGCGGCGGAGGTGCCACAGGTAGCCGAACCGGCGCGGCGGCTCCCAGATCGTGACCTCGCCCCAGTCGTGCTCGACGCCGGCCGCGGTCCGCTCGAAGATCCGGCCGCCCGGCCGACGCTCGAGGACGACCGTCAGGTCCGGCCTCGCCGCTGACGCGTGTGGTCGGCCGGCCACCACTGGTCGATGCGCGCGGTCCAGACCTCGAAGGCGTGGTCGGCCGGGCAGTCGACCTCGAACGCCGAGCCGGATCGGCTCGATCACGCTCGTGGCTCCGGCCGTCCCGGTGGCGTGTTCTCGGCGACGAGGCGGAACCGGGCCGCGGCCTCGCCCCAGACCCGCTCGAGGTAGGCCCGGACCGCCTCGACGCCCTCGTCGTGGAGGCGGTAGATCCGCCGCGTCCCGCGCGGCTCCTCGACGACGAGGCCGGCGTCCTTCAGCAGCCGCAGGTGGCGCGAGACGGCCGGCCGGCTGATCGGCAGCGCGTCGGCCAGCTCCTGGACCGAGCGGCCGCCGGAGCCGAGCAGCTCGACGATCGCCCGGCGGTTCGGGTCGCCGAGCGCCTCGAACGGGTCGCCCGGCGTCGCGGCGCGGTCGCGGCGCCCCGGCCGACCATCAGATGGCGCGCATCCGGTTGTTCTTCGCGTCGTGGGTCACCTCGGCCAGCCCGAGCGCCTCGAGCAGCGGCGGCATGTAGACGCCGAACCGGCCGCGGAGGCCCTTCTTCAGGCCGTACCAGCCGCCGACCGGATTGCCCGTCCGAGCGGCCCCACGCCTCGACCGTCCCGTCGGGCGCCGGCTTCTGCTCGTCGGCGCCGCCGAGCGGCACCCAGTCGCCGTGCGCCTTGAGCATCGCGTGGAGGTCGTCGATCGCCCGCCCGTCGTACTTCAGCTGCGTGCCGCCGACCTGGCAGATGATCGCCGGCGGGTCGGCCGCGTCGTCGCGCCACATCTGGTACTCGGACGTGCCCGGCGGGGTCTTCAGGACCCACGGATCGTCCTTGGTGCCGCTGCCGTTCGCCGCCATCGTCGCTCCTCCTCGTCGCGTCCCGAGTCGCCCGCTCGGTAACAGGATGGCTACGGTAACAGCCGCGGTCACCGAGGCGCAACGGGCCCGCACGATGCATCATGCTGACCTACGGAGGTCCGCATGACCGGTTGTCAGCCATCTGAGCATGATCCATGACGTCGAACCGTCCTCGACGGTCGGCTGCACCGACTGTCTGCGCATCGGCAGCACCTGGGTCCACCTGCGGATGTGCCTTACCTGCGGGTATGTCGGTTGCTGCGATTCCTCGCCGAACCGGCACGCATCCGGCCACGCCCGGACGGTCGGACACCCGCTCGTGCGGTCGATGGAGCCGGGCGAGGATTGGGCCTGGTGCTTCGTCGACGAACTCGTCCTGGAGCCCGCATGACCGACGCTGTCGCAGCCCCACACGGCGCATCCGGACGAGATGCCGATCCCGGCCGGCATCCCGTTCGCGGATGCCCTCGAGGCCGAGCGTGTCGGCTGGTACGAGATCCTCGAGCTGGTCCGGACCGTGACGCCGGCACGAATGCCTGCTGCCCGGCTACTACACGATCCCGACTGGACGATCCGCGACATCGTCGCGCACATCGGCACCTGGCTCGCCGAGGCCGCCACGCAGTTCGAGCGCATGGCGCCGGCACCTACGAGGGCCACGACATCGACATCGAGGCGACGAACGCGGCCCTGCTCGCGGGGATGGCCGGCCAGCCGTGGTCGGTCGCATGGACCCAGGCCAATGCCGGTCGGACCCGGATGCTCGCCGAGTGGTTCCAGCTGACCGAACCCACCGAGGAAGCCGCCTGGTGGATCCGCAAGTCCGGGCCGGAGCACTACGGCGAGCATCTCCCGAGGCTGGCCGAGTGGGTCGCCGAGCTGCATCGTCGACGCGGCTGACCGACCGACCCGCAGCTGACGCCGCGGTCCCTCGTCGCACATCGAGCGGGACGAACGTCTGAGGGTGGCCGCCCGGACTGCGGCATCATTGCCCGCGTCGACCGGCCCACCATCGATCCTCAGGAGATCCCCGTCACCTTGCTCGCGCAGCCCGCCGCTCTCCTTCGCCCCGGTCGCCGTCGTCGGCACGATCCTCGAGCTGATCCGGCAACACGCCACTGCTGGTCCCGGGCGTCGCGCTCGCGATCATCGTCGGCGTCTGGCTGGCCCCGGCCGTCGCGACGCGGACCGGCCTCTCGCCGCTGCTGGCCGGCATGCTCGTCTTCACCGTCGGGGCCATCGTCGCCATCACGTTGACGCCCGGCAGCGGCGCCGGGTTCTTCGGCCGTTCATGGTGCGGCGGCCTGTTCCCCGCGCCCGCGCCTCGGCCAGCTGGTGTCGCTCTCGAGCGAGCACGGCCTGAACGTCGCTGCTGTTCGTGCCGCTGGGCGTGCTCATCGGGCTCATCCCGCGGGCGCGGCCGTTCGCGATCGTCGCCCTGGGCGCGCTCGCGATGCCGCTGGTCATCGAATGGGTCCAGTACAGCGTCCCGCGACTGGATCGGATCTGCCAGACATGGGACGCGCTGGAGAACCTGATCGGGCTCGCGATCGGGCTCGGCCTCGGGCTGGCCATCGCGTATCGCGCCGTCGGTCGGTCCGGCGGGCCGCGTGAGGCTCGGAGGGCCGATGACAGCAACGATCCCCGGCACGAAAGGGCGTTGCGGCCTTCGCACCGGGGATCTGATGGATACCGTCGCCGCCGAGGTCCCAGAGGTCAATGGGCCGAAGGTCGGCATTCGGGCCAGTACGCGCCCAGGACGCGCGAACGAGGGCGACCTGCCGCCGCGGAATCCGGTGCGCCGTGTGCAGCGGGGTCCAGTGCGGGTCATTGCGCGTCCCATCGGCGGCGCGTACCGTCCGGAGTGCCGTCGCCCAGCCATCGTCGACGTGACGTCGGTCCATCCCGTCCTTCGCTGATCGGCTCGAGGAGTCTCCGTCCGTGATCATCCAACCGCGCCGGCTCACTGCCTTCCTCCTCGCCCTCGCGTTGGGTCTCGTGGCAGCGATCCCGGCTGCCGCCGCGACGTCGTCGGTCCACGCGGCCGACGCCGCGGCGCCGGGCGGGCGCTTCATCGTCGCCTGGCGCGATGCGGCCCCGGGACGCGTCTCGATCTCCGGTGTCCGGCGGACCGAAGCCTCCGCGTTCGGTCAGCGCAGCATCGTCGTCGCGAAGGCCGGCGAGGCGGGCAAGGTCGGGGCGGCCCTTCGCGCGGACCCGCGCGTGCTCTTCGTCGTCCCTGATGCGGTCGTCAAGGCCTCGGCCTGGCCCGCGGACGGCAGCCCGTCCGACCCCTTCTACGCGGACCAGGAGGACCTCGAGCAGGTCCGGGTCCCGGAGGTCTGGCCGACGACCGTCGGCGACCCGAGCGTCGTCGTCGCCGTCATCGACTCGGGCGTGGACCTGGCCCATCCGGACCTCGCGGGCGTCAACGTCGTCGTCGCCCCGGAACGAGATCTGGAACAACACCGACGTCACCGACGACAACGGCCACGGCACGCACGTGGCCGGCACCATCGTGGCGCAGACCGACAACGCCACGGGCATCGCGGGCATCGCCCCGGGCGCCTCGCTCATGCCCGTCAAGGTCCTCGACGAGTCCGGCACGGGCTTCTTCTCGGACATCCTCGATGGCGTGGACTGGGCCCGCACGCACGGCGCGGACATCATCAACCTGTCGCTCGGCGGGATCCTGGAGCCGGCCCAGGTCGCCCTGATCCAGCCGACCTTCACCGCAGCGCGAGCGGCCGGGATCCTCGTGGTCGCGGCCTCGGGCAACAGCGGGTCGCCGATCATGGAGTACCCGGCCGGCCTGCGTGGCGTGGTCTCCGTGGCCGCCGTGGACGCGACGGACCTGCAGGCCGAATTCTCGACCTTCAACCGCGGCGTCGACATCGCGGCGCCGGGCGTCGACATCCTCTCGACGACCGCAGGCGACTACGAGGAGGAGAGCGGCACCAGCATGGCGTCGCCGCACGTCGCGGGCGTGGCCGCCCTGATCTGGTCCGCGCGACCGGGCCTGAGCGCCACCGAGCTCGAAGCGGTCCTCCGCGCGAGCGCCGCGGACCTGGGCGATCCCGGCCGCGACAACGTCTACGGCTCCGGCCGCGTGGATGCCGAGGCGGCCCTGTCCGAGGCGGTCCCGAGCCCGTTGCCCGATCTCGAGCCGGCGCCCGGCTTCACCGATCCGCTGACGATCACGTTCAGCCTGCCGGCCGGCCCGAGGACGCAGACCTCGAGGACCGTCGACGTCGCGTTCACGACCAGCCACGCGATCATCGACGGCATCGTCGTGCGGCTGTCCTGGCGGCTCGAGAACGGCCACTGCCCGGACCCCGAGCTCGTCTCCTACGACGACGCCGTGCTGCTCGACTTCACCAGTCCCATCCACGAGACGGGCCTCAAGGCCGGATCCTGCTACCGCTGGGATGCCCTCGCGATCGACGAGGAAGCCCAGCTGGCCGAGACGATCAGCCCGCGCGTCTCGATCGTCGACCGGACGTCGCCCACGATCAAGTCGCGGTCACCGAGGTCAGGGGCGACGGGCGTCTCGACGCACGCCTCGGTCAAGGTCGTCTTCTCAGAGCCGGTCAGGGGCGTGTCGGGCTCGACGCTCCGCCTGAAGAACCTGAGCACCGGGCTCTGGGTCCGCGCGAAGGTCACCTACAACGCCGCGAAGCGGACCGCCACGATCGACCCGGCGAAGGCGATGTTCCACGGTCGCCGCTACGCGGTCGTCGTGGTCCGTGGCATCAAGGACCCGTCAGGGAACCGGCTGGCCGCGACGAGCTGGTCGTTCCGGACGAGCCCCTGACCGACCAGGTCGGCCAGGGGCGTCAGACGGGGTTCTCGACCGCCGCTTCCTGATCGCGACCCGCGGCGCTCGTCGGCGCTTGATGGCGGCCGGCGCGGAGCGCCTCCTGCGACAGGTCGAACGCGCCTCGCAGGTCGCCCTGCTCGGCCTTGATCTCGGCCCACTCGCTGAGCACGGCCTGGAGCTGACCCCGGCGACCCTGCGAGCGGGCGACACGCGCGGCGTCGTCGAGGATCGCGGACGCCGCTTCGAGGTCGCCCTGCGCCCGGCGCGCCTGCGCCAGCGTGAGCGACGCGCTGATCGCGGCCTTGCGGTTGCCCGTCTCGTCGGCCAGCCGGCGCGCCTCGAGCGCCCGGTCGGCGGCCGCGTCTCCTGCGCCGCGCGCGAGGTCGATCCGGGCCTCGGTGTCGATGACGTGGGCGAGCGAGCGGTCGCTGCCGAGCCGCTCGAACCCGACGCGCGCTTCCGCGACGTGCTCTGCGGCCCGATCGACCTGGCCGAGGGCCAGGAAGACGAGCGCCAGCTCATTCTCGATCGAGGCCACCTCGCGTTCGGCATCGGCCGCCCGGAAGTGGGTCAGGCTCTGCGACCCCGTCGTCAGGGCCGCCTCCAGGTCGCCGAGCTCGTGGTAGCTCATGGCCAGCGAGAACAGGAACGTGGCGCGGCGCCGGTCGTCGAGCAGACCGACCATCGCCCGGGCCTGCTCGAGGTAGCCGAGGGCACGTTCCGGCTGGTCGTCGCGCGAGTCGATGGTCGCGAGCGCGATCAGGATCCGCAGGCGGAGCTCGGAATCGACCGTCAGGCCCTGTGCGATCTCGTCGAGCACGCGCAGGAGCAACTCCCGGGCGCCGTCGCCCTGCTCGAGCTCGTGCAGGGAGCTCGCCTCCCAATAGGTCGCCCATGCGGCGTCGGCGTGGCGGCCCTGGCGGCGGAACAGCTCGGCCGCCTCCGAGGCGGCACGGACACCCTCGGCACCCTGCTCGAGGCGGCAATAGCCCTCTGCAAGCGCGCGCAGCAGCTCCGGCCGGACCGCGTCCGTCGGGCCGTCGTCGAGCAGCTCCGTGAAGGCGTCGACCGCCTTTTGCCACTCGCCGGCGGCGAGATGCACGTCGGCCTCCAGCCTCGTCCAGGCCGGTTCGCCGGCCGCGAGCAATCGCGTCACAGGAACGCCCAGTCGACCGGCCAGGAAGTTGAGGGCGGCCAGCGATGGCTTTGCGAGGCCGTTCTCGAGGGCGCTCACGTACGCCTTCGTGTACCGGCCTTCGGCCAGCTGCGATTGGGTCATGTGGGCCCGAAGGCGTTCAGTCCGGATCACCGCCCCGATGCGACGGGCGAGTGGGCGATCCGCGACGGCGTGGGAGCGTGTGACTCTCGGCATGCGCGTCAGTGTACTCCCCGGTCCAACCGGGATTGACAGCGAGCAGGAGGACAGCGGGCGACGTCTCGAGGCGATCCGCGATCAATCCCAGGCTCGACAGCGACGGGACCGCCCGTCCGTTCTCGATAAGCGAGACGAATGCCTTGCTCAGCGGGTCGGCCAGCTGGACCTGGCTCAGTCCGAGCGCGACGCGCCGACGCCGGATCTCGGCGCCGAGCAGCCGCGCGAACTCGGAGTCCGCGCCGAACGCACGATGTTTAGCAATAGTTGACGACCGCATGACAGGGAGCCTAGCATGTTCGTGGGTGAAGCCAGCACGCGGCGTGCGACGGGAAGGAGTTCCCGATGTCCCGTTCACGAGCTGCTCGACTTCGCATCGTCGTCCTCGCCAGCACGACAGCCCTGTTCGCCCTGGCGTCGATGGCATCCACCGTCTTTGCCGATAGCACGGGAGGTTGGTTTCCCAGGTAGTCCATCCACCGCCTCGAACACTCGTCGTCCTGAGTTAGCGTCACGCGCCGTAGGCTTCGCCCAAACCCCCAGAACCGTGCGCGCAGACCCTGGACCGCGTCGGTCAGCGAGACAGGCTTCGGTCAAGGACGGTCGCACCGGGGGCATGGTCCGACCGTTCCGGCACCGCCTGACGCTCCTCCCGCGTTCGAGCCCCTGCCGTCAGCTGCCTCCGGAGAGGGCTCCGAGGCGCTCCGTGAGGCGCAGGTTCTCCCGATAGTCGATCGGGACCTCCACCAGCGTCGGACCGTCGTGCTCGAGGGCCCGCATCAGCGTCGGGTAGAGGTCATCCGCCGACTCGGGCCGGAACGCCGCCAGCCCGAACGACTGCGCGTAGGCGATGAAGTCCGGGTTCGTGAACTCGACGCCGAACGGCCGCCCGAACTCGCTCTGCTGCTTCCAGTCGATCAGCCCGTAGCCGTCGTCGCGCCACACGATCGACCGTGATGTTGGCGCCGATCCGGCGGGCCGTCTCGAGCTCCTGGGAGTTCATCAGGAACCCGCCGTCGCCGCACAGCGCGACGACCCGCCGCTCCGGATGGACGAGCTTGGCGGCGATCGCCCCGGGGAGCGAGATGCCCATCGCCGCGAACCCGTTCGAGATGATGACGGTGTTGGGCTCGTAGGCCTGGTAGAGCCGGGCGACCCAGATCTTGTGCGCACCGACGTCGCTGACCACGATGTCGCTCGGATCGAGCGCGCGGCGCAGGTCGGCGATCGCCTTCTGGGGCTTGATCGGCCAGCCGTCGTCGTGTTCGTAGGCGCCGCAGGTCGGCGAGCAGCGCCGTCCGCAGGTCCTGGTGGACGAGCGTCTCGCGGGTCGCGTGGCGCTCGCTCGCGTTCCGGCCGCCGATGCCCTGGGGCAGCGACGGCCGCCAGGAGTCGCCGCGAGCGTCCCGTCGATGTCGCCGACCAGCTCGACCTCGGGCTGGTACGCCGCGTCGACCTCGGCCGGCTGCGTGTCGATGTGGATGATCCGCTTGCGGCCATCCGGGTTCCAGCGCGACGGCGCGTACTCGACGAGGTCGTACCCGACGCACACGACGAGGTCCGCCCGGTCGAACCCGGACAGGACGTGGTCGCGCGCCTGCAGCCCGACGGCCATCAGCGACAGGTGGCTGCGGTCGTCGATCGCGCCCTTGCCCATGAACGTGACCGCGACCGGGACGTGGAGACCCTTGGCGAAGGCGCGAAGGGCGTCCGAGGCGTTCCGCCGGAGGACGCCGTTGCCGGCCAGGACGAGCGGGCGGGCGGAGCCGGCGATGAGCCGGGCGGCGTGGGCGATCGCCTCGTCGGTCGGCTCGGGGAAGTAGGCGCGCGTCGGCTCGATGGGCCGGAGCTCGTCGGCGATCGGTGTCGCCGCGAGGTTCTCGGGCAGCTCGATGTGGGTCGGGCCCGGCTTCTCGAGCTGGGCGACCCGGAACGCCTTGCGCACGATCTCGGGCAGCGCCTCGACCTGCTCGACCCGCTGGTTCCACTTCGTGACCGGCTCGAGCATGCGCACGATGTCGACGAACTGGTGGGCCTCCTTGTGGAGCTTGTCGAGCCCGGTCTGGCCGGTGATCGCGACCATCGGCGCGTGGTCGAGGAAGGCGTCGGCGATGCCCGGTCACGAGGTTGGTCGCGCCGGGCCCGAGGGTCGCCATCGCCACGGCGGCGCGGCCGGTCAGGCGGCCGTAGACGTCGGCCATGAACGCCGCGCCCTGCTCGTGGCGCGTCGTGATGTGGCGGACGGCGTCCTGGCGGCTCAGCGCGTCGAGGATGTCCATGGTCTCCTCGCCCGGCACCGAGAAGACGTACTCGCAGCCCTCCGCGGCGAGGCACTCGACGAGCAGCGAGGCGGCGGTCCGGACCGGCGTGGTGCCCATGGCTCGCGAGGCTAGCAGGTCAGGGGATCGGCACTGCGTTGCCCGAGACGCGGACGCCGGCCTCGCCCGCGACGGTCGTGACGGTCAGCCGGCTCGGGCGGCCCATCTCCACGCCCTGGGCGATCTCGAACGTCCCCGGCGACACGGCGTCTCCACGGGCTCGCAGGTACGCCCCGAGCGCCGCGGCCGCGGCGCCGGTCGCCGGGTCCTCCACGGCGCCGCCCACCGGGAACGGATCGCGCGCCCGGAACCGGTCGGGCGACTCGCGCCAGATGAGCTGGAGGGTCGTGAGGTCGTGCTCGAGCATGAGCGCCTTGAGTGCCTCGAACGGGTAGTCGAGGCTGGCGAGCCGTTCGCGGTCGCGGGCGGCGAGGATCAGGTGCCTGACGCCGGCGAAACCCACGGCCGGCGGGAGATCGGGGTCGAGTTCCTCGCTCCGCCAGCCCAGGAGGCCCAGCGCGCTCGCGAGGAGTCCGGGATCCGGCTCGCGGACCCACGGCTCGACGGACGTCAGGGTGGCCCGGATCAGCCCGTCGGCCCCCGGCAGGACCTCGACCCTGACCGGCCCGCCGTTCGTCTCGAGGACGATCTCGCCGGGCCCATCGACGGTGTCGGGCTGCGCGGCCAGCCCGAGCTCGGCGAGCACGACACCGCCGGCGATCGTGGCATGGCCACAGAACTGGACCTCCGCGAGCGGGCTGAAGTACCGCACCCGGAACCGCCCGGCGCCGCCCGAGCGGTCGGGCGCGATAAAAGCCGTCTCGGAGTAGCCCACCTCCGCGGCGACCCGCTGCATCTCCGCCTCGCTCGGCAGCGCCTCGCCGATCCACACGCCGGCGGGATTGCCGCCGCGCGGATCGGTCGTGAACGCGGCCAGACGCAGGAGCCTGGCGACGAGGGGCTCGGACATCGGTCGAGTATGGCCGGGCGACGGGTCCCGCGGCGACGGGCCGTTCGGCACGGGCCCGAAGTCGTCCCGCACCCTAGAGTGGCGAGCGCATGAACGTCGTCGGCACCGTCGAACTCTTCTACGCGTTGCTCGCCATCGCCGCGAACGTCTTCGTGATCGTCGTGGTCGGGCTGGCCCTTGCCGGCCGCGGCTCGTCGAGCGCGCAGGGCTGGCTCGCTGGCATGCGGTCCGCGCTCGGGCCCGAGCGCGCTGGCCGGCGCGTTCGTCGTGGCCGCGCTCGCGATGGCCGGGAGCCTCTACTTCTCCGAGGTCGCCCAGTTCGAGCCGTGCCGCCTGTGCTGGTACCAGCGCATCGCCATGTACCCGCTGGTCGTGATCCTGGGCATCGCCGCCTGGCGGCAGCGACCCCGGCGTCCGTCGCTACGCGGCGCCCCTCGCGGCGATCGGGGCGGTCATCGCGACCTACCACTACCTGCTGGAATGGTTCCCGTCACTCGACTCGGGCGTGTGCTCCGCGACCACGCCGTGCTCGGTCGTCTGGTTCCGTCAGCTCGGGTTCGTCAGCCTGCCGTACCTGGCGCTGTCAGCCTTCCTGCTCATCCTGTCGCTGCTCTGGCTCGCCCGGGAGCCGGACGCTGATCGAGGACCCCGATGACGAAGACGCGAACATCCCGGCGCGCCGCGCCGCCGCCCCGTCGAAGCGCCGCGCGTCGTCGACGCTCATCCTCGGTGTGGCGGGGCTGGTCATCGCCGCCGCCGCCGTGGCGGCGATCCTGCTGACCCAGTCGGGCTCGACGCCTGCGCCGAGCTTCAGCCCGGTCGCATCGGCCGGGAGTGCGACGTCCGGCGTGGTCACCGGGACGCCGCTGCCGGCCTACGCCGCCGGCGCGACCGACCCGGCCGTCGGCCAGCCGGCGCCCCTGGTCGAGGGCGCGTCATTCGACGGCACGCCGGTGGCCATCAAGGCCGACGGCCGGCCCAAGCTCGTCCTGTTCATCGCCCACTGGTGCCCGCACTGCCAGCGTGAGGTGCCGGTCGTGCAGGACTGGCTCGATGCGAAGGGGTTGCCCGCCGGCGTCGATCTCGTCTCCGTTGCGACCGGGATCGACCCGACACTGCCGAACTACCCGCCGGATGCGTGGCTGGCGCGCGAAGGCTGGACGCCGCCGGTCATCGTCGATGGCGATCGGCAGATCGCGACGGCCTATGGCCTGACCGCATTCCCGTACTGGGTCGCGATCGGCGCCGATGGGAACGTGGCCGGTCGCCTGACCGGTGAGTTGACGCCCGACCAGCTCGACCAGCTGGTCGCATCGCTCACGGGCGGCTGACGCCGTCCCTGGTCCGACGCGTGGTGCCGGGTCTTGATCTGGAGCATCGCCGCGTCGGCCCGCTCGGTCAGCCGATCGGCGGTGTCGCCGGTCTCGAGAGCGGCGAACCCGACGCTGATGCCGACGCCTGTCTCGGCCTCGATCGCGCTCGTCGATCGCCTCGAACCGGCGCTCGGCCTCGGAAAGGTCGGTCCCGGTGAGCCCGCAGACGAACTCGTCCCCGCCGTAGCGCACGATCGGGTCGAATGAGCGCAGCCGGGCGCGGATCGACCCGCACGACGGCCTGCAGGATGCGATCACCCGCGGCGTGGCCATCGCGATCGTTGACGAGCTTGAGCCGGTCGACGTCGACGAACGCCAGGACGAACCGCCCATCCGACCGGCGCGCCCGGTCGATCTCGTGGGACAGCGCCATGCGACCCATCTCGCGCCGATAGGCCCCTGTGAGCTGATCGAGGTGGGCCGAGCGCAGCTCCGACTCGAGACGAGCGCGTTCGCGGGCCGCATCGGCACGCTCGAGCCTGGCCCGCTCGCGATCGGCGGCGGCTCGCGCCCGGTCCACGGCCGCCCGTGCCGCGAGTTCCTCCAGTTGGTGCAACAGGTCGGACTCCGCACCGTTCATCGACTCGGTCAGGTGGAGGGCGCGTCCCTCGCGATCGTTGGTCGCCTGTTCGCGCGCCGTCGCCGTGCGATCCCGATCGGCGGACGTCAGGTCACGGTCGTGCGCGGTCCCCGCACGCTTGAGGCGATCGACGAGCCGCTCGAACGACCCGCTCGCCCGCTGCTCGCGTGAGCTGTCGTAGGCGCGCTCCTCGGCCGGCGTCAGGTTCATTCGACCGGCACGGTCGAGGTCAGAGGCAGCCTGGTCCTTGTCCGACGCGCGCTGATCGCGCTCGGAGATCGTCTGGTCCGTGCCCGAGGACGTCTGATCGGCGTCGGATCCCGTCTGGTCGGCGTCGGACCCCGACTGATCCGCATCGGCCGCCGACTGGTCGAGCTGGATCGCGCGCCGTGCGTCGAGGACGGTCTGACGAGCCTCGAAGACCGGGTCGCCGACCGACTCGTGATCCTCGACATGGATTTCGGGGTTATGCATCTGTTCGCCTCGCGCCGGCGCTGCGCGTGCCCGGCTGTGCACGGATCCGCGCGTGCACCGACACCAACCTACCGCCAGCCCGGGTGGGTCGGCAATCGATGAAAACCCTGCATCCGGGGCCCTCGCCGTGCGTGGGCGCCCCGATTCGGGGCCGATGGCCGACTGGCGGTAGACTGCCTCCACGCTGGCCACCCATCAGCACCGCCCGTGGCTGGAGACATGGCTCAGGAGATCCCGGCTCGAGGACCAGACTCGCCGCCGCCAGGTCGTCTGCGGACGCGCCTCGGGCGAACGGTGCCCTACGTCTCGGGCGGGCTGGTCGCGCTGCTGGCAGTGTTCCTGTACGGCATGCTGGTCCCAGGGAAGCCGCCGCTGACCCAGCGGGACGTCGACGACACGATCGCGAGCGCCCTTGCGTCCGTGACGCCGCCGCCGGCCTTCTCGGAGCTGGTCTACCAGGCCGTCCAGCCCTCGCTCGTCCTGATCGAGACGACCCGGCCGCACGGACAGGCGGCGCCCGATGCCACGCCCGACGAGGACGGCGGCCTCGGCAGCGGCGTCGTGGTCAGCCACGACGGCGACATCCTGACCAGCCTCCACGTCGTCGCCGACGCGACCGAGATCAAGCTGACGTTCGCCGACGGGACGACGATCGGGCGCGGAGGTCGTCGCCCGCCAGCCCGAGAACGACATCGCCGTCCTCCGCGCGACCCAGCCCCCGGCGAACCTCGTGCCCGCCGTCCTGGGCAATCCCGGCGCCGTGCGCCAGGGGAGCGAGGCCTATGCGATGGGCAGCCCGTTCGGCCTGTACGGCTCGATGAGCGTCGGCGTCATCTCCGGGCTCGACCGCTCGTTCCAGATGCCCGGACAGCGACCAGGTCCTGCACCGGGCTCATCCAGATCGACGCGGCCGTCAATCCGGGCAACTCCGGTGGGCCGTTGATCAGACAGAGAGGGTCACGTGATCGGGATCGTCACGGCCCTCATCAATCCGACCGATGACGACGTCTTCATCGGCATCGGCCTCGCCGTCCCGATCGACGTCGCCGGCGGCGCCGCCGGCCTGCCCCCGTACTGAGGAGAGTCGCGCGTGGAACAGCCAGACATCGCCAGACCGCGCCGCTCCGATGGAGCGCCTGCTGTACGAGGTCAAGAAGGTCATCGTCGGCCAGGATCACCTGCTCGAGCGGCTGATCGTCGCGCTGCTCGCCCGCGGCCACATCCTCGTCGAAGGCGTGCCCGGCCTGGCCAAGACGATGGCCATCAAGACCCTGGCCGAGGCGATCGGCGGGGAGTTCAAGCGGATCCAGTTCACGCCCGACCTCGTCCCGGCCGACCTGATCGGCACGCGCATCTACAACCAGAAGACCGGCGAGTTCGGGACGTCGCTCGGGCCCGTCTTCGCCAACCTCCTGCTCGCCGACGAGATCAACCGCGCCCCGGCCAAGGTCCAGAGCGCGCTGCTCGAGGTCATGCAGGAGCGCCAGGTGACGATCGGCGCGTGAGACCTTCAAGGTCCCGAGCCCGTTCCTCGTGCTGGCGACCCAGAACCCGATCGAGACCGAGGGGACGTACGCGCTGCCCGAGGCGCAGATCGACCGGTTCATGATCAAGGTCCTCGTCGGCTACCCGAGCCCGACCGAGGAGTTCGTGATCGTCGAGCGGATGACCGGCCTGCTGCCGGTCGTCGGGCAGGTGCTCTCGACCGACGGGCTGCTCGCGATGCAGCAGGCGCGCCGACCGGGTCTATGTCGATCCCGGCGCTGTTCGAGTACGCCGTCCGGCTGGCGACGGCCACCCGGGCGCCCGAGGCGCACGGCCTGGGCGAGCTGAAGCGCTACATCACCTTCGGCGCGAGCCCGCGCGCGTCGATCAACCTGATCCTCACCGCGCGGGCGCTGGCCTTCGTCCGCGGACGCGACTACGTCGCTGCCCGAGGACGTCACCGACATGGCCCTCGACGTCCTGCGCCACCGGCTCGTGCTGTCGTTCGAGGCGCTCTCCGACGACGTGACCAGCGACGCGATCCTGCAGGACCCATCCTCGACCGGATCCCCGTCCCGGTCGTCCCGCTGCGGGAGCATGGCAACGTCCACGTCAGCGCCTGAGCGCATCCTCCAGCGCCTCGACTGGCAGGTCATCCGCCGGCTCGACGGCCTGCTTCAGGGCGACTACCGGAGCCTGTTCCACGGCAACGGCGTGGACTTCGCCGACCTGCGCGAGTACCAGTACGGCGACGACGTCCGCTACATCGACTGGAGCGTCACCGCGCGGATGGACACGCCGTATGTCCGCGAGTACGTCGAGGACCGCGAGATCACGGCCTGGTTCCTGCTCGACCTGAGCCCGTCGGTCGACTTCGGGACGGCCGACAGCGAGCGCCTGAAGCGGAGCGTGCTGATCGACTTCGTGACGACGCTCGCGCGGCTGCTGACCCGCCACGGCAACCGCGTCGGGGCGGTCTTCTACGGCAGCCAGGTCGAGCGGACGATCCCGGCGCGTGGCGGGCGGATCCAGGTCCTGCGCCTCGTCAACGACCTGCTCGCGTCAGCCGCGCCTGGCCGACGGCGCCGTTCACCGACCTGACGCCGCTGCTCGAGGCCGGCGCAGCACTCGATCAAGGGCCGCTCGCTCGTGTTCGTCATCTCCGACTTCATCAGCGCGCCCGGGCTGGGAGCGCCCGCTGAACCTGCTGACCCAGCGACACGAGGTGCTGGCGGTCCGCCTGTTCGACCGGCGCGAGGTGGAGCTGCCCGATGTCGGGCCGCTGATCATGGAGGACGCCGAGACCGGCGAGCAGCTCTACGTCGACACCCATGACAAGGGCTTCCGCCGCCGCTTCCGCGAGGCTGCGGAGCGGCGCGAGGCCGACCCTGAGCGAGGCCTTCCAGCGATCCGGGGTCGACGCGGTCTCGCTCTCGACCGACGAGGACCTGGTCACGGCGATCGTCCGCATGGCGACGCTGCGCCAGAAGCGCCGGAACTGACGCGTGACGTTCATCTGGCCGCCGATGCTGCTGCTCGTCCTGGCGATCCCGCTCGGGGCCGCGGGCTATCTCGCCCTCGAGCGCCGACGTCGTCGACGGGTCGCCGCCTACGGGATCGCTCGCCGCTGGCGCATCGCCCGCGGCCTCCATGCGGCTGGCCGCGTCTGCGGCGTCGGATCCGCGTCGGCCTTCATCCTCGTCGGGCCTGGCCGATGCTCGTGGTCGCGATGGCCCGGCCGCAGAGCGTCGTCAGCGTGCCGCGGGTCGAGGGCACGGTCATCCTCGTCGTTCGACGTCTCCGGCAGCATGGCCGCCGACGACCTCGAGCCGACCCGGATGGAGGCGGCCAAGGCCGCCGCGCGGGCGTTCGTCGAGCGCCAGCCGCCCTCGATCCTGATCGGCGTCGTCGCGTTCAGCGACAGCGGCTTCTCGATCCAGGTCCCGACCGAGCGACCAGGCCCAGGTGCTCGCGGCCATCGACCGGCTCGCGCCGGAGCGCGGCACCTCGCTCGGCCGCGGGATCCTGACCTCGCTCACGACGATCGCGGCCGCCGAGGCCGATCCGGCGGCCGGCTACTACACGAACCGCTCGCCCGGACCCGACGCCCGACCCGACGCCGGTGCCGGCTGGGACGTACGCGCCCGCCGCGATCGTCCTGCTGACCGACGGCGAGAACAACCAGTCGCCGGATCCCCTCGAGGCGGCCGCGTGCCGCGGCCGATCGCGGCGTGCGGATCTTCACGGTCGGCATCGGCAGCGCGGCGGGGACGACGCTCGAGGTCGAGGGCTTCATGGTCCACAGCCGGCTCGACGAGCCGATGCTCCGCCAGATCGCGGAGATCACCGACGGCGCGTACTACGCCGCCGACCGACCCGGACGAGCTCGCGCGCGATCTACGACGGCATCGACACCCGCCTCGTCGTCAAGCCCGAGGCGATGGAGGTCACCTCGCTGTTCGCGGGCGCCGGGGTCCTGATCCTGCTCGTCGGCGGCGGTCGCCTCGCTGACCTGGCTCGGGCGGCTGCCATGAGCCGACGAGCCTCGATGCCCGACCGGGCCGCAGGGCTGCCTGATGGACTGGCTGTCGCCCGCCGCGCTCGCGCTCCTCGGCGTGCTGCCGGTGCTCGTGGCGGTCCGCATCTGGGCGCTGCGGCGGCGGCACGCCGGGCTGCGCTATTCCAGCCTGTCGCTCGTCCGGGAGGCGCAGCCGCGGTCGTCGCGGATCCGGCGCCACCTGCCCTTCGCGCTGTTCGTGCTCGCCATCGGCAGCCTCGTCATCGCGATGGCCCGGCCGGTCAGCATCGTCAGCGTCCCGGCCGGCCGGACGACGGTCATCCTCGCGATGGACGTCTCGCGGAGCATGTGCGCGACCGACATCCCGCCCAACCGCCTGCTGGCGGCCGAAGCCGGCCGCGGCCTCGTTCATCGAGCGCCAGGGTTCGACCACCCAGATCGGGATCGTCGCGTTCGCCGGGTTCGCCGAGATCGTCCAGACGCCGACGACCGACCAGGAGGTCCTGCTCGACGTCGTCGAGAGCCTGACGACGGGACGGCGGACGGCGGTCGGCAGCGCGATCCTCACAGTCACTCGACGCGATCGCCGAGATCGACGACAGCGTCGCCCCGAGCCAGTCCGAGGACGACCCGCCCGAGTCGGCGCCGGAGCCGGTCCCGAACGGCGCGTATGCCCCGGCCATCGTGGTCCTGCTGACCGACGGGGCGAGCAACGCCGGGCCCGAGCCGGTCGAGGCGGCCGCACAGGCGGCCGCCCGCGGCGTCCGCGTCTACACGATCGGGTTCGGGACCGCGGATCCGGGCGCCGCAGAGCTCCCGCTGCGGGCAGCAGTTCATCGGCCGCGAGCCGGTCGACAACCCGAACCGGGGGTTCGGCGGCGGCGGTGGCGGCGGTGGCGGTGGCGGCGGTTCCGGCGCGCGATCGACGAGGTGACGCTGACCGCGGTCGCCGACGCGACCGGCGGCACCTACTACCCGGCCGAGAGCGCCGACGAGCTCCACACGGTCTTCGCAGAACCTGCCGACCAACCTGATCATGCAAGCACGAGGTGATGGAGATCAGCGTCGCGTTCGTGGCGCTCGGGGCGCTCCTGGTCGCGCTCGCGATCCTGCTCGGTCAGGCCTGGCGCCCGCTGCCCTAGCGGTTCGAACGTGGGCGGAGGGCCCGACCGGGTCGCCCTGTCGGCTCACCGACACCTGCACGACCGAAACATCGCTGACAGTGCGGCGTCCCAGCACCGAACCGCGGCATGACCCAAGACCACGTCGCGGCGATCGAGGGCACGAACCGTGACGCAGTCTCAGACATCAGGGGAGCCGCGCTTCCGACCCGACCTGGAAGGACTCCGGGGGTCGCGGTCCTGTTGGTCGTGCTCTGTCATGTCCAGATGCCGGGTGCCGGGGCCGGCTTCGTCGGGGTCGACGTCTTCTTCGTCCTCTCCGGGTTCCTGATCACCGGCCTCCTGATCGAGGACCGCGAACGATCCGGGCGGATCCGCCTTGGGGCCTTTTACGCTCGGCGCATCCGTCGGATCGTCCCTGCGGCGGTCGTCGTGCTGGCAAGTACGCTGCTGGCCGCCGAGCTCCTCCTGTCTCCGCTCGACGTGCCGCGGGTCGCCGACGACGGTCTGGCCGCCATCCTGTCGCTCTCGAATGTGCGCTTCGCGCTCGATGCGACCGACTACTTCGCGGCAACGGGCGCGTCGCCGCTGTTGCACTACTGGTCGCTCGCGGTCGAAGAGCAGTTCTACCTGCTCTGGCCTCTGCTTCTCCTCGTCGTGGCACGACTCGGCCGGCCGCGCGTCTCGATGACGGTCCTCGCGCTCGCTGTCCTGATCGGCTCGTTCGTCCTGTCCATGGCGGTCACGAGCGCGTCAGGACCGTGGGCCTACTACTCGCTCCCGACGCGAGCCTGGGAGCTGGCCGCCGGCGGATTGCTGGCCCTCGCAGCGCCGTGGTACGGCTGGCTGCGCGGTCGGGCGGCCGCTGCGACCGGCTGGGCCGGCGTGTCTCTCCTCGTCGTCGGCCTCGCGACCATCGACGCGACCACGGCCTACCCCGGCGTCGCGGCCCTGCTGCCGACCCTCGGCGCCGTCGCCATCATCGCGTCGGGCGCCGGGGCAGGCTCCCCCGGAGCGATCGTCCTTGGCCTGACCCCGCTTCGATGGCTCGGTCGGATCTCGTACTCGCTGTATCTCTGGCACTGGCCGATCCTCGTGCTCGGTCCTGTGGCCCTCGGTCTGGAGGCGACGGAAGACGGCGCGAGCGGCGCCGACCTGCCCGTCCGACTTGGCCTGGTCGCGCTCGCCGTCGCTGCAGCGACGCTGACGTGGTGGTTCGTCGAGCAGCCGTTCCGTCGGGCCCGCATGGCCCCGGTTCGCGGTCGTCGCGGGTTCGCGCTGGCCGGCGCGATGGCGCTGACGGTGGTCGTGGGCTCGACGACGATGGGCGTGGCGGCCGCGCGCGAGGTCGACGCCGCCTATGACCTCGATCCTGTTTCCGTGCTCGAGGAGGACGGGGAGGCACTCTCGCCGGTCCCGACGGATGACACGACCACGGACTCCGTGGACGTCGACGACCCGGACACGGAGACGGAGACGGCGTCACCGAGCATTCTCCCGGTTCCGGATCCGACCTCGGACGCGTCCCAGGATCCGGCCAAGCCGGCCGATCCGACCGCCAGGCCTCGCCCGAAGGCGCGGAACGAGGGACCCGTACCGCGCGACCTCGATCCGTCACTGGGAAAGGCGCGAACCGACGAGGATCGGTTGGCCGCGAAAGGATGCGGCCTGGCCTTGGGCGGATCCCGCCCACCGAAGTGCGTCTTCGGCGATCCGGACGGCGACCTGACCGTGGCGCTCGTCGGCGACTCCCACGCCGCGCAGTGGTTCCCGGCCTTCAACGTCCTCGCCAAGCGGAATGGTTGGCGGCTCGTGCCGATGACCAAGTTCAGCTGCGCATTCGTCGATCTGCCGATCTGGTCGGACTATCTCAAGCGCGAATACACGGAGTGCGAGGACTGGCGCGAGAACGTCGTTGACCGGCTCGTGGACCTCAAGCCGGACCTCGTCGTCATCGCGTCGGCCCGCTGGTTCCCGGTCGTCGATGACGCGGACGAGGATCCGGGACGGCAGGGCGCAGGGATGGCGCGCCTCATCAAGCGCATCCCCGGGACGGTCGCGATCATGATGGACACGCCTCGCTCGGCATACGACGTCCCGGCCTGCCTGGCCAAGCACCGCGACGCGATCGAGGCCTGCGCCACGAGCCGTGCGGGGGCATTCGGCTGGCGGCACCGGCGCCGCGAGAAGGCGGCTGCGAAGCTCTCCGGCGCGAGTCTCGTGGACCTCTCGAAGGCGACCTGCCCGGTCGACCCGTGCCCGCCGGTCATCGGCAAGACCCTGGTCTACCGCGACCACCACCACATGACGGCCAGCTTCGTGGTCAAACTCGTCGATGACATCGAGGCCGCCCTGCCCGACTTCGGACCGGGCTCGTGACGAGGTCCGAGCCCGGACGGACGTCGGGGCGCATCGTCGGACCGGTGGTCGTGCTCCTGCTGGTCGCCGCATGTGCGTCGACCGGGACACCCGGGGCGACCCGACTCCCGGTGGCTCCACGTTCCGATGTCCCGTCGTCGACGGGCGCCGCCGCGACGCCGCGGTCATCGTTCGTGACGGCATCCACCGCGACGCCATCGATCGCGATCCCGTCGCCGGCACCCACGAGCGCATCGCCCGTCCCGTCGGCCAATGCTGCGCTGGATGCCTTCGTCGCGCACGAGGCGCGGGTGAGCCGGCTGCCGGGTTCCGTCGGGGATCGCGCCTGGGAACCTGTCCTCGCCACGCATCCGACCGATCCGGATCGGGTCGCGGTCGTCTTCGAGCACCAGGGACCGGGCGCCGCCTGTCGCACCAACCCGATCATCCGCATCTCGCACGATGGCGGCCGAACCTGGCGATCGACCAGGCGCAGCCCGGCGACCGGCTCACGCCGGGGGATGGGCCTCCATGCCGCGATCGCCTGGGGTCCGGGCCCGTCGGGCGGCAGTCGGCTCTACTGGGCGAACATGACCACCCCCGGCTGCGGCGATCCCCGCTTCTCCCTCACGACGTCGTACAGCGACGACGAGGGCGCGACGTGGTCGAAGCTCCACGTGGAACGACGGACCCGGCCGTGGGTCGGCGGGTTCCCGGACGTCGCCGTCGATCGCGATCCCGCGAGCCCGGCCTTCGGCACGGTCTATGTCGGGTACAACTGGCTCCCGCGCGGGGCCCACGGACCCGGGTTCCGACTGCTCGCATCGGCCGATTTCGGCCGGACATGGAGCGCCACAAACATCGCCCCGGCGCCGTCGCCGTCGGGCTTCCGTGACTGGTGGCGCATCGCCTACCGCCTGCGCCCGGCACCCGACGGGAGCGTGTACGCCTCGTGGTACCAGGTCGACCTCCGTCATTGGGACCGATCGAACATCTTCGCGAAGGGAGGGCCGGGCAACGTCGGACGGCTCGGTGTCGCGGTCGCGCGGGCCACGTTCGACCGGCGCGCCCGGACCTTCGTCGTCGGGCCGTCGAGGATCGCGACGACCGTCCGGGAGACCTCGTTCACGACGGCCGGGTCGAACGCTCCCGGCACGGCCGGCAACATCCGCCCCGATCCCATGTGGCTCCACGGCTTCGACATCGATCGAGCGACCGGTCGCCTGTATCTGGCGGTGGCCGGCTACGGAGCGCCGACGAAGCGTGCGCCGCGGGGCACGATCCGGGTCGGCCACAGCGACGACGGCGGGGCGACCTGGTCGTTCTCGCGTCTGCCCGGGGTCCCGGAGGTCGGCGGGCACCGACAGTCGAGCTTCAGGCCCAACCTCGTCGCCGGTCCTGGATACGTGCTCGTGACGCTCCACACGCTCGACGACGTGGGCTCGGACGCGACGCTCGGGGTCGCCTACACCGTCTCCACGGATGGTGGTGCGAGCTGGCGGACACCCATGCCGGTCTCGAACGCACGCTGGCGCGCGCGGAACATCGGCGGGGTGATCAACGGGATCGGGCTCCGCGAGCGAGCCGAGGGCCTGGCGGACGGAGCCGTCTTCTGGGTGTACGGCGACGGTCGGCGGGCGACCGGATCGTCGGCCGGTCGGATCGCGATCTTCGGGACGCGGATCCGCCTAGCGGCAGCTCACCTGAAGTAGCCGGTCACGTCGAACACCAGGTGGGTCGTGGCCCCGGCCTTGGCCTTGTACACGGCGTTGAGCGTGCCGCCGCTGCCCAGGGCCACGGTCACCGCGTTGGCCCGCGTGTCGCCGGCCGGGAAGTTGATCGTCGAGGTCGAGCCGCCGGCGGCCGGGGCGAGCACGACGAAGCCGCCGCTGGTCTGGCCGGTCACGGTCAGGTTGCCGGTGACCGCGACCGCGTTGGTCGGGATGGGCGTCCCGTCGGCGACCGTGAAGGTCCGGGCCGTGTTGGCGTGGAACACCCCGTTGAGCCCGACGTGGGAGCGCGTGTCGAGGCTGCGCTCGGGAGCGAGCGGGAAGTAGGACGCTCCGGTGGGCCCCTCGAGGAAGTAGCCGGTCACGTCGAACACCAGGTGGGTCGTGGCCCCGGCCTTGGCCTTGTACACGGCGTTGAGCGTGCCGCCGCTGCCCAGGGCCACGGTCACCGCATTGGCCCGCGTGTCGCCGGCCGGGAAGTTGATCGTCGAGGTCGAGCCGCCGGCGGCCGGGGCGAGCACGACGAAGCCGCCGCTGGTCTGGCCGGTCACGGTCAGGTTGCCGGTGACCGCGACCGCGTTGGTCGGGATGGGCGTCCCGTCGGCGACCGTGAAGGTCCGGGCCGTGTTGGCGTGGAACACCCCGTTGAGCCCGACGTTGCTTCGGCTGTCGAGGACCCGGGCCGGGTCCAGGGCATGGAACCGCGAGCCGTCGCTGCTCTGGGTGAAGTAGCCGGTCACGTCGAACACCAGGTGGGTCGTGGCCCCGGCCTTGGCCTTGTACACGGCGTTGAGCGTGCCGCCGCTGCCCAGGGCCACGGTCACCGCGTTGGCCCGCGTGTCGCCGGCCGGGAAGTTGATCGTCGAGGTCGAGCCGCCGGCGGCCGGGGCGAGCACGACGAAGCCGCCGCTGGTCTGGCCGGTCACGGTCAGGTTGCCGGTGACCGCGACCGCGTTGGTCGGGATGGGCGTCCCGTCGGCGACCGTGAAGGTCCGGGCCGTGTTGGCGTGGAACACCCCGTTGAGCCCGACGTGGGAGCGCGTGTCGAGGACCCGGACCGGGTCCAGGGCATGGAACCGCGAGCCGGGCGGCGCGTCGACGTGGATGTAGTTGTTCCTCGTCATCGTGTTGCTGCCTGCGGCGTTCGTTGCCGTCAGCGTCACGGTCCAGGTGCCCGGGTTGTACGTGTGGGTGGGCGTTGCCTCGGTTGAGGTGCCCCCGTCACCGAAGTCCCAGGCGTAGGTGAGGGGAGCGGTCCCGGTCGAGGTGTTGCTGAAGTCGACCGTGAGCGGCGACGTCCCGGACGTGGGTGACCCGGCGAAGTTCGCGTCCGGCATCGTCGGAGCCGTGACGTTGATGTAGTTGTTCCGTGTCCTGGTGGCGTTCCCGACGTCGTCCGTGACGGTCAATGTCACGTCGAACTGGCCGGCGGTGTTGTAGGTGTGGCTCGGGTTCTCGGCCGTTGACGTGGCCCCATCGCCGAAGGTCCAGGCGTATGTGAGCGGGCCCGTCCCGTTCGAGGTGTTGTTGAACGTCACGGCCAGCGGCCAGGTCCCCGAGGTGGGGGAGCCGGTGAAGTTCGCCGTTGGACCCGATGGCCCGTCGTGGTGGTGCCAGTACCTGAGCGTGCTGTCGTTGTATGCCAGCACGACGATCCCGCTCGAGCTGTTGACGTTCTGCTTCGTCGACGTGGCGTTGTTCAGGTCCGCGCTGCCGTCGTCGCGGATCACCACGGTCCCTTCACCGATCGCAAAGCTGATCGATGAGGTCGGCGACGTCTTCTCGACGATCTCGCCGCCCTCCTGACCGCTGCCGCTCCCGCCAAGGGGTCCGGTCATGAACACATGGAGCGTCGAGTCCGAGGTGTCGAGCTCGACGATCGCCCGCGTGTTGCTGTCCGAGACGCGGCCGACCGTGTTCACGGACCATCCTCCGGCGGCTGCGCGCGTGAGCAAGAGGATCAGCGGCTGACTCCCGCTGTTGCTCGTCTTCACGACGGCGTAGACCTTGCCGCTCGAGTCGGTCTTGAGGTTCATGTGGTCGTCGGCGGGGTTGGGGCCGCCTGTCGACGTGCTGAGCGCGGTCTCGACCGTCCAGTCGTCGTCCGCGCCGCCGTCGGGTTGCCAGGCGAAGTAGTCCTTCTTGTCTTCCTGGTTGCTCCAGAAGACGCCGATTCGGTGCTCGCTGCCGACGGTGAACGCGATGATCGAGGAGATGTCGTCATCTGCAGTGTCGACGCCCGCGACGGGCAGCGCCTCCGGGCTCGACCAGGTCGCGTCGCTGCCGACGGTGTGACTCGTGTACACCCGATTCGAGCCCGCGGCATCCAGGGTCCAGGTGGCCCACAGCGTGTCGTTGGAGTCCTTGGCGATGACCAGGCTCTCGCTCTGGATGCCGTCACGCATCACGACAGGGAAGCCGCCGTCGAGGGCATACGCGTCGGTCCCCGCGTTGTAGCTGAAGCGGTAAAGCCGGGCCTCATGGTTCGTGCCAGATCCCGAGTGGCCGCCGTCCTCGCTCCACTGTTGCGAGGCCACATACAGCTTGTTGCCGTCCCAGAGGGTGTCGGCGCGGGTCGGTGCCCGTGGGTCGAGAGCGGTGCCGGTCCGGACCCAGGTCTCGCCGTCGAGCCGATAGATGTAGAAGCCGGCGGGCGATGTGCTCCACATGCTCGCCCACCACTTGCCGTCGTTGAACCAGAGCTTGCTCTCGGGCTTGGATCCCGTGACGGCGATGCCGACGCCGGTCCCGTCCTCGTGCCCGATGTCGACGGCCGCGGCGACACCAGCGCCGGCGAGGACGAGCAGCAGCAGGCTCGCGCCGAAGGCGCGTGCCAACCGCCCGACCAGCGGGCTCAGGAGCTTCGTGTTGGTCTCAGTGCTCGAGACGGATGTGGACAGCAGGCGGGGACCCCCTTGTCCCTATGATGCCCGCGATCGTGGCCACTGACCGCGACGCGGCGAAGTTGGTGTCGAGCCGGGGCAACACCCCCATCGAAGCTAGCTACGACCGCCGGGTCGCCCCGGTTGTCGTCAGTAGCCGAACGTTCGGTGCAGGAAGGCGGCCATCTGGCCGCGCGTCACGACGCCGCTCGGGCAGTACCGATGCGGCGCGCACCCGCTGGTGAGGCCCGCCCGGGCGATCCGGTTGATGCTGCTCTCGTATTTCGAGCCGTTGTCGTCCCGGAAGTAGTCCTTCGGGGATTTGGACAGATCCAGGACGCGGCTGACGAATGCGGCGAGCTGGCCGCGGCTCAGGATCTGGTTCGGGCAGAAGCGTTTCGTCCCGCAGCTGATCGCGAGCCCGGCCTTGGCGAGCCGGTTGATGTTCGCCTCGTGCTTTGAGCTGTTGTCGTCACGGAAGTAGTCCTTCTTCGACTTCGGCAGGTTCAGGGCGCGGGCCAGGAACGACGCCATCTGCCCGCGGGTGACGTGGTCGTTCGGGCAGAACTTCGTCCTGGAGCAGCCGGCCGTGATCCCCGACGCGAAGAGCCACGCGATGTCCTTGGCGAACTTGGACTTCCTGATGTCGGTGAAGGGCGGCTTCGGCGGTGCGGAGCCCCCGCCCTCGGTCACGACGTCGATGAGGACCGACGAGAAGTCACCGCCATCGAACCGGTCGAGGTCGACGCGACCCGTGATGCCCGCGACGGTCCCGCTCGAGGTGTACTGCCAGAACGTCCAGCCGAAGCCGGCCCAGTCGGATGCCGGCACCGTCGGAGCCGGGGCGGTCGTCCAATGCGCCACCCAGACCACGCGGTAGCCGTTCGTGGCGAACCAGTCGGTGCTGGCCATGTTGTTGGCCCAGAAGTTCGGCGACGTGTAGATGACCCCGCGGACGCCGGTCCGTTCGCGGATCCGCTCGAGATACCCCGTCACCCAGTTCCGCAGCGCGCCAGGCGTCAGGCCGCCGGTCCGCTCGAGGTCGAGCACGGGCGGCAGGTCGCCGTCGGCGATCCCGGCCGTGTCGAGGAAGTGGTCGGCCTCGGCGACGGCGTCGCCCGGCAACGGATCCGGCTGCGCGAAGTGGTAGGCCCCGATGACGAACCCCGCGGCCTTGGCTCGCGCCCTGTTCAGGCCGTACGTGGTATCGACGAAGTCGATGTCCTCGGACGCCTTCATGAACGCGAATTCCTTGCCGGCCGCCCGTACCTGGGTCCAGTCGATGTCGCCCTGCCAGTGGCTGATGTCGATGCCCTCGGTGGGCTCGGCGGCGCTCGCCGCCTGGGGTGCGACGAACGATGTGGCGACGGTGGCCACCAGGCCGAGCAGGACCGACAGGAACGCGACGGCCGGCGACGGGCGGGGGGTGCGACGGGGCATGGGCATCACCGCTGAGCGGAGGTGACGGGGCCTCTAGGTTCGCACAGGTGCGCAAATCGCGGCGCACCAGGCGGGCACCGCGCCCGCGGTCCGCGCTCCGCTCGACGGTCGTGGCGCCTTCCGAGACGCCGTCGAACGGCCCGCTGCTAGGCTGCCGTTCCGGCGCGCGACCCATCGGAGGGCACCCGATGCCAGACGCACCGAACCCCGTCGACGTCAAGCCCGCAGGCCCCGACTGCTGTCTCGACCTGCCACCCGACACGGCCTGCGACGTGCTCGACTTCAAATACCGGCTGACCCATGACACGCTGGTTCGCGAGGGCGACCGCCAGATCAGCGTGCCGGTGGAGGTCGTGATCACGGCACGCCTCGAGCGCTGCCCCGGGCCGATGGTCCTCGGCGACCTCGTCTACACGACGACCCTCCTGCCCGGCGAGAAGGTCCGCCTCTACACGACCGACCGGAAGAGCCAGTTCCTCTACGACTCCGAATCCAAGGTGTCGTACCGGAACCAGTACGCGTCCGAGGAGCGGACCTTCCTCGCATCGATGAGCCACGACCTCTCGAACTTCCACGTGAAGGACTCGGTCTCGACCTCGTCGAGCGGCTCGTCCGGGGGCGGCTCCGGCGGCGTCTTCGGAGTGATCGGGGCCGTTCTGACCGGCGGCCTGTCGCTCATCGGCGGAAGCCACAACGGCGGCACGACCTCGGACTTCGTGCACGAGCTCTCGGAGCATGCCGAGGCGTCGAGCCATCGAGCGGAATCCGCCACACGGGCGGTCAGCTCCGTGTCGGTGGGCGAGGTCCTGACCCGGAACCACTCGCAGGGCGAGTCCGAGGACCACTTCGAATCGAGCTCACGCGAGTTCTCGAACCCGAACCGCTGCCACGCGGTCACGTATTCCTTCTACCAGGTCAACAAGACCCAGACGGTCCGGTTCACGCTCCTGTCGGTGAACCGGCGCGTGCAGGACCCCATCGGCCGGGTCACGATCGACAAGGTCGGCAAGGCCTTCGTCGGGGCGACCTCGGTCGTCCCGCACCTCGTGCTGTCGACCGCCAAGGATCGCCTCGAGCAGGAATCGGTCGATCGCCGCAGCGAGGTGCAGGCGGCTGCCTCCGGGACGATGAAAGAGCAGGTGCTGGCGGGGAAGATGTCGGCCGACCAGGCCGACAAGGCCCACGAGGAGATCAACCGGCAGTCCGAGGTCGGCCGTCAAAAGACGGGCGAGATCCTGGGCGACCGCCCGATCATCGCCACCGACGTCAGCGACATCGCTGCCCTGGCCAAGCTCGTCGGGTTCGCGGGCGGCTCCTTCGGGACGTTCGGACCGAATCTCCCGGCCCCGGCGGCAGACACGCCCCCGAAGCCCTGGCCGGAGGATGTGCGCCAGCAGGCGCTCGACCAGGTGGCGGAGGACCTCATCAAGGCCGGCCTCCTCGATCCGAATTCGCTGGCGGTCGCGCCCGGGATGCAGAAGCAGGTGTCGTTCGAGAAGCGCTCGTCACTGCCGACCGGCGGCGTGATCGTCAAGGGCTGCCTCGACGAGTGCAGCACCTGCGAGCCGGAGCTCGGGAAGCTGTACGAGCTGGAGGTCGCGCGAGCGACGCTCGAGAACGCGCTGCTCCAGAAGCAGATCGACCTGCTCGAGAAGTCGCACGAGTACCGCTGCTGTCCGGCGGACGAGGCCGTCCCGGCGCCAGCCTGACCGGCTGCCGAGGGCGTCGCGGGTGGTCGATTTGCCGATGTCACCCGACCGACGCCCTCGGCCGGATCAGCGGATGACGAGCTGGCCGGTCGTCGTGAAGGCCGCTTGGCCTTCCTGACTGCGCGACTCGACGATCGCCGGCTCCCACGCGTAGGTGCCCGGTGTGACCACCCGCGCCAGATAGCGCAGGCGCGCACTCCGGTCCCGCCCGACCTCGGCGCAGAACATGAGCCTCGCCCCCGCCTCGTCGGAGGGCAGGGTCACATCCGCGGTGAGGATCGGATCTCCCTCGGAATCGATCCAGCGGGCAAGCGAGCTCACCGGGGCCAGCCCGCTCGGAACGATCTCGGTCACCTCGTGACAGCCGACCGGCGCCTGGGGCCCGAACGCCACCGTCAGGTCGACCGTGACGAGGTCCGCGCTGGCGAGGGACGCTGACGGGTTCACCGTCCGGGCGATCGAGATGTCCCGGTCCGGCACGAGCGCCGTCGGTCGGATCGATTCGCGCCAGCTCGTCGTTACGCCGATCGCCCCAGCCGTTCGTTCGATCGACAACGAGGCCAGTTGCCCCGCGGTCAGGACGACTTCGAATGATCGACCGCCTTCGAGATCGACCGCCGTCCGGGTCCCATCGACCGTGTAGGCAAAGCTGGCCGGCGTCACCGGAACGCGTTCGAGGCTGTACCGGGCGTAGGCGACGGCGGGCAGCACCTGGAGTTCGTCGAGGGCCGGGTTGGCTTCGACATACGACCAGAATCGCGGCGCGAGGCTCTCGCCGATGGCGGCGCTGAGGACGGCCATGAGCGCGGTCGCGGAGGTGATATCCCGGGCCGTGACCCCCACCCGGATCCGAGCCTGGTCTCCCAGGTGCTCGCCATGCTCGGCGATGAGCGGCGCGGCGATCGACCGAGCGGTGCCGATGTCGCCAAGGGCCGCCGCTCCGAGGCCGACCATCAACCGCTCGCGGACAGTCAGGCTCGCGTCGGCGGCGGCCACCCGGACGGCCGGCAGGACCGGCTCGTGGAGGCCCGCCAGACCGGCGAGGGCGATCATCCGGCGCTCCCTGGTCTGGTCGACCATGGCCCACTCGGCTCGCAGATACCTCGCGAGGTTGACCCGATCGACCTGGTCGGGCGCCGCGAGCGCCGCGAGCGCCGACCACAGCTCCAGGTCACTGCTCGAGTACGGAAGGAGGGCGAGGCCGCCGTCGTCTCGCTGGTATCGACCCACATCGAACGTGCCCTCGGGATCCGCGGGCGTCGATGCGAACCGGCTGACGAGGAGCGACGATGCGGCAGCCGCGGCCAATCCGCGGTCGAGTCGAGCGCCACCGCCTGAGGCGATCTCGTTCAACAGCGGCAGGTAACGGCCGCCGCCGGCGTCCGAGACGACGACCGTGGTCAGCCCTTCGCCGCCGCTGAACGGGCCGGGCGAGGGGAGCTCGACATACGCGGATCGGGACCTCATCAGGTGCGTCTCGACGACGGTGAACGACCGGACCAGCCGATCGGTCCGGGCGGTCGCGCCCGAGCCGGTGGTCGCGGAGATGGTGACGGTCTGCGTGCCGAGTCCGAGGCGTGGGAGCGGCACGGCGACGGTCTCGAACGCAGCCGACCGGATCGGTCCGCTGTCGAAGCCGAGGCTCTTCGAGGTGACATCGATCGTGACCGGATCGCCCGCAGCCACGGCGGCACCATACGTCCGCACCACGATCGACGGCCGGTCCGCGCGCAGGTATTCGGGCGCGATCGATGCGTCGACGAAGAAGGGCAGGCCGACCGGGATCTGGACAGACCCGGCCCCGGCCTCGAGGTCGGCGGTGATCGCGGCAGCGGCAACGCGCCACGACGTCAGGTCATCGGACACGCGGAACGAGACCGTGCCGCGCCCGTTCGCATCGGTGACGATCGATCGGAAGAGCAGCGAGTCACGGAAGTCGTCGCGGCCGCCGTCACCGCCGCCACCGGTGTCGCCGCCTTCGAATCGGCTGCGCGGCGCCCGATGCGACGTGTACGTGCCCAGGACGCCGGGCGAGACCCACGCGTACAACTCCTGCAGGGGGTCACGGAACTCCGCGGCGCCGATGGTGAACAGCTTCTCGTCGACCGCTCGCAGGATGACGGTCGCCGAGATCGGTGCGCCGGATGCATCGCGCGTGCGGACATCGACGGTCGCCATGTCCCCGGGTGCATATCGGGAGGCGCCACTGGCAAGGTCGACCCGGAGGCGCCGGTCCGAGGCCTTGAACCCGGCACTGAAGCGGAGGCCACCCACGTACCCATGACCGTCGAAGCGAACCGCTCCCACGGTCATGTTCGGTGCCGCCCACCCTTGATACGTCGTCACGAACCGCCGGGACGACTGCACCGTGGCCTCACGCAGGCCTCGCTGGGCGAGGAAGAACAGGTAGCGCGTGCCGTCGCCGGCGGCCTGCTTCGTGTCCGGATCGTGCATCGTCAGGTCCACTCGATCGCCGATGCTGAACGTCGCGGATTCGTCCGTCGCAGTGGGATCGGTCTGCCGCAGCGTCGCGTTGCTCCGTTCGTAGCTGGACCAGGGATGCCGGGTCGCGTCGCTGCCGGTCCGGGAGACCCCGCCGCTCGGATCTGTGACCGAGACGGTGACCGCATAGTCGTGATCCTTGGTCGTCGCCGGGATCGATGCCGTGTATGTGCCGTTGGCGGCAGTCTTCACCCGCACGGTCTGAACTGGTCCTTCGTCGATATCGAAGCTGTAGGTCTGCACGACCTTCTTCTCGATGAAGTCGTACCTGGTCCCCAGAACCCGGCGGACCGGGATGAGCTCACGGAACCGGACCGTGACCGTCTCGCCACGGACTGCGGCCCCGCGAGGATCGAGTTCCCAGAACGAACGTCCGTGGGCGAGCTCCGACTCCAGGCGTTCGCGGTCGACCAGATGGACGCCGCCGCTGACACGGATGCGGCCCTTGGAGATCGACGCGGCCGCGTCGACCGTCTGCGTGCTCGGGAAGACGATGTATCCACTGCTCGCCCCGCTGATCTCGCCCTCTTCGGCGCGTGCAGGACTGACGTAGAACTGCGCCTCGCGGGGCCCGCCTTCGTCCGGGTCGACCCTGGCGGTCGTCCTGTAGCTCGCCGCCCCGGTGGCGTCGGTCTTGACCCGGTGGTTGACGTCCTCACCGCGGGCCGGCGAGTAGGTCCGGACGTCGAGCGGCACACCCGCGACCGGGGTGCCCTCATAGAAATTCGCGTGGACGGTGACCCTGATCCGATCTCCCCTGACGTAGACGCGTCGGCCGGTCTCCACGGCCAGCCGATAGGCCGGCTTGGCGATCCGCCCGACGTTGGCGTAGGTGGTCCGGATGACGTCGTTCCCGACCAGCAGCTCGACGCTGTAGTCGCCTTCCGTCATCCCCGACAGCGCGATCGAGCCGGTGAACGCCCCGGCCGGCCCGGGCTTGGCGGTCACGCTGGCAAGCGAAGGTCGCGCATGTCGAATCGTCGTATGACTGGTTGGTCAGTCGAACGGTCACGGCCGCCGGCACCGTGCCGGTGTCGCGATCGCGCAGGACGCCCCAGACGTTGATCGTGTCCGTCGGGCGATAGCGCGTCCGATCCGTGTCGAGCAGGCTCCAATAGCGGGGCGTCGATGTGGACCACCAATAGTCGTCGAAGCCTCCTTGGACGTCGCTGCTCGACCGTGTCGGGAGGAAGATGGCCCGCCCGTTCGCGGTTCGAACCGTGACGACGGGATCGCATCCCTCGACGCACGGCACCGACGGGTCCGGCTTCAACGCTGGTGGCGTGGGTCCCATCGCCAGTCCGTCCGCGGCCGTGTGGCCGATCTCGGTGCCGTCACTCGCGACGGTCGCGCCGACGATCGGGCCGCCGCCCCTCAGGTCGTTCGCCCAGACGAGTGTCCTGGTCTCCGATGTCGCGAGGTAGCCGGCGATATCAGTCACCTGGAGGACGACCTGGATCGGTCGGGACACGCCAGGGTGCTCGACCAGGTACCAGCCGGCCGGAAGGCGGTTCGGGAGGCGCACCCAGAAGGCGTTGTCGAGCTTGTTGAGCCGCGCATCGACGCGTGCGACGCGCGTCAGCTTCGTCGTGTCGAGGAGCCCGGCGTTGGACCAACTTGACCAGTCCGGCGTCGTCCGCAGTGACTGGTACGCCTTGACCGCGGCGTCGAGGTCGGCCAGCCGATAGACATCGATGCGCGCCGTCTTCGGCAGCTTGGGCTTGTTCGCGGCGCTGGTCCACCAGAGAGCAAGCACCGGACGCTCCGCGGTGGGCGATTCGGCGAGCGGGTCCGGGAACGTGAACGTCACCGCCCGCTTCTGCTTGGACGTCGCCGCCGTCTCGAATTGGAACCTGGTCGCCTGATCGGTGGCCTCACCGGTGCCGCCGACGGCCACGCCAGGGCTCATCGTGACCTCGTAGACCGTGGCCGCGGTCAACGGCGTGGCCGGGATGAACGCCAGCGTGCGCTCATGCTGTTCGAAGCGGCCGCGCGTGGCCGGCTTGATGGTGAAGTGCGACGCCGCGTCCACGACGCCGTCCTGGTCGAAGGTGACCTCGATGCCGGTGTCTCGCGGGACGTCGGTCTCCTGGTCGGCGGGCAGGGTGGCGACGATACGGAGCGGTTGGCGCGCCTGGAACGCCCACGTATCGAGCAGCTCGCCGTCGGTCCCATCGAGCGCGAAGCGATAGACGAGACCGGGTCGGAGCGGCTCGGCCGGGGTCAGGACGACGGCGCGACCGTCGGATTCGGGCTCGGCCCGGAACGCGACGCTTGGTTGGACACTCAGGCGTGCGGCGAGCTCCGAGGCGGGTGTTGCGTCCATGCTGGCAAGGCGGAACCTGGCATCGAGCCCCACGACGCCGCCGGTGGACTCAAGAGCGGCCAGCGTCGCGATGGGCGCCGCGGCGGTCCCTGGCAATGGCTCGGAACTGGCCCATGGATCCGGGCTCGGCGTCGGCGTGGCCGCCCCGGCCACGGCCGATGGCGACGCGTTGCCGTCGTTCGCGCGGTCGTCGGTCGGGCCGGCGTTCCAGGCAAGCCCGCCCGCGACCAATGCGACGGCGATGGCCGCGACAGTGCCGATGACGAGGGGGCGACGCGTCAGCCTGCGGATCGCCTGGCTGTCAGGGTGCCCCCGCCGGCTCGGCGAGGCGACGTCGTGCGAGGCGTCCCCCGACGCTGCGACCGCCTCCCGGCAGGCCTCACATGAGGCGAGATGCTCGTCCAGCCATGCCTGATCGGCAGGATCGAGGAGGGCTCTCCTGGGAGAGGCTCGCGAGTTCGCGAGCTCGCTCGTGGTCGATCATCGTTGGGCTCCACCGACATCACGTTGTTGACTGGGTCGTGGTGCCGGGCGACGGAGGACCATTCGATCCCACGTCTTTCCGGACCTTCTGTCGGTTGAGACGTCCTTGTCGACCGTTTGCTTCGCCTCGAACCTGTCGGCGTGCCGACATGCCGGGTGGGATGATGCGGTGACGGCCCTGTCACAAGATGGCCGGACAAACGTCGTTCGGGGAAATGGGGGTCTACGCCATCCACCCAGAGACGAGCGAGCCACCTGTCCGGCCGGTCGAACGCGCCACGCCCGCGTCCGCGAGCGCCGACTACGTCATGCAGGCGTTCGAGGAGCACCGACTGCAACTCTCGTCCTTTGCCTACGGGCTGGCCAGGGATCGCGACGTTGCCGAGGACCTGGTCCAGGAGTCGTTCCTGCGGCTCGTCCGCGAGCTCAACGCAGGCCGGACGCCAGACAACGTCAAGGCCTGGCTGTTCCGCGTCTGCAGCAACCTCGCGGTGAGCCGCGGTCGTCGCATCAGCGTGGCGCAGCGGTTCCTGCGCGTCGCCAGGAGCCATGACGAACCGGCGGCCGACGTCGAGATCCTCCGGCGCGAGGCCAATGAGACGCTGCTGGCGGCCCTCGGGACGTTGCCGACCGACGCGCGGGCCGCCCTGCTCATGGCCGCCCAGGGGTTCTCCGGCCGCGAGATCGCCGAGGCGATCGGCCGAAGCGAGACCGCCACCCGGACGATGATGTTCCGAGCCCGGGAGAAGGTCCGCATCTACCTCGTCCGCGAGGGGACGGCGCCATGATCCACGAGCACGAAGCCCTCGAGCTGGCGTCGGCCGCACTCGACTTCCCGCTGTCGCCGGCCGAGCAGCGCGAGCTCGACGCGGCCCTCGCCGAGTGCGAGATCTGCACCGAGCGGGCCGCCGCCTACCGCGATCAACGGCGACTCATGGCCCAGCTCCCCGCGTACGAGGTGTCCGAGGCGACGCGTCACCGGGTCGCGCGCGCGGCCGCCGCGGGTCGGGTCGACAACCGTCCGCCGATGCTGCTCCTGGCGGCGGCCCTGCTCCTCGCCGCCCTGCTTGCGGTGGCCGTGGGGGCCGGCGCGCTCAACAGCCAGCGCCAGCCATCTGACCTGGGCGTGGTCGAGCCGTCGATCTCGGCGGCTCCATCGGCCCAGCCCTCATCACCCGTGACGACCGCAGCCCCGGTGGCGACCGCGCCGACCGACGCCGGCTCGCCGGGCGACTTCCCGAGCGACACGATCGTGACGGTCGTGTCGGACAACGTGCGTGTCCGATCAGAGCCCCGGGTCGCCGACGATTCGATCAAGTACGAGCCGCTGCTCAAGGTCGGGGACCGTCTGTTCGTCGTTGGTGGCCCTGTGGTCGCGAACGATTACGAGTGGTACGAGGTCGCCCCCGTCGGCAACGGCGCCGATCGGCCCGGGACGTCCCTGCCGTCCGGCTGGATCGCACGCGGCGACCACGACGGGACGCCCTGGGTCGCGGCTGACGCGCCCCGCTGTCCGGCCGAGCCGGTCGAGATCGCCGCCCTCGCCGCGATGCATCCGCTGGAGCGCCTCGCGTGCTTCGGCGGCCGGCCGATCGCGTTCCGTGCCGTGATCCGGGGCGATGGGCCGCCCGCCGCCTGCGACCCTGCCGTCTCAGGCAGCCCATGTGTCGCGGGGCCGGATTGGCTGGCTGGATCGGGTGGGTGGACCGCCGACACCAGTCGGCGTCGCGGCTCAGGCACCCTAGGCTCGGCGCCCACGCTGGCCCTTGACCCGTCGGGCGGCGTCCGCGCCGCCGATCTCTTGGACGGTCGCGTGGGCACGATGGAGGGGTCCTTCGATCACCCTGCCGCATCAGCGTGCTCGCCGGGTGCCACGCCGGCCGGCCAGGCGGCTCTCACGGCCGAGGAGGCGGTGCTCGCGTGTCGCGAACGGTTCGTCGTGACGAGCGCGATCCAGGCGCGGAACGCCCTGGAGCCGGACACCGTCGCACTCACCGTCTCGGACAACGTGCGCGTCCGGTCGCTGCCGGTCGTCTCCGATGCCTCGGCTCGTTTGACGCCGTTGCTGAAGACCGGGACCGGCGTGTTCGTGCTCGACGGCCCGACCATCGGTTCCGGCTACGACTGGTATGAAGTCGTCGTCCCCACCATCCGCGACGGCGACGGGATGTTGTCCGGCTGGGTCTCGGTGGCAGGCAAGGCCGACGAGCCGTGGGTCGCGCCGGCAAAGGTCGACTGCCCGGCGGTCGACGGCATCACCGTGGATGTCCTCTCCAGGATGGTCGTGGCCGGGGTGGATTCGAGGCTGCAGTGCTTCGGAGCCGAGGGTGGCGCCGCCTCGCCCACGCTCCGTTTCCAGGCTTCCGTGTCGCCGACCTGCGCCGGCCGTGCACCGCTGACCGTGCCCGCGTGGCTTGCTCCCGAGGGCGACTCCCTGTCGCTGACCGACGGCGCTGTCTCCGTCGATGCGAAGGCCCATCCGGACCTGGCGCCACCGGTCGTGTGCGGCGCCGGCGATGCCGACGCGACCTTCCAGGTCGAAGGTCGATTCGACGACCCGACGGCGTCGACCTGCCGCGCGAACCCCGACCTGGCGACGGGCACCCGCATCGAGGCGCGGGTCGCGGTCTATCGCTGCCGGAGCGAATTCGTCGTGACGAAGCTGACGCGGGCCGATAGCCCGTAGGCCGGCGTCGACCGGACGTCAGCCCGGTACGGAGGTGACCCGGCGGTCGCTGTAGCCGTGCGCCGCGATCTCCGATGCGCGATCCCGATAGACCTCGGCGACCGGTGGGGTCCGGGCCCGGAACCCCTCGACGATCCGGTTGTACATCGAGAACGCGGCGGCGATCAGGACGGCGAGCTGGACGTCGGCATCGGTCGCGCCGGCCCCGTGTGCCGCGGCGACGTCAGCCGCCGTCAGGTCGCGCGGCTCGCCGTCGCACGGTGCGCGCGATATGGAGCAGCGCCTGCATCTTGGCGTCGAGCCCGTCGGACGGTCCCGAGCTTGATCCCGTCGATGAGCGGGACGCGCTCCGCGTCGCCGGTCGTCTCGAGCAGAGCGGTGGCGAACGCCCCGTGCGAGTCCATGCAGTAGAAGCAGTCGTTCGCCGCCGAGACGGCGGTCGCGAGCATCTCCCGCTCGGCACGGACCGATCGTGGCGCCCGCGAAGTCGTTGACGAGCAGTTCGTCGGCGAGGCCGCGCAGATGGATGCCGAGCTCGGGCGTCAGCAGCAGCGCCGTCAGGATCCCGGGCACGTCGGGCAGGCCGCCGACGATCGGCTCTTCCTGGGATCGCATGAGTCGCTCTTCGTCGCGGGCCATGTGCACGTTCTCCTGTCGGGAAGGGGAGTCCGCGCAAGTACTGCGGATACGACCGCGCCAACGGCCCGTGACGCGCTTCGATCGTAGCATGCCGCCCATGACACTCCCCACTGAACCTATCGGCAGCATCCCTCGACCCCAGGCCCTGCAGGACGGCATGCAGGCGGCGGCCGCCGGCGGCATCTCCGCCGAAGCGCTCGAGGCCCTGTTCGACGACGCCGTCAGCGACACGCTGCGGCGATTCGAGGCGACCGGCTCGCCTGTCGTGACCGACGGCGAACAGCGCAAGCAGAGCTTCGCGACCTATCCGGTGGCCGGCCTGGCCCTCTCCGGTGGCGGCGTGACGATCCCGTTCGAGGACGGTCACACGCGCCAGCTGCCGGTCCTGACGACCGCCCCGTTCCGCTATGCCACGAAGGCGTGGACATACCTCGACGCCGCACGCGGCAAGACCACGGCCCAGCTGAAGCAGGCCGTGATCTCCGCGTCGGCGATCAGCCTCATGTATCCGGGCGACGGCATCGAGGGATATCCGCGCGAGGCCTTCATCGAAGACCTCGTCACCGAGGCGACGGCGGAGATCCGTGGCTGCCTCGATCGTGGCGCGATCGTCCAGATCGACTTCACCGAGGCCCGCCTGTCGCTCAAGCTCGATCCATCGGGCGGACTGCTCGACGCGTTCGTCGACCTGAACAACCAGGTCCTCGGACGGCTGACCGACCAGGAGCGTGCCCGGGTCGGCGTCCACACCTGCCCAGGCGGCGACCAGGACTCGACCCACAGCGCCGACATCGACTATGCGGACGCTGCTGCCCGGACTGTTCCGGCTGAACCTGGACACCTTCTACGTCCAGCTCGCGAGCGAGGCGGACCGAGAGCGGGTCCTCGGAGATCCTCGGCGAGCTCGCCGCCGGCAGCCGGCGGATCTTCGTCGGCGTGACCGACCCGATCGACCCGCGCGTCGAGACGCCGGAGGAGGTCCGCGACCGGGTGCTCGAGGCGGCGCGGTACATCGACCCAGGCCACCTCGGCACGACGGACGACTGCGGCTTCTCGCCGTTCGGCGACGACACCGTCGACGTCGCGCGACACGGCGTTCGCGAAGATCCAGGCGCGGATCACCGGGACGGCGATGGCGTCGGAGGCCCTCGGGGTCTGAACCGGTTCGCGTGCCCGCGCGCGTCGGGCGCGCGCCCTCAGGTCAGGTGCCGGCGCCCGGCGGCAGCACGGCCACGTTGAGCCAGCGGGCCCCGGTCGCCCGTCGCATCGACGAAGGTCTGCGCGAACGGCGCCGTCCGTTCGAGCCTTCAGGGTCCCGGCCGCGTCGTAGGTCTCCTCGGTGACGGTGCCCTTCGAGTCCAGGCCCATGCTCAGGCCGGTCTGCTTCCCGAACGGGATCAGCAGCGACGAGCCGGATGTCGTCGATCTGGTAGTGCGCGGATCGTCGTGATGCCGGCTCGCCACCGCGTCCCGGAGCCGACCCTGCATCTCGATGAGCCGGTCGCCGTGGTCGACCGCGACGAGGATCGATCTCGTCCGCCCGCAGGAGCGCCTGGTTCTCGAGCTCGCAGGTTCTCGGCGAGGGTCAGGACGAGCCCTGGGCCTTCGGGCCGAGCGATCTCGGGGTCGAAGTCCGACACGTCCTGCTCGACGGTGATCGCCGGGAAGGTCCCCGGGTCCACCTCGTGCGGCACCCGGTCGAGGATCTCGTCCGAGGTCGCGACGATCGGTCCCGCGCGCGGGCGTCCCGGCGGCGACGATGCCGACCCCGACGACGAGCACAGCCGCCACGACCAGTCCGACCCGCACGGCGCCGCGCAGGACACCGACCCCGGCGTCGGCCGCCCGTCGCGAGCCGGCGTCGCGAACCGGCCGATCTCGTCGGCCGTGGACCGCGGCTCCGGCACGAGCCGGTCGAGGATCGGACGAGCCGCGCACACCAGCACCAGGCCCGAGAGCAGCCCGACCTTCGTGCCGAACTCGTTGGTCTGTGGCGCCAGCAGCAGGGTGCTGGCCACGGCAACGAGGAAACCGAACATCGACTCGCCCGACACGTCCGGCCGGCGTGGTCTTGGGGTCGGTGATCATGAAGAACAGGAAGATCAGCACCTCGGGCGAGGTGACGATCACTCGCCAGAAGTCGAATCCGCAGACAGGCTCGAACGCCCAGTTCGCGGTCATGCAGTGCCCGGAGCCGGCGAGCAGCCCGACCCCGATCGTCAGCGAAACCCAGAACGTCGCAGCCAGGGCGAGCAGGTGCAGCCGTCGGGTGATCAGCAGCCCGCCGCCGATGATCACGACGTAGGCGGTGATCATCCAGACGTTCAGCGGCGCCCACCAGAAATCGAGCGGCTCGACGACGCGTGCTCCCGAGCACGACGAAGGCCACGACCAGCCCGATGTTGGACGGGTTGAACACGTGGGAGCCGCGGTAGCGGATGACGTACTTCGTCAGCAGCGAGAGACCCGCGACGCCCGCGAAGATGTACCAGGCGTCGGTGTTCCAGGGATCGTCCGGGGGCGTCCCGACGACGCGGAGGATGAGGGCCACGCCGCTGCCGGTCAGCATCGCGCTCGCCGGCCATACGAACGACGCGGGTCTGCCGGAACGTCAGGACGATCTCGATGATCGCGGTCGTCAGGATCGCGGCGAGGATCTGCGGCACGCTGACCTTGAAGTGCAGCCCGACCTGGCCGAGGACGTGGATCGTGATGATCACCGCGGCGACATGCAGGCGCGGGTCGCGGATGCTCGGCAGGATCAGCGGGTAGGTGCTGCCGCCGAACGTGAGCGTCCGGCTGTTCACAGCGTCACCCGGCGTCGCGGCCATGGGGTGTCACGGATCGGCTCCTCATCGACCATCGCGGAACTCTAGCCGGAGCCGCATGGGGGCGCTCAGCGGGCGACGCGCCTAGCGGCCCGGAGCGTAGACCCATGCGCTTCGGCCCAGGGCGTCGATCGGACGGTCACTATAGGGACGTATCGAAGCCCGGATCCGAGGTCGAAGAGACCCCAGGGAGGAGAAGCCATGGCAGCCGACATCGACGCCCTCACCACGTTGCTCGCCGAGACCGGGGCGGCCCATGGTGTCTACGAGGAGACCGAGCTGAAGGGTGTCTACGACCAGGAGTGGTTCCGCTGGTACGCGGCCTACGCCGTCGAGCACGGGATCGGCGCGCTGGTCGGCCACGAGGTCACGGCCGACGAGCTCGCCACGTTCCTCGCCAGCAGCAACGCGGACCTGGAACGGATCGACGCGGCGTCCAGAGAGCCGTGGCCCGCCTACACCGCCAGGCGCATCGCCGCGGAACTGTAGGCCCCGTCGCGCGATGTGGGCACGCAGGTAGGGGTAGAGGAGGTAGTCCGGTGGATGACATCAAGATCGCCGCATTCGCGGGCAGCCTGCGCCGGGCGTCGTACAACCGAGGGCTGATTCGCGCCGCCGCCTCGGTCGCTTCCGCAGGCGTGCGCATCGAGATCCTCGATCTCGCGCCACTGCCGTTCTACAACCAGGACATCGAGGACGCGGGCGAACCGCCGTCGGTCGTGGCCTTCAAGGAGACCATCCGTGTGGCCGACGCCCTCCTCGTCGCCACGCCCGAGTACAACCACGGCGTCCCCGGCGTGCTCAAGAACGCCATCGACTGGGCCTCGCGCCCTCGCCAGACGAGCCCGCTCACGGACAAGCCGATCGCGATCATGGGCGCGAGTCCGGGCAACGGTTCGACAGCTCGTGCCCAGGCCCAGCTGCGTGAGACGTTCGTCTTCACGGGAGCCTGCGTGATGCCCCAGCCGGAAGTATTGGTCGGCGCAGCGGCACACCTTTTCGATCATGAGGGCAACCTCACCGACGAGGGTGTGCGTGGGTCGATCGCCGAACTCGTCGACGCGCTCCGGATCTGGACGATCCGCCTCGGATCTTCGGGCATCGCAGCCTAGCCGGTCCACGAATTACGCCAGCGTCACGAGCGCGCCGTGCGTGGCCAGATCCGTCCGCGTCCGACATCGGTCGTCGCTGGGCCAGGCCTGCCGGACGTTGAAGGTCATCCTGTCGGGATGATGACCAGCCCAGCCGGATGCGCGATGAATGGGCAGCCACCGATCGACATCAGAGGGAGACACGATGGACCTCATCAATGACGCCCGGCGACTCGCGGGCGTGGGCACGTTCTTCATCACGGTCGGCTGGATCGCCGTGATCTACGCCACGATCGCCGGGGTGATCTGGTGGATCGACCTTGCCGGGCGCGAAGCCTTCAACCTCTTCGAGGCACTCGCGATCTCGGCGAGCGCCGTGGGCCTGCCGATCTTCACCGCGATGATCGTCCTCGGCTTCGGCTACGTCCTTCGCCTGTTCGCCCTGTACGTGGCCAGCAAGGCGGCCTAACCCGACTCGACCGGGGAGGACCCCATGATCGTTCGCCGGATCGCCGCCCTGCTCATGCTCGGGCTGCTCGCCGCGGCCTGCTCGGCAGGCCCGGGCACGGGTGGGCAACTCGAAGGCACGGACTGGGTCCTGCGCTCGTATGCCCAGGACGGCGCCCTGGTGACGGTCCCGGAGACCCAGTTCGCGGACGCCGAGTTCAGGGCCGAGCGCGTGTCCGGGTTCGCGGGCTGCAATGACTTCGACGCCCTGTACCGGGCCGGCGGCCGGACCCTGCTCATCTCTTCGCCGGCTTTGACGTTCATGGCGTGTGCCGACGAGGCGAACGCCTTCGAGACGGCCTATCTCGCGGCACTGGAAGCCAGCCGCTTCTACAGCGAGCGACGGGGCACGCTCACGATCTTCGATGCGCAGGGCACCACGATCCTGGTCTTCGATGCGGCGCCGAACAACCCGCTGCTCGGGAACTGGACGGTCGACTCGTTCGCGAGCGCTCCGGGCTCGGTGGCGGCACCGATCGAGGGCACGTCGTTGACGGCCGTCTTCGGGATCGCGAGCGTCGGCGGTTCAGCCGGCTGCAATCAGTACACCGGCACGTACGGGACCAACGGCAACGTCGTGCGGATCGGCCGACTGGCAACCACCCGCATCGCGTGCGCGGACGAGATCATGACCCAGGAGACCGCCTTCCTGGCGGCGATGGAGGGCGCGGCGCTCGTCGAGCGGCGCGGGCCGATCGCTCGTCCTCACCGACCTGAGCGGGGCCACGGTCGTCGCCCTGGTGCGACCATCGGCTGAGCCGGCGGCCTCGCCGTCACCGTCCGCTGGCGCATCGGCGAGCCCGAAGGCGACCCCGAGCGAGGAGCCGTCCGAGGAACCGACCGCCAAGCCCACGCCGACGGCCAAGCCGACGCCCACGCCGACCGCCACGCCGACGCCGGCGCCGACCCTGCCGCCGCGTCCGACCCCGGCACCGACCGTCGAGCCGCCCCCATCGATCCCGCCGACGGCGACCTGCGACCTCGTCGGTTCGGGCGCCCAGCCCCTCGCCTCGATCGCCTACCCGGCCTCCTGGTCCACCCTTGACCGAACCCGCCGACCTTGCGTGTCGGTACTTCGACCCGCAGCCCATCACGGTGCCCGCCGATCCGACCACCCTCCAGACGGCGGTGATGATCGTCGCCTCCGCAACGCCATTCGCCGACGCGATCGCTGCCGCCTCCGATCCGGCGGTCTGGGATGTCACCCGGCACGCGAGACGTGACCGTCGGCGGCCTGGCGGCGACGCTCGTCGAGGCGGTCGCGATCGCCGACACCGCCGGCGTCACGGTCGGCATGTCAGCTTCGCAGTACATCGTCGACTACGGCGCCGCGGGCACCCTCATCATCCGCACGACCGGCACGGCCGGCGATCCCGCGTTTGTCACGAATACCGCGGTGGCCACGCTGATGGCCGCCCAGTCGACGTTCACGCCGCCGGGCTGAGCGACACACGTCGCGACGCTCGGCCGTCGGAGGACGCAGGCACCGATCGGCGACGAGGCCGGCACCCGCGTCCTGGCGGCGTCAGGGACGTGCTGGCGGGGTCAGACCGCTCCGGCTGCGTCGGTCTCGCCGAACGCCGCCTTGACCTCGCGGCTGTTGAGGTAGAAGAGGATCACCAGGGGCATGAGGCCCATCGCGAAGCCCAGCCCGGAGCCCGGGAACTGGATGAACGCGAGGACCGCCTCGAACAGGCTGAACCCGGCGACGAACATGGCGGTGATGCGGGCCCACGGCTGGAGCGCCCACAGGCCGGCGGCGACGAGCCAGCCAGATGATCCCGGCGAGGACCGCGAGCCAGCCCCAGATGCCGACGGAGTCGAACGCCGGCAGATCGCCGAAGAGCCCGAACCAGTCGAAGCCAAGGACCCGCAGGCCGAAGAACAGGAAGCCGAAACCGGCGAGGGCCGCGAAGAAACCGATGACCGAGACCAGGACAGGCGGATTACGCATGGACGAACTCCCTTTGCTCGGAGACCCGGGCGACATGCCCGGTCATTCCACCACCCACGGTGTCGTCCTCCCTCACTGCAGCAGCAGCGCACCGGCCAGGACGACGACGGTCAGGATCGCCAGCATGATCAGGACCGGCCACACGAAGCGGAGCCACGTGCCGTAGCCCACGCGGGCGATGGCCAGGCCCGCCCATGACCACGGCCGATGTCGGCGTGACGAGGTTAACCAGACCGTTCGCGGCTCTGGTAGGCGGTCACGACGAGCTGCGCCGGCACGTCGGCGAAGCTCGCCAGCGGGGCCATGATCGGCATCGCGACGGTCGCGAGGCCGGATGACGACGGGATGAGGAACGACAGCGGGATGAACAGCGACGTACATCAGGTTGATGAACGCCACGCCACCCAGGTCGGCCACCGCCTGTCTCCGCCCAGTTGAGCACGGTGTCGGTGATCAGCCCGTTGTTCATGATGACCGTGATCCCACGAGCGATCCCGATGATGAGCGCGACGCCGAGCAGGTCGCGGGCGCCGTCGACGAACGTCGACGTGAAGCCGGCCTCCGGCATCCGGCCGACGACCCCGATGAGGATCGCGAAGAACAGGAACGAGGCGGTCATCTCAGGGAACCACCACCACAGGGTGGGCAGCCCGACGCCGAGGTCCTCCCACGGGATGACGCCGTAGATCATCACGGCGAAGGCGAGGATGAACAGGACGAGGACGCCCTTCTGGCGGCCCGTCAGGGCGGCCGCTGACGCCGACGCGTCCGTGTCGCTCAGGAAACTGGGCCTCGTTCGTCGGCCTTCTGGTCGTAGACGAGCGACTGGCTTGGATCGGCCTTCACCCGCGCCGCATAGCGCATGACGAAGACGATCCCGATCGCCGTGCCGACGACGAGGATGATCAGCCGGCCGACGATGCCCTCCTCGATCGACACGCCGGCGAAGCCCGACGCGATGCCCGTCGCGAACGGGTTGATCGTCGAGCCGAGGACGCCGATGCCGCAGCCGAGCAGGAGGATCGACGCGCCGACCAGCGCGTCGTAGCCGGCCGCGATCATGACCGTGATGATCAGCGCGTAGAAGGCCAGGCTCTCCTCGGCCATCCCGAAGGTCGACCCGCCGATGGCGAAGACGGATCATCAGGATCGGGATCATCAGGCTCTCGCGGCCCCGCAGCCGCGCGACGATCCGCGCGATCCCGCCCTGGATCGCCCCGGTCTTCATCGTCACGCCGAGGAACCCGCCGATGACGAGGATGAACAGGGCGACGTCGATGGCGCCGAACAGCTCGCCGGAGTTCCAGACGCTGATGCTGCCGTCCTCGCCCTCGATCCCGTACAGCCCGTTGATCGGGGCCATCAGCGAGTCGACGACGATCCGCTGCGGGTTCGGGTCGACGCTGGTGGTAGGTCCCCGGGATCGGCTCGCCGTCCGGGTCGAGGTCGTACGCGCCCGCCGGGATGATCCAGGTCGCGATCGCGACGATGACGATGAGGAGGAACAGGATCGTGTAGGCCGACGGCAGCGCGAACCCGCGACGCCCTCCGCTCGGTGTCTCGGCGTGCGCGGCGTGCGGTCATGCGGGACCTCCCTCCAGGAGCTGGGACTCCGTCGGGCGGACGTCCGGTGAGGATGCGGGCGGCTCGCCCGTCGGCTGGACGCGCTCGATCTTGAAGCCCGTGAAGCCGTAGAGGAGCGAGATGATGGGGCTGGCCAGATTGAAGAAGCAGAACGGCAGGTACGCGATCGTGGCGACGCCGAGCGCGGCCGCCATGTAGGCGCCGCAGCTGTTCCACGGCACGAGTGGAGAGGTGACCGTGCCGGAGTCCTCCACCGCGCGCGACAGCATCCGCGGCGCGATCCCGCGGCGAGCGAACTCCGCGCGATAGACCCGGCTCGGCATGACGATCGCCACGTACTGGTCGCCCGCGATGATGTTCAGGCCGATGCACGTCCCGACGACGGCCGCGATGAGCCGCCCGGTCGTCTTCGCGTGAGCCACGATCGGCCTGATCAGCCGATCGAGGAAGCCGGCCTCCTCCATGATCGCGGCGTAGCTCAGCGCCCCGAGGATGAGCCAGATCGTCGTCAGCATGCCGGCCATCCCGCCGCGCGAGAACAGGGCGTCGATCGTCTCGTTGCCGGTGACGGACACGAAACCGTTCGCCATCGCCGCGTAGATCGCCTCGATCCCGGTGAGCAGCGGTCCCTGGCCGGGCTCGTTGACGAACGCCGCCACGAGTTCCGGCTGCGTGAACGACGCCAGGACGCCCGCGAACAGCGCGCAGCTGAAGATCGACAGGAACGGCGGGATGCGCCGGATCGAGAAGATGACGAGCAGGACCAGCGGCAGCATGTTGATGAGGCCGATCGAGAACTCGCCGGCCAGGATCGCCTGCGCGCTGGCCGAGTCGAACCCCGGACCCGTCGCCGGCGTCGCCAGGCCGAGGATCGTGAACAGGACGATCGCGATCACCACCGCGGGCCCGGACGTCCAGACCATCGCGCCGATGTGCTGGTTGGTCGTCACGCCGCCGACCATCGACGGCACGAGGACCGTCGTCTCCGAGACCGGCGTCATCTTGTCGCCGAAGTAGGCGCCGGAGATGACGGCCCCGGCGGCGATGGCCGGATCGGCGCCGACCAGCGGCGCGAGCGCGACGAAGGCCACGCCGAGCGTCGCCGCGGTCGTCCAGGAGCTGCCGATGGCGAGCCCGACGAGGCCGCAGACGATCGCCGTCGCCGGGTAGAACCAGGTCGCGCTCAGCAGCCCGAGGCCGAAGTAGACGACGGTCGGGATCGTGCCGGCCATGTTCCACGTCCCGATCAGCGCTCCGACCGCGAGGAGGATGAACAGGGCGCTCATCCCGGAGGACACGCCGCCGATCGCCGCCTCGCGGATGCGCGACGCGCTGTAGCCATTCTTGAATGCGACCAGGCCGGCGACCACGGCGCTCGTCAGCAGCGCGACCTGCAGCGGGCCGCTCGTCGCGTCGGTCCCGAAGAGGGCGATCGTCAGGACGATGAGCCCGATCAGCGTGCACGAGCGGGATGAGGGCGTCCAGCAGGGACGGCGCGCGCGGCGACGACGCCGCGGCGGGCGGCGTGTCGGCAGCGGTCTCGTCAGTCACGTCCTGGGCCCCTCCTCACGTCGCGATCGTCGCCACCGTCTCAGCCGACGCACGTCCACGACGATCGCCGCCGGGGACGCGTCAGGGTTGCCGCGCTCCGCGCCTCCCGCGGGCGAACGCGACCAGCGCCGACGATGGCGACCACGACGAGGATGGCCGACGACCCAGCGGAGTCGGTCCGTCCATCCGGCTGCCTCCCTCAGATCGGGTCGCGCACGACCGGGCAGGTCATGCAGTGCCCGCCGCCACGACCCTTGCCGAGCTCGAAGCCCTCGATCGTGACGACCTCGACGCCGGCCTCGCGCATCTTCGAGATCGTGAACGTGTTCCGCTCGTAGGCGACGACGACGCCCGGCTCGAGCGCGACGACGTTGTTGCCGTCGTCCCACTGCTCGCGCGCCTGCTGGTAGGCGTCGCCGCCGGTCTCGACGACGTGGAGCTTCGGCACGCCGAGGGCGTCCGTCACGGCCGAGACGAAGTCCTTGTCCGGCCGGACGTCGAGCGTGCCGGGCTTCGAGCCCGGGCGCAGGCTGATCGCCCGGATGCCCTCGACGACCTTCGGAAAGGCGGTCGCCTTGTCGCGGTCGAGCAGCGTGAAGACCGTGTCGAGGTGCATGTGGGCGCGGTCCTTGGTCATGACCGCGGCGATGACCCGTTCGGCGGCGCCCTTGGCGAAGAGCGCCTTGGCGATCTGCTCGATCATCCGGCCCGTCGTCCGTTCGGACATCCCGATGGCGACCGTGCCCTTGCCGATGATCTCGACGTCGCCGCCCTCCAGCGACGCCTGGCCGAAGTCCTCGAGCCTGGAACCGCTCGTCCTCGCCGAGCTCCGGATACCAGTACTCGAACGCCTGCGTCCTTGAAGCGCGGGTGGGCGCGGTAGATCGTGGCCATGTTGTAGGCCTCGCGCCGGCGGGCGGGCCAGTACATCGGGTTGATCGAGACGCCGCCGTAGATCCAGCACGACGAGTCGCGCGTGAACAGGCTGTTCGGCAGCGGCGGCAGGACGAACAGCGAGTCGTCGTCGATGGCGGCGGCGATGAGCGACGTCTTCCGGAGCTGGCCGAGGTCGAGGCCGGACTCGGCGACGGTCAGGCCGCCGATCAGGTGGCGCGCGAGCGCGTCCGGCGGCGAGCGCCGTCAGGCAGGCCTGGACCGTCCTCGACGAGGCTCGGCCCGACGACGGCCTCCGACGCCGACGAGCGCGATGACCCGCTGCGGGCCTCGTCGCTGGCGGCGAGCGCCTCGCTCAGCAGGTCCTGGACGTACAGCACCTCGACGCCGCGCTCGCGCATCCGGGCGACGAACTGGTCGTGCTCCCACTGCGCCCGCTCGACCCACAGGACGTCGTCGAACAGCAGCTCGTCGTGGTTGCCCGGGGTCAGCCGCTTGAGGCTGAGGTCGGGCCGGTGGACGATGACCTTGCGGAGCTTGCCGACCTCCGAGTGCACGCCGAGTGACGTCATCGCCTGGCGCTCCTTCGCGATGACCTGCGTCCCGCCGCTCCCGTCGACCAGCGCGTCGATGTCCTCGAGCGAGCCGATGGCCGCCCGCTTGCCGGTCGCTGCCGCGAATTCGGCCGCGGCGGCGACCTTCGGGCCCATCGAGCCGGCCGGGAGGTCCATCGCCGTCGAGCTCGGCCGGCGTCGCTCCGCCCGATGCGCGCCTGGGTCGGGCGTGCCCCAGTCGCGGTAGACCCCGTCGACGTCGGTCGCCATGACGAACAGGTCGGCGCCGAGCTCGCGGGCGAGCAGGCTGCTGGCGAGGTCCTTGTCGATGACCGCCTCGACGCCGACGAGCTGGCGCTCGGCGTCCGCGCGCGTACATCGTCGGGATGCCGCCGCCGCCCGGCGCAGATGACGACCGCGCCCTGCTCGAGCAGCCAGCGCATCGGCCGGATCTCGAAGATCCGCTTCGGCCGGGGCGACGGGACGACGCGCCGCCAGTACGGCCCGTCGGGCTTGACCGCCCAGCCCTTCTCGGCGGCGAGGGCCTGCGCCTGCGGCCTCGTCGTAGATCGGCCCGACGAACTTGGTCGGGTCGGCGAAGGCCGGGTCGTCGGGGTCGACCTCGACCATCGTGAGGAGCGTCGCGAGCGGCCGCTCCTCGGGCAGCAGGTTGCCGACCTCCTGCTCGACGAGGTAGCCGATCATGCCCTGCGTCTCCGCGCCGAGGACGTCGAGCGGGTACGCCTCGACGTCCTTGTAGGCCGCGCCCTGCAGCGCGAGCAGGCCGACCTGCGGCCCGTTGCCGTGCGAGATGACGAGCTCGTGGTCGCGCGCGACCCGGGCGAGGGCCTGGGCCGCGACCCGGACGTTGGCCCGCTGGTGCCCGGCGGTCATCGGCTCGCCCCGCTTGAGCAGGGCGTTGCCGCCGAGGGCGATGACGATGCGCATCGATCCGACCCCCCGGTCCCTGTCAGGCGCCGATCGTGGCGACCATGATGGCCTTGATCGTGTGCATCCGGTTCTCGGCCTGGTCCAAGACGATCGACCGCTCGGACTCGAAGACCTCGTTCGTGACCTCCATCCCGTCGAGCCCGAAGCGCTCGAACATCTCCTCGCCGACCTTGGTGTCGCGGTCGTGGAAGGCCGGCAGGCAGTGCATGAACTTGACCTGCCGGGTTGCCGGTCTTCGCGACGAGCTCGCTGTTGACCTGGTAGGGCTTGAGGAGCTTGACCCGCTCGTCCCAGACGGACTTGTCCTCGCCCATCGAGACCCAGACGTCGGTGTAGAGGAAGTCGACGCCCTTGACGCCCTCGTCGGTGCTCTCGGTCAGGGTGATCCGGGCGCCGGTGTGCGTCGGCGATCTCGCGGCACGTGGCGACGAGCTCGTCGTCCGGCCAGAGGGCCTTGGGTGCGCACAGCCGGACGTCCATGCCGAGCTTCGCGCCGCCGACCAGCAGCGAGTCGCCCATGTTGTTGCGGGCGTCGCCGAGGTAGCAGTACGCGATCTGCGTCAGCGGCTTGTCCGAGAACTCGGTCATCGTCAGGACGTCGGCGAGGATCTGGGTCGGGTGGAACTCGTCCGTCAGCCCGTTCCAGACCGGCACGCCGGCGAATTCGGCGAGCTCCTCGACGATCTCCTGGCCGAAGCCGCGGTACTCGATCGCCGTCGAAGATCCGGCCGAGGACGCGGGCGGTGTCCTTCATCGACTCCTTGTGGCCGATCTGCGAGCCGCTCGGGCCCGAGGTAGGTGACGTGGGCGCCCTGGTCGTAGGCCGCGACCTCGAACGCGACGCGCGTCCGGGTCGAGGTCTTCTCGAAGATGATCGCGATGTTCTTGCCCCGCAGCCGCTGCTGCTCGTAGCCGCCGTACTTCGCGCGCTTCAGGTCACGCGACAGGTCGAGCAGGAAGCGGATCTCGCGCGGGCTGAAGTCGAGCAGCTTCGTGAAGTTGCGATTCCTCAGGTTGTAGCCCATCGCGGGGATCCTCCACGGGTCGCTTTCATGTGGTCCGAGTCGCCTTCATCTGGTCCAACGTGACCGATGAACGTTATCGCCAGATGAACGGGCACGCGAGCACTTCGTTTCACCGGTGGTCATTCGGGGCACGCCAAAACTCAATGCCTGGGAGTCGGAGTGCGAACCGGGCGTCGACGAGCAACGGCAGCTCGACGAAATCACCCGAGGTGATGGCACGGCGCCATTGTGCGCTAATCCACAAGGCGGGGTGTGTGCCGGCGAGGGCTAGCAGCGCCCTCAGGTGCTCCGGCTCGTCGGCAGCAGCCCGCGCTCGAACGCAGTCGCGACAGCCGCGGCCCGGTCGTTGACGTTGAGCTTCGCGTAGATGTGGAGCAGGTGCGTCTTGACTGTCGCCTCGGAGATGAAGAGCCGGGCGGCCGCCCCGCGGTTCGTCTCGCCCTGGGCGATGAGGGAGAGCACCTCCAACTCGCGGTCGCTCAAGGTTTCCGGGCCCGGACCGCGGAGCTGGCTCATCAGCTTCGTTGCGACCGACGAGGCGAGCACGGACTCGCCCTGCGCCGCCGCGCGCACCGCGCGGAACAGCTCCTGACGCGGCGAATCCTTAAGGAGGTAGCCGGTGGCCCCGGCCTCGATCGCGGGGACCACGTCGCTGTCGGAGTCGTAGGTGGTCAGGACCAGGACGCGCGACGGGATCTGCCGCTCGGCAAGTGCCCGGATGGCCGCCGCACCGTTGACGCCGGGCATCCGGAGGTCCATCAGGATCACGTCTGGGATCAGGCGCTCGGCCAGCTCGATCGCCTCAGCCCCGTCGGAAGCTTCGCCGACGACGTCGAACCCCGGGTCGCCGGAGAACATGCCGCGCAGGCCGTCGCGCACGACCGGGTGGTCGTCGACGATGAGGAGGCGGATCGGCGTCACGACCGCCCCACAAGCCCGGGCGTCACGATCGCCGGGACGCGTGCCGACACGGCGGTCCCGGCGCCCGGCTCGGACTCGATCGCCAGCGTCCCGGCCACCCGGTTCACGCGCTGCCGCATCGCCGAGAGCCCGAAGCCGCCTTCGCGCACGTCACCCTGCACGTCGTCGGTCTTGGCCGGCACGGCGAACCCGATCCCGTCGTCGCGGACATCGAGCGTGACGACGTCGCCCATGTAGGACAGGGTCAGCCAGGCGTGCGAGGCGTTGGCGTGCTTGGCGACGTTGGCCAGCGCCTCCTGTGCCGTGCGCAGCAGGGCAACCTCGACCTCTGGATGGAGCGGCTGGACGTCGCCCGTGGTGGTCACCTCGACCGGGATGCGGTTCAGCTCGGACCACTCCCTGGCGACCTCGGCGAGGGCGTCGGGCAGCCGGGCGGTCTCGAGCCGCCCGGGCCGCGAGCCCTCCACCGAACGCCGCGCCTCCGACAGGCTGTCGCGGGCCAGGCCGATCGCGTTGCGAACGTGCCGCTGCCAGTCCTCCGGCCGGTCGCTCGCCTGCTCGGCGGCCTCGAGCTGGGTGACGACCCCGGTCAGTCCCTGGGCGATCGTGTCGTGGATCTCGGCGGCCATGCGCTGCCGCTCGTCGAGCACGCCGGCCTCGCGGGCAAGGGTCAGCAACTGGGCGTGCAACCCGGCGTTCTCCTCGAGTGCGGTCTCGAGCTTCGCCACCGTCTGGCGCCGTTGCTCGCTCTGCTCGGCCAACCGCTCGCCGAGGAGTGCGCCACCCCCGATCGCGAGCGTCTGGATGACGATGATCGCCACCCAGATCGTCCACCACTCCGTTGTATTCGGTAGCCCGCCGATCACGGAGTTGACGAGGACCGACGTCGCGAAGACGCCGACGATGACGAGCGCCCACGGCCGCAGCATCGTGGCGTGGAAGAAGCCGGTGATCAGGAAGATGAAGAAGAGGTACTCGCGCAACGCCAGCGCCGACGCGATCACCAGCAGGCCGATGAAGTAGACGATCATCCGGGCCCGGTGCGCCTGGCGCGGTCGCGGCGCCCGTGTATACCCGAAGAAGACCCACAGCGCCGCGAGGGCGACCAGACCCGCCGTCACGAGGCGCTCGCCGGCCGGGTCGTTCGACCACGCGAGGCTCAGGACCGCCGAGACAGCCAGCGTGACGTACGGGCACCAGTCGACGAGGCGCCTGTCCCATCGCTCGAAGCTCGGCGGCGTCGTCGCCGGCAAGACCGGCGACGACGAGCCTGGCACGGGCGTCGGCGGGGCCGATGTCGGCCCCGCCGCGGACGAGTCGCTCATTCCCACTGGAACCGCTTGGCCGCGATCGCCCCGGCACCGACCGTCACGAGGGCCATGACCCCGAGCTGGGTGAGCTGCGGCGTCGTCCCCGACCACGCGTCGAGCAGCGCCTGCACGCCTGGCGGCGTGAAGTCACCCATGCGGATCAGGAACTCCGGCAGCAGCATCCGTGGGAGGTATACCCCACCCAGGAACATCACCGCAGCGAACAACGGCAGGAACAGGGCCGTCGCGGTGTTGGCGTCGGCGCCACGGCGGCGACCATGATGCCCAGGGCGAACAGCGCGGACATGCCCAGGAAGAACGCGGCGGCGAACCCGATGAGGTCCCGCGGCGGCGGGATGTCGAGCACGACGTTGCCGACGACGATGAGCAGCGCGAGGCTGACGATCGCCGCGCCCATGTTGACGACGAGCTGGGCGATCAGGAGGGAGCGCGGGCTGGCCGGCGTGGTCGAGAGCCGGCGCATGACGCCCTTCTCGCGGTACTTCACGAGGCGAGCCGGCAGGGTGTTGACGCCCAGGATCGCGAGGGTCATGACGACCATCGACGGAGCGAAGATGTCGATCCAGCGGCGACCGCCGAGCGCGTCGTCCGGCTCGCCGCCGAACAGCAGGCCGACGACCACCAGGACGAACGTCGGCAACAGGATCGTGAGGAGCCAGATCCCCGGCTCGCGGAAGAAGAGCTTGGCCTCGACGGCCGTGATCTTTGACAGCATCGGAATATCTCCTTGGAGAGGGCGGCTACGAGGCGAGCCGGCGGCCGGTGAGGGCGACGAAGGCGTCCTCGAGTCCGGCCTGCTCGATGCGCAGCTCGTTGGCCACGATCTGGTTGCGGGCGAGGACGGCCGTGACGGCCAGGACGAGGTTGCCCGTGCCGGCGACCTCGATGGTCTGGCCATGGCGGGACAGCGTCCGAACCTCGGGCAGGTCGGTCAGGAGCCCGTCCTCGATGGGGGCCGATGGCCTGAATCGAAGGCGCTGCTCGGAGTCGACGCGGGACACGATCCCCGCGGGCGTGTCGAGGGCGACGAGGCGGCCCTCGTCGATCACGGCGATGCGATCGGCGAGGCGCTCGGCCTCCTCCATGAAGTGGGTCACGAGGATCACCGTGACGCCGCTCTCGCGGACGTCTTCGATGAGCTGCCAGGTGTCGCGCCGGGCCTGCGGATCGAGGCCCGTGGTGAGCTCGTCGAGGATCGCGATCTTCGGGTTGCCGATGAGCGCGAGCGCGACCGAGAGCCGCTGCTTCTGGCCGCCCGAGAGCTTCCCGAACTTGGACGAGCGCTTGTCGGCCAGCCCGAGATCGGTCAGCAGCTGCTCGCCGTCGCGGGGATCTGCGTAGAACGAGGCGTAGAGGTCGATCGCCTCCCAGACGCGGATCTGGTCCGGCAGCTCGCTCTCCTGGAGCTGGACGCCGACGACGCGACGGAGCTCGTCGCGGTCGCGGCGCGGGTCGAGCCCGAGCACGCTGATCGTGCCCGAGTCGGGCGTTCGCAGCCCGCTGATGGATTCGACGGTGGTGGTCTTGCCGGCGCCGTTCGGGCCGAGGATGGCGAAGATCTCGCCCTGCTCGACCGCGAAGGACACGCCGTCTACTGCTGTCTGGTTGCCGTAGCGCTTCACGAGGTTGGTGACTTCGATGACGTTCATGGGCCGAGTGTCGGCCGAGCCCGGTGCTGCTGACATCGCCCGGCCGGCTGGAACGCCCGGTCAGCCCGGTTGATGGCGCATCAACCGTTCGGTTGACTGAGTGGAAACGTCTCCCTCGTCGTGGAACAATCCACGGACGTCGACACGGGTCGACCCCAGGAGACACGCCCATGTCCGACGACAGTGGCCGCAGGCCCGGCCTGATCCGGTCCATCGCCCATCGCCTGGCAGGCGAGCAGATCGACTTGCCGATCGAAGGGCAGCTGGCGTCGTTCGACGGTGCGACGGGCTGGCTCAACTCCGAACCGCTGACGCCGGAGGGACTGCGCGGACGCGTCGTCCTCGTCGACGTCTGGACCTACACGTGCGTCAACTGGCTGCGAACGGCGCCATATGTCCGTGCATGGGCCGCGAAGTACGCGGACGCCGGGTTGACGGTGATCGGTGTCCACACGCCCGAGTTCGGCTTCGAGCATGACGTCGACAACGTCGTCGCCCATGCGCGCTCCCTCGGCGTCGAGTACCCGATCGCGATCGACAGCGACTACGGGGTCTGGCGCGCATTCGACAACCACTTCTGGCCGGCCGTGTACATCGCCGATGGCGAGGGGCGGATCCGCTTCCACCACTTCGGGGAAGGGGAGTACGCGATGACCGAGATGGTCATCCAGCAGTTGCTGCTCGACGGCGGCGCGCACGACATCGACCAGCAGCTGGTGGCGGTCGAGCCTCGGGGACTTGAGGTGGCCGCCGACTGGCAGACGCTGCAGACGCCCGAGACGTACACCGGCTACCGCCAGGCCTCTGGCTTCGCCCAGGAGGATGCCGCTCGCTTCGACGAGCCGCACGCCTATGCCGCGCCCGCCCGGCTGCCGCTCAACTACTGGGCGCTCTCGGGCGACTGGAGCGTGGCCGGGCACGCCGCCGTGGCGATCACGCCGGGCGCACGCATCGCGTTCCAGTTCCACGCCCGCGATCTCAACCTCGTCATGGGTCCTGCATCCAAGGGAGCTGCGATCCCGTTCCGGGTCTTCCTCGATGGCCAGCCCGCGGTCGACGCACTTGGGAGCGACGTCGCTTCCGACGGCAGCGGGACGGTCAACGACCAGAACACGTATCAGCTGATCCGCCAACCCGGGCGGGTCGTCGAGCGACGATTCGAGATCGAGTTCCTCGAGGCCGGCGTCGAGACCTACTGCTTCACGTTCGGCTGACTCGAGCGAGTCGAGGGTCTCGCGAGTCACGACGCTGCCTTGCCGATGTCAGTCCGACGACCGGGCTCCGGCAAGCCGGTACAGCTGGCGGCGCCCGGAAAGGCCCTTCAGTTCATGGGTCCCGGCGTCGTCGAGCGCGAGTCCGGAGCCCTCGAGGAGGTCCGCCGTCGTTGACGAGATGAGAACTTCGTCTGCCGCGGCGAGCGACATCACCCGGGCGGCGGCGTGGACGGCGACGCCGCGGACGTCGTCCCCGACGAATTCGATCTCGCCCGTGTGCAGTCCGACGCGGATCGGGAGCCCGATCTCGCGCGCCGACCGAACCATGGCCGCCGCACATCGGACGGCCTTCGTCGCGCCATCGAAGACGGCCAGGAAGCCATCGCCCGTCGTCTTGACCTCGCGTCCATGGAAGACGTTCAGGTCGTCGCGCAGGCGTGCGTTGTGGGCTCGCAGCAGCTCGTGCCACGCGTTGTCGCCGAGTCTCTGGAGGGTCGCCGTCGAGTCGACGATGTCGGTGAAGAGGACGGTCGCGAGCACCCGTTCTCCGGGACCCTCGGGCGCGACGCCGACGATCCGGGCGCTCGTCCACTCGACCGTGATCCACGGCTCGTCGCCGACCACCCATGCGTCGTGGCCGGGCGGGATCTCGAACACTGAGTCCGGAGGGATGTCGAGCGCCTGGCCGTCGTCCATGACGACGTGGAGCAGGCCCGAGACCGAAAGGCCCAGGTGATGCACCTGGCAGCTGCGGGTCCCCATGATCGGAGCGAGATCGACCGACCATCGCCACCCGGGGTCCCACTGGGATCGGCCCACGGTCGCTTCGTCGAGGCTGACCACCACCGCGTGTCCTTTCGGCAGGGTCCGCACTTCGTCCGGAGCGGCGAAGGTCTTGACTTGGAGTCGAGGCATCTGATCGCGCCTTTCTCTAGGCCAAAGCAATGGGTGTGACCTTCGTCACTGAAGGAATCTCTGCATGCCATACTCGCCCGGCACCGCCCAGATCGGCGGCTCGACCGGGAGGCGCCACGATGCCGTATCAACGACTGGCGATCGCCGTCCTCGACCAGTGGCGGGCTGCCGAGCGGGATCTCGAGGCGGCCACTCCCGGATCGCCTGAGGCCGAGCGGCTTCATGGCGAGATCCACCGGCTCCGGGACGAGTACCAACGCCTCATCGAAGAGGCCACGCAGGCCCACCGCCCGGTGCCGCCTCCGCTGCCCGACGACGAGTAGGCCGCTGCCCTGAGGTCTCCTACCGGATCACGAGCGTGCGGTGAGGTTCCGCCCGGCCGAAACCGGTAGGTCGGGCTCGGGTGTCACCGATGCGGCGGCGGACCGCGCGGCGACGTCAGCCTCGATCATCGGCGCCAGTGTCGCCAGGCCGTCGCCGTATGCATGGAAGAGGAACGGTGCCACCTCCTCGAGCTTGGCGCGGTCCTTGGCCGATGACGGTCGTTGCACGCGGACGGTGAACAGCGTCTTGTCTCCTTCGGCCGTCGCTTCGAAGAGTTCGGTTCGTATCAACTTGGGGATGCCCGGCATCGGCATCTGGAACCGGGTCGTGAGGATCTCGGGTGGATGCCAGGCGAGGATCTCCTCGACGATCGCATCGCGGCCATGGACGCAGTGGTTCGTGGTCCCGACGCCGCGTCGCCCACCCGCGAGGTCCTCGTTGACCGCGTCGACGCCGATCTGCCACTGGAGTCGTCGGGCCGGGGACGTGACCCACTCCCAGGCGATCGCCGGCGGACCTTCGAAGGTGAACGACGTCGTCCACGCTGCCTGGTCAGCCGCGACGATCGATGCCGCACTTGCCTCAGCGTCCTGCCAGACGGCGTCGAGGTTGCGGACCCAGCCCGACACCTCGCCCACGAACTCGTACGTCTCGCGGTGCTCGATCAAACCTGCTGCTGCGGGATCGGCGAGTCCCATGATCCGGACGCACTCGTCGGTGTAGAGCGCATAGGCGCTGATGCCGAGCGCGGCCTGGACGTCGTTCTTGAGCAGTCGATGGACCACGATGACATCGCGACCGACCAGTTCCTCGCGACCGGCCATCCGTTGCCTGGCGATGAGGCCGTGATGGACGACGAACTTCAGGTCGAGCCGGGGGATGTAGGTGCACGCGTTGCAGTCGCACTGCGACGCCTGGCCGATGTCGCGCAGGCGCCGTCGGAAGGCAATGTAGCAGTGCTCGATGGTGTCCTGGAGGATCGATCCGTCGATCACATCGGTGACGACGTAGGCAAATGCCGCGTCACCCTCGAGTTTGGCAAGGCGGAAGGTCGGCCGGAGTGCTCGAACGACGGCGTCAGTCAGGTCGGCCAGGATGTCCTGAGCGTGGTCGAGTTCGACGCCGGCGAGGTAACTCGTGTACCCGCTGATGTCGGCAAGAACGAGACAGGCGGGCTCCGGCTGGTCGGGCATTGCGATCCCCTGCGGCGTCGGACGGATCCGACGCGAGGATACCCGCGGGGGTGATCGTCCGACCACACGTTCGGTCGTCGGTCAGTCCTGGATCACCCAACGGGGGGTCGGTGCCAGACGGGCTACGACCCCACGCGGGTGAACGTCAAATGCGTCACTCCGCTGGGTGAGGAGGTTGCCTCGACCTCGTAGTCCTTCTCGAGACCCTCCAGTCCGTCCCAGAGTCGTTCGCCTCGGCCGAGCAGGATCGGAACCACCACCACGTGCATGTGGTCGACGAGTCCGGCGGCAAGGAATTCGCGGATCATGGTCGCACCTCCACCGAGGCGCACGTCCAGACCGCCCGCGGCCTCGCGAGCCGTTGCGAGGGCCTCGGCAGGCGACGCGTCGAGGAAGTGGAACGTCGTGCCGCCCTCCATCTCGATCGATGGGCGCGGGTGATGGGTGAGGATGAAGGTCGGCGTGTGGAACGGCGGATTCGGACCCCACCAGCCTCGCCATTCCGGGTCATCGTGCCATCCAGGCGGGCCGAACTTCCCGGAGCCCATGATCTCGGCGCCGACTCCCGGATCGTGTTGCCGCAGGAAGGCGTCGTCGAGGCCGCCGCTGCCGCCGGGCTCGCCGACCATCTGGCGCCACCACCGAGTCACGAACATCCATTGGTGCAGCCGTTCGCCGGCGTGGCCGAACGGCGTCTCGAGGCTCTGGCCCTCGCCAGTGCCGAAACCGTCGAGAGACACGGAAAAGAATTGGACCCGGGCGAGTGACATAGCTCGTGCTCCCTTCATGGTCGGAGGTCAGCCCTGTTATGCGGTGGGAACAAGGACCTGCAGCTCGCCCTCTCCTTGCTTGAGCATCGTCGAGACGAGCTGGCAGGTTGTCATGAACTCTGAGGCCTCGCGAGGCTCACTGGCCCAGGATCGGGCGGGCTCGGCCGAAACCTGTGTTCGACTCCCTTCAGCCGAACGTGCAGTCGACCGTGACCTTGTCGAGGGCAGTCTCGAGCACGGCAAGCTCGTCGTCGTCGAGCCGGGACAAGAAGTAGCGGGCGATCCCCCGAGCGTGGACAGGCGCGGTCTCCGTCAGGCGGTCCGCGCCGGCTTCCGTGATGACGACCACGACCCCGCGACCGTCGCCGTCGGCCGCAGCCCTGCCGACCAGGCCCTCTCCGACCATCCGGGCGACGCGCCGAGTCATACCCGATCGCGAGATCAGGGCGCGGTTCGCGAGCTCCGTCATGCGCAGCTCACCCCCCGCGGATGCCAATTGGGCGAGCACGTCGAAATCGGCGAGAGCCAGACCCGTCTCGTCTTCCAGTTCGGCCTCCAGCTGGCGCATCAGCGTCGCGTGGGCTCGCAGCAGCGCGCCCCAGGCCGCGACCGTGCGTCCTTGAGGTAGCTCGTTGGCGACAAGCTCCGCCAGGCCAGCTTCCGAAAGTACTTGCATGTACAACCAGATAGCGGTAAGGTGTTTGCGGTTGCAAGCATAGCAACCGACATCGCCGGAAGGAAGCCCGCACGTGATCACGCAACTCGACCGAGAACTCGACCAGGATATCCAGCTTCGTTATGGGCGCACCGCTGACGAAGCGAGCGTCGAACGCGCCGCCGCGGCGCTTCGACTGAACGGGATCGACGTGATTCGCGCGGTCGATGCCGCTGACGCGAAGCGGATCGTCCTCGGTCTCATCCCCGCCGGATCCCAGGTCCACCACGGCGCATCGATGTCGCTCGAGGTGTCGGGCATCACCGAAGCGATCGAGAAGTCCGGTCTCTACGATGCCGTCCGCCCGCGGGTCTGGAGCATGGATCGGACGACTCAGGGCGACGAGATCCGCCGGCTGACTTCGTCTCCGGACGTGATGCTTGGCAGCGTTCATGCGGTGACGGAGACCGGATCGCTCGTGGCCGCCTCGATGGGTGGGAGTCAGCTTGGGCCCTACGTCTCCGGCGCCGGGCGGGTGGTCCTCGTCGTCGGGACGCAGAAGATCGTGGCCGACCTCGAAGACGGCTTGCGCCGTGTCTACGACTACGCATTTCCCCTCGAGGATGCCCGAGCCCAGGCTGAATACGGCGTTCACAGCGCGGTCAGCAAGATCCTGATCATCAATCGCGAGATCGCCCCCGGGCGCGTGACTGTCGTCTTCGTGGACGAGGTCCTCGGGTTCTAGAGAACCGATCCGAGCAAGGCTCCGCACGTCGCGGCAAAATGGCGACGAACGAGTCGACGGTCGCGCCGGACCTTAGCGGCGGGACGTGGTCGATGAGAAACGGTGATCGCTGATGGCAGAGAACGACTTCGATCCCTCGGTCCCGCCGAGCGGACCGGGCTGCGTCGAATGCCTCGCGTCCGAGGGCTGGTGGTTCCATCTCCGACGCTGCGCCGCGTGCGGCCACGTCGGCTGTTGCGACTCGTCGCCATCCCAGCACGCGAGCCACCATGCAGCGGCGACCGGTCATCCGATCGTCCAGAGCTACGAGCCGGGCGAAGACTGGTTCTGGAGCTACGTCGCCAATGGGTACGGCGAGGGTCCTCCTCTGGCTCCGCCGCACCACCATCCGCTCGACCAGCCGGTGCCTGGACCGGCCGGGCGGGTGCCGACCGACTGGCAGTCGCGATTGCATTGAGGGTCGTCGGCCGCAGGGCGCCGGGCCTGGACGGACCGGCCTGAACGAGATGGACCAGTCACTTCGGATGACCGCGCCGCAGCATTACGTGCCACCCGGGGACCCCGCCCGTACGCTGGCGACCATCCACATGTGGACACAGGTCGTCGGCAAGGTCCGCATGGCCACGACCCCTGCCCTCAACCACTGGTGGCACGTGCCGCTGTACGTGTCCGCGCGTGGCCTGACCACGGGTTCGATGCCGTACGGCGACCGCCTGTTCCAACTCGATTTCGACTTTGTCGATCATCGCCTCGGCGCAGCGGAAAGTGACGGCCGATCCTTTGCGTTCGATCTGCGGCCGATGTCGGTCGCGACCTTCTATCGAGCCGTCATGGATGGCCTGGCGTCGCTCGACATCGACGTGTCGATCCGGACGACGCCGGTCGAGGTCGACGTCGCGATCCCCTTCGAGCGGGACGACGAGCACGCAAGCTATGACCTCGACGACGCGCGGGCTTTCTGGCATGGCCTGGGTAAGGCCCATCGGTTGCTCACCGAGTTTCGCGGTGGCTTCATCGGCAAGGCGAGCCCCGTCCATTTCTTCTGGGGCGGGTTCGACCTGGCGGTGACGCGTTTCTCTGGTCGCACGGCGCCTCCCCATCCCGGAGGCATCCCGAACTGTCCCGACTGGGTCATGCACGAGGCCTACAGCCACGAGGTCAGCAGTGCCGGCTGGTGGCCGTCGAGCCCCGAGCTCGGGCCGGCCTTCTACTCATACATGTACCCGCAACCCGAGGGCTTTGCACAGAGCCGCGTCTCTCCAGACGCAGCGAGCTTTGATGCCTCGCTCCGCGAGTTCGTCTTGCGCGAGGCCGACCTCGACGGCCTGCACGACCCCGAGGCGACGACATTGGCCTTCCTCGAGAGTACCTACGAGGTAGGCGCCGACCTCGCCGGCTGGGATCGCGCGGCCCTCGAGGCCACGAGGTCTTCCACCTCGATCGAGGGCCGGCTCAGCTCGGCACGTGCTCGAACGTCGGGGACTCGGCTCGGCGGCGCCGGAATTCGCGAGGGCTGACGCCGAACGCCTTCGAGAACTGCCGGGAGAATGCCGCGGGCTCCGGCCAGCCGACCGCCCGCCCGATGGACGCGATCGAGTCGTCGGTCCCGGCCAGCAGGATGCCTGCCCGTTCCACGCGCCGCCGCGTGAGGTAGGCCATCGGGGATATGCCCATCCAGCGCTTGAACTCATGGGCGAGATGGAACGAGCCGACATAGACCTCCGTGCTCAGGTCGGCCAGTGTCCAGTGCCGCGCGAGGTCTGCGTCGAATGCGTCGAGGACGGCTGCCACGACACGTGGAGTCGCGAGCCGCCGTTCGGTGGGCTTCGGGCCGTACCGCTGCCCGTGCCTGGCGATCAGGTCCAGGGCGAGCAGCAGGTGGCCGATCTGGCGCGCGTGGCTTCGCTCGGACGGATCCTCGTGGCGGATCGCGTCGAGTTCACTGATGCATTCCTCGAAGGCCGCCCGGTCCACCTGGATGACGACGTGGTCGTCGATGCGCCGGGTCCCACTGCGTCCGAACAGGGCCCCGAGGGCGTCGTCGCGGGCGGCCCAAAGGAGCTCGAACTCGGATAGCTCCGCGCGGAAGAAGCAGTTGTAGACCTCCATGTCGCGGCACCCCCGGTAGCCGTGCGCGACCCCAGGCGGGACGAAGACCACGGTGCCAGCCTGGACCGGCTCCTCGCTGTCCCCGCAGACATGGAACCCGCTGCCGCTGAGCACGAGCGCCATCTCGTAGAAGGCATGGTCGTGCGGATGGACCACGGGCAGATGTTCGACGACCCAGAGTCCGACCACGCTTCCCGGCGCGATCAGCGGCGTCGGCTCGGGGGATGCGTCGGGACGCGCATCCTCCGGCTCCATGTGCCAAACGTTGCGTTCGCGGCGTGTTGGTTTCATCCCTTCGGACATCCGCAAGATTGTGCAACCTCCCGACAACCATTGCCAACTTCGAGAGGGGGCCCCTCCCTATCTTCGGGGCCAACGACGACCGGTCCAAGGAGGACGGATCGGCGACGAGCTCGATCGGATGGATGGCATGCTGTCATCGACTCGCACTCATGGCTGACGCTCCCGCCGACGTCGACGCACGTCCGGTAGACGCGTTCTCGAGCGAACGCCGTCTTGCCATCGTCCGGCTCGTCGACGCCCAGGGTCGGGTCCGGGTCGGAGAGCTCGTCGATCAATTCGGCGTCTCGCGGCAGACCATCAGGAAGGATCTCGCTGTCCTGGCTGCCCAGGAACGCATCACGCGGGCACACGGCGGGGCCATCAGCTTCGAATCGCGCTCATCCGAGCGCTCCTTCGATATCCGCGAGCGCATGCAACGCGCCGAGAAGGCCGCCATCGGGGCGGCCGCCGCCTTGCGGGTCACCGACGGCGAGTGCATCGCGATCGATGCGAGCACGACCGGACTCCAGCTTGCTCGTGCCCTCAGGGCTCGGGGCAGCTGGAACCACCTGACGGTCGTGACCAACGGCCTCCGGATCGCGTCGGAGCTTGCCGGCTGTCCGGGGATCGCGGTGGTCCTCCCGGGTGGCTGGGTCCGCTGGGAGGCGTTGTCGGTGGTCGGGACCATCGGTTCCGGCGTCTTCGATCGGATCAACGTCCAGACGGCATTCGTCGGCGCGGCCGGGTTCACGTTCGAGACGGGACTCTCCGATGCAACCGAGGAAGAGGCCCAGATCAAGCGGTCGATGATCGAGGTGGCCCGCGAGGTCATTGCGATCGTCGATCACACCAAGTGGGGCCACACGGCATTCGCCACCTTCTGTCGGACCGAGGAACTGACGGGCGTCATCTCGGACCGATCAGCCCCCCGAACCCATGGTCACGGCCCCGGAAGCGCGTGGCATCGAGATCAGTCTCGTGCCATACGCGACCGATCCGGCGGTCGATGGCGTGCCCATCCGGTCATCCCGAGTCGACCGGGAGCTCGGAGACACGCCGGCATCGAGGTCATCGCTGCTCGGCTGAGCAGGAGGAAGGAGGACTGCGCAATTCGCGTAGGACGAACTGCGAAATCCCTGGGATCGACGGCCAACGACCGGCACGGTCGTGCCGATCGAGGCAGCTTGGCATGAGGAGGAAGTCCATGGATCTGACACGAATGAGGCGAGCGATCGTCCTCACGGCGATGACCGCATTGGTCGTCACGGCCTGCAGCGGCGGGGGAGCGGCGTCGCCGAGTGCGGCCGCTTCTGCCGCTTCGACCGCTCCGACCGTCGCTCCGACGGCAACGCCCGAACCGTCGGCTGCGGCGGTCACACTCGAATACCTGGTCGACAATTCGCAGGCGAACCAGCAGCTCGCCAGCGCCTTCGCCGAGGCCTACACGGCGAAGCACCCGAACGTCACCATCAACGTCCAGAGCCGTCCCGGCGGCACCGAAGGCGACAACCTGGTCAAGACGAAGCTCGCCACTGGCGATATGACGGACATCTTCTGGTACAACGCCGGCTCGCTCTTGCAGGCGCTCAATCCATCGCAGACGCTCGTCGACCTGACCGGCGAGCCGTACATCGCCAACATCGCCGACTCATTCATCCCGACGGTGTCGCAGAACGGCGGGATCTTTGGCGTGCCCAGTGGCACGGCGATGGGTGGCGGCATCCTGTACAACAAGAAGATCTTCGCGGCGCAGGGCCTCACGGTCCCGACGACCTGGGCCGAGTTCGCAGCCAACAACGACAAGCTCAAGGCCGCCGGGATCGCCCCGGTCGGCGCAACCTACAAGGCCCCGGACACGTGGACGTCGCAGCTGTTCGTCCTCGCGGACTACTGCAACGTCCAGGCGGCCGTCCCGAACTTCGCCACGGACTACACCAACAACAAGATCAAGTACGCCGACACCCCTGCAGCGCTCGCCGGTTTCCAGCACCTGCAGGAAGGATTTGACAAGGGTTGGTACGAGAAGGACTTCGGGGCTGCCAGCTTCGACGACGGCCTCAACGGGCTCGCGACTGGCAAATTCGCCCAGTACCCGATGCTGACCTTCGCCCTTGGAACGATCGCGGAGAACCATCCCGAGGCGATCCAGGACATCGGCTTCTTCGGACAGCCAGGCACGGACGCGGCCAAGAACTGCGCGACGATCTGGATGCCGGCAGCCACCTACATCCCGAAGACGACGACGGGCGATAAGCTCGCCGCCGCCAAGGATTTCCTCGCGTTCATCGCCTCCGTTGAAGGCGCCGAGGCAGCGACCGCCGCGCAGCCGCCCTCGGGCCCGTACGTCATCAAGGGCGCCAAGCTACCGGCTGATGCCCTGCCCGCAGTCCTCGATATCCAGAAGTACCTTGACAAGAACGCCGCGACGCCGGCCCTCGAGTTCCTCTCGCCGGTCAAGGGACCGTCCCTGGAACAGATCACGGTGGCCGTCGGTACCGGTCTGAATTCGGCCAAGGAGGGCGCGGCCCTGTACGACAAGGACATCGAGAAGCAGGCCAAGCAGCTGGGGCTTCCTGGCTGGTGAGTTCTCGACTGGACGCGACGCGCCAGTCCGCCAAGGGAACGGTCGACCTGTCACGGTCGGCCGTTCCCGTCTCCGACGTGCCGTCGTCCGCGCCACGGCGCCGGACGTCGCAACGATCCCTTGACGCCATGTACCCCCGGTGGTTCTACCTCCCGGGGGTCCTGCTGTTTGCGGTGATCTTCATCGTCCCCACCGTGGCGGCCTTCTACTTCAGTCTCACGCGTTGGACGTTGTTCGATTCGACCTTCATCGGCCTCGAAAACTTCGGAGAGTTCCTCCAAGACCCATCCCTCACGAGCGGTCTCCGCAACACGTTCGTGTACGCCGTCGTTACCAGCGGCTCGAAGGTCATCCTCGGCCTCCTGCTGGCGACGCTCCTGACGTCCAGGATCCACATGCGCTCCGCGCTCCGCTCGATCATCTTCTTTCCAGTGCTCATCAGCACAGTGGCGGTCGGGATCACGTTCGCGGTCTTGATGCACCCCTCCGAAGGTCTGATCAACCGGACGTTGGCGATCGTCGGGATCGATGGACCAGCGTGGCTGAGCAACCCGAATATCGCGTTGCTGTCCGTCGCCGCCGTGGATGTCTGGAAGGGCGTCGGGATCGCGACGGTCATCTTCATCGCGGGGATCGTGTCGATCCCCGAGGAATACCTCGACGCGGCCCGGCTCGAGGGAGGGTCCTGGGCCAAGTTCCGCTACATGATCATCCCGCTGACCCGGAACGCCACGTTCACCGTGATCATCCTGTCCTTCATCGGCGGGCTGCGCTCGTTCGACCTGATCTGGACCATGACGCGTGGTGGCCCGGGGTTCTCCACCGACGTGATCGCATCGACGATCTACAAGGAGTATCAAGCAGGTTTCTACGGCCTCGCGACCGCCGGCAATGTGATCCTGTTCATCATCGTCATGCTGCTCGTCTACCCGATGATGCGATTCTTCTCGAAGCGGGAGATCGAACTGTGAGGGCCGCTGGTCTGGCCCGCCGGTACTGGGTCGATCTCGTCGCGCTGTCGATCGCCTTCATCGTGTTCATCGTCCCGTTCATCTTCATCGTCGTGACAGCGGCGAAGACAAAAGCCGAGGCGTCGTCCCTCGACTTCGCCTGGCCGACCGACTGGAAGATCCTCGAGAACCTCCAAGCCGTGCTGAGCGAGCGCAACGGCATCATGGTCACCGCAGTCCGCAACAGCCTGGTCCTGACGGTCGCGTCAGTCACCATCACGGTCATCCTGGCGTCCCTGATCGCCTTCGTGATCCAGCGACGCCGGGATCGGGTCGCCGCGCTCGTCAGTGGATTGTTCCTCGCCGGACTGATCATCCCTCCGGCCGTTGTGCCGACGATCTTCCTGCTCCAGGCACTCGGGCTCTTCAAGACGTTGGCGGGACTCATCTTCGTCGAGGTCGCATTCGGGATGCCCTTTGCCATCCTCGTCTTCGTGGCCTTCGTGTCGGTCATCCCCAGGGAGCTCGACGAGGCCGCACTCATGGATGGTGCGACGCCGTTCAGGCTGTACTGGAGTGTGATCCTCCCACTCCTGCGGCCGGCCATCATCACGGTCATCGTCGTCTCGTCGGTCGCCATCTACAACGACTTCGTCAACCCGCTGTACTTCCTGCCTGGGAACGACAACGCGACAGTCCAGCTGACGCTGTTCAACTTCCAGAGCCAGTTCAACACCCGCTGGAACCTGCTGTTCGCGGACGTTCTGCTGATCACGATCCCGCCGCTGATCATGTTCATCTTCTTCCAGCGCCAACTCGCCTCGGGCCTGACCGCAGGTGCCGTCA